>JBEPZY010000003.1:116772-380241 GCA_041640595.1 Gemmatales bacterium | reverse complement strand
CACCGAAACACAAGAGCGGGGGGCGTCAGCCCCCCGTGGCGCTAATAAACGCGAATGCAACGGCAATCCGCACACACATCGTCGGCGGTCTGCCGACGAATGGCGCTTGTGTCTGCCGATGCGCATTTGCCCACCCACGGCGGGCTTACGCCCGCCGCTCCTGGTAATGTGCGTCGTGCATCGCAAACATCGTTTTTTCGCCGGCAGACATTCGCACCGAAACACAAGAGCGGGGGGCGTCAGCCCCCCGTGGCGCTAATAAACGCGAATGCAACGGCAATCCGCACACACATCGTCGGCGGTCTGCCGACGAATGGCGCTTGTGTCTGCCGATGCGCATTCGCCCACCCACGGCGGGCTCACGCCCGCCGCTCCTGGTAACGTGCGTTCGTGCATCGCAAACATCGTTTTTTCGCCGGCAGACGTCCGCACACCAACACAAGAGCGGGGGGCGTCAGCCCCCCGTGGCAAGCCATCGTCCGAGACACAACGAACCGACGAAACACAATCGCCGCTGGCAATCGCATCCGCACATCCGACTGGGAAAAAGCGGACAGTCAACGCCAACGGCTGCATCGAGGGCCGCTCAGGTCGAAACCACCTGAAGTCGAGCCTTTCCATACACCCGGCGAAACCGATAGGTGTGTCTTCACGCCGTACATTCGGGGACAAACCGCGACTCCGAGGGCCGGCCATACATCTGCCCAAACCGCTAGCCGCACTTTTACGTCACATATTCGGCATGGCAGGTGTCAAAGCGACTCTGCGGAATTGGGGCGGTAGCTAGAATGGAATGTTGGGTCGTGTGCCATAAAGACGGGGCGGCGATAAACGATGCAATGGTATTTGCAATAGGCTACCAGGGTCGCGCCTGGCAAAAAGGTGTACCTGGCCGTTGCTGATGCGGCAAACTTCCACGAGCGGTTGGCCAGTGCGGGGAACTTGGCTGATAATAACACGAAACTGATGGTGGCTGGTGGCCGGTGGTTAGTGGCTGGGAGCCTAACTGGTAATAACACGAAACTGGTGGTGGCTGGTGGCCGGTGGCTAGTGGCCAGGAGACTAACTGGTAATAACACGAAACTGGCGGCTAGTGGCCGGTGGCTAGTGGCCAGGAGACTAACTGGTAATAACATGAAACTGGTGGTGGCTAGTGGCCGATGGCCAGTGGCCAGGAGCGTAACTGGTAATAACACGAAACTATTGGTGGCTAGTGGCCGGTGGTTAGTGGCTGGGAGACTAACTGGTAATAACATGAAACTGGTGGCTGGTGGCCGGTGGCTAGTGGCTGGGAGCGTAACTGATAATAACACGAAACTGGCGCGTCGAAGCATTGCGGCTGGCAATGTATGTTGCTGATGCGGGAACTTTGCCTGACAACAACGCGACGCGGCTACGTCGGAGAAATTGGCCTGCGAACGTATTTTCCAGATGCGGGAACTGAGCCTGACGACCATGCGACACTGACGCGGCAAACGCGATAGCGGCGTTGGGAAGTCGCACCTGACAGAGGGAGGTCGCCTATGGCTGGTGCATCCGGGCGGGAAGGGCGTCGGCATTCGATTGCTCAGGTGATCGACGTGTTGCGGAAACGGTATGGCTGGAAGCTGGATAATCCGCTCGGCGACGGCGGGTTCAATTACGTGTTCCGCGAGGAAATTGACGGCTTGCAGCGGGCAGTCAAAATCAGCAAAGACCCCGTGGAGGTGGATGAGCACGAATGGAATGCCCTGAAGATGGTGCGGGATCTGAATGGCCATCCGCACCTGTTGCAACTCGTGAGGTTCGGTACGGCGTTGGGTCATGTGGTAACGGTCTGGGAACTGGCGGACGAGACGCTGGAAAGTGCCCTGCAAGAGCGGCTCATTGATGGGCGTGGGCCGTTTTCTGCTCAGGAGTTGCTTCCCTGGATGGAGGAGGCAGCCGAGGCGATTGATTTTCTCAATGAACGCGGTATTTACCACCGCGACATCAACCCGCGGAATCTGTTTCTGGTACACGGGCACGTGAAGGTAGGCGATTTCGGGCTGGTCAAGCAGATGGGACTGAGCACGGTATCGCATTCGGGCGTCGGGACGCTCGGTTATCTTCCGCCAGAGTGTTACCAGGGCACGCTGGTGGACTGGGTAGATGTATATGCGTTGTGCGCGACCTATGTGCGCTTGCGGACGGGACGGCAGCCGTTCGGCGAGAATGTCGTGGAGATCATCAAGCGGGAAGAGCGCGGAGAGTACGAGCGCGAAGGGTTGAGCGCGGCGGAGATCGCCTGTCTGGACGAACTGCTCCAGCCCGGAGCAGGCAAACGCTGGAGACGCCGCCCAGCCCGCGAGTGGGTACGTAAGCTTAGGGGAGTACAGGATGCCGAAACCACGTCCAAGCGGCAAAGCACGTCCAAGCGGCAAAGGGTACGTAAGCTTAGGGGAGTACAGGATGCCGAAACCCCACCGCCAGCAAAGTCCGGCAATCCGAATTCTGGTGACCCTTGGGATTTACAGTCGATAATAGGGTACATAGTGGTCATAATCTTTCTCCTTCTCCTCTGTGACCGGGGGTGTACTGCTCGCAAATCCGAGGTGGAGGATTTCGCGCCACGACCACTACCACAACCACCACCACTGCCCGTCACTCTGCCGAGATACCCACTCGACGACAATCATCGTCCTTCTCCTTTTTTACCACCACCACCACCACCGCCCGTCACTCTGCCGGGATGGCGGTGATAGTGGCGTGGAGGATTTCGCGGGTGGCGAGGTCCTGGATGAGGGCGACCACTTTGAGTTTCCGCAATTCCAGGGGTCGGTCATCGTCGGGGAATGGCCCGGAGTCGGCGACGCGGTTGAGGTAGCTGTGCAAATCCTTGCGAAGGTCGCTCAGCACCACCCGCACTTTCTGGTGGGTTTTGTCCTTCTGCAGGGCAAAACCTTGCTGACCGCCGGGAAACGCACGAACCACGTGATGATGAAAGCGAATGCCGTTCGGAGCCGCGTACCGCACTTCCTCTTCCACCAGCACCAGAAGTAGTCGGGCTTTTTCGGGCGGGTTGGCCAGGCCGGTCACGGTTGCCTCGATGTCGAGCTGGTCGCCCTGGCGATGAGCAGACAGTTGCACGCGACAGGCGGGCTTTTGCTGGCGTTCTGCCTCGATGAGTTTGACCAGCGTGCGGTAACGCTGTTCGGCATGGACGAGGGCACCGCCGAGCGGCGGAGTGGGTTTGCCGTTGAGAAACGCGGTAGGCGTGCCGCGGACGCCGTAAAATTCGCTTCGCCGTTCCGTCTCCGGATTGGTCAGCGGATCGGGGCCCGGGATATGCAGGTGGTACTGCAACAAAATCACCTCGCTGGTCGGGTAGGTCTGAGCAATGGCATCGCAGGCAACATCTGCGGCCACACAAGGCGGACATTGTGTACCGGTAAAGAGTTCTAATACGACCGCGCGGCCCTCTGCGTCCCGAGGCTGAGCAGGGGTAATTTTGAACGGCGGCATCTTGCGGCGATATTCCGTATCGGCTTGCTTTTCGAGTTCGGCAATTTTGGCCGTCAGTGCTTCCGCACGCTGTGGTTCACCGGCTGCGCGATAGGCTTTTGCCAGTGCCTTGTAAGCACGTTCCTGAAAGTCGGCCGGGGTATCTGCATCGAATAATTCGACGGCCTTCTGGATATAGCTGGCCGCCAGCGCTCGGGCTTTTGCCGACTGCAGCAGAATCTGGCCGAGTTGCCAGGCCACCGACCGCACCATGTCCCGGCCAAAGATTTCGGCCCGTTGCAGGCTATCCTGAGCCAGAGTCTGCGTGATCTTGCGATCATCCTCGTAATCAGCGGCATGATCCACGAGCCGCACCGCAGCGTAGATGGCTACGGGATGATCGCCATGTTGCTTGAGCAATTCGCGGAGCAGGTCGCGCTGCTGTTCGACATTAGCGGTCCGGCCGGCCTTGATATAGGCTTCATGCGCAGCCGACTGCCGGGTCGTTTTCTGACCGGCGAAATCATTTGCCTCCGTGCGTTCCAGAATGGCAGGCCAGGCAAGGTCCGCCCGACGTGTCAGCGAAGCGTACAGCTTAGTACTTTTCGCGTCGGGAAGTCGGGCAGTCATTACAAACGTTTCGCCGCCGACATCCAGTACGATTTTGAGGCGGTCGGGCAGCACCTCGATCTTCTCGGCAGTGAGGCGCTCGACACCCTGCAGACCGCGAGCGATAACAGTAGCCCGCCACTGCTGATTGTCTTCACGGATGATCTTGAGCAGGCACAGGTCCATCTCGCTGGTCGGGAAATAGACCGTGAGTTTCCAGGTTCCGGTAAGGTCCTGTGCAGCCTGGAGAGCTGGCTGGACGGTCAGGCCGACCAGACACGCGAGCGCCAGCGGTAACATTCGCCGATACATGCGAAGGCTCCTTGCGGTTTGGGTGAATGGTTGACCGGTGGTAGCGGCGAAACCGCTTATCGCCTTGCCACGGACAGACAGAGGCTTTATAGCATGTTTTTCTTCTGCGGAAAAGGGCCGGCGGGCTGGATCAGGTCCGCTTGCGGCTGAGCCGTCGGCGTAACGACTCGATGCGCTCCCGCGATTCGCGGAAAGCCCGAGCATAACCGTCCGCATCCACCCGACCGGATTTCACATAATCCAGCACCACCTGCTCGGCCGCGACGAATTCCGCACAAGCATCAGCCACCTCGGCGGCGATCTCCAGCGGAATGGTCGTTACGCCGTTGCGATCGCCATGCAGCAAGTCGCCCGGTCGAATCACCACGCCACCCACACGTACCGGCACATTAATCTGGACGATGTGGCAGTAAGCGTGGGAACAGATCGTGCCGCTGGTAAAACACGGGAACCGCAATGCCTCCACCTGTTCGAGATCGCGACCGGCCCCGCTGGTAATCAATCCCACCGCGCCGAACGCTTTATAGGTTGCGCACATCACTTCGCCGAATGTTGCCCCGACCGGCGGATCATCTAAGTCCTGGAAAACAACCACCACCGGCCCAGGCAACTGCGCGAAACTGGCCACCTGCTCCAGCAGGCTGCTATACACCTCCCCTTGCGAGGGAGGCGAGGCCGACCGAAACGTCGCCCTGCTGGCAAATCCCACCATCGGCGGCAAATGCGGAAAGCAGGCACGGATGCGACTGTCTAAATATCCGCTGTGACGCGGTCGCACCTCGAATAATTCGATGACGTTGCAAATGGTCGGCGTGTCGTATTGCCGAAGTTTAGTCAGCAATTCCGCACTAATCAGCGTCGCCATGTTTAGTTCCCCAGTTGACAAATGCTAATATGCTATATTTCGCGGATATTTCGCTGAGACCAGGGCACCCGCTAAGCAATGGCCGCAGCTTTACAGGGAAAGTCGTTCGGGGCGGATAAAAATTACTTACTGATGCGCAGGCGATCTTTAGCCGCGGCGAGTTCGTACACCGTGCGGGTAAGCGTCCAGGCGTCGGGATCGGTTTCGAGGATCGCCAACCGCCGCGGTGCCAGCAGTGCCAGTGCTGCCGGTATATCTAATACGCGAAGGATGCCGAGATAGTGTGGCCCCTGCAGGTGCGAGGTGGTAGGCGCGACCAGAATAATCTCGGAAATCGCTCCCTCGAAGATTGCTGCATAGGCGACGTTGACCGCCATGGCGCCGTGCCCGACTACCGCCAGGGGCAAAGCATCCTCCGCGTTTTCGTGTAACCAGCGAGCCGTCGCCTGAATATCCCAGACCCGCATCTGGTCCACCGTCCGGCCTAATAAAGCATGAGCGCGCTCGACATAGTTCGGCGGATTCCGTTTTGTCCAGGCCAGACTACCGCAGCCACGCGGACTTAGCAAAAATACCTGGTCGCCTTCCTGTACTGCGGATCGGGCCCAGTTCGGCAACTTATCTTCGGCATCTTCCGGGTCTAATACTACCAAGAGCTGCCGCTTATACTGGTCGGGCTTCTTAGCGGCTGCTAAGTTTCGGCCACGAATGATCAGCACGCCGTCCGGACTTAGAACCACCTCGCCGGTCTGCTGATCCTGGCGTATCACCTGCGCTGCCGGTACAGAATTCGGCCAGTCACGGAACACACGCTCCTGTAATTGCTCTAATAACCGTTCCCGCCACTTAGGCCATTCACCTGGATTTGCCGGAGCTGACAAGCGTGCCCGCGGTACAAAGAACTCATCTATACGCCGATTTAGAGCATCAGCGGGAATGTCGCTGTCTTCGGGAAAGACGCGCAATTCCTTGCCGCTGAATAAAGGCACCTCCGGTTCCTGCACCGGCCGGGGGTCGTTTTTCAGGTGGCGATTAATCCAGCGATAAGCAAGTAAGCGCAATTCCGGATGATCCTGATGCGGACCGGGAACCACCCCGAATTCAAAATGCGATTGCGGCTGAGGATGGAAGAGGCGATAAAACTCGTGCAGCTTAGCTCGCAAACGTTCGTTGCCGGGCATGGGAAATATAGTGTCGTTACTGGAATTGAGGAACAGTAAGGCCCGCGGCGCGATCAGACCGAGAATGGTGCTGAAGTCCCAGCGATAAACGTTATAAGGAAACATGCAATCACAATGGCCGTTGATCACGCGGTCTATAACGTGGGTTTGCAGGTCGCTGAAACCGCTCACAGGTACAGACACGCGGACACGTTCATCGGCGGCACTAATCCAGGTCGTATAGGCACCACCTCCACTGATACCCGTCACGGCGAGCCGTTGCGGATCTACCTCGGGCCGGCTGCATAGATAATCGAGAGCACGAATGCCATTCCAGCATTCCACTCCTGCGGGTGTATATCCCGCCGAATGCCACCACCAGCGCCCCTCTCGATAAGTGCCGTGATGGATACCGGCAATTTCGCCCAGTTGCACAGTGTCTATGATCAGGCAAACATAACCATGAGTAGCGAACCAGATGCCGTGATGCTGGTAAGCGGTCTTATTGCCGTCCCGGCCGCGATTAGAATGCCCGCATACGTATAAGACGGCAGGGAATTTCTGCCCGGGCGCGATCGGTTTAGGCAGATAAAGATTGCCCGTCACATAAAGCCCCGGGCGGCTCTGGAAATATAGTTTCTCGACCTTGAAGTTGTCCCGTTCAAGCACACCGGTAACACGAGCCTGGAGCGGTGTCTTCTCCGGCAGGGGCCAGAGACCTAGCATATAGAAAAATTGCTCGACCAGTTGCGGTCGCAGCTGTTCCCATTCCTGCCGCGACGATACGCCAGCAAACGGTCGCTCGCTCAGTTGCACAGTTTCGTGCACCAGCCAGCGATAGATGTTGATGTCGCCGGGAAGCTCTTTCGAGGCAGGTGGCTGAGCGGCGAGTATGTGAAGCAGACCCACACAGGCAAGCGCAGCCAATCCGCTAAGCATCGGGCGCATGGCTTGTCTCCTTTTGCCGGGATCGAGGATGGCCCGGAGAGTGTTTTACGAAGTGTTCAGTAACTAATCCAGCCGACGGCCTGGAAAGCGTCGTAAATCCAGGGATGCCGCCAGGGATTCCAGGCCGGATACGCCACGCTTAGTGCCGAGAAAATCAGCAATATATAACCAAGCCAGCGACCGCTGCGAGTCGCGGCCAGCCGGTCCGCTGCCGGCAGCATCGCTAATAACCAGAGCGGCGTCAGCCAGAAAAACCAGCGCGGCCCGCTTGTCCAGCCACCGTAATTGCTCGTTTTCAGAGCGTAATACACATAGACCGTATAGAACAGAAACACGATGACGCTGACCCCGGCGGTACTGTAAAGCAATACCCTATAACTGGCTTCGCGGGGAGTCTTATCCAGATTGGGCACCAGCACACTGATGGCCGCCAGCACGAATACCGGCGTCAGCGAGAAAATGCCGTGGTGCCCGATCAGCAAATGGGCACTATAGAGCCAGATCGGCTCTCGCGCTGCATCTATACCGCGACGAGCTGCCCAATAGCTGCCGGGATATTCATACCAGATGGAACCAAACTTCTCGTAAGCAGGCCAGGGTGTCCCTAATGCGAGATAGTTCGTGCATAGGAGAGCGGCCAGGGGCACCGCTACGCCCGGAGCATAGCCGAGCAAAGCATTTCGAGGCGATCGCCAGACTAATAATAACCCCAGGCCAATTACCACAAGCAATGCCGGTAATTCATTGCAAGCCGTCCAGCCAGCGAACAAACCGGCCAGACTGTAATACCACCACGGAGAATTTAGCGGCTCACCGTTTTCGCTCTGCCAGTAAATACGCAGAGCGGGATAAAGGGCAAACACTAAGCCCAGCGCGGCTGCCGTATGGTTATTCAGTGTCGTGCTGAAGGTGGTAATAAAGGTGCCAAAACAAGCAGTGCCGACAGTAAAGATGGCGCCCCAATCTGTTCGGGCATAGTGATCCACTATGCGTGCTAATAACACCAGGTAAATAACAAGCGGTAGCCAGTTCCAGGTGAGTAGAATCGTCCTGACAATGAGCGGCGCGTGCCGATCGAAAGACCAGCCCAGAACGCGATGCAAAAACCAGTATTCCCCGGCCAGCAGTGTGGGAAGTAAAGGGGGCTTACTCGAATAATAGAGTTTCGTTTCCGGATCAAGAATCTTGTCCACGCTGGTCCAGCCCGGTTCAAAAATGATGCCGTGATCGCTATATAAAGGTGGTGGTAGAACAGGCGGTCCATAGATGCCGCCACTCAGCCACAGGCTACTAACACTTAGAGATCGCGCCAGCAACACGGCCTGAGCTTCCAGGTGGCTCAGCTTGCCCAGAGGCGGATATTCATAGCGGTAACCGATACTGTAGCGACCATGTTCGACGAGAGCGCGAACCGTTGCCCAGCGCGAGCGATCATTAGAACTAAATAACGGCAGGGCTGGTGGTGGTGTCGTCGGCCAGGGTCGGCGCGGGTCGGTTACTAAGTCGGCCGGCCGATGCAGACTCGGTTCCAGGACATATTCAGCGGAAAGGATCCGCCCGGCCACCTGTCCCGCGGCCAGGGCAATCAGGATCGCATAAGCTGACCGTCGCAGCGACGATCGCCAGGCGTGTTCCATGACTGGGTGGGGCATGGTTATCCGGTCAATGGTCAGGAATTTCCGAGTCGGGCCATTCGCCGCTAAACACTTCGACCGCGGGTCCGGTCATATAGACGTGATTATTAGTGGCAGACCATTCCAGTTCTAAGTCCCCGCCCAACAGATGGGCAAGGATGCGCCGTCGAGTGCGTCCGGTAAGGACACCGGCCACGCAAGCGGCACAGGCACCAGTACCGCAAGCGAGGGTTTCACCGCTCCCGCGTTCCCACACCCGCAGGCGGATTTCGTCGGGATTCAAGACCTTGACAAATTCGACATTGATCCGTTTCGGAAAGGCCGGGTGATGCTCGATGCGCGGTCCCAGACCGTGCACGAATTCATCCTGCAGTTCGGCAACGTAGAGGACGCAGTGGGGATTGCCCATAGAGAGAACGGTTATTTCGTAAGTAGCCGCATCGAGCTGGAGAGGAACCTGGCAGGGCGGCTGTCCGGAGAAAGTGGTGGGAATCTGCGCCGGATCGAAAATCGGTTCGCCCATATCCACCGTGACTCGTTCCACCTTATCGTGGGCCAGATGCAGTTGCAGTTCGAGCACCCCGCGGCCGGTTTCTATGCGGAGCGGATTTTTACGCACCAGACCGTGATCGTAGAGGTATTTCGCGACGCAACGAATACCATTACCGCACATCTCCGCCTCACTGCCGTCGGCGTTGAACATCCGCATGCGGGCATCGGCGCGTTCCGACGGACAGATGAGAATCAACCCATCGCTCCCCACGCCGAAATGGCGGTCGCTGATGCGGCGACTGAGCGCGGCAGGATTCGCAGGTGCCTTCTGCCGAAAGCAGTCCACATAGACGTAATCGTTACCGCAACCATGCATCTTGACAAAGCGCATAGGCAAGCTCCGTTTCGGCGAATGCGAGTCAGCAGGACAAGCGAAGCAAGGCGAAGTTGCGATGGAGGAAATCAGCTGCCGCCAGCCAGCCAGACAATCAGCCAGATCAGGGCCACCAAAAGCAGCACACTCACCGCACCAGCCAGGAACATGAACAGGTCGCGCGGGATCGGCAAGCCAAACGGCGGCTTGAGCAAATCAGCGGCAGAGACCGGCTCGACGTTGACCACCATCACGCCGGTCGGAAATGGTGGAACGGGGCCGGAAGTAACCGCACCAGTAGAACCAGGCGGTGCTGCCATCGGTGCACCAGCCGGCGGGTTGCTTGGGGAAAGCGATGCGGTCGGCGGAACACTTGCCGCGACTGGAGATAGTTGGGGCGGCGGAGCATTAGTGATATTTTGTCCACTTAGAGCAGGCTCCGGGGGTGAAAGGGGAGCGGCGGGCCTGGCGGTGGAGTCTGCCGGCGCCGGTTTGGGGGAATCGACAGCTACCCGCTCCACCCGCGACTTACCGGAACGGCGACGTTTGAGTTGTTTCAGCGACGGAGGCGGTTTGACCCGCGGCCGCGTTGGCTCGATCGGGACATCTGCAGATGCAGGTCGCTGCCGCAACCAGGCGAGGTAAGCCTGTAATTCGCGGCTGGGCTCGACCGAGGGGACTTGTGGCTGTTCTTGGAGAATGTTTCGCAGAGCCTCGGCAGCGGCAGCGGGAGTCGGATAGCGGTCCTGGGGATTCTTGGCCAGTAACCGCACGATCACATTCCAAAACGCGCCGCTCACCTGCGGATTGATTTCCGGCAATGGTCGCGGTGGTTCGGATTGGTGTCGGCTGAGCGTGCGGAGAGGATCAGTGTCTGCAAAGGGCGGTTTGCCAGCCAGGCAGTGGTAAAGCACACAACCGAGGCTGTAGAGATCGGCACGAATGTCCACGAGACGGGCATCGCGGGCTTGTTCGGGAGCGATATAGTCCACCCGGCCGATGATGGTACCGGTTACCGTGAGTTCGCCGGACTGTGGCTGCTGATGGGGCTGGAAGATTTCGCGGGCCAGGCCAACATCGAACAGCTTGACGGCTGCGCGACGGATAAGTTCGCCGGCTTGCGGTGCCGGTACCAGGAGGATATTGCCGGGGTTGAGATCACGATGGACGATATTGTTTTCGTGCAGACATTGCAGGGCGAGGCAGACGAAAAACCCCAGCCGAGCCGTCTCCAGCGGGGTCAACGTTTGCCTCTGCTTTAAAACTTCTTCGAGCGTGGCTCCTTCGAGATATTCCATGACCAGGTAATACAGGCCGTTGCTCTGACCGGCATCGAAGGTGCGAACGATGTTGGGATGAACCAGCTGGCGAGCCAGCTCACTCTCGCGGAGAAATCGGCCGAGCAAAGTCGGGTCTTTGGCCGAGGAAGGCGGCAACACTTTCAAAGCGACGACCTGTCCCGAGTCCACATGCACGGCTCGATAGACGCCGGCCATGCGGCCCTGGGCAATCCGTTCGAGAATCTTGTACGGGCCGAGGAAAAAATTGTCGGCGTAACCGTGAAGTAACAGGGCGGCCTGATATTCGGTGAGCTGATTCTGCTGAACGAGCCAGTGAGCAAAGGCTTTGGTGTCCTTCGGATCAGGAGCGGATTGCCGCCAGCGTTGACAGAGTTGCTGCACCGCCTCCGGACTGAGGAGTTTGCTCCGCATGATCAGGCCGCAAAAATTTTCCACCGTATAGGGCATTTTCGCTCACGTGTGGTAACTGGGCCGGCCAGGCCCGGCGGTGCTTTCAGTATATTTTCCGATCCGACGCAGTGTTTGACAAACGGGCCGCCCGGTACACCGTATCAGAAACGACAACCATGCGTAAACTACTACGACATTGCAAATCGCAAATCCACTTGCCAGACCGCATCAGGGACGATAACCCGCACCGCTCACCAGAGCGCTACCCCGCTCGAATTCGGCATCCGAATAACCGGCACGCAACACCATCTGCCGGGCCAGCAGGATCGGATCACGCGAGGAAACACGGACCGGCTGACGGCGAGCATGACCCGTTTTGACCAGCTCGGCCTGACGCCACGGCGGTAATTCGCCATAAGTGCTGCTTTCCGGGCCGATCGGGACATCCGGCGGCGGACGATCAAGAACCGGACTGGCTGGGCCCGGCTGCTGGAGCAATCTGGCCAGCGGAAAACTGAGCACCGTGGCCAGTTCGCCGTCCGTGCGACATTGCCGGAGCAGACCCAGCGACACGATCACCTGGTCGGGAGGCTGACTACGCAATAACGGTTCGGGTTGCGGTACCACCAGCAGATGCGGAACGGGACCGGCCGGGGATTGGGTTTGCAGCAGACGGTGAAAGATTCGCTCGGCACGAATTCGCAACTGCTGGTCGTCGCTTACCGCTGCCATCTGGTTGCTGGGATCGGCACGCGGGACAGGCTCACGAGTTACCGCGTCGCCGGCACTGGTCGGAGTCGGTCGCCAGCCCGAAGATGAGTTGCCCGGACTGGTCGGTGCATCTGGCCCGGCTGACGGAATCGGCAACGGTGGGGCAGTTGGCGGCTGGTTCGGGTTAGTTTCGGATGCGGGCGGTGCCGAAGGATTCTGCGAATGGGTTGCGGCAGGCGGGACGCCTGGTCTGACCGAGCCCGATAACGGCACCGCTAAACCGTCGCCGGGCACAGGTGCGAGCACCGGTGGCGGCAAACGTTTTTCGGTCTGGCAGGCAGCCAGCCAGAGCAGCCACACCAAACCGACCGTCATGTTCAACCAGGACTTGTGCCTGTTCGCATGGGGCTTGTGATTCATGAGCCATCCAATTGTCCGGTTTCTGAGCCATCGGAATCAACCAGTTGGCAAGCGAGTGCATCGCCAACCCGGCGGGGCATTCCGTTGTTCGGCTGGGCGCTCCACCTGCCATTTGCCATTTGCGCTTGGGCACCAGCAAATGTTATACCTGGCCACCATAACCTTTCCCGACGAGTGGTCAAGCCAGGCCGAATGGTTCGTTTCGCGCTGACGAGTGGCGGTCGGGCAGCTACAAAAGCATGCTACCGACACACGCAAGGCGAACTTCCGGGCTATGCTATCGAATAGGGCGCGCGCAATTGGTGCTGGCCCGGACCGGAGCCGCGGGCGACAGGTCTCTGCGGGCTATCGCACGCCTCGCTTATCACAATCGTGACCGCCCGAGAACGACACGAAGTCTCGGAGACGCACGGATACGAAGCCACCAGCTCCAGCCCTTGCTTCGTGCCTTTGTGCCCTGGTGGTGAGCGATACCAAACGGGGAACGGCCATGGACATGGATAAGATCGTCGCCCTGTGCAAACGACGCGGTTTCATTTACCCTTCCAGCGAGATTTACGGCGGGCTGAACGGGTTCTGGGACTACGGCCCGCTGGGCGTCGAACTGAAGCGGAACATTAAGGAGGCCTGGTGGCGGGACATGGTTCTCGATCCGCCTCCGGGGCCGGACGGGGAAGAGTTGCAGATGGTCGGCCTGGATTGCGCCATCATCATGAATCCGAAAGTCTGGGAGGCCAGCGGACACGTAGCCGGTTTCGTGGACTGGATGACAGAATGTCCGTCGTGCAAACGCCGCTATCGTGCCGACAAGGTTTACCTGGTCGCCCTGGTGCCAGAAAAGGAATTGCCGCACTACACTGCCGCTGCACCTGGTCAATCGCCGACCCCGCCCGTGGTGCTGGCTTATCAGGCCGACGATCCGCAGCAGGCGCGAAAACTGTTTGAGGCGGAATTTGGCCGGCTGGTGAAAAAGCAGAAACTGGCGGCGGATTTAGCCCCGCTGGCTATCGTCAGTGTGCTCCAGGCACCGTCTCACTGGCCGCGACCCTGTCCGGAACCGGGCTGTACCGGGCAACTGTCGGAACCACGGAAATTCAACCTCATGTTCCGCACCTTTGTCGGTGCTGCCGAGGATGCCAGTGCCGTAGCTTATTTGCGTCCGGAGACCGCTCAGGGCATCTTCGTCAACTTCGCCAACGTGCTCGGCACCACGCGCGTCAAACTTCCGTTCGGTATCGCTCAGATTGGCAAAGCCTTCCGCAACGAGATCAACCCTCGCTATTTCACTTTCCGCAGCCGCGAGTTCGAGCAGATGGAGATCGAATTTTTCTGCCACCCGCATGAATCGGAGAAATGGTACCGCTTTTGGCGGGATGTGCGCATCCGCTGGTACGTCCAGCTCGGTTTGCGTTCTGACCGTCTGCGCCCCCGCGAACAGAGCCGCGAGGAACTGGCTCATTATTCCTGCGGCACCACCGACATCGAATACCTTTTTCCCTTCGCCGACGAACCGCAGGAACTCGAAGGCGTCGCTCACCGCGGCGATTACGATCTCCGCCAGCATCAGCAGGCCAGCGGCAAGGACCTGACCTATTTCGACGAAGAGGCCTGGGAACGCGACAAAACCCAGCTGGGATTCACCTCCTTCAAAGAGTGGCTCAAAACCAACCCAGCGCCGGAACAGGTCGGGCGGTATCAATTTTTACCGCATGTGATCGAACCGTCGGCCGGCGTGGATCGGTTGGCACTGGCGGCCATCTGCGAGGCTTATGCAGAAGACACCGTTGGCGGCGAACCGCGTGTGGTGATGCGGTTCCATCCCCGACTGGCACCCATCAAAGCGGCCGTCTTCCCTCTGGTCAACCGCGATGGTATGCCCGAAAAAGCCTATGCCCTCTACCGCGAACTGAAACGGCAATTCGTGGTTTTTTACGACGACAAAGGGGCGATCGGTCGGCGATACCGTCGCCAGGACGAAGCCGGTACGCCGTTCTGCATCACCATTGACAGCCAGACCCTTCAGGATGACACGGTCACCTTACGCAACCGTGACGATTGCACGCAAATACGCCTGCCCATTCGCGCTGTCGCCGAGGAACTCCATCGCCGCCTGCAACCCCCGCGATAACCCAGCCCATCCCTCGCTGAATCACGAATTCCGTCCACCGCCAGTTTGGATTTCTCCACCGCCAGTTTCAAGCTGGCTGCTATCTCTACTACGAGACCAGCAGGGCCAGGCTCTGTGCCTGCCCTCGGACGTTCCGATCGGCCCCACGCATAAAACCCATCATGGGCAACCACGGGAGTTGTCCCTACCGGTTGGATACCGACGTCGCATTCGCCTGACCAACCACTATCACTCGGGCGTCGGGATTTTCAGCGATGCTTGCCCCAGGCACTCCCGGCTCGGCCAGGATTGCAGCAGCATCGAGGCATTCTGGCCGCGGACATTTGACCGAAGAAACCAGAACAAGCCCCTTTTCAGCGTAACTAAGAGTATTTCCGTATGCTGAAGCACACTCTGGAAAAACTTTTTTTCTGGGCGGTTGGCCAGGCTGGCGATTAGAGGCAAATGGTTGCGCATGCGCGACGCAGTTTTGCGAGGAGCGTTTCTCCACTCTTGGCGGAGTGGGGCTGGCTGCATAACTCAATAGCCGGTACACGATTCCGATCAAGCCGCCTGGCAGGCAATACGGACTATGTTCGAGCAAGTGCGAGAAACGGGACAATTGATATACACGATGGCGCGGCTGGCGAATCGCCGGCGGCGACGCCCGGAGCAATTGCTGGCTTACCAGCGCGGCAAGTTGCGACAACTGTTGTACTACACCATCGCGCATTCCCCCTTTTATCGCCGTCGTTTCGCCCGCATCGATCCCGAAAACTGTCCGCTCGAACGTTTGCCGATCACCAACAAAGAGGAGATAATGGCCCATTTCGACGAAGTGGTTACCGACCGGCGGATTCGCCTGGAGGAAGTGGAGGAATTCGCCAGCAATCCAGCCAATCTGGGTCGCTTATTTCGCAACCGTTACGTGGTTTGCCACACTTCCGGTAGCCAGGGGCGACCGATTTTCATCGTGCAGGAACCGAAGGATATTCTGCTCGCGTTTGCCGTGCAACTGGCACGTGGGCATCCGCTGGAGAAACGCTGGAAAACTCTCTTTCGCCGTTTCGGTCGCCAGTCCCGCTGGGCCAGCTTTTATGTGAAGCCGGGATTTTATCCGAGTTCGGTCGTGTTTACTTACATGCCGCGATCGGTACATCGCTTTGCACAAACGTTACGGCTGTCGTTGCAGGACCCGCTGGAGAAAAACGTCCAGAAGCTCAACGAGTTTCAGCCGAACTTCCTGACCGGTTACGCCAGCGTGCTGGAAGCCCTGGCACGGGAACAACTGGCCGGTCGGTTGCACCTGCGGGAAAGCGGTCAACTGCAAATGATCACCAACATGAGCGAACCGCTCACGCCGCAGGCCCGCGCCTTGATTGAACAAGCGTTCGGCGTGCATGTTTCCGACCACTATGCCATGGGCGAATGCATGACCCTGACCGTGGGTTGTCCGTATGCACCAGGAGCGCATGTGAACGTGGATTTGGCGATTTTAGAGGTGGTGGATGACCACTATCGTGCTGTGCCGCCGGGAACTAAGGGTAGTCGGGTGCTGGTAACGTGCCTTCACAATTACGTGATGCCGTTTATTCGCTATGAGATCGGCGATGTGGTTACCATGAACGCAGGTCGGTGCCGCTGTGGAAGCAATTTGCCCCACGTCGCCAGCATCGAAGGGCGTACCAAAGACCGTTTCTGGATTCGTCGCGGCGAGCGCTATGAGGAATTCTCGCCCTTGATTTTTCTGGAAGCGATGTATCGCTGTTTCGACGTGGCGGAATTTCAGTTCACGCAAACCGACTGGACGCGGTTTGAATTGCGTGTTACGGGAGTGCCAGGCCGGCAACCGGACATCGGACGCATCCAGCGCCTGCTCGAAGAAGCCCTGCGCGAAGCGCAGCTGCACGGCGTGATACAGGTGGACGTCATGGCAGTCAGCGACATACCGCCCGATCCGGTCTCCGGAAAACGCAAGCGCATGCAAACGCTCCTGCCCCCTCCGCCGGGCATTCCGAAAAGCGTTTGATAAGTGTACATAAAAGCACTATATATTTGCAGCCCGGCACACGGTTTCCGAAGCATTGAAACCGGGAAGTTGCAAGTGTACATCCGCGGGCTGGTTAATACGCCCGACTATCCACCGCAAAGAGATAGTTCACCCACAAAGCAACTGCTTCTCGAATCCGACCAGCTGAACGGGTATTCATGCATAGATGCAGTAAACAGTTCATAACCCGTCGAAACTAAACTCTCCCGGCGCCAGCATTTCTGGTTGTAAGTGCACTATTGTACACTTTTCCTCTTGACTTTGTTCGCAGGCAGCCGGCATAATAATGCCGAAACGACAAGTGTACACATAAACACTTATCCCAGGCAGCCCCGGAGGAAAGATTATGTCCCGTTGCTGGTTAGCTTGTGGCGTGTTGCTCCTGGTGGGTACAGGCCCGGTGTGCGGGGAGTTGGGATGCGGACAGCCAGCACTGGCGTCGGATACAGGGCCGACCGGAACAGAAGCGTCGCCCGCCGGTCCGCTCACCGCTCCCCACGCCGGGCAGGTTGCCTCTCACTCCGGGCCAGCAAGTTCACCGTCCGGCTCGACCGAAGCGACCACTCACCCGCAGACGAATCCGTTTTCGCCCGCCAGTCCGGAAGTCTGGCGGGAACTGGCTGGGAGTTTGCGGTCGTTGGCCGAAGCGTTGCGCCAGTTGCCGCAACAGGTCGAATCCGAACTGAGGGTAGTCCAGCGTGCCAGTCATCTCGCTTACACCGCTGGTCGCTGGCGCGGTTGGCTCGAAGGTGCCGGAATCGTCGGGGCACTGGCGCTTTTGTGGAGGTGGGTAGCGCGGCGACGCTGGCAAAACTCAGCCGCTTAATCGCTCGAGCAACGCGGAGGGAACACCGATGCCGAACGGGCGAATGATCTCGCTGCTGGTACTGAGCGGTTGGCTGGTAACGGTGAGCCAGACCGCCGATGCGTCCTGGCAGGCAACCATCGGGGGTCTGCGCACGCCGGATGGCAAACCCGTGCAGCTGGATTTTCCGGTGGAGCGGCATCTGAAAAACGCGGTGGGGCGTGACGGTGCCGGACTGTGCGTTTTCACTTCGCTGGCCCAGGCCGCCGACTGGCAAAATGTCGAAGTCCTGCGCGATTTCCGCGACTGGATGCGGCAGCATCCCGGCGGTGGCTGGCCGGAAAAAGTGGACGAAATGATCCAGCGGTTGTGTCGGGAACGGGGTGTGCCTCCGCCTGATTATCTCCATTATCAAGGGAACGAAATTACACTACTGAAACTGGCCTGCAAAACTGGACGCATGCCCTGCATAACTTACTGTTACTCGCCGGCGGGGCGTTATCAGGGGCGACGCATTGCCCACATGGTCAATTTGCTGCACGCCGATGAGCGCTGGTTTGCCGTGCTCGACAGCAACTTTCCCGGCAGCGTGGAGTGGATGAATGAAAGCGAGTTTCGTCGCACGTTCACCGGATTAGGCGAAGGCTGGGCGATGATCCTGCTGGCTCCGGCTCCTCCGCCCGCACGGCCTTGAGAGGAGGCATTGCCATGCACCTGGCCATCTTCTGCTTGAGCAGTTGCTGGGCTTATATTTCGGCAGCACCCACTTGACTGACGGGCGGATGCCCGGTCGGGGCTGACGAACCGCCTGCGGTCTGGAAGGCCGCACCTCTCATCCCGCCTCCTTTTGTTACCGACCAGCACCATCCCCAAGCAGCAAATTTCGCTGTCAGCCGACTGACACTGGTGGTTCATCCGGAAAATGCTGAAATTGAAATCGAGGGCGTGCGTGTTCAGCAGAGTGGCAGAACCCGCTATTTGCAGACACCGCCCTTACCAATCGGTGGCACTTACCAGTACCGGATCACAGCTCGCTGGTCCGATGGTCGCCAGTATCAACGGGATGTCACTTTTCGTGCAGGTGAGGAAATAACCGTGGTTCTGAACGCGGAACAGACAGGCACATCGGTCGAACCTGACAAACCCGAGAGGAACGCGAATGCAGACGACGCCAGCGGTAAAAATGCCGCGGCGGTGAGTGACCTGCTCAATTTCGGGCTCGACCTGGTGCGTTTGCAGGAACGTCAGGGGCGTCCTGCTGGTGCCGAGCGGTTTCTCTGGCGTGGCCGCGAGATCAGCCGCGCAGAAGCCGAAGCGTTGCTTTCTGGCCAGTCGGCTTCCGGCGATAACTCATCGGGACGAACTGTGCCGGACGATTCCCAACTGCCCCATCTGACCATCATCAGTCGCGATCTGGAACAACGCCGGAAAATCCTGAACGATCTCGCCAGTGCACCGGAACTGGCGGCCTGGCGTGGGCAGTACCGGGTGCAAAGTTATCCCTCCGACCACTGGATCGTGCCGCGGTTGAAACTGAACCAGGATGCCAATTTTGCTGCCAGCGGATTGGCCATTGTCGTGCAACCACCGGCCGGACCAGACGGCACCAGTGAGGCCCGCATCTGTTACCGCTACGACGGCCCCGCAGCACTGGCCGCCTGGTTACAGAACCAGCCGGTTCCTTCCGCCTGGAACAGACTACCCGCCTGGGTCTATCTCGCTTTGGCCGCACTGGCTCTGGTCTGGCTCGGGCAGAAGCGGGCTGCCCAGTCCGGACATCCTGGCCAGTCGCAAGGGAGCAAGCCCATGTCCATGCTCAATGGCTACAAAACCTACATCGCAGCGCTACTGGCGGCTTTCGTCGCCTTCAACCATGTCGTGCCCCTGGTCTCGCCCGAAGTCGAAAAGGCGATCCTGGCTGCGGCAACCGCCCTGGGCTTGTACGGTTTGCGCCACGCTCTGGAGCGGATCGAGCAGAACACTTTACCACGCAATCCGGCGTAGTCGGGCCGGTTGACGGAACTGGGTTGCCCTTTTCCCCGCATAGCCGCAGTTTTCGCTCCGTCAGCGTGCCTGGCATGACCAATCCATCCTCGCCGGAGCCAGCATGGCTCGACCATCCTGCATCCCTGACCGACACCATCAGCTTCGAGGTCGCCCATGCACAAACAATGTCGCCCGGAAAGGCCCACTGCGCGTCCCCGCAAGCGACGGAAACGTTCAACCGTCGGACAGCTCGGTCGGCTGCCCCAGCAACCTACGGCAGCGCTTCCGGGAACGCCGGACAAAGTGGCGGTCATGGCCGAACGGGCAGCACGCGGCGAATCGTTGTTTCATCCTCAGGACGCCACGCTGGACGGTGATTGGGCGCTGATCGTGGTACCGTCGCAAACCGGCCGACCTCTCGTCATCGGTCAGATCAACCAGCGCACTCGCGCCGTGCGCCTCTGGATTACTAAACACAACCACGCCGACAGCTAAAACCGAACGACAAGCAAGAGCGGGGGGCGTCAGCCCCCCGTGGCAAGCGAACGATCTCGCGGCACAGAAGCGTTTCTGTGCAAACGCATCGGCACATCCGAACAGGAGCGGCTGGTGTAAGCCAGCCGTGGCAAGTAAACGAATCGGCGGAACACAAGCGTTACTGTGCAACCGCATCGGCACATCGGAATCAAGAGCGGGGGGTGTCAGCCCCCGTGGTTAGCCATCGCGCGAGGCGGAACGAACCTGCGGAACACAAGCGTTTCTGTGCAAACGCATCGGCATATCGGAATCAAGAGCGGGGGGCGTCAGCCCCCCGTGGCAAGCAAACGAACCGGCGGAAAACGAGCCTTACGGTGCAAACGCCTCCGTATATCCGAATCAAGAGCGGGGGCGTCAGCCCCCCGTGGCAAGTAAACGAACCGGCGGAAAACGAGCCTTACGGTGCAAACGCCTCTGCACATCCGAACAGGAGCGGCTGGCGTAAGCCAGCCGTGGTTCGAGTGTCGGACATGCGCGGGAAATGTAATCACCCCCCCCACTATGCTTCCCTTGTTCCCCATCGGTCGCCTGGTGTCGGTCATGCGCGAGAAACGCAATCACCCCGCGATACACGGTCGCCGTTGCAAACGCGGTTTCCGAACCACGGCGGGCTGACGCCCGCCGCTCCTGGTAATGTGCGTTCGTGCATCGCAAAAGGCGTTTTTCCACCGGCGAACGGTCGTGCACCAATCAAGAGCGGGGGGCGTCAGCCCCCCGTGGGTCCGGTACCGAGACTGCACCGGCGTTTGTGAGCACACTGCCGGCAGTCTCCCCGATTCTCCGGAAGCGTTCCTGCAATTGCGTTTACCGAGCCCCGGTGGGTTCGTCATCGTGCGAGGCAGAACGAACCGGCGGAACACAAGCGTTACTGTGCAAACGCCTCGGCACATGGGAATTAAGAGCGAGGGCGTCAGCCCCCCGTGGCTAGCCATCGCGCGAGGCGAAACGAACCGGCGGAAAACGAGCCTTACGGTGCAAACGCCTCCGCACATCCGAACAGGAGCGGCTGGCGTAAGCCAGCCGTGGTTCGAGTGTCGGACATGCGCGGGAAACGTAATAACCCCCCACTATGCTTCCCTTGTTCCCCATCGGTCGCCTGGTGTCGGTCATGCGCGAGAAACGCAATCACCCTCCGACAGACGATCCCCGTTGCAAACACGGTTCCCGAAACCACGGCGGGCTGACGCCCGCCGCTCCTGGTAATATGCGTTCGTGCATCGCAAAAATCTTTTTTTCATCGGCAGACGTCCGCACACCAACACAAGAGCGGGGGGCGTCAGCCCCCCGTGGGTCCGGTACCGAGACTGCACCTCCGTATGCATAAAGTTGTTTCCCAATCCAGGGTAATGCGTCAGCCCCCGTGTGTCCGCTACCGAGACTGGACCAGGTTTGTGAGCACACTGCCGGCAGTCTCCCCGATTTTCCGGAGGCGTTCCTGCAATTGCGTTTACCGAGTCACGGCGGGCTGACGCCCGCCGCTCCTGATTGTGTGTTCGCTCGTTGCTGAATAACATCCGCTCCTCACGGCGCAGCGATCGTATGTCCGAACCACGGCGGGCTGACGCCCGCCGCTCTTACTCATGCCCGCCGCTCTTGTTGACGTCCGCCGCTGCGGTTACCATTTGCGCCTGTCAGGATGGTTCACGTCGAGGCAGAGCTGGTCGCGGCCGGCTCGGTAGCGGCAGGCGTAGCCGCGTGGGCGGATTTTTCCGGTGGGGTTCGGTAGGAGCGTTCGTCGCGCTCCAGCAGGATCAGCACCATCGAGTACTCGCCGCCGAAGGGAATCTCCCGCACCGGTCGCCAGCCGCGTTCGAGCAAATCCGGCAAAGCGTGCACCTTTTGTTCCGGTGCGGTACCATAGGAGAAGACACGCCGCGAACTGACATCGTGACTGGTGCCGTTGCCCGCCAGGATGACATAGCGGTAACGCTTCATGGTCAACCTCCTGTGCAGCCGGGAGGGTGTGTCAGCGCGTCAGAGAAGCCGGTTGAGTCTGGCCCCAGCTTTGCCAGCCCACCACTGTTTGTCCCGCCCAGGCATAGGCCAGGAAAAAGACCCATCCAAACACCATTGTGCTGGCCATGAATCGCAACGAAAACGGCAAGCCCATCAGGTAGCAGGTGATGAGTCCGTCCAGGGTTTTCGGATAACCACGCAGCTGGAGAAACGCCTCGGGGCTGAAGGCGTAGGGCAGACGTCCCCAATAACTCTCCGGCATATCCGGCGGTAAGGGAGCATTCCGACTGAACCACCAGACCTGGCCATCGGCGACCAACCAGAATAGCAGACCGCTTACCAGACAAGTTCCCAGCACCCGAACGGTATTGCGTCGGCGATGCAGCCACCATCGTCCCAGCCCGCTCATGGCCAAGAAGAGCGAATACTGCATCACCATGTACCTCGCCAGATCCGCCGCATTTATCCGCTCAACCTGGATAACCAGCGGCCAGGCGAATTTCACGTCAACACCGGGGACAGGTGCCCAGCCTGTGACCGTCAGCAGGACGTCGCTGATCAGCAACGCCGTCAACGGAAGCAGAACCACCTGCCCGTGCGAAGCCAGCACAGCTCCGGCAAACACACACGCTGCCCCGACAGGAGTGACATTGAACAGGTAATAGGCAACCTGTCGGCCATCCACGCCGGGCACTAACCACGCGAGCAATTTCGGCAGCGCAAACGGCAACAGCCGGGAAATCACCAGAATAAGCATCAGACTCCACCACCACGTCCAGGCAAGCATTGTGCCGGCGGGAGCAGGAGTTGGTTCGGTTTTGTCGGCCAGTGGAGCGCGATGCTCCGCCCCTGTGCTTGCCGTCACTCCGACGACCGGCGAAGTGGGCAAAGATTCCGGCCTGCTTCGATGCTGACCGAAGAAGCGTTGCCACCAGCTTGCTTGGCCGTGCATAAGCTCCTCAAGTCCGATTGCGAGTCCTTTAGGGCTGGCCGCGTTCCTGGACGAAGTCCCGCTCGCCATGCCCCAATCCGCATGTGGCAGTTAAGTCGTCTCGCAAAGCCTCCGCTTGCGGGTAGCATTTAGCTTAGCCGCTCCAGCGTGGCCATACAACAGCCGATGGGAGCGCTGAGCAGCGGAAACGTATCGGTGGCCTTGGCTATCATACCCAACCTTTGCTGGCGAGCCAGCGCTCGGCGTCGAGGGCAGCCATGCAACCGGTGCCGGCAGCGGTGACCGCTTGACGGTAGTGGGGATCCGCAACATCGCCCGCGGCAAACACGCCTTCGACGCTGGTATAAGTCGCGTGCGGTCGGGTCAGGACGATGTACCCCTTTTCATCCAGCTCCAGCTGACCACGCAAAAAGTCGGTGTTGGGCGTATGACCAATTGCCAGGAACACGCCGCTGACTTCCAGCACCTCACGGGTGTCGTCCACCGTGCTTTTCAAACGCACGCCAGTTACGCCTTGTTCGTCGGTGCCGAGAATCTCCTCGACGACACGGTTCCACTTGACCACGATTTTCGGGTTCTTGAAGAGCCGTTCCTGCATGATCTTGCTGGCCCGCAACTGATCGCGGCGATGCACCAGGTAAACGACACTGGCGAATTTGGTCAAATAGGTGCTTTCCTCTACAGCAGAATCACCGCCGCCCACGACGACCAGAGGCCGATTGCGAAACCGTGGCAAAGCACCATCGCAAACTGCGCAGGCGGAAACACCGTTGTTCTTGAAGCGCTCCTCCGAGGGCAAGCCGAGATAGTTGGCTCGCGCTCCCGTAGCCACGATCACCGCCAGCGCTTCGATGGTCTGCCCTTCGCCACTGGTCAAAACAAACGGATGCCGGCGGAAATCCACCGCCACGATGTCGTCGGTAATGATCCGCGCCCCGAAATTGACCGCCTGTTGCCGCATGTATTCCATCAACTCCGGCCCGAAGACTGCTCGTTTACCGCGATGAGCGGACTTGCCCTCGTAAAAACCACGCAGGTTTTCGTACCGCTCAGGCGGCAGGGCACTGCGTGAAAAAGCCTGCAACACCTCGGTTTCGACGTGTGGCCAGGCGGGGAAATTTTCCACCTCCGTCGTCAGGTTCAACTGCCCCAGCGGCAACGTTCCTTTGAGCCGGTTCGCCTCGTGCACCGCTCCTTCAAAAACCAGCGGCTTCAGGTTAGCCCGGGCGGCGTAGATTGCCGCTGTCCATCCCGCCGGCCCCGATCCAATGATCACCACTTTCTCCGCCATAGTGCCTCCTGGTTACTGCGTGGCTGATCCGCGGTTTGCGATACCGACCCCGGCGGCTTCCATCTTGGCCCTTTGGTCGGGCGCATGTTCCGGGTCGCTTCATTGTATAAGCCGCAAACCACCCACGCCGAAACCGTCCGGCTGAAATTGCAGCATTTACAACGAACGTCGGACTCCACACGGCGTCGTCCCTGCTCGGCTAACTCACAGGACCTGGGGCAGTCCTCCACGCTGGTCGGCCAAATCCCGTTCCCGGCCATCCCGCCAACGCTATTTTCCGCACCCGCTACGGACAGTCAGCACAGTCCCTGCATAACGCACCCAGGAGACAGAATAACCGCGCCAGCACAACAGACCCACGCTTATCCCCATTCATTAGCCGCCTCTTCCACGCATAGCCGAAAACGAATCGCCGACTTCCGTAAGCGTCGTCCGGGCGGTCGGTCAGTTGCCCGGCTCCAATCTTTTGTAAATTTTCTGTGTTAGCTCAATTTTCTCGTTGCACCAGACTACAGGTTTTGCTACACTAAAGGTTGCACCGGGGCCACACCAGGGGGAAGAGCCTGTCCGAGGGTCATTTGCGAAACGCCGGTTCCGCGATCACCCGTTCGACAGCCTGGCACGGACACCGGGTCTGTGCCGCTGACACCTGTGAGCACTCCTAACGCGGAGGAAAGGAGTAACCCATGTCCTGGCTCGGTGATGGCAAGGTTCGGCAGCAATCGCTGCGGGTCGAAATCCTGGAAGATCGCACTGTCCCCGCGGGGAACGTGTCGGCCACGCTGGTCGGCGGCACCCTGCGCATTGTCGGCGACGCGCAGAGCAACAGCGTTTTCGTGTATCTGCAAGGTAGTAATGTTGTTGTTGAAGGCAGCAGCAGTACAACCGTCAACGGCAACCCATCGGTGTCCTTCCTGGCGGCGAACGTCGCCGGTCTCGACATCCGTATGAACGATGGCGACGATTCGGTGACTCTCGGCAAAACGCCGGGCAATACGGTTACCGGCCTGACTTTATCGCGGCTGCTACAGTATAACGGCGGCAACGACAACGACACCCTCGAGGTGGCCAATGTCTCCGTAGCTCGCACCACTACCATTCGCGGCGGCGGCGGCGATGACAGCGTCACCATCAACAACGGCTCCCATTTCTCGTCTTCCGTCAGCATTTCCCTGGACACGGGTTCCCTAAATGAATCCGTCAGCATAGATAACGCTACCTTCGACAAACCGACTGCCATCCGCGGCAGCGATATGGATTCTACGGTCAACATCACAGGCTCAACGACGTTCAATGCCAGCCTGACCATCCGCACTCAGACCGGCGACGATCAGGTGAAGCTGGATGGGGCTGACGTTTCTTCGGGCCCGTTGACCATTGGCACCGGCGATGGCGATGATCAGGTGACGCTGGACGATGGAACGTACAAAATCCTTTCGCTGAACACCGGTCTCGGCGATGACACGGTGAACATCGGCACGACGACGGCCGTTAGCGTTACCCTCGGGGCAGCCATAGTTCTGGGCGACGGGGCAAACCTGCTGAACATTGGTAATGGGACGACGTCCACCGATTTCGGTCTGCTCTCCATCCTGGGTGGCTCCGGCGTGGACAATATCGCGCTGGACAAAATCAGCGTGCTGCTGGGCCCGACGAATATCCGCACGCTGGCCGGCAATGATTTCTTGACCATTCAGAACTCTTCCTTCTCGTCGAGTAATGTTACCGCCGACATGGGCGCCGGCGACGATACCGTCACGCTGAACAGCAACACCTTCCAACCTGGGCCGCCGCATCTGGACCTGTTCGACGGCGGCAGCGGCAATGACAGTATTGGCGGCAGCGGCAATAGCGGCCTGAATGTGGCTGTCGAAATTGTGAACTTCGAGTCCGTAGCAGGGACGCTGCCGTAATACCTTCCGCCGAACAGTGCAATGGCCTTCAACGTCCCTGGCGGCGACAGGCACGCCCTGGGACTGAATGTGCAATTTTTTCTCCCTATGTCAGCTCATGTACCACGGCTGGCTTACGCACGCCAGCCGCTCTTTGTGCACTACTTGCGTTGTGAGAAGAAATCGCCCTCCACGATGCACAAGCGCACATCAACAGGAGCGGCGGGCGTCAGCCCGCCGTGGTTCGGACATACGATCGCTGCGCCGTGAGGAGCCGATGTTATTCAGCAACGGCCGAACACACAACCAAGAGCGGTTCGGTAAACGCAATTGCAGGAACGCTTCCGGAAAGTCGGGGAGACTGCCGGCAGTGTGCTCACAAACGCCGGTGCAGTCTCGGTAGCGGACCCACGGGGCTGACGCCCCCCGCTCTTGGTTGCAGCACGATCGTTCGCCGGTGGCAAAGCGCCTGCCAAAGCGCCAGACCGGCAGTGAGCCGACCGGACGCACCAGTTATGCCGCGGTGGGATGGTCAAGCGGCTAGCCGGCGATGGAGCACACACTGTGTCGCAGTACGCGCGTGTCGCACTGGGAGCCGGGCACCACTCTAACCAGTTGAGCTACGCCCCCCACTTCCCGGGGTCGCAGCGGGCCCACGTCGCACTGGGAGCCTGACACTACGGGGCCAGGAATCGGTACTCCCGGCTCGTCCCCGTCGCGGCGGGCGCGTGTCGGACTGGGAGCCTGGCACGGTGCACCACGCGCGCAACAGCAGCGAGGATAAGCAATCGGGCATTGAGCGATTGTGCGGCACGACTAAAGGCGATGTACTAGGTGCGCAACATCAGCCTGGATAAGCCATCGGGCCATCAAACGAGTGCGAAGCAGGACTGAATGCGAGGCACTATGCGCGCAATGTCAGCGAGGATACGCAAGCGGGCCATAAAGGAAGCGTGAAGCCTGAATGAAGGTGACGCAGCAGGCGCGCAGCACCAGCGAGGCGAAGCGTCAGCGATGATAAGCTGGCAGGAGTGCGATCAGGCGGAGATTGCCGCTGCGGTTAAACCAGGGCGGTCTTGCCTGGTACGGCCAGAGGCGGCACCGGCAGGTTATCGGGCGTGAGTGGTTCGGGCCGCCATTTTTCCTTGGAGTTAAGCGCCTGTTCCCAGGTGACGACTTTTCCCGTATAGGCCGACATCCGACCCATGATCGCGGTGAGGGTGCTCTCGGTAACGTTCTTGAGTTCGTTGATCGGTTTGCCGGCGCGGATACTCTCGATCAGGTCGGTGTGCTCCTGGATATAGGGATTGGCAAACTTCGTCCTGCTCTGCCGCGAGACGACCGACTGCCCGTTGATGGAGAAGTTATTGATCTGGCAGACGCCTTTGGTACCGACGAGCACCTCGGCGACGCCGCTGGAGCCGGGCAAATTACCATCGCAGCCGGTAATCTGCCGGCACATGCTATGCACACGCAAACCGTTGGGGTATTCGTATTCGACGCAGAAGAAGTTATAGATATGGCCATCCACGCGCGGGTCGGTATAGGGTCGCGTGCGGCCGCCCATACCCAAACAGCGAAGCGGATGGGCACGCAGGGCCCAGTTCATCACATCCAGGTTGTGCACGTGCTGCTCGACGATATGATCGCCGCACAGCCAGACGAAATGGTACCAGTTATGGATTTGATAATCGAGGTCGGTCATGCCCGACTCGCGTTTGCGGAACCAGATGTCGCCCTGATTCCAGTAACAGCGACCGACAATCGGATCGCCGAGAGCGCCGTCGTGAATCCGCTGGATAGTTTCGATATAGGGGCCTTGATGACGGCGCTGCGTACCGGCGGCGATACCTAAGTTTTTCTTTAGTGCATCTTCGTACACTTTGAAACAAAGCCGCACACCGGCACCGTCCACGGCCACCGGTTTTTCGGTAAAGATGTGTTTCCCCGCGGCGACGCAGGCTTCGAGATGTTCGGGACGGAATCCCGGCGGTGTGGCCAGGATGACATAATTGAC
Source organism: Gemmatales bacterium (assembly GCA_041640595.1). GTDB lineage: Bacteria > Planctomycetota > Planctomycetia > Gemmatales > HRBIN36 > HRBIN36. The sequence continues at coordinate 351,971 of JBEPZY010000003.1, read as the reverse complement.
ATCGCATTCGAGAACGCGGCGGTAACCGTCTAAGCCACCGAAGCAGCGATCTTCCGGGACATCTACCTTATTGCCGAGTTGTTTGACGCGCTCGCTTTCGGCAAACTTGATGAGACGACTGCGCAAACCCAGGGCCTTGTGGCGGAAATAATCGCACAGCGCCACGATGCGGACATTCGGAGCAGCTTCCAGGACATTTTCGGCAGCACCGGAACCGCGACCACCGCAGCCGATCACGCCCACCTTGATTTCATCGGAACCGGCTGCGTGGACGAAAGGCACGGCGGCCAGCGTAGCCGCCACGCCCGTGGTGACCAGGGCACCTTCTTCCAGAAACTCACGTCGGGTCAGTTCGGTTTGGGCCATTGCAGGTCCTCCTGAGTTTGGGCCTGGAAAATAGTCCAGGCGACTGGTTCGCGGATCGCCGATCCGCTTCGGAATCAGGGACTGTCGCGGGTGACTTTCGAGCGCAGCCCCTGGAGCACTTCGTATTCCTGATAGGGTCGCACCACGCGAAATCCGACGAAAACTCCCTCAGTGAGCCACCAGATGCTTTGCGGTCGCTGCGGGTCCTGCCGCCACCATTCTTTGGAAGAGGCCCGGCGAGCGGCACTGCGAAGCATCGGAGCTTCGTCGTCCCAGGAACCGCCACGCACGACGTGGGGAGTGCGGCGTTCCGTCGGCAAGAGCACAGGGCAGAGCGTGGCCACGTTCGGCGGAAATTTGCGATAGAAGTTGGCGTCGTAATGATCCACGCACCACTCGGCAACGTTGCCGTGCATGTCGTGCAGACCCCAGGGATTGGGCTTTTTCTGACCGACCGGATGGGGCTTGGCGTCGGAATTGTCCACATACCAGGCGTAGTCGCCGAGCTTGGACGGATCGTTGCCGAACGAATAAGCCGTCCTGGTTCCGGCCCGGCAGGCGTATTCCCATTCAGCTTCGGTAGGCAGGCGATAGAGCCGACCTGTCTTCGCAGATAGCCAGCGGCAATATTCCATCGCCGCGTGATGCGTCATGCACAGGGCGGGGTAACCATCGTGCCCATAACCGAAAGTCATGTCGGTGTACGGCGGAGTGGGACGACTGACCGCATCGGCCGCTTTTTCATTTTCCGGCTGCTTCGTCAGATCAATCCCGGCCTCCTTCTTGCGCCGCAAATCCAGGCTGAAGGCGAATTCGTCGTACTCGTTCCAGGTCACCTCGCACTTGCCCATCCAGAAAGGGCGAATGCGCACTAGGTGTTGCGGACCTTCGTCAGGATTGCGTCCCTCTTCATCCTCGGGGCTTCCCATCAAAAACACCCCGCCGGGTATCGGTATCATCTCAAACTTGATCTCCGTGCCGGGAATGGTCTCGGTGTAAGGCTTCATATCCGGCGGCAGAGGATCAATGTGGGGCGTGTTTTTCTCATCGGCAGGCAGGCCGTGTTGCAAACCCAGACCTGCACTGACCGCGATCCAAAGCACCACAACCGTTTTCCTCATGCTTGGCTCCGCGATCGAAATCGTCATCCTCCAGGCAGGCCAGGGGGACCGATCGGGCCGATTTTTGCCGATCTCCCCCAGCCGCGGGCTGCGATTGAGCGTAATACTTATGGTATCCAGGCAAGCGAGGATTGACCATGAGCAAGCGGAGAGAACTGGCATTAGTCGTGGTGGCAGCGGGACTGATGGCAGTTGCGGTGGTGTGCGGGATGAAGCCCGGCCTCAGTGCCGACGCAGTTCTCGAGCGGTTCGAAGCACAGCAACCGCACATGGGGACAATTTTCCGCATCGTCGTTTACGCGGCAGACGAAAAGCAAGCCCGCCAGGCATGCCAGGCTGCTTTCCAGCGCATCGCCCAATTGGATAATACCATGAGCGATTACAAAGAGCACAGCGAACTGATGCGGGTCTGTCGGGAAGCCGCTGGCAAACCCGTCAAAGTTAGCCCAGATTTGTTTGGTGTGCTTGTTGCCGCTCAGGAGATCGCTCAGGCCAGTGATGGTGCCTTCGACGTTACCGTCGGACCTGTAGTGCGGTTGTGGCGACGAGCCCGGCGACAGCAACAATTGCCGGATGCCAAACGGCTGGAAATGGCGCGGCAATTAGTCGGTTATCAGAAACTCCGGCTCGACCGACAGCACCAGACGGTGGAACTTGCACAGCCGGGCATGATTCTCGACCTGGGCGGAATCGGCAAAGGTTACGCCGCCGATGCCGCACTGGCGGTGCTGGTGCAGCATGGTTTGCCGCGCGCCCTGGTCGCTGCCGGTGGCGATATCCGCGTCGGCGAACCTCCGCCCCATGCCAGTGGCTGGAAGGTGGCTATCGCCGGTATCGAAGATGGTTCCCGAGCCACGGAATATCTCCTGCTGCGGCAAGCCGCAGTATCCACTTCCGGCGACCTGGAACAATTTGTGGAGATTGGCGGTCGGCGATATTCGCATATTGTTGACCCGCGAACCGGACAGGCTCTGGTGGGACGTCGCAGTGCTACCGTCGTGGCACCCACAGGGACGCAGTCCGATGCCTGGGCCACCACTTTGTGCGTGCTTGGCCCCGAGAAAGGTTTACCGCTGGTGGAAAAACAGACTGGCTTTGCGGCTCGTTTCCTCCTGGCTGACGACACAGCCAAATCGTCCGCGGGCGAACCTAAGTCGCCGACCGGCAGGGATACCGTCCCGGTTCGCGTGTTCACGACCAGCAACTGGACGAAACTGCCACGCCCATAACGCAACGCACCCCGTGCACCAGGAGCGGGGGGCGTCAGCCCCCCGTGGCAAACAGCCCGCGCTCGAAACTGCGCTCCCGGCTTATGACACGCAACGTTCCTTTCGCCATACCCACGGCGGGCTCACGCCCGCCGCTCTTGTTTCTCGGTCCGATTTTCGCCGGATAATGCCCGACTCCCGCGGCGTACCGTCGTATCGCTCCCGACAAAAACGCCCGCCGTTGCAGGCGCCAATTGCACCCACGGCGGGCTCACGCCCGCCGCTCTTGTGAATGTGCGTTTGTGCATCCCGAAAATCGCCATTCGCCCGACGCACGGTCGTTATTACAGCATCAAGAGCGGGGGGCGTCAGCCCCCCGTGGCAAACTTAGCGCGCCCGTTCAGGGAATCGCATATCTGCAATAGCATCCGTACACGCAACCAGGAGCGGGGGGCGTCAGACCCCCGTGGCAAACGTAGCGTGCTCCTACAGGGAATCGCATATCTGCAATAGCATCCGTACACGCAACCAGAGGCGCGGCCGGCGTCAGCCCCCCGTGGCAAGCAGCCCGCGCTCGAAACTGCGCTCCCGGCTTATGACAAGCAACGTTCCTTTCGCCATACCCACGGCGGGCTCACGCCCGCCGCTCTTGTTTCTCGGTCCGATTTTCGCCGGATAATGCCCGACTCCCGCGGCGTACCGTCGTATCGCTGCCGACAAAAACGCCCGCCGTTGCAGGCGCCAATTGCACCCACGGCGGGCTCACGCCCGCCGCTCTTGTGAATGTGCGTTTGTGCATCCCGAAAATCGCCATTCGCTCGACGCACTGTCGTTATTACAGCACCAGGAGCGGGGGGCGTCAGCCCCCCGTGGCAAACTTAGCGTGCCCGTTCAGGGAATCGCATATCTGCAATAGCATCCGTACACGCAACCAGAGGAGCGGCCGGCGTCAGCCAGCCGTGGTGCGGGCGTTGGTCATGCGCGAGAAACGCAATCACCCCGCGATAGACGATACCCGTTGCGAACACGGTTTCCGAAACCACGGCGGGCTCACGCCCGCCGCTCTTGTGAATGTGCGTTTGTGCATCCCGAAAATCGCCATTCGCTCGACGCACTGTCGTTATTACAGCAGCGGGAGCGGGGGGCGTCAGCCCCCCGTGGCAAACTTATCGCCCCGGTATAGCGAAACGCATATCTGCAATAGCATCCGCACGTGCAACCAAGAGCGGCTGGCGTCAGCCCCCCGTGGCAAACGCAGCGTGCCGGTATAGCGAAACGCATATCTGCAATAGCATCCGCGTATGCCACCAGAACGGTCAGCTAACGCGAGACGCCCTTCCCCTGGATAAGTTGCGGCAACAACTTCTGGATGACTTCCGCGGGGATCGCATAGGATTCGGATCGGCCGGCGCGGGCGATGTTGATGCCGATCACTTGGCCGTCGAGGTTCACGAGCGGCCCGCCGCAATCCTGTGGCCGAATCACGCCATCGTGTTGCAGCACTATCGGAAAGCCAGAACGTTTCTCGCTCAACTGGTTCCCCAGCCGGTTCTGGAATTCCGCCCGCGAGAAGTCCATCGGGCGTTTGCCCAGCGTCACCTCTTTCTCCACGAACTCCTGATCCCGCAGTAATACCAGTCGCACCGTCTGACCCGGGGCAAAATCACGCAGGACGTCCAGCAACTGGTCGGGATTGCGAACACGCTGACCGGCCAGGGAGTAGATGACATCTCCCCGCCGGAGACCGGCTTTCTGAGCCGGGCTGCCTTCGGCCACCTCGGTAACAACCGGCCCGTCTTCCGACGGAGCCAGGGTTACCCCCATGTACCCCACGTTGGGATTCGGATACGAACCGGGACCTCGCGCGGGCACCTGCCGGGTGGCAACGCTCACCACCCCGACAGTGGCTACTTCACCATTGGGTCGCGGAGCGATGACCCAGCTTCCCACGGCTGCCGTCTGGCTATTGGCCCAGTTCACCGGCGGCAGCCCCCGCACCGGCACGCGGAGCAGGAGCAAATCGTAAGCATCATCACGGCCGATGACGCGGGCTTCCAGCTCCCGGCCATCCGGTAGTTTCACTGTCGCTGGGCCTTTCACCTCGCTGGCCTTGGTCAGGATGTAACCATCAGCACTGACCACCGTGCCCAGAGCTACCTGCTCGTCGTTCACGAGAATTTGCACGGCACTTTTCGCGGCAGCGGATGCCGCACTTCGCCACGCCGCTTGTAACTGCGGGTCGGTTCGATACGGTCGAACGGTACTGCGATTTTGTGCCTGGAGCAGTCCGCCAGCCAGCACAAGCTGCGCTGCCAGGACGAGCGCCATCCATCCCGCCCATATCCGCCATGCGAAACGTCCGTCTGTTCTGCGGCGCATTTCTCGCGGACACATTTCCCGTTCTCCGACAGGAGCAACCGTGGCGGAACCTGCAAAGCTCAGCGCTGGCTTCATGGCCGCGTGCCTCCCCATGCTGCGAGTGAAAAAGAGCCGTCGTTGTTGTTTCCTTGTCGGCGACCCACCCGGAGCGTTTTACTGCAACGAACCGAGTTTCACCTTCAGTTCGAGCTTCTCGTTGCCGCGTTGCACTTCGAGACGGACGACCTCGCCAGGCCGTTTCTGCTGCAACAGCGACCGGAAGCTGCGGTAATCCGTAACTTTCCTGCCATCCACGCTCAGAATGATATCGTTGGGCTGCAGACCGGCTTTGGCGGCCGGCGAATCCGGTTGCACTTCCAGAATCTTCGCCTGCTCGGCCGATTCATCCCCGCGAACTCCCAGGTACGCCAATCCCAGAACCCTACCTTCCGCCAGGGCTTCCCAGGTGTCGCGGTAGGTATTGACCGGTACATGGATGTTGATGCCAATTTCCGGACCGATTCGGCTATGGATGCCCACCACCTTGCCGTCCAAATCGAACAACGGCCCACCGGAATCTCCGCCCACCAGCGTGCAATCAGTCTGCACCAGCTGCGGCGTAATGCGAATCACCCGGCCCACCCGTACCACAGGAGCACGCCCTGGCCGAAATCCACCCGGATGACCGATCGCCACCACCCAATCCCCCAACCGCATCCGCGACACATCGCCCATCGCTACGTGCGGCCAGGGACCATCTCCCTCCAGCTTAATCAGGCCGCTGTCCATCTGCGGATGCATACCGAGAGTCTTGCCCCGTGCTCGCTTGCCGTCGGGAAAGACAACGGTTACCTCGCGGTTGGGCTTGCCCGATACGTGCCCCGCAGTCAGGACGTAGCCGTCAGGCGTTACCACTACTCCGCTTCCCTGTCCGGGATTGGCAAGCACCGCCACCACAGCAGGCGTAACCTTCTTCACGACCGCCTGCACACGCTCCTGCACCTGCCGCAATTCCTTCAGCCTTTCGTGAACCGCGGCGTCCGGCTGCGGTTCGGTCCACGCCGGCGCCAACGCCGCCAACCACACCGCCAGACACAGGCCCATCAAACCAATACGCCCCATCCGCAACCACCACTCACACCAGCGCGAGCCTGGACGCATCGTTGTTCCCTCCTCGGACTTTCGCGCAGGAGTATCGGTCATTCATTCGCTGTCAGGCTTACTATCGGCAACCGAATCGCGGGTGTTGGGCAAGTTCGGGAAGGTTTCCGCAGGTCGGTTCCTATAAAAAACTATGCCGCAGCCGCCCTTGGTTTCAAGTGGGCATTCCCACCGATTCTCATTTTCCTTTCCCAGTACCGCGCTGATTGCCCGAACCGCATCTGCCCGGCATTTTCATCCCGCGAAGTGTGCACCAGGCCGACCCATAAACGCACGGCATACCGCTTGCTTTACCATCCTTCCGGTAGCACTATCACTGACACATGCGACACCAGGCGTAAAACGCTGCCTGCTTTTGCACTCTTGCTCACGAACGACGCGACCCACGCCCCCTATGCGAGCCTGCTATGTCTGCATATTCTTGCCTGCTGCCCAGGGCAAAGAACCTCCATCACCAGGAGCACGCTATCGGTCGGGTCAACGTGAAACCAATCTGGACAGCATCGCTGACGCTGAGCCTGCTGGGAATTCTCATCCTGTCAGTCCGGCTGACCAGTTCGGCTGAGCTGCCGCTTCAGCGTCAACCCTGGACGACTTCCCGTCTGCATGGCTCACCTGATCCACCACCGCCGTACCGCATCGAACGGGCTTTTCCGCGGTTGCAGTTTCGCAACCCGTTATTGCTGGCCCGTGCTCCTGGCATCAATCGCTTCTTCGTTGCCGAACAGGCGGGTCGCATATATTCCTTCCCTATCCATGCCGATGTCGAGCGTGCCGATCTGTTCCTCGATTTGACCAGGGAAATCCATAGCTGGTCGCCCAACGCCAACGTCAAGGGAGTTGCCGCCGTTTACGGTCTCGCTTTTCATCCTCGATTCCAGGAAAACCGTTATTGCTATATCTGCTACGTTCTCGACAGCAAGGATGGTAAGGCCTTAGCTGATGGCACCCGAGTTTCGCGTTTTCGCGTTACCAGCTTAGACCCGCCCCGCTGCGATCCGAAAAGCGAAATGGTGATTCTCACCTGGCTGGCGGGCGGACATAATGGCGGCGACCTGCATTTCGGCCCCGATGGCTACCTCTATATTTCCACCGGCGACGGCACCGATCCCAATCCGCCTGACCGCCTCGATACCGGACAGGATATTAGTGACCTTCTCGGCTCCATTTTGCGTATTAATGTGGATGAGCCGAGCGGCGACAAACCTTATAGCATTCCGCCCGATAATCCCTTTCTCCACACGCCCGGAGCACGCCCCGAAATCTGGGCCTATGGTTTTCGCAACCCCTGGCGTATGAGTTTCGATCGCCGCACCGGCGATCTCTGGGTCGGCGATGTCGGTTGGGAACGCTGGGAGATGATCTATCGCGTCAAGAAAGGAGGCAATTATGGCTGGTCGGTCATGGAAGGACCGCAACCGGTACGTCCGGAAAGCCGTCGCGGCCCCACACCTATACTTCCGCCGCAACTTGCCCTTCCTCATAGCGAAGCCGCTTCTATCACCGGGGGCTACGTCTATCGCGGCCAGCGCTTACCCGAATTAGCTGGCCACTATATTTGCGGCGACTGGGTCACCGGCCGCATCTGGGCGTGCCGTTTTGACGGCGACCGTTTGCTTAGTTACCGCGAGATCGCTCGCGGGCCTTATCGTATCGTTGCCTTCGGGGAAGACCCTGAGGGCGAACTTTATTTCGTCCGTTACGGCGAACCAGGCACTATCCATTATTTAGTTCGCAATCCTCAACCGGATACTTCCGCCCAATTTCCACGCAAACTAAGTCACACGGGGCTGTTCAGTTCACTAAAGCCGCTGCGTTCAGCTAGCGGCGTCTATCCTTTCGATATTAACGCTCGCATGTGGCTTGACACCGCTGCTTCCCAATACTGGCTCGCCCTTCCCAATGACTCCCAGGCGATCATCTACGATCACCCTATACTTCCGACAGGCGCCTTTTTCCGCAGTCAGCTATTCTTCCCTAAAGACGGCGTGCTGCTAAAGCATATAACGCTTCCGGTCCTGGACGATACTGGTCGCTCCGTGCCCAGGGCTATCGAAACGCAAATCCTTCATTACGATGGCACGGACTGGCGAGCTTATACCTATATGTGGAACGATAGCCAGACCGATGCCGACTTAGTCCCCGCAGAAGGACTGGAGCGCGAATATAAGATCACCTATCCGCCTCTTTTTCCCGAACCGATCCGCCTGCGCTGGCGTTATGCCAGTCGAAGCGAGTGTCTGACCTGTCATAATCCCTGGGCCGACTTTGCTCTGGCTTTCAACCTCCTGCAACTCAATCGTCCCTGGCCGGAGAATCGCGACTATAATCAGCTGGACGCTTTTCAGCAGCTCGGCTTACTCCGCTTAGTGCGAGCCGATAAGAAGCCTGGTCCCCCTCGGATTCCAGAACCGTTAGTACCTGTACACGATGAGCGATTTGCCCTCGATAAGCGGGCTCGTTCCTATCTCCATGTCAACTGCGCTCACTGCCACCGATTCGGTGCCGGGGGCACTGCCGACCTGGATTTACAGGCCGGAACTGCCCTGTCGGCCATGAAGATTCTCAATGTCCCGCCTGTGCAGGGCACGTTCCATATTCCCCGGGCTCGCATCCTGGCTCCGGGCGAAGCCTGGCGCTCCGTGCTCATCTATCGGCTTGCTAAAGCCGGGCCGGGACACATGCCCCATTTAGGGCCTGTATTAGCCGACCGCGACGGTATTTTATTAGTCAGCCGCTGGATTAACTCCCTGCCGCCTAATTCGGAAGTAGCGAAATCCGCTCCGAATGCTAATATCCCGCCACTCGTAGATGTAACGACGCTAAACCCTGCCGCTTCTGATCCGTCGGCGGTCGTTGCTTCTATATTTACCAGCGCAGATAAAGCCCTGGCTGCTTACCTCTACTGGCTGGAAAACCCTCCCGCTCCCAATCTGCGTGCCGAACTGCTCAAACAGGCCCAGAAGCATAACGATCCTGTCATCCGCGAACTTTTCGAGTCGTGGATTCCGCCGGAGCAGCGTATTCCACGTCTTGGACAGGCGATTCGCCCGGAACAGATCCTCGCACTTGTGGGGAACGCCGAGCGTGGCCGGCGACTGTTCTTCGAGCATCCGGGTCTGCAATGTGCGCAATGTCACCGCGTGGCCGGTCGAGGCGGTGATTTCGGACCCGATCTAAGCAGCATCGGCAAAAAATATAGTCGCCGCCAGATTCTCGAAAGCATCCTCGAACCCTCTAAGTTTATTGACCCGCAATATGCCGCCTATACTTTAGAAACCAGGGCCGGCCAAATCTATGTCGGACTATTAGTCTCCCGCACCGATAGCGAAGTAGTGCTGCGTGTATCGTCCGAACAACGTGTGCGCATTCCGGTTGCTGAGGTGGAACGGTTCGCGGTTTCCCCGAAATCCATGATGCCGGAATTGCTGTTGCGCGACCTGACACCGCAACAGGCGGCCGACTTATTAGAATTCCTCGCCACACTCCAGGGCCAGCAATAGGGTCCCTGTATTCTCCGCATGACGCCGACTCCTTCCAACAAGACTGCGGGCGATGCCTGAATGATTCGCTACTACCCGCTGCTCCAGTTTGAACCCGCATACTAACATTACCCTTGCGATGCCCAGTGATTCGATACTGACCTTGACTCCGCTGGGCTCCGGGTCAAATCTCGCTCGCTGAACGCACTAAATCACGGACCGTCGGGTGAAACATTCTAAGCAAGCGCATATTAAGCTCGGGCGGCTCTATCAAGAACCCCTTTTTCAACTGCTATGCCTGCGGATCGTCAGCCCGTAGTGGTCGTGCTGTGTGTGGGACTAACGGCAAGATTAGTGCCGATGGCGCCGCGAATTGCCGAATTAGCCCACCGGGGCTGGCAATGCAGCCTTATCGAGGTCGTCCCTGCCGTTACCTGCACCGCTCAGGCTACGCTCCTGACTGGAACCACGCCCGACAGACACGGCGTCGTCGCAAATGGCTGGCTTTACCGCGACACGATGGAGGTTCGTTTCTGGCAGCAGTCGAACCGCCTCATCCAGGCCGAGCCGCTTTATGTTACTGCTAAGCACCGGGCCCGGCGACGCGGTCAGACTTTTCGATGTGCCAAACTCTTCTGGTGGTTCAATCAAGGAGCCGACGTCGAATATAGCGTGACTCCAAAGCCTTACTATGGCGCGGATGGAAGCAAAGTGTTCGGCATCACCGGTCGTCCGGAGCATTTACCGCAGGAGCTGGAATCGGCATTAGGACGATTCCCGTTCGAGACCTTCTGGGGCCCGGCAGCCGGTTATGCCTGCACCGATTGGATCGCCCGCTGTACGGTGTGGATATTAGAGCGCTATCGTCCCGACCTGACACTTGTTTATCTCCCGCACCTTGATTATGACCTGCTGCGTTATGGTCCGAGTCGGGCCGAGCTGCCCCGCCTGCTTCGCGAACTGGATGACGCCTTCGCCCGGATTCAGGATGCAAGTAATCAGCTCGGTGCACGTCTGGTCGTCGTTAGCGAATACGGACATTTAGACGTTCGGCGACCTGTCTATATCAACCGCATTCTCCGTGAGCGTGGCTATCTGCGGGTGCGACCGGGACCGTTTGGGGAACAGCTAGAAACGTTCGAGAGCCTAGCCTTTGGTGTTTGCGATCACCAGATTTGCCACCTCTATATCCGCGAACCTGAGCAAGTGCCCGAAGTTGCCGACTTAGTCGCTCAAGTGCCCGGCGTGGCTCGTGTGTTAATCGGTGAGGCTCGCGCTGAACTCAGCTTAGACCATCCCCGCAGCGGCGAATTAGTCCTTCTGGCCGAACCGGATAGCTGGTTCGCTTATCCCTTCTGGCTGGACGATAAGCACGCTCCGGACTATGCTCCCACGGTGGATATTCACCGCAAGCCCGGCTTTGATCCGTGCGAATTGTTTTTCGATCCGCAACTCTGGTGGCCGAAAGGGCGACTGCTCTGGCGTTTGCTACAAAAAAAATCGGGCTTTCGCGTGCTTTTTGATGTAATCCCTCTGGATGCGAGTTTAGTCGGCGGAAGCCACGGCTTAGCGGCAAGCGATCCGCTCGATCGGCCGGTACTGATTAGTGACGGGCCATCTCCCGGAACATCCCTGCCGATGACCGCTTTCCGTGACTGGCTCCTTAACTTATTAGGCCTGCCCGACTAGATTCTATGTGCTGCTCTTTCAACCGGACTTAGAAGCCAGACCCCACTAATATCGGGAGGATATCCAGTATGAACAAACGAACCTGTCTCGCATTAGCACTAAGTGCCCTGACCTGCACACTTTTACTGGCACAGAGCGCCCTGCAAAAGAAATCCTATGCGCCAGACGCAGCGACTCAGGCACGAATACGGGAGAAAATGGATCTCCTTCACAAAAAGCTCCAGCTGGTCGAAGAACGCCTCAAGCAACTGGGTCTGCAAAACAGCCCGGCTGGCTTGACTATACTTGCTGACATTTCGATATACCACAAGGCTGCCAGGTGGATCACCGAACATCAAGAATGGTATCGTCCCGAATATCCGCAATGGACATTAGAAATTTTAGACCGTGGGATCCGGCGTGCGGATGACTATCTTCAGCATGGCAAGCCAACCTGGCTCCTGGCTGGCGGGCCGGTTGCACTGGGTTATTTCTCGGATGTCGATCGAAGCGTGCAGCCTTACATCGTGGTTCTGCCTCGCGGTTTCGGAGCGAAACAGCAGACTCAACATCGGCTTGATGTGATTCTGCATGGGCGAGACGCAACGCTGAATGAGGTGAAATTTCTATATTCCTATCCGACCACTAAGCCCGGCGAGGAACGGGATTATATAGAGTTGCACGTCTATGGTCGGGGAAATAATGCCTATCGCTGGGCCGGCGAAAGCGATGTCCTGGAGGCGGTGCATGACTGGGCGGCGCGGTTTCCGCAGGTGTTCGATCCCGATCGGGTAGTGCTGCGTGGTTTTTCGATGGGCGGAGCGGGAGCCTGGCACCTGGGCTTACATTATCCGCACCTGTGGTGCTCAGTAAGTCCAGGGGCCGGCTTTACGACCACGCATGGTTATGTCAAGGGCTTGCCGCAACCGTTACCACCTTATCAGGAGGCGTGTCTCAAGATATATGATGCGGTGGAATACGCCGAGAATGCCTATAACGTGCCTATTGTCGCGTATGGCGGGGAACTGGATCCGCAACTTCAGGCAGCTAAGAATATCGCGGCTCGTCTTCAGCCTCTCAAGATTCCCATGACCCTGATCATCGGGCCGAAGACGGAGCATCGGTATCATCCGGAGTCGCTGAGAACCATTTTGCAGTTGCAGGCCAAACATGCCCAAACAGGTCGAGCCCGTTATCCAGAGCGTGTGCGTTTTGTTACCTATCATCCGCAATATGCAACGGCACACTGGATCCATGTCGTGCCGGAAAACCTTTACCAGGCCAGTCGAGTAGATGCTCACTGGGACGGAAACCGCTACGTGGTGCAAACGGACAATCTCTGGGCCATACGAATCACGCTGCCGTCTGACCACACGGCTGCCACGGTGAACTGCCAGATTGATGGTCAAAGCGTGGAGGCCGCGGTGGACGTGGTGAATGATACCGGAGATTGGCGACCCAGGCGAATCCGCGCGGTAACGTTATGGAAACGAAATGGACAATGGCAAGCTGTACCCTGGGCCCAGCTGAGCTACTTCCAGGTACGCCAGATGCGCAAGACTGGCTCTGCCGCCGGGCCGATAGACCAGGCGTTCCGCTCCCGGTTTGTGTGCGTGGTGGGAACGGGGCAACCGTGGAATCGGCGGGTGGAAGAATATGCTCAGGCGGAGCTGAAGCGGTTTCAGCGCGAGTGGAGCAAATACATGCGCGGGGACCTTCCGATGGTGCGGGACGTGGAGGTCACCAGCGAAGTATTAGCTCGACATCACGTGGTGCTCTTCGGCGATCCTGGCTCCAACCGCATTCTGGCAGGTATTCTCGACCAGCTACCGTTGACGTGGGACAAAACGAGTCTCCGCTTTGCCGGACATACTCACCCCGCTCGGGATCATGTGCCGGTGCTGTGTTACGCCAGCCCATTCGCGGCGGGTCGCTTGGTCGTGATCAACAGCGGTCACACCTTCCATGCCGCGGATTTTGAAGGGACCAACGCTCTGCTATTTCCCCGGTTGGGCGACTACGCTCTGCTTCGGCTCAGTGCTGGCGACAATCCGCTGGCTTGCGAAGTGGTGCGAGCCGGACTTTTCGATAGTAATTGGAAACTTACGGGATCGGAATAACATGTCAGTGTAGAGCGGCAGTGCTTTTGCCGGCCCGGCCAGCGCGAGCCGGTCCAGCCTCCGCGCTCAGGAGAGCCGATGAGCATTTACGAAGAATTGGAAAACCTGGTGCACGAACGAGGTCCGCGCCCGGCAGTGGCCCGGTTACTGGAGGAGCTGCGCCAGCGGCGGGATTATACCGGCTACTTTTATGCGCTGGTGCTGGATAAACGCCTGGAACTGGGTCTGCCGGCCGTGCAGCCGCGTTTCGATAGCGATGTGCCGGAGGAACTGGCCCCGGCTTACGAACAGGGCATCCGCGAGGCAGCCCGGCAAGCGGGTCGGCTGGCGCTGGCCAATCAGGATATCGTTTCTGCCTGGCCTTTCTTTCGCATGATCCAGGAACACCAGGAGATCGCTCAGGCTCTCGAGCAGGTCGAACCGCAGGAACCGGAACAGTGTCAGCAATACGTTCAGATTGCTCTGTACGAAGGGGCCCATCCCCGTCTGGGATTTCGCTGGGTGCTGAAATACTACGGGATTTGCAATGCCATCACGACGTTTTCGCAGGGTTTTCCTGGCACTCAGGAAGACCGCGTGGATTGCCTGAAGCAACTGGTGCGAGCGCTTTACGAGGAATTGCGGGAACGTCTGCGAACCGACATCGCGCAGCGTGAAGGAATCGAACCGCCGCCGGAACTTTCTGTGCGCGAATTGCTCCGCGGACGCGAACAGACGCTATTTGCCGAGGATTTTTACCATATTGACACCTCGCACCTGTCGTCCGTGGTGCAGTTCGCCTACTACCTGCCGGTGTGCGAGGAATTGCGGCTGGCCGTGGAATTGTGCGAATACGGACAGCACATCAATCCGAGGTTTCAGTATCCCGGCGACCCGCCGTTTGAGCAGACTTATTTCGACTACCACATTTACTTCCGCACACTGCTGGGCGAAGAAGTCGAGGCTGGACTGGAACATTTCCGCCACAAGGCCGAAACTGCCGATCTGGAACAGGTCGGGTATTACCCGGCGGCAGTTTACGTTGGTCTGCTGGAACGATTAGGTCGGCATCGGGAGGCCGTCGAAGCTTACGCTCGTTACCTCACCCGGGCTGACCCGCAACAATTGGGTAGCTGCCCGACCATTTACGAGCTGTGCCAGAAGCTCGGCGACTACCGACCGCTGGTGGATATTGCCCAGCGACGCGGAAATCTGGTGGATTACACCGCCGGCCTGATTCAGGTCCTGGCCAGCGAACGCAAGCCGACTTGAACCGACTCGGCCAGCGAAACTGCCAATCAGGCAGTACGACTGCTACTGCCAATTTGACTAGTGGCTGGGAATAGCCTAGAATTCTGCGGATTTCACTCAGTGCACGCATCGGCATCGGGGTTGCAGATGGGCCGTTTGCGAGCGTAAACCGCGTGGCCAGCAGGAACCACCTGGGCCACCATCACCCACGCAGAAAGGAAGGGTTCCGCTATGGACATCAACCGCTTTACGGAAAAAGCTCAGGAAGCGTTGCAAGCAGCGCACCGGCGAGCACTTCGGGAATCGCACCAGCAGGTGGATGTGGAGCATTTGTTTCTGGCTCTGCTGGAGCAAAGCGATGGGCTGGCGGTGCCGCTGCTGCAAAAGGCTGGTTTGAGCCGGGTGGACAGGCTGCAGGAACGACTGGAGCAGGAGCTGCGTCGGCTCCCGCGGGTCAGCGGACCTGCCGCTACGGACCAGGTTTATATCACGGGTCGGCTCAACCGGTTGCTCATGCAGGCCGAAGAGGAAGCAAAGAAACTGCGCGATGAGTACATTTCGGTCGAGCATTTGCTCCTGGGCCTGGTGGACGATACGGGTTTTTCCGGGCGTTTGCTGCGTGAGTATGGGATTCAGCGCGACAACCTGTTGCAGGCGTTGCAACAGATTCGCGGCCATCAGCGGGTAACCTCGCCGACTCCGGAAACTACTTACCAGGCCCTGGAACGCTACGGTCGGGATTTGACGAAACTGGCGGCCCAGGGCAAGCTCGATCCGGTCATCGGCCGCGATGACGAAATTCGCCGCGTCATCCAGGTGCTTTGCCGCAGAACCAAAAACAACCCGGTGCTGATCGGCGAACCTGGTGTGGGCAAAACCGCGATCGTCGAAGGTCTGGCTCAGCGCATCGTTCGCGGCGATGTGCCCGAGGGACTCAAAAACAAGCGGATCATCCAGCTCGACATGGGCGCCCTGATTGCCGGGGCCAAATATCGCGGCGAGTTTGAAGAGCGGTTGAAAGCGGTACTGAAAGAGGTGCAGGAAGCCCAGGGGGAAATCATCCTGTTCATTGACGAGTTGCACACCGTGGTTGGTGCGGGCCGCGCTGAAGGAGCGATGGACGCTTCCAACCTGCTCAAGCCGATGCTGGCTCGCGGCGAACTGCACTGCATCGGCGCTACCACGCTGGACGAATACCGCAAATACATCGAAAAAGACGCCGCCCTCGAACGCCGATTCCAGCCTATCCTGGTAGAACCGCCTTCGGTCGAGGACACCATTTCCATCCTGCGTGGTCTGAAAGAGCGTTACGAGGTGCACCACGGCGTGCGGATCAAGGATAGCGCTCTGGTGGCCGCTGCGGTGCTTTCCAACCGTTACATTGCCGACCGATTCTTACCCGACAAAGCCATCGACCTGGTGGACGAAGCAGCAGCCAAACTCCGCACCGAAATTGATTCCATGCCCTCCGAGCTCGACGAAATCCTCCGCAAGGTCATGCAACTGGAAATCGAACGGGAGGCGTTGCGGAAAGAAACCGATCCGGCCTCGAAAGAACGGTTGGCCAAACTCGAAAAAGAGCTGGCCGAACTCCGTTCCCGCGCTGATACCCTCAAAGCGCAGTGGGAACGGGAAAAACAGATGATCCAGCGACTGCGCGACCTGCGGGCTCAGATTGAACGCACCAAAATCGAAATCGAACAGGCCGAGCGACAGTACGACCTCAACCGCGTCGCCGAACTCAAATATGGCCGACTTTTCGGACTCGAAAAGGCTCTCAAGGAAGCCGAAGAAGAGCTGACCCGGCAGGGAGTCCGGCTCATTAAGGAAGAAGTGGACGAAGAAGATATCGCCGAAGTCGTAAGTCGCTGGACGGGCATTCCGGTCAGCAAGTTGCTGGAAGGCGAAGCTCAGAAGTTGATGCACCTGGAAGAGGAGTTGCACAAGCGGGTCGTGGGTCAGGATGAAGCGGTGCGCGTGGTGGCGGAAGCGGTCATTCGCGCCCGCACGGGCTTGAAAGACCCGAATCGTCCGATCGGCTCGTTCATCTTTCTGGGGCCGACCGGTGTTGGGAAAACCGAATTGGCACGGGCACTGGCGGAAGCGCTCTTCGACGATGAGCGGGCCATGATCCGCATTGACATGTCCGAATATCAGGAGAAACACACGGTGGCCCGGCTGATCGGTGCTCCGCCCGGTTACGTCGGTTACGAGGAAGGCGGACAGCTCACCGAAGCGGTGCGTCGCCGACCCTATTCGGTCGTGCTCTTCGACGAAATCGAAAAGGCCCATCACGACGTCTTCAACGTGCTGTTGCAAATCCTCGACGATGGACGATTGACGGATGGCCAGGGACGCGTGGTGGATTTCAAGAACACCATCATCATCATGACCTCGAACATCGGCAGCCAGCGGATTCTGCAATACCAGGGCCTGCCCGGTGGACCGGAATATGAGCGGATGAAAGAAGCGGTGCTTGAGGAGTTGCGCTATCATTTCCGACCGGAATTCCTCAACCGCGTGGACGAAATCGTCGTGTTCCATTCGCTGACCGAAGCCCACCTGAAACAGATTGTGGACATCCAGCTGGCGCGGTTGCAGAAGCGGCTGGAGGAACGGCGGATCACCCTGGTGGTAACGCCGGCGGCTCGGGATTACCTCGCCCAGAAAGGGTACGACCCGCACTATGGTGCCCGGCCCCTGAAACGGTTGATTCAGCGGGAAGTGGAGACCGCTCTGGCGAAACGGTTGCTTGCCGGCGAAATTCGCGATGGTCAGACCGTGCAATTGGATTATGACCCCCGGGCCGATATGTTAATCTTCCGGGCCGTAAGCTCAGCAGCGGCATGATCGGCCAGGAACCGACAGGCCCATTCGAACTTCACAAGTGGCCGGGTCTGCCGCTGTCCACAGGTGGTGCGCTCGGCGACGAACCGATTCGTGGATTCCACTGCCCGATCTTCCGGCCACGTCCCCGAGCCTGACCGGAGCGTCGCGCAAAAACCAGGAAGGACACGATGGCACGAGACATTGTTCGCTGGATGCAGGTGTTTTTCTTACCGCAAGCGCAGAGCCATCAGGAGGCGGGTTGGTCGCCTCCGGTGGATATTTATCGCACGCCGCGAGGCTGGCTGCTCAAGTTCGACCTGGCCGGGGTGCGTCCGGGCGACATTCGCATCGAGGTTCGCGGCCAATATCTGACCGTGGCCGGGCAGCGCCGCGATTTCTGCGTGGAACAATTCGGCTACGCTCAGTACCGCATGGAAATCGCTTACAGCCCATTTGAGCGCACCGTCGAGTTGCCCGTGAATCTGGAACATGCCCAGCTGGAAGTGGATTACCGGGATGGCATGCTGCTGGTAGCGATTGACACGAGTGGCTGACTTTTCGGCCGGCGATACCCGCGCCTGACTTCGCTGCGTACCCGACGAAATGCCCACCTGGAGGAAACCAGGATGAATCGCAGACCTTTCTCGAAACCCGAGGCGGGTCCGCCAAGGGACGCAGGTTCTTCGTGACCTCGGGGACATCCTTTCGGATCGGGGCCCACCCTGTCGGGCGCTGCAAACTTTCCGGCCTGCATTTCATCCCTGGACAGGATCCTGGCTATGACTTCTCCGATGACGCCTGGCACGATTCAGACCTTACCGGTTTTGCCGTTGCGGAACACGGTGATATTCCCGTCGGTCTTTGCGCCCCTGTCCGCGGGCCGACCCACCTCCATCGCCGCCATCGAAGCCGCCGCGGCTCGGGAAGACAAATCGCTGGTCATTTTCGCCCAGCGCGATCCGCAAAAGGATCAGCCAGCCAGCAGCGACGATTTGTACGGAGTGGGCACGCTGGCGGTGATCCGCAAGATGGCCCGTTCGCCCAACGGCATCGAAATCCTGGTGCAGGGCATCGAGCGCGTCAGTCTGCTTCGGCTGGAACAAACCGAGCCGTATCTGCTGGCACGTGTTCAGGTGCTTCCCTGGCCGGAAGATTCCGGTCCGGAAGTCGAGGCCCTTTACCGGAGCATTCTCGACACCACCCGCCGCATCCTCGAACTGGCTGGTACGGAAGCGCCGGAGAATCTGCGGGAATTAATCACGCAGCAGGGCGATCCGTTGCGTGTGGCCTACTTCATCGGCTCGATGCTGAGCCTGGATGTGCCTAAAGAACAGGCCCTGCTCGAAGCGCCGAGCCGTCTGGAAGCGTTGCGGCTGCTGTATCAGTATTTGCAGCACGAATTGCAGGTGCAGGAACTGCGGCACAAGATTCAAAAGCAAGCCGAGTCTGAACTCACCAAACAACAGCGCGAGTACATGCTCCGCCAGCAGTTGCGGGCCATTCAGGAGGAACTCGGCGAAAAAAGCCCGGAAAAGGCGGAAATTGACGAGTTGCGGCAACGCCTGGCCGAAACCGATCTCCCCGATGATGTACGCAAGGAAGCCGAACGCGAATTAAATCGCCTCGAACGTCTGCCGCCTATCGCTCCCGATTATCAGGTCATCCGCACCTGGCTGGAACTGGTGCTCGAGTTGCCCTGGCGCAAAGAGACGCCGGATCAACTCGACATCGCCCGTGCCCGGCAGGTGCTCGATGAGGATCATTACGGACTGGAGGAAATCAAAGAGCGGATTCTCGAGCATCTGGCCGTGCTCAAACTCAATCCGGAAGCCAAGGCGCCGATTTTGTGTTTCGTCGGTCCGCCTGGCGTCGGCAAAACTTCGCTCGGCCAGAGTATTGCTCGTGCGCTGGGTCGAAAATTCGAGCGGCAAAGTCTGGGCGGGTTACATGATGAGGCGGAGCTTCGCGGCCACCGACGCACCTACATCGGCGCCATGCCGGGCCGGATTATCCAGGCCATTCGTCGGGCAGGCGTCAAGAATCCCGTCCTGATGCTCGACGAGGTGGACAAAATCGGTCGGGATTTTCGCGGCGACCCCGCAGCCGCCCTATTGGAAATCCTTGACCCCGCTCAAAACACCAACTTCCGCGACAACTACCTCGATCTGCCCTTCGACCTGTCCAAGGTGTTTTTCATCACCACGGCCAACAATCTCATGACCATTCCCGAACCGCTCCTGGATCGCATGGAAGTTCTGCGTCTGGCCGGGTACACGCCGGAAGAAAAAATGGAAATCGCCCGCCGTTATCTGATTCCGCGGCAGCTCAAAGAATCCGGCCTGCAACCGGAACAGTTGACCATTCTGCCGACCGCGCTGGATGCGATTATCCGGCGATACACCCGTGAAGCAGGCGTCCGCGAACTGGAACGGGCCCTGGGTCGGCTCTGCCGCAAGGTCGCCGTCCGCTTCGCCGAAGGCAAGACCGAACCGGTCACCGTCCGCCCCGAAGACCTGCCCGATTTGCTCGGACCGGAACGCTTCTTCCCCGAACAGGCCCGCGAGGCACTTCCTCCCGGTGTGGCCACGGGACTGGCCTGGACCGAGACCGGCGGCGAAGTGCTTTACGTTGAAGCCGCACTTTTACCCCAGGGGCAAGGCTTGCGGCTGACAGGTCAGCTTGGCCGGGTGATGCGCGAATCGGCAGAAGCTGCCCTCAGCTACGTCTGGTCCCACGCCGAATTGCTCGGCATTTCGCCGAAGGAATTCCGCCGCAACGGTGTGCACATCCATGTTCCCGCTGGCGCTGTCCCCAAAGACGGACCCAGCGCTGGGGTGACCATGGTCACTGCTCTGACCTCGCTGTTCACCAACTTACCCACCCGCAAAGACACCGCTATGACCGGCGAAATCACGCTGACCGGCCTGGTGCTCCCCGTCGGCGGCATCAAGGAGAAGCTCCTCGCCGCTCACCGTGCCGGTATCCGACGGGTCATTCTGCCACGCGAAAATCAGAAAGACCTCCGCGAGATACCCGAACACGTGCGTAAGGAGATCGAATTTTTCTTTGCCAGTCAGCTGCTGGAAGTGCTGCGTGCCGCCATTCCCAACCTGGCTCTGCGCGAACCCGAACCCGCCACCGCCGCAAGCTAAGCTGACAATCTTCGAACCACCAGCACCTTGAGAAAATAGTTGCGTATCTTCTGTCTTGTGGTGCCGCAAGCTAAGCTGCCAATCTCCGAACCACCAGCACTCTCCCTGACTCATCCACAGTTCTGTCGGGGGTGCGGGAAAAATGGCGGTGCCTACGAAGTCCTGGGTTCGTACATGTTTAGGAAAGGTCGCCCGCTACCACCAGAACCTACGGAGGGAACCGCCAGGAAATTCACGGAAGTCGTTTGCTGAATCACCAGTGTATACGTCGCACTGAGAAAAAGCTAGGTGAAAACGCTGGCCGACTTAGTTCCGGCAGCGTTACTGGTCTGGCTACCTAGCTGGCTGAAATCATCGGCCAGAAGAAAACGCTAGTGGGTTGGGTCACGGCAGTCCTGCCAATCCAATCGGTAAGCTTGGCCGAGCTGAGTCGCCGTCTGGCTGCCAGCACCTGCAAGACCGCCAAACATTGCATCAAGCGAGCCCGGCGATTCACCAGCAACGAACGCATCCACATTTCCGAGGCCATGCAGGGGCCGCTGCGTTGGCTCGTCCGCCAGCGGCGGTACTGGAAGAAGCGTCCACTGGTGGCGAGCATGGACTGGACGAAGGTGCGGTCGTTCCGCACGCTGATGCTGGCCACGCTGGTGCGTGGGCGGGCCTGCCTGCAGCAACGTTGAAGCGAGGAAAGCCAAGATGGCGATCCCTCAGCTTCAGCCATTGGTTCGGTGTGGCCTGGGTTGCAAGCGTGCCTCACGTCTAGCGACTCCACTCCACCAGCTGCCGATATTCCGGACGCGAGAGAATTATTTTTTCTGCACGCTGGGCCTGGGTTGGCGCCTCCTTCGTCATCGGCGTGGCGATACCTGGCGGGCCATTGCGAGTGGCCCCGGCGAGGCTGAAGGCGGCGTGAATGGAATGGATGCTGTAAACACCGACATTGCCGCCCGGTTTGTGACCGTGGCAGGCGATGCAGTGGGTCGCCACGGGCAGAAATGCCAGACCCTCGCGCCCCTTGGCCCGTCCCCAGTCCTCGTTGAAGTGGAAGAGCGGCCGATATACTTTGAGGTTGTTCGGCTGTCGTTCCAGGCCGCCTTTGCGCAGGCCGTCGAACGCCAGGGCTCGCTTCAATTCGTAAGAGTAGATGTTGACGCCCTCCCCGGAAGTGGTAGCGGGATCTTCCTTCCCCTCGACGTTCTTGAAGATGCGCATGCGAAGCTCTTGCACGATGGATGTCGGCACCGGTTCCAGGTTCTTGTCGAGCACCACCATCTGGCGGAGCAGGGCGAGTTGGGTGCCGGCGGGGATTTGCCGCAGACCTTTGCTCTTGAGCACCGCCCTCCTGGCTGCATCGGGATGGTTCTGGTCAACGCCTTCTTCGGCCACATACTTCAGGTAGTCGAGCACTGCCTGCCGACCCGCGGGGAAGCGGCAGAAGATGCGGAAGTAGGAGCGGCCGCCGAAGTCGTGGGTGTGATACGGTGGCACGTGGGCCGGATAGGTGATCTCCACCCAGTCGCCGGTGGTGGAATTGCCCGGCCCCGTTGGCAAATCAGCGGGTAGATAGTCGATCCTGGGATCGAATCCATGTTCGGCGGCGAAATGCCCCGACTTCAGGGCCAGCGCGTAATTGTCGGGGAGGGCGGCGATCTCCTCTTTGGAGAGGGCGACTGCCCGGATTACTTGGGCCATTTTCCGGAGCATCTCGCCGTGCAGTGTCGCCAGGCCCGTTCGCGGCCGCTGCCGCGCTACTCGGTCGTACACGACCCACAGGTCATGCTGGAAGATCGCCCGCTTGAGCGGGTCAGTGATGAGGTCGGCTCCTTTCTGTTCCAGGAACTCGTCGAGCAGCCGAATCGTCTTCTCCAGGACAGCGCGGTCGGCGGTGAAGCGTGGCGTCTCGGGCCACAGCAGCGGATCGAGATAGGCGTCGCCTCCTTCAATGCGCCGGGCTTGGCCAGGCGGGGGATTCTCGCCGGGCCGAATGTAAAGAACAGCGAACAGTCGGTTCCAAAGATGGTTTGGGTCTTTGTCGTAGAGTGGCAACGGCTTGTCACTCTTGAGCGAGCCGGCCAACGGCCCGTCGTGGTAGTACCAGTCCTCGGGCTCGGCGGCGAACGGGGCTGTTAGCCCAAACATCAGGCACGTCGCAATTGCTGCAGCAAACACTCGCATGGTTTCCCCCTTTGTTCAAGCAAAAGTCCCAGCGGTCACTTGCTGCAACTCTCGGCCGATCTGGCTTTTCCTCTCGGTTCGAACGCTTTGTTCCGTGATAGCGGCAGGAAAAGCTTGCCCGTTTGTCTTCAGCCGGGCAGCGGGGCAGCGCTTATTCTACTGATTCTACTTTTCAATCCCACGTTGGTTCAATTAGCACGCATCGCCCGAACACGTGCCTTCACTTCCTGAGTAAGTTTTCAATCCCACGTTGGTTCGATTAGCACCAAGCAGCGGGGCAGCGATTATTCTACTGATTCGCCACAAGTAGCGGAACTCGGCCCGGTCGCTATTCCTGCTTTTCGCAGGGCTTATTCTACTGATTCGCCACGCGCCCGTGCACACGGACACCCGCCGTGGGGGAAACGCATCGGCGATGGCGAGCGTTTTTCGGCGAGGTTTTCGTCGAAGGAGAACGCTCGCGCGCCACGGTCGGCTTACGCGAGCCGCTCCTGGTGCACGACGTTCGTTCGCCGGGAAATCGCGTCTTGCAATGCCGAGTCGCACACGCACCAAGAGCGGCGGGTGTCAGCCCGCCGTGGGTGTGGAAGACGCATTTGCGGAACGATTCGATTTCTGTTCGGCAAGTAACGCCACCAAAGAGCAGGCGGCGTTAGCCCGCCGTGGGTTCGATACGCACCGGCAAGGGTGAACGTTGCCGCACCGTGACGGCCGACTGGCAACCAAGCAGCGGCGAGGGAACAGTGAAGTCGAGGATGAGTAGCAGGTTTTCTGAGCACGTTCTCGAAAAAGGCAGAAACTTCCGGGGCGGGGGAGGTCGAGGGTGAGTCGAGGTGGCGAAACGCCTGTTAGCTAACCAGTGATAGACTCGCACAGCCAATTCTCGAATGTGACTCAGACGAT
Source organism: Gemmatales bacterium (assembly GCA_041640595.1). Classification (GTDB taxonomy): domain Bacteria; phylum Planctomycetota; class Planctomycetia; order Gemmatales; family HRBIN36; genus HRBIN36. The sequence continues at coordinate 328,198 of JBEPZY010000003.1, read as the reverse complement.
CCGTTGAGGTGGCAAAGTGGTTTCTGGCTAACGAGTGAACCTGGAGGTTACCCTACGCTAAAGGTAAAGTCCGGGCGATGCGTTGTGCACTACGCAGGTTAGATGGAAACCACCAAACATGGCGACCATGCTTGAAGACATAGGAGGCACGGCGAAACCGAAGAACTTAGCACTTCATCCGCCGAAGCGTATTATGCCAATGGAAATGGGCACAGGTGTTAGGTGGAGACCATACAATAAGCACTTATGCACAAGAAAAAAGGCCATTTAGAAGCAGCTATTGAACAATACAAGAAGAAAACCTTAAAAGTCTACAAAGCCGACCCAGAGCGGATAGTTCGCGACGCGCGGGCCGCAGAGCGCGCCACGGGCGACCACACGGGGCGATGGCTCTTCGAGCTGTTGCAAAATAGCGATGATGCACAGGCCACGGAGGTTCTTGTTTCGGTCAAGAACGACGCTGTCTATGTGGCCGACAACGGTCAAGGCTTCAAACCCGAATCCGTGGGCGCTATTTGCGGCACTGATTTCTCAGACAAGACTGGGGGCGCGATCGGCCGCAAAGGCGTAGGATTCAAATCGGTGTACGAGGTCTCCCGGAATCCCCAGGTGCTTACCGTGGACGGCGAGGGCATAGAGTTCAGTCCTGACAAAAGCGTGCGGTGGCTGCAAGACAACGACCTGGGCGGGGAACACGTGCCCTACCAATGGATTCCGTTTTTCATCGCGTGGAGTGATGCCCGAGCACAAGACCCTCATCTTGACGATTTCAAGGCGAAGGGCTTCAAAACGGTTGTCAAGCTGCCCGGCCTTTCTCCGGAAAAGATAACGGAGGTGGAACAACTGCTGAAGAACTGGCCACCTCACGCGCTCTTTGCCTTCCGCCATCTTCGGAAAATCACTGCTCCAGGACTAGAGGTAGAGGTTATCCGGAACCGCGAGCAAGGTACTTGGTTGCTGCGCGACAGCCGGGGACAGACCCCAGTCGGGTGGCGTGTCGCAAAACATACAGAGCACCCTCCCGAGGACCTGCTGAAGCTTTTGGGGCCAAATGAGCGGCGAGCCGTCTCTGAGGATGGGGTCAGTTTCATTATTGCTGCTCCGCTTGAAAACGATTGTGTCAAACCTACGGAGGATTACCTTCCCGTTCACGTTTTCTATCCGACAGAGCAAATAGGTCCTGTGCGTCTGCTCCTTCACGCCGAGTTCCTTGTTAAAAGCGACCGTACTGCCGTCATACCGATAGAAAGCAATCGCTTCAACGCGTGGGTTGCCGACAGACTCGCCGACCATGTCTGCAAGTTTGTGAATGACTCTTACGACACAAAAGCGCCGAGCAGTCATGCCGCCCTGCTTGTACCTTTCCAGGACAGAGAGTCTCATCCCGTCGCCAATGCCCTCTGGCAACGCATAGCTGAAAAGGCAAAGACAGACCTGCGACTCGCAGACATCGAAGGTCAGCAGCGCCTGACTCTTGGCGAGGCGAGATTAATTTCGGTCACCGTCCGCCATGACCTGGCGCGCACCTTGCTCGAAGCTACGAGCTTTGGAGGGCAATTGTTGCATTGTTCGTTCGACACGGACCAAGAAGCACGGAACGCACTCAGGGCGTTGGATTGTAAGGAGATCCACGATCGAGACCTGATGGAGGTCATCGCTCAAAACGCGGTTTCACTCGCCACCAACCCAGGTTTGGTGTGGGCTTGCTGGGAATGGCTTGCGGATTGGGTAGCCAGCAAGCCGCCTTACAGCGAGGAACACCGGAAGCGAATCGAGAGCGTGAAAGCGCTGCCCATAGTGCCTATTGATGGCAGTTTGTTGAAGGTTTCAGACCTTGCAGGGCGTATCGTGACCTGGAAACCGAATGCTGGGGTGGGGAACCTGCCCGATTGGTTGCCGCTGACCTTCGTGGACGACTGGTTCCGCGATCGCATCCAAAAGGAGGCCAAGGAAAAGTCCACGGTCAAGAGAGTGAGCGAGGAGTTGGAGATCAAAGAACCGGGCGCAGATGTTGTCCAGCGCGCCGTTGGCAAAGCGATTGACCAGTACTGGAAGGACAAACAGGGCGACCCGGGGCAATTCCTGCGTTTCATCCTGCAGCAAGATTGGCACGAGACGACGCTCCCTTCCGCAGAGCTGAGGCGGTGTCCCGTGCCCGTCAGAGGTGGAACTTGGGCCGAGGCTGAGAAGGCTTATTTCGGGATCGAATGGAACAACGACCTAGTTGAGGCGCTATATGAAGGCCAAGATGGCATTGCTTGGGTGCAGTGCATAAGCGGCGATGCGGAAAGAGAGCTCCCAGTTCTCGAATGGCTCGGGTGCGCCGCTTATCCGCGTGTCGTAAAAAATTGTGGGTCCAACGGAAACGGAATTCCTGCGAACCAATTGCCCGTCGAGTGCGGTGGATGGCGAAAGACTTTCCCAGACACAGGCTGGCGCACCCCGACCGTGGACGCCGTTGGTCGTCTTGAAGCCGTCACTATTGAAAAGCTCAACGACACTCAAGTCTGCGCCTTACTCACGTTGCTTGCAAAGCACTGGGATGATTACTACAAGGTGCGATCCCAAGCGAAAGTGACATGGTTCTACTACTACCACCGGGAACAGTCTGTTCGTGCATTCTGGTGGTTCCAAATCTTATACATGGTTCGACCGAGGACGAGAAGCGGGTCAGCATCGGCAGCCCTTATTGATTGCTGGCTGCCCGATGGGCGAACCGAACGCGCCATAGGGGATCTTCTGCCCGTCGTTAACCTTGAGGCTTTCGGAGACGACAAGGAGGTTGTCCGCGACTGGCTTGTCAGTGCCGTCGGCCTTCGCACGCGAATGGAACAACTGACTGTAGAAGAATGGAAGCAACTCCTGTCCACGCGCATCCCCGGTAAGGCCCCTGCCGAACGCCTTGCGTCTGACGAAGAGCTTCGGTACAAAGTCATGAAATGGTATGAGGCGTGCCTGGAGACTGTAGCAGAAAAGGAGGACATCAAAGATGAGGATTTCAAATCTTGCCCCCTCCTTTGCCGAAAGGGCAACGACTGGAAATACGTATCTAACGAACCAAGATACCTGAACGATGATAACGGCCTTGCGACAGCATTTGCTGAGGACGTCTGGCTCTTTCATATCCCTGCGCGACTGCACTCTGATGCCGTGAAATACTTCGGTGTTCTGTCTCTATTGCAGTCTGTCAACGTGGATGTCATACCAGGGGAACCGCAGTCGCAGTTGTCAGGCGACCTGAAAGATAAGTTCACGAGGTCTTTGCCTTATGTGTATGCCTGGAGGTCCTCGGAGATCAAGCAGGAGAGCGCCGAACGGTTATCAGCTCGCCTGAAGCGTTTGAAGGTGCTGGTCGTGCCCACCCTGAAAGCGAGGCTGTCTTTGGCTGGCGTGCATCACGAGGTCGAACGACGCTGGCACGTTGAGGGCGACACAATCTACCTGCATAAAGACCGCCAGAACGAGGCTGAGTTGGCGCGGGCGCTGACGAAAGCACTTGATGTACGGAAAGAGGCGGATTTCTACGAGAATCTTCTTCGCTGTGCTGATGACCGTCAGCGAAAAGAGAAGCTTCTGAGTGAAGGTATGGCGGATGCCGAAATAGACAAGTGCCTCCGTGAGTACTCACGACAGTCCGATCAGGAGGAACAAGATGAGAGTCCCCAGACGCAGATAGAGGGCCAGCAAGAGAGCGGGACGTCACAAACGCCTGTGGGTGACGACACCCAGGGGCATTACCGGGAACAAGCCTCCATAAGGCAAGCGGGCGACACTTCGGTGGAGAGCCGTTCAGAAGCGGAACCACAGGAGAGAGATGAGCAACCACTGCGTCTGAAAGATCCAACCAAGACTAACTATGATTTTGTCAGCCCACACGGCGAAAGCGCCGACATCGGTGGTGGCGGTACTGGAGCGGTGGGAACGTGGTCGGGAGGCCGTTCGCTGACGGATGCAGACAAGGCCGAGTTGGAAAAGGCGGGCAGAATCATTGTGAAGCGCCAACTGGAGAAAATGGGCTATCAAGTCGAGGAAATGCCCCTAGAGAATCCCGGTTTTGACCTTCGAGCAACGAAGAACGGCCAGGAACTTCGTGTTGAAGTCAAGGCGCATAGCGGTCGCGCAACAATCGTGGAACTCACGCAACCGGAGTATAAGGAGTATTTAGGTCAGCAAGAATACCGCTGGGAACTTTGGAACGTTGAGCACCTGGCAGAGAGGGATCCCAGCCGAGTCCGTATCACGCGGTATGACACAATTCCTGATGACGCTCTCGAAACCCGGACATGGCGTGTTGACCTGAAGAAGTGCAAACTCACTGCACCAGTAGAGATGTAGAAACAGTCCAACCGCAGCGGGCTTACGCCGGCCGGTCCTGGTTGTCAGGCGGTTGTCGCGGCGTGGTGGCCGTTATTCGCGGGAGACGGAGTTGCGCAGCAGGCCGATGCCTTCGATTTCGCATTCGACGATGTCGCCGGCTCGCAGAAATACCGGGGGTTTGCGAGCAGCACCGACACCGGCCGGCGTGCCGGTAGATATGATGTCGCCCGGCTCCAGTGTCATGAAACTGGACAAAGTGGCAATCAGCGACGCGACCGGAAAAATCATCTGACCGGTGCAGGCGTCCTGCATGGTCTGGCCATTGACACGCAGACGCAGGCGTAATTTTTGCGGGTCGGGCGTAACATGGGCAGAGCGAATGCACGGCCCACACGGCAGAAACGTATCGTGCCACTTGCCGTGCAGCCAGTCGAAAAAGCTATCCTTCTCGCGTGGTTTGCGCTGGGGATTGAGGCGGAACCGTCGGTCGGAAACATCATTGCAAATCGTGTAGCCGGCCACGTATGCCAGCGCTTCCGATTCGGAGACATGCCGACACCGCTTGCCGATCACCACGCCTAACTCGATTTCCCAGTCCACATGGTCGGGAGAAACTTTGGGCAGCAGGATCGGCTCACCGGTGGCAATCAGCGTCGTGCTGGGCGGTTTCCAGAAGAAGTATGGGAAGGTGTCGCGTCGTTCGGGAGCCTGACCGCCGCCTTCGACGACATGTTCGGCGTAGTTGCCCGCCAGCAGGATCACTTTATTCGGGCGTGGCACGGGTACCAGGAGTTTGATTTCCCGCAGCGGCAGGCGAAGACGCTCCTGCTGGTTGGGAGGCAGTTTGGCCCACTCTGCGGCAACGGTTGCGGCGGTGGCGAAGCCAGGGCCTTCCGGTGGCAGCCAGGTCAGCAGATCGTCCGTCTCCACGCGAAGTTTCAGACCGCAATGCTCCGCCGCTGTTTGCAGGTCCACCACACCTTGCTCGCTGTACAGACCCACACGAACCCGGCCGGCGTGCTGATAACGGCATAGTCGCATGGCTTACTCCTTGGAATGCCAGACCCTCGCGGCCAATCCGCTCCTGCTATCGGAGCCATCACTGCTGCCATTGTAGCCGGGCATTGCCAGATTCCCAGACACCGCGCCGATCAGTCGGATGGAACCTGCGTGCTGATAGTAATGGCGTTTTGCCCAGCACCAGACGCGGCGCCGATCAGATCGGATGGAAACCTGACCACGCGATCACAACAGGCTGCTGGCAGCTCCCCAGACGCGCAGCGAATCGGTGAGATTGCAACCCGGCGATACGACCACACTGGGCTACTCGCAAATTCCCAGATGTGGTGGCGATCCTGTGTGGGGATGATCGCGCTTGCGGTCCGGCCTTTCCGGACGTCGAGCCGGCGAAAATAACCGTCATCCACACGGCAACCATGTGCCGATCGGACATGGCTCGCTTGGAAGAACACGCATTTGCGTGGGCGCCCTTTAGCCCAGACATTGAGATGTGCAGGTCAAGCATGGTTCGTTTGGAAGAACGGGGAACACGCATTCCATCAAAATAGCCCAACGTTAGCAATGTGCCGATCGAACATGGTTCGGGCATCGGCGGCGTAGAATCCTTGTGGCGGAGCGACAGAGGTGCCGGTTATCGGTGGGCCGGTTCGATTTGCGAGGGTGGAGAATTCATGGCGTGGCTGAGCCGCCTGGGGGAAATGATCGTGGTGGGCCTGGTGTATGCCTACCGGTGGACGTTGCGGCCGGTGCTGCTGTTGCTGTTTGGGCCGTGCTGTCGGTTTCAGCCCAGTTGCAGTGAATACATGGTGCTGGCGGTTCGCAAATACGGGGTGTGGCGGGGCGTCTTGAAAGGGAGCTGGCGGATTTTACGCTGCCATCCCTGGTCGCCGGGCGGGTATGATCCACCGTGAACGTCCTGGTCTGGCGGGTTTGCTTGACAGGCAGCCGATGGCTGTTACAATGCCAACGGACGGCCTGAATCAAGCCCAACGGGCGATGGCGGTTCTCAACAGCATTGGCGGCAGTCAGCCATGAAATGTGATCGCTGTAACAAACGGGCGGTGTTTCACATCACGGAGATACTCGATCAGGGCCGGATCGAGGAAGTGCACCTGTGTGAGGAGCACGGCCAGGAATATCTTGCCCAGCCGATCCCTGGCACGCAGATGCCGGCTGGTTTTAGCTCCAGCGTCGAAGGGCAATTGCTCGAAGTATGGGAACAGGTGCGCTGCCCGGAGTGTGGCATAACGCTGAAAGATTTCCGCAACACCGGCCGGCTGGGCTGCCCCAGCGATTACGAGCATTTTCGCGAACAATTGCAACCGCTTCTGGAGAGCATCCACGGCGACCTGAAACACACCGGCAAGATGCCGGCCCGGCAAGACAAAGCCCGACAACTCCGGCAAGAAATTGCTCGATTGCGCCGCGAACTTCAGGAACTCATCAACGCCGAACGCTACGAAGAAGCCGCTCGCTTGCGCGACCGTATCCGCGAACTGGGAGGCTAACCGCACCGGCTGGCGTCGGTCTGGCCCCGATTGGGCTCTGGGGCCTTTACGGTCTGCCTCGAATACAGGAAATGTCGGGCATCAGCCCGGTGGTTTTCGGGCCTGGCTGCTGTGCCTGCCGACAGGCGATCCTGGCATGAAATGCTTTTACTGTGAGCAAACTGCTACCGTGCACCTGACCAACGTCGAGCCGGGCGGGGTCAAGAAAGAACTCCACCTGTGCCCGGCCTGTGCGGAAAAAATGCAGGTGCTCAAGAAAAAGCAGCTTCACTTGCCCGCCATCGTGCAGACTTTACTGGGAGCCCATGTCGGGCCGATCGTGGAGGAACTGGCGCGGCTGCGATGCCCGGCCTGTGGCATAGGCTTTATGGAATTTCGCCACCAGGGCCGGCTCGGTTGCCCCTACGATTACCTGGCCTTCCGCAAGGGATTGCTCCCGTTGCTGGAACGGCTGCACCGACGGACGAGCCATCGCGGCAAGGTGCCCACCAGACGTCCGGAAGACCAGGAACGGCTTTGCCAGGTCCTCACCGCTCGCCAGCAACTGAACCAGGCCGTGCTGGACGAAGATTACGAACGCGCTGCACATTTGCGGGACTGGTTACGTCGCCACGGATTCCAACAATGACTCTCAACGACCTTTTGCTGCGTACCGGAGAATGGTTACGGGGAGTCGGCCCCGAGGCGGATATTGTTGTTTCCACGCGGATTCGCCTGGCGCGCAATCTCGCCGATTATCCTTTCCCCAATCGCGCCAGCCCATTACAGCGAGGCGAGATCGAAAGCCTGCTCCGCGAACGTATCCAGCAGCTTGATCCCGTCTGGCAGTTCACCTACTTCGCGGTTCACAAGCTCCCTGAGCTCGACCGCCAGTTTCTGGTGGAACGCCAGCTCATCAGCCGGGAACATGCCAACGCCAACGGTCACCGCGGTGTAGCCATCGGCGAAACCGAAGCCGCCGCCATTATGGTCAACGAGGAAGACCATCTCCGCCTTCAGGTCATCCGCTCCGGTTTCCAGCTTGACGAAGCCTGGCAGGAGATGGACCGACTCGATGACGCACTGGGTGAGCGCGTCTGCTACGCTTTCAGCGATGAATTCGGTTACCTGACTGCCTGCCCGACCAATGTCGGTACGGGTATGCGGGCCAGCGTGCTTTTGCATTTGCCCGCCCTCGGATTGACCAAACAACTGGAAAAAGTCTTCCGCGCTCTGCAGAAGATGAACCTGGTTGTGCGTGGACTGTATGGTGAAGGCACACGGGCCAGCGGCGACTTTTACCAGATTTCCAATCAGGTTACACTCGGCCGCAGTGAGCAGGACATCCTCCAGGCCATCCGCGAGACGGTGCCGGCGATTGTCAAGTACGAGCGGCAGGCTCGCCGGGCTCTGTTACGCGAGATGCGTTCCGTGATGCAGGACCGCATTCATCGCGCTCTGGGCACACTTCGCTCGGCCGTCATGATGAGTTCCGAGGAGACCCTGGACTTACTCTCCAACGTCCGGCTGGGAGTCGCTCTGCAGCTGATTGACGACCTGAGCCTGCAGCGGGTCAATGAGTTACTCCTGCACACTCAGCCTGCCCACCTGCAAAAGCTCCACGGTGAGGAAATGGAGTCCGAACAGCGGAACCTGGCTCGCGCACGTTATCTCCGGGAACAACTCCGCGACATCCAGCTGAACTAACCGTTTTCACTGCTTTACATCCTTTACGAAATTAGCGCGTCCTGTTCGTCTCACCCCGCGGATTGCTTGCGGTTGACCTTTGCGCTGGCGGGTGAATCCTTCCAGCCCATCCAAAAATTATCCCGTCCGCAGTTCCGCTGCGCAGCTGTATTCAGCTGCGCCTGCCTCTGGCTGTTTTTACTCGCAGACTCGAAGTTTTCAGCCGATTGCCAACCCGATCCGACCCGAACAAAAGACATATTTTCTCGCGGTTATGCCGTTTCCCAATAAGGGCTTCTCGCAACGTTCACCGCAAGCCGTTTTACAACCGGTGGTTGCATCGGTTTGTGCATTTTGCGCTATCTCCGCAAAATTTTTGTGTTTTGCACTTGACACGGTTTTTGCTTTTGCTATCATCAATGCCATCGCCAGGACGGGAAGAGTGCGGGGTGCAATTCGGCTTGGTATCGGGCCGAACAGGGACTCGCCCGGCTCGGAGCCGTGCCCCGACACCCTTGCGGGAACGGACTGCCTGGGCACCCTGCATGCGCTCTAAGAACCAGGTCATCGTCCACGGCTTGGCCGAACCGCCATAGACGCTGCAACAGGAGAAGCTGCACCCATGCCGCAATCTCTTTCCACACGCCTTCATCTGGAATTTCTCGAATCCCGCTCTGTTCCCGCTGGCAATGTTATGGTTAATGTCAACAGCGGCGTACTCAATGTCATCGGTGACAACGCCGGCAACCGCATCCAGATCGTTCAACCCAATCCCTTTAGTTTGATCATCCGACCGGGCGACACTTCCACGCAAATCAATGGCCACCTCAGCACCATCACCATCATCACCGGCGGCGTCAGCAAAATCAGCATTGACCTGCGTGGCGGCGACGACGTCCTGCAAATCTCGCCCGGCGGCGGGCTGGTCGTCTTCAACGCCCCGGTTTTCATCAACACCGGTACCGGCAACGATAGTGTCCTGATCGAGGACATCATTGCCCACAACCACTTCTTCATTGACACCGGCAACCAGAACGACACCGTCTTGCTTCGGGCCCCGGCGACAACGCTCCAGTTTGACCGCAACGTCACCATTCTGACCGGGCAGGGATTTGACATTCTCACCATCCAGAACACTGTCATTCGCGGTTCGTTGATGTTCACCACCGCCCAGCAAAATGACCAGGTTCGCATCCTCAGCAGCGTCGTTGGCGGGGACTTTTTTGCCGACCTCGGTGATGGCAGCGATATGATCATCCTCAACCAGCTCGAAGTCCGGGGTCAGGCGTTTATCAGTGGCAGTGCCGGCAGCGACTTCGTGCAAATTGCTCGCGGGCAGTTCGATTTCTCCCTGCGCATCAATACAGCCCAGCCGCCGGGATTCTTCAGTGCCGACAATGACACCGTTACTATCGGAAACACCCAGGTCGCCGGTGAGACCACCATCAGTACCGGACGCGGAGCCGACTTCGTCCGACTGCGTGATTTCAACTTCTTCAACGCCCGCGTCATCTTGGACCTGGGCGAGGGCAACGATTCCCTCGAGTTCGCCTTCAACGACTTCCAGCTGGGCATGATTGCGGATGGCGGACTCGGAGCGGACACTTTCGTGGACCTGGGCAGCAACACCGGACTGGTACAGCTCGAACGCTTCTTCCCGTAAAAGAACTTCCCCGCACCACGCAAGAGGGGCGCGCGTCAATCCAACCAAGAGCGGCGGGCGTCAGCCCCCGTGGCTCACAACCGCATCGGCAACGGCAATCGCTCACACACACGCGACAACCGACTGACCAACGAAGAACGGCGTGCGTCAGCCCGCCGTGGCTCAAGACGAACTGAGCGAGGATAACCATTACCGGATTTCGCGAACCATCCGTCCACTGGGACGCTTACGGTCTTGCGTCGCCGCGGACGGTCGAATGCATCGTGGGTCTGGAGCTCGTCCGCCCGAATCCGGTGCGACTTTCCCCTTGAGCGTGCGGTACGCTCACACCGGATTTGTGCTGCGGCAGCTCCCAACAGGAGGTCTGAGGACCATGCACAGCAACCGTACTCTGCTCCGTCTCGAAGCTCTCGAATCCCGCACCACGCCCAACGTCGGCCCGATCGGGGGCGGTACTGGCAATGTCCAGGCGTACCTCTCCGGAGGCAACCTGTACATCATCGGCGACGCCAACAACAACGTCCTGGCCCTCTGGAACGTCGGCGCTAACGCGATTCGGATCGAGGGCGCTGGGACGACCATCAATGGCTCCTCGACTGCCCTTGTCTTCTCTCTGGGCACGGGCAAGTCCGTCTTCATCAATCTGCGCGGCGGCGACGACACTATCGTCCTCGGCGATAACCCTGGGGATGGCGGAAGTAGAAGTCTGGCCATCCTCGGCAACCTGCGCATTGACCTGGGCGACGGCAACAACACCGTCGGTCTGGAAAACCTCTTCGTCAGGGGCACCACGACCATCCGCGCGGGTGCCGGCAACGACACTGTGGACATTGATACGACGCCTGGAGGCATTCCCACTTTCCTGAAAGGAAACTTCACCGCCACGCTCGGCGACGGTGACAACAACGTCGATGGACAGACCTTCGGCGTTGGTGGTAACGTCAGCATCACCACTGGAGCCGATAACGACACAATTGACCTTACCAATGCCACGATTGCGAAGAACCTGCTGATTGCCGCCAACGACGGCGATAACGTCATCAACATTACAGACAGCGACGTGGACGGGAACATTACCCGCATCAGCACCGGCGGCGGTGACGATGTCATCACATTGGCTGGTAGCGATTTCAAGCGGCTGTTTGTCCTGGCCGGCGACGGCACTAACACCGTGGATGTTGGCCTGGCCGGTGATGGCGTGACCGCGGTGAGCGTCAATGTAACCGCCGGTACCGGCGACGACACCGTGAACATCACCGACAGCGACTTCACACTCACTTCCTCGGTTTCGACCGGCGATGGCGACGATACGGTTACTGTCAGCGGCTCCGACTTCCTCGGTGGTTTGAATGCGGACGGCGGCGCTCACAACGTCGGCGACACGTTCAACGGTCTCGCCCCTGGCTTCGGCAACACCGGTCTAATCAACCTGCTGGACTTCGAGACTACGACGTAATTTCTTCCCCGCATCTGTCGCTGAGAGCGCTACGCGGCGGATTCGCTGCCGGCGAGTATCGGCTGGCGCTATGAAATATCGCTCTAAGCGCCCGACCGCCGGTGTGTATTCACTGGCCGTCTAGACCATGCCCGCGGGCGCCGGGGATCCTGTGCCAGCGTCTGTGCGAGCGAAGGTAGGCTTCTTCCAAGACCACCTTCCAACCGGCACGGGATCGTGGGGCCACCGCAAAACCCCGGCGCCCCGCGACTATGAGAACCGCATCTGCAACCGCGATACGGCACATTTCGGCGATTTTCACGCCGATACTAGGAGGGGCGGGCGTCAGCCCAAACAAGAGCGGGGGGCGTAAGCCCCCCGTGGCTTTTAAGCAGTCGTGGTTGCAGGGCGTTGCAGATGATGATCGGCCAACAACGTCTGCGAAGTCATGCGCGGGGGGCGTCAGCCCCCCGTGGCTGGCAACCGCATCGGCAACGGCAATCGCTCACACACACGCGACAACCGACTGACCAACGAAGAGCGGCGGGCGTCAGCCCGCCGTGGGTTCGGGAAACGCACTTGCAACGGAGACGTGGCACAGTTCGGAGAATCTTCGCGCGGGCACCAAGAGCGGCGGGCGTCAGCCCGCCGTGGCTCAAGACGAACTGAGCGAGGATAACCATTACCGGATTTCGTGAACCATCCGTCCACCGGGACGCTTACGGCTTTGCGTCGCCGCGGACGGTCGAATGCATCGTGGGTCTGGAGCTCGTCCGCCCGAATCCGGTGCGACTTTCCCCTTGAGCGTGCGGTACGCTCACACCGGATTGGTGCTGCGGCAGCTCCCAACAGGAGGTCTGAGGACCATGCACAGCAACCGTACTTTGCTCCGTGTCGAAGCTCTCGAATCCCGCACCACGCCGAACGTCGGCTCGATCGGCGGCGGTACTGGCAATGTCCAGGCGTACCTGTCCGGAGGCAACCTGTACATCATCGGCGACGGCGGCAACAACGTCCTGGCCCTCTGGAACGTCGGTGCTAACGCGATTCGGATCGAGGGCGCTGGGACGACCATCAATGGCTCCTCGACTGCCCTTGTGTTCTCTCTGGGCACGGGTAAGTCCGTCTTCATCAATCTACGCGGCGGCGACGACACTATCGTCCTGGGCGATAACCCCGGAAATGGCGGAAGTAGAAGTCTGGCCATCCTCGGCAACCTGCGCATCGACCTGGGCGACGGCAACAACACCGTCGGTCTGGAAAACCTCTTCGTCAGGGGCACCACGACCATTCGCGCAGGCGCCGGCGACGACACTGTGGACATTGATACGACGCCTGGAGGCATTCCCACTTTCCTGAAAGGAAACTTCACCGCCACGCTCGGCGACGGTGACAACACGGTCACAGGAAGCACCTTCGGCGTTGGTGGTAACGTCAGCATAACTACTGGCAATGACCCCGATACGATTGACCTTGCCAATGCCACGATTGCGAAGAACCTGCTGATTGCCGCCAACGACGGCGACAACAACATCAACATTACAGACAGCGACGTGGACGGGAACATTACCCGCATCAGCACCGGCGATGGTAGCGATATCATCACGTTGGCTAGTAGCGACTTCAAGCGGCTGTTTGTCGTGGCCGGCGACAGCATTATTCAGGACACCGTGGATGTTGATGACGTGACCGCCGTGAGCCTGGATGTAACCACCGGTACCGGCGACGACACCGTGAACATCACCGACAGCGACTTCACACTCGCTTCCTCGGTCTCGACCGGCGGTGGCAACGATACGGTTACTGTCAGCGGCTCCAACTTCCTCGGTGGTTTGAATGCGGACGGCGGCGCTGGCATCGACCCGTTCATCGGTCTCGCCCCTGTCTTCGGCAACACCGGTCTAATCACCCTGCTGAACTTCGAGTTTCCGGCGTAATTTCTACCCCGCGTCTGTCGCCGAGACCGCTACACGGCGGATTCGCTGCCGGCGAGTATCGGCTGGCGCTCTGAAATATCGCTCTAAGCGCCCGACCGCCGGCATGTATTCACTGGCCGTCTAGACCATGCCCGCGTGCGCCGGGGATCCTGTGCCAGCGTCTGTGCGAGCGAAGGTAGGCTTCTTCCAAGACCACCTTCCAACCGGCACGGGATCGTGGGGCCACCGCAAAACCCCGGCGCCCCGCGACTATGAGAACCGCATCTGCAACCGCGATACGGCACATTTCGGCGATTTTCACGCCGGTACTAGGAGGGGCGGGCGTCAGCCCAAACAAGAGCGGGGGGCGTAAGCCCCCCGCGGCTTTTAAGCAGTCGTGGTTGCAGGGCATTGCAGATGATGATCGGCCAACAACGTCTGCGAAGTCATGCGCGGGGGGCGTCAGCCCTCCGTGGTTTAACCAACGCCGGTGCGAGCGTGAAAGTTTCCCATGGTCGGCTCACGCCGACCGCCTTTGGTCTAACGCCGGCCCATCCTGGCGGTGTAAGTGAACATCGCTGCGGAGGTGCATTTCTCCCTGGGTAGGGCGCGGCGAGCGGGGACGGCAGCGTATCGTACCGGCGAGGAGCGAGACACGCAACGGAGGGTTATCGTGCCGGCGAGGGAACGGGTTCTTGTTTTCAACACGGATCGAAACGGTCGTCAGTCCGGCGCTGTCGTACCGGCGAAGGCGCGCCTTCTTGTTTTCAACCTGGATCGAAACGGTCGTCAGTCCAGCGTTATCGTGCCGGCGAGGGGGCGGCTTCTTGCTTTCAACACGGAACGTAATGGTCGTCAGGTCAGCGCTATCCTACCGGCGAAGGGGCGGGTTCTTTTCGGCTGGCGTGCACTTGCTGCCAGGTCTGCCAGGTTTCCTCCGCCATGCGGTGGGCATGGAAAAAAGTCTCCACGGCTTGGCGACCGCGCTGGCCCAATTCGCGGCAGTATTGCGGTTGATGCAGCAACGCGTCGAGAGCATCTGCCAGAGCGGAGGATTGGCCTGGTGGGAAAAGCATTCCCGCACCGCTTCTGCCGATGAGTTCCGGAAACGAACCGTGGGCCGGTTGCACTACCGGCAACCCTGCCGCCCACGCTTCCAGCACATACAGCCCCTTCGGTTCCCGATAAATCGTCGGCACACTGAAGACATCCAGGCCGGTCAGGAACTGTACTTTCCGCACATAATCGAGTTCTCCGCGGTAACAGAAGCGGTCCTGCCAGCCGTTGCGGATAGCCCGCTGGCGTTGCTGCTCGAAATAGTGTCGGTCTGCCGGACCTAAATAGCCGGCCACTTCCAGGACTACCGGTCGTCCGCGTCGGATCAATTCCTCCACTGCCTCGACTAAGACATGCAACCCTTTCTCCGGACAAATCCGTGCCAGGTACCCTATGCGCCACGGCTGCCGTTTTTCGGTTCCTTGAAGGTCAGCCGGTTCGGCACGCCGCGGCGAACCTTTATCAAGTGTACATGAGTTCCCTATAAGTACAGTCTCGCGGGCCCGGTCGAATTCCTCCACGTCTATACCTAAATACACCGCGGTCATGGCGGAACGGGGTAGCCCTAAATAGTCCGCCATGAAATCGGCATAGTCCTGGCAGGGAACGAGATAAGCATCTATATAGCGGGCGTTGTGGCGAATCAGCTCGATAGCGGCCTGTTTATAAGAAGGCGGCAGATGTTCGAGAAATATATCGTCCCCTTGCAAGGTGGTTACGACGGTGCAATCTAATCGCTCCTTGATAGCTGGCACCGCACCTGAAAGCAGGATATTAGAGAAACAGACTAAATCGGGAGCATATTCGTGCGCCAGCCAGTGCACCAGGCGTTCGATTTCGCAGGCCTGGTAACCGTCTAAGCCGCGGAGCATGGAAAGCGTCAACTCGCCAAGTTCTTCAGCGCGGGTTGTCAGGGCCAGGCGACTTATCCAGCGTAATAACGTCGGCGAACTGAGCCAGCGCTGCAACCAGTTCGGCGGACGTCGCAGGTAAGGGATTTTCTGCTCTAAGTAAACACTTAGACCACTAAAAAACACCTCCGGCAGACTAACATTGGGCGAATCCGTGCGCGGCGGAGTATAAGTGGGGATTAACAGGCAATCGCGCCCCTGCTTTCGCAAAGTGCGCACTAATACATTATCGCGCAAACAGCTGCCGCAAATCATCCCGGCTGCACCGGCGGTTATAAAGGCAACACGCATAGACTTTCTCAAGCGACGGCGACGGTTTCCGCTTCCGGTAAGGGGACGTAGCGCCGCATCGCCTCGAAGACTTCTTCTACCCCTTCCTTGAACAGATCGCCCACTAACAAATCTATAATGTGCCGGCGATATTGCGGATATTCCCGCACGAACTGCCCGAAACTAAATCCCTCATAAAAAGCATAGACCAGCTTGCGCATCGCTTCCATGCCGCGGACAAACTCGGGAATCCATTTCCCCAGCTGGGGTCCGGAAAGGTCGCCCTTCTGGAAACCTTCCACGATAGCGTCGGCAGCCAGCTCGCCCGATTTCAGCGCCAGAAACACTCCCGAAGAGTAAATCGGGTCGAGGAACCCGAAAGCATCACCGATCAGCACCCAGCCTGGCCCGGCACCGCGACTGGCTTTATAGGAAAAATCCCTGGTGGCAAAAAAGCCCGCCACTCGCCGACCACACGCGATCCGCCGTTTCACCGCCGGGCAGCGTTCTACTTCTTCGTAAAAAATCTGCTCATGGCTGCCGCGACCCTGGAACAGGTACTCAATCGAGGAAACCACGCCGACGCTGACCACGTTGTTGTGCAGGGGGATGTACCAGAACCAGCCCTTCTTCCCGGCAACATGGAGCACCAGGGTGGCGCCTTCGTCCAGTCCGGGGTCGCGATAGGCACCTTCGTAATAGGTCCAGACTGCCCCCTTTTTCAAACGCGGATCCGGTCGGCGAAGTCCGAGGCGGTTGGCGATAACGGCACTCTGCCCGGTAGCATCCACGATCACCGGAGCGGAGACGGTCTCTTCCCGGCCATCGGCATGTTGCACGCGAAGATGGCGAACGCGATCGCCCTCGAAAGCCACATCCAGAATGCGACTCCCCTCGTAAACTTCCACGCCGTGCCGGCGGGCGTTGTTCAGCAACAATTCATCAAACTCGCTGCGCAACACCTGCCAGGTTTGCGAACTTTCGTGAGGATTAATCTCGAAAAAATAAAACGGTTGCGACTCCTGCCCGGTTTCGCTCACAAACTGCACGCTGAACTTTTTGACAAACGGGCTGGCCTTCAGCTGATCCAGGACTCCCAACCGCCGAAGCACCCAGTACGTTTCCGGCATAAACGATTCACCGATATGGTAACGCGGAAACTTCTCCCGCTCATAGAGCGTTACGCGGTAACCGTGCTGGGCAATCAAGGTGGCGCAGGTGCAACCGGCTGGACCGCCCCCCATGACAATCACGTCGCGTGCGGGCAGTGTGGCTACCATTTTCCTTCTCCCTCGAAGTCGGCGGGAAATTGGCGGAAGAGTTCGTGTTGCGGCGACAACCACTACGCCGTTGACAGCGGAATTTGTCTTCATTATACATCGCCACCCCCGGCTGGGTAGGAAAAGCAACGGCTTGGCATTCACCGTGGAATGTACGCACGATGTGGAGCTGCCCCATTTCCACTATGCCCGATTCTGGGACGCTCCAGGATAGAGCTCCGCGGCAGCGGCTGGCTCGTGTGTCCGATCGCCTTCAACCTAACCCTGTCGAGCCCGGTGTTGGCAGCCGGACATGCAACGTCGGGCTTTGTTCCTGGTGCCCTGCTACCAGAGCGAGTGGAACAAAGTCGCGGAGATTCGGTTCGAAAGCTTCCAGACCTGCAAATTGAGCATGCTGTGTCCCTGCACATTGCCTGCTGGGAGGCCGATTGAGGGCTTCTAAGCCGGCACTTTGAGCCTGATTGGTGCGCGTGGAGGAATTCCGCGGAGCCGCGTGATCTCGCGGTGGAACTGATGCCTGCCGGTTTAACGCCGGTACAGCTTCTTTACCAGCGAACTTTGTCCTGTTGCCGGTGGGTTATTGCGGAGAGTCCGTTTCGTGCGGGCGGTATTCGCAAGTTTCGGTGCCGCGCGGCCCCACGTTGGGAGTGGAGGAATCCTTTTCGCGTGGCGGCCGGCCGGGCAAATCCACCGGACGCACATTGGGGCCGAGTGGAGCGGGAATTAGATAACCGCGTCGAGCGTAGCTGTCGAGTTCCTGAAGTATGACCTGGCCGTCCTGGTAACGGAGTTCCGCCCGCCGAGCCATCATGCGGGCCAAAATCAAATCCAACGCCGGTGGACACTCCGGAAGCACCGAAGCCAACCGCGGTGCATCTTCCTGAGCGATCCGCATCAAGATGGCGGTGTAGCTTCCCTGCTCAAAAGGAGGTCGGCCTGTCAGGAGGTGGAAAAACGTTGCTCCCAGCGAGAAGATGTCCGAACGTTCGTCCAAAGATTCCCCCAGCGCCTGTTCCGGAGACATATAGTGTGGCGTACCGAGAATGGTGCCTTGCAAAGTAAGTTGGGGAGTGGAACTGACGGGCGGAGGCTTGACCAGGCCGAAATCCCCGACTTTCAGGTCTCCATCAGTGTTGAGGAAGAGGTTGTGCGGCTTGAGATCGCGATGCAAGATACCCTGGCGATGGGCGGACAAAAGCCCCTCCAGCGCCTGCCGCAGCCAGCGCAGCGCCAGAGGAATGGGCGGCGGACCGTTCTCTTGTACCCAGCGATGGAGATCGCCCCCGGACATGTATTCCATGGCCAGCCATTGCAATCGGCGTCCGCTGGCCAGAGGAATGCTGCCACTCGCGTAAACCGAAACGATAAAAGGCGATTGTAACCGGGCCAGGACGTTGGCTTCGCGATTGAACCGCTCCTGCACCTCGCGATTGGTAACCGGATCGTATTCGACGAGTTTAACGGCCACCTGCCTCTGCAGGCTGAGCTGTGTGGCCAGGTACACTTCGCCCATACCGCCTTTGCCGAGGCGCTGTTCCAGGCGGAAATCCTGGCCGATCACCGTACCGCAGACCAGGTGGGAGGTTCGCAGCGTAGGCGAAGAGACCGGCTGATTTGTGGATTGACCACCCAGGAATAGAGCCGACGCCGCTGCCGCTTCCTCAGCTTTCACAAACTCCCCCTGCTGCAAAAATCCAAAAGCCCGCTCGAGACGTTCTTGCAAATTCTCGGCGATGCTTGCCAGGTCCTGCCCACGGACATCCCCGCCTAAAAGCAATTGATCCACAAACAAGCTGGGCAGAGCGTTCTCTTCGGATTCCTCAGGCACCCAGGTGGCCAGCCGCACATCCTGAAGATTGAAACCCAGGGCGGCGATAGCGGTGGTAATACAAGCCAGTACGCCCTTGGCATCTACGCCGGCTACCAGCAACTCGTACTGGTTTTTACCCAGGGTGCGGAGTTCAACCGCGGCTAGCCGGCCCTGTTGGTGCAGGGTCGCCAGCAAACGCACGTGACGCGCGATTTCGTTCGGCGAATACTGGTCAAAGTAGTGCCCTGGCATCCGCCGCAAATGGGCTTGCACTAACTCTTCCGGCACTCCAGGACACAATCCACGGATGCTCTCAAACAAACTTTTCATGCTTGCGACCCTTTCCCGAACCGACCGCCGCTGGCCGGGCTCGTGTCTTCGGCCTCTTGCCAGTGCAGCGGTGATGGAGTTTTTGGCCCCTGAGTAACCGGCTATCGTTGGGAGCTTCCAGCGGTCTCCGCCCGCCCACCAGCTTTTTCCAACAACAATCGCTTACCCGGAGACCAGGACCAGCCCGTACAAGCAAATTAGCACACGGCCGGGTTTCTGGCTAGAGGCTAGCCATTTTTGTTGCAATCGAAGGAACTGCATACGCCTTTTGCCGGTGGAGGTGGCAATACCCGTAGCGAGCGCATCGGTGGACGAGACACGTTTGGGCCGATATCGAGGCTGCTTTCGCGGAACACACATGCACCTGCACGCCGGTTGATGACAAACTGCGTGTGGCTGTCACCAGAAGCTACCGTGGCGAATGGAACATGGTCCATCCCTTGCACCGGTCTATTGGTAGAAAGGCACAAGCCCTCCCCTGGAGATTGGGCCACCGGCTGGACCGCCCCCCATGACGATCACGTCGCATCCGGGCAGTGTGGCTACCATTCTCCTTCTCCCTCGAAGTCGGCGGGAAATTGGCGGAAGAGTTCGTGTTGCGGCGACAACCACTACGCCGTTGACAGCGGAATTTCTCTTCATTATACATCGCCACCTCCGGCCTGAAAATCCAGGACTTGCTATCCCCCACGCAGGAATCCCGCTATGACGCGCGCGACTCTGGCTGTGCTCCTGATACCGCTGCTGAGTGGCTGTGCGAATGCCCTGCTCATCAAACCTATCCACAGCGACGGGCCTTTTGAGGAGCAAATTGTTCAGGAGGCCCGCGGCTGGACACTGCAGAAAATCGCCCTGGTGGACGTCAACGGCCTGATCGTCAACGAGCGAAAGCCCGGCTTCCTCAGTGATGGGAGCAATCCGGTCTCGGAGTTTCGGGAGAAACTGGAGACGGCGGCCGGCGATCCTTACGTCCGAGCGGTGGTGGTGCGCATCAACAGCCCCGGCGGAGCCGTGACCGCCAGCGACATCATGCACCGCGACCTGCTCGCCTTCCGCCAGACCACCGGCAAACCAGTGGTGGCTTGCCTGATGGACGTGGCAGCCAGCGGCGGGTATTACGTCGCCACTGCCTGCGACTGGATTGTCGCTCATCCGACAACCACCACCGGCAGCATCGGCGTGATCATGAGCCTGTACAATCTGGAGGGGCTGTGTAGCAAACTCGGCATTACCTCCGAGCCCATTAAATCCGGCGTCAACAAAGACCTCGGCAATCCCGCTCGCAAAATGACCGAGGAAGAACGAACCATCCTGCAAAACATCGTCAACCAGTATCACGACCAGTTCATCGCTGTCGTCTGTGCTGGACGAAAATTGCCGGAAGAATACGTCCGCCGACTCGCCGATGGTCGCGTTTATACCGCTGCGGAGGCCAAACAGTACGGACTGGTGGACGAAATCGGTTACCTCGACGATGCTATTGCCCGTGCGAAGGAGCTGGCTGGTATCCGCGACGCTTACGTAGTCGCCTACGATCGGGAAGGCGGTTATCGGGGGAGCATCTACGCCGGGCCACGCTTTCCCAGCCGCGTGGATGTTCGCGTGCATGTGCCAGGGCTGGATACCGTGTTCGGCACCGAGAGCTCCGCGGCCGTCTTCTGGTACCTGTGGCGTCCCGGCCAGTAACGCCACCCGCGGGGCCAGGACATAGACGCGATTGGCTCGGTGTGCGCTGGCGTTGAGCCGGGCATGTTCCCCGCAGCCCGGCCCACGAGTGTCCAACCGAGCGGCCGGATTCGAGCCAGCGATGTTCGACGGGCATGTTTCCCGCTGCTCGGCCGACGGCTGTCCGGGCTGCTTGTCCGGCGGCTATTGGGCCGTAATAATGAAATTCGTATAGCCAGCGGCGTCTGGAAAATCGTGGCTCGACCGTTGGAGGATGCGGCATGGCTTACAGTGCGGAAATCAGTCGCCGAAATCCGACCTGCTTCCTGTTCCTGATCGATCAGTCCGGTTCGATGAGCGAACCGTTTGGCAACAACCCCAACATTCGCAAAGCCGACGGTGTCGCGGATGCCCTGAACCGATGTTTGGCCGAACTGGTCTCCCGAGCAACGAAAGGAGACGAAATACTGGATCGGTATTTCGTGGGCATCATCGGATATGGTGCGGACGTGGGCTTCACCCTGGGCGGAACGCTGCAGTCCGGGGAGTTGCTTCCGATCAGCCAGATTGCCATGAATCCGCTGCGGGTCGAGCGTCGTGATAAAACGATTTACGATGGCGCGGGCGGGTTGACCACGTATACGGTGAATTTTCCTATCTGGTTCGAGCCAAAAGCCGAGGGCCCGACCCCGATGTTCGAGGCTCTGGAACTGGCTTATCGCGCACTGGAGGCTTTTGTGCAGCGATATCCGAATGCCTATCCGCCGGTGGTCATGAATTTGACCGACGGTCAGCCCACCGATGAATCCGGTCGGATGACGCCGACGGTCCTGCAGCAGGTGGAATTGGCGGTGCAACGCATTCGCAACCTGCAAACCACCGACGGACAGGTGCTGCTTTTCAATGCGTGTATTTCGGCGATGCCTGGCCCTGTGATCTACTTTCCGGACAACGAGAGCGTATTGCCCGATGAATACGCTCGGCTGATGTTTCGATTGACGAGCGTGATGCCTGAGCTCCTGATCGCTGAGGCCCGCAAGTTGCTGCCCCAGTGTCGGATTGCCGACACAGCACGGGGTTTTGTTTACCAGGGCGACCTGGAAGGAGTAATAAAATTTTTCAACATCGGCACTCGAGCTACTCAGCCTATTGCGCCGCAATAGTTAGGGCCTGGACGTGCGTGTGCACCATTTCTGGCTTCAGAAAGAAGGCAATAGCGAAGCCGAATACGAGGATGCCTGCGCTCACCGGGCATGTCGGTTTGCCGTGGCCGACGGGGCTACCGAAAGCTCGTTTTCCCGAGAATGGGCGAACATTCTCGTCGAGGGCTTCGCGACGGATGCAAGCTGGACGGGTCTTTTCCAGCAAGCCCGTGGCCGGTCGCAATGGCGCCAGGATATTCAGCAGCAATGTTCGCGGTGGCTGGAAGCGATGCGCAAGCGGTGGCGCGAACGACTGGGGGAGCTGAAAAGCTCCCGCGGCGGGCAGTGGCCCTGGTTCGTGGAAGACCGGATTCGGGAAGGAGCAGTAGCCACGTTCTGCGGACTGGTGCTGTTGCCCGACATGCAGCGCCCGACCAGGTGCTGCCAGCGGCACCAACCGGGCCGGTCGGCAAACCGGCGCTACTTCTGCCTGGCCGTCGGCGATGCCTGCATGTTCCATCTGCGGGATGACCAGCAGAGGCGGGATACTCGGCTGGTGTTCAGCTTCCCCGTGCGAAAAGCGGCGGATTTCAGCAACACTCCACCGCTTCTTTGTTCCCAGAGCCGACCGCCTGCCTGGCCGACGGCCCCGGTGCGCTGGCGCATTCGCCGCTGGAAGACAGGCGATACGTTCCTGCTGATGACCGATGCTCTGGCTCGCTGGTTTCTGAGCGAATACGAATCGGGAAACCAGCCGTGGCAGGAAATCCATCGCCAGTTGCTCGAGCCTGACGCCGATACTCCCGCGAACCCCGCTGCGGTCGCCGAAGCCGGCCCGCCAGCAGCAGTTGTTCACGCTTCCCCGGAAACGACGCCGAATCACTCAGCCAACCTGACCCAGCAAAGCGAAAATCACGCATCACAGCCTCTCGCCTCTGGCACCGCCACTACGGTGGCGACGCAGGCTCAGGAGCGATTCCGTTCCTGGGTCGGCCACTTGCGGAAGCTGAATAAACTGGCTAATGATGATGTTACGCTACTGATCATCCAGTGCTGATTATGCGGAGCGTGCCCGGTTGCTGAGGAGCCGCCCATGAGCACCGCGAGTCTGCCCGGCACCAGTGATTACCGCGAGGCGGTGCAAAACCCTCACCTCTTCCTGGCCGACCCGGAATTGAAACGCTGCAAGCCTGCCCTGAATAAGCAGGGCCTGCCTCTGGTTTGGTCGGGCGGTTTCGCGGCGGTCTTCCAGCTCCAATCCCCCGATGGCAGCAAATTCGCCATCAAATGCTTCTACCGCGACATCCGCAATCTGGAGACGCGCTACGCTGCATTCGATAAGCACCTGAGCAACCGCCGTCCGGGCTACCTGGTACGCTTCCAGTACCAGCCACGCGGCATCCTCGTCAACGGTCAATGGTTCCCGATTGTGCGGATGGAGTGGGTGGAAGGCCAGCGGCTGGATGAGTTTCTGCAACACCATCTGCAACGCCCGGGGCCGCAGACCCGCGAACTGCTGGAAGCGATGGCCCAGTTGTGGCACCGACTGGCCAGCGAACTCGAACGCGACCGCCTTGCCCACGGCGATTTGCAGCATGGCAACGTCCTGTTCATTCCCGGCAACCGGCCCAACAGCGTCAAGCTTCGGCTGGTGGACTACGATGGCGTCTGGGTGCCGGCTCTCGACACGCTCCCCAGCAATGAAAGCGGTCAGCCCAACTATCAGCACCCGCAACGACGTTACGGCCCACTCATGGACCGCTTTCCCCACCTGGTCATTTACACCACGCTCCGCTGCCTGATGCTCGACCAGCAGCTGGCCAGACACTTCAGCGACCAGAGGCTGGTGTTTGGCCAGGAGGATTATGCTCAGCCGGGCCGGTCGGAGTTGTTTCGGGAGTTGTGGAAGAACTGCCGGGAGCTGAACACGCGGAACCTGGTGGGGCACCTGATTCTGGCGTGTGTGCAGCCGTTTGAGCAAACGCCCAGTTTGCAGGAACTGGTGCCGGATGCGGCTACTGGTTGGGTGCGGCCCTTGACGGCGTTGCAGCAGGGGCAGGTCGAAGAGGTACTGCGCAATGGTTCTCTATCGCCGCAAAGCAGTGCCACTTCTGTGTCGTTTGCCAGCGCTGGTCTCGCTGACCGCTCCGTGCCCAATGCCGCACCACTGACCGGCTCAGCTTCCGCCCGCCCCCAACTGAGAGCCTCGCCCGGCCTGGCACCGATCCCCGTTCCGACTACCCAACCGAATCTGCACAGTAACGCAACCCAGCTTCAGCCGTCAACGCCACAAATTTTCCAACCGGCCAGGGTTGCCAGAAATTGGAATCCGTTCCTCACCCTGCTGCGGGCCTTGGTTCCCGTGCTTGCTGGCACCGTGGTTGGTTGCCTAGTCGGGGCGATCCTGGGGCCTCTTTACGCGGCCCTGGTGGTGCTCACCCCCTTCGTCTTGCTTGCCCTCTGCCTCGCCTGGATCAACGAGAAGCAAACCATCCCCGCTGTGATGGCTGTCGGGGTGCCATCTGCGACACTGGCTCTCATCCTTGCGGTGTTGACCGAGTGGTGGTGGCCAGTGAACTGCTGGTGGCTCGGCGCGCTCGTGGGGCTGGTGGTCGGCACCGGTGCTGCCGTCTGGTCTTACGCAGTGCCAGTGCGAGCCGGACCAATTCAGGACTGGCGGCTCTTGCTGTTCAGAAGTCTGCTTTTCGCATCGGCCGGCTCGGCAGTGGCTGTTCTCGCCCTGGGCTGGATACCCGACCAGTTTGCCGTTCGCCCGCCGCCATTTGCCGCCTCCTGGTACGAGGCCAGAAGGCCGACGTTGACTATTACTCGACACCAGTCCGAAAAGGGCCCCATCGCCGGCGAGCCGTTCACCATCGAGTTCAAGGCCAACTCACCAGTCGGCCGCGAGGTGCAGGTCGAGTGGCGCTATGCGGGCCAGGCCCAGTGGCGGCGCTTGTCCGACCCCAAGTTGCAGATTCCCGAAATCCAGGGTGACACTCTCGCCGTCGAATTCCGCGCCGTGGACAGCAAGGGCTTCATCGGTTCCATCGTCCGAGAGCGCTGGGCGGTCTTCGTTCCGGTTCCGACGCTGAAAATCACCAAGCAGAATCCGCCCAATGGCCCGGTAGCGGGAGACCCATTCACTATTGAGTTCGAAGTGACCTCGCCGGTGGGCCGTCCGGTGCGCGTCGAATGGCGCTATGCGGGCCAAGCCCAGTGGCGGTGCTTGACCGATCCAAAGTTGCAGATTCCCGAAATCAACGGCGACGCTCTGGCTCTCGAATTCCGCGCCGTGGACAGCAAGGGCGTCGTCGGTTCCATCGTCCGAGAGCGCTGGGCGGTCTTCGTTCCCGTCCCGAGGCTCAAACTCGCCAAGCAGAATCCGCCTAATGGCCCGGTAGCAGGTGATCCATTCACTCTTGAGTTCGAAGTGACCTCGCCGGTGGGCCGAGCCGTCCACGTCGAGTGGCGCTATGCGGGACAGGCCCAGTGGCGGCGCTTGTCCGAGCCGAAGTTGCAGATTCCGGAAGTGCAGCGCGACACTCTCGCCCTCGAATTCCGCCCCGTGGACAGCAAGGGCATCGTCGGTTTTGTTGTGGACCAGCGCTGGCAGGTTACCCCTCCCAGTCCCCCTATTTTGAAGCTCGCCAGACATATACCGCCGAACGGCCCGATAGCGGGCGACCCATTCACCGTTGAGTTCGAGGTGGCTTCGCCGCCGGGCCGAGCCGTCCACGTCGAGTGGCGCTATGCGGGACAGTCCCAGTGGCAACGGCTAGCGGAGCCGAAACTGCTGATCCCACAGGTTAAAGGAGACAGCCTAGCTCTGGAATTTCGCGCGGTGGACAGCAAGGGTTTCAGTTCCGGCGTTCTGGCTCGGCACTGGGACGTATCATTCGTGCTACGGCTGTTCACGGAACACCATAGTGGGGTCACGAGCGTCGCGGTGACACCCGATGGCAAATACGTCGTTTCGGCAAGCCGCGACAAAACGGTGCGTTTGTGGGAGCTGGCGACGGGCAAGGAAGTGCGGCGGTTCACCGGGCACGAGAGTTCGGTCGAGAGCGTCGCGGTGACGCCCGATGGCAAATACGTCGTTTCGGGAAGCGATGACAAAACGGTGCGTTTGTGGGAGCTGGCGACGGGGCAAGAGGTGCGGCGGCTTACGGGACACCAGGATTGGGTTAGGAGCGTCGCGGTGACGCCCGATGGCAAATACGTCGTTTCGGGAAGCGATGACAAAACGGTGCGTTTGTGGGAGCTGGCGACGGGGCAAGAAGTGCGGCGGTTCGCGGGGCACGCGGGTTGGGTCTGGAGCGTCGCGGTGACGCCCGATGGCAAATACGTCGTTTCGGGAAGCGATGACAAAACGGTGCGTGTGTGGGACCTGGCGACGGGGCAAGAAGTGCGCCGGTTCACGGGGCACAAGTGGGGGGTCAGGAGCGTTGCGGTGACGCCCGATGGCAAATACGTCGTTTCGGGAAGCGGGGACAAAACGGTGCGTGTGTGGGACCTGGCGACGGGGCAAGAAGTGCGGCGGTTCACGGGGCACGAGGGCACGGTGTTGAGCGTCGCAGTGACCCCCGATGGCCGATACGTCGTTTCAGGAAGCGGGGACAGAACGGTGCGTGTGTGGGACCTGGCGACGGGGCAAGAAGTGCGGCGGTTCACGGGGCACTCGGATTACGTCAATAGCGTTGCGGTGACGCCCGATGGCAAATACGTCGTGTCGGGAAGCGAAGACAAGACCATTCGAGTCTGGTACATCGGCGATTTGAAATGAGCGGCGAGTGGCTGGCTAGGGCGGGAAATTGCGGAGAGCGCTGGCGCAGAGGAATCCACAACCGGGAATCAGCGAGGGGCCATCGGCAATTTACCATTGCGGGTTGCGAATAGGAGTTTGCGAATTGGGCACTGGGAACCGGCCATTCACGATGGGCGTCTGGCAAGCGGATTTGGAATCAGGGATTGCCGATTGGGGATTAGAAGTTGGCAGTCGGGGATTCGGGATTCGGGTTGGGCAATCGGGAATTGGAGATAGCGGATTGGGGCTTGGTTTTAGGGACTGGGAATAGGAAGTCAGGCGTTGGCAACTGCGGCTCAAGCGTTGCGGAATGGGGAGTCGGGGCCTGCGGCTTGCCCGGCGTGGCCTGCCGCCCGGCGTTACGGAGCAGACGTTGCGGAGTGGGAAGCAGGGCGGGAGGTGGTGAGGTAGTCGTGCAGGAGGCGGAAGGCGGCGAGTTCGCGGGGGCCGCCGGTCTTTTCCACCAGCGGTGCCAGTCGGCGAAACTCCTCCACGATCTGCTCACGCGGCAGCAGATGCACACGGGTGGCCAGGATGGCGGCTTCGAGAACGGCGTGGCGGGCGCGATTGAAGCCGAGGAATTCCCGGCCTCGCCCACTCGCCAGCACTTCCGCTTCCAGCACGGCCCGTTCCTGACGGTCATCGAGACGGACGACGCGAAACTCGTAATACCGGCAGGCATCCTCGAGCACGTAGCCGAGAATGTGTGAAGCGGGGCGAACCGGCGGGAACGGTTCCACCGCACCAATAGCCGACTGCGCCAGCAACAGCACATCATCGCTCAGATGGAAAACGCCTTCCCGGTGCGCGACGAGGTTGCGGTAGGTCTGGGCGGTTTGAAACGGCCGTAACAGGAAGCGCCGCAACGTGCCATCCGGTCTGCCGGTCGGGCCAAGGTCTTCCGCAAAAAGCGTCGCCCCCATCGGTGCCAGATGCAATTGACCGTCGGGAGTCAGGGTGGTTACCAGTCCTTCGAGGATCACGGCTCAGGCTCGCGGAGACAAGGCAGGTTCTTCGAGAGCGCGGAGAATGCCCTCGGCCTTGTGGAGAGTCTCTTCGTATTCGAGTTCGGGCCGGGAGTCGGCAACGATACCGCCACCCACGGGAAATTGCACCCAGCCTCGCGCCACCGTGCAGGTGCGGATGAGGATGTTCCACTCGGCACTGCCATCGAAACCGAGGTAGCCGAGACAGCCGCAGTAAGGCCCGCGAACGGTCGGTTCGAGTTCGGCAATGATCTGCATGGCGCGGATTTTCGGGGCACCGGTCACCGAACCCCCCGGAAAGGTCGCCTGCAACAGATCAAGAGCGTCGCATTCCGGCCGCAACTGACCCCGCACGACACTGACCAGGTGATGCACCGTGCGATACGTCTCCAGCTGACACACCGCCGACACCTGCACCGTAGCGTAGCGGCAAACGCGACCGAGATCGTTACGGAGCAGGTCCACGATCATGACATTTTCCGCACGGTCTTTGCCGCTGGCGAGCAATTCGAGGCGATGCTGTTCATCCTGCTGAGGATCGTCGCTGCGGGGACGAGTTCCCTTGATCGGGCGGGTTTCCACCCAGCCGTCCGGTTGCACTCGCAGAAACAGTTCGGGCGAAGCACTGCAAAGTACGTAATCCCCGGCGTCGAAATAGCCCGCAAACGGAGCCGGATTGACCTGCCGCAATCGCCCATACAGTTCCAGCGGACTGAGCCGGGCCGGATACAAAAGCCGTTGCGCCAGGTTCACCTGAAAACAATCGCCGGCATGCACATAGTCAATGGCCCGTTGCACAGCCTGGCAGTAAGCGGTGCGGCTGAAGTTGCTGGCCAAATCGGCCAGTCGCGGCAACGGAAATTGCGGGGCCAGTCGCAGATCGGAGTCGGCTTGCTGGACGGGATGGCGAGCTTCGAGGGGCTGCGGTTCGGCACACTCTAACCAGGCCCGCACCTGTTCGAGCCGTTGTTGAGCGCGACGGTATCGGCGTTCGGGATCGTGTTCCGGCCAGCCGGTACTGATCAGCCAGCTCTGTCCGCTGGCATGATCCCAGACGGCGACCCAATCGTAAAAGCCGACCACCAGTTCGGGCAGGGCGAAATCATCCTGGGCAGCTCGCGGCAAGCGCTCCAGATGCTGGGCCAGCTCATAATTCCAGACGCCGGCCACGCCACCGGGAAACGGCGGCAAATCCGGTCGCGGCCATTGTCGCATCGTCGCCAGAACCCGCCGCAACGCCAGCCAGGGATGGCCATGCTCACGGTAACTCGCCCCGCGATACTGCCACCATAACTCCTGGCCGCGCACTCGCAGCGTGGCAAACGGATCGGCACTCAGCCACGAATATCGCCCACATTCGCCACCCGCCAGCGCACTTTCCAGCAATATCGCCATCGGTAGTCGGGCCACACGCCGCAACGCCTCGAATGGCGAAAGCGGCAACGGCAACGTCACCGCCAGCGGCAGTGCGGTGCGTAAGCGTTGCTGCGTCTGTACACCAGCCGACATAGCCATCCCGCTACCCTCAGTGCTCGCCCGTTGCTGTCATTGTACCGACCCATCTGGCGGCATCGCGACCTTCTTGGTGTGCCAGAGACAGCCAGCCGGCCCGAACGCTGTCATTGTACCGCCCCATCTGGCGGCATTGCGACCCACGCCATTACCACATCCCTCCGTGTGCACTGCGTCTCTGACTCGTGGAGCTCCATTCCGCGGTACCACGATCCACGCCATTACCACCGCGACCAGGCGCATTATCACGACCGCGTCCAACGGAAACGCGCATGATGCAATGGGCAGACGCACATGCAACCAAGAGCGGCGGGCGTCAGCCCGCCGTGGCTCGGTGAACCGAACGTCTTGCGGTCAGAATCGCGTAATGCTCGGCGACTGGCCAACACAGAATCAACAGCGCCGCACGTCAGCCCGCCGTGCGTGTGGGAAACACGTTCGCGCAGACACAAGCGCACTTGTTCGGCAGACCGCCGACGGTGTATCTGCGGATCGCCCTTGCACTCGCGTTATATAGGTACCACGGGGGGCTGACGCCCCCCGCTCTTGTGTTGGTGTACGGACGTCCGCGAGCGAAAAAACGATTTTTACGATGTGCGAACGCCCATTCGCAAGAGCGGCGGGCGTCGGCCCGCCGTGGTTCGGTAACGCACTTGCAACGGCGTTTCGTTGAAGCGACCGGTCGGCGTAACCGGCGAGTCGCGGTTTCGCTTTTGCAAACGCGACTCGCTAACCACGGCTGGCTTACGCCAGCCGCTCCTCCTTGCATGCCCGAATGCCGGCGCAAAGCTGCGTCGTCCATCCACCAGCACGCTTCCTCTACCACGGCTGGCTCACGCCAGCCGCTCCTGGTGCACGACGTTCGTTGGCTGCAACATGCGCGATTTGCGACCCGGAGACGCACATGCAACCAAGAGCGGCGGGCAGCAAGCAATGTTGTTGACGAAATGCAGCAACCGCCTCCGGTGCCGCAAACTTTTTCCATGCAACAAACTCCTCCTGCGTAGCGAACTCCCGCTCTGCTGCCGGCTCCTGCTACCGTTGCTGGTCGGGCGTCGGTGCGGGGGCTTCCGCGCTAATTTCGCCATGCGGTCGCTCGGGGCGGGTGAGCAGGCCCCATTGCAACGGTTCATCCTGCACGTAGTTTTTGCCGAGACTGAGAGCGATAACCGCTTTGGCCATTTCGTAGCCGAGGTAAAAGGCATGGTCGGGCGAAATCGCCTGCTGCCGCAAGACTTCCCGAATAAGCCGAAACGGATCGGCATCACGCCAGTAGCCGCGGTTATTGAGCAGGTGTACCTGGCCGTTCTCGGCAAAGATGCGGAAATTGGGATCGCGAACGCGGCTGGCCAGTTGTTCGATCCAGTCGGTTCCGTAGCGTCGCAATCGGCTATCCCGCAGCATGACCAGGCGCGGGTCGAGGTTTTTGGGTGGCACCCCGTGTCGAACGGCGTAATGCACAAGGCGTCGGGCTAAATCGCACTCGCGGACACAGCTTTGACACCAGTTGGCCACCTGCGTGGTCAACACACTGCCGATGTTCAACTCCTCGCACAATCCCAGCAGCAGCAGATTCACCCCCGCCGAGTCCACCTCGGACAGTTCCGTGAGATTGCCGATTCCCATGAGCATGGGCACCTGCGGATACCTTCGCCGAAACTCCAGATACCGTCCCAGGGAGTCGGCAAACCCGCTGCCGATCGGCTCGACGATCGGGTCCACGCGAAACGCCACGCCGTGCTTCGCCAGCCATTCCATGTGCCGATCCAGCGTTGTCAGCCAGCTGTCACTGTCTGCGCGGGAATCACCCGAACGGTGCGGGCTATCGGGAATCAACACCACTTCGCATCCCCAATCGGGGGCCGCCTCGATATTGCTGCTGTTGACGCTGAGCACCAGCTCCGCACCTGCACGGACTGCTTCGGCGATTTCCCGAGGATGGAAACTATCCACCGACACCCGCAGCCCGGCCTCACGCAAACATTTCACCGCATCGGCAATGTCTGTCCACACCGTGGCCGGATCGCAACCGAGATCGATCACATCGGCTCCTTCGGCATGCAATCGCCGGGCCTCGGCTAACAAACTCTGCCGATCCAGCCGGGATGCGTAATTGATCTCGGCGAGAATTTCGATGCGATATTCCTGCAGGTCCACCTGGCGTCGCTGACCGAAATAGACGGGCAAATCGAGCAGGTCTTTCGGGCCAATCTCCACGGGCAAATGCGTCTTTTCCTGGATGGGCCGGGCATCCTCGCCGCACCAGCCGGGGATCATGATCCGATCCACCGCGTCGGGAACCTCAAGATGTCGGGCGATCCAATCCGGCGTCATCAGGGCGGCGACGCTGATGTTGAGAACGGCGATCTCGTATTCAAACCCGGCCTTGGGGGCGAGTTGGGCCAGCACCTGTCGCAAGGCCGGTTCCGCCAGTTTGCCGGTGACGAATAAATAGCGCATGGCCGGCAACGCTCACCCAGACGGTCGGCGCTTTCCACGCCACCATTCCCACGCCGACGATTGTCCGGCTCATTCTACCCACTTTTTCGGAAAACCTGGTAAGGGCGAACCGGGTTCGGGTTTCCAGGTGGCCAGTTGTTCGATGCGTCTGGCCAGCTCGAAATCGAGTTCGGTAATACCGCGTACTTTGTGCGTCTGCAATTTGACGGTGAGTTCGGCATAGCCCAGGGTCAGATCAGGATGATGATAAGCCGCCTCGGAAATGTATCCGATGGCGTTGGCCAGAAGCAATGTGTGGGCGTAGCCGGGTGTGCGATATTTTCGTCGCAGCCAGCCTTCGCGGTATTCCCACTGAGGAAGTTGCTGCAAGCGCTGCTGGATTTCTTCGTCACTGAGCACACGCAACTCGACCATGCTCCTCCTCCCGCCCGAATTCGGGTCTGCTGCCGATCCGTTCACGCCGGGGCCCGTGTCTTGGCTCAGCGTGATTCCGGCATATAGGTAGCATAGCAACTTTCCGTTTCCCAGAGACTCACCGACACCACGGGAAAACCTTCCTGCCGGGCGTATTCGTAAATCAGCCGGGCAATGTTTTCCGCCGTCGGATTCACGTCCAGCAGGTAAAACGGTTCGCCCAGCTGCCGCAAATACGGCACGATTGGATCGTCGCGGTGCAGGATCATTTTGTGGTCGAGGTGCGTATCAATCCAGCCCTGAATGACCCGTTTGATCTGGGCAAAATCGAGCACCATGCCGCGACTATCCAAGGCGGCAGCTTCCAGAGTGATGATCGCCTTGCCGTTGTGGCCGTGCAAATAGCGACATTTCCCCTCGTAATTGAGCAGGCGATGACCGTAACAGAAATAAATCTCGCGGCTGATCCGATACATGCACTACCTCCCTGGCCGCTCTTGTTCAAGCATGGGCATAGACGGTGGGGTCGGGCAGGTTACAGGCGGCAAAAGCCCGGCGACGTTCGGCACACTTGTTACAGCGACCGCAATGCAGTTGACCCTGCGGAGCCACGCAGGAAAACGTCCAGCCCAGCGGCAGTTCCCGACCCAGAGCCACCACCTGGGCCTTGTCCAGATGCCGCAACGGTTGCACCACCCGCAACCGATCGCCGCAGGCCTGGTTCACCGCTTCAGCCATCCGCGACAAAAATTCCGGCGTGGCGTCGGCAAAGGGATTGCCCCGCAACGTCCCCAGTGCCAGCACCGGCACCCGGTGCAGATGGCACCACAGCAACGCCTTGCTCAACAAGATCACATTCCGGCCCGGCAGATAGACCGCTTCATCGGGAGAATCGGCATCCGGCACCTGCCGACCATGAACGCTCCAGTGCTCGCCGTACAAATCCCGCACCGGCAGTTCCAGCACCACCAGTGGCCGCACCTGTTGTGCATTCAGCGCCGCCAAAAACCGCCGCAAGTACAAAAGTTCCACCTCCTCCCAGTGCAAGCCGCAGCGAATGTAAAGCGGATGGAGCAAAACCATCTGCCGCGCCGCTAAACCCACCAGCACGGCACTGTCCACGCCCCCGCTGACCAGCACCGCCAGCGGTCCCTCCCTCCCCAGCTGCGAAAAATCCACCCCTGTCATCCCCCAGCATTGTACGAACCCGATCGCTGTACCGGCGAACATCCAGGTGGTTGCGAGTTGAACGGGTATTGAGGAGGACTGCCCATTTTATTCGGCCCAACGGCACCGGCGAGCATAGCGTCCAGAATGCTGTTCCCCTGACGCCCACCACGACAAACGCCAGCAGCGTGCCTGAAGTGGTAAGCGTTGCTCCACCTGGAGCCAGCGAGCGACGGGCGATGCCAGGGTGCGTGTCTGTCGTGCAAACCGTGAAATTTGCGTTACGGACGATTAACGCAATACGGAGATATCCCATCGGCAATTGTAGCGTTATGCTTCGTGGGAACTGTCCGTGAACCCCGAGTGGGAGCAACCGCTCTTTTGTATCGGGGACTGCATGCCGACCAAGACGGACAGGACCGCGCTCCTTGTTTCGTTGCCCTGCTCGTTTCGCACGGAGGCTGATTGTGCTTACCGAGCATAAGCGCTCTTTACCTGGGCTACGCTACTGCGAACACGGCTGACTTACGCCAGCCGCTCCTGGTGCACGGCGTTTGTTCGGTGCGAGATGTGCGACTTGCGATGCGGAGGCGTGCGTCCAACCAAGAGCGGCGGGCGTCAGCCCGCCGTGCGTGTGGGAAACACGTTCTCGCAGACACAAGCGCACTTGTTCGGCAGACCGCCGACGGTGTTTGTGCGGATCGCCGTTGCACTCGCGTTAAATAGGTACCACGGGGGGCTTACACCCCCCCCGCTCTTGTGTTGGTGTACGGATGTCTGCGAGCGACAAAACGATTTTTGCGATGTGCGAACGCCCACTCGCAAGAGCGGCGGGCGTCAGCCCGCCGTGGCTCGACAGACCGAACGCTGTGCCGCGAAAATCCGGTACTGTTCGCCGACGATGCGACGGATGAACACAAGCGACCCGCGGTCATCGTCGGAAGGCGCAGTCCCCTGCCAGTGCGACTATCCTGAACCACGGCTGGCTTACGCGAGCCGCTCCTGGTGCACGTGCGGATGCGGTTGCAGATATGCGCTTTTCAGGGACGGGCGCGTTACTTTGTCCACGGCTGACTCACGCCAGCCGCTCCTGGTGCACGTCGTTTGTTCACTCAAAAATAACGAGATTCGCGGTGCACAAACGCATGTTTCCCAGGAACGCCGCGGCTCACCAACGCATCACAACGGCGTTCACACGACTGGCTTACGGCAAGCCCAATATCTCCCTGATCACGTCGGTCAACTCGGTCACGGCGCTGATACCGCCCCAATCATCCAGAACTTGCACGACCTCCTCGATCAATTCCCGTCGCATTTCGCCGTTCAGCAGAGCCGTAACAGATAACACAAAGTCACGGAGCGTGTTAATCGTGGCATTGACCCCGTGCTCGGCCGCCTTTCGATACGCCTCCTCCAAGTCCACAGTAATCTGGGAGGCCAGGAATAAAACGTTGGCTACCGCACTTTGGCTGCACTTTCTCAAATCCTCTTCCAGTTTTTGAACATCCAGTCTCTGGGTTACACAGACAGCGAGCTGCAAAGTACCATCTGGGCCCGTGCACTCGATATCGGCTGCACGGCCGGCAGCAGCATCGGGGGTGGTTGGCTGATTGCTGATCACCTCCTGATAGGCGCGAGTTCGTTTGTTGAAAACTTTCAGTAACGCATAAGCAACAGCTTGGGGTCCCAAACCCAGGGTAGAACGGGCAAGGTATTTCTCCAAAATGGCCCGAATCGCCCCCGCGCTTATGTTTTTGGGCAAAGGTGGCAGTCGCTGCGATGCGAGCCTGCGTATTTCCAACAAGACCTGCCTGAGTACACGTTGACTAAAGTCGGGGTCGTTGCGCTGCTCGATCGCGTTCAACAAATCATATAGCTTCTCCCATTCGCCCTTGTTTTTGATTTCGCGAAGAACCCGCTTTTCCAAAGTAACGCACGGACGCCGAAGCGGCTTGCTAACATAGGGATCCTGAGATGTTCCAAGAACGCCTGGGAAATATCGCCTCTCAAACGGAACGACGACTTTTTTACAAAGCGACCTGGCGTCGAATGCCCCTGGGAGACCCGCGCCAGCTTGAAGCACGAGACAGTTTAGGTCTTGTTGTGAAGCCTTGGCGAGAGCCTGAGTCAGAACTGCATACCGGAAAGCCGTGGTGCGAGCAGTGATCAACTCCTTTATCTTTGCTTGAAGCTCGACCTCGGCCACAAAGTGGTGGCTCTCAAGGTCTTCTGTGGGGATACGCTTCACTTGTTCCCATGCCGACTCCAGCACCGCTTTTGCTTCGGCTTGTAAATCCTTAGGCGTGGACATGGAACTTGACTCCTAACTCCTTTAATTTGCGAACGGCCGACTGGCCAATCTCCGCGAGTTTGTAATTGATCCAAACGGATTCTGTGCGTGGTTTTTTGACGGAGTGAATGATAGCCTGAGGAGCGTCTATTCGCGTCCAGTCGCGGTAAAGTCGGTCGGTGAGCGGAGAGCGGTATCCTGAAAGAGCGACTTTGCCCCTTACGGAATGCAGGACGGAGGCGAGTTTTTCGTGATCCGCTTCTGTCAGCTCGTAAGCATAGGAGTGAACGTCCCCGCGGGCCTCGTGGGGATAAGGTGGGTCCACATAGAATAGCGTTTCCGGGCTGTCATACTGCTCGATCAGCTCGATGGCATCCCGATTTTCGATCTGAACTCTCCGGAGCCTCTCGCTCACAGCCCACAGTGCATCTATCCTGTTGAGCCATCGGGAAATGGAGCCTGACATGCCCCTTCTACTGGTAAGCTTGCACCAAGCCCATCGTCCCGCCGTGGAGGTTTGGGCTAGTCCGATTCGTACCTGTTCTGCACGGACAAAAAACAGGCGTGCTCTTTCGACGTCGGGTAGGTCGGCTCTGCCACGCATCTGGTAAGCCGCACGAAATTCCTCCCGCGAGAATGGCGTCAATACCAGTTTCTCGATAAGCTCTTCCGGTTTGTCCCGCAGCACTCGGAAAAAGTTGACGAGGTCACCATCAATGTCGTTGTACGTCTCCACCGGCGCTGGATCCCTGTTTAGCAGAACCGCTGCAGAGCCACCGAACGGTTCGCAGAAATGCTGACATCGAGGTAAAAGCGGTAGTAGCCAGTCCAGATGGCTAAACTTACCACCGTACCAGCGAATCGCTAAGACTTTACCGCTTTTGTTCTTATTTCTCATTTCCGCCACGAGCAGGGACTGCAACTGCTCCACTTCTGCTTCTTGCTCGGATGTAAGATCGAAGGTCAGCTGCATCGGTCGGTTCATGCTTCGTACCCTTCATTCGCTATTCTGCGAATCGCTGTGTGTAGAGAAACCATCTGAACCAGATGGCTGAGGTTATCGTAATCCGAAGCCAGTTCCAAGGTATGATAGTTGGCGAAGGTATTGTCTGGCTTACCCGAATGGACGAACTTCCCACAACCTAGTAGCACCAGTGGATGCCCAACGAGTAACACCTCAACAAGACGATACTGGTCGGCTTGAGAAGATGGGCCTGGCCTCGGTTTTTGGTTGACGAAAGAGAACCGATGGGCGATAATGGCGGCAGGCGTGTTGGGGGTTTCGCCGAGGATATGCGCACCATGCAGGATAACAACTTCGAGATGAAGATTTTTAGCGGACGGGCTCATCCGCAACTGGCCGCGGATATCTGCCAGGCGTTGCGTGTGCCGTTGGGCAAGATGTCGCTGGGCAACTTTCCGGATGGGGAAATTTCGGTGCGCATCGAGGAGGATGTGCGGGGCCGCGATGTGTTCCTGGTGCAGCCGACCTGCCCGCCGGTCAACGAGAACCTGATGGAACTGCTGATCATGATCGACAGCTTTCGGCGGGCCAGTGCGGCACGGATCACGGCGGTGTTGCCGTATTACGGTTACGCCCGGCAGGATCGCAAGGATGTCGGCCGCGTGCCGATCTCCGCCAAGCTGGTGGCCAATCTGCTCACGGTAGCCGGCGCCAATCGCGTGTTGACCGTGGATTTGCATGCCTATCAGATTCAAGGATTCTTCGACATTCCGGTTGACCATCTGCTGGCAGCGCCGGTTTTCGATGAATACATCAAGCGAACGCTGCGACTGGAGAGCGACGAACTGGTGATCGTCAGCCCGGACGAAGGGCGGATCAAAATGGCGCTGGCTCACCAGAAGAAACTGGGCGGTGGTCTGGCCATCGTGGACAAACGCCGGTCGAGCGCCACCGAAACGCGTCAGGCGAATCTCATTGGCGATCCGCTGCGGGGCAAAGTGGCACTGCTCTTTGACGACATGATCGCGACGGGTGGGAGCATCGTCGGAGCTGCCCAGGTGTGTGCTCGCAACGGTGCCCGCAGCATCTACGCTTTCGCTACCCATGCGGTGTTGTGCGGCCCCGCAATTGAGCGACTCCGCGAAGCTCCTTTCAACGAAATCGTGGTCACCGACAGCATTCCTGTGCCGCCGGAAAAACGGCTCCCCAACCTGCGCATCCTCAGCCTGGCGCCGATGCTGGGCGAAGCTATCCGCCGCATCCACCGCAACGAATCGGTCAGCGCGTTGTTCCAGTGAGGGCGATCCGACCAACCGGAAGACGGTCGAGCGGGAATCGGCCTGCCTATCCACTGCTTGTGCCAGAACAACGTCTCGATTTTGCAGCGAAGATTGTCGCTCCGGGACATTCGCCAGCGGGGCGGATGTGAGACGGAGCGCCATAATAAGGTGCCAGGAGGAATGGCCATGCCGCGAACGCTGCCGCAACTGCTACTGGCCGGGCTGCTGACTGCGTGCCTGCTCTTGCAGACCCCGGCGCAGGAGAAAGCGAAGCCCAAACCGACTTTGCCGCCGGGAACCAAGGTACTGCGCGACCTGGAGTACGTTCCCAACGGACACGAACGGCAGAAGCTCGACCTGTACCTGCCGGAGAAAGCAACGTCTCCCCTGCCGCTGGTGGTCTGGATTCACGGCGGCGGCTGGCAGGCCGGCTCGAAAGATAATGTGCCGATGCTCTGGCTTTTGGAACGCGGCTACGCCGTGGCGAGTGTCGGTTATCGGCTGAGCCAGCACGCAGTCTTTCCGGCCCAGATTCACGATTGCAAAGCGGCGATTCGCTGGCTTCGGGCCAACGCTTCCAAATACGGCATAGACCCGCAGCGGATCGGTGTGGCCGGAGGTTCTGCCGGCGGGCATCTGGTAGCATTACTGGGCACCGGCGGGGATGTCAAAGAACTGGAAGGCGAACTCGGCACGACCGGCGTTTCCAGTCGCGTCCAGGCGGTGTGCGACCTGTTCGGCCCCACCGATTTTCTCCGCTTCGAACCGGCCAACCGTGATCCGAAGTCCGCGATCTCGCGTTTGTTCGGCGGCACGGTGGAGGAAAAGAAAGACCTGGCCCGGCTCGCCAGTCCGGTTACTCATGTCAGCAAAGACGACCCGTCATTCCTGATCCTGCACGGTACGGCGGACAAACTGGTGCCGGTCAGCCAGAGCGAAATCCTGGCCGATGCTCTCAAGAAGGCCGGCGTGGAAGTTACGCTGGTCAAATTGGACGGTGCTGGTCACGGTGGCCCGCAGTTCAACACCCCGGAGATCCGCAAGACGATCGCCGACTTTTTCGACAAGCACCTGCGTTCCGGCTCGCGCTAAGACCCATCGCTGGGAACACGGCTGATCGCAGGGAACGCGGCTGAAGCGGAAGGGCAGACAAGATGGCCGTGCGTGCGCAGACGGCCCCAGCAAAACTGACCTGGATTCGTCGCCGCAATCCGCCTATATTCTAAAAATGCCGATCGCAGGGGAACACCGCCAGGGCACTGGCGAGCAGAACTGATGTTCTTGCCGCGGGATTTCACCTGGTGGAGAGTGAGTCAACGCCGCTGATCCGGCTGCCGCATGCAGTTCCGGTGACCGGCCGCGCCGACGCTCTGGAACCCGCTCACTGAGCCAGGCCCAGGGACGCCGGCCATGCCAGTGAGGGACGAGAGATGAAATATCCATTGCCGTTTCGTGGTCGCGTGTATGAAAGCATTACCGAAACCATCGGCCACACGCCACTGGTCAAACTCCGCCGCGTGGTCGGCGACGCCAAAGCGACCGTGCTGGCGAAACTGGAGAATTTCAACCCGCTATGGTCGGTGAAGGATCGAATCGGCGTGGCCATGATCGAAGCCGCAGAACGCGAGGGGAAAATCAAACCCGGCGAGAGCGTGATTGTCGAACCGACCAGCGGCAACACGGGAATTGCTCTGGCGTTCACCTGCGCTGCCAAAGGCTACAAGCTCATCGTCACCATGCCGGAAACGATGAGCATCGAGCGTCGGCGGTTGCTCAAAGCATTCGGTGCGGAAATCATCCTGACGCCCGGCGATCAGGGGATGCGTGGGGCGGTTGCCAAAGCCGAGGAAATCCTGGCCAAAACCCCCAACGCCTACATGCCGCAGCAGTTCAAGAACCCCGCCAACCCGGAAATCCATCGCCGAACCACTGCCGAAGAAATCTGGAACGACACCGGCGGCGCTGCCGACATCCTGGTCAGCGGCGTGGGCACAGGCGGAACCATCACCGGCGTGGGCGAGGTAATCAAGAAACGCAAACCCACCTTCCGCTGCATTGCCGTCGAGCCGGCCGCCAGCCCGGTCATTAGCCAGCGGCTACGCGGTGAGCCGATCAAGCCCGGCCGACATCGCATTCAGGGTATCGGTGCCGGTTTCATTCCCGATGTGCTCAATCTCAACATCATTGATGAGGTTATCACCGTCCAGGATGAGGATGCCTTCGAGATGTCGCGTCGGCTGGCACGGGAAGAAGGTATCCTGTGCGGGATCAGTGCCGGTGCGGCGACCTGGGCGGCCTTACAGGTAGCCCATCGGCCGGAAAATGCAGGTAAGGTCATCGTCGTCATCATCCCCGACCTCGGCGAACGGTATCTGAGTACACCGCTCTTCCCCGCCGAGTAACGCTCTGCTCCGGTTCGCAAACCCCCTCGCGGTTGCTACGATCGCCCGTAAGTACTATCCGGCCCGAGCGCGAACGCTCGGAAGACCGCCGAGAGTACGTGTGCCGACCGCCGTTGCCATCGCGTGGAGCGACACCACGGGGGCTAACGACCGTCGGGGTCCACGATAACTTTGCAGACCCCGTCGTTGCCATCGCGTAGAGCAACACCACGGGGGGCTAACGCGTTACTAAATCAGTAGGCCATTGTGGTCGCCTTAGGGTTGCCATCGCGTAGAGCAACACCACGGGGGGCTAACGCCCCCCGCTCTTGCGGTCGAACGCGCATCTCTGCCGGCGAAAAAACGATTTTTACGCTGCACATCCGCACATCCGAACAAGAGCGGCGGGCGTCAGCCCGCCGTGGGCCGGCAAAATCGCATCCGCACACACGCCCGCTATTCGTCGGCAGACCGCCGACGGTGTGTGTGCGGATTGCCGTTGCATTCGCGTTTATCGGCGCCACGGGGGGCTAACGCCCCCCGCTCTTGTGGCGGAACGCGCATCTCTGCCGGCGAAAAAACGATTTTTACGCTGCACATACGCACGCACGACCAAGAGCGGTGGGCGTCAGCCCGCCGTGGTACTGCGACGGCAGCCGTCATTGCGAGAGAGCGATTCTCTCGCAGGTGAGTGGCCGACAGTCAGATCGAACCGCAGTCGCAAGTCTCCGGCTTCGCTGATGCTTGACGCGGTGGAGATGCGGTGATAACCTGATGGTGGAGGCATCTCAGTTGGGGGGCCGGGCTCTGCTTCAGGTAGTCCAGTCAATCCGCCTTGGGAGACACCTCATGCGGCACAAATCAGTCTGCGCTATTTTGATGGTGGTTGCGGCACTGGTGGTGGCACAGGAGAAATCCGCGCCGGAAAAGCCCGATAAAGACAAGCCCACCGACAAACCAGCCCCCGCTAAGCCGGCCGAGGATCCCGCAGCCCAGAAGGCGGGGGACAAAGCACCTGCCAAACCGGTCGCGCCCGGCATCGCACTGACCGCAGAATCGCTCCGTCTCGACGAGGGAAAGTTGCTTCCTGCCCACCGAATTCCCCTGGCGCGGTTGCGAAGTGGCGATGTCGAGTTCAGCATGGATGAGCAGGAGCGCCGCAAGTTGCTCGAACAGGTGGCACGGTTTTACGCCTACAGACTTACCCATGAAAATCCGATGTACACGACACCAAACGCCCTCCGCGAACACATGGATCAGCTTGCCAAAACGGTGTTACCGTTTGCCCGCGCCCTGGAATTGAGCGAGGATATTCCGCCCGAACAGACTCGCCGCGTTCGCCAGTACGCCAGCGAACTGGCCAGAGCGTTCGTTCCGGCCTTGCTGCGGGTTTTGCAGGATCCGCGACCGATTGTACGCATCAACGCGATGCGCATGGCCTACCTGTTTGCCGAACGAGGGATCGGCGAGATCTACCCTGTCCTTTTGTATCCGCTGGAAAAGTATCCGATAGATGCTTCGGCAGCGCACCAATCCGAGCGCTACTGGGCGATCCGCGGTTTTGGTGAGCTGTTTCACGCCGTGGCCAGCAACCGCGATCCGAAGCGGATCATTTTGCCGCCGGAAATCGTAACCCGAGCCGCTACCCTCATCGAACGCTGGCTCACCTGGGCCTACCATCTCGATCCGGCCCTGATCAAAACCTGGCCATCGGAAGAACAGGCGGGCTGGCAGTCGTTCCGTCGGGCGGGATTACGCGCACTGGCTCACCTTCGCCGACCCCTGCTCGACCCGGCCAATCCCAAGACCGGCCGAGTCGCGGAAATTTTTCTCCAGGTCATGAAAGCTGACCCAGCCGCGAAATTCAGCCCACAACCTTCCCTCGCCGAACAGGTAGAAGCGGCGGCAGGATTGCTGGCACTGCTGCCCGATGCGAAAGGGCCCTACCAGAGCGACTACGCTTTCCACGAGGTCGGCCGGTTTGTCGCCGAGCTGATTACCCAGGCCAACGCCGACACCGAAGGACGCCGCCAACCGTGGCAGTTCTACGCGGCTCTGCTCCGGGCCCGGCTTCTGGAAGTGCAAAGCCACCCCGCTTACGCCAAACAATCCTATGTGCAGAAACTCCTGCCGCTCATGATCAAGCCGCTCGACGAACTCACCCGCGCCCGCGACTTGAGCAAACCCATTGACATCAATCCGCTGCTCAAATTCCTCGACAACCAGCCACCCAAAGTTACCGAGCTGTACGTCTTCGCACCCGCACAACCCTGACCCCGCTCCAGGCCATGTCGCTAGCCGTCACCGCTCTTTCGCGTCGGGAAATTCTCGAGCGCCTTCACCGCCAGGAATTGACGGTCGAGGCAGCGCTGGCACTGTTGGACCAAACCGCCGTGGCCGATCTCGGTTTTGCCCAGGTGGACATGGACCGCCAGCGCCGCTGCGGTTTTCCAGAAGTGATCTTTTGCGAGGGCAAAACA
Source organism: Gemmatales bacterium (assembly GCA_041640595.1). Taxonomy (GTDB): domain Bacteria; phylum Planctomycetota; class Planctomycetia; order Gemmatales; family HRBIN36; genus HRBIN36. The sequence continues at coordinate 285,469 of JBEPZY010000003.1, read as the reverse complement.
CCGGAACAGGTGGTGGCGATCGTCGAAGAACTGCGGAAGGCTGGCCAGGCCTGTCTGGCTACCCGTGTCAATGACAGCCAGGCGGAGTTGTTACGCCAGCGTTTCCCGCAGGCGGAGCAGGATCGCCTGGGGCGAACCTTCTGGCTACCGGGTGAAGTTTCTGACCGGCCCAGCCCGGCGGGATGGGTTGGCATCGTGACGGCTGGAACCGCCGATCTCCCGGTGGCACGCGAAGCGCTGGCGACCGTGCGCGCGTTCGGATGCCAGGCCGAGTTGATCGCCGATGTCGGCGTCGCCGGTATTCATCGCCTGTTCCGCCACCTGGAACGATTGCGGCAGATGGACGTGCTGGTCGTGGTAGCGGGCATGGAAGGGGCGTTGCCCAGCGCTGTCGGCGGACTGGTGAGTTGCCCGGTGATTGCCGTGCCTACCAGTGTTGGCTATGGGGCATCGTTCGGCGGATTGGCTGCGCTCCTGGGCATGCTCAACAGTTGCGCCGCCAACGTGGTTGTCGTCAACATTGATAGCGGGTTCAAAGGCGGCTATGTCGCGGCACTCATTGCCCGACGCCGGGCCTTGGAAACCCGGTGATCTTCACCGCGATGCCATGTCTTACGGTTGGCCCGAACGAGCTACCGGGCTCGCCGTTCGGCCAGGCAAATCACCTCCTTCATCTCGCGCACAGCCTGTCGCATGCCCACGAAAATAGCGCGAGCGACGATGCTGTGCCCGATGTTGAGTTCTTCCACATGCGGAATGGCCGCGATGGCGCAGACATTCTGATAATTCAACCCGTGTCCCATGTGTACCCGCAGTCCGGCTTCGTGAGCACGGCGTGCGGCGTGCGTGAGAGCGTCGAGCTCCTGACGTAGCGACTCGTGATCGGCAGCGTTGGCGTAACGGCCGGTGTGGAATTCCACGGCGTCCGCTCCCACCAGTCGTGCCGCTTCGATTTGCCGGGCATCCGCCTCGATGAACAGCGAAACGAGGATACCCCGTTCCTTCAACCGTGCCACCACTTCCTGCACGCGATCTTCCAGTGCCACTACATCCAGGCCGCCTTCGGTCGTCAACTCCTGCCGGCGTTCCGGTACCAGCGTGGCTTCGTCGGGACGCACCTCACAGGCGAAGCGAACGATCTCCTCGTTCAGGCTCATTTCCAGATTGAGCCGCACCGCCACAATCTCCCGCAGCAAACGCACATCGCGGTCCTGGATATGTCGGCGGTCTTCCCGCAGGTGAACGGTGATCCCGTCGGCACCGCCGAGCTGAGCCTCGACCGCTGCCCAGACCGGATCCGGTTCTCGGCCACGGCGTGCCTGTCGAACCGTCGCCACGTGGTCTATGTTCACTCCTAATCGAATCATCGTCCCCTCCGTGTCTGCAGGAAATACTCGTAGCGGCGGAGCTCCCGGCTCAGCACTTTCAGCCCGAGATACGCCACCACCACAATATCAACATAGCTGAGCACCGGCACATTCCAACCCCAGCCCAGCCAGTTCCGCAACCAGGTCCCGAACAGCAGATAAATCAACGCTCCCAACGCTATGATGGATGTCGTCCATGCCACTCGATAACGCGCATCCCGAAACATCCGCACTACCAGACGCACATCGTGCCAGATGTCGGCGATCAGCCAGCGGCTGGGCATTGCTTCCACCGGGTCGGAGGCTTCCCCGGCTGGCCGCTGGGTACGCAGCGTTTCCAGCGCTTCGCTATGTTCCTTGAGCTGTGCTTCACACTTATCGAGCCGCTCTTCTACGTTCGGGAGGCGCTTGGCCATCTCCTGGCAAACACCATCGAGCTCCGCCAGCCACTCCTCGATGGGTCGTGTTTCGGTCTGCTCTGGAACTTCCTGCCCATCGGTCGGTTCGGGTTGCGGTTTGTCTCGGTGCTCGTCTGGCGGTTCACGTATCGGTTCGGACATGGCTAACTCCTCGCCTACCTGCTTTGGCTGGCAGCCCCGCGGAAGCTTTATTCCCCCTCTGACCGATCACGCCACCCTGCGGTGCAACGAGTCCCCCCGTATGGGCAAGGCAGCCGTGATTCACATCCTCCGCCATTGGGACACGTTGGCCTGTTCGCTCTGCCATCATTGTAGCGGACAGCCGCTTGCCCCTTGCTCCCCCGCATAATGCGGCGAGCCGATCGGCTCGACCCATTAGTTACTTCGCACTTGCCCCACCGAAATTCGCAGCATTGACTCACGCAGCTTGTCTCGCCGCCACTGTCGGCGGTCCAAAAGAACGGCACCATAGGCAAGGCACGATAAATCGCATGCAATTGCGAGCTAGCCAAGCACCCGGTGCGATGCTCGAACGTTCTTTCGCTGCCTTGGTTCTGCCTGCGGCCAGCTGGCTGTCGAAAAGGCCGGTGCGATACTCCAGGCGATGTTGCTCGGTTCGGGTAAGCCGATACGAACTGGGCTGCCTGCGGATTCGTTTTTGCTGCCGAGCCTTACGCTTAACCCCAGCGCTGCCGCGACTCAGGCTGGTCATGCTGGGGCGAAACGTTACAATGTCGGCGATTGCTGCGAGCTTCGCCACACTTGCCAAATCCAGTGGCGTACCACTATCACCTTCGCGCACAGGAGGAGGAACGTATGTCGCGCTTTGCCATTCGCCGGTTGGTGGGGACGGGTTGGCTGGTCTGTGTCGGGCTGGTGTGCGTCGCTGCACCTGTGCCTGCTCAGGAAGTCTCCCTGAACTGGAAACTCCGCCCCGGAGAAGTCTTTTATCTCCTTACCGACACCGAAGCCAGGAGCGACACGACCCTCAAAGACCAGACTGTTTCCCAGCGCATGCGCGTGGTGATGCTCTATCGCTATCAGGTTCTCGAAGCATCTCCGAACGGCTATGTGCTGGAACACACCGTAGAAGACGTGGCCACCGATAACCGTGACCTGCTCGGCAGCATTTTCGCGCAGATGCGCGGCATCAAGCTGAAAGTGCACATGGACCGCAGCTTCAAGATTACCAAGCTGGAAGGGCATCAGGAACTGCTCAAGAAAATCGGCGCCGACGACCCCGTGGCGGGGAAAGTTTTGCAGGAAATGGTGAGCGAAGCCTCGCTGCGCGAGCAGATTCAGGGCGAGTTCAATTTCCTGCCGGACAAGCCAGTCAAGCCCGGCGACCAGTGGGAACGACAGTTCACCATCCCCGCCGGGCCTCTCGGCACTTTCAATCTCCGCCAGAAGCTGACCTACGATGGTACGGAAACCGTGGAAGGAAAAGTCCTGGACCGCATCCGTTCGACCGCGACCGCGACCTACACGCTGCCGAAAGCCGCCGGGGATTTGCCTGTGCAGGTGAGCAAAGGCGAAATCCTCGAACAGGACTGGAAAGGCACGCTGTGGTTTGACCGTGAGGCCGGCCGGCTCGCCCGGAGCGAACTTAATTCCAGCTACCGTCTTCGCGTGGTGCTGGTACTTGCCGCCGGCAAACCCGCCGATGCCGAACCCACTTCCACTATGGAGATCAAACAGGAAACCAAGTACCGTTCCCATGTCAGCAGCGAGCGCCCGTCCATGCCGAAACTGGAAGCTAAATGAGCGGAGCCGCAACCATGCCGCCGACGAAGCTAGAACTGCCCACCGACTTCGACATCTCTGGCGACGCGCTTCGGGTGTTTGACTGGCTCCCCAGGCAACTCGACGAACTGATCACCGAGCTTGCCGCGAAGTTCGCCCTCGAAGACCAGTCCTTCTCCCGCGCAACCACACCTCGTCCGCTGGTGCGATTGGAACATGCCCGGCGGGCTGCACGAGTGCTCGAAGATGCGCTCAAACTCTACGTCGAATCCCACCCCGAACATGCCGACGTGATTCAACCGTTTCTGAATCAGATGGAGACATACCTGGCCTCCTCTTCCGAACCTGCTTGCACTCCTCAGGAATAGCGTATGAGTCGGGCTAGCGCTTCGTCAGACCAGCCGTCGCGGGTGCGATGGTCACGCCAGGCCATACAGAGGAAGCACGCCCTGATCGGTCTGGTTGAACAGGCCCTGGAACAAGCTGCTATCGCCGCGGCTATTTACCACCAACGCGAACGGGTCGAAGCACCCGAAGTCGAAAGTGCCTACGTTTACCTTCGCCGCGTCGGCATCGAACACCGACCCTGGTGGCAAACCGCCCAGGCCAAGATGACCGCAGGTGCTGCACTTATCGCCCTGGCGGACCAGGTCATCTGGCCCGTGTTCGAACCTGTTTCTGGAGTTTTCGCTCGGGTGTGTTTCTGGGCATTGTGGCTGGTCGCCCTGACGACCCTGTTCTGGGGCTGGTGGGAACTCAAGCAATGGTAACCGTGCCCTTCCAGCCGTTCACTACCTGCGCTTCTTCCCGGTGTAACATCAACAAGCCCAGGGCTGGGCTCTGGTGTCAGGCCGAAATCCAGCGAATCGACCATGTTCAGAAACCGTACCTGGGATAGCCCAGATCGATCCCTTGTCCGGGGATCGAGCGGCTCCGTTGTGCACAACCATCCCTCGCAGCGTGGTCGGTTGCCGCTAGAGTGACGGCAAGGGCGATTCCTGTTCTTTCGCTGAAGCTGCGGCGGCGATGACCCGGTCAGCCAGTTCGTGATAGACGCGAGCCACCTCGGAGTCAGGATGGCTTTCCACAATGGGCACGCCGCTATCACCCTGCACCGCCACCGTTGGATCGATCGGAATCGCTCCCAGAAACGGGACACCCAGTTCCGCAGCGCACCGCTGTCCGCCGCCGTGTCGGAAGATTTCCCACCGCTCGCCGCATTTGGGACAGATGAAGTAGCTCATGTTCTCGACGATGCCCAACACCGGGACACGTACCTCCTGAAACATGCGCAAACCCTTGCGTGCATCAATGAGGCTGACATCCTGCGGCGTCGTTACGATGATCGCGCCGGTGAGCGGTGCCGACTGGGTCAGCGTGAGCTGGGCATCGCCTGTTCCTGGTGGCAAGTCCACCACCAGAAAATCGAGCTCCCCCCAGTCAATGTCGCTGAGAAACTGCTCCACCGCTTTATGCACCATCGGTCCCCGCCAGATCACAGCGCGATCCGGCGGGACGAGGAAGCCCATGGACATCACCTTCATGCCGAACTTTTCCAGCGGAAACGTTGCCAGCCGCGGATCCACTGTGCCCAGCCCGAGCATCATGGGGACACTGGGGCCGTAGATGTCCGCGTCGAGCAAGCCGACCCGCTTACCCTTCTGCCTTAGTGCCAGGGCCAGGTTCACCGCGACCGTGGACTTGCCCACGCCCCCTTTGCCGCTGGCGACAGCCAGTGTATAGCTCACGCCCGGCAGCACGATCTTGCGTGCCGCCATTCCCGGCATAGACATATCGCGCTCCTTCCCGAATGGGTTTATTGCATCTGCTCCAGCAGGAAACGCACCGACGATGCGAACCTGCCGCTCTCGAATCCGCAAGGTCCCGCACTTCGCCACCAGGCTCACACCGGGACTCTGAGGTAGTTTACGCAACAGTCGCGCCGATTCGAGCTGCCCGCAACCGACACCATAGCCTCGACGGAAGCCTTCGCCAATTTCCACATCCCGCCTTGATGCCGTCACGCCGACGGAAGGACTTACTTCGCGCTGACCTGCTTTCGCGCACGGCAATCGCTACACTGGCATAGCTGGCGCAGCAACTCAAAGCTGTAGATGCCGGTGTCGTGCCCGTCGGCCCAGACGATCTTGTAAGCGTATCGGCCAACTGGAGTAACCGACACAGCCTCGAAAGGATTACCTCCTACCTGACCCGGCCCGACCACGGCCAGGGAGATTTTGCCGCCGGTTGGCGAAGGTGCGCCTTGCCCGGTCGGTAAGACCTGCTGCTGTGCACCTTCCCGTTGCTGACGGCAATTGGCGCAGGGACAGTTTTCCCGCAGCCATCGCCAGGTGTACTCGCTGCGGTGCCCGTCGCTCCAATCAATCTCGACACCGATTGTCCCTGTGCGGCGTAATGCCACTGGCCGATACTGCTGCCCGATCATTCCCAGTCCCCGCAGCGGCGAGGCAGACCCCGCAGGTCTTTGCGGTTCGTCGCCCTGTCCAGCGAGCAAAGTTCTGCCCTACAGGCTACCGTGTAATCTTACAGGAACCTCGTCTCCGCGAGCCAGCACCCGCTCCTTCGCCGCGAAGCCCCGCCCTTACACCGTTCACCAACCGAAACGCTGGCGCGAGAGCCTGCTACCGTCGCCGTTTCCCCGCCCGAAAGCTGACCCACGCCGCCCCTGTGTCCCCCACGCGACCAGTCGCCTGATGCACCGTTCCCGGCCGCAACCGTTTCGCACGCCGAAACATTTGCCCCCACCCCGCCGCGTGAACCCGCCCGTTCCGTCAACGCAAATCCACCCACACACGCCGTCCAATTCCCGCACATTCGAGACGCAAGTTACTGTCACGGAACAGCTTACGCCCAGAAATCACGCCTTTTCCCAGCGGCGTCCGTTTCGTAAAATAGTATTGGCTTATGAAAGCTCTACCCGCAATGTCCAAACTCCGGCCTCAGCATGCACAGCACGGTTGCTCCTGGCGTGGCCTGAGTGTTGGAGAGTGTGCACAGCTGCCCCCGGTACCGGTCAGGCCTGCAGCTGTTAGCTACTTTCCACGCCCATCCACGCCGTTACCGACCGCGCCGTGCACACTGCCGAACGCACTAATCGGCGGCCCGAAGACCACTTTCGCATCTTCACCAACAGAAGCCGGAACTTCTCGGCGCATCTGCGCTGCTGAGCCTCTGGATGGCTGAATGAATCTCTAACATCAACGGAGACACGGGATCGTGAAGGCAACATTCGACCGCGAAGCGTTACTGCAAGCAGCCAACATCGTCAATTCGGTGGTGCCAAGCCGCTCACCGCGGCCGATTCTGGAGAACCTGCGACTGATCGTCGAAGAGAACGGCGCCCGGCTGCAGGCGACCGATCTGGAGACGATCGGCCTGACGATGGAGCTTCGCAGTGTCCGTGTGGACGAGGCGGGAGATGTGCTGATTCCCGCGGCGCAACTGGTGCAGATGCTGCGTGCGTTGACCGATGAGGAAGTGGTGCTGGAGAGCGGCGACAGCAGTGTGCGGATTTCCGGCGAGTACAGCGAATATGAGTTGCCGGCTGAGGATCCGCAACTGTATCCCGAAGTAGCGGGGTTTGAAGAAGGCGACAGTCATCAGGTGCAGGCCGATGCTCTGCGGCGGTTGATCGAACGAGTGGTTTTCGCCACGGCTCAGGAGAGTTTTCGGTATGCGATGAATGGGGTGCTCTGGGAGCTGGACGGGGAAAAGGTGCGGCTTGTTGCTACGGACGGCCGAAGGTTGGCAATAGCTGATGGGGTTGCGATTCGGCATGGTGCTCATGCGAGCCAGGGAAGTCCGGTGGTGCCGACACGGGCAATGACCATTCTCGAACGCAACCTTGGCGATCCTGGTGAGCCGGTTTTCGTTCGCCTGCGGCAGCAGGATTGCCTGTTCCGAACCTCGCGGTTGGTGTTGCACGCGCGGCTGGTCGAAGGCCGATTCCCGCCGTATCGGGAAGTGATTCCCAAGAACGTGACTGCGAAGGTAACCCTGACGGCAGGGCCTTTGCTGGCGGCGGTGAAGCAGGCGGCAGTTGTTGCCGATCCGGAGCGTGGGCATGGCGTGGACCTGACATTCCAGCGAAACAAGCTGGTGCTTGAGGCCAGCTCGCAGGATCGCGGTGGTCGGGCCAAGGTGCAGTTGCCGATTGAGTACGCCGGTGAGAAGCTGGAGGTGCGATTCAATCCACGTTTCCTGGTGGAGATGCTGTCGGTGCTGGATGCCGACCAGGAGGTCGTCTTCGAGTATCAGGGACGGGAGAAGGCGGCGGCTTTTCGTGCCGGGAGCGATTATCTGTACGTGGTCATGCCCATGGCACGAGAGGGTGCGTGATGGCGAAAGAACAAGTGCGGCCCAGCCGAGGCTGCGGGTACGAAGGGGATGGTTCCGGGCAGACCGGCCCCGTGCCCCTGGCAGAAGCGGTCGCCGAGGTGATCTGGCGTCGCGGTCTGCGGCGAGTGGAGGCCCGTCGGCGTCTGGAATCGGCGTGGGTCGAAATTGTGGGAGCAGAGCAGGCTCAGAAATTGCGTCTCGGTGCCTGGCGAAGGGGTGTGCTGGAAATCATCGCTTCCGATGCCGCGTTGCTGCACCGGCTGGCACAGTTTGAGGCGGTGCGGCTGCTGGAACGATTGCAGGAAGAACTGGGGCCGGGCCTGGTAACGCGCTTGCGATTTCGGCTGGGCTGACGGGCACCGCGACGGTCACGGTGCGGTTGCCCGAATAAGCCCAGGGTTCCCGACTCGATAAGCCAGGCACGCATCGGGTTGTGGCCAACTGAAACCGACCGGTCGGGGATAGACCCGGCCACACGGATACGACAAACCTTCTGGGCAGGAGAGCCATGGACGAAAAACGGATGCGAATGGACGATTCGGAAACGCTTGCGGTGCAGGAACGCGCTGCGTCTGCGAGTGTGCAAGATGCGACGCGGGATTCGGAGCAGTCTGCGGATTCGGCTGGTGTTGCAGAACACGCGGACGGCCAGGAGCAGTTGCACGCTGGAGATGGTGGCTACACCGCCGCCAACATTCAGGTGCTCAAAAACGCTGCGCACGTCCGCGCCAATCCCGGTATGTACATCGGCGACGTCGGGCCGCGTGGTTTGCACCACCTCGTCTATGAGCTGGTGCACAACAGCGTGGACGAGGCCATGGCTGGCTACTGCAAAAACATCCATGTCAAGATCGGCGTGGACGGCAGTGTAACCGTCGCCGATGACGGACGGGGCATCCCGGTCGGCATGCATCCAACGGAGGGCCGCAACACGCTCGAACTGGTGATGTGTGAGGTTGGCGCGGGGGGAAAGTTCAAAAAGGACGTTTACGCCATGTCCGCAGGCCTGCATGGCATCGGCGTCAAGGCAGTGAACGCCCTGAGCGAATGGCTGGAAGTGGAGGTTCGCCGCGACGGTAAGGTGTTCCAGCAGGACTACGAGCGGGGCGTACCCGTCAGCGAGGTGCGGGAAATCGGTGTCAGCCGGCGTACTGGTACACGCATTACCTTCAAGCCGGACCCGGAAATTTTTGGCCAGTTGAGCGTGGACTTTGAAACGCTGGCCAGCCGGCTCCGGGAACTGGCTTTCCTCAACAAAGGCTTGACTATCAAACTCACCGACGAGCGGGACGGTCGGGAGGAAGTGTACCGCTACGACGGCGGGATTGTGGAGTTCGTGGAGTGGCTGAACCGCGGCGAAACCACACTGCATAAGCCGATCTACATCCACGAGGTTCGGGAGGGAGTGTGGGTAGAAGTGGCGTTCCAGTACACATCCGGCGAGGAGGAACGCGTCCATTCCTACGTCAACAACGTGCATACGCCGCTGGGCGGAACGCATCTGACGGGGTTCCGCTCGGCCCTGACGCGAACGGTGAATTTCTACGCCGGCCGGGAAAACCTGCTCAAGGAAGGACTGAGCCTGACTGGCGAGGATTTCCGAGAAGGGCTGACGGCCATCGTCAGTGTGCGCGTGGCTCATCCGCAGTTTGAGAGCCAGACCAAGGTCCGCCTCAACAATCCCGAAGTGGAAGGCATTGTAACCAGCGTGGTCAATGAACATCTCAGCCGGTTCCTGGAAGAGAACCCGCAGGTGGCGAAAAAGATCGTGCAGCGGGTAGCCCTGACCGCAGAGGCACGGGAAGCCGCAGCCCGCGCCAGAAAACAGCTCAAGGAGAGGAAAAATATCCTCAATAGCAACGGTCTGCCCGGCAAACTCATGGATTGCACTTCCAAGGATCGTGATGAGTGCGAACTCTTCCTGGTCGAAGGAGACTCCGCGGGCGGATCGGCTGACGGCGGGCGAGATCGTGTTTTCCAGGCGATTCTGCCGTTGCGAGGCAAAATCCTCAACGTCGAGAAAGCACGCATCGAGAAAATGCTCTCCAACGACGAAATCTGCAGCATCATCGCCGCCGTCGGTACGGACATCGGCGAAGACCAGGACGTCAGCAAACGCAACTACGAACGTATCATCATCCTCACCGATGCCGACGTGGACGGCAGCCACATTCGCACGCTGCTGTTGACCTTCTTTTATCGGCAAATGCCGCGACTGGTGGCAGAAGGACACGTTTACCTCGCCCAGCCTCCGCTTTACAAGATCACCGAACGCAACCAGGTACGGTATGTGCAAACGCAGGAGGAAATGAATCGCGACCTGCTCGAACGAGGTTTGAAAGGAGCCCGGCTCCGCCAGCTCGACCCACCGCGCGTGTTTGAGGGGGAGAGCTTGCGGCAACTGGTCGAAGTGCTGGGCCAGCTTGAGGAAGCAATGCGGATTCTCGAACGGCGTGGGTTCAGCCTGCCGGTGTTGCTTGAGCGAGCGCAAAAGACGGAGGCCGGTTACCTGCTTCCACAATTCCGTGTCGTGGTCGGCACTCGGGAGCACTGGTTTTACACACCGGCCGAGGTGGAAGCCTTCGTTCGGGCAGAAAAAGATCGGCGTGGGCAGGAGCTCGAAGTGGCCGACGACCTGCCCAGCGGCGGGCAGGAAGCGATCGAGGTTCAGGAATTGCACGAGGTGAAACCGCTGGCCCGCAACCTGGAAAAGTTGCGCCAGTTGAGTCTGGATGCGGACTGTCTCGTGCCACCGAGGTCCGTTGCCGGGCAGGAACCGCCGCCGCGATTCTTCCTCGATACCGACAGCCGCTCCGAGCCACTGTTGCACTTACGTGATTTGCCCGCACGCATTCGGCAACTCGGCGAAAAAGGTCGCACCATCACACGCTTCAAAGGCCTCGGCGAAATGAACCCGGAGGAACTCTGGGAAACCACGCTGGACCCGGCCCGGCGAACGTTGCTGAAAGTGCAACTCTCCGACGCTATGAAGGCCGACGAAATGTTCCGCATCCTCATGGGCGACCAGGTCGAGCCCCGCCGCGAGTTCATCGAGAAACACGCCCTCGAAGTCCGCAACCTCGACGTCTAGCGTACATACGCGCTCCAGTGGAGTTTTTCTTCATCGGACGGTGCGGCAAACGCGGCACAGCGGTACGCGAGCGGTTGGGCTTTCGTCGGCTACAATGCCCACAGGCGGTCATTTTGGCCGACGCACGGGGAGTCCACCATGAGTGCAATCCTGGTCAGCGAACGTGAATCGGGTTTGCGAACACCATCGCCTGTTTCCAGCGGGCAGATTTCTTGCGAGGAGTTTCTGGCGTTGTGCGAGCGGCCGGAGTATGCGGACAGGCAACTGGAGCTGGACGAAGGGAGGCTCATCGTCATGCCACCAGCGGGGGAACTACACGGTAGACAGTGTGCGTGGATCGTGGCCTTGCTGATGGACTACGCTCGCCGGGCAGGGGGAGCCGTGCTGTGCAACGATCCTGGTTTGCTGCTGAGCCGGGATCCGGACACGGTGCGGGCCCCGGATTTGGCATATTACCGCGAGAATGTGCGGCTGGAGGAAATTTCACCTGGCCTGGCGAAGCGGTTGCCCGATTTGGTGGTGGAGGTGTTGTCGCCATCGGATCGGTTGGGGATGGTGATGCGGAAGGTGCAGCAGTATCTGCGGGCGGGCATAGCGATGGTGTGGGTAGTGGACGGGGAGAGCCGGAATGTGACCGTGTACCGCACAGGTCGTGAACCGCGTGTGCTGGAGGAGAACGAGGTGCTGGACGGGGAAGAAGTGCTGCCCGGCTTCACGTGCGCCGTAAGCGAATTATTCCGCCTTCCTGGAACGGTGATGGGAACGACGGCGGCGAGCGTAGCGGGAGAGGCAACGAAGGGGGAACAGCGATGAGCGTAGGGACGGTGGCGGCAGAACGGACGGAAGAGCGGCGAGCGGCCGGGGATGGTCGCAGCGATGCGGGGAAGCTGCTGACGGTGGAGGAATTTCTGGCGTTGTGCGAGCGGCCGGAGTACGCGGACAGGCAACTGGAGCTGGACGAAGGGAGGCTAGTGGTCATGCCACCAGCGGGCGAACTACATGGAACAGTGTGTTGGTTGGTGATTCGGGCATTGACCAGGCACATTGAAGCTACGCAAACGGGCAGACTGGCCACGAATGACCCCGGCTTGTTGCTGGGCCGAGATCCGGACACGGTGCGGGCCCCGGATTTGGCATATTATCGGGAGAATGTGCGGCTCGAGGAAATCTCGCCTGGATTGGCGAAGCGGTTACCGGATTTAGTGGTGGAGGTGTTGTCGCCATCGGATCGGCTGGGGATGGTGATGCGGAAGGTGCAGCAGTATCTGCGGGCGGGCATAGCGATGGTGTGGGTAGTGGACGGGGAGAGCCGGAATGTGACGGTGTACCGGGCAGGTCGTGAACCGCGAGTGCTCGAGGAAAACGAGGTGCTGGACGGCGAGGATGTGCTGCCTGGCTTCACGTGTGCCGTAAGCGAATTATTCCGCCTCCCTGGAACGGTGATGGGAACGACGGCGGCGAGCGTAGCGGGAGAGGCAACGAAGGGGGAACAGCGATGAGCGTAGGGACAGTGGCAGCAGAACGGGCGGAAGAGCGGCGACTAGTCGGGGACGGTCGCACCGGAAGCGATGCGGGGAAGCTGCTGACGGTGGAGGAGTTTCTGGCGTTATGCGAGCGGCCGGAGTATGCGGACAGGCAACTGGAGCTGGACGAAGGGAGGCTTGTCGTCATGCCACCACCATCGCCGCTTCACGGGGGCATCGTTTGGGCAATAGGGGCGTTGTTCGCCGAATACAGTCGGCGGATGGGCAAGGGAGTCGGAAGTGCTGAGTCAGGCATTCTTCTGGGCGGCGAACCGCCAGCGGTTCGTCGTCCTGATTTCGCATTCTACTGCGACAAGCTGCACCTGAATGAGTTAGCTGATGAGGTAACGACAGAACTGCCCGATCTGGTGGTAGAGGTGTTGTCGCCATCGGATCGGTTGGGGATGGTGATGCGGAAGGTGCAGCAGTATTTGCGGGCGGGCATAGCGATGGTGTGGGTAGTGGACGGGGAGAGCCGGAATGTGACGGTGTACCGGGCAGGTCGTGAACCGCGAGTGCTCGAGGAAAACGAGGTGCTGGACGGCGAGGATGTGCTGCCTGGCTTCACGTGTGCCGTAAGCGAATTATTCCGCCTTCCTGGAACGGTGATGGGAACGACCGCGGCGAGCACAGTGAGCGAGACCGCCAAGGGGGAACAGCGATGAGCGTAGGGACAGTGGCGGCAGAACGGGCGGAAGAGCGGCGAGCGGCCGGGGATGGTCGCAGCGATGCGGGGAAGCTGCTGACGGTGGAGGAGTTTCTGGCGTTATGCGAGCGGCCGGAGTATGCGGACACGCAACTGGAGCTGGACGAAGGGAGGCTCGTGGTCATGCCACCAGCGGGAGACGCTCACGGAACGCAATGCTGGTACATCGGAGTTCTGCTGGCTGACTACATCCGGCGAACCGGTGTGGGTCGTGTAGCCTGCAACGATCCTGGTTTGCTGCTGAGTCGAGATCCGGACACGGTGCGGGCCCCGGATTTGGCATATTACCGGGAGAATGTGCGGCTCGAGGAAATCTCGCCTGGATTGGCGAAGCGGTTACCGGATTTAGTGGTGGAGGTGTTGTCGCCATCGGATCGGTTGGGGATGGTGATGCGGAAGGTGCAGCAGTATCTGCGGGCGGGCATAGCGATGGTGTGGGTAGTGGACGGGGAGAGCCGGAATGTGACGGTGTACCGGGCAGGTCGTGAACCGCGAGTGCTCGAGGAAAACGAGGTGCTGGACGGGGAAGAAGTGCTGCCCGGCTTCACGTGTGCCGTAAGCGAGTTATTCCGCCTTCCTGGAACGGTGATGGGAACGACGGCGGCGAGCACAGTGAGCGAGACCGCCAAGGGGGAACAGCGATGAGCGTAGGGACGGTGGCGGCAGAACGGACGGAAGAGCGGCGAGCGGCCGGGGATGGTCGCACCGGAAGCGATGCGGGGAAGCTGCTGACGGTGGAGGAATTTCTGGCGTTATGCGAGCGGCCGGAGTATGCGGACAGGCAACTGGAGCTGGACGAAGGGAGGCTCGTGGTCATGGCTTTGCCTGGTGAGCTGCATGGGGCAGTTTGTGTCCTGGTCATACGCGCACTGCTAGCGTATTTGGAACGAGGGGGACAAGGGCGGGTGATTTCCAATGACGTTGGTCTGGTTCTGCAACTTGATCCGCCGGTGGTGCGAGGAGCGGACGTCGCCTACTACAGGGAAACAGTGCCTTTGAGCGAGCTTGCTGCGGGCCCACCGAAGCGGTTACCGGATTTGGTGGTGGAGGTGTTGTCGCCATCGGATCGGCTGGGGATGGTGATGCGGAAGGTGCAGCAGTATCTGCGGGCGGGCATAGCGATGGTGTGGGTAGTGGACGGGGAGAGCCGGAATGTGACGGTGTACCGGGCAGGCCGTGAACCGCGAGTGCTGGAGGAAAATGAAGTGCTGGACGGCGAGGATGTGCTGCCCGGCTTCACGTGTGCGGTGGCGGAACTGTTCCGGCTGCCGGGTGCGTCAACCCAGACGCCGCAGGGCTAACTCGTCTGTGGCGGCCAAGAGAGTGCAATCGCAGAGAATCCGGACACAAGGGTTGCGTTGCTAAAGATGTGGCGTGGCTGGAGGGCGGGCAACTGAAAAACCTGCAGCGGAGGGATGGCGGGCGACCGGCTGAGCGGGAGAAGTGGAATGCGTATCGGAATTTTCGGTGGCACCTTCGATCCGGTGCACCTGGGCCATCTCATCGTGGCCGAGCAGTGCCGCGAACAGGTGGAGCTGGAGCAGGTGTGGTTTATGCCAGCGGCACACCCGCCGCACAAACTGAATCGGCCACTGACATCCGTGGAGCACCGGCTGGAAATGCTGCGCTTGGCGGTAGGTGGACACGAGGCTTTTGTTGTAAGCGATCTCGAAACACGGCTGCCGGTGCCCAATTACACAGTGCAGACGCTGCGACACTTGCGCGAGCAATTCCCCGAAGCGGAATGGTTCCTCCTGCTGGGGGCCGACAGTTTGTGCGAATTTCCGACCTGGTACGAACCTTTTGCTATCGCCCAGATGGCGACGCTGGTGGTGGCAGCTCGGCCGGGCTACACCAGGCCCGAATCGTTGCCGCCGGAGTTTCGCGTGCGCTGGGTGCAATCCCCGCTCATCGAAATCTCCAGCACCGATATACGCCAGCGGATTCGCCAGGGGCGTTCCATTCGCTATCTGGTACCGCGGGCCGTCGAGTGCTATATTGCTCAGCAGCGACTCTATTTGCCAACCACACCATAATTCACGAGCAACTGGTCACTATCGACCGACCACTGGTCCCTGAAAATGACGCGCCGAAAATATCTTTTCCCCGATTATCGTGTGCTCGAACTCAATTACCAGGCCGGGCGTCGGCTGGGTGCCAACGTCTATGTGGTTGACGGTGGCTCGGAGTACATCCTCATTGACATCGGTTACGCCGACACTGTCGAAGAGATTGCCGACCTGCTGTTGCGGATGGATTACAGCTTATCGGCTTGCAAAATGATCATCGCCAGCCACGCCGACGCCGATCACGCCCAGGGTCTGGCCCGCGCCAGCGCGTTGTTCAAGACGCGCGTGGCCGCCCATTCAGAGAGCGTTCCAGCGCTGGAGACCGGCGACCCGATCCTGACCTTCGCCCAGATCAAGGCCCAGGGAATCGCTCTGGAAATGCCCCCCTGCCGCGTGGACATCCGTTTGCAGGACGGCGACGAAATCGAAGTCGGCGAACTTCGCTTGAAGGTCTGGCATACTCCCGGACACACTCCGGGCCAGATCGCCCTGCAACTCGATCGCTTGCTTTTCAGTGGCGACAACCTTTTTGCCGATGGCTGTGTCGGCGTGATTGATGCCCATCACGGCTCGAATATCCCCGATTTCATTCGGTCGCTGGAACGTATCCGCGATGCCGACGTCGAGTATTTGCTGCCCAGTCACGGCCCGGTCTTTCCACACGATCGCGCGATGATCCAGCGGACTATAGACCGCCTGCGACGCTACCAGTACATGGCCGATTTCGGCACCTGTGCGGTCTCCTGGCCACTGCTCGACCAGTGGGAGCAGGACATCCTCGCTGGCAAACCACCTATTCTGCAAAAACCATCCGCAACGAAACCACAGGGCCAGTCCCGCCATTGAGCTTCGCCCACGACATGGACCCTGGCCGAAATCAGCCGGCGCATTGGTGGCGAAACCACCGGCGCTGTCCGCAACCCGTGCATTGACTAAACGAAATCACCTCCGCACGAGCAACATTTGGCCCAGACGCAGGATTACAGTTTGCACCGACAATAGGATGCGGGGTCCTGCCAGCGAACTCACTCGCCAGTAGCGCGCCTGACGCAGGATTATAGTTTGCATCGGCAACAGGAATCTTTCTGGGCGATCCGGCGGCCTTTCTTCGGTGGCCGAAATATCGTCCAGTTCGCGTCAGGAATAGGCCCCTTTCTGAGTGTCGCACATGTACCGGATGGCCAGGCCATTGTGGCTAAATGAGATCCCTGTCAACTCGCAGCTTGCCGGTCTCACAAGAACATTAGCCAGGCCACCAGCGCCCAATGCGACCCTTTCTTAGTCTGGCAAAATTCACAGACGGTACCTGTCCCACCCGCCGGCTACACACGGTTGGACCGAGTTTCCGCGTTTCGCACAATTCCCGCATCGTGCCCGTCCGCCGCCTCGGCAGCTTCTATCCATTCCGCAACTTGCCGAAAATTACCGCCGCAGTGAAAATTTTTCGATTTTGCTTTTGACCGGCGGCGTGTTTTTTGGTAACTTCACCTTGGATTGCGGTCGCTTCACCTGCGATTGCGCTCGCTTGGGCTGCGATTGCGGTTGCTTTACCTGCGATTGCGGTCGCTTGAGCTGCGACGGTGGCCGTCTCCACCTCGGTCGGTGCCTATCGGTAGTCGGCCGCCGCGCGGGCAGCGGGCGACCCGATGCTATAAGGCGGTTAATAAAACTCCCAGAAACATTACAAAAGGAGGCAAACCATGTCCTTCAGAATCATGCTTATCGCTGGCTTAGTACTGGTGGGTTTAGGTTGCAGGTATTCAATTGTACCGGCTCAGAACGCCGCTGACAAGCAGTGGAAACACAGTCGCGACAGCTTGATTCTCGGACAATTCGTACAGCAGAACGGGCGGCTGTATTTGTACACAATGGACTCCAATCCTACCGAAACGGGCGAGTTTAGTTTGGCGTGTTGGGAAATGCCGTCGCTCCGATTAACGAACAAAAGACCGATTGAGATTCCGCTTATGGACTTGCAACAAGGGTTTGTCATCCCGAGCCCCCACTTGGGACGGCAGCCCTGGCTGATTATTACTGGGACAGTCCGCCCTGCTCTGCCGCCGACGTCGGTTGTATATCTCATTGACCTTCCCCGCGCTGAGGCTTTGCCCGAGGCTATTCCAGATCGGTATATTCAACTGCTGAGCTTAGATGATAACCATCTGATCCTTATTGATAGGGGCTCATTGCGAACTTCCAAGTTAGCGATGCGCTACTATAGTCGGCAAGATAAGGGTATGCGGTTACAACATGAATGGTCGGTCCCGATGGCTGTGCTCGAAGTGTTGTATGGTGACCTCATTGATGGGCGTATCAGGCTCATCTATCAAGCGATGCCCGATGATAAGACGCCGAAAGGCGAGAGGAAGAGCTCCGTCCCCGATGACGGGGTTAGCCTCTTTGCTTTGCCCAGCTCTATCCGCGCATGTTATCTGGACGTGGAGAAAGGCAAAGTGACTAAGGATGAGCTCCTTCACAACAACAGTACGTATCCTTGGGTCGCGGTGAATCCTGCGGACGATGGTATGTATTTGTTTTCTGGCTCCGAAATGTATTATCATAAACGCAACAACTTGACGTTGGAAAGAGCGATGACGCATGGCTTGCTAAAGCTTTACACCGAAAGGGAAAAAGACCCGGTGTTTCCTTTCATTGCACGAATGGACAGCCAGGGGAAGTTCATCGCGTCGGTCACCAATCCACTTGGCGAACTGGTTGTTTTAGAGGCAAGTACGGGACGGATTGCATTTCGAGACGACAGGCACCTGCGCTGGGTAGAGCGGGCGTTGCAACAACTCGATTTTCCGTTAGCAGGCTTATGGATGAAGATACTGGATGTTGCGTTTGTTCCTGGAGAAAAAACTCTGCTAGTGGCTGCAGGCACAGGCCACGTGTACTATTACGACGCTGAAAATGGCAAACTCCTGCGCGTCGCTCACGTTCGCGAAGGGCTTAAGGACTAGCCATTAAGCGACGTACCTGCAGCGTGCAGGCGCAAACTAAGGGCGAACAGCGTGGGCGAATAACCGCAGAGCCATCTCATGGTTCGGCCTCCGCTCCCCCTATGCCCTGAAGCCACATTTTCGGATGTCGACCAGCAATCTCGCGTGAGATTTCATGGTTGAGCCTCCACTCCCGCGCTGGCACCAGTTATCAGCGAGCATCTGGCCGCCGCGGGACATTTAATGGTTGAGCTTCCACCAGCTAAGTTATTGCGTCATTATTAAAAACCTACTAAGCCGCCGGACATTTAGTGGTTGAGCTTCCATTCCCCCTATGCACTCAAGTGTGGCTGACAGTGTGGAGCCTGGTTGCCAGTCCCGTGCAGCTTTTCTTTGCAATCGCTGCATATCGGCCTCAAGTGTGGCCGACAGTGTGGCGCCTGGTTGCCAAGCTCAATTTTTCCCGCTGGGCCGGCAAACTGTGGCGGACAGTGTAGCGTCTCGGTGCTGGGTTTGGTCTTCTTTGCCGCCAGGGTGGCAACTCTAAGGTTGAACTTGGTGGACGTTTAAAGCCGGGGCTGCTGGGCCTAATCCTCTTCACCGCTGGGTTAACAACCGTCGTCAAGTATTACAAAACAGAAAAACTGCTCGGCCTAATCCTCTTTACCGCTGGGGCGAACAATATGTCATCAGTACGTCAGCGAAATCACACTGCTGGGCCTAATCTTCTTTATCGCCGGGGTGCCAACTGGAACTGAGGGAACTTGTTCCGGCTGTTAGGATTGTAAGACTCCTGCAGATGTCAATCCACACATAGTCAACTGGGACTAAGTGAATTTGTTCCGGCTGTCAGGATACGAATAGGGAAAGCAAGACCTGCTGTGCTAAGTCCTAGTCCGTCCTCTGTTTGGCGTTTGAAGCGCCAGCTAGTTCCTACCGGAAGCGACATCTCCTAAGCTAATGCCTATTCCGTCCTGGTTAGAGACAAGAGCAAATGGGTTCCTACCATGACCGAGCATCTTGTCTAATACTCACATGGACTGCGGCAAATCAAGGTTAAGCATCCGCGTCCTTCGATGACTAAGCATCCTAGATAATCCTGGCGCGCGGTGATTCCATCGGGAGCTTCTGTGGTGGGAATATCTTACCAGGGATGTGCTCGGGTACAGAGTCGTGGTGCTGCCGTCGAAAGCTATCGTGGTCGTGTTCGACGAGGAAGCGTCCTGAATGCTCCTGCCCCGCGCCAGGATGTTTTCGACCAAGCAAAATGGTTTCTATCCCCGCGGACAAAGGCGGATGGATTATTGCTCAGCCGGCCAGTTTTCCAGCTGGGCGATGCGTTGCCGTAATTCGGTCGGAAGCGCTGCCTTTTGCATCTGGCCGTA
This sequence comes from Gemmatales bacterium, assembly GCA_041640595.1. GTDB lineage: Bacteria > Planctomycetota > Planctomycetia > Gemmatales > HRBIN36 > HRBIN36. Next base: position 265,865 of record JBEPZY010000003.1, on the reverse strand, counting down.
GTGATAACCGACAATAACTCCCTTGCCCTCGGCGGCAAGGGCGAGTTGCTCATGGCTGACGATGCGAAACTCCATGGTGAAACGATCCTCCGCCAAAGGCGGCACGACACGAATCGCCACGGTGACCGTATCGGGATAGCGTAAGGCCCGGCGAAATCGGCATTCCGCTGAGGCCAGGATTGGTCCGATTCCTGTTGCCATTTCGATTTCTGGCCAGTTTACCGCACGGAAATAGGCGGCTCGCGCACTCTCGAAGTAGCGAAAATACACCACGTTGTTCACGTGGCGATAGGCGTCCATTTCTCCCCAGTGGACCGGGAAGGTCACCGTCACGGGGAATCCGGCCAGCAGTGGCTTCAAGGAGTCCGGCACAGCCAGCTCATTGGGTTGCGGCATCATAAAATGGTTCGGTAGTGTGGACGGGATGGGACGGCCTTGCGGCCAGCATCTGGTTGTTCCGCATCGTCGAGCAATAAGGAGCGGAGCATGCATCGCTTCTGGAGGATATATTACAACGCCATCGTTGGTGGCGCGGCGGGATTAGTGGGCTGGCTGGTGTTTGGCTTTCTGGTGGAACCAAGCTGGCCCTGGTTGGCGGGGATGCTGGCTGCGGGAGCCATTATCGGTGGGATTATCGGTTACGTCGTTGTGGGATGGGAATATCTGGTGGACGGCTCGGCGATGCGGTTTTTGCGCACCGGAACGCAGGGGTGTTTGCTGGGTGCTCTCGGTGGGGCGCTGGGATTGGTTCTGGGCGAGCTTATCAATTACGCTCTCCAGATGGGAGCGTGGTTGAGTCCATTGGTGATCGGCGTACTGGCCCGCGGGTTGGGCTGGATGGTGTTTGGATTGACCATTGGCCTGGCCGAAGGCTGGGTTGCCCGATCGCTATTGAAAACCAGTTATGGAGCCGTCGGCGGTAGTCTGGGCGGTTTTTTCGGCGGAGCGGTCTTCGCGGCGCTGCTCATCGGCAGTCAGCGTCAGGAATGGACTTATGTCTGGGGGCAAGCGAGTGCCCTGGTGATTCTGGGGGCCAGCATCGGTTCGTTGATTGCCAGTGTGGAGGAAGCTCTGAAGCCGGCGTCGGTGAAAATCTTGCGGGGCTGGCGTGAGGGCCGCGAATTTTCCATCCTCAAACGCGAAACTACCCTGGGGCGCGACGAACGGGCCGACATATTGCTGCTGCGGGATATGAAAGTTGAAAAATGGCATGCTCGCATCGTCGTCCGCGATGGACGTTACTTTCTGGTCAACACAGGCGGTGCTCCGCAATATACGCTGGTCAACGGTCGTCCCGTCGCCGGGGAATGCGAGCTACTCGACGGCCATCGCATCCAGCTCGGAGATGTGCTGCTCCTTTTCCAACAACGAAGCCAAGCTGTGCCGGCACGCGCAGAACAGAACCGTGCCGCTTCTCCTGCCACGCCACCGACAATCCCGGAAGCGATTTTACTCCCCGACAAACCTGGCAAATAAGCGGGATCGGAGCCAGGACTCCAGAAAGCACCTGCCGAGGACGGAAACATTCGCCTGTGCTGGGTGCGTGAGTGCTTTGGAACAAAGTATTCGCATGCGGGATTCTTTACATGGCGCCAATCAGGCCAACGACAGGCAGTAACACGGGAGGACCTGCCGCGACAGTCGGGTTTGCCTTAGCCGACTCCGCAAGCGAGCAACCATGAGTGTGCGTTTTTGTCCGCGCTGCCGTCGCGCCTGTCCTGAGGAGGCAGCTTACTGCTATTTCGACGGGCAGGACTTGCGACTGGTGATGCCCGGCCAGGCAGATCCCTGGCAGCTGGGCAAAGAATTCGTTTTTCCGTCTGGGCAGCGGTGTCGCACGTTCGACGAACTGGTGGATGCCTGCATGGGCGATTGGCCGGCTGCCCGGGAGTTATTGCGGCGTGGCGCCTTCCAGCAGTTTTTTTCTTCCATCGGCCGCGCGGACGTGGCTCAGGTCGTCTGGCAGGCTGTCGAACGCCATCTCGACGCCGACGAAGCCCTGGACTACTTGCTCACCCGACTTCCCACCAAGGAACCAGTCCGCCCCGTACTGGATTACTCGCCCCGTAAGCTGCAATTTGGACGCGTGCTGGCTGGCGATAAACGCACTCTTGTTCTCCGCATCTCCAACAAAGGTAAAGGCTTGTTACGCGGTCGCATCCGGCTGGAAGGTGTTTCCTGGTTGACGATCCAGTCGGGTGAGAATCTACTCGTTTCGTCGGAAACTCCCCTGGCCTACGGAGCCGCGTCGGTGGCTGCGCCAGCTCCGAATGGCCCAACGAACGCGGCAAACTTCGCCCATCCTTCTGCGACAAGCGGTTCCCAAACCGGCACAGGTCATCAAGACCCGAACGATGCACCGGCGGTTGAAGTTCTTGACGACGATGTACCGCTGGCCGAGCTGATTCCATCCGCTCAGCCCTACGAACAGTCCTACACCATTTCGACATGGACGACGCAGGAAGTGCGGATCGTTGCCAGCACCGAAGATTTGCCGGCCGGACAAGTTTTCCATGCGACCCTGATCCTCGAAACCAACGGTGGCACGGTGGAAGTGCCGGTGGAGATCGAGGTCAGCCCGGTCCCCTTTCCGGACGAGCCATTCCGCGGCATCACCGAGCCGAAATATCTGGCCGCCCAGATGCGGTTACACGCCCGGGAAGCAGCACGTTTGTTGCGTGAGGGAGCGATCCGGCAATGGTTCGAAACCAATCACTGGGTTTGGCCGGTCATTGGCGACACCGCTCCCGGCATTGCCGCAGTTCAGCAGTTCTACGAAGCACTCGGCGTCAACAAACCGCCTCGCCTCGAAATTGAGCCGGTCAAAATTGAATGCACACTCCAGTCCGAAGAACCGCGACGCTTTGATGTGCTGTTCCGCTCCCCGGACCCCAAATGGGTCTATGCCAAAATCACCTCGACCGAACCCTGGCTGGAAGCAGAACCGACCATGATTTACGGGCCACAACGGGCCTACTTTTCTTTGACGGTGTTGCCGGCGGCGTTGCCCGGACCTGGACGGTATGAAACGCAGGTGCAAATCGAAGGAAACGGTGGCCAGCGATTAACCCTGCCTGTCCGCGTCGAGTATGCGGAAGCCTCGTTGCCTGCAGCACTCTGGATGTTCCTGGGCAGTCTGGTCGGCGCCCTGGCCGCTTCCGGACTGCGATTACTGGTCTCGTGGCCCGATCTGCTTTTCCGACCGCAACAATTCGGCTCGCTCCTGGTTCAAGCCACCGCTCCCTGGTTGCGGGTTTATAGCTGGTGTCAGGCTGCCACTGTCGGACTGCTGATCGGTTGCTGGTCGGCCTGGAAATTCTGGCGGCGGGAACGGGCGTTCGAGGCGGCTTTCCTGGGCTTGATCGGCGGAGGACTGCTGGGAGTGATTCTCGGTTTCGTCGTCGCTGCTTTGCTTCGCCATACCGAACCCGTCCTGTCCCAACTGCTCAACCGGGCCTCTCCGTTCCTCGCTCAATTCCCGCTAATCAGCGTGGCCGTGTGGTACATCTTCGGCACCATCCTCGGGGCGATTGTCGCATGTTGCGGCGAACCCGGTCGCAGTGCGATTCGCTGGCTGGCACGAGAGTATGCCCGACTATTCAAGCTTTTGGGCTGGAAGAAACTCGCTCGCTTTTTCTCCCTCCGCTGGGATTAGCACATCGTCGAGTTTCGACGGTCAACTGTTGCGAACTCACTCCCCCAAACCGTTCATTCCCCCTGTTCGTCCGTGTAGCAGTGCCCAGCAACCCGGCGCCCGGGCGAGGTGTTGATGCGACCTATCGGTCTCGCCGCGACGGTGCCAGGTTCCAGGCGTTGGCGCGACGATAGATGTTGTCGCGGTGGCAGGAGGCTGGGCACATTGCTTCCTTGTGTGAGCGTGCCCCTGCGGCTTGCATCCATTCCGTTCGCTCTATCCACGTAAAAGCCGCGTACTTTACAGGAAATTGGATCAGTCCACGCTTCGATTCGCCTGGCACTCACCAGTGCCAATAGAAAGCCGTTGCCGACAGTCTTGCGGCGCCCCTAACATCTGTTTTCGCTTCGATAATTGTCTGAGTCGCGGCCGGACCGTCGGGTCTGCGCTTTCCAGCACATAGACGCCCCTAATTGCCTGAGTCGGCGGAAGGAGCGAAACTGCGCTGCAAATTAGCAAGGAAATCCTGCACGGTTTTTTCGACGGCAGCTTGCAATAAGGAACGGTGCAGGGTTCGCAATAAACCGCCAAGCTCTTCGATGACAACCTGGTACTCCAGACGGCAGGAGTCCGGGCCGGTCTTTACGATGCTGCACCGCACCGTGGCTTTGGCTGAGGAACCGATGCCTCGCACTTCCATTCTCCAAGCCAAACCATCCGGTTCAGCGAGCCGCTCCAACTGCACGGTCATTTCGCCGCGCAAGAAGGAAAATCCTGGCCGTACCACAAAGCGAGCCCGCTCTTCCGCCACCAGTTCCACGCGAGCGAGATTCGGCATCTGCGAAACCAACCAGTGCATTTGCCTCAACCGTTCCCGTACAATCTCAGCGCTGGTCGGAAGCTGCTGCTCACCGCTTGCCTGAATCATGCATCCATCCCTCGCCTGCTGATGGAATTGTGGATAGCTTAGCTAAGAACGGAATCCATTTCTCCAGGCCACCTGATTTAGAGGAAGTCTATGAATGCTCGGAACCGCTTCTACCTGACGACGGCAATTGATTATCCGAACAGCCGGCCCCATATCGGCACCGCTTTTGAAAAAATCGGTGCGGATGTTCAGGCCCGCTATCGCCGCATGGAAGGCTACGATGTTTTCTTCCTGATGGGCAACGACGAAAACACCATCAAGGTCGCCCGTCGGGCTGCCGAACTCGGTCTGGATACCAAACGCTATTGCGACGAAATGGCGCAACAGTTTCAGGAGGTCTGGCGGGCTCTCGACATCAGTTACGACTACTTTATCCAGACCAGCGATCCGCGCCACCATGCGGGATGCCAGAAGTTTATGCAACTGGTTTACGACCGCGGTTACATTTACTCCGGAAGTTATCGCGGCTGGTATTGCGAAGGATGCGAGTCCTTCAAAACGGAGACGGAAATCAAAGAGGCTGGGGGCGTTTGTCCCATTCACCGTGTCCCTCCGGTGGAACGGAGCGAACCGTGCTACTATTTCGCTTTATCCCGCTTTCAATCGGCATTACTGGATTATTACGAAGCGCATCCTGAATTTATTCAGCCGGAATCAAGACGTAATGAGGTCGTGAGTTTAGTACGTAGCGGTCTGCAGGATGTTAACATTACCCGCATTGGCCAGGAATGGGGAATTCGGGTACCCTTTGATAATCGCTTCACCATTTACGTATGGTTTGACGCCCTGCTCAACTATATAACAGCGATCGGTTATGGTTGGGACGAAGAGCGATTTCGCACCTGGTGGCCAGCCGATATCCATTTCATCGGCAAGGACATTACTCGCTTCCACTGCGCTTTATGGCCCGCCATGCTTTTAGCCGCCGGCCTACCGTTACCACGACAGGTTTTCGCCCACGGCTGGGTTTATATCAAGAACGAGCAAACCGGAGCCGTCGAGAAAATCAGTAAGAGCCTGGGTAATGTTGTCGAGCCAATGGAAATTATCACTAAGTTCAGCAGCGAGGCTTTTCGATACTACTTCCTGCGCGAGTGTCCATTTCCTGGCGATGGTGAATTTAGCTGGTCGCGTTTTGCGGAAGTCTATAATGCGGATTTAGCTAATAATCTCGGCAACCTCTATGCACGCGTAATCACGTTGATTTTGCGGCATTTCGAAGGACACCTGGCGGGTTCGCGGGAATGGGAGCCAGGTGAGATTTACGCCGAACAAGACTTAGAAGCTACGGTACAGCAAGTGCAGGAGCATATCGAGCGCTGCGAGTATCAACTCGCGTTGCAGCGCATCTGGCACTATATATTAGACCCGGCCAACCGTTATGCCGATCGTAAGGAGCCCTGGAAACTGGTCAAGGAAGATGTTGAGGCGGCACGTCGGGTTCTTTTTGATCTGGTGGAATCGCTGCGCGTGGTGGCGATCTTGCTCAAACCGTTCCTGCCCCGAACAGCGGAACGCATTTATCGCAGCTTCAATTTTGGCCGCGACTGGCAGGAAGTCCGTTGCGAAGATTGTTACGTTTATCCGCGACCTACAGAAGATTTACGTGTCCTGGTGCGTCCGGGAGCGGATGGAAAACTGGCACCGCTTTTCCCGCGCATTCAGTTACAATGACGGAGGCGCTGGCAACCATTAGAAGCGACACCGCGGAAAATAATTCGGCGACAGGGCCGGCCTGTACTATACAAAAAGCAAGGCCTATACTTCAGATGAACCGTGTGCGGCCAATGGCACCGTGCATATCTTGAAAAGGTCTAAGTAGCACGTGCAAGAGCTAAGCATTATGTTTCCGCTGATAGACCAGATACCCGACTTGAAAACACTCAGCGATGCCAGGCACCCGTTGCATGCGCTGCTAATGGAGATTGCGCTCGAGGAAGCGCGAGCGGCTTATGCGGAAGATGAGGTACCGGTCGGGGCAGTTATCGTATCCTGGGAAAAGGGAGTAATTGCCCGGGCTCACAATCAACGGGAACAATTGCAGGACCCAACCGCGCACGCCGAGATGCTGGCCATCACGCAGGCAGCCTCGGCCTTGCAGAGCTGGCGCTTAGAAGGGTGTGCGCTGTATGTAACGCTGGAACCTTGCCCGATGTGTGCGGGAGCCATCGTGCAGGCGCGATTGCCGCTGGTGGTCTTCGGAGCCTTCGATAGCAAGGCCGGCGCTTGCCAGTCGCTCTATTCCATCCCGCAAGACCCGCGGCTCAATCATCGCGCCATGGTAGTCGGCGGGGTGCGGGAAGCGGAATGTCAAGAATTGCTCCGCGACTTTTTCCGACAACGTCGCCGATCCTCACGCACCGAGCCGGAGCAGAAGCTATCCTAGCATAGCAGCGGCCGATTGGTCGGGGCTCCTATCCGGACAAGCGGTCGCATGCAGCCACTGGCGAATTTCTGGATAGATGCGGATACTGAGAAGTCGGCCTTGAGGAACCAGCCGCTATCGTCAGCGCAGGCAGCCAGAAAGGGACAAAACCATGCGGGGAAAAGTTTGGCGTACGGCGTGTTTTGTGTGCGTGGCGTGGAGTCTGGTGGCGCTGAGCGCAGGGCAGACACCGCGGCAGGACGTAACCGCATGGGCTGCCCGACTCGGCTTGCAGCCAGTCTGGTCGTTGCCCCTGTCTCGACCGGATCCGCGAGACAGCGTGCTGGCAGCCCAGTTACTCGACAGCGATTTGCTCCTGGTGCAGATGCGATCTGCGGTTATGCTCGCGGTGGACGCCCAGACGGGCCTGGTGAAATGGCGAGCCAGTGTGGGCAAACCGTATCAGACTTATCAGCGGCCTGCTATTGCCGCGACCCGGCTGGTGATTGTGCCAGCTGATTTGAGTCTGATCGGTTTGGAACGGCAATCGGGCGTGGTTTTGTGGCGCGTGGAGCTGCGTGATTTGCCGGAAAGCGCACCGGCTTGCGATGACTGGCAACTGACCGTCTGCGAAGGAACCACACGCATGCGGTGTTTATTTGTGCCCGACATTGAGCGGCTGTTGGCCACTGGTACGACCGGAGTAGCAGCCCAGACCAAGCCGGCAGGAAGGTCAGTGTACGATGGCGGCGTAAGCAGTTACGAGATTCGCCGACAGACTTTGCGGGAACCAGCACGGCTATGGGATTTCGACGACCCGGCCGGGATCGCCATGCCGCCCGTTTGTGCTCACCACGTGGATGTGGTGTTTGTCAATCGGGAAGGGAAACTCCGCGTGGTTTCGTCGCTGCAGCACCAGATTGCGGGAGAATGGCAGTTGCCGGCCGGGGCAAGTGCCCCCATGGCATTTCGCCTGATACAACGCCCTGGCGAAAAAGTGGCCAGTTGGGAATCCTGGTTGATCGTGCCCTGCCAGGACCGGGCGGTTTACGCCTTCCTTCTTCAGCAGGGCAAACCGGCACCGGCGTGGCAGCGGGTGCTTGGCGATAGTGCCCACAGCGCTCCGGTAATGCTGGGACAGGAAGTATTCGTCGCCACCAACCAGCGGGGGTTATTCTGTCTGGATCGGGACAGTGGACAAATCCGGTGGCAGCAACTCGAGGCCCGCAAGTTTCTCAGTGCATCGCCCCGCATGGTGTTGGCGATGGACAGACAGGGCCAGATGCTGGCTCTGAACCGCCGCGATGGTCGAGTGCTGGCTGCGGTCAGGCTGGACGGCAATGTGCTGGCCATTCCGAATTCCTTTACTGACCGGTTGTACTTGCTGGATGCCAGTAACCATCTGCATTGCTTGCGCGATCGCGATCCGCAGTGCGCCCAGGTGCAGGTGTACCACCGGCTGCTGTTTACCCCGCCACCGCAACAGGAAAAGAAGTCCGACGAAAAACCGGAAGAAAAGCCTGAAGGGCAGCCTGGCGAAAATAAGTAGGCCGACTGACTCGCTGTAAACGCCTTTCGACAAGACACTGGCGCTAGCGCTGGGAAGACCTGGTGACGCACTCAGTGGTGGCGAGTTTCTCGTGCAGCGATTCGAGATGGCGTTCGATCTGCTGCCAGTGGGTTCCTTCCCAGAATAGCTGACCACAGCGCTGGCACTGATAGAAATGGTCGAGCCAGAGGCGAGTTTTCGGAGGAATTCGCTCCCAGACATCTTGTTTGGCAACTTCGTGCAACTGACCACCGCAGCGCATGCAGTGAGGTTCACGGCGAGGCAACCGGAAATGCTGACAGACCAGTTCGAGCTGTTGCTGCCGGTGGATGCCGGGCGGAATGAACAGTGCCGGTAAATCCCCGTCCCTCACCCAGCCAATCTGAAAGATGCCGCGATCACTGGACAACAGAATCCGTCCTTGTTGCTGAGCCACGCGAATCAGGTCCCAGTCGGCAACATCCCGAAGGAAAATCGCATCATATCCCCAGGCACACAGCCAGCGGGCCAAACCGCCCAGCATGGCGTCGCAAACGAAACGCGGCTCATCACACCTTTGCACCGCTGCGTTCTGGCAATTGACCGCCATCATAGCACTTTCACGATCCGCTCACGGTTTCACTGCCTGGCTGAGTGAGACGTAAACGGCGAATAGCCCGGTCAGCAATATCGCGACGGTAAAACATGCCGGCAAATTCGATGCACTTCACCGCCTCGTAGGCCCGACGTTTAGCCTCCAGCAAGTTTTCCCCTAAAGCAGTAACCGACAAAACCCGTCCGCCGTCGGTGACAATGCGCCCGTCCGAAAATTTCGTACCGCTGTGGAAAACTTTGACGTCAGGCAGTTGAGCCGCACGGTCTAACCCGGTGATAGTTCGCCCTTTCTGATACGGGCCCGGATAACCTTCCGAGGCCAGCACCACACACACGGCAGGGCGACTGTCCCATTCCAGGCCTTGCTCGGCGAAGGTCTCCAGCTGACCGTCCACGACCGCCTCCAGCAAGGCACACAGGTCGGTCTTCAGCCGTACCATCAACGGTTGGGTCTCGGGATCGCCGAAGCGGACGTTGAATTCCAGAACCCGCGGTCCCTGCGGCGTAATCATGAGTCCGGCGTAAAGCACGCCGCGAAACGGTCGGTGCAATCGTCGCATGCCATGCACAGCCGGCACCAGCACAGTGCGCTCGATTTCCCGCATCAGCTCCGGTGTGCCGATCGGAGCCGGGCAGTATGCTCCCATGCCTCCGGTGTTCGGACCGCGGTCTTCGTCAAAGGCGGCTTTATGGTCTTGCGTGGGTTCGAGCATAACGATAGTGCGACCGCTGACCAGAGCCAGGACGCTCAGCTCTTGACCTTCGAGCCGGCGTTCGATGACGATGCGCCTTCCGGCCGGACCAAAGGCTTGCTGCACCATGATCTTATCCACGGCCGCCAGCGCTTCTTCCCTGGTGCTGCATACGACAGCCCCTTTGCCCCCGGCCAGTCCGTCAGCCTTGACCACGACCGGATAGTCGCGCGTCTCGATGTACTTTCGGGCTGCGTCAGGATGGTCAAAAATGCGAAAATCGGCAGTGGGAATGTCGAACTGCCGCATCAGCTCTTTGGCGAAGACCTTGCTGGCTTCCAGCTCCGCAGCTGCCTTGGTCGGGCCGAAGATGCGCAGTCCCTCTTTTTCAAAGGCGTCCACAATGCCCAGTGCCAGAGGTTCTTCCGGGCCGACCACCGTCAGGCCGATCCCCTCTTGCTGCGCGAAACGTACCAGACGTTCGATGTCGGTGGGTTCGATGTCTATGTTGATGGCATCCTGAGCTGTGCCCGCGTTGCCCGGGGCGCAGTAAACGGCCTGCACTCGCGGCGATTGTCGCAGCTTCCAGCACAGGGCGTGTTCTCGACCACCCTTGCCGACGACTAAGACCTTCACGCGTCTTCCCTCCACTTTGGCGAGCCTTGCTTTAACCTTATACTAAGGAAGAAAGGCTGGCTTCTGCTCCCAGAAGTTACCAGAGCCGTCCGGCCAACCGGGCATTTCAAGCAATCCTGAGCAAGGGCGAGTGAGGACAATCATGCGACCGCTCACATTCGTCGGTATCGCGTGGCTGATAGGTGGGATATTTGCGTTGGCACAGGAACCGGCAGCCACCCCACCTTATCTGGATTTCATTCGCGGTCTCCGACAACGTGGATTTTACGACCTGGCCGACGAGTATTCCGCGCAGTTGCGGCAACGCAAAGACGTACCGGAAGACGTCCGCGACTGGTTGTATATGGAGGAAGCATCGGCCAAACGGCAACAGGCTGCCCAGGCCACACAGGATTCCGAACGCCGACGGTTGCTCGACGAGGCACGCAATATGTATCAAGCGTTTGTCAACGATAAGGCCAAATCCAAAAGCCCGGCACTGGGCGAGGCCTATCGGCAACTGGCCACGTTACTGGCGGATGAAGGACATGGTAAAGTAAGCGAAATTACTTACACCGCTGATAAGAGCGCGCAGGTTGAGCTGGCCAAACATGCGGTGCAAATCTTCGACCAGGCCGACAAGATGTTCACCCAGGCGGAGGGAATGTTGAAAACTCAGCTCGGCACCGCCCGTAACCGCACCGAGATGTATCTGCAAACGTTGCTGGAACACGGTCGCGCGCTCCTGGCCAAATCTATCCTTCAGCAGCGTTACCTCAAGCAAGAGGCTGACGCCGGTAAGACACGCCAGCAGGCAGCGGAGTTGTTCAAGACCATGTTTGATTTCCGTAAAGAGCATGCGTTGGGTTGGGTCGGATGGGCGTGGTATGGCGTGAGTCAGTCCGGCCTCAACGAAACCGAGCAGCAAAACGCTTTCAAGCTCATTGAGTCCGTAAAAGAGCCGTTAGCTTTCGAAGCCAAACGTCTCGTCGGCTATTTCCGCATCCGCGGGCGTTATGCGCCTGGCTTGCCTGCCAAAGAAAGGCTGGCCCTGCAAAACGACATCCGCACCTGGCTCAATTCTTTCGCTTCACCCAAGAGCCCGGACTTCAAAACCGTTTATTCCTCCCGAGAAGCGCAGCATTTGCGGCTCATTCTGGCCATGACCATCCGCGATGAACTGCAGGAGATGAAACCCCCTGTCCGGCAAAGCCCCACGGGCCAGAAAATGGTGGACCAGGTACTGAGCCTGCTTGATAAAGACATCGAAGGCAATCCGGAATTTGCCAACGTTGCCCGATGGGTGAAGTTCAACACCTTGCGCCTTTCCGGGCGGGTAACCGCACGCCGCATAGAAGAACTGACCACCTTCGAGGAACTTCTGCTCCGTGCCAGCCTCGAAGCTGAGGAAATCCAGGAAAAATTGCAAGCCATCGAAAAGGCATCTGCCGAAGAAAAGCAAAAATTGCAACAGCAGGTTCAGGAGCACTTCACGAATCTGTTGACAGCAGCGCGTCGCGCCTGGCAACGCGCCGGTGCAGAAGCCAGCGTTAGCGACCGGGAGAACCTGTTGCAGTACCTGGTCAGTGGTTACCTGCAGGGGCAAGGTGATCTCTACCGGGCCGCCGTGTTGCTCGAATACGCCGCTCAGGAGCCGCGGTTCAGTCCGGCGACCGCTCGCCGAGCTGCCCTGGCGGCCATGACCTTGTACGGTGAACTGGTTCAGCGCCAGCGCGACAATCCAGCCGCTCTGGTGGCCGATGCCCAGCGCTTGCGCCGCATGGCCGAACTCATCGTCGAGCGTTGGCCGAAAGAACCGGAAGCCGATACGGCCAGATTTCGCCTCGGATTTATCTACTTTGCAAACGGTCGCCATCGGGATGCCCTGAAGCAATGGGAGGCGGTGAGTCCTAACTCACCCTTCTACGCCGCCGCTTGCGCCGAGGCTGGCGAACTGGCGTTTCGTCTTCACGCCACGCTAATGACCAAGGAGGGGAAACCACTGTCCACCCCCTCTCCCGATCTGGATAAGGCCATTAAACTTTTACGCGATGCTCTGGCAGCATACGATAAGAGCAAACCCACTCCGAATAGTCCCGAAGAAACCCGTTACATCCAGGCACTCGTTTTCCTGGCCGAAGCCCTGGCTTTGATCAATAAACCGGACGAATCCCTCAAGTATCTGCAGGTCATTTTGCCGCGGGCTATCAAAAACGAATTGCCCGCCAGTTTACCCCAGGGGACCACCGGACGAGTAATCACGCTGGCTCTGCGTAGTTATGTGCAACTCAAGCGGATGGATGAGGCGAGGAAACTGCTGCAAGAGCTTTATCGTGCCGGAAAGCAACAAGAACTCGGCCAGGGGGTGTTGCCGATCTTGCGAGAAATGGGCACACAGTTGCGCGAACAAATCCGCTTGCTTGAAAGCCAGGGTCCCGCGGCTGCTAAAGAACTGGAACAAACACGCCGTAATTTCAAGGCCTTCCTCGACGACCTCAGCAAGGACGAAAAACTGCCCACAGAGTTTCGCTTCTGGATCGTTACCAGCTACCAGAGCATCGGCGAACACGAAGCCGCAGCCCAGGTGGCGCGCGGACTCCGTGAACAGGCTTTCAACCTTCCGGAGACCAGCGCCGAAGAACAAACGCGGATTTATGGCCAGGCGCTGTATCTGGAAGTGGACAGCATGCGACTGCAAGCACAGACGCTCAAGAAAGCCAACATGCCCGACAAGGCCACTGCCCTGCTGCTAGAAGCCGACAAAATACTGCTGGAAGGCATGAAAAAAGCCAAACTCGAAAAACATCCGCAATACGTGGCCCTGCAGATTCTGCTCATGCAGGAGCAGGAGCTTTACAGCGGTCCGCGCGGTGCTATTGCTCGCTGGGATCAATTACGCACGGCCTTGCAGCCACATCTGGAACGAGGTGGCATGATCCGACGGGTTTACCTGGACGCTTGCTACAACCTGGTTTACTGCAAATATCAGGAAGCGAAACGCCTGCCGGAACCGAAACAGCGTGAGTTAGCCATGCGTCGCACTGCCGAACTGCTGGCCAGTTTCTGGCAGGAACCAGAACTGCAACCGCGCTTCCGCCAACTGCTGGACGATCCGGAACATAAAGACTTGCTGGCCGTCTGGCAGGAGCTGCAAAAATCCCGCGGCGCTGCTCCTTAGTCCGACCCGTTTCTGCCGGCGATTAGCACTGGCGAGCCGTTCGGCCGGAGGGCCTTAGGTCGCCTGCAGGCAACGGCCATTAGCTGGTCACAGCGGAACCACTGACGCTTGCCGGATTGAATTAGCTCGCCTGCTGGCAACGCCGTTAGCCCGACGACGAGATTCACATTCGTTTCGTTACGGACGAGGAGGGTGTCGGTTAGCGGCTATAGATTCGGGATTAGCCCGACGACGAGCTTCACATTCGCATCGTTGCTGCGGATTACCCCACCTGCAAGGGATGCCACTAGCCCCATCTGTTCCACATTACGCGGGGAGTCCAGAATCAGCGAAGCCGATGACGCTGTCGGCTGCGGTGACGGCGGGCCAACTCGGGCAACGTGACTGTTTAGTCCACCGAATAAGCAGGCATCGCGGCACAGCTTGGCGTTGCGGCGACGAAAAGAAAGGTGGGTTACCGTGTTCGCCGGCAGACGTAGTCCGACCGTCGTTCGCCTCCACGTTGCGTTAACGAAAGGAAAGATGGGTTGCCGTGTTCAGCGGTGCCAGGCATTCAGCAGCACCAGACTGATGCCGTCCGCACGGGAACCGGTTTTTGCCAGTTAGTGAACCTACGATGCACGATCTTCCTCGGTTGCAGAGGCGCCCGCCTTCGGGGTCGTGTACCCAGCGGCACAAAGTTGCTCGGCGAGATACTTACGCGCTGCTTCGATGTCCTTACGCACCTGCTCTTCACTGCGATCCAGGATCATGGCAATTTCAAATGGCTGGTAGTCTTCCAAAGCGTGCAGCAAAAAGGCCTGGCGTTGCGGTGCGGGCAGTTTGCTCAGCCAGGCAAGCAGTTTTTCCCGCTGTTCAGTGCTCGAAAGAGCTTCCCAGCTTGGCTCGGCGTGATAATCCGGAAGCAGGTCTTCCAGGTAGAGTTCCTCTTTGTAGCCGAGTGGCTCACTCCACCACGATTCTTCTTCCTCTTCTTCCTTCTCGCTGCTGGGGACCGGTTGTTCGAGGGATTCGGCGGCAGGTGCCTGTGTCCATTCACCCAGCACTTCGTGCAACAGATCCATCAACCAGACGTCGAGAGCGACATCCTTGGGACGCTCGTCGTATCTCCGCCAGGCACGCAGGGCAACTTCGTCGAGCAAATCGTCCACAGTCCATTCGTGCTGCGGCAGGAGTCCTTCCATTTCCATCAGAAGCAACTCCCGACGTGCATAGCGATGCAGCTTGCGTAATACGGGTTGCAATAGTTGGAAAAACGTTTCTCGCCTGCCGAGCTCCACGTCGCGCTGGAGAAGCGGCCCGGCCGCACTGACATCCATGCGACGGGGACGATGACGACGGTAAACGTCATCGTGACGAAGCCGCTCTTCGTGCTTTTTCAGCACACGCACCAGAGTCTCGGCAGCGGCGTCCAGTGCGGCATGTAAATCCTTATCGGTTTCGTCAGCCACCACGGTACCGGAAGGCAGGTGGAGAACTGCTCGAGCTTCATACCCCACTCGCTCGGGGTGATGCCAGACGGTTAGCCGCAATTCCGTTTCGTCCGGTGCGTAATGTTCCAGCAGGCGTTCGATTCGGGGCAGTTTTTTCTCCCAGTAAGCACTGGCGTTCGCAGCAACCGGTTTGTCGCAATGGTGAAAGGTAACATGGGTCCGCATGCTGAGCCTCCTTGTTGATAAATTTAGCATTTTCGGCAGATGCTGCCCCTTTTATTAGGGAGTGCAATTCCAGTGCCGACAAGAACCGGGCCAGCAGTCCTTTGGATGACCAGGCCGTCGGGATCACTGCGAACACATTACCCGGCCAGAGGTTACAGCAAAAGAGAACGCAGAGTAGGCGACCAGCACCGGGCCATTTGAATTGCCATTTTGGCATATACACGGCGAATTGGTCTGGCATTCGACAAAAACTGCCAGAATGGCTTTTTAGTTTCGGAAATTTTCTTTACGTACTTTCCCTTCTTCATCGCTCAACCTGTGCGTCAGCAATAGGTTAGGTAATCAGGTTTTCTGGTGGCGTTATCGGCATGGCACTTGCTTGATTCTCCCATGGCTAAAGACAAACGATAGCCAAAATCAACACAGAAAGAAGCCGGTCCGTGCTATGGGGAACAGGGCACGGGTCAGAAACAAGAAAGGAGGTGCAACATGCCGCGGACTCGTTGGGAACCCTTTGCCGAACTGTGGCGGGAGATGGAGAATTTCCGCCGCGAAATGGATCGCCTGTTCGAGCGCTGGGGCTTCGAGCCATACGGCTGGCCGGAATTGGGATTAGGGTACCCGGCCGTCAACATCTGGGAGGACGAGTCGAACGTCTATGCCGAGGCAGAGTTGCCGGGCATGAACCTGGAAGACCTTGAAATCTACGTCACCGGTCGCAACCAGCTCAGCATCAAGGGCGAGCGGAAAGCACCGCAGGTGGAAAAGGGTCAGTGGCTGCGCCAAGAGCGGCCGTTCGGCGTGTTCCACCGCATTATCACGCTGCCGGTGGACGTAGATGCTGACAAGGTGGAAGCCAGGCTGCAAAACGGCGTGCTGACGATCACCATGCCCAAGTGTGCTGAGTGCCGGCCCAAGAAAATCCCCGTTCGTGCTGAATAATGGCCGACAGACGTGGAGGCTAGGGGGTATTCCGGATTCGCAGGTCTTGATCAACAAAAGAAAGGAGGCGAGCCATGGCCAACATCGCAAAACGGCAAACCCGCTCAGACGTCGCTACCGCCGAGCCGGTTCGCACCGTGAATTACTCGCCGCGTGTGGACATTCTGGAAACCGCAGACGAACTCGTGTTGTACGCCGACCTGCCCGGTGTGCGACCAGAAGATTTGGACATTCGCTTTGAAAACGGCGAACTGACGATACACGGCAAGGTCGCACCGCGAGGTCCGGCAGAAGGGTTCGTGCTGCGGGAGTACGGCGTCGGTGATTTCTACCGTACTTTCACCATCAGCGAGGACATTGACGCCGACAAGATTACCGCCGAACTGAAGCAGGGCGTGCTAACCCTGCATCTGCCCAAACGCGAAGCGGTCAAGCCGAAACGGATCACCGTCAAGGCGGAATAACCCTGCCCGACGGAGGCGTGAAAGTGCTGGACGCCAACAACTAACAGCGAATCGGTGGCCGGGCGACGCTCCAATTCCTGGCTCGCCCGACCACCCCACCAAACAAGGAGGGTGCAACCATGTTTGGACTGCTGCCGTGGAAAAAGAAAACCTCGGAGGCCAAGGTGCCTGTCAGCTCTCAGGAAGATTTCTTCCAACCGCTGGCCCGATTACGGGAAGAGTTCGATCGCCTGCTGGAACGCTTTTTCGGCCGTGTGCCGGTGCCGGCAGAAGAAGAGGAATTTTTCCGCTGGGGTGGCCTCGATTTCAACGAGACCGACAAGGAATACGTGGTGCGTATGGACGCCCCCGGATTTGAGCCGAACGAGTTCGACGTCCAGCTCAGCGGCAACCGGTTGATCGTTCGTGCCGAGAAAAAGGTCGAGCGGAAAAAAGAAGCCGGTGGCCGAACTGTTGAAGAAGCCGGGTATCGCAGCTTCTACCGGACGGTGACCTTGCCGAACGCCGTAGATCCCAACCGCGTGGAAGGGAAATATCACAACGGCGTGCTGGAGATTCACGTCGGCAAATCACCCGAGGCAAAAGGGCGTAAGGTGCCGATCAAAGCCGGATAACTTCCCAACATGGCTGGTCCCAAGCTTAGCAATTGCGACCACCAGAGACGCATGCGGCATAACCGCAAAACCCGCTCATTGCCGATGAGCATTTAGCCATCGCAAAGAAGCCCGCACGCGGCAGGGACGTTCAGCATGGAAGCGGACATCGGTACGGAAACCCGGCACGGAAGCCTTTTTGCCGGGCTTTTCTTTTTGGACTTGGAGAAGGAGATAGCGGGTTCTGTCCCAGGAGGGCGACCCATGAGTCTGCTGGCGAACCCTGCCGAACCGCACGCTGCTCCACCGATGTCCGCTTCGCCGTCGCAGGAGCAATCCCGTGCTTGGTGGCAATTTCTCGTCGAATGCGCGCGGGGATTATTCTGGGCGATGGTGGGCGTGGGCGGGCACCTGTTGATTCTCCTGGTTGCACTTGTTTTGGCGGTGTTGGTGCTTATCAGTCCGATTCTGGTTCTGGGAGGAATTGTCGAACTGCTGAGCCGGCTATTTGGCTAACGACGATTTCCCTGATCATTCCAGGCTTCCACCGATCCGTATTGCGAACTCCAGAGTGAGGGAACTCAAGATGGCATTGCACCAGCTGCCACTTTACGAGGGAGTGATTACGCGCCGATTGCTCAAGCAACTGGGCGAAGTGCACCGTCCCGGTGAGCTACTGCTGAGCGTGTACCTGGATATGGACCCGTCGCGATGGGGAGACGCCGAAGGCATTCGCATCGCTGCCAAAAACAGTCTCCGCCACCTGCACGAAAAAATTGGCCAGTTGCCCATCAGCAACGGTGAACGTCAGCGATTATTGCGTGAAACAGAACTGATCCAGGAACTGGCGACGCTCAGTGCCGGTCGAAGGGGCTTACGCGGGCTGGCCTGCTTTCTGGCGTCTCCCGTGAACCTGGCCTATGCGTTACCGCTTCCCTGGCCGGTGCATTCCCGCTACTTCCTCGAAGACCGTTTCGTGCTCTGGCCCCTGCACCAGGTGCTCGATCAGTCGGACCTGTTTGGTATAGTGCTGGTGGACAAGGACGAAGCGCGGTTGTACCTGGGGTATCTGGGCCAGATAGAGGAAATGAGCTACATTTTCGACGAGATTCCTCCGAAAATCCGCATTCCCGATGCTTTTGGCGAATTGCAGTTTCGTCGTAAGCACGTGGAATATTTCCATCACCATTTTGATCGGGTTGCGTACAACGCCTTGCGTTTGTGGGAGCAGGAGCCGTTTCGGTATCTCATTGTCGGAGGATTGTGGGAGATTCTGCCGCAATTCGAGAGCCATCTGCACCGCTATCTCAGGGAGCGGATCATCGCACGCTGGGAAGTTTCCGTGCATGCCGCGAAAACAGAGTTGCAGAAACGGCTCGAACAGGAGGAGAGTCAATTGCTCCAGCGCCAGGCTGAACAGGTCTGGCGAGAGCTCAACGAGGCACCACCGGAACGCCAGGCAAAAGGTCCGGAGCGCGTTTTCCGTGCCCTGTGGGAACAGCGAGTCGGCCATCTGCTGGTGCAACCGAACACGCGCTACCACGGCCACGTGTGCACTCAGTGCCAGCGGTTGCACCTCAGCGGCGGGCCTTGCATTGAGTGTGGCGGCAGCGTCAATCATGTCCCCGACATCTACGAAGAAGCCGTGCGCGTCGCTCTCAGCCAGTCCGCACACGTCCGTTACTGGAACAGTCCCGCCCTGGAAGAATGCGACGGAATTGCTGCACTGCTGCGCTACTGAAACGGATAGGCTTACCCGCCTCGTGACCCAGGCACCATACTTTTCCTTTAGACCCACCATCAGGAGGGAACGCCATGAGACGATTACTGGTAGCTGGACAGATCAACGGACAGCTGGGAAAGATTGATTTGCTCAAGAAGGCGGCTCACGATCTGAAAGCCGACCTGGTAGTGTTCACCGGCGGAGTCGTGGACGCTGAGCAGCGAGACCGTAGCAGCGAAGGGGAGCTGTTGCGGTTATGGGAACAGTTTTTCGATGCCATTGGCAGTATTGCGGAGAGCGGGGTACTGACCGCTGTCTTGCCTGGCCCGGCCGATGCCCCGCTTCGCCATTTCCTTCGCCTCGGCATGTATGAAGAGGGTGAACATCCCAAACTGCACCTCATTCATGCCACCCTGCTGGAAGACGCCGACATGGCCATCTGCGGCGTAGGGGGCGAGATTACCGAACACGAAGAGCTTTCCGAAAACCGCGTTCGTACCTCCCGCTCTCTCGCCGAATATTACCTGCGCAAACTGTGGGAATCGGATCAGTCGCGGAAAGTACTCGTGCTCAGCCAACCGCCGTCCGGTCAACTGGGTGGACACCATGGCAATCGGATAGTTGGCGAATTTCTGGATAGCTATCATCCGAGTCTGTGCCTGGTCGGTGGCCCGACCGAACACCGTGGCTGGCAACGTGTCGCACACACCCTGGTGATCAACCCCGGCCGACTGGTGGACAATTCGGTCGCCTGGTACGATGCCTCCAAACATGCCGACCAGCAAGTGGATTTGCTCTACCTGTGAGCCTGCTGGGTCAGAGAGAGCTTAGCCACCGCATAGGCGCAGGCGGCTTGCGAAACCGATGGGCCTAAAAGCTGGCCGAGGGAAATCGTTTGGCCCTGATAACCGCTGTTGCGAAGCAGGTACCTGCCCCACCATTCCCCTTCGCCGCTCAGCATAACCACGCCAGGGGGCCTGCCGAAACGCTGTAACCAAAGCTGCCACACTCGATGCCATTCTCGTTCCCAGCTGGCAACAGCGGCGTGAGCCACCTGGCGCAGGTCGGCTTCGCCAAGCTCGTCCGGTTCTGCACAGAGCATACGAGCCAGTCGCACTCGTGCCCAGCTTCGCGTAGCCGGTCGGCCATCAGCTGTCTGCCGCAGCTCGGGCTGCTCCGGTACCATATCCAGCACCAAAAAAGCATCGTAAATGTCAGCAAACCATTCGGCGGCCGGTCGAAACTCCTTTTCGGCGAGCGATACCGCAGCCAATAAGGCGCACAAAGGTGTGCGACGCACTCCCAGGTAAATTAGTTCGCCCTGCTCCAGGCGTTGCAGGTCAGTTTTGCCTTGCGGAATCGGTTTTCCGTCCATAATGGGCACGATGTCCGTGGTAGTCGAACCGAGGTCGAGCAACATCTGCCAGTCGTGGCGAAGCTGCGAGGGTGGCGGAACTGCACTACTGCTGGAAAACGTTTCCATCGGCGGCACGTTGGCCAGCGAAAGTGTACCCCGCTGGCGTTGGTACAATAGCTCGGCAGCCAGATAGGCAAGTGCCAGCCAGTTGGCCGATGCGGCCAGCCTCGGTTGATGCCAGAGCGTTTCGAGAGAAACGAAGCGAGCGTCGCTTGTCCAGACCGTCACGGTCGCGCGACCGGCGACTTGTTGCACCGCGCTGAGAATGTGCCGAACACCACTCGCCTTGTCCGGAAAGCAATCGCATAGCTCTCCCGTCATGGTAACCGCCAGGACCTGCGGCTCAGGAAATTGTTGCACCAGTTCCTTCAATTGCTGGGCCAGCCTTTCTGGTTGGCGCCATAAGGCGAAAGGAATTGTCCTGGCCCAGCCACTGGCTGTCGCCGCCTTTAGATTGGCGCCGCCGATGTCCAGTCCGAGAACATGTTCCGGTGCGGTCATAGCGTTTCCAGGAGCTGAGCAGTCTTTGTGTGGAGCGGCAAAGTATTGCCTGCGCCGCCCAGGAGCGTACACTTCTTTTGGCAGCTATCTTTCTCTGGTAGGTCGGATGCATGTCCTTTTTCTACAAGCTACGGGGAAGGTCATGACTGAACCAGAGGCCCAACGCGTCCAGGCAACCTCGTTATCGCAGGCATCCAGTCCGGGTGGCACTGACAACGAATTGACAGCGCAAACAGTCCCGGCCGGTCGAGAACGCTTGACAGTGCCTCCTGTAGAGCAGGATGAATACCGCCCCATAAGCGGTTGGGCTATTGCCGCCTTCGTTCTGTCGCTTTTCAGCTTTCTGTGCTGGATGGACTCGCCGCCACTATTACCTGCGCGGGCTTACTGGTTGCCCGGATTCGTGCTGAGTATCTGGGCCTGGTGGTTGATTCGCCGTGCTGAAAACACTCTGGCCGGCGCCAGCCTGGCACGCATCGGAGCTGCCTTGAGTTTGATTAACGGCGTCGGGGCCATCACCTCCCAGGAAGTTACCTATTGGGTTGTTCGAGCCGAGGCACATCGCTTTGCCAACGAGGTGCTTGACTACATTCATCAACGCAAGGAACGGGAACTCTTCCTGGCCACACTCTCTCCCGACCAGCGTCGGCATAAGGAACCCCCCGCGGATCGTGAACGGCTGATTCGCTATTTCGAGGCACAATCGAAAATGGGCAACCCTGTCATCGCCTTTGAAAACAGCATTCTCGGCCGGGTCATGCTCAAGGAAGCTCCCAATCGCCAGAACTGGGAATATCGCGGCATCACAGGTTATCAGGTATTTACCGATGTTTCCAATCCCGGCTACCAGTTTCGTTTTCTGTACCGCGTCCGCAGCGATCTGGAACCAGAACATGGAGGGCCACCGCTGGTGTACGATGTCGAACTGGTTTTGACCTGTTTGCGCGTCCGCAACACCCATTCCCGCTGGCGTGCTCAGCGAGAATGGTTCGTGCACCCAGCCGAGTCCAGTGTCCGTCTCGCCCGCCAGGATTGACCAAACTGTCAATTTGACGTCACTGGTCGAACCGACCTTCGCTCGGTTGCCTGTTACCACGTTGGCTTAACCCGAGGTAAGCAAGGTGAGAACATCGTTAACCGGCAGTTTGAACCGGTCAGCGTGTGTACGGAATCGCTACGAGCAATACGCATACTGCCGCTGCAAAGCAATACCCTGCGGCGCTCAGGGAAAACATGGAAAAATCACCACCTGTCCGCCGATTTTGTGTTTGCCTCAAAAAGGACGGGACAGTGAAGCTGGTCAAAAGTTGCTGGCGGGTGTTTCACTCTGGGAAGAGTTCTGCTATTGACACAAGACTGGCAATCTGACATAGTAGCCGGCACTGACGCATTAGCAAATTATGTGCCGGATTGGTGAAATTACGGCAGGTGGTAGCTTCCTACGCAAAATACTGACATTGCCCTGTCAAAACTTGGCCAGGTAATTGACACAGAATGTGCAGCGCAACCGTGATCGTGAATGACAGCGTGGTGTCAATGGCGGGACAAATTGCACCATTCAGGTAGGAAATTTATTTGCCACCATGAGACTCTCAATTGTAACCATCGCCGAAACTGGGACTTGCGAATAAGAACTTGAGCAGGCGCTATTGACAGCCTGGGCAAGCTGGTTATAATGCCGGATGAGCAGGCAAGAATTCCTGCCAGGCAAAACGAGGGGCAGAGGCAACCATGCCGACCATGCACCGTTGCGAACGCAACTCTCCGTAAAATGGTTTTACCTGGTATAACATCAGGGTATTCCCTGAAAGGCTATCCGGCTGGATGCCGCTACCGGAGCAGGGGGCGAGGCAAGGGATCAGGGATGACACGGTCTCGCCAACCTCTCGGAGAGGTTGCGTCGGGGTCGGTCTAACGGCTGCACCATCAGCCAGAGGTGAGGTTCTATGAAGCAAGTCTTTACCACCGGAGAAGCTGCAAAAATCTGCAAGGTCAGCCAGCAAACCATCATCCGTTGCTTTGACAACGGACAGCTCAAGGGATTCCGGGTGCCCGGCTCACGCTTCCGCCGTATTCCCCGGGATGCCCTGTACAAATTCATGAAGGAACACGGCATTCCGACAGATGCCCTGGAAAGCGGCAAACGGAAAATCCTGGTCGTGGATGATGATCCCGACCTGGTGGACATGATCAGCCGCGTTCTCGAAAAAGACGGTCGCTTTGAAGTCAAGGTAGCCCGCAACGGCTTCGACGCCGGCATGCTGGTCAAGGAATATCAGCCCGACCTGATCGTCCTCGACGTCATGCTCCCGGACATCAACGGGCGGGAAGTCTGCCAGCGCATCCGTTCCGACTCGAATCTGGCCGACGTCAAAATCATCTGCATCAGCGGCATGGTCGAGCAGGACAAGGTACAGGAACTCAAGAAAGCGGGTGCCAACGACTTCCTCCAGAAGCCCTTTGAGATGGAGCAACTCATCGAGCGGATTTGCAAGCACCTGGAGATCGAGGCGTCGTCGGTAACCGCCAAACGCTAAGCACACAGGCACAGCGTGGCGAGCACGGAGGTGACGCCGAAGGCCTGTCGCTTTGGGCCGGCACGCGAGAGTGCGCAAGCAGTTATTGCTGCCGCACTCGGTGAGACTTGTTTGTCAGCGACGGATTGGCTTTCGCTATGTCGGAGCGACCCGGCCGTTTTGCTGGCCTGGCTCGGGCATGATGAAGTTGGCGAAGCGCTGCCCATCCTGCCGGGCGACTCGGATGGCGACAGCAACAAACGCCGCCACAGCAAGCTTGACGAAAGCAGTTCCCGAAACGCCTGGCACATTCTGGCACGCTGGGCCGATTGGCAGCCGACCTGGTTTCCCGATTGGTCGCAGCCACGCCTGTCCGGATTTCGCCAGGCCATTCACCTGGCCGGAATGCTGGCCCGACAGGTGGCACCGCGACTCGCTCTGCAACCAGACCTGGCCGAAGCAGCGGCCCGGATTGCGGGCATCGGTCAGTTTCTTATCGCGGCGAGGAAGGTCGGCAGGTGGACTCCAGGCGGAGGTTGGATTCGGCTGGCCGCTCACTGGCCTTTACCCCCATCGCTGCGGCAAATCTGGAGCCGACTTGATGCTCCCCTGGCCTCCTTCACCCGCCAGGACAGTGAAGAGAAATTGTTGCGCCTGGTGCAGGTCGTCTGGCAGCTGGCTCAGGGGCGGTTTCGCCTGAAATCAGCGTGGTCAGGCCCACCGCTGAGCGATTTGCTTGCCACACTCGAACTGGATGCCGGCGACTTTCCATGTGACGAGGTGCCGGAGTTGCCACCGCTTTCGCCGATTGGCTCCGATTGGTTGTGGACGGAGCTGGGCCGACTCCTGAAGGAAACGGCGTCTGCTCGCCAGCAGCTTCAGTTCGTGGAACGCGAGTGCCAGCGCTGGCAGCGACAGGCGATCCAGCTGGCCCAGCAACAGCAGGAATTGCTCCAGCAACACAAACTGCGTTCGCTAGCCGCTTTCGCTGCCGGAGCCGGACACGAACTCGGCAGTCCCCTCGCAGTCATTTCCGGTTATGCCGAGCAATTGCTGCGTCAGGAAAAGCAACTCGAACGCATTCAGGCTCTGGAACGTATCCTGGCGCAGACCCGCCGGATTCATGCGCTCGTTTTAGACCTGATGTTTTTCGCTCGTCCGCCGGAACCCAAAAAGCGTCGCTTGCGGCTGGACCGACTGCTTCGCCAGGTCGTTGGCCGGTTCGTTTGCGAAGCGGAGCAGAAGCAAATCACGCTGAGCTGCACCTGCCCAGACCAGGCGATTTCGATGGTTGCGGACGGTTCGCTTTTGCAGACCGCCATCGAATGCCTGCTTCGCAACGCTCTCGAAGCAGCGCCGCAAGGTGGTCGAGTTAGCTGTAGCGTTGTGCCGCTCGATTCCGACCAGGTCCAGGTAATCGTCGAAAACAATGGCCCCGGACCAGACCCGGCCTGGCAGGAACATCTCTTCGATCCGTTCTTTTCGGGTCGGCAGGCGGGTCGCGGTCGCGGCCTGGGTTTGTCCAAGGTGTGGCGAATTGCCGAACTCCACGCCGGCCGCATTACCTGGCATCGCACTCCCCACCGCACCACCCAGTTTGTTCTGCAATTGCCCCGTTCCTGATCGGCCCGGCTGCATCGTCGCCGTGGCGCAAAACGGTTTTGCTCGGAGCTGCCCCCGAACCATCGCAAGCAAAAACCGGCTCCGGAAAATGCTGCCAGGTGAGTTTTTCGCACTGCCTTTGAACCATCGCAAGCAAAAATCGCGTCCGCCCGATTGCCTCGTGATGTCTGAACCTGCCTGACGATGATGCGGTTCCGTGTCGGGTCAGAACCCACGGCCGCCTTGATTGCTTCCCGATATTCGGAAATGGCCGACGACGACGAATGCCATCGCAAGTGTTGGCGACACCGGCAAACAAGCTGATTCTGGTCGGCCCACAATGCCAGCTGATGCCATCGCAAGCAGCAAGCCTCTCAGGCGGATTGTACGGGGTGTGGGTGGTTGGTTACAATGACGGCAAAGGTGTCGGCACCGTCGTGAGGGCCTACTTATGTCGCTCATGAACGCTCTTCTGGTAACGGCGTTGCGTTCCTTATGGGGTAAAATCACTGAAAGGTTGGGCCTGGTCGCTGTGGGTCAAGTTTCGGCCTGGCTGCTGCAATACCTGCGTGATCCGGCGTCGCGGTTAGGCAAGGCCCTGCAACAGGCCCATGAACAAACCTGGCTGGTGGTGGAGACAGCTCTGGCCGGGCCCAGTTTGTGGCAACGGTTGCTCGCTTCTGGTGAGGAACGGGCTCTGGTGGAACGGTTGCAGTCGGCCTTGCTGGTAGCGGTACCGAGATTGTCTGCGGAGAAGTCCGGCCAGGAGTTTTGCCAGCGGTGCCGGGTCGAATTGCAGGATGCCAAACGCCGCGGATTGCTTGACCCGCAAGCCGACTGGGAAACGGTAGTCGCCGAGGTCGGCCAGCTCTGCCAGTATCGGCAACCGAACGAAGTTTTGCAGGCCGAGAATCGGTTGCTCGATCGCACCGGCGAGCGGTTGCGCGAGGAAGGTTACGAAGCCCTGGCCTGGCTGGTGAGTTTGCCGCTGGATACATCCGGGGAAGTGCGTTTGCTGCCGGTGCTGGTTCGCTACTTTTTCCGGCGTGCCCTGGAACGGGATGACGAGTTGTACCGCCAGGTGAGTTTCGATTTGCTCGACAATTTATCGCAGCAGATGGAATCGGCCCTGGGCGAGGTGCATCAGGGGCTGGCGGTTCTGGGAGAGCGGTTGCTGGCACCGTTGCAGGCGCTGCGGGCGGAAGTGGTTCAGTCTCGCCAGGATATCCTGCAGGCCATCGAGCAAGTGCGACAAGGCCAGCAGCAAGTGATGCAAACGCTCAGTCAGTTGCAACGCTTCCTGCAACTGCACGGCAACCTGCATCAGCGAGAACTTCGCCCCAGCGATACCTGCTCTGTGCAAAACGAAGCGGAGCGGCAACTGGTACGCCAGCTGATGGAACAGGTGCGGCAGTTACCGGAATCGGTCCGGCAGCGGGCGCCGGAATTGCTCGCGCAGCTGGGCAAAGCCGCTGTTCTGTGTGGCGACCTCGATGCCGCCGTTCAGTATTTCCTGCAAGCCGCCCAGATGTACCAGCAACGCCGCGACCGCGAACAACAGGCCGAGGCTTATTACAACGCCTACCGTGCTTTCCTGGAGAAAAGCGAATGGAACCAGGCACTGAGGGCACTGAACGAAGCTGTTCGGTTAGCACCGGATCGGTTTTCTCCTTTTCCGGTGTACGAACTGGCGGCCCTGCGAATTCTTGGTGCCGGTGCGTTTGGCGTCACTTTCCTGTGCCAGTATCGCCAAACAAAAGCGAAGGTGGCGGTCAAGGTGTTCAATACCGCGATTCTGCCCGACCCGCAGCGGGTCTTTGAAGAAGCGGCGGCGATGGAGCAGGTTCAGCATCCCGCCCTCATTCGCATACGCCACTACGGCTATGTGGACCCACGGCGAAAACTCGGGCCGTATCTGATTATGGAATGGTTTGACGGCCAGACTTTGAGCGAATACGTGCGGCAAAACGGGCCGATTCCTCTGCCCGAAGCATTGCCATTGTTGCGGCAAATTGCCGAGGGACTGCGGGCAGCGCATGCGAGAAATATCCTGCATCGTGATGTCAAGCCGAGCAACATCCTGGTTCGCAAGGACGGCGAGCAGTGGCAGGTGCGGTTGATTGATTTCGGCCTGGCCTGCACAGTGCAGCAAATCCAGGCCACCATGCAGCAAGCCCAGGTACGAGGAAAGACCACCATAGGCCGAACGATACTGGGTACCTGGGACTATTCCGCTCCCGAACAACTCGGCAAGCTCGGTGGAGTGCAGCCGGGGTTTTATTCGGACATCTACGCTTTTGGGCGCACCTGCTGCTACGCTTTGTTCGGCACGCCCAACCCGACCCCGATGCAGTGGCGACGATTACCGGACTGGCTGGCGGAATTGCTGGACAGGTGCCTGCGGGAGTCGCCGAAGGACCGTTTTGCCAGCTTCGACGAGTTGCTGCGAGTATGGGACACCGCCCAGCAAGCGAGGATAGCTGCCCGCCCCCACGCTGCACCTGCTCCAGTAACCACCTTTCCCGCTGGTCAAACTGCACAACATCCGGGTAACCGCGAAGTGCTGCGGCTGTTCGGGCACGAAGAACCCGTCTGCAGCGTCGCGGTGACGCCCAATGGTAAATACGTCGTTTCGGGAAGCAACGACAAAACGGTGCGGGTGTGGGAGCTGGCGACGGGGCAGGAAGTGCGGCGGTTCACGGGGCACGAGGATTGGGTCTGCAGCGTCGCGGTGACGCCCGATGGCCAATACGTCGTTTCGGGAAGCGACGACAACACGGTGCGTTTGTGGGAGCTGGCGACGGGAAAAGAAGTGCGGCGGTTCACGGGGCACGCGGGTCCGGTCTATAGCGTTGCGGTAACGCCCAATGGCCAATACGTCGTTTCGGGAAGCGGCGGCAGGTGGGTGGATAAGGATCGGGTACATTGGATAAGCAGTGATAGCACGGTGCGTTTGTGGGAGCTGGCGACGGGGAAGGAAGTGCGGCGGTTCACGGGGCACGAGTGGCCGGTCTATAGCGTCGCGGTGACGCCCAATGGTAAATACGTCGTTTCGGGAAGCAACGACAAAACGGTGCGTTTGTGGGAGCTGGCGACGGGGCAGGAAGTGCGGCGGTTCCCGGGGCACGAGGATTGGGTCATGAGCGTCGCGGTAACGCCCGATGGCCAATACGTCGTTTCGGGGAGCGGGGACAAAACTGTGCGTTTGTGGGAGCTGGCGACGGGGAAAGAAGTGCGGCGGTTCACGGGGCACGAGTGGCCGGTCTTGAGCGTGGCGGTGACGCCCAATGGTAAATACGTCGTTTCGGGAAGCGGGGACAAAACTGTGCGTTTGTGGGAGCTGGCGACGGGGAAGGAAGTGCGACGGTTCACGGGGCACGAGTGGCCGGTCTGGAGCGTCGCGGTGACGCCCGATGGCCAATACGTCGTTTCGGGAAGCAGCGACAAAACGGTGCGGGTGTGGTACATCGGCGACCTGAAGTGAGTGCCGAGTGGCGGGCAGGAGCGGGAATCGGGAATCAGGGCTTGGCGAGTGCGGTTGGGTACTGGAGAGCGGAACGGGTAACCGGCGTTGGGTGTTCGGAAGCTCCGCGACGGCGCGAGTCTGGATCCACGGCGCGGAGAAGGGGAACCGGGAACCGGCGTTGAGCGTGCGGAAACTCTGCGACGGTGCGGGTCTGGATCCACGGCGCGGAGAAGGGGAATCGGGAACCGGCGTTGAGCGTTCGGAAACTCTGCGACGGCGCGGGTCTAGATCCACGGCGCGGAGAAGGGGGATCGGAAACCGGCGTTGAGCGTTCGGAAATGAGCGACTCTCTCCGGTAACGCGGTATGTTCGGCACGGCTGGCTCACGCCAGCCGCTCCTGGTGGCGTGTGCGGAAGCGGTGTGCAAGCGGGTGGTGCTCGTTGCGACCCGACTGGACGGGCGGTATATACTTATGCTGGCGCACGGTGCACGCTGGAGGGACAATGAATATCCGACCCATTCGCAAACTGCTGGTAGCCAATCGCAGCGAGATAGCCATTCGCGTTTTCCGTACCGCCCACGAGCTAGGCATCCGCACGGTGGCGATTTATTCCCACGAGGATCGGTTCGCGCTGCATCGGTTCAAAGCCGATGAGGCGTACCGCGTCGGTCAGCCGGGCGAACCGATCCGCGCTTACCTGGACATCGAAGGAATAGTCGCGCTGGCGTTGCAGCATGAGGTGGATGCGATCCATCCGGGGTACGGTTTCCTGTCGGAGAATCCGGAGTTCGCACGGGCAGTGCGACAGGCGGGCCTGATTTTCGTCGGGCCGCGTACGGAAGTGCTGGAACAGCTCGGCGATAAAGTGGTGGCGCGACGACTGGCCCAGCAAGCCGGCGTGCCCATTCTGCCGGGCACCGAGAAACCCGTGTCGGATCCGGCCGAAGCTCTGTCCGCTGCCGAACGCATCGGGTATCCGGTGATGGTTAAGGCGGCGATGGGTGGTGGCGGACGGGGCATGCGTCTCGTCGAAAATGCCGCACAGCTCGCCGATGCTTTAGAGCAGGCCCGACGCGAAGCCGGGACTGCGTTCGGCATTCCGGACGTTTTTCTGGAAAAATGCGTTCGCCGCGCTCGCCATATCGAGGTGCAGCTGCTGGGCGATCAGCATGGCAATCTGGTGCACCTGTACGAACGGGACTGCTCACTGCAACGCCGCCACCAGAAGATGGTGGAAATGGCTCCGGCACCGAATCTGGACGCCCGCGTTCGCCAGCAGATTCTGGAAGCAGCCCTGGCCATCGGCCGAATAGTGCGGCTCGATAACGCCGGCACCGTCGAATTCCTCTACGACGTGGACAGCGGGCAGTTCTATTTCATCGAAGTCAATCCCCGCATTCAGGTCGAGCACACGGTAACCGAAGAGGTCACCGGTTACGACATCGTCAAGTGCCAGATTCTCATCGCCCAGGGTTATCCGCTGTCGCATCCGGAGATCGATCTGGGCGATCAGCGGCAGGTGACAGTGACGGGCTTTGCCGTGCAGTGTCGGGTCACGACCGAAGACCCGGCCAACAAGTTCCTGCCTGATTACGGCCGGCTGTCGCATTACCGTTCAGCCAGCGGGATGGGGATTCGGCTGGACGCGGGGTCGGCTTTCAGCGGTGCGGTAATCACGCCGTTTTATGATTCGCTGCTGGTGAAAGTCACCGCCCGTGGACGCCGACTTGAAGATGCCCTGCGGCGGATGGAGCGAAGTTTGCAGGAATTCCGGGTGCGTGGCGTCAAGACCAACATCCCGTTTCTGATCAATCTGGTAACGCATCCGGCAGTGGCGCGGGGCGAATTCAGCACCCGTTTTATTGACGAAACGCCAGAGCTGTACCGCTTCCCGCCCCGCCAGGATCGGGCGACGCGATTGCTGACCTATCTGGCTGAGGTGATTGTCAACGGTAATCCGACGCTGGGCAAGGAGGCGCGAGCCACTGCCGAATGGCGGAAGCGGGTGCCGCGGGAACCAGCTCCCGTGCCGGAATTGCCTGCACGGGAGTCGGCACAACTGCCACGCGGGCTGCGCGATCGCTTCCGCGAACTGGGACCGGAACGATTCGCCCGCTGGTTGCTCGACCAGCCGCAGCTCTTTTTCACCGATACCACCTTCCGCGACGCCCACCAGTCGCTTCTGGCGACACGGATGCGTACCTACGACATGCTGCAGATCGCCGATTTTTACGCCCACCGCCTGGCCGACTTGTTTTCCCTGGAGATGTGGGGCGGAGCCACGTTCGACACGGCCATGCGGTTTCTGAAGGAATGCCCCTGGGAGCGGCTGGCACGGTTGCGCGAGAAGATTCCGAACATTTTGTTCCAGATGCTGCTGCGTGGGGCCAATGCGGTCGGCTACACAAACTATCCGGACAACGTGGTGCGCGCCTTTGTCAAGGAGGCAGCGCAGGTCGGCATAGACCTGTTCCGCATCTTCGATGCCTGCAACTGGTTGCCGAATCTGGAGCCGGCCATCGAAGCCGTCCGCGAAGCCGGCATGCTCTGCGAACCGGCTATCTGTTACACCGGCGATTTTCTCAATCCCGCGCGACAAAAGTACAGTTTGCGTTATTACGTGGAGCTGGCCAAGCAGCTGGAGAAGCGCGGCGCTAACCTGCTGGCGATCAAAGACATGGCCGGGCTTTGTAAACCTTATGCCGCTCAGCAGCTGGTGCGGGCGTTGCGGCAGGAGATTGGCATCCCCATTCATTTTCACACCCACGACCAGGCCGGAATTCAAGCCGCCAGCTATATTCTTGCGGCGGAGGAAGGCGTCAGCATCGTGGACGGGGCGATGGCACCGTTGTCGGGCACCAGCAGCCAGCCCAATTTGAACTCGCTGGTGGAAATGGTACGGTTCACGCGGCGAGCCAGCCCCTTGCGTTTCGAGGACCTCCAGGCCGCCGCCGAATACTGGGAAGTGATCCGGCAGTATTACGCACCTTTCGAAGGCGTGCAGCGGACATCGTCGGCAGAGGTGTACCTGCATGAAATGCCCGGCGGCCAATACACCAATCTCTACCAGCAAGCCCAGGCGATGGGCCTGCAAGAACGCTGGCCGGAAGTCCGCCGCATGTATGCCGAGGTCAACCGGCTCTTCGGCGACATTGTCAAGGTTACGCCGACGTCGAAGGTGGTTGGCGACATGGCGTTGTTCATGGTCGCCAACAATCTGCGACCGGAGGATGTGCTCGATCCGCAACGGGTGCTGGCGTTTCCGGAATCGGTGGTGGAGTTTTTCGAGGGTCGGCTGGGCATTCCGCCGGGTGGCTTTCCGGAACAGTTGCAGCGGCGCATACTCGGCTCGCGCCAGCCTCTGACCGAGCGAGCCGGTGCTTCCTTACCGCCTGTGGATTTCGACCAGGTACGCTCGGAGCTGGAAAAACGACTGCAACGCTCCGTTTCCTTCCGTGAGGTGCTCTCGTATGTGCTCTACCCGCGCGTGTTTCTGGAGTTTGCCCAGCATCAGCAAAAGTATTCCGACACCAGTGTGCTCCCCACGCCCGTCTTTTTCTACGGTATGGAACCGGGCGAAGAAATCAGCGTGGACATTGAGAAAGGCAAGACGCTGATTATCAAATTCCAGACGGTCGGCGATCCGCATCCGGACGGGACACGGCTGGTGTTTTTCGAACTCAACGGCCAGCCCCGGGAAGTCGTGGTTACCGATCGCAGTCTGGCCCGCGAGCACAAAGCTCATCCCAAAGCAGATCCCAGCAATCCCAACGAAGTCGGCGCTCCCATGCCGGGACTCGTCGTCCGCGTCATGGTGCAACCCGGCGACCACGTGGAAAAGGGGCAGAAGCTTATCAGCCTCGAAGCCATGAAAATGGAGATGACCATTTACGCCGAGCGCAGCGGTCGCATCGCCGAAGTGCTGGTACAATCAGGCACCCAGGTAGCCGCTGGCGATCTCCTGCTGCGCTACCAGAATTGACACGTTCCACCGCTCCACGGGACGGTGCGGCTTCCCAGAAACTTCGCCCGTGTGTTTCCCGAATGGGCAAACTTCACCGGCAGCGACGTAACTGCGCTTCCGACAGGCCCAACCGTTGTCGGGCCGGTTCGATCTCTCGCAGAAATCGCTCTCCATCGCGGGGATAACCAGCGGTCGCTCGCAGACCGGGAATCTGTTCCTGCCAGTAGCTATTGAAGTGGTGCATGAAGACCTCGCGGATGTATTTGCTGATCATGGAGGCCAAGGCTACCGCGAACGACCGCGTTTCCGCTTCGGGTCTGACCACCACCGTCCATTGCCGCTCACCGGACGCTGCGGATTTGGCGGCATCGGAACGCCGGATTGGTGCCGGTTGCTCCCGGCCCCGCCTGCATGGTCTGCGACCTTGTTGCGAAACGGCCTGCGAGGAACCATCTCTCAACGTTTCTGCCTCGGCCGTGAACACGTAACGACACTGCCGGGGCGTTTCCAGATAATGTTGCAGTTGCCAGCCGGTTAAAGATTCGCAAAGCAGACCGGCGTAATATTGCCGTCCACCCAAGCGGTCACACCAGACCTCGCAAGTTTCGGCCAGTGCGTGGCGGGCCAGAATCGCATTCCATGCCGATAACAAATCCCGCCAGCCCAGCCAGGGCAACACCGCTTTCGTACCGTGCCTGGCGATCAGGGCATTGATCGTCGGTGGCAGCAAAACGAAAATCCGCGGTGCATCGAACACCAGCCCGGCCCGGTTGACCCGCTCGCGCCACACCTCGGCACGGCGCATTATCTCGTCCACCCCGTGACACATGGGCAGAGTCAACGCCGCGCGATAACACGCCAGCGCCATATCCTGCGGCAAACCGCTGACGCTCAGCCGCTCCAGCAGGGCAGGGAATCGCCGGTCGCTTCCCAGCCACGGCCAGAGAACGGGGAGGGTATGGAATTCCAGCTCCGCCAATCGGTTCGAGCCACGATGCACCTGCTTGGAGTCGGCAATGACGAACCACTGTTGTGAATCGGCCGACTTTTTGCGTCCGCGTGCTCGGTCGGTCACTTTTTCGAGCAGTTTCCAGGGTTCCTTTGCCCGCAAAGCCCCCGGTCGGCCGATGGCAGTTGCCGTCATCACGAACGGTCCGAGGATCGGCCCGTAGCCCGCCTCATCTATTCCAATCTGCCACACCGACTTAGCTCCGGACTGCGTCGCGGTGATGGATGGTTTCGGCGACTGGCCAGCCGCATCCCTGACCGCAAAGGCTGGCAGCTCCGCCTAATGCTGGTGCCACAAGAAGCATCCGAGGTATGGCACAGATTCCCGGCCCACGCTGCCGCATTCTTTCGGCCAATATACACTCGTCTGGAAGCAAGCACGGGTATTTCACAAAGCAGGGACCCCTCGCTCCCTCTGGCCGGCAGACGCCCTCGTTTATTTATTGATCCGCTGACTCGCGCGAGTGGGTGATGGTTGCGGCGACCGGATCGTCGCGCGGCATGGGCTGCTCTTTCGCCGATGGCTCGCGGGGAGACTGCCATGATGCAGGACAACATTTTCCTGAAGATAATCGAACGAAAAATCCCGGCCCGCATTGTGTACGAAGATGATCGCTGTCTCGCCTTTCACGACATCAATCCGCAGGCACCCGTACACGTCCTGATTATTCCCAAGAAAGTCATCCCCACCCATGCTGACATCACCGAGGCGGACAAGGAGCTGCTTGGTCATCTGCATTGGGTGGCGGCACAGTTGGCGCGACAACTCGGGCTGGAGCAAGGTTATCGCCTGGTCTTGAACTGCCGCGAACAGGCAGGGCAATCCGTCCCGCATCTGCACTTGCATCTCCTGGGTGGTCGGCGAATGCACTGGCCCCCGGGCTAAACCGTGAAGTACACAAGCCAGCGGGCGACTGCTGCTTACATACCGGGCGGGCGAATTCTGGTTCGGGTGATCGGCAGGAACTGGCGTACTGGCAAAATTGTCCAGGCAAGCCTCGCCGAGCGTAACCGCTTCACTCGCGGATGCTGTCTTCGGTTGACATCCAGGCTGGCTTGTGATGTTGAACCTGGTTGCCTGGCCGCCGAAAGTGCCCGCTGGAGGCGTGGATGCAGCTCTGCCGAAATACCCGGCCCACGATTCGACACCAATCCGACAGAGGCTCGACCTGATGGATGGCGACGGATGTTCTTGCGTGCTCGCTCCGGTTCCCTTTCCTCTTGGGAAATGGTTACCCTGGCCTGGCTGCAATTGGCGACGCTCCTGCAAGAACGCAAGTTCCCTTTCCTCTTCGGAAATGGTTGCCCGAATCTGGCCCGGCGAATAGTATGTTGCGAGTCGTGAGCTGACCCTGCTGGGGTACGGGACGATTGCCGACAGGGTGGATGTTCGCAACACAATAACAAGGGGGAGCCAGCATGTGGCTAACGCTGATAGCGATGATGGTTAGTTTCAGCGAAGACAAACCCCTGGACGTTGAATCGGCGCGAGCGCTGGTGCAGGCCAAGCTCAAACAGCTCGGCATAGCGTCGGCACCGGTGCAACATCTGGAGAATGGGGAAGTCAAGTCGGTGCTTGCCGGGACACAGGTGTTTCTCTTGCGTTATCCGCGATTCCCCGTGGCCCGCATCCCGCCGGCACCTCTGAGCAGCAACAATCTCTTTTTCGTTTCCCCGTCGGGGACTGTGGATATTGTCAGTGATGCGGGACAATTGCGCGGATGGTTTCAAAAACATGTGCATGCGGACACGGAAAAAGCCGCAGCGCAAGCGGTGCGAGCCTGGTTGATTTTGGCCGGTGAACTGCGTCAGGACGGTTTTTATCAGTTTCGCCTGGTCAACGAATCCGTGCGCGTTGCCAAAACAGCCCAGGGATTGTCAGCGAACGGCAGACTCGAAGTGGTAGCCAAAGCTGGCAACGAAGGCTTTCTCGCAGCCGAATTGCTGTTCGATCCCAAGGGCCAGCTCGTCCAGGTACGCGAAGATGTGCAATTGAAACCGGGAATACGACCCATCTGTCAGGCGACGAAGCTGCTCGATCCCGATCCGATTGTTCGGCGCATGGCCGAACGGGATTTACTGATCCTCGGCCGGCTTGCGAAACCCTATTTGGACGAACAACGGCAACAGGCAGACCCGGCTCTCCGTCGAGCCATTGACCAACTCTGGCAGCGCATCGAGCGGGAGGAGCGTTAGCGAAGATGGTGGGCAACGTCGGTTATGGAAACAAGAGTTGCGGCGGGGCATCGCAAGCTCGGCCTGCAAGTTGTCATCTCCAGGCGACTACTCCAAGGCTCTTTTTGTTGGCGACGCTGGCCTTGTCGCTTACCGCTGCGGCAGCCGTTGCTACGACACCTGCGGCTAACGAGCAAGTCGTTGCTCAGTTGCCACCGCTACGCTGGGGGGCCGATGCAGAAGGTGGCGCCCCTTATATCTTCAACGATCCCGAGCGGCCCGACGAGTTGATTGGCTTCGAAGTGGATATCGTGCGGGCTCTCGAAAAGGAACTGGGCCGACGCATCGAACATAAGCAGTACGATTTCAAGAAGCTCCTGGAAGGACTCGAGCGTGGCGACATAGATTTTGCAATGAACGGCCTGGAAGTGACACCCGATCGGCAAAAGCGGGTGCGGTTCAGCCGGCCTTACTATGTGTTCAAATTGCAGCTGGTAGTGCGGCAGGAGGACAGCGACCTGCGTAACCTTCGGGATTGCGTGGCGCGGCGAGCGCGGGTGGGCACACTGGAAAACACGGCGGCCTCGCGGTTGCTGGAACAACTCCATCTTCCGGTTCAGCTTTACGACAGCCAGGTAACGCCTTTCGAGGATTTGGCGGTGGGGCGGCTGGATGCCGTGCTGCTGGACGTTCCCATCGTGCTTTACCATGCTCGCAACAAGCCAGGAATTAAACCCATCGAACCTCCTATCAGTGGCCGCGGCTATTACGCCATGGCTTTCCGCAAGCACGACGAGGAACTGGCCCGGCAGTTTGATGCGGCTCTGGAAAAACTAATCGAGCGCGGCGAACTCAGGCGAATCTATGAAAAATGGGGCCTCTGGAACTCCAGCCAGGAGGAACTCTATCCGCCGAACAGATTTGGCCTGGAGTTGGAACAGGAATTGGCTCCACCGGCGCCGTTAGTCGGCTGGTCGTTCGGGAATTATTTTCCGCTGCTAATCCGTGCCGCCTGGATCACGGTGGAACTAACTGTTCTGAGCATGCTGGTTGCCGTGGTGGTTGGCCTGGTCGTAGCGGTGTGCCGATTGTACGCCCCGCAACCGCTACGCTGGCTGGCACTGGGCTACGTCGAATTTTTCCGCGGTGTGCCCGTGCTGCTGTTGCTGTACTTCCTCTATTTCGGCTTACCCGCCATCGGTCAGGTGCTGCACTGGGATGTTGCCCTGCGCTGGTCGCCGTTTGTAACCGCCGTGATTGGCCTGGGACTGAACTACGCCGCCTACGAAGCGGAAATCTATCGTGCTGCCATCACGGCGATTCCCCAATCCCAGTGGGAAGCGGCGGCCAGCCTCGGTTTGACGCGGCGACAAACTTTCCGATACATCATCCTGCCCCAGGCGGTACGCATCATTTTGCCTCCTTCCACGACCGACTTTATCGCACTTTTCAAAGACACCAGTTTGGCCGGGACCATTACCGTCGTGGAACTCAGCAAACAGTACCAGATTCTCTCCACCTCCGGAGCCGATTACACCGCCCTGGTCGAAATCGGACTGGCGACCGCGTCGCTCTATTTGCTTATGGCTATACCGCTGGGTTACCTGTCGCGCTGGCTGGAGGCACGCTGGCACGGCGGCCAGCTGGCAGAAGGGCATCCCTGACCGATCGGACGCTCTCCATGTTCACCATCGAGGTCCGCGGCCTGGTAAAACGCTTCGGCGAACGCACCGTGCTCGACAACCTGGATTTGACCGTCCACCAGGGCGAAACTCTGGCCATCCTGGGACCGAGTGGGAGCGGCAAATCCACGCTGCTTCGCTGTCTCAACGCCCTGACCCCATTCGATGCCGGCCAGGTGCGGGTTGGGGAAATCGTCTTGCATCCTGGCAAAACGCCCCACGAAGTGGCCTGGCAGATACGTCGGCAGCTGGGCATGGTCTTCCAGGACTTTGCACTGTTTCCGCACTTACGGGCCGTGGACAACGTGGCCATCGGTCCACGGTTAGTGCTGGGCTGGCCACGCACGCAGGCGCGCGAGTTGGCGAGAAAACTGCTGCATCGCGTCGGTCTCGAACACCGTGCGGAGGCTTTTCCCGCACAGTTATCCGGCGGGGAAAAACAACGGGTCGCCATTGCCCGTGCCCTGGCCATTGGGCCGAAGGGATTGCTCTGCGACGAAATTACCAGTGCCCTCGATCCCGAACTGAAATGGGAAGTGCTGGAAGTGCTGGCCGATCTGAAACGCGAGGGACTGACCCTGGTCGTGGTGACGCACGAAGTCGGCTTCGCTCGCCGCGTCGCTGACCGCGTTTGCATATTCGCCGAGGGACGCATCCTCGAA
Organism: Gemmatales bacterium; assembly: GCA_041640595.1. GTDB lineage: Bacteria > Planctomycetota > Planctomycetia > Gemmatales > HRBIN36 > HRBIN36. The sequence continues at coordinate 227,935 of JBEPZY010000003.1, read as the reverse complement.
GAAGGCACACCGGCCGAGGTGCTTGACAATCCCAAAACCCCTCGGGCTCGCAAATTCCTCGCCCGTGTGCTGAGTTGATCTCCAAGCCGCTTCCCGATTTCGTCACCCTCCGCGCCACCGCTTGCTGCACGGTATTATCCGCCGAATACCGGGGCATTAGATGTAAGGGATTTAGTCCACGGAGATGAAAGTTTCAGTTTCCGCTGGCCGCGATTCGTGGATTTGACGTGGATACCGGACAGGAAAAGCGGGTAGGCTTGCGAAAGTTATACGGTCGCACTGAGTAGAATACTCGCGGCCCATCGCAGGCGGAAATGTGTTGTTTCGGTGCACCTGGAGGGGGTGCCGATACTGGCATGGGGGATAGTGCACGGGCGGATGGTCGGGCCGACCGCGGGGCGAAGCCGACTGCCGATACTGGCATGGGGGATAGTGCACCCTGGAACACCACCGAAGTTAGTCGCGTCTGGGATTAGTGATTAGTGCACTGGGCAAGCTTCACGGGGCAGAGTGGCTGAAAAACTGTGTGCCCATTGCATCCCTGGCCGCAGGAAGCCATACGTGATTATTTGCGAGCAGGATAACGCCGAGACGAATTGACTGGCGTCGCATACAGGAGCTGGGTATGCGCGACCTGGGCAGTGCAGGCCGACGGGCCTTGCTTATCGGACTGGTGTTGGCTATGTTTCTGGTCGGCAAGGGTTGGACTCAGGATGAGCCAGTCCAGGTATCCGCCTGGCTGGGTTCGGTGGATGGTACAATTCGCCTGGCGGCTCTGACCTGGATGCACGAGCGTGTTCGCCAGCTGCAAACGAACCTGCGGCAGGCTGCTCCCGATGCGCGCAGGAAAATGCTCCAGGAACTGCAAAGTTTGCGGAGTTTGGCGGCAAAAGTGGCGGAGATGGCACGTAATGACCGTGAGCCGATGGTTCGAGAGGCGGCGATTCATACCCTGGCTGCTTTGCAACCGGATTTGCGGAACGAGGAGGTGCGGCAAACATGGGCAGCGTTGTTGCAGGACCGCTCCCCGAAGGTTGCGCTGGCTGGTGCGGAATCACTGGCGGAATGGCTGGAGTTTTCGCTCCGTGAATTGAACAATCCACACGCGGAGTTGCGGACTCTCGAACTGGTGGAGCGACTGGCGGCGGATTTGCTGGCCTTGCAGACGGTATGGGATCTGGGCCTGCGACATCATGAAATTGCGGTGCGCCAGGCCACGCTGCGCACGCTGCATGGAGCATTGACCGCCTTGCCACAACGGCTGATCGGCCAGCAGGATGCTTTCCGCGAGGAAAAAATGCGAGCCTCCACGCTGGCGGCAGTGCGCGACCTGACGGCCCTGCTCGAGCATCTGGGATCGTCGCTGGCCGATAATCTGGCCTTGCCGCATGCGTCAGTCCGTCAACTCATTGGCGAGACCCTGGAAGCACTTGGGGAACTGCCTCCGCTACTACGACACAGCGATTTGCAACCGGCGGGCGAAAAAATGGCGGTGCGGTTGGAGCAACAGCTTCGCCAATTCATACCCGCCCTGCTCAGGGTAGTTCGTGAAGACCGATCCGCGGCGGCGAAATTAGCGGCGGCTTCGGCACTGGAAAACATAACGCCGATTAATTCCGAAACCTACCAGTCCTTGCTCGCGGGTCTGGCTGGCGACAATCCCTGGGTCCGCTGGACAATGGCACGGTGTTTGACAGCGAACCGGGCAGCACATCTGCGTCAGGAGGAACAAGAGCACATTGCCCGAGTGCTGGCAGCGCGTTTGCTGGAAGAAGATGAACTGGGTGTGCGGTTGCGTCTGGCCCAGACGTTGCGGACCTGGAACAGGTGTTTAGATGCTGCCCGGCAAGAACTGGGCGAGTTGTTACTGCAAATGACTATGCCGTGGCCGGGCATTCCTGCCGGGCCTTTCGCCCCTGCACATGTCGGAGTAGCCCAGCCGCAGCGTGATCCCCAGGTGCTTCAGGAAGTACTGACGGCTATCCGCGAATTTGCAGAACAGCGGCGAGACAATTTACCAGGGGAATGGCTCGCCGGCCTGGAAATGGCTTTACGATCCGAGACGGCTGCGGTGCGAATCGAGGCGTGTCGAGTTTTAGAACATTACGGCAGCCGGGCGTATCACCTCCGTCCTGCCTTGACAGCGTTGCTGCGGGATAGCGATCCGCAAGTACGGGGTGCAGCAGCGCGAACGCTCCTGCGTATTTCTCCGCCGATAGACTGACCGAGCTGCCGGCTTCGGCGCTTCAGCAACATCTGCCGATGGAAAAAGCGTGAGACGACCTTTGTCCTGAATTCAATAAAAAAGGCGGGACAGTGCCCGCCTCTGGTTCCTTTGCGATCAGCTACTTGGCGACGGACTTACATGCCCAGACGGTTTGAGAATGGGCGGCCAAGGTGAGGGTGCGTTGCTGCGCTTACAGCAAACCTTCCAGCACTTTCCCACCCCGTTCGCCGGTGATCTTGCGTGGACGACCAAGCGGATCGCGGATCTGCGTTTCCGGAGCGATGCCCAGCGCCTGATAGACAGTGGCGAACAGGTCACCAACGGTGCACGGTTTGTCTTTGATGTCCATACCATCCGCAGTAGTAGCGCCGTACACCTGACCGCCTTTGATCGGCCCACCGCCAATGACCACCGACCAGCAACGTGCCCAGTGATCGCGGCCGTTGTTCTGGTTGATGCGCGGAGTTCGGCCAAACTCGCCCATCCAGAGCAGCACGGTATGCTGCAAAAGCCCGCGTTCCTTCAGTTCGCGGATGAGCGTACCCATGCCACGGTCAAGACGGTCCACCAGACCGCCTTGGGCAGAATTGTTGTGCAGGGTGTTGAAGATGTTACTGTGATTATCCCAGCCGCCCAGCGATATTTCGATGGCCGGTACACCTACCTCCACCAGCTTCCGCGCCAGCAAGCAGCCCTGGCCGAAGGGATTATTGCCATAGGCTTCGCGCACTTTCGGGTCAATTGGCCGGCCGTCGTTTTCTCGGGTCAGGTCGAAAACATTCTTGAGCTTGGAAGCGGTCAGGTCGAAAGCTTTGCTGTACACGTCCAGATGGGCCTTGGCTGCCTCGCCGCGATCTTCATTGACAAAGTTCTGTTCTACCAGCCCAAGCAACCTGTACCGATTCCGCAAGCGCATCTGGGCCTCTACACTTTTTTCGTCCGCTAGTTCGCGGGGCGGATTGATATTTTGAGGCGGCGTACCGGGATTTTGCACGGTGAACGGTGCGTAAGCCATGCCCAGGAAACCAGGTCCCTCCGCTGGCCGGCTGATGCTGATAAAGCCCGGCAAAGCTAAATCCTTGGGCGTGATCAGATGACACACTACCGAACCGATCGAGGGGAATTGAATCGCCGGGTTCGGGGCATAGGCGGTATGCATCTTGTATGTGCCGCGGCCGTGATCGGCTTCGTTGCTGACCAGGGAACGGATAATCGCCAGGCTGTCAATCTGCTCGGCGATCTTGGGCATGTGCTCGCAAATTTCGACACCGGGAACCTTCGTCTTCATAGGCCGGAACTCGCCACCGGTCGGTTGGCCTGGTTTCAGGTCCCAGGTGTCCATGTGGCTGGGACCACCGCCCATCCAGAAAATAATCAGCGACTTATGCTCCCGCTTCAAGCTGGGTGCTGCCGCCAGAATATTCTGCAGGAACTGCTGGCTGGCGCCGGCCATGAGCGAGAAACCCGCCACGTGCTGCAAGAAATGCCGCCGACTCATCTGTTCTGGGATGGCAGGAGTCCACATCATTGAACCTCCTTTTGTGTAAGGTTTACTTTCGCCACTGGGCCTCTCGTCGCCTGCATTAGCTTAGACCGCCAAGCCTGCTGGAAAGTTCCCGTGCCCGCCGTAAAAATTTTCCCTGGTTCAGGCCATAACCGCCACCGCTGGGGATTCGCTGGCAGCAAGCTGGCCGTTGAGCGTTTCTTCCCAATCGTGAGGCCAGCGCCGGCACTGGCGGAAAAAGGTGAGCGGATTTTCCAAAACGATGCGGCGAATCGCCGCTTCGCTGTGGCCGCGACGCTTCATCTCCTGAATGAATTTTGGTACTGCCAGCGGATCGGAAGGTCCCCAGTCGCCGGCCGAGTTCACCATAATCCTTTCCGTGCCGTACATCTCAATCATATCCGCGGCACGTTGGGGAGTGCACTTGGTCGTCGGATACAGGGTCATCGCGCACCAGTACCCCGCATCCAGGGCGTGGCGGATGGTGTGTTCCTCGACGTGGTCAATCAAAACATGCTCGGGGCGAATCCGGCTGTCGGACTGGAGCATGTCAATAATCATTCGCGTGCCCATGTACTTGTCTTCCAGATGCGGCGTGTGGATGAGGATAAGCTCGTCGTAACGCGCGGCCAGATCCACCTGTTCCAGGAAAACCGTGGCTTCATTGCGTGTGTTCTTGTTCAAACCGATTTCGCCGATGCCCAGCACGTTTGGCCGATCGAGAAATTGCGGGATCAGACGAATCACCTCGCGCGCCAGCGACACGTTTTCCGCTTCTTTGGCATTGATGCACAGCCAGCAAAAATGCCGGATGCCGTACTGAGCCGCTCGTTTCGGTTCAAACTCCACCAGGTGCCGGAAGTAATCCAGAAAACCGTAAGCGCTGGCCCGATCGAATCCGGCCCAGAACGCCGGTTCGCTCACCGCCAGGCAGCCACACTGGGCCATCCGCTCATAGTCATCGGTGACGCGAGAAATCATGTGGATGTGCGGGTCGAGATAGTACATGGCTGGTCTCCTCATCGCTCAGGCAGAGCCTTCCAGTTGCGGTCGTTCCCAGTTGGGATCATAAGGACGGGAGAAGATCATCTGAATGCGTTCTGCCCGGCCTGGGGTGGCGCTCGCCAGTTCTCGCAACGCCTGGCGGATTTGTTCCAGACGTGGATCGGCTGGTAATGGCCCACCTCGGTCCATTCGGTCGAGGATGGCGGCGATGTCCAGCAGCTTACAACGCAGCTCCAGAAAATAACGGTTCAACACTTCCTGTGCAGAGAGGTTGCTCAGGGTCATGAGCTTTCCTCCGCCTGGTTTTCGGGAATCGGTGAGGGATTCGCTGGTGCACATCTCGGCTGATGCCCCAGCCATTGTAGGGGTACCAGCACATTGAGGCTGCCGGAACGCAGCCCTTCTAAATCCACCGTGACGAACTGGAAGCCGACCTGCCGGAAAAATTTCACCATTTCCGCACGGATGGAGGGTTCGAGTATGCGTGGCAGCTCGGCCAGCGGTACTTCAACACGGGCCAGTTCTCCCGCATGGACACGGACGCGGCAATCCCGCAAGCCGAGCCGATCCCGCAACCAGTTTTCCGCTGCCTCGATCCGCCCTACACGCTCCGGGGTAACTTCCACGCCCGGAGCGATTCGGCTCGACAAGCACGGCGACGCAGGCTTATCCCAGATCGGCAAACCCCAGGCTCGCGCCAGTTCTCGCACTTCCGCCTTCGTCAATCCTGCTTCCACCAGCGGATGCCGTACTCTGTGTTCCGCCGCGGCTTGCAGACCAGGCCGATAGTCCTTCAGGTCGTCCACATTGGCGCCACTAACAATCCATTTGGCCTGCCAGCGGCCGAGCATCTCCGTCAACCGACGGAATAACTCCGACTTGCAATAATAGCACCGCCGACCATCGTTCCGCAGATAATTCGGGTCGGAAAACTCGTCTGTGGACACCACCTCATGGCGAATACCGATTTGCTGGGCCAGTTGCCTGGCCAGTTCCAGCTCCCGACGCGGCACACTGGGACTATCAGCCGTCACTGCAACCGCACGCTCGCCCACAGCCCGATGCGCAGCCAACGCTACTAACGCACTATCCACCCCGCCGCTGAACGCTACCACCATGCTCCCCATCTCGCGCAACGTTTGCAGCAACCGTCGCCCTTTTTCCGCCAGCGCTGGCTCTAAAGTCGCATTGTCTCCGGCGACTTGTTCAACGTTTATGCATTGCATGGTCGCACCATCGGTGGCGCGGAAGCAGCTTGCCGCCATTGTCGGCTACCGCAGCCAATTCACATCCACCATTTCCGACTTTAGCCGAGACACGATCCCGATGTTTCTCGTCCGTGCCCACTTTATCATAAGCCTGTGCCCGGTTCCCCGCAGCGCCTGGCTTCCAAACCACGACTACCGGCGAACCAGGCTACGCGGACGCCGATACCGCTACGTACTGGGCATCGTTGGCTAGTCCGTTTTAGCGCGGAGGCTATGAATAGCCTGGCCGCGACAGACTTCTGCTGCTTCCTGGATCGCTTCGCTCAGTGTTGGATGGGCATGGATCGTGGCGATCAGGTCTTCCAAAGTGGCACCCATTTCGATGGCCAGAGTGGCCTCGCCGATCAGTTCGGAGACGTGCGGCCCCACCATGCGCACTCCCAGCACCACTTCGCCTGGTTCTTCCGCAATCACCACGACCAGACCGTCGGGGTCGTTGAGGGTTTTCGCCCGACCGCTGGCACCGAGTCGGAATTTTCCCACGCGGACACGATAGCCAGCCGCTTTCGCTTCTTCCTCCGACAAGCCGCAATAGGCAATTTCCGGGTCCGAGAAGATAACCGCCGGCACGGTACGGTTGTCGAAAGCCGCTGGGTGCCCGGCAACGACTTCGGCAGCCACGATCCCCTGCCGCCGGGCACGGTGCGCCAGCGCCGGTGGACCAGTTACATCGCCGATGGCGAAAAGGTGCGGCACATTGGTCCGGCATTGCTCATCTACGACGATGTATCCTTTCTCATTGGTCTGCACACCGGCGCGATCCAGACCGAGCTGGTCGCTATTAGGTCGTCGGCCCACAGCCACCAGGACGCGAGCAAATTCCCCGACCACTGTTTTGTCATCGCTTCGGGCAATCTTGACCTGAACACCGTCCCCGGTGTTTCTGGCTTCCACTACCTTCGCCTGCAAATGAATCTGTACGCCTCGCTTTTCCAATCGTCTTTTGACAATGCGCACCAGGTCTGCATCGGTTCCTGGCAGGAGACGGTCGAGCATTTCGACGATAGTTACCTGACTGCCCAGCGCCGCAAAACAGGTACCCAGCTCGACTCCAATGTAACCGCCACCGACTACCAGCAGCGAAGCGGGCACTTCCGTCAGATCGAGTGCTTCGTCGGAAGTCAGGATACGCTCACCGCGTTCCAGCGGCGGAGGGACGATGGGCTGGCTTCCTGTTGCGATAATGGCCTGCTCAAACCGCAGCAAGATCGGCTGGTCGCTTGTGTGAATGAACAATTCGTGCGGACCGCGAAACGTTGCCCGACCAACGTAACGAGTGATGTTGCGACCACGTGCGAGTGTGTCCAACCCGCGGGCCAGGTCATCAATGATGCTATTTTTCCAGGCAATCAACCGCGGCATATCCACACGAATTTCCCCGACCCGAATGCCCATGGTTTCCGCCTGGCGAATCCGATCCAGCAATTCCGCCGCCGTGATCAGTGCTTTGGAGGGAATACAACCGCGTAACAAACACACGCCGCCGAGACGCTTTTCCTGTTCGACCAGGGCTACCTGTTTGCCCAGGTCCGCTGCTCGGAAAGCCGCGGTATATCCGCCGGGGCCACCACCAATCACCACCACCTGGGTTCGCTCTTGCGATTCGCCCATCACCATGCCTGCGTGCTCCGTAATTCGATGATCGCCCGAGGTGAATGTTACCGACCCTGCTGCTATCGTCGCCGGGTGCTTAGCTATCCTCGCTGGGTCAACGTTCAGGCGTGGAGCAGCAACAGCGAGGGATTCTCCAGCAATTGCCGAACTTCATTCACAAATCGGGCTGCATCGGCACCGTCCAGCAAACGATGATCGAAAGATAGACACAGAGGCAACATTTTCCGCACCACCGGCTTATCTCCGACCAGGGCAAGCCGTTCCTGAACCCGGCCCAGACCGAGAATAGCCACTTCGGGCCAGTTGATAATCGGTGTGAAGAAAGTCCCGCCCAGGCTCCCGATGTTGGTGATGGTGAAACTGCTGCCTCGCATTTCTTCGGCACGGAGCTGGCCCTGACGAGCCCGTTCCGCTAACTCCGCCATCTCCTGCGCCAGTTGCAACAAGCTTTTACGGTCGGCGTCGCGTACCACCGGCACGAGTAGTCCCTGCGGCGTATCTACTGCAATGCCGATATGGTAATACTTCTTGACGATAATCTCGTTCCGCTCCTCGTCATAGCTGGCATTGAATAGCGGCCAGTGCTTTAGCGCTATTACCACGGCCTTCACAACAAATGGCAGCAAGGTCAAGCGAACTCCTTGCTGCTCCGCCACGGGTTTCGCCTGGGCTCGACCTTGTTCCAGGGATGTAATATCGGCTTCGTCGGCATGGGTTACCGTTGCCGGGACCCAGCTGGCCAGACTCATGCGTTCGGCAATGCGTCGCCGAATCGCACTGGCCGGCTGACGCTCGATTGGCCCCCACTGAGCGAAATCGGGGAACGGAGGCCTGCTGATGGCCGGCGCAACTGCCGATCCTGACGGTGACGGCGGCGCAGCTTCCGGTTCCGGTGCGGGCGTGGCTGGAGCTTCCGGACGAGTTTCCGCCCTTCGGCCACCCTGTCGTGCCGCCAGGTACGCTAACACATCCTCCGTCGTTACCCGCCCACCCGGTCCCGTGCCAGGAACCTGCGACAAATCAATTCCGTGTTCACGTGCTAGTTTGCGTGTGATCGGTGCCGCCAGAACCGGCCTGGCCATAGACGGCTCACGTTGCCCATCTCTCCGTGGTACGCCCGGCTCGCCTGGAATCGAAACGGACGGCGTCTCACTCGCTGGCCTGACCGAGGTGCGTTCTGGCATGCTGCTTTTGCTTGGCTCAGGGGCACCTGACCGGGCTGTCGGCTCGGTTTCTTCTACCTCAAACGTTACCAGCACCGCTCCCACGGGCACACGGTCGCCAGCCCGGTAATGGAGTTTGACTATTCGACCCCGATAAGGACTTGGAAGTTCGGACGTGGCTTTATCGGTTTCCACTTCGGCCAGAGGTTGATCAGCCTCCACCACATCGCCTTCCTGGACTTTCCAGGCCACCAGTGTCGCCTCATGCAGTCCCTCGCCCAAATCGGGTAAGACAAATTCTCGTTGCATATTTCCATCCGTTTCTGGACTTGTTGCACAGGTTCGGCTTTTCGGGCGAAATCGTATCAGGCTGACCGGGACAAGACATTTCGCCTCCAGCGTAGTCCTATCGCCGGCCTGCCGCGTATTGTTGTGTGCCATTATCTTAGGTGAAAACACCCTGCACACAAGCGGCCCGAAAACTCACGCAGCTGTCCTACGTCGTTCGCGTTCACCGGTTCTGCTTCGCTTGCCTTCGGCCGATCCGCACACTCTCAAACCCACCTCCGGCCGTGGTATTCCGCCGACTGCGAACGCTCTTGGCCACTCATGCCGACATCCGTCCCTGGCGTCCACGTGGCCATCCTGCCATTTTCCGAACCCGCCGACTTTAGCGACCACAACGATGGCAGCAATTGCAACTCCGCCAGGCCTTCGTCCAACCACAATTTCTCAGCATCCTTTTGGAAAACTAGTGCTTCCCCTGCCGATAGTAGTTTCGGCTTTGGCAACTGGCAACCATCAGCAACGAACCGAGCTAACGCCAGCTTAGTTCCAGCAACTTGCCAGAATACTGCCAGCGTCCAGCTCATCGCAAAATAAAACGACTTCGCCTCGACCAATTCGAAACCGAATCGCACATCCGCGGCAGCAGGCATAAGCCGAGCGTGATCCACGCGATTATAGGAGCACCGGTCTGAGCGAGAAATAGAATCGAAGCCAGGCTTGCTCCAGGCGCTCTACCTGCCGATAAGGGAGTGCTTGCCTCGGAAAAACTAAGCTCAACGATAGGAGGTTGGCGTAAGCCAGCCACAATACCGGCCATGCTGAATAGACGTGCCGGTGCTTATTACCTCCAAGGAAGCAACCAGACTGGCTGGTAGTTCGTCTCCTCCCGCTGGGGCGTGCGGAGGGTCTCCACCCGACGCACGCTCTTTTTTGTTATTCAAGGAAAGGCAGAAGCGACAACGGCGTTTGCTCGTTCTCCCCCCGACCCACGCGCTTTTCTCTTATTCGAAAAAAGGCAGGGGGCAACAGCGGTGACTGCCCGTTGTCCACCCGACACACGCTTTTTGCTGACCACTAACCGTTGCGGCTTGCTCTAACATCCGGACCAGGACAATCTTTGACACGTATGCCGGGGAAGCTTCGACACCTATGCAAACGCAATAGCCAAAGTAACCATCTTAGTCTCACGTCCGGACTTAGTTTGACATCCGGAGTAACGAAAGCGCCACCGTTGCCGCATCCTTGTAACACGGCCTCAAGCAACGAACCATTGCCGTCTAATATTGCAATCTCCAAGTGACCATCTGTTCGGCCATGCCGTTGTGGTTTGTGGCGGGAACAGTGCTCGGGGAAACGTTGATCGGTGTCGAAATCCGCAAGGTGACAAGGCAGCGACGAGCCGCTCATCAGATTCACACACTCGTGAATCGTGCGTTTTTAGCCCGTGACCTGGTGAACTCCGGAAGCAGCTACCACCGGCAGAGACGCTTGACCGTTGGTGGTCGTGAGAGGGAAAATCGTAGCGGTTCCGTGTGCGTTTACTCCGGGACGCGTCGAACCGCCCACGGAAACGTGTCTGGCATAGCCAGCACAAGCGAATAAGATAAACTTTTCTGGAGCGCTTCACAGTGAGGTAACTATGCGGGCAGGATCGGATAAACCGCTGGTCGTACAAAGCGATCGGACATTGCTGCTGGAAGTGGAGCATCCGCTGTATGCGGAGGCACGCGATGCTTTGGCCCCGTTTGCCGAACTGGTCAAGAGCCCGGAACACATCCACACCTACCGGCTCACGGAATTATCGCTATGGAATGCTGCCGCTGCCGGAATGACTGCCGAGTCTATGCTGGAAGTGTTGCGGCGTTACAGCAAATATCCGGTGCCCGCCAACTTAGTCCGCGATATTCCGGAGATTGTGAGCCGGTACGGCCGTGTACGCCTCGAAAAAGACGAAACTGATCTCCGTCTGGTCTGCACCGACAGCCGATTGCTGGAGGAACTGGCTCGTCATGCCAGTGTTCGCCAGTATCTAGGCGAACGACTCGGGCCGGAAGCGTTTCGCGTCCCGACCAAGTATCGCGGCGTCATTAAACAGGCTCTCATCCAGGTTGGCTATCCCGCGGAGGACCTCGCTGGATATACCCCTGGAGCATTCCTCGACATTCGTTTGCGCGAAACCTGCCGCAGCGGTCTAACATTCCATTTACGGCAGTATCAGAAGGAGGCCGCGGAAGTCTTTTACGCTGGCGGCGATGTTCGTGGAGGCAGTGGCGTCATCGTATTACCTTGCGGTGCTGGAAAAACTATAGTTGGCCTGGCAGTTATGGCCCTCTTACAACGACAGACCTTGATTTTGACCACTAGCATTTCCGCCGTCAAACAGTGGCGCAGAGAATTACTTGATAAGACTACGCTGACCGACGACCAGATCGCCGAATATACAGGCGAAAGTAAAGAGCTAGGGCCAGTGACACTGGCCACCTATAATATCCTCACCTATCGCCCCGAAAAAGATGAGGATTTTCCCCATTTCCGCATTTTCGATCAGCAGGATTGGGGCCTGATTATTTATGATGAAGTGCACTTACTACCAGCTCCGGTATTCCGCATCACAGCGCAAATCCAGGCTCGGCGACGCCTGGGCCTGACGGCAACATTAGTTCGCGAGGATGGCCGCGAGGCCGACGTCTTTACGCTTATAGGCCCTAAGAAATACGATGTTCCCTGGCGCGAATTAGAATCTCAAGGATGGATTGCCGAAGCGCAGTGCTGTGAAATTCGCCTGCGTTTGCCGGAAGAATTGCGCCTGGAATACGCGGTCGCAGAACGCCGGCATAAGTACCGTCTCGCTAGCGAAAATCCTGCAAAAATTCCCATTATCGCACACCTGCTCGAACGCCATGCTGGTGATCAGGTGCTGATCATTGGCCAATACTTGCGGCAACTCCAGCAGATTCGCGACCAGTTTCAGATTCCGCTTATCACCGGAGCCACGCCCACCGCCGAACGAGAGCGCCTCTATCAGGACTTCCGCGAACGACGCCTCCAGCGACTGATCCTCTCGAAAGTCGGTAACTTTGCTATAGACCTTCCCGACGCTAATGTCCTGATTCAGGTTTCCGGCACATTTGGTTCTCGCCAGGAAGAGGCTCAGCGTCTGGGTCGCATTCTTCGCCCCAAACCGGGCGGTGGTATCGCACGCTTTTACACCCTGGTCACCCGCGATACCAGGGAAATGGAATTTGCTCAGCATCGCCAGCTTTTCCTTACTGAGCAGGGATACACCTACCACATTATGGACGCTGACGAATTATTAGGTACCACTAACATATTAGAGATCTCCGATCGGACATGAGCGCACTGCACTCCCAAACACCTGGACGCCGCATCCCCGTTCGCCTGCACCGCGGTGTCGGTCTTATCCGGACTGATGATGCTTATCTGGCTACCGAATTGATCACATCCCCGAAATTAGCTCCTTATCTTGCTGGCAGACTTGCAGATCGAGTTCTCCTGATCGCTCAGGATGCGGCTCCCGCATTGATTAAGGCCTTAAAACAAAACGGCTACCCCGTACTCATCGTCTCCAAACTGCTTAGTGTATCTTCGGCAGTAGAGTTATCTCAGCCTGGAAACCGTAACGAAATTGAAAACCCCGCAGAACCGGCCGTGTCCAGTTCAGCACCTGGGATCTGTCTCAGTGCTGCTAAACTCCCGGCCGAGGAGCTGACAGAGACGCTGCTGACTTCAGTTGCTCCCGAATCCCTTAATCAGGTGCTGGAATACTGGCTGCCAGAAGAAACTGGTTCGCGGCATTCCGAAAACGATCAGCCGACTCTGTCTAAACTTCTGGATGTATGGCAGAACCGTCGCTTCTTAGCTGGTTGGATTCAGCGGCATCACAGGAAATATCCTGAATTAATCCGGAGACTGGCACTGTTGCGCCTATTGCGTGGTCCGACCTTGCCTAAGCAGCTGGCGGAAATTCTTTTCGCCGATGCTTGCAGGACAGCTTCGCCCTCTCAGAAATCTGTTCCATCCGTGAATTCCTTATTTTTGAACCTAAGCCCTGGCGGCGATGACCGTTTTGCTCATACGGTGTACATCCCACCAATGTTAGTTGAGGCTGCGTGGAAGAAGGTTGCCAAGCCTCATAACGACCTAATTCCGTTTCCTTCTCGGTATAGTGAGGCGGACGGATTAGACGCCTGGATTGGTCTGTGTCTGATCTGGCAAGCTGCTGGCGCTAGTTCTCTGCGTTTCACCAGCGATGGAATGCTGCATAAGCGTGATGCCGAGCGTATTTACGACGTTCTGGGAAAACTGCCGGCCCCGCCTATCGGACGAACCCCATCCGCACAGCGCTGGTGGCAATTGGCATCTATCCTCGGAATACTTGTCCAGGAACCGGGACAACGTCAGACTAAATGTCAGCGCCTGGCCGATAGATTAGCTCGGCCTTGGGTTGACTTAGTGAAAGACTTATGGAATGCCTGGTTTTTATCGTATCTTCCGAAATCAGGTTCACCCGTGCCACTTGATCACGGGAACCCTTATCGGGAGCACATGCTCATTGTGCCGCTCTTATCCGCCGCTGCACTCTTAGTCACCGCTCCCGAAGCCGATGGCATGAAGATGGACACGCTTCGACAGACAGTATTAGACACCCATGCTCAGAGACAGGATTTAGTGGAGGACCAACTCCTTGATGATCGCGTAGTGGTTGAAATCTTTGAGGAATGGTTAGGTATGCTGTGGCTGCTCGGGTTGGTACAATGGAACGAGGCCCATCAGTTGCTCCGATTATCACCGCTGGGAAGACAAGTTTTCGGCCTCGATTCACCTTGGCGTGAACCCGAAAACCAGCCATGCTTGATACTCCAGCCAAACCTCGAAATCATCGCTTATCGCCCGGCCGTCCGGCCTGCTAAGCTTGCTATGTTATCTCAATTCGCGCAGTGGAAAGCTACTCATCCCGCCCTGGTGTTGCAAGTGGATAGCGCCAGTATCCATGTCGCGTTACAAGCCGGCTATACAGTTGGAGAATTATTAGCCTGGTTAGAACAGCATAGCACCCGCGAAATTCCGGAGGCTGTTCGGCATCTAATAACTACCTGGGCTCAGCAGCAGCAACGTATTACCGTATATCCCCAGGCAACGCTCCTCGAGTTTGACACGCTGCTGGATTTGCAGGATTGTTGTGCCAGTGGCATTCCGGGAACGGCTCTTTCTGAGCGATTGTTCCTGTTAGATGAATCTGCCGACCTGGACTTCCGGCATTTTCGCATCATTGCCAACATCTACTACTCACAGCCTCTAAATCCAGTTGTTCGATTATTAGATGACGGCGTCACGCTGGAGGTGAAGCTTCAGCAAGCTAATTTATTGTTAGGATGTGAATTGGAGCAATTGGCCGATTTAGTAGAAACCGATTCCGTCGCACAGATTCGCCGGTACCGTGTTACACCCGGCAGCGTAACGCGGTCGCGGCAGCATGGTTGGACTCCACTTCGCTGGCAGCAATGGTTCCTCAAACGCTGCGGTCGCAGTCCTTCTCCTGCCATTCAATTCCTGCTCACCGCAGGCCATTCCGAACTTGTGTTCGCCCCTCTCTATATATTGGAAACTCCATCGGAAACAATAGCAGATGGCCTGTTGCAATGGTCAGAAACTTCTCCTTATATACTTCGTCGCCTGGGTCCTACTGCCCTGGCTATCCGCGCGGAAACGAAAGACGAGTTTCTTTCCTTATTGCGAAATGTGGGAATCAAGATACAGGAGGCGCAACAACAGCTTAATTCGGCCTCCGAGCTATCATTACCCTCCGACTGACCATTTGCTTAATGAATCAAGGGTGTGAAGGATTGCGTCAGCAGTGCAGACGATATGTCATGGCATCTTGTTATGGGAAAAAGCTGTGCTGGAACATCTCCGAATATGCGCTAAGCCGGCACTTACTAAGTCGGCAACCAATGATCTAGCAGCTTCATCTTAGATGCGATCCTACCGCCATGCTGGGAATAACTGACCTGCCGCATTCAGTTCGGCGCAATTTAGTGCGCGAGTTAATATACTCAGTTAGCGCCGGGCTGTTATCCGGTCTTGCCTTACTTTCTCAGTTAGTGGTTGTTCGTAGCCTGTCCGGCAACGCGACTCACGTGACGGTAATTGTTGCAGCTATGCCTGCCTGCTCACTACTACAGCCACTCTGGGCAGCCTGGGCCCGGCGCATTCGCTTGCAACAGATGGTTGTGATTTCCGGAATTCTGCGGAGCATTCCATTCTTAGCACTGAGCTGGGTATCTCATGCCTGGGCGTTTACCGCACTTATGGTTCTCTACTACTTCCTTTCAACGCCGGTGAACTTGGCAGTGTCTGCCCTCTATAAATATACCTATCCTGATACACATCGCGGCAGGATCATGGGGCTGCTACGATTGGTACAGAATAGCGTTACCGTACCCGCTATGCTCATTGCTGCCGGGCTTATGGATATTCAAGCCGACCTTTACGCAATTATTTATCCCATCTCTGGCGTAATTGGTATCATCGGCCTTTTCTTCTACCAACGACTGGAAATCCCTGACGATCGGCCGGAGGACCGAGCACTATATAGTGAGCTGCCCACGCCACGAAATATTGTCGAAGTGCTACGGCGTGATGATTTATTTCGGTTGTTTCAGGCGACAATTTTTCTGACGGGTGCTGGTTTCCTGATGAGCCGATCTATTTGGATATACCTCCTGGATCGAACTTTCGCACTAAGTCAGGTGCACATGACGTTACTAGTGCAGGTATTACCGGTATTGTTAGGGGCATTGACAGCTCCCTGGTGGGGCGCACTAATAGACCGTACCTCGCCTGTAGCCGGGCGGGTAGTTTTTGCCTGGATGGGTATTTTTGCTTATTTCGCGCTCTTTCTGAGTTTCTGGCAAAAATGGCTCATGCTGGCCTGGGCAGGTGCTATTCTGCGGGGCATAGTTCTTGGTGCTTCGGAGGTAGCCCAAACTACCGGGAACCTGTACTTTGCTCTTCGGAGAGAGCGGGCCGCTTTGTACGAGAGCATCTCTTCAGTTTTTCAAGGTACGCGTGGATTAGTCATGCCCCTATTA
Source organism: Gemmatales bacterium (assembly GCA_041640595.1). Classification (GTDB taxonomy): domain Bacteria; phylum Planctomycetota; class Planctomycetia; order Gemmatales; family HRBIN36; genus HRBIN36. The sequence goes on along the minus strand of JBEPZY010000003.1, from coordinate 211,754 downwards.
GGACTCGCACTATTCCAGTGGATAGGTGTTTATATTTTCCTGGTGCCCACGCTGCTTAACCTATGGAGCCTTTACGTAGCCTGGCGACTCTGGCACTTAGAGGAACCTTTGCGCAATCACATCAAGGGCGCTACTCCTCTAGCCCATTGCGAGACTAACTGGCAGGATGCCTCTCCTGGTATAAGTGGATCACATCGGGATTCCGAGGTATAAGTGACGGCACCAAGAGACATGGCTCAGAGGCTGTCGAACTGGCAAGCGCTGTGTAAACGGATAACGCAATGTCGCGCGTGTCCACGCCTGGTTGCCTGGCGGGAACAAGTGGCCCAACAGCCACGCCGGATGTTTCAAGGACAAACCTACTGGGCAAAACCGGTGCCCGGATTCGGCGACTTAGACGCTCGATTACTTATCTGCGGTCTGGCCCCTGCAGCCCATGGCGGGAATCGCACCGGTCGAGTTTTTACTGGCGATCGTTCTGGCGATTTCCTGTTTTCCTGTCTGTACGAAGCGGGTCTGGCTAATCAACCGGTTTCCGTAGGGCCAGGCGATGGCTTAGAACTTCGCAAATGTTATATCACTGCGGTGGTGCGCTGTGCTCCGCCTCAGAATCGCCCTTTGCCCGAGGAACGCGATCGCTGCTTATCCTATTTAGTCGAGGAGCTCGCACTGCTTAATAAAGTCGAGGTGATACTTTGCCTGGGCGCGTTTGCATGGCAGGGTATATTGCGAGCGCTGGCACAGTTAGGACATGCGATGCGACCTTTCCCGCAGTTCGGGCATGGCAACACCGCACAGGTTGGACCATATAGTCTTGTTGCCTCTTATCACCCCAGTCAACAAAACACATTCACCGGCAAGCTTACCAAGGAGATGTTCCTGGACGTATTGCATCGCGCTCTTCGTATGGTGAGAACATAATCGGCTTGCTAAGCCTGTCTAACATGCAAGTGTGTCCGAAAGCTGGTCGTTCGAGGGATGATGTGTTTATCAATCCGGGTCCGGGTCATGCAATTGTGAAGCTAACACGCTAACCTGTTCCCAGTCACACCTACCCGCAGCTTCATGCAAGTTTTCGATCTTAGCGCAGAGCGCATCGGTAAACGGAACGGCTTCTCCCGGCTCAGGGACCTGTGGCAACAGTTTGTGAAGTATGGTACACATAAGCTCCTCCAGGCCGGCTCCTGTTTTCGCAGAAACTGCGATATAATCCCTGCGGTCGGACAGAACGTCGTCCGCCTGCCAGGCTGGTTGCAAATCTATTTTGCTAAGCACGAATAAACAATTAGTGAGCTCGGCCGGTGGCAGGATCGGTGGTGCGGAAACATCCAGGAGCCAAAGCACTAAGTCTGCCTGTTTCCAGGTTTGCACTGCTTTTGCGATGCCCGCAGCTTCGAGAGGATCGGGGGTATCTCGAAAGCCGGCAGTGTCAAGGAGACAAACAGGCCAGCCGTTAAATGCTGTTTCGGCAGTAACAACGTCCCGAGTCGTGCCCGGTTGTGGCGAAGTAATAGCTCGCGTATATCCTAATAAAGCATTCAATAGGGTGCTCTTCCCACTGTTCGGGGCTCCCGCGAGTGCGATAAGAAACGGTCGGCATAGATGTTTACCAACTGGTATCAGGCCTCGCAGGCGAGCCACCAGTGCTGTTAGTTCCGACCAGCGGTTTTCGGCTAGCAGTACCTGGATTTGCCTGACGCAACGTTCCCATGCGCCGTGGAATTGATCGAGTAATATCGCCGCGGTCTTGAGTGTAGCCGCGTGTCCTAATCTCGCCAGGACGGATCGCTTAATCGGATTCGGTATAGTTAGCCGCAACCAGTCACGAACCTCAACTCGCCTGGCTCCTTTAGTTTCGAGTACCTGCATAATCCAGTCTATGACGGCCGGGCCACCGTGACAGTGGATTTCGACGATTTCGCGATCATAGCCGGATTGAACCACAACTACAATTTGATCGGACTGCCTGCCGTCATCGAACCATCCGACGAACACGGTTTTCTGCACAGAAGAGCCCGCGGGTCCATGTCGCTCGCCAAGCTTAGTGTTAGGGACACGCAAGGGGTGCTTCTGACCAGCGGTACGGATGCACGATGCTATCAGTGCGACAGCCCCGTGTCCTGCCAGACCGATTACTCCGATAGCAGCGGTTCCGGCTGGTGTCAGGCGTGCCATTACGATGTCGCCATCTGAGCGCGACATTTGTGGCGAGCTGGCATTTTGCTTGCAAGTTTGCTCACGCATTGTTTTGTGCCTGGCGTCCGGTAATCGGAGATTCTAGACATAGCTTACCGGATACAATTTCACCGATGCTCCATCGTATTATAAGGAAGACCCCATTCGGCCCATTAAGTGGAACACCTTGATGCAGCCAGGGTGTGACTCAGGAGGGCTTTAGCGGTTTGCTTGCTCACACCGCATTTGAGGCGGGTTATGCTTACATATTAGAGCGACTAACATCGTGGCACAGATTAACCAGGTAGCCAGTCCCGAGCGTGTTGCAAAGCGACCAGACGCAGACCCTCTAAGGTCATTTCAGGCCAGTGCACAAAAGCTTTACCAAGATGTGGGTAGAGCAATTCTGCGTCTCCACCGGTGAGAAAAGCCACTAAGTCAATTTCCCGGTTTTCTGGCAGCGCTTTGCTGCTATGCAAACACGAAGCGTCTTTCTGCTCAGCTGGTTTCCCGGTCGCCGCTTGGGCCTCCTGGAATCGTTGCCTTAACATGCCAATAGCTCCCAGGATGGCTGCCAGTATGCCGGCCTGGATTGCGGCTTCAGTATGCCGGGCGGGCAAAGCTGGAAATTCTCCACAGGGCGACACCAGCGGCAGCCGGGCAGTATATTGATGCAACGCCTGAGACATCAGGCGAAAACCAGGTAAGATGGCACCGCCACGGAACACTCCTTGAGCGTCCACCCAGTCCAGAGTAATTGCGGAACCGGCATCCACTATATATTTAGGTCGCCCAGTGCCCATCCGATAATTTGCAGCTATCGCGTTGAGCAGGCGGTCAACTCCAACGCGTTCCGGGAAATCTACATCCAGCTGAATGGGCAGATCGGCAGAGGATTTTATCAGGTATGCAAAATCACCGCGAGTCTCAAGCCAACGTTGCAAAATAGTGGCAGCTGGCGGATTGGTGGTAGCGAGTACCCAACGAGATCCCATAGGTATAGTCCACAATTCCGCCTGCTTTTGCCAGGCACGCTGAGCCAGGTCTAAGTCGGTTGGTAAGGGTAAGGCAGCGATGCTTGTCAACCGCTCGTCGGAGACCAGACCCCACTTGATCCGGCTATTTCCTATATCCGCGACGAGGAGCATATTTAGACCTTGCTATGTCCGACTAATCAGGAGTGGTCTTGTTCAGAACCGGTTGTTCCTGTTCGGTGGGCGGCGATGTTATCTCCTGGCTAACCGGCGAGGAAGAACGCACCGGCTCAGGCTCAGTGTCGGCCGTTCGCGCCTGCTCCCGGTCTAATACTTGCAGAATCTGGGCCACTAAGTCCGATAAACCTAACCCGGTGACGGCGGAAATAAGTAAGACCGGTCGCCGCAATTGACTGGCCAGTCGCTGGCGCACTTCTTCACTGCCCGGAAGATCGCCTTTCGAGACCGCGATAATTTCCGGGCGGTGCACCAGGGCAGGATTATGCAATTCGAGCTCGCGGCGGATCACTCGGTAATTGTGGAGCGGGTCGGAACCATCTGCCGGAAAAGGTTCCACGAGATGAACGAGGACACGGGTACGTTCGACGTGACGAAGGAATTCGTGCCCCAAACCGTGGCCTGCGTGGGCACCTTCGATCAGTCCAGGCAAGTCGGCCAGGACGAAGGATCGGTCTTCTCCCACAACGACCAGACCGAGATTCGGATATTTAGTGGTAAAAGGATAATCGGCGATTTCCGGCTTAGCGCGAGATAAGCGGCTTAAAAGAGTAGATTTCCCGGCATTGGGCAAGCCGAGCAGGCCGACGTCGGCGATTAGTTTAAGCTCCAGGATAAGCCAGCGTTCCTCGCCGGGTTCGCCGGGTTCAGCGAAGCGGGGCGTCCGCAAGGTTGGCGTAGCGAAAGCCTTGTTGCCACGGCCGCCGCGTCCACCGCGAGCCACGACCACCTCTTCGCCTGGACGGACTAAGTCGCGCAAAACATGGCCACGGTCGCGGTCTCGCACGACCGTACCCGGAGGCACGGGGATGATCAGGTCCTGACCGTCAGCACCGTGGCGGTTATTCGGGCCACCGGGTTTCCCGGACTCGGCACGGTAATGTTTGCGTTGTGCCACAGCTGCCAGGGAATCGGTTCCAGGCACGGCCCGCAGGATGACGTCGCCCCCTTTGCCACCGTCGCCGCCATCGGGACCGCCACGCGGGACGTATTTTTCCCGGCGGAAGCTCACTATGCCCCGACCACCATCTCCTCCTTTGACGTAAATCTCGACGCGATCCACAAACATATCTGGTTTGTCCAAAAATTCCGTGCATGCGCCGGGCTCATGTGTGTGAATCTCAGGCGCGAACCTTGGCCCGGCTGGCAGTTCATTGTACGCATCATAACCGGGAAATCGAAAACCTGCGAGCCATGCTCGCTATATCGGCTTCGGCGAGGCAAGGCGGCGGAACGGAAGCTCACGGAGCGGCCGGGCAACAAATTTACAAAGCTCGGCCAAGCGCTTCCGCGACCGCGCGGCATTCCTGCATGAGCTGTCGAAACTGGGCCGGCGTCAAACTCTGGGCACCGTCGCTCCAGGCATGTTCCGGATCGGGATGGACTTCAATCATCAGCCCGTCGGCACCCGCGGCGACAGCGGCACGTGCCATCGCGGTAACCAGCGAGCTTCGCCCTGTGCCGTGGCTGGGATCGACGATGACCGGCAGGTGCGTATGCTGATGCAACCAGGGGACACTGGCTAACGGCAGCGTGAAGCGAACGTGGTCTTCAAAGGTGCGAATGCCACGCTCGCAAAGGATCACCTGCGAGTTGCCGGTTTTGAGTATGTATTCGGCGGCCAGCAGGAATTCCTCAATCGTGGCCGCGGGTCCTCGCTTCAGCAGCACAGGCAAGCCGGACTGGCCCACGGCTTCCAGTAACGGGAAATTTTGCATGTTTCGTGCGCCAACCTGCAAGACGTCAGCGAATTCGGCCAGGATAGGGACGTGTTCGGGCGCCAGCACTTCGGTAACGATCGCTAATCCGGTTCGTTCGCGTGCTTCGGCCAGCAGTTCCAAGCCTTTCGTTTTGAGTCCCTGGAAGGAATAGGGACTGGTGCGTGGTTTGAAAGCGCCCCCGCGCAGGGCACAGGCACCTGCTTCGCGCACAGCCTCGGCGGTTTGCAAAATCTGGTCGCGAGTCTCGACAGAGCAAGGCCCGGCAATGACGCCAACGCGCCCGCCACCGATCTCCAGTGTCCTGGCCCGAACCACTGTCCGCTCCGCTTTCACCTCCCGACTGGCGAGCTTGTACGGAGCCAGGATCGGAACCACCTTCTCGACGCCATCCGCGGTAGCCAACGCCTGTCGCACCGGTTCCGGCTCATCGCCGATCACCGCAACCACGGTCAAATATTGACCGCGAATCGGGTGGCTTTTCAGGCCCAGTTCCTCGATCCGTTGAATCACGTGGCGGATCTGTTCGTCGGTAGCATCCGGTTTCATGACGACAATCATGATGCCCTCGCAATTTGTTCCGCCGACTCTGCCGGTTCAAATTCGGACATACCCTGGCGCAAAACAATGCTACGCAGCAGGATGTTCAAGGATAGAGCCGCAGCAGAGCACTAGCCCGCCGACGAATGACCGACGATGGTCAACGCGATCGGCAGAATCACTTTTTTGCCGTTGATGACCGCCGGGATACTGGTGTGCAAAACAAAATGGCCGTTGCCATGATCTCGGATTTCCGGCTGGGCCAGCGGTTTGGCCGGGAAAAGCAGAAACACCGCCGGGTGGTTGCTGCCGGCTGCTTTGGCACTGAGATCGTGCAGGTCTTTTGGACTGTCGAGCGCTGCGGGAGATTTATCCAGATGGTGCGGCGTGAGCAGGAGGAACTCCGTGTACGGAGCTGTGCCCATGTGATCGCCATCTTCCGGCTGATAGGCCAGACGCAGCGTGTAAACGCCGGGCTTAATTTTCTGCTTACGATAATCGCTGCCCGGCTGCACCCAGCGAATGACTCCCAGCAAGGTAGTCTCGGCCAGGTCGCGGTAACGCGCCGCATCGCCGGCGGGAGGTTTCGCCAGCGGCACCGTCTCCCGCAACCAGATTTCGCACAGCACCTGCCCTTGCTTGTCGAGCACACGCAGAGCCTGCGCGGATAACACCTTAGCAACCTCAGGAGCTACTTCCTTTGGTGGGTCTAATTTCTCCACCTTGACGGAATATCCACCAGCCTGGCCAAAAAGAAGAGATGCTGGCCACACGACTCCCAGTATCGCCACCATCGCTCGCAGCAAAAGTTGCGGGGACATTGTTCCCTCCGTATATGCCGTATCGCTTCCAGCCCGTTCTCAGAAAGCGGTGCAAAAATGAAGGGGAAGCAGCGCTTCCCCTGCTCGCGGTTTCGCAAAATGCCTTGCCCGATCTCACACCTATTGGCGGGGCCAAGAAAAGGTCGTTCAGGCGGGCGTCAGGCACACCGGGAGTGCATCCGCTTCTTTGAAGAAACAGGCGCTCGTCTGGTTTGTGAGAAGGCGGTCAGGGGATAGACCTGGGCCCCTTATGCCACCGAGGAAAATAATGCGGGAAAAATCAGAAGGCAACGTAATTCTGGCGCAGTGGATTGTTTGGGAAAAGCGGTAGGCCAGGTTTCGCCGTGGGGCAGCAGAATCAGTTTTGCAGGCTGAATGTGCCGATGTAGGCACCGCGGCGGTTGGCGTCTTTCCAGGTCTTGTCGAAACCGGTGCCGGTAAAGGAATGCTCGGTAACCATAGCCGAGCGAGCGTGCACTCCTTTGGCCAGTGGTGCGTAAAAGTTATCTTCGTGGCCGCAAACGCTGTCTTCGTGTGGGTGAATGCAGCGGGTTTCGATGCGGGCCACGCCAGCCTCAACTAACGCACATCCACCTTCGCTGCACCGATTCACGCTCACCTGGATCGGGGCAGAACGGACCGCCACCACTTGTTCGGTCAGGATACCGCCGAGCGTCCGGGCGAGTTTCACCAGGGCTTCGCGCTGCCGGGCATCGGCGCGTTCGTCCACCAGGATGACTGCCTTGCCCGGTCCGGTTTGTTTCAGGCCAAGCGTTTCCCGTGCTTCCACAACGGCCACTACGCTCAAACCGTCCAGCCGCACACCGTCCAGCGTACCCTGTTCGACGTGCCAGGCCAGGGTGGCATGTTTCCCGGTCTGGTGCATTTCTGCATTGGCGAAGCACGCTCCGACCCAGACATCGCAGGTACGCGCCTCGACATATTGGCCACGAATTTCCTCGGCTGCGGTCGTGCCGAGCCACAGTGCCAGTCCAAGTAGCGCCAGGCAGATTCGCATGGTTCACCCTCCATTTTGCAGGCCTGCTTCCAGGAAACTCCATAAGACATTTTCGCCAGGACAACGTTCAGCGTCAAGACAGCTGGCCACGGCGGGCTCGCATCCATGCCAGTTGCCGCACCACTTCTGTCAAATCCTGCCGCAATCGCACAATGCGTGCATATAGGAAAAAGCTCGTCCACAAAAACGCCAATGCGAACAGGTACAGCACCAGGTTCGCTCCCAAACCGATCCCCAGCATCTGAGCGATAGCCTGGACCCAGTCGGGGCGCAGGATCGCTACCGCTGCCGTCAGCCACAAAAACATGCGCATCAGCCGGCTACCGGTAGTGAGCGGCCCCTTACCCAAATGCCAGACATCCCAGGCAAAGAGGCCCAATAAAACCGGTACGACCACCCATTGAAAAGCAGTCATGGCTTGTTACTCCGGTCCAGGAGTGCAAAAATGGTCTCTGCTTGAATGAATTATTCGGGGCAGCATCAGGGTCAAAACAATGGGCCTCGGTACACAACACTGGCCCTGGAACCACTCAAAGCTTTAATCCCCTAGGGTTAGCGGTTAGTGGCAGTGCTCTGTGCACCCGGCCTCAATACAAAGTTGCGTGCGCCTGTGCGGCTGTAAACCGAGGAAACTCCTGGCTAGCATCGCTGTGAGTGCTTGATATCCTGAAGGATTCGGCCAAGTGCTCATAATGAAGGCAAGGCTTTGAGCAACGTTTTTCCCAGCCAGTTCCGTTACTAGAAAGGGCCGCACCGACCCGCCGAGCCACCTCTCCCATGACCCAGCTCAGGCCGGGCGGCCCCGCAGGTGGCGATTGCGTTTTCGAGCAACCCTTGTTCCTTGTCGGACGATTGCCTTCACCGTCGCATTCCCGTTCCTGCCACGCGACATCAGGACGACTGGTTCGACCTCCTCAAAATGGGTTTGCCTTTTCCGGTTGCACTACCTTCCTGACATGCGACATCAGGACGGCAGCGTCCCTGCTCAGAACGGCGCTCGCTTCGAATGCCTTTCGTATTTGGCATCCCTGCCACAGCGCAGTTAGCTCTGCCCTGCAGCTGCGCTGACAGTGCTCTTCCGAGCGACCTATCGCGCAAGCTTGCGAGGCCACCTTCCCCCGATACCCCACTACGAGGGTAGGCGGGCTCTTCCAAGCGACCAATCGCGCGGGCGTACCAGTGTGCAAAAGCCAAGCCGAAAACAGATGCGTCCTTGCTGGTGGGCTGTTCCACCGCATGTTGCGGGCACGACTGTGAAGCCCGGCAACAGGTGAACCATTACTATTAGCAGGGGTAATGCTTTGTTGCCCGTTTTTCGTGCAAGCCTGATGCGTCCCCAGGCAATCCCCATGGACTCGGCGAAGTCCCCAGCCGTGAGATAGGCCCGTAGCCAGGCTGACGGACCTTTCACCGACCAGGTGCGGTTGCCCGATTTGAAACACCTCGCTTCGCACCAGACGGGTTGGCGTGGCTCTTCGAGCCGGGCATGCTTATCATCGCAAGCGGTTGGCAAAACCGCGGTGAAAATGCGGAACCGCGAGCGGCCCGGCTTTCCCACCTGCCTTCGATGCTCTACCAGCTATAAGTTTCAGCAACCCACGGAGGGTACTTCCTCGGTTTCCTGCCCGCCTTCAACGGCCCGACAGCGTAATGCACACGTCCACTAGCGAAGCCCGCGATGACGTACCGTTACCGCGGGACGGTACTGGTGCCGGGTGCACGGGTACCAACCCTCGACTACCGGAGGCCGCGACCACCTACCGCTACCGGCTTTGTGGCTCGACGGTTGTGGCTACTGGTGCTTTGTGGGCGGATCAGGTTTCGAGATGATTTACCGCTGTCCGGTTTGGATTGACGGCTCGACGTCCTTGCCGCGAACTCGCTTTGCGTTCCCTCGGCCAATGCGAACTCGTTGGCGCAACGGCAATTGTTTCCGGCCGAAACAGACCTTGGGTGGGGGTTAGGTGCGTGCGCTCGAAATGCAAGCTGGGCCGCGATAGCAGTCTTGCATAATAGCAGCCCTGTGGATAGTCGGCGCAGTTGAAAACGCAAAATCGTAAGGCATCCCGGCGCCGCGTAGCACTTGCAGCTACCATCTCCGTGCCATAACGATGACTTGTCGCCTGGATGGTGTCGCCCGAACGGATACTTGCACAGAAAAGTGAAGGTCAGCCGAAGACCCTTGCTGACTTTCGTGGCCTTCGTTCTACCGGTCGCCAGTCGGGATTTTGCTCAGGAGAACTCGATGGGGCTTGACAGCGTCGTAGCAAAACGAGCATGTCAGTTGTGGGAGAGATTGCGTTCCCGGTGGTTTGTGGTAACGGTCGGGCTTGGTGTCCTGGTTTGCCTGCTGGAAGCAGAAGCAATCTCTCCCTGGTTGGGCAAGATTTCGCCGCGGTGGAACATTGCGCTGGTAACGCTGCTGACGACGCTGGGTTTACCCTTGCGGCAACTTCTGGCAGCTGCGTTGCGTCCTGGGCCGGTGTTATGGGCATGTTCATCAGCTACGGCGTTTTACCCGTCGGCGGTCTTGCTGCGGGCTGGCTTTTTCGCGTTGGCGGTTATCCGGAGTATGGGGTCGGGATCGTGGTCTGCACGGCCGTTCCCTGCACGCTGGCATCTGCGGCCATCTGGACCCGTCTGGCCGGGGGCAATGAAGCAACCGCCATCGTCGTCACGGTGGTCAGCAGCAACACCGCCTGGTTGTTCACCACCAGCTGGCTGGCGTTTTCGCTCGGCGCAGAGGTATCACTGGACGCATGGCTCTTGATGGCCGACTTGCTTTTCGTGTTAGTCGGGCCGCTGGTGATCGCTCAATTGTTGCGTACCAGTACGACAGTGCGCCGACTGGCCGAGCGGGGCCGGGGTTTCCTCAGCGTGCTGGCTCGCTTGCTGATCCTGATGGTGATTCTGCAGGCGGTAACCATGATCGGACTGCGCCTCGGCAAAAATGCCTGGCGGGAACAACTGTTTCCTGTGCTGCTGTCATTGGTGGTGGCACCGGGACTGCATCTGGCGGCTCTGCTGATGGCCTGGCAAGGCGCATTTTGGTTGCGGTTCGACCGCGGGCAGCGGATCGCCGTCGCTTTTGCCGGTAGCCAGAAAACTTTGCCCGTCAGTCTGCAAATCGCCACCACTTACTTTGCCAACCTGCCCCTGGCGATTGTCCCGATGCTTTTTTACCATGTGGGGCAACTGCTCCTCGATACCTGGATTGCCGACGCTTTCCTCAGCAGTGCGAAAAGAGCCTCGCAAGCTGCTGCATCTTGAAGCCGAACCGTCTCCGCTGCAGACCGGGAGCGAAGACGAATGATCGGCGAAATTATCGCGCCAGCGCGGGAACATTGGCGACCGACCCATCGTCTCTTACACTAGCGACTTATACCTTCGCAGGTAGCGATACGCTTGCCGGGGCAATCGGGCTAACAATAAACGGGAACCGTAAGCCCACACCTGCAAGAGTCTCCATGTGTGGTCGAAGGAGAGGACCCCTGGGCCAGCCGAGCGTTATCCGGCTATCCACAGTGGCCTGGCGACACTAACAACTGGCCGGGCTGAGTGCGATTCCGAATAACGGTCGGCCCAGGGCCTGCACAGCTATCCCGCTCATACGAAAGGTAAACTTATGGAAAATCGGCAACGACCTGGGGAACCGCGTGCCTCGCTGAGTTTGTTCGATGCGGTGTGTATCATTGTGGGTATCGTTATCGGTTCGAGCATCTACGAGGTTCCACCGCTGATTTTCAGTAACGTGAGCGGGCCCTGGATGGGTTTGTTCGCCTGGTTCCTGGGAGGAATGCTGGCTCTGGTTGGGGCGTTTGTTTATGCCGAGCTGGGGACAACTTATCCTCGTATCGGTGGCGATTATGTTTACCTGACGCGAGCATTTGGACGGTTGACGGGATTTTTGTTCGGCTGGGCACAGTTGACGGCGATTCTGACGGCAAGCATCGGCTCGATGGCTTTTGTGTTTGCCAATGCCGCCGACCAACTGTTCTTTGCCGACTCCAATCAATCCCATCCCGGGGTGTCGGAAAACCGGCGGGCTCTGCTGGCAGCGGCGAGCGTGACCGTGTTGTCGCTGCTCAACATCGCCGGAGTGGTGTTCGGCAAGTGGACGCAAAACCTCTTGAGCGTGGTCAAGGTGCTGGGACTGGGCAGCATTATCGTGGCCGGATTTCTCCTGGCCAAACCTGACGCCCTGACCGTGCCGGCACAGCACACTGCCGGGCCGCTCGGTTTCGGTTTTGCCATGATCATGGTGCTGTACGCCTACGGTGGCTGGAACGATGCCGCCTTCGTGGCCGGAGAAGTGCGTAATCTCCGCCGCAACTTGCCGCTGGCGCTGTTCCTCGGCGTGGGGCTGATCACGATCATTTATCTGCTGGTCAACCTCGCCTACCTGCTCGGTCTCGGGTACGACGGTGTGCAGAAAGGGGATGTGCCGGGGCGTTTGCTGAACCAATTTCTCGGTAAATCCGGTTCGGCCACCATGCACTTGATCATCATCGTTTCGGCCCTGGGAGCAGTGAACGGCTTGATTTTCACCGGGGCACGGATTTATTCGGCGCTGGGAGCAGAGCATCGGGTCTTTGCCTGGCTGGCGCAATGGCATCCCCGGCTTGGTTCGCCCCACTGGTCGCTGCTTTTGCAATGGATCATCGCCCTGGCGATGATTGGCGCAGTTGGTACGGAGCCTGGTCGCCGCTTCGTGGACAGTCTGGTGGGCCATGCTCGCTATCTGCTGCGGGGTATGCCCAACGATGCCGCGGGTTTGCTGAACGGCCAGTGGGAAAACACTCAGGGAATGCTGGAAATCCAATTGCTCCCGGCTGATCGAAATACCCCAGACTCACCTTCGCCTCTGTTGCGAGGGACTTTTGCCATCCACGCCGAAGGCAAATTGGCCGTGCGCGGTCAGGTGCACCTGCAGCAGAATAGCCTGCGCTTCCAGGCGGATTCGGAAAATCAGCCCACTGCCGATCCACCGGTTCCCGACCAGTGGCGGACGTTGCTGAAAGAGAATTGGCAACTGGCGGAGCTCTCGGTCCGGCAGCTAACGCTCCGCAACGCTCACGGAGAATCTCTGTCGGCCTGGCGAGTGGAAATACCCTGGCGGCAGTATTTCGGCGGGTTCGGAACACTGGTCGCCGCGACCGCTCCGATTTTCTGGATCTTCTTCTTGCTGGCCGGACTCTCGCTCTTCCAGCTCCGCGAACTGGAGCCCCAGCGGGACAGGCCTTTCCGAACGCCACTTTATCCCTTTGTGCCGTTTCTATTCTGCCTCACCTGCGCGTGGATGCTTTACAACAGCATCACCTATGCGGGCTGGCTATCGGCCATCTTTGCTGTACCGGTGATTCTGGGAGTGCCCGTGTATTTCCTGTCCGGCAAACCGGGCAGCCTCGATTCGGAAGGCACGCCTGCGTAGTGCCCGGAAGCGTTGCCCCGACCGAAATCCGGAATGCCGGGCAATTGCCGCAACTATGGTCAACAAGCCAACACGCGGGACTTCGCCCGACACCCGAAGATCGCCGGTGACGAGTCGCCGACATCCAGCCGCCCAAAAATGCGGGGGATTTATTTCCACGCGCTTCTCTCTACAATACTGGCTCCAAGAAGGGATGAGTACAGTCGAAAGGAATGCGGTAGCTGCAACCCTGAAGGCGCTGGCATTGGTGATTGAGCTGGCTCCTGTGACCTGGAAACCTGCTTCACCGAGAGGAGTCTAACCATGTCGAAGCGGATTGGCCTGACGCTGCTGCTCCTGCTGGACGTGAGCGTAACTGTCACGCTGGCCCAGCGCGAGGTTCTTGTCCAGACGGGGATCACCATCCGTGTTCCCGCGGACGCGAAACTGGAAATCGGCGGCTACGCTACCAAGGCGACCGGTGAGTTGCGGCAATTTCTGACGCCGCCGATTCGTGCGGGGCGCGAGTACACCTACGACGTGGTGATCATCTACGCGGACGGCACGGTGCGCAAAGAGGTGATCACGTTCGTCGGCGGCAAACCGGCCGAATTTGATTTCCGCGTAGCCCGTCCCGAACCGAAAAAGACCGATCAGAAGCCACCGGTGAAAAAGCCCGAAGATAAAAAGCCCGCTGAAAAGAAGGCCGAGGAGAAAAAAGCCGAGCCTAAACCGGTTCAGCCGGCCCCAGAGAAAAAAGAGCCGCCAGTAAATCGCAAGCCCGACGTTATCTTCGTTCCCACGCCGCAACCTGTGGTGGAGAAGATGCTGGAACTGGCCCAGGTGACCAACAAGGATGTCGTGTATGACCTGGGCTGCGGTGATGGGCGGATAGTGGTCACGGCGGCCAAAAAGTACGGAGCACGCGGGAAGGGGATCGACATTGATCCCGAGCGGATCAAAGAGTCGCTGGACAATGTCAAAAAGAATGGCGTCGAAAAGCTCGTCACCATTGAGCGGGCCGATCTCTTCCAGGTGGACCTGAGCGAGGCCACCGTAATCACCCTGTACCTGCTCCCCGAATTGAATCTGAAACTGCGGCCGAAGTTGCAGAAACTCAAGCCGGGCACCCGCATCGTCTCCCACGATTTCGACATGGGCGATTGGAAGCCCGATAAACACATCACCGTAACCGACGAGAACGGCCTGGAACACGACGTTTATTTGTGGATTATCAAAGGGTCTGATAAGCCGGAGGCACCCGGCAAAGGATTGGGCAACCGCGCAGCTGATGCGTTTTATGTCCTCCAGCAGGACAAGCCGAAGCTCAAACCGGATGTCGTGTACGTTCCTACACCGCAAAAAGTGGTGGAAAAGATGCTGGAAGTGGCCGGCGTGACCAAAGACGATGTCGTGTACGACCTGGGTTGTGGCGATGGACGCATCGTCGTCACCGCTGCCCGCAAGTACAAGTGCAAGGCCGTCGGCTACGACATTGACCCCGAACGCATCAAGGAGTCGCTGGAAAACGTCAAGAAAAACGGCGTGGAAGACCTGGTCAAAATCGAACAGCGCGACATCTTCACCGTGGACGTCAGTCCCGCGACCGTTGTTTGTTTGTACCTGTTGCCCAACCTGAACGCGAAACTGGTGCCGCAATTGCAGAAGATGAAACCCGGCTCGCGCGTGGTCACCCACGATTTTCGCATCCCCGGCTACAAACACGTCAAGGAAGTGCGCGTAGATCCCGGTGAAGGATTCGCACGCGAACATACGGTGTATCTCTATATCATCCCGCTGCAAAAGGAAGGAAATTAGCGCCGACGAGAGCGACGCGCTTTTCCCCGGTGATCCCTGGGACGAATCGCTTACGAGGAGAGCAAAATGATGCGGCAACAAATGGTGCGTGCACGGATTTGCACTATCGTGCTGGCCCTGGTTGCAGGACTGGGTTTGTTGGCTGCGCTGGCCTGGACAGGCTGGCGTATCAGCGCCGTGGGGCAGCAGCAGAGCAGTAACCCCATTCCGTCGGACAAAGCGCTGATTCGCGTCCTGTTACCGAAAGATGCCGAGCTGGAAATTGGTGGGGAAAAGACCAAATCCACCGGCGAGGAACGCCTCTTTTTGACACCGCCACTGGAACCGGGCAAAACTTACTTCTACGTGCTCAAACTCATCCATCCCACCAACGGCTTCAAACACGTGCGGATGCGGGTCGTGGAATTTGAAGCCGGCAAGGAAGTCGTCGTGGATTTGCGGCCAGGCAAAGACACCGCTTCCAGCGAGATTATCTTCGTGCCCACCTCCGAAGAGGTGGTGATGAAGATGCTCGAAGTAGCCAAGGTGAGCAAAAACGACATCGTCTATGATCTGGGATGCGGCGACGGACGGATCGTCGTGCTGGCCGCCAAAAAATTCGGCGCTCGCGGTGTCGGTATTGATATTGACCCCGTGCGGGTCAAGGAGGCACTGGAAAACGTCAAGAAAAACGGTGTCGAAAAGCTCGTGGAAATCCGTCTGGGCGATGCTCTCAAAGTCCATGACATCAGCCGCGCTACCGTCGTCACACTGTACATGTTGCCCGAATTCAACCAGAAAGTTCGCCCCATCCTGGAGCGTGAACTGAAGCCCGGCGCCCGCGTGGTTTCGCACGACTTCGAAGTGCCCGGCTGGAAACCCGATTCGGTAGTCACGGTGAGCGAACAAAGCGGTTTCCGCGATCACATCATCTACCTGTACACCATCGGCAGCGGTAAACCGGCTAAAGAGTGATGCCGACGGTTACTGGGGAGCGGAAGGGGCAACCGCCAGCTCGTCACCGTTGCAGGGACCACGGGTGAACCGTTGCCCAGCGCAGCAACCTTCGCCCTCTCGGCAGCCAATTGCAGGGGCGACCGGCAGATTGCCAACCGACGGCCAGGGCGATGACCAGGTCGCCCTTGATGAGGTGCAACGGAGGAGGCCATGGCTGGCCCGGCAGAGAATCGGTCTCGCTCAGTCGGTTCGACCCTGCCTTCGCCAGCGCTCCGCAGTTTTTATGACGCCATCGTTATTGGTGCCGGTCACAACGGGCTAGTTTGTGCTGCCTATCTGGCCCGTGCAGGGAAAAGCGTGCTGGTACTGGAGCGTCGCCACGTCGTGGGCGGGGCATGTGTTACCGAGGAACTGTGGCCAGGTTTTCAGGTCTCGGTGTGCGCTTACGTCAACAGCCTGTTTCGCCCGGAGATTGTTCGAGAGCTGGAACTGAAACGGCACGGGTTTCAGATGCTGCCACGCCGACCCTCTTCGTTTACGCCCTTTCCGGATGGCAGGTATCTTTTACTGGGTCCGGATGCCGATTTGAACGCCGCTGAAATCGGCAAATTCTCCAGACGCGATGCCGAAGCCTACCCGCGCTACGAACGCTGGCTGGAAGAGATCGCAGGCTTTATCGAACCTACCTTGATGCAAACGCCCCCCGATCCGTGGGCCAACACCTGGCAGGACCTTACCGGTACGCTGCGACTCGGCTGGCGATTTCGGGGTCTGGGTCGGCAACTGGGACACCGTCTGGTGGAGATTCTCACTGCTCCGGCCCGCAGTATTCTCGACCGCTGGTTTGAATCGGAAGAACTGAAGGTGACGCTTGCCACGGATGCGATCATCGGAACGCTGGCTTCCCCGTCGCAGCCTGGTACCGCTTATGTGTTGTTTCATCACGTAATGGGTGAGTGCGAAGGCGTGCGGGGAGTGTGGGGCTATGTGCAGGGCGGCATGGGGGCCTTGACGCGCGCCCTTGCCAGTGCGGCTCAGGAGCACGGAGCCGCCATCCTGACCCAGGCGGAGGTAGCTCGCATTCTCGTCGAGCGTGACCAGGCACGCGGGGTAGTGCTCACCGATGGCCGCGAGTTTCGCAGTTCCGTCGTCGTCTCCAACGCCGATGCCCACGTAACTTTTCTCCGGCTGTGCGAGCCGCAAACGTTACCCGAGGATTTCCTCGAAGCCGTCCGCCGACTGGATTACTCCAGTGCTTCGATGAAAATCAACCTGGCTCTGGCAGAAGCGCCCAGTTTCACGGCTCTGCCGGGAAATGATCGGGGACAGCTTCACGGTACCATTCACATCTGCCCTGGTTTCGACTACCTGGAGCGTGCGTTTGACGATGCCAAGTACGGTCAACCCTCGCAAGCACCGATTCTGGAGATCACCGTACCGAGCACGGTGGATGCCACCGTTGCCCCGCCTGGTCGCCACATCATGTCCATTTTCGTGCAGTATGCACCGTATCATTTGCGGCAAGGAAACTGGGACGAAATCAAAGAGGCATTTGCCGATCGCTGTCTGGAAATTGTCGGGCAATATGCTCCCAACGTGCCGCGAGCCGTGCTGCATCGGCAGGTGCTCTCGCCGCTGGATTTGGAGCGGGAGTTCAGTCTGACCGGCGGCAACATCTTTCAGGGAGCGATGACCCTGCCGCAACTGTTTTGCTTTCGTCCGGTGCCGGGGTATGCGAATTACCGCACGCCGATCCGCGGATTGTACCTGTGCGGCGCAGCCACGCATCCGGGCGGTGGTGTGATGGGAGCCTGCGGTTATAACGCTGCCCGCGAAATCTTGCGCGATGGTCTATGCTGAGGCAGGAGCTTCTCTGGCGGTGGTCGGGAGCACGTCCGCTTCCTGCATCGGCAGCAGCAAACATACCCGAGTTCCCGCTTCCGGACACGACTCCATGTGCAACTGACCGCCATGTTGCTCGACGATAATGCGAACGAAAGCTAATCCCAGGCCGATGCCGGTGGCGTTGCCTTCATGAACAGCGCTGTCGCGTTTGGTGGTGAAATATGGTTCGGTACATCGAGCCAGGACTTCGGGCGTCATGCCGACTCCGTTATCGCTGACTTCGAGAACCGCCCAGGTTGCGGCTCGGCTCCGTTGTGTGTGCCCATCCGGTAGCGGATTATTGTTTTCGGAACCGGTGCATTCACCGGCACGGTGCGTGGGTACGGCAGATGATTGCGGTTTGGAAGCAATCTCCGGTGGCGTTGCCGCGGGGCGAATGTTCATCGGCAGACGATACGTGCGCAACTCTACGCACCCTCGCCAGGCTGCCGCTTGCAACAGTGCCTGTTTACGAGCCTCGGCGTCGCCCATTTCGGCATAGGCACGCTGACGTAAGCGGTTCCGCATTTCGAAGGTCGCATCGCGAGCATTGAACAGGAGATTTTCCACTGCTTGCAGAATCTGCGAACGATCGGCAAAGACCGGAAGCGGCTCCGGGTTCGGTTCGACTTGCAATTCCAGCTTCCAGCGCTGACGGGCCAGTTCCGACCACTGCGCATGCACTTCGCTGACCAGGCTGTTCAGATCGAAATGGACTCGCTCGCTTTGCGTGGGATCGCGCCGGACGGTGTGGAGAATTTCCTGCAAACGATCGGTCACGGTGCCCAGTGCGCTTTCCACTTCCTGCAAAGCGGTGCGGAGCTGATCTTCAATCGGTTGCTGCAAGCACTGCCGCAGCAGGGCTATCGGCCGCACCAGCAGATTCTTGATGTTGTGGGCATAACAGCCGGCGAGCACGGCCAGCTGGGCGAAAATCTGCGAACGCAACTGCAGGGCCTCCTGCTCGGCTCGCTGTCGGCGTAATTCGTTTTCCAGGGCCAGCCGACGCGCTTCCTCTAACCGCTGACGTGCGGCGGTGGCTTCCTGCTCCCGGCGTCGCTGTCGGAACAGATAGACCGCTACCCAGGCCACTGCTGCCAACGAGATGCCCAGGATGAGACTTAGCAGTCCCCAGGTAAACCGTTCCTGTTCCATGGCGCGAAGTTGCTGATGCGCGAAGGCGTGTAACTGATACCAGACCACCGCCCGCATGCTTCCGAGCGCATCTTCTACCAGCACGTGTTCCAGCCGGCGAACCTGCTCGGCGTCGAAAGGCAACGCGCTTTCCCACACGATAACGGTTTGCGCCGCGTCGGGGTTTTGTTCCGGACGCTGGTCGGAAAGTAACGTCAACCCGTTGTCAGTGGGATCGCCGGCAAAGTTGTCAGGTGACGAAGCAGTGGCACGGTTTTTTCCAGACGGCCGTAAATGCAATTCCAGGCGATACACCGTGGGAAACAAAGGCAGGTGAGTGGCAAACTGACGCAGCGGGGCGGCGATCGCATACAACTGGTCCTGCAATTCCTGTCGGAGCTTTTCGCGTTGTTCTGCGGAGGTGGCGGAGAAATACTCGCGGCCCAGTTCCGAAAGGGTTTTGCGGAAGACGCGTGATTCTTCGAGCCATTCGCGGAGGGCGCGTTCGTCGGCAGCTTCCTCACCGCGAAAGCGAAAATAAACCGCGTAACCGCTCGCCAGTGCGAGCAGCACCAGCAAAATAAGCGGCGGCACCAGACCAATCAGCCACTCCCGCCAGAGCTTCACGGGCTTATCTCGCCTCAAATGGCTAATTCCTTCCGACCGGCTGCGGTTACTTACTCCTCGCACAAAAGCCAGCGATTTTGCAGATACCAGGACCGTTGCCGTTCCGGATCGGGACGCCTGTGCCAGATTTCAAGCACCGCCCAAGTATCGAGACGGTAAGGTCGGCGTACAGGTTGCAAACAGACGACATACTCACCGGAACCCAAACGACGATTGCCGTCGGCCTCGAAGAAAGGTTCTCCCTGCTCGTTTCGGAAATTCCGCAGCCGCATCAGGAACGTTTCCACATCCGCCAGGTGTGATCCCGGTCCGGGAGCAGCAGGCTGATGCTGGCTGCTTTGCGTCGTCCAGGCGGCCTGGGTTACCGCTTGCAGAATCCGCACCCACAAAAGCAGATCGTCCGTAGCAGCATGCCGGTTGCATAGCTGGCTGAACGCGGGAATGCTCACTGGCCACTGGCCACACACCTTGCCTATCGCGGATGCGGTCTGGGAAGCCAGTTCCGCCAGCCGGGGCGACGTGGTGCCCATCAGGTGTGCCGGGTCTTCGTGAGCGAAAAGGAGCACCCGCATGGGCAGCAATTCCGTTGGCCAGAGCAGCCGTCGGTCGCGGCAGACCACGTTGAAGCTGATGGAATCGCCGACCACTACGGTAATCTGCCCCGCGGTCAAGGGCGCTGCTTGCCCCAGGCCGATCAGCACCCGTCGCGCGGTTCGTTCCACTGTGGGCAAAACCAGAACGCGCGGCGAGGCCGGTGTTTGCGCTATCCGCTCGGCCAGGTCCTCTTCGATGATCTGGCGTTCCCGCACGTTGGGTAGCCAAGCCTCGCCAACGCTGTAAGGCACGACCGACTTTCGCACCTGCCCGAGATTTCGCTGGAGCAGGGCGTCGCTAACGCGGTTGGTAAAATCCTCGGAATAGGGGTCATCCCGCCAGGTTATGGCATCCCAGACACTATCTTCGGGCAACCAATCCGGCCGGCAGGATAGAAAATCCACCAGCGCGTCGGCCATTTGTCGGTTCGTGAAACAAAAGCGAAAGCTTCGCTGCGGGTACACCTGGAGCAGGGGATAAAGTCCTTCACCAGGCGCGACCTCGACGTCATCTGCGGTGGCAGTGGTCAGCAGGAGCGCTGGAGTACTGCTGTCGGAGTCGTGCCAGTGTCGAAGTAATCGAGCCAGTTCCAGGGCACGGTCGCTGGTATTGCCACCGAGAATCGCCAGGGGCTTGGGTCGGCGTCGCAACAATCCCGCCAGCCAGTGCTCCGCCGAGTAGTCGCTGGTCAGCTTGTACCAGCGGAACCACAACCGTCCTGTGCCATTTCGTCGAGCCAGAGCGAAACCGGGAATATCCCGTGAACCGCGTGCCAGCACCGGATCGCTGGCCCAGGAAAGTTCTCCACCGGAATGGGCCACCAGCAAACGAGCGGCCTCGAGGAAACGGTCCCAGTTCGGCCGATTCGTCGCCGGCATCAGCCAGGCAATTTCCTGCTCTCCCGAAGATAAAGCGGGTACCGTTAGCCCACCGCCCTGCCGCGAAACCAGCCACCACATCAACAATGAAACCAGCACCAGACCAGCCGCAATCCCACCAACCGTTTCCGGATTTCGGCCAAGCACTCGCAGCACATTGCGAAACACGCCACACCTCCTGCTACCATTCTATCGCCAGGTTTCCTGCCCAGGCATTGCTCAGGTCGCCGACAGCCCTCACTGGTCACCCGTCGCCCGCCACCAGCCAGTACTCGCCCGCCGCTTATCGAGCCCAAGCCAGGTGCAAAAGATGATTGCCGTTCGAGCAGGTTTGCGTATTGGGCCCGCACCGGTTCAGTTGATAGGGAGGGCCCGAAGCTTTCCATTCTTCGATGACCGTGTCATCAACCAGCGCGCCCGCATCGGTTCAGTGTATAGGGATGGCCAGAAGCTGCCGGCGACTAAGGCCGTTTGTCCGTTGACTGCTTGTCCGTTTGACCTTGCCGGCATCTAATGATTAGGGCGGCGTGTGATGATCGCTTAACGAGCAACCGCGACGATCACCGGGGCGTACCCGCCGACCGAAGCGGTATGTCCGCTAACCAAAGTGATGTGTCGTCTCACGGGATCGGTGTCTCGGCTGATGGAACCGAGGTGTCCGCTGACCGAGGCAGCATGTCTGCCAGCGCCATAAGCGCGAACGGGAGAATCATCATGGGCGGCAAAAATTTACCAACCTGGTTTACCGGCCTGTTATTGCTTAGTTGCCTGGTTCTGTCCAGTTGTCAGGACGATGGTCGCGGTCAGCATCCTCCGTTGCCGCAGCAGACCCCGAGTGCCAAACCGAATCCACCGGCGTCCGCTCAGCCTCAGCGTAAGCCTGCGCGCTATCCGGGATTTGCGGGCGAGTTGTTCTTTTCGACCCATGCGGCCATCGGCCCCAACGTGTTTGTGCAGGTGCGTCAACCACCGGAAGTGGCGATACGGGAGCTGGCTATCGGAACACTCCAGGCATTGGCCCTGGCACCGATGCCTGGCGGTTTGACTTCCTGGGCTGTACGGCGAGTTTTCATAGTTCGACCTGGCGCGGATAAGCAGGTTTCCGTAACGGCCATGGTAGTCCTGCGGCACGGCTATCTCGAACATCTGCTGACGACCCAGTCGGCCGGCAAGAATCACGAATCCGTATTGGCCGCCGACATAGACGCTTTGCATCTGCATGTGGCCCTATTGGCCATCGGCGCAAAACCGGGCAAACCGATGGAATATCGCGAGGAAAACGGCCGACGCATTTTTGTCCCGCCCCAGGGCGAGCCGATCGTCGTGCAGTGTGCTTACCGCAATGCGGTCGGCGACTTGATCGTGGTGCCGGCCCAGCGGTGGGTACGCGATGTGGACAAAAAACAAACTTTGCAGCACGACTGGGTTTTCGTCGGGAGCCGATTCTTAGACATCGAAAACACCGGTAAGCCGACTTTTTTCGGTGCCAATCTGGGACGAGTCATTTGCGTGGCGAATTTTCCGGTGGCTCTGCTCGATCTGCCCATTCTGAGTTCGGACAAGGAGCAAGAAGGTTTGCTGTTCGAAGCCAACACCGAAGCCATTCCGCCGCTGCAAACACCGGTCAGCGTCTGGTTATCGCGGCGAGAAAAGTAATTCAGGCGGCGCGGCGTTGCACCTGCTCCAGCCACAACCGCAATGTCGCCACCGGCACGCGCTCACACTCTGCCGAATTCAGCTCGCGTATATTCAGCGGCTGGCTGTCGTGGGCATTGAGTACGTAATACCTGTCCGTCTCGTAACCTGTCGCTACCTCGCCGTGAACGTAAAGCGTCTCGTGAATTTTCTCCCCTGGCCGGCGGCCAATGATTTCAATTCGTGCACCAGCGAACAGTTGCATCAGGTCCCGCAGGCAAACGCTTTTCATCTTCGGGATGATGATGTCGCCGCTTCGACCCTGGGTCAGGGCATAATGCACCGTCTCCGTCGCATCTTCCAGGCTGAACATGAAACGAGTCATGTCCGGATCGGTAACCTGAATCGGCTGACGTCGCCGCGTCGCTTCCAGCCACAATTGCACCACACTGCCATTGGAACCGAAAATATTTCCGAATCGGCAGATGACGAACCTGGTCTGTGGATAAACCTCGGCCAGCTCGAGAATCAGCCGTTCCGCCAGGTACTTGGTAATGCCATAGACGTTGGTCGGAAAACTGCTCTTGTCGGTGCTGATAAAAATGAACCGCTCCACTCCGTGCCGGGCTGCCAGATCGGCCAGCTCAAAAGTGCAATTGACGTTGGTATCCACGGTGTAAAAACAATGGCGTTCGGCGAGGTTGACGTATTTCTGAGCGGCGGTGTGAATGACCATGTCCGCCTGGCGTACCGCGTCGCGGATACCTGGTGAGCGAAGATCGCCCAGCACCGTCTCAATCCGCGGATACTGCATCTTCAGCCGCAACAACTTATCGGCGTTGCGGCCGTGAGCGAAGATGTGATACTCCGGGTAGTAGCGAGCCACCAGTTCGCCCCCCAGCGAGCCGGTCGCTCCGGTGATCAGCAGACACTTTTTCCGCAGTCCGTGGGCCATATCATGAACTCCGAGCCCTTTCTCCCGGTGGGCAATCTGCCCATCGGCCTGGCTTTTCCAGAGTGCGTAACAAATTAGCACAATTCGGACATCGGTGGAACTCCAATTGGGTCGCAACTGGCACCCAGCACTCGAAGAGAAGGAGATGACATGCGGTGGTGGCTGACGACAAATGCGGCGGTGTTTGTGAGCCTGGCGCTGGCGGCGGAACCCAACCCGGGCATCTCGGTGCAAACGGTAAAATTCCCCGAACTGGTCAAAGCCATCCAGGCACACCAGGGCAAAGTTGTCGTCGTGGATTTCTGGGCCGATTACTGAGCCAGCTGCAAGGAGGAATTCCCGCATCTGGTTCAGATGCATCGTGAACTGGCCAGCAAAGGACTTGTCGCCATCTCCGTCAGCCTCGACGATCCGAAAGACGCACAAACGGTCAAACAGGTGCAATCATTCCTGCAAAAAGTCGGGGCGAATTTCCAGAACTTTATCCTCGACGAACCGGAGGAAGCGTGGTCGAAAAAACTGGACATTTCCGGGCCGCCTCTGGTCGTCGTTTTCGGTCGGGATGGCCGGGTCGCAAAGCGGTTTGTCGGCGGCTATGATGAAGTGCGAGCCCTGGTCGAAAAGCTTTTGTCCACGGGAGCGAAAAACCCATGACCGCATTGGGACCGACTGACCCACGGGCTTCGGTCGAGGACTTGCTGAAGGATATCCAGAAGAACTTACCCGCGGACGGTGTGCCGCTGCTGATCAGTCCTGATGTCTATCGGCCGGTACGCTTACCGCCACGGCAAGTGGAAACCCGCAAATGGCCAGTCCTGCATGCTGGCTCGGTTCCGGAAGTGGACTTATCGAACTGGCGTTTTCGCATTTTCGGACTCGTGGAATCTCCCTGGGAATGCACTTACGAGGAATTTCTGCGGTTACCGCGTGTCCGTGTCCTGGCCGACATGCATTGCGTCACCCGCTGGAGCAAACTCGGCAATCTCTGGGAAGGTGTCAGCACACGCACGGTGCTGGAGCAGGTCCGTGTCCTGCCGCAGGCCCGTTACGTGATGGTGCACTGCGAACACGGATTCACCACGAATCTGCCGCTCGAAGATTTTCTTGGCGAGGACTGCCTGTTCGCATGGAAACACAACGGCGAACTGCTCACGCCGGACCACGGTTATCCGCTGCGCCTGGTGGTGCCGCGACTGTATGCCTGGAAAAGCGCCAAATGGGTGCGCGGCATCGAACTGTTGGCCGAGGATCGTCCCGGCTTCTGGGAAAGCTGGGAGAACGGTGGCTACCACATGCGCGGCGATCCGTGGAAGGAGGAACGGTTCCGCGAACGCTGATTCCTAACCATCCGCCATTCGCTAATCGCCACTCGCCTTGCTACGCAACGATTGCACCAACGCTGATTCGCCATGTCTCTGATTCGCATCGCTAATGGAACGGTGTACGACCCGGCCAACGGTATCCACGGCGAAGTCCGCGACCTGTGGATTCAGGATGGCCGCATCATCGCACCGCCGACCGATCCGCAGCTTCGCCCCGACCGCACATTCGATGCTACCGGTTTGATCGTCATGCCGGGGGGTGTGGACATCCACGCGCACATTGCCGGGCCGAAAGTTAACGCGGCTCGGAAAATGCGCCCCGAAGATCACCGTCTCGCTCCTCCGGTTCGGCGGACACGTTTTACCCGTTCCGGTGTCGGTGGCAGTGTGCCCAGCACCTTCGCCACGGGTTACCTGTATGCCGGTATGGGCTACACTACCGTTTTCGACGCCGCGGTTCCTCCCCTCAGCGCTCGCCATGCCCACGAGGAACTGGCCGACACTCCCATCGTGGATAAAGGCTTTTACGTCCTGATGGGCAACAATCATTACGTGTTGCGGCAGATCGCTGCCGGAAATTACGAGCGACTCCGTGACTTCGCTGCCTGGCTTCTCAGTGCCGCCAAGGCTTACGCCATCAAACTCGTCAACCCCGGCGGTGTCGAGATTTGGAAAGAGCAAGCGGGCGGCAATGCCACCAACCTCGACGATCCTGTCCCCGCCTTCGGCGTTACTCCCCGTCAGATCATCCAGAACCTCGCCCAGGTCGCGATGGACTTACAGTTGCCGCACCCAGTGCATATCCACTGCAATAATCTCGGTTTGCCCGGCAACTGGGCGACCACTCTGGAGACCATGCGTTGTCTCGAAGGTCGCCGGGCCCATCTCACGCACATTCAGTTCCACAGTTACGGCGGCGACCCCGACGATCAGCGCACCTTCTGCTCCGAAGCCCCGAAGCTGATCGAATACTTCAACAGCCATCCCAACCTCAGCGTAGATGTCGGCCAGGTGATGTTCGGCGAAACCACTTCGATGACCGGAGACGGCCCGCTGGGTTATTACCTTTACCGCGTCACTGGCCGCAAGTGGTTCAACGCCGACACCGAAATGGAGACCGGCTGCGGTATAGTCCCGATTACTTATCGCGAAAAAAGTCTGGTGCACGCCCTTCAATGGGCCATCGGTCTGGAATGGTTTCTCCTCGCAGAAGACCCGTGGCGAATCTGTCTGAGCACCGATCATCCGAACGGCGCTTCTTTTCTGGCATACCCGCGAATCATCCACTTGCTCATGGATGCTGGTTATCGCCAGGAAATGCTCAAGCGCGTACCCGTAAAGGCGGCGCAACGCTGTCGCTTAGCCGATCTCCGGCGCCAATATTCGCTTACCGAAATCGCCATTATCACCCGCGCAGCGCCAGCGCGAATCCTCGGCCTGAAAAATAAAGGCCACCTGGGCCCTGGAGCAGATGCCGACATTACGCTATATCAGCCACAAGCAAACATCACCGACATGTTTGCCCATCCGCGTTACGTCTTCAAAGCAGGCGAACTGATCGTGGAGGACGGCGAAATTCGCGCGGAAATCTTTGGCCGCACCTTTTACAACTCTCCCGATTATGACCCCGACACACTGCCGGATATTCGCCGCTGGTTCGAGGAACACTACACCATCCAGTTCGCCAATTACGCTGTGGATGAAAGTTATCTGCATTCCTGAAGGCAATTTTCCGCCCCGGCGTTCGATAATGGCAGTTGAGGAGCAAAATCGGGGCATTGGAAATCATGCGAATCGAACCCAATTCGATTCCAGGTATCGGCAAAACCTCCGCCGCCAGTCCGGCGAAGGGACTAGCGCGTGCGGTCGCCTCGAACGAATCTCCGTCTGCCACCGAAACGGTGGAATTGACCGAACTGGCTAGCCTGCTGGCTCATCTGGCGGAGGTCCCTTCCGAGCGTGGTCAGCTCTTGACCATCATTCGCCAGCGCCTCGCAGAAGGTTACTATGATTCCGAATCGCTAGTAAAAGCGGCGGCCGAGCACTTAGCCGACAGTTTCGATTGGCTTGCCGGCTTGCCCGCCGAACATGATATGTCAACCGATCGCTAAATCCCCTCCATCCCTTACTCCCCGTCTAATTTTCCTCCCCACAATAAGCAAGGTCTAAGCAAATTTTCGACAACATCCCCGATAACGACATTAGCGGATGAAACCATCAGCTACCCAGCGCACCAACGGGAGGAGATGCACCCATGGCTCTGGTCATCACCAACAACGTCGCGTCGCTGACCGGTCAGAACAACCTGCAGCGCACCTCGTCGGCTCTGCAGCGCTCGTTGGAGCGACTGTCTTCGGGCCTCAAGATCAATCGCGGTGCCGATGGCCCGGCCGCACTCGTCATTAGCGAGCAGCAACGGGCCCAAATCGCAGGCTTGCAAACCGCGATTGATAACGCCAGCAAAGCCGTCTCGCTTGTACAAACTGCAGAAGGCGCGCTCGACGAAATTAACCGCCTGCTGCTCAAGGCACGCAGCCTCGCTCTCGATTCCGCCAACTCCGGTGTCAATGACGACGATGCCCTCGCTGCCAACCAGGCCGAAATCCGTAACATTCTTGCCACGATTGACCGTATCGCTGCTAACACACAGTTCGGCACTAAGAAGCTGCTCGATGGCACCGCCGGTGTTTCCGGGTCGGTAAGCGACGTCAATAAGATGACCTTCCTGCGTGGCACCAGCGATACGCAAGCCGGCACCTACACCGTTAACGTTACCACTGCCGCCGAGCGAGCGAATATTACTTCCGCAGCTGTCACTGGTACCCTGAGCGCTGACGAAACTCTTACGATCAACGGAGTTAACATCACTCTGACTGCCGGCATGGATCGCGCTGCCATTATCGCACGCATCAACCAGTACAAGAATCAAACCGGCGTAGAAGCGGTGGACGACTCCACTAACAGCAAGATAGTTTTACGCACGCTGCAATTCGGCTCGGCGGCAAAACTGAGCGTAGTTTCTACCGGTACCGGCGCCGGGTTCACCACCTCGATTCAGACCGACACGGGCGTGGACATTGCTGGTACCATCGGTGGCCTAACGGCGACTGGCGTCGGCAACGTCCTTACCGCCGTCTCGGGCGGTGCTAAGGGACTTAGTGTTGCTGTCAAGACGGATACTGCTGCGAGTAACCTGGTCGGCAACAGCTTTAGCGGCTCCATAGGAACGGTCACCGTAGTGGACAATTCCCTGCAATTCCAGATCGGTCCGAATGCGGGGCAGACTGCTAAAGTCGCGATTGACAATGTGTCCACCTCGGCTCTCGGCCTCAACGTTGCGGGATCTCAGTTTAGCAATCTCAGTCAGATCAACGTTCAGACCGCCAGCGGAGCTACCGACTCCATCAAGGTCATTGATCAGGCTATTGACGACGTCTCTAATCTTCGCGGCACTTTAGGTGCTTTCCAGAAGAATGCCCTTGAAGCTACCGCAAACAACCTGCGGGCCACCCTGGAAAACACGGTGGCGGCGGAATCTACTATCCGCGATACCGATTATGCCCAGGAAATTGCTAACTTCACCAAACAGCAAATCCTCTTGCAAGCTGGCGTGAGTGTGCTGAGCAACGCCAATCAAGTACCACAACTCGTCCTGGCTCTGCTACAGCGCTAAGCTCACCTGGAACCCTAAGCTCCACCTCTAAGTCCAGGTCTATAGCCAGCTCGCTTAGTGGTGCCTGAAGATTTCGCTATGGGAGTGGAGATCCCTCTCCACTCCCTTGCCTTATACGAAGTCGCCGTCAATAGCTGAATGAATTTCCCCATACCGGCAATGGGATGCCAAAATGGCCAGCATCAACTTTACTGGACTAATCACCGGTATTGACACCGATAAAATTCTGGAAGGACTGTTAGCAATTCAGAAGCGGCGGGTGGAAACGTTATCGGCTCGCAAAGACGAAGTCGCGATTCGGCAAGCTGCACTAAACGAGGTTGCCAATCGTCTCCGGGCTCTGCAGGATAGTCTGTTTTCTCTCGCCCGATCGCAAAACAGCGTTTTCGACGGCCGAAAAGTACTGGTCAATTTCCCCGATCTGGTTACCGCTACCGCGACAAGCCAGGCTGCACCCGGTGTCTATTCATTCCAGGTTCTAAGCACTGCTCGTCCCCATCAAATTGCCTCTCAGGGTTACGATTCGCCGGACAGCCTGATCACCACAGGCACCCTGCAGATTCAGGTGGGGAACAGCAATCCCGTAAGCATTACCATTGATAGTACCAATAACACCCTGCAAGGACTCGCCAATGCCATCAATGCCGCTAATGCGAATGTTACGGCTACGGTGATTCACGATGGTTCATCCACGCAGCCATACCGGCTGTTGCTATCCGCTAAGAATGCCGGTGCCGCTAACACGATTCGCATCACTAATAACCTTGGCAGCGACACCGGCTCAGCAACGAAACCGGTTTTCGATAGCACCTATATTGGGAACGCATTTGCGGCCACATCGAATACTGGCACATCTGTAGCTAGCACGAACCGCGGCGCTGGAGCTTATACAGGCTCAGTTTCGAAATCCTATACCCTGACGGTGATTAGCGGAGGCACTGTTGGTTCCGACACGATAACTGTCCATTATGAAGATAGCACTGGCACCCAGGCCGGTACGCTAACATTGAATCCGGGCGATGCCGGCGTTTATAAAACCGTAGCCGAAGGCGTGCAGGTGAGCTTTTCTGCGGGAACCCTCAATAGCGGCGACAAGTTTACCATAGACGTCTTCGCTCCGGAAATCCAGACCCCTACCAGCGCCGCTATCCGGATCGGTTCCGGGCCTGGAGCCCTGACTATTCAGTCCGATAGCAATCGTTTTACCGATCTTTTCCCCGGTGTTACCGTAGTGGTCCAGGGTGCGGATACTAACCGCACGGTGCAACTAACTATCGCTAATGATACGGAGAAAATACGGGAAGCCATCAATCAGTTTGTGCAAAAATATAACGACCTGATGACGTATTTGAACCAGCAGACTGCCTATAACGCTAAGACGCAACAAGCTGGGCCCTTGTTTGCGAACCGAACGGTTACGCAAATTCAAGATGAGTTGCGACGACTGGTTACCGATGTCATCCCCGGACTGCCAAGCCGAATGAACAGGCTTAGTGCTGCAGGCATTAGCATCACAGACCAGGGAACACTTACACTAAGCACCAGCCGCCTGGATAGCGTGCTCAGTGGCGAAGTTCCCGGTGTTACCATCGAGGATGTCAAGCGTCTGTTTGCTTTTACCGGCCAATCCTCTAACGAAGGGATTCGATTCTTGGTGGGCAGCACTCAGACGGATGGTAGCGGAATACCGATTCGGGTGGACATTACGCAAGCGGCGCAACAAGCGTCCCTGCTGGCCACCAGTGCTTTAGCGAGCACCACGGCCATAGACAACAGCAATAACCAGCTAACTGTCAGAGTGGACGGTCAGTTATACGATATAAGCCTGACGCCGGGTAACTATACACGTCAGCAGCTGGCCGAGGAATTGCAAAGTCGCATCAATAGCTTAGCGGCTGAGAATGGCAGGCAGGTTACGGTGACAGTGGAAGGGGATCGGTTGCGGATACGTTCGCAGAGTTACGGGGTACGCTCGGAAATTGAGATGGCAGGCGGTTCGGCTTTGGGAACATTAGGATTTACCTCCGGACAGCGTGCCCTGGGACAGGATGTTGCCGGAGAGTTTATCGTCAACGGGCAAAGAGAATCGGCTCGCGGTTTCGGGCAACTGTTAATCGGAGACGATCAAAACCGCTATACTTCCGGTTTACAGGTGCGAGTAACCTTGAGCAGTTCGCAACTGGTCACCGGAGCGGAAGGTGAATTGATTGTGACACGCGGGGTGGCGGCAAGATTAGACCGTTATATAAGCCAGGTGCTGGACGCTCAAGCAGGGGTTCTAGCCAGCGGCAAGCAGGCATTAGATACGGAGGCGCAACGGCTGCAGGATAGTATAGACCGGCTCAACCAGTTGATAAACGAGCAACGGGATTCCTTGCAAAAGAAATTTCGTGCGCTGGAAAATATGGTATCTCAGCTTAGAGGAATTGGCGACATGCTAAGCATGCAATTTCAGGCACTATCGAACACGAATTCGCCATTCAATCGGCGCTAGCAGCGGTGCGGGAGCAAGCCATGGTCAGCTATCAATGGACGCAACAGGCACCGTTTCAGTGGACACGCATAGACATGCTGCTGGCTCTTCTGGAAGAAACTATCCGCGTGCTGGAAACCTTGCAGCAGACAGTCGCAGGGCAGGGCGATCAGGCACAACGCGAAGCCCAAACGGAAGCATTATGGCAACGTGGGCGGTTGCTGGTGGGCGCGTTGCTTAGTGGCGTGTATCCCGAAAGCAGCGAGCCGGGCTGGTTATGCTGGCGTTTGTACGAGTTTGTGCTGCACGTTCTGGAACAACGCCGGGTGGACTCACTTGCTGGTGCCTTGCAAGTATTGCGGACGTTATTCGAGGCTTTCCAGGCCATTCGACCCGAGGCTGTCAGTTTAGAGCGAACAGGAGCGATTCCCGGGCTGGACAGCGTGGGAATCGGGCTTGGGACAGTGGCTTGAAGCTCGGTACAAGTTTTCACCTGCACCGGAGGACGTTTGCAAAAGTTGGCCGAGCCGACCGTGTGCTGGTTACGGGGCACCGCTACGCCTGCATCTGGTTATCAGGTAATCGGAAAGTCGGGCTGCAACACTCATCGTCGCCGGGCAGTCCCTTCAGGTTGCGGATAGCCGGTGATCCGGATAGCTGGACGTAAGCCAGAGCGCGCGAGGCTTGCTCCTGCCATGTGTTTTGAGCGTGGACGAAATCGGCACCAACGCCGTGGCGATTACTAACAAGGACATAGTCGCCGCTGCCAGGGACGTTGAGCGTGGACGAAAGCCGGCCCCCGGGTTGCAAACGTATCTGGTGGCCAACTGGCTGAGCCTGATGGACGTTCGGTAACGCCTGGCCAAACTGGGCCTGTGACTTTCCGGAAGCCGTTGTTTAAGACCGAAGGCAGGGACGGAAACGAAGGGTGGTGCGGCTTGGAACATTGCCAGGGTCAGCATGTGAAAAGTGATTTGCCAACGGAGGCGTGCGGAAACTTTTTTCTCTGGACGCTCAAACGGGCGATTATTATAATTGCAGTAGCCTGCCAACTATTTCCCACCGCAATAGACCTGCCAGAGGAGACCTGCCATGCTGAAGTTGCCGGTCGGAACAACGCGGGATTGCGAACTGCTGAATCGTCGTCAGTTTCTGGAGATTGGCGGCCTGTCGGCGTTCGCGTTGACGCTCCCGGAATGGCTGCGTGCTCAGGCCCAGGGCGGGCGCGACCGCAAGACGGTCAGCTGCATTCTCATGTGGATGCAGGGAGGCCCCAGTCATATTGACACGTTCGATCCAAAACCGGAGGCACCGCCGGAGATTCGCGGCGAATTTGGCGTGGTGGATACGACCATCCCCGGTGTAAAGTTCTGCGAACATCTGCCGAAGCTGGCCAGAGAATTGGACAAGTTCAGTGTGATTCGCAGCTGCGACCCGCAAAACTCCAGCCACGGCGTGGCCGACCATCTGATGATGTCCGGGCATCGATTCAATCCGTCTCTGATTTATCCGTGCTACGGTTCGGTCATTGCGAAAGAGCGGGGCTACAAGAATGGCATGTTCCCGTTTGTGCAGTTGAATCGGTACGTGGACAGGCGATTTGGAGGCGGGATCGCCGGATTTCTCGGCGACCAGTACAACCCGTTTGAAGTGCTGGAGGACCCGAATTCTCCGAATTTCCGCGTTCGCGATTTGACGCCGCCACCCGGTCTGGATGAGCAACGTTTGACCCGCCGACAGCGAATGCTGCAAACTCTGGAACAGTTCCAGCGCCAGGTGCAGGAAGAAGCAGCAGGCGTGGTACAGACCCGCGATGCGTTCTGGGAGAAGGCGTTCAGTCTGATCACCTCACCGGCCGCCAAGAAGGCATTTGATCTGAGCCAGGAACCGGACAAGCTCCGCGATGAATACGGGCGGAACACCTTTGGGCAGTCGTGCCTGCTGGCACGTCGGCTCATCGAGGCGGGGGTGCATTTCGTCACCATCACCGATGGCGGCTGGGATACGCATCAGAACAACTTCCGCAGCTTGAAGGAGCGATTGCTGCCGCGTATTGACCAGGGTTACTCAGCCCTGCTGCGTGACCTGAAAGCACGCGGGCTGTTGGACAGTACGCTGGTGGTCTGGATGGGCGATTTTGGCCGGACACCGAAAATCAATTCATCGGCAGGGCGTGATCACTGGGGAACTGCCTCGGTGGTTTGCATCGGCGGCGGTGGAGTGAAGACCGGAGTCATCGTCGGTCGCACCAATGCTCTGGGCGAATACATTGTGGATAGCCCGGTAACGCCTCAGGACCTGGCCGCTACGATTTACTACGCCCTGGGTGTGCCTTTAGACCGCTGGTACCGCTCTTACGATGGCCGACCCATTGAGCTGGTGCCAACAGGCAAACCGGTCCGGGAACTGGTGGGCTAGGCCGTCATAAGCCCGGTCGCCCGTTGAGCATCCATTGCTGCGACACGGCAAACGTCCGGGCAAGCTGTAGCAAAGTCGCTACACAGTGCGCATTTGCTAAATCTTGCCAAAGTGAGAGAAGTTTTGTGAATGCCAGCCTGTGCTAAGGCTCTTGCTAGTAGAAATGGGGCAGTTACAATACCTGTGAAGCCTCTGCGCGGGATATGGCTGGTGTCACTGAGTGTGTAAAGAGTCCGCGCGGCTGGAGGCGATTGGCTATCTGAATCAGGACGACAGCAGCGGGGGGAACAAATCATGCCAGAAACGTTTTATACGCTGGAAGAAGCGGCGGCGAAGCTGAATGTTACGCCGGACAAATTGCGACAGATGGCCCAGCGGGGCGAAGTGCGAGCGTTCATGGACCGCGGCACCTGGCGTTTCCGAGCGAGCGAAGTAGATGACCTGGCACGGCGCTTAGGATTGGCCAGTTCCTCCGAACTGGAAGCTCAGGGACCGAAGACGCCGAAACCATCCGTTCCAGCCGATAAAAACGGCCCCCGGACTCCCGCACCCGGCCAATCGCCGCGTCCTCCTGCCTCCGGGTCACCGGAGAGTCGAGCCACCATGCTAGCGGGAGCGGATGTTTTCCCCTTCGACATCACACCGGAACAGCCCGGTGGCGGTCAGGTGGATTTGATGAGTCTTCTGGCCCAAGGACCCAAAGCTCCAGGCTCCGATAGCGATGTTCGGCTGGTGCCGGAAGGCAGCGACATCAACCTCGAAGTATTGCCTCTCGAAGGAGACAAACCACCGTCTAAACCGAGCAGCGGCAAACAAAAACCGGAAAGTCAGGTGCGTCTGGAACCTGCTGCTCCTGCAGAACAGCGGCCACAACCCCGGCTTTCACGATTGGATGTGGAAAGCGACAGTGATGTGCGGCTGGTGGATGTGGAAGCACCGCCCGAGGTGGTGCAACAGGTAAGCGCCAGGCGAGACAGTCAAATTCGCCTCGAACCGGATCGCCGCTCCGGCGCCAAACCGGACAGCGGTGTGCAGGCCGAGCAACGTTCGCCCGAAGGTTCGGAGTCCACTTTGCAGCTGGAAGTGGACCTCGATGCCGAGTTGCGCAAGGCTGAAGAAGCTGCCGCAGCCGTGTCTGAGAGCAGCGAGGAACAAGTAGCGGCAAAAGCCTTGCAGGATGAGAGCACCGAATTTGAGGGCCAGGGGAGCGAATTTGAGCTGAAATTGGATGAGCAAGATCCGGAAGGCAGCACCTTCCGCATCAAGGAAGAGGAACCTGCCGAGGCAGGCACTGGCCCCGCCGCGGACAGCTCCAGCAATCAATCGCTGGCACTGGAGTCCGGCGAGACCGAAGCCGAGGGTACGGAAGAGCTCTCGTTCGAGCTTTCCCTCGACGAGGAATCCACCGAAGTAACTCCGCGACCAGAATCCGCCAAACGCACGCCCGACTCCAGCAGCGAATTTGAGTTGAGCGTTCAAGAGGACGATTCGGAAGTGGACACGGAATTGTTGGGCACAGCGGCTAAAAGTGGAGCCTCGAAGTCGCTGCAGGAATCGGACACCGAACTCGAAGAAACTTCCGACTACGATCTGCAACTGGTGGACGAGGAACAACCCGCGGGCGATTCGGAAAATGATCGTCCCACCGAAGTGGTTATTGATGAAGAAGCCGGTGCGGATGAGCAGACGCTTCTGGTCGAAGGTGCCGGCGATTTGGAAGAGTTGAGCGAAGTCGTTGATGCGGACTCCGCGTTTGAAGAACCAAGCCAGCTGATCGTGGAAGAGCCAGAAGCAGAAGTCGTTGCTGTGCCTGAAGAAGGCCCGGTGGTGCGCTATGTGGAGGTAGCCCCAGCCGATTGGGGATTATGGGCGCTGGTGCACGTGCCCACGACGCTGGTGCTGGTTTTCGCCGGGCTGCTCCTGTTTGAATTAGTCCGCAGCGCCCTGTACTACCATGAACCGGGCATGATGGGCGGCCAAATTTACGAACTGCTCGCCAGTTTGTTCCGCAAGTAAGCTTCCGATGTCTTGCTGACGCGAGATCGGTCGCGGTGATTGAAGCGGCTCGCGCTGGCAGTGCGCTTATCTCCGCCGCTACCGGGTCGCCTTGCTGAACTGGAAGTGCCGGTGGAGTTGGAAACGGCTCGCCCTGGCGTAACCCGTCGTAGTTATTTCTTCAGCTTGCTGAACCGAGCTTGCCCGCGGAGTTTGATGCAGGTAAGTTACTTGCATGGACGCCAATCGCAGGCAGGAGGCACGCTCTAAAATGAAACGGCAAATCCGTTCAGATGGTGCCCGGCACTCGCGATCGCCCGGTTTTGCTCGCAGGTGTGCTGCGGGGGCTTCGCAAAGAGCTTGCAGTGGATGAGTCGGTCACATGTCCGGTACCGGTTGGGCCAGCGAATAGCCTCGCCGCTTTCAATACAGTCCGCAACGCTTGTTTAGCCGAAAGCCTGGGCCGGACGCAGCCGATAATCGGCTTCGCTGACCTGCCGGGTGCTTGGTTCGCATTGTGCGGAAACGAGACGGACTGACACGCGCTGGCAGCCAGCATACCGAGTGCTCGGTTCGCATTGTCCGGAACCGAGTGCCGACGTATTATCAATCGGATGTCCGTCGTGGCGAGCGCTGAGTTCCTGAGGGCACTTTAAGCGAGGGCGGAAACATGACCCATGCAGAAATTGATATTGTCAGCCCGGAAGAGATGCCAGTGATTGTGGAGCTGTACAACCGCATTTTTCGCCCGCCCCGCGACCTGCAATCGTTTGAGCGGCGATTTCGGGGACGCTGGAACGTTTTGCGGTTGGTTGCACGCATTCGCCGCGAACCGGTAGGCTTCTTCCTGGGCTTTGAATTGAAACCCACGGTCTTCTTTTCGTGGTTTTACGGCGTGCTTCCTGAATATCGCGGGTTGGGCATTGGCTCGCGGTTGATGGAAACAGTGCACGAATTCGCCCGGCAGCAAGGTTACGAGTCGGTGCGCATGGAATGCCATAATCAGCATCGCGCCATGCTCCATCTGGCTATCGCCAAGGAATACGACATCGTCGGCATTCGCTGGGACCCCGACCGCGGCGACAACCTGGTGATTTTTGAGAAAGTGTTGACTTCCTGACGCGGGCTCGAAACGCGGCAATTCCGTTCGACCGGCCGCGAACCGGTACAGTCTGGCAAAACCGGGCCGGTGCCAGTAGGGTATAGGAAAGGGGTGGTAGCTCGGCGGGCAAACGTATTTGCTGAAAATGCCGAGCTGACCGGACGTCGCAGGTGCATCTTCCCAGCCAGCAACAGGAGCAAGCTATGCGATGGTGGTTTGGCGGTGCAATTGTCGCCGGGGCTATGTTCTGGTGGTCGGTCGCGCCTTCATCTGCCGACCTGGCGGATTACGTCCGAAAACCGGATGCCGAGTTTGCCTGGCGATCGGTCAACCATACCAGCAACGAAACGGGCACCGTGTTTACGCTCCATCTCACTTCGCAGAAGTGGCAAGACATTGTCTGGGAGCACGCCGTGCAAGTGTACCTGGCCAAAAATGTTCCGCCGAAACCGACCATGTTGATCTGGGTGACTGGTGGCAAACCAAATCCGGTCGCCATCATCGCAGGATTGGAAATTTCCCGTCTGGCACAGGTACCGGTGGCATTCCTCTACGACATTCCTAATCAGCCACTGCTCGGCAATAAACGGGAAGATGCCCTGATCGCGGAAACTTTCGTGCGCTATTTGCAGAGCGGGGACGAAAACTGGCCTCTTCTGTTCCCCATGGTAAAAAGCGTGGTGCGGGCTATGGACGCTTTGCAAGCCTTCGCCCGCCAGGAATGGAAAACCGAGGTGCGACACTTTGTCGTATCCGGTGCCTCCAAGCGTGGTTGGACAACCTGGCTGACGGCAAGTTTGCAAGACCCCCGCGTGGTTGCGATTGCTCCCATGGTGATTGATGTGCTCAACATGCCCGAACAGCTCGCCTGGCAGGTCAAAAGTCTCGGCGGTTATAGCACCATGCTCCGCGATTACATTGACGCCGGCCTGATCCCCATGCCGCAGACCGAGCGCGCCAAAAAGCTCTGGAGCATGGTGGACCCTTATGTGTACCGGCAAAAATTTACCGTACCCAAGTTAATCGTGCTCGGTAGCAACGATCCGTACTGGGCCAGCGATGCCCTGAACCTTTATTGGGATGGTTTGCCCGGAGAGAAATGGGTGCTTTACGTTCCCAATGCCGGCCACGATTTGCGCGACCGCAAAGCCCTGGACCCCACCGCACAGTTGCGGCGATCGGTGTACACGCTCAGCGCGTTTGTACGAAAGCAGGCCAATGGCCAACCCATGCCGAAATTCACCTGGAAACACACTGCCGATGCCAGCACCGCTACCCTGGAAATTACCTGGGAAATAACCGCAACGGACGCCGCTGGCAGAACAGCTGCCGTTCCGGTGGCGGCTCGACTCTGGGTAGCCGACGCTCCTACCCGGGATTTTCGCAACGCAACCTGGACTTCCCGCGGCCTTCCGCTTCCAGCCAATCAGCATCGCCTCATCAGCCAGGTGGATGTCCCCAAGACGGGCTGCCGGGCTTTGTTCGGCGAACTGGAATTTCGTGACGGCGACCAGCCATTCTGGCTTTCCACACAAATGCAGATCGTCGGCACGCCGACCCCCGCCAAGCCTTAGACCATGTTCGACAAACTCCAGCAACTGGCTTACGGAGCCCGCGTCTTACTGTCACGCCGTGGCAAAAAAGAAATGGTCGAGCTTCCCGGCCGACAGGTGCAGTTGTGGCATGGCGGAACCGGGCCCCCGCTGGTTTACCTTCACAGTGCCCTCGGCGAAACTACCTGGCTGCCTTTTCTCGATAACTGGGCTCGCGAGTTTCACGTTTACGCCCCGGCTCATCCAGGGTTCGCGGAAAGCACTGGCCTGGACGGCATGGATTGCATCGAGGATTTTGCCCTGCACTACGCGGAACTGTTCGACCAGCTTGGACTGCGCGAAATCAATCTCGGCGGCGTCAGTCTTGGTGGCTGGATCGCTATCGAATTTGCCCTGCGCTGGCCCGAACGTGTTCGCCGGCTCTGGTTTGCTGACTCGCCAGGATTGTGGCTGGACGAGCATCCTTACGCTGACCTGTTTCGCTATGTGCAGGACACGCCGAAACTTCGCCAGCTTCTTTTCCACGATCCGGACGGCCCCATGGCCAGGCTCATCCTGCGCGACCTGAAAGAGGTAAACGAAGAGACACTTATCGCCGCCTACCGTGCTCTGCGGACTTTGGCACGCCTGGTGTGGGAACGCCCGTATAACCCGAAACTAGCCGCACGATTGCACCGGATTCGCTGTCCCGTTCTGATCCTCTGGGGGGCAGATGATCGACTCATCCCGCCGGTTTACGCTCAGCTTTTCGCTCGACATTTGCCGCAAGCCCGGGTCGAAATTCTCCCCGAATGCGGGCACCTTCCCATGTTTGAGAAAGAGAGCGAGTTCAGCACGCTCATACGAGAATTTTGCCAAACCGCGTAAGCTAATCCACCTCGATGCGGTTCGCCAGAATGGGATGTTCGCACAGTCGTTGTAACATCGTTTGGGCCAATTGCTTGGCGTAAAAGCGTTTCGCCCTTCCTTGCAGCACAACCCCGTTTCCTTCCCAGCTGAGACGCAACTCCCGCACAGCATGGCCCAGCAAAGCCTGCAGGCGCGTTTGCAATGCCTCCAATTCCTCTTCGCTGACTTCTGGAAAAGCATACACCGTCGCTGCTTCCGTTGCACTCCACATGGCCGTAACCTCCCCAAGTCGCATTCTAAGCAAGTCGCACTTATCGTGCCGAACTCTGCCTTCAACAAAATTTCTGGCCGCGTTCGATGAAATGGCACTTTCCTATATCCTTTCTTTCAGCCATGTTGCCTACACACGCCAATTCTTCGAACCTGACACGGCTAAGCTCCGCTGGGTCTCGTCAATTTTCCCTCCGTCTGCGCAAACAAGTCTCTCACCATGCACGAGTGCCTGACCCGCGGCAAACATAAGATTTGGCAGGCCAAAAGCTGTATTATTCGCGCTGTAAGCGTGTTTGGCCGTATGCGCGAGCCCGACCCCTGGTCGCTAGGGAATGCCTGACATTGCAGCCTTCCTCAAGACCGAGCCGCCGTAAATCCTTCGAAAATTGCCTCTTCCACGACGAAGATAGAACACTTCGGCTTTCCTGCTTATTACGTTACATTCTCCAGTCCTGCTTCTTCCACCAAATCACCCAGTCGCTAACAATGGACAGGCGGTTTCTGCTTGCCACAACCGCTGGCAACGTTGCACAATTTCCGGGCGTTGCTCGAAGCAAAATTGGCTGTACACTTGGCGGCAGACGAGCTTAGTCCCAACGAAGCCTCCGCCGTTGCTCGAAGCAAGCTTTACTGCGTGCGCAGCCATGTGCACAGGCGCATCTCCCAAACCACTCGGGGTTTCTCTAAGCCAGTTTAGCCGCGTACCTGAGCACTCGGCGGGCCTTCGTTCGTACCTAAAATACGCTGCTCCAAGCAAGTTCAGCCGCGTACCCACTGTTCGAAATAGCCTTCCAGTTCACGAACCACGGCACGGTCGTCGTAAAGGACATCGGCTCGTTCGCGGATAGCCTGACGAACATGCTCCCGATATTCCGCATCCGTCGCGATCCGTACCGCTTTTTCTACATACTCCGCTGCGCTGGTCGCCACCAAATCCATGAAATCCATCTGCCGGTACATGGCCAGAGTGAGCCGACATCGCAGAAATGGTGAAGGCCAGGTGACGATCGGCACCGCCAGCGCCAGAGCCTCGTAGCTGGTGTTGCCACCGCCGAAATGAATTGGGTCAATCATCACGTCGGCCAGTGTCAGCAGGCGAAGGAAATCGTCCCGCGGGAGCTTGGAGACAAAATGCACACGCTCCACCACGTCCGGCATAGTTCGGCGAAATCGCGCCAGCAGCAGCTCCGTCCAGTTTTTGAACTTGCCCTCAATCAACACCAGCCAGCCGGCCGGATCACGTCGCAAAATTTCCGCCAGGAGGTTGTCGAACTCCGGATGGAACTTGAACAGCGTTTGCGGGCACAGGTAAATGTGCCCGTGCTGGGGTAAACCAAATTCCTGGCGGTCAGGTTGCCGGCCCACGAGCTTCGGTCTCTCATACACGACGTTTAGCCGGCTCAGGCGCAACAACTTTTCGCTGTAATGATCATCCGCTTCAGCAGTCTCCGCAGTAGCGCTGGAAACAAAGTAATCCATGGTCGGCAAACCCGTCGTCACCGGATGTCCCCAACTGCAACACTGCACCGGAGCAAGTCGGCTGAACGCCAGCGTGTAGCTCATCGCATCCATGCCGATATCGGGATAATAAAGGATATCCAGCCCTAGCTGCACTAGCTGTTGCAATGCAGACGGAATTTGCGGCGGCAGCACTAAATAATAATCCGCTACCTCGCGGAACCGCTGGCCAAGATATTTATCCGGCGGAGACAACGATAGCACATACACATCGAAGCGACTGCGATCGAGGTGGCTGATAAGACCTATATTGAGCTGCCCGATGGTGTGCGTTTGCAAGTAACGCGACAAAAAGCCGATCTTGATTTTCCTGTTTCGTCCTGGCCGATGGGGTTCCGGCAGTTGTAATTTTCGTGGGCCATTTCCTAAACGCGCGATTAGCTGGTGCAGCTCACGGTCATTCATCCCCTGATAGGCAAGGTAAAAGTGAGTCGGAAACAGCTCTTGCGTGGGGTCTATAAATACACGTTCCTCGATAAGCTGGCGGATAGATTTTTCCAGGGCGGCTCGCGTTTCATACAGGTGTTCCATTGAAGTATAGATCACCGGCAACGTGGTCTCGGATAAGAAACGCAGGCGGTTCAGTGGCTGATGCACATAAGCGCGACGATAATGTTCCCGTGCTTCCTCGGTGTGGCCCTCTTCGGCAAGCAGGTTGGCAATGTTCGCCAGAGCCGGGCTCAGATTAGGTTTAATATCCAAGGCTCGACGATAAGCCGCGATGGCCTCCTCATTGCGCTCCATCTGTCGAAATGCGTTGCCCAGATCATTCCACGTTTCGGCATCGTGTGGGCGTTGTTCTAAATAAGCGCGATAAGCTTCCACCGCCTGGGCAGAGAGCCCTAAATCAAAACAGACCGAGCCTAGAAAGCGAAGCAACGGGGGTTGATTAGGGCTGAGTGCGAGTGCCTGACGGACATGTTCGAGTGCTTCGGGAAGTCGTCCAGCCCGGCGATAAAGTTGCGCCAGTTCGAAATGACACTGGGCCGCGAAAAACGGATTATCCACAGCACCCTGAATGGCCCGGGCTAAGCATTCCGCCGCACCTTGAAGATGACCGGCTAACGCGGCGAGATGGCCTAAACCGCGCCAGGCAGATGGGCAACGGGGTTCGCTATTCAGAATTCGCCGATAAGCAGCTTCCGCGTCTGCGTATCGCCCTTGCTGGAGGAATTGCTCAGCTTCAGCTAATACACGATCTAAGCTAGCGAAGGTTTCGCGGTTCTCTTGAATCTGTTGCGGGTGCAGAAATGGGCGAATCCCTTGATCTGCCGAAATGCGCAGTCCCTGTGTCCGACAATATTCCCGCCACATGCGGCGATAAATCTCTTCCAGCTGCCGCACAAACTTTTCCCCGTTGCATAAGGCCTGCTCCACACGCTGTCTTAATTGCCGTCTGTGTTTTGCCAGCTCTTGCGGGTTACCTGCTAGTGAGCAAGCAATATCTATATATTGCTCGAAACTTCGCGCGATCCAATCGGTCGCTCCAATGCTGGTCAATACGCTGGCCGAGAGCCGACCACATGGCCATTTCCCGTAATAAGTAACCAGAGGCACGCCCATCCACAAAGCCTCGCAGGTCATGGTGTGCCCGCCGAAAGGAAACGTATCCAGGATGATATCCACCTCCGAGAACGTCGGCAGGTAAACTAAGTCGCCAAAAGGAGGCTGACGAACGACAATCCGTTCCGGTTCGATGCCGTAAGCTCGAAATTTACGTCGCAGGTGATCCTGAATTGGGGGCATATGCGAGCTTCGGAAAAACAATAATCGGGAATTCGGCACTCGTTTGAGAATTTTGCTCCAGACCCAGTAAACGTCATCGTTTAGTTTCTTAAGATCGTGATGCGAGCCGAACGTGATCATACCTGTTTCTAAACACGGCGGGGGACTAATTTCCGGGGCCGGCTGGGGTGGTTGAAAACATGAAAAACCGCCCTCTAAGTACACCAGACGTTCTGTTGCGTATGGCGGCTCTTCGTGGGGATTTAAGACTCGATCGGTCAACCGATAATGAATCGTGCTCAGCCCTGTGGTATGGGGATATCCTAACCAGGTCACCTGAACCGGGGCCGGTTGTTGCGCAAACACCGCTAAATAATTGTCCGCATAATGACCGGTCAGGTCCACGAGAATGTCAATGCGATCTGCACGAATCTGATCAGCTATTTGC
The DNA here is from genome assembly GCA_041640595.1 of Gemmatales bacterium. GTDB lineage: Bacteria > Planctomycetota > Planctomycetia > Gemmatales > HRBIN36 > HRBIN36. Next base: position 169,051 of record JBEPZY010000003.1, on the reverse strand, counting down.
TCGGTACTTAAGCGGACAATATCTCTCCAGCAATCAGCTAATTCCTGCAAGCGACGAGTTACCCGGTCTGGTCGGCGCACCCCTGCATAAACATAGACGGCAAACTCTGCCTTGTTGTGGTGCCGCAGTATCGGTTCGATGAAGCGACTGACCGGATGTTCGTATAAATCCGGGGAAACATAACCGATGCGCAAGGGGCGTTCCGGGTCGAGGGCATTAGTGAATTTGCGAACTAATGGTACAGCGGCTCGCTCGCCCCATTGCCGGTGAGCCTGGTAAATCTCTTCCGGTTTGCTCCTGGGATGATAGTTCAGATAGACAAGATAATTGTGCCAGGCGGGACCGAATGGCGGACTGATTCGACAGGCTTGACGTAAGCATGTCAAACCGTCGTCCAGTCGGTTGAGCTGTTTATAAGTCGCGGCCAGCTGAATAAGAGGAGCGGGATCGCCTGGGTACTTGTCTATGCAATTCCTGAATATGCGAGCTGCCTCATCCAGGTAGCCGAGATTCTTATAACACATGCCCAGATTGAGCTCAGCAATAAGATAGTTAGGGCGCAGTGATAGTGCCTGGCGGAAACATTCGATCGCTTCAGAAAACTTTTTTTCCTCCGCGAGTGCCAGGCCGCGTTCATGCCAGGTCTCAGCTGTGTTCGGTATATCCGAGACAACAACATTAGTCACGTTTTCAGGTTCGGGCGTAACCACGGTTGTCGCGTCAGGTGTTTCCTGCGAAGGAACGCTTATTGTTTGTGTGGCCCGAGGTTCGTGCTGAGCACACCACTCCTGCCATAACCTGCGATAAGCATCCTCTAAATCACGTGCCACCGTGCTGCCATTAGTAAGGCGTTGCAGAATGAGCGAACGCAATCGCGCACGGAGGGAGGCGAGTCGCTCTGATTGTGCTGCCAGCTCTCGAGCCCGCTCAACAAACTCATCAGGCGTATAGGTAATCCATTCCTGCAAACCAAGCCGTTCCAGCACACTCCGGGAAAGACGCGACCAGGGCCGATCTCCCGACAAGGTCAGCACAGGCACGCCCATCCACAGCGACTCGCAGGTCATCGTGTGCCCGGTAAACGGAAACGCATCTAATACGATATCCACACGGTGATAGGTACGGAGGTAGTCAATTTCCTCAGCGGTTGGCGAAGCAATGATAAGTCGGTCTGGTGAAAGCCCGATCGCTGCCAGCCGCTTCTGGAAATCTTCCAGCGCCCAGTCGCGCAACTGATCGCGGAAGAAAAGAAGTTTAGAGTGGGGGACGGCATCAAGGACTTGCTTATATAGCCTCAGCACACGATCGTTTAGCTTGATTAGTGGGTGGTGCGAGCCGAAAGTTATATATCCGTTGTCCAGACACGGAAGCGAACTTACTTCGGGAGCGTTATCCGGTGGAGCAAATGCGAAGAAGCCGCTGTTTAGTCGCACAATTTCCTCGGTGTGCCAGGTGGGAGCAGCGTCAGGAAAAAGATAAGCGTCTCCGAAACGGAAACGGATAGTGGGAAGTCCTGTTGGTCCTGGGTATCCTAAATAGGTACACTGTACAGGTGCTGGTTGCAGGGCAAAAACATCCAGGCGGTTACGGCGAGTGTGGCCGGCTAAGTCCACGAGGATGTCTATATGGTCTTGCTGAATAAGGCGGGCCACTTCTGCTGCCGAGAGCAGCGAAATCACACGCCAGCCGGAAGCTAACTTTCGCAAGCGTTCAGAAACGGCATCCGCGGCTGGAATCTGGGCATAGAGGTAAACCTCGACCTGATCCGGATCGTGCGCTTCTAAGATAGGGAGGAAGAACCGCATGACGGCATGCTTACGGAAATCCGGTGAGACATAACCGATTCGCAGGCGGCGGTGGGGATTTGTATTTAGCGACCATCTTTTTTGGCTGGCTAAATGGCGCGGGACAGGATAGTTTCCCCAGCGCTGCACTTCCTCGAGAAAGGAACTTAGCTCCTGGTCAGGATCATAAAGAAGCGTCATGAGATAGTTACTGCGAGCTGCTAAGAAATTAGGATCGCAGGCCAGAGCGCGGCGATAACAATCCAGGGCTTTGCGAACGTGACCAAGTGCTTTATAGATCTCCCCCAGGTTGTTATGCGCGGTAGCGTAGTCGGGTTGGAGTTGCAATGCCCGTTCGAGACATTCGTGAGCGAAACGAAGTTGCTGCCGGTCGTGGTAGATAGTAGCCAGGTTGTTCCAGGCGATGGCGTAATGGGGCTGAATATCGAGAGCCTGGCGAATCAACTGGATAGCGTCCTCCGAGTGGCCGGCTTGATGGGCAAGCAAACCAAGCAAGTGCAGCGCCTCGACATGGCGAGGATCCAGAGCGAGAGCCTGTCGGTAGCAAATTTCGGCATCTCGCCAGCGGCCGGCGGTGTGATGTTTCCGGCCCTGTTCGACCCAGTGTTCGGCATTCACGACGCAACTCCTGAAGCCCGATTCCACTGCAAAAGGAAAATCTGGCAGTCCACACAATCTTATCGGCAGGGAAGCTAGCTTAGCGAAGACTGAGGCAGGCGAGAACTGGCAGCTGAGGACGCAAAGCGCTAATCGTCTTGGCGTACCGGTCGCTTGCGCTTATGCTGGTAGTTTGGAGGGACTAAACTATGAGCCAGAACGACCAGCCACAACCCGCAGCAACTCCGGTAGGGGCAGAGCAACCGGCAGTTACTCCGGTGCATTTTGAATACACCGGTAACCTGCCGTATTTGTTGCAACAACTCGGCATAAGTCTGGTAGTCTCGACCTATCAGGCCGGGAAAGTGCTGGCCATCGGCACGTATGAGGGGAAGCTGGAGTTTCAGGTGTCTAATTTTGAACAGGCCATGGGAGTGGCGGTGGATGGCAGGCGGATGGCAGTCGGGACGCGGAGGCAAATCTGGTTTCTGAAAAACGCTCCCGACCTGGCTCGGCGTCTCGAACCGCCTGGGAAGTTTGATGCCTGCTACCTGACGCGTTCGTGCCATTACACCGGGCCGATTCACGTCCACGAGCTGGCCTGGTCGGGTTCGGAGTTGTGGGTGGTGAACACGCTGTTTTCGTGCCTGTGCACGTTGAGCGAGGATTACAGCTTTGTGCCCCGCTGGCAACCGCCGTTCATTTCGAGCCTGGCGGCGGAGGATCGCTGTCACCTGAACGGCCTGTGCTTGGAAGAGGGCAAACCGCGATACGTTACCGCTCTGGCGGAGGTGGATACTCCGGCAGGATGGCGACCGACGAAAGCAACGAGTGGCTGCGTGATAGACGTGCCCAGCGGCCAGACGCTTGCGCGAGGGCTGGCCATGGCCCATTCTCCGCGTTTGCACCAGGGACAGTTATGGGTTCTGGATTCCGGCTACGGACGGATTTCCTGGGTGGATCGCAAGACCGGTCATGTCGAACCCGTGGCTCATGTCGAAGGATACACGCGGGGTCTGGCGCTTTTCGGTCCCTATGCGTTCGTCGGATTGTCGCGAATCCGGGAAACCTCGGTATTCGGCGGCATACCGATCGCAGAGCGGCGGGAGCAGCTTAAATGCGGCGTCGAGGTTATCGAACTGGCTTCCGGGCGCAGCGTGGCCAGTTTGCGATTCCACTCCGGAGTAACCGAAATTTTCGATGTGCATGTGCTTTTAGGCATCCGCTGTCCCGCGATCTCCGGGCCGTTGCCTGACCTCGATGGGGGCAAACCGATCTGGCTGGTACCCCCTCCGCCACCTTCGGGGCGATTCAACGATCTGGGGCGGTGATCCGTGTCGGCAGGCGCGACCGGCCCGAAGACAACTCGCCAGCCTCGTTCTGTGCGGATGAATTCGTACATGGTTCAGCCCGCTAAGCGAAAAAATTGTTCCCGTAACCGTGCCAGAGCTCGCCGACGCTCGGCTTCCGGAGCAAACGGGTCGTAAGGAACCTTCCTGGCGAGGAGGCGTTCCAGGAGGGCATGCGCCTGCTTTCGCAAGTCGGGGTTGCGGCGTTCCAGAGCTTCCAGCAAAACCGGTATCGAAGCATGGCCGACCTGGAGAAACTCCTGCTCGGCCTGCTGGCGACGGTCATCCAGCAGCCAGTCGAGCATCTGGCGCAATCTTTCCTGACGTAACACTGCCAGCACCGCCGGGGAATCGGTGGACGAAGGTTTTGCCGGAGAAGTTTCCTGAACGACCTGGACACGGTTCGTCAGGCCCCCAGCGGTGGGCTCGGCTGACGAATCCGCGGACTTGCCTGGATCATGCACCGACTCCACGACGCCAGCAGAGTCGCCGGGCCTGGCTGCATTCGCTTTCACCGCCCTGGGAAGCGTTTCCGATTCAGCAAAAGACTGGCCGAGGTATTTGGCGATCACTTTGGGGTGGCGGATAATTTCCTCGGGCGAACCGTGAGCCTCCACGACCCCGTCAGTGATCACGTAACTGCGGTCGGTAATTTTGAGCGCCTCGCGGACGTTATGGTCGGTCAGGAGAATGCCTATGCCCTGATCGCGAAGCTGACGGACGATGTTCTGGATATCGGCGATGGTGATGGGGTCTATGCCGGTAAAGGGTTCGTCGAGCAAGATGAGTAACGGTTCGGTGACCAGGCAGCGAGCGACTTCCAGTCGGCGTTTTTCGCCACCGGAAAGCGACCAGGCCCGGGTTTTCCGTACCCGCAACAGGTTAAATTTTTCGAGCATACGCAGGGTCAATTGCCAGCGTTCCTGGCGAGTGAGCCGACGTCCCAGCGAACGCAAGGGCGGCATGGCTTCGAGTATGGCCAGAATGTTTTGCTCGACGGTGAGTCGGCGGAAGACGGAAGATTCTTGCGAAAGATAGCCCATGCCCAGCCGGGCTCGTTTGTACATGGGCCAGCTGGTGACATCCTGGCCGGCAAAAACGACCCGCCCTTCGTCCGGGACAACCATGCCGATGGTCATGCGGAACGTGGTGGTTTTGCCCGCACCGTTAGGCCCAAGCAGACCGACTACTTCACCGCGATCCACATGGAAGCTCACGCCGTTGACCACCCGGCGTTTGCCGTAGCTTTTGACCAATCCGTGGACTTCCAGTAAAGCCATACGTTCCCCGCTAGCAGGATAGCAATGGAAGCGTTCATGCCATGCGGCCGGCCATTGGTTGCCTGGCCGCGCTTTCTCCTCGAAAGCAAGTCGAGGCGTTTCAAGCCTTTAGCGATACCGGAGCAGATCGGGGCTGCTCATGGCTGAACACCTGCGTTGACCCGTTGGACGTCCGGCAGCTGTAGTCGGTGCGGTGCATGCTGCGACACGATGGAGCTGCACCTGGACGAATGTCGGTTCCCGCAGCCCTGGCTGGATCGGCGTTTCACCCGTCATCGCGGAAAGAAAAGGTGCCTGTTTCACCTTCGGCGGCCGTCCTTCTTCAGGACGCTTGTCTTTGCTCCGCTTGTCTTGTCGCGTGCCTGTTTCACCTTCGGCTGCCGTCCCTGGAGCAAGCATGTGTAACCAACGGGCTTGCTTTCCGCAAGGGGAACTTGCTACGCCTGGCCCGCACGGCTTACTACACAAAATCGCCCGCAGCAGGGTTGGGTGTCAGCGGGGATGTCCGGAAGAGATGGTGAATTGACAGCTGGAATCCGCCAATCGGCTGGCAATCCATAATCGCCATATCCGAAAAGAGTTGCGGCGACAAGCGAGAGCGCTACGCAGATTTCAGCTGCAAACTTCGCCGCTACGCTAACAGCTGCGGTTGGCCGGTTGGAAAATTTTTTGTGAATTTTCTTTGTTGATACCGGGAAACAAAACTTCCCCAATCGGCAACTTCGGTCAACCGACCCTGTGGGCGAAGATTGGCACGAAAATTTTTCTCTTGGCCAGACTCACCCGGTTTGGTTACAATCGTCCTTCCCTAGCACCCAGCCGCTCGGGAGGTAGTCGAGGTGACCGGCCAGGAAGTGGTTCCGGTCTGTTGCCCTCTTTTCACGGATGGCTACAGGATGCCGCACCGGGAGGACACCCGTGCCGACACTGACGGATTGGGTCGCTTCCTTTGCGCAGGAACTGGCTCAACGCATTGGGGAGAAGCGCTATCGCCTCTGGTTCGCACAGCAAACACGCTTTCACTGGCAGGACGAACAACTCCTGATCGGCGTGCCTAATCGCTTTCTGCTGGAGTGGCTTCAAACCACGTTTGCCCGGTCCATCCAATCGGCAGCAGAATCCGTGGCCGGGCATCCCGTCCAGGTTCGCTTTGTCATCGATCCCGCTCTGTTTCAGGCGCAGCGTCAGGGAGAACGGACGAGCAATGCCGTCAATCCCGCCGCGATAGAACAATCCGGTTCGGGAGCCACGGATGGTGACTTGCCCGATGCCGCTTGCCGCGACGAGTTTCGCCTCCGATATTCCGAATCGGCTTCGGGTGATTCTTCGCCGGTTCGACCGGACGTTGAAGCAATCACCCAGCACGAAACGCCTCTCGCGGGCTTGGCGGCATGCCACCAGCTGAGGGCGACGACCAGACTGGACGAATTCCTGGTGGGTGAGTCGAACCGTCTGGCCTATGCGGCGGTGATGCGCATTCTCGAAGCGGTGCGTCAGGATACCGCCTGGTTTGGTGCTGCCAGGCGACCGCTTGGCGTACCATTGACGCTATTTGGCCCGCACGGCGTCGGCAAATCACATCTTTTGCAGGGCTTGGCGGAACGCCTGGTGGCAACCTTCGGAACCAGTCGCGTCGCGTATCTGACGGCGGAAGATTTCACCAACCAGTTTTTGCAAGCTCTCCGCCAGGGAAAGCTCGTGGAGTTTCGCAAACGCTTTCGCTCTCTGCAAGCCCTGCTGCTGGACGATTTGCAATTTCTCGAAGGCAAACGGGCTACGCAGGAAGAACTGCTGCACACCATCGAGGCGCTGAGTCGCGGCCAGCGTGTGCTGGTGGCCACCAGTGATCGCCATCCCCGACTGCTCCGCTGGTTGCCGCAGCTTACAGACCGCTTGCTGGGCGGAGCGGTTTGGTCTATGGATTTGCCAGACCAGGACTTGCGGCGGCGATTGCTGGCAGTGAAAGCGGAACGGCTGGCTTGCGATTTCCCTGCCCCTGTGCTGGATTACCTTGCCCAAACCGTGCGGGGCAACGTTCGCGAACTCGAAGGGGCACTTTACGCCGTACACCATTACGCCACTGTCCAGCAAAAGGCAGTAACGCCGGAGCTGGCTCAGGCAGCACTCAATCACTGGATGCGACCGCGGTGTGGTCAGGTAACCCTGCGGGATGTGGAACGAGCTGTCAGTCGTGTTCTGCATCTGCGGCCCGGTTTGCTGCGAGGAAGGGAAAAAGTGCGCTCGGCAAGCTACCCGCGGATGATTGCCATGTACCTGGCCCGCAAACATACCGGCCTGCCCTACGGCGAAATTGGGCGGTACTTTGGCGGTCGCAATCACAGCACCGTCATCGCTGCCGAACGCAAAGTCTCCGCCTGGCTTCGCGACAATGCTACTCTGCAACTGAGCGGCAACTCCTGGCGAGCCTGTGAATTACTGCAACTGATCGAGCGGGAACTGTAATCGCCTCCGCGATAGCTTCCGACCCATCCGCAACTGTCCAAAGTCCTGCTGCCAGTACCGCAACTGTCGCCGGCTCAGCCTTAACCTCCGACCCGACGATTCGAGCCGCAGCTTTCAAAATGGCGGCCATTCCTGCAACGGAACCGGTAGGGTCAGGTTCTGCGGCAGGAACAACGCACGCACACCCGCTGTCGCCATTCCTGCACCAGTGTAACAAGCGGCGGCTGGGATTATCCTCGGTTGCCAGGTGTCGGACCCCGTCTCGGCCAGATGTTCGTAACCTCGATTCATCAACGCCCTCTGTGCCCGCAGAAATCGGCGGTGTCATTAGGGGCATTCGCTTACCTGGGTCCCGCCGTGAACCCCAGGCCCACCTGGATGCCCGCGCCGGAGCGGTTTTGCAGTTCTGGAATTGCTCCCAAAGCTGCTACGCCCGTACCTGGTGCCAAGACGTCCAAACGGCCTTGAGCGTGGTTTTGCAGTTCTGGAATTGCTCCCAAAGCTGCTACTGACACAGAGACGGAATCTGCCTTGGGGCGGTTTTGCAGTTTTTCGGTCTGAGACGCGAGCGAGCTGCGGAACTCCTCTGCCTGGTTTCTGTTGGAGTCGCCCGGCAATTTTCGCTGGGATTTTGCAGGCAACGTGGTTTCGATGCCCGGCGTGCGTGGTGGCAGTTTCGCAATTTTGCGGGTTTGATTGCGAATGATCTGTTGGAGCGTGTGCACCGGGAGCGAAAAGGATGCGGAAAGCGAAATACCCGGCAGGAGGAGCTGCGGTGTGGCAGAAAATTGCCGTACTGGCCGCCGGATTTTTATTCGTGATTGGCCTGCATTCCGCCGGCATTTTGCGCAGTTACCTTGCGACATTGATGAAGACGACCAGCCCGCGTACAGAGGAATCCTTGCCGCTGGCCTCGGAAATTCGCCGTGCGGAAACGATGCTGGCACAGTTAGCCCAGGTGGAAGATCGTCTCATTTGCTATCAGGCGAGTTTGCTGGTTTCGGTGCGCGAACTGGAGCACGAGTTGCAACGCCATCGCCAGGAACTCGATTGGGAGCGGCAACAATTGCAGGAACTGCGAGAGCGTTTGCGGAGCGACGCCCCAGCCGATAACGATACGCCAGCCGGTTCCGCACGCAGCCGGATTCTGGCAGAATTGCGACGGCGATTCCAGCTTTATCAGGCCCGGCAGGAGCTGATCCAGCAGCGTGAGCTACTTCTGGCCGAGCAGCAACGAGTGCTGGAAAATCTTGCCGAACAGCGCAGGCAATTGCAGATGCAACAAGCCGAGTTGGCCGCACGAATTCAAAAACTCCATACGCAATGCGAACTGCTGCAGCTGGCACAGTCCTCGCTACCAGAGGGCAGCCACGTTGCCTCTGCGGAATTGGCGGAACTGCGTTCCCTGCTGGATCGTCTGGAAAAACGCCTGGAAGTCTCCCGTCTCGAACAGCAACTTCGTCGGGAGCCATTCGCACCCAGCATATCCTTCTCCGACACGGACATTTTGCCGGATGCTGTAGATCAACATCGCAGCGCTCACCCTTGACGCGACCAGTGGTGCAAATACACTGCTTGTGAAAACCGAATCCGCCGAAATGGCGATGATTTTCCCGCCGATTTATCCCACCCGATAACCTGCCTCACGAACTGCGAAATTAGCCATGCCCAGCGTCTCGGCCAGTCGTGCCGTCTCGGTAAGGCCGCTGGCCCATGTTTCCGGTAAAGCCATCTGCACAAGGAGAAGCCCATGCGCCAGGTGTCGCTGACTGTGGCCGTAACGGTGGCCACCATGCTGGCCGCCATGCTTGGTGGTGTGCCCGACTTTTACGGCCAGACCAAACCGACCAACGAAAAGGCCGAGTTCAAGTTTGAACCGTTATTCAACGGCAAGGATTTGACCGGTTGGGTGTATCCCGGCCAGAAGGGGAAGCCTATGGACGGGCAAACAGAAACGCCGGATGGTCGCATCCGGGTGCAGGATGGCGTCATCGTCATCGAGGCCAAGGATAAACAGGGTAAAGGCGGCATTCGCGATCTGTACACCGCCCAGAGTTTCGACGGCGATTTTCATCTGCGGCTGGAGTTTCGCGCCGCTCCGCGTGCGGATAGCGGCGTGTACATCCGCGGGGTGCAGTTGCAGGTGCGCGATTATCCGACCGTCGGTCCATACAAGCCAAAATCGTTCAAAAGCGGCGATTGGAATGTCCTGGACATCGTCGTCCGCGGAACCAATGCGGTATGCCAGTGTAACGGCGAAGTGTTGACCGACAGATTCAAAGTGCCGGAAAAGGGGCCGATCGGTTTGCAGGCTGAATCGGGGAAATTCGAATACCGCAACATTGGCATTCGCCGGTTGCCCTGATCGGCTGGTGGTGCTGGTGTGAGCTATACTTGTGCGGGAGCCTGACGCAGTCTGGCGGGTTTGTCAGGATCGGTCTCGACGCAATCCAGCCACACCACACCAGCTATGCCTGACCCAAGCGGCAAAAGCGATCCCGGGCCACCACCGGGTTCACTGCGCAAACGCCCGGCAGAGACGCATTCTGCCGAGTATAGCACCACGCCGCAGGTTCCGGTGCAGGAACCGCTTGACCCGTTTCCGGGCCGCATCTTCGGGGATTATGAAATCCTCGAACGGATCGCCCGCGGCGGGATGGGCGTGGTGTACAAAGCCCGGCAAATCAGTCTCAACCGACTGGTAGCGTTGAAAATTATTCCGGGCAGCGAACTGGCGAACCCGGTGGAACGGCAACGGTTTCGCATTGAAGTGGAAGCGGCCGCCAGTATTGATCATCCGCGGATTGTTCCCATTTACGAAGTGGGCGAACATGACGGTTATTACTTTTACAGCATGCGGTTGATTGAAGGTGGCAACCTGGCGCAGCACATGGCCCGATACCGTGACGATCACCGTGCTGCTGCCCGTTTGATTATCTCCGCCGCCCGTGGTATCCATTACGCCCACCAGCGCGGTATTCTGCACCGCGACCTGAAGCCGGCCAACATTCTGCTCGACAAAGATGGCCGACCCCATGTGGCCGATTTCGGCGTGGCGAAAAACCTGCGCGGCGAAGTAACTACCGATGCCAGTGAAGCATCGCCACCGCATTCGGCGGCATCGGCGCCGCGGGATGCCAGCGCCGACCCGGCCTCGGACAGCCAGCGATCTCGGCCGGGTTCGCGCGAACTCGACCTGACCCAGGTGGGAGAGATCGTCGGCACCCCCAGCTATATGGCTCCCGAACAGGCTTCCGGCAAGAAAGGAGTGGTCACCGTTGCGGCGGACATCTACAGTTTGGGAGCCATTCTGTATGAAATGCTCACGGGACGACCGCCTTTCAAAGGCCCGACCCGCATGGCGACGGTTCGTCAGGTGCTGACCGAGCGCCCCATTCCACCCCGCCAGCTCAACCCACGGATTGACCGCGACCTCGAAAGTATCTGTCTGAAGTGCCTGGAACGCGAACCGCAAAATCGTTATCCCTCCGCAGAAGCCCTCGCTGAAGATTTGGAACGCTGGTTGGCCGGCGAACCGATCTTGGCAGCGCCGCGACCCTGGTGGTATCGCACGCTGAAATGGGTGAAGCGCAGGCCGACGATGGCGGCTCTGGTTACCGCTACGGCAATCGTTACCGGCCTGGGCTTGGCCGGCGTGACCTGGCAGGCGCGACTCGCTCATTCCCAGGCCGAGCGAGCCTGGTCGGCGGAACTGGCGCTGCTCCGCGAACGCGAGCAACTTCGCCAGGCACGCGCTCGCCAGCAAAGACAACAAACCCTTCGCCAGGTCCAGGACGCTTTCCATTCCTTCCAGCAAGGGGACTATCGTTCCGCGGTGACGCTACTGGAACAAATACCGGTCGAGCAACGGCGATGGGAGTGGCGGCTCTTGCAGGCCCGTTTGCAGCTTATACAACAGCCGAGCTGGCAACATCCGCCGGTGTTAGCCCTGACCCAATGGGAAGACGGCTGGGCTGGCCTGACCGCTGATGGCCAGGTGATTTTCCTTCGGCGCACCGAAGCGGCATCGGTTACCGCCAGGACGCTGTACAAGGTACCTTTTGGCCGGGATGGTCTTCAGAGCGGTTCGGCTGGTCTTCTCTCAGTGGGACAACGCCTCCTTGCGGTCTGGGGTGGTGGTGGGGCTAGCGGTTTGGCCGGAGATTCGCCCGTGCCTTTCTGGACCTGGGAAGGGCAAGCCGAAACTCTGTTCGGTGTGCGTCTGGATGCCGAAAGAAAGACCATCGCGGTAATTTATCGCCCGAACGCGACCGCTTCCTGGCAAATCGGCCTGTTTCCGGAACCGAATGCGTTTCCGCGAACGATCAGCCTTCCGGCCGAAGAATTACGTGCATGTGAGTTCGTCGGCTCCGATCATCTGCTGGCACTTACTGCTACCGGCAAGCTATACGTGTGGCCTCTGAATCGGGACGACTCAAGCCACGGTGTCCTCGAGACGCGAGCCGAGCAAAGCGATTACTGGCTTGCACAACTTCCCGCACCGATTCAGCGTGCGGTAATCAACCGCCGTGGCTATCTGCTGCTTGTGCAGCCGGATCGTAGCTGGCGAACCGGTCGCTGGCAGCCCGGCTGGGACCGGTTGTGGCTGGAGGATCCCCAGACATTGCCAGAGCCCGCGAAAGCCTGTGCGCTGAGCGACGATGGTTCGATGGTCGTTCTGGCTGCCGAAGATGGGTCCGTTTATTACCAGCGGAAAGGTAGCCCGCTTTGTCGCTGGCAGTTGCCCCGAAAGCTATCTATCGTGGACATGCACTTTGCTGCGGGTCTGGACGAACTGGCCTGCCGTACCTCCAGGGGCGAGGTTTTTCTCATTCCCGTAACGCTGGCCCGCCGAATCGTCCATCGCGCAGTTGCCGACCCGCCAGCCCCGCCGCAACGAAAACACTCACCCGCGACAGGGGATTTCACCTGGCCCGCTGACCGACACGTTATCCGCACAATTACCGCTCCAGCGATTGGTAAGGTGTGCGCTCTGACCAAGGATCGCAAACTGCTGACAGGCACGCTGCCCGCTGGTTCTGATAGGGAAGTGCAGGACTGCGAAGAGTGCTCACTTGCCGGAAAAACGCCCACTTCCCTGGCCTGGTGCGACTCCCGAAAAGTCCTGCTGGTTGCCTGCGCGGAAAATACGCTGATGCTCGGTAAATTTGCCAGTGATGGCTCGACGTGGACCTGGCAGGAGATCGCGTGTGCCTCCCCGATCCTTCATCTTGCCGCATCTGCCGACGGGGAATGGTTTGCTACTGCCGATGCTACAGGACAGGTGATGCTCTGGGATACCGAACTGGCCAGCCCTGTTCTGTCTGCGGCGATTCTGCCGACCGGTTGTAAGGAGCTCGTCGCTACCGACCAGGGTTTGCACTGCGTAGATGGTGCCGGCGTGGTCTGGTTCTGGTCCATTCCGCCACCATCTGCGTCGGACAAACCGTCAGGCAAGCCCCAGTTTGGCCATCATGGCTAACCGGTTGCCCGCGAACAAAACCGGATTATCGGACATGCAAACGGCTTCGCCGCAAACGGTTCGCTTGCCGCTGCAACCAGCGCAATTCTGCCCATAGCCTGTCCAGCAACTGCCAGCCCGTCGAGGTGTCGCAAGGAATGCCGGGATACGAAAGGGACGCACCGTACTGGTAACTTGGCGGCGATAATCGCGTGTTTTGTTCCACAACGTGCTCCGTCCCGGGCCGTTCTACTCCGCCTGTCCATGACGTTTCCGCAACGGCAATTACCCGGCGGCTGCCATCGAATCCGATAAGCGCCCAGCATCGTTGGCAATTGCCCGGATTGGCAGGTGCTCCAAGTATCATGAGCGAGGCTCTGGGTGAGCAGTATTGCGAACCCATACGGAGTGGCTCACGGCAACGGGAGGAGGAGCGCGGCAGCCGCGCCACTTCCATTCACTGCCGCGCTCCGGGGTCTGGCCATGCGGTAACGCAGTCAGGTCGCAAAGCCCATGCCTGTTTGCGTGCGAAACTGCGCTTTCAGCACCGAATCGGACGAGAAGGCCGGGTTTCGGTTTTCCCAGACGTGTGTTAGTGTACGCAGGTGTGAAAATTCACAGCGGAACGAAAATTGTCCCACCCGCGAGCGACGGGATTTTCCTGGCCCGAACATAAATATCCTGCGGCAAATCAATTCTCGGTTAACACCGCCAGCCAGGGAGACTTTACACCGCTGCCCGGTGTTAACTTTCTACGCCCCGCGCTGGTGCTGCTCACGCCCTCTGCGGTCTGGGTTATACAAGCTGCCCGCTGCCAACCCTGGTCCCCTACGTTTGTCCATTGGGTTGACGGCAGTCGCGTTGGCTCGATGAGGTGCGGTGGGTTTGCCTGCAAACGACGCGGCGTGCGTCGCCTGGGGTGTTTTTATCGGGAGATGTGGACTTTATGGGGAGATGGGTAAAGCCAAGTTCGGTTTACAAACTACGCGGCGTGTGCTGCCGGGAAAAATGCAAGCGTTGGGCAAACGGTTAGTCCTCTTCCTCGTCGTCCTCGTCTTCGGCCTCCTCGTCTTCTTCCGCTTCTTCTTCCTCTTCCTCCTCGTCCATGTCAGTAATCGGCTGTCCTGGCCGCCAGAAGAATTCCCTTTTGATGTCCTTGCGCATAGCCATGGAGAGCACGAGCAACGACGCCAGGCCCATGAGCGGAAACGGCAGCGTGAGCAACGCGCCGAGGAATTTGCCGAGGTACTGATATACATCCATACCGCTGTCGCTCATAATCTGGTAAAACAAACTTACAGGAGCCCCTGCTGAAGCCAGCCCCACCAGGGTTCCGACAATACAACCGGCTACCACCCAGTTGTAGGAGTCGAACTTGCGGAATTTTTCCGCACCCGTGATGACAATGCCAAGCAGGACGAGATGCACGGCGGTTATTCCCACCAGTGCCAGTTGTACGACCACGTAAGGGGTCTTCTCGCCGAAAATCCGCTCGGTGATGGAAAGTGGCCAGTCGCGCTCTTTCCCGGCCACGGGAGCACCACCTTGTTTAAAAGCGTCGGCGTTTTGTCTGGCGATTTCTTCAGCGTGCATCTTGCGTTTGAACGCGGCCAGTATGGCGTCGCCGCTGAGCACCAGAAACGTAATGACTGTGATGACCGCACAATACGTGGCCAGCGCTTTGAAAAAGAAACCGGGCTTAGCAACGGCAGCCAGGGCCCGTTCTCGCGCCTTGAGCCGCTCCGCTCGCCGAACTAATTCGGAAACACGGTTTTCCTCCTCCTCTTTCTGCTGCGGAGCCGGCTCCTCTTTTACCGCATACGGAGACCGATCGTCCCATTCATCGTTTTGCTTGACCCCCACCGGTGGACTGGCTGCTTGCCCTTTGGCACTTTTTTCCAGCACCGGGCCGGCTGGTTTGACCGCAGTTTTGGCCGGCTTAATATTGGGCAAGCGAAAGCCCTTGCCACATTCCGGGCACCAGACCGCTTTCCCAGCCTTGTCGTTCTCGAATTCGACGGGCCGCTGGCAACCAGGACAACGCACACGAATCATGACCGCTCTCCTTGTGAATCCCCCTTAGACAAAGCCAATCCCCGACCAATTTTAGTATGGTCGCCGCCAGGAATGCGGACGAATTCACTGCCTGTAGTCACCATTCCCCCTCGCAAATGACCGAAACCAGACCCAGATGAGCAACCCACTGGCCTGGCTGATAGCACCAGCGCCAATGGCACAGCTTCGCGGCATGCACTGGGCTGGACCGCGTTTCGCATGCTGGCTCACATGGCAGCGTCAGCCCCAATCACACCGCTGCCAGCGCCCATTCGATTTCCAGTTCCGCACACAATTCCGGCGTGGGAATGCCGCGTTCGACATCCCAGCCCATCATGCGGTAGTAAGTCCGTAGCGCCTGGTGAAATTGCTCGCGGTCGAGTTTCTCGCCTTTCAATGCACCCGCTTCCAGTGGCTGGAAGAAGCGATCGGGCAAGGTGTCCGCGACTGCTCCCAGACCTTCGCGGTGATTGTAGAGCCGATACAAAGCGTTGGCCCGATCCGAAGCCTTGAGCAGCTCCCACAGACTCACATCCCAGCCGGTCATCCCGTTGAAGTAGCGGACGAGTTGCTCTAACTCCAGTTTACCAATCGGCACGCCCACAAAGCAACACATGCCGACAATGTTGTACAGCGTCCAGAGTTTCTGCAGGTAAGTGAAGGCCCGAACCTTGCGGGGACCGAAATCGAGCATCGGCACCGGTTCGATCAGCCCCAGCGCCGCCAGGGGATGCTTGCCCGGATAAAAGCCCTCATAAATCGGGTCGTGCGGCGCCTCCATGTGGTCGGCCCCGGTGGGACTGGTGGAATAAGCCAGCGCCAGGCTTTTCTTGCCTCTTGGTTCGTGCATGGGCACTTCCTGACCGCGAACATGCAGGGCGATGGCTTCCGCACCCCGACCCAGCCGCCGGGCCGCTCGCATCACGCCTTCGGCCAGTAAATCGCCGATTCCTTCCCGCCGGGCAATCATCGGAATCAGACGGATCGGCACTTCCGGATCACCGTAAACCAGCGGAAAACCAACCTCCTCGCGGGTCAGGATGCCCAGATTGTACGCCTCGATGGCAAAGGAAATCACCACCCCGGTGGAAATCGTGTCCAGCACATACTGACTGCATAACTGATTGGCCAGGGCGATGCGCTTGAGGTCGGCGATGCCATTCATGGTGCCGATAGCAGCGATGGTCTCGTATTCCGGGCCGCCATATTTGGGAGTAACGCCCAGCTCCGGCACGGTCACCTCGCGTTTGCAGGCCACCGCACAGGCATAACAGGTTCCTCGCCGCGTGAGAATCGTTTGCGCCATGCGCTCGCCCGTAACCTCCTGAAATTGCTCGAACGCACCGTCGCGGAAATGGCGACTCGGCAGGATACCCATCGCCTGCAGGTTCTTGACCCCGCGTGCCGTACCGTACAGGTGCATGGTGTCCTGGCTGCGGTCGTAATTCCGCTTGAACCACAGCAACACATCCTGAGTGATTTGCGGCTCGGCAGCAACCGGTTTATCGTGACCGCCCACAGCGATCGCTTTGAGATTCTTCGAACCCATCACCGCACCCAGTCCGCAACGCCCGTGAAAATGCCGGCAATTGTTCACCATCGCCGCGAACCGCACCCGTCTTTCCCCAGCTATGCCTGTCTGCAGCACTACCACCCGCTGATCCTTGCACTCGGCTTTGATGCCGTCATCCACATTGCCGGCGAGTTGGCCCCAGTATCGGCGAGCATCGCGGAACTCACATCGGCCATCGTAAATCAGCAGCCAGGTCGGAGATTCAGCCCGGCCCGTGATGATCAGGCCATCGAAACCCGCCTGGCGCAACGCTGGACCCCAGTAACCACCCGCTTCCGATTCCCCGTACCCGCCGGTCAACGGACTTTTCGCTACCGCCACGTAGCGATTCGCTCCCGATAACGCCGAGCCGTTCATCGCACTGGTGAAAAACATCAACGGCGAACGCGGATCAAACGGACTCAAGCCAGCCGGCGTCTCTTTCAGCAGAAAATATGCCCCGAGCAATCCCCCGCCCAAATATCGCCGCAACGTCAGATCATCCACGCTTTCCACGCGAGTCGTCCGCTCGCTCAAATCAATCCGCAAAATCTTCCCCGCATATCCGCTGGCCATTGCTGGTTATCTCCTGCTGAATGATTGCCTGGTGCGTCTCCGCAAGATTGTATGTTTCCGTGCCCGCACAGGCTCACCCAACCAGCACTGAGACAATGCTTGCGCTCAGGCACGAAGCCAGCACAAGAACAGGCGCTGGTGGTCGCTGCAAACCCTGGCCAAGGCGACCATGCCAGTGCTATGAGTTCCGGCTACCCGTGGCTCGCGTTAACCCGCCGTGCAAAACCTGGCGCCCTGGCGGTGTGCTGTGCGACAATGCGCAGTGCCAGCGCATAAACCCGCCGTGCAAAACCTGGCGCCCCGACGGTGTGCAGTGCGACGATACGCGATACCGGCGCATGAACCCGCTGTGCAAACCCTGGCGCCCTGGCGGTGTGCTGGGCGACGATACGCGATGCCAGCGCATGAACCCGCTGTGCAAACCCTGGCGCCCTGGCGGTGTGCAGTGCGACGATACGCGATACCGGCGCATGAACCCGCCGTGCAAAACCTGGCGCCCTGGCGGTGTGCTGGGCGACGATACGCAGTGCCACCGCATGAACCCACCGTCCAAAACCCGGCGCCCTGGCGGTGTGCTGTGCGACGATACGCGATACCGGCGCATGAACCCGCTGTGCAAACCCTGGCGCCCTGGCGGTGTGCTGGGCGACGATACGCAGTGCCAGCGCATGAACCCACCGTGCAAAACCTGGCGCCCTGGCGGTGTGCTGGGCGACGATACGCAGTGCCAGCGCATGAACCCACCTTGCAAAACCTAGTGTCCTGGCGGTGTGCTGGGCGACAATGCGCAGTGCCAGCGCATGAACCCACCTTGCAAAACCGCGCGTCCCCGCAAATCGAAAACGCGCACCCGCGACGCCATCCGCCCACACAACCGGAAGCGGCGAGCACCATTGCCACGAGCGACGATCATCGTTACCAACAGCGGCGACCCTCAGCCGGGCATGCGTGTTTCAGCGACGCCTTGCAACAGGAGACGACTTCCTCGAGAGCGTAGAACGTCATTACCAGGAGCGACGACCGTCAGCTTAAACAAGAGCGGCGGGCGTCAGCCCGCCGTGGCTCAGAACCGCATCGGCAACCGCAATCGCCCACATACCCGCGACGACCGTCAGCCCAAACAAGAGCGGGGGGCGTAAGCCCCCCGTGGGTTCAGGAAGCGCACTTACAGCTAGCGGCGAAGGTTGCCGGATGGCTGCTGGCGTGCGTCAGCCCGCCGTGGGTTCGATCGGTAGAACGTTCTGCATGGCGTGCCGTAAATCACTTGCAGTTGCGTTTCGGGAACCACGGCTGGCTTACGCCAGCCGCTCCTGCTGCACGACGCTCGTTCGCCGGGAAATCATTTCTTACAATGCGGGGTCGAACCCGTACCAAGAGCGGCGGGCGTCAGTCCAAACTAGGGCGGGGGGCGTAAGCCACCCGTAGCTCACAACCGCATCGGCAACCGCAATCGCCCACACCCCCGCGGCGTTCGACTGCTACACAAGAGCGGGGGACGTAAGCCCCCCGTGGGTTCAGGAACCGCACTTGCAACGGCGACGTGGCACAGTTCGGAGAATCTTCGCGCGGGCACCAAGAGCGGCGGGCGTCAGCCCGCCGTGGTTCGGTGAACCGCACGCTGTCCGGAGAAAACCGCGCACTATTCGGCGACCCTGCAACGGACGAACAAGGCGGTGACCGTCAGCCCGTCGTGGCTCAGAACCGCATCGGGAACCGCAATAGCCCACACACCCGCAACGACCGACTGGCTAGACAAGAGCGGGGGGCGTAAGCCCCCCGTGGTTTCGGGAAACGCACTTACAGCCAGTGGCGAAGGTTGCCGGATGGCTTCTGGCGAGCGTAAGCCCTCCGTGGGTTGGTAGGTGGAGGGTTCTCTGTAGTGTACCGTGAATGCTATGCAGTTGCGTTTCGGGAACCACGGCTGGCTTACGCCAGCCGCTCCTGGTTGCACCGTGTTCGATCGCCGAGGAAATGACGGTTTTTCCGAGATCCGAACGCACGTTCACAGGAGCGGCGACCGTCAGCCCGCCGTGGTTCGGTAAACCGCACGCTGCCCGGCGAAAACCGCGCACTATTCGGCGACCTTGCAACGGACGAACAAGAGTAGCGACCGTCAGCCCGCCGTGGGTCAGAACCGCATCGGCAACCGCAATCGCCCACATACCCGCGACGACCGACTGCTAGACAAGAGCGGGGGGCGTAAGCCCCCCGTGAGTTCAGGAAACGCACTTGCAACGGCGACGTGGCACAGTTCGGAGAATCTTCGCGCGGCCACCAGGAGCGGCGACCCTCAGCCCGCCGTGGGTTGGTAGGTGCACGGGTCTCCGTAGTGTACCGTGAATGCTATGCAGTTGCGTTTGGGGAACCACGGCTGGCTTACGCCAGCCGCTCCTGGTGCACGACGTTCGTTCGCCGGGAAGTCGTGTCTTCCAATCCGGAGTCGCACACGCACCAAGAGCGGCGACCGTCAGCCCGCCGTGGGTCGGAACCGCATCGGCAGCCGCATTCGCCCACACACCCGCGACGATCGACTGCTACACAAGAGCGGCGGGCGTCAGCCCCCGTGGGTTCAGGAACCGCACTTCCAACTAGTGGCGAAGGTTGCCGGATGGCTGCTGGCGAGCGTAAGCCCCCCGGGGTTTAACCAACGCCGGTGCGAGCGTGAACGTTTCCGACGGTCGGCTCACGCCGACTGCTCTTGGCGCACGACGCTACGCCCGGCCGGAGAATAGCGCCATCTGCGATGCACAAACGACCATTCACAAGAGCGGCGGGCGTCAGCCCAAACAAGAGCGGGGGGCGTAAGCCCCCCGTGGGTTCGGGAAAAGCACTTGCAACGGCGACGTGGCACAGTTCGGAGAATCTTCGCGCGGGCACCAGGAGCGGCGGGCGTCAGCCCGCCGTGGCTCAGAACCGCATCGGCAGCCGCAATCGCTCACACACCCGACCGACTGAGCAACCAAGTGTGGGTTCGGAAAACGCACTTGCGACTAGTGGCGAAGGTTGCCGGATGGCTGCTGGCGAGCGTAAGCCCCCCGTGGGTTCAGGAACCGCACTTACAGCTAGTGGCAAAGGTTGCCGGATGGCTGCTGGCGGGCGTAAGCCCCCCGTGGTTTAACCAACGCCGGTGCGAGCGTGAAAGTTTCCGACGGTTGGCTCACGCCGACCGCTCTTGGCGCACGACGCTACGCCCGGCCGGAGAATAGCCCCATCCGCGATGCACAAACGCATGTTCACAGGAGCGGCGACCGTCAGCCCAAACAAGAGCGGCGGGCGTCAGCCCCCCGTGGGTTCGGGAACCGCACTTGCAACGGCGACGTGGCACAGTTCGGAGAATCTTCGCGCGGGCACCAAGAGCGGCGACCGTCAGCCCGCCGTGGCTCAGAACCGCATCGGCAGCCGCAATCGCCCACACACCCGCGGCGATCGACTGCTACACAAGAGCGGGGGGCGTAAGCCCCCCGTGGGTTCAGGAAACGCACTTGCAACGGCGACGTGGCACAGTTCGGAGAATCTTCGCGCGGCCACCAGGAGCGGCGACCGTCAGCCCGCCGTGGCTCGGTGAACCGCACGCTGTCCGGCGAAAACCGCGCACTATTCGGCGACCATGCAACAGACGAACAAGAGTAGCGACCGTCAGCCCGCCTGTGTCAGGTCGCTCGGATATTCTCCGCGGTGTGCCGGACACGCACTCGGAAGAATGGTTCATCTCCCACAGTCGGCCCAAGCTGACCGCACTCGCTCGATGGTCCCGTTTACGCTGCAAGGTCCGCACTTTGTATCTCATACCCGTCCTGCGACCGACAACAGTGAGCATGCCCACGAGAGCGTTTGTTATGGCGAGTTGGCCGACAGGAACGGCGCGAGACGAATCAGCGAAAATGACACGGGACGGTCGGACTGAAATGCTTATGGGCAACCACGGGGATTTGCTTACCCCTTCCGATGCAGAAATACCAGCCCGGTGAAAAGGAGCTGTAACTACGCGTCCGCTTGTTGCTTCGGGCGAAACGTGTAGTACCTGCCGCGATTTGAATCGGCCTCCTATAATGCATAAGCAGCGACGGCTAGCCTGACGGGGATTCCGCATGGTCGCTGGGAAATTGCTTTTGGGCCCGTAGCTCAACGGCAGAGCAGCGGACTCATAATCCGTCGGTTGCAGGTTCGAATCCTGCCGGGCCCACTGGACGATTGTACACTAAGTGGCACGAAGTGCTAAGTAGTGATACGGACGTAACTTGCGGTTGGGGGCTGTTTTGGCGGTTATACCCCAACACCAAGTTCTGGCTCGGTGTCTCCAGCACAGCAATGGCTCATGCACATCTCGTCCAGGCTTGCATGAAAAAGAAGAAGGAGGGTGCCCAGGTAATTGTCAATGGGCTGACAATCGGAAGAATACTCGTCCAGACGCTTGAAAAAGGAGAGTGGCCCTCGCAGTGCTGCAATGGCTCCGTTTGCGTTTCGGTCAAGTACGCCGTAGGGCTGACCTATCCCCAGTTTTGAGGGGGCTCCCCTGGACGTAAGGCCCTGGGATGATGCTCGTTACGTCCGATGGGGCTGTTTTTCAAGGGCTCGTGGACCACGGGGAACCTGACCGAGTTGCTTTGGGGCCTGGAAATGGGGCGCAGATCGCTAAGCACACGGTTGGCTGCAATGGGCTCAGCTGAACGCTGCAACGATGTGAACGTCCGGTGCACGAGGCTGAAAAAACAAGACTTTTCGTAAGCCATTGTCCAGCCCTGTGTTGCGAAGTCGCCCACCACTGCCAAAACGGGGGATAGGTCAGCGGCGTAGGGGAGGCCAGGACACTGCCAGTTTCCCGGCGGGGCTGCAATGGCTCCGTTCGCGTCCGGTCAAGTACGCCGCCGTCCGTCCCCTTGCCGTCCTCGCGTCCGCGAAGCGCTGCAATGGTCGGTTCGCGCTTCGGTCAAGTACGCCCGAGGGCGACTGATAACGCCGTTTGGTGCTGCGCTTTTTGCTGCGGCGGAATCGCCAATCTCGCATTTTCCCAGGAAATTCGCAG
This sequence comes from Gemmatales bacterium, assembly GCA_041640595.1. Lineage (GTDB taxonomy): Bacteria > Planctomycetota > Planctomycetia > Gemmatales > HRBIN36 > HRBIN36. Next base: position 146,890 of record JBEPZY010000003.1, on the reverse strand, counting down.
GATGTTCGAGTCCTGCTTCCGCTGGACGAATGTGCCAAGGATGTAGGTCCTCGGCAGCAGGCGATTGGCTAACCGCTTCCTGGATTGCAAGTTCTTCAGCAACTAACGGCTGGTCGTGAGCCTTTACATTGAGACGGAAGACGGCAGAGGCTGGTACTTTGTTGCAAGTTCTTCAGCAACTAACGGCTGGTCGTGAGCAACCGGCGATAGAGTAACCGGCGGTAAGTTTACCGCCCATAGCATCAAGGTTTGTACGAAGACACAGCTTAGACCAATACCTATCTTGCTGGACTATGCGCAACAACCGGAAGACAGTTTGTACGAAGACGCAGCTTAGACCAATATAGCACCCCTGCAGCATCCAACGCGCACAGTGTCGAGGTCTGTACGATCTGACTTATCCCAAGTTTTCGCGGAGGCTACGTTGGATGTAAGGCTTACGCATGATGCTGGTTACGCCGGATGGTTTGTTTTTCGGGGGCACGTGAAACATGCAAGGCCCGCCTGAGCTTCCTCAGGTTTTGAAAACAGTCTCCGATCACCACGCGCACAGTTGTCTGCGATCGCCTTGGCCGAACGCCGGCTAATATGGACGTGCGACCCTCCAGACCAAAAATCGAGGTTTTCATACACCAGTAACTGGCCAGGTGCTGCTGAATTAGTATGCCGGCGTTCTCGGCGAGAAGAAAGGATTTTTTCCAGTCGAATTGTCTGGCGAGGTGCCGTGAAGTCGCCCGCTCCTGCCAAAGCTGGGGACAAGCCAAGCACAATCGTGTTGGCCGAGTTTTGCTGCGCAATTCAGACTACTCGTCGCCCTGGCGTGTGTTCAATTGTCGGCTTGCCGCGTGCTGTTCGGTGTCTTGCTGGAAGGTCGCTCATTACCTTCACAGTGTCCTGTGGCAGCTCGCCTGGCTCATAGCCTGGAGGGTGCGGGTGTTGCGGGAAGATTGGTCATCACCTTCGCGGTCATGCTCATCGCCCTGGCCAGGTTGGTCGGCCATCTTCCAGGCGATTGCCACGAATCAGCGTCATTTCGCGGTGAGGGTCATCGCCTCAGCTACATTTTTCGTCTGAGGCAAATGTCTTGCTATCGTACCAGCATCCCTGCCACGTCATCGCCTCAGCTGCGTTGTTCGTCTCAGTGAATCACTTATGCCGAGTTTGAGCCGAGATGCGTTGAGCTCTGCCAGGTGGTTTGCACGTCGCAAGGTATGAGCTGTGTCGCTCGGCAGAAATTACGAGTCCTGCAGGAGACGGAGTGCTTCGATCGCTTTGTTGCGTAGCAAGACCGGGCCTTTCTGGGCGAGTTCCAACAAAACTGGTCGGGCAGTGGTGTCGCCGATCTGGCCGAGGGCTTCCACAGCCGCGGCTTTCACGAACTGGTCGGCATCCCCTTGCAGTAATGCGAGCAGGGGCTGTACCGCTGTTCGGGCACGGAGTTTGCCCAGAATCCAGGCAGCACGAATCGGAACGCCAGGCTCCGGATGGGACAACGCGGCAATCAGTTTGGCGACATAGTCTCGCTGCTGCAGCAGCTCGGCAATGTTCGCCAGGCAATGAGGACAAACCGTATCCGTTTCCTTCACTTCTTTCCAGCAGTTCGGGCAGAAAAAGGTGATCATCTCAGTACGGCCCCGTTCGGAGCAAACGTCCGCGGTAACATCATCGTCGTACTGCTTTGATTTTTGCTGAAGGTGTCGGCTTCGCTCACTTGACGATCATCACCGAGCAAGGGCTGTGTTCGCTGACGCGATCGGTGGTGCTTCCCAGGAAGAAGCGAGAAATCCGCGAGTGACCGTGCTGGCCCAGGACAATCAAATTGACCCCTTCGCTCTCGGCATAGCGGACGATGGCGTCGGCGGCGTGCCCGCGCACAACAACGGAACGCATGACCACACCCCGACTGCGAGCATACTCGACTGCTGCTGCGCCGATTTCGCGCAGTTGTGCCTCGGCACTTTGTCGCAGCTCGTCCACTTCGTCCACCAGGCCGACGACCTGTGGTACCTCGGCGACACTGATGGCGATCAAGTCGGCTTGATAATGCGCGGCCAGGTCCACTGCCGCAGCCAGTGCTTTTTCGCTGGCCGGGGAGCCATCAATCCCTACCAGAATCTTGTGAAACATGGTCGTACCCTCGTATCGGATGGTTTTTGCTGATACACGCCGGTATCGGTGTAGGTCGCGTCGGTGATCACTCTAGGCTTGTTTGGTTTCGCCCTGCTTCGCTGCGTGGACAGCCGGGGCGGTGGAAGACACCGCACCATCTGTGCCTGCCATTTTGCTCGCCGCGGTGCCAGCAGGTACCGGAGGCGACGCCGAGATGGTGGCTGCCACGGCTGGTTCGATATCCGGTCTGAAAAAGGCCTGGGCGATCATGGTCGGCACGATGGCACTGGCGATGACCACCGTGACCAGGATGGAGTACTGTTCCTGGGTGATGTAACCGTTGTTGAGACCGAATAAGGCGCTGATGGTGCCGAAGGTGAGGCCGGTGGACATGAGTAACGTCGTGTAGTTGCTTTCACGCACGCCGAAACGGAACCAGCGAGTTATTGGCCAAACACCGATCATCTTGGTCACCAGCTTGACCAGCAAAAGGATGATGACTAATCCCAGACCCGTCCACAAGGCGGGGGTATAAACTTTCATCCCGGCGTTGAGGAAGTAAAACGGTGTCAGGAAGGCGAACACCGTGGTACGCAGGCGACGCACCGTGTCGCGCTGGTGAGCGAATATTCCCGCCAGGACTAATCCTACCAGATAAGCGGGCAGCACAGCTTCGCTTCTGGACAGTGCCGCCAGCGCTCCCAGACCGAACAGCACAAAGAAGACCATCTTGACCCCTGGCTCGCTGACATGCGTGGCATAGCGGCTGAAGAACCAGCGGACAAACCCCGGCACCAGCCACAAAGCTGCGGCAGTAATGGCCACAAACGACACCAGGCTCCAGTCGTAATTGGCGAAGCAGATGCCCAGAGCCAGCACCGTACCCAGATCGGTGACGAAGCAGGCAGCCAGGATCAGTTTGCCGAAGTCGGTCTCGTTCAATCCGGTTTCTACCATCACGGCATAAACGACGGCGACCGATGTGGTGGACAGGGCGATGCCGCAGATCATCGCCGCGTTCCAATCCCAGCCACTGACCCAGCGAGCAAAGAGCATGGCCCCGAAGAACGGTGCAGCAAAACTGGCCACGCCGATAGCCAGGCTTTCTTTCAGGAACTTGCGCAGCACGGCCGGCTCTATCTCCGCACCGGCCATGAAGGTCAACAGGATGCTGCCGAACCCTGCCAGGAAAGTGATCCACTCATTGGCCTTGAGTTGCCAGTGCCAGCCGAACACCTGGTAATGATTCAGCAGCAGCGCCAGGTTGCCGGCGACGATGCCGACAACGATTTCCACCAGCGCCACGCTTACCTTGTAGCGAATGGAAAGGTAGCTGGCCAGTAGTGCCAGTCCCATCCAGAGTGCAGCCGTTGCCCATGCGTGTTCCATGACCGTTCCCCTCGTTCAATCGGCTCCTTCGTAAGCTCAGGTCGCTGTTCGCGGGCCTGGTTGCTGCCAGTAGCGTTGGGCGGCAAAAGCGATGAGGTCCACGGCGGTCGGTCCCAGCCGCCCGGTGTTGACTGTCAGGTGATACTCCAGCGGATCGGCCCAGTCGGCTCCGAAATAGTCCTGATAAAAACGGCGACGCTGTTCGTCGCTTTCGGCGATGAGTTGTTGAGCTGCTTCTTCCCGCAGCCAGCGATGCTCCATGACCCGCCGAATCCGCACCGGCATCGTTGCCACCAGACGCACATGCAGAGCGGAAGGATGGTCGCGGAGGAAGCGACTACCGCCCCGCCCGACGATCAGCACATCGCCCTGCCGCGCCAGTTCATGCATCAGGTTCTTCAGGGCCTCGAAATAGCGCTGGTAGAGACTCCCCGGCCGGAATCGCTGAAAAATGCTGGCTGGTTGTTCGTCAATCTTTTCCAGCTCCGACTCGCGCACGCCCAGCTGGATGACCGCCTGCTCCAGCAACGCGCGGTCGTACACTTTCAGTCCCAGCCGATCGGCCAGGGTCGGAGCAAATCCTGTGTCCCCGGCCCCTAACTGGCGAGCCAGCGTCAACACCCGGGGACTGACCGAACCTTGCCGGGCATCCGTTGCCCAATCATTCCGGACGAGCGCCACCACGCAGGCGACCACCTCCTCGAGGGGAAAGCGACCGGTGTTGACGATCAGGTCGTATTGCTCCGGTTCAAGAGCGTGCGGCCCGAAAAAGTAGCGGGTAAAACGTTCCCGCGTGCGATCCACTTCCCGGCAACGCACCAGCGCCTGTTCCACCGACCAGCGTTCCAATCGAGCCATCCGTTCGGCACGCCAGGCACTCGGAGCGACCAGCCGGAGATGAAAGGCGTTGGGTAAGTCGCCCACCAGGAAACGGGTACCGCGTCCGACAAGAATCACGTTGCCTCGAGCCACCGCTCGCCGGGCTGCCTCGGTGAGCCCGTGGATGTATTTCTGATGCGTCGGACGAAGACGAAACCGCTCCGCCAGAGTCAGTTCCTTTTCGTCCAGGCGTTCCAGTTCCGCGTCGGGGAGATTTTCGATAGCAGCGGCCTCGTGAAGCAATGCCTGGTCGAGCAATTCCCAGCCGAGAATATCAGCCAGTCGGCGTGCTACTTCGCCGCCTCCTGCGCCGTACTCCCGTAAGATGGTGATGACGTTCATGCGCGATGCTCCAGCGCAGGCCAAAAAAGAAGGCCCCACCGGGAACTGGGTCCTTCCCGGTGGGGCCTGACCATTCGCCGATGCGACCCCCACCTTCCGGGGAGAACCCAGCAAGGTAGGGGTCATCAGCAACGGTTCCGCAAGGGAACCGCTGCGGTTCACGGCGAACCCCATCGCCGCGTTAGATTGTACAATCCAGCTTCGTCCAAATCAAGGCCAGCGTTTCGGTACGATTTTGACCGCCAGGGTCAGCCACCTGCCAGCAGCTAGCCTCACGGGCTCACGCAGTATTTTCGCAAGACGCTGTGTCAGCAGGTTAGATTCATCCGCCCTGGTGAAGTGGTGTCCGGATCAGGCACAGAAGCAACAACCCGGTTGCCATTACGCCCGCCGCGAACAAAAATCCGCTGGTGAACCCGAACTGGAACCAGAGCCACCCGACAATGACGCTGGAAAAGAGATCGCCAATCCCATTGACCGCGCCCAAAACGCCGTAAGCAGTCCCGCGCAGCGTTAGCTCCGGGACCAGTTCAGCGGTCAATGTCCCTTCCAGGGCATCCTCCACGGCGATGAAAACCCCTGCGAGTGCAAAGAAAATCGCCAGAATCCAGAGCCTGACCACACCCAGCATAAATAAAACACCGAACCCGAGCATAACCAGTACCGCCAGGGCGTAGCCCGCCGCCAGTACCTTCCGCCGACCCACCCGGTCACTCAATGCTCCAATGGGGTAGCTGGTAAGGGCATAGAGCACGTTCCGAAGTGCGTACAACAGTGCACCCAGCTGGGCAGCTTGCATGGCTCCGTAAGTCGGGGTCAGCAGTTCCATAGCCGCCAGGATCAACAACGTGTGCGAAAAGTCTCCCATACCAAAGACACCCACCCCAACCAACCACCACCGAAAAGAGCCAGGAAGGGTACGGACAGAGGCCCAGAGCCGAGTTTTTTCGTTGGAAGGGCGAGGGCGCTCACGGACCATCCACGCGAAAACCAGTGCCGACCCAAGTCCGGGTAGCAACGTCAAAAGGAAAACGAGCCGGAATGGCCTCGACGGATCGCCGGCCGCGTAGGGCAGAAAAAGAGCCAGTAGCGATGCACCCAAAAGTGGGCCGACGATCGCCCCTACCGTGTCGCCTGCACGATGGAATCCGAACGCCTTGCCCAGGTCTTGGGGAGGGACCGACTCAGCCAGCATAGCATCCCGCAACGGACTGCGGATCCCTCGCCCGAACCAACCCAGCACCCGCCCTAGGAGAACAACCGGCCAACTCCCAGCCAAGGCGAACAGTGCTTTGGCACAACCCGTTAGCAAGTAGCCAGCCGTGGCAATACCCTTGCGGTGCCCCAACCGGTCGCTCCACCATCCGGCAGCCAGTTTGACAAAACTGAGCACGCCATCGGCCACGCCGTCTATCACTCCCAGCGCGTACGCCGGGGCCCCCAGAACTCCCAGGAACCCTGCCAGGATGGCGGTTGCCATCTCATGCCCAGCGTCGGACAGCAAACTGGTCAACCCCATGCCGAGCACATTTCGGTTGAGCCAACGGTCGCTACCCAGGAGCGATTCTCCACCCGGCATCCCCGTTTTTATGTCGCTTTGCTCGTCCATTACCAGCCCAGCCCTTGCTGACCTCGGTTTCTCATAATTACTCCGGCTGCGGTAACGTATTTTGCTCCAGTTCGAGCAAATCGGCACGCAGGTTTTGCAGGTCGGCTGCTGTCATCGGCTCACCACTTTCTCCGTTGATACGTCTCCTGCGCCGCGCCTGTTCTCGGAAAACCTCCGCTTGCGCTTCGTACAATTCCACCAGCTGTTCAAAACTCGCCTTGAGCCACGCTTGCAATTGCCGTTCGTGAAGTTCGATCGCTTCTCGCAAGCTTGTCCCCAGGTGTCTTTCCAGCTTACGGCGTGTTAACCACACCGCCAATCGAGGTAAAAGAAACGCCCACCATGGCCGCGACCAGCGCAATTTCGCCCGCCACGCGACCAGATCGTAGGCAGGCAAGCCTCGAAATGCGAAATCCCGAAGGGCACTAACATCAGCCGCGACGATCGGTGCCGCTTGCTGCAAACCCTGCAGAGTGCCGACCAGCGTCTGCCGCAAATTCGATAGCAACTCCTGGGCCGCCCGGTCACGTTGGGCCAGAGCACGCTGGAGTGCGTCGAGAATCGGCGAATCTCCTCGGGTACGCACAACCGCCTGTGCAGCCTCGTCCAGGACCATTTCCAGCAAGGCGGGCACGTCCATAGTCCAGTCGCGGCAGCGAATCTCGGTTTGGCGAATCACCTCGTCGGTTTGGTCGAGAAGCTGTCGCAGCAACCCTGTCCCGGCCGTGTCGCTGGCTCCACCCGTCTCCCCTTCCCGCTGAGCCAGCATCGTCTGCAACACTGCAATGACCGACTCCCTGAGATGATTGATTTTTCGCCGTAAGGAAGCCTCCATAAGCGCACGGTGCTGAGCCAGCTTCGGCTCAACCTCCTGTTCGAACCATCGCGTTAGAAGTTCCTCGTCAGGCCCGACGGTGCTGACCGGGTGAACCGGCAAATCCAGTCCGAGTTCCTGCCGCAGTTGCTCGCGGATGTAATTCACCATCCGTTGCCGGTCCGGTGGCTTCAAGAGGTCGGCTTTGCTCAGCACTACCTGGGCCGGAATGCCCGCTTCGTAAAGGAGTCGGAGCAAATCCACGTCCTCCGGGCCGAACATCGAACCGGCGTCAATCAGCACCACTCCCAGGTCGCAGTGGGGCAGATAAGCGAGCGTTTCTGCACTGCCCGAACGAGCCAGCGAACCAACGCCCGGCGTGTCCACCAGGATGATTCCCTCGCGGAGTCTGGGCGTCGGCAGTTGCACCAGAATACCGGTGACGTGTTTTGCGTTGCCAGGATTCTTTTCCTCCGAGGCATACTCGCTTAGCTCCTCCACAGGAACGCTACGCGGCGGCAGATCAGCAAACGTGATATGGGCCACAGGCCGGTCGCCTCGTGCTAATCGGATAGGAACCGCCGTCACAGGCGTCACACCCACAGGAAGTATGTTCATGCCCACGATATGGTTCAGCAGGGATGATTTGCCGGAATTGACGCGCCCGAAAAAGGCAATCTCAAACCGAGGGACTTCCAGACGTTGTATGATCAGTTCGAGTTGCGGCCGAAACTCGACCAGGCCCCAGCGGGTGATGATTCGCTCAAGAAGTTTCAGCGTCTGCAAGCTGGCCGGCTCTGCTTCGAGCCTGGTTAACCTCTGCGCCAGATCGCGTCCGACACCCTGGCGCAGGTACGCAGCGATACGCTCAATGAGCCGGGTCAGTTCCTGCTGCACCTTCCGTGCCAGCGCCTGGCTGTCGGCATCCAGAGGGCCGTAAGCACGCAAACGCTCCGGGCCAAGCTCCGCCACCGCCACTAACAGCGAGGTTATGCCACACTGCAACGCCCACCGCAGGCTGGTCCGCCGTACCTCCAGAGCAATGTCGGCCTCTTGCAGCAAGGCAAGCATCACGCTGCGCACGCGGTTGAAGTAATCCTCGATGACTCGCCGTTCCGTCGGTGACAGGTCGTTGACATACTGACTGAACGGCGAAGAAACGAGACTTCCGGCAAGCATCGCTTCCATCTCCGCCAACCGGCGGTGGATGTCGAGAAAACCAAAAAGAATCGTCCGCTTGTGGGAGTCATTCATGATCGTCGCCTCCGACTGCAAACCAACCGCCTGCTGCAACGCGCAAACAAAAACTTCAGCGGCACTGCCAACGGGTTGGCACTTTTCAGTCACCTATCCCAGGACGGATCGCGGCCAGAATAAGGCTACCCGCGACTCACTACGTGCCGATCAGGTCGTCCACCAGCTTGCCCGCAGCTTCGTGGGTAACGGTGAAAGGAACCATTTCCCGCGGTCGGTGCGGATCGTGGCTGGCGCGATAGCGATGCAACGACGCCTGCCCCGCATTGTTCAGGACCGCTTCGTAGTACTGAACCTCGTCCCCTTTGCGCGTGGGACTCTGACTGCGTAACCGTGCCTCACCGCGGGTGGGGTCGATTTCGTGTACCGCTAACGGTTCCAGTAAGCCGGACGCCTGTCGCGCTACACGCTGGGCCCATTGTGGTAACGGTTCGTGCTGCCCAGCGCTGCCACGCTGTACCCGCAGGCCACGAAGTCGGCAACCGAACGTGTCGCAGGCCTCCACTTCCGCTTCCGCGCGGGCACCGCTGCCGGCATCTTCTACCGTAACGGTCTGCGGCGCTGTACCCGGTTTATCTGCGAGTTTTTGCTGGAGCATCTCGCCGAGGGTCATCGCTGTCTCCCAGAGGCTTCATACTGTGCTCCGCTCCGTCATGGCTGATCAGGGTCGGTTTCCCTTCGACCACCGTTTGTAAATGCACAGGTCGAGTCCATAGCGCCTGGATATTAGCCAGGGTGGCGATCGCATGATCCAGGCGTAAGTCCACACCATTATACTCATGCCGCAATAACAATTCCCCGCGGTTGCGGTAATTACCATCCACCACGCTAATAATCGGCTTGCCAAAGTTCGTCAGGTTGAACAAAAGCCGCTGCTTGATTTTTTGAAATTCCCGCGACTCGATAATAAATGTACCCGCTTGTTCACTCCAGGCATAGGTGAAATACTTATGTTCCACGCAAAATTCCGGCGTCAGAAACTCGTCAATGAAGGTAATATCGTTATGGGTGCGACGAACCTCAAAAATTTTCTGCCTGCCTAGCCCTAAGCCTAAATCCCAGTTTCGCTTTTTCTCCAGGTCATCGCACTCCTCATATTCCTTACCGAAACGTCCGGTGTTCCAGCGAAACTCAATGTCGCGGAAGAGCTCCAGACCTAACTTATAAGGATTCAGCCGCGGGCCATGACTCGCCACCGTACCGGAGTGATGATCGCAATAGTCAATCACTTCCGAAGGATGCAGAGCCCGCCGGGTCATGATCGTGCTGTGCACATAAGTCGCCCAGCCTTCGTTCATTATCTTAGTCTGAGCCTGGGGAGCGAAATAATAGGCCTCCTCACGAATAATCCCCAGAATATCCCGCTGCCAGGGTTTGAGGGGCGCATACTGCATTAGGAACAATAATACATCACGCTCGGGTTGCTCTGGAAAATTCTTGGACCTTGCTTCCCGCTCCTTGCGTTTTTGCTCTTCCTCGGCTCGCAGGAGTTGTTCAGGATTGATATAGGGGTCTAAATAAGTCTTCGTTTTGAACCGTGTTACCGGGATAGGTTCTTCCTCGCGTGTCGCCTCGAAATCGAAACGCGGCTGCTCTTCCCGACGACGTATCGCCACGGAATGAATGTCAATCAGGTCCTCGATACTCTTGCACTTATCCAGAAACGCCTCCACTTCATCCTCACCGTATTTTTCGGCATAGCGGCGAATACGCATGCCATGATTAGCCATCTCGTCCATCATCTTGCGATTCGTGTGGGCGAAAAACGCATTATTTTTGAAAAAGTCGCAATGCCCATACACGTGTGCCATCACCAGCTTCTGATCCACCAGGTTATTGCTTCGCATCAAATAGGCATAACACGGATCATTATTGATCACCAGCTCGTAAATCTTGGCCAGTCCGTAATCGTAAGTTTTCTTGAGTTCTTCGTAAGCCATGCCGAACGACCAGTGGGGATAGCGCGTCGGAAAGCCGCCATAGGCAGCAATCGCATTCAGGTCGTCGGCATCTAATAACTCAAAAATCACCTCGAAGAAATCGAGGCCAAACTCGCGAGCGTACCCCTCGATTTCCTGCTGAACGGCTCGCAATTCCGGTGTCAGCGAGGTATCGTAAGGCGTATTGAGCAGGCTCATGGTGTCTTGCACGAGTCTATCCTTTTCATCCGCTATGCTTATTGTTCAGATAGCTAAGCTGACCGGCAGGCCAGAGCGGTTCTAAGCATTGTGCCGGCCACTAAGCCTGATTAGTCGTGGGCATAGCACGATTATTTACCCTTGCCGAGGAACTCCTTGATAGAGCGAATAATGGCTTCACGGTTAGGTATGTGGCTGACCACCAGGTTGTCGAACTGGCCAGTAAGCTCCTCGATGTGATGTAAGAATTCTCCGCTGCCATAAGGACTTTCCACCTGCCCGTAACCGAAAAGATTTACTTTGTGCAGCAGGCGGCTACGCAGCATTTCGAGACAGTGAGGAATATCATCGCCCCAGTTATCGCCGTCGGAAAAATGGAACGCATAGACGTTCCAGTCCGACGGTGGGAATCGCTTATCTATAATCTGGTCGGCCAATTCGTAAGCCGAGCTGATCTTAGTACCGCCGCTTTCGCGAGTATGGTAAAACGTGTGTTCATCTACCTCCTGAGCCACGGCATCGTGGATAATATAGACCCGTTGCACTCCCTTATAATGGGCGCGAATCCAGGTGTCTATCCAAAATGCCTCGATGCGGACTATTTCCTTCTGTTCATCGGTCATGGAACCGGAAACGTCCATCATCAAGATGATGACGGCGACGCTCTGCGGCAACGGAATTTCTTTCCAGCTACGGTATTGCTTATCTTCGCGGATAGGAACGATGACCGGCTTTTCGAAATCATAGGTGCCAGAAATAATTTGCCGCTTGAGCGCTCGCTTGAACGTGCGTTTGAAATGGCGGAGAGATTCGGGGCCGGACTGACGAATCCCGCTATAACGTTCCCGCGTGGTGATGATGTTCTTTCGCCCCTTCGGCTCGATGCGTGGTAAGGCGAGTTCTTCACCGAGGATGTCGGCCAGCTCTTCTAAGGTTAATTCCACTTCGAGAATATGACCGCCTGGCTGATCTCCCGCCTGGTTACCGTCGCCCGTTTGCGGTGGCCCAAGAGGTTGACCGACCTCGCCATCTCCCTGTCCGACACCGCCCCGCCCTTTCAAACCATAACGAAACTGCGGAATCTCGATCTGCGGCAAGGGAATACTAACCAGATCGTTGCCGCGCTTGCCGATTAGTTCGCCGCGGGTGATGTACTTGCTCAGGTTGCTCTTGATTTTCCCGCGGACGATCTTGCGGAATCGTTCATAATCACGCTGAATACGCTGTACCATGATCGGCTCACTTTCGCTGGAAAACATCGCCGGTGTGTTGGTCCAAATAGTTTCACGGAAGCCGAGACCGCTAAGTTTTCTCAGCTTATATAAGCCTGGTTGCAGCCGATAGATGCCAGATTCCGTTGCTCGTGCGCTGCTAAATCCATAGAGGCTAAGCAGCTGGTGATGGCGAGATTGTCGGTGAGTATCTTATTTTCGGCTGGTGCTGCCGCGAGCGAAGATGCTGGCGACGAATTGCAAGACATCCGTCGCGCAAACTTCGCAGTAGCCGTAATTGCGAATGAGTCGGCTCTTGACGACATCTATCTTTTCCTGTGTAGCCTTATCCACGACGTTGGAGACCAGGCTGGTCAACTTGATGGTATCCTTCTGGTCCTCGAACAGCTTGAGTTCCAGGGCCTTTTGCAGGCGTTCGTTGGTCTTATAGTCAAATTTCTTGCCATCAATCGCCAGGGCGCCGATATAGTTCATAATTTCACGGCGGAAGTCATCCTTGCGGCTCTCAGGAATGTCAATCTTTTCCTCGATGGAACGCATCAGGCGTTCATCGGGTTCTTCAAAAGCGCCAGTGTAGCGGTTGCGAACTTTTTCGCGCTGCGTATAGGCCTTGACGTGATCAATATAGTTGGCGCAGAGGCGACTTAGAGCTTCTTCATCGGCGGCAATGGCTCGCTGGACTTCGTTCTTGACGATGTCCTCATATTCCTCGCGTACCACTTGCAGAAGCTCTTTATAGTGGCGGTACTGCTCCTCGCTGGTGATCAGGGAGTGATGACGCAATCCCGCTTCCAGTTCGTGGAGAACCATAAACGGGTTGACGCACGTTTCTTCGGGATGGGCCACCAGGGCGTTGGAGATCTTATCCTGGATATAGCGTGGGCTGATGCCACTCATGCCTTCATGCGGAGCCTCACGCTTCAGCTCGATGATATTATCTTCGGTGAAGCCGGGCAGAGTCTTGCCGTTATAGAGCTTGAGTTTCTGCAACAAGGTGAGATTGGCATGTTTCGGAGGCACTAAGCGAGTCAGGACCGCCCACATAGCGGCCACTTCGATGGTGTGCGGAGCGATGTGCTTGCCCTTGACTCGTTCGGGGTTAAAGTCCTTTTCGTAAATCTTGATCTCGTCGCGGAGGCGAGTTACGTAGGGGATGTCAATTTTGACGGTGCGATCGCGCAAGGCCTCCATAAATTCGTTATTTTGCAGCTTGCGATACTCCGGTTCGTTGGTGTGTCCGATGATCACTTCGTCAATGTCGCACTGGGCGAACTTTTTCGGCTTGATTTTGTGTTCCTGCGAAGCGCAGAGCAGGTCATAGAGGAAGGCAACATCGAGTTTGAGCACCTCGATAAATTCGACCAGGCCGCGATTGGCAATGTTGAGCTCGCCGTCGAAATTGAAGGCCCGCGGATCACTGTCGGAACCATATTCGGCAATTTTGCGGTAGTTAATATCGCCGGTGAGTTCTGTGGAGTCCTGGTTCTTTTCATCCTTGGGCTGGAAGGTACCGATGCCGACGCGGTCTTGTTCGGAGAGGATCAGGCGATAAACCTTGATTTCGTTTTCGACCATGGCCGCCCAATCGCCGTCATAGCGCTGCAAGCGTTCGTTGAACATGAACCGGCAGAACGGACACAGTTCGCCGCGAATGGTAACCTGGAATTCATCTTCGCGTCGCCCTTCGTTGAGCCGGGCCAGGATCGCCGGCCGCATTTCCACCGGCACCAGATGCAACGGTTCTTCGTGCATGGGGCACTTTTCCCAGCCGGATTTATCGCTTTTCCACATGAACGAAAACAACATTCCCTCATCGGTGCGGCTATATTCTTCCAGGCCGCGTTTGAGCAAGCGCACAATGGTGCTCTTGGCGGACCCGACCGGACCGTGCAGGAGCAGGACGCGGCGTTCAGTACCGAAACCTTTGGCGGCGGCTTTGAAGGTGTTGACCAATTGCATCAATGGCCGTTCCAGACCATATACCGCGTCGCCGTATTTCGAGGCCCATTCGGTGAAGAACTTGTAGCGAATGATTTTTTCCTTATGCTCGAAAATTTCCTCGGTGCCGTGCGACAAGATCATGTCGTACAGCCGCTGGAAGGCTGTGCGGGTGACCTCGGGATGCTGTTTGACAATGTCGAGGTACTCCGAGAAGGAGCCTTCCCAGTGGATTTTGCGGTATTGCTGGAGATTCTGCAGACGGCGGATTTCGCTGAGAATAGCCTGACCGAAAGCCATAGCGTATTGCCTCCTTAATCCCGATCGGTGGTTCGTGGGGAAGGGAAAACGGCTGGGCCGTTGGACCGAAGCGCACGATCCACCGGCGGGAAAAAATATCTGGGGGATTCGTTTGTCAAACCACGCGAGCGTGGAACGAAAAGCAGGCGAACCGCAAGCAGGCTGCTGCTCAATAGGAGCAGGCGGTTCGCAGAGAGGCTGGCGTGCCCCAGCTCGGGGAGCCAGGCGTTAGGTCGGGTGTCAAATCGTCGGGAATAGTCCGTCCGGCCCGAAGAGAGGCAACCGCTTCACCCTTGGCCAGGGTTGCGGTGATGCAAACCAGGCCGGCTGCGATTCCATCTTCCTGAGCCGCCTCAGCGACCCAGCCTCGTTCTCTGCGTCGCTTCGCTCGCTTCCTGAATCGCGGACTGCGGGTCGGCCGTCCCTGACGTTCCCGGTCGCTGCTTCAGCGACACACTCTATAAAACAATACGCAACCAGGTGGGGCACTTGTCAAGGCCACTTCTCAGCAAAAACACATTTTCGTGGAATCTACGCCGCTACTTCAGGTTGGTTTTCGCCAGCTTGCCCGGCACGGACTGCGAGCCAGCCGGCAGGTACCAGCGGTGGGCGACATTGATCCCGTGGTCGGTCTATGTAGCGGGCTGGCTTGCCAGGAAGCTCACTGCTGTTTATCATTTTCCCGCCTGCCCGAACTCCAGTAGGGTGTCCGGCGGCCCATTTGAGTACGCATGATCGCCGGCAAGGCAGTGAAAGGACCGTATTGTGCACCTGCGTACAATACGGGACAGGCATGGGCGTTCTTAGCGAATGCCGCACGATGGCAATGCCTGGCAGGCGAAGCATGGTGTAGGTCTCCGCTAACATCTACGCGGTGCCCTACTGGCAACCGAAAAGCGTGAAAGCGAACAAGTCCGGGAGATTCGACCATGGTCGAGACACTCAGGCGGGATGTCAAATCGCTGTTTCTGGAACGCGAAGAGTGTGATGCAGGAACGGTGCAACAGTTGCGGCAAGCGCTGACGCATAGCCCGGCTCAGTACCGGGTGCTGCGGGAAACTGTGGAGGCGATGAAACAAAAGCTCGCCCAGGCTTCCGGTGCAGCAGCCAAACGCTGGCATCTCAAGCTCGGTATCGCTTCCTACTTTCTCGGCCGCACGCGCGATACGGTGGAACATCTCAAACAGGCGGAAGGAGCTCTGGCGAATTTTTACCTGGCGCGGGCTCTGATCAGTTTACAAGAATGGGACGATGCTCTGAAAGCGCTGGATCGTGCTGAGAAAGCCGGCTACACCGCCAGCCAGGTGCAGTTGTTGCGTGCAGAAGTGTATCGCCGACAGGGCCGATTGCAGCAGGCTCGAGAGGTCCTCGACAAGCTCCGCGACCTGAGCACGCATAGCGGCGAATACCATTATCAGCTCGGCAAGTTGTTGCTGGAAGAAGGCCAGCGCGAGCAGGCCGCACATCATTTCGAACGTGCGGTCGAGCTTGACCCCAACCATGCCGGCGCCTGGTTCGAGTTAGGATTTTTGAACGACCTGGCCGGCAACGACGAGGAAGCCATCCACTGCCTGGAACGCTGTGTCGCACAACCGCCCGCCCATCTCGGTGCGCTCTACAACCTGGGCGTGCTCTACGAAGATAACAACCAGTACGACCGGGCGGTGCAGTGTTACGAACGAATCGTGCAAGCGTTTCCGACAGATGAACGGGCACGGTTGTTCCTGAAAGACGCCCTGGCTTCCCGCACCAGTTTCATCAAGGAAGAGCCCAAGCCCAGCCAGGAGAAACTCGCCCAAATCCTGGACACGCCGGTGACCGATTTCGAGCTTTCCGTCCGTGTCCGCAACTGCCTGGAAAAGATGAACATTCGCACGCTCGGCGATCTGACCCGGGTGAGCGAAGCGCAACTGCTGGCCAGCAAAAACTTCGGCGAAACCTCTCTCAAAGAGTTGCGGGCCATCATGGAATCGAAAGGGCTGCGAATTGGCCAGGCACTGGAAGAAGGGGCCAAATACGATCCCCGTTTCCGCGAGGTGCCCGCACAGGCTTCCGCTCTTTCCGAACAACAACAGGCATTGCTCAGGAAACCGATCAGCGAACTGAACTTCAGTGTCCGTCCGCGCAAAGCCATGGCCAAGCTGGGAATTCAAACCGTCGGCGACCTCATCAATTACACCGCCGACCAGCTGCTGGAAGTTAAGAATTTCGGCGTGACTTCGCTCAACGAGGTGCGGGAAAAACTCAGCGAACTGGGCCTGAAACTCCGCGGCGATTAGGCCATTGCTTTGCCGTTGCCGTTTTGCTAGTCTGAAACTGAATCGGCGCAGAGGGTCTGCGCAAAGAACGTCAGCCAACCCGGTAACGGAGTTTGCGCCCCATGAAATCAGCCACCACCCGATCCCTGTCTGCCTGGATGATGGTATTGCTGCTGGCGCTGCACCTGCTGGTGCAGGGCTGCCAGAACCGCCTCGCCAGCCGCGATCCGAACGGTACACCTTCTGACAAGCGAGAGCAACAGGTTGACAACCAGGCGAACGATCCGAAGACCGTCAAGGACGAACCGGTTTTCGAGAATCGGCCGCTAAGCCACTGGATATCGCAACTGGCCTCCGAAGATGCCGATGCACGCAAAGAGGCGTTACGGGCTATCGGCGGTATCGGGCCGCGGGCAGCCATAGCCGTTCCGGTGGTGCGAAAACTTCTCCACGATCCCGATCCGGACGTTCAGGAGTGGGCCTGCGCGGCCCTGGGTCGCATTGGGCCTGCCGCCAAGGATACGGTTCCCGAACTGGAAAAAATCATTCTGAACCAGAGAGCAGTGGATAAAGTGCGATGGGCAGCCGCGGTGGCTCTCGGCAACATCGGTCCCGATGCCGTCGCCGCTACTCCGACGTTGCTCAAGGCTCTGCAGGATCCTGATCCCTGGCTCCGCTGGGCTGCCACCGAAGGTTTAGCAGGAATCGGGCCGCAAGCAAAAGGAGCTGCCGCTGCCCTGGCCAGTGCTTTGTACGATTCGGAATACATCGTTCGTATCGGCGCTGCTCGTGCTCTGGTTCACCTGGCTCCGCAAATCCCGCCGAAAGGGGAACCGCTTCTGTCCCTGATTCGCTGCTACGAAGACAACAGCCAGTACGACAGCGTGCGGCAAAAAGTTGCCGAAGCGATAAAAGCCGTGGACCCCAAAGTAGCCGCCAAACTCGGTATCAAATGACGTCCTCGATGGAGACGCTCCCATGCTGACCGCTCAATGTGGACGAAAAATATCGCCGTTATCGCCGAGAAGGGGCTGGTGGTTCGGCTGGCGCTTCGGATGGATGTGCCTGGCAGCACTCACCCTGGTTCTGACCGGCTGGCTCAGCCTGCGTGAAACCGCAGCCGGACTGCTGCAAGAACGGGTGGGTATCGGCATGCTGGCCAGTCTTTTCGATCAGGGAGACGAAAAAACCATCCTGGCCCAGATGCAACCGTTCGCCGATGTGGTCAGTAAACGCGCCGGTGTGCAGGGAAGGTTTGTCGTGATTCGGGATATTGAGCACGCCGTCAAAGCCTTGGAAGCGGGAGATATTCAGGTGCTGGTCTTGCATGGCCCGGAGTATGGCTGGATCAAACCCCTGTGCCGCGATCTGCGTCCGTTACTGATTGCCACAGCCAGCACGCCCAAACTCCAGGCGGTTTTCCTGGTTCAGCAAGGCAACCCGGCCAAATCGCCCGACGATTTACAAGGCAAGACACTCGCCCTGGCCAGTAAGCTACCGCAGCATCTTCGGCTCTACCTGGAGCGCCGCCTGCCGCAGCCGGCCGATAAGTTTTTCCGTGTGCTGGAAGTCAAGAATGCCGAAGACGCTATCGAAGCAGTTATCGAAGGTAAAGCCGATCTGACCCTGGTCAGCAGCGGGCAGGTGGAGGTCTATCGCCAGCAACGTCCCGGTCGGTTCAAGCGATTACGGGAGCTGGAAAGCTCACCGGAATTTCCGCTGCCGGCAGTGGCGTATCGGCCACGCCAGGAACTCGAACAACCAGTGCAGGAATTTCGCAAGGCGTTATTGACCGCGAAAGATTCCCCCGAAGGTCGGCAAACGCTCGTTCTGTGGCGAATCGAAGGTTTCCAGGATCCACCGGCGGATTATGAGGAACAAGCCGCCCGCATCGCCAAAATCTACCCCTACAAACCGGCCAACCGCTAAGCGAGACCCGTCGGCGATCGAACCTGACAGGTCCTTCGACGGGCAAGCACGATTCCACGAACATCCGCAGAACGAGCACTTGCCTTCGCATCGACGTCGAGTCCTTCGACGGGCGATCACAATTCGACGAACCAACTCCATTCCCGAGCACAGGGACCGATCCGAGTCGTGGAGAACTGCGGGGTTGCGGCATGCGTGTGAGAGGCGGATACGGTGAGCGGAGCGGGGACCGATCCTAACCAGGATCGCCAGCAAAATAGAGTTGTTCATTCGGAGGGGAGATCGCCGATCATGCTATGCGGTGGCAAAGACGCAGTTCCACCACAGAAAACCCGAGCAGCGAGTGCTGTGGCTGGAAGAGCTTATGGAGTATGCGAAAGAGAAAGGTGTACGCTTTATTATTCAGAAAATTGAATAAAATGAACAGCAAGAAGGAAACATTGTATGCAGGCGGATCGGGATCAGTCTGCTAAGGTTCTTCTCTACAAGGGAAAGTGGTATATAGTGCCCCACGCAATCAGTGCTGAGGGTTTCACAACCCTTGGTCTCGAATGGTTTACCGTAGATGCGACGGAGCCTGCGGAGAAGAAAGGGGAATTAGTGTATGAGGCGCTGCGGTGTTCTGGTAAAAAGCTGCCCTATAGCGTTTATGACCCCAGACCTAGATCGCAAGATGTGCACTCGGTGATGACCGGTGCAAAACGGCTTACAAGGAAGATCCTTAATCAAATCTGGGGGGTCACTGTGAGTGTTGTCGGTGACGAGATTAGAGTTTACCCGCGGAAAAAGGTCAGTCCCTGGCAGACTTTGGGTAAGGAACCCATATCTCTTCCGTATCCGAGTCCGCCGGAGAAACTGGTAGAAGCGATTATTGAGGCGTTTCGTCGGAGCGAGCCTCCGCCACCCGAAGAAAACCTATTCGGTTCGGTCTCGGCACCAGAAGCCTAACTCCGACAATCGTCTGGAGGGAGTTTTGCCTTCATGAAGAAGAGACAAAGACACGGAGCTGCCCTGTCGAAAACAGGCCTGGATGGAGGGCAGACTAACAGCGAACGGCGTGGGACGTTGCGCTAAGCGACGGGATTCGCAGGGTGCTGGGAACATGTAAACGGCGACACAACGCCGAGCGAATCACCGTGGTAGGTGACAGGAATTGCGCAGTACTGGGAACATGCAGACGGCGGGGGAGCGCCGAACAAATCCATCCCGGCGGACAGCAGAGCATCTCGGCGTTGGGAACATGCCAAGGGCGAAACAGGGCCGGGCGGATCACTGCGGCAGGGAGCAGAGCAGCTCGGCGTCAAACGAATTCACCGACCTGAGTAGTGCCAGGCAATGGGTTTCGGGAACCGGGCCGGCAAACGCAGTGCGGGCGGGGATCGGATACGGTGAGCGGAGCGGGGACCGATCCTAATCGGCGACAACTGCGGGGTTCTGGCGTGCGTGCGGGAGGTTGGTACAGGTAGCCGACCAGGGCCGTCGGCCCAGCCACCGAAACCGTAGGCTGGTTCAGGTGGGAAGCGCATACGGCTAGCCGACCGGGGTCGACGAACAGGCTCAGCTACCGAAGCCGCAAGCTTGGATTTGGCGGGAGAGGGGTACGGTTAGCCGAGCCAGGAGGGCAGTTGGCCGGGCGGCGGTAACTTCACGACATGGACGCTGCGGATAAGCGGATGGCGACGGACTTCGGCCAACGCTTCGGCCGGCGGCAGGTTATCGAGGTTGAGAATGGCCACCGCTTCGCCGCCGGGTTGCACCCGACCGACATTCATCTGGGCAATGTTGACCTGATGGTTGCCCAGCACGGTGCCGATGAACCCGATCAGTCCAGGAGCATCGCGGTGGGTGAAAATCATCAGGATGCCATCCAGGTAAGCGTCCAGGTGGAACGAGTCGAGTTGCACCAGGCGGTAGTACTGGTTGCCGAAGAGTGTGCCAGCGGCCAGGAGGTTGCCCTGTTCGGTTTCGATTTCGGCACGCAACAGGGTGCTGAAATCGCCGCGGGTGGAGCTGATTTGCTCGAGCAATTCCATCTGGCGTTCCCGAGCCAGCAGCTCGGCGTTGACGATGTTGACGGTGTCGCCCAAAAACGGTTCGAGAAGCCCCGCGGCAAAAGCGGCGGTGATCAGCCGGGTGTTTCGCTGAGCGATTTCCCCGCGGTAGGTGAGCGTTACTTTGCGGATAGCAGCGGGGCTGAGCTGCGCCAATAGCAAACCGAGTCGGCGAGCGAGATCGAGGTAGAGTCGAATTTCCCGCAACTCTGCGGCTTCGATTGCCGCCATGTTCACAGCGCACTGAATCACGCCCCGTGTGAGAAAATCCACAAGCAACTGAGCGGCTTCGCGGGCTACCGAAGTTTGTGCTTCCACCGTGGAAGCCCCCAGATGCGGCGTGAGAACCACATTAGGCAGAGCCAGCAGTGGATGGTCCGGCGGCGGAGGTTCCTGATCAAAAACATCGAGAGCAGCTCCGGCCAGTTGTCCGCTTTGCAACGCCGCTACCAGAGCGGTTTCGTCCACCAGTCCACCGCGGGCGCAGTTAATCAGAAACGCTCCCCGTTTCATCAGGGCCAGCTCCCGCGCACCGATCAGGTGGCGAGTTTGTTCCATCAGGGGCACGTGCAGGGTTACAATGTCGCAGCGCGGCAACAATTGATGCAACCCCGGGGCAGCTTCAATGCCCAGCTGGGCAGCCCGTTCCGCAGTCAGAAACGGATCGTGAGCCAGAACCTGCATGTCGAAGGCCAGGGCTCGCCGAGCCACCTCTCTGCCAATGCGACCCAAACCGACCACGCCCAGAGTTTTTCCCGCCAGTTGCCTGCCGATGAACCGATTCCGCTCCCACTTGCCCTGACGCACACTGCGGTCGGCTGCGGCTACGTGGCGCACCAACGCCAACAGCAACGCCCAGGTATGTTCGGCAGTGCTGACGGTGTTGCCGCCCGGTGTATTCATGACCACGATGCCGCGGCGGGTAGCTGCGCCGACATCTATGTTGTCCACGCCGACTCCCGCGCGAACGATGGCCCGCAACCTCCCCGGCTGTTCCAGCAAATCAGCGGTGATCCGCGTACCACTGCGAACAATCACGCCGTCGGCTTGACGCAATGCCTCGTGTAACTCCTGGCCTTTCAGTCCCGGGCGGTAATCCACTTCCATTCCCGACTGCCGCAGCAGTTCCAGGCCGACTTCTTCCAGCTTATCAGCGACAAAGATTCGTGGCATATTCGATAGTTTCGTCTGGATGTTCGCACTTGTCGCAGCAGTTTCCATCACCATCTTACACGGGCGATTGGAATGAGCATTGTAGCAGGAAGCAGAAGCTATGTGGGTCGTAGAGCGAACCCAGGGTTGTATATCGTGGTAAACGGCCCATCGCCAGTATAGTCTAGCGAGGCAGTTTGCCTGCACCAACCAGGAAACGGCCTTCCGCACCGGTGGCCACGCACCTGTGCCGTCATTACACGGCTATGCCGTCATGCGGAAAAACCGCGGCGCGTGTGTTCGCCCTTCGGCACCGCAGCCTGCACCCCATGCCCCACGTGGCCCGCGGAGCGGTTCCGAGTGCGAATTTTGCCACCTACGATGACAGCCCGTTGGCAACGCGAAGCGAATCGGGGGGGCAACCAAAGTGCGGGTTAATGATTATAGGCAGGCCCCCGGTTCGTTTCTGTTATCGCCGGGGAGCGAATCGGATGCGGTTCGGGCAGCGCTGGGCGGGTCGTTGACGGTGTGGGTTACGGCTGGCGAATCAACTTCGCAGGACGCTCGCCTGGGGCGTTACCTGCTGGATATTGGGGCGAATGTCGGCGTCGAATTCCCGCAAGGCCCACAAAATCCCTGCCACCAGGATGGTCTGGAAGATAGTGTTTGTCCAGACGTCCTCCCGATGGCCCATGGAAGTGTAAAAGACTCGCCCTTTCCCGTAAAAACGCGCCCAGGTAGCCGGGAACGGTGGACGCTGATACATCGCCCCCTGCATGCCTTTGGTGTCCTGCACGAGAATGACGTGCAAATCGGGAGCGAAGTTTTTCAACGCATACCACTCTTCATGCAACTCAAAGTCCTGCAGTTTCTGCAAGGCGGGAAACGGTCGGCTGACGAGACGCATAGCGGCTTTTTGTTGCGCTCCGTGGGAAATGAACTCTCCGCCCAGCATCTGGATGTACGGATCGCACTTTTCCAGCGGTTGGTTCTCATCGCGTTTGCCGGGCGAATGAAATGTGTCCGCGGCACAGTGGGAACCGATAAACCCTTTTCCCTGGTGAATCGCCTCCAGGAAAGCTTTTTTGCCGCTCGGCGACATGGGCGGATGTTTATCCGTGCCGGGCTGCGTCAAATCGCCGGTCGTGTAAAAGAAAAAGGCATCGAACTTCTCGATTTCCTCCGGCACAAAGATGCGCCCATCCTTGGTGCAGACCACCTCGAAGCCATGCTGGTTGGCGAGTTCGGTAACGATTTTCTCGGCGTGGCTGAGTTGATCGGGTTTGCTGCGGCGGATGACGCTATGCTCGAAGCCGCTTGATTTCGTAAACATCAGGACTCGCTTTTTCCTGGTCGGTTTGTCGGCAGCACGTGCGAAAGGAAACGCACTGACGGTGAGCAGGCCGTTGGCAGCCAGGGTGAGCCATTCACGACGATTGAGCATAGGCGGGCTCCTTGCGGTAGGGGGAAAAGGAATGCGGAGGCAGGTTCCGGTCGGGCACCGGGAAAGCCGTTCGCGCTGGCCGAGCCATGACACTGAGTGGGCCCCTTAGCCAGCGCGACCTGTGCATTGCCTGACCGTTGGCTGTGCGTTAGAATATCAATGCCGGTGCCTGATGGACAGCGGCCAAGAAAAGAGCCGCGATTCCTCACCAGGCGTATCGCTCCCCGCGACAGATGGGAGCGACGGCAAGCGAAAGTGAGGTTCACACAAGCGCCAGTGAGTGTTTCTTTATCCCGCGAGGAACTGACGGTCCGACACGAACGGGCGATTCTGGTAAGCGTTGCCCTGCCGGAACGGCCGTGGGTTGGCGATGATCCCCTCGAAGAGCTCCAGGGTCTGGCCGAAACTGCCGGGGCAGTGGTCGTGGGACGGGTGTTGCAAAAACGGCAACGGATCGAACCCGCGACTTATATCGGTCAGGGCAAGGTTCTGGAGCTGGCCGAACTTTGCCGCACCCTAGATGCCGATGTGGTAATCTTCGACAACGATCTTTCTCCCGCCCAGACGCGGAATCTGGAAACGGCGTTGCAGGTCAAGGTGCTGGACCGCAGCGAGTTGATCCTGGACATTTTCGCTACCCGCGCCCGCACGGTGGAAGCCCGTTTGCAGGTGGAGCTGGCCCAGCTGGAGTATAGTCTGCCGCGGCTCAAAAACATGTGGCGACACCTGTCGCGAATCCGAGGCGGCATCGGTTTGCGTGGCCCGGGCGAAACTCAGCTGGAAGAAGATCGCCGACTGGTGGCCCAGCGGATTCGTGACCTGCGGCGGAGATTGGAGCAGATCCAGGCCCGTAAACAACGCACCGTCGCCGCTCGGGAAAATGAATACACCGTTTCTCTGGTCGGCTACACCAATGCCGGCAAAAGCACGCTCATGAACGCGCTGACCGGGGCCGGCGTCTATGTCGAAGACCGACTTTTCTCCACGTTGGACACGCGGACCCGGCAATGGTGGATACCGAACTTCGGTCGTGTCCTGCTCAGCGATACCGTTGGTTTCATCCGCGACCTGCCTCACCATCTTGTCGCGTCGTTCCGTGCTACGCTGGAGGAAGCCCGGCAGGCACGATTGCTGCTGCATGTCGCAGATGCCAGCAATCCGCTCGTCGAGGAGCAAATTCAAGCCGTCAAGCGCGTGCTGGGCGAACTCGGATGCCAGAACAAGCCGACCATCCTGGTGCTCAACAAAATTGACCGGCTCCCGGATCGCTCGGAACTGATCTGGCTCAAGCGGCATCATCCGCAAGCCGTCGCCATCAGCGCGGCCACTGGCGAAGGGCTGCTCGATTTGCAGGAGGCCGTTCGCCGGACACTCCTGGCCGAATCCGCGGAAGCCGAGATTGAATGCGACGCCGGCAACGGAAGCCTGCTGGCCTTCCTGGCCGCGCACGGGGAGATTTTGCAACAGACTTATCACCTCGACCGGGCCCGGCTGCGGTGCCGATTGCCCGCTCCGGTACTCGAACAACTGGCTCAGCGAGGCGCTCAAATACATCGCCTCGACACCGCGACCAGCTGCCCACAACCTGCAGACTTGCCGAACGGTGACCCGCTCAGCCCGCCCTAGCGGCGATTGTAGAACTTCACTGATTTGGACGCTGGCCATTGCCCCTGGCGAATAGAGCTGGCGTATTGAAATGGGACAACCCCATTGAGACCGACCGTGATGGCTGGAACTGCTGTGCCGCAGCAAGATCGCTTGCAGGTTCAGGTGCACTACGGTTTGACGAGTGCCGAGTTCTACGTGCATTCGCAGAAATTGCTGCGCGCCGCGGATAGCCAGGACGATTCGGCGACAGTAGAAGATGTGCGTGCCGCGGTTCGCCAGGCATTGGAAGCACCGGTGGACTTCCCGCCTCTGTATCGGGCGCTGACACCCGATGACCGATTGGCCATCGTGGTGAACGAGTATTTTCGCCGACTGCCGGACTTGTTGATTCCGCTACTCGAACACGTGCAGCAGGCAGGAGTGTCGCTGGAGCGGATCACGTTGCTGTGTCCGCCGCGGATACCGGGAGTGGCACCGCCTCCGTGGCGGGAAGAATTACCGCCGGCGTTTGCTCAGGTGCGTGTGGAGGAACATGACCCTGGCGATCGTGCCCGCCTGGCCTATCTGGCTGGCACGCAGGGAGGACGTCGGCTGTATCTGAATCGCACTCTGGTCGAGGCAGACCAGATTATCGTGGCCGGGCCAGCCGAGTATGATCCGGTTCTGGGCTACGGTGGCGGGCTGGGCGATCTGTTCCCGAATCTGGCGGATGCTCCTACACGGCAGGAGTTCCTTCGACGCACTGTCGAGGATCCGCCAGCACAAACTGCGAACCCGGCCTTACGGGAAGCCGAGGAAGTGGGCTGGTTGATCGGTGTGCCGTTCTGGCTGGCGGCGGTTCCGGGTCCCGGCGACACGGTACGGGCGATCTTTGCCGGGCCGGCTGCCACGATCGCGCCGCTGGTTCGCCGGGCACTCGATGCGCAGTCCTGTTATCGTTTCCCTTGGCGTGCGGAAGTGGTTGTTACCGCCGTCAGCGGTGATCCCCGCTGGCATCGCTTTCACGATCTGACGCGGGCTCTGGCAGCGGCATCGCGGCTGGTACAGCAGGGTGGCAAAATTATCGCGCTCAGTCAGCTAAGTGCAGAAACGCTGGGCCCAGCCGCTCGCCAGCTCGGTCAATTTGAAAGTCCGGTGGCCGCACTCACCCGGGCTCGCCGCGAGCAACTGGCCGATATGCAGACGGTCTGGCACCTCGCCGTCGCCGCTCGTCGCGCCCACCTGTATCTCTACGGTAACCTGCCGCACGAGCTGGTCGAAAACATGTTCGCCACTGCGCTGACTTCCCTGCAAGAGGTGCAACGGCTGCTGGACCACGCGGAATCGTGCATCTTTTTGCCCGACGGCCATCGTGCCAATGCTCTGGTGCTGGGTACCATGCCCGCCACCGCGTGAGCAGCGATTTCCGGGAAGAACAACGCGAAAACAGCCGAGACCAAAACGGTACAAAGGGTGCTGAGCCACTGCGACTGCTTGGTCAATACCTCGCCGGAACCCCGGTTGCTAATTAATCGTTCACGCAGCCGGACGCGATCCTTGACGCTCTGCCCCGGATTTAAAAAACTATCTATGGGCACAACCCTGTGGCGACCGGCTAACCAGTCGTCGACGGCCTTGGGGAATGTTGCCCGTGCGGGTATCGCCAATTTCCATCCAGCAGTGTCGCTTTGTCGGGAACTTCCGTCGCCCAA
Source organism: Gemmatales bacterium (assembly GCA_041640595.1). Lineage (GTDB taxonomy): Bacteria > Planctomycetota > Planctomycetia > Gemmatales > HRBIN36 > HRBIN36. The sequence continues at coordinate 120,753 of JBEPZY010000003.1, read as the reverse complement.
CGCAGGTCTAACAAACAATGAATCCGTCAACGAGCAAGCTGGTGTCGGCTACGGATTTCGCCTGGCCGACCAGAGCAACGTTGTGCGGGGAGGAGACCATGAATCAGCGGCGCCGGTTCGGTGCAAACATCTGGCAATTCTGCCTGGGGAGTCATCTCATGCAACAGGGCAAGAAGTACCTGGCTATTTGGGGCATCGCGCTTGCCGTCTGGGCCTGGCCTGCTGTGTCCGTTTGGGCAGCCGAAGGAGGAGGCGGCACTGACTTGGCCAGTTCGATCCTCAGCTTCCTTTTCACCAGCGTCACTGGCTGGGTGCTCATCGGCATTTACTTCGCTTTTGTCGGTCTGATGGTCTGGCTGTTGATGGATGTTCGCGGGTCGGCCATGATGCCCACGGACCTGGTGGAAGCTGTGGAAGATGCTATCGCCAAACGCCAGTTCAAGCAGGGCTTTGAACTGATCAAGGCGGACAGCTCTTTCTTTGCACGGGTATTGACGGCAGGTATGACGCGGTTGCAGCATGGTCTGGAAGAAGCCCGCGACGCCGTTCATGCCATGCTCGACAACCTGCGTTCCAAGAAGAAAGGAATGGTCGGCTATATTGCCATCATCGGTACCATTGGCCCGCTGATTGGTTTGGTCGGTACGGTTTCGGGTATGATTCAGAGCTTCGGGGAGTTGGGACGCGGAGGCACGCCCGACCCGGCCAAGCTGGCCGACGGTATTTCCCACGCACTCAACGCGACGCTGGTGGGTATTTTCCTGTCGTGCTTGGCGATTCCCGCTTACACGTTCTTCAACAACCGGCTCGACCGCATCATCAACGACATCAGCCTGATGGTGGACGATCTGCTGGTGCAGATGTATTTCGCCAGTCGGCAGGCGCAAGCGGCACGCCCAGCTGCCACCGCTGCGGCAACTGCTGACAGCCGACCAGCCGAAGCTCCTGCATCGCAAGTGCAGCCGCGAACCCATGGCTGATCCCGCTGCGTGTGATCCGCACCGAGCTGCCAAGCAAAAATTCCGCACGTCTGAGACCCGGGAGGTACACTGATGGCTGCTGCGGTTGGTTCGGAAAAGATGGAATTGAACCTGACGCCGCTTCTGGATGTGGTTTTGCAGCTCATCATGTTTTTCATGATGTGCGTCAACTTCGTGATGGATCAGGTGGATCCGAATGTGTTACTGCCGTCGTCGGTGTCGGCTCGGGAACTGCCACCTAAAACCGATGTCCAGGTGGTTGTCATCAACATGGAAGTTGTGCGGGAGGACATCATCGGCCCGGATGGCAAACCTCTGCGCGACCCCACGACCGGCAGGGTGCAGCGAAAGCCTATCGTTCCCAGGACCACGAAAGTCTCCATCCTCACCTACCGCCAGCGCAGTGAGGGGCGGATCTCCGAGGAAGAACGCCGCAACCTCGATCCCAAAGTGGTCTTTCTTGTCGAAAACGCCACGGATGAGGATTTGAAAAAGGTTACCGAGCACCTGACGGCAATCGGTTATCTGCCCAAAGACAACGATCAGCGACCCGAAGCAGATAAGGTGCGTGTGCTGCCGGAGGGTAACGGCATCGCAGCCGCGCAGCGCTTCCTGGCCAACATTGCCCGTGCCATCGAAGCCACCGACCCGAAAAAGGTTACCAAAGTAGGAGACCGACGCACCATTGATGTACCGGTTATTCTGCGGGCGGATACCGACGCACTCTACGGCACCGTGACGCACCTGATCGCCCAGTGCAACTACGAGGGCTTCAAAAAGGTGGATCTGCGGGCGACCATTCAGCAACAAAAGCCCGGCGGGGGATAACCACTACCCGATACATCCCGGTCAGCGTCGGGCTGGTCGGGAAGCCTCACCGAAAACCGAACCTGGAGACGGACTCCGGAGCAAGGATATGGCACGACGGACACGAGCCAGTGGCGAAGAAATGTCTTTCGATAGCACGGCGGTGTTTATCACGCCGTTTCTGGACATGGCGTTCCAAATTCTGACCTTCTTCGTCTTTACGTACAACCCCACCGCGCTGGAAGGTCAGTTCACTATTGCTCTGGCCGCTGGCGAAAGTGGTGGCGAGCAGAGCAAACCCGTCAATGATCCGAAGGTGGCACCCGTGGAAACGCGGGTCAAACCTTCCGTGTCGGTCATTGCTCGCACCCGCCAGGATGGCAAGCTCGAATCGCTGGAGATCGTACACGGTTCCGGCGGACGCATTGTCATCAAACCGCCGGCTTCGGCAGAAAGCGACGTCCCCCCGGAATATTTCCTCGACGAACTGCACAAACGCCTGATCGAATTGAAAAGACAATATGAGACTGAGGATCGCATTGTCCTGCGGTGCTCGCTGCGCATGCCCTGGGGCTTGTGCATGAAAATCATGGATGCCTGCCGCCGTTACGAGGTGGATGGCAAGCGCGAAGACCTTTTCCCGAACGTGGAGCTGGATTTGCTGCACAACTAACCCAGGCTGGCCACGAGCTGAAAGCGTGTAGCGGCATCCAATTCTTCGCAGGAGTGCCATCACTGCTATGGCCCGCCCACCGTTGCCCGAACCCAGTAGCGGTTTTCGTCCCGGCGACCTGATGCGGTTGCTGCTGGCGATCAGTTTCCTTTTCCTGCTGGTGCTGGCCATTGTGCGTTTCCGGAACCCCGCTACTTGGCAATGGGTGCGCAACATTACTCCCAAAGACACCCCCAGCCAGCTGGAAGCTCCCGATGAGAGTAAGAGTAAACAGCCGCTAATACCCTCCGAAGAAACTGTTGGCTCGAAAGATGATGAGCTTGACCCGGATACGGTCTATAAGCTTGGACAGCTTGGGCTGCTTCTGGCCGGAAGCGCAGTGCCCCCCACGGACGGCGGTGCGATTCAACCCGCGATTGTTTCCTTGATAGCACTGGAGACCGAAGCCTTCCACTATGCACAACCGGTGCCGCGTCCCGTTCCGACTCCCACTCGGCCCGCCCGTGTTCGACACGCTCTGGCTCCGGACATGAGCATTTTGCGCGGGGCTCGGGATCGCGAACCATTCCTCATCGAACACCCTGCCGATCCCAATAACCTCTTTCTTCTGTCCGCTCGCCAGGATGCCGATGCTCGTTACCATCTGATTGAGCTGGTCCTGGAACAGGCTCGCGGAGGCGGAGAAGCATTCCTGCAGCAGCTTCATCTGGATGCCCGCTGGGGCGTGCCGTACGAATTGCTGCGCGACAAACCGCGACAGTTTCGCGGTGAGGTGATCGGTGTGCGAGGCACCCTGGTCTGGATCAAGCGTTTCGCTCTGGAACGCGGCGGGCGAGGGATGTTGCCAGAACATGTCTATCACGGCATTCTGGAGCAGGACGGTTTGCGCGACTGCCCAGTCTGGATACTGTTCACCGATTTACCGCCCGGTTTTCCGCCAGAAAAAGACTGGTCGCGGCTCTTCCTCAGCAACACGACGTTCGTGGGCTATTACCTGAAAGTGGTGGAAATAGATGCCCCTCCCGACCCGCGACCTCGTGCACAAACCAAACCGCGGCCCACAAAGTTGTATTTCCCGGTGCTGGTCGGGTATCGCGTGGAATTGTCATCACCGCCACCGCAGGAAAACTGGCTGGCCCTGCTGGGCACGGTAGCGGCAATCGTGGCCGGGATTGTGCTGATAGCCGCGATTGCACTGTACTTCTACTACCGCAGTGAGCGACCGTACCTGGAGAAAATGGCGCAGGTTCGTCAGCGTGTCGCGGAACGGGAGCAGGTCTCCGTCAACGATGCGCAAGCTCCGTTGCAGGATTTCCGACTCGGAGACGCTGGCCCGGTCACAGACGACGGCACCGCTCCGCACACTCATCACCGCCTGCCGCCACCCACCGACACCGGCCCCACTCCCCCGACCAATTCGTCAGCTTGATCCGGTATTTCTGCTGATCTTCCCCGTTCATACCGTCATTGCTTTCTAGAAAACGCTCCTGAGTTTTCTGGGGGATTCCCTTGCAAATGTAG
>JBEPZY010000003.1:0-116672 GCA_041640595.1 Gemmatales bacterium | reverse complement strand
TAGCTTATCTAATCAAAAAATACGGCAAATAAAGAGCAGGCGACCATTTGGATTGTTCAAGGCGAACATGAGGCCGTGGGAGAGTCACGTATGCAGATGGTATTAAGCCTTTATAATTGCATGAATGATCGAGACGCTACGGTCGCGATCAATCACAGTTCGTTGCTACTCTGCTTGTCGAGATCATTGCCGTGGGGGTCACTAGAAAAAATTAGCGAGCTTCTGTTATGCATTCCGGAATTTTATGGGCATCCTTTGACCGTGACGATAAGGAGTGTTAGCGAACTTGAGTTAGATCCCGGAGGGAACAGGTTAGAAATTTACCCGACTCCGCGCCTGATAGCCATAAAGGACGTGCTCGGCCCGTCTCGCTCGAAAGTCGAAGAAACACCTGATGGGTCAATTCGCATCCCGTTTCTCAGGATACGAAACAACACTCCCGAGCGCATTGTTATATGTGAACCCGCGTTTGACTCAGCATTTTACCTACCCGCGGGAGAAGAAGTTTTGCTCGATTGTATCGAACCGGCATCAGAATCCATTATTTCATTCTACGGCTACCATTGCGGACAACTTCTCTTTAAATTAGAGGGTTATGAGACCCTCCAAATAGCTGACGAACATTTGGAAAAAGTACGATCGTGGGGCGTTCCACCGGGGCTGGGGGGATTTTGGGAGAGTCCCTGACACAAGGCGGAGTGCGGGAAGATGGACATACTTCTAAGCTTAGGCAATAGAAATAGAACGACGGGTGCCCGGGCAACGATTGCTAATATCGACGCGCGCCTTTGCATGTGGCGATTGCCTTCGTATTATGGCTTTTGCCCTAGATTCCATTTGGTTCTACGCGATTTCAATCAGCAGCCAGTAGTTTTCCTCCTTCAATCAGCGGCGGAGATTGAAATTGATACTAACGGCAATCGCCTCGAGGTCTGGAATAATGTCTTTCCGACGCTAGCATATATCTCGCGCCTGCAGGAGCTGGTTCTCTCGAAGTCAGGTTGTACGACTCCCCAGCCCTTGACCTCGCCCCCATTCGTAACGTTCCTCAGATTGGTTAATTCCACTTCTAAGCCTGTGATTATAGCTGAAGACCTGTATAGCATGGCCTTCTGGCTGCCGGTGGGAGAGACTGTTACATTCGATTGTCTAATACAGTCGTTCAGCTGCGGGTTCTATTTTACTGAGCCACACGCGGGACATCCCACGTTCATCGTTGGTGATTGTTACTCCCTCGAGGTGTCTTATTTCCCTTATAGCAAGAAGGTAGAGGAGTGGGGCACACCGGATGGTTTTCGCAAATGGGATTATAAGGAGTGTAACTGGTAGCCCTGCCGAAAGCTTAGAACTGGAATCGCTCCGTCGAAAACGTGGCTGGTTGCAGTCGAAAACTAACGTGGCGAACGGCGTGGGCGAGCATGCGCAGTGCCGCTTCATCGTTCAACGTCTTTTACCGCCGGGGCGGTCGCCGTGGCGGACAGTGAGTCCAGCTTCTGGCAGCTGGCCCTAGTCTTCTTTACCGCCAAGCCGTTCACTGCTGCCCGGTGGTGTGGTTCGACGCAGATATGAATGGTTCCACATGCGGACGCGAAGGGTACGTGCTGGGTAAATTTTCTTTACCGCCAAGCCGTTCCCTGCGGTCCGGTGGTGTGGTTCGATGCGGTTATGAATGGTTCGACATGCTGACGCGAAGCGATGCGGGAACTGACCGTTCAATACATGAGTTTTCTGGGGGATTCCCTTGCAAATGTAGTGCTCGCTTCGCTGGCAGCCGAAAGAGCCCTTGCTAAACAGTTTGTTGAGAGAAGCCGGTCAAACCCGCTTAAGGCAGCTATCCAGGCTGTACGTGAGGGTATGGACAATCCAACGTTCGCCCGGGAGGTAGTAAAATGGGGAAGTGGACCTGCTCAGGCAAAGGCTCTCTTGGAAGAACTTGTCGGTTTAGAAAAGAATAATGATATAACGGCGATAACGCGCCTGGTAACGGAGTGGAAGAGCCATCGTCTGACACCTCAGCATGCGATGAACATCGCAGAAGCATATTGGCACGCTGCGAGGGTCGGGGCAGGAGGAGACACAGCGCCTATCAGGGCGCAACTAATGGAATTCCATAGCTTATCTAATCAAAAAGTACGGCAACTAAAGAGCAGCCCACCCCTTGTGTTGTCCAAGGTGAAGAGGACGCCGTGGGAGACCACGCGATGCAAATGATATTAACCCTCTTCAATGGGATGGAAGATCGAGACGCTATAGTCGCGATTAATCAAAGCTCATTGCTACTCTGCTTATCGAGATCATTGCCGTATGGGCTACTTTCGACTTGCTCAAAGCTTTTATTATGCATTCCGGAATTTTATGGGCATGCTCTGACCGTGACGATAAGGAGTGTTAGCGAACTTGAGTTAGATCCCGGAGGCAACAGGTTAGAAATTTACCCGACTCCGCGCCTGATAGCCATAAAGGACGTTCTCGGCCCGTCTCGCTCGAAAGTCGAAGAAACACCTGATGGCTCAGTTCGCATCCCGTTTCTCAGGATACGAAACAACACTCCCGAGCGCATTGTTATATGTGAAGCCCTGCTGAGCTCAGCATTTTGGCTACCCGCAGGAGAAGAAGTTTTGCTCGATTGTATCGATCCGGCGTCAGATTCCACTACTCTTGCATTTGACGGATACCATGATGGACACCTTCTTTTTGGATTAGACGACTATACGACCCTCCAAATAGCGGAGGAACACCTGGAGAAGGTACGATCGTGGGGCGTTCCACCGGGGCTGGGGGGATTTTGGGAGAGTCCCTGACACAAGGCGGAGTGCGGGAAGATGGACTTACTTCTGAGCTTAGGGAATAGAAATAGAACAACGGGTGCCCGGGCGACGATTGCTAATACCGAAGCGCGCCTTTGCTTAGGACGACTGCCGTCGCATTACGCCTTTTGGCCTAGATTCCACTTAGTTCTACGCGATTTCAATCAGCAGCCAGTAGTTTTCCTCCTTCAATCAGCGGCGGAGATTGAAATTGATACTAACGGCAATCGCCTCGAGGTCTGGAATAATGTCTTTCCGACGCTAGCATATATCTCGCGCCTGCAGGAGCTGGTTCTCTCGAAGTCAGGTTGTACGACTCCCCAGCCCTTGACCTCGCCCCCATTCGTAACGTTCCTCAGATTGGTTAATTCCACTTCTAAGCCTGTGATTATAGCTGAAGACCTGTATAGCATGGCCTTCTGGCTGCCGGTGGGAGAGACTGTTACATTCGATTGTCTAATACAGTCGTTCAGCTGCGGGTTCTATTTTACTGAGCCACACGCGGGACATCCCACGTTCATCGTTGGTGATTGTTACTCCCTCGAGGTGTCTTATTTCCCTTATAGCAAGAAGGTAGAGGAGTGGGGCACACCGGATGGTTTTCGCAAATGGGACTATACGGAGCGTAACTGGTAGCCCTGCCGAAAGCTTAGAACTGGAATCGCTCCGTCGAAAACATGGCTGGTTGCGGGCGAAAACTAAGGGCGAACGGCGTGGGCGAGCATGCGCAGTGCCGCTTCATGGTTCAACGTCTTTTACCGCCGGGGCGGTCGCCGTGGCGGACAGTGAGTCCAGCTTCTGGCAGCTGGCCCTAATCTTCTTTACCGCCAAGCCGTTCCCTGCGGCCCGGTGGTGCGGTTCGACGCAGTTATGAATGGTTCCACATGCCGACGCGAAGGGTACGTGCTGGGTAAATCTTCTTTACCGCCAATTCGTTCCCTGCGGCCCGGTGGTGTGGTTCGACGCAGATATGAATGGTTCGACATGCTGACGCGAAGGGTACGTGCTGGGTATCTGTTTCCTCCGGCAATCATCCGGGAAGCACGTCTGCCTTACACTCGGCACAGGTGCATTTAGATCGAGTGGCGTGCTAAGTGGGTGATGCGCCTGGCCAGCTAGTCAGCCTTACGCTCGGTACAGGTGCATTTAGATCGAGTGGCGGTGATGGAATCATCGGGGAACTACGTCGGCCGTGCACGCAGCCATTCCGACGCAGGTAGCCTCAGCGACGTGGAGGGCTTCGGTACGAAGCTGTAGGAGCTGAAGTACATACTCCGGTGCCGCGGGCGGGTATCGTCGGTGGTATCCAGCCAGGTTTTTGCCATGGTGTTCGAGAAAATTTGTGCGGTCGGTGTCTCGATTACGCCGGTGTTCTGGGCGGTTTTGATTACGCCGGCGTTATCGTCGAGGGTACCGCCGTCGCGGATGTGAGGACTCATGGTTTGCTTGCGGGCGGGGCGGGGGCTTCCCAGATGGTGTGCATCAACTCGTAGATTTCCGGTTCCGACTCTTTGAGTTCGGCACGGTTGAACGGAAAGAAGTCGTTGACACCGAAGTAACTTTCGGTCATTTCCGCGAAAAATTCCATCTGGTTGGTGAGCGCGTAGTGTCTGACTCTTCGGCCGCTGCAATGGAGCGTTTTGTCACCGCGGCCGCTCTTTTTGTACTTCTGGTACGCCTCAAGGATACGGGGTTCCTCGAAGCCGAGAACCTGATCGTGATAGGCGTGGGCGAGTTCGTGGAGGATGACCCAGGGTTGTTCGCGGATATTTCGCGGCGTGGCTACATCGGCGGCTCTTGGCAGATGAACGCATTTGGCCAGCTCCGGGGAGTAACCGTTGGCTTTGAGCCAGCCGACGCTGGGATGGTACTGCATGGCGCGGAGCTTGCCGTGGTTCAGGTCGAGAACGATGCGCACCGCTTGCAGTTTTTCGAGACGATCTTTGGGAACCACGGCTTTGATGTCTGCGAGCTTAGCTTCCAGGAATCGCAAGGCCCGTCGGCCCAGTTCGTCATGCGGGGCCTGGAGGAGCCGATCGTCCACGAGGATCGTCCAGCCTTCGAGGCAGCGGCGTGTGCGGGAAGTGGGCCTGTCCGGCTCGTTCGCCTTTGCCGCGTCCGTGTCGCTCGCTGCTTGGGTTTGCCCGCCCCGATCGTTCCACGCCAACGTGGTGAGCGGGGCCAGAAGCGTGAAGCACGGTTGGCTTTTCTCACTTTCGACGGCATCGCTTGCGGATGGCGGCAGGGCCTCGCGATCGGGAAGGGCAGTTTGCTCCTGCAGTAGTTGTCCCGTTTGCAAAGCCAGAATGGCGAACAGAACGACGCCCAGAAGCCGAGCCGGGGCTTGCGCAAGGTATTTCATGGTGGGCACTCCCTCCGTCGTGGTGCGTGATCGATAAGCTGCTCCGAAAATTCCTGATTGCGTTGTACACGCTCCGCGGAGATTCGACCATGCACTCAATTCCGGGGTTTGCCGTCTGCAGGGGACGATGCGTTCGGAGGAGCAGCGTTAGTAGCGAAAGCAGGGAGTATTAGTAACGCGACTTTTTGCAGCGTCTGGTCGGAGCGTCGCAGATCACCAGGCCGGTCCGGACGGTGATCATCTGCCGCGATGCACGTCGTCCTGAGGCGAGTAGCCGAGGATTGTTCGAGCGGTGGTCAAATCCCAGCGCATGCCCGTGTTGGCCGACATGCCGTTCACGACCAGGAATCGCTCAGGCAACGCAGCGGTCAGGCAACATTCCATCAGATGCAGGAAGTCGCGATCGGAAAGCCACATATTGCGGAACCATTCGCCGCGTTCAGTTGGCAAATGTTCCGGCTCGTTGGTGCCGCGCCACACCCAGCCGATGCGCACGGCGATTACTTCCATGCCGCGCGCCAGGGCGTAAAGTCTGCCGACACGTTCGCCAAATAATTTCGTGGCGGCGTAGGCACCGCTGAAGCGTTCGGCACCGTCGGCAGTGTACCGCAAACCCGGTTTGGGCGGGAGACTCTCGGTGATCGGCACGGGCGGACCGTCCTGGTATCCCCCCATAACGTGGTTGGAGCTGGCGAAAATGAACCGCCGGACTCCGTGCATGGCGGCGGCTTCGTAAACGTTGAGCATGGCGTCCACATTCGGTCGGAGCAATTCGGGCCAGTCATGGTAGGCCACGGGGTCGCCGGCCAGGTGAACGACCGCCTCCGCTCCCTCGAAATGACGTATCCAATCTCCCCAATCGCTCAGGTCAGCAGTGTAGATTCCTTCGCCGCCTTTCTGGTCGAGCAACACCAGACGGGTGCGACCCCGGAGATGGCGGGCCAGTTTGGCTCCGAGATTACCACTGGCACCGGTAATGAGCACCGTGGCTGGGAGCTTCAAGGTTTTTCCCCGGTGATTTCCGAGAGCAATCGGAAAAAGCCCCGCTTGCGTTCGCTGCTGATCTTCCAGTTTACCGGCACGCTCTGGTAGCCCTCATCGAATCCTTCGCCCTTCCTGCGATAGTCAAAGTATCCCCACGAAGCGTAGGCACGAATCGCTGCTACGAAGTTGTTGTCGGGCTTGTCAAAGTCGTAATGATCGTCCTCGTTGAAGAGGATGGGCATCGGTCGGTAGCCTTCGACGCGACGGGTCTGGTGCACCATCTCGGTGATCCGCCTGGGGTCTTTCACACCGTTACCGTGCAGCAATAGGAAATCCGCCACCTTCACCACATTCGGTCTCGGGATGGCTCCGCCGCTGTAACTGGTGCTCACGAGGAGCGGATGGTTTTTCTCAGCGCTACGCTTTTTGACCCGCTCGATGAGTTCATGCACCCGATCCGGTTTGAGAATGTCGTGGTCATAGGCCCGGACGTCGCACTCGTTGTTCACCTCCACCAGCACATTGGTGTATTTTCGGGCAATGAGCCAATCCACCGCATTATCCACGCCAGCAAGAACCGCTTTTTCGTCCTTGACTCGCTGGTCCTGTCCGAAGTAATACAGGCCGAGGATGACCACCATGCCGAGCTCGTCGGCCCTGTCCAGCACCTTCTCCAGACGGGCCATGTACTTTTCGTCCAGCGAACCGTCGGGAAGGATCGCCGAGTTGTACCACGGCTGAGCTTTCGAATATCCTTCGGGGCTGCCTCCTTGCAAATTGATGGTAACGGCCAGCAATCCGTGCTTGCGCCAGATGGGCATCATCTCGATGAATTCTGCGGTGTTGCGGTCGGGGTCCCATTTTCCGGTGTCCGGGTAGGCCCAGCGCGACACCGTCTGCGGATTGCGGTCGTCGAAAATGGCCTGCACCATGCGGCTGTTGAACAGCAGCCCCTCAATCGGCAGACCATTCCATACGCGGCCTTTGTACGTGGGCTGGCCATTGATGTAGAACTTCTCCCCCACGATGCTCACCACGGTTGAGCGTTTGGGCTCGGCCGCGCAGGGGCTTGCTGCAAGTACCAGCACCAGCGGCAATATCACGCACCCACGCATGTCGGTACCCTCCTCGATGTTTTCGTTGCTACGCCCGGCCTGTCGTCGTCTTCCCGCCTGGGAGCTGGTGGCTCTGGGTGGGCGTAATAGCGTGCAGGTGGAGTTGGAATTACGCAGGCATATTATCCGGGGACAAGCGGGCCATGCTTGAGCTTAGAGCCTTCCCATCCATGGAATTACGCAGGCATATTATCCGGGGACAAGGTTGGTGGAGTTACGACCATCGCGCGTTGAGCCGGAATTACGCAGGCATATTATCCGAACGTGGCGGGTCTGGAGAAACGGGGCAGTTGGCCGAAGTTTGGGATTACGTTGGGAACGTGCGCAGACGGCCGGTGATCAGGACGTCGGTGCCGACGGTTTGCGTCTGGAAGGTGTGGAGGCGGAATACGTCTGCCAATCTGGAAATGCCTTCGCCGGCGATTGGTGTCGGGGCGTGGTTACCACCAATGAGCATGGGGCTGACGAAGACGCGCACCTCATCCACTTCGCCGCTATCCAGAAAACTTCCCAGCACCTGACCGCCACCCTCGACGAGCAGGTTGGTCATCTGCCGCCGCCCCAGTTCGTCCAGCAACGCAAGCACACACACCCGACCCGATTGCAGCGGCAAGGGCAGGCATTCCACGCCGGCTTGCTGCAACTGGTGGCGATGGCGGGGATCAATTTCCGGACCGTGAGCGACCAGGAGCGGTGTCTGGCGAGCGGTTTGCACCAGCTGCGAATGCAGCGGTAAACGCAGGTGCGTGTCGAGAACCATCCGCACCGGTTGTCGCGGACTATCCGGCGGCGCTGTCAAAGCAGGATCATCGCGTAAAGCGGTTCCGATGCCGACCAGGATGGCGTCCATGCGACCGCGCCATTGCCGGGCCAGTTGCCGCGAGGCTTCACTGCTGAGCCATTTCGACTCGCCGGTGCGTGTGGCAATCTTGCCGTCCAGCGACATGGCCCACTTGGCAATGACCCAGGGTCGGCCCCGCAGCACACGCTTGAGATAAGGAGCGTTGAGTTCGCGTGCTTCAGACTCGAGCAGCCCGACCTGCACTTCGAGTCCGTGTTGTCGCAGGATTTCCAGACCGCGGCCGCTCACTGCCGGAAACGGATCGAGCATGGCGGCGACGACACGGCGGATGCCGGAGCGAAGGATCGCGTCGGTGCAGGGCGGCGTTTTGCCCCAGTGGCAGCACGGTTCCAGGGTAACGTACAGCGTGGCCCCGCGAGCGTGCGTACCGGCTTGTTCGAGAGCGACGATTTCGGCATGCGGGCCACCGTAGCGCTGGTGCCAGCCCTCGCCGACGATTTCGCCCTCGCGCACCAGCACGGCACCGACCATCGGGTTGGGTTCGACGTACCCTTCACCACGTCGGGCCAGTTCCAGCGCACGCCGCATGAACACTTCGTCCATCGTCCATCCCGGTTTTAGCGAATCGTCGGTGTCATTGTAAGGGTCAACGGGGCTGGCCTTCGATACCCAGCAACCGACCCCGCGGCACGGACAAATCCACAATCACCGGTTTAGGCGTTTCCGCGGTCCCGACATTGCCCGCACGATCCACCGCCTCGACGCGGACATAAAACTGATACGGCGTGCCGTTGGGAATCCGCCAGACGTACTTTCCCGTGTTGTCCAAACCGGAAACGATAGTCGTCCAGGGTCCTTCCGGACGAGTGGCGTAGTAAAGGGAGATGGGCCGGCTGGCGAGGTTTTTGTCGCTGGCCGACCAGGTTACCGTGAGCAATCCGTTTTCGCCGCCGCGAGCCGGTTCGCAGCCCAGAATTTGCACCCGTGGCGGCGTCAGGTCCACTTCCAGCCACAGTTGCGGTGGGTCGCCTGCACGCGGTGGAGGCTGACCGTTCCCAACACCATTACGAACGACCAGCGTCAGGCCGTACACGCCTTCTCCCGGCAACCGGGCGACGATCGGCGAGATGCGGTCTTCGTCTTCGCCGACCTTACTCCAGCTTTTGCCATCGCGGGTCATCCACAACTCGACCGAAGCGATGCCCGATGGTCCGACATCTTCGATGGAATAAGCCAGGCTCACCTCGCTGCTGTTGACGATACGCAGGGGTATTCCGCCCAGAGTCGAGCCGGCCGCTCCAGAAGCCGAACCACTTCCCTGGTCAGCTACGCCAGTTCCGGTGGGCAACACTGCCGAAGCCTGGCCCGCATTGCCGGCACGATCACGCACGCGCAACCGCACTTCCACCGGGCCCCGCGCTGTCGGCGTCCAGTATTTGCTGCCCCGAGCCAGACGGTCCACCGCCAGCGGTTGCCAATCCCCACCGGCAGCCCGCCATTCCAGTTCCAGGTTGCTCAGATCGGGGTATTCGTCCTGCACCTCCCAGCTGACCCCCACTTCCGAACCACGCGGCGGCAAGGCTTGCAGCGAAACTCGCGGCGCCACGCTATCCACGATCACCACCAATCCCGGTCGCGCTCCCTCCAGACTGGCGGGATACATGCGACCTTCGCTGTCCACGGTGCGCACGACAAACCAGTAGGTACCATCCCCGGCAGCCCGATAGGCGAAGTAACGATCCTGCGGTCCCGCTCGCGCCACCTGCTGCCACGATTGCCCCTGATCCAGCGAAACCAGCAATTGCACCTCGCGGAGTCGGCTTTGCTCGCTTTCGTCTATCTGGAAAGGGATGCGAAACGCTGGCTGAGCGACATAAAACGGCTCCGGCAACTGCGACCAGCCAGGGCCGGAACCAAACAGCAACCCGACCAGGAGCAACCCGGTGAACAGGGTACGTAATCGGCCCGGTGGACGTAATGCCCGACCTCGCCGATCAGGCCCGTCATGCGCCCCAGGATTTCCCCGGCCGGGCTGGCCAGCGCTGCAATGAACCTGACCAGGGTGGCAGTGCTCAGCGGTGACGTTGACGTCAACCGGCTGACCAGCGCTGCGGTGAGCAAGACCCAGATGCGTTCGGTACGAACTTTCCATGCCGCGGATTCCACGTTGCATCCCACATCGTATTGTTCGGACAAAATGAACACTTCCCCCAGCGAAAACCGCTCCGCGGCGTACATCAACGACATGCCGCTGACATTCCAATCCGCATGTTCGCACCGGTCAGCTTTTCCCGCAAACCTGGCACCAGGACGCTTCGCGGAACGAATCGGTCAAAATCGCGACGAAGGGGGCTTATTCGGCCCGCCGCCTAGTGCTTCCCGAGCGTGTCGCTAAACGAATCCGCTAGGATTGTGGTCCAACACCTGGACCGTCCGCGACGACGTGGCATAAAGCGAACGTATCGCCAAGCAAATCAGCTAGCGGCGCAGCAGCTAACCGCTACCGCGTCCGACCAATGAGTGCCCCCGAACATGTCGCCCAACGTCCTGGGCCGTCCGCGACGACGTGGCATAAAGCGAACGTATCGCCAAGCGAATCGGCTAGGCGACGCAGCAGCTAACCGCTACCGCGTCCAACCAACGAGTGCCCCGAACACGTCGCCCAACGTCCTGGGCTGTCCGCGACGACGTGGCATAAACCGAACGTATCGCCAAGCGAATCGGCTAGCGGCGCGACAGCTAACCGCTACCGCGTCCAACCAATGAGTGCCCCCGAACACGTCGCCCAACGTCCTGGGCCGTCCGCGACGACGTGGCATAAAGCGAACGTATTGCCAAGCGAATCAGCTAGGCGGCGCAGCAGCTAACCGCTACCGCGTCCGACCAATGAGTGCCCCCGAACATGTCGCCCAACGTCCTGGGCCGTCCGCGACGACGTGGCATAAACCGAACGTATCGCCAAGCGAATCGGCTAGGCGACGCGACAGCTAACCGCTACCGCGTCCGACCAATGAGTGCCCCGAACGTGTCGCCCAACGTATCGGCTAGAATCGCGACTCTTCGCCGCACTCCGCGCCTCTAACGATGCGAACGTTACCCCTCACCAGGAGCGGCGGGCGTCAGCCCGCCGTGGGGGACGTAACGTTGTTGCAAACCGAAAACGCCGATCGGCAGCCGCATCCGTATGTGCAACTAGGAGCGGCGGGCGTCAGCCCGCCGTGGTTCGGGAAACGCACTTGTCAGTACGCTTCCGCAAAGTCGCGGGAGTCTGTCAACGGTGCGGTCACGAACTCCGGTGCAGTCGCGGTAGCGAATCCACGGGGGGCTGACGCCCCCCGCTCTTGTATTGGCGTGCGAATGTCCGCCGGCGAAATAGCGATTTTTGCGATGCACAAATGCACATCAGCAGGAGCGGCGGGCGTCAGCCCGCCGTGGGTCCGTAACGTAGTTGCGGATGCGGGCGCTCTTCGCCGAACGAGTACGTCGGCGCACCACGGCTGGCTTACGCCAGCCGCTCCTCGTGCACGAAGCCGGTCCGCTAAAAAATAACGACATTCGCGGTGCACAAACGCACGTTCACAAGAGCGGCGGGTGTCAGCCCGCCGTGGTTCGGCAATCGCGCCGGCAGCACTGAGCGTTTCTTGTCGAACGAGGATGCTCGCATGCCACGGGGAGCTTACGCCCCGCCCCTGGTGGTTCAGCGGTGCGGACAATTGCCGGCGAAACTGCGACTTGTGCGATACACGAACGCTCGTTTACAACAGCGGCGGGCGTCAGCCCGCCGTGGTTCGGTAACGTAGTTGCGGATGCGGGCGCTCTCCGCCGAACCAGTACGTCGGCGCACCACGGCTGGCTCACGCCAGCCGCTCCTGATGCACGACGCCGGTCTACTGAAAAATAACGACATTCGCGGTGCACAAACGCACGTTCTGCAAGAGCGGCGGGCGTCAGCCCGCCGTGGATCGGTAACCGGTCGCGCTTGCAGGGCGGACCGAACCATGTTCGGCGAACGACGAGCGCCGCATCAAGAGCGGCGGGCGTCAGCCCACCGTGGGTAACGTAACGTTGTTGCAAACCGAAAACGCCGATCGGTAGCCGCATCCGTGCATGCAACCAGGAGCGGCGGGCGTCAGCCCGCCGTGGGACTGAAAACCCCACCTGCAATTGCGATCGGTTTTCGCGGGGTGGAAGTGATCACGTTCACCACGCACGATCGGATCGTACCCCACGGCTGGCTTACGCCAGCCGCTCTTGGTGCACGACGCCAGTCCGCTGAAAAATAACGACATTCGCGTTGCACAAATGCATGTTCTACAAGAGCGGCGGGCGTCAGCCCGCCGGGCTACGGTAACGGGTCGCGCTTGCAGGGCGAAGCGAACAATTTTCGGCGAAGACAGCCCGCCGTGGTTGGGTAACGCAGTTGCAGATGCACGCGTTTTCAACGACCAAGTACGTCCGCGTGCAACGGCTGGCTTACGCCAGCCGCTCTTGGTGCCGCTCTTGACGGGCGCACGCGAATCGTTGCGGTTACGTGGCTCCGTTTTGCACGGGCGATCCGTTTCACAACCACGGCTGGCTTACGCCAGCCGCTCCTGGTTGTGTACACCTCGTTGTTTTGTGCCCGGTTATTTAGTGGAGATTGAGTGCAGGTGCTGGAAATTGGGGGCAGGTGCAGGTAACGGCTGGGTGATGACCAAGTAATGGCTTGTGGGCGGCATGGATCTTCCGCGGAAGAGATCTTTTGGCGGAAGGAGCGTTTGTGGATTGCGGAAGGGACGTTTTGCGTTTTGCTGAAGAACCTTCTGCGGGAGCGAGCCTTTACGAGAGAGCGAGCCGATCACGGTTTGGTTTTGGGCGTGGGTTTTGTGCCGGGTTTATCGGAGGGCTTCTGCGGTTTTTCCGGTTTCTCCGGTTTCTCTTCCAGGGGCGGGTCCACGTCGCCGAAAACATCTCCCTGAACAATCTGAATCCAGCCATCGTAGCGGTCGCCGGGTTTGGTCGCGCGATGGATGACATAGCCGAGTCCTTTGCCTTTGAACATGCCCCGCAACACCTGGTCAACCGTCTGGTCTTTGCCCACGTAGGTGATGGTCAGGTTGTTCGAGACGCCGACACCGCGATAAAAATTGAGTCCCTCGACCTGGCTTTTGATCTCTTCGAGACACTCTTCCAGGCGGGTATTGTTGAATTCGACGCTGATGCGGGTCTGCAACTTTTTGCGGGCGGCGACAACCGAAGGCGGTTCGCGTTTGCTCTGCGCCACGACAAGCCCAGCCACCAGGGCCAAGCTCGGCACGAGGATCAGCAGCAGGGCGTCACGTTTCCAGTTTCGCATGGCACTTCCTCCCCTTTGTGGTGTTGCCTCGGACGCTGACGTTATAGTGTCCGACCCGGTTAGCCGCAAGGCGGTGGAGTCAGCGTTCTTCCGCGAGACTCTCCCAAAATTTTGACGGCTCGGACACCTTGTCAGTTCCGCCGACGAGCACGGATACTGTCGGGAAATAGCAGTTCCTGCTGGAGAAACCCTGCGAAATCGAAAGGCAACGCGATCGGCGAGTCGGCCACTTCGAGGGAAACTGCCTGGCCCGAAGCGATGGCCTGCCTGCGCTGGCGAGCCTCTTCGGCCAGCGGTGCGGTTACGTAGAGCGTTTCCAGTTGCAGGGTGTTGGGAATGATAGCCATGCGAACTTCGCTCAAGCGGGGTTGCCAGCACGTTTTCAGGCCCATGGCAATGCATTCGCGATCGCTGGCAAATGCTGGGGGAATTTTCGTTCGCAGCAGAAAGCAACTGGTCAGGGCGTTCACCTGAGTAACGTGTTCGTCCATACGCGAAAGCAGCCGCTGCGTGGTCAGGTCGGCCAAACCGACACCGACAGCGTTGCCATGACTTTCTTCGCTGATGTCGAGGACGCAAATGCGGGTGATGCGGGGGTCGAGCGAGTCAGGTTCGCCTTCGACCTGTTGCCGACCCAGCACGTTGACGTCCATACCCGTGCCGCTGTAATTCTTGCCGAGTTCGCCGACCACCAGCAAATCGAGTTGCCCAAACGGCAGGCGGGGCATGAGCTGACGGGCCTCTTCCAGGAGCAGCGGTTCGCGTTGCAGCAATTCTTCCGGTTCGACAGCGACAACGCGGGCAGTGTGTTCGCGAGCATTTTCCAGAATTGCCAGACCCAGTGCAAACGGCGCTCTGGCCAGCACAACTTTCACTGACTCCGGAATCATGTCCCGCAGACCCCGCACCCCGTACTTGTGATGCGTTTCGGCACCGGCACGTTTGCCCAGACCGATAACGAGCATTTTGACGATGCCGCTTTCATATCGGCCGCGAAAATCGGTGTGCGGTTTGACCCGAGCCAGCGCGATCACCGCGTCGGCCTGGAAAGCGTTGCGGTCCCAGTAAACCGGTTCGCCCCAGGAATTGCGGCCGAGTTCGACCACGTCCATTTCGGTGCGCACCGCAACTCCCATCGCCTCCTCGGTAACCCCGTAACTGGCCAGCAACGCACGCTGTCCTTCGGGAGTGGCTCCACCATGACTTCCCATCGCCGCGACAATGAACGGTTCGGCTCCGAGTTCCCGCACGGTTTGCACCGCAGCACGCACCATCTCGGCCAGGCGGTAAATGCCACGACTGCCGACCGCTATCGCTACCCGCGCCCGCGCGGGCAACCGTTGCCGCAACCGCGATCCCAAAATCGCCTCGCGGACTGCCCCGGCTACATCAGTCACTTCCGGCTGATGCCACCGCTGAGTCAGGCGAAATACCGGCGGGAACACATATTCGCTCATGGTCGCCTATCCACAAAGCACGGTTCAGCCGCGCTGGCCGATCACACACTGCGAAAGCCAGGCGGATGAGTGGTTCCTACCGCGTGAGTGGTTCCTGAATGCGAGCGTGTCTGCCGGCGTTAGGCGATCAGACATCCGGCAAGCAAGCCCGGCAGGCGCGTTCGGAATATTCTCCCGTGTTCCCCCGCGCCAGCCGGCCGCACATTCGACAGGCGAACGCGAGCAGTAGCGTTCGACCCGTTTTGCGCCAGTGCGTCATGCTATCTCATCGGACGTTCGGCAAGCCCATGCCAGTAGAAGCGTTGGCGGTATTCTGCTATCTGTCGTCGCCACTGACACGAGGCCGTCAGCTATGCGAGACCGTGGCATTGGAAGCGTTGGGAATACCCTGCCGCCGGGTCGCATTAGCTGATCACACGTGGGGCAAGCTTTCGTGACGACACGCTTTTATCAGGATTTACCAAGTCGCGTCAGCTGTCGCACATTGGGCAAGCCGGTGTGAGTACGCTGCGGACGCTTCACTGCCATAATACACATGCTGCCGCTAACGCACAGCACACGCGAAAATCCCGCCCGACAGAAAACGCATTGGCCCGCCGAAACGCTACCGCACATCCGCAACCATTCGCGCATGTTCATCCATGGGGCACCACGAGCGGCACCAGGAGAGAGCGGCTGGCGTAAGCCAGCCGTGGCTGTGAAACGATTCGCCCGTGCAAAGCGGAGCCGCATGTTTGCAACGATTCGCATGCGTCCACCAAGAGCGGCAACAGGAGCGGCTTCCGTAAGCCAGCCGTGGCACACCATCCGATCGTGCGTGCCGAACGTAATCACTCGACGAAAACGGATCGCCATTGCAGGTGCGATTCCCGACCCACGGCGGGCTGACGGTTCGCCGATGTTGGTTCGGCGCCCGTTATTGGCCGAAAATTGTTCGCCGTGCCCCGCAGGCGCGATCCGTTTCCGAACCACGGCGGGCTCACGCCCGCCGCTCTTGATGCGGCAGTCGGTGTTCGCGGAACATTTTTCGCTGCGCTCTGCAAGCGCGACACGTTACCGTAGCCCGGCGGGGTAACGCCGGCCGCTCCTAGTCGCACATACGGATGCGGTTGTCGATCGGCGTTTCCGGTTCGCAAGGACGTTACGTTACCGAACCACGGCGGGCTGACGGTCGCCGCTCTCGTGAACGTGCGTTCGAGCACCGCGAATGTCGCTTTTTTCAGCGGACCGGCGTCGCGCACCAGGAGCGGCTGACGTAATCCAGCCGTGGTTGTGAAACGAATCGCCCGTGCAAAAAGGGAGCCACGTAACCGCAACGATTCGCGTGCGCCCGTCAAGAGCGGCACCAGGAGCGGCTGGCGTAAGCCAGCCGTGGCGTACCACCCGATCGTGCCTGCTGAACGTAATCACTCCGCGAAAACCGATCGACATTGCAGGTGCGGTTTCCGCACCACGGCGGGTCGACGGTTCGCCGATCTTGATGCGGCGGGCGTCGTTGGCCGAAAATTGCTCTCTCCGCTCTGTACGCGCGAAGGGTTACCGACCCACGGCGGGCTGACGCCCGCCGCTCTTGTGAACGTGCGTTTGTGCACCGCGCATGTCGTTATTTTTCAGCGGACCGGCGTCGTGCACCAAGAGCGGCCGGCGTAAGCCAGCCGTGGTTGTGAAACGAATCGCCCGTGCAAAGCGCCACCGCACATTTGCGACGATTCGCGTGCCTCCACCAAGAGCGGCACCAGGAGCGGCTAACGTAAGCCAGCCGTGGTGTACCATCCGATCGTGCCTGGTGAACGTAATCACTCCACAAAAACCGATCGCCATTGCCGGTGCGACTCCCGATCCACGGCGGGCTGACGGTCGCTGCTCTTGTAAACGAGCGTTCGTGTATCGCACAAGTCGCAGTTTCGCCGGCAAATGTCCGTACCGCAGGACCACCAAGAGCGGGGCGCGTTAGCCCCCGTGGATTCGCTACGGCGACTGCACCGGGGTTCGTGATCGCACCGTTAACAGACTCCCGCGACTTTGCGGAGGCGTACTGGCAAGTGCGTTTCCCTAACCACGGCGGGCTCACGCCCGCCGCTCTCGTGAACGCGCGTTTGTGCATCGCGAATGTCGCTATATTTCAGCGGACCGGCTTCGTGCACCAGGAGCGGCTGGCGTGAGCCAGCCGTGGGGTACCATCCGATCGTGCGGTGGTGAACGTAATCACTCCACGAAAACCGATCGACATTGCCGGTGCGACTCCCGACCCACGGCGGGCTGACGCCCGCCGCTCTTGATGCGGCGGTCGTTATTCGCCGAACATTGTTTGCTATGCCCTGCAAGCGCGGCCCGTTACCGACCCACGGCGGGCTGACCACGCCGGTTTTGGTGGTCGTTTCGCAAGTTGCTGAACAGCGCTCGATTCTCACGGCGCGGGGTCGGTTTAACACACCACGGCGGGCTCACGCCCGCCGCTCTTGGTTGTGAATTCGCCAGTCCCCGAACATTACTCAACTCTCACCGGACAGCGTTCGCATTCCCGACCCACGGCGGGCTGACGGTCGCCGCTCTTGATGCGGGGGTCGTCGTTCGCCGAACGTTGTTCTGCCTCTTGGAAGTGCTTGTGCTGGCAGAGGTTAATCGTCCGCTGGCTGGCGGCGGAACGGTGTTAACAAATGTTTACACCTGTAAACTTAACAGTGCCCATGTCATGGCAGACCCCTATTGTTGGCAGCTCGGTGTTAACAAGTGTTTACACCTGTAAACGGGAGTGTTTCCAAACGGAAACACAGTGGGGCCTCGCGGGAAGTACGCTTGTATCAATCCGGCTTGGTGCCTTATTGCAACTTGTTCACTCGAAAGGAGTTGCGTGAAAGAATCACCCGGTTTCATTGGTTAGAGAAACTTTTACATTTGGCGCAGGGTTTGCTTTTGTTAGCCACCGCTACCGAGAGAAACCGGCCGGTGAATCTCGGACAGGTACGTGCAGACCTGCGGCGGTCGCAGGTGCACTCGTTGATTCCCCTCAACACCCTAAGGGAGGAACGGACCATGCGCAGTGTGCTCCTTCGTCTGTGGCGGGATGACAGCGGTGCTTTGCTGTCGTTCGAGTGGATTCTGCTGGCAACGATTCTCGTGCTGGCAATGGTCGTCGGCCTCAAGAGCGTCCAGCAAGCAGTGCTCAACGAGTTCGAAGACCTGGCCAACGCAATTGGCAACATCAACACCACCTACCAGTACAGCGGTGCTTCTGGCTGCTGCGCCAGCGTGGGCGGTTCGGCGTTTAGTGACGGTGCTGCCCGGACTTACATCATTGACACCTGCGAAGGTCAGCGGACGGTCAACCGTCTGGGCGGTCCTTGCGACGAGTAATTTCTGTGGGGCCTGCCTGGCGGGCATAGGGCACTTATTTCCACCGATGTAGCCAAATCAGGAGAAGCCCATGCGTGACGTTTTCTTCAAGCTATGGATGGATGACAGCGGAGCGCTGTTGTCGTTCGAATGGATTTTGCTGGCGACCATTCTTGTCCTGGCAATGGTGGTGGGCCTCAAGAGCGTCCAGCAGGCCGTCCTCAACGAATTCGAAGACCTCGCTAATGCCATTGGCAACATCAACACCTCCTATCTGTACAAGGGGGTGAGTGGTTGCTGTGCTAGCGTAGGTGGCTCCGAGTTCAGCGACGGTGCTGCCCGGACTTACGACATTGACACCTGCGAAGCTCAGCGCACGGTTAACCGGCTGGGCGGTGCTTGCGACGAATAATCTTTTAGGAATCGCCTTGCCGGTAGCCGGCCCGGCGTGATGGCATACCAAGCTGGGACAGTGCGGTCGCAGGTAGCCGAAAACGACAGGCGGATCCTGATTCACGGGGTCCGCCTGATTGTTTTTGGCGCGATGGTTGCGTAATTTTTCCCTGGCACCCGGGGATGGTTGGTCTGCGAAAGGAGCAACGATGCCGCGATTTTTTCCGGAGGTCTGGTTTGGTTGGCTGTGGTTAGCGCTGTTACTGGGGCTGGTGTTAGCGGCCGCGTATGTGGATTTTCGTCGGTACGTGATTCCCAAAGCGCTGAGCCTGGCTCTGCTGGTGGCGGGAACGGTGTTGCAGATGGTTCGCGGCGCCTGGTTGGGGAGCCAGGAAATTGCGGTCTGGTTGTTGCCGCCGGGAATTTTCTGGGGAGCGCTGGATGGACTGGTGTTTGCCCTGGCCGGATTTGTGACCGGTTTTGGCCTGTTCTTTGCGTTATGGCTGCTACGCACCTGCGGTGGCGGAGATGTCAAACTCTTCGCAGCCATCGCTACCTGGACGGGGCCGAACCTGGCCCTGTGGGTACTGGGAGCAAGTATCTTCGTGGTAGCGGTGCTGGCTTCAGTCAAAGGCATCTTTCTGCTGCTTGCGGGGCGACGACGCGAGCTGGTGGCGCAAGCCGGAGGCGATCGGCCCCGACGATACGGACGCTCTTCTCCCCGCCGCGACCAGGAACGAACTGTGCAGGAAATGGTGCAGCAGGGAGAGCGACCGAAACGGCTGATGAGTTTTTCCTTGCCACTGGCCATCAGCCTGGCTCTGGTGCTGGGATGGAAATTCCGGGAGGAACTGCGGCTACCCTGGGCATCGAACTGGCACTCCCCGACGAACACCGGACAAACATCTTCGCTATGAACCAGCAACCCGGCAATCGGCAACGGCTGACGATGCGAGACCTGCCCGGTCGATCCCGAGGAGGATCGCTGACGGTGGAAGCGTTGCTGGTGCTGCCGGTTCTGTTGCTGGTGGCGCTGGGGAGTGTGGAGTTCGGCCTGCTTTTGAGTTGCCGGCACCAGCTGTGGGGAGCATGTCGGGAAGCGGGACGCCTGGCCGCACTCGGTCATCCTCGCAGCCGGATTCATGCGGCAGTGTGTCAGTATCTGGGCGAAACCCGGGCCAGCCACACCGAATTGTGTCTCGAAGACGACCAGGGCCACGCTGTTTCCGAGCCAGGCGAAATTCCCGCGGGAACCACGGTACGGGTGCGGCTACGAATACCGGCTACGTGTGCGGCGCCGGATTTGCTTCGTTTCGCTGGATTCAGCCTCCAGGGCATGGTGCTGGAGGTGCACACGGTCTGGCGACGCGAATGAACCTGCCCCGACGGCGACGACCATTTTCGGGAAGCAAGGCTTCCCGCCGCTGACTATACGCCGAACACTGTCCGCGGCTCCGCAACAACAAGCGAGACGCTTCCACGATCATCGGGAGTGAGACCCTATGCGACCCACCACGATTCTGGCTGCTATCATTGCTGTCGTTGTCGGTCTGCTGGCGGTTGTGCTGGTACGCTGGGCGAAACCGGAATGGTTCGGTTTGCAACCAAGCCAGGCCCAGGCGCAGCAGGAACAAACGCGCCCGCCGATTCTGGTGGCGGCTCGGAATATCTATGCCGGGAAGTGTATCACCGAGGAAGACGTGCGAGTTCGCCAGGAGCGTCCCAATGAGCGCGAACTGTATGCCAAGCAGCGCTTACTTCCCGCTTATGTTCCGGCAGCCGTTGGGCGGGTCGCCATCAAACCCATTCCCGCCGACCAGCCCATTACTGAAGATGCTCTCGAACCTCTCGAAACCTATAAGGAACAACTGGCGGAGCGCGTTACGCCCGGCATGCGAGCAGTGAACCTGCAACTGCCGATCACCGAATCGGGAGGCGGTCTGATCCGCGTCGGCGATTATGTGGATGTGCTCATCAAAACCACCGCGGAAGCCAGCCACGATTGTCTGAGCCTGGCCGAGCTATGCCGACTCGGTTTGCCTGCCACCGCGGAAGGGATTATCGTTCGGGATGCCCGTGTCATTGTCCGCCGCAATGTTCTCTGGCCGAATTGCCGACCGTACAGCATGTGTGTGACCAATTTCATCATCGAAACCAACCCGTATCGGGCGGCACTTCTGGAATACGCCAAGGATCGCGGACTGATCACGCTCATCCCCATCAGCGATGTCGAGCGAAAACTGGAACTGGAAAATCGCCGGCAGGCCTTCCTGGAAGATAAGGGCGTCTTCCCGACGCGGCTGGTTGGCATGACCGCCCAGGAAATTCTCCAGTACGAAGCTGAGCTGGCCAAGTTGCCCGCCGATGATCCCAAACGCTATCTGACCTATCATTTAGGAAGCAGCGAGGAATACCGATGGGAGAACTTTCGCGTGCGTGATGTTTTGCGAGGCCAGCGGATGATTACCGATCAGGACCTGGCCCGCATTCTGGATTTGCGATTGCGGCAACCGCCCGCACCACCGCCACCGACAACGGTGCAGCGTGTGGTCGGTGTCAAACCCGGCGAGCCGCATGTGTTCCCGACCGCGGTTACCGCTCCCGCCAGCTACAAACTGCCCCGCTACGAAGTCCTCACCGAGGCCGGCGACTTGACCTGGTCGGGCGAGGCGATACGACTCCAGTACCGTTGCCCCGATGTCGTCTGTGATCCGCAAACGGGTCGAGCCGTTGTCCGGTCGGGAGCTGGGTGACCGCCGCGATCCCCCGCGCTGGTTCAGCGCACGGCAGAGTCTCGATGACCGCTCCCAGGTGCCCTAGCTGCTTTTGGCGTTGACACCGGCAACGCCACGCCCCTCAGCTTGTGAGAGTCGCAACAGGACGGATACACGGGCGGCAATCTCCCGCCCTTCTTTTACTGGAAACTTTTGCTGCCACGGTGCTGACCTCCTCCCCATTTTGCTGATCCTCAACGTGGTAAACGATGGCGTGGAGAAAAACGATGCCGGCACAAGGGCGACCGGGTGGTGCGGCTGTGTGGGGTCTGATTTTGCTCGGTGTGCTACTGGCCGTACTGGTGCTGGCTGTGGACCTGGGCGTGGTGTGGAATACCCAGGCGGAATTGCGCACCGTCGCCGATGCCGCAGTCCTGGCCGCAGCTTATGCCTGGGCGGAACAGCTTTCCCCGTGGATGAGCGAAACGCTCCCCCCTTCGGCCCAGGAGGCAGCTTACCGCAGCGCTGCTCGCTATGTTCAGGAACACAGCGGCGAGGCAGCGTTACACCTGTTGCCCAATCCTGAGAACGACGCCGACGGCGACATCGTGTTTGGCTTTTACGATCGCCGTAGCGGTTTTGTCCCGGCCCGATGGGAAGATTTGGACAGTCCCTGGCCGAACGCCGTGCGTCTGACCGTTCGCCGCGATCGCAAGCACGGAAACCCGGCCGGTTTGATCCTGGGCCCGCTCTTCGGCTGGTCGCTGGCCAGCGTACAGGCTCAGGCAGTGGCAGTTTTAGAACGGCGGATCAGCGGCTTTCGCTGCACCGATGGCCAGGCCGTTCCTCTGGTGCCGCTGGCCCTGCTCAGCGATCCGACTGGCCGGACCCCCGATGCCTGGGAAACTCAGCTCGCCTTACAGGGAGCGTTTTTGCGACCGAGCAGCCCGATGCGACCCGCCAGCGGAAACGAATCGCTCGCCGCACCCGGAACGTTCGCGGGTTCGGCCAACTTTCCGGGCCAGGAGGAACCACCCAGACTGATCTTCCGCTTGCCGATCGCCGCCTCGACTACGGCCACGAACCAGGTTTCGTCCCCCGGTCAACCTCTTTCCAATGCCACGCTGCCCCCATCACCGTCGGGAAACTCGCCGAACCCATCCGAAGAACGAACCACTCGCGGCAGCGCCTGCGTGCTGAAAATCGGTACGGGCAACCGAGCCGATACGGTTCGCCAGGTGCTGACCGGTCTTGTCTCGCACGATCTCGACGATCCGCAATGGGCCGGGCAATTCGTCATCGAACCGACCGTCGGTTACCGTGCGGTCGCGTGCTGGCCGATGGGATGGCGTCTGGATGATGCCGAACGTCCGCAGCTGATCGTCGCTCTGACTTCGCTGCAGCAGCGTCAGGAAGTGCGCATCTGGCCGTTGTTTGCCGGTTTCGTTACCGGGTCGGCAACCGAGCAGGAACACGATCAGGAAGATGACCAGCCGACCGGTTGGCAGGCGGCAATTGTGGGTTTTGTGGCGGCACGAATTTTGCACGTGGAAATGAAAAGCTCCACTGCGGAAACCTACCTGGAAATCACTCTGGAACCGCAGCTGCTGGTAACACGAACCGCTATCGTGGCCAGCGATCGCCCCTCCGCTCAGGCTTCCGAACAGGCGATACAGAATCCCTACCTGACGCAGCCCAATCCGTATCTCATCCGGATACAATTAGCTGAGTGAACTGCCGGCGGTTCGAGCGAGGATAGCGGCAGGACCATTCGCCGAGCATGGAACGCCCGTAAGCGGAGATCACCGTCGGCAACGGGGAGCTGGAATATCGGCCATGCGGTGGCCGGTAGGAGTACGGTCAACTATTCCGAGGCGTCCATGTTCCATCCCGGGCAACAACCGGCCGGTACGCCCCATCAGCATTTGCAAAAGCTGAAGGCGGACATTCACCGCAAAATCGTTGAAATGCTCGACCTGTCGCGGTTGAGCCGATGGGGTCAGGATCGTTTGCGCAAGGAGGTCAAAAAACTCGCCCAGCAACTGGTGGAGAATGTTCCCGAACTCAAGACCCCGGCCGAGCGCGAACGCCTGGTCAACGAAATTCTCGACGAAGTGTTCGGGCTGGGTCCGCTCGAACCGTTGATGAACGATCCGACCATCAGCGATATTCTGGTCAACGGCCCGCAGACGGTTTACGTCGAGCGAAACGGTCGGCTGGAACAGGTGCCGGTCTGTTTTGCCGATAACGAGCACCTGATGCAGATGATTCAGCGGATCGTGGCACGCGTGGGTCGCCGACTCGACGAAATGTCGCCGATGGTGGATGCTCGTCTGCCGGATGGTTCCCGGGTCAATGCCATTGCCCCGCCGCTGGCTCTCGATGGGCCGGTGCTTTCCATTCGCCGTTTCGGTGCTCACCTGACCGCCGAGCAACTGATTCAGAACGGCACCATGCCGGTCGAATTTCTGGCGCTGTTACGGGCGGCGGTCGAGGCGCGGATCAGCATGATCATTTCCGGCGGGGCGGGCACAGGCAAGACGACTTTGCTCAACGTGTTGTCCCGCTATATCCCCGCCGACGAACGGCTGGTGACTATCGAAGATTCCGCGGAGTTGAAATTGCAGCAGCCGCATGTCGTGCGACTGGAGACCCGGCCAGCCAACCTGGAAGGCGTAGGCGAAGTCCGGCAGCGGGACCTGGTGCGCAATGCGTTACGGATGCGGCCCGACCGGATCATCATCGGCGAATGTCGCGGCCCCGAAGCACTGGATATGTTGCAGGCCATGAACACCGGCCACGAAGGTTCGTTGACCACCGTCCATGCCAACGATACCCGCGACGCTCTGGCGCGGCTGGAAATGATGGTGATGATGGCCGGCTACGAAATGCCTGTGCCCGTGATTCGGCAGTACATCGCCTCGGCGATTACCTTCATCGTGCACCTGAGCCGACTCAAAGGCGGCGCCCGCAAAGTTACGCGCATTTCCGAACTGGTAGGCTTACGCAATCGCAATTACGTGGTGCGGGATATTTTTGGCTTTCGGCAATACGGAGTGCGCGACGGGGTGGCCTACGGCGAGTTTTACGCGACCGGCAAGGTGCCTCGCTGTCTGGAACGCATCCGCGCCGCCGGGATCGAACTGCCCGAAAGCTTATTCGCCAAGCGCACGATTCCGGCGGAGTTTGAAATCGTGCAGACCTCCCCGGTAGTGTCTCGCTCGCCCGAACACAACGCCCAGGTACCCTCGTGAAACGAACAGCGGTTACCGCTTCACTGGCCATCGCTGGCACGTTATCTGCATGAACAGACCGTCGGCACACCTTTGGCAACGCGACGATGACGACACGCCGCTGCAATCGCTCAGCCCGACCTGCAATGCGAAAAACCGGATAGCCAGTCATGCCTGAAGCCAAACTGACGATGTTTCTGATCCTTATCGTCGCCAGCGGATTGACGTTGCTGGTGGCGATAGCGGTGTTGCGCTGGTGGGAGAATCGGCGAGCACGCCTGGCCCAGGCACAACCTCCTTCCGATCCCTCTGCGGAAACCATCGTGCTCCGTGCCGCCCGCGAAATAGACGAACCGCAAGACCTGACCCGCCGGCTCGATTTGCGTTTCCAACTCTTACTGGAGCGCAGCGGTCTGGGCTTAACGGTGGAATCCGGCCTGCTGTGGGTCGTTCTGAGCTCGTGTCTGGGAGCGGCAGCTGGTTATTTGTGGTGGGAGAGTCTGGCAGGGATTGCGACAGGCTTGCTGGTGGGCATGGCGGTGCCGTTACTGGTTTTCGCGTATTTTAGCCGGCGACAACGGGAGACACTTCAGCGACAATTGCCGGACGTGATTTTCAGCCTGTCGCGTTCCCTGCGGGCGAATCTGAGCCTGGAGCAGGCTATCGCTCACGTCGGCGAAGAAACGCCCAATGCTCTGGGGCGAGAATTTCGGCGCATGGCCGAGCAGATGTACCTCGGACTCAGTGTACCGGCGGCCCTGGAATCGGCAGCCAGGCGGATTCAGTTGCCGGATTTCGATCTCCTGGTGGCGCTGGTGGCGTTACATCGCTCGGCGGGTGGAAACCTGCCGTTGTTGCTCGACCGGCTGGCTGCCAGTGTCCGTGACCGCAACCAGTTCCGGCAATATTTCCGCACGGTTACCGCTCAGGCACGCATCACCGCCTGGGCCATTGCTCTGAGCGTGCCGGTGTTGTTTGTCTTGATGTGGTACTGGCAGCCCGATTACCTGGGTCGGTTCTTTCAATCCAGCGCTGGACTGACGGCCCTGGCAGTCGCGGCGATCCTGGAAATCATTGGCCTGGCCTGGGTTTACTGGATTCTCCGCGTGGATTACTGAGGCCGCGCTGCTTGGAAACGGAAAAAGACTCTCGGCACGAAAATGTCCTGGCGGAAGCGTGAGTCCTTCCAGTCTATGCGAACCATCGGGAGACCGTGGGAATGATCCCCTGGAGCGTGCTGGCGGTGCTGGTGATTTTCTGTGTCGCCGCCGGCGTAACTTTTGCCCTGGTGATGGCGGTGATCGCCTGGTGGCAGGAGAGGCGCAACGCCCGGCGCCATCGTCCGGAAACAGCCACACCGTCGTCCGGCGAACTGACCCTCGGTCCGGTCGCTGAAGCTTTGGCTCGCGGTTTGCCCACGCCGGAATCCACTCGTTCCGAGTTGCAGCGCGACCTCTGGGCCGCCGGTTACTACCGCAGCACTGCCCTGACCCAGTACCTGGCGTTACGCACGGGGCTGACCCTGTTGCCGATCCTCGGCGCTCTGGTGCTGGCTCTGATTGTGCCGCCGGAATACATAGCCGGCGTGCTGGTCGGTGGGGCGATCCTGGCCGCACTCGGATTCAGTCTGCCGCGGGCTTACATTGTGTTCCGGGGTCGGCTACGTGCTCGCGCCATCGAACGCGGTTTGCCTCACGCCGTGGACATGCTGACTTTGTGTTTGACCGCGGGTATGAACGTTCCCCAGGCACTGTATCGCGTCAGCCAGGAAATGCGCGGCCCATATCCGGTGCTGGCGGATGAATTCTTGCTGGCCGCACAGCAGGCGGAGCTTCGCAATCTCGGCTTTGCCATGCAGCAGTTTGCCGAACGCACCCAGGTGCCGGAGGTGCAAAACCTGGCCGTCGTGCTTGGTCAGGCGGAACGACTCGGCACCGACATCGCCGGGGGATTACTCGAATATTCCGCTTCGATGCGAACCGCCTTGCGGCAGCAGGCCGACGCTGTCGCCAACCGCGCTTCCTTCTGGATGCTGTTTCCGTCGGTGCTCTGTCTGTTTATCCCGGCAGTGATCGTGCTGGTGGGGCCGGCAGTGCTGGAATTGCGGGAATTTCGCGCGTTCTCGGTACGCCAGGATTTACAACGCTTGCACGAAACCTTCCGCGAAGCCCAACCGGGTACAGTACCGCCACCAACACCAGCCCCAGTAGTTCCCAGCCTTCCGCCACCTCCTGCCAGAACCGGTGTCCCCGAAGGCAGCCCGTTCCAGTAATGCAAACCAGGCCGATCGGCGAATGCGGGTCGGGCAGTTCCGGCCGCTTCTGTCTGGGCGAGACTGGCAGCACAGCTGTCGTTGAGGTTTTTGCGCGGCCCTGGCACTTACCGTTTGGGCAAAACCTGCCCCGACTGCAATCCTGCTCCAGCACGCTCGAGGCTGAGGTGCCCGGCCTTACTGGCCGTCGTGCTCAGGCGACACATTAACGGGCCAGGGAATGATCCGCGGATTGGGGAGCCATTCCGCCACCAGCACCGGATAACGCTGCAATAGTTCCCGGCTTCTGAGGCGGAGAAAAGCGAGCAGGCGTTCCTCGGGCCCGGTGTTCAGGTAAGCCCGAGCCAGCAGGGCCATGCGGCGATCGTAGGCCTTCCTGGAGTGTGTGTGCAGGCAATAACGCCCGCTATGACGGTGCAGGTCACCGTCAAAGGCATGGGAAATGTGGCACAGTTCGTGCAAAATCGTGACCATCTTTTCGTCGAACGACAGGTCGAGAAACCGCGGCACGCAAAACGCAAGTAAATAAAGCAATTCCACGCCGTCCCGCCAGTATCGCTGAATCGTGCACAGCGTGTTTCCGTAGCGAGCCCAGAGCTTGCCGCCAGGAAAACGCATCGGTGTAATGCGTGCCAGCAGACCGGTACCCCGTCGGCGTGCGCGAGTGATGCCGATATGCAGTTGCTCGACGCGAATGTGGGCCAGTTCCGGCAACCGCATCACAATATCCTTCACCACCTCCCGCAAAGATGCGGTCAGGTCGAACGCAAAAGTTGCGGCAACTCCCTGCCATAAGGATGTTGCATTGGCCGCAGTAGTCCACGCCCGCCAGCTGGAGCCTTTCGATGCGGTTGCCGTAACTTCCCGGCGACAAAGCACACGCACAGGCACGGAACGAGCACCAGGCCCATCTCCCCAATGGCAGCAAATCGGCACCGCCAGACGGTCACCACCCGACGAAATAGTGCCGTTTTTCTGCGACCAGCTCGCAGACCAATCCGCTGATGCGGACAGTTCCGGTCTTGCCCAGCGGTTAGCGCTCATGCACGGTTTCCCGCTTTTCGAAATCTCGACCGATAATAGCCCCACTATAGCAAACCGCTTGCCCGAAGTAAACGCTCTCTGGCCACGCCAGGCCATTTTTTGCCACGGGCGGAAAACACATGGCTGCCAGCCGCCAGCCCCTCGCATTTCTCGCCATGGTTGTGGCCGGAAAATTCAACTCAACCGACCCGCTCCGCAAACCTTCAGTCATCAACCCGCCATCTCTTGCTTTTGCGACCGTAAATCTCACCCCACTACAAAAGCCCGGCAAAGTCGCTAAAGTTTTACCCACACCGCTGCCGATACTGACCATGCGGTCGCTCTTCAGCCAGCGCTGCGGTCTTTCCGCAAACCGGCGAACGCTGAAAATGCCCGACCAGGGAGGGTCGGATAAACTTTACGTCGGCAGGGATGCCGACTTTTTCTTCGCTTGCAGACCGTCTCATCGGAGTTCGCTCATGAAAGGGTGGTGGCTGGGGCTGAGTCTTTTGCTCATGGTGGGCTGCCAGACGTGGGAAGGCGGCATGACGCTTCCGTCGCCCCATTACCTCAAAGATAGCCCCGACTACATTCCACGAAAATCTCCCTTCGATCTGCCCAACGAGTTACGCGAAATGCAACGCAATGCCGCACCGGCGGTGGGCGGCAGTCCAACACCGTAGCTCCCACACCGTAGCTGCCCGATATGCCGTCATCTCGTGAGCGTTCGTCTTGGAGAAAATCTGGACGACGGCTCAGCTGCTCCACCTTAGCTGCCCGATATGCAGATGCGTTGTACGATCCTGTTCACGCACCGTGGCGGCTAGCTGTTACAAGGTAGCTACCCGATATACCGCCACCGACTATGTGTAGCCGTCGCAAGCGCAATCCAATACACACCACGGCGGGCTGACGCGAGACGCTCTTTTGGGTTACGCGTTTGTGCATCGAAAAAATCGTTTTTCGCCGGCAAACGTTCGCACTGCAACGCAAGAGCGGGGGGCGTTAGCCCCCCGTGGGTTTTCTACCGCCACTGCACAAGCGTTCGTGAGCACACCGATGGCAGTCTACCGCGACTTTGCGACAGCGCTCTTGCAAGTGCGTTTCCCAAGCCCACGGCGGGCTGACGCCCGCCGCTCGTGACTGTGCGTTCGACAGCCGCTGGACAATGTTCGATTCTCGCGGTACAGCGTTCGGTTCACCGAACCACGGCGGGCTGACGCCCGCCGCTCTTGTAGAGCGTGCGTTTGTGCACCGCGAATGGCGTTGTTTTTCCGGAGACTGGCGTCGCGCACCAGGAGCGGCTGGCGTAAGCCAGCCGTGGCGCACCATCCGATCGTGCGTGGTGAATGTAATCACTCCGCGAAAACCGATCGCCATTGCAGGTGCGGTTACCGAACCACGGCGGGCTGACGCCCGCCGCTCGTGACTGTGCGTTCGACAGCCGCTGGACAATGTTCGATTCTCGCGGCACAGCGTTCGGTTCACCGAACCACGGCGGGCTGACGCCCGCCGCTCCTGATCGGATGTGCGTATGTACATCGCAAAAATCGGTTTTCGCCGACAGACGCGCGCACCGCAACACAAGAGCGGGGGGCGTAAGCCCCCCGTGGTATGTTCTCGGAATGCGAACCCGTTTACGGAAATCCCACGCATTGCCATTGCAGACGCGATTTGCACACCCACGGCGGGCTGACGCCCGCCGCTCTTGGGTGCGTGTTCGACAGCTGCTGGACAATGCTCGATTCTCGCGGTACAGCGATCGGTTCACCGAGCCACGGCGGGCTGACGCCCGCCGCTCGTGACTGTGCGTTCGACAGCCGCTGGACAATGCTCGATTCTCGCGGTACAGCGTTCGGTTCACGAGCCACGGCGGGCTGACACCCGCCGCTCTTGTAGAACGTGCGTGTGTTCAGCGCGAATGGCGTTATTTTTCCGGAGACTGGCGTCGTGCACCAGGAGCGGCTGGCGTAAGCCAGCCATGCTACGGGAGCCGACTGTGCCGTGCAAATGTATTCGGTCCGCCGCAGATTGCCGTGCCGACGTCGGTTCCCGGAAAAAATGCGGACTTACGGCGTGGCAGCCGTGCGTACTGCGGCCAACTCCGGATCAGGGAAGACCACGCGGATTTCGCTATTGGGCCGAACAATGACACGACGCGATTCCTCGTAACGCTGTCCGTTCCGCACCACCTCGGCTTTGAGGTCATAGTAGTAGGTGAGATTGGGATCGAGCCTGGGCGTGGTGAACACGCGAACCGCTTTCGGTTCGGTGCGGATCGGCTGGTCGTCCACGTACAGGGTAGCATCCGCGGGGAGCTCGACGATCAACCTGGCTCGATCCGGAGCGAGAGCTGGTTTTTCTTTGGCCTTGTCTTCGGGCTTGCCCTCCGGTTTCACTTCGCGTGGCTTGGCCGGAATCGTCTCAACAGGTCGGCTCGGCGGATAGTAAACACCCGTGGGTGCCGCTCCGTAGCATCCATAGCATCCATGGCAGCCGTAGCAAGTGGCCCAGGGGCCACCGTAGCATCCGTAGCAAGCGTAAGGCACATAAACGACAGGCGCCGCAGGAACGTAATAGACGCCGTGGCAATAACCGCTGCACCATCCCGAGCACCACCCGCTGCACCATCCGCTACACCAACCTGAGCACCAGCCGTGACACCAACCGTGGCAGCTGAACCAGCGGTGATGCCAGAGCCAGTTGGCATTGGCCGTCTGCGTCGTCAAAGCGGTCAGCAGCACCACACTGTACATCGTTGCGCTCCTCCTGCTGGTGAAAGTTTTTCTGATCCCGCGACTTTACGCCGTTCTGCGCAGGCCCGCTACCTGCGACGGCGATTCTGACCGTCCAAGTAGATTGTAGTATGGGAAAAATGTGCGTCAATCTTCAGGCTGGAGAAAATGGCAAAAAAGAATCGCTCACGCTGACGGTTACACCGCGGGCAACAGAAATGACCATACCTCGTGAGCCGGACATAATTCACGAAATTTTTTGTCGCTCCTCTTGCCGCTCGGCCTTCCCCTGGCTAGGCTAACTAATGGAAGCGGGCAGGATGGCCCGAAACAGAGGTTGTATTGCCAACCGAACCTGATCGCGGACCCCAGCCGGATTGGATTTCCTCCGGAAATCGTCCAGAGCTGGAAAATGCGATCGATCCAGTGAGGGCTATCCAGCGGCGGGTGCATGTCCGCAGCATGTGCCAGAAGAGCTGTGGGCAGACCATCGCGGGGATGAAAGGTCTGCGGCCCGTGCGGGTAGCTCGGCGACACATGCTCCGAATGTGCAAAGAGTCAAAGCCTGCTTCCAAAAAGTAAAACCCCAGCCGTTGTGCTGGGGTTTTCTTTTTGCCGGACTGGCCGAGGTTGCACGAACAGACAGGATTGCAATTTTGCTGCGGGTGGATTACTTGCGTCCGAGCTGCGGCTTGCCTGGGGCTGGTTTCATGCCCGGTCCTGGTTTGAGGCCGTTCGGCTTGCCGCCAATAGCAGGCATTTGCCCTCCGCCAAGTGGGCCAACATTTGGCTTGCCTCCGATTGGCTTTCCCGGCTGAAGGCCAGCCTTGCCGTGACCACCAGCCTTTCCGTGACCGCCTGGCCCGGGTTTTTGTGCCATGGCGGGCTTCTGACCGATAGCCGGAAGACCGTTCCCCTGAGGGAGCATCTGCGGTCCGGGTCCACCGTTGCCGTTGGGCTTGCCCGGCTGGCGGAGCATGGCTCCGTTGTTGAACGGCAGACCGCCGTTCACCACTCCCGGCGCCCGTTGCATGAATCCGTTGCCGTTACGCAGCATGGCGCCGTTGCCGTTCGGAGCCGGGACTGGTGCAGCAGGGGCCGGTTGCGGTTGTCCACCCGGTAACGGTTGCGGTTGTCCACCGGGTGGGCAGCAACATCCCGCCGGTCCGGCCGGGAATCCGCTTCCCATTTGCCCGCCGCCGAACAGATACCACATCAGCAAGAAAATTATCCAGTCGTTGTCGTGATGGGCACTGGCCAGAGCGGGCGTGCCCAGCGTCGCTGCGGTAATGGCTAGCCCACATATAGCCGTGTAGCATTTGCTTCGCATGGTAATCCTCCCGTCCAAGCCTCGCGCTGTGCCCGTACTACGGGGGCGCTTCGAGGTTCTCGATCTGCGCACGAAAGGAGCCACAATCTTCAAAAGCGTTGGGGTGGGTGCGGTGATCGGAGGGGTTAGCGCTTTTTACCGTGCCAGAGGTCTTTGATGTCTTTGAATCGGTCAGGAAATGGCTTGCCCGGTTTGAAAGGAGGTTTCACAGGCTTCGGTTTTTCCGGTTTGGCAGGCGGCTCCGGGATCGGTTTTGCCACCGGCCTGGTCGGCAATGCCGGGACTGTCGGCTTGGGCACGGGCGAAGACGGTTTCGCTGGTGGTTCGGGTGGAGGAGGCGGTTGTGGTGGACCGTGCAGTAACGCCAATTCCGCTTCCGCAATTCCGGATTCCGCAGCCGCCATGGCTCTGTCCCAGGCCCGTCGCGCTTCTTCGGGTAATTCCGCCGTCTCCATGCGCAGCACGGTGACCAGATCGGTCAGCCGTTGCTCGGTTTCCTTCCAGGCCTGCTGTCGGCTGGGTGAGCGGGCGTCGCTGGCGGTATCGTGGCTGGGCCAGTTGCCTCGCACCGTGCGAGCCAGAGCGGCGCCGAGATATTCACCGATCCGCACACTCAGCGGCGAAGGGCCAGCTCCGCTGACCACCGCCAGCAAACGCACCAGCCCTTCCGCTAAATCCAGGCCGATCTCCACGCGCTGGCGGCTATCGTCTTGCTCGCAAAGTCGGCTGGCACATCCCAGCACCAGTTTCAGCAGTTCTTGCCGCAGGGATAGCCCTAACAGATACGCCGTCAGATTGCCTTCGCCGGGTGCGGATGTTTCTTCGTCGGCCGTAAATACAACGAAGAAGGGGTCGCTGGCGTTGGCGCTGTCGCTAAAAATTTTTGCCCGCGCGGGTGATTCCGCTGCCGGCTCGATGCGGGCCGAAAGAGAGCTGCCTGCCGACTTTTGCGGATCATCAGGATGGCGACCGCTGCCGGGGACGAGTTTGTCGAGGGTTTCTGCGGTTCGATGGGCGGTTTCCGCAAGCTGACGCAGCGGATCGGCCAGGGAACGGGGTTGCTGCAACGCCTCCGCACGTACAGAGTCCGCCAGCGCAGCCAGCCGATGACGGCATTGCCCAACGAGCTCCGGCTGGTCGGAAGCTGGCAATCGTCTGGCCAGTCGCGGTATCGCCGCCACGCTCCGTTCAAAAAGTGCCGTCGCTTCGACACACCTCGCCACCGATTCTTCTTTGGCCTGACGCCGGGCTTCTTCCGCCAGTAACGTGGCCAGTTCCAGCATGCCAATTAACCGGGCTTTCGGCTCAACGGTGTCGAGCAGGGGCAGGGTCTGGTCAAGCATCCGCCACAGCAACTGCATCTCCGACTCCGCTCGGGCCAGCAATTGCTGACTATTCAGAGGCGCAACGGCTGGCACATGCCCTGGTGCGGTCGCTGTCGGCAACGGATCGGACTGTCCCGCGGCCACACGTTCCGGCGAGGAAGGCTGCCCGTGGCCCAGCGCTGCGGTAGTGGACTGCGGCGACGGGGATCGCGCACTCGTTCCGTCAACAGGAGTCCGCCCCTCTGCGGCAGATGGCCCGACATCATTTTGCTGGGCAGCTGAATCTTTTTCGGCCAGGTCACCGATCGGCGAGCGCGGCAGGCCGAGGATCAAACACACGACGAAAATTGCCGCGACCAGTCCGGCGGCACAGGTCATGATTGTCCAGGTTAGCCGACGGTGTCGCCTGGATCCCCGATCGCGCGTGTGCACTGTCGAAGGCACGGTCACAGAAGCGGCATTCCCGCCGCTGGGAACCGGGGCGAACCCATGCTGGTGCAAAAATCGCTCCAGGCTGCTCTGCTCCGAACCTTCCTCCCCGACGCCGGCCAGCAACGCTTCCAGCCGAATCAACCGCTGCCACTCCTGCCGACAGTGTGGGCAAGCCGCCAGATGACGAAGCACTGCATCGGGCGGTTCTTCGGGTTTGGCCGCCGCTAACATCCACGTCAGCACTTTATGGCAAACCACGCCTTGCTCCTTGTGCCAGACCGGTTTGCTTGGGTTCGCCAGGTTCCGTTGGTTCCGGCCCCGCGCGAAGCGAGTCGGGCACCGATGGGCGGCGAGCTTTCGCTACCGATAAGCCGACCGTTTCCTTCATCGTTGTTGCTCGGGCACTAATCGCCAGGCTGATTTTCGCGGCCCTTCCGTGCCAGCCGATCGTTTTTGCTCGCCGGGTCGCAGCCCATTTCGGCGGATACATTTGCCTCGTCCAGCAGCGGGCCGAGCTTTCGCAGTAGCCACGACCGGGCACGAAAGACCCGCCAGCGTGCTGTCTCTTCCGTTATGCCGAGTCGCTCAGCGATTTCCCGAAAGGAAAGTTGTTCCTGGGCACGCAGCAAAAGCGGCATGCGATAGGTCAAAGGCAATTCGCCCACCGCCTGCCAGAGGTGCTGGCGAAGCTCACGCGCCGCCAGGCTCGCTGACGGTTCGGCTTCCGTCGCTGGAGGTACCAGCTGCTGAGCGTGATGGTGTTGTATGCGGCAACGGCGACGCCAGTCCGTCAGGGCGTTGGCGGCGATGCGGTACAGCCAGGCGCGGAAATGGTCGCAGACGAATTGGCCGTCGCGCAGTTTCGCCCAGGCTTTGAGAAAGACCTCCTGCGTCAGGTCTTCCGCGACCGCTGACTCTGCCGTGCAGGCCAGCAGCCAGCGAAAGATTCCCGGCCAATAATTGGCCACCAGCCGACCGAACGCCTCGCGTTCTCCGGCAGCGGCCCGGTTTACCAGTTGCGCTTCCTCCGTCCGATCCACCGCATCACCCGCTTGTTAAACGCACAGCCGCCCACTTTGTTAGCCACCCGAAGCGAATTTCGCCCCGCCCGCTTTCGCCGCCACGCCGGGAACCTTCGCTTCTCATCCGCGCGAAAGCAGCCCCAGGCGAGTTTTGCCCCGCTCGGCTTTACCGCTAGCTCGACCAACGTCGCTCATCTGGCGGATAGGGTTTCCGAAGCGAATTTCGTTCTGCTCGGTTTGGCGTTAGTGCGGAGCGTGGCGGTGAGCGTGATGGCCGTGCGGGTGAGCCGATTCTTCCACGACACTTGCCACGACCAGATGCCCCTGATAAACGCCCTTGAGTGTTTGCAGTTGGTCGGCCATTTTCCGTAGTTGGCGTGCCCGCCCACGCAGCACTATCACCTCCAGACAGCGGTGGGCATCCAGATGGACATGCAGCGTCGAAATCACCTGCTCCACGTGATCATGTTGCAATTCCAGCAGCCGACTCACCAGCTGACTGCGGTGATGATCGTAAACCAGGGTGAGCGTGGCAGTAACCGCTTGTTCGTCGGCCTGCCAGGCTTCCTGCGTCAACTTCTCGCGGATGAGATGACGGACTGCCTCGCTCCGCGTCGGATATTTCCGCAGCTCGCAGTAGTGGTCAAAATCCCGCAATAGCTCCGGTTCGACCGAGACCGAAAACCGCACGACCTGCGACATAGATGCGCTCCCAGGATGGTGGCGTGATGTACGGCACAATTCTCCTCTGTGTATGGCTAAGCTGATTGCCACCCGCCGACAAGGAGAATTCCCGCCCAGTATCGTGTTACGCACGCACCTTTACGTATTACCAGCTTCGCCCTAAGAAATTCCCCAAAGGGTCGCCTGCCGACAACTTTGCCGGCATGCAGAACGAATCCTGAAAACACGCAGGAGCCGGTGGATGAAACCTTGCACATCATGGTTTGCCGTCCTGGGCGGATGGCTGCTGACGAGCGTGGCAGCCGCTCACGATCTCGGCGCGGAAGTTCGTCTGGCCGGTCAATACCTGGAAGTGCACGCATTTTTCGACGATGGAAGCATGGCCCGCCATGCCCGCGTCGAGCTGCTTCGCTCGGCGGATCGACAACCGGTCGCCACAGGCCGCACCGATCAGCAGGGGCGATGTCGGCTCCCGCGACCCCCTGCCGGACGTTATCTGCTCCGCGTCAACGCTGGGGCCGGCCATATTCACGAGGAAACCGTTACCGTTCCGCCTGCTCCCGATTCTTCGACCACCAGCGCACAGACCGAATTGGCCTCGCCAGCACCGAGCCAGGAAGCAGAAAGTATCCGCATCAGTTCCGGGCCCACTTATGAAGAAAAGACACGGTTCCGCTGGCTCAAGCTCAGCCTGGGACTGATCACCATTTTCGCCCTCGCCCTGGCCTCCTGGTGGACCCTCCGCCGCCGTCCAGGTCAACGATGCAAAAACGATTAGCAACCGGCCCTGGCGTCCCGCTGGCACTACGCTCTTGCCAGCCGCATCGCCCAGCACAGTGGGCCAACCGCATTGCTCAATGAGCTGGGCCGGAAGGCACCTTGCAGTACAGTTACGATAATCTCGGACAGTTGATTGGCGTTTCCGGAGCGCGGCAGGAGACTTATAGTTATGATGCCAACGGCAACCGCCTGTACGCGGCTTCTCCGGCACTGCCCAACGGCGAAGCCTACTATACCATCGGCCCGGAAAACCGCTTACTCAGTGACGGCACCTATCGCTACGAATACGACGCCGAGGGGAACCTGATTCGCAAGACCCGCATCAGCGATGGGCAGGCGACCGAGTTCACGTACGATTATCGCAACCGGGTTACCGACATCGTTGTCAAGGACGCCCAGGGGAACGTGGTCTATCGCACGCACTATGTCTATGACGTGTTCGACCGGCGGATTGCCACGGAAGTAGATGCGGATGGCGATGGGCCACAGCAGCCGGTTCGCACCTGGACGTTTTACGATGGCGACAATCCCTATATAGACCTGGA
Organism: Gemmatales bacterium; assembly: GCA_041640595.1. Classification (GTDB taxonomy): domain Bacteria; phylum Planctomycetota; class Planctomycetia; order Gemmatales; family HRBIN36; genus HRBIN36. The sequence goes on along the minus strand of JBEPZY010000003.1, from coordinate 79,989 downwards.
TGACCAGGGGAACGTGCAGCACTATTATCTTTACGGGCCGGATATAGACCAGGTGTTAGCACGGTTAGACCCGGTGACGGGTGTCCCGGACTGGTACCTGACGGACTATGTCGGCTCGGTGCGGGCGATCGTGCGGGATGCGGGCGGTTATGGCAACGGCTTAGAAGTGTTAGACGAAATCACGTATGACAGTTTCGGCAACGTGTTGAGTGAGACGAATCCAACATCGGGCGACCGCTTCAAGTTCACCGGCCGCGAACTCGACGCCGCACTAAGTCTGTATTACTACCGTGCCCGCTGGTACGACCCGCAAGCGGGTCGCTTCCTGCGCGAAGACCCGCTCTCGTTCACCGCCGGCGACACGAATTTGTACCGCTATGTGTTCAACTCGCCGGTAGTGTATGTTGATCCTACCGGGCTATCGTGGTGGGATAAAGTCAAGAGCTTTGGCCGAGGGTTGTGGAACGGCTTCACCGGGTTCTTCCACGAAGCGATTTTCGTCCCCATGGATTTCGTCGGTACGGGCATAGATATCTTCCTGGGAACAGGATACGAGACTAGGAGCTACTTGGGACGAGCATTTGAGGAGAAGTTGCGTGCGGGCCAGTTGGACGATTGGCGCGACATGTACGAATCGTTGTTTTTGAACGTAGTTCTAGGTGGCATACCCGACTTATATGTGAGTCTGGAAGACGCCTATTGGGGAAACTGGGAGCCATTGGGCGAGTGGCTTGGCTCGGCAGGTGCGGGGGCGCTGGTCTTCTGGGGCTCGTGCAAGCTACTACAGAAACGGCTGCCGAGTCCCGCGAATAGACCGCCCAAATCAGCTCGGCAAGGCTTAACTGCCGCGGAATCGTGGGGCAATCCAGCGACTCTTGAGGATCACTTCAGGCGACATGGGGCGGATTTTGGTGCTAGGACTGCCGAAGAGTATGCACAGAAGGCATCGCAGTTCTTCCAAGATGCCATCCATCGGGGTCTCCCGATGAAAATGGACGAGTTTGGGGTGATCCGGATCTATGACCCAGAAACGAATACATTCGGGGCCTATAATCCGGATGGCACGACGAAGACCTTTTTCAAACCGGATCCGGCGAAACACCGCTATCCAACCAATCTTGATTACTGGAACGCCCAACGTGGAGCACCACCATGGACACCATAAATACCTCGCATCTATGCCCTGTCTGCGGCTACGATCTCGGATTTCCTCCTTGGCGAAGTGAGTCGCCCTCGTTCGAAATCTGCCCATGCTGTGGAATTCAATTTGGATACGATGATGCGGCATTCGGAGACCCTAGAAAACGACAAGAGATATATGCACAATGGCGTAATGAATGGATTGCCGCTGGTTGTCCCTGGAGAGGCCAGGGCATTCCAGCGCCACCGGGTTGGGATCCTCAGAAGCAGTTACGCAAGGCAGGTTTACAGTGAAGCCGAAGTGCAATCGTACCACAGGCTCCGGCTGACTACCTTTGCCCCAAACAGATTAGAATACATTAGATCTATACATGTCATGGGAAGATGCCGGGCAAAAAAGCCCGGGTCCTCGCCATGCGTTCGCATCGTCTGCATTAGTAGATCCGTTTTGCGCCATCTTACCACCACCGACGCCATGCTCCGGGGAGGCCGCTGCATTTACCTGGACGATGGAAATTGGGGAGGCAAGGACAGCTTGTGCCTAGACTCGGAAATACCTATGATGTATGACAGATGTCTCGAAGACTCATATAGCTGCCTCCATCGAGCTGCCACATCCGGGCGCCATTAAGCCGAAGGATTAAGCCTAAATGAAGCATTTAGACGTATCAAATAACACATTTAGGAGATAGTCTTATGGCGAGCCGTGATGACCCTCGCTTGACGAATCAGGAAGAATATCTCAAAGGAGCGGTATTAGCTTACAGGCGATGGAAACGACCCAAACCGACTTGGGACCATGATCATTGCGAACTCTGCTGGGCGAAATTCATGGAGGAGCCATATCCTGATACCTTGCAAGAGGGATACTGTACGCTGGATAGCTACCATTGGATTTGTCCGGAATGCTTTCAGGATTTTCGGGAAATGTTCGGCTGGACGGTAGTGGAGGAGGATGCTAAATGAAGGTCGCCGGTGGAAGCGACCAATCTGTTCAGGACACCGATTTTGGGACCTTCGGCCCCTGAGCAAACATGGCCCATCTGTATTCGCGGCAGCTCCCTTTAGCGCATTGCAGTCACTATCGAATCGAGTATGGTGTCAGAACATGGTCTGTGGGGCTGGTTTTAACCATGCTCCATTTAGGGCCACTATCGCTCCCGCACCAATAGCTACACCTGTGCTTGCTGCTACCCTGCGCGACTAGGCATGTCCGCTGGTACGATCCGCAACTAAGTTGCTTAGTCTTACTATAGTTGTGCCGCCACCACGGTCGCTTCCTGCGCGAAGACCCGCTCTCGTTCACCGCCGGCGACACGAACCTGTACCGCTATGTGTTCAACTCGCCGGTGAGTGCGGTGGATCCGACGGGCTTGCAATCTGTACCCCGCCATGGTAAGCACAAGCACGAATGCGCTTGCGGCGGAGATTGTCGATGCAGTAACTGCAAGGGATATTCTGTCGCAGCCTGGCCTGCGGGCTTTGCCTGCGGTGGGAATATGCCGCTTGGTCCCTTTCCCCCGCCGCCGCTACCGCCGCCATGTTGCCGCGAATCAAAGATCCGAGAGAATCGTCGTCGCTGGATCCGCGATGAGCTTGTGCCACGTATCTACGCAGACCTTTCCCAGGAGAAGCAGCGGCTGATTGCTGATGTACTTATTCGATTGACTGACCAGGCTGATTTCGCGTGGTCTAAACCAGTGGGCTGGTTTGGCAAATGCTACGAATGGGTGGAGGAATATCAGAAAAGATTTCAACATGATAGGGACCTATGGCAAGTCTGTGACGAACTAGCTAAGCAAGGCTACTTATACATTGGTGCGATATTTTGGGTAGTAAATTACCGTGTCCATGAGTATTTCGGCATAGGACATGCAGCAGTGATAATAGAACTCAGAGACGGGACTCGCATTTATCTGGATGATGGGTGGTATGGCGGACTGGACCATCTGTTTATAGAATCTGAGTGCAATCCAAAATGCATTATTGAAGATCCCTTCGGTGAACCAGTGTGGTGGACAAAGAAAGTAAAGAGGTAAAAGATATGCGCTTGTTCAGCAAAAAGAAACTGCTACTGTGCCTGTTGATTGTGGTGAGCATTTTCGCAACGATCAATGCTCTATGGCCTTGGGGCTGCGCACGCCCTCATTCTAAAATTTGCCTACAGTTTTCCCTATGGGATCCCGTGCCCAGGGTGGAATCTATTGCTTTCTCACCGAACGACGACTATATCGCGGCGCTGCAAACAGACGGTTCGATCTACGTATGGGCGTGGCCAAGTGGCACCCGGATCCTGGAGTTAGCGGCAGGGGCCTACGACGACAGACAATACCAGGGGCACCTAGACGAACTCCTGACCCCTCGCTTGCAATTTTCCCAGAGCGGTAAATTGTTAGCGTTTGGTGCCGGAAAGGTATCGGTCTGGGAGTTGCCTTCGGGGAAATGTATTTTCCAATCGCCTTCCTTCTCGGAATTGGGATGGGATTGGATAGGGTTTGTAGGAGAACAGGCGTTTTGCGTATGGAATAGCAAGCACAAGGAACTCGAAATATGGGATCCCTGCAAACAGCAAATTGTCAGTCGAACTAAGATGCCGCACGAGTTTTGGTGGATTAAGCCTCTCGAGAATGGTGTGGTTTTAATTGGTAGCTCAGGGCAAAAGGCAGATTTATATAAAGTGGATGCGTTCACAGGAAAGGTCCTTCACCACAGTCAACTTCAAATGCCTGAGCGAAGACCTGGCTTTCTTCTCAGCATTAGCCCAGATGGCCGATACTTACTTTACACTACCTTCAGCGAGCTTTACATTTACGACGCATCGTCAGGCGCAATGTTATGGCAGGCAGTACTGCAGGGGGAACATATCATTAGTGCGAGATTCACCAGGGACTCTCAGTACCTCTATGTACAGTCAGTCAGCACCCGGCGAGGCTATATTCTAGATGTTGCTAGTGGAAATGTTTTAGCCATTAAGAGGATATTACCTTATTCAACCGCAGCAACTTCTAGGTGGGAGCTGGCGATCGCGCCGTTTGGCGGGTTCTCGTCTGAGATCTGGATTTATGACCTTACGAGATGGGTAAAGGATTGAACAACGTTCGTAATACGTGGCAACCTCCCATTAGCGCCCGCGAACTCGACACCGCACTAAGTATGTATTATTGGCGTGTCGGCCGAACCTATATAGCTACCGTGCCCGCTGGTACGATCCGCAAGCGGGTCGCTTCCTGCGCGAAGACCCGCTCTCGTTCACCGCCGGCGACACAAACCTGTACCGCTATGTGTTCAACTCGCCGGTGAACTTTCGAGATCCAAGTGGCGAATTACCACCAATAGTGATTGTGGTGTTCATCGGTGCTGCGGTGGGTGCTGCTTTTTTCGGTACACCGAACGTGGCTAATGCTCCTGGGCCGAATGATCCTGTTCTTGCTGGTCCAGTTATAGACCCCGAAGGTGCAGTCTTCGGGACTTTCGTTGGTGCCGCATATGGTTTGGGAGTATGGTGCGTTCACGAAGGGATTGCCTTTGTTGCAACCAGGATATCGCCATCGGGAGGAATTATCACTGGCGAAGGCATGACGAAGCAGGCGGTTCTGAGGGCTTTTTTCCGCGGAGAGAGAATAGCAAAGACAGAGGCCAACATCGCCGCTCTGCGATGGTATCTAGAAGTGGCCCAGAGAACTCTCGCCCGGTACCAGGAAATTGGATACACTGGTATCGGTGTAGCAGTTCAAAGACAGCGAATCCAGATGATTCTTCAGCAACTTGCGGAATGGGGCATTGCCCCGTAGCCGAAACAACTGCGCAAACCTTTTGCCGTAGTCCCATGCTAAGGCCCAAGGACTAAAGCTTTTGGAGCAAGGAAAGATGAATTTCCTAGTGCTCGTTCTTAAGCAGACATTGTCGGTTCATTCGCTGTATACTCAACCCGGCGATCACTTCGTAGTTAACGGGGAACGATTCTTTCGCAGAAAAACAGAAGACGAAGAAGTTGTATTTTATGACTGGCTCGCCGATAGAACAGGCGTCATCCAAGCGTTGGAAATCCATTTACCAGCGGATCATCCCCTTGTGCGAGGGCGACCTCCCGTCGCTAGTTTAGAATATGTTACCATAAATCCGTTCCTTTGCATCTGGTTCGGGAGGACGCGCGAAGCCTTACCTCTAGGCAAGGAAGCGTTTGGCGATCTATTTTTTTTCCACAACGAAAACCATAATCTTGGAGTTGTCGTCGGTACCCGCGACTGGCTTTCGGACAAAGAGCGTGAACTTTTATGCAAGAACATAAACATCTGCACGTGAGTCGGCCAGAGATGGTCTGGCCCTCGTAACTGCGCTTTAATCGTTAAGACTATGATTTGCCAATCGAGACACCAGGACGAGATTTCGGAAATTATCTCAGTTGACAGCGAACGATGTGCCACCCGCCCTTTGAGCAGACCAAAATGATAAGTTATAGTGGATACGGAGGGCTTTTAGAAGAGAAGGGGAATCTATACACTTGGTCGCTACGCATCGAACGGTGGTTGATCGTATGTAACGCTTCCTCCCACAGACATTCTTCGGTTGGAATTGCTTCCCCTATGATGCAACACCGTTATTTAAAGGTCCACGTGTAAGAAAGTATTGAGCGGATCTTGCCTGATGCGGGTGGTCATGCCAACGGCTTGCAGGCAAGCCTTGATGTAGCTACCGACATTGGGCCGCCACATCCCGGCAGTTACCGCAACGGCTTAGAAGTGTTAGACGAAATCACGTATGACAGTTTCGGCAACGTGTTGAATGAGACGAATCCAGCGGCGGGCGATCGGTTCAGGTTCACCGCCCGCGAACTCGACGCAGCACTAAGTCTGTATTATTAGCGTGCCGGCAGAACCTGTATTACTACCGTGCCCGCTGGTACGATCCGCAAGCTGGTCGCTTCCTCCGCGAGGACCCGCTCTCGTTCACCGCCGGCGACAGGAACCTGTACCGGTATGTGTTCAACTCGCCGACCAACGCGGTGGATCCGACCGGGCAAGACTGGGTCTGGCCCTGGGATAAGACCGCGCAATGGAGTTGGGACCCGCGTGACTGGGCGATCGGCGAAGCACTTGCCGACTTGTGGGGCAATATAGCTGGGGGTGTAGGCGGAGCTGCTGGCGGAGCATCGCAGGGTGTGTTCTGGGGAACAGTTGGAGCGGGAACTGTTCTTGTCATCGTCGTAATTGCGACAGGACCAGTCTCGATCGCAACGGCAGCTGGCGTACTTCTTGGAGGAGCATACTGGGGTGGACTCGCAGGGACTTTTCTTGGTACGTACTATGGTTGGGGACAACCGAGTTTCCAAGATGGCTTCGTAGTGGCATTCAGGAGCGGTCTTATCAAGGCAGCTGCGTTTATTTGCGGTGTTGTGGCCTGCTTTTCAGCCTGGTACACTAACCCATGGACTTATGAGCTGGTCTACGATTTAAAGTGGATTCTCACGCCGTTCGCTCCACCGCCTGGCTTCTGGGAACGCTAAGTGTGAGTGGCCGATATGCATAGTCAAATACTGAAAGTACTTTGGCACAGAGACCCGGCAAGGCCGTCGCCCACGAGTTTGGATGTGTGCAAATCTAGGGCGATCAGGCGGCTTGTTATCAATTTAGATTTCCCTTGTCGGCGAACCTTCATCTGCCTCGCGTCTTTGCCGCTTGCTTACCTAACAGCTCAGATCATCTTTGGGAATTGCCCGATTACCCTTAGCGAAGTTTTGTGCCTGTGGTCTTTTATTTCAGGGAGTAAATTACTACGAGCTTGGATACGTTGGAGAGCCAGACAAACCCAACTGAAGTTGAATAGGGTCAATGCGGCTTTGCTGATCAGCTGTCGAGTTTTCGCCCAAGAGATTCGGGAGCAGGTGACACGGTTCCCTGATTCTATCTTGGCTGTAGACTCAGCGTCGCTCTCACTGTGGAGCGACGTTTTGCATAGGGTAAGACAAATTAGTATGAAGGACATCAGGAGTCTCGCACTGAAAACGATCTACAAAGAAACGTGGTATGGTTGGCTAAGATTAGGGACGGTCCTGTGCATCGTTACCAAGGATAGGATATTCGAACTGGTGGTTGAATACCCTGTCTTGCTGGCCGAAGAACTTATCCCCATACTGCAATCTGGCCAAGCGTAACAGTAAGTATCCCCTTTTAAAGACCAATACCAAATCGGCGGGGACATCCCTTTCATCTATGACCTTGTCGCCGGCGGAAGGGGAAGCTCCGATACGCCAGGGGGCAAGGCTATTGCGGGATGGAGGCGATTACTTGTTGTCGGATGGAGGCGATCACTTATTGCCGGATGGAGGCGATCACAGCGGGCGGTACTGGTGAAGGGGGGACTGTCGTCCGGGTAAAGCCCAGGAAAGAGAGTTAGATACGTGATCACAGTGGGCGGTACTGGTGAAGGGCGAACAGTTGTCCGGTGTAAGGTCAAAAAACAGAGTTAGATACGCGATCACAGTGGGCGGTACTGGTGAAGGGCGGAGAGTTGTCCGGTGTAAGGTCCAGGAAACAGAGTTAGCTACGTGATCACCGCGGGCCGTACTGGCGAAGAGCGGACAGTTGTCCGGTGTAAGGTCCAGGAAACAGAGTTAGATAGGCGATCACAGCGGGCGGTAGTGGCGGAGGGCGGACAGGGTGGTCTGGAAGTCGGCCGGGACGGGGGCGACGAATTCCAGGTCGCGTCCCGTTATGGGATGGCGCAAACGCAAGCGGTGAGCGTGCAGCAGTTGCCGATTGGCCAGCAGATGATCTCCGGTCGAGTCGGTGGCAGGCGAAGATGTAGCGATGTTTTCTGCGGGGCGGGAATGAGCAATTTCGTCGCGGCCTGCGGAGGCGGGAGTGGAGCGCGGTCGGCCAGCTTCTGGTAATAGCTGGCTCAGCCAGAGTTCGCCGCGCGTGCTGTAATCCTTGTCGGCCACGATGGGATGTCCGATATGGGCGAGGTGCACGCGAATTTGATGAGTGCGTCCGGTGCGGGGCAGGCAGCGAACGTAGGTGTAACCCCGGAAGCGCTCTAAAACCTCGTAGAACGTGCAGGCATCGCGGATATTCTCGTCCTCGTCCGGTTCCTCATAGGTGGTCATCCGCAAGCGATCGTGGGGATGTCGGCCGATGGCAGCTTCGATGTAATCACTGTCGCGGTCTATTTCGCCGTGTACGATGGCCAGGTACTCTTTGTACACTTCACGCCGCTGGAATTGAGCGGAAAGCTCGCGGTGTGCCTGTTCCTGTTTGGCCACGAGAATGACACCGCTGGTATCGCGGTCGAGTCGGTGAACGACACCGGGACGGGACGGGCCATGAACACCGCTGAGTTGACCGAAATGATAGACCAGGGCGTTGACGAGGGTGCCTCGCCAGTGTCCTGGAGCGGGATGAACGACCAGGCCGGGTGGCTTGTTGATGGCCGCCAGGTATTCGTCTTCGTAAAGGATGTCGAGGGGAATATTTTCGGGAACAGCCTCGACGTGTGGCGGTTCGGGAAGGAGGACGCGCAGGTGATCCCCTTCCCGCAATTTGTAACTGGCTTTAGCGGGCTGGCCATTTACGGTTACTTCGCCCAGTTCGATGGCGCGCTGCAGGGCCGAGCGACTGAATCCGGGCAAGGCGGAAGCCAGGAATTGATCGAGCCGACGCACTTCCGGACGATGTCGCAAAGTTAATTCGACGACTCGCCGACCGTTGCTCTGCTGAATGACCTCTGCCATAGACCACCACAGCGTCCAGACGAATCATGCCATTCCTGCGCTCAGATGACTACGGGACAAAAGCGGCTGAATTTCACACGGCCATCGCTTGACGCCAGTCCCCGAAAAAAGACGGTCAGGAAAACCCGCGGGGCCATCCTGATTGCACGGCGGCCAACATTATTTTACCGCGGCGGAGTCGCTGACGGGCTGGCGGAAGTGCCAGGCGGTGGGGCAGATTCCGACAAACGCAGCAAAGTCAGGTCGGCGACCTGATCGTCCTGAAGCCGGCGGATGCGTTCCTGACAATGCTCGAGCAACGGATGCATCCGGCCATCCGCTAAACGCAGTTCGACTCCCGGCGTGTTCAATGCTTCCTGGTACGAAGCGATGACTGCCTGCAAGCGTTGTTTTCGCTTATCGGGATCGAGTTGAGCCTGGTCGAGCCAGTAGCGAATCTCGGCAAGCTGGGCCAGTCCCAGCTGGCAGCGGAGCCGCAATTCCGAAGGCAATGCGGTCTCGGCAAGAAGTGAGCGAAAGATCTTCTCAGCCAGCTCCAGATGCCTCTCGGCAGAAGCGCGATCGTGAATCTGGCGCAGGGCCAGTTCCAGTTCGCTGCAGGCTTGAGCAAATCGTGCCGCCAGCACAACCGGTGTACCCCGCAGTCGCTCGGCCAGACTTTTCATGTCCTCGGCGGTTACCTGCGGTGTGTCGGTTCTCTGGCCGGTCTCGCGTGCGAGTTCCTGCCAGGCCAGACTCACTCGTAACTGGGTCTGGCGTGAGATAGCCCAGTAACCGAGAGCCACCAGCCCTCCCACCAACAAGATGGCCAGCCAGACCGGGGCGTGCGGATTCCTGCCCTCGACGAGTCGGTTGAGCTGATCGGCGAGATAGTTCGTCTCCAGTTCTTTGCGATGGGCCGTTTTCACGATTGCCTCCTGCAAGCCAGGTCGCTGCCAAAAACGGGTCATCCCATACACATACTCATACGAAAACTCCGCCATTTCTCAAGGGTCCCCCGCGCTGAATAGCGGGGATGCTGCCGGAAAAGGCGTCCCTGACCAGGAGGCCACAAAGATTGGCTAAAAGCGACTCTCGTGGACCGGTTTTTGTCGCCTTGAGCCCAACCTAAACAAAATGCCGCAAGGATTGGCTAAAAGCGGTGATCACGCTCAGCCGATGCGACCCCAACAGTTTATTGCCGTTGGGAACAGAATACGCTGGCGGGTCCAGCGTGCGTCGCAAGGCGTGGTGAGTCTGTCCAAATGTGGGTCCCGGCGCGGGTGGAATGCTGGCGGGTGCGGTGTGGGTCGCAAGGCGTGGTGAGGGCGAGCGTTGTGGTGCGTCTTAATTGTGGGTACCAGGCGAGGCGGTTTGAGGCTAAAATGGAATAGTCGGGCCGGGAGGCATGGCAGGCGGTCAGTTTGCTCCTTCTGCGGCTCCCGGCGCCAGGTCATTGTCGGTATCGGATTGGCTCAGCGGCGCAAATCGAAACCATGAACAGGCCAATCGGGTGAGCCATGAGCGAATCGGCCAGGGAGAATCAGGCGAATCTGGGCCAGGATGGCCGTACCAACCGCCCTATGCACGCGGACGAACCCAGCACGATCCAGCAACCCTGTTCGCCCGAAGTGTTGCCGCCATCTGAAGCTGGGTCATCCGCTAATCCTGCCGGGTCGGTTCAGCCTGCTGCAGGGGCCGGCGTTGCCCCACCGACCGGAGCAAACGCTTCCGGCTCGGCACCCGATCAGCATCCGCAGTCCCAGTCTTCGGCCGGGGAAGAGGTCGCCGTGAGCCTGTCCGTGTCGGACGATGCTCCCACGATCATTTCCGGGCCACCTCCGGCGGAAGATGGTGGGCGGGAAGGGGCAACGGGAACCGGCAGTTCGGCGAATCGTTCGCCGGCCACCGTCAACATTCGCGGTCGCCGACTCGCCCATTTCGAACTGGAAGAACCGATCGGCGTCGGTGGCATGGCAGCAGTGATCCGCGCCCGCGACACCCAGCTCGATCGCGTGGTCGCGTTGAAGATTCTGCCGCCACAATCGGCAGCCGATCCCGATCAGGTGCGGCGTTTTGAACGCGAGGCCCGCGCTGCTGCCCGACTCGATCACGAAAACATTGCCCGCGTTTATTACTGCGGCGAAGACCAGGGCCTGCACTTCATCGCTTTCGAGTACGTGGAAGGAGAAAATCTCCGGGACATGATCGCCCGACGTGGCCGGATTCCCGTACCGGAAGCCACGCAATACGTCCTACAGGTAGCCCGGGGTCTGGCGCATGCGGCAGAACGTGGCGTGGTGCATCGCGACATCAAACCGTCCAACATTATTGTTACCGCTTCCGGTGTTGTGAAACTGATCGACATGGGCCTGGCACGCACCCTGGAACCCAGCGCTGCGGAACTCACGCAGTCGGGAGCCACCCTGGGCACCTTCGATTACATCTCGCCGGAGCAAGCGCTCGATCCGCGTCTGGCAGACACACGCAGCGACATTTATTCGCTGGGATGCACATTTTACCACATGCTGACGGGTCGGCCCCCAACGCCCGAAGGAACAGCGGCCCGGAAGCTGCATTTCCATCAAAACGAAAGGCCTGTTGACCCGCGTTATTACAATCCCGAAATTCCGCGGGAACTGGTGCTGATTCTCGGCCGCATGCTGGCGAAAGAACCGCACAAACGTTATCAGCATCCGCAGGAACTGGTCGAGGATTTGCAGACGGTTCTGCAGGAATGGTCGCAGAATCGCCGCCGGACGGGTAGCCGACCAGCTTTGCAGCGATTGTCGGGGCAGAAATATCGCGGCAGTTTCGCCTGGCTGGCCGCACTCGCGGTGATCTGTGGCGTAGCCGTGGCGAGCTGGCTGGAATCCCACCGCTCCCCGATTCCTGACGAATCCGGTTCCGGAAATCCCTCCGAACTGGCCACACCCGACAACCAGGCTCAGGGGCCTGGGTTCCCGAACCCATCCGCAGTTGTGACTACACCGCCGGCAGCTACAGGCCCGAACGACTCCGGCACCGCTGTTGTCCAGGAACCTGTAATCAAGGAAGTGAAAGATGCCAGCGAATTGCGGGATGCGATTGCCGACACCGACCGCACGAATAAATGGTCGCAGCTTCGCTTGAACGCTGATCATTACTATTTGCACCAACTGCAGGCCGTCGAAGGGGCCTGGCTTCGTCTGGGACGCGGTCAGGTGACTCTGGAGCCGGCCGGCGATCGGCGTCCCACTTTGGTGCTCGATCTGACTGCCGGCGAACTTCCGGAACAAGCGCTGGCAGTCTGGCAATTGCACGGCGGGATTGTGACCCTGCGACGCGTGCGGCTATTGTTGCGTTTGCCGTCTGCGCAAGCCCAGGTGGCGATGTTTCAGGTGCTCCAGGGCCAGCTGGAACTGCACGATTGCGAGATCGAAGTGGAAGGGTCTTCCGGCGACGACAGCGCGAGCGTCTTCCTGGTAGCCGGCAACAACGATAGGCCGCGGAAGATTTCCCTGTATCGCAGTGTTCTTGTCAGCAGTGTGTCACTCTTCCGCCTCGCCAGCCCCGCTCAGATTTCCCTGGAGCATTGCGGTCTGGGACCTGCACCGACGCCCGTAGTGTTCCAAACTTCCCAAACGATGCCCGAACCGTCAGTTTCCACGTTCGGCGAGGAAGTCGCATCAGCAAACAGTCCTGCCGCCTCCGAGTCGGAGAAGAAACGGGGCGTAACCGGTGAATTCTCGTTGCAGCATTGCACCTGGTGGCTGGCATCGGGACCTGCCATGCTGTTTTACGGTGGCCCGGCATGGAATGTCCATCTCAGGCGTTGCATCCTTGCGCAGGTGAGCGGAGAGCAACCGGCAGTGATGCTGGAGTGGCGTCGGCTGGAATCCCAACGACGCGAGGAAAAGCTCGACCTGCAATTGCAACGCTGCGCTTTGTATCGTATCGAGCCTTTTGTGGTTCGCCGATCGGAAACATTCGGATTACCACTGGGTGGCACTGCTGGCGAAACCTTGTTGCCACAATTGCGTTCCTGGCGGGCCGACCCGGTCTCCCTCAGCGAAGAACAATGTGTTCTGCTGAAAGCCCCGCCGTGGAATGACGCTCCGCCGGAACTCAAACCAGGCACCGGTGACTGGCTCAAAGCCTTCCAAATCCGCACCGATGTCGTGGAACTGCGTGATGCGGATGACCCCCAGATTGTGCTCGGCGTGCAGAAATTGTTAGGGCGGGAACTGTACGAAGAACTGGCGCCGGCTCAAACATCGCTGAACAAACTGTCGGCCAGGCACCTGGTGGTAGATGGTAAAGGGGGCAAGCCCGACACCTTTGACAGTCTGTCCAGCGCGTTGAACTCAGCGGCAGCCGAAAGCGGAAATATCATCATCACGCTCAGGGTGAACGGGCCGCTCATGGTTCGCTCTTTGCTGGATGTGGTTGGCAATCGGCAGGTGACGGTGCGATCCGCGGATGGCTTTACGCCGGAGCTCATGTTCCATCCGGAACGGATTCCGGAGTCGAACCAGATGGTATCGCTTTTCCGTGTGCATGACGGCCAGCTGGTGCTGGAAGGCTTGCACTTGCGGTTACAACCCCTGCCCACCAGCGGTGTACGCTGGCAGGCAGCTGTCAATCTGACCGGTGCGGGAAGCTGCCAGGTGCGTAATTGCAGGGTCACTCTGGCCGGCTTCGAGGGCGAACCGAACCTGGCCCTGGTAGCGGTTACCGATCCCACAGGCACTATGGCTCCGACACCCGGCAAACCATCCCGTTCCGATGACCCACCCCAGGTGTTTCTGGAAGATTGTTTTATCCGCGGCTCCGGGGTCGGGATTTACATTCAGGAGAGCCGACCTTTGCGCTTCACCGTCCACAACGTCCTGGCCGCGTTGCAAGCCCCGTTCCTGCGCATGGATACGCAGCGAACCGAAATGCTCGCATTCAACGAACAAATCGTCGGCACTCTGGATCACGTCACCCTGTGCAGTAGTGAGCCGGTCGTTCACCTCCAGGCCGTCAAGGAGAACGCTCAGCCGATTCTGTTACGCTGGCAGATCACCAGTTCGCTGCTGGTGACGGTCTCGGCGACGGAGCCCTTAGTCCGCATAGACGGCCCGCAGAGCGAACTGGAACTTCGCCGCAACTGGTTGAGCTGGACCGGCCAGTCGGACAAGCCTAACGTGTTCAGTCTAGCTGGGCCGGCTCTGCTCTGGCAAACCAGGCAACCTCAGACAATGATGACGCGGTTACCGCCAGATCGGGCCGAATGGTGCAATTTCTGGGGCACCAGTTCGGATGAAGTACGTTTCCTGCGGGAGTTTCGCTGGCAGGGTTTCCGTGCGGGCGAACGAGATTTCAAGGAAGTGGAAGCGAGCGAATTTCAGCCGGACCCGGCTACACTGCCGGCCGAACTACGCGGCGTGGGTGCGGACATAACCCGGCTGCCTGGCGGACGCACTTCAGCGACTACCCCATAACACCGTAAGCGTAGCCGCTTTTGACCAGGTCGCCTTCAGCAAACCGACTCAGCCGAAAGACGCGCGCGTCCAGAGTGCGGAATTGACCATCCACGATCAATTCGGCCATAAGCTGGCCGATCAGCGGTGCGAATTTGAAACCGTGGCCGCTGAACCCCACCGCCAGGTACACTCCGTCGGCCTGCGGACAGCGATCCAGAATCGGGTGCCAGTCGGGCGTGATGTCGTACAGTGCCGCGTACCCGCCCCGGCCGTAACTGCGATGCATGGCCGGACAGCGACGCTGCAAACGCTGGCGGATCTCCGGTAACCAGGCACTGTCGGCCGACTCCGGGTAACGGTCCGGGTCCACGGGACTGTTGGCCTCCTCCCCGGCAATACTGCCGACATGCAAAAATTCGCCGGCAGCGGCTCGGAAATAAATCTGGCCGTGAAAATCCACACACGTAGCCAAACGTCGGCTCAGTTCGGGAGGCCGGCGAAACAGGGCCACCTGCGTCCGCGACGGTTGTACGGGAACCTCCAGCTGAAGCGACCTGGCCAGCCGACCAATCCAGGGCCCGACCGCCAGCACGGCCGTGCCACAGGCAATTCGCCCTTCGTTGACCACCAGTCCGGTCAGTTTGCCGTGCTGCACGGTCAATTCCCGCACTTCCACGCCTTCCAGGATTTCCACCCCTTCGCGCTGGGCCGCCTGAGCATAAGAGGATAGTACCTGAATGGCATCTACAAAACCGGCTTCGGATTCCCACGCTGCCACTTCGTCCTCGCCCAGATGGACATTGGGATCCAGTTGCGCCAGTTCCTGGGCCGAAACCAGGTGCACATCAATCCCCAGCCCCTGCTGCATCTGCACATTTGCCTGTAAGGCAGGCAGGTCCTGCTGCGGCACGACGATGGCCAAACCGGTGCGGGTGAAGACGGGTGGGCCACCCACAATTTGATCGAACTGCTCATACGTCTGCAGGCTCATTCGTGCCAGCTGGGCTGTGAACGGGTTGGAATAATGCTGGCGAACGATCGCCCCGGATTTGCCGCTGCCCCCGGCGCCGAGGTACGCTTTTTCCAGCAGGGCAATACGTCCGACAGCCCGTCGCGCCAGCGACCAGGCAATGCTCAATCCCATCACGCCGCCGCCCACGACCACCAGGTCATAGCTTTTCGCCATGCGTGACCACCCTCGCTACGAACCCCAGGGACGGTTCCCATGCTCCGGCCCAGCCTCGTTCTTCCTGAAGGTTCATCTCCCCACCTGCAAAATTCCCCTACCGCGCTACGAATGCAGCTCCGTGCCCCAGCCAGCGAAACCGAAGCCATCGCCACAGCACTATAACTCCGCAGGCGAAAACGACAATCCCCAGCATTTCCTTCCAGGTCAGGTGGTGCAACAGAAACACGCGGCTGATCGGAATCGGTAACCACGCCCACACGACGAAAGCGATAACGGCGAGCGTCCAGATGAGCAAAGCACGGTTACTGGCCCAGCCCTGCTCAGCCAGCGAAGTGCGATCCGTGCGCAACACCCAGGCCAGCAGCACATGGCCTATCAACCAGGCGAAAAAACTGCCCGCCATCACCGCCTCGCGGACCGTTGCGGATACCGTCAGGTATTCCAGCCACGTGTTCTCCTGCTCCGACTGCACGAGCGTTGCTGATGCCATCTGGGAAGCTCGCCAGGCCAATAGTCCCAGCACCGTCAATATCACCACCAGAAACAACGCCATCGCCGAGCCGAGCAGGTCCCGTAACACTATCCCATGCAGGAACGGTTGCTGCGGATCGCGTGGCGGACGACGCATCAGGTCACCTTCCGGCGGTTCGGCCACCAGGGCAACGGAAGCAGCCAGGTCCATGATCAGTTCCATCAGGATAATTTGCAGCGGATGAAAAGGGATGCCCACACCGACCAGGACTCCGGTCAAACATGCCGCCACCAGAGCGGCTTTGCAGGCCAGATAATAGCGAACGCTTTTGCTCAGATTGTCGAAAAGCAAACGCCCCTCGCGGATGGCGTGCACCAAAGTGGCAAAATTGTCGTCGGCCAGGATAAGATCGGCTGCTTCGCGGGCCACATCACTGCCGCGCTGTCCCATCGCAATGCCGACATCCGCAGCCCGCAATGCCGGCGCATCGTTGATGCCGTCACCTGTTACCGCCACCCGTTGTCCAGCCGATCGGGCTACCTGCACCAGCCGAAGTTTCTGGGTCGGTGTCGCTCGCGCTACCAGCACCGGGCGTTGCAAAACTTGCTGTAAGGCCGCATCGCTCATTTCGTCTATTTCCGGGCCGGTGAGCAAAGGCGTGTCCTCAGCAAATCCCACTGCCCGAGCCACGTACCGGGCTGTGTTCGGATGGTCTCCCGTGATCATCCACACCTGAATCCCTGCCTGACGACATTCGGCAAGCGCTGAGGCGACTTCCGGCCGGGGTGGGTCAGCCAGGCCAACCAGTCCGACGAAAACACCGTCGCTTTCCGCTTCCTCTGCCGAGCGAGGTTCGCGTTCCGTCCAGCGATAGGCAAACGCCAGCACCCGCAATCCCTGCTGGGCCATCTCTTCCGCCAGACCGTGCCAGAACTGGTATCGTTGCTGCGTCAACGGCGCGATCGCACTCGACGAGCCTGGTACTGGCTCGACGCCCGGTCCGCTCTCTCGAGACGGTGGCGGCGTCAACGGCGTTATTGTGCCGGGTGATCCGGTCGGCAATCGCTCGCGGTCTCCCGATACGGACGGGAAACCCGTCACATCCACCGCATCTGACGAAGGTGTCTGCATCCATTCGTAGCGACAGATTTCGAGGACGCGCTCCGGGGCACCTTTGACGGCGATAAAAAAGCTCGGCCTGTCTGGCAGCGAGAGTTGGTCCGATACGGGTGCGATGTGCCAGACGGTGCTCATGCGTTTGCGGGCCGGATCGAAGCCAAACTCCTGGCGTAACCGTCCGGTTCGCCGCGTCGTTTCCGTTGACAGGCCCAGTTGTTGTGCACGTTCGAGCAGGGCGGCTTCGGTCGGATCACCCAACCAGCTGCGCTGGCCGGTCGGCTGGGCAGAAACGGTAGTGGGAAGCGACTCGGAGCAAAGAACGGCCAGCTCCAGACACCATCGTTCTCGCTCACCGGGTTCGACCCGGGCCACGGTCATGCGATTTTCGGTGATGGTGCCGGTTTTGTCGGAGGCGATCACGGTAACCGCACCGAGCGTTTCCACAGCATACAAACGCCGGACTATGGCCCGTTGTCGTGCCAGTCGCCAGCCACCCAGAGCCAGCACCATGGTGATAATGATGGGCAATTCTTCCGGAATCGTGGCAAAGGCAAGCGCCAGAGCGCTGAGCAGTGCTTGCCGACCGGTAGCCAGTTCCCGCAAGTACGCCAGCAGCGCAGCCAGAACAGTGAACCCCAGGGCAGCTACGACGGTCCAGCGGGCCAATTCCCGCATTGCCTGCTGTAACGGTGTTCTCTGGGGGCGAATTTCGGCCGTTTGCCGGGCCAGACGTCCCCATTCCGTGTCCGCCCCGATAGCCACCACCACGCCGATACCTCGCCCGCGTACCACCAGAGTCCCGGCAAAAGCGAGGTTCTTGCGTTCTGCCAGCGGCACCACTTCGGAAAGCATTGCCTCGGCATCTTTCTCCACGGGCAGCGACTCGCCAGTCAAAACGGATTCGTCCACTGCCAGAGTTTGCGTTTCCAGCAACCGCAGGTCAGCGGGCACACGCCGTCCTGCTAACAGCAAAACAATGTCGCCCGGCACCAGCAATGCCACGGGGACTTCGCGCCAGTTTCCGTCCCGCTTTACCACGGCGGTTGGTTGTGCCAGTTCGTTCAGCCGGGCTAACGCCTGCTCCGCCCGCCATTCGTTGTAAACTTCTACGGCAACCAGCACGGCAATCACTGCGAATACCGTGACCGTCTCCCAGGGTTCTCCCCAGAAGGCATACAACACGCCCACCGCCAGCAGGAGCAAAATCATGGGTTCGCTAACTGCTTCGAGCACAACGTGCCCGATGGTTTCCCGTCGAATCGGGGCCAACTCGTTGGGGCCGAACCATTCCTGCCGTTGCCGCACTTCGCTCTCGCTGAGACCCTGCTCCGCCTGCACCTCCAGCGTCCGCAAGGTCTCGTGAACGGGCAGACTGTGCCAGGTTCGGCGAATGTGCGGTACCACCCCGTCCAGTCTCCAGAAAGGTTCAGCATGCCGGCGGTCTGGCGGCCCCAGATGTCGAATGCCCTTCGGCTTGCCGCGAATGCCTGCCGCCTGGCCAGCCGTCAGTGGAGCGGATGCAGTGGATTTTATTGTACCCGCTCACCATTTCCCATTCAGGCACAGCGTGCCCGCGGACGATAAAGAATGACAAGCTGGTACATTGCGCGAAGATCGCAAATAAGGAGCGAACGGAAGCGAGCACGCCAACAGGGCATTCGGCACAAGCCGACCCTGCTTCCAGGTGCTGCCGGGCTGGGGCGAAATGGCGTGACCCGTTTGCGAGAACAGGACCAGTGACGGGGGTAGAGGCATGAAACGGATCGTGGCGGTGGGAATTGCGGGGTTGGGCCTGGCGGTCGGCTTGCTCCGCGCGGAACCGGTTGGTTCGGCAGGCCGACCTTTGCCGGATCAGATCGGCAAAGTTCTCACCATCCGCCAGGGGAGCCGGCCGCCGGAGAAGTTCGTTACCGTTCTCGCCTGGGAGCGACCGGATAAAACCGTTATCCGCTACATTCGCTCGCAGGAAACTCAAGAAATGGCCACGCTCGTCGAACCGCCGGGCAGTTCCCAGGCTCAGCTTTATCGCTGGGGAGTAGGCCAGCAGAAACCGCCTCCCGGCGTGCCAACCATTCCCGATCTTCCTGCAACTCCGGCTGCCGTAGCGGACAAGCCATCCCAGGCTGCCAAGCCGAGCAGTTCTCCGTCCACGTCCTGGCAACCCGCCGCGACAGGCGTTTGTCCATCTCCGGCGAGCGGTGCTTCTGTGACAGCACCGCCGACTCAGCAACCTTCGGTACCGAGTTCCCGCGCTGGTGACGGGCTTGCTGGTGGCACTGTACCGCCGACTCAGCAAACCTCGCCACCGAGTTCGTCCACGCCTGTGATGCAGGCAAACCCGGCCGTCTTACAGCAACTGGCTCGGCTTGACCGTCCCGGCGAGGTGATCACACTCGATTTCCGTGACCGAGGCGTGCAGCGCTGCGTTATTCTCCGCAAGACCGTTGACACAAACGGCGTAGTCACCCTGACGGTGCGTTCGGAATCTACAGGCGAGGTTATGACGGTGACCACAGCGCCGGTGGCAGCACCGTCCGCTACACTGGTCCCGATGCCGACTGCATCCGCGACGAGCAGATCAGACCAGGTTCCCAGTGCACCTGCACCGTCGCTCACTAATACCACCTCCGCTGCGGAAACTTCGCCATCTTCGGGACAACCTTCGGTGGTCCTCGTGCCCCAAACCAGTCCACGGGAAAGTTTGTGGTCGCGGATCGTCCGACGGATTTCCGGGTCCGGCACTTCGTCCCCTCGTGCCACGACCGGCCCATCTCAGGAAGCGTTTCCCACACCGGTGTTAGCTCCTCCACCGCGTATGGCAGAGGTACCTCCGGCTCCCATCGTACCTGGCAGCGAAACTCGTATTATCGTCGGCCCGGTTCCGAGCGATCACGCTTCAGCTGGCGTAGTTTCCGAAGGGGGCCCGTCGCGCTCTGCAATTGGACCCAAGGCTCCGCTTACGCGGTCGGAAAGCACTTCCCCTGCTCGGACTGAAGCCCAGCCACCTGCTTCGAGCGTTACGCTTACTCCCGGCACAAACAGCAGCCAAGCCGTTACCGGTCAGCACGCTGTGCAGGCGAGCAGTGCCGAACCGGAACAGCGCCGCGGACTGTTCAATCGGCTGTTCCGTCGCGATTCCGATCGACCCGCGAACAAGCCAGGCGTTTCCCATGCCACCACGGCTTCGCTTACTCCGGAACAGCTGGTTGCGATTCAGTACCAGTTCGCGGTGCTGGCTCAGGCTTCCGCAGTGCTACCGGTGAAACGCGCTGTGCCGAGTTCTGCGGAACCGCCTGTACCGTTTCCACCACCGCTGGCGACAGGTTCTGCTGCTCGGAAACCGAACACCCCTGCCAAACCCGATCCGCTGCGCGAGCCGGAGAAATTCGTCCAGCGTAATCCCATTCGGGAGTCGGTAACCAACGCCAGTTTGACGGCTGGCGCGAACAAACCGGCTTCTTCCACCTTGCCGGAACCACCATCGCGTGTTTCCCCGCCGACACCTTCCGGCCCGGTCAGTTCGACATCCACCGCATCCCGTGCCGAAAACAAAGCTGCTGCCGGACAGACAGGCATCACCGACACCGCCACGTCCAAAGCGCCGGTGCCCCTGCCGTTCGTGCCGATGGTCACCGACAAACCACGCCCGGATTTGCCTCCACCCCAACCGCCGATTCAGCCGTTCAACACGTTGCAGGTAGCCGCCGTGCAAAATCCGCATCAATTCCCGGGCATCGTTCCGCCGGTGGTACCTTCCCGGCCCGATACTGCCGCGACGCCGGTGGCGTGGACGACCGGGCCATTAGTTCCGCCGCACCAATCCCCGGTGCAAACGCTGACGCTGCAAGCCAGCGCCAACGGCACCGAAGCGCTGGCCCTGCGGAACACACTCTTCCTGGTCAACGTGCTGCAAACTTCCGGTTCGCCGCAGCAACGCGAATGGGCGGCCGCTCGACTCGCGGTCATCGAACCCCAGCGCTATCCGTTCGCGGTGGAGGCTCTGGTGCAGGCGGCTGGTCACGACCCACATCCTGCCGTCCGTATCAAAGCCATTCAGACCCTGGCGCTGATCCGTGCCGACACGCCTGCCGTTCGCCAGACCCTGCAACTCGCTGCTCGCGACGCCGATCCCCGTATCCGCGAACAGGCCGGCTATGCCTTGCAATTGCTCAGCGCACCTGCTTCCGGGGTCGTTCCTGCCGGCTACACACGCGAAAGCAAATGAGCATGTCCCTCTGCCGGGCGGGTAAGCGGCGGGCTGGAATGTCGGCCCAAGCTAACGCCTCATGACGTCATCGTGCGACGGCAGACTGCCGGGCGGGTAAGCGGCGGGCTGGAATGTACGCCGGCAGTAGATGACCCAGCATAATTGGTCTGTGCTCGCCTGTGTCACCTTTCGCGCAGCCGGCCCCCTGTCCTGCCTTGCCCTTACTCGCTAGTTCCTGATCCGTAGCAGGTGATCCGCAACTGCCCGAAAGCCGCGAGGCTGTGTTTTTCGACGAGCGAATCGCCCGCAATTACCCAGACCGATAGCGACGACGCGGTGGGGTCAGGCCATGTACGCCTTCTACCACCTGTACTTCGACGATGTGGAAGTCGGCCAGGAATGGGAATCCCCAGGCCGCACCGTTACCGAAGCCGACCTGGTGCATTTTGCCGGATTGAGTGGCGACTTCAATCCCATTCACATGGATCACGAGTACGCTCGCACCTCCCCTTTTCGCCGGCCGATTGCTCACGGTTTGCTTACCTTGGCGCTGACCAGTGGCCTGAGTGTGAATTGTCCACCGATGCGTACCCTGGCACTGGTGGCCATCCGCGACTGGCAGTTCCGCGAACCGGTGTTCATCGGCGATACCCTGCGGGTACGTTCGAAAGTGCTGGCTAAGGAACCTCGAGGCCGCGGTCGCAGAGGCTTGATCACCTGGCAGCGTCAGGTGCTCAACCAGCACGGCAAGGTAGTCCAGGAAGGCATTACCGTCACGCTGGTGGAAGCGCGTCCACCGGCCCAGAGCACAGAACCCCCGCCACCGGCCACCGATTCCGCGTAACCTTCGGCACATGACCGGCGGCAGCGGAACCCTCGTTCTTTTCCGGATCGCAAGCGGCTGGCGAATCCGCTTGGACCGCGGCAACCTCGTTCGCATGTCGGCCGTCTAAGCTTTCCGTAATAGTCCCGGTGCACGGTTGCCGACTGGTTCGGGCCTTGCTAAAGTTAGCGCTGGCACAAGCTCTGGGCGGCTTTGACTGCCTGGAGACATTTGCGGGGCAGGTTTTTCCAGTATATCGGGAAGACGATCGGACCAGTTTACGGAGGCGAATCATGAAGCAACCTGGCCCGGCGTTACAAATCGGCACGGTATGGCTGGCCTGGTGGTGTCTGATTTCCTGTTGGGGCACGCAGCTTTGCCCGGCCCAACAAGCAGAGAAACCACTGGACCGAGAAGCGGTTTTGCAGAGCATCGAGTCCCTGAAAAGTAAAAATGCCCTGGAACGGGCTCAGGCTGCGGAACGGCTCGCCCAGGCAGGCAAGGCAGCCTTGCCCGCAGTACCTGCCCTGTGTGAAGCTGTGGACGATTCCGTACCGGCAGTGCGTGTGGCGGCCGTGCGAGCACTGGCTCCACTCACCGGACTCGATGCCAAGGCCGAATCCACCATCGTGCAGATACTCGACAGCAAGGATCGGCACCTAATACTCGTGGCCGTGGATGCGCTGGCGTCTGGCAGTAAAGATGGCGTCGTCGGGGACGAAGTGCTGAAGCGGTTGCTCAAGTATGTGAGTGACCCGACCACGCCGGCTGGACAACTGGCGTTGCAAGCCCTGCAACGATGCCAGGTACGTAACACTAAAAAGACCGCCGAGCTTCTCGCGCAGCATCTTGGCGAGAAGTCCTCGCCAACCAGCGCTCTGATCGTTCGGCTCCTGGGACAGGTTCCGGCTGGCGGCGGGGTAACTGCCGAGGCTCTGTGCCGGGCTTTACGCTTCAGCGACATACAGGCCAAAAGGGCGGCCCAGGAAGCTTTATTGCGCCTGATCGGCGAAAACCAGGAAATCGCCGACTGGGTCCGGCTGAACACAAACGCTGAAGAGCAGGCGTTGCGAGTCGCTCAGCTGTACGCCTTCTATACCAGCTATTCCACCCGCCGCGATCAGCAGTCCTTGCAGACGATCCTCGAGCATTGCCGGGACGCGGATGCCCAGGTGCGATCGACAGCCTATTATCTGATGGCGTTAGCCGATTTGGATCAAGAAAAAAAGGTCAAACTTCTCGCGGAAGGGCTCAGAGACGGCGATGCGCAGGTCCGCCGAAATGTCGCCCGCTTAGCCGTTGCCTGTCGTCGGTTACCCTGGAAGATAGCTGCCAGCGAACTGCGATTGCGGCTGCGTGATCTAGCCTGTGCAGGATATTTGATCCGCATCGTGGCCGATATAGACCCTCAAGCCGCACTGGACGAACTCCCCTTCCTGATGGCTAACCTGTCTCAAATGCAAGACGACACTGCCCGTGGTATCGTGGGCGCCTGCGCGTTGGAGTTTTCGAATCGTTCACCGCTCCTGCGCCAGCTAATACTGGAACTTTTGGAGCCACAGGCTATTCAAAATCGCGTGGTGTCAGAGGCTGTACTGAACGAATGCATACGTCTTGGCGTGCGAATCGGGGATCAGGAAATTCGCCGACGTCTAATGTCCCTGGCGGACTCGAAGGAGAGGCTTCTAGCGAGGCTGGCTCTCTGGGTTCTTGCCCAGCAAAAAGACCCAGACCTGCTCGCGTTTTTCCTCGGGCGACTCAACTCGAACGACCCGGAGCAATTAGCACCTGCGATTGTGGGTTTGGGAAACCTCGGTCCAGCCGCCAAGGAAGCTCTGCCAGCCTTGCAACGTTTCACGGAGGATTCTCGCATCGCGAATGACCCAAAGGGTCCAACAGCCCCAAGAGCAACGCAAATTAGGGTTTTAGCGTTGGAAGCAATTCGGGAAATTGAGGGTCAGAAAAACCAGTAACCAATCCCATCGCCAGACGGGAAAAAGGAAATGACCGCCATGCAGCGCCGAGTAGCTCTGCTTATCGGTGTGTGGGCCGCTGTTTCTCTGATCCAGGTTGGGTGGAGTCAGTTGCCTTCGCCCCCGCAACAAATTCGGGGCCGAACACTGACCGAATGGAAGCAAAAACTTACCAGCCAGGACGCCAGCGAGGTGTACCAGGCCCTGGTTGCCTTACGCTCCGTTAACAGCATGGAGGTTCACGAGGCCCTTGTGCAGAACTTCGACTTCCTGCTCAACCACCCGAACACCTGGGTGCGGATTGAGGCCATGAACCAGCTGATCAGGCGAGACCCGCCGTCCTATCTGCTATCGGCGTCGAAAATGGCGCGACATGTTCCGCGACTTGAGCAGCAATTGCAAGACCCGGATCCGATGGTGCGAGTGGCGGCGTGCCGGTTCCTGGGCTGGTTATCATTCAAGGTTCCTCTGCGCCCCGTACCGGCAGGACTTTACGCCGCTTTGAGCGACCAGGAGCCGGTGGTGCGCTGGGCTGCCCTGGAAGCGTTGCGTCTTTCGGGTCGGAAATCGGAGAAAGTTCTCAACTGCTTTCGCCAGGCTGTCTCTGACACGGACCCCACAGTACGGCTAGCAGCGCTGCGCGGGCTGACCTGTTGCTATGAGCGTCTGGGACAAGAGGATTGGAAACTTGTCCGGGAAGTTTTCAGCAAGGATCGGGGCGCGCCGCGTGTTCAAGCTGCGATATTATTGCTCCTGGCAGGTCAGACGGACGACCAGGTGCTGAAATTCCTCTGCAACGTGGTAACCTCCCGAGACAACCTGTGGTTCGACCGATCACCGCCTTTGCAGACGACCGTGGATCAGCAATTCGACCTCACGTATCGCTTCGTGTTTCCCATCTTTTCGTACCATCGAACCGAAGTAGCAAGCGCGGCCATGCTTCTTCCGGCCATTCCCGAGCCGCTGCTCCAGGCGTTTATCGAGACCGCAGTGATAAATAAGGGGTATGTAAGCTATGAAGAATTACTCCCCTTACTTCGTGCCCGCACCTTCGACCAGGCGCATTTGGACACCCTGCGTAAAGCCCTTGCGACTGAAAAAGACGAGCGGCGGGCAGCTCTGGTCCTCGCCATACTGGTTCGACATTTACCCGAAAAAGAAGCCGTAACCGAGGTTCAGGCAGCTTTGCAAAGATTTCCTTCAATGATCACCTTTTTGACTGTTTCTCTCTTTGACGAAATACGAAGCCGGAACCTGAAAGAAATGGAGCCGTTGCTACGCATCCTGTTGAATCACTGCGGTACGCATCCGCATGTCGGCCGGGTTTTGGTTCTGCTCTACTATTTCACGGGCGACAAAAAGATTCTGGAAAAGCTCCACGAAGTATGGAAAACCACTAGTGGGTTCATAACGCCCGTGGAAACGGAGATGGTCCTCAGCAAATTAGGCGCCGAGCGCGACCCGATGTACTTGGACTTTGTTGAGTCTGCCCTGAACGGGAAATTGCCAAGGATCCCCGCCGGTTATGTATTCTCGGCTTTGGCTGAAAAAGGCATGGATGTGCCCGATCGGTTGCTCCCGAAATTGCGAGTGATGTTCTGGACCGCTCAAATTGAAAACCGCATCCACCTGGCGGAGATTCTGTATCGCAAGGAAGGTTACATGCCCGCTCGCGTCATGCTGGAAACGCTCGCCAGTGCCGACGATGTACCTGCCATCGTGCGGCAGCAGGCCAGCGAAGCCCTCACCCGTCTGAAGCTCGGCAGCCAGACAGCCCAAAACCCACCGCCAGAGCAACGCAAAAGCCTATTCGAGCGCTGGCAAGCTATGGAGAGAGTTCAATTCCGTACGTTGCAGAATTATCCGCTCGTAAAATTAGGAGACGCTTTGCTGACGTCGCCTCTGTGGCAATTCGAACGGACACGCGTTGACCTGGTCGATCCGTTGCTGGAGGAGATTCGCAAGCAGGACCCGGAGCTGGCCAGGAAACTGGAAGACATGGACTAATCCGAACGCTGGCACGGAAGGTTTGTCGGTTTTCACTGTAGGCTTGAAGAACCAGCCCCGAATGAATTGGCTGACGGGAACGTTGCGTGCGGAAGGGCTTTTCCAATCTCACCGGAACATCGGCGGAAAGACTGAGTTGGTCGGAACACCGGCGGAAAAACTGAGGTGAACGCGATTGCCCAGGCGTCTGGGCTCTGCGACACCGGCCCCAATCGGGTTGCGACTATCGGTGCCATTGGTTCGCCACCCTCGCCGCCAGCAGCCTGCTGGCCGCTCTTGTGCGTGTGCGTTTGTGCATCGAAAAAATTGTTTTTCACCGGCAGACATGCGCACTGCAAGACAAGAGCGGGGGGCGTAAGCCCCCCGTGGCATGCGAGCATCCTCGTTCGGTAAGAAACGCTCAGTGTTGCCGGCGCGATTCCCGTACCACGGCGGGCTGACGCCCGCCGCTCTTGTAAAGGAGTGTTCGTGTATCGCACAAGTCGCTGTTTCGCCGGCAAATGTCCGCACCGCAGAACCACCAAGAGCGGGGGGCGTAAGCCCCCCGTGGCATGCGAGCATCCCCGTTCGGCAAAGAAGGCTCAGTGTTGCCGGCGCGATTCCCGAACCACGGCGGGCTGACGACGACCGGTTTCGGTAGTCGTTTCGCTAGTTGCTGAACAACGCTCGATTCTCACGGCGCCGGGTCGGTTTTGCACACCACGGCGGGCTGACGCCCGCCGCTCTTGTAGAACGTGCGTTTGTGCACCGCGAATGTCGTTATTTTTCAGTGGACCGGCGTCGTGCACCAGGAGCGGCTGGCGTAAGCCAGCCGTGGCGCACCATCCGATCGTGGGTGGTGAACGTAATCACTCCGCGAAAACCGATCGCCGTTGCAGGTGCGGTTATCGAACCACGGCGGGCTGACGCCCGCCGCTCCTGCAAACGAGCGTTCGTGTATCGCACAAGTCGCAGTTTCGCCGGCAAATGTCCGCACCGCAGAACCACCAAGAGCGGGGGGCGTAATCCCCCGTGGCATGCGAGCATCCTCGTTCGGCAAGAAACGCTCAGTGTTGCCGGCGCGATTCCCGAACCACGGCCGGCTGACGCCCGCCGCTCTTAATTCAGCGGTCGTCGTTCCCCGAACATCATTCGTTTCGTTCTGCTAGCGCGACCCGTTACCGAACCACGGCGGGCTGACGCCCGCCGCTCTTGGTGCACGTCGCACGCTTGGCTGAATATCACCGATGTGTTCGTTGCGAATGCACGCATTGGCGAAAGCGGCGACCGTGAGACCGCCGGATTTCGCTAATGTAGTTGCGACAATGTCTCCTCGGACAAGTGTTGCCCAGTCACCTGGCCGTGAGACTGGCGGAATTCGCTAATGTAGTTGCGACGGACAAACGACCGCTGACGAGAACGGGGGTGGCCTTGCCGGTACGGTTTCCACGGCGGATGGATTCACGGGAAGGATTGAGCAGTCCACGATTCGATCCGTTTTGCGAAATCTTAACCGGAGCGGTGAAAGCAACAATTGCGTGGGCAGGATGGTTTGCCACTTCCATATCCTGCGAAACGCTGAGAAGATAGAAGCACGAACGAAAGCGAGTCGGTTGCCGACACGCATATTGGAGCAACGATCGGGGGAAAGAACACAAGCATGAACGAAAGCGACTGGCTGGCGCTCTTGCGTGAACGAATGCGTGTCGTGCTGGTGCGGCCGAGCATTGCCGGCAACATCGGAGCCACCGCCCGGATTATGCGGAATTTCGGGTTAGCTCACCTGTATCTGGTTCGGCCCCACGCTGACCCTTTGGAACTGGAAGCGCGAAAACTGTCCACGCAGGGAGAAGCGTTGCTGCGATCGGCCCGCAGCGTGGCGGACCTGGCGGAGGCGGTCAGCGATTGTGTCCTGGTTTTGGCCACGTCGGCGCGAGTGGGTGGCCTGTTACGCCGTGACATGGTCCTGACTCCGCGTCAGGCTGCACAACGAGCCTGGGAGTGGGCCGTCAGCGGAAATATCGCCTGGGTGTTCGGCCCCGAGCAAACCGGCTTGCTGAACCAGGAAATCACTCGCTGCCATTATCTGGTGCATATTCCCGCAGATGCCAGTTATCCGGTGTTGAATCTGGCACAGGCAGTGGCGATTTGTTTGTATGAGCAACATCAAGCGGCCAGCGGTGGTAGATTACCGGTGGCGCCACGGGAACCCGCTCCCCTGGCAGTGCTGGAGCGAATGTTTCAGCAACTACGCCAGGCCCTCGAAGAACTGCACTTTCTCTGGGGTGAGCGAGCGGAATATCTGTGGCACGGTTTACGGCACTTGTTGAGCCGAGCTATGCCCAATCGGGAAGAGGTGGATATGGTGATGGGGCTGGCCCGACAAATCCGCTGGTACGTCAAGCATTACGGCCCGACAAGTGGTTCGACCAGTGTCGCAGACACAACCGGGCCAGGCTCACCTGCCCTGCCTTCTAAGCCGCCTGCAACTGCCAGTGCCGATGCAGAAGATAGGGAAGGCAAAAATCCACCGCCTGACTCAGGTTCTCCGCAATCAGGGCCAGACGCAGCGAGCTAGCAGGCAACGGTTCCGGCCAGCGTTGCCCCAAACCGGTGCGTACCAGGATGGTTTGACACCCGGCAGCAGCCCCGGCCTGAAGGTCACTGAGCCGGTCTCCGATGAAAAACGAATGGCTGAGATCCAGCGCGAATTCTCTCGCCGCTTGCAGCAACATGCCTGGTTGCGGCTTGCGACACCCGCACCGTTGCCGATATTCTCCCTCGCCCAATTCCGGATGATGCGGACAGTAATAGTAACAGTCCACCCGCGCCCCGGAAATCGCAAGCAATTCGTCCAATCGGGCATGAATGGCCTGCAATTCCTTTTCGCTCAGCAGACCTCGCGCGATGCCCGACTGATTGGTGATGACAATGACCGGCACGCCACACCGATTGACCCGTGCCAGTGCCTCGGCTACGCCCGGCAAAAGCTGCACCTGTTGCGGTGAGGAAATGAACCCGGCGTCTTCGATCAGCACACCGTCGCGATCGACGAATAGAGCGCACCGCTGCGGCATGGTTCGCCTCGACCACCTGTCCCGTTGGGCGGAAATGCCCGACCGGCTGCGTCAGGCCTTGCCCCCAAGGTAACCGGGAGCGACTGCGGCGGAATTCTCAGCGGAGTGAACCGGCCGGTGCAGCGCCGCTCTTTATGCCAAGCCGGCGACTGGCGATCAAGTCCAACAATTGCCGCTGCGGTCGCACAAATTTTTCCACGCCCTCGGCCAGCAAGGTAGCTTCGAGATGCTCGTAATCCACATGCTTATCCAGGGCAGCCACGACCGGGTCGGGCGGCAGTTCCTCGATGCGGCGAGTGAAGGTAATGCCGGCAGATTGGGTTTGCTCGTGCGTGGTCGGCGGATTGGTAAGAATGTCCCCGCCGGCAAACGCTTCCAGGTATTTCCAGGGTTTCTCGCCGGGTCGTTTGGTTCCGGTACTGGCAAAGACGATTTCCTGCGCCAGCGGTGTCGGACGTTCTCGCCAGCAGGCCCGATGGAGCTGCCAGATACGTTTGGCGTTGAGGATGCCCAGCTGACCTCGGGTCTCGAAATCGAGGTGAGCGAGGAATTTATCCGCATACACATCGAGCCGGCTGACGAAGATGCTATAAACCGACTTGAAAGACCGCAAATGGGGACGCCCCTGGGCGCCGCGCCAAACGGCTTGCTGTGCCTGGGTGTACTGCCGGGCCGTGAAAATCAGCGTAACATTGACGTTCACACCGCGGGCGACAATTTCCGGCAAAGCTTGCAGTCCGCTCGGTGTTGCCGGGACTTTGATCAATCGGTTCGGATGGTTCCGGCTCCAGTGCACGGCTTCGCTCACATAGCGTTCGACCCGGGCAGGTTCGACCGTTGGCCAGTTTTCCGCCTCCGGCAAGGGATCCAGTTCGAAGCTGACGTAACCATCTTCCCCGCCCGTGCGCTCCCAGATGGGGAGAAAAACTTGCTCTGCCTGGCTGACCAGCTGGTCGGTCAATTGCCAGGCCACGGTTTCATCTTCCCTGACCCGCTCCAGCAACGATTCCAGCGCTGTGTCGAACCGACCGGTCTGGATCAGTTCGGCGACGATCAGGGGATTGGAGGTGGCTCCGGTAATGCCCCAGGGAAGCTGCCGGGCGATGGCTTCGGGGTCCACCGAATCGAGCCAGATTTTGCTTCCACATGCACGTAACGATTCCAGCGGCATCATGGCCTGCTCTCCGAATGCTTGGTGGCATCGTACCGACCGTGCTGCCATCATAAACGTCCAGGCCGCTCTCGAAAAGATCGCCCCACCCGATCTTCCCCGAATCGTTTCGCTGCCCACGTCCCGATAGCCCGAGGCAACGGCTTTCGACCGCGTACGCTGGACAACCGCTGCCTGGCAACGATGCGTTTCCGCGGCAAACTGGTTGCATTTGCTTGCCGCCCCTTGCCAGAGCCACCGCGTTTGACTATTTTCAGACTAAGTGGATGCGATAAGAGACCGTTTTGGCGCACGGACAGTCCTTGCTGGATTGCGAACGGATACGATAAAGAGGACAGCCTTACCGTGCTGGCACGCTACGAACCGCACCCTGCACGAAAATAGCGGTGAAGGAAACGCCTGCCCTCCAGATACGACAGGCGCAGCGGTTAGTGGAAGCAGCGAATCAGACAGGAGGCTACCAGGTCCGACACCTGGTTGGAGGCCACAGTCATGAGAATCACACGCGCGACCGCTTATGCGATTTACGCCCTGGTGTACATCGCTCAGCAAAAAGCGGAATCGGCACTGGCTTCGCACCAGATTGCCCAGGCACACGACATCCCGGAAAGGTTCCTGCTGAAAGTGCTCAAACCGCTGGTGAGTGCCGGACTTTTGCTCTCCATCAAGGGGCCACGCGGGGGTTATCGGCTGGCTCGTCCGGCCAGTCAGATCACGTTGCTGGAAATTGTCGAAGCCATCGAAGGACCCCTGCGTGGGCAAACGACGTTTCTCGGTGACGGACACGACCCACTGGAAAAGAAACTCGCTCAGGCATTCCAGGCCGCTACCGACGAAGTCCGCCGCAAACTCGCACAGGTCAAACTTTCTCACCTGCTGTGAGTCGGCCGGCGATCCAGATATGCCGGCGAACCACCGGCCGGTTTATCTAACCGAGCGTTCTATCGGTATCAGCAACCCATTATCTTTGCAATCACGCTAGCGCCGCCAAATCACCAGCGCCGGGATCAGCACTTCGTCGTCTCTGGCGGGTGGCAGGAGGCGCCGAATTGCCTCGCCATTCTTGCGTAGCGCGGAATGACGGCCGCCCAGCAACGTTTGCGACACCCGCTCCCCGTACAGGCGGTTTTGTGTAACGCAGAATGCTGCGGCTTCCCGATTTGCTTTTGCCTGTATC
The DNA here is from genome assembly GCA_041640595.1 of Gemmatales bacterium. Taxonomy (GTDB): domain Bacteria; phylum Planctomycetota; class Planctomycetia; order Gemmatales; family HRBIN36; genus HRBIN36. Next base: position 48,497 of record JBEPZY010000003.1, on the reverse strand, counting down.
CCGTTCTAAACTTGCGTAGCTGATGGTGGCCGTGTGGAAGAAGGTTGCACAATGAGGCAGCGCGATCGGCAAGGTCCGAATGGCCGGGCTGGATTTACGAGCACGGCAATTTTTCCGCCGACCGGCACAGCCTGCGGTCCGGAACATCACCAGCCTGATGGCGACGGAGCAGCAATCTACGGGAGCGGGAACTGTTCCGGTCAGGCAAAGTCGGTCGTGTCCGAAAATCACTGAGGTGGTGCATGATCGCCTACGCACCGGATGATGTGGCCGCCATGGATGCGGTTCTGGATCGGGTGGCCCAACTGCACACTGCCCCTCAGGTGGCTCAGCGGATTCTTGAGTTGACCCGCGACCTGTATTTCCCCGTGTCGGCGGTAGTGGAATGCCTGGAAAGTGATCCCGCCCTGGCGGCACGGGTTTTGCGCATCGTCAACTCCGCCCATTACGGTTTGGGAACGCGGGTAACCAGTTTGCGACAGGCGGTGTCGTTTCTCGGCCAGCGGTCGTTACGTCTGGTAGCCATGACTTTCTGCCTGGTGGAAACGATGACGCGCGGCCCGGCACGGGAGCTTTGCTCGGAATACTGGAAACAGGCTCTCAGCCTGGCGGTGGTGGCTTCGCAACTGGCCAAACTGAGCCGGGGAGCCGTCGCTCAGGATTCGGCTTACTCCGCCGGACTACTGGCCGATCTGGGCATTCTTGTGCTCGCGCAGGCATTTGGAGAGGCCTACATCGTTCAGTTTCGCCAGCATCGGCATGGCCCGGAATTGGTCGAAGCCGAACGCTGCGAACTGGGATTTTCTCACGCCGCCCTGGGGGCCCGTTTGCTGGAGCGCTGGGAGTTTCCGAGCGCCCTGGTGCTGGCAACTCTCTACCATCACGATTACGAAGAAACCGCCTCGTTACTGGCCCGGCTGGTTTATCTGGCCCATCTGACCACGGAGGTACTCTGGCAATCTCATTCCCCCAATCTGGGCAAGCTCCGCGAGCGTCTGTGGGAACATTTCCAGCTGGACACCGATGGGTTTGTGGAACTGGTCCTGCACTGTGCGACCGAGATCGAACACCAGGCACGGTTGTTTGAGGTGGAACTACCCGAAGCCCTGGACTGTCGGGCCATCCAGGAGCGAGCCAGGCAGCAGCAAATGGAAGCAGCCGTCGCTGCCGCGGTCGAACTGGACACCGTTCTGAATATCCTGGCCAGTCCGGAAAGCGCCCCGTAGCCAGCCGCCAGCATTCCTCAATCTGCGCAAACCTGGCCAGCTTTGCCGGTTTTGTCAGGAAAACGCAGGGTAACGTTTCTTTCAAGTTTAGGGAATGTAATGCCGATTCCATTGCAGGCATCGTTTTCGACTGGCCAGGGGCCAGCGCGCCACGCCAGCGACCTGGCAGAACGGATTGGGAGATTTCTATGAAGCGGATGGCGGCACGGCTGCTGGGATGGACGATCGCACTCGGCGCTTTGTGGCCGATCTGTCTGCATGCTCAGATCCTCGGTCCTGGAACCTTAGACCCCTTTACGCCCTCCCCCGTGCCGCTCGGTCCGGCCCGTCAAGATGGCATTTACGTGGCCGGCGAAGCCCTCGCTTACCGGGTCAATTCCAGCATCAAATCGCAGGTACTCGTCCGCCGCGGTCTGATTGACACTGCCGGTAACATTTTTGCCGAGATGACGGTGGATCAGAACGGGACCGATGGTGCACCGGCTGACGATATTGTCTTAATTCCGCCGCAAGGTGTTCCCGGACGTATTCTCGGTTCCAACGAAGTGGCCCTGCGCTCCGACGCTGTTCGCCATGACGATATGCGTCCCGGCTTGCGATTGACAATCGGTTACCGCTTCCCCAACGACGTGGCCATCGAAGGAGTATTCTGGCATCTGCCCGAGCATGTCCGCACCGCTACGGCAACCATCCTCCCGCCTAATTTGCAGCAGGGGGACTTTTTCAGCAGGACCTTCCTGTATGCACCGTTTTTCAACGTGCCGATTGACTTCGTCGGGCCGGCTAACGACGTGCAGCAAATCCTGGTCATCCATCGCACCAATCCCGACGTTCCCGACGAGATTCAAACCGGCAATGCTGTTCCCGCCTACGGTATCTTCAACGGTGCCGAGCTTTTCCAGATTCGCTTCAAGCAGGAATTCCTCAACTACGAGCTCAACCTCCGCTTCCCACTTACCCTGGTGGATGTGATTCGCACTTATGCCACTCTCGGAGGCCGGTACCTGCGGGCTTTTGAACGCTTCGAGCTCCGAGTAGAGGATTTATCCATAGACGGCGGCTCAGTGGTTTCGGGACAGTATCGCAATGCCTGGACCAACAACCTGTTCGGCCTCCAGGCTGGTTACGGTGGCGAGCTGTATCTGGGATACGGTCTGGCCATCAATGGTGAGCTCCGCGGGGGTCTGTTTTACGACGACTTTTATGCCCGCGTTGAGGCGTCCAGCGGTGGTTTTTCGCTCCGCAGCAAGCATATTGATGCGAATTTCTCCCCCATGTTCGGATTGGGCTTGTATCTATGGTGGTATCCTGCCGACTTTATCGCGGTGCGCGTCGGCTATGAGTTCACCGGTTTCTTCAACGTTCGCCGCGCTATGGAGCCCGTGGATTTCGATCTGGGCAGCCTCAATCCACCTTACCGCGGCACTCTGTTACGCTTCGATGGTTTCACCGCCGGTGTGGCTTTCCGCTTCTAAGCTGATCAGCCGCTTGAGATATAGTGCTCGGAACAACACCTATAAGTCGGCGGGTTACAACGGCCGCTCACGACGTTATAAATTTTCCTGGCCAGAAGAAATGTTTTGCCATTCGGCCAGCCAGGCAGCTACCCGAGCATCGCTGGGCATCCGCCAATCGCCACGCGGCGACAGACTTACCGTTCCGACTTTCGGCCCATCGGGCAAACAGGAACGTTTATATTGCTGCGCGAAAAACCGTTGCAAGAACACTCCCAGCCACCGCAGCACTTCCTCATCGCTATATGCTCGATCAAACCGTGCATGCCGCGATAGGTAAAAAATCTTAGCCGGTCCGAAGCCGAAACGCAGGAAATAATAGAGAAAGAAATCATGCAACTCATACGGCCCGATTACCTCTTCCGTCGCCTGCAACGGCGTTTCTTCTTCCCCCGCAGGCAATAATTCCGGGGAAATAGTAGTGGCGACGATATCAAGTAAGACCCGGCGAGTTTCCCCTTCAAACTCATGTTCAGCCACCCAGCGCACCAGGAAACGCACTAATGTTTTGGGGATGCTAACATTGGGATTATACATGCTGATTTGATCGCCGCCATAAGTACACCAACCCAATGCCAGCTCCGATAGGTCACCGGTGCCGACTACAAAGCCAGCATTCATAAGCAAATTCATCCGCATCCGCGCCTGCACATTCTCAAACACTAAGTCTTGCCGTCGCTCCCGGAGCAATTGCCGGAGTTCCTGCAGGAACTGGTCTAATGTCTTATCTTCCAGTGAAATTCCGAACGGCCGATGCCCCAGCGCTTTCATTTCCTCAAAACAGGTGGCACGAATGTCTATACACCGTCCCTGCACGCCTAATTCTTTCATTAGGGTCAGTGCGTTTTGCAGTGTCCGTCGCGTGGTACCGAAACCCGGCAGCGTATAGGCATGCACATGGGAGCGCGGCAAACCTAAACGATCCGCAGTACGGCAGCATACTAAGAGAGCCAAGGTAGAATCTAAACCACCAGAAACGCCGATGACCATGGGCGGCTTACCGATGCTTTCCAGTCGCTTAGCTAAACCGCTTACCTGGATCTGGAAAATTTCCTGGCAACGCTCCGCTAATTCGGCTGTTTCTTGAGGCACGAATGGATGAGCGTCCACTCGACGCATTAGTTTCCGCCAACGCTGCGGGAGCTCGAGTGCAAAATCCAGGTAGCGCCACCGCTGCTCCGTGCCGGACGCTGCTTTCCCAAAGCCGAAACTGTTTGTTCGCTGTCGCTCTAATATCAGCCGTTCGACATCTAGATCGGTAACAATCAGACTGCCGTCGCTCTGAAACCGCCTGCTCTCCGCTAAGAGCACGCCATTTTCGGCAATCAGGCAATGCCCGCCGTAAACCACATCGGTCGTGGATTCCCCATGACCGCAGGAAGCGTAAATATAGCCGGCAATGCATCGCCCCGATTGACTCGCTACCAGGGTACGACGCCAGGCGGCCTTGCCGATGACCTCATTCGAAGCCGAGGCATTGACTAATACCGTGGCCCCGGCGAGAGCTGCGTAACTGCTGGGCGGCACCGGAACCCATAAATCTTCGCAAATTTCCACCGCTGTTTGCCACTGTGGGAATTCCTGGCAACGGAAAATTAAGTCCGTCCCAAAGGGCACCTTCTGGCCGGCATATTGAATTTCGCTAAGTCGCGCTTGCGTTGCCGGAGCAAACCAGCGGTGTTCGTAGAACTCCTTATAAGTAGGCAAATAAGACTTAGGAATGGCACCCAGGATTCGCCCGCGATGCAGGACGAGCACACAGTTATATAAGTCACCCTCGGCCGGGATCGGCACGCCTACCGTAATCAAGCCGGGGAATAGCTGAGCCGAGCGCTGCGCGAGTTGTGCCACTGCCTCCTCGGCTGCTCGCAGCAGTGTATGATTGTGAAATAAATCGCCGCAGGTATAACCGGTAATCGCCAGCTCCGGGAATACGATTAACTCCACCTCTTGCTTAGTGGCCTGCTCGAGGAGGCGCAGCAGTTCTTGCAAATTGGCCTGGCAATCGCCGACCTGCGCTCGAGGGACAGCAGCGGCGACGCGAACAAACCCATGAACGGGCATCCTCTGGCTCCCGCCGATGTTCAATCCTCGGACTTCGTGGTTGGCCTCTTGCTAACACTATAGCTGAAAACGAGCCACTCGGCAGCCTGGCGCAGGGTTTGAGCCAGGACTCGATAATGGCGCTCTAAATAAGCGCGCTGCCAGCTGGTTCCATAACCCTGGTCAGCCAGCGGCGGGTTGTCACTCCCCAGCATGCAGCTCCCGCACGGCCAAATGTAACTGACTCGCCAGGCAATGCGTTTCGGAAGATAAGCCATAGCTTCTCCTTCGTGAGTGAGGTTCGCTGTGACAGCCAGTTGTCTCGCTGCAAGTATGATGCCCGATGAAGTAACGACTGGCAAATTCCGCGACCAACTTTTTAACCAGCGATGGCAGCGCTACTTATGCGAGCGATCCTAGACCGGTTTGCCAACCCGGCCTAGAGAGCCATCGGATCAACGCTGCCCGTTCTGTATAGGCTTCCCAACGACACAAGCCTGGCTTGTAAAAATTACGAACATTCACGCCGTGCTCACCTGCAATCCGAAATATAGCGGTTCTGCTAAGCGAGCTTAGATAAACAAACTTAGCCAGTTTCCCTCGCTTATACGCTCTCCCCCGGATTTGATTTTACCGAGCCTATCATTTCTGCCGATGTTATCGAAGAAACAGTCCAATCAACGAACATGCAGAGGCCCAACACATGGCCAGCAAGCCAACGTCTCCACCACTATCGCCTTTTCAGAACTGGAAATTCCACGCGTGGATTCTGACTCTGACATCCGTGCTTACGGTGACCTGGTATCTAACCCTGGCGGCCTGGCCGGACTATACCGCTCTGTTCTCTCGCTATACAGCAGGTCACCCCATTGAATATGCGGAAACTTTCCTCTTTTTCTGGGCTGCCTCCGCCCTATGCAGTTACCTCGTGCGTCAGCAATGGGAATTTCGGCATCTGCGTCGTCTCCAGCTCAGTTTGAACGCCCATGCGCCAAATCAGCAGGACCGCGATACTAGATTTTCACCAGCATGCGGAGAGCTGGAAAGCAGGAGTCTGGTCTCGCAACGCTGGCAGCAATTCTGTGAACGACTCAACCGCGATCCCGACTCGCTGAGCCACGAACTTTCCCAGTGGGATGAAGAAAACGCCCAGCTCAGGGATAGTGAATATACCTTGATTCGCTACTTTATCTGGGCAATACCTATCCTGGGATTTTTAGGCACGGTGATCGGTATTACGCAAGCGATTGGCAGCGTCCAGCCGGAAGAGATAACCAACTCTATTTCTGGGGTTACTGCCGGTCTAGCTGTCGCCTTCGATACCACCGCTGTCGCACTGGTTTACTCTCTGGCACTCATGTTACTGCTGTTTCTCTGCCAGCGTCGCGACGACCTTCTGCTGAGATCGTTAGCCAACCTGCTGCGAACCGCTCTTGATATTTACCACCAGAAAAATCATTCGACCAAGCTGGTTCGTGAGCAGGACCTGGTAGCCCTGTTCGAGCAGTGTTATCATAAACACTTGCAATTCTGGCAGCAGGCTTTTGCTGAGCAATGGCAGGCACATATACGGCAAGCGTGTGATCACATCAGTACGGAACTCGACCGCTGGCGGCTAATGTTTCACGAGACCGAACAACGCTGGCACCAGGAATGGCAAGCACGGCATCGGGAACTGCTTGACTCCTATAAACCTCTGATAGCTCGGCTGCAAGAAGTTACACGTTCCCTGGTCAGCTTATCAAATCAACTGGCTCAAGCTCAGCAGCAAGCGGCGGAATGCTTAGCGGGTGAGGAACGGATGCTGCGATTACAGGCGAGTTTGCATCAGTGCCTGCAAAGCCTGGCTCAGGCCGATACGCTCAATAAAACACTGCACAGCCTGACCGCAGCGGTGCATTTATTAACCAGTCGTGTCGAGATTAGTCGGGCGGCCTGAAGCTGTATGCCCCGCCATTATGTACCGCGCCTGGACTTATTTCCTTTCCTCTCGGTGTTGCTATGCACGCTGGGCAGTCTCACCCTCTTATTGCTGGTATTGACTGAGCAAGCTCGCAATAATGTGGGAAGCGGTCAAGATAACAGGCACCTTGATTTTCGCTTAGATGTGGACCGGCCTGTTGTGAAGCAACCAGCATCTAACATAAGTGCCCTGATCTTGCTGGAGGAACTGTGGCATATTGAGCAGGGCACTAAACATTTAGAAGAGGAGCTGGCCGCTGTCGGGCGGGAAAGCCGTCTTTTACGCGAACAGCGCACCGCTATTGAAAGGGATAGTGTCGCTCTGCGCGTGCAGGTAGAAAACAGGCTTGCGGAAATTGATCAGCTTCGGGCACGACAGCAAGCGCTAAGCGAAAGGTGCCGCTTACTGTCGTCGAAGTTGCGGGCCATGCAGGTTCCGCCGCAATTGGCCCCGGAAAAGCGGGAAGTGATTTACCAGCTAATACCGCATCCGGCCCAGCGAGGAAGCTGGCGACCCCCGATTGTGGTGGAAGCGGTGAACGGTCGGGCGGTCTTTCTTGCCAGCGGTTGGGCTATTTCAGCGGAGCAGGACCAGGCGGCGGAGCGATTTCGCCAGGCGGTACTGGAAACGCAGCGTGCTCTCCAGTCCAGCGACAAGCCGTATATCCTGCTGCTCGTTCGCCCCAGTGGGTTTGTTTTGCATTATCTGGTGCCGAAATGGCTGGAAGATAGCGATTGGGAAATTGGCTACGAACTTGTGCCGGAAGATTGGCGAATTGAAATCGGGCAGGAGCCGGTGGCTTCATCTGACCCAGTCATGAGGAACTCGTCAGCCGCGGGCATGTCTGAAAGTCGAGCGGGCAGCTCGCCGACGTCTGAACAGCCCGGCAGTCCAACGACCAATACAACCGGAAAAGGAAATACACCCTGGACAGCAGAACCGCATAATCCGCCTGCAAGCAAACCCGGTGCGGTTGCCATTACTTCCAAGCCAGCTGCGAAATCAAGCGTAGCCGATCAGCAAACATCTGCGGCGAAGCCTGTTATTCCGGCGAAGCCAGCCGCTACGTCAACGCAGGGTCAGACAAAGCCGGTTGCGGAAACAACTATCGGGTCGGGCACTGCTCCGGGAGTCTTCGGCTTCAGCAAAGGGAAGCAAGCGTCGCCGCGCGTTGCCAGCGAAACCGGTGCAGTGACGCTGGTGTGTCGCTCGAATCGGATTGACTGGCCGGCTCAGCGGCGCAGTTACGCCGTGCTTGCCGAGAACGGTGCCTGGCAAACCTTGCTGATGGAACTGGACAACTGGCGGGCTGTGGGCTTGCGATCGGGCCTGTCGGTGGAATTGCGGATTCGGGTCGAGCCAGCCGGAACGCTTGTCTATTACGAACTGGCGAGCCGTCTTGCTCGCTCTGGCTGGGTGTGGCAGGTGGAATGGCTCCCGCACGCATCCGACGAACCTGCTGGTTCACTTCACCAAGTGCCGGGCAACCGCGAGCGATAAGCGACAATGTGTGGCCCAACGGTACCGACCCCAGGCTGGCAAGACATGGCCACCAGTCGCCGGGCAACCCCAACGGTGAGCCCGACCGAGAAGGCATGAGCGTGGCTGGCTGCCGCTGGTTGCATCTTGCGGGCTACTGCTGCATTGCCGAAACAGTCCGCGCGGAGGGCATCGTATGCGGCGAAACGGAGATACCTTTTTCGGCTCGGATTCGTTTCTCGACGTGTTGAGCAACCTGGTGGGGATCGTGTTGATCCTGGTCGTTCTGGTGGCCGCACGCATCAGGGATTGGTCGGGACGAGTTGCCCTGGAAGATTCACCGAAGCCGGTCGAAAATCCCGTGCTCGCAGCGACTTCGCCATCGGTATCGGAAGCGGACAACCAGCAGGAAACAGTCCGGCAACTGGAATCGGCCCGGCAGCAATGGCAAAGCTATTGCCAGCGGCTGGAACTGGCGAAACTCCACCTTGCTGCCGAAACACAATCTCTGCTGGCTGCCGAGTACCAACGGCGACACTGGCAGGAACAATCCGACCGGACGCAGCAACAGTGGCATCGCTGGTCGGCGTCCGTGAAAGAGCTGGAGCAACAGTTGCGCGAGCTCGAGCAAAGTTTGCAAAGGCTGAGCGAGAAACAGGCGGCTACGTTGCCGACAGTGTCGCGGCGAGAGGTGCGAGCTTTGCATTACTGGCTGCCCGTGAGTCGGCCGGTGTTTTCCCACGAAGTATATTTCGAGTGTTACCAGCAGCGAGTAACGCCTGTTGACCTGGCGGGGCTTTTGCAGGAAGTGCGGCAGAAGTTTCCGGAACATCTCGAGCAGTTGCGTTATCGCTGGTCGGTGGAGGGGCAAACCAGCCAGCACGGAGCATTTGCACTGAAGTATCGAATCGTTCGGAATGCCGATTCGCCGCTGGATTGGCTGTTCCGCGAGCAGGGGCCGGCGGATCCCCGCTATTTTTCTGCCGGCCTGGCTTACTGGGAAGTCGTGCCGATGCAGGCCATTCGCGGCGAAACACTCGAACAAGCCCTGAGCGAGTCTTCGGTTTTTCGTCGTTTGCTGGCCCAGGTGCCACCGGAAACCGCCGTGCTGACTTTCTTCGTTTATCCCGAAAGCATTCCGCTGTATCGGGCTTTGCGCGACTGGTCGTATCAGGCAGGCTACACGGTGGCCGCTCGACCGTTGCCGGTTGGCATGCCCATTGCCGGTTCGCCTTCAGGCAGCCGGTCTCGTGCCCAGTAGCCGACGGCGCGACCAATACACTCTGGTTTTCCCCCCAGCCGGACTTCACGTCCTGACAATCGGCTTGTAAGATAGCATAAAAGCCTGACGCTGTTGAGTGATTATTACTGCGAACAGGGCTGTCCAGCCCGGACACTAGCCGAACATTCAACCCGCCTGCGAACGCCTGCCGAGAACGCATTGCTTTTCCGAAACGCTGCCGTCTTTACGCCAAGGGGGATGATTATGCGCCAATGCAAGCAAGCATTGCTGGCGATGTCGTGGAATGTTGGCGGGTCGCCCAAGACCGCGTTACCGGGATTGAGGCGATTGAACACCCGTGCGGGACACGTAGTGCGACGGCGTGGCGGAAAACTGATCTGCTTGCTGATCGGGCTGGCGATTGCGGTTGGCCTGGGACGTGCGGCAGAGCCGAATCCATCCTCTTCCTCTCTTCCTTCGCCGGCAGCGGTCAAAGCGCTCAGTGTGTTTCCCGCGGAAGTTCGCTTGCAAGGTGAGCAGGCCACGTGTCAGGTTGTGGTGACGGCCGAGTTAAACGATGGGCGGCAGGTGGATGTTACTCCCGCCATCCAGTGGCAGGTGGGCGATGCCAGATTAGTCCGGGTAAGCAATGGGCGACTGATGGCGCTGGCAGATGGGCAAACCGAAGTAGTGGCCCGCTATGGCGACAAGACGGCAAGTTTGCGGGTCAGCGTAACGCACACGCAGGAACCCCTGCCGATCAATTTCCCCAACCAGATCGTGCCGATTTTCACCAAATTCGGCTGCAATGCCGGGGGCTGTCATGGCAAGTCCACCGGACAAAACGGATTCAAATTGTCGCTTCTGGGTTTCGAGCCGGAGATTGATTACAACGCCATTGTCAAAGAGGCGCGAGGGCGTCGCGTTTTCCCGGCCGCGCCGGATAACAGTCTGCTGCTCTTGAAAGCGACGGGTCAGATGCCGCATGGTGGCGGCAAACGTCTCGAAAAAGATTCCGAGGAGTATCGCCTGATTCGCCGCTGGATTATCGCGGGAATGCCGTGGGGTCGCCCCAGCGATCCGGTGGTGGTGCGGGTGAGTGTGTTTCCGGAAAAACGCATTCTCGCTCAGCAATCCAGCCAGCAGCTGGTAGCACTGGCTCATTACAGCGATGGCACGGTGGAAGATGTGACCTTCCGCGCTCAGTACGAAAGTAACGATATCGAAGTGGCCAGCGTGGACGGGCAGGGAATGGTGCGAACCTATAGCGCGGCAGGTGACGCTGCTATTATGGTACGCTATCAGGGGCACGTAACCGTTTTCCGCGTGGTCGTACCCTTGCCCGGAACAGTGCCGAGCTGGTCGTTTGAGCCGAAAACCCTTGTGGATGTCCACACCGCACAGAAATGGCGGGAGCTGAACCTCGTGCCTTCGCCGCTTTGTACGGATGAGGAGTTTATCCGTCGCGCCACGTTGCAGATTTGCGGCACGCTGCCGACACCGGCGGAAGTGCAGGCTTTCCTCGCTGACACCGATCCGAACAAACGAGACAAACTGGTGGATCAATTACTGGAGCGTCCGGAGTATGGTTACTTCTTCGCCAACAAGTGGGCGGACATCCTTCGCGTGAAACGGCGCGGCGACCCGAGCCGAACTTTCGGTACCTTTGCGTTTCACGATTGGCTGCGTCAGGCCATTCAGCAGGATTTGCCTTACGACCAGTTTGCCCGTGCGATCATTGCTGCAACTGGCGACGAGCAAAGCCATCCGCCTGTGGTCTGGTACAAGGAAATCGAGCAGCCGAGCCAGTTCGTGGACGACCTGGCCCAGGTATTTCTGGGTTTGCGGCTGGCCTGTGCACAATGCCATCATCATCCGTTCGAGAAATGGAGCCAGGATGATTACTGGGGACTGGCGGCCTTCTTTGGTCGCGTACAACGCAAGGAGCTGGTCTTACCCGGGCAGGAAACCAATGGTCAGCAGCGGACAATTTACGCGATCGCAGTGCGTCGCGATGGCAGTGTGGCCAACAAACGCACCGGTCAGCCGGCCCAGATCAAACCGCTCGACGGCGAGGTGATGAACGTCCCGCCAGGCCAGGATCCCCGGCAACTGCTGGCCGACTGGCTGGCGCGGAAGGACAATCCTTTCTTCGCGCGGGCCGTGGTCAATCGCTACTGGGCCCACTTCTTCGGTCGCGGTATCGTGGACCCGCCCGACGATATGCGAATCACCAATCCGCCCAGTAACGAAGCCCTGCTGGATGCCCTGGCGCGGGATTTCATCGAACACGGCTACAGTCTCAAACACCTGATCCGCACCATCTGCAAGAGCCGGACGTATCAGCTCAGCAGCTTGCCCAATCAGTTCAACAAGTTCGACCGCAAGAATTTCGCTCGCTTTTATCCGCAACGCATGAACGCCGAGGTGCTCTACGATGCGGTCAATCAGGTGCTGAACGCTCCCGGCCAGTTCAATTCTCTGCCGCAGGATCGCCATGCCCCGAATCGTGCCATCAAGCTGCCGGATGAAGCGTACAACAACTACTTCCTGACCGTGTTCGGCAAGCCCGCTCGTGCGAGCGCTTGCGAATGCGAACGGGTCAACGACGCTAACCTGGCCCAGGTTCTGCATCTGCTCAATTCGGACGAGATTCAGGCAAAATTGACCCGCGGCGGTGGTCGGGCCGACTTGCTCGCCCGCGATACCAACCGTGACGAACGCAGCAAGGTCGAGGAAATCTACCTCTGGGCGTTTGCACGCAAACCGCAGCCGGACGAACTTCAGGTAGCCCTGGAACACATCGAACGGCTCGGCCCGCAAAATCGCAAAACCGCTTACGAAAACCTGCTCTGGTCGCTGATCAACGCCAAGGAATTCTGCTTCATTCGCTAAAAAGCGGCTCGGCTCTTTTTCTGCTTGCCAGTGTCCCGGGGATTCGATAAGATAAAAATGGCGAGACGTCTGCCGACAGGTGCTGATGAGCGATGCGGCAGACGGGTCTGCTGGTGAATCCCCGCACAGCGTCGTTCGGCTGCCAGGACGACGCATCCCCGCCTGCAAGGCAGAGACGAAGACCCCCAGCTAAACGGAGGAAGTGTCATGTTGGTGATTCCCGGTCCGGTGGCAGCAACCTGCGACGGCATGACCCGCCGTGATTGGCTCCGCATTGGAGGGTTATCCCTGGCCGGTTTCACGCTCGCCGATGTGCTCCGCGCGGAAGCTCTGGCGAAGCAAAACGGCAACGGAGGCGGGCCCGGCTTTGGTAAAGCGAAAAGCGTGATTCTGCTTTACCTGCAGGGCGGCCCCAGTCATATTGACCTCTGGGACCCCAAGGACAACGTTCCCGACAACGTCCGCAGCGTCTTCCAGGCGATTGATACCAGAATTCCTGGCGTCAAATTCACCGAAGTGTTGCCACGGTTTGCTCAGGTCAACGACAAAGTAACGCTCATCCGCACGATGAGCTACACACCGGTGGGCCTGTTCAATCACACGGCGGCGATTTACCAGATGCTGACCGGTTACACCACAGACAAAGTCAGCCCATCCGGCCAGCTGGAACCGCCCAGTCCGAAAGACTTCCCGCACATCGGTTGCAATATCGCCAAGTATCGCCCGCCGGATGTGCCCATGCTACCCTTTGTGATGATGCCCCGGCCGTTGCAGGAATCCAATGTCATCAATAAGGGGGGCACGGCCGGGTTCTTGGGCAAAGCCTACGATCCCTACTACCTGTTCCCGCCCGGCGACGACAACGACATGAACAAGATGGATCGTATCCGCGTGGATGACCTGAAAATCCGCGTGGAACTGTCGCCGGAACGCCTCACCCGCCGCGCCAGTCTCCGCCAGCTGGTCAACGAAAGCCTGCCCGAACTCGAACGCGCTGTCGCCAAATACAATCCCGACGCCTACTATCAGCAGGCGTTCAGCCTCATCGTCAGCGGTCGGGCTCGGGAAGCGTTTGACCTGAGCAAGGAACCAGCCAGCCTGCGCGACAAGTACGGGCGGAATACTTTTGGACAGAGCTGTCTGCTGGCACGTCGCCTGGTGGAGGCCGGTTGCCGATTCGTCGAGGTCAACTGGCCGAAAGTGGCCAACTCCGACCTCCATTCCTGGGATCACCACGTTGGTTTGCCCGACCGGATGAAACGGCTGTCCGCACCGATGCTCGACGCTGGCTTGTCCGCTTTGCTCGAAGACCTCGATCAGCGCGGGCTGCTGTCGGAGACGCTGGTTGTGGCAGTCGGTGAGTTTGGGCGTAGCCCGCAGCGGGGCGTCAGCACTTCCGGCAACGGCAACAGTGCCGATGGCCGCGATCACTGGCCGTATTGCTTCACCGCTGTCATTGCCGGTGCCGGAGTCAAGCGCGGTTTCGTGTACGGCAAGTCGGACAAGACCGCTTCTGCGCCACTGGAAAATCCGGTGCATCCGTGCGACCTGCTGGCGACGATTTACCACAGCGTCGGCCTCGACCCGCACATGATTCAGTACAACCACCTCAAGCAGCCCCGTGAACTCGTTCAGGGCAACATCATCTGGGGCATCTTGAGCTGACATCCGCCTCTTTATCCCGCACACGCGGCTGAGAAGCGATCGGCGTAAGCTGACCGCGGAAGACGTTTGCACTTGAACAGGCGTCCCCTAATCAACCCACGGCGGGCTGACGGTCGCCGCTCCTAGTACTGTGCGTTCGTGCATCGCAAAAATCGTTTTTTTGCCGGCAGACGTCCGCACACCAACCAGGAGCGGTGGGCGTAAGCCCCCCGTGGTAACAATAACGCGATCATAATCGCGTTCGTACACAATCGGCAGTCTTCCGCGTACCAGGCACGGTTTATGTGGGCGAGATTAACCCACGGCGGGCTGACGGTCGCCGCTCTTGCGAATTGTCGTTTGTGCATCGCGAATGTCGCTTTTGCTCGCCGAACGCACGTTGCGCCAACCAGGAGCGGTGGGCGTAAGCCCACCGTGGTAAACCTCCGCGACTGCACCAGGGTTAGAAACCCACGGCGGGCTGACGGTCGCCGTTCTTGTTCGGGTTGGGCGAATCCCATGCGGTTAGAGCGAGGTTGGTTGCAGCAGGCTGGCGATCAGCACCAGCAAAATCAGGCCGACCAGCGACATGGTAATTCGGCAGGCATTGAACCGGATCATCACTTCCGCGACGCTGAGGTTGAAATATTCCTTGACCATCCAGAATCCGCTGTCGGCCGGCTGGGTCATGAACGTAATCCCACACGCCAGCGCCAGAATCAAAAGCGTTTCCTGGCCCGGATACAGAGCAGTTACGGGAGCCAGTAACGGAGCAGCTGTAACGATGGCAGCAGTAGCAGAACCCAGAGCAATCCGCGTAACCACTGCTACCAGATAGCAAAGCAACACGGGACTGAACGGCAGTGCGGTGATCCAGCTGGCCAACTGTTTGCCTGCACCGGAGGCTTCCAGGATTTGTTTGAAAGCACCGGCAGCCAAAAACAACAGTGCCATCGCTCCGACATCTTCCAGCCCGCGGGCGGTTAATTTCGCCAGCTGAGCTCGATTCATCCCGCCATAATACCAGCACCAGGCCAGGCCCAGTGCCGTCGAACTGGCCAGTGCCATGACCGGATGGCCGAAAAACCGCACCCATTGCGCGAGGCTGTGCGTCACCAGGGGCGAACCGGGAAGCGCCAGCGGCTGCCGAAGCCAGTTCGGCATTTGCTTCTGCCGTTCCAGTACCTCGACGGCGAATCCCAGCGTGCTCAACACCAGGGGCAACACCACCAGGAGCAGGGCTTGCCAGAAATGCCGTACTGCGGGTGAAGCGGTGGTGATCGCCGGCTGATGCAGAGCCGAGGGCACGGTTACATGCTGCCGATTCGCCCAGGCTCGACCCGGACCGAACCAGCCGACCAGTGCCATCGGCACCGCCAGGAGCGCACCGCCCAGCATCACCTCCACGATGTTCCCCTGCAGGGCGCCCACGGCATACACGATGCCGGGATGCGGAGGTACCAGAGAATGCACTAATCCCAGGCTGAACGCCATGGGCAGGCCATAGGCCAATAGCGAACGCCCGGTTTTTTCGTGCAGCCGATACACAATCGGAATCAAGAGCAGAAATCCCACGTTGAACAGCACCGGCAAGCCGATCAGGTAAGCGGATAGCAGGATCGCCACCGGCGCCTGCTTTTCCCCGAACCAGCGTAGCAGCGTCTCGGCTAAAACTTCCGCAGCGCGAGATGCTTCCAGTACCCTGCCGAGTATGGCTCCCAGAGCCAGCACGAGAATCACTTCTCGAGCAATCTCGCCAACACCCTGTCCGAGTGCGCGAACGACCTGCACCGGTTCCATACCGGTCGCCAATCCCAGTCCGATGCTGACCACCAGCAAGGCCACAAACGCCTGCACCTGCACCCGCATGATCAGCCACAGCAATACCACCAGGGAACCCAGCACGCACCAGGCCGGCCAGGATTCGATTCCGAACATATTTCTCCCTTTCTGCTTGCCACGAAGCTGAGGCTAGTTATACTGCCAATGCTGCCGGGTGCATCCTCGACGGCTCGATTCTGTCGGCATCTTACCCGAAGGGGGTGGCGGGCATATGCTCGCCACAAGGACAACGAGGGAAGTAATCATGGCCAACGGCAATGCGGCGATTCCTGCCTACCTGCGTACCGCCACACCGGTTCCTCCAGACCAACGCGCTCCCTGGTATGTCAATACCGCACCGAGCTACGCGGGGATTTTTCTCTGGATTGCGTTTTACGATCAGCTGGGCGAGGCGTTTCGCTACGGCGGGTTGTGGGCGGTCCTGATCGGGGCAGTGTTTGCCGGAGCAGCGTGTCATCTGTTGTTTTACTACGTGCCGGGCCTGCTGGGCATGCAAACGGGATTGCCGCTTTATATCGTTGGCACCAGCACCTTCGGAGCCCGTGGCGGTTTTCTGATTCCGGGAATTTTCATGGGCCTGCTGCAGATCGGCTGGTACAGCGTGGCCACGTATTACTCGACGAAACTGATCCTCAATGGATTGGGTTTGCCGGCCATTACTCCGTATGGACTCCCGGAAGACCCGAAAACGTTCTCACAGTTGCCGCCTGAGCAACTCGCGCCCCAGTTCGATCCGTTGTTCATCGGCATGGCCCTGGTCTGGGGCTACGCTTTTGCCCTGATTGGCGGTCTGGGCATTCAGTATGTAGCTCGCGTGGCCCAGTTTTTCCCGATCGTGCCGATTTTGCTTTTGCTGATTGGCAGCGTGCAGGCGTTGCTTTACGGCAACTTCGATGGTTTCCGTCAGACTCAGCAACAAGCGGGTGTGGACGTGATAGACCCGATCAACCTGGCCACGCTGTTCGTCATCCAGATGGTGGTGGGCTTTTTCGGCACGGCTGGCGCGGTCGGTGCCGATTTCTGCTCCAATAACCGCAACGAGGACGACGTGAAATGGGGTGGCGTGTTCGGGATCTGGCTGGCTGTGATTTTCACCGCCGGGCTCGCACTGGTCACCGTGGCTGGGGCATTTGGCAGTGCTGGCGGGGAGTTTGGCAAAATGTCGCTGCGCTACGGCGATGCCCTGGCTATGCTCAACACCAGCAACGGTCAGCCGAACTGGCTCGCCAAAACCATGCTCATCCTCTTTGCCATTGGCTCGATGGCACCGGCGTGTTTTTGTTCGTTCATCATCGGCAACAGTCTCTCCACGATGCTGGCACGCCCGCAAGCACGCTTGCCGATCACCCTGGCTGGCGCTACGGTCGGCATTCTCATCGCCATGACCGGAGCCTCGGCGCAGCTGGCACCTTATTTCGGACTGATCGGGGCGAGTTTTGGACCGGTCATCGGCGCCATGATCGCCGACTTCGCTCTTTCCGGCGGTAATTGGTCCGGGCCCCGCGAAGGAATTAACTGGGCCGGTTACGGTGCCTGGCTCGTCGGTTTCCTTGTTGGCATCAGCAACAACGATATGGTCGGCACCCTGTTAGGAATTGACGTCAAGGCGACCGATACCTGGTGGCATACCTGGCGAGCGCACCCGACGGGAGTTTATTCACTGCTGACCGGGGCGATTGTTTACTACCTGCTGGCTCGGATTCTTGGCTTACCGGCACGGTTGCCCTGGTCGCCCGGCAGTAGCGACACCGCTCGCTGAACCTCGGAGCACTTCCGCATCGCCGGTGATTCTCGCCATCTTTGCCAACACGAACATTCGCCTTACCCCGAACCAGGCCGGTAGCCAGAGGGATACCGGCCCGGTCAATCGAAACGGCGCTGGCAGTCGGTCCCGGCAACTGCTTGCGCGACCGTGAGCTGCCCAGCATGTCCACGCGGTAAAGCGAAACGCTGCTTGCGGTAACGGTTCAATACGGTGTCGCACAATCGATCGGCACCGGCTTCCTGAGCCGGCCGATCGTGGTTGACTGTTAGCCCTGGCATTTCGGCCCAGCATCGCGGTCACGTTCTCGGCTTGCCTCCGATACTTGCCAGGAATGCTGGAAACTGCGATGATAATTCCTGGGCTGCCCGAATAATCGGTGGAGAACGCCGATGGGGCCGAAAAGCGAATCGTTGCTGGCCAAGTTACTGCACCAGGCCAGGGATGAGCATGGGGCTCGCAATGAACTTTTCGCTCGCTGCCGAAGTATCCTTTTGCTGATGGCGCGAGCGTATGCCCGACATTTTCCGGAAGCCCGGCTGGATGCTTCGGATCTGGTGCAGCAAACTTTGCTGGATGCTCATCGGGCCTTCGAGGCGTTTCGCGGCAAAAGTCCTGGCGAGTTGTTAGCCTGGCTCCGCCAGATTCTGGAAAACAATGCCCACGATGCCGCCCGGCGACTTTATCAGGCACAAAAGCGCTCGCTCAAGAAGGAAGTTCCTCTGCAAACCCACGACGATTCCGGGCAGGCGGAACTCCACCTCGCTGCTGATACCTGGGCTCCCGTGGATAAATTGGCTGCTCGTGAACGCGAGGCACTGTTACACCAGGCATTAGAGCAGTTACCGCCGCTGTATCGGCAGGTGCTTATCTGGCGGCATCTGCAGGGACTGCCGTTTGCGGAGATCGCCCAGCGCTTGCAGCGTTCCCGACCGGCTGTGCAAATGATCTGGCTCCGAGCAGTCAAACGACTTCGGCAACTCCTTGCCGGAACCTCTTTGCAAAAAGATTTCGACGGCACGGGCTGAGCGAAACTGCCTCTGCCACATCGCTCACAGAAAAGTCGCCGCGGATTTAAACCGTCCCGAATATCCGGATTTCGGTGCATTGCCAGCGCAGGCGAGCGCATTTTTGGCGGGTAGCATTGCAGTCATGCACGATACGCGGATGCCGAAACCAGCTGATCCCAACTCGCTTTCCCAGCCGCAACCAGAACCGGAACCCCTTACGGTATCCGCAACCGAAGCGGAACAGGAAGCGGCTGTGCTGGAAGCCTACTGGGAAGCTCCGCCGGAACAATTGCCACACTGGCGTCAGCAATATCCGCATCTGGCGGAACTGTTCGATTGTCTGGATGTGCTGCGAGCATGCAAGCCGGTCCCGGAAGACCCGAGCCGGGCAGTTTCGCTCTCCGATTCCCCGAAGCCCGTCGCAACGGGCGACGAAACCCTCGCTTCGCCCGCCGAAGTTTCCGAGGAAAATCACCAACCGACGCGAGTCCGGTTTGGTCGTTACGAGTTGCTGGACGAAATTGGCCGCGGGGGTATGGGCGTGGTTTATCGGGCCCGACACGTCGAGTTGAACCGTATCGTCGCGGTGAAAATGATCCTGAGCGGCTACCTGGCCGATGCCGAGCAGATTCGCCGTTTCCAGCAGGAAGCCCGGACAGCGGCACAGATTCGCCATCCCCATATCATCAGCGTATTCGACTATGGCCAGGAAGAAGGTCACCACTACTTCGCTATGGATTACGTCGCGGGGCAGAGTTTACAAAGCCTGCTGGAAACTGGCCCCTTGCCGATCGAACGGGCTGTGCAACTGGTTGCCACCGTCGCTCGCGCTGTGGATCACCTGCACCAGCACGGTATTATCCACCGCGATCTGAAACCCTCCAACGTGCTGCTCGATGAGCGTGGTCAACCTTATGTCAGCGATTTCGGCCTGGCCAAATGGTTGCAGGCGACAGATTCGCGCACCCTGAGTGGTACGGTACTGGGGACGCCCAGCTACATGGCTCCCGAACAGGCCGAAGGACACACCACCGCTATCACTCCCCGCACCGATGTGTACAGTCTGGGCGCGATTCTGTATGCGTTACTGACTGGCCGACCGCCGTTCGTCGGTAACAATCCGGTGGAAATTGTTTTGCAGGTTCTGGAAAGCGAACCGCCGCCGTTACGCGAATTGCGACCGGAGGTGCCCCGCGATCTGGAGTTAATCTGTCTGAAATGTCTGGAAAAGGATCCCCAGCAACGCTACGGTAGCGCCCGGGAGCTGGCCGAAGACCTGGAGCGTTTTCTGCAAGGAGAATCGCCAGCCACCGCACCGTATTCCTGGTGGCAAAAATTGCGGCGATGGTTTCGCCGAGAACCGGCTTTTGCTCTGCACTTACTGGGGCTGCTTATCATTGCCGTCATCGTGCAATTCAACCAGTCCGTCAGTCCCAAACTGTCGCCGCCCGTTCATCACCACATCCTCGGGCTGCTGGGCATCTGGGTCCTGGCCGTGATCGGTTTGCGCTGGCTCAACCGCACGGAGTGGGGCTCCAGATATTTACCGGCCTGCTGGTGTTTGCTCGATGTGGCCCTTCTAACGGCAATTCTCTGGCTGGCTGAAGACCAGCTCACACCGCTGGTAGTTGGCTATCCGGCGCTGGTGGTGGGTTCTGGACTCTGGGGCCGACGGAGTTTGATCCGTTTGACGACGGCAGCGGTTACCCTTGCCTACCTGGGTCTGATTCTGGAATACGCCCGCCAGCTCGGCGGCCTGGATCTCTTACCGCAACCGCATCACCACGTGCTGTTTGTGGTGCTGGTGTTACTGATCAGCGGCGCTACTGAGTGGCAGGTTGCTCGCATTCAGGCCCTGTATCGCTATTGCCGACTCAACACGGCTACTCACACCGACGCCCGGCACGAACGGAGCCAGTAGCAGGACGACCAATACCAGAACCAGCACCAGCAAATCCGCGGCCAGGCTCAGCGTGTGCCAGAACCAGAATGCTTGTTCCGCATCTGCACCCGATGTCGGGGTGTTCTCCGCGCTGGACCGGGCGACGTTTGTCGAGACCGAATCCGTGGAGGTGGCTTCCGGGCCATAACGAGCGTGGCGCCAGTGGTGAACTTTTTTCGCCAGCCACCACTGGTTGCCCGCCACCAGAAGCACCGCCGCTACCAGCAAAACGACACGGAAGCGGTGAACCTTACCAGGATAACGCAACCACAGCATTGCCGGGATCAGCGCTGCCAGTCCGCAGCCCAGCTGAAAGAGGAAGTAGCGGGCAAACACGATATCGAGAAACTCGCCAGCAAGACGGATACCCTCTTTTTCGGAGTGCAGATGTAACCAGTTGTCCGGTCGTTTTGCCAGTGCCTGCATGCCGTCAATCACCGGCAAGGCCACGCAGAACGGAAAGAAAATCAGGGCACCCAGCCAGACACCGCTGCTGACAAGGTGAACGGCCTGCAGCAGGTAAAGCAACATTTTGCGGCTATCTGGTGAGGGCTGGTTCATGGCGGAGATTCTCCCGTGGTGGGCGTATGTCCAGGCTGATCCTGTTCGCCATGCAAACCATCGGCCTGCATTTTTGCAGCCGGTGTTACCGACACCTGCTGACCGATTTTCGATTCTCGCCCCTGCCACAAGCGCACGATATTTTCCCGATGCCGAACGAAGACGATTCCCGCTCCGATAAGGGCCAGGCAACTGGCGGCGCGATGCGGCGGGGCGAAACAGTCGGGCCAGGTGTGCAGAAGCTGGCCGATCACCAGCATCACCGCTGCCGTCAGCGAACTCAGGGAAACATAGCGGGTCATCCAGGCCACGATCACCCAGACCAGGGCCGCCAGCAAAGTCGGCATCGGCATCAACACCGAGACAACTCCGGCACCGGTGGCCACACCTTTGCCGCCACGGAACCGCAGATAAATCGGCCAGAGATGCCCGCTCAGCGCAGCCAGTCCGATCAGGGCTGCACAATCGAGTTCGTGAAGTGGCAGAGGTTCAAGAAGGCCCGGACTCGCAACCGCGGTGGGGCGGAAAACCGCTTGCAGGTGCCCTGTTCGCCATAACCACGCCGACACTGGTATCGCCCCTTTGGCGAAATCGAGTAGCAGAGCCAGCGGGAAATACCTCCAGCCGATCACACGGGCCAGGTTAGTCGCGCCAATGTTACCGCTACCGTGCTGGCGAATGTCCACGCCGGCTATGCACCAGCCCAGGAGCAGTCCGAACGGAATTGCCCCGAGCAAGTAAGCCGCCAGAAACCAGCACGCCAGCTCGGTCAGACGACCGGCTGGTGACGAAAGCCAGTCGGCTAGCAAACCGGCAAACGTCATACCGTCTTCCCATTACCGGCGCTGGCGGTAAGCCTCACTGGCACGGTGCAGGATTTCCCACTCCCGGGGCGTGAGGGCATCTTTTCCCTGGCGGCTGAGTTTGTCGAGGATGGCATCCACCTGAGCTTCCAGGCGTTCGTCCACTGCGGAGGATGACGTTGCTTGCGTGGAAGAGATAGAGCGGGTTCGGGCAGGCCTGAAGCGCTCGACCAGACGCCAGCCCTGCTGCGACCACTGGTAATAAACCACGGCAAACAAAGCCCCACCTACGTGCACTGCTGCCAGTCCCGGTCGCCCCAATCCGCCCAGTTGTTGCAGAAAACCGACCACATCTTTGCCGACATAAAGGAGCGTAATCAGCCACAAGGGCACCGGCAAAACGAAAAAGAGCAGCACCGTCTGGCGGGGATAATGAAACGTGCATAACACCAGAACGGCCGTGATCGCCGGCGCTGCTCCGAACAGTGCTGGCGGATGAGGATGCCAGAGATTCACCAGCCACCAGGCAAGATTACCCACCAGCCCGGCCAGCAGGTAGAAGAACAAAAACCGCCGCTGGCCATAAAGCGATTCCACCAGCGGCCCGAAGAACCATAACAGCACGAGATTCCAGACCAGGTTCAGCCAGTTGTGCGGATCGTGAATGAACATGGCCGTGAGCAATCGCCAGACCTGGCCCTGATGCAGGTCAGCAATATCGAGCATGAGGAACTCGGTAACCGCACCAAAACGCACACGGCCCGCGGTAACCAGTTGCACCAGGTACACCCCAGCGTGAACGATGACCAGCGTTTTGCTCAGCCCCAGTTGGTTCAGTTCCCAGGCAAACGCTCGCTGATCGCGGGCATATTCGCGGTCGTAAAAACCCATCGCCGGCTCCGTTATCAGGCATGCTGCGACAGCGGCATCCTGGCGTTACTTTTCCATGGCTTTGCGGATTTTCTGTTCGACCTGGCGTTTGAGCTGCTGGTCGCGATGGCTGGGACTGGCCAGTTCCAGAGCCTTTTTCCAGGCCGCGATCGCTGCCTCTTTCTCGCCCAGCGCCAGGTGCACATCGCCGAGGTGGTCATAAAGTTCGGGATGCTGACCATCGGGCAAAGCGACAGCCTGCAATAAGAGCTTTTTCGCCTCCGCAAACTGTTTTTTCTTGAAATAGACCCAGGCGAGACTGTCAATGTAGGCAGCGTTGTCCGGCTCCTTTTTCAAGGCCTTACGGATCATTTGTTCGGCCTGTTCGAGGTTGCGGTCGTGCTCGACCCAGATGTAGCCGAGGTCGTTATTGTAACCGGCGTTCTCCGGGTCTTTTTTGAGCAACGCCTGGAAATATTCGGTAGCCTTGTCCACATCGCCCATCTCCGCGTACAAACCGCCCAGATTGTAACGCATCCAATCGGCTTCGGCGTTATCGCCGTTGTCTTCAAGCTCTTTCAGCACTTTCTGGTAAATTTCCGCGGCCTTTTTGTACTGACCGGTGAAACGCAACAGCCAGGCTTCCCGTTCCAGAATCAGCGGATGCGAATCCAGACCGGGAATTTGTTTCAGGTTGCTCAGGATTTTCCTCGCCTCGTCCAGACGATCCAGGTAGGCGTAAACGGGGATCAGTTGAAGCAGGACTACAGGTTTGCGCCTTTCCAATTCCGGACGTTCGGCAGGAGTTTCGAGGAATTCTTTGGCAATTTTTTCCGCCTGAGCGAATCGGCGAGTCCGCACCAGCACAGAAAACATGGTCAGGCGAAGCTCGGCCTGACGGTTCTCACTCTTGAGCAGGCGG
This sequence comes from Gemmatales bacterium, assembly GCA_041640595.1. GTDB lineage: Bacteria > Planctomycetota > Planctomycetia > Gemmatales > HRBIN36 > HRBIN36. Next base: position 24,799 of record JBEPZY010000003.1, on the reverse strand, counting down.
GCCTTGTCCATCAGAAAGCGGTAGAGCACCTCGGCACTGTCGGCGTCATACACGTCGTCGCAGAGCTGGAGCAGGATGTACGCGGCGTTGTAGCTGAGCGGCGAATCTTTCTCTTTGGCCAGTGCTACACCCGCCTGAATGAGCCGACGCAACTGTTCCCGCTTAGCTTCGCGGCTGAGTTTCTGAACGGTATCCCGGAGAAGTCGCTCGCCGGTGATTTCACCCAGTCGCAATACTTCCAGCCGTGCTTCGTCGGTCGGCTGAGGATTCGGGGCAGCGAAGACCCGCACGCCCAGCCCCAGACTGGCTACCAGCAGCAACACTGTGCATTTCCTGTGCATGGTCAGCTCCCATGAGTGAGGCGGCCAGGTTCACACTCTCTTCGAGCGTGCGCCTGTCTCCGCAGTATTTGGATGACCGCCGCGGGAATGCCCTGTATCATCCGCGACCTGGCGGTTCCAGGTCTGGCATCATCGCTATCGTTGCAGCATGGTGACATCACGCCCATTTCCAGCTGCGCCTGCCAGGTCGCTCTCAGTAATGCTAACCAACTCGGCACGTTTTGGCCAAGAGGGATTTTCTCCCAGCAGCAACACAGGTTAGGTCTGCTCTCGGGTGAAAATTTTGCGAAGTGATCTTGATTCAGCTCGGGCGGGTCTGCTTTAATGCCGCGTACTGAACATGCGTACACTTACACGAGAATCCCTGGCAACAGGGTCAAGCGACCGCGGAGACGCCTATGCGCTGGTGGCAGCGAGTGCAACGCTGGTGGCGGCAACGGCGAGGGCAGGCAGCAAATCGGCTGAGCGCGTCCGAAGTTTTCCGCGAAAAATTGGGCGAGGCTTTTCGGCTGGAGCGTTACCGTTTGTTGCCCTGGTACGACGAGCTGCCGGGTGATCCGCACCAGTGGCGAAGCATTGTTCGCAAGATGCTGTGCGAGCCGACGGTGAAGGCCGCTCTGTTACAAAAACTTGCTGCGGTGGCCAGTCTCGATCTGCAGGTGGCTCCGGCCGACCCCGACCGTTCAGCCGATCGGCAGGCAGCACGGTTTGTCCATGACGTATTGACGCAGTTTGCCGGGGGGCTTCGCAAAATCTGCGAGGCAATTTTGTTGCCGGCCCTGCTGGACGGCTACAGCGTGGCCGAGAAGGTTTGGGAGTTGCGGCGGGATGGGCTCTGGGCCGGCAAAATTGTTTTGCGCGACCTCAAGGCGAAAGACCCAACCTGGTTTCGACTGGAAACCGACTCGTTCTGCAACATCACTGCCGTAACCAGTGCCGATGGCCGACAGCGATTCGACCCGAGGGATTTTGTCATCCTGCGTTATCTGCCCCTGTATGAAAATCCGTTCGGCATGTCGGATTTGCTGGCGGCGTATCGCGCCTGGTGGACACTGGACACCGCCTGGAAATTGCGGATGCTGGCTCTGGAACGGTTCAGTCAACCGCTTCTGGTCGGTCGGTATCCCGCTTTCCGTGGGGACTGGCAGACGCCTCTGGAACAGGCTTTACGCGAAGTGCGTCATGCGGGCTATATCACGCTGCCCGAAGGTGTGGAAATTGTGCCGCTCACCCTGGCCGGTCGCAATGCCGAAGATTTCGCCCAGGCGGTACGCGATCTCCGCCACGAAATTTACCTGAGCATCACCGGAGCGCTGTTGCACGGACTGGAGGGAGTTCGCACCGGAGCACGCAGTCTTGGCGAAGTGCATCGCAGCACTGCCGAATTGCTGATCTGGCATCTGGCTCAAGTCGTTGCTGATGCGCTCAACACGCAACTGGTACCTGACCTTGTCCGGCTGAACTTCGCTCGCGCTCAGTTACCGCGGGTGCAATTGGTCGGCGTTAACGATCGGGAGCTGCTGGCCAGTTGGCAAATCGATCGCGGTTTGCTGCAACTGGGTCTGCCTCTGTCGCGCCGGGCTCTTTACCTGCGTTATGGCCGACAACCACCTTTCGAGCCGACGGATCGCCTGAGCGTGTCTCCGGCAAAATCGCCCGGCCAGACGGTCAACGATGCCCGGCCGCAGATGGCGTCCTTCCACGCAGAGCGCAACGGCTACACTCGCCACAAGCGGCACGATTTCGAGCACGATAACGCACTCGGTGCGGAACCCGCCGATCCTTTCCAGCACAGCCCAATCCATAGCCCATCGCTCAGCGAATCTGATTCGGTGGCTTCATGAAGGAGAACTGGCCATGCACGCTTCCGCGACGGCTCATGCTTGTGTTCCTGCTCTGGCGCGCGTCCAGGGTGTGGAAATTTTCGCCGCAGGGACCTGGAACGGTTACACCTTTACCGAAGCCGACCTGAATCGCATCGCGGTCAATTTCGAGCGTTTGCGCAACGCCGATCCACCCATTCTGCGGCCCCCGGTAGTGCTCGGTCACGATGAAGACCAGAGCTGGTTGCGACAGACCGGTTTACCGGCGGCCGGGTGGGTGGAACGTTGTTGGCGAGAGCAGGCGCGATTGTATGCAGATTTTGCCGAAGTGCCGCCCGCCGTGGCTCGACTGATCAATCAGCGCGCCTACCGACAGGTTTCCGTGGAGCTCTACCAGGATTTCGTGCACGCGGGAGAACATTACGGGTGGACATTGCGGCGAGTGGCGTTGCTGGGCGGAGAATTACCGGCAGTGCACGGCCTGGCCGATTTGCCACTGGCCACTTTTAGCGAGCCGGAATCTCCCTGTGTGGCCATTATCCGTCCTGCTGGTGTGCTCGGCGAGCACGACGTTCACGCTCGCCGCCAGCGCATTCTGGCCTTTTGTGAACGGCTGCTCGTGCAGGGAAAATTGTTACCAGCCATGCTCGAAGATGGTCGTCTGGTCGAGCTGGCCCTGTTGCTGGACAATTCGCAGGTGCATCGGTTCGGGGAACAGACCATGACGGCGCTGGATGCGTTTCTGTCCTGGCTGGAATCGTTTCCGGTGCTGGTGCAGTTTGCCGAACGCCTGGCTCCAGCAAATGGCGCTGCGGAAGACCCCTGCCGCGAGGTGGAAGCCTATTACGACCAGCATGCTGCCGAGCTGCGCCAGCTCGGTTTTTCACGGGAACGCTTTGTGCAGGTCTATCGGCAATCGGGAATGACCGTCGCCCAATTCCTCGGAAGGCAACGCTAAAGGGCGGACTTCCCGGGGCCGGCAACAGAGAGGAGGTGCATCATGGTGAGTCGTCTGGCTACCGTGCCCTACAGCGAGACCCGTCGCCTGTGGCCGCTCAACGGCGAAGCCCAGCAGTACCATGTCGGCGATTTGCTTGGTCTGACCGAGACCGGCTACGCCACGATTTTCGACCAGCGGCAACCGCTGCGGTTTCTCGGCCTGAGCGAGGAAAACGTGACCGTGCCACCGGGGGCTGCTCCCGGACAGTATCGCATCTGCGTGGATCGCCCCATGCTGCTGGTGCTCCGCATTGCCCAGGCCCGTCCCGAGCACATCGGCCGCAGAGTCTTTGCTCGCGATCGCCAGGAAGTGCAATTTGAACCGGGGCCGTATGGCAATCTGGCTGGCGCCGTCGTCGCCGTCCTCAGTTCCACGGAAATTCTCGTCGCTCCACCCCAGCGCAGTCGCGCCGACGTGTCCAGCGTCAGCATTCTGCCGGCTGAAGGTGATCGTGTGCTGGGGCGATTTGCCCTGCACCAGACCATTTTCGTTCCCAATACAGCGCCCATGACCATTACCCTCCCACCCCTGGCAGTTACCCAACCGGGCGACCCCATCCGTTTCATCAAAACCAGTAACAACTCGCATGAAGTAACCATCGCCGCTGCCAATGGCGAGATGATTGACGGCCAGCCCAGTTACACCCTGGCTGGTTACCCCAGCTACGTGACCCTCATTTCCACCGGAGAATTCTGGCTCGTGCTCAACAGTCGAAGCGTCTAACGCTCGGCTCGATGTAACGCCTGGCCAGACACTTGCCGGGCCATCGGTGTGGTCAGCTTCGTCAGCACCACCAGCAACACAGGAGGAACAGCGATGCAGGTAGATCTCTTCACCACAGCCATGCGTGCAGAATTTGTTGCCGGGTACAATCCTCCCGAAGGAAGCAGTCCACCGGCGTGGCAACGCTTTACAACTATCCTCGATTCGCGTGCCCGGATAGAACATTACGCCTGGCTAGCACCACCCCCAGGAATACAAGCCTACGCCGGGCATCGCCGCTTTGCTCGCATTGACGTTGTGGACTATCGCGTCGAGAACCGCGAATTCGACGGTGCTTTTCAGGTGCCGCTTCGGGACATCGAAGACGACCAGACCGGCGGTTACCTGCTCAAAGCCCGACAACTCGGAGAAAAAGCGCGACAATTTCCCGGCCGGGCAGTCTTGCGCACACTGGCACAGGGACGAACGCTAAGCTGTTTCGACGGTTCGCCGTTTTTCGCCACCTCGCACAATCTCGGAAGCGGCCGCAATTTGCTGGAATACACTTCCGCAAGCGGAGACGGCCAGCGTCATCAATTCATCCTGCTCGTCCATCGCGGGCCGGTCATGCCCATGATCTGGCAGAATCGCAAGCCGTTCGTCCTCCGCGACAATGCCGACAGCCGCGAAGCTCTGCTGCAAAAAGTCGTCAGCTTCTGGGTGGATGGAGAAGGCGCAGCGGCTTTCGGATACTGGTGGGACGCGATCTGCGTGCGCATCCAGCATACGCCGACGGCTGCCGAACTCGTCGCCGCTCTCACGCAGGCCGAAACGGAACTGCGATCCTTCCGCCTGCCGACAACCCTGGCCAGCGATGAACCGGAATATGTCCACGAAGCTCTGACGCTTTCGCCCAGCGTGTGCACGCTGGTGTGTTCGACAGCCCTGGCGCCGTTGCTGCGGCAAATTCTGGTGCAGGACAGCATCCCCGATGGTAGCGGACACCTGGTCGGCAATCCCTACCGCAACGCCGCGGAGTTGCTCGTCAGTGCGTTTTTGAATGAATAGCCGGTCTGCGTTGCAGGATAGCGGAATAACACGGTGGGCTGATGTCTGGCGCTTTTGCTTTACGGTGATGGACATGGTGGGCGGACGCCTGCCGCTCTTGAGATGCGGTAACGACCACGGTGGGCTGACGCCCGCCGCTCTTGATTCGCGGTAACAGCCACGGCGGGCGGACGCCCGCCGCTCTTGAGATGCGGTAACGACCACGGTGGGCGGACGCCTGCCGCTCTTGATTCGCGGTAACGACCACGGTGGGCTAACGCCCGCCGCTCTTATGAGGGAGATGACGAATGAGCGTGCCTTTCCCCGAACAGCGATCGCAAATTCGACAGCTGGCGGCCATGATCCTGCGCCGCAGTGCCGACGATTGGCCGAACTCCTGGGAACTCATCCTCGATTATGCGCGGCAATCGGCGTGGCGCGATCTGACCAGCGCCCTGACTGCACGCGGATATTCCCTGGCGCAAATCGAACGCTGCGACGCCTTGCCGGAACTGCTCCGTGATCTGACGCTGTTCTGGGTTCTGACGCTGGCGGCTCCCTTCACCCAGGTACCGGAAGGGATATTGCGGCGACTGGATCGACGGCAGGAATTGGCGACGCTTCGGCTTACGATTAGCGGCCAGCCAGAAGCTCCTGCCGATCGTGCAATTCGAGTTGGCCCGCTTTCAACAGACACCTGAAAACCAGCCGCCAGGTTCCATCGGTGGTCTGCCCGCCGCGACACAGCTGCCTGACGATTTTCCCCACCGGCTCGTTTTCGGATTGCTCCCAACCAGCAATCGGCCGTCAGGGAATCGGCAGGCGGTCGAGCAACTGAGCGATAATTCGGTCAGGCGTCCAGTTCTGGGCTTCCGCCTCGTAACTGAGCAGGATGCGATGGCGCAACACCAATGGGGCAACGGCATGGATGTCGGTGGGAAGCACGTAATCACGACCGGCCAGCAACGCCTTGGCCCTGGCGGTCAACGCCAGGCCGATCGTTCCCCGCGGGCTGGCACCGTATTGAATCAACGGCTGTAAATCCAGGCCGTACTGCTGCGGCTGGCGTGTCGCCTGTACCAGGTCCACGATGTAGCGTTTCAGCCGGGCATCCAGGTAAACCAGCTCCACACAGCGTTGCAGTTGCAGAATTTGCTCGCCGCTCAGTATCGGTTGCACCGACAAAGGCGGTTCGATGTGAGCCATGCGCTCCAGAATCTGCAATTCCTCGTCGCGGCTGGGATAACTCAGCAGCAATTTCAACAGAAAGCGATCCGTCTGCGCCTCGGGCAAAGGATATGTCCCTTCCTGTTCGATCGGGTTTTGCGTGGCCAGGACGAAAAACGGTTTCGGCAGCGGGAAGGTTTCCTCGCCGATGGTCACCTGGCGTTCCTGCATGGCCTGCAACAAAGCGCTTTGCACTTTGGCCGGGGCACGGTTGATTTCATCCGCCAGCACAACGGAAGCAAAGATCGGCCCTTTGCGAACGAAAAACTCGCCGGTACGCGGCTGGTAGATTTGCGTGCCCAGAATATCCGCCGGGAGTAAATCGGGAGTGAACTGGATGCGGCTGAAGGAAATCTGAAGTGCGGCAGCTAAGGTGCGCACTGCCAGTGTTTTCGCCAGCCCCGGAACACCTTCCACCAGCACATGTCCGCCGCAGAGCAACCCCAGCAGCAACCCTTCCAGAAATGCCTCCTGCCCAACGATGACGCGATGCAATTCGGCCAACAACGCCGCGACCTGCTCGCGTGCACTGGCCAGTTGCTTTGCCCGATCGGTATCATCCACGGCCAGCAGTCTCCCCAGTCCCGGCAGACACCGGGAGCTGACGCCCCCGGCTCAGTGTAGAGCCACTGTCAATGGCGGAAATGCCGCACTCCCGTGTGCACCAGAGCGATGTTGTATTCGTCGCAAGCCTGAATGACCTCGCGATCACGAATGGAACCGCCGGGCTGAACGATGGCGGTGATGCCGGCCCGAGCTGCCTCGTCCACGTTGTCGCGGAACGGGAAGAAAGCATCCGAAGCCAGCACGGCGCCTCGGGCACGTTCCCCCGCTTTGGACACGGCAATTTTCACGGCATCCACGCGGCTCATTTGCCCGGCGCCAACGCCCACCACCTGTCGGGCTTTGGCAATGACGATGGCATTACTCTTGACATGCTTGACCACCAGCCAGGCAAAGCGGAGATCGTTCCACTCGGCCTCGGTGGGTTGCCGCTGGCTCACCACACGGGCGGTCAGCAAATCGTCGCGTTTGAGGTCCCGGCTCTGCATGAGCAAACCGCCTTCGACATGGCGGTAATCGTAGGGGGAGCGCTGGCCATTCTCCTGCAGCTTGCCCGCACGCAGCAAACGCACGTTCGCTCCCCATTTCGGTCGCTGCGTCAAGATCTGCAGCGCTTCCGGCTCAAAATCGGGAGCAATGATCGCCTCCAGGAATTGCCCCGGCTCGGTAAGCAGTTGCGCGGTCGTCGCATCCACCACCCGATTGCACCCCACCACACCGCCATACGCACTCATCGGATCGCCTGTCAGCGCCAGTCGGCAAGCCTCGGCCAGTTCGCTGGCACTGGCAGCACCGCAGGGATTATTGTGCTTGATAACCACCACGGCTGGCTCATCGAATTCCCGCACCAGTCCCAGGGCACTGTCCAGGTCGAGGATGTTATTGAACGACAACTCCTTGCCATGCAGCACCTGCGAAGTGGCAACGGAGACGCCGGCAAATCCCGGTTCAATGTAAAACGCCGCTTGCTGATGCGGATTTTCGCCGTACCGAAGTACCTGCCGTCGCTGGAAGTGGAGATGCAGATGCTGCGGGAATGTTTCATGCTCGAGCAGGCGACCGAAATAGGCGGTGATTGCCTCGTCGTAAGCGGCAATGCGTTCCCAGGCAGCAGCGGCCAATTGTTCGCGGGTAGCGAAGCTGAGTGCCCCGTCGTGCTTCTGCATTTCGTCCAGCACGGCCGCATACTGGGCAGGATCGGTTACCACTGCGACCGCGGCGTAATTCTTGGCCGCCGCTCGCACCAGTGTGGGCCCGCCGATGTCTATGTTCTCAATGATTTCCTCATGGCTGCTCCCGGGCCGCTCAACCACCGCTTCAAACGGATACAGGTTGCACACGACCATATCGAGCGGAGCAATGCCCAGCCGCTGGAGTGTCTGCAAGTGTTCCGGTTTGTCTCGCCGGGCCAGTATCGCTGCGTGGATATGCGGGTGCAGCGTTTTGACCCGACCATCGAGAATCTCCGGAAAACCGGTTACCTCAGCCACTTCGCGCACAGGTAAGCCAGCTTCTTTGAGTACCCGGTAGGTGCCCCCTGTCGAAATCAGTTCCACGCCCAGCTGATGCAAACCCTGGGCGAAAGTCACCAGCCCCAGTTTGTCGCTCACGCTCAGCAAAGCTCGCCGAATGATGTGCAGTCCGTCCTTCATGTTGACGCTTCCACCGAATTGGCCAGGCCCAGGTGGTTCTCCTCGCAGCACCGACGGTTACCGCGTGATCATCTGGCCCTGGCGATTCTGTCTCCGCTCTATTCTCCGCGCTGGTCACCGGGAAAGTCGCAGCGGTTCGGCCGACCATTCGATCATGGTGGCAGTCTGCCCTGACCGTCTTGCCACCGTCACGCCGACCCCAGGAGTCGCAGCGGTTCGGCCGATCAGCGCGGCAATGTACCCACAAGGTCAGCGTTGAACTGACCAGTCCGCTCAGACGTCGCGGCAGTTCGATCGGTCAGAGCGGCAGTGGGCCTGATCCCGGCACATTACCGCTACCAGCCCAGCGCACAGACATGGTTGCCGATGCCGTTTTGCGAGGCATCGCCTTAGACGATTGTACAGCGCCAACGCCAATCGGCAGAAACTTATGCGGGAAACTGGCTCCACCGCAGACGAAGGGGCGGAAAGTAGCGTCGCGGAATGCAACGCTTCCGCACTAGGTGCAGGGTTTACCGTATCGTTCTCAGGCAGGCTGCCATCCGCCGCTCTCGCTGGTGAGCGTGCTTGCGGCTATGGTCGCCTTCCGGAATCGGGCTTGGCTTATTTCGCGGCCAGACCGAAATCGCCCGGCAGGCTGCGCCAGACACTGTGAATGTGATTGGCCGGGTTCCGTGCAGAATCGGGCTGCACGTTCAGGAACTCGACCAGGAAAGTCGGCCCCTGGATGCGATAGGTTCGCGGCTGACGGGGTTCCGTGCCGCCGGCGTAGGCGAAATGAATACGGTCAAAACCGGCCGCTTCGAGTCGGCGTTTTTCGGCTTCGGCGACTTGAGGGAGCAACTTCCGCAGATAGGCATCCAGCAGCTTCCGGAGAATCTCCTTCTGCTCCGGTCGCATCTGCGCTGCGGGTAACCCCACCGGCTGACCCACACTGGCGGCTTTGTTGCGAGCCTGCACTTCCGGAAATTGCTTTGGTTGATACGCGATTTTCCGCTGCTGTTCATCCAAAGAGGCGAACAATTCACGGGCCAGATCGTCATGATCCGGAATCGTCCGCAGCCCTTTCTTTGGCCCGGACAGAACAGTGGCCGGATTCGCTCCCCAGAAGGCTGGCGTGGAACTGACCACTTCCCCTTTGGAGACGGTAAAGTTCAGGGACAGATGATGCCCCTCGACTCGCCAGCCCCATTCACCATTGCGCGACGGTTCGCCGAACACCGTGAAAAAGTACCACTGCGGATCGCGAGTCGGCCCTTTGCCCTGCTCCAGTTCGTGCAGGATCGCTTCCAGGCTCATGATGGTGATCGCCGTCTGGTAACCTTCGGCACTCACGGCCGAACGCAGCAACTCACGAGCCGCTTCTTTCTGCGCCTCGTTCATCTCGAACAATGCCACACCTTTGCGGGTCGGCTTGCGGTCTTTCTCCAGCGGTACGAAATGCCAGTTGAACCGCTCCGGATCGTCGAAAGCGAAAGTGGCTTTTTTGCGCAGTTCCGGCGAGAGCGTGTTGAGGAACCGCTGAGCGGCCTCGGTCATCTTCAAGCCGGTCGGTTCCGCCTCCCGGGCAAAGAAAGCCACTCCCAGCAACAGGAATGCCCCTGATGCCACCAACACCAGCTTGCGTGCCCACATGGACGTTTCCTCCGTTTACTTTGACAATTTCGGCGGGGACAAGTTTTTCGTCAGGCGGGATGCTCGGCCAAGCCCTATTATTTGTGTTATCCCGCGAACAACACTATGGCAACCCGCGTGCAGATCGCAGTGCTGGCGATGTGCGGCACGCGTCAGCTGACGCCGTTTTTCACCGCAGGTCTTTGTAGCGGAATTTGCGTTGTATCTGCGTGGCGTCGAGCGGTCGGCCATCCACTTCGGCATACGGGTAAATGAAAAAGTTGAGCGGCGGGCCCGACTGTGGCGGCACAAGTTGGATGTCCCGGCCAACGCTAAAAGCGACCCGATCCGGCGTGAGGTTCCCGAAATAATACTCCACCATCTCCGGACGGGTGTTTTTCACCTTATTCGCCTCGGAAATATCCACGGGAATCCAGCCACGTCCTTTCAGCTTGAACCAAGCCCAGCAATGATAACCGGGCACCTCGCCCTCGCCGCGTTCTTCTGGCAGCGGAAAGCCGATCTCGAAGCGGGCTGGAATTCCCTGCGCCCGAGCCAGAGCGATAAACAGACTGTGAAAATCCGTACAGTTGCCGTAGCCGTTGTCGCAGGCCCATTCCGCATCTCCCTGGCCCCAACCGGTTCCCTTTTTGCTATAGACCATGTGCTCGTTGACGGTGTCGTAGAGCATGCGGGCGAGTTTCAGTTGATCGGTGGGTAACGGTTTGCCTTCCAGCAAACGAAGAGCTTTGCCACCCACCGGCACCCGGCTATCGGCACCCAGAAAGAGACGAATCAAGCCTTCGTTTGCCTCCCGACCCTCTTCGTCGCCCCGTGCTTCCCGACGCAGGACACGATACGTGACCGAGACCGGGATTTTACCCTCGCCATCCGCAGGCGCTTCCACGTACAGGATACGGTTGCCGTATTTGGCCTCCGTATTCATCTGGGCCTTGGCTTGCGGCGGGAGCTTTTGTTCGACGATGGTCACATCCTGCTGGGCATTACTGCTGGGCACAGGCAACCATAACCGAGCCAATTTGCCGGGTGGTAAACCGGTGAGCGTGGCTTCGTAAGTAAACAGAAACTCCCGTTGCCGACGCGGTTCGGAGCGGTTGGCACTCGCCTTATCCAGAACGACACGCACAGTCTCTCCCGCCCGCAAAGTCACCTCGCGCTCGACTATCGCATCCTGGCCATTTTCCCGCCAGCGGGCATGGAGCACAGCCGAGTAATCACGCCCGGACAGTAAAGGTGGAGTTACAAATTCCCGTTGCGGTCCGGTCTGTTTCGTGGCCTGGCCGTTCACCGTGAGCACCGCCTCCGCCGGCAAAATCACGATCAACCGGGCCACTCCTTGCTGGGGGCTGGTCGGTTTTTCCCCGGCAAGTACCACCGACGCCGCTAAAATCGCCATGATCAGTCCGATTCTCGCCATGTTTGTTTCTCCTTGTGGGGAAAGCGCGTTGCAGATGCGGTCTGGCAAAATGATCGGATTTCCAGCAGCCGATGACACTGGCGTAGCCGACCCATTCAGGAGGGCTTGAAAGAAACCTGAACGCCCAACCGGCTGTCTCGACCGGTCACGCCGTCGTTACAGCTGCAAAACTCACGTAAAACCAGGCCACGCAACTGCGTTCCAACATACTGCTACCGCTGACAGGATGGCGATCCTGCCCCGGCACATTTTCTGGCTTGATCGCAGATAAAGTTCGCCCTGAGACTTCATGCTCACTCCTGCCGCGATAATTTAGCGAAAATCAGGGGCTTGGCAACGGTCGGGTTGGTTCGGGCACGGTTCGTGCCTTTTCGACTGGAGTGCAAATCTGCAACTCATGCTGACGGCGCTTCTGTAGCAGAGTTTCGTAGTCCCCACGGCCGCTTGGCGGCGGTCCGGAAACGATCAGCGAAAAAGCCACGACTACTCCCAGCACTGCCAGCAACGCCAGCGCCACTGAGCCACGGTTCCACCAGAGCGTCCGGTCTGCGGCGCCGATAATACTCACGCCTAAAAGCACCGTTATCGTCAGAAAAAGCGCCAGGCTTTGCTGCGGAGCAGTTCCCACATCCCACAAACCCATCGGGCACACCATCGCTCCCGACCATTCTTTCCACACATGGAAAGCAGCCACTGTCAATCCACAGACACTCAGCGGAAAAGCCATCACGCTCAGCCCTCGCCCCGGCGGTTGTACGAACAGCCAGCCCGCAATCAAAATGATGGCCACGCTCATCGCAGCCATCCGCTGGTAGAGACAGAGCGGACACGCAATCAGCCGTTCCCCCAGCGTAAGGTAAACACTTCCCCCGGCCGCGACCAATGCAACCACGCCCGCCAGTGCTTCTGCCCATAGTGCCAGATTCGGGCAGCAAGCCTGCCCTTGCACCGATGCTTGCATCTCGCTCATGGCTAGCTCCTTACTCTGTTAGTCGCCCACCTCGTTTTCTGCTTCCGGCGACGTCTGCTGAAAATGATACGAGGCATCTCGGCAGCTCGTTCTCACCGGTTACAATAGCTTTATGGCTGCTTGCGACTTTCCGCCGCTGCCTTCACAGAGCAACGGTAGTGCTCCCTTACAAGGCGTGCGGGTTCTCGATATTTCGCGCGTCCTGGCCGGGCCATTCTGCTCCATGATCCTGGGGGACCTCGGTGCGGAGGTGGTCAAGGTAGAACGGCCGGGCGTCGGCGACGAAACCCGCCACTGGGGGCCTCCTTTCTGGCACGAGTTCAGTGCCTACTTCCTTTCCTGCAACCGCAACAAGTACGGCATCACCGTCAATCTTGCGCACCCCGATGGCCGCGAACTTTTCCTGCGACTGCTGCGACAATCCGACGTTTTACTCGATAACTTCCTGCCGGCCAGTTTAGATCGGCTGGGGCTATCGGCGGAGATGATCTTCCACACCAATCCGCAACTCATCTGGTGTTCGATAACCGGTTTCGGCAAAACCGGGCCACTCGCCAACACCCCGGGTTACGACTTCGCCCTCCAGGCTATGAGCGGGCTGATGAGTATTACCGGCCCACCGGAGGGCCCGCCTTATAAAGTTGGCGTTGCCATCACGAATATCCTCGGCGGACTCTATGCTGCTATCGCTATCCTGGCCTGTCTGCACGCCCGAAAATCAAGTGGACATGGATACACTATAGACATTTCCCTGCTCGATTGTGCGGTGGCAGCGCAGGTCAACGTTGCTCAGACGTATCTGGTTACCGGCCAGGTGCCACCACGCCAGGGTAACGCCCATTTGCAAATCGTGCCTTATCAGCTTTTTGATACTGCGGATGGCTATTTGGTGCTGGCCATCGGCAACGATGAGCAATGGCGCCGTTTCTGTCAGGCTGCCGGTTGCCCCCAACTCGCTGATGATCCACGTTTTCGCACCAACCCTGACCGCGTCCGCCATCGTCGGGACTTGCTGAATTACTTAGAACCGCTCATGCGTTCCCGCACCACGCAACAGTGGCAGCAATTATTATCGGCGGCAGACGTGCCTCACAGTCCGGTTCTCGATTATGCCCAGCTATTTTCTCACCCGCAAGCCCAGGCTCGCGGCTTGCGTGTTAGCATCCGTGATCCGCAAGGCCGTCAAGTGGATTTACTTAATACACCGTTCCGCATCCACGGGGCGACGATTCCGCCTTTCCGCTTTCCACCCGCTCTCGGTCAGGATACCGATACCGTCCTGAAAAACTGGCTCCACATCTCCGATGAGCAGCTTAGCCGACTAAGACAATCCGGAGCGATTTAGGCAACTAATCTTTACAAAGCGACGGAGGCATAAATATGATTTACCAGGAATCCCTGCATATCAAGACCGCCGGTCACGGTGATATGCAGGACCTAACCCCGAGAATCCGTCAGATTGTTCAACAGTCCGGCATACGAAACGGTCTGGTCAATATCTTCTGTGTCGGCAGCACCTTTGCCGTGGGCACCATCGAATTCGAGCCGGGATTGCGACAGGATTTGCCGGCCATTCTCGATAAGCTTATCCCGCCGGGTCGCCATTATGGCCATGAACAAACCTGGCATGACGGCAACGCCCACTCCCATTTACAGGCCACTTTATTAGGCCCTTCTCTAAGTGTTCCCGTTCACGAGGGCAATTTGCAACTCGGCACCTGGCAGCAGATCATCTGTCTGGAATGCGATATCCGTCCGCGAGAGCGAACGCTCCTGGTCACCGTACTGGGTTAGTTCCGCCCAGTAACTGACCCAGCATTTCCTGGCGATAAGCAAAGATACGTTCTAAGTCGCGGCGAACGAATAACCTGTGTGCCAGCCGACCCAGCCAGCCCAAAGGGAGCGCATAATTCACAACATCCCGGATAAGCGTCCCATTTTCCCCTGGCTCGAATTCGTGCAGGTGATGCCAGAGCCGATACGGGCCGATCAGCTGAATATCCACAAATCGCCGGGGTGGGTCCCATTCGACAATTTGCGTTACCCAGGTAATCGGCACGCCATGTAACTTCAGCCGATAGTAAAGGATGCAGCCGCGATAGATTTCCTGCGGAGCATAAAGAATAGAAAAGTCCAACCAGGGCGGCGTGATCTTATTGAGATTGTACGGATTACCGAAAAAGGCAAATGCTTGATCCAGCGGACAGGGCACCAGATTCTCTTGTTCCAATGTATAGATGCGCATAGACTCGTGCTATTTCGGCGAAATGGTCAGGAGTATAGGCGGACTGGAATAGCTGATCTTGACGACGAAGTTAATCGAGACCTGAGCCAGCACGGAGATGGGGACATCCTGACAGGGTGGAGCATCGGGAGCGGCACGCAGAACAATATGACCTTCGCTGGCCGGGCCAAGTAAGGTCTTGCTTTTCCCTTCCACCATAGTCACGCCGGGCGGCAACGGATTGCCATACACCGTTCCTAAGTGTCGCAGCATGACATCAAGACCTATATTGCCCTTATAGTCGGGATGGCGATGCACGCGAACGGCAATCTTAACTTCCTCGCCTGGTTTCAAGGTGATGCGATTGGGAATAGCTTCTACCTGCAGCACATCAGCACGTTCCACAATCGCCACCGTGTGCATCTGAACATCGAAGCGTCCCCGACCGCCACCGGGGAAATAAATCTCCTGCATAGCGACAGCCACCCGCTCGACGGTTCGCTCTTTCCCATCGGGACCCGGCAACTGCGCCAGGCCGACCACACGCACGTTCTGCACGGCCGGTTTAGCATCCGGCGATGCCGTTAGCACCAGCAATCCCTGTGTCATGTTTGGTGGGATCACCAGCGGATTGACCTGGATTCCCGCCGGGAGGCCCTCGATGGTGACACTGACGGGACCGGCAAAACCGTTTAATCGCGTTACCTGAACATACCAGGCCATACTTCCGCCTGGCACCAACCAGGCTTTGTCGCCGTCGCAGCGCAAAACGAAGTCCGGTAGAGCCGGGCCGATTTCCAAAGCATAGACGAAATCTTCGCCGCCTTTGTTGAACAAATCGCGCACGCGGAAAATATACTCACCATCATTAGGAGCGGTAAACGTCAGCGACGGGTCTTTAATAGCGGCGGAAGTATCGTCATTACTGGCCAGCACGTTTCTTTTCGCATCCAAGACATCTAAGCTGGCATCCAGAGGCGATGTTAGTTCGGTGCCGAACCTTCGGGCAAACACTTCCGCACGAATCGCCTGGCCTTTTTTCAAGCTCACGCGAAAACAATCCACATCGCCCGGTTTATTAATGCGGCCATTGATACAGACAGGCAACTGCACAAGCGGGGCCTGCTCCGGTGCATCGTTTGGTTCCTGTTCTATAACGGCGGGCAAGGAGGTTACATAGACACCCACGGGATTAGCGGATTTCCCGGCAATCTGCATCGGTACACGCTGAATGCCATTAAGCTGGGCGGGAATGCTTAGTGTCGCCTGATTGGCCTGGCGAGCCGGCCCGATCGGCTCCACTGTAATCGTCTTTCCTGGCGAAACCGCCAGCGGAAATACCTGCGTTGCATAGGGCCGGTCGTGAATACAGATGGCGTACACCCAGCGAGGGTCGCCGTCATATATAGCGTCGCGGATTTGCAAGTAATAGGTGCCGCCTTCCTTGAAATGATAGGCTAAATAAGGGTCGGCGAAGTAAAAGTCGTCGTTGCTGGCCAGCTCACGACCGCTGGCGTCGTAAAGGGCGATGATCGGGTCGGCGTGTTTTTGCAGGTCATGGATTTTATCCTGCAAACGAGCACAATACACCTCGAAGGATAACGTTTGGCCGGGTTTGACCTCGAAGGCGAACCAATCCACATCTTCAGCAGCCTCGATTTTACCGCAAACTACGCAGGGAACAGAGACTTTATTCGCCGTTTCGCGAGTATTATTCGAACCCTGTTCGACGATGACCGGGTCTTCGACCACCACGAGCTGGCCGATGCTCGATAATCCGAGCCGGGTAGCGATGCGGAATTCCCGTGGGCCGGGCAAAGCGTCGGCCTTCGGCGTAACGCGTAGCCGAACCGAACGCACTACCGGCAAGGCACCAGTTTTGTCCGGTTTTGGCGGCTCTTTTGGTGAGATAACCTCCGCCTGCACATCGTCGTTCTCGAACACGGTTCGATAAGCATCCAGAAAATTCTGGGCTCCTGCAACTTCGACTTCACTCGTACGGCCACGCTGCACCGCTACCGGATGCGTATGCGTAATCATGGGATAGGAAATCTGCGCCTGGCATGGCGACCAGGCCAACCACCCCGCGAAAACAATCACCAGAGCTGAATGACGGCTGAGCATGGCAGAGACTCTCACTTATGCCGGGCGACGGAACCATTAGTGCTATTTTGCGATGGCAAATTGTCCCTTTATTTTTGGAAAGGCGATGGCAGGCTCTGTCCCGCGATAGCCTGGCGGAGGCGTTCCGGCTGGAGCAGAGCGGCGGGTAAAGGCGTGGACTGGACACTCTGGTTTTGCAGCCGCCATTTCAATTGCGACTGCAACGCCGGAGCAAAAGCAAGGTAGCCTTCCGGACTCAGGGCGAGCCAGCGTGGCTGACCGTTTTCCGGAGGCAAGCAGACCAGCAATGCGAGCAGGCGAGCGGTCTTGCTATCGTAAAGTCGAACTATGCCATCGAAACCGCCCGCTGCCAGCTGAGCAAGATCATGGCGCCAGGCGACGGCGTACTGCACCGAACCGACCGAGATGGTTTGCAGCGGGGCTCCACTTTCGCCGTTCCATAACCGCACCGTGCCATCGGCGCTGGCGCTGGCCAGTAGCTTACCGTCGGGTGAGAAGGCAAGCTCATACACGGTCGAACCGTGACCACCTTGAGTGCGGAGACGCTGACCGGAACTGGCGTCGGTACGGGAAGCCTGCGCTGCTTTGCCGGCCAGATCAGTTCGCCACCAGACCAACGCCGGTTCAAATCCTGCCGAAACCAGTTCCTTGCCAGCCGGATGCAAGGCCAGAGCGGTAACATCCTGATTCATACCGCTCAAAGTCACGAGGCTTTGCCCGGTAGTGGCATCGAAAAGTTTGACCGAGCGGTCTTTACTGGCGCTGGCCAGCCATTTGCCATCAGGGCTGAATACGACGGCGTAAACGAAATCAGAATGGCCCGTAATGACCGTATCGGCATGCTGAGTTTGCAGGTTCCAGATGCGCACGGTTTTATCGAAACTGGCCGAGGCTAGCCGCTTGCCGTCCGGCGAAAAGGCGACGCTATAGACACAATCCTCGTGGCCGCGAAGCACACTGGTCAACTCCCAGCTATCGGTGCGGTAAAGGCGCACATCTCCCTTGAAGGAAGGTTGCCCACCTGCCACGGCCAGGAGAGTGCCGTCTGGGCTGAAGCGAAGATCGTGAACAGCGCCCAGGACGTTGGTGAGCACGCGAATCGGACTCGCCTGGGTCAGGTCCCAGATAGTTACCTGGCCGTACTGACCCACTGCCAGCCAGGGTTTGCCGGGATGGAACCGCAGAGCGGTAACCGGCGCCAGCGGCCCGACTGGTAGCACCAATTCGACCGGAGCTGGCTTTTTTCCCTGCACCAGTTCGGCCGGGGGTATGGCATTGGTGCGAAGCAGCACGTCGAGATGCCGCACCCGTCGCGGTGTGCTCGCTGTGGTGGTCATCGTCTCCTCCGGCCGATTTCCTTCCGGAGCGCCGGCGTCAATCCAGCGGGCGATCCGCTCAATCACCTCCTTCGGCAACGGCTGGGACGAGCCCTTGGGCATGCGCCGATCTTCGTCCGTGGTCAGCAGCAATTGCACCAGCAGGCTTTGCTGACTCTTGCCGGGAACGATGACCGGATTTTTCGGAGCTTTGAGAGCGGCTTCGTAGCTGTCCAGTGCCAGGCCGCCGGAAACTTCCACCTCCTTGAGATTCTTGGCACTATGACAAACAGTGCAGTATTTGCGGAAAATCGGCCGGATGTCTTCCCAGTAAGTAGGCGGCTTCTGCGTCTGGGCGGCGACCGTGGCCGTCAGGGAAAAAATCACCAGGAACGTCAGCGGATATCGCATCGCTGCTACTCCTTGGAGGCGGGCGGGGACTTCAATAGTTGAATAGGAAGGCGCGGGAGTTAATCAGCGTCCAGAGCAAATCTTCGACACCGACGCGGGGATTGCCGCTCTGCTCGATCTCCTTTAGAGCCGCCTGCATTTCTTCCGGCGAAGGCGGACGGGAAAGCGTGACCAGATAAAGTTCCTCGACGATTTCGGGAAGCGGCTTCTTTTGCTGGAAGAGTCGGTCAATCCGGCCACCGGGCTGGCGAATCTTCTGATTGACGACATCGCCGTTGAGCAGGTGCAATGCTGCTGCCAGGTTCGGCGACAGACTGCGCTCACATTCGCAGGTGACTACGCGAGGCGGACGGCCCAACACATCCAGCAAGTACGAAGGCACCGACGTATCGGGAAGCTGGATGGCCCGGGTGCCCAGCGGGAGTCCCTGGTATTTCGTCTGCGTGCCGGTGGCGAAATCAATGGCATCGGCCAGTTGTTCTGCGGTCAACCGTCGCACAGTCCGTCGGGCGTAGTACAGATTTTCCTTGTCCACGGCGTTGCCCGGCGTAACTTCGGCACTCAACTGATAAGCCCGCGAATTCATGATGGTCCGCATCAGATGCTTGACATCGAAACGGTGTTCCACCAGGTCTCTGGCCAGGGCGTCGAGGAGTTCCGGATTGGTCGGCGGATTGGTGGCCCGCATGTCGTCCAGTGGTTCGACCAGACCGCGACCCATGAAATAGCCCCAGAACCGGTTGGCAAAATTGCGGGCGAAGTAGGGGTTATCTGGTGAGGTAAGCCATTCGGCCAGTTTCACCCGACGGTCGCTGCTGTCGTCGGAGATGGGCTGGCCTTCAAACGGTTTCGGCTTGACGACTCCGCCTTTACGCGGGTGTGATACTTCCCCAGTCGGTCGCAAATAGACGACGGTCTCACGGCCAAACAGACCATACTCCTGACTGTTTTTCGTTCCGACACGGGCAAAGAAGGCCGCCAGGCCCCAGTAATCGTCCTGGCTCCATTTCTCGAAAGGATGATGATGGCACTGGGCGCATTGCACACGAATACCCAGAAAGACCTGGCTGGTCATTTCCGCCCAATCGCCCGGAGTGCGACCGAGTCGGTAAAAGTTGGCCGGGCCCTCGGCGTAGGTGCTGCCCTGGGCGGTAATCAGTTCGCGGACGAATTGATCCAGCGGCTTGTTATCCCGCAACGAAGCACGAATCCAGTTGTGCAGGCTCCACATTCCTTTTTGCTGAAGCAGGTCGCGGTTGTTGCGGAGCAGATCGCCCCACTTGAGAGCCCAGAAGTCCACGAACTCGGGACGATTCAGCACGCGGTCAATCGCCTTTTGCCGCTTATCCGGGCTGGTGTCGGCGAGGAACGCCCGAATTTCTTCCGGTGTGGGTAACGTGCCGATCGTGTCGAGGTAGATCCGCCGCAGAAACTCCGCATCCGAGCATATCGGCGACGGTGTCAGCCCCAGATTCCGCCACTTCGCCGCCAGCAACTGGTCAATGTAGTTGTTGGTCGGAAAATCGAAACTCACCGGCGTATCGGTGTACGGGGAGGTGACCTGGAAGACCGCCGCCTGCCCACAGAACCGCACCATAATATAAGTTTCGCCCTTTGCCAGGCATTGCACCAGACCGTTCGGCGTAACGCTGGCCAGGCCGTCGTTGAGACTGTCGTATTGAGCCAGCGGCGTTACATCCTCGACGCGCCCATTGCTCCAGACGACTCGCACGATCAGTTGCTGATACTCACCAGGCTTCATGAGACGGCGAGCGGGCAGGATTTCCAGACGGGCAGCTTCCGGGTCCTGAGGTGTCGGTGGCGGAGCACCATCCTCCAGCCAGGATTTGATCAACGTATATTCCCACGAACCGCGTTTCATCCGCTCGCCGCCACCGTGTTCCATTTCCAGCGACGGTTTTGCCAGCAGGATGCTGCGTTCCGGTTCGCTCAAGACCACTCGCCGACCTTCGGCACTGCGTACTATTTCCGCATAATCGCTGATTGGGTCGAAACCCAGGAGGCTCAGTTTGAACCCGCCGCGACCGTACTGGGCACCGTGGCAGGCTCCCTGATTGCAACCCAGTTTGTTCAGCACCGGAATAATCTCCATGCTGAAACTGACCGGAACATCGGCGTTGGCTCGCTGCACTTTTACCGGCACCGTAGCCCGCTGCCCCTGCACTTCCACGACCAGTACCGTCTGCCCGTCGCTCTGCGGATAGACAATCGCCTGCTCCACCCGAATCTGCGAGCCGGACGGTGTCAATTTCGCCTGGCGTGTCCAGTCCCAGAGGCGGCCATCCTGATGATGACCGAGCACGACAATTTGCTGGCGAGCCCGCGGACCATCGAGCACAATTTCGCTGGGCAACACTTCCAGACGTACCAGCGGCGCCGTCGGCGGGCTGACCGTCGGCCCTTTCGTTTCCGTCGGCTTGGCCGCATCGTAAGCCCAGACCAGCACCGCACACCATAGGCTCGCAATCATCGCCACTAACGCGGTGCTTGACCCGAACCAGCGGAACAGTCCGGTAACGACTTTCCTCTGACGCCGGGAAGATCCGCTGTCCTCGCGCCTTACCCTCGGCATCCGGTCGGCAGTAGCGGAGTCGGCACGAGCATAGCGTCGCGCGATTTCATTCACAACGCCGATCTCATTTGTCCGTTCACGGTCGCAAAACCTTCGCGTCATGGCAGGCTTCCTGAATAAGCGTGTTGGATTGCTGGTCCGACGGCGGGAAAGTCCGTTGGAGAAGGTATGGGCAGGACAAAAGCGGCGGGTTGTTCGGCAGGCTATCTATTAAAATATTACCTGCCGCAGGCTGGTTCAAGAGGGTCTCGGTCACGCCAGGTACCCCGGCCAAAGTTCCCTCGGCAAACTTTCCCCGGCTTCCCGGCTAGCGAACGGCGCTACAAAAGCGCAGAGAATCGCCAGACACTCGCACCGAAGGCGGTTCGTCTTCTCGAAACAATTCTCCGCAGGAACCGCCGGCGGCACAACCGCTTCCATTCCTTGGCGAGTTATTTCGCTCCAGCTCCGGTAGCGTAACTGGGTTTAGGCTTCGCGTGTCACGAGGTATCCGGGTCGTTGGCTGTTGCTCCTTCGCCACTGGAAAAAATATGAATCAACGCTTCTGGCCAACTGACCTGAGGAAGCGCCACGACCGCAGCCGAATTCAGGGGCTTAACGTTGAGCACTAAGCCCGAGAAACCGCGGCAACCTGTATAAGCAAACGACCGTCCAGATATTCACCGCCAGCCACGCGATCCATCCGGCAACAGAGAGTAATTCCACGAGGGTCGCTCCCACATCTTGGTTCGCTCTTATTATCACCAGTTCGGCAACCGCCACGGCTGCGCTGGCTATTGCATACATCAACATCTGATAGCCAAACTCACTTTTGAGTGCGTTAGCTCCAGCATCCTGTGCCAATAGACGCAGAAATAGCAAAACGAGGAACCATCCGGCGGATAGCACAAGCCCGGCCACAAAAGTGGTGTAGATAAAGGTGGCTGGAAGTAGAAGGATAAGGAACACCAGTGCCATAATTATGCCAAGCAGTCCCACCAGAAGAACGATAGAACCCGCCATGCCAGCCGAACGAGCCCCGGTATCTTGCTTCGTTGACGCAAAGGCCAGACCCAAAATGCTTATCCCCTCTGTAGCGGTCACGGCAAGTTCCATTAGCGCGATCACAATCAGAGTAAAAAAGAACCACCGCAACCTGCCAACCCCCGCAGGAATTTCGTTTCTGAGCAGGTCTAAGATAAATTCCTGAAGCGATGATTCCGCTTGCAAGATGATAAGGAGGGGCCCGAGTACGGCCAATCCGACCTCCACCATCATGGCAATTCGAAGGGCGCTCAGGGACCACCGCGCCAGATCGGGTGCACTAACTCCGAGCTGAGTTCGCACTGTTGTTTGTAATGTGGGACTCGGCAACGGATAGACATGCTCCAGAGGCTTCCACTGGTCCAGCCCTGGCTTCCAAACAAACGTGTCCCGTCTGATTGCACCATTATGATACAACTCGAGCAATTTCCAACCTGAAACCGGTCCGGCTTGCTGGCCGTTAGCGTCCAGGTAATACCAGGCGTCCTGCTCGGGACCCACGGCAGCCGGCGCGCCTGGCGCAACCGAAGGCGCGGGATTGGCACTGGCCGGAGGCGGTTCCGGTGGAAACAGTTCCGTCAGGGTGCTGGCGGGTTGCCAGGTGCGGCCATCGGTGGAGATACTGTGAAACGGTTGCAACCGGCCTCGGTCTTTCAAAGCCCTGAGCTGGTCGAGACTGAACGGCCCCATCAGTTGCATACCCAACCGCACGTAGTAGTTCGTCTGGGACATGGTCGACTCCTGTTTCATCGGGTCAGGAAAAAGAGTACCAGCACGAACAAAATCAGGCAGCCCAGCACCGCGATGGCTACCAGCGTTTGCCGCCAGCGGGTTTCAATGGTGTGCGCCTCCTCGAGGGCTTGTTCGTAAATCTGTTCCAGGTAAGGTGGCAAAAACTTCCGCCAGCGAAAGACCACCTGCTCATACGCGGCCAGTTCATCGGTGGTCACATCCGGCTTGCAGGCCACAGCATATACCTCGGTCAGTTCGCGCACCCAGTCGAGCGGCTGGCGATAGCGCATCCACAATGGATCGGCGGTGTTCAGCCCCAGTTGCGTAGCCAGCTGATGCCACTCCTGGAGCAGTTGCTGACCGGCATTGAAGTCGCGCTGGAGCATGGCTTTGTGCAGGCGCTGACCGACACGCTCGAGCTGCTGGCGGAGCTCCTGAACCTGGATTTTTTGCATATAAGCGGTAGCCATTTGCAGCAGATTTTGCGGCACCGGACTACGCCAGCGCGGATCGGTCAGGTCGGCGAAGAGGCGTTTGACAGTTTCCGTCTCCTGGCGCTGGATGGCCTGTTGCAGTTCCGCATCCAGCGTCTTCAATCGCTCTGCTTCCAGTTCGCGGATTTGCTTATCTATGGCCGGGAGCACTTTGCCCAGCCGGGTTTCTATTTCCCGCAAAACCCGCAACCGTTCTGCGATCGGCCCTTTGTTGAGCACGAGAGACCTGTATTCGCGGAACAACGGCTCCACAGTGGGATAGACGCCGAAAGCAAGGTTGAGTTCGGTAACCTGTTCCGGGTTGATCCGCGGTGCTGCCGGCCAGTTGTACATCAGAATGGTGTCGTGCCAGCCCTGCGCTTCCGGGAAATTAAGCACGCCGACCAGCTCTAATAACGGCGGTGGTTGCGAAGCTAAGTGGATCGCTTCCGGATAACGGCCCTGGAAGAGATACTCGTCGCAGCGCTGCAATCGGCGTAACGTGCTTTCGCAAATCTCCTTATACTGATTGGCCAACTGCAACAAATCCTCGGTTGCGCGAAGGTCGCCCGATCGCATCACCGCCTGTATCCGACTAATCACTTCCTGCACCCGCGGCATGCTGCTGCTCCCTGAAATAGTTTAGCGTCCCGCGAGCTGAATGACTCTGACGTTATTTCAAGTCCAAGAGCGGCTTTTTGAACACCGGCTCCGCCTGCAGCAATCGCCTTCTGTCCTCGTCGGAAAGACGGCATTCGAGTTTGACAAGCCAGACCGTGCCTTTGCGATCCACCAGCCGAAGTTCCAGACCTTGCAGAAACTTCTCGAATTGCTCTAGGCTCTTCGGTCTGTCCCTGCCAACTTCAAGCTCGCGCAGTCGCTGCGGTAAATTCGAGCGCAATTCAAGTTCCGCACCAGGCTTGGCCGGCAAAGCTAGCACCAGGCTGACACCAGTTGCGTCTCCGAACTGGCGAACCAGCTGGATGTCCGTCAGAGTTTTCAGTCTGGAACTTTGCTGCACTCTGTCTGAAACAGCTTCAGCATTCCTGTAAAGCTGCGCCTCATAAATGTCAGCGGCTGGCGGAAACTCGGTTTTGCCGGAGAACACCAGCCGGTTGTCGTCCGTGAGCTTGCTCTCTAGGTTGACCGTCAACTCACGGATTAAGGATTGTTTTAACTCCCGGACTTCTTGGCGGAGTTTTCCTACCTCTCTGTACATTTGCTCCAGCGCATCCTGTAGCTCTTTGCTATCCTCTCCGGACTGATGCAGCTTTTTGCTTACGTCGGAAATCTGTTTGGATAAGCCGCTGAGTGCTCCCTCTAGTTTCTTGAGGCGTTCGTCGAGGTTTTTCGATTGGCCAGCTTCCTGTTTCAGCGGGTCGAGTTCCTGCTGGCGTAAATCATCCAACCGGCCTTCAATGTTCTTCGTCAGCTCGTCAAGTTTCAGGGCGAATTGACCTTGCAATTCGGCGTGTTCGCGGCGGTGGTTTTGCTGCTGGATGGCGAAGAGTGCACCGAGGGCCGC
>JBEPZY010000002.1:340650-668406 GCA_041640595.1 Gemmatales bacterium | reverse complement strand
CACGACCGTAGAGCTGGTCGTTGCCGGCACCGCCAAGCAGCACATCCGCCCCAGCACCACCCAAAATCACATCATTGCCCGCTCCACCATCCAGAATGCTCGGCAAATTCAGCGTCCGATCCACCTCTATTCGGTCATCACCACCGCGGGCCAGCACAACAAGGCGTCGGAAAGCGGTAGCATTAAACGTGCCGATGTTGTTTCCGTTGAGGACAATGCGGAACTGGCCGTTGCTGGAACCGGGTTTGACCTGAACAACGTCGTTGCTGTTGGTACCCAGCACCAGCAGGGCCTGTCCGGAACCGTTCGGATTGGGAATGCTGCGGGCTGGGAGGATGGAAACAGTAGCGGTGGCCGTCGTGCTGTTTCGGTAGCCGTCGTTGGCATAGACCTGGATGGTGCGATTGGTCGTATCGGGGTATAGCGCCAGGTTGTGGTAACGAAGGGTTCGCAGCACCTGTTGGTAATCAGCAGGTGAACCAGCACCCGTAATAAGGCCGATTCCGGTGCTGATGTTATAGCTGAAATTTAAGCCGGTACCGCTGACGTCGGCGGTGAGAAACTCGTCGGAGCTGTTCGGTCTATTCGTTAGCCGCACCACTAACCTCGCCAGGCTCACGCTATCAACGTCGGCGACGATCGCACCTGGTGCAACCAACACCGACGTGCTGGTTCCCGGCAAGGTGGCTGTAGTGTTGATGCCACTGGAACCGCCATTGAGATCCACAACAGGCGGCGTGGTTCCGCCAATCGTAACCGTAGCCGTTGCCACCGCACTGTCATTGTACCC
Organism: Gemmatales bacterium; assembly: GCA_041640595.1. Lineage (GTDB taxonomy): Bacteria > Planctomycetota > Planctomycetia > Gemmatales > HRBIN36 > HRBIN36. The sequence continues at coordinate 667,616 of JBEPZY010000002.1, read as the reverse complement.
GTCGTTGACGCGCACCTCGATCTGGCGAGTCGTCGGATCGGGGAAAGCCCTGGTATTTTTGTACACCAGAGTCCGCAGCACCGATTGATAAGTGCTCAGCGGCGCCACGCCCGACAGTGTCAAGGTGCCGGTGGCAGGGTTGTAAAGCTTGCTGATACCCGTGCCGGTGAGGTCGGCGGTAACGTCGAGGCTTTCACTGGCGCCATCGGGGGTGCTGAGCAAGCGAATCACTGCCCGGTTGAGATGTGTGCTATCGGCATCACTGGTGGCGAGATCGCTGTCCACGATCGCCACCTGGGTCTGCCCGGACGCCAGTGTTGCGGCAAAACTCGTCCCTGGCTGATCCGTGCCATTCAAATCCACTGCCGGAGCGAACTGGGCGCCGCGGAAGTTTACCGTGGCTGTCGCCGAGGCCGTGTTGTAGCCATCGCTGGCGGTGACAATGATGGATCGAGATACAGGCGTCGGCCAGGCACCGGTATGGCTATACTGCAACCGGCGTAAGACGGTTACAAATTCGCCGATTGGGCGCGGACTACCGCCACTTCCCTGCAGGCGAATCCCGTTAGGCAAATTGGTGACCAGCAGCAAAGTGCCTGAAGTATCCGCCAGGAGAGTTTCCTGAGCGCCATCGGGTCTGCCTGGCGTGCTGGCGAAAACGACATCGAGATAACTCAGGTGCGTGCTGTCGCTGTCGGAAAGGCTTGCGGAAAGCGTGTCGGTAATGTTCACCGTAACCGGGCCGGGCGTCTGGACGGTAGCAGTGAAACCGGTGCCGAAACCTGGGCCGTTCAGGTCTAATATCGGCGCCTGCTGTGCTCCGACGAAACTGACGGTTGCTGTGGCCGGGAGACTTACGTTGACGCCATCGTCAGCCACCACCTGAATGGTTCGGCTTGCCGGTGAGGGGAAGAAAGCGTTGTTGAAATATTGCAGGGTGCGTAACACCGTTTCAAATTCACCACGCGGACCCGGGCCGACAATGGTCAGCACACGTGTTGTCGGATTGTAACTCCAGCTCAAGGAAGTGCCGGTTGTATCCGCAATTAAACCTTCCTGACTACCGTCCGGCGCACTGGACAAAGTGGCGCGAATCTGCCAGAGATTGGGACTGTCGCTATCGGTAACCGTGGCAGTTGCACTGGTCAGGTTCAGAGTCCTTGGCCCAGGAGTGTTGAATGTCGCGGAGAACCCCGTGCCTGAATCCGAGCCGTTCAAATCCACAAATGGGGCCAGGCCGCCCGTGAAGGTTACCATAGCCTTGGCAATGTTGCTGACATTGGCGCCATCATGCACGCTGACCTCAATGATTCGCTGAACCGGAGTGGGTGAAGCCCTGTCATTCTCATAGCGCAGGGAACGCAACACCTGAGTGAAAGCAGCTAAAGGTGCGGGGCCAACGATTTCCAGAGTGCCAGTGCTGGCCGAGTAAGTAACGGCCAGTCCCAGCGACTGAGCCAGGGCGACGTTGATAGCCAGTCGCTCATTCGTGTCGCCGTCGGGCCGATTCGTCAACACCGCCTGGGCTCGAGCCAGATAACTGCTGTCGGCATCGGTAATGGCCAGGTTGGCGTTATCCACGATGGCCACCGTGCTGGGGCCCGGTACGGGCAGCACTGCCGTGTAACCGAAGCCCGGAGCGCTGGGGCCGTTCAAGTCCAGAACGGGAGCCTGACTGCCCTGGAAGGCAATCAACGCAACGCTCACCGGTCCCAACCCACTGCCATCGTTGAGTTGCACATTCACCTGACGAGAAGACAAGGTCGGCGAGGTCAGGTTGTTGGTGTACTGCAGCGTTCGCAACAGGTTCTGATAGTCGGTCAGCGACGCGGTGCCGGTCAGGGTGATGGTATGGAACGTGGCGTTGTACGTTACAGTGATGGAACCAACAGTACCGTTATTGGTCAATCCGCCGATAATCAGACGTTCCTGCGTGCCATCGACTGCTCCTTGCAGGGTGATCACAGCGCCGGTCAATGTGGTCGAATCTGGGTCTAAGACGGCAGCCTGAACGTTGTCCACCACGAAAATAGTTTGCGGTCCCGGCGGAGAAAACAGCGCTACGTAACCGGTACCCACCTGAGTGGTGCCATTGAGGTCGGCCACCGGCGGATCGTTGACCGGTGTTACCGTGATACTGAACGTGTAAGTGGTGCCGTCCGTAGCTCCCAGAGTGTCGCGGACGGTGAACTGGAAGCTGTCTGCTGTCGTTTCGCTGCCATCATGAACGTAGCGAATGCGGTTATTGTTGAGGTCGTCCTGCGTGAACTGGGGTTGCGGCAAAAACTGGATAGGAGTGCCATTGACCAGCAAATCGCCACGAGTTGGCAAGGCCAACACCGTGTACACCACCTGGCTCGGCGGATTGTCGGGGTCGCTGAAGAGCAACTCCGTACCCGTGATAAACTGGCCGGTTCCCTCCGGCACGGTCAGCCCCAGATTGTGCACCAGACGCGGAGCGTCATTCACGCCCGAAATGTTGATCGTGATGTTCTTGGTGGCCGTCTGGTTGCCACCACTCCCCGTATGGCCCTGGTCGTTTACGAGAACTTGCAACGTGTCCGTACCGAAATAATCCGGATCTGGGGTGTAGGTCATACCAGCCAGAGCGGCGTTGATATTGGCCAGGGTGCCGGTGAACTCCATAACAGCATCGCCGCTGCCCGTGCCGATATTGAAACTCAGCCCGCTGGTACCGCTCAGCGTAAGTGTGCCATGCTGCACCGTTAGCCGCACCAGAACCGGTGAACTTCCAGCATCCAGGTCGGCAACCGAAATAGTATTCGCACCTGTAAATGTGAAAGATGTATCCTCTATGGTGCTGACGGTGTTCGGGGCGGTGATGGTGGGGGCGTCGTTGACGGCGTTGATGGTGATGGCCACGGAGGCGCTGGCACTCAGTGCACCACCAGTGCCACTGTTGCCCAGATCGTTCACCGATATATTCAGCGTGTCCGAACCGTTGTAGTTCAACGCCGGCGTGTACCGCAAACCATTCAACGCAGCGTTCAGAGCCGCCAGCGTCCCCCGAATGACCATGTTCGCGCTGTTATCCGCCCCGCTCATCACCGTGATACCGCTCAGCGTCGCCAGCTTCAAAACCCCCTGACTCACCGACAGGCTCACCTCCAGCGTCCCCGTCCCCGCATCCACATCCGCTATGCTGATGACATTAGAACCGCTGAAGAACAAGGCGGTATCCTCGTCGGTGGTAACGCTAGCGGGAGCCGTGATCGTCGGTGCATCGTTGACCGGGTCAATACTGATCGGGAACGTATAAGTGCGGCTATCCTGGCCGCCGTTGGCCGTGCCACCGGTATCCTGGATGGTGATGACTATGTCCGCCGAACCAGTGGCATCGGGAGCGGGTACAAACCGGACTATTACGTTGGCCCCGGCAGCCAAACCACTGGGCGGCGTCGCGCTGAATGTGCTGCCTCCGTCGGTGCTGTACATGAACGTTCCCGCCAGGGCACCGGATACATTCTGCAACGTGGCCGTAACCGTCATTGTCTGGCTGCTTTCATTATCCTGAGCGCCGGTAACGGCTGGCCCCGGCTGCAAGTTCGTCAGGGTGATTTCCGGATAAACCGTGCCCGGAACCGGCGGGAAGTTATCCTCCTGCAGCGGATTCGTCCAGTTGGTGGAAGTCGAACTGGCAGACGGCGGATCGTTGACCGGCGTCACCGTCAGTTGAGCCGTTGCCGAGTCGAAACTGTAGGCGCTGGTGTCGCCTGGCGGTGTACCGTTCGGCGGAAACGAACTAATCACCGTCCCGTTCGCCACACCGTTGGACTGATCCCAGGCGCGGAAAGTGATCGTCGTCGTGCCGTTCCAGTTAGTGTTGGGCACAAACCGAATGCGGGTCTGGTCAGCAGCATCCGCGGCCAACACCAGCGCTACGCCTGTTCCCAGATTGATGGCCGACCAGGTCGCACCGCCGTTCAGCGTGTACTGCCAGGTGCCGTTGCTGTTGTCGAAAGCGGTGATGGCGATGCCCCGCGGGTCGAGATAACCCGGTGGATTGCCATCATCCACGTCGGTAATCATCCCCGGATTATTGGCAATAAACTGCCGAATCGAGATACCCGGATTGGTCGCATTGCTGGTGCCGGCGTCTTCGAGAATGGAACCCAGACTCCACGGCTGAATGCCCGGCTGACCAGGATCGCTATCGGGATTGAGCAGCGGGGCATCGTTCGACCGCACTACGTTGATCAGCACCGTGTCGGTCGTACTGAACCCATTCGGAAACCCCGGCGGCAACGGCCCGGTGTTCCCCAAATCGCTGGTGGTGATAGTCAGCGTGATCGTGCCGCTGAAATTCGCGTCGGGTATGAACCGCAGCCCATGCAGAGCGCTGTTCAAATCGGCAATCGTGCCCCGCACGATGATATGCGGACTGTTGTTGGTCGTGCCTGCCTGAAACGTCAAACCCGCGGTCGTGAATAGCTGCAACCGGCCCGAGAATACCCCAGGGGCCCGCTCCACCTTCAGTTCCACCTGAATCGGATTCGGGTCGGCATCCGGGTCATCCACGCGAATCACGTTGCGGTTGGCCGTGTTGAAAACCAACTGACTGTCTTCCGGAATGGTTTGCGGACCGGGTACCGTGTTCTCCGGCGGCAAATCGGTATTGACAAATATCCCCCAGACCCCCCGCCCGTAGGTGGAAACTATCAACTCGTTGAAAGCAAGATTGAACTCCATGTCGGTGATACGGGCGTTGGGCAATCCTTTCCCATACAGCCGCCATTCCCACTGCCCGGTTAGCGCGTTGTAGGTGCCGCGGAACACCCCCGCATCCGTACCCACGTACAAGACGTCGTCCTGCCAGCCCGGTTGCCGCGGTTCGACGAGGATAGCGCGCGCGGGCACATCGGGCAAGCTATCGCCGATCGACCGCCAACTGTTACCGTCGTCTGAGGTCATATAAACCTGGCTCTGAAGCGCGCCACCTCGGAAGCTCGCAGCCACCACATACAGCACCCCAGCATCGGAAGAACTCGAACCACTAATAGCAGAATCCACCCAGTTCGCCGGTGGTAACGGAGCAACTAAATCCCAGGCATATTCTCTGCCGCGAGTGTTCGTAACACTGTTTGGTCTAAAGCTGTTTAAAAAGCCAATATCGCGTGTCCGGCTTACGTTGCCCTGATCGTCGATTGCCCAAATTCGTTCGGGGTCTCCAGGTAGCGTCATGCCATCTCCGGCACCCTGGCCTCCCGGTGTGCCCCAGATCCACCCGCCGGTCAGAGGTGGAGGATTTGGTGGGGCAACTTGAAACACCGCGATCGTGCTGACGCGACTTTTCGAATCAATGATCTGGTTATTAGGGCCAGTAAACGCTCCTCTGGGGAAGAAATCCGCTAGCCAGTTCCCCGAACTTGGGTCTATCGTAGCCGAGCCAACTACCGTGAAAGTAGGCCCGCGGCGAATGTTACTCACCTCGTACATCAAGCTGCTTGCGAACCATACGCGCTCCAACTCTGGGTCAAGCACCATCGGCGGATAATATTCGCGCCAATCTGCGTTGAAGTCATTGATTGTAGGAATTGCAAATGACTGCACAGTGGCAAAGTTCGGCATTGCCGCTGCGTTAAACCCATTCGTACTGCGAATGAAACTAACGGTCGAACCGACAAAGTCGGATAAGGTGTTGACCCCAAGATTATCCAAAGCGTAAACGAAGTCGGGATTCAATTGATCCATTATCACAGAGCCAACATCGGTTGCCTGCCCCGGAGTGCGGCCCACGCCTTGCCATAGCTGTTTGTCGACAAAGCGAATCAACCCGGTCGTCTTGGTTCCAGCATACATGATATTGTTGCCAAAAACTGAAGTCGCCACGCTGGTTACCAGAGCGTTGTTGAGCATTCGCTTGCCAGAGTCGAGACTGGGGTCCCCATTCAGCGGTGAGAACGCCTCGTTAGCGGGATCATACTTTCCCACTCCCATGTCGCTGCCTGTCAAAAGTTTGCCGTCCGGTGTGAAGACCAGAGCATGGAAGTAGAGATGCGGGGCTTGGACGGGGCCGGCAACGTCAGTGGTCAGAATTCTGGTGCGCTGGGGGTCGGCGTCTATTGTGAAAAGAGAAACATCCTTCGGCCTATTGTCATCGTGCTTGAGGTGCACGCGTGCTAAGTTTTCGCCACCGTAATACACTGTGTACGGGTCGTTCCGATCGATGGCGATCGCCATCGAATAGCTTGCGTAAAAGCGGAACGGGTCCGGAACACCATTCGGTCCACCAACTGGCAGCGCGCGCCAGCTAAAGCCTTTATCGGCGGAAACCAGGAAGCGGTAAAACTGTCCGAAAGTCTGGCTCCCAGCGTCCTGAACAATTCCATAGAGGAAATCCGGATCCGTACTGCTAACCGCAAGGCGAATGCGACCGACGCGCGGCTCGAATCGCCCGCCCGGAAAAGACGCTACGCGAAACCAGGTGTTGCCCCCGTCGCGGCTCTGGTACAGGCCATTCATTTCATGGCCCTGGGCATCTCCGATCGCCGCGTACAAAATGTAACCCACCGGGCTCGACGAGTCCGGAACAAGAATCAAATCGGTGAAAGCACGATCTACGGACGCCGTGTTGCCGGCCTGGTCAACGATTTTGTCCCAGGTGGTGTTTGTCCAGGTTCGCCCACCATCTTCCGACTTGTAAATGCCGGAGCGTTCACGCGGTGAACCGCTGCTGTCCACCACCGTCCCACCGCGAATCGAAACCGCCGCATACACCACGTTCGCATCGTTGGGGTCCACCACAATCGCCGAAATATACCGCCGGTCAAACGGCCCCGATATCGCCAAACCCGCCGTGATATTCGTATCCGCTATCTTCACCGTCCCGGCCGCTGTCCCGTCGCTCTTCCACGGGTCCAAATCCGTCAACCCGTCATTGGCCAGAAACACCACCTGATTCCCCAGGGCAATTAGTTGTTGCGGCGCCGAACTCGCGGCCCCCGATCGAATGTCCTTCACCAGCACCGTCCCCGTTTCCGTCCCATCGCTTCGCCACAACTCAAATCCACTTACCCCATCGTTGGCCGCGAAAAACACCCGATACACTCCAGGAGCCGTCTGCACTACCGTCAACCCCTGCGGCTGACTCGACCGCGTCCCCGCCGCTATATCCTTCACCAGCACCGTCCCTGCTTCCGTCCCATCGCTTCGCCACAACTCCGCCCCCAGCAACCCATCATCCACCACAAACAGCAACACCCCATTGTAGTTCACCATCTCCCCAAAACTGGCGCTGGCGCTCCCTAACCGGATATCCTTCACCATCCGCGTGTTACCCGGCGTCCCATCGCTGACCCACAACTCCCGACCACTCACCCCATCATCCGCCGTGAAAAACAGCGTGCCATTGATCGCTATCAGATTCTGCGGGTCCGACGACGCCGTACCCGGAGCTATGTCCAGCACCATCTGTGTCCCCGCCGCCGTCCCATCACTCGTCCACAACTCCACCCCATTCGTCCCGTCCGTCGCCGCAAAATACAGCGTCCCGTTCACATTCACCAGATTGCTCGGATTCGAACTCCCCCCTGGCCCAGGATTGATATCGGCTACCAGCACCGTCCCCGTCGAAGTCCCATTACTCCGCCATAACTCCACCCCTGTACCACCACTGTTGATCGCCGAAAAATACAACGTCCCGTTTACGTTCGTCAAAAAACTCGGATTCGAACTGCCATCCCCTCCAAACCCTCCTCCCCCGCGAATGTTCCGCACCTGCACCACCTGATTCGCCGCCGGTGCCGACCCGCTCGGCGCAATGCTCGGATCCCATTTCCATAACTCCACCCCTGTCGCCCCGTCATTGGCCGAAAAATACAACGTCCCATTCACCTCCACCAGCCAGTTCGGATTCGAACTCTGCACCCCAGGCCGAATATCCCGCACCATCCGCGTCCCCGCCGCTGTCCCATCACTCGTCCACAACTCCACCCCCAGATTCGCATCCTCCGCCACGAAAAACAACGTCCCATTCACGTTCGTCAATAACCGCGGATTCGAACTCGTCGAACCAGGATAAATGTCCGCCACCATCACCGCCGTCGTCCCATCTGTCTTCCACAACTCCCACCCATTCGCCTGCGTAAACGCTACAAAGTAAATCGTCCCATTCACCTCCACCGGCCGCGTTACGTTCCCTATCTGCGTGTCCACCGCCCCGCCAAACGTCACCTCCCAGCTCGCACCACCATCCCGCGATATGTACAACCCACTCCCAGGAAACGAATCTATCGCACTAAAATGCATCTCCCCAGTGCCCGCATAAATCACCTGCGGATCACTCGGAGCCACTGCAACGGCACCAATCGTCAAATTCGGCATCTGGTCCGTCAGCGGCGTCCAGCTTACTCCCCCATCCTGCGTCCGCCACACCCCACCGCTGCTGCCCACATATATCGTGTTGGCGTTCGTCGGATGAACCGCAATGGCGTTGACCCGGCCCGACCAGATGTTGCTCGAACCCCCGGGCTGAATGCCAAACGGCCCTAATGGCGTCCAATTCACCGGATGCAACGGAATCGAGGTGGACGGTACCGTCCGGTCTTCCAGTTGTTCCAGGTGCAGATAAACACGGCGTTCGGCCGGTCGTTTACGTGCCTGGCCTCGTTGTCGAACGCGACCATTGCCCGAATTAGCCGAAGGCCGTCGCCCCGTGGTCAACCATCGCCACGCTCGCCACCAGCTGTGCACGCGTTGCCTCCTCTCAGTGCCGTATTCTCACTCATAGAGCAAGACGAAGCGCCAGGAAATTCGTTGGCGCAGTAGTAGCGTGTGCGAGTCCCGGATAACCTCTCAACCGCGCGAGCCCTGTTCCTTGCCGACCCCCGACGAATGCTCTCTTTCTGATGATAACAAGGCCGTTGCCACGGTTCAAGTGCCTGTCATAGATTTTTCATGGCCTAGCCAGACTTTTTAGTCGTACACATTGCCATCACTGTCACGGACGAACTCATCGGCAGATTAGTTCCCAAAGGCAAAGGCGGCTTTCTCAGAACGCTTTCATAATCCGGCCAAGAGAGCAACGCTGCATAAAAATTTCGCCGGATGCTTCGGAGCGATTCGCGTATTCCGTTCATGCTCGGGCCGAAGTTCGGGAGATTGTGGCGACAGTGCGCCAGTGCTACAATATCGGAAAACCTCGAACCAGGAGAAACGTATGTCGCCCAGTAGCAGCGTAGCGGAAATTGCGGCCGAGCTGGTGCAGTGGGAACTGGTGCCGGCCGAACGGCACAACGAGTTACAGGCGCTGGTCAGGGAATGTTCGGATCGATTGCGTTGGTGGCGATTGCTGATTGAACGCGGTTTACTGACGGCGTATCAGGTGAATGCGTTGATGAACGGGCAATTGTCCACCCTGGTGTTGGGGCCGTATCGCATCCTGGATCGTCTGGGCAGCGGGCCGACAGGTGAAGTGTACAAGGCTCGGCACAGCGCTCTGGGGCGTATTTGTGCGCTGAAAGTGGTTGATGTGTCCAAACTCAACGCGCCGGGTCTGATAGAGCGTTTTTTCCATGAGGCAAAGCTGGCAGCGCGATTGCAGCATCCGAACATTGTGGCGGTTTACGATGCCGGCCGAGACGGGCAGCGCTGCTATTACGCCATGCAGTATGTCGAAGGCAAGACACTCGAACAGCTGGTCCGCGACCGCGGGACGTTGCTGGCACCCACCGCTTGCGAATACGTCCGTCAGGTAGCCAGCGGTTTGCAATACGCCGCCGATCTGGGCCTGGTGCATGGCAATCTCAAACCGTCCAACATCGTGGTTAGCCGCGACCCGGCCACTCAGACCGATGTGGTCAAGGTGATGGATTTTGGTCTGGCCCTGGTGAGAAACGACCTGCAGGATTACCGTGCGATGGCAGGTGGGGCCGCATCTGGTGGTTCACGCGTGGCCGGGTCAGGTTCGCTGATTGGTCTTGATTACCTGGCTCCGGAACTTTTGCGGCCTGGGGCTCAGGCCGACTCCCGTGCTGATATCTACAGTCTCGGATGCACTCTGTACTACCTGTTAGCGGGGCGTCCGCCTGTCGCCGATGGTGATGCGAGGCAAAAAATTCTAGCTATACAGCAAGGGCGAATTACACCGATCCAGTCCCTGCGTCCCGATGTGCCGCCGGCACTAGTGACTGTGTTGAGCCGGATGCTGGCGGTGCAGCCCGAGGGACGTTATCAGAGACCAGCAGAAGTAGCACAAGCCCTGGCTCCGTTAGCGATCGGAAGCAGCCCAGGAGTGCCGCCTCCAATCCCCGCACCGATCGGGGGTGAGCCAGTTGAACCAACAGAGCCTCCGGCGCTTTTATTGCCGGAGCGACCCGGCAAGCAAAGCTGGCAAGCCGGTCGGCGAAAATTGCAATATGCCGTGGCCGGGTTGGTCTTGACGTTCCTGCTCGGCGTGGGCCTGGCAGTCTGGATCGCGCTGACGATGTTGCGAAGTAAGCCGAGTGTTTCGCAAAACACTCCACCCTCGCACGACACACAATCCATACCCAAACCCCCCGAAGAAACAGCTCCGGCAAATAAAGCGGATACCTCGCCTTCCACCAAACCAGCAGATGAACCACTGGTTCCCGAACTGCCTGTCCATCTCCCAACGAAATTACCTGGCGAGGCAGTGGTTACGGGCAAAATTCGCTCGGTAGCCGTGGACCCCACTGGCCGGTATGTCGCCGTTCTTGAGGAGCTCGGCCAGGTGAACATTTACGACTTTACCCAGCGGAGACCGCTGGTTTCTTTCCCGGTGGCCTCGGAACGCCATCCGCTGGCAGTGTGCTGGTGCGGTGTCCACCAGCTGGCAGTGGTTTTCAGCGACGGCGTGCAGCTTTTCGATCCGGTGCAACGGCGGATGTTGCGCGAATGTCAGTTTCGGCTCACGGCCAAACCGAGCGGAGCCTGGCAGACCCCGGTCGCTTATTCCCCGTACACCGAAAAACTGGCCCTGGTCTGGAACGGTACAGTGGTTGTGGTGGATTGCGCGAGCATGCGTTACGAACTGGTCAAAGGTCGCGTCGGTGAAGCTGTGGCTATCGCATTTCGTGGACGAACGGGAAGCCCTTTCGTGCTCACTAAAGAAGGGTTGTACGAGGCCCAGCAGGAAATTCGGTCTCTGGGCCTGCCCAGGCCGGAAGCACAAGCGGAAGCTTTGCCGGTCGGCACGCTTTCGAGCGATGGTCGGTGGGCAGCGCTGGTGTGGCGTGTTTCCGTACCGCCTCGCTACCGCATTCAGGTCTGGTCGGAGGAAGGCGAACCAATCGTGTTGAGTACCCCTGCCCAGCCGCAAAAGCTGGCCTTCGTATCGGGTGGTTCGCATCTGGCGGTGCTGTACGGTGAGCGGGTCACGGTTCTTTACGATCTGGCACGTCGCGAGCCGGCCCTGGTGCAACGCAGCGATGAGCCAGGGGAAAAGTGGCAGGAAGTGCTGGCCGACGGGCGGTCAGGCCGAGCCGTCATCCGCGGAGAAAATCGTTTGCGGTTCTCTGAATTGTTGCCCGAACCCCCGGTGCCGCCTGTCGCCGCGATCGACATCGTACGAGGTGGGGAAGACCCACCCGGCACTTCGCCCCGGCAACCGTTACCCGTCCCAGGCGAGGAAAGAGCTTTCCGCGAAAAAATCCGCAACGACTACGCCGCACACTACCAGAGACTCCCCGCCTCGCGAGCCGAGTTGATCGGGAAACTATCCGACCACGGCCGACAGGCGGAGTCAGCAGCGGAAGTTTTGGCTTGCGGACTCGAAATCGCCGCTATCTGTGGGCAGTCGGCTGACCTGGTGGGTTTGCAACGTGGCATCGCCCTATTGCAAGACCGATTGTTCGCCGAGCCGGCAGAGTTATTGTCCATGCTGGCTCTGGAAGAGTTCACGAGCCGGTTCCTGTCTCGCAATTCTCCCCTGGCCGCGGACAAAGTCTTGGCGCACTGGGAAGAGCTGGCGGAATCGCTCACGCTGCAACTCGAACTGGAAATCGCTCGGAACTGCTGGCGCCGCGCTGCGGAACTGGCGAATCGCTTCCCGGCACAACTGGGGCAAAGGCTGGCGTATTGTCAGCGGCAGGTTCAGCTTTGCACCGCAGCGATGGAGCTGCAAGCCGAGCTTATGGCTTGCCGCCAGGCCCTGAAACAAAACGCCGGTGATCCGCAAAGCCAGCGTTTGCTGGGCTGGTTTTATGTGCGGCGATTGGAACGCTATGCCAGGGGCTTTCAGCATCTGGCGAAATGTGGCGAAGCGATGCTGGAGCGTGCCGCCGGGCTCGAACTCAAAACGCCGAAAGCGGTGCCCGACATGTTGGAATTAGCCGATGCCTGGGTGCAGGCAGGACAGGGAATTCAACGCGATGACGATGCTCGCTGGTATTACGAGCGAGCAGCGCACTGGTATCTGCAAGCGTATCAGCAACAGCTACGGGAAAACGCTGTCCTGGCGCCGGCAATCGCGGAACGCTGGAAAAAAGCCATCGCCCGATTCCCCGATCTGCCCGGCCCCCAGGGGATGCTGGCCGTGTACGAACTCGATAAGTGGTTACAGCCGAAATCGCTGGTGGGGCCTGTGCTGACCAAAGGCCGAATCGCGGTCTGCGCCGGCCGGCACATTAAAACCAGCGAACCGACACTGCTGGCGTTGCATCTGGATGCGGACAAACTGCAGGTACGAACCTGGAAGCTGCCGGAACTGCCTGCCTGGTTGGCCGGACACCAAGAGCAATCCATCCTGGCGATCGGACTGCAAGAGAAGTTCCTCTGGGTGGATACAAGCCAGGCCGACTGGAACCTCCGCGAAGTCGCTGCCGCAGACCTTCGCATGGGCATGGTGGTAAGCGAGGGAGCACGGTTTAGCTTACTTGTCCTCTCGACCACAGGAGTGCTGCGTTACCCCATTCTGGCACAGCAAGTTGTGCCTCTGGCGGTCGCTAAAAGCGAGGTTCAAATTGATTTCGGAACGTTCCGGCCGGTATTTTGTGCTAACCCCAACGGCCATCGTCTGGCCGCGATTGGCAGAGCTCGCGACGGTAGGCCCAGAGTGTTCTTGCTTGATGCACAAGGCAAACTGCTTCACACTTACGATTATCCGAACAAGACCGACAGACTACCACAGGCAGCGTTCAGCAGCGACGGCGTCTGGCTCGCGGCTGTGCTGGAGAAAGAATTGTTGCCGTTCCAAGCACAGGGGGACAAACTGGTACCCCAGGCGCCACTCGCCTTGCCGCAATCGGTAACCGCCATCACCGCGCATCCGCGAAATTCGCAGTTTCTGGTCGGCATGGAAGATGGAAGCGTTGGCCAGGCGAACATCCAAACGCGACAGGTCATGCTTCTGAGTAGCGGCAACAAAAGCCCTGTGCGTGGCCTGGTGGTGGACAGCGAACGCAACCAGCTGCTGGTTCGATACGACAATGGCAGTCTGGTGATCCTGGCGCTGCCTGCGGATGAAAAATAAGGCCCAGTCAGGGGCGAGGATCGCGGCACCGTTGACACTGACCTGACACTCGCAGCACTGCCAACCAGAAGAGTCGTCGCTCGGCAGTGGCGATGCTTCAAATGCTGGTGCAACACTCGCGGCACTGTTAACCGATGGCCAGTACCGCAATGCGAACACTCGCCCGCTAGTTAACTTCAGCAACTCAGAGTAAGCCATCGGGGTGGCACTGGTGGTAAGCAGGCTGGCTTGCTCGCGGGAAGATCAGTCTGCTGGCGTCGTGGCCAACTGTCTGGCCCACCTCTGCTGGCACGCTGGTGCACAGCCGCTTGCCTGGCCGCGACTGCGAATCCTTGCCTGGCGCACTTCCCGAACGCTTGAATTTCGGAATCAGCGTGCCAAGCGAAACTCCGTGAATCGGGTGCGAAAGGAAGAAGTCTGTGTGCCGGCTTCGGAATCAGCGAGGCACGCGGAGGTCTGCCAGGGCCTCGTTGACCGGAGCATAATGGCTGGGTTCCATGGTGAACGTAGCGGTGCCGCTGGTAAAGTTGCGCAAGTCGCTGGCATAGCCGAACAGATTGGCCAGCGGAATCAAGGCCTCCACATGGCAGCGGTCGCGCTCCAGATGCGTGTGGAGAATCTCGCCACGGCGTCGGGACACGTCGCGGTTTAGATCGCCCAGATATCTGTCCGGGGCAAACACGTGCACCCGCATGATGGGTTCGAGCAGGACCACGCCGGCTTGCCGCACTGCTTCTGCAAATGCCTCCTGAGTGGCGAGTTGAAACGCCAGATAGGAGCTGTCCACCTCGTGATGCTTGCCATCGAGTAAAACGCAGCGAATGTCCACGAAGGGGAAAGGCCAATGCGCACCGCGGCGGGCGGCCTGACGAAATCCTTCTTCCACGGCCGGAATGTATTCGTTTGGCACTGCCCCGCCGATAATCTGCTCCTCGAAATACAGGCCCATCGGATCGGGTGTCTCGCCACAGGCAATTTTTTCCTCGGCCAAACTTTGCCGTTCTTCCGGCGAAAGGGGTTCTAAACGGAGCACTATCACGGCATACTGACCGCGTCCACCTCGCTGTTTGATGTGCCGGTGTTCCAGTTCGACAGCCCGTGCCAGGGTCTGACGATACGCCACCATGGGTTTGCCTACCTGCAAATCGAGCTGGAAATCGCGGCGCAGTTTGTGGATGGCCACCTCCAAATGCAATTCGCCCATACCGCTCAGAATCAACTCCCCGGTTTCCGGATCGGTGCGGGCGCGCAGGGTCGGATCGTCGCGAACCAGTCGGCTCAAAGCATCGGCCAGCTTGCCTTCATCGGTATTCTTGCCGGGCAGCAAGGCTTGGCTGATCACCGGTTCGGGAAAACGGATTTCCTCCAGCACGACTGGCCGATCGGCGTCGCAAAGGGTGTGCCCGGTTGCGGTATATTTGAGACCGACTAACGCCACAATCTCGCCCGCCTGGGCCGACTCACGCTTTTCACGCCTGGCCCCCATGACCTGGTAAATGTGGCTGACACGTTCGGGCTTCTGCCTGGTTACGTTGTACAGGGTCATCCCCGGCCGGATTTGACCGGCGTAAACTCGCACGAACACAAAGTCGCCGTGGCTTTCGCTCACCGTTTTGAACGCCAGGGCCGTAACGGGGCCGCTCACATCTGCAGGACAGCGGATTTCTTGCCGATCGGGCAGCCTCCGCGCTACCACCGGCGGACGATCCAGCGGCGAAGGTAAATAGTGCACAATCGCATCCAGCAACAAATGCACGCCCTGAAACCGCAGTGCACTACCGCACAGCACCGGGACGAATCGTCCCGCCAGTGTTCCCCGACGAATGGCCTGCCGCAATAACTCCGCCGCCACCGGTTGATTTTCCACCAGACACGTCAGCAGTTCGTCGCAACTGTGCGAAGCGGTCTCCAGCAATCGCTCCCGGGCTAACTCTGCTTCCTCACGGAACGCTTCAGGAATCGGTCGGGATTGCGGTTGGGCAGCGTCGCAGTCGGCTGGCCAGAATTGCATTTCGACCAGATCAATGATGCCCTGAAACTCGCTCCCCTGTCCAGCCGGAATGGCACACACGGCCGGATGAACCTGGAGTTTGCGTTCGAGCTCCTCGACAACGTTCCAGAAATCCGCACCAACGCGGTCGAGCTTATTGACAAAAGCGATGCGAGGCACGGCGTGGCGGTCGGCCTGGCGCCAGACGGTTTCGCTCTGCACCTCGACGCCACCCACCGCGCAGAACACGCCGACCGCTCCGTCCAGCACTCGCAGCGACCGTTCGACTTCTGCCGTAAAGTCCACGTGTCCCGGCGTGTCAATGATGGTAAGCCGATGACCCGCCCAGACCAGCGTGACCGCTGCGCTCTGGATGGTGATGCCTTTCTCCCGTTCCAGCGGATCGTAATCGGTAGTGGTCGTGCCTTCGTCAACATCTCCGGCACGGTGCTTGGCACCGCTCAGGTAAAGCAGACGCTCGGTGAGCGTGGTTTTCCCGGCGTCCACGTGGGCAATGATTCCCAGGTTACGAAGCGTGTGGAGCATGCGATCTCCCGAAGCATCGTGGCATATAGCGAAAATAGTCCCGGCAGACACGCTGACCGACAGCGTGTTCAGGCCAATTGCGGCAGAGTCTCGTAGCAGGGAAAAGCCGGCCAACGAGCGTTTATCGGAGCCGACGGAGGTGCCAGCCGAAAACGCAGCCCGGCCAGGCATAGCCAGCTGCGTATCGCCGCGGAGCCAGTCCGAACCAACCGGCCCCGTACAGCGGAGGGGGTGGGATTCGAACCCACGAGGCGGTTGCCCGCCTACCGGTTTTCAAGACCGGCGCAATCGGCCGCTCTGCCACCCCTCCGTCTCGTCCAGCAATGCCCGGTACGAGCGAGGGGTCATCCATTGTAGGCCACCCGCTTCGCCCAGGCAAGCCGGGAATTTGCTTGACGAATCCCGCCTCGTTGCTATCATACGCATCAGGACGAAAGACCAGCGCTCATATCCATCTTTCGTCGCTGCCAGGTGGTCAACGCATTTTCGCAAGCCTGTGCTTGCTGTGATCTAATCGGAATCGCAAACGATCACCCTTCGGGCTCGGCAATTCTTGCAGCATTTTGCCGTCGTCGCATACCGCGGCATCACTCCACCGGTGGAACCATAGCCGCCGTAACCACAGGTATTGCCTCATCTTCTCAGCACAACATCCGGGAGCGGGTTATTCGGGTTTCCTGGCCCCCCTGGGAATCCGCCGCTTCCCGGATGTTTTTTGCTGGCCTGCGAGGTTACCGGACCACGTCCCGCGACTCGGCCTGAGGGCAATTAGTGGTCGCCAGCCGGATGTCACCTCACGCTTTTACAATGACTCCGACAGAATGACCGGAAACGAGCATGTTTGTTCGGAGGCAGGTGATGCGCATAGACCTGAATGCCGATGTGGCTGAGGGGATCGGCAATGAGGCAGAATTGTTGCCGCTGGTCACTTCGGCGAACGTGGCGTGTGCTGGACATGCCGGTTCGCCTGGCGACATCTGGCAGACGTTGCAACTGGCACGGCAATACGGCGTGGTAATCGGTGCCCACCCCGGTTACTTCGATCGCGAACATTTTGGCCGGCGGGAACTGACGCTGAGTGCGGAACAATTACGGGCCGAATTGCTGTTTCAGATTGCCGGGTTGCGTGCCCTGGCGGAAGCAGCAGGCGTTGCCGTGGTCTATCTCAAACCGCATGGTGCCCTTTACAATCAGGCTTGCCGCGAGGAAGCGCTGGCGGAACTGCTCGCCGCATTCGCCAGACAGCATGATTGGCCAATCGTCGCATTGCCCGGTTCGCAACTGGAAAAATGTGCCCGGCGTCAGGGAGTACGCTTTGTGCGAGAAGGATTTGCCGACCGTCGCTATTCACCCGATGGTTCTCTGGTGCCCCGATCCCGCCCGGAAGCGTTTGTCACAGACCCGACCGAAGCGGTGCAGCAGATTCTGCGTCTGGTCGAGCAGCAGGGAATCGAAACCGTATGTGTGCACGGTGACCGTCCCGGCGTGGTGGACTTTACCCGCTCGTTACGAGAAGAATTGGCGCGGCATGGGCTGGAAATCGCGCCGTGGTTCAGGACAATGCCGGCCCGCTCCTGAAAGGTCGCATAGGCTGATGGGGTTGCGATCGCGACTTGCTCCAGCGCACAATGATTGCCGCGCGGTCAGTGGCCGGTGATCGGTGCATGAGGTGGAAATTGTCCAGGAGTTCAGCGTCACTGCGACGCTATTGGCCATGGGTCTGATCGTCGAAAAGGCCGGCGTGTATGACCTGCTGGTGGATAGCGGACGGCCTGGCTGGCGTCATCTGGGGATACCGCAAAGTGGCCCGGCCGACCGCACCTGTTGGGCCCTGGCGAATGCGCTGGTCGGGAATGAGAACGCCTGTGCTCTGGAAGTAACTCTGGCCGGCCCGGTGCTTCGCGCTACCAGCGAACTTTACTGCGCTTTTTACGGGGCACCGTTTCCGCTACGGATAGATGGCCGGGAAGTGTCGCCGGGCACGGTCTGGTTATTACGCCCCGATCAGGTACTGGAGATCGGCCCGGCCAGGGCTGGAGTGCGTGGATATTTGGCGGTGGCAGGTGGGTTGCTGGTGCCTGAACGTCTGGGCAGTCGGAGTGGCTTTCAGCCCTTGCAACGTGGGCAAGTGTTGCCGTGCGAATCGCGGCGAGTGAAACGGCGACGCTGGCTCGAACCTGTGCCGCATGCCTGCGCCTGGAATGAGACTCTCGTCCGACTCCGCGTTCTGCCCGGGCCATTCTGGCCGGAAGTGGGCGCCACCATTCTCGCCAAAACCTGGACGGTTGGGCGTCAATCCAATCGCATGGGCGTTCGCTTGCATGCCGAGGTGGGCTGGGAGTTGCCGCACGATCTGCCGTCGCAGCCAGTCTGCCCGGGAACGGTGCAGGCGACGGTTGCCGGCGAACTGCTGGTGCTCGGCGTGGATAGCCAGACGATTGGCGGTTATCCTCGCGTGGCTCATGTTATCCAGGCCGACTGGGACCTGCTGGGCCAACTCCGTCCGGGACAACAGGTGCGCTTTGAAGCAGTGCAAATGGAGGAAGCCCGCCGACTGGCCATCGAACTCGGCAACTGGCGCCGCCAGGCCGTGCACCGTTTGCTTCTGACAGCGTAACCGGCGCAACTGATTTGTCGCCAATCCGCCAACTACTCCTTCGCAACGATTGGGCGTCGGCTTTCCGTGCCGAATCCTGGTTACCGATACCGGCGCCCCGCATGTCCGAACCCGCAGCGGTGCAGTCTTGCACAGATCGGCCATACAATCTTGCGTTTGCCCTGAGCTGAGCCTCGCGCAAGCCCCCTGCGGCAACGCAATCTTTTACAATTTGGCCGGGCACCGCCAAAAATACCGACATAATCGCGGCGAGCCAGTGCGTGCCGTCGGACGCTTTTTCTGACCACGCAGCGGCGACCAAGGACGCTGGCTGCTCCCGGCAGCCTACGGTCTGGCTCAAGTCGAACCGGTGGAAACGGAGCTGCCGCAGCTGGATTCAAGAGGCAAACCGGCTTCCTTCCAGCCCCGATACCCGCCCCACATGGACCAGACGTTGCAGTAGCCCATTTTCTGCAAATTGTCGGCAGCCAGGGCCGAGCGATAACCGCCGCCGCAATACAGCACAATTTCCGCCGTGCAATCGGGAATAAGTTTCTCGATGTCGCGTTCAATGATCCCTTTGCTGAGGTGGATGGCTCCGGGTAGATGGTCGCGGGCATACTCGCTTTCTTCTCGGACATCAATCAGGAAGAAGCGCTGGCCAGCACACAACTTCTCCCACACCTGCTGGACCGTCAGTTCGCGGATACGCTGGCGGGCTTGCTGTACCAGCTGCAGAAATCGTGGGGAATGCTGCTTCATAAGCGAGGCTCCTAAATAACCACTTCAGCCGGAGGTGGGCTGAGCGGTTTGGTCGTTCCCAGCAGGAAAGAAGGATTGTCGGCATCGAAACGAAGCTGGTCGAATTGTTCCACGCCGCGAGCGATCTGAATCAGCCGCACTTCTATGGTGGAGGCAAGCCGGCGCAGGGTTTCGTACATGCGGGCAAAATGTTCCACGGTGGCGACGTTGATGATCATTCTGCCGCCCGGTAAAAGTGCCTCCCAGGCCGATTCCAGCAGCCGCGTGACTTCCGTGCCGGTGCCGCCGATGAAAATGGCATCCGGTCGCGGCAATTCACGAAAAACTGCGGGAGCCGTGCCGTGGATAGCCCGCACATTTTTGACACCAAACCGCTCGCAATTGGCGAGAATGAGATGGTAGTCGGCTGCGTCTTGTTCAATCGCAAAAACGAGGCCATGCTCGGCCAGTTGAGCAGCCTCGATCGAGACCGAACCGGAACCGGCTCCGATGTCCCAGACGGTGCTGGTCGGTCGAATGTCAAGCCAGGCCAGAGCAATAGCGCGTACTTCGGCCCGCGTGATGAGAGCCGACTTGGGCTGGTTCTGGGCAAAGGCATCTTCGGGATTACCAAATCGGCGAAAGCGGCCCACTGGCCGAGCTGCTTCGGGCAGCCCAGCTTTGCGTTTCAGAATCATCACATTGAGCGGGGCGAACTCCATTTCCGCAATCTCGGACAGCTCCCCCTGGGTAACTCGTTCGTTCGGCATGCCCAGGTTCTCGCAAACGGCAGCGGTGAAATAATCCAGTCCCCGTTCCAAAAGCGCCTGGGCAATGGCAGCGGGGTGGTATTTTTCCGTGGTGAACAATCCCACGGTTTCGGCGGTGCGGATGCGTTCGAGCACTTCTTCCAGCGGATGGGTTGCCAGATTGGTCAGGTAGGCGTCCTCCCAGCTTTCCTTGATGCGGGCGAATGCCAGCTGCATGGTGCTGACATGGGGAACGATCTCGAAGCGGTCTCTGCCAAGCCGATCGCACAGATACCTGGCCACGCCATAAAACAGCGGGTCGCCACTGGCCAGCACTACCGTGCGGCGATGGAGATTCTGCTGCACCAGCTGCACCAGCTGGGCCGGATCGTTGCCGACCGCGATGGTCTCGCCGGGCAGTTTCGGCAACAGGGGCAAAACGTTATCCGAACCCAGGATGACTTCCGCTTCCTCCAGCAGTTGCCGGGCATGAGCGGTCAATCCGCCCCAGCCATCCGCGCCCACACCGATGACGTAAACTTTATCCCACTGCCGACCCGGTTGGCCAGTTCGCGTGTTCGTCCGGCTCACCGCCAGTTCCTCCGAGATTTCTGCGTTATCATACAATGAGCATTGCAGCGCGGCAGGCTGGCGGAAACCCCTTCCGGTACGCAACTGCTGTGGCTTATACGGGTTCAGGCAAAATCTGTGCAGGTGGCGCATTCATGAACTTTCAACGTCTTCCCGAACATGAACCGCTTGATGCACCATTACCGGGAATTGTCGGCACCAGTCCCGCGATGCGGGCGGTGTATCGGTTGGTGCGGCTGGTGGCCCCGACGCGAGCCACTGTTTTGCTCGTGGGCGAAACCGGCACCGGCAAAGAGTTAATCGCCCGCGCCATTCATCAACTCAGTCCGCGTGCCGATGGCCCCTACATCCGCGTCAACTGTGGTGCCCTGACCGAGACGCTGCTGGAGAGCGAACTCTTCGGACACGTCAAAGGTGCCTTTACCGGTGCCGTGGATAACAAGACCGGACGATTCGAAGCGGCGCACACCGGCACTATCTTCCTCGACGAAATCGCCAGCATGAGTCCGAAACTGCAGGTCAAACTCCTGCGCGTTTTGCAGGAGCAGGAATTCGAGCGGGTCGGCGACAGTCGCACTATCCGTGTGGATACACGCGTGATTGCTGCTACCAATGTCGCGCTGGAAGAAGAAGTCTCGGCCGGACGATTCCGCGACGATCTCTACTACCGGCTCAATGTCGTGCCCATTTACTTACCGCCGTTGCGCGAACGCAAGGAGGACATTCCTGCTCTGGCGGAGTTTTTCCTTCGCCGTTACTGCCAGGAAAACCAGAAGGAGATCAAGGGAATCGAGCCGGAAGCCATGCAATTGTTGCTCGAGCATAACTGGCCCGGCAACGTCCGCGAACTGGAAAACGACATCGAGCGGGCCGTCGTGCTTTGCCAGGAGGACTGGATTACTGCCGAGATGATTCGCGAGCAACTGCAGACGGCCCGTCGGCTACGTACACCGCGATCGCACGGCGAGTCGGTTCCGGAACTGATCTCCCGCCTGGTTCGTGCTGGGCTTCGGCAGTTTGCCGATGATGCTTCCGGGAAACTTTACGAACGGCTGGTCGGCGGCCTGGAGCGCGAACTGATCGAACAGGTACTACGCGAGTGCCACTACACGCAGATCAAAGCTGCCGCCCGCCTCGGTATCAACCGCAATACACTGCACAAGAAAATGCTGGAATACGGCCTGGTGCCCGACGACGAAAATTGATCTCGGCAGCGCCACACTAAAACCGGTGCGCCCCCTGCTGCGACTGCCCAGGGGTGCCCGATGACGGAAATTGATCTTCGGCAGCGCCAATATCAGCTCTGGGCAGTGGATGCGGGCATCCCGTGCTACGGGCGATAAAAAAAATTAATCTCGGCAGCGCCACTGTCAGGCACCTGTCACCCGGTTCTGCGTCAGTTCCGATCTCCAGCGCGGCGCATACACTCTCCCTGGCTCGCGGCTTGAGGCGATGCACTACCGGGACTGATTCAGGCAGCGTACCACTTGCCCGGTTAATTAATTTTTGCTGAGAGCTATACTTTTTCGGAAAGAACCCCTTGACATTGGGCTCGTCGCATAATTGAATGGAGTGAAGGTCAGGGTCGCCCGTTCGAAAAAAAGGATAGCTCGACGTGAACGTCTCTTCCCGCAATCTTACCGCTGTCCCTGGCCTTTCATGCCGGTGGTTTATAGCTCCACCAGTAGGGGATTGTTGTCTTCCCTCTTGGGTACTTGACGCAATCATTGCGGCACCTATGAAAAAAACAAGTGGGCAGGCGCGGGGCCTGTCCAAGAAGCTTGAGTCCTTCCATACTTAGAAGGGGGATCTGCTTATGCGTCGCAGAACCGGTGTCGTGCGTCGGCGGGGATTCACCCTCATCGAACTGCTGGTGGTAATCGCCATTATCGGGCTGCTGATGGCTTTGCTTTTGCCCGCGATTCAGCGTGTCCGGGAAGCAAGCAACCGTATGCGTTGCGGCAATAATTTGAAGCATATCGCCGTTGCCGTACACAACTATGTCAATGATTGGAAAATTTTGCCACGCACCGGTAGTGAGATCACCATGCAGGGTTGCTGCAATGCCAACGATGCGCAGTGGTGCTTGTTTGCGCGACTATTGCCGTACTTTGAGCGAGGCGATCTCTACAACAGAATCCGCAGTGCCGATTCTACAGGCGGGGAAAATTTCGACAACACTACGATTATGCAGGCTACTTTCGGCAATGCCGGAAGCCAGAACCCTGCCCTCAACCCGCTGGCCACCCAGCTGGATTTCCTGTTCTGCCCCAGTGACCGCGCTCGCGCCATTGGTGTACGCCAATCCGTCAATTTCGCAGTCCAGGTGGCGATGATCAATTACGCCGGTGTAGAAGGCTCGAACTGGTGCTGGTCGGCTGCGGGCTATAATTTCTCCGACCCTCTCAAGGGTTGCAATGGACTCGACAACGGCAACGGGATGTTTTACCGATCTGATGTTAAGGAGAAGATTACCCTCACCGATGTTACCGATGGGACGGCGTACACCTTCATGATCGGCGAACGTTCGCCGGAGCTGGACCAGCATTGCTGCACCTGGGTGTATAGCAACATGTGCACCGCGACTTGTGCGATTCCGCCGAACGTTTGCATGCAGCCGAACATGCCGGCGCCCTGCGGCGGCATTGGGCAGTGGCAAGACCGGTACTCCTTCCGCAGTCGCCATCCCGGGGGAACCCAGTTTGTCATGGCCGACAGTTCGACTCGCTTTATCCGCGAAACCATTGACCTGGCTACCTATCGGGCACTGGCAACCATCCGCAACGGCGAAAATGTCCTGCCTCCTGAGAACTGATTCAGGCTTCGGCATCGCCACGGAAAAACCGGTCTGAGAAAATCCTGCTTTGTAGAACCCTATCCATTCACGGAAACAAAAATTTTGGAGCTGACCCCTTGACAGCGGCATCACCGACCAGTAGCCTAAGAACAGAGGTGGGCAGGCGCGGGGCCTGTCCGACAATTCCGGGTCCTTCCATACAAAAAGGAGGTCTGCTTATGCGTCGCAGAACCGGTGTCGTGCGTCGGCGGGGATTCACCCTCATCGAACTGCTGGTGGTCATCGCCATTATCGGGCTGCTGATGGCCTTACTTTTACCGGCGATCCAGCGTGTGCGTGAAGCGGCTAACCGATCTCGTTGTGCGAACAACCTGCATCAAATCTGTGTCGCCTTCCACAACTTCCACAACGATTTCAACATCTTCCCCACGGGTGGCTGGCCTAACACTGGGCGGGTCATCTGGAATCCAACCGCCACCCCTCCATTCACTGTTAACTCTACAACAGGGGGAAGCTATGCTCCTCCAGCTCAGCCGGCCCAGACGCCGGAACAAAACTGGGGCTGGATGTACCAGGTTCTGCCGCAAATGGAATTGCTGAACCTCCACCGGTTCAACGCGGATGACGCTATCCGTCAGACGGTGGTTCCCTCTTACGTTTGTCCTTCCCGGCGCAAGCCGCAGACGGTGCCTGGTACGCTTTTGCCGCTTATCGCTCCCAATGACTATGTCGGAAATGGCGGCATCATCGGGCCGATCACCGACAGCCTGGGTTCTTATCCAGTTGCCCCTTATGGCGATTGGACGATGAGCGGAACGGTGGTGGCGAGCGGGTTCAGCCATCCCCAGGCTTCGCAGCGTCGCTCGATTGACCTGAATGCGGGCATCCCCGACGGAACTTCGAATACCGTTCTGCTGGCTGAAAAGCGCATGAATAAACAGCTGTACGAAGTGGCTGGCAACCCTCACAACAACTACGGCTGGACGCAGGGGTATGATGCGGAAACGATTGGTGCGGTGCATAACACCACCACGTCTCCTGTGCCACCGATGGCCGTCCAGGATAACGACCAGAATCCGGTGGTCTATTCTTACACGGCGCCGACTACATTGACGGCAGCTCAGTTCGGCTCGCCGCATGCCGGCTCGTTCAACGCCGTGATGGCCGATCGCTCTATCCGCTACATTCGCTACTCGGTGGCTCCGGAAGTTCTGCGCCGCGCTTGCATCCGCAATGACGGCCAGGCTTACAACGTTCGTAACCTGGAGTAATAACCGCTTATGTGGTTCCAGGGTCGCTCCCATAACGGTACGGTGCGGCCGATGAACACACTGGCCCGGTAGGGCTACTGTGGCTCTACCGGGCCTTCTTTTTGCTGCTTCGACTTGTCCCCCCATTGACTGGTCACTGCATCGTGTTCAGCCAGGGATTCATCAGCCCTTAACCTCTTTTGCATACTATGCCTGGCAAAAGGGGCCAGCCCATTGGATCGAATTCTGAAACAGTACCAGCCGGAGATAACTATGGGCGGCCATCCCCGCTGGTACATTCCAGAGGAGGACGTCTCATGCTTAGGCGATTTCGTGCTCGGAGGGGATTCACCCTCATCGAACTGCTGGTGGTCATCGCCATTATCGGACTTTTGATGGCCTTACTCTTACCGGCCATTCAGCGTGTCCGCGAAGCATCGAACCGCATGCGCTGCCAGAGTAACCTGAACCAGATTGCTATCGCCTTTCATAACCATCAAAATGATTATCGCGTTTTGCCTACGGGCGGATATGACTGGCAATCCCCCAGGATTTTCGTCGGTGGTCAGCCTGCCGGTCCTCCCTGGCAGAGCTGGGGCTGGGGCTATCAGATTTTGCCATACCTGGAATATGGCACGCAGCACGCTGCCCCGCCCGGTCAGGAACATAACATTCGCGGATTAGCCGTTTCGGTCTATGTGTGTCCCAGCCGGAGAAGACCTGGAACTCTCACTATGGGTAACGGAGCACAAGGCACGGCCACGTGGGAAGTCAGCCTCCAGAATCCCCTTGCTGGTCCCGTCCACGGCGCCGCTTTGAACGTCTCCGTATTGCAAGCGAACCAGGGTAACGGTCCCAACGGATTTCTCGATTATCTCGGCTGCGGTGGGTTCAACGGTACGTATCAGCCATTGAATCCCGCACTGTTTGGGGGAGCAACAACTATCGGGTTCAACAGCGAAGAGAGTGGCATGATCGTCCGTTGCGGCGTGAATTATACCAACAACACGTTATACAACCCGCAGCGAGTCCTCGATCTGGAGTCTGGTTGTCCCGATGGCACTTCGAACACGATTCTAATTGGAGAGAAGTACCTGGGACGCAATCAGTATTCGACCAGTAGTAATCCGAGCGACAATGGCTGGGCGGCTGGATGGGACGCTGACAACATCGGACGGCCCATGGGACCGACATCGAATACGAACACACTGGACTGGGCACCGATGCGGGATACCGCAACTTACCAGGGGAGCACGACGAAATTTGGCTCGGCTCATCCTGGTTCCTTCAACGCCGTCATGGTGGATCGCTCGGTGCGCAGGATTAAGTACACGGTAGATCGCGACATTTTCGTCCTGGCTGCTGTGCGTAACGACGGCTTTACCTTCAACGTCCAGAATCTTAGCGATTAGGCCTGCCATTATCTGAACCTGACATCTACATCTAAGGCCGGTGCGGTAATCTATTCAGGGGTACGCATCCGACGCGTACCCCATTTTGTTTTGGACTTACGTTGCTTTGCTACCCGGAAAACTACTAATCTGGAACCAGAAACTGCCACGGGTTCCGCGCCGCTGCGAGAAGTGTTCAAGAAACAGCCTCAGTCAGGACGGTTGCCGACAACAACGGCAGGGCTCAGGTTGTACCGGAAAATTAACGGGAGCTGAATGGAACGCCGTAAATATACTCCTGCAGCCAGTGGATGGTGGCGTCTTTGCTGCGAGCTTCCCAGGCATTGAGATCGCCGATCGAGATCATGCCGCACAGCTGACCGTCATCGCTAACGACCGGCAGATGGCGAATGCGTTTTTCCATCATGATCCGCTGCGCCTGCTCGATGGGCATGTCGGGCGATGCGAAGATGACGTGCACAGTCATGACCTCGGCCACGGTGGTGGTACTGGGATCCCGTCGCGCTGCTACCACCCGCTGCAAAATGTCCCGCTCGGAAAGGATGCCGTGAATCCGCGTGCCCTCGCACACCAGCAGGCAACCGATGCGGTGCTGGTTCATCAGTTCAGCAGCGGCCAGAACCGTGGCTTCCGGCTCGATAGTGAACACCTGATTTCCCTTGTATGCCAGTAACTCGCCTAACCGGGTCATGGTGGCACCTCACTGGTTGCTGTTACCGAGAACCGCGTGGGATTCTCCGACGGTCTGGAGAGACTCGCAGTGCTGGTCGAGGCTATCGCGGTCTTCGGGTACGTGCTGCGACCGAAGCGGTTTGCTGTTCGGCCGGTCTTCGGCTCAGCGCTGGTTGCTGCATTTATATTAGGCAGGTTCCCGATGGTACTGGCAAGAGGGGGGAAACAATTTTTGCCGGACCCGTTACTGTTTCGGCGGTTTCGGACGGTCATCGTCTTTCTGCCACAGCCGGTCGGGATCGAAATCTTCGTCGCGCAGCCCGATATTGATGCTGAACCGGTCGAAGCAATAGTACTCGACTTCCCGCTCATTCTCGTCGAGCGTAATCACCAGAACCGGCAGACCGAATTCGGGCAGACGGGAATCGGTGGCGAGATAAAAGTAGCGTTTTCCACCGCGAGGGAGATATTTTTCCAGGCCCGGTGGAATTTCCTGCAGGAGACATTCCAGCGGTGTGGCCGACTCCGCTCGCGTTTGCCTGCCGAGGTAGTGAATGCGACCGTAGCGGTAAGAACCTTTCTGTTGCTCCCGCAGTGCCTCGCCCAAAGCCTCGATGAGATAGCCCACACCGGCCTGCAAAAAAGATCGGCGGGTGTTGGCACTAGCCCGAGGCGAATCGGGAGCCAGTTCCACCCGCAGACCGGCAAGCAAATCTCCCTTGCCCGTCCGCACCACCAGCTGATTGTTGAAGCGTCCCTGAACGTAAACGACTTCCCGCCCCTCATCGGCGGAACCTTTCGGCCAGGTGAACCGCAGGCTCAACGGCTGTTTGCGAACCCGGAGCATGACCATATCCTCGCACACTTTGCCGTTGGCCAGCACTTCGCGGCGGCGAAATCGGCATACGTAGTCGTCTATCTGGGCGTAGCGTTGTGCCGCCTGCTCGTAAAGTTGTTGCAGTTTGGCCGAGGCGGTCTCGCCTGGGGCACTGCCCGGCGCAACCGCATCCGCGGTCTGCCCAAGAGCCGGTTCGCCATTAGCCACGACCGGTTGCGTTGCGCTGAGTTTCGTCCCGAGATCAACCGTCCACAGTGATAGCTGGCAACCTGTCCCCCCGATACAAACAAGCACTGCCGAGAGCACCCAGCGTGCTGGTCGGGCTGGACGATCGCTTGTTTCCCTCGGTCGGCAAGCGCTGCCACGCTGAAACCTGACAAGCAGGCGAGCATCCGTCGAGCAGTTCGGCGTTTTGCATGGCACCACGAATTGGCTCCCGCAAAAACGGGACCGGAAGGGAGAGGAAACGTCTATAGCAGCTGCGTCGAACGGCTGTCAATGCCGGTCGCGGCTAAACACACGGTGCGGCGAAGGAAATTCTCCCAGGCTCGGCCACGTAGCTGCGCTCAAAGGTGCTGCTGCGGTGCCGACCGCAGGTCGCGTAAAACCAGCCACAGATCGACCTGGACGGCAGCGAGGCAAACGTTATAGGGATGGTGCTGCCAGGCCACGCAGCAGATGAACCTGATGCCGTTTGATTAGCGGAATGGCGGCGGGCTTCCGATTGCCCCTGGCAAGCCTGCACGGGAGTAGCACACGATGCAGCGAAGAACCTTTTTACTGGCCAGTGTCGGCTGGCTTGCTGCGCTGGAGAAACTTTGCGGGCAAACCACTCCCCCATCTATTTCCTGGTTGACGCCGCAGAGTGGCCCATTTCTGATCTGTGTTGGCAGTTTTCGCGGAGATAATGCTCGCGAACTGGCTCAGCGTCTGGCCAGCTATGTGCAACAAAATTACCGCTGCCGGGTTTACCTGTTCAGCCGTTCGGAAGAGGAACGCCGCAAGCAGGAAGAGGAACTGCGACGCCTGCGGGAGCTTTATGGACCGAACCAGCGATTTCGCCGCTATCGGATTGAGGACGAATACGCAGTGCTGGTCGGAGACTTTCGCAGCTGGGACGATGCTCGCCGCGAACTCGACCGCATCAAACAACTGCCACCACCGAAAGATGTTCCCCTGCCAGTGCTATTCATTCTCCGCCCAGAACGGAACGAAGCAAACGAAAACAACTCCGGCAGGGTCAAAGGCGAGTATGCACCGTATAACCCGTTCCGGTACGCTTTCGTGGTACCCAATCCCCTGCTTCCCAAATCGGAGCAACACCGACCCCAGAATTGGGACCCTACCTGGGCCGAACTGAATCGCAACAACCCCTACAGCCTGCTTCGCTGTCCGAAACGGTTTACTCTATTGGTGAAGGTGTACCAGTCGCCGACGATGGTGGTTGGCATGCGAGGCACCCCACCGGTGATGAACCGGGTCGCCCCCAGCCCAACCGCGTTGGATCCGGTAGTGGAAAAGGAGATGCGGCAGCTCGAAAAAATCCTCGGCTGGAAACCCGACGCTGCCGCTTTACAGGCGCACAATCTGTGCCAGATTCTGCGGCATCCGAGTTTGAATTACGAAGCCTATGTGCTGCACACCCAGGAAACTTCGCTGGTGACGGTGGGCGGCTTCGACAGCATTGACGAGCCCGCGGCAGTGCAATTGCGGCAATTGCTGGCGGGGAAAACTGTCGGTGCCGTCAAATTATCCGATAATCCCGTCTTTATCCCCGTGCCTCGGCCGGAAAGATAGCCGCAGGGCCATCAGTGGTTGAACAGGAATTCGTTGCTGTTGATGAGGGCCCAGGCGATATCCTGAGCACCGAGGAGACGCACGCTGCCCGGCGTGCCGATCTCGGCCAGTTCGCGGTTGAGGCGTTGCAATTCTTCGTCCAGCCCGCGATAGTAGTTCAGCAACTCTTTTTTCTGATCCTCGCTACGCTTTTCCGGAGGCAGACGGAGAATGCTGGCGATTTTCTCCGGTGGTCCGGTCAGCTTCACCGGCGCCAGGCTGGCAGTGGTATAGATGCGGAATCGCCCGATAGTGTGGTTGGCAATTTGCGGATGTTTCATCTCCAGGACGAGCAGCAGTTCCGTAGTCCCGGTCTGCGTATCCCGAAACTCGAAACTGGCCCGGTGAGGCTTACCGAACTCGTTGCCGATAGCCCAACCCGTATCGTCGCGCTTGTCGAGAGCGTTTTGCACCGGGAAGCCGTTCTGCGAAAAGTCTGCCTGGGGACGGTGCAGCGGCAGCGCTTGCCAGCCGACAGCTTCCGCGGCAATGCTGCCGAGCAAACCAGCAACGCTGGCTTCGGGCTTGTCGCCGGGTTTCAGCACGCGGAATTCGGTCAGGACGAAGTTTCCGCTGGGAGCACGACCGGGACCTTTGCCCGGCAGAGAATCGTGCGGCAGGACCTCGAGTTGCACGGCAGTAACCTGGCTGGTCGGCACACGCACGCGCACGTAGTAAACGTCGTTTTTGGCGCTGGGGCCTTCGACCAGCATCGAGCCATCCGGTCGGCGGACGAATTTCGCACCTGATTGAGCTCTGGCTTCGAGGATTTCAGCGGCGTGCCAGATGGTCTGCTGTTTTTCCCATTCCTGGGCCCGCTGGGGCAACCGCGCTTCGGATTCGGCGAGTGCTTTTTCGAGCCGTTCGCGTTCTCGCGCCAGCCGTTCAAAATCGTTACGCGGAGCATTGAGCGCCTGGATGCCCGCCTCCAGTTCCCGCGGAGTAGGTCGGCGATTAAGGATCATGAGGAAAAGTTCCTCAACGACGCGAGCATCGTCTTTTTCGCTAGCCACCAGCTTGGCAATGCGATTGTTCGAGTCGCGGATAGCCTCGCTGATAACCGGGCCGTTGATCATGTTGAGCACGGCGCCGAGAAGGAGATCGTTGGAGCGTTCGCATTCACACGGGCTTTCTCGCGGTGGCTTGCCGAATATTTCCAGGAAACCGCCAGGAATCGGAACGCTGGAATCGAGCAATTGTGCGGCGCGGGCTCCGACCGGCATTCCGGGGATTCTCGAGGGCGCACCCACCGCGCGATGGATAGCGTCGAATAATACTTCCGCGGGTAACCGTCGGGCGATAGCGTGGGAGTAATTGGTTTCATCGTCCTGATTCCAGCGGTTGGTTTTGACCGAATGCTGATAGACCCGCGACTTGCAGATGAGTTTGATCAAATGCTGGGTGTTGAAACCGCTGCGGATGAATTCCTCGGTCAGCCGCTCCAGCAGTTCGGGATTGGTCGGCGGATTGCCTGCGCGAATGTCGTCCACGGGCTCAATCAAACCGACGCCAGTCAGGTAACTCCACATTCGGTTGACGTAGCTCCGGGCAAAATAGGGGTTCTTCGGCGAGGTGAGCCAGCGGGCGAGTTGTTCGCGGCGCGGAGCGTCTTTGGGTAGTTCCACCTCCACAGGGAACGGGAACTTCGGCACCGCCGTCTGGCCGGAACGTTCGTTTTTGATCTCCCCGCCTTTCGCATCAGCGATGATTTCTACCAGGGGAGTGGCCCCTTGCACAGCCGTGCCACCGATCCGCTGTCCCTTGAAGCGCGGGTCTTCCTGGCGCTGGACCTGGGCGAAATAAGCTGCCAACTCGTAATAGTTGTCCATCGTCCAGCGCTCAAACGGATGGTCGTGGCATTTGTTGCAATTGAAGCGGATGCCCAAAAACAGGTGCGTGGTAGCCTCGACAAGATCGCCCGGCTCGCGGTGAATCTTGTAATACGCGGCCGGTGGATTGTCGAGGGTCGAACCGCTGCCAGTCAAAAGGGCGTAGGCGAACTTGTCGTAGGGCATGTTCTCGGCGATGGCTTTGCGGATCCATTCGCGATAAGCGGCAGCTCCACGATCGCCGAGATACTTGCGGTTGCACTGCAGCAGGTCGGCCCATTTGTTCGTCCAATGTTCCACGTAATCGGGGCTACCCACCAGCCGATCTACCAATTCCTCGCGTTTGATGCGGGACGGGCGAGAGTCGGCAAGGAACTGTTTGACTTCTTCCACGGTAGGTGGCAGGCCGGTCAGATCGAGATACACTCGGCGGATAAACTCCTCATCGGTGCACACCTCGCTGGGTTGAATCTTGAAACGCTTGAGCTTGGCATAAACCAGGGTGTCAATGAAGTTATATTCCGGCACATCCTGCCAGGCGAAACCGCTGCGGTCGCCCATCACGAAATACAGCGTCGAGGCATAGGCACCTTCGTACCGGGCCAGAATAGCCGCCTCCCCGCGTCGCACGGCAGTGACCAAGCCGTTCTTGTCAGCGGTCAGGATTTCGGTGTTGCTGCTTTCGACGAACGCTTCGGCGGTGACGTCGCGGACTTTACCATCGCTATACCGTGCCAGCACCACTACCTGCTGTTTCATGCCTGGCAGCGGCAGGATGGCGTTTTTCGGCACAATCTCCAGGCCGACAACGCGGGGAGCATTCTTGTCCAGCGGCACGCCCTGAGCAATCCAGCGTTTGATCAACTCATAGTAACGGTCGCCCGGCTGCATGAGCACGCCGCCGACATGCGGCACGGCGCCAGCCGGTTTCATCAGCATCAGGCTGCGTTCGGGAGCGGCCCGATTGAACCGACGGGCTTCCACGTCATCGGTCAATGCCAGATGATCGAAAATCGGATCATATCCGCGCAGGGACAGCTTGAAACCGTTTTTCCCCTTGGCGGCACCGTGGCACGTCCCGGCATTGCAACCGAGTTTGCTCAAGATCGGCATCACGTCCTGGACGAAACTTACCGAGTAGTTTTCGCGGGTGCCACGCACCAGAACCGGAATGGTCAGCGTTTGGTTAGCGAGTGTGGCGCGAATTTCACCGGCTCCATCCGCCACAGGGGTAACCTGGCCCAGGGGCGAAATCTGCACCAGGTTGGCCGGTGCCTGGTAATTTACCATACGAGTAGCATCCAGGGTTTCGCCGTTGCTCAAATGAGCAGTGACAAGCAGCTGGCGATAACTAAACGGGCCGACCAGCTCCACGCGGTCGGGGAATGCTTCCAGGCGAGTTACCTGCGCACCTGGTGGCAATTTCTCTGATTGACTCCAGCCAGGCAGCGCAACCATTAGCCAGCTGATGACAAACGCACATGCTTTCCTGCTCATAGCCGAGTCTCCTGAGTTCGGCAGCGAGAATTTTCGCTAATTGGTAGAAGCCTGGGGCTTCTGAGTGATGAGCACCGGGACGAAAGCCTTAATCAGTTTGCCGTTGGCAGCGTCGAGCAAGCGGACAGTTCCGTCAAATCCACCGACCGCCACCAGTTTGCCGTGTGGATGGAAACTGACCGCGTACACGGGTCCGGTCTGGTCGAAGCGCCAGAGCAGCTTGCCGGATTCAGCGTCGTAAAGGCGTACCTCGCCGGTACCATAAGCACTCGCCCCGACCAGAACCTGTCGGCCATCGGGACTGAATTCCGCAGCGTAAATCCGGCCAGGCAGACGCTCGAATTTGCGAATCAGGTTGAAGTCATCACCAATCTGGCGTGCCTTGGTGCGGAAAATCTGATAAATCTTCGGCTCCCCATCCGAACCACCCGTCAGCACAATATCCTGTTTCGGATGCCGGCTCACGGTAGTCAGTCCGCCTTTCAAAGCGCCCGGCGTGATGCTGGTGATGTTATCCACAAAGCGCTGCGTTGCCACTTCTGTAAGCTTCATGCTCATGTCGCGGCTGACGGAAACCAGGTGCGACCCGTCTTTGGAAAAGGTCGTATCCAGCACCCAATCCTGGTGGGCACCCTGGTATAAAACCTGTTTGCCGCTGGCCACGTCAATAGCTCGCAGAGAATTATCGGCACAGCCAAACGCCAGCAATTTCCCATCCGGCGACCAGCTCACGCCGTACACAGTGTCGTAACTCACGGGCAGGGCGAGGCGGAGTTTGTAACTGCGTAACTTCCCGGTCGGTATTTGACCCAAACTGGGCGGAGGTTGCAAACCGACCAGAATGGCAGATGCTACACAAACCCTGCCCGGGCCCGGCAGTGCTGCAGTGCTGGCAGTCCATTGCGTCAACGGCGAAACCCACGCTGATAAGTCCCGCACCTCCGGTCGTAATTCCCAGATTTGCACTTCGCCAAATTGTCCCGGCGTGCCACCGCTGGCGGCCAGATAACGGCCATCCGGGGAAAACGCAAGCGATTGAATCCGCTCCGACTGGCCAATCAACCGTGCCACCAATCCGGAACCATCGCTGCGATGCAGCAAAATTTCGTGGTATCCGGACACCGCCAAAAACTGGCCATCTGGCGAAAACCGTAACGCCGTGATCACCGGGGGTAGCGTATATTCGGGGGGATGCGATTCATCTACCAGTGCCGTGCGTGCGGATGCTGGAGTGTCATCCCGGGCTCCCTGAGCGATCCATTGGCGGATAATTTCCACCTGCTCCGGTGTGAGCGGGTCCTGGTTGCGGGGCATGGCTGGCGGCTTGCCTTCCTGTGGCACGATCAGCTGCATGACCCGACTTTTTTCCGGATGACCGGGAACGATGCCTGGTTCGCCACTGCGCCCCTTTTCCAGCAAGGTGCGGTATTCGGTCATTATGTAGTTACCTTCTGCTTTGGCCGGCTGATGGCATCCCTGACAACGGAGTTGCAAAATCGGCCGAACGTCGCGGTAATAGCTGATTTCCTTGCTTTGTTTTGGTTTCGCTTCCTGGGCCAGTGCAGCTATCACCCAGAAAAGCAGCACCAGTCCTGGCCAGAAACTCCGCATCACGTTCATCGCAATATCCTCGTAAGAACCGCATGCTGGCGGGATAATTGCCGGGGCAGCGACATTCCGGCAGGCAGGCAATGCTAGTCTAACCAATTCCGCCCCAATCGGCAAGGGGACACTCTTTTCGCCAGCCGGGAGACAACCGGTGCGCCAATCCGCGGCGGTAAACGCAAGCGGCTATCCAGAATCCGTAAGTAACCGCTGGGCGATCTGGCTGGCAAGTTGCTCCGGGCTAGCCCGGTCAGTGTCCACGATCAGATCGGCACAGGCACGATAGAGCGGTTCGCGTTGCTCGAGGAGCTGGCGTATCTCTTCTTGCGGAGGCAATTGCGTCAGCGCGGGGCGTTGCGTGAGCGTAGCCGGGTCGGATTGCAGGCGGGCCAGCATGACCGGCACACTGGCACGAAGCCAGACACAGCGACTGTTTTGTCGAAGCAGTCGGCGATTTTCTTCCCGGAGCACTACCCCGCCGCCCGTGGCTACCACCAGATGCGACCGGGTGCAAATCTCCCGCAGCAGGGCCGATTCTAAGTCGCGGAATGCCGACTCACCCTCACGCTCGAAGATTTCCCGCAACGATTGGCCGCTTCGTCGCTCGATCTCCCGATCCATGTCGCACCAGTCCCAGTCAAGTCGTTCGGCCAGGAGCGGAGCAAGCGTGCTTTTACCTGTACCGCGCAGACCCAGCAAGAAAACGCGCAGGAATGGCTCGGCCATGATGGACTCGTCGAGCTACTCGCATCGGCCACGGTGAGGAAAGGACCGATTGGCGACCAGTATTATACCGCTGTAGCTAAGGTGGTCGGAACCGTTCTGGAAACCAGCGAACTGGCGGCCTGGGCAAGCCAGTCCGCAGCCTGGACGATTTCTTCTTCGTTCGTGAATCGGCCGACACTCAAGCGAACCGCTCCGCGGGCAACTTCTTCGGGCACGTGCATGGCTTGCAGCACCGGCGAAACATGCACCTGACCTTCATGGCACGCAGAACCGGTGGAAGCGGCGACTTGCGGCACCGCTTGTAACAACTCAGCTCCCACGCAGCCCAGGAAACTCACGTTCAGGGTGTTGGGCAAACGCTGCTGCGGATGTCCGTTCAGCACGATGCGCTCGCCCAGCCGCGACTGCAACTCCTGCCACAAGCGATCGCGCAACCGTTGCAGGCGAACGCTCAGGTCGGGCAATTCCTGTTCCGCCAGCTGGCAGGCAGCACCTAATCCGACTATGTACGGGACATTTTCCGTCCCGGCACGACGACCGGATTCATGACCGGCACCGTGAATCAGAGGTTCCAGAGTGATTCCGTTTCGCACGTACAGGGCACCGATTCCTTTGGGAGCGTACAGTTTGTGCCCGGCTACAGTCAGCAAATCCACTTCGAGTTCCTCGACGCGGACGGGAATTTTACCGACGGATTGAGCAGCGTCGGTGTGCATCAAGGCTCCGTGTTCGTGAGCCAGACGTGCTATGTCGCGGATCGGTTGCAGTGTGCCGACCTCGTTATTCGCATGCATGATGGTTACCAGGGCGGTGGGATAACGCAGGGCCCGACGCAACGCTTCCATATCCACCACGCCGAACCGATCTACGGGCAACACGGTAACGCGCACGCCGAGTTGCTCCAGGAACCGGCACGGTCGCAACGTTGCCGGATGCTCGACGGCACTGGTAATGATCTGCCAGCGGCGACGCCGGAACCAGCGCCGCCAGTCGGTCCACCAGCGACGGCTTGTCGAGGAGCAACTGGTTTCGGATTGGCCGAAGAGGATCGGAAAGAGCACGCCCTTGATGGCCAGATTGCTGGCTTCGCTGCCCCCGCTGGTGAACACCACCTCGGAAGGTTGGCATCCCAACAGCGAGGCCACCTGTTGCCGGGCACGTTCCACCGCTGCATGGGCGGATTGTCCGTACACGTGGGCGCTGGACGGGTTGCCGAATTCCTCACGCAAGTAGGGCCACATGGCCTGCACCACTTCCGGAGCGACCGGAGTGGTGGCGTTGTAATCAAGGTAGATCGGTTTCATGGCGATTTCCGAACGACCTTACGGTTTGCGCGACCGAGACGAGCATCGGCCAGGATGGTATCCCCTTCAACCAATCCGCCGACAATTTCCACCCATTCGCCGCGGGTTTCCCCTGCCTGCACTCGCCGCTCGACGAGACGGTCGTTATCAATCTTCCAGACCCGTTCGACCCCAGCAAATTCCCAGACCGCACTGCGCGGCACAACCAGGGCCTGAGCTTGGGCATCGAGAAGTAAGTCAGCCTCGGCAAAGGTGTTGGCAGGTAGTCGGCAATCCGGATTGGGCACGTCTGCCTCTACGATTCGCATCAGCGTGGCCGGGTCTAACATCGGTTCGATACGACTGATGTGCGTGGAAAATGGCTTGTCGAATCCTTCCACAAAAACTTGCAGCGACAAACCGGGACGCAGATGCAGAATGTAGCGGTCTGGCACTTTGCCACGAAAGCGCAGCATGTCTAACCGCACCAGTCGTACCACACCATCACCCACACGCAAATAGGATCCCGGAGCCGGCGGGCGTGTTTGCACCACACCGGAAAAAGGTGCCCGTATCTGCGTCTCCCGCACCTGTTTACGGGCTTGCTCCAGTTCGACTTTGCGGAGTTGCAATAGCGCCAATTGTTCGCGCACCTGATTCAGTGCCGAGGCATAGCGAGCTTCGGCTACCTTCAGAGCGGCTTGTAAACGTTCCAGTTCCTCGGCGGAAATGGCATTGCGGTTGATGCGGTGCAGCAGGGTAGCCCGTTCCAGAGCGAGCCGGGATTCTTCTACGACTGCCTTTTCCTGGAGAACCGGCGGGGCATTTTCCGGTCGCAAATCGCTCTCCGATTGGCCCGGCATCAATCCGATGCGAGCCCGAATTGCCTGTACCTGTGCCTCGACCAGTTGTTCTTGCAGGCGATAGTCTTCAGCGTCGAGTTCGACAAGCAATTGACCGGCCTGTACCGTGCTCCCCACATCTACATGGACACGCTGAACACGACCGGCAACTTCAGTACCGACCAGTGCCTCTTCGGCTTCCATCAGGTTACCCTGTATCCGCAATTGCCGCGGCCAGGAACGCTTTTGCACAGTAACCAGCGGCGGATCCAGAAGCTCGGAGTCTTCGGTTTCGCCCCCCTGGAGGGAACCTTTAGCCGACTCGCTAAAGCAGCCGCCGACCCCGATCAGCCACACGGCCGCCACAAGCATACCCAGCATGGCACCCAGTGCCAGCAACACCTGTCGCAGACGCATCGCTTACTCGTCTTATTGGGGAAGATTTTGGGCTGGAAATAATCGGGCTGGTTTGGCCAGAAGCCGCACCGGCGGGGAGCATTCAAACGTCATCTTATCCGGCCAGCGACCTTTTTCCAGTGCCGTCATCGGTGAGTTTAACCGACGAAAATAAGCCGTGCTTTACCGAAACTCAACCAAACGCCGCAGAAACTCCTGGCCATGCTTACGCTTCCGAAGGCCGCGAATATAGCTAATAATTGCCGGAAGAAACGATACCGCGATCGCTGGTTCCTGGTCGAGTGCGTGCC
This sequence comes from Gemmatales bacterium, assembly GCA_041640595.1. GTDB lineage: Bacteria > Planctomycetota > Planctomycetia > Gemmatales > HRBIN36 > HRBIN36. Next base: position 629,659 of record JBEPZY010000002.1, on the reverse strand, counting down.
CGCTATTGGTGCCAGGCATGGGGCGAACCTTACGAACATTTTGCGATAGCTGCCAGGCGAGATTCCTGCTCGACTTAGACTGGCTGGGCAGGACCGTGCAATGCGGAGTCTGCCGAAACTACTTTGTGGTGATACCAAAAGCCCGTCGCCGACAAAAGGAAGACTTTTCAGAAGTTGCCGCCCAATCACCGCACGTGGAGGTACGTTCAGCGTTCCATCTGTTACCGCGTGCCTGGCTGTTTCATGAGTATCCGGGTCGGATGTATGTGCGTTATTCGCTCGGCTGGATCGAATTGCTGCTTTTCACCATTGGGATAATTCTGCTGGTCGCTCTGACGCTCGCGGTGCTGGTGCTGCTGATATTTTTGCTGGCTCAAGGACTGCAAAACGCGGAAGAAGTGAAGGCCATCGTATTCGGCTGCCTGGCGGCTTACTGGCTATACTCGCGGCTGCGGCGAAACGCTCCGACTTTTCAAACCGGCTTATACAGCCCTTACGACAGCAAGTTGCAATTCCCGTACTTTGTCATTCAGCCCGTTTCCTTCGCCCACTGGTTGTTTGGACGATGGGTTGCCCAAACGCGTAGGGGCAAGGTACTGGCGGAATTGCACCGGGCCAGCTGGCCGACGCGGTTGCTGACTCGACGACGCTGGACAGTGCGCGTGCCCGAATTTCCTGCGGCTCTGGTCATCGAGGAAAGCATCTGGTTGCCGCAGCTCGTTCGCTACTTGCTGCTTTTGCCCCTGGGCTTGCTGCGACTGGCCTGGCTATTGACACCCTGGCTGGCAAAGCCATTCCGGCCCAATTATCGCCTGCGCCTGGAAGGTTCGGATTACATTCTGGCGGAGAATCGCACGCAATTATCCTGGCGGGATAAGACGCACTTCCTGTTGACGCCTGGTGCGGAGCAGCTGCTCGATTGGCGGCTGGTGTGTGTGCTCGCCGCACTCATGCACGGCGACGCCTAGCATATCGAACGGGTGTCAGGATATCGGGATGCCGTAAGACCTGGTAGTCTCTAACAATCCCAGCGGCTGACCAGGCGCTGGAGGCACTGGATGGCTCTTCGCAAGCTATCGGCGTGTTGGGCAGCCCTGGCCGGTTGCCAGTGGTTCTCAACGTATTCGACCAATCTCGAAGTGTAAGCGGGGCCAACCTTTCGGCCACTGCTGGGGCGAGGCACCATGTCTTGTTGAATGTCGCGGCGCTGGCAATCCCGTGCCAGATTCACCATCGCCGTCTTGGCGTCCAAGAGGGCTTCAGGATTGTCGGGTATTTTTCGCTTCGCGACGCCCAGGTAAGCTGCCAACGACTCTGCATCCGCCAACAGCCAGGCTTCCACTTGAGGCACAGCGATTCGGAAACAGAGCCATGGAGCCGACACAGGCAGCCAATTTTGTCGCAAACTTGGCGCACAGCTGGCGCCGGTATCCAGGTCCACCAGCACCAGCCAGGGTGCAAATCTGGCTGCGTTGTTGTAGCCATTGATTTTCTGGCGCAAATGTTGTTTGCCGTTCTTACCATAAACCGGCCCTGGGATGCCGCCTGCCTCCCGGATGAGCCGACGAGCGACTGCTTCGTCCACAATTCCTTCAACGGCAGCAGCGATAACCGGCGGCGATGCCATTATCACCTGTCTCCAAACAAGGCGAGTTGCTCGGCACGTTCAGGAGCGGTCTTGGGGAGGACGGCATCCGCCAGCGAGAGTCCACCTTCGAGCAGAGGGGAAACATCCTCCAGGCAAGCCGCTGGCTTGACCTCGGTGCCTTCTTTTTGCGGAATGAATAGCAGCACTTCATCCCAACCTATTCCTTCGTCATGAAGCAGGTCAGGTGAGTGGGTACTCAGAAATATCTGGCGATTGGAACGGCGTTGGGCACGTGCCAGCATCTGAGGCAACATGCGCACCACTGCCGGATGCAAGGACAGTTCCGGCTCCTCCAGCAGTAAAGGCCCTCCCTCATCGAGGACTGCCCATAGCAAGCCCAAAAGCCGAAGTGTGCCGTCAGAAAATTGCTCTTCAGTCTGCCACTTGCCGTGGGGCCGCCAGTGTTTGTACTTGCCGCGCAGGTGCGGTGTTCCGCGGGTATCCCGCCATAGCTCGATCTTCTGGAGTTGGGGCACGGCTATGCGGAGCACCGCCGTAATCCTTTTCAAGCGGGCCTGCCGAGTTTTTTCCGGCGTCCTGGCGAGTTGTTCCAAAAAATCACCACCGAACGGATCGTTGGCCCGAGCCGTTGAACGATCCGGTTCGCGAACCAGTTGAGGCACGATGTGCAGGTAGCGGATGGAGGCGAAAAAAGTGGCAATCTCGCGGAAGTCCCGGTTGACATGGATTTGCTCCAGATGGGTCTGCGTCAACAGCTCAGGGTCAGAACGGTCCTCGCTATTCGGCCGATCCAGTAACGTTTGCCCATTTTGCAAGACACGCTCCTTCTGCAGGATGGGCCGACCCTGTTTATCCTGATTGAAGGCGACTTCATAGAGCCACCTTTTGCCCTCCGACGATTGCTTGCCCGCCGAGGATTGCTCGATTTCGACGCCCAGCTCGATGTCCGATTCACGCCGGGCAGCCAGACAACGGATCGCGCTGACACCCCCTCGACGGCGCACCGCCTCCTGCAAGCCACCACCCGACGAAGCCAGATCACGCAGGAACCGAAAGGCATCCAAAAAATTCGACTTGCCGGAAGCGTTTGGCCCGACGAGAAACAGACGGTCGGGAATTTCGACCTCGACGGTCGCAAAGTTTTTCCAGTTCTTCAGGATGAGTTTCCGAATTTTCATGTTCCGCCCCCTGGCCCTCAAAATTTTCCCGCACCGCCACGGCTTTCGTCAAGCCAATGATGAACTGCCAGGAAAGGTCCGTTCGACCCGATGCTCGGGTCAAGCACAGGTCACGGCAACACGAGGCCGGAACAGCTTTTCGACCTGGTTGGCAAATTGCGTAGTTCAAGCCTAGCTGCGTGCCTTCCGCTTGTATGCAACGACGGCAGCTAAACATAGCAAAACCGGCACCGGGGGCTACGCACTGGCCCCAAAAATCGTAAGATTGCGGCAACTTATGGCCTGAACGGGAGTGCCGGTATGTTGCTGGCTTATCAGCAGAACCTCGACCCATTGCACAACGCCTGGCTATCCACTTTTTTTGCGGGGCTGCCGGTGCTGGTGCTGTTCTGGTTGCTGGTACCGATGCGCTGGCTGGCACCGAAAGCCGGACTGGGCGGGGCGATCACGGCCCTGGTGGTGGCGATTACCATTTACGGCATGCCGGCCCCGATGGCGCTGGCTTCCTTTGTTCATGGGGTACTCTTCGGCATGTTGCCAGTCGGCTGGACGATCTTCAACGCCATGTTGCTTTACAACATCACGGTGGAAACCGGCCAGTTCGCCATCATTCGCCGATCGGTGGCCGGACTTTCTGCCGATGCCCGCATTCAGGCAGTGCTCATCGGGTTTAGTTTCGGCGCGTTTCTGGAAGGAGCAGCAGGTGGAGGAACACCCGTGGCCATCTGCGGGGCGATTATGGTCGGGCTCGGTTTCGACCCATTTCTGGCGGCGGTGCTGTGTCTGATCGCCAATACCTCGCCGGTGGCCTACGGCGGACTGGGCACGCCGATCATTGTCCTCAACGGCGTGACCGATTTGCCCGGACACCAGCTCAGCGTCATGGCGGGGCATCAGCTACCGTTGCTTTCGTGCATCATTCCTTTGTGGATGGTGCGGTGTATGTGCGGCTGGAAAGAGACCTTCGAGGTGCTTCCGGCAATTGCTGTCGCTGGCATTTCCTTCGCCCTGTTCCAGTACACCTTCGCGACGTTTCATCTGTGGACCGGCGTAGAAATGTGGCCGATGACCGACATTGGTGGCGGGATTTTCTCGCTGATAGTAACCGCGATTTTCCTGAAGTTCTGGAAGCCACGGCGGGAGTGGCATTACGACGGTCAGGGACGACCGGCAGCTTTATCGGTCGGGCACGATGTGCCGAAACTGGCCAGCGCGAGCGAGGCCGCTGCACTGGTCGGCGTCGATCCGCCGGGCCATACTGCCGGTAATTCCCCTGCCTCGAATCCATCCAATCCGGAGCACACGCCGCTGAGTGCCGGCAAAATTGCCCTCGCCTGGACACCGTTCGCCATCATGTCGGTCTTGCTCATGCTGACCGGCATTGTCAGGCAAATGGAAGGCAAAGGGCCGGTCAAGATCGGTGGCCCGGACAGTAAATGGCAAACCAACTACCTGATCCCCATCCCTGGTCTGGACAACCAGGTGCACCGCGATCCCCGTCTGCATTTAGTGCGGGCGGAACAGGCGGCAGCGCTGAGCGTGGGGCAACTGGTTCCAGTTGCCCTTTCACCCACCGGAGTGGAATTAGCACCAACGCTGTTGCTTGCCGAGCGTCTGGCTCCCAAACCGGAACGTGCTCAGTTCAATTTCGCCTGGTTGACAGCGCCGGGAACAGCTGTTTTCGTGGCTGCCTGTATTTCCATGCTGTTGCTGCGTATGAACGCTACGCAGATCCTCTCCGTCTTTCGCCGCACCTGTTTCCAGATGAAGATTCCCATTCCGACCATCGCCCTGATGCTTGGTTTGAGTTACGTGACACGCTACGCCGGGATGGATGCCACGCTGGGAGTAGCCTTTGCCAGCACGGGAATCCTGTATCCGTTTTTTGCGGCGATTTTGGGCTGGCTCGGCGTTTTCCTGACCGGGACCGATGCCGGGAGCAACGCGCTATTTGGCAGCCTGCAAAAGATCACGGCCAACGAGCTTTACACGCACCATCCCGAAGCGTTTGCCCATTTGACCCGGGAACAGACGCAGGTTTTGATCTGCACCGCCAACAGTACCGGAGGCGTCATGGGCAAGATGATTGACGCCCAGAGCATTTGTGTTGCCACCGCTGCCACGCATCAGATCGGGCGGGAGGCGGACATTTTCAAAGCGGTGGTCTGGCACAGCATCATCCTGGCGGCGATCGTGGGGTGCATGACTCTGCTGCAAGCGTATGTCTGGCCGTTTACGCTGATGGTTCCCGGCTAGTGCTCAGGGAAGTCGCGGAGCCGGAAGCGGTGCGGAAGCCGGTTGTACGCCGGTCTCCAGCGGTACCAGTTCGACGGAAATACGCGGCGGTTCCTGGGCCAGTTCATAGCCGGGTGGCAGCTGCACAGAAATGACTTCTTCCGGATACAATCCGCGAACAAAAGTGCGGCCGGGCGTGGTGAAATCCACGTAGGCCTTGATGCCGGCAGGTGGATCGGCAGCCGGCGCCAGAATTCGCAGCGAGATCAGACCAGCGCGAGGACTGGTGAACTGCGGCCGAAACGCAAAACCTGCGGGCACGAGAAAATGTACCGGCACATCGGATAGTTCCACTAGCCGCCGTTTGGGTCGCAGCCAGAAACGCACCTGGACGCGCTCGGGATTGACTCGCACCGGGCGCCCGCCCAGTTCACTGCTGAGCGGCACGCTGACGCTTTGTTCCACGGGCCGGTTCTGCTGGTCGGCCAGGCGGAGCGGCACGTGATACAACTGGGTGGGAATCACCTCTTCGCGGTCGAGCACTTCTTTCGGCCCGCGTACCGTCACGGTGTTCGGTTCAATGACCACACGTTCCACCCGTTCGCCACCGGTATGCTGGAATTGCACGGGCATCTGCTTTTCGATGATGCGGCGGAGTGTGATGGGGATGCGGTTCGTTTTTTCGGCGATCACTGCTTGCACACCAGCCAGGCCCTCCAGGTCCTGCGGATCAATACGCAACACATCCACATAGCGAGCGTCTCCCTGACGCTCCTCGGGAACACTTACCGTGCGTTGAATGCGTAGCTGGCCACTCTGTAATCGTGCTCGCAATTCGCGGATCCGTGAAGGTGGTCCGGTAAAGCTGATACGCACTTCGCTCGGTCCGCCCAGCTCCAGTTCGTACCACTCCGCCTGATTCGGGGCGATGGTAATTTCCACCGGCACCGGATAGTTATCGAGCACTTCGAGATCGCGGCTGCGCATATACATCCAGAGCACCATAGCCAATCCCAGGGCCACCAGCGGTGTGCTGAGCCGTTGCCACCAGGTCGGCTGATCCAGCGGCGGTGCTGACCGATTTCGCAGCTGGGTAAGCGCCATGATTTTTCTGCCTCGCGTTGTGGCCACTCGCTACTCACGCCGCCAGGGCAATCATGCCTGGCAACACACCATGCAAGCGTTGCAGCAATTGCTCCCGCGGTACGACCTGAAGCTGGCCTCCGATTGCCAGCGAAATCCGCCCGGTTTCTTCGCTGACTACCAGGACAATGGCATCGGTTTCCTCGCTCAGACCGAGCGCTGCCCGATGGCGCATACCGAAATGCACGCCGCCAACATCCGAGCGGCTGGCATCGGCTAACGGCAACTGACACCCGGCGGCGGCGATGCGACCCTCGGCGATAATCACCGCCCCATCGTGCAGCGGACTGCGCTTGTGAAAAATGGCCCGCAGCAATTTCGGCGACACCTCCGCGTCCAGCCGTTCTCCGGTTTGGATGTAACTTTCCAGGTTGACGTTCTGCTCGATGACAATGAGCGCCCCGGTGTATTCGCGGGACAGAGCCAGAGCGGCTTCGCTCAGGCGATCGGCAATCGGCACACTTCGCGGAGCAAAGAGCCGCAACAACCTGTATTGCCCCAGCATGAGCAAACCTCGCCGCAACTCCGGCTGGAAAATCACAATGATCGCCAGCAGGGCAATGCTGAGCAGGTAGTCCAGGAACCGACTCAGCTCGGCCAGGTCGAAACTGATGATGATGACCTGGAAAACCAGCAGGGTACCTGCCACGACAATGGCCAGGCCTCGCACCAGTCCCGCCCCACGACGATTTCCCAAAAACCGCAGCACCGCATACAGGATTGCGGCCAAAATGAGAATTTCCACAACGTCGCGAATACCCATGCCGTCGAAAAGGTCGCGGATCCGTTCCATCCCTGGCCCCGCTTGCGTGAAAATTGTCTGACCCGGCTCCGGAACTAGAAAAGCACGGAGCGTCGTTGCTGGCGAGATTCGGTCGGTTATTGCCGCTCGGTGGTCAGCGCCAGTTGCTCCAACCGCGTGAAGAGTGCAAAGGCCCGTCGCACCTCGGCGACGTCATGAACGCGGGCGATATGCACGCTTCCTTGCGTCCAGGCAAAGAGCAACGTGCCGATGGTCCCGCCCACGCCCGCCTCCGCCCACCCCGGTTCTCCCGCCACGCGGTTGATGAAGCCTTTTCTGGACACGCCCAGGCAAATCGGCCGGTTCAGGGTGGCCAGTTGTCGGCCTTCGGCCAGCAAGCGAAGGTTATGTTCCAGACGCTTGCCGAAACCGATCCCCGGATCGATCGCCAGCTGTTCCACGCCTATACCAGCCGATTGCAAACTTGACAACCTCTCTTGTAAAAACGACCTCACCTCGCCGACGACATCCTGATACTGCGGGTTGAGTTGCATGGTTTGCGGCGTGCCTTGCATGTGCATGACGATAGCCCCCGCACCGCTTTCGCGCACCAGTTCCACCATTTCCGGGTCTCGCAAACCCGTAACGTCATTGACAATGGCCACGCCGAGCTCCACTGCCTCCCGCGCCAGCGCCGGTTTGTACGTGTCAATGGAAATCGGCACCGGCACCGAGCCACACAGCCGTTCCAGCACTGGTAGCACTCGCCGTCTTTCTTCGTCCAGCGGTACGGGTGCCGCTCCGGGTCGAGTGGATTCACCACCGATGTCGAGCAGATCCGCGCCTTGTTCAACCAGCCGCCAGGCATGTTCCACCGCACGGTCGGGATCGAGGAATTGGCCACCATCGGAAAAGCTGTCTGGTGTCACATTGACCACGCCCATAAGCAAGGGGCGGTCGGTAATGTGAAATTCCCGGCCACGGATTCGCCAGACCAGCGCTTGGCATGGCATGCTTTCGCACTCCCGAATGTGGGCAGCCGCTATCGGCTGGTTCACCCTGACCAGCGGGCCATACAATGCTTCGTGCCCATAACGGAATCGGTATTCCGGGCATACCCTTTTATGCCATACTAGGAAACAACCGCGCTGTCTGGCGGCAGCGAAAAGCGATGCAGTGATCGCCACCGCTCGGGCAGCTCAGCGGGCTTTCACCAATGTCGGCGACGAGCCGGGAGTTTCGACGATGCCTCATCGTATGCTGCGGCAATTACACGACGGCGATTCCGTCGAGGATGTCTATCTGGCTGCCAGCAAAGCCCTGCGCACCAATCGCCAGGGAGGCCGATATTTGCAGGTCGAATTACGCGACCGCTCAGGGAGTTTGATCGGTCGGCTCTGGAATGCCACGGAGGAACATTTCCAGGCCTTCCGCGAAGGGGAATGCGTCTTCGTCCGCGGACGGGCCCAGCTCTTTCAGGGCAATATGCAATTGATTCTGACGGAGATTCACGCAGCCAATGCCGACCAGTACGATCCCCGCGATTTTCTGCCGCAGTCGGAACAAGAGGTGAGCGTGCTCTGGAATCGGCTGCGGGAGTTGTTGCAGGTCAGCAATCCTCATCTGCGAGCCTTGCTCAATCTGTTTCTGCAGGACGAGACGCTCATGCAGGGATTTGTGCAGGCCCCGGCTGGTGTCCGCGTCCATCATGCCTACCTGGGTGGGTTACTCGAACACGTCGTGACCATGCTCGAGGCAGCCGAACGGCTGTTCGGTGGCGATCGCCCCCTGTATCCGGGTGTGGATCGTGATCTGGTGCTCGCCGGTATTTTCTTGCACGATCTCGGTAAAGTCCGCGAACTCACTTACGCTTCTCATTTCGGCTACAGCGACGAAGGCCAGCTGGTCGGGCATCTGGTGCTCGGCGTGGAATTGCTCGATGAGAAAGCCCGCCAGGCAGAGACGCTGCTCGGCGAACCGATCCCGCAGGAACTGTTGCTCCGGCTCAAACATATCATCGTCAGCCACCACGGTGACCCGGCTTCCGGCAGTCCTTGCCTGCCCATGACCCCGGAAGCTATGGCCGTGCATCTGCTCGACCATCTCGACTCACGCCTGCACATGATTTTGCGCGAACTGCGGGAGGATCGGTTTCCGGAGCGAGCCTGGACGGAATACCATCCGCATCTGGAACGCCGATTGTTCAAGGGGCAGCCGGAAGCCTCACCTTCGGCGACGCCCCATCGCGATGGGCGTACCTGAACCTCAACGCTCCCCGGGTTTTGGTAACCTACAGCCGGCCCATCTGTTACTGGAGCCGTCACTTTGTCGGCATCGCAGGTCCGGTGGATTGACGCAAACAGCCTCACCATTGGCGAGCCAGATGTTTCGGCAAACCTTTTCGGTGACATTCACCGCGTGCTTCTGCGTGAAGGTTTATGCGTTGTCGAGGTGTCAGCAAACCTTTTTGGGTGACGTTCACAGCGTGCCCGTACCCGCGGGGATTCGGCTGGCCTAGCGGGGAGGATTTTTCGACATGAGGTAGGCGATCAGGTCGCGCACCTCCTCCAGGCTCAAACCCTGCAGCAAATTGTCGGGCATCAGCGACTGGTTAGTGGGCTGGATGGCCTGCACCTGCTGGCGATCGATCGGGACACGTTCCTGCTGGGTCTGCACCACAAACACGCGGTCGGTCTGCTGGACCACCACGCCGGTCAGCACCCGGCCATCCTTGAGTTCGACGACGGACATGCGGAAATCGGCAGGCACTACCCCGCTCGGGTCGAGCAAGTTCTCCAGAAGATAATCGAGGTTGTCGCGGTGGCTGCCGGTCAAATCCGGCCCGATGGTCTGGCCTTCGCCGAACAGCCGATGACAATTGCTGCAGAGTTTGACGAATAGAGCGTGGCCCCGTTGCAAGTCCGCTTGCGCCAGGTAATCGGGCTTCAATCGTTGTTTCCAGTCAGCCAGTTGTTGCTGGATTTGCTCGGGCCGGGCCCGGATTTCGCCCCAGTAACGTCGCAGCAAATTCGTGAGCTCTGCATCGCCGAAGGCAGCGATCTGACGGGCCTGGTAGGCGTTGATGTCGCTGGCAGCCAGGCGTCCTTCCGCGACGGCCTGCAACAGAATGCGTGCCCAGTTCCGCCGCGAAACCAGTGTTTGGATGGCCAGCGACCGCTCCTCCGGACGAATTCGCTGGTAATGCCTCAGGATCAGATGGGGAATGTCGTCGTCGTTCCAGTGAGCCAAACCGGCAGCGGCGAGCCCGGCCAGACTGCGATCGGCGAGCATTTTTTTCAACACCGGTCGCATTTCCGGCGTCGGATTTTGCAACAACGTCCGCAGAGCAGCGCGGCGGGTTTCGCCATCGGCATTTTGGTCCTTGACGATTTGCAGCAATTGCTGATGGGTGCGACCATCGCCGAACACGACTGCCAGTTGCCGGGCCAGCTGGCGAACTTCGTTGTGAGGCGAGCTGAGAAACTTATCCTGCACTTGTTTCCAGGCAGGCGGCGGTTGCACTTTCTGCCAGCCGCGGATTGCTTCTTCCAGACCCTGCAACACTGCCGCCTGAAAAGCCGCATCCTTCTCCGCAGCCAGGACAAGAACGCGGCTGAGGTACGACTGGTGGGCCTCCCAATCGGCGGCGAGACGGCGAACGATAAACCGCCGGAGTTTCGCTGAGTTAGTCCGCGTCAGCCAGGATACCGCCGTCTCCGGAAACTTCGCCACCACCGGTTCGATACCGTACCAGAGAAGCAGGGGCAAATTGTGATCGTCCGCTTCGAGGCGATCCAGAAGCGGTTCGGCCAGTGCCGGTCGTTCGGGAATATCCAGACGTTGCAGGGCAGCGGTCAGGTAGAGCCGCACGTATGCGGAATCCTCTTTCTCGGCACACTGCCGCAAGGCCTGTTGAATCGCAGCCGGGACAGGTTCGCGGTCGGTCAGCAGACGCACGGCCCAGGCGCGGAGGTATTCGTTCGGGTCAGTCAGGAGTTGACTGAGAAACCGGGCGTCGGCTTGTTCGGTAACGTAAAGTGCCCAGAGCAAACGCAAGCGTCGCGGTGTGTGCGATTCGGTCTGAAACCGCTGCCGCAGCAACTCGCCCGTCTGCGGTGTCAACCGACCGGCAGCGGCTCGCTCCTGCAGATTTCGTAACGCCTGGCGAACGAACCAGTCGTTGCGGTGGCCCAGCAAGCCGACCAGCTCGGTATCGCTCAGCCGCGATACATCCAGTTTTCCCACCGGTTTGGGCCGACCGTAGGTGAGCTTGTAAATGCGTCCCGATTCGCGATCCACGCCGTCATCTTCATGGCATTCCCCGGTGTCGCTCCAGTCGGCAACAAAAACGCCGCCATCCGGGCCGTAAACCAATTCGATGCCGCGAAACCACGGGTCGGGGAAATGGCAGAAGTCCGCGGCATGCCGACCAATGTACCCCGAACCGTGTCGCACCAGAACGTCCTGATTGATCCGGCGACCATGCAGGTTCAGAGTGAATAACCGACCGCGATAGGACTCCGGCCAGTTATCGCCGAGATAAATCATCAAACCGCTATGGGCATGCCCACCGCCGAGCTGGTCGGTACGGCCCGTCGGTTCGCGCGTCTGATCCCAACGCAGCGAGGTGTCCCAGTGGTAATGATCAGCATGCTGATCGATCAACTCGTACAGATGCGGGTTGAAATCTTCACCGTACATCCGGCGGTAATGGGCGCCGGGAATGGCGTGCCACAGGTGGCCAATCACCGTATTGATGAAAAACATGTCGCCGTATTCGTTGAAGTCCCAGCCCCAGGGATTGGTCGTGCCGCGACAGACCACCTCGAAGACATGGCGGGTGGGATGGTAACGCCAGATGGCACAATTGACCGCGATACGCTGGTCGCGTGGGGTGCCCGGTTTGCCGACAAAAGAGGTCGCCTGAATCCCATGCCGACCGTAGAGCCAGCCGTCGGGACCCCACTTCAAACCGTTGACGATGTTATGGCGGACCGGGCCGTAATCCCAACCGTCCAGGAGAATGATTGGCTCGGAGTCGGGGCGATCATCACCGTCGCGGTCAGGAATGAACAGTAAATGCGGAGCTGCCAGCACCCACACGCCGCCGAACCCCACTGCCACGCTGGTTACCCGCTGCCCCTGATCCCAGAAAACGGTTTGCTTATCGCTCCGCCCGTCTCCGTCGGTGTCCTCGAAAATGACAATCCGGTCGCGCTGCCGCAGGTCGTAATTGGTGCGGTAGTCGGCATACGTGAAATTTTCCACAACCCAGAGCCGACCGCGATCGTCGAAGGTCATGGCAATGGGCTGGCGAACCTGCGGTTCAGCAGCGAACACAGTGGCCACGAAACCGCTGGGCAACGAAAGCTCACGGACCACTTTTTCTGCCGGCATGGGGCGGTCTGGTGGTGCCGAAGGCGCTGAGCCGAACCGCCACAGAGCCAGCAATCCCGCCAGTGTCGCCGACAGCAATAGGAGCATCAACCGACTATGCCAGCTTGACGCATATCGCGATACCATGATCCTGCACTCCTGCCGACGATTCCGATAGCTGCTACGGTAGCAGGATATTTCGGCGTGATTGTCGGGTCAATCGTCGGCGGCACCGCTTTGAGGTTCGGGCAGGAAAAACGTCAGCACCAGCGCCAGAGCAAAAACGACAAAGCTGGTGGTAGCGGCAGCAAAGGCGGTGATTTGCGGCGGGGTGGCACCGGTGGCGAGGTTTCGCCACAGTTCGGCAAAGACGATGGCACTGAGCGGATTGGCTGCCGTTCCAATCATTCGCCCGCCTACATTGGCCGCGAAACTTTCTCCCGTGCCCCGCAGATACACTGGATAAACCCGCGGCAGATAATTGCCCCAGAAGCTGAATTGTCCAACCACCAGAAACCCGGCCAGGAAAATGCCAGCGGTGAGCATTTCCAGGTTATATGCCGGTAAGCGTCCCGCCGCCGGGAAGGCATAAAGCATCGGCAAGACCACCAGGGCTGGAATCACGAACAAGCGCAGGAGCAATCGCCGGCTGACAATCCGCACCACCAGCCAGGCCAGTGCGAATCGGCCACACAATCCGCCGATCTCCTGAGCGAACTGGACGTGGCTAACCGTTTCCTCCTGTTTTCGCAAAAGCGGTTCCATCTGGGCACGGATTTGCTGTTCGCGGGATTTGTCCTGCTGACGGATTGCCTGATCGAGTTCGGCACGGAGTTTCGCCAGCCGCGGCAATTCTGGCACGAGTCCCGGAACGATTTGCGGGGTCAATTGAATCGCGCCGAAGGCGGCCCCGTAGCTGCAGGCGAACAACGTGGTCGTAACCAGAGTGGTGCGGCGAAAACGTGGCGAAAAAAGTTCTGCCACACTCGGCCGTTTGAGTTGACCGAGTCGGCGTTTGCTTTCCCAGACCGGCGATTCCGGCAAAAACGGTCGCACGACAATGAGCGGCAAGGCGGGAATTACTCCGGAAATCAGCGTGTAGCGCCACGGAGCATGTTCGCCATGAATCGCCGGCAGCCACGACGATAGTTGCACGCACAGGTAATAAGCCAGCGTGACCAGCAAGCCGCCCACCGAGGAAAATGCTTGCGTATATCCAAGCACTGCTTCCCGCTGGCGAGGATTGGGGAAAAGCTCCGCCAGCCAGGCCACCGCAGCCACGAATTCCACACATACGCCGATAAACGTCGTGCAGCGTAACACCAGCAGCATTTCCGCGCTGGTGCTGAACCCCGCCGCCAACGCCGAGAATGCATACAGCAGAATGCTCCAGACCAGCACACGCCGGCGACCGAACAAATCGGTCAAATATCCTCCTAAAAGTCCGAAAATGCCGCCGGAGATGGCGCTGCCCCACATGATATAGCCGGTCCAGCGCAGGATTTCTGCATTACCGCTAGCCGTGTACGGATCCACCCGCAACAGTTCCGCCAGTGCCGGTCGGGCGATCAGCGGCATCATCAGCAACTCGTAAATATCAAAGGCAAACCCGATGGCGGCGATGATGACGATGAGCCAGTCCACAGCGCGAAAGGGACGTGGCTCCGGTACCCCGGTGGAGGATGGAGGTTGGGAAGCGCTGGCATGTTCTTGGCTCATCGAGGATCTCCAGGACGGTCAGCGACAGCGCAGGGCACTTTCCGCTGGGTCTGGTTTTGCGGCAGGCTTCATGGGTCGGCTTAGCTTAGTTATTTGCCGGGCCAGGGACAATGCCGCCAAACCTGGCGTGACCCCTATCAGCCGACTGCACAAAGTCGAGCCAATTTGCCGATGATCGTGTTATGCCGGAAGTACGGGAGCACAAACGCATGATCGGAACACGATGGTTGACCGTAATGGCATTGCTCTTGCTGGTAGCCAGAAGTGGCTTGCTCGTTGCCGATAGCGTCCGCCTGTTTGAAAAAACGCAGCACGATTTCGGGCCCGTGCCAATGGGAACATTGCTGGTTCAACGCTTCCGCTGGACAAATTCCACTTCCGCTCCCGTGACCATCACCCAGGTGCAGACGAGCAGCAACAGCGTGCAGGTGCGACTGCTTCCGCAGACGCTCGAACCGGGAGCATCCGGATACGTTGAGGTGGAGATGGACACGCGACAGTTCGCTGGTGAAAACGTGGTGGCGGTGCGGTTACAGTTGCAGCCAGGATCACGGTACGAGGTATTGCAGGTGCGGGCGGTCAGCCGACCGGATGTCGTCATCCGTCCGGGCATGGTTCGCTTTGCCGGTCTGGAAGCTGGGGAAACTGCCGAACGCCTCGTCGAAGTGGAATATTCCGGTTCTCTGGACTGGCAAATACTCGCAGGGCATAACCCCTACCCGTTCCTGACGACGCAAATCCGGCTGGTTTCGCGGCGACCCGGAGAAACTCGCTATCAGATCGCCATTCGACTGAACGAACAAGCGCCGGTGGGTAATTGGCTGGCCGTGCTGACGTTGTCCACCAACGACCCAGGGTTGCCGGTCTTTCCGATCCTGGTGGAAGGGCAAATCCGCCCTGTCATCGAAGTGTCTGCCACACCGGCAGTGTACGTGGAAAACGGCCGAGCTGATTCCGAGCAACGGGTGATCCTGCGAGGGTTGCGGCCGTTCCGGATCGTGGCCATAGCCGAAAAACCGCCAGGGACGGAAGTGGAGCCTGTCAGCGATCGCCCCCAGCCGATTCATCTGCTCATTGTCCGCCGGCAAGCGCAGGCCGACGTGCCGAAAAATGCCGTGATCCGCGTGGCCACCGATTGCCCTCAGCAGCCGGTTTTAGAAATCCCCATAACAAATGCCAGCCACCGTTAGACAGCGATTGGGGGCGAGAAAGCAAAAGCAATCTTCAGCCAAACCGAAACAGTTATCCGCCGCCTCTTTTATTTGCAACTGGCCCGGCGCGAAAGTAATCTTCACCGAAACCCGCCACCAAGAGAGACACCGTCCGCCGCGATCCGTTCGCAATCATCCCGACCAATTCCAGCTTTCCGAGGCATGGGGCATGCACCACTGTCAGTGGGTTGTCATCCCACGCCGCAGAGGCCAATGAGCGGAGATGGCGGAGGAATTTCCCCAGCACGACGTGACACGCGAGCCGCAAGTCTGCTGCGGTCCAGTCACTTACCAGGCTGGCCCGCTTTCAAACAGTTCGACAGGTGCCACCCTTGCGAGGCTTGCTAACCGCTACAACTAGGGTAGCTCATCTCGGTGAGCCCGTTTCGGCTTCGATCAAGACCTCGCGCACCCGCACCCATTGTAACGCAACAAAAAGAAAAAGCGGGGTGATGACTCCCAGCGCAGGGTCCACCCTCCCCGTGAGGGCGACCCAGTCACCACCCCGTGTGGATTGCGATCAGAATTTACCGGCACGGTGTATGTCGGCGGATCTATGTCCGAAGGAGTAGATTCGCCTTTCGCGGATCAGGCTGTGCCGGCAGCGTTATTTTATTCGCACCGGCTAGATAGACGCCTGGGTTGGCTGGTTCGCTCAGTGGTACCTCGGCTGTTTCGCTCACCGGTACCGCTGGCCCGGCAGGTTTTTCCAGATGGGCCGCGTGAGTTTCCAAGGATGTTCGGAACTTTGCTGGGTCGCGATCCGTTATTTGCGGTGCCGGTCGCAAAGAGCGCCGCGCACACCAGGAGGCAGTGCACGGATAATTTCGATTCCAGGCCGGGGTCATCCTGCCCATTGCAGTCTAAACAACAAAGCAGGAGTTTGCAAGCAGGTCGGCCACTTTTCGGCACAAACACTGGTCGGTGTGCGTGGCAGACCAGGCGAAATCTGACGGCGTGCTACTTGTCCTAGCTCTAGCCCGACGGCTAAAATCCCTACGGCCAGTTGCTGACACTGTGCCGGCTACGCTACCGAGCAGGGTTGCATTGACGCCACCGGCAGGGCTAACCCAGGCGGGTCGAGTGAAGGTGCGGGTCCGGCCGGGGTAACGCCGTAATGGGTGCGCAGCCGATTTAGCAATTACCAGGCGGCTTTACCTGGCCAATTCCTGCACGGCAATTTCGCCCAATTTCGGTGTCTGTACGGCATTCATTGAGCCATGCCACGCGATTATTACGAAATTCTCGGGGTGCCCCGCAACGCCACGCTGGAGGAAATCAAAAGCGCCTACCGCAAGCTGGCGATGAAGTATCACCCCGACCGTAATCCCGGCGACAAAGAAGCGGAAGCCAAATTCCGCGAGGTGCAGGAGGCCTATGAGGTCCTCAGCGACGAGAAAAAACGCGCCCAGTATGACCGTTACGGTCGGGTCTTTGAACATGCCGGCGCCCAGGCGGGGGCCCAGACCGGTCCGTTTGGCGGATTCGAGTTTCGCTGGGGACCGGGAGGCACCACCTTTTTCGGCGAGGGTGTGGATGCCGCGGACCTGTTCGAAATGATCTTCGGGTCCATGCCTGGCCAGCGGCGTCAGCGGCGGCGTACTGTCTGGCCCACCGGTCAGGATACCCATCAGGAAATCGAGGTGGATTTTGTGACGGCGGCCCGCGGCGGCCCCATCGAATTGTCGGTTCATCGGCCCGACACCGGACCGACTGTGCTTCGCGTCAATATCCCACCGGGCACCACCGACGGACAAACGCTGCGGTTACGGGGCCAGGGTATCGAAGGCGGCGATTTGTATTTGAAAATCCGCGTGCGTCCGCATCCGTATTTCCGCCGGGAAGGCAACGATCTGGTCGTGCAGGTGCCGATTTCGCTGCAGGAAGCAGTCTTCGGCGGCAAAATTGATGTGCCTGGACTGGATGAGACCCTGTCGGTAACCGTGCCCCCTGGAGTATCGTCCGGGCAGCGACTGCGCATTCGCGGGCATGGGTTTCCGATTCCTGGCAGCAGTCAACGCGGCGATCTGTATGTCGAACTGCGCATTGTCCTGCCGAAACACCTCGACCCGGAAAGCCGACGATTGCTCGAGGAATTTGCCCGACGCAACCCCTATAATCCGCGGTCGGAGATGCGTCTGTAGTGCGTCGGAAGGCAAGCCCGGCTTCCAGCGTTGCGTATCACGCCAAAAGCAGTGCCCTGCCGCACACCGAACCGCGAACCTGCTAAACCTTCGCCTGCCGTAACCACTAAACGTCGCCTGCCATTATCGCCAGAAGCGCGGACACGCCTGACCGTGGGCCAGCTGGAATTACCGCGCCACAACCGAATTCTCCCATGGCCAAGCGTTACGGTCTGTCCCGACGGGAACGTCTCCGGTCCGATGCCGACTTCGATCGAATTTTTCAGAATCGTTGTTCAGCAGCGGACGAATGGCTGGTGGTGCTGGTGGCCCCGAACCAGTTACCCTGGGCACGCGTGGGTTTGTCCGTAGCCCGACGATGGGGCAAAGCACACGTTCGCAACCGGGTTCGCAGGTTACTGCGGGAAGCCTTCCGTTTGTGCAAGCCGGAGATTCCGACTGGTTATGACTACGTTTTACTTCCCCGCAAAATTGCCGGCCTGACCCTTCAGCAACTGCAAGAATCGCTGCGGCAGTTGAGTAAGAAGGCAGTGCAACGCTGGCTGAAGTTGCATCGGGGTTCCGGCGAAACCACGTCTGGCCAGTCCGGCTCATAAAGACCGTTTTGCCGCGAATTAAAGGCCCGTACACGCGAGATCGCAGGCCCGAGCGATGAAATCCCCGTCTAACGCCAGCAATGAACCAGTCGCTGACAGGGAATTGTTGACCAATACGACTATGTTACCTAAAATACGTGGGATTGAAATTCGCCTGTGGCCGTTTCGGTTTTCGGGACGATAATGCCTTGTGTGGCTGGCCAATCGGCAATTGGCGGCGACTCTGAACGGAGAATCGCTGTGTCCGAAACACCTGCCGTTCCCCCAGTGACTGGCGGTGCGACACCCGCACGAACTTCCCGACCAGAACGTCCGCTCACCTGGGAAGAAGTGCGCAAACGCAATTACGTCGAACGCATCAAGCACGAGAAGTTTCCTTATGACCTGGCCGCCGAGTTCGACCGTCTCGCCGCTACCCCCTATGAGGAAATCCCCGAAGAGGACATGCTGCGCTTCCAGTGGTGGGGGCTTTACCACGACAAGCCGAAAGTCGGTTTCATGATGATGCGGATCAAGTTGCCCAACGGGTTGCTCACGCCGCAGAAATTACGAGCCATCGGCGAACTGTCGCGGGACTTCGGTCGCAGTTACGGCGAAATTACCACGCGGCAGGACATTCAGCTACACTGGATTCGCATCGCCGACTTGCCGCAGATTTTTCCTCGTCTGGAGGCGGCTGGCCTGACGACCAAAGGCGGCTGCGGCGATGTGCTGCGGAATATCACCGGCTGCCCGGTAGCGGGCATTGATGCCGAGGAACTCTTCGACGCCACGCCGGTCGTGCTGGAAGCGCACCGCCGGTTCAGCGGCAATCCGCAATACGGCAACCTGCCCCGCAAACACAAGTGGACGATTTCCGCTTGCCCATACCATTGCAACGCCCCGGAAATTCACGACGTGGCTCTGGTGGGAACGATTCAGGATGGCGTGCCGGGATTTGCCGTCTGGGTCGGCGGCGGACTTTCCACGGTGCCGCGGATTGCCAAACCGCTCGGCGTGTTCGTTACGCTCGACGAAGCGCTGGAGGTACCGCGAGCAGTTCTGGAAATCTGGAGCAACGATCTGAAATATCGCATGTCCCGCGCCAAGGCCCGCTTCAAATTCATGGTGGATGACTACGGGCCGGAAAAGCTCCGCGAGATGATCGAAAACCATCTCGGCCGCAAACTCACCGACCTGAAGGTCAATCCACAACCCAAAGGCCGCACCGACCATCTCGGCGTCCATCCGCAGAAACAGCCGGGCAAGGTTTATATCGGCGTGCCCGTGTTTCCCGGCATTTTGCGAGCTGAGCAGATGCTGGCGATAGCGGACATTGCGGAGGAAATCGGGGCGGAAATCCGCCTTACCCGCGAACAGAACCTGATCCTGGTGCACGTGCCGGAAAAGCGCACCGACGAAACGCTGGCTCGGTTGCAGCAGCAAGCAGGTCTGTCGCTGGCGGTCAATCCGATTCGCGGCCACAGTATCGGCTGCACCGGCGAACCGCATTGCAATTTTTCCGTCGGCGAAACCAAGACAAAACTGGTCGAAATTGTCGAGCATCTGGAACAGCAGTTTGGCCCGGCCATCGCTGACCTGCGGATTTACTTGGACGGTTGCCCGCACGCCTGCGGCCAGCACTGGGTCGGGGACATCGGCATTCAGGGCACCACGCTGACCACGTCCCAGGGCAAAGTCGAGGCGTATGATGTACTGCTTCGTGGCGGACTGGGGCAGTCGGCAGCGATCGGCAAAGCCGTGCTCCGCCGCGTTCCCGGCACCGAACTGAAATTCACCCTCGAACGCCTGGTGCGGGCCTGGCTGGTGCAACGGCAAAACGGCGAGACGCTGCAACAGTTTTTCACCCGCCTCAGCGACGAGCAAATCCAGAGACTCGCCCGCGGCGAACCTTCTGCACCTAATCTCACGTGATCGCATAAAGCAGAGATCCGGAGGGAAAGGTACGTGAGCACAAATGGCGAACTGCAAACTCGGCGTGTCGAACTGATGGATGACCAGGAAGCTGGTGAGTGGGCCGTCTATTTTGACGACCGTCCACCTGAAGACCTGCTCCAGTGGGCCTTCGAGCGGTTCCATCCCCGCCTGGCTATCGTCACCAGTTTCCAGATTGATACGCTGGTGCTTTTGGACATGGCCTGGCGGATCAATCCGCAGGTACGGGTCATCACCGTGGACACGGGCCGACTGCCTCAGGAAACTTACGACCTCATGGACGAAGTGCGTGCCAAGTACGGCATCGCCATCGAGGTGCTCTTTCCCGAAGCCGCTCACGTCGAGAAGATGATTCGCAAACACGGTGTTAACTTGTTCCGCAAAAGTGTGGAATTGCGGTTGTTGTGCTGCCATGTGCGGAAGGTGGTGCCTTTGACCCGCGCCCTGAATCAGCTGGACGCCTGGATTACCGGCCTGCGCCGCGATCAGTGGGCCACCCGCGCCAACATCCGCAAGGTCGAAATTGACCACGACCACGGCGGCATCCTCAAACTCAATCCGCTCGCCGACTGGACGGAAGAGGAGGTCTGGCAATACGCCCGGGACAACGGCGTTCCAATCCACAAACTTTACGAGCAGGGCTACAAAAGTATCGGCTGTGCTCCCTGCACTCGCGCGGTGCAGCCCGGCGAGGATAGCCGTGCCGGACGCTGGTGGTGGGAAACTAACGCTCCAAAGGAATGCGGCATGCACTGCCCGATTGAAACCGGCGGATTTGAGCACGAGGTCCAGGCCATCCTCGGTGAAGCTGCCAATCTCAACCGAGATTAGTCCATGTCTGCCGACCCGGAATTACAGCAAGCGCTGCTGCAGGAAATAGCCGCCTATGCCCGGCATATCTCCGATCCGCAGGCCCGTTCGATTTGCGACGCCCTCCAGTCGGCCGTGCAAACGGGCGAACTCGATGAGGAGATGTTACGTGCGCTCGGCCACGTGCTGAGTGTGTCTCTGGAAGGCGGCCGACTCCGCAAACTTTACGGGCCTCACGTTGAAATGCAGGCCGAGCGTCTGTTCCAGCTCACGCCGCAAGGCCAGCAGCTTCAGTCCGCCCTTACCCAGGCCAATCAGGCACTGGCTACACTGGCCGGGCAAACTATCCAGGAAATCCGCGTTACCCCGAAAGGCCCCGGGGCGTTTTACCTGCTGATTCGCACCGACCGGTACCGCTGGCGTTTTCTTGTGGACCGCAGCGGTCTGCATCCGGTGGAACTCGAAACCGGCACATAGGTCAGGTTTCCCGGCTTTCGGGAACGATTCCCGCGAATGCACTGCACCTTGCAAGTCCGACGTTAGGGGTTCTGAGGACCAGAAAGCGGAAGGAAAGGCGAACCGATTTCCCGCTCGAAACCTTGCGTGGATACCATGCCGAAGACCCCGGTCATTTCGATGATGTCGAACCCAGGCCCACCGATAAATTGAGCTGCCTCGCCTTCCATCGCAAACCCCGTGAAAACCAGATTCACTCGGTCGTTGCCGTCTCCCATGTCGAACCGCACAGAAGAACGTAAACTCGAAAGACCAATGTGCAGTTCATCGTTGCCCGCACCGAGATCTCCGCTGATTGGGCCGGTAGCCTGACACCCGGCAATAGTCACGATGTCATTTCCGCCGTCGGTGTTCAGTTGCCAGCGGCGGTAAAATTGCGACGCAAAAGCATGCACGGCATCGTTGCCCGAACCAGTGTTCACCACGACATCACCATAAAACTGTCCGCCGAACAGGTGAATAGTGTTATCTCCCTGCTCATCGATCACCAGCACCGAGCCGTGGTAGCGACCGAAGCCGATAGCCAACTTGTCATTTCCTCTGCCCAGGGAAACGACGATAGAACCCTGGAACGGCCGCCGACTTTCGATAACAACATTGTCGTCGCCGTCCCTCAGGTCGAGATACACTCTGCTGATTGCCGTGACGCGAGTTGGGCCAACAATGGTTGTGCCGTTTTCTGCACGCAGCGACAGCGAATTTGGCCCGGTGGCGGTAACGACGACGCTATTGGCCAGGCTATCCCCCACCAGCCTCAACGCGGTACCGGTCTGCGTAACCGTTACCGTGCCCGCCGGCAAATCACGCGACTCCAGCATTTCCATTTCGAGCAACCGCATGCTTGTCCGATTCATTACTCTTCTCCCAGCAAGCTTTCGTTTTGCTTTCTCGGTGGCGGAACAAACGAGGATGTTCCCATGGATGGCATTTCCCATTCCCTGCCAATTACCGCCCATGCCAGCCGTGGATGGCTTCGTTTGCGACGCCCAACTGTGTTTAGCGAAACTGCTCGCCCGCTTCAATGCCAGCCGGGGTTTCAGTGTCGGTCACGCAGTTTCGACCGATAACTCAGTCACACCAGAGCCGACCGATAACCGTATCAGCAGCCGAGCCTTCCAGCAGCAACTCAATGGTATTACCAGGCCATCAACAGCTTTCGACGACCGCGCGGCCTTATGGGCAATGCTTGCCGCGATGAACGCAATGGCATTACCGGGCCAACAACAGCTTTTCCACTGCGGTTACGCTCATCCTCGCCAACGCGATGCGTCCGCAGGTGTCATGTTCACTCAGCCGGTCGGCATTGGCTCGTGGTTTTGCCGAAGCGATTTCGCGCTGCCTGCCGAACGTCGGCTGAAGTTCCAAGCCCCAGCGGATGGCGCTTTAGCCAAAACAAATTCGCGCTGCCCACCCCTCCTTTAGCTCCTTTCATCTCCGCCCAAACCGGTTTTTGCCGAAGCAAATTCACACTCCCCGGCGACAACCAGCTTTCCCGACCGTCTATCGCCGTAAAAAACGGCCCGCCGTAAGCTCTTACGTTCGCCATCCCGGAAGCACGACGCAGCACCGTTACCGTCGCAAGCCTGCGCAGGCAAATTATCGCGGTTTCCAGCCAAGTGCTGGCCAGGTTTTCTAAGTAACGAGAGCTCAGCCCGCATACGGACGCAGGGATTTCCACGGTTCTTCCTGGCTCATGTCAATCAGAGGCGGGCCCTGGATTTTGGCGGGAGATAAGATGGCCAGGAACCGCAGCGTCTGCTGGCCGATGTTGTAGGTACCGTGCACCACGTCCCTGGGAATGTGGGCGATTTCGCCGGGACCCAGAATGCGTTTTTCCCGATCCACCCACTGCTCGGCGGTGCCTTCGAGGATGTAAATGATTTCCTCCATCTCGGGATGGCGATGGAAAGCGTGCGCTTTACCCGGCGGCATGTGCACCCGCACCAGCAGTAATTGCTCCGCCTCCACCAGACCCGGTCGGCAGAGCCAATCGTGAGGCCCCCAGGGCAGGTGTTCCACCTGCATCTCTTTCGCCGTGACAAACCGCAATGCCATAGTTTTCTCCCTCAAGGTTGCACCTTGCCTGGTGTGAATTTTTCCAGTTCGAGCGTGACTTGCACTGCCCCAAGGTCGAGCGTCTGTTTAATTTTGCCAACTCCCTCTGCGAACCAGATTGTTGAGTGAATAGGTTTGCCCTCCGCTTCTGCTTTGATGTCCGTCACGAAAGCTTTGAATTTGCCCAACGGCACTTCTACCTCCTCAAACCGCGTGGTAACCTTGCCCTTGATTGTCTGCTGCCCGACCATCGTTGTCTGTTCCCAGGAGTCATCGGCTTTTACCGGATAGCGCAGCACCGGTACTGGAACCTTCATTTCTATTCCGCCGATCCGGTGGCGATAGACCCCATCCTTGGTAACCCGCAAATGCTCGGAGCTAACGGTTTTGCCTTTCACCTGCGTTTCCAGCCGGACCAGGGGAACATTGTTGACGGTTTCAATGGTTGCTACTACCTCCGAAATGGCTCCCTGGACTTCATCTCCGACTTTGACGCGGTAATCCCAGCGGGCTCCGGGACGAAGCGGATAATAATCCCCTTTTCCGCCAGTGCCCGGTTGAGCCTGTACGCAGGCACGGTTCCAGGCCAGGCCCAAAAGCAGCATCAGCGCTACTGGCAAAAGGACAATCGCTGACACCGCAACGAACCGAATCGCACGCACACACCACCGAGGTTGGCACGACATGGCTAGCTCCTTGTTTGGTTTTTCCGGAACATTGCCTCAGCTTCACATTACGAAACGGATCAGAAAAAGCCAACATGCAGCGCGGATCGTGGCAAATTCGGCGCGGTGGCGGTAACGGTGCGGCCTGCTGTGCTGGCAAAGCGCAGTTACAGCCCTGACGACTAGGCGGAACCGCCTTGATGGCCTGTCCGCCGGTGCGTCATCGGTAGGTAAGCGGTTGCGGGGATCGGCCGAGCGCTTACTTCTTCTTGCCGACCTGCACGGCAACAGCGGTGGCGCGATCGCTCACAGACAGCCGCAGATGAACCAGTTCACCCGGCGTCAATTCCCCTTCCACTCGTGCGTTACCAGCCAGGCGAAACGATTTTTCCACCAGCTGACCGTCTTCTTTGACCTGGATGGTGAGCGTGCGAGTTCCGGCGTCGAATCCACGAAGGGTGCCGGCAACGCTTGGGCCCTGGGCGTGGACGACCTGGGCCGTTTTACGATCCAGCCCCAGCGCCACCGATACGAATAGACCTTCGCTGAGGTCGGTCAGCTTGCCTTCTTTCGGAGCTTCGTTCTTGCTCACGCCGTCGCTCAGCAGGATTTTAGCGTCTGCTGGGACGATGAGTTCACGCTCGGTCGGCCCGCCTTTGTCTTTGGCACCGATGGTGATGGTGCGACGCTCGGCCGCGATAGCGCGGATGGTCCCATGCAGCGTTGGCGGTAAAGCTTCCAGCCCCTGCACTTCTTTAGCGTCTGCCGACAGACGCAGGATCACCTGGTCGCCCGGTTGCAGTTCTGAGAGCTTGCCCGGTTTGGGCTCCTGCCCTTTGCCGACGATCCAGCCAATGCGTGTTTGCGGACGCAGCGTAAAGGTTTTCTCTTCGACCCGCTTTTCACCGTTCTTGCTGGCGATAAGGACGGTGAGCGTGTTCTTGCCCGCATCCACTTCCTTAACGCGGGCGGCGACGGTATTGTCGTCGGCAGAATTGGAGTCTTTCTTCTTGTCGGCCCAGAGCATGGCCGTCGTCAGCATGCACGCGGCAGCGAGAAAAGCGACGCACCCGATTCGGCTTAACCTGAGCATGGTCATCTCCTGTGTGTGGCGGTTTAGAGGGTACAGCGCATGCGGTATGGCGAAGGGCAATGCGGTAGCTCGCCTAATTTATTTGCCGGTACCCAGTCACATTGATACACCTCAGATCACCGAATTTCCATCGCCACTACGGGATCATGTTGCCCTGGTCATAAAGTGGGGATAATTCCATCACCACCACCAGGTTTCCGCAGGATCGGCAGCAGGTCGGTCGGTTGGTGAAGGATGTAGTCGGGTTGTGCGGCGAGCAGGTCGGTGCGGGAAAAAGCGCCCCACAAAGCGGCGGCAGTCGGGCAACCGGCAGCGCGACCAGCCTGGATGTCGGCTGGGGCATCGCCAACCACCAGTGCCTCGCGCGGACTCATCCCGACTTGCTGCAGGATGGCCAAAATCCCATCGGGAGCGGGCTTATGGCGTGGGACATCGTCGCTGGTTATCACTGCCGCCAGGCGTGGCAACACGCCCAGTTGCTCCAGCGTAAAGAGGGCCGAGGGGCGACCCTTGCCGGTAAAGACGGCCAGTCGCCAGCCGTTTCGCTCCGCCGCATCCAGCACCTGTTCCATGCCCGGAAACAGCCGCACACCTTGTGCATGATTCGATTCGTACAGTCGCAAAAATGCCGCATGGGCCTCGTTCAGATGCATGAGCGAATCAGGCCAGGCCAGTTCCGGATTCGAGAGCAGCCTTTCCAGGCAACCGCGTTCGGCCGGGCCGAATGTCGCCACGATCTCGGCGTCGGTCGGCGGTCGGCGCACGAATGGCCCGACCGCTTCACGAAAAGCGCGGAACAGGTGCGGCAGCGAATCCACCAGCGTCCCGTCGAGGTCGAGCACCAGCACACGCTCACGGGTCATGGGCAATTCCTCAGGTCTTCGCCATTATCCTAGCAGGGCGCATGTTGGCGTTTCGCCGACAGATGCTCGCACCGCAACACAAGAGCGGGGGGCGTTAGCCCCCGTGGTTTTGGACGCAATAGCGACGGCGAGCGTGGCCATGTTCGCGGACCGACGTCATAAGGAACGTCGGGAGCGGGGGCGTTAGCCCCCCGTGGTTTCGCTACCGCGACTGCACCGGCGTTCGTCAGCTCACCGCCGGTAGTCTCCCGCGACTTTGCCAAAGGGCCTTGTCCAGTCCGCTTCCCCGAACCACGGCGGGCGGACGAACGCCGCTCTCGACGAAAACGTACTCCGTTGCAATTACCATACTCACACCCACGGCGGGCTGACGAACACCGCTCTTTGCTGATGTGCGTTTGTGCATCGCAAAAATTGTTTTTCTCGCCGGCAAGCGTCCGCACTCGCAACCGGGTATGGCAGCGAACAAACTCCTCAGCGCTGCGTGAAGCGACGTCAGTGGATTTGCAGCGACAACGATCGCCTGACATCATGGTGTTTGGGCAGTAACTTCGGGACACGCACGCAGCCAGTCCAGCGTCAGTCGCAGGCCTTCGGGAAGCGGTGTGCGGGGTTGATACCGCAGTTCGCGGCGGGCACGGGTGATGTCCGCCAGAGAATGACGCACATCGCTAGGGCGGGGTGGTCCGTGCCGGGCAACTATGTTCGTTCCCAACAGGCGATTGAAATGCTCCACGAGTGCCAGCACGGTGGTCGCCTGACCGGTGCCGATGTTATAAACCTGACCCCGTGCCGATGGGGTTTCCGCGGCCAGCAGGAGTGCCTGCACAGCATCGGCCACGAACACAAAGTCCCGCGACTGCAGACCGTCTCCATAAATAGTCGGCGATTGCCCCCGCAACATCGCGTTGGCAAACAAAGCGATCACTCCGGAATAGGGACTTTTTGCATCCTGTCGCGGCCCGTAAATGTTGAAAAAGCGGAGCACCACCGTCTCCAGACCAAACGCCTGGCTAAACGCCCGGCAATACATTTCCCCGGCAAGTTTGGCGGCGGCATACGGCGAAAGCGGTCGAAGCGGGTCATCCTCCCGGCACGGACGAAGGCTGGCAGTCGCAGTTTCGCCACTCAGTTTGTCCGACTGGTCGCCGTAACAACTGCTGCTGCCGGCATACACCACTCTCCGCACGCCCAAGCGGCGAGCCGCTTGCAAAACCTGGAGCGTCCCGGTGGCACAGACCGCATGCGTCTGCAACGGGTCTTCGAGGCTGCGTTGCACCGATGCGATCGCCGCCAGATGAAAGACCAGTTCGCAACCCCGTATTGCCGATTCGACTGCGGTAACGTCGGTAACACTACCCACTTGCAGCTCGATTTGCGACTGGAATGGAGCCAGGTTTTCCCTTTTGCCGCTGCTGAAATCGTCCAGCACACGGACTCGGTAACCCCGCTCCAGCAGAGCTTCCACCAGATGCGAGCCCAGAAAGCCAGCACCGCCAGTTACCAGACACCATCGCATATTGTTACCATAGCACACCCTGGCCTGACTCACGAGAGCAGTTCGCGTCGCGCGTAGTGCAGAAGCAATCCACAGCGTTACGCGGAAATGAGCCGGTCTGATTTGTGCACCACTCTCACCCGTCTGATATAATGGGCTGACCTGCTGCGCGAGCTTTCGACCGAACCATCCAACTAGCTGTCTGCTCATCGGTCAGCCGCATCCACGGTAAAAAGCACTCAGCTCAGCCACACTCAGCCGGACTAAAAACGCAGGACACAATTTTCCATGATGCCTCCAATTCGTCCATTCAGGCTCCTGGCCGTCGCAGTGGTAACGACTGCGGTCATCGCTTTATCCGGCACACTCGGCTACAGGGTCAGCTTTTTGGCTGTCGGATGTGAAGCAGGTGCGGATACCGATTCGGCAAAAACCAGCGAGCGAGTTTTAGAAGGCCACACCGACAACATCTACGCTCTTGCGCTGACTCCGGATGGCGAGCGGCTGGTATCGGCTTCGGAAGATGGCACGGCACGCATCTGGGACTGGCGCGGGGGGAAATGCCTGGCTCGCCTGGATTACGACGGCCCGGTGTACGACGCCGCCTTCAGCCCCGATGGCAAGCTGCTAGCGGTCGCCATTGGCGACGGGCAAGTGGAGATTCTGAATGCTGATTCGCTGCGTAAACGTTTCGTCCTGACCGGACACGTCGGCCCCGTGTATGCGCTGGCTTTCTCGCCGGATGGCCGATGGTTGGCTACCGGTGGCGGCGAAAAAGATTTCACCTGTCGCGTCTGGGAGGTGGCTACGGGCAAGGAAGCGGCCACGTTGAGCGGGCACGACGGGGCGATTTACGGCGTTGCCTTTTCGCCCGGCGGTCTGCTGGCCACGTCCAGCGAAGATCGCACCGTTCGGCTGTGGAACTGGCAGCGCAAAGAGGGGCGCATTCTCCGCGGGCATACCAGTTACGTGTACCGTTGCCGATTCTCGCCCGACGGTCGGCTTCTGGCCAGCGCCAGCCACGACCGCACTGTTCGCCTCTGGGATGTCGAGCAGGGAAACTTACGCGCAATGCTCGGTCCGTTTCGGCAAGCGGTTTACGCGATTGCTTTCGATGTTCCAGGGCACCGGCTCGCCTGGGTCGGTGAAGAACACCGTGTGTGCATCGGTAAATTGCTGATTGGCCCAAAGGATTCCGGTCAGAGTTTTGCTTGTGCCGAAGAAATTCGCGGGCCCCGCGATGCCGTGTATGCGGTTACGTGGTTCGGCAATGCCCGGAGCAGTACACTCCTTTACGGCGGAGGCGATCGCAAAATCGTCATCATGCCGAAATGACCGCTCACTCGCGTTAGCCAGGTCGGCTAGCATCACAGTAACCAGCGAGCCGAATCTACCGTCAGGCAACCCCCGGTCAGTCGGTCGGTGCTTTAGCCGGTTGGCGATCCGACTCACCAAAACGAGCGCCAGTGTTAAATTGGGCACAGCAGTTGCGTATAATCCTTTGGGAGTTGGCCGGATGGTCGCTCTCCGTTCGGCCTGGTGGCAACGCTGCCAGGGGACGCCAGCCGCAAACCGAACGGGGAGAGGAAAGTCCGGGCTCCACAGGACACGGTGGTGGGTAACGCCCACCGGCCGCGAGGCCAGGGAAAGTGCAACAGAAAGCATACCGCCGATGGCCCGGTAAATTACCGGGATCAGGTAAGGGTGAAAAGGTGCGGTAAGAGCGCACCAGCAGTCGGGCGACCGACTGGCTCGGCAAACCCCACCGGGAGCAAGGCCAAATAAAGGAGGAGGGCTGGTCCGGCCCCGGCAGGCTCGCTGCAGGCCTGCGTTACTCCTGGGTAGGCCGCTTGAGCCGACGGGTAACCGTCGGCCTAGAGGAATGACCATCGCCTCGCACCATTCCGGCCTGGTTTGGATTCTCGCCAAGCCGGACCGGAATGGTGCGGGGTACAGAACCCGGCTTACAGGCCAACTCCCCCCTTTTTCCAGACTGCCTCCCTAACCTGACCGCGGAGCAAACAAACTCCATGCGATCTCGCCGTCTGGGCAAAG
Organism: Gemmatales bacterium; assembly: GCA_041640595.1. Lineage (GTDB taxonomy): Bacteria > Planctomycetota > Planctomycetia > Gemmatales > HRBIN36 > HRBIN36. The sequence goes on along the minus strand of JBEPZY010000002.1, from coordinate 600,216 downwards.
ACTGCCCGAAATGCAGGCAAAAGCGGCCGAGGAGCCGATTTTTTTGTATTCTGCTTTCGGATTCCCCTTGTACGGCTGGTAGGGTGGGCCGTTATCCTGTAACGGAGGGGCATTTTCAGGATGAACGGCGGGGCGGGAGGCCAGGTCATTTCCTTGGTGCTGCGAACCGGAGGGGTCATCATGAGCGACACGCCACGTAAGCCACGCCGCGAACCAGGTACCACTCGACCGCGGGCCCATCCACCGCAAGCGCTGCCGCAAGACCAGCCGGCCAGTCGCGTGGATCGGTTGCCGCCTTACAAACTCTTGCTTCACAACGACGACGTTCACGACATGGCGTACGTTGTGCAGACCATTCTGGAGTTGACCGCCCTCAGCCGCGAAGAAGCCACGCAGCGAATGCTCGAAGCCCACAAAAACGGTGTGGCCCTGCTTCTGGTTACCCATAAAGAACGAGCCGAACTGTACGCCGAGCAATTCGCCTCCAAAGGTTTGACCGTCACCATTGAGCCGGCCTGATCGCGCACTAATACGGTCGCCTTTTTGCACGAGCAAAGGCTAAGCCGGACGCACGGCTTTCGCATAGGCACTACGTTAACTCGACAGGGCTGCTCTGCCAGCTGACCCCCAAGAAAGGGCTTTGGGTCATCGTGCCGTTATCGTAAACGCTTTGCGGCAAGCCTCTGCCCTCTGGAAACGAAACGGCCGGAAAATGTTCCCGCAGGCTGCTATATTAGCCGCCGGAAACAAGCACCGATGTGGATAAGGCTGGAGTCGCAGCTGCATGCGATCACACAGAACGGGGCGTGGATTTCCGGAGTTGGTCTGCTTTTCTTGCCCAGCGACAGCTGTACTCCTTCGCCCAGAAGACGCCGCCTAAGATTATGTCCGAAGCACAGAACCTGTCCTGGTCGCTGGAAGCAGAACGCACCTGCCGCGTTCGCAGTCCGTGGTGGGAGTTGGTCTGGCATCCGGTGCGCGGGTTAACAGAAGTGACCTTCGCATCGGGCGGTACATCGGCCACGCAAGGGCTGGTTGCTCCAGAACCAGGTAACCGCGAGGCAAAGCCGGCTCAAGCGGTGAGTGGCGGAGCCTGGAAAGCACCCGCCATCCTGGGCCTGTCGCAGTTGCGGATTGGGGATCGCTGCTGGCAGCTTGCCGATTTACCCACCGCAGAAATCGTCATTCAGGAAAATCGCGTCACCGCCAGCTGGCCCGCACGCTCTGATTGTCCGGTCGAACTTCACGCACGCTGGGTCCTCGAAGCTTGCCGGTTCTGGCTGGAAGTTTCCCTGCTGACCCCGGGTCAGGTTGCAGACCTGGCGCTGGAGACTGTCAGCGATCTGGATTCGTGCGTTGCTTTCGAGACGCCTGACGTGCATGCTGCCGTCCGAGCAGCCTTGTTGCGACCGCAAGCCGTGCCCGATTGGTCCTACCTGGAACTGGCCCGCGCGGACGAAGTTACAAGGGTACACGTTTCACCGTCGGGCACTGTGTCTTTTCGACTTTTCGATACCGCTCTGGAAAAAGGTGTGGTTTTACGAGCGAGGCTGCTGGCTACGTTCGTCCGCCGGGAGAACGAAGCCTGGCTGGTGCCGCAAATCGCCCGCCAGTTTGCGGAAACACCGCCTAACCTGAGCCGCTAACTCCTGCATCAACCATGCTCGCCCACCGAATGCCGGACGGCGAGAGCACGTGTTAGCGAGCATGAAACTCCCCCAGTGTTCTAGCGAGGACGCCTGGGAGTTCGGCCAATTTTTGCGTAGAGTTTAACAGCGTCATGTTCCAGGCCGGGAGAAACATCATGACGGAAGCGGTCATCCTGTCGGCAGTCCGGACGCCGATCGGCAAGTTGCTTGGTGCGTTGAGCAGCTACTCGGCGGTAGAATTGGCAACTCTAACCGCCCGGGAAGCCCTCCGCCGGGCTCAACTACCACCGACCCTGGTGGACGAGGTGATCTTCGGTCAGGTTCTCCAGGCGGGCCAGGGGCAAAATCCAGCGCGACAGGTCGCTCTCCGCGCCGGTTTGCCACCTGCCGTCGCCGCTTTTACCGTCAACAAGGTCTGCGGTTCGGGACTCAAAGCCGTCATGCTGGCCGCTCAGGCCATTCGTGCTGGCGATGCTGAAATTGTCCTGGCCGGTGGCATGGAGAGCATGAGTCAAGCCCCGTTTTTGCTTCGCGGCGTGCGCAGCGGTTGGCGTTACGGTCACCAGCAGGCGGAGGATGTCTTACTCCGCGACGGTCTATGCTGTGCCTTCGAAAACTGGCACATGGGCCAGGCCGCAGAATATACCGCCTCCAAATACGGCATCACCCGCGCCCAGCAAGACGCCTACGCTCTGGAAAGCCATCGCCGGGCGGCGCAGGCCTGGCAAAATGGCTGGTTCCAGGACGAAATCGTCCCCGTACCCATTCGCACACGCGGTCAGGAACAGCTTTTCCAGCACGACGAAGGTATCCGTCCCGATACCAGCTTCCAGGCCCTGCAGCGGTTAGAGCCAGCCTTCCAGCCCGATGGCACGGTTACCGCCGGAAACGCTTCCATGCTGAGCGATGGAGCCGCGGCTCTGGTGGTCGCCAACTCGGAACGTGCTCGTCAACTGAACTTGCGCCCACTTGCTTCCATCCGCGCCTATGCGACCAGCGGTGTCGAGCCGAAAGAGTTATTTATCGCTCCGGTTCCCGCCATCCGCGCTGTATGCAATAAAGCCGGTATCTCCTTGCAAGATATAGACCTTCTTGAAATCAACGAGGCCTTCGCCGCTCAGATGATAGCTTGCCTCCGAGAACTGGAGTTGCCACCGGAGAAAGTCAATATTCACGGTGGAGCAATCGCTCTGGGGCATCCTATCGGTGCTTCCGGTGCCCGGGTGCTTACCACCTTGATTTATGCTTTGAAACGCAAGAACTTGCGTACCGGTATTGCCGCTCTGTGCTTGGGTGGCGGCAACGCTGTCGCCATGCTTATCGAACTTTGCACTTAGAGCTATATAAACTCGCACCAACTATCGCGGGGATCGCCGCCTGGCAAACAACCGCAATTCCGCTTAATTGGCCATGAAACACTTGATTAGGGGAGAAGATAAGCATGCCCACCACTTTATATGAGTCGGCCCGGCAGGCCTATGAAGAGGAACTTCGCCGCAGTCCTCACCGTCCCGAACCACCTACGACGGTCAGTGGCCGGGAAGTTGCAGCTCTCTATACTCCCGAGGACTTGCCGGATTTTGATTACGAACGCGAATTAGGTTATCCAGGACAGTACCCCTATACTCGCGGGGTACACGCCTCTATGTACCGTGGCCGACTCTGGACCATGCGGCAATTCGCGGGCTTTGGTACCGCGCGGCAGACTAACCAGCGCTTTCACTTTCTCCTTGCCAAGGGCCAAACCGGACTGAGTACCGCTTTCGATCTCCCTACCTTGATGGGGATGGATAGTGACGACCCGCGTGCACGCGGTGAAGTCGGGCGCCTTGGTGTCGCTGTGGATACCATTGATGACATCCACGACCTCTATGCCGGTATAGACCTGCACCAGGTATCGGTATCCATGACTATCAATGCCCCGGCTATCGTGATGCTGGCGTTTTTCCTGGCCGATGCTCGCGAACGCGGGTTTGACTGGAAGCGACTGCGCGGCACCATTCAAAACGATATCCTCAAGGAATTCCACGCCCAAAACGAATTCGTGTTCCCGCCGGAACCCTCGGTACGCCTGGTGATAGATGTGATCGAGTTCTGCACTAAGTATGTGCCGCAGTGGAATACGGTTTCGATTAGCGGGTATCATATCCGCGAAGCAGGTGCGACCGCCGTGCAGGAGCTGGCTTTCACCCTGGCAGATGGTTTTCATTACGTGGAAAAAAGCTTAGAGCGCGGACTGAATATAGATGAATTCGCTCCCCGCTTGAGTTTCTTTTTCAATGCCCACAATGATCTTTTTGAGGAAGTAGCGAAATACCGGGCTGCCCGCGTTCTGTGGGCACGCGCTATGCGTGAGCGATACGGTGCGAAGAACGCTAACTCCTGGAAATTGCGTTTCCACGCCCAGACCGCCGGGTGCACCTTGCAAGCCCAACAACCGGAAGTTAACTTGATTCGCGTCGCTTATCAAGCATTGGCGGCTGTGCTGGGAGGTTGTCAATCCCTTCACACGAACAGCTTAGATGAGACCTTATCGCTGCCTACGGAACGTGCTGCTACCTTAGCGCTGCGCACTCAGCAGGTGCTGGCCTATGAAACCGGCGTAACTAACACTGTGGACCCGCTGGGTGGCAGTTATTATGTAGAGGCATTGACCCGGCAATTGCAACGAGAGGCAGAGGAGTATTTTCACCGCATCGAAGAGATGGGCGGAGTCTTGGCCGGAATTGAAAACGGATTTTTCCGCCGCGAAATTGCTGAATCCGCTTACGCTTATCAGCGCGAGGTCGAGGCTCGCCGTAAGATTATCGTCGGGGTCAACGCCTTTATTGAGCCCGAGCAGCATCCCATAGAAATTTTGCGGCTCGACCCGGCGATCGAAACGGAGCAGATTGAGCGATTGCGAAGAATCAAGGCGCAGCGTGATAACGAGGAAGTGCAGCGACATCTAGATGCCATTCGTCGGGCTGCGGAGCGAGGTGAAAATCTTATGCCTGCGCTGATCGAAGCGGCCGGTGCTCGGGTAAGTGTTGGCGAAGCTATGCAAGCCCTTGCTGATGTCTTTGGTCGCTATGAACGTCCCCCCACCTGGTAAGCTGAAGAGCCAGACTCGACGCATCGTCCTGGCCAAGGTTGGTCTGGATGGGCACGACCGCGGTATCAAAGTGGTCGCGCGGGCTCTGCGCGATGCCGGTTTCGAAGTTATTTACCCCGGTTTGTGGCTGAGTCCGGAAAGTGTCGTCCGTGTCGTCGCCGAGGAAGACGCTGGCTGGCTAGGTATCAGTATCCTGAGCGGTGCACACTTAGTGTTAGTGCCCCGCGTATTAGAACTGCTCCGCCAGCAAGGGCTTACCCATGTCCGTGTCGTCGTGGGCGGAACTATCCCGGAAGAGGATGTGCCTGCGCTATTAGCATGCGGTGTGGATAAAGTTTTCGGTCCCGGTTCGGCATTGGCAGACATTGTGCAGTATTTTCAGAGCGAATGCGATCATGAGCGCAATTAGTCCCCCGTCGGATATCCCGCCTGTATTAACAGAATTGTGGCAGGCTTATAGTCGCGGGGAGCGAAGGGCACTGGCACGTTTGCTAACTTTAGCCGGCGAACAGGACTATCGAGCACACTTATACAGGCTCTTATCCGCTGTTTCTCCCTCGGCACTTGTCGTAGCCATTACCGGCGCTCCGGGAGCAGGGAAAAGCACCTTGATTGGTAAGCTTATACCCTTGATTCGGGAGCGTGGGCAGAGCGTGGCCGTACTAGCCTGCGATCCGCGCAGTCCTCTAACAGGCGGGGCCTTACTGGGAGATCGCATTCGCATGCCGACCACCCCCGATGATACGGGGACCTATATTCGTAGTCTTGCTGCTCCTCCAGGGAGACAGGGCCTGGCCGAAAACTTAGACCTGTGCATCGCACTATTAGAGCGGTTCGCTTTCGACTGGATTCTTGTGGAAACCGTAGGCGTTGGCCAGAGCGACGTCGCCATCCGTGATTTAGTGGATTGCCTGGTTCTCTTGATTCAACCGGAAAGCGGCGACGAGATTCAATGGGAAAAAGCGGGATTGCTTGAGGTGGCGGACCTGGTTGTGGTGAGTAAAGGGGATTTACCGGGAGCTTCGCGCACGGCCGAGCAATTACGGCAAACGCTCAACCTGCCCGGTTTCCCCGCTAAGCCGGTCTTGCTCATCAGTGCGGCTAAAGGCTCCGGATTGGCCGAACTGCTACAACAACTTGCCGGGCAACCCAGACGCCGACATACGCCGGAACAAAAGCGCCAGCGATTGCTGTTATTGGCTCAGGAAATCCTAGCGGAGCGCTTCCAGGAACATGCTGACCTGGTACAACGCCTGATAGACGAAGCACAGAGTGCCGGCTGGGACGACTGGCACGTGGCCAGTCAACTCATCAACCGGCTGGCTTCAGTCCATGCGAAATGCGAACGGAGAACACCATGAAGGCGGTGATTTTCGAGCAACATGGCGGGCCGGAGGTATTGCAACTACGCGATGTTCCTTTGCCCAGCCTCGATGAGGACGAAGTGTTAGTGGAAGTGCGAGCCTGCGCACTGAATCATCTCGATCTCTGGGTGCGGCAGGGATTACCGGGAGTGGCACCGATGCCGCACATCGGCGGATGTGAAGTGACAGGGGTAGTGGCGGCTCTGGGGCCGAAAGTCCAGGGACTGAACATCGGGCAGCGCGTGCTTATTGCCCCAGGTTTATTGCCGCGCCGTGTCAGTGAGTGGACCACGGCGGGTCTCGATCACCTTGACCCCGACTACCGCATTCACGGCTACCAGACGCAGGGTGGTTTTGCCGAATTCAGTAAAGCGCGAGCCTGCGATGTTATTCCCATCAGCGAGGCCTGGTCGTTCGAAGAATGGGCGGCAGTACCGCTCACGTTTTTGACTGCATGGAACATGCTATTTCGGCGGGCTGGTTTGCAACCGGGAGACGACGTGCTGGTCATGGGAGCTTCCAGCGGAGTGGGAGTGGCAGCAGTTCAAATCGCCAGATATGCCGGGGCGCGAGTGATTGCTGTTGCCGGTGGGGCGGAAAAGTGCCGGCGTGCAGAGCAACTCGGAGCCGATTACGTTCTCGATTACACGCAGCAGGACATTGCGACGGAGGTGAGAAAAATCACACACGGACGCGGCGTGGACATTGTTTTTGAGCATGTCGGCTCGGCAATGTGGGCAGCGGCTCTAAAATCCCTGGCACGCAACGGTCGGCTGGTAACCTGCGGTGCCACTACCGGTCCGAAAGTGGAACTTGATTTGCGGTTTTTCTTCACGCAACAACTGGTGGTTACCGGCGCCTACATGGGCAGCCGACACGATTTGCTCACCTGCCTCAAGCTGGTGGATCGGCGAGTCTTGCGGCCGGTGATTGACTCCATCTTTCCGCTGGAGCAAACCCGACAGGCTCAGGAATACATGGAACAGCGTCGCATGTTTGGCAAGATAGTCATTCGCGTGGCCCGGTAGTCCTTCCGTACCCGCAGTGATTGGCTTGCGCTGAGTGCTCGCGGGTGAATAAGCCCGCGAGCCAATCAGCTTGCCTGCAACCCGGGCGCCAGTGGCGGAGTAGAATGAGCAGCGAGGACAATTCCGGCCAGGACGAATTCACCAGGACTTTCGCCAACCTTAACCATGACCCGATTGCACGAACGACTTCGCGCGCTGGAAGACAACATCAACAGCGTGTTTTTAGGCAAAGCGGAAACCGTCCGTCTGGCGCTCGTCGCCTTGCTGGCCGAAGGGCATATCCTCATCGAAGACGTGCCCGGCGTGGGTAAGACCTTGTTGGCCAAAGCACTGGCCCGGAGCATTGACGGGGTATTTCACCGCATTCAGTTCACACCGGACCTTCTGCCGAGCGATGTGATTGGCACCAGCGTGTTTCACCCGCCGAGCAACGAATTTGTGTTTAAACCGGGGCCGATTTTCGCCAACATTGTCCTGGCCGACGAAATTAACCGTGCCACACCCCGCACGCAAAGCGCTTTGCTGGAGGCGATGAGCGATCGGCAGGTATCGGTAGATGGTGTTACCTATCCCCTGGAACCGCCGTTTCTGGTCGTCGCTACCCAGAACCCTTACGAGTACCAGGGCACCTATCCCCTGCCGGAAAACCAGCTCGATCGGTTTGCTCTGCGGCTGCGGCTGGGCTATCCGGATCGCCAGATCGAACGCCGGGTGCTCGCCCAGCATCGTGCGGGTGAGCCGGTGGAATCGTTACGCCCCGTAGTTAGCCGCGAGGACATCCTTGCCATGCAGGCCGAAGTGCGTCAGGTACGCATGGAAGATAGCCTGCACGACTACCTGCTCGACATTGTAACGGCAACACGGAATCGTGAAGATATCCAGCTGGGCGTTAGCATCCGCGGCGGGTTGATCCTTTACCGCTGTGCTCAGGCTCTGGCTTACTGCGAAAACCGTGACTTTGTGATTCCCGAAGACATCAAACGTCTGGCTATCCCGGTTCTGGCCCACCGTATTTTCGCCGTCGGATACCGTTACAATGGCCAGCTCCAGAACAACGAACGCATTATCGCGGAGATTCTCGAGGCCACACCTGTGCCGGTGTAAATGCGGTTTATGCTGCAAGGCAACGGCGCTGCACCGCCTGCAACACGCATGACCCGAAGCGCGTAAATGCGGTTTATCCTGCAAGGCAACGCCCTGGAAATGATAACGAATGCCGGCCTTATCAGAGCAACCCGGAGTCTTTTCCGATTCGCCAGTCAGAACCCGTGGGAGCTATCGGATGGCCCAACCGCAACGAGTCCGTAGCCGCATTCGGCTCACCTGGCAGGGAGTGTTCTGGATTCTGCTGGCGGCGGTCCTGTTGACTCAGGGATGGTATCGCTCCATCGGTTTGCTGGCGTTTCTTGCTTTTTTCCTGATTGGACTGATGGCGTTGCACTTGCTGTACATTGTCGGCCTGCGGCGAGGGCTCAATCGCTTGCGAATCACGCGACGGCTTCCGGAAGCCATCGCGGCCGGGGAACCATTTTTCGTCGAGGTGGAGATCCAAAATCCCGGACCACGTCAGGTCGGGTTACGGCTCGAAGACCGCGTGGAAATTCGGGCTGCCCGGCACGCAGATGGGTCAGTGCGACTGCGGTGGTGCGATTACGTGGGGCAGTTGCGCCGAGGCGAGCGCCTGGTGCGACGGGTTCAGCATGTTTTGCCGCGACGGGGCCGGTATCGCTGGTCGGATCTGTGCGTGAGTACGGGTTTTCCGCTGGGCTTGTGTCGGCGAGAAGCCCGGTACGAATGCAGCGAGGAACGAATCGTCTGGCCCGCCGTGGGTCAGGTCAACCTGCTGCATCTGCAAACCCTCCTGGAGTGGCAGCATTCCCACAGTGCCATTCCGCGACCCTGGCACCGACCATTACCCGGAGCGGAGTTCGAGTTCCACGGTTTGCGGGAATACCGAAGCGGCGACAGTCCCCGCTACGTACACTGGCGAAGCTCCGCCCGCACCGGCAAATTGCTGGTCCGTGAAATGGAACCACCAGCCAGCGACGATTTGGTGCTCGTCCTGGAAGCCCGGCAACCACAGGTAACAGTTACGACCAGCGACGCCGCAAATTTTGACCTGGCACTCGAACAAGCCATCAGCCTGGCGGCCAGCATTGTCCTGGCGATGAATCAACAGCCAGGCCGTCGCATCGCTCTGGTCTTACTGGAACAGGAAATCCGTACTTTTGTTGCCGAGAGCGCTACGCCGGACGTGCGCCGCCTGCTCGATGCTCTGGCGCTGGTGCAAGGCAATGCGCAGCCGGTCGGCGCTTCCCCAACCAGCAATGGCGGCTCAGTTCCTGACTGGCCTGGTCTGGCCTTGCCGTATTATTTTCGCCATGCTCCCGTGCTCTGGGTCACAACTGCCTCCAGGTGTCCGGATTTCAGCAAGCTGCCTTTGCCGGTTGCCCTGTGCACAACCGCTGAGCAGGCCCGCCTCGCTGGCTGGTACAATCCGCCTATCCCTGGCAACCAGGTTCGAGCGACGTAAATTGATTTCGGGCGAGCGCAGATACGATTTGACGAGGGCCCTGTCCGCGGAATCCACCCGGGCTGATGGCGATTGCATCGGCTGGTGTCGAGCATGCACTGGACTTTCCTCCTGAGTCACTGGCTTACCTTCACATTCGCCTTGGCCTGTCTGGCGGTGGTGGACACAGCCGTGCCAGGCTGGCTGTACCCGACGCTGGTGGGAGTTTTGACCCTGCTTATGTTTTTCCCCAGGCGCTGGCATCTCAACGCGACGCTGGCGAATTTGTTTGGGCTGATGTTGATGGGATTGTGGTTGACGTGGGTGGGCTCGGAATTTTACCGTCAGGAAATCGAAGGTTTGGCGGTTGGCGATGACTGGCTCCGGGTGGGTTTTCTTCGCGGCGGAACGCTTCTTGCGCTGCTGCTGTTGGCTAAGTGGTTACGGCCACGCACTGCCGGCGATTACTGGATGATGCATGCTCTGGCCCTGGTGCAGGTGGTGCTGGCTTGCGCCACCCTGATAGCTCGGCCAGAAGACCTCGGCTATCGGCTGTTCCCCGGGCTACTGCTGGCATACCTGGTGAGCGGGGTCTGGGCTCTGGTGGTTTTGCACAGGTGGAGCGAGACCGGTTCTGGCGATCCGGCCGTGCGAACATCGCCGCGAGTGTGGCGTTTCTCGTCCACGGGATTGACCACCGCTGCCTGGTGGTCCGGGCTGGGAGTGATCCTGGCAGTCATTTTGTTTCTGAGCGTTCCGCGGATCGGCAGCCGCGGCGTGCCAGCCTGGTGGACGGGCGGAACCGCTTCGGTTTACCTGACCGGATTATCTGCCGGCATTGATTTGACCTCAGGAGCTTCCTTGCGTCTGAGCGATGAACTGGTCGCACGCATGGATGCTCTCGACGCTCAGGGAAACCGCGTCTGGTTAGGAGACCATCTGCGGTTACGGGTGCTGACGTGCAGTGTTTATGACCACGGAAAGTGGCGACCTAGTTCGGAGTCGGACGTTACCTACATTCCCTTCCGCTATCCGATCCAACTGCAGGGCGGGCAGTATCGTTTGCAATTTCAGGTGGACCTGACGAAACTCCCCTCCGCGGTCTGGCTGGAAAACAGCGGCGAACTGGAAGAACTACAAACCGGAACGCGCCTGCCTTTGATTCTGGCAGAACCGCATCCGGGACTGGTTCGCCCGGGTGGTATCTGGTTCTATTCGGATGCAGAGCTGGCAGGAGTGGCTTTGCGTTTACGCGAACCGAGTCTGTGGGCAGCGTTGCTGGCGGGCAGTCGCCTTCTGCGTTACGAACAACTCTACGATCCCCATTTGCCCGTCCCCGAAAGTCACCGGGAAAGCAGTGTAGCAGTGCCTCCGTCTGTCCGACCCCTGTTTCCGCCTAATGTTTTGCCGAGCTTTGCTGTGCCTGGTGTATCGAGGCAGCGACTGGATGAGCTTCCCGCTGAACTGCTCTGGAGCCGACGCATCAGCCAGCTGGCGGCCAAAGTGTTGCAGCGGCATCGCTTACCTGCCGAACCGATCCCGGGCGAAAGTGCCGACCAGGTGCTCGCCAAAGCGCAAATTCTTGAGCACTACCTCGCCAACAACCCAGACGAATTCGTTTACACGCTGAGCCGCACTCGCAAAAACCCCGAACTCGATCCCACCGAGGAATTCCTGCTCGTGCCGGTCACCGAGGATGGTAAGAAGGCGGGCTGGTGTCAGCACTATGCCTCTGCCCTGGCGTTGCTCTTGCGGTCGCAACGCATCCCCGCCCGCATCGTGCTCGGCTTTCGCGGGACTGACTGGAACCCGACCTGGAAAACCCATGAAGTGCGTGCCTACCACGCCCACGCCTGGGTCGAAGCCTTGATCGGCCCACGTGAAACTGACGGCACCATCCGCCGCGGTTCGTGGCGAATGTTCGATCCGACTCCCGGTGCCGCTATCAGCACTCGGCTTTATCGCCAGGCTCCCTGGTGGAAAATGCTCGCCGACGATTTACGGTACCTGTGGGACCTCGTGGTGCTGGACGGCAGTACCGGGCAAGGTTTTCGCTCTTTCGGCACGGTGAACGCTTTGCTCGACAAGCTGCATCTCGCCGACGTTACCGATCGCGAATTACTCTGGGCGTTAGGCCGGGCCCTGGGCGGCATCACCCTGGCTGGGGCTGCCTTCGTAGTCTGGCGGCGATTGCGCTCCCGCCGCGACGCTCCCCGAACTTCCTTAGCCGGACCCATCGCTCCCTGGCAACAGGCACTGCTCCAGTTGCTGGCTCGCATTCTCCCGCCACGCTCGCCCGCACAATCTCTGCTCGAATACGCCGCTGCCGCTCAGAGCTGGCTCTCCCAGCACGGCTGCCCCAGTTCCGAACTGGCTCGTTTACCGGTACGCATCACCGAACTGTATTACCGCTACCGTTTCGCCCAGCAACCGCCCGCCGAGCAGGAACTCTCTCAATTGCAACAACAACTGTCGCACCTGCGGCAATTTATCGAGCAACTGCAACCGTCGCCGAATGCTGCCGGCTCCTGAAACTTCCCGCGAACTCTCCGCACTTCAGACCGCTTCGATAACCATTTGCGATTCGATAAAATCTGACCCTCGGTCAACGCGGGCGAATGTCCCGGATGCCAGAGCACATTCCTGGAGCTTTTGCACCTGACCCGCTCTGGCTCGAATTTCCTCGGCTGTGATCACGCCAGACCGCTGGCATTACTCACAACGCCCCAGGAACCCTGCCGATGCCCCACCCGACTCTTCTCGACCGTAAGCGTAGCGGCGTGCTCGTGGTGGACGTCCAGGAAAAGCTAATTCGGCTGATCCCGAACAACCAGCGCTTGGTGAACAATATCCGATTCCTCCTCCAGGTGGCTCAGCTCCTGCAAATACCCGTGCAGGCCACCGAACAGTATCCGAAAGGCCTCGGGCCTACTGTTTCCGAACTGGCCGAACTTTTGCCCACGCGACCCGAGAAGCTCGACTTCAGCTGTTGTGCCCTGCCCCAGATCGTCGCCAGCTTTCGCCAGCAGGATTGTCGTCAGATTGTTGTCCTCGGCATCGAAACCCATGTGTGCGTATTGCAAACCGTGCTCGATTTGCTCACGGAGGGATTCCAGGTACATCTGCCCGTTGACGCCGTGGCTTCGCGTTTTGCCGTAGACCACGAAACCGCCTTACGCCGACTCGAACGCCTTGGCGCTATCCTGACCACTGTTGAAACGGTAGGCTTTGAATGGCTCCGTCAAGCGGGTTCTCCAGAATTCAAAAGCTTCAGCCAGCTCGTTCAGCAACGCGCCGCCACCCTCGCCCAGCCGTGACCACCACCCCTCGCATCCGTTCCCACCGCCCGGGCTGCTGCAACACCGCCGCTCCCGGCCCAGTTTAGGCAAGCCTTCTGCGCTAAGCACTATATTCGACAAGGTTACTAGCGATCACGCTTTAGTACCCATATTCTGGTGCCGTCCGGCGCATTTTGCAAATCTAATGTTCTCGGATGTTGTCCGCCCCCGCGAATGCCGATGAGCAGTTTATCGTTCTCGAAAGCCAGTAGGGTTGGCGTACTATAGATTCCCAGCAAGTGCGGGAATACGATATGGCCGTCGCAACATTGCTCGTTTGGGTTACCGTGCAAAACCAGCAAAGCTCCCAGTCCCCACTCCTCGCAGCCGTGGCCATACGGCTTTATCCAGTTGCCGACGATCCAAAAACCTGTCCCCTGTGGTCCTGGCCTCGTCAAAATTTCGTCGCCACTCTTGCCGCGTACTTCGACCAGTTGCCATTTACCTTGGATAGCCTGGTATCGCTCCACCCTTCCCAGGACGAAAACAACAAGACATAAGGGCAAGACTACCATCGAAATCTTGATGGCTCGAATAGCTAATAGCCTTACTTTCGAGCTCATGCTTAGTCCCTCCGCCCGTTGCCACCGATCGCAAGCAGCGAGTTCTAACTCTAGGGCTCATACCTCACGCGAACTATATACGATCTGTAGTCGTACCCGCCCCAGCAACAAGGACAGTTGCAGTACCACCAGATATGAACATAGACTTCAATATCGCCTTTCCAGCCGACACCTAACCCGACCCCTGCGTCCCCATAAATCTCACCGCGGCTCGCTCGAAGCGTAAAAGTCCCTGCATTAACCTGCCAGGCACCTGTCGGATTCGGATGAGCCAACAGATCGGGTGTTACGGAAGAGTAGTCCTTGATAAGGTCGTCGTATCCCGGGTCATCGTCAAATACTCCCCACCGAATATTACCGTCCCAGCCAGGCATGGAGCCACCGCCGCCAACACCCCCAATCCAGACGTCGAAGCTGAGCGTGTCTCCCTCCTTGAGCAAGACGGCTCCGTCCGAGGCCGTGCGAAATGTACCGACCGGCCGTATGGAGACCACCGTCACTCACTTTGAAATCCGTGGCGGCGAGCTGTACGAACGGCGACAGCGCGTTCGAGCCGGCATCATCCCAAGCACGGAAACGCGGCAGGTAATACTGCGTAGCTTCGTCGGCACCGTGCGGTTGAATCGTTCCGCGAATCACGGCTTCCCCGTTGGCGTCCACTTCGCCCGCTCTCGGGAGTTCGAGGCGCGTAGGCGGTCCGGCCAATTCCGACGAATAGACCCTGGTTACTGATTCTGCCATGCGTTTACAGCATGCACCTAGTTCACGGCTCAGGGTTCGTACAAGCAGTCGTGTCTTGCCAACTCTTGCTGCCCCTGTAGCAGCTTAGCAGCATCACCTTTCCTGGGCCGCAGCTTCATTTCACCCGGCGAAAGACCATCAAGCAGTAAAAGTAGTAATCATTGTCATCTGGGTCGGGAAAAGAGAAATCCTTTGGCCGACCCTCCCCGACCTTTGCATGGTCGAGGATTATCAGGAGATGTTCGGTGACTTCGTAAATGGCCACGCCTGGCGGCGAGTCGCGCTGATCGGGGTCAAAGGAGTCTATTCCCTTGGGCGAAAGTTGCGGCCTGAGGATAAAGCGGAACTCTATCTCTCTCTTTGAAGTACCTCTGCCGAACCGGCTGATCATTGTGTTCCCCTTGACGGTCAGGCGCATCCCCTTAAACAGCTCCTTCTGAAACTCGGGTTCCATAGTTACTAACTCCCATTCGCCCTGCATCAATTGCAGGTCTGTGTAGTACTTACTCCTAATCGGATCCAACCGCGCCAAGGTCAGCTCCGCAAGCCAGCAGATGGCCCAGCACGTAGTCAGCATAGCTATCTCCTCCCACACTTGGCCCGACGGTGATCAGAAATGCTGATTCTTTTCATGAGCAGCATTGACTTCACCGATTTGATCGGCTGACGGTCCCAGTGCCTCCGTGGCCTGACAACTCGCTCTTTCTAAGTCCGGCTAAAACCGGACAGGGATATCCCGATGGGCCCACGTCTCGAAACACGCGTTGTTGATCGAATTGCAGTTCAGGCAGTCTTTCCCCACTCATGTGTGGCATTCAACTAATCCTGCTCTTTGAATCTCTCGAAAATCCACATTCGGGTGAAGTCAGCCTCATCCTTCAGGTCGAAGCTCTGAGGGCGCAATTTATGATGATAGCATATGTATAGTCGGTCTTTCTCCAGCGAAAGAATGCCTAGCAGACAAAACGCCGGTTTTTCTAAGTCTGGCTGCTCGATCAGGTCCACCCTGACAGGTTCGCTCGAGGCGTCAATTTCGAGCCGAATGGAGCGTGGATTGCCATAGTCATCATGAAAGTACAGAAAGTTCTTGTGAATCATCCAGATTGGCCCTTTGGCGAAAGCGGTCTTGTCGACTTTACCGTCGGGTCTTTTCCCCGCCGCTTCCGTCAAACGCCATAGCCCTTGTAGCCGGCGAAGGAGTTTTTGCTCCTGTTCGGTGCGTCTATCCTGCCCAAGGCAAGCAAGTAACGGGATGCTTAGTGCAAGAGTTAGGATCACGGCCAGATATCGCATGTTGATCTCCTCCTATTCTGCCCCCGCAGTTTGACCTATGGCACCCATTTCACGGTTCTGTCCTCCAACAAGTCGAACTGCAATCGGGCGGGTTCAGGCTGACGTGGACGAGACCTGGCCGGACGGTGCAGCCAGCCCACACACAGGTCTAAAGCAGAGCGCAAAATACCCCTGTGTGTGTGTGTGTCTTCAGCTTCCGCATGACACACCTCCTTTCTGGAAAGACCCCTGAGAAATGGTACTGGTTCCGCCGCGCCTCAACTCTATTCCGGTTTGTCCTCCTCAACTCTATCCCGCTACAGGTAGCTTATCCGGCGGCCAGGGAAGCGTCAAGAGGGGCGAAAAAATTTTTTGTGAACGCGAAACCATAAAAGGCCTCACCAGGGCATTCGGGATCTCGTCCAGGGGCAGAAAAGATTTTAGCGGATGCGAAACCGTCGGGGTAACGCGGTACGATTAGCTGGTGAACTGGTCGGCAAGTCTGCGAGCATAAGCAATCGCCAGGATTTCAATGCACGTCAGGAACAAATGGCTGCTTATGGGCCAGAGCGAGACGCTCACAGGTCGGGAAATTAGCACTCGTCAGCCTAAGGGTCGCGGCGGTTAATTTTGCCGATCGCATTGGCAGTTGCCATAATGTTTGCCAGGAAGGAGACCGAACAGGAATCGCTGCTGGGCGATTCTCGTCTGAAGCGTTGCCGCAAAAGAAGGTGCGTCATGAGCACCGAAATCTAGCCTTTCTGGAAGCCATCAGGAGAAGCGGACATGGCGAAAGTGCTGAATGTGGGGATGATTGGCTACGGCTTTATGGGGCGTGCGCATTCGAATGCATACTGTCAGGTGAACCACTTTTTCGACGTGCCGTTTCGACCGGTGCTGAAAGCGGCGTGTGCGCGGAACGTGGAAAAGTTGAAAGCGTTTGCCGAGCAATGGGGCTACGAATCTCTCGAGACCGATTGGCGGAAGTTGATCGAACGGCCGGATATAGACCTGGTGGACATCTGTGTCCCGAACAACCTGCACGCGGAGATAGCGATTGCCGCAGCCGAGGCCGGCAAGATGGTGTTGTGCGAGAAGCCGCTGGCCATGAACGCCGCCGAAGGGCAGCGGATGGTCGAGGCCGTGGAAAAAGCGGGCGTGGCCAATATGGTCTGGTACAACTACCGGCGTGTGCCTGCGGTAACGCTGGCGAAACGGCTCATCGAGGAAGGTCGGCTCGGTCGGATTTTCCATTATCGGGCTCAGTTCTTGCAGGACTGGACGATCAATCCCGAAGTGCCGCAGGGAGGCACAGCGTTATGGCGGCTGGATGTGCAGGCGGCGGGCAGTGGGGTGACCGGCGATCTGCTCGCGCATTGCATTGACACAGCGCTATGGCTCAATGGCCCGATCACCCGCGTCTCGGCCATGACGGAGACTTTCGTCAAACAGCGCAAACACACACTGACCGGCAAAGTGGAACCGGTGGGGATTGACGACGCCTGCGCTTTTCTGGCCCGCTTTGCCAACGGGTCGCTCGCGGTGTTTGAATCTACCCGCTATGCTCGCGGTCACAAAGCGCTATACACGTTCGAGATCAATGGCGAACATGCTTCCATTGCCTGGAATTTGCACGACCTGCACCGGCTGTCTTATTTCGACCATCGCGATGAAGGCAAACTTCGCGGCTGGCGTTCGATTCACGTGACCGATCACGGCGGCGAACATCCGTACATGGACAGGTGGTGGGTGCCCGGTTTGCAGATTGGCTACGAACACACTTTCATCCATCAGGTGGCGGACTTCCTGACGGCTCTGGGCAAAGGTGAGCTGGCCGAACCCACTTTCCGCACCGCTTTGCAGACGCAGAAGGTTTGCGATGCGGTTCTCGAAAGTGGTCGCACCGGGCAATGGGTCGAAGTGGGCTAGCGTTTGCCGGCGACCCGCATCTAGCTTCCACAAAGCGCCGGGCTGGCGTCGAACCCGACAGGGCGCGGACACGCTGGTTCCTGCAGCAACTGAGACTGGAGGCCGGGCCTGCTATTCTACCACCGGTGCAGCCGGTCCGCGTCGCGGTGAGTTGACCCAGCCGCGGGCACCGTGAGCCTTGCGCTTGAGGCGGACGGAATTGTCTGCCAGCGCCTTCAGGGCTTTCGGCAGGTTGGAGACACGGAAGATGCCGATCGCTTTACCGTTTTTCGCGCCGGCACTGCAATAAGCGTACTCGATGTTGATGTGTTCTTCAGCGAGAGCCTCACAGACCTGGGCAACCGCTCCCGGCTGATTACGCATTTCGACCAGCAGCACGTCATGTTCGTCGAAAGGGAGGTTGAGGTTTTTGAGCACCTGGCGGGTTTTGTTCGCGTCCTCGGTGACCAGACGCAGTGCGCTGCGTTCTTTGCGTTCGGTAACGGCCAGGGCGGTGATGTTGACTTTCTCCTGGGAGATGGCAGTGCAAACCTGAGCCATGCGTCCGGGCTTGTTTTCGAGAAACACCGAAAATTCGCGTACCGTCGTGGCCATGATGACACCTCACTTTCAGCATCTGGGAAGGGCCATCCGTTTGTGCTCCGGCTGGGAAGAGTTGCCTGGCCGAGTCTTTCAGCACTCCTGACCGCATCCCAATACGTGCTGCGATTTGCACCCAATGTATTTTATTTCCCATCGCCCAAACAGGCAGCGGATATTCGGAATGGATTATGGCAAGGGCGGAGTGGATAGGAGCAACACTCGGCCATCGTGCGTGCTGATCGCCAGCTGTTTGGCATCCGGCGACCAGACCCCCGCATAACAGGTTTGGCCTATTTGCTGCCGATAGACCGGCTGGCGGGTTTCCAGCTTCCAGATTTTGACCCAGCCACCGCTACCCACGCTGAGCAGGTATTTGCCATCCGGGGACAAACGAATCTGGCTCACGAAATCGGCGTGGGCTCTCGGCCAGGAAGAACCTTTCGTCGGCACCTCGGGGTCGGTGAAATCGTGCACGACCTGACCGTTGCTTATATCCCAGAGCTTGATCTGTCCGTCGGCACCAGCGCTGAGAAATTGCGAAGCTCCGGGCAACACCGCCAGGGTGAAAACGCTGTCGCGATGACCGCGCGGAAATTCCTTTTCGTCGTAGCCACGGAACTCGCGGACGATATTGCCGCTGGCCGCATCCACCAGCCAGATTTTGCGATTCAAGCCAGTCGCCAGTACCTGTTTGCCATCGGGTGTCCAGACGACAGCATAGAGCGGCTGCGGTTGCGGTTGCACCGCCAGGTTGACTGTTCGCAAGAGCTTACCGCTGGCAGTTTCCCAGAAGCGCAGCGTACCATCGTGGCTCACCGTGGCCAGTTGCTGACCATCGGGACCGAAAGCCACTGCGTCCACCATTTGGACATGGCCCTGCAAAAGCCGCACCGGCTGGACAGAGGCAATCCGCCAGATACGCGGCAATCTGTCTCCGCTGACGCTGAACCAGACCGCATTGTCGGTGGGATGAAACGCGATGGCCGGAGCTGTGCTGGGCGGTTGCTGGTATTGCTGCAACACGCTGGCAAAACCAGCGGGCAGCGGCTGACCAGGTTGCCAGGTAACATCGAGAGCCTGTACCTGACCGTTTTCCAGAGCCGCCAACAGCACGGCATTGTTCGGCGAAATCGCCAGTGCACGTACCACCGCCGGCATTGGGAGAGTTTTCAGCTCTTTGCCATCTGCAAAGTTCCAGAAACGCAGCGATTTGTCGGTTCCGGCGGTGGCAAAGTACGCCGTATTGCGAGCGATGGTGATTGCGGTAACCGCGCCGTGCGGCGTGGCGTGCTGGCGTTCGAGTGCACCGTTGGCGAGATTGACGAAACGCACGGTACCATCGGCACTCGCGGTGAGAGCGTGGCTGAGGTTCGGTGTCAGGGCGAACGCATGAATCGCCTGGGCATGAGCCGGCACCAGTCGCACATTGGCCAGACCTAGAACCGCCAGTGCCGTCTTTTCGGTGCTGGCCAGCACGGTCGGATTGTTACCCATCCATGCCAGCTGCCGCACGGCACCGTCGAGCGAGAAAAATTGCAGCGGGCGAGCACTGTTCAGGTCCCAGACAACACATCGCCCGTCAGCGTGTCCCACCGCCAGACGGGTACCATCGCCGGAGAATTGCGTGGCGATCGCTGCGGCGTGTTGCGTCAGGCTGGGCATTTCTTTGGCGTCGGCAAGATTCCACCACCGCACCGCTTTCGCCAGACCGACCGCTACACGGTTACCATCGCGGCTCACAGCCAGTGACATCGGAGTGTCAGCGATTTCGATCTTCCGCTGGCTTTTGCCATCGGCAGACCAGAGTTGCAGGGTCTTATCAGCACCCACGCTGACGATCTGGGTATTCGGCAAATACTGCACCGCGAGCACACCGCCCGGATGCGCTAGCCAGGAGCGTAGCGGTTTGCCATCGGCGAGCTGGTGCTGATGTACTGAACCATCGGCCAGACCAAGCAATAGCTGCCCGCCATCAGGCGAAATGGCTATTGCGGCGATGTCGGCCGGCAGTTTGTCGTGAACCGCGATTTCCTTCCTCGACGACAAATCGAAGATGCGGCAATTGCGATCGGCCAGGGCAATCGCCAGATGCGTTCCCTTCGGACTCCAGGCGATTGCTCGCGGGGTCTGTGGCAGTGCCGGCAAGGCGAATTCCATTTGCGCAGAACCGGCATTCCAGACACGCGGAACACGATCGTTGCCGATTACGACCACCCGGCTGCCATCCAGTGCTGCCGTTGCCTGGATCACTCCTTCCGCAGCCGGAACCATCCGCGACGGAGGAACTGGCCAGGTCCACAACTTCAGCACGCCCTCCGCATCCGCTGTGTAAATCGCCTGATTGTTGACGTGGAACGCGACCGCATTCGGGCGGCTGGTATGAGCACCGAGCACAGCCAGCGGTTTGCCATCCGCGGTGTTCCAGACCCGCAAGGTTTGGTCTTCGCTGATACTGGCCAGGAACTGACCATTGCCGCTGAACGCCAATCCGGTCACCGTTGCCGTATGGCCTGCACACGTCGTAATGACTTTGCCGTCGGCGATATTCCAGATGCGAATAGTTCGGTCCTGCCCAGCCGCGGCGAGACGGTTTCCGTCTGGCGAAACGGTCAGGGCGAAGAGCGGTTCAGCGGCTCCCTCCAGGCTGCGTATGGGCGAAGAGATGGGCACATCCCACAGCCGCACGTGATTGATCGAATAGCTGCCCGCCAGGAGTTGGCCGTTCGGATTGAACGCAACGTGCAGTCCGAGCACCGTCCGGGTAGATGATTCCGGCGGGTCGAAGGTACGGAGCACTTTGCCACCTTCCACATCCCACAGCAGTATCTTGCCGTCAAAACCGGCACTGGCGAGCATTCGCCCATCCGGACTCCACGCCAGCTGATACACCAGTTCGGTGTGGCCGGCCAGCTCCCGTGTCGGCGACGGTTTGGCGGGGTTTTGCGCCGCGGAACTGGCCAGTCCAATCAGTGCCAGCATGATGACACTGGCCCACAATGCTACTGCGGAACCTGCCATTCGCCTGGCATCTTCGTTTCGGTAGAGCACGGGAAAAACGGGCTGCGGAAACGCATCCGAACCGGGAAGCCGACATCGGCAGCCGGGTCGAGTTGAAGCAGCGGGAAACGAATCCGGAATCCCATCTCCTTCGCGCGGAGCCACGCCGCTCCCGGCGTTTGCGTGTTTGTCCGTTGCCGCGTTTTCATGCTCCGATGGTAGTGCTGCCGGCATGCGGTTCTCCTGAACTGGAAGCGTGTCCCTGGCCACGATTTTTGCACCAATGTTCACTGGAATGCTGGCGTTCAGCAAGCAGGCGAAGTTCTCCAGGCGGGCGATCTGCGGCGAGACAGGAAAGCGTAAGCTCGCCAGTGTTGGTGGCGGGGATCGTCATTTAGTGTGCGGGATGCGGTGAGTTCCGTCAACGGCTCTGCCAGGAGCGGCGGGCGTTAGCCCGCCGTGGTTTGAGAGCATAATCGCAAACGGTAGAGGCGTGCTACACTGGTGAGGTACCGAAGCCGCGCTAGCCCGCCGTCGTCGGTAATGCAATTGCAACGGCGTCAGCTTTCTACGATTGGCTCAACCAGCCGCTTCCGGTTGCACGACGTTCATACGGACCGACTTGGCGATATGGTCAGCGCGAACACGCGTACCTTGTTGGCACGAACACACGCAGTCGCAGCAGCGGCGGACGTCAGGCCGTTGTGCAAGCGCGAGACGCTACTTACGGCCCGCTGGATGCGGTGAAATGGACTTTACGGATATTGGCCCCGGTGGCGGCATCAATGATCTTGACGGTAGTGCCCCAACTCACGCCGCGGTCTTGCAGCAGGATTTCGTTTTTGCGAGTCTGGCGGGCAACGCGAGCCAATACGTTCGCCAGTTCGCTGATCGGCACTTCCTCGCCATCCACAAACACGCGATCCTGCCCTGCCTGCCGCTCAGCGCGAACGATGATCATCGTCTGGGCAATCTGTTGCCGACTGACGCGAGGAATAGCTTCCGGCGTGTCCGTGGGCACCTGGGGCAGCATCAACGCCTTGCTCAGCTCCAGATACGTCATGGTCAAGATGAAAAACACCAGCAGCACCTGGCAAACATCAATGAGTGGCACCATGTCCGGGCTGGCGTCTTCTTCCTCGTGATGACTTTCGCCCAGGGAATCGAGTTCCTCCACCAGTTCGGCGAATTCCGGATGTTCCTCGATGGGAATCCAGCACCGTTCCTGAAGGTCGAAGATTTCGTCGCTGGTCTCGTACACGCCATCGCGCAGGGCTTCGACCAGCGCGGCGGTGGAAAGCGTTACGCTGCTTGGCGAACCGGCATGACGTACCTGCCAGGTCATGGTTGTGCCTTGCGATATTTATCGCGGACTTCTCCGGCTATGGTTTTAATCCCGTGCTCCTGCAAACGAGCCAGAATGGCTTTGACCGTCTCGGTAGGAATGTCCTGATGAGCGCGGAGAATGACGCGAGGCTCGCCCGGCTGCTTTTCCAAAAGCAAGCGTAGCTGGTAAAGCATCTGTTCCTCGGTGTTGGGATTAACCGGCTCCTCGTTGACGTAGTATTGCAGCAACTGTGTTTTCTCGTCGAGGTTCAGACCGATGGAAATCATCTCGGCCTTTTCGAGGACATAACCGTTTTCCGCTTCGGGCGTGGGGATCGCTGCACGCGATGGGCCACCACCAGCCGCATTCATCAGCCGCATCATGGTGAAGAAAATCAGCAGCACCATGCTGATGTCAATAAGCGGCACCAAATCCACTTCGCTTTCTTCTTCGTCGTGCTTCTTTCTGTCCAGGCCAAGTTCGACAGCCTCGTGAGCTTCGGCGGCATCTTCAGCGGTGGTCGGGGAAGCCTGGGCGGCGAAGTAAGGCGCGAACCATTCGTACCGCGGCAACGGTAACCAGGCAGCTGAGCCGCTTCCCGACGGCCTGGCCCGATCCTCGGGCAACAACCGACCGTCCACGATCCAATCGCAGACGACGCTATAAGGCACGGCTGGATACACCGTGCGATCGGCGGTCAGCCAGAGGTCCCAGGTTTCTGCTGCCGTGCTCATGGTTGTGTCCTTTCCGGCTCCGTCAACACCGCAGCGTCTAGATCGGGCATCTTGTGTCCGGAATCGTTACGCAGGTCTTGCTGGCCAGATGCAACATAATTGCCGTTTTAGACCGTAGTCGGTGTGGCCGAGCGGGCATCGGGTCGAGCGGGCTTCCCCTGTTTGTAAGCCTGCACGAGCAAGATGAGTTTCTGGGCGTGGGCTTTCATCTGCGTCTCGAAATTCTGCACCCAGGCTTTGAACAGCACGTAAGCAAACACCAACGGAATGGCCGTCAGCAGACCGAGTGCGGTAGCAAATAGGGCCAGGCCGATTTCCCGCGTCGCATGCGACATAGCTGCCTGACCCTCGCTGGATTGGGCCAGCGTCTGGAATGTGCCGATCATGCTGAGCACTGTCCCCAGCAAACCAACCATGGTGGCGATTTTGCCGATGGCCAGGATTGGGGGCAGCAGGAAGTTGAGCCGTGGCAAAATATCCAGCTCGATTGCGGCAGCCATTGCCCGTCGCATCGCCGCAGTGCCTTGCCTGGCGTTTTCCAGTCCGGCGACAAAAAGCCGGGTCGGAATCACCTGGCTTTTGGGCTGGGCTTTGCACAACTTCAAGGCCGCCTCGATTCCGCCTTTGTTCAACGCCTCCTGCAACAGTGGCAGGAATTTGTCCATGTCCGTCTTGCTGTGGATGTTGAGCAGGATGCGCCAGATCAGCAGCACCACTGCCGCGAAGGACATGCCGAACATGATGATCGCAAAATGCCAGTGGTCGCGTACGAAATTCAGGAAGGCTTCCATAGTGAATAACCCGTTCCCTGAGCGACCGGTCCAGAAATAAATTTGTCCAATTCCAGTGTACCCACCAATTCGCCTGCTGACAATGAGATTTTCGGAGCCGTTAGTGGGGAACGGTGGCGGTGCTTGCTTGACGATCCGATTCGGCCAGCTGGGCGCAAGCAGCGAACCGCTGTTGCAATAAAACTGGGCCAAATCGCAGGGGTTTTCGCTGGCAGAACTGTAAGCGGCGAACTGCTGTTGCAATTAAACGCCGTTAGTCCCGCCAGTGGGCAGCGACAATCGCACCGTCATCCCGCACGGCCAGGGATTGGAAAACGGCCAGCGGGATGCTGTACCGGATTGGCCGCAACGAACCATCGGCGAACACCGCATTCATGCTTCCGGGGTGTGCCGAACCGAAGCGGTAGAGCTTGCTGCCATCGGGATAATCGGCTGTGGGCGGGTCGGTGCGTGTATCCTGTGCCGGTGCGAGAGCGGCTGTGCCGACGGTATCGGGCCAGTGATTGTTATGCCAGGCACCGACATAGGACTCGTTGTCGTACCAGTTGGCACTCTGACCCACCAGGCCCGCATGAAAGCTTTTCTCCGAAATCAGCAAGGTGCAGCTGGTGCCGTCTGGCAAACCGTTCTCCAGACTGACACCGCGGCGCTCACGCCAGGCCGGCGGGTAGGCAGGGCCGCAACGAATTACCGCTCCGCTCGCAGTCCAATCCCCCCAGGGAGGCGAGGTGTAACTACTGGATTGCCCCGGAGGCACAAATGGCCCGTTCACGCCACCATTGGCGAAATAATCAATCCCGGCTCGGCCATCACTTTTCCGACCGGGACGGCGTCGGCTCGGGCAGAAATACACCGGAATCGGCGTGGTCGGTAATGGGTGCGTTGTGTCGTAACAGATCAGAGGCTCTCCCGGCGTGGCATGCAAAGCTCCCTGCTCCAGGTACGGAAGTATCTGGTAAGCCCAACTCCAATCCTGGTCAATCGGCCCGGCAGGTTGGCCATTTATCCAGGTGCGATAAAATCCAGCTCCGCCGGTGGGAAACACGCCATAATCCTGGTGGGCGGTATGGAAAGCCAGACCGATCTGGGCCAAGTGCTGGGCACAGCGTACCCGATTCGCCGATTCCCGTACCCGTTGCACGGCCGGCAATAGCAGGGCCAGCAACAGCCCGATGATCGCCAGCACCACCAGCAATTCGGTCAGACTGTGCCCGCGATATACACGCAGGCTTTTCCGGCTCAGCGCAATCACCTTCGACTTCCCACTCGCGCCATACGCCCGCCTATCGCCAGCAGGTGGCGGTTAGTCTGTTGTCAACCTTAACGCTTCCGGTTGCCTCGCTTGCACCAATCTGCCGATCTCAAATCGTGAGAAATTGACCTGCCGACGGCGTTATTGCAGCATGGTTTACGCCAATGTGCTGCCCTCGGTCGGGGTGCTCCCCTCTTGCCAGTGTAACAAGCGAGCCTCGACCTGACCAGGAGCCTGACCAGTCCATTAGCCTGACCGCAACTTCTCCGATCCGGACTGGTAAGCGCGGGCAAGACGCAATAACGCTTTCTCCTTGGCTTTGGCCTCCACGTCAACCGTCATGGCCAGGCGTTGCCAGCAGGCAGGGAAATCGGCGGGTTGGATGTAATCGGCATGACGAGCGGGATCCCGGCTTCGCCAACCGCCGCGGGGACTGGAAATGTGGAAAATCGGCTCACGATCCCAGGTGCTCCAGGCCAATTCGGTCGCCCGCTCGACGCTCAGGTCATCCGGATTGCAACGGTGATGATGTACGTCGTAAACCAGCGGTATCTGCAAACTCCGGCAAATCGGCAACAGATCGCGCACCGTGTAGATATGGTCGTCGTTTTCCAGCGTTAAACGCCGGCGAATGGATACGGGCAGACGTTCGATGTGATGGGCTAATCGGCGCAGTGCTTCTGCTTTGTCCCCGTAAGCGCCGCCAGCGTGGATATTGATCACGTCGGCACCGAGCACCTCGGCTAACTCAGCGTGCATGACCAGGTCGCGAATCGCCGCCTGCACCACTTCCGGTCGCGGACTGTTGAGCAGCACGAACTGATCCGGATGGAAACTGAGCCGAATCCCGTGTTCGGCAGCGAAACGCCCAGCCGCGGCCAGATGGTGGCGAGTACGCACAGGCAAATCGGCCAACCGATAGGCGAATTGTTCGTGAGTAGCCAGCGGGAGCAGATCGCTGCTGACACGAAAGGCACGAATGCCCAACCGCTGACAATGCCCCAGTGCTAACCGCAGCATCTTCGCATTGTGCTCTGCCAGAGCGCATAAGCGGTGCCATGCGGCAGCGCTGGGTAATTTGCTGAGGATTGTCGCAGTGGTCGTCCGGAAACGCACCTCCGCCACACCTACAAACAAACAGCACAACCCCAGCCGACATCGGCCGACCATCAGAGGTGAAGGTTCCCGAGGCATGCGTGCCATGAGTGTTACCAGAGTGTGCAGACGTTCCAGCGGCCCGAAGGCGATTTCGCACCAGTCGGATTCAGCCGATTGAGGCGCAAGTGACTGATCCCCGAACTCGCTGAACGGAAACGGTGCCGGGTATTGTGCCGAATCTGCACTGAAGATCGGTATTGGCTCATCCGTGGGCAGGAAGGACATGCGGATTCCTTTCCACGATCGGAACGGCAATTATATCCAGATTTTGATGCGGCTTTTCAAATGATCGGGCAGGCGTTTTTCCAGATAGCGATGCACCTGTTGGGGATGATAACGAGTGCTGAAGTGGCCGACGATGATCACTTCGTTGCGGAAGCGGTCTGCCCGTTCCAGCAAGTCGTCCAGATGCATGTGGCCGAACTTGTGAATCTTGTCCTTTTTGTGCGAGGGCAGGATGAAACTCAGCTCGGTAATCAGGATTTTGGCGTCGTAGAGCGTTGGG
Organism: Gemmatales bacterium; assembly: GCA_041640595.1. Classification (GTDB taxonomy): domain Bacteria; phylum Planctomycetota; class Planctomycetia; order Gemmatales; family HRBIN36; genus HRBIN36. Next base: position 573,380 of record JBEPZY010000002.1, on the reverse strand, counting down.
TAGAGGTCGAAGACTTCCGGACTGGTGTCGCCGGTGTAGGCCAGTACTGGTGTGCGTACCTCGCGGGTCACTTCCACCCCGCTGAGCCGCAGATCACGAATTTTCTCACCGGGCAGGCCGTGATATTCGGGTTTGAGCTTGTGCCGGCGATTCCAGACCAGGTATCCGACGGAAGGGACAGTGTGGGCAGTGCGAAAGACGCCGATGACATATTCGCGTGTCAATTCGATTTCGTCGCCGGGTGACACGCCATGGAGCTGACAGGTGAGCCGACCACGATCCAGATGCTGCCAGACCCGCAATAAGCGTTGTGTCCACTCCAGGCATTCCGCGGGTAAATAAATTGCTGGTGGTTCCATCCGCATCATTCGCCGTCGGGCTATATACACCGGCAGACAGGCAGCGTGATCCAGGTGCGTATGGGTAATCAGCCAGGTGGGCATGTTCATGAAGTCCCACGGCTGGGCACCCAGATCGAAGCCGATCTTCAATTCGGGGATTCGCCAGTAAGTTTGCACCGCGGCCCGGGAATAGCCTTCAATCGTCAGGCCGGCGTGTTGCAGCGTCAGGATAGGGGCATTCTCGACCATAGCGATTAGTATAGCGGAGCGGTTAGCCGCTGATTTTAGTCAGACGCTCAGCGCCGAAAGTTCGGGGGAGCCAGCTACCTCAGCGGATTCGTGCTGATTCGCCGGAGCGACCTCCGCTGCCCTTGCGCCATAACGACCGGTCAGCAAATATGGGCGCCCCGAGTTTCTACGTAAACGGCATAAAGCGATTGACTGGCGGTCATGAACAAGCGGTTGCGTTTCGGTCCGCCGAAACAGACATTGCTGCAGATTTCCGGCAGGCGAATCAGACCGATGCGCGTGCCATCGGGAGCGAAAATGTGTACGCCATCGTAACCCTCGCCCACCCAGCCAGCCGACGCCCAGACGTTGCCATCAATATCGCAGCGAATACCGTCGGCCAAACCCGCTTTGCCGTCCATTTCCATCGAGACAAACTCACGTCCCTTGCCGAGTTTTTTTCCGTCCTTGACCTCGAACACCATGATGTTGCGGGGCGCTTTTTCATAATGCGATGCTCCGGTTTCCGCCACGTAGAGCAGCTTGTAATCCGGCGAGAAGCACAATCCGTTCGGCTTGTACATTTCGTCGGTCATTTTTTCGATTTTGCCGGTCTGCGGGTCAATGCGGTAGATGGCTTCCTTGAGCAGGAGTTCGCCCTTGTGCCCTTCGTAGTTCATCAGGCTGCCGTAACCGGGATCGGTAAACCAGATGCCGCCGTCGGGATGAACAACCACGTCGTTGGGAGCGTTGAGGGGTTTGCCCTGGAATTTGTCAGCCAGGACGGTGACCGTGCCGTCGTACTCATAGCGAACCACGCGGCGATTGCCATGTTCGCAGGAAATCTGCCGGCCCTGGTAGTCGAAGGTGTTGCCGTTGCTATAACCAGCGGGCTTGCGAAAAACGCTGACGTGACCGTCTTCGTCGAGCCAGCGGAACTGGCGATCATTGGGAATATCGCTCCAGACCAGATACTTGCCGACACCGTTCCAGGCCGGGCCTTCCGCCCAGAGCATGCCCGTGCAGAGGCGTTGAATGGCCGTGTTGCCGATCTTGTACCTGGCGAAGCGTTTGTCGAGCACGACGATGTCCGGATCGGGATAGCGCACCGGTGGAGCGTTGGGGCCGTAATCGCGTCCCATTACCATTCCTCCCACAAAGGCCAGACCGGCGGCCAGGAAACGCCGGCGATCGAATCGGTCGGGCAGCAATGGCACTTCGCGGCTGGAGCGGCAGGCCAGGCGCGAAGTGCTCTGGCTAAAATCAGGTGCCTTCGACATGGTGGAAGCTCCTGGTGTTGTTGCGGGAACTGGTGAAATCGAGCGGCCATGCTTGGCCTGGTCCCGCCACTTCTGGCGTGAAGATACGGAAAGCAACGCTTCCGGCCAGATTGCCGACGGAGATCATGTTGCCCAGTCCATGGCTCACGGGCACTACAATAGCGCCGAAGGAGGCACACGCTCATGCCCCGCGAACCGATCTTGAAAAGCGGTCTCGATGCCGAAACCCGAGCCCGCGACGATGCACTACGCCCAAGACGGCTGAGCGAAGTCATCGGCCAGAAAGCGGTGGTGGAACGTCTCCGCATCGCCATCAACGCCTGCAAAAAACTGGGCGAGCCGCTCTCGCATATTCTGTTCGATGGCCCGCCTGGCCTCGGCAAAACCACGTTTGCTACGGTCATTCCTAACGAACTGGGCACCACGATTCAGATGACCTCCGGCCCGGCACTGACGAAACCGGCCGATCTGATGCCCTACCTCACCAATGCTGAAGAAGGCTCGATCCTGTTCATTGACGAAATCCACCGTTTGCCGCGCGTGGTCGAAGAGTTCCTCTACTCGGCGATGGAGGATTTTCGTGTGGATTTGGTGCTGGGCGAAGGTTTGCATGCGCGAACGGTGTCCTTGCCGCTGAAACGGTTCACGCTGATCGGTGCCACCACCCGCAGCGGTATGCTCAGCGGGCCTTTACGAGACCGCTTCAAGATGCACGAGCATCTCGAATTTTACAGCGACGACGAGCTGGCCGAGATTATCCGCATTAATGCTCGCAAATTGCAAACGCCCATTGAAGAAGAAGCCGCCTGGGAAATCGCCCGCCGCAGTCGAGGCACACCCCGTCTGGCCAATGCCCGACTCTGGTGGGCACGCCACTATGCCGCCAGCGAACATGAAGGAGCCATTACTTTATCCATTGCCCGCGCTGCGCTGGAAATGGCTGAAATTGATATTGCCGGACTCGACCGCCAGGACCGACGCTACCTGGAAGTGTTGCTGGACGTGTTCGGTGGTGGACCCGTAGGGGTCGAAGCGCTCAGCGCCACACTCAATCTGGCTCAGGATACCCTGGCGGAAGAGATCGAACCGTATCTGCTGCGGGCGCAGTTTATCGTGCGGACACCGCGCGGCCGACTGGCTACGCCCAAGGCATACGCCCATCTTGGCCGACCGCTTCCCGGCGAAAGATCGCCCCAATCCCAGGGCGATTTATTCAATTGAGCTGGCCGGTCGGGCGAGGCGGAAGTTCCTCCCGGTTGCGGACGGTGAAAAAACGCGGCCAGCTACTCTTGAGGTGGCGTGTGAGAAGTTGAGGGAGTAGGTGACCCGCGGTGGCGCCACCATTTCCCAGCCACCAGGCCCAGCACTGCGGTCACCAATGCCGCTGGCCAGAACCGCCCCGGCAACAGGTCGGTCAAAAGGAAATCTATGCCGACATAGCATAACAGCAAACCGAAACCACGCCGCAACCACACCCCCGCGATCTGCGGCGCCAACACGGCACCCAGGTAAGCTCCCACGGCAAAACCGAGGATGATCCCGGGCACCGCCTCCAGCCGCATCTGGCCGTGGCGATAGTATTCAATCGCCGCAAACAAACCGATAGGCGGAATCATCGCCGCCAGCGTTGTCCCCTGGGCTTCGTGCTGATTGAAACCGAATATGTAAATCAGAATCGGGATGAGCAAAATTCCGCCGCCAATGCCGAATAATCCGCTCAGGATACCGGAGAGCAGCCCGGCCAGGACGAAAGCCATCGCCCGCATCGCGTCCTCCTGAACCAAAAGCAGCAGCCTTCCTGACCTTCCTTTGCCTCATGGAGAGGGTTGTGCCGAGTGACATTATGCTGGCACTTTGGAAGGGTTCATGCCAGCTCGGCGCCGGCGAAACTCCGCCAGCACCGGTCGCGGTTGCCCATGAGCATCGAACAAACCGCCGTGCGGCACCAGATGGGGTGCGGTATCGCTGGCATCCAACCAGGTGATTCGCTGCACTTTCGGTTGTGCCAATCCCAGGTCAAGTAATGTCCCCGCCCATGCCGCTTGCCAGGACTCCGAGGCTGGTTCAAAAATGTTCTGGTCAGGCGGATCGGCCAGTGGATCGGTCTGGGTCGCTGCGGGTAGTCCGAAAGAAATCTCCAGTTCGAGGGGCACTTCTGCAAATCGCTCCAGCAGAAGCTGGATGCTCACAGGTGGACGCAACCAGGTTCCACGCGGTTCGCAGCCAAAGATCACTTCCAGGTCTATGGTGGTGATGCCCGTATCGGCACGAGCAATCCAATCAGCCAGAAGCAGCGGTATGGGCTGTTCTGGAAATCGAGCGGCTCGCTCTCCCCAGGGTTGCGCCAGACCCAGACGGACACGTTTGCCTGCCAGCAGTCGTCGCACCGGGCGTAACAACTGCTCCAGAACAGCCAGGCCGTCTTCGAGACTGCGAGCGGAAGGCAAAAAGTTGGCCGACGCGACGACATACCAATCCTGCACCGCCTCGCCCCAGCGATGCACTGCCCGAGTCAAAAACCAGATCGCCCGCTCCAGCACGGTTCCATGTGCTGGATTGTCCGACCACCAGTGTTTGTGAAAGGAATCGGAGGCAAAATCGAAAAGCGGCCCCACGCACACAGGCCAACCCTGTTGTTGCCACCAGGCGATTAGCCGCTCCTGCTGACGCCAGAAGTCCTCGCTTTCCAGCAGGGAAGGATTGAAGGGAATCGGTATCCGCACACCCTGGAAACTTTCGCGTAGCTGCTCATACTCCTTGGCCGGTGGTGTCCGAGCCGACCAGCACAGATAAAACGGCACCGGTCGTCGTTGCTGACGGATGGGCGTGAGCCGCTGGGATACCTTCAGCGTCCACTCCCGACTGAGTTCCAGCGCGGTCATCAGAGCATGTTCTGCAAGCGCCTGAGAAGCCTCGGAATGCGGCTCGGCAGAAAGCAGCAGTTCGCTTACTCCCTGCCGTAACCGGGTGCGCAATTCCGCCATCAGCTCCGGTTCCACTTCGCTCCAATCCTCGATGGCCTCACGTATCCGGTACAACTGACCACGAGCCAGTTCTCGGAGCAAATCGTAAGGTTGAGGCGAAGGAAGTAACGTCGTGGTACTCAACATCCACACTTCGCCCATCGCCGACCAGGGAATGCAAGCGCTGAAAGGAGCGATTCGTTCCGCTGTCCGCAAAACCAGTTCTCCCTCGGTAACCTCAGCACGGCTGGGAATCGGGTAACTTTCCGCACCATACGTCAGATAAGCGTGCTGAAGCCCGGAACGTGCTGCCGACGGCAAGTTCGCCGGTAGCCGAAATCGCAGTTCTTTCATGTACCTTCCTTTTGTAGTCGGCGAGCCCGGCGCTTCTGGTAAAAGAGGACTTTCTCTGGCCTTACCGCAATGCTGGAATCGTCTGTGTTTCTATAGAGTTTACCCAAGCCCGATGCAATCGCAAACGCTCAAAAAAAGTGTTAGATGCAGGTCCAACGGCAAGCGATAGGATTTCCGCCTGCACGTCTCTTACACCTGCCAGGGCGGTAATTTCTTGGCGATTGGCCTTTTTTCCAGGCGAGCATAGCGGGGCAAACCGTACTCATCCTCTGGGACCTCCACGCGCCCCTGCAACAGCGGCCGGGCATAACGTCGAAAAGCATCGCTGATGAAGTACCCGCTGGCGTCTATGAAATTCTCGGGCAAGCGGCGTGTCAGGTTCGCCACCTTGCCGAGTTCGATAAGCGTCGGCTCTGCCCGATAAGGATCGTCACTGATCCGCTTCAGGCCAATAGTGTAGCCGCTCTGCCCCTCGATAGCGTAAACCACTGCCGCCTGACCGCATCGCATAGCCTCATCGCGGTCGGTAAGCGACATCCAGTGTGCCGCGTTTCGCTGCTGGGTGCCCGGCAGGTTGTAACGGCTTCGCACAGGGTCATCTGCTTTGCCCTGGTACAGCCCGGCGGTGAAAACGCGAGTGCTGGCGATTCGCAGCCTTTGCTGAATCTGATAGTGGAGATAAGCAGCGGCTCCACCGAGTTGAATGTGACCGAAATGATCTTTCTGCGTCTCGGGTCTTTCGCTGTCCCTGAGCAGCTGCGCGAACATTTCCGACAGGTACTGACCATTCTCCGTGCGAAGCCCTTCGCTGACGGCCACAAAGACTACATGTCGGCGGCGCAATTCCTTTTCCAGATCGCCCAGAAAACGATCCAGCTGGAAAGGCCGTTCGGGAAACAGAATGAGATGGGGTGCTTCTTCGTCGGTGGTGCGTGCCAGGCCTGCGGCAGCAGCTAACCAGCCGGCATTCCGTCCCATGGTTTCGACGAGCACCACCTGGTGCTGCGTACACATAGCTTCGGCATCGAGTCCGGCTTCACGCACAGCTGTTGCCACATATTTGGCAGCGCTACCGTAGCCTGGACAGTGGTCAGTTTCCATCAGGTCGTTGTCAATGGTTTTCATCACGCCCAGCACACGCAGATCGTAACCGCGGTTTCGGGCCAGCTGGTGCACCTGCAAAGCCGTGTCCGCCGAATCGTTACCGCCGATGTAGAAGAAATAACGGATGTCGTGGGCCGCAAATACCTCCAGAATGCGATTGTAATCGCGTTCCCGCACCTTATAGCGGCACGACCCGATAGCCGCTGCCGGCGTCCAGGCCAGCGCTTCGATGGCCTGGGGCGACTCGGAGGAAAAGTCGAACAATTCCTCCCGCAGCACTCCCAAAATGCCGTGGCTTGCCCCATAAATAGTCCGCACGCAATCGTATTGCCGCAGTTGCGTCAGAATACCATAAGCGGTGGCATTAATCACAGCGGTTGGCCCGCCCGATTGCGCGATGATAGCGTTTCCTTTCAAGCTCATGGTCATGGTTACGACTCCCGAAATTACCAGGCCCAACCAGGCAGCTTTCCCGTGGTATCATAGGGACAATCACGTCCGTTTGCATAGCCTGGCGCTGTTGCGAGACATTCCGCCTAGGTGATACCAGCTCCCGCGGCATCGAAAATGATTCTACCGTTGATGCACACCAGGCTGGGAAGGGTGTCCGTTTCCAGAAGCGTTTGTAACGGGTCGGCGCCAGTGCGACAATGGAGCGGAATGGCAATAAAATCGGCAAGGCGACCGGAAACCAGGGCACCGGTTTCCGGCCAGCCGAGCATTGCCGCTGCTTCGGAAGTGGCCAGACGCCACAACTGCCAGGCGGGCACTGTCGGTGAGTTTTGCCAGACAAAACGCAGTTCTCCCAAAATGCTCAAATCCGGACTGGAAGCACGGCTATCGGTGCCGATGGCTACGGGAATACCGCGACGGAGTAACTCCGGCCAGGAATGCGGTGCATGTCCGAAGTATGCATGGGTGCGCGGACAAAACACGACACCCGCCCGGCCCGACCAGTTGGCCAGTCGCTCCAGTAACTCCCCGGTGGGATAGTTGAGGTGAATGAAAATCACTCGTGGTGCCGATCGCAGCATGTCCAGGATTTGCCCATAGCCAGCGCACAGACCGCCTGCGTCCCAGACGCCGAGTTGTTCGAGCCAGTGGCGAAACGGCCCGCTTCGCGATTCCAGTAACGACTGCTCCTCGCGGAACTCGGCCAGATGCACTGCCACGGGAAGATTCTGTCGCGCGGCCAGTCGGAATAAACCTCGGCGGGTCGAATAGGGAGCGTGCGGACTCAATCCGTAACGACACTGGGTACTGACCACGGCTTGCGATACGATGGTTTTCGCGTGCTGCCAGGATTGGCGGGCTCGAGTTTTCGACAGGCCGAGAATTTCGCAAAAGATGGTCGCTCGTAACGGCGATTGGGCCAGGGTAGCGACTGCTTCGCCACTGGCAGCAATGTCGCCGACCAGAGTTACGCCATACCGCAGTGATTCGGTGATGCCTTGCTGCACCGCTTGCCTCACACTTTCCGGCGAGCACTGGCGGCGATATTCAATCACACGGTTCAACCAGGACCAGGCGTCACCGGGAAACTGCCCGGCTTGCATGGCGGAGAGGTCGAGGTGAGTGTGGGCGTTGACCAGACCGGGCAGGAGAATGGCGTCGCCAAGGTCGCGCTGGGCCAATCGGCGTTGCCCTGGATAAACTCCTACGATCCGCTCCTGTTCCCAAACCAGCAAAGCGTCCTGGATGACGCGCTCTAGACCGTCAAACAGCCAGCGAGCACCAACGCTAGGCATAAGAATTCTGCATCGTGTTCAGAGCGGGAAGCGTAAGTCTTCTGTGCCTGCTGGTCGGCATCGTAAATCCCCGTCGCTTCCATGTGCAGGTTACTGTGTGAGCCTTCCCGTGCCAGTCGGTTGCGTGAAGCTTCCTGCTTCACGGCAAGCGAGTAAGCCGGTTTCCTGGCCAGCGTCGCAGTAAGCCGAGCAATTCGAGTTGCACCACTGCCCGACCAAGCTCCTGAGCAGACAGGCCGGTTTTCTCGGCCAAACCATCGGCGTCCTGCGGTTCCGCAGTCAAAGCGTCGTACAGTTTCCGTGCATAGTCGGGCAGACCCGCGAGCAGAGAAGCATTCGGACTCGGCCTAGCCCCAACCTGGGGGGCACTGGCGGGTTCGGTGTTGCTCATGCCGGTGAGAGCAGCGCCTGTATTCGGTTTGACACCCACCGTGCTCCGAGACGTTGCGGCGGACGAGCCGCTGCTCGCCGAGACAAACAAAATGCCCTGGCGATCGCCGATCGGTTTTTGTCGGAGTATTTCCAAAATTTCGCCAGCATCCCGGACAGGAGTGGCACCTTGGCGTAATAAATGCACGATGCCGCCTGCGGTCGGGCTATCTACCGGGCCCGGCACAACAAACACTTCCCGGCCTTGCTCTGCCGCGTGTCGAGCGGTGATCAACGCTCCGCTACGCTCTCCCGCTTCGACTATCACGACGGCCTGACACAACCCGCTAATGAGCCGATTGCGGGCCGGGAACATTTCCCGTTCCGGTGGCATTCGCATGGGTTGTTCGCTGATCAGTGCACCTTGCCGGACGATGCGTTCCGCCAGTTCTTTGTGTTCCGGCGGATAAACGCATAATAGCCCGCCGGCAAACACGGCAATCGTGCGGCCACCGTGATCCAGGGCGGTTTGATGAGCGATGCCGTCAATGCCTCGTGCCAGTCCGCTGACAATGGTATAACCTGCCTGCACCAGACCGGCGACCAGGCGCTGGGCGATCCGCCGACCGTAATCGGTACACAGACGCGAGCCGACTACCGCAATGCACGGCTCGTTCGGCATGAGCTGGCCACGCACGTACAGTAGCGGCGGGGCATCGGGTAAGGGTCGCAGCGCCTCAGGATAATCCGGATCGTGCCAGCCGATTACCTGTACCCCGGCGGAGGTGATGTCGGCCAGTTCCTGTTCGAGCGGTGCTCGTTCGAACGCCAAAAGCAGTCCATCCGCGAGTTTCTTCGGCAGACGTGGCACCTGGGCAAATGCTTCGGCGTTGGCTTGCAACACTTTCTGCGCCGAACCAAAATGTTCTATCAGTGCCCGCGTCAAGCGGGGACCCAGACCAGCAACCAAACGCAAGGTCAACAAAGCACGGGTTTCGGCATCCACCTCGGCTTCCTGCGTCGCTAAGGGGAAGTTCGTCAGGATACGGCGGCCTCCGGGCAATTGCAGCCGACCTGCGATTCTCAGGCAACCAGAAGCTACCCTGGCTTTTGCGGAGACTTGTCAGGCGGTTTAGCGGGTTTAATAACCGGCTTCTGTTCTGCCGGTTTGGCTCCCGATGGAGCAGGCGGCTTGGATTCGGTGGGCGGCGTTTTCTCGGGCTCCTTCGCCAGTCCCAATTCGACGTGCAGACCGGGCACAGCAGCCTGCAGTTTCCTGGCCCCGGCTTCGGTCACCTTCGTGTCCCAGACATACAATCGCCGCAGGGTCTTGAGCTGAGCCAGTTCCATAAGGCCCTGGTCAGTTACCTGAGTGCCATACAGGTTGAGCACCTCCAAATGCCGCAGGGCCGTTAATGATTTCAGCCCGGCATCGGTAACGGCGGTTTTCTGCAACTTGAGCACGCGCAAATGGGGCAATTTCGCCAGCAGTGCCATCTGGCTGTCACCGACATTGGTACCGGCCAGGTTGAGTTCGACGAGATTGGGAATTTCCTGGAGCCAGGCAAGTTCCTCGTCTCGCACGGGTTGATGGCGGAGGCTGAAATCGGCGTAGAGCCAGTTGGTGTTCATTGCCAGCCGCAACACCAGCACGCCGGCTTGTTGCAAGCGAGCGACGGCTTGCTTTTCCGCGGCACTGATGGGCAAACCTTCTTCTGGCAAAGACGATTTATCCTGGCCTGCCCCGACGGTGAAAAAAGCCAGCAGGCAAGCACTGACCAGCACGGCGGCGCGAAACATGGTTCGCTCCCGTTCCCTGCCCGATGATGGCACTGGCGAGCCGACTATTGCCAGGGCGAGAAATCGGTGGGCTTCAGGTAAATTGAAATCACACCGGTCTTGGGCACGACCAGCGGTCCACCGGCTTTTTCCTCCGATTCCTTGCGGACGCGCTGCCACTCGGGGTCTTTACCAAACGCCGCGAATGACTCCTTGGCCGCCTCCACGCTTTTATGTGCCAGCATGTAGATCAGCTTCCGATCGGCCTCTTTCTGGCCCGGCAGCAAACCCCAGTAGGCGAGATTGACCATGCCGTGCTTGGCAAACAATTTCATGGTGTGGTTGCGGAAGCGTTCGTGCAAAGCCTGCAGCCGACCCGGTTCGGCGGTGTAGATGCGCAACTCAAAAATACGCCCACCGCTTTTATCCGGCTTAATGGCCGGTGAATAGTCGGTAGCCTGCATAAGGTACGATTCCACCTTGGTAACCAGCCGTCCTTCCTTTTCCGTTTCCGCCCGAACCCGTTGCCACTCGGGGTCGGCACTAAACTCTTTCCATGCCTTTTCGCGCGCCTCGGCACTGGGGAAAGCGACGATGTAGATCAGCCGCTCATCCTGCTTGTCCACCGGCACCCAGTAGCCGATATTGGTCATGCCGTGCTTTTCAAACAGTTTGGTGGTGTGCTGGCGGAAGCGTGCCAGCAGCGCCTCCATTTTGCCAGGAGCGGCGTGATAGATGCGGAGTTCATACACCGGCCCCGAAGCCGTCTGCGCTGCCGGTGCAGACATTGCCAAAGCCAGAATCATCGTGGCCCACATGGTTTTCCCCCTGTTGTTTGAGTAGTCAATCGTGGAGGTGGCCCCTGCACCCCCAAAGATTGCGGTTGGAGAGCAAGCGCTTTACCGACCCGGAGTCCGAAGCTGATTACACCGGCAATTTCCAGGGAGCACGCCGCGGTCGGGAAAGCATCTCATTGGCCTGAGCATCGTCAAAGCGGTGGGTCTTGGGATCCCAGCGAAGTTTTTTGCCGGTCCGCAGTGCAATGACACCGATATGGCAAACGATGACCGAACTGGCACCGACGGTGGCATTGCAAATCGGCTGCTGACGATTCCGCACACAGTCCACAAAATTCTGCATGTGATTGGTCGGCCGACCCGGATACAGTTCCTGTTTGAGTTTGATCGGTTCGGAGAGGATTTTCGCGTCGCTGGCTACCAGCAAACCGCGGCTGACGAAAATCGTCCCTTCCTCGCCGACAAACAGTACGCCATTCTCGTTACCGCTGATGGCTTCCACTTTCCCGACGGGCTTGCCTTTCTGGAAGCGGGTGGGTAATTCGCCGCGGGCATTGACCAGCCCTTTGACCGTGGTACCGCCGCCACTCATGGCGATGACACGGGTACCGTCTTCGTAAGTGTACTGCACCTTGAAACGCGGATGGCAATTGTAGCCGTCGTTGCCGGGGTAAGGCGGATCCGCCTGCAAGACCTCCACCAGTACCGGGCCAGAACCATCTTTATCGAGGGCCCATTGCGCGATATCAATGTGATGGGCGCCCCAGTCGGTCATCTTACCGCCGCTGTATTCGTACCACCAGCGGAATTCGTAGTGGCAGTTGGTTTTGCCATCCTTGTAGCGATAAGGAACCTTAGGCGTCGGGCCGAGCCAGAAATCCCAATCCAACCCTTCCGGTACCGGTGCTTCCGGGATCGGTCCGCTGGTGGGATTGTCGCCGATTCGGCATTCGATCAGCTTCACGCGACCGATACGCCCGGCGCGAACCGCTTCCACTGCCAGACGGAACATGCCGCCGTATTCGGTGCGTTGCTGGCTTCCGGTCTGCAACACGCGACCGGTGTCTTTAGCCACTTTTTCGACGGCTAATGCTTCCTCGACGGTGAGTGTGAGCGGCTTTTCACAATAAACGTCCTTGCCGGCTTTCATCGCCTCGATGGCAATCTGAGCATGCCAGTGGTCGGGCGTGGCGATGACCACGCAATCAATATCCTTGCGTGCCAGCAATTCGCGGTAATCGCCGTAAGGAGCGTCGAACTCCTTGAATCCCTGCTGGCGCACCACCTCGACTGCGCGGCGACGATGCCGTGCATCTACGTCGCAACCGAGAACATACGTGATCTGTCCGGATTGCACGCTGGGTCGGGAAGCATTGATTAGTTGCAAGCCCCGACTGGCCGGACTCCCCACACCGACAATCCCGAATCGCAACACGTCCTGAGGTCGGCGAGCCGCTTGTTGTTTCTCCTGAGCATAAGCGAGTTCCTGGGCGTACCAGCCTGGCAAACCCGCTGCCATCAGAGCACTGGCAGTGCGTTGCAGAAAGCCACGCCGCGACAGAGTTCCCCGCTCCCACATGGTTTTGCCTCCTTTTTACTCCCGGCGATTCACCGCCCGTTTGAGCGCTCGTGTGGTGCTCCCGTCTGAGCACTGGCCTGGTGTTTGGGCTTCGAGATACCCAGCAGCACCAGTTTGCGACAGAGCCGTATTCTACAGGAATGTTTCGCCGCGACTATGGGCAAGGGTTGCGGTGCAGGTCCGCGGCAGTTTTGAACGCCCGAGCAGGCGAGCACTGCGTCTCGCATGCGCTACTGCGTTTATTAGCGCGATGAGGACGGGGCGGATTCCAGGTAAACGCGATTGGCAGCGGCAACGGCTGCTCCTTCGGTGATCCGCACACCCTGGGCGAGCAGGCATTGTTCCAGTGCCGCCAGGAACAACAGCACGTTGTTGGCACGACAGGAATAGCCCATCAATCCGATTCGCCAGACGCGACCCTTGAACTCTCCCAGTCCGCCACCGATTTCGATACCGAAACGTTCCAGCAGCATTTTGCGTGTTGCCACGTCGTCCGCGCCGGCAGGAATCCAGACCGCGTTGAGTTGTGGCAGCTGATGACCTTCGACAGCGGCGTAGCGAATTCCCAGAGCCGTCAGCCCTGCTTTCAACGCGCGGTGGTGCAGTTGGTGCCGGGCAAACCGGTTTTCCAGCCCCTCCTCCTGCACCAGCCGCAACGCTTCATGCAGCGAGTAAATCATCGTAATCGGGGCGGTGTGATGGTAGAACCGCTCCTGGCCCCAGTACCGTTCCACCATGGTGACGTCCAGATACCAGCTCTGGACGGGTTGACGCCGGCGGTGGATCACTTCAACTGCCCGCGGGCTAAAGGTAACCGGTGCCAACCCCGGAGGAGCACTCAGGCATTTCTGCGTGCCTGAATAGACGGCATCCGCCTGCCAGCGATCCACCTCGACGGGAATACCGCCCAGAGAAGTAACCGTATCCACCAGAAGCAGCGTGTCGAACTCGTGGCAAAGAGCACCAAGTCCCTCCATCGGCTGGCACGCACCGGTGGAAGTTTCCGCATGGACGATCCCCAGCACTTTGGGACGCACCTGCCGCAGAGCCTCACGAATCTGGTCGAGCGGAAAGACATCTCCCCACGGTCGTTCGAGCACCGTAACTTCGGCACCGGCACGCCGTGCCACATCCACCATACGCTGGCCGAACACGCCATTGACGCACACAATCATTCGATCCCCTGGTTCAATCAGGTTGACGACGCAGGTTTCCATGCCTGCGCTGCCGGTTCCGGAAACGGCAAAGGTAAGCTGGTTCTGCGTCTGGAAAACGTAGCGGAGCAACTCCTGCGTTTCGTTCATCAAACTCAGGAACTCCGGGTCAAGATGGCCCACCAGAGGCGTAGCCATCGCTCGCAACACACGGGGATGAACATCGCTCGGTCCCGGCCCCATAAGGATACGTGGTGAAGGACGCAATTCGCTAACCGTTCGGGTCATGCCTGGCTCCTGTGTTCGAGAAAATAGGCTCGCAGCACCCATTACTGCAAGGACGACCGAATGCCCCAATTCCGGCACGAAAGCCCGTGCCCGCCAGTCTCAGCCGGAGCATGCCGGGGCGCATCGCGCCAAGCGATTGCTGAAGCAGACCGGCCTGCCGGTCAGGCGTGTTGTATGCGCACTCGCCAAGCAAGCCAACTCACCGTGCACCTGCGCCGGGTAAGTTTCCGTGAAAAAGACCGGAACAGCAACGTGCAACGACCCACCTTCGGCAACCTGTCCCGCCAGACCGAACCAGAGCGGTAGGCCCGTAAACCGCATTGCAACTTGCGGTCCTGTACGAGTAGTTAGCCGCAACGGTCAGGTTTACGACGACCTTCGGGAGTACGCATAGCCAATTACGATCCTGTACGAGGAGCAGTCGCGGATAGGCAGACGCGCAACGCACTACGTCAACGCAACCAGCGTCGCCTGTGGTGGTCGGTATCTTCGTTCAGCCGGTTCGGCGCACGCGCGACAAACAACGCCAGCGCCCCGGCAACGGATACCGTGGCAGGTACCCGGCCGCATCCAGGATGGTTCGATCTCGCCCATCACTGAAACGATATTGGTCGGGTACCCAACCGCCGGACACCCCGACGGATCAAGGAGCGTAGGTCGTCGCGGGTCGCTGAGAAACAATTAGTCTTCGCCGGGCTGGACGTGTTCGCCGCGGGGGATGGCTTTGCGAATCGTGGCTTCAAACGGGGGCGGATTGATCACCTCGCGTACCTGGCCGGTCACGTCGAGATAGATTTTGTTCTGCTTGATTTCCTCGATGGCGATCTGGGCGAGGTTTTTGGTTTTGGTCTCGACCAGGGGTCGCCCACCGAAAAGCAACTGCAACATGCGTTTTTGCAATAAGGTGGCGAGTTTAAATCGCCCACCCACACGCCGCACGATTTCCTCTTCTTTCAGGTCTTCGATCATCGTGTCCGCTCCTCCGATTCCTTGTGTGGCCGCAGGTTTTGTCCGAGCCGGCTTGCTAACTGATTCTCTTACGCTGCTGGAGTCACTCCGCTGTCAGCCGATTGCCATTATTGGCTGCTGTCATTGGAAAAACAAAGAGGCAGACCGTTTCTTTTTCCGCGAAGGCAAGCAGCAAGTTCCACGTGTCGGCAAGCAATTATTCTAATAGCCAGTGTCAAGTGCACGGGAAAAGTGATTCTCCGCTGGTTCGGCATTCTGCTCGCCATAGGGCAGGTTTTCCGCATCACTTCGCGGGTTGAGCGAGGATGCTACGCAGGAGCTCGCGGAATTCGGCGACGGTTTGCTCGAGGTCGCGATTGACCAGCTGGTACTGGTAATTCGGGGCCTCCGCCAGTTCCTGACAAGCCGCGGCGAGACGGCGTTGCAGACTGGCCTCATCTTCCGTACCGCGTTGCCGCAAGCGTTGCTCATAGTCTGCTAAGTCCGGCGCCCGCAGAAATATCATCACCGCCTCCGGGAAAAGCTGGCGAATCTGTCGGGCACCTTGAACGTCAATCTCTAATAATACGCTGTAACCATCGTTGAGGTGACGCTCCACCTCGCGTTTGAGTGTGCCGT
The DNA here is from genome assembly GCA_041640595.1 of Gemmatales bacterium. Lineage (GTDB taxonomy): Bacteria > Planctomycetota > Planctomycetia > Gemmatales > HRBIN36 > HRBIN36. The sequence goes on along the minus strand of JBEPZY010000002.1, from coordinate 557,809 downwards.
AGCGGTGACCGTGAATCTCGGCCCATTCGAGAAATTCACCCTGCCGTAATGCCTGGTCAAATTGCTCGGGCGTCCAGAAATAGTAATCCACGCCGTCCTGTTCGCCAGGACGCGGCGGTCGTGTGGTAACCGAAACCGACCGGCGGATCGGCAAATCACCACTTGCCAGGGCACGGGCAATCACTGTGGATTTACCGCTACCGCTTGGCCCGGAAAGGACAATCAGTCGGCCAGGCCTTGCCGTGGGATTCATTCGATATTTTGCACCAGTTCACGAATCTTTTCGACCAGCGTTTTGATCTCGACCACTGCCTGAGCGATGCTGGCATCCTGTGCCTTGGCACCGATAGTGTTAGCTTCGCGGACCAGTTCCTGACAGAGGAAATCGAGCTTGCGACCGGAGCTTTCTGGCTCTTCCAGAGTGTGCAGGAACTGATCGAGATGGCTTTCCAGGCGGACGATTTCTTCCCCAATGTCCACACGCTCGGCAAAGATGGCAACTTCTCGAAGCAGGTCGGCCGGCTGGACGGTAATACCCTGGTCAGCCAGGAGTTGCTGCACTCGCTCCTGCAGGCGTTGCCGATAGCGTTCCACCAGGCCGGAAGATTCTTCGCGGATGCGTTGCACCTGGTTGCGGATGGCCGATGCCAGCCGGCGCAGTTCCTGCATCAGTGCCTCGCCTTCACGGCAACGGGTCTGCTGCAATGCTGCCAGAGCCTGTTGCAGCACCGGCTCGATGATCGGCCAATCGGAATGCGGCGAAGCTAACTGACTTTGCGGACTCTGCACCACGCCCGGCAATTGCAAAAGGTCTTCCAGCTCCGGTTCATCGGCACGATTGAGTTCGCGGTAACACTGCCGCAATTGCTCATAATAGCCGAGCAGTGCCATCCGGTTGAGCACAAAATCTTCGGCACGCGGTTGACGGGAAACCTCCAGTTGCACCAGCACCGTTCCGCGACGGACGGTCTGGCGCACCGTCTGTTCGATCTGCGGTTCCAGGAGCTGGTACGGTTCCGCAGTCCGCAAAATCAGCTTGAAGTAGCGATGGTTCAGGGTACGGATTTCGACGGCGATACTCAGTCCGGCCTGGTCGTGTCGGGCGGCCCCGAAACCAGTCATGCTCACCAGCACCGCAGCTATCCCTCCTGTGCTCCGTGCAAGAAGCTGTCCTTACACCCGGCGGCACAACTGGGGCACGGCTCGTTGGTTTCGCCAACCGCCGCTCTCAAAGCAGCTTGATTTGCAGAATGATGAGCACAATCCAGACCAGAGCCACGCCGATGGTCAAACGGGTAATCGGTTCGCCCGCCCGCGAACCAAAGGGACTGTATCCCCCGGCTCCGCCCAGTGCACCGATCAGACCACCGCCACGACCCCGCTGAATCAGCACCAGCAGGATCAAAAACAGGCTCACCAGCAGGATCAGGAAATTCAATAGTCCCGCCCAGAAACCTGCAGCCAGGAGCATAGGTCGGGTTCCCAGTTGGTTCGAGCCTTGCCGCCAGGGATGGACTTGCCCTGGCCAGCCCGTCGGTCGGTACCACCGGCCGACCCGGAAATAGGTAATAGCAGATGATCAGATCGAAGTGTTGCCATTGTACACGGTAGGCCGCTCGCTGGAAATCCCGGTTCACGAGGATCCAGAACGCCATTGAATCCGACGGGTAAGCATTCTATTATTTGCCAGGGAGTTCCCTGAATGTTGCGACTGAGGTCGTGCCGAGAAGAGCCGAGACAACTTTCCGCCATCGAGGCAACTACAGCTATGGCCGAAGACAAACCGATTCGCCGTCATGTGCTTTCCGCGCTGGTGATGAATCAGCCCGGCGTGCTGGCCCATATTTCAGGGATGCTGGCCTCACGCGGATTCAACATTGATAGCCTGGCCGTCGGCGAAACCGAAAACCCGAACCTTTCGCGGATGACTTTCGTGGTCATGGGAACCGACGCAAACCTCGAGCAGGTGCGCAAACAACTCGAAAAACTGGTCACCGTCGTCAAGGTGCTGGACATCAGCAAGGAAAATTACGTCGAGCGTGATTTGATGCTTATCAAAGTCCAGGCGCCGCCGGAAAGACGCCACGAAATCTTCCAGATCGTCGAAACCTTCCGCGGGCGGGTCGTGGACATCAGCCATCGTGCCCTGATGATCGAAATTAGCGGCACGGAAGCCAAAGTGGAAGCGTTTATCGAATTGATGCGGCCTTACGGGATACTGGAACTGGCCCGCACTGGTCGCATCGCTTTAGTCCGAGGTGAAAAGACCGCGGCTAGCTGGCAGGAAGAAGACGAATCGTGCAGCAGCGAAAGCACCTCAGCAGCGTAACCGTCACCATGAGCGCGACCTCCCGCGAAAAAGCCGTCCCCATCTCTGACTACCACCAGCTCCGACCCGGACAACGTATTCGCATTACTCAAACCGTTCGCGTCGGTCTCGATTGCTGGACGACAACGGTAACCGGCATTTTTCGTGAAGCCCAGGTGCTGGTAACCGGACTGGCTACCGAACGGGCTCCGGATGACATCGTTTCCGCACGCACCATACACTTCATTAAGGACAATGGCGAGCTGAGCAGTATCGTCGTGGACGAACGCACCCGTATTGAAGTGCTGGAACCTTCTCCATGAAAGTGGCAGTGGCACGATTGTTTCAGGATCATCGCCGCGATTTTGAAAGCAACCGCTACGTTTATGCGGTAATCTCGCGGCGCAGCCACGGTTTGAGTATCGGTATCAATCTCAATCCCGACAAAGCCTGCAATTTCGATTGCGTTTACTGCCAGGTGGATCGGCGAACACCCCCCGTGGTACGGCGCGTGGATTTGCCTCGCCTCCGCCAGGAACTGGAAGTGATGCTGGAACTGGCAGCCAGCGGTGCCATTTTCCAGCATCCGCGTTTTTGCTCGACACCGGCAGCGTTTCGGCGATGGAATGACATTGCCTTCAGCGGCGATGGCGAGCCGACCGCCGCTAAGGAATTCCTCGAAGCGGTGCAGCTGGTATGCGAGCTCAAACAGGCTCACGGTCTCAACGGTATCAAAATCCTGGTGTTGACCAATGCCACTTTGTTACACCGCCCGCGCGTCCAACAGGCTCTGCGTCTTCTCGATGCCCACCAGGGGGAAATCTGGGCGAAACTCGATGCCGGCACTCCTGCTTATTTTCATCTCATCGAGCGAACCCAGGTGCCTTTCGAGCGAGTGCTGGCGAATTTGAAACTCACCGCCCAGCAGCGGCCCATTGTTATCCAGTCGCTGTTTTTGCGCTGGCAGGGGGAAGCACCTTCGGACGCGGAAATCAATGCCTACTGCGACCGCCTGAACGAAGTTGTCGAATCGGGTGGCCAAATTCGTCTGGTGCAGGTGTACACCGTCGCCCGCACGCCGGCTGAGCCGCAAGCCTTACCCTTGAGCGACGCCGAAGTAGATCGCCTCGCCGAACTGGTACGCCAGCGCACTGGTCTGACCGTCGAAGCCTACTATGCCGACCACTAGCCACGCCGATTCTCCAGGCGACTAAGATAGCCGGACGGTCTCGCCAGCCACGCCGGGATCCCTTCCATGTCCATTGATTGGCAACAGCTGCGCCAGGAGTTTCCGGTTACCCAGCACTGGGCGTTTTTCGATCACGCTGCCGTTTCGCCAATCAGTCGGGCCGCCCACGCTGCCTTGTGCTCCTGGGCCGACGACGTGCTTCATCACGGCGAAGTCCATGAACCGGAATGGGAGAAAGAAATCGAAAACATCCGCGCCCTGGCTGCGCAATTGCTCGACACTTCCCCCGAGTGGATTGCTTTTATCAAAAACACTTCCGAGGGAATCGGTTTCGTTGCCGAAGGCTACCCGTGGAAACCCGGCGACAATGTGGTGCTGCCGGCCGATGAATATCCGTCCAACGTTTACCCCTGGCAAAACCTGGCGGCTCGCGGTGTGGAAGTGCGTTTCGTGCCCAGCCGAGCCGGGCGCGTCTTGCTGGACGATGTACGTCAGGCGATGGATAGCCATACGCGGCTGCTGGCGGTCAGCTTTGTGGAATTTGCTACCGGTTTCCGCGTGCCGCTCGGCGATCTGGTTTCCCTTTGCCACAGTCGGGGCATTCATGTCTTTGTGGACGCCATTCAGGGACTGGGGGCAATTCCGCTCAGTGTGCGGGAGATTCCCATAGATTTTCTCGCGGCCGGGAGCCATAAATGGTTGCTCGCCCCGGTAGGTGCCGGGATTTTCTACGTTCGCCCCGAATGCCTGGACCTGCTGTATCCGGTCAGCGTTGGCTGGAAAAGTGTGGTTCGGCACTGGGATTTCACCACCCTGGACTTTCGCCTGAAACCCTCGGCATTGCGCTGGGAGAACGGCACCCTGAGTGCAGGAATTCTGCTGGCATTCGGAGCCAGTTTGCGGCTATTGCTGAGCCTGGGCATCGCCAGCATCTGGAACCGCATCGAAGCCCTCACCGACGAGCTGTGCGATAGGCTTGCCCAGGCGGGCTGGCAGATTTTCAGCAGTCGCTTGCCTGCGGAAAAGAGCGGTATCGTCTCCGTCGTCCCACGCCGGGAACAGGCCCGTCAGCTCGTTCGACTGGCACGCCAGCAAGGAATCGTTATCAATCACCGCGCCGGTCGGCTTCGCATCAGCCCCCATTGCTACAACAATGAAGAGGAACTGACCCGACTGATCGAGTTTCTCGAGCACCACGATGGCTAGCCCCAGCGACGCCCGCTTTCGTGTCGCTCTATCGCTCCGGGGCCCCAGGAGTCGCACATGCCTGCTGCAGACCCGCAACTGGCCGTCTATACCGGTACTTTCGACCCCGTGCATCTCGGTCACCTGGACATTATCGAACGGGGGAGCCGGATTTTTCGCCGTCTGATTATCGGCGTGGGCATCAATCCGGAAAAAACCCCCTTTTTCTCCGTCGAGGAGCGGATGGAAATGTTGCAGATTGTTTGTCGCCGGTTTGCCAATGTTGAAGTGCGGTCGTTCAACGGCCTGGCAGTACGGTTCGTGCGGTCTTTGGGGGCAGGCGTCATGCTCCGCGGACTGCGCACCGTCAGCGATATGGAATACGAATTCAGCATGTCGCTGACCAACCAGACGCTCGACCCGGAAATCGAGACGGTGTTCCTGATGTCCAAAGTAGAATACTCGCACCTGAGTAGCTCGCTGATCCGGCAAATTGCAGCTTTTGGAGGCGATCTGAGCCGATTCTTGCCCGCGGAACTGATACCACTCGTGCAACGGCGTGTGCAAGAACGTCTCGGTCTCAATTGCGCCGGCATGTTACCGGCCCGACCGGATTGACCGCTATCGTCCAGAGAAACCAGCTGCCCCTGACGTGCCCCGGTAAGCCAAACGACCCATCGGCACACTCCTTGTCCGATTCCGAATTCCCGACTCCCAACGATTTTCGGAGCCAACGGCAAACTGCTTTCCCTAATCTCCAATCCCGACCCGAATTCCCAGCCAATTGGGCCGACCAGTCGGATGGACGAAATCATGTCGGCAGAGAAAGGTCTGACCTATCGCGACGCTGGTCTCGATCTGGATGTTTACGAACAGACGCTGGAAATGCTCCGGCCACTGGCACTGCGGACCCATACGCCGCGGGTGCTGGATGGCTTCGGCGGATTCGCCAGCCTGTTCAGTCTCGATTACAACGCGCGGTTATTCGCCAAAAATTACCGCCATCCGGTACTGGTAGCCTGCACCGATGGCGTCGGTACCAAGTTGAAAGTGGCCATGATGATGGGCAAACACGACACCGTCGGCATAGACCTGGTGGCCATGTGCGTCAATGATTGTTTGTGCAGCGGTGGCGAACCGCTTTTCTTTCTCGATTACCTGGCCATGCAGCGTGATGATCCCATCCTGGCGCGGGAAATCGTCCAAGGGATCAGCGACGGCTGCATGGAAGCGGAGTGTGCTCTGGTGGGCGGAGAAACAGCCATCCTGCCCGACTTTTACCAGCCGGGCGAATATGACCTGGCCGGGTTCTGTGTCGGTGTGGTTGAACGACACCGCATTGTCAATGGCAGAAGCATCCGCCCTGGCGATCTGGTACTGGGACTGGCCAGCACGGGATTGCACAGCAACGGTTACAGCCTGGCCCGCAAGGTCGTTTTCCAGCACGCCCGTCTGGATGTGGACAAGTACGTTCCGGAATTGCAGCAAACCGTCGGCCAGGCCTTGCTCGAACCGACGCGGATTTATGTTCGCCCTATCAAGCACGTGCTGCAATACTACCAGGTCAAGCGGGTCATTCGCGGGATGGCCCACATCACGGGTGGAGGGCTTGTGGATAACATTCCGCGTATTCTGCCGCCGCATTGCGAAGTGGTGCTCCGCCGCAATAGCTGGCCGCAACCTCCCGTTTTCTCCTGGCTGCAACGCCTCGGTAACATTCCCGAAGAGGAGATGGATCGCGTTTTCAACCGCGGCATCGGTTTCGTCATGATCGTCAGTCCGTATTACGCGGAGAGCATCCAGCGGCAGCTGCGCGAAGACCGTGTGCCGACGTACATCATCGGAGAGGTGCGGGCTGGTCAGCCCCGGGTCGTATTCGTTTAGCCGAGCTTAGCGGCCTGGGGGTGCTGGCAAAGCCGGGCGCAACGGTTGTAGCAGGCCTGGGGGTAACCAGGGAGCTTCCGGCAAAAATTCACGCAGGCGCACCTGCCGCATCTCAGCTTCCGGGTCGGGAATCGCCGGTAATTCCTGCCCCGTCGGTTGCTCCGGCCAGTAAACGATACTGCGGCGGATATAATCGGCGAACAATGTATCCGCAGCCGACGGGCCTGATGCGGGTAGCGCGCTGGCGGTGAGCAAAGGCGGAACCGGCGGAACGTTCACATCCGTAACCGATGCGCGGGCTTTTGGGCCGACCGGAATAGCGTCGCGGGCCGGCATCGGTTCCGGCGGGCTCCACACGAGGGCCAGCGGTTCAGGCAACGGACGTACCAGCGGTGCTGCCCGCGGCGGAAAAGAGCGCACCTGGATTTCGCCAGCCAGCGGCAACCAGACCCGCGGGGTCGGTTCGCTCAAGCGTATCGGTCGCGTTCTGGCCGGGACCGGTTCGGTAACCAGGGCGGGGAACGGCAACATTTTCGGTTGGCTTGCCGGCGTTTGCCCACCAACACGGCTAGGAACAAGGATCGCGGTCAAAAAAACCGCTACCCAGACGTTGGCTCGGACAGTTCGCCTGATGGTTTGCTTCACGAGAGCCATGCTGCTCATGCTGATTTCCATTTCCTGCTGCAGGCCAATTACGGACATTCGGGATCAGGCATTGGGGAATCAGGAATTGGGGATGCGATTCGCTGCTGCTTCCCAAAATGATCCGCAATCGGCGATTGGGGGTTAGGCGATGCGGTTTGCTGGTATCGGCAAGGCCTCGGGCTTACTTGGGCACGACAATCACGAGTCGGGCTGGCGTACCTTCTTTCGGCAGCGATTTGCTCAACTCCAGCTTGATCACCGGCTCGTCCTTCATGGTCAGTTCGCTTTGAATAACGGTTTCGTTGGTTACCGGAAAGATCGCGATCAGAGTACCGGTCAGGTCGGCGGCATAGACTTTGTCCGGCTTGTTCGGGTCGGGTTGTTTGTAAACCGAACCGGTGAAAAACCACTTGAGCGGAGGGAGCGGTTTACCGGTACGGCGATCCACCATGCAGCGTTCGATGGGTAACCGTTGCCAGCCGCCCACCGGTGAGGGAATTTCGAGGAAGATACGCACTTCCGGCCCTTCCGCTTTCTGGCCTTCGCCATAGGCCGGCTTGCCGGGCTTGAGTCCGAAACTTTCCAGAGCCTTATGCACCTCGCTGGGCTTGACACCACTGAAGACGACCACGGTTTCGTGAGCTTTTTGCCCTTTGGGGTCGCCGTCGTGCGGATAGCAGGCCACCACTTCCAGCGGATAGATTTCGTTCAGGTGCGGCAACTTGCGCGGGGCGATCCGACAAGCGAGAATGATACTGCGTTCCTGCGGGTTGACCGTCAGCGGAGACGAACCAGCCTGCTGAGCTATCAGTCCGCTGATCACCATCCAGCCGACCAGATATGCCATCATCACTCGTCCCGCCATGGCAAATTCTCCTTCCTGTTTCCTCGTCAGCGTTCCCAATTCAGGTAAGCCCGGTCGTGGCAGGAAAGGCTCGGCTCAGCCCTGGGAGAAAGCACTCCGCTGGGCAGAAGCGTCACGAGCCAGCGTCGCCAATACAGACCACCACAGTGGGTTGCCGGGCGTATGGCCCTTCGTGATTGCACGTGGCCAGATACAGCCGATCCCCGACCACCACAGGCGAGCCAAAGACCAGGCCCGGGGCTTTAACAGCCTCATGTTCGGCCACCTTCAAAGTCCACAGTCGCTGGCCGTTCTCCAGAGCCAGGGCATGCACCGTACCGGTGAGATCCGCGGCGAAAACCGCGCTATCGGTTACGGCCGGGCCCGCGAAGAACGGTTGTTGAGCATCGTAGCTCCAGCGGAGTTGCCCAGTGGCCAGGTCCAGCGCGCGCACACGCCCGTCGGTAGCGGTGAAAATCACCAGCCCCTTGCGGACTGCCACTGCACTGAGCACGCCGCCAGGCACTTCCCGCTGCCAGAGCGGCTTGCCGTTACGCATGTGGAAAGCCGCCACCTGTCCCTTGGCCAGCTTGGCCAGCCGTGTATCGAAACGGATGTTGCTTCCGCCAACCAGTACTGTCTCGCCCGCGAGAGTCGGCCCCGCCCAGGGATTGTAACGAAGTTCCGCCTGCCATTGCACCTGGCCCGTCTGGGCGTCGAGACACAGAAGCATGCGGGCACCGATCTTTTCAGCGTCTAAGTAAGCCGACCCAACGAAAACCTGCGATGCGGTTGCCGCCACTGGAGCATCTACGTGCCATTTCTCCTGGCCAGCCTGCCAGACGAGATGTGGCTCGGGAACAGGCAATTGCTCCTCGCCCGGAGGAACGGCAGCGTCGGGATTTTTCTTGCGTTCACTCTCATAGCGGGCTTGCAGCTCCTTCCAGCGCTGAAGCAGCATCTGGCGAGCACTGGCTTCATCCATTTCCTTTCCGTGCAGCGTTACACGCGAGTAATCCAGGCAAACGACCCCGGCGGAACCGGCCCCGAAATAGATCCGCGAACCCACCACACTCGGTGCGCTTTCAATATGCACCAGCCGACCGGGAAACGTTCGTTGCCACAAAAGCAATCCCGACTCGACATCCAGGCAACGCAGGGTCGCCCCGTCGGTTTGATGCATACCGTCGCCGAAAATGACACGCCCGCTTACGACAGCTGGCGGACTGACCACCGGCATTTTCAGGGTGGGCACCGTCTTGGCCCAGACAACCTGACCAGCGGTGTTGCCCTGCAGGCTCAGTGCACGCATCACCGGACTGTTGAACGCTCCCAGACCGGATACCAGCAGCAGCTTTTCCGACGGCACAGGGGAAGCCAGGAAATGCTCGTTGCTGCGAAAGACCCAGAGGACCTTCGGCTGCTTCGGACCCGTAGCTGCTGTCGCCGATCCGGTGCGTTCGACATTGCCGCGATGTGTAGGCCAATCGGCTGCCGTGATCGGCATAAGTACCAGACAGGCCAGCAGCCCGGTCAAAATCACGCGGTTATTCATTGCCCTGTTTCCCATGCTTATCGTTCTGCTGGTGCGATTGGTGACATCTGGACTCCATGAGCCACCCATTTATCAGGGGGCCGGTCATTCGCCCACAGCGGAGCGGTTTTGCTGTTGAGCCATTTTCGTGGCCCAGTAACCAGGATCGGAATACAGCACGACACTTTCGTGTCCGGTATTCAGCAGAATCCAATCCGGAGAACCATCGCCATTGAGGTCGGCGACCGCGCAGGCACGGGTGTTGAAAATCCGCTGATAGAGACGCAAATCATCGGAAATGTCCACAAACCGCAGCGTCGCCTCCTGGCGTAAGATGCGGTTGGGCATACCGAGACAGCCCACAAACAAATCCGGGCGACCGCGCGTGCTCCACTCAGCCAGAGCCAAAGCCGAAATCGGTTGGCGTAACTGTGCCAGTGCTCCCGTTTGGGCGGTAACATCCGTAAAGCGTGCCTGACCGAGATTGCGAAAGACCCGGCAACCATCCGCCTGCGGCACGATCAGATCGGGCAGTTTGTCGCCGTCGAGATCGGCCACGATCGGCTGGGAAACGATGCGACGACATTCCAGACCGGCAACCGAAACCGTTTGCAGACCGGTCGGAGTGTTCCGCAGCAGGACGGGGACCGTTTGCCAGCCGACCAGGCTGTCCCGCAGCAGGATGGGCGCTTCAACAAAGAAAAGCACATCCTGCCGGCCATCACCGTCGAAATCAGCTACCAGTAGATATTCGCCCCGTGCCTGACCGATCGTGCCAGTCGGCCCGAGTCCGACGGCGGAAGAGACATCCTCAAAGCGGTGGGTAACGATGGCCGGTGGTGGTTCGGCACGGAAGTAAAAGGCCCACTCCCCATCGCCCTGGCAGATTTTGAGCAGCAGATGATTCACGCCGGGCCGCAGCGACAACGTCAGCCGCACCTGATCCGCCGCACAGGCGCGGTAAACATTTTCCTCGTGAATTTTCTCGCCGTTGAGCCAGACGGTCAGCGTATCATCGCTACCCAGCGAAATGGGCAACTGCATAGCCGCGGGGGCGTGGATAGCACGGTACAGATATGCCACGCCGAACGTTTTGTCCGCGAAATGGGGCAGAAGCGATTGCACCTGGCCATCCTGGAACGGCATTTCTCGCCAGCGGACTTTTTGCTGCTTCTTGCCCTCGTATTCCTTGTCGAGCTGGATTTCGCGCTCCGGTGGATAAGCGGCAGTGAATCCGCGTCCGTCGGAATTGTCGAATGGGCCGATCAGATACCATTTGTCCAGTCGCAATTTCGCATCGGTTGTTGTGGGCGGACTGCCCAGGTTGCGATACAACCGCAGGCCGGAAAAACTGGTCGCCCACAAAAGGTCCGGTTTGCCATCGCCGTCGTAATCGAGCCAGGCCGCTGTGGGACACGCCGGGTAATTTTCCAGCGGTAATGCCGCGGTCTCTTCGCGGAATTTGCCGTTGCCTTCGTTAGCGAAAATGCGTGGGCCGGTCGGCGTAGCCAGGAGCAAATCCGGCTTGCCATCACCGTTATAATCGGCCCAGGCAGCGTGCCGCGCGGGACCCTGATAGGGCAAAGCCATTTCGGTAAAAGCGTTCCCTTCATTGACCACCAGCACCACACGACTGTCGCCGTAGAGGCAGAGATCGGGTTTACCGTCGCCGTTGACATCGGCCAGGGCTACACCGCGTACTCCGGGTACCCGAGGCAGTGTCGCCAACTGTTTGAAACCCGGCATACCAGCCAGCGGACGGATTTCTTCAACGCCACCCCAACCGGCAAAGTCCCGCTGCGGGTTGTAATCGAGGAGCTTCAGGCTGGCCTTCATCCGCATGATCCGCGCTGTCCGCAGATGCAACGCGTTTTTGTCGCCATCCACCATACACGGAGCGATGACTTCCTGTCCGGCCAGCATGGCGCGAACCAACGGAATCAGGCGATCTGCACGACCGGCATAACTGCGGAGTAAAAACGGCTCGCCGTGACTCATGCTCCAGTTCTCACCACCGCCGTAGCACTGATACCAGTACATATCAATGCAGGTCTCGCTGGCACCGCCGTTATGGAAAAACACCGCCACCTTACCCGGCGCTGCCCATTCCATGATGAATTGCCATTCGCGGGGATGAAAACCGCCTCGGCCAATGTTGTGGCGAATCACCTCGGTCGGGTGTTTGCCTTTGAGGTCCTCGACCTTGCGGTACACGATGATGTTGCGTTCCCGATCCACCTGCTCGACGCGCATGACCAGGATGTTCGTGGCTTCGTGCAGCACACGCCCCAACGTGTACGGTGCCTCGACGTAAGAATGAACCGGCCAGGGTAGTGCCAGGCAAACTAACCCAAGGATGCAGACACCGACACGGCAACCGGTGATCCACCTTCCTGGCGTCCTGAGAGGCGACACGCGGCAAGTAGAAGCGTGCATAGTCGGCCTCCGATTGGCTCTAGGCAGCCTGGTCCGAATTGGTCACACCCAGGGCGGTTCCATTGAAAATCAGTGTTCCCCTGGGATGCCGTGGCTAATCCTTGCGTTCGAGCCGCTGGCGGGCCAGTTGAGCGGCTTTGGTTTGCGGGTATTCGTTGAGCAATTGCTGCAACAGGCGTTGAGCCTGTTCCGGCTGCTTATTTTGCTGGGCTGCTTCCGCAGCTTCCCAGAGGGCCTGCCCAGCCAGTTCCGGGTAATCGTAGGTCAGATGCACCAGCAAATACGCCTGGATAGCGTCGGACCAGCGCTTTTGCAAAGCGCGACAGCGGGCGATTTGCAACTGCGCTCGCACTGCCGGTTCCGCATAAGTCAGACCCAGCACCTGGGAATAGGCCTGAATGGCAGCGTCAAGGTTATTCTCATTTTGCCAGGCCCAGCCAATGGCGAATTGCGCTTCCGACCGGTGCGGACTCTGCGGGAATCGCTGGATGAGTATTTCGCTGGCCTGTCGGCTCGGCCCCCACTGACCCAGCACCGCGTAAGCTGCGCTGAGCCGCAACAACGCCCGATCGCTCAGCCCGGCCAGTTGCTGCCACGGGCCGTGATCGCGGAATCCGCTGAGCAGGGAAACCGCCTGCTGCGCGTTTTCTTTTCCTCCCAACTGCAAGTAGCATTCCGCAGCGAGATAGCGTGCCCAGGGTACGTGCGGGCTTTTCTGATTTTGCAGGACGGTTTGGGCGTGCTGCAGGGCCGATTTCGCATCGCCACTGGCAAGCAAACACGCTGCCAGTCGCAGGTGAACTTTCTCAACCAGTTCCGCTGGCGGCTCGCGATCGAAAAGTTGCCGCAACAGAGCAATCGCTTGTTCGTGTTGCTGGCGTTCGGCGAGCAGTTCGGCGAGTTCGAACATGGCCTCCAGTGCCAGCGGACTGTCACCGGCGGACTGAATCGCGGTTTGGTAAGCCTGACGTGCCTGCTGTTCGCTGGGCTGCAAGGGGATGTCGGCCAGGGAAACGTCGGGCGGTCGGCGTGCCGGTCGGTCTTTGGCTGGCGGCGGTTGCTTTTTCTGCCAGACTTCCAGCCGTTGCTGCCGCGCTTGTTCACGCTCGAACGGAATCAGTTCACGCCAGCACCAGGCCGATTCGTAATGCAATCGCGGCACCAGATCGGGAGCGATTTCCTGCACGGTTTTCTCGCCGGCCAGCTGGACAAAGTACGCTGCCGTCTCCCGCAATTCACCGGCAGCTTTCTGGGCAGCGGCTAAAGCGGTCGAACGCTGTTCCGGTTTACTGCTGGCATCGCTCAAAACCGCCAGGGCTGGTTTCAGGCTCGCGGTCGCCTGAGCCAGTCGCACCTGACCGATACGCCAGGCACTCTCGACACCTTCACGCCGATGACCAAACCGCTTGATTACCGACTCGAAAACCGCTCGCGCTTCCGGCCATTTGTTCGCTTCCTGCAAGGCCAGGCCATGCTGATAAAGCAACTGAGCGAGCCAATCGTGTTTGCTGGAATCCTGGGTCAGGCTGGCTTCGTAGCGCTGGCGAGCCGTTTCCAGCAATTTGACCGCATCGGCAGCACGATTCTGACTCCGATAATGCTGTGCCAGGCGCACCAGTGCCAGCGGCGCGACTTCCGACCGTGCCAGCGGATCGTTGAGGAATCGTTGCCATTCGTTGCTGGCCCCGCCTGTGTCTCCCTGCAGCGACAGGCAATTGGCCCGTTCCAGCACCACCGCTCCCAGGAGCGGATGATTGGGATAGGTCTGGAAGAATCGCTCGCAGGTCTGGCGAGCTTGTTGCAGAAAAGTGGCGCGCTCTTTTGGCTCGACGATCAGTTCTGCCAGTCGGCGATAGCAGTAGGCAAGTTTGAGGAGAGCTTCCGGCGTATAAGGAGAGGCTTTGCCGGCCGATTCGGTAAACGCCGCCAGAAGTTTCGCCGCTTGCGTGAACGCTTCCTGTGCTCGACCGGCACTGAGGGCGTCGCTGGTTTCACTGGGAGCCAGGCGAATGAGACAATCCGCTTCATAGTACGACGCCATCAACAGCGCCCCGGTGCGGTCGGCTTGTGGGATAGCGGCGAAGGCTTCCTGAGCTTTGGCGAATTCCCCCAACCGATACAGACAAACTCCCAGCGTGAAAGACGCCGCTGCTTTTTGCGAAAATTCCGGATACTGCTCCAGCAACTCGCGGTGGCGGGCGATGGTTTGCTGCAACAATTCGCGGAGCTGTTTTTCCCGTTCCGGGTTATTAGCTTCTTTGGCCAGTTGCGAGGCGAGGAAATAACTGTTCTGGGCGGCACAGAAAAGCACACCGGGCAAAAGCACGCTTTTCGGATAAGCCTCTCGAAAACGCCGACACACATCGTCCGATTCTTTCCAGGCTCCCGCCAGATGCAAGGCGAGTGCCTGTCGTGCCCAAGCTTCTTCGACCCGCTGCGGGTGAACTTTCTCCTGAATCACGACCGCATAAGTGCTGGCCGCTTCCTTATACTGCCGGGCTGATTGCAACGCATCGCCGAGGTCGAGCAGGATTTCCGTCCGCCGCAATCGCGCTTCCGGATCGTTGCCACGCTGGGCATTGCGGTCCAGGGCGCGGCGAAGGGTCTGGATGGCTGACTGCAATCGGCCTTCGTTAACCGGCACCGTAGCGGTGGCAGCGCCGGCATGAGCACGCCCCAACCACCATAGCGCCTGTTCTGCCAGAACCGGATGATTCTCCAGCGGCGAAAGGATTTTGACCGCCTGGTCGAATTGTCGGCCCTGCACCTGGGCCATGCCTAAACGCAATTGCGTCTCGGCCTGTAGCGCGGCAGGCGGATTTTGTTTGAGCAGTGCTTCCCACCGCGTGGCCGCTTCGGCAAATTGGCCCTCTTCGTAAAACAGCAAGCCACGATAAAATCCCGCCCGCAAGACAAACTCCGGCGGCTGTTTCGCCAGCATTTCCCATCGCCAGCGTTCATCGGGATCGTTGCGGAAACTGGCCGGGTTTTGCAACATCTTAGCCGCATCCTGACGCAGGGCTTCGTAACCGGAAATTACCTGCTCGTAATGCCCGGCGGCTTCTGCGCGATCTCCGAGTTCATGGTGCACTCGTGCCAGCAAATATCGCGCATGCAAACCAAAAGCCGGCTGGCGGAACGGTGCGAGTTCGGCCAGCGCTTTGCCGGCACCGACATAGTCGCCCAGCAGCAGACGTGCCTGCCCCTCGTAATACCTGGCCAGGGAAGGAAACGGCGATTTCGCCTGTGCCGGGTCCTTGAGCAGGCTCAGGACAGCCGCCAGCGCTTCCTTGGGCTGATTCACCTGCAACAACATTTCCGCCTGGTCGCACCGTGCCCGAGCTAGCCAATCCCGAAGATGACCTGCAGGAGGAACGGCTGCCCCCGGAGCTTGTGCCCCCGGTTTGGCTTCCGCTTTGTTCTCGGCAGATGGCTGGACTGATTCCACTCGTTTGGCAAACAGTTCGGCCGACTGCTGAAAATACTTGGCCGCCTGTTCGAAGCGCGCCTGAGCTTCCCGTTGCGCATTGGCCAGTGCATCGGGAGGCTTGCCGTGGGCTTCTCGCAACGCTTGCCGACCCAGACCCCGCTGTGCCCAGGCGAAATAATAGACCGCCCAGGGGTGAAGTGCAAAGTCCGCCTGACCGAGCAACGGTTGCAACGCTTCTAGTGCAGCTTTGTAATCGCGATTCGAGCCTTCCACCAGCGCCACGCCCAGACCGTACCGGGCCTGGTTCGCCTGGGGGTGATTGCCAAAGCGCTGCAGAAACTCCCGATAACGGGCAATGGCTACGTCGTATTGCTGCTCGTTCAAAGCTCGATGGGCCGTCTCCAGCAGCTGCTGGGCTTGCTGTTCCGGTGGAAGCTGAGCGAGAACCCCCGCGGTCTGGATGAACATCAGCCCTGCGCCTATCACGCCAACTATGCGCAACTGTGCTCGTTTAAAGCACCGACCATCGAGAGCCATTCGACACACCTCCAGGGTGGATACGAGAATCTTCGATCGGCAGGCGAGCAGATACGGGTCGGTTCCGAAGGGGAGCGGTTACCGACTCAGGCAGGCAGCGTTTTCGTCGTTCACGGTGCGCTTGAGTGCATTATCCCCTTTCCACCAACCACCGTCAAGTATCAGCTGCTCCGGCGGCAACGAAACATCCGCCGAACACACTCCTGCGTAGCCTCAATGATTATCCCTGGCTCCGTTTTGTCGCTTGGTTATTCGCGTCGGGCGGGTCGCAAACCGGGATGGTCGAGGTCGAGCCGATAAAGGACCTGGTTGTAATCGTAGCGGGGCGTCCGCACAGGATTGCCGGAAAACTCCGCGGTGTAGGTCCCTTCCAGATGGATGATGCGACCGTCGTGGCGATCCAGAAACGGATGGTGGCAGACGTTGTAGAACGAATAACGGTCGTGGGTGATGATTTTGACCGCTTTCGTAAAGGGTCCGGTCGGCTGGTGGGCTTCCGCATACCAGATTTCGCCGAGGAATGATTCCTTGCCGCCCACCTGACCGGTAATCAAAATCCAGCGTTGCCGGTAGTTATTCCAGCGTACTGTGCCGTTATGCAACTGGATCCGCTGCCCGTTGCCGGCAGCATCTACGGGGCAGAAGCGTGCCTGGTTGGCCGGTAGTTTTTTCGCCTGCAACCAGCGCCATTCCGTTGCGGCATCCACAGGCGGGAGTTGTTTCTGCCACCGCCACACCACTTTTCCCTGCTCATCGCATAACGGGTGGAGCGGTTTTCCGTCGCGCTCACCGCTGGCGCAACTGAACGCTTCATACTGGTGCGGGTCGAGCACCGCTTCATAACGAGCCGGAACTCGCACCACCGGGGCCGGATTGCCGAACAGTATGTAACGCTTTTCCTGCTCCTCCCACGGTGTCGCATGGCCCGACGGATGCCGCCAGCGCTCCGCTAACGGCAACGTCCGCACGGGCACAAAAATCTCTCGCGTATCGTCGAAGACGGCGATTCCGTGTTCCAATTCCTCCGCCAGCCCTTTGCGTCGGGAGTAATGGCAAACCAGCCGCTCCTGTCCTCGCTCATCCGGTACCACGCAAACGCCGTCAATCCAAACAACACCTTCTTTGCGTTCCGGCAGCGGGATCATCGGGCGGACAAAACCGTTTTCGTCCGTGAAATACTGATACGGGATGCCGTCGGCGGGATCGAACGTTTCCGGAAATACGGGAGTGCGGGCACCGGCAGTTCGGAACAATCCCAGCGGATAGGCGAGGCGGTTGGTGTCGCCCCAGAACCAGTAAATGTGGTTGCGGTAAATCGCCGCCTGCACCGAATCCTGCCCTGCTACCTGGCCGCGAGCCTGTCGCGGAAATCCATCGCCGGCAGCACGATTATCTACTGGGCCAGGCACCCGATAGCCCAGCAGCAGACTGTCCCTATACAACCCTTCGCCAGTGAGTCGGCATAATCGTTCCGCGATCTGTCGGCGCTGGATTCGTACTTCCATTTTCTGCCCAGCGCGAAGCTGCAAACGCACTCCCCGGTAACCAAACCCATCTGCCGGAATCTCATAGCCGTGACTGCGAACCGTGAAGAACACCTCGCGGTCGAGCAAATCCGGTTCGGCGATCGCCACCCGGCCGGCATTGTCAGTCACAAACCGGACGTGGTGCACCGTCTCCAGTTCTACCAGGGGTACACCGCGACCGGTCTGGGCATCGAGCACGCGGATTTCCGCATACTGCCTGGCGGGAAAATCCGTGCTCGCCATTGCCCACACCGCAAAACAGACCAACGCGACCTTTCCCACCGTGTCAATATGGCACCGCGGCATTCCGCTTACCCCTCGCAGCTCAGGAGGCCAAAACGGTGTTCCGGCGAAGACCCATCCCAGCATGACAGACGCTTATCCTTGCCGTTCCGTCACAGTCTGCTTGGCTTCTCTGGCTTCCCGGGAATTTCGAGCAAAGTGCTGCCTGGACTGGTATAATCACCCTGACATTGACGATTATGATTATCATCATGCTCGACAAACATGACAAGGCACCGGTCGAACGCCTGGGATGCCTTGACCGGAACTGCGGCCCAGCCTGTCACGGATGGCACGCCTTGCTTCGTAAACCTCGACAGCCACGTGCCTGAGGATAACTTTTGAAAGAAGGAAGTTCCGCTGTCATGGAACAACGGCAAGAAAGCCCTGCCACTCTGGTACCCAGCGTAAACGGCGAGGAGGTAACTCAGGCCAGTTTGTTGGAAGCTGGCACTGGCGATACCGCCGCTGCTGCCGGGGAAAGCTGGGACTGGCAAACCTGGTTGTTGAAACGGATTCCGGCACTGGAAGCGTTACGGACCTACAGCTGGGAGTCGGCCTGGCGCGACATGGTTGCCGGTTTGTCGGTGGCTGCTCTGGCTGTGCCTCAGGCGATGGCTTATGCGATGATCGTTGGCTTGCCGCCGCAATACGGCCTGTACACAGCCATCGTGATGACAGCGGTCGGGGCATTGCTGGATTCGTCCCGGCAGTTGATCAACGGCCCGACCAACGCCATCAGTATTGCTCTGCTCAGCGCACTTGCGCCACTGGCCGTCGCTGATAACGGCAATGTCGAGACCCTCGTTCGTGGAGCCGTTTTGATGGCTTTCCTGGTCGGGTTGATACAACTGGCGATCACCCTGCTGCGGCTCGGCGATCTTACACGCTACATTTCTCACGCGGTCATCGTTGGCTTCACGGTCGGGGCATCCCTGATGCTGGTGCTCGACCAGCTCAAGCATTTGCTCGGTCTGCGCTCCGTGGGCAGTGGGCAGGAGCATTTTCTGGTGCGGTTCTGGCGAACCTGGACGGAAGGAGGTGGGATTCATCCGGCTACCATGGCCGTGGGACTGGGAACGATCGGCGGGATACTCCTGTTGATGCTGGTCAATCGCGGGCTGGGATTGCGGCGGTTTCGCATTCCGGAGTTTCTTCTGACTGTTCTCCTTGCCGGAGCGGTTACCTACTGGCTGGGGTTGGAGGAAAAGGGGGTGCGAACCGTTGGAGAAATTCCCCGGCACCTGCCCCATCCGCAAGTGCCACCGTGGGACTGGCGGTTGATGACGCAGCTTGCTCCCAGCGCTCTGGCGATTGCCATCCTCGGTTTACTGGAAGCGCTGGCCATGGCCAAAGCCATTGCCGCTCAGACTCGCCAGAAACTTGATGTCCATCAGCAATGTCTCAGCGAAGCGGTGGCTAACCTGAGTGGTTCGTTTTTCCAGTGCATGCCTGGGTCAGGCTCGCTCACACGCTCGGCAGTCAATCAGATGGCCGGGGCGGTTAGCCAGTGGTCGGGAGTAATTGCCGCAGTGGCAGTGGCAGGGACGATGGTGTTGTTCGCCCCGTACGCCCGGTATGTTCCGCGGGCAGCACTGTCGGGCATCCTGCTTGTCACGGCCTTTCGCATGATCCGGTACCACGATTTGCTCTATCACCTGCGAGCGTCTCGGTTCGATGCCGCCATTGTGCTTATCACCGCCATCTCCGCTGTAGCTATTTCCGTGGAGTTTTGCATCTTGATCGGCACCTTCTGTTCCTTCGTGTTTTATGTACCGCGGGCGGCACGGATTCACATGACTCGATTGACACTTACACCCGAACGGGTGCTTCGCGAAGCTCAGCCAAACGATACGCTGTGCACTCGGCTGCTGATTTTCAACCTGGAAGGCGAACTATTTTTCGGTTCGGCGGCGGACCTGGAGCAGCAGCTGGAGCACATTCGCAAACAATGTGGCCAGCTAGCGCGGATCGTGGTGCTGCGAATGAAGCGTGTCCGTAATCCGGATGCGGTATGCTTGCGGCTGCTGGACGAGTTTGTCGCCGATTTGCAGGCAAGGAATATCCGCGTTTATTTCTGCGGTGTGCGCAAAGACCTGGCGGACGCTTTTGAACGGTGCGGTCTGACACGCCGGCTCGGCCAGAAATATCTGTTTCTGGAAGCGAGGGCTACCTGGTCGAGCACACTTGAGGCAGTTCGCCAGGCGTATGCGGAACTGGGCGAGGATCTCTGCCCCTGTTGTCCGCGTCGCAACACTTCCACCGAACCGCCGGACTGGTATTACATGATCTGACGCCTGCATCGGACACTTGCCGCAGCCATGCGAATCTTCGTTTACGAATACGCCTGCGCCCAACCCGAAAGGCCATCGTTTCCTGCCGCAGCTACGAATGCCCCAAAAGATGCCTGCTCAGGCCCGTATCCATCGCCGGGCCAGGCACTCACGGCAGCAATTCGCCGTGAAGGCCGGGCTATGCGCGACGCGCTCGCTTTCGACTGCCGCGCCGCAGGTTTCGACGTCATCACCCTGGACGGCGACCAGGTTACGGATGAACGGGAAGCATTTTTGCGCTGTTTGCAGCAGGCCGACGCGGCCTGGATTATCGCTCCCGAACTGGAACATATTTTGACAACGCGGTGTCAGTGGGTGGAGTCGAGCGGCGTATTCCTTCTGGGCACACCGGTGCGGGTGCTGGTGGAAGTGACCGACAAGTGGCAGCAGTATGTGCGTTTGCGCCGGTGCGGTGTCCCTGTGCCGGAAACCTGGCTGACTGAGCCGGGCGATATTGCTCCCCTGGTACGTAAACCGCGCTTCGGTGCCGGTTCCTGGCAGGTGCGTTTGCTCAGCCAGACCTTACCGCCGCACCAGAAGGATGACGGTCACTCCCGGAGCACCTGCGAATTCAGGATAGACGGGGACTGTGCCGCCACCGATTCCGAATCAGGGCGAGAAAACTCGCAGCACTCTTGCGTTGGAAAACACGACGGAGTAACGTCCGCCGCTCCGGATACCTCTTTGGCACCGTCAACGGCGACGGAGTTTGAGTCGGCCAAGTGGTTGTGGCAACGCTACGTTCCCGGCACTGCCGCCAGTATCGCTTGCCTTTGCGGTGAAAATCGCCGGATATTCTTGCGTGGCGGTTATCAAATCCTGAGCGCCGATGGTCAGTTTCGCTATCTCGGCGGTGAGTTGCCGCTGCCATCGGATCTGGAACATCGCGCACGCCGGCTCGCCGAGGCTGCCCTCGCGGCATTTCCCAAATTGCGGGGTTATGTCGGTATCGACCTGGTGCTTGGCCCCGACTCGCGGGGTACGGAAGATTACGTCATCGAGATCAATCCACGCCTGACGACTTCCTATCTGGGTCAGCGGCAATTGTGCCGGCAGAATCTGGCCGAAATGCTGGTTCGCCTGCTGACCGGTCAGCCAGTCGCCGAGCCAGACTGGCATCCTGGCCGCGTACGTTTCCGCCCCTGACTACGAGCGGAATACGTCAAGCGGCTTGAACTGGCCGTCCAGGATACCCTGACTGGGGATGCCGAGCCATTTTTCCAAAACGGCGGCGTACACCTGCCGGAAGTCCGTGTGATGTTTCAGGTTGCCGAATTCGAGTTTCTCCAGGCTGGGATGTTCGCCGACCAGTCCGGCGCGAACCCGACCACCAATGAGGAACATCGGAGCAGCGCTGCCGTGATCAGTACCGCGCGAGCCGTTTTCCTGCACCCTTCGGCCAAATTCGGAGAAGGTCATAATGCACAGCCGATCGCGATGGCCGCGGGCCGCCATGTCTTTGAAGAATGCCGTTACCGCACCGGACAATTCGGCGAGCAGATTGGCGTGAGTGTTTGCCTGCGAGGCATGGGTATCAAAGCCGTCCAGCGAGACGTAGTAAATGCGAGCACCCAGATTGGCTTCGATGAGCTGAGCCACCAGCCGCAACCGATTCGCCAGACCGGTCTGCGGATAGGGAACTTTGGGCTGATAATTTCGGCCAATTTCGCGGAGTCGGCGGGTGTTCTCGTAGGTATTGAGAGCGGTTTGCTGGACAAAGCTCAGCAAGGGGTTATCGGCTGGCCGCTTGACAGATGCTTCGAGCACCTGGCGTTGCGAACGCTGATCGCTACCGCTGGCCGCCGGTGTTCGCAGTTGAAAATCTTCCAGGCTGGTCAGGGCCGGGACTTTGAACGGTGCCCCCTGCAACGCCAGCCAGTTCGGTTCGTTAGCCATCGCTACGTGAAACGCTCCAGTTTGCGGCAGCCGATGCAGTGCTTTACCGAGCCAGCCCTCGGTCAGGGTTTCTCGAGTGCTGGCAGCGTGCCAGATATCCATGCTCCGGAAATGCGACTGACTGGGATTCGGATAGCCGACCCCTTGCACAATGCACAACGCCCCGTCCTGCAACAACTCGGCAAAACCATTCATGGACGGATGCAGGCCGATTTCGTCGTTGACCTTCTGCAGTTGCGCCCGGGGCAACTGCAAGGTGGGACGATATTTGGCATACAGCGGGTCTTTAAAGGGCACAACGGTGTTCAAACCATCATTGCCGCCGGTCAGCTGGATGACGACCAGGATGGTATCCTTGGCTCCGGGAGAGTCGGCGGTGGGAGCTGCCAGGGCCGTTCGCGCCAGAAATCCTGGCCCCCATCCGCGCAGCGCCACCAGACTCGAACCGACAAGCGATGTCGCTAAAAATTCGCGGCGATTCAGCATGGTTTTGCCCTCCGATAGGTTCATCCCCCAGCCGCGGGGGCGTGTGCTCCGTGTTGCCATTGCAGCAGCGAGGCCCGGCGATCAATCGAGTTGAAATTCCGGTTGGGTCAGCACCAGGTAGCATACTGCCCGCAGGCGATGTTCGTGCCGGTCCTGCTCGGTCCAGTACACGGGCCAGCGAAATTGCTCGGACTCACGCAGGTAGCCGGCCAGACCTTGTCGCGCCTCCGGGGCGAGGTCTCCTTGCAGGAATAAATCGAGGAAGAACGCCAGCGCCTGCTCCTCGGACTCGCGTCCGTACTTTCGCAGTACCAGCACGGGATCACAGCGGGAACCGAACTGCGGGTCCTCGCCCGAGACCAGCGCCTGCGCCAGATTGTTGCGTGCCAGTAGCGTCGTCGAATTCAGCCAGGCTGGGCCTCCGTCCCACCCTTTCACGGACGGCGGGTAAAACAGCCGCTGGCCAACATTTTCCAGTGCGTTAGCCAGTGCAATCGCGTTCGGCTGTCCTTCCAGCGCTCGGATGATGCCGACGGCAAATTCCACCGGCGATTTTACGCGGGCCCGGTAAGCGTGTTCCGAATAAAAGATATTCGAGGTCAAAATCATCCGCACCGCTTCCCCAATCTGGTACTGGTTGCGTCGCAGGCACTGGGCAAGCGGTTCGAGGAGTTCGGCATTTGGTTCCAGCGTTTCGCTCACAAAATAGCGAAACAGTTTCCGTGCTATAAACCGCGCACAGGCCGGGTGTTCCAGACACATGCGGACAATGTCTTCGCCCTGCCAGCGGCCAGTGCGACCGAACACAGTTTTTTCGCCGTCGTCATGCTCGGCCGCGTTGAAGTGAAACTTGCCCTGGCGGATTTCCCAACCGGTAAACGCACGGGCAGCTTCGCGGATATCCTGCTCCGTGTAGTTGCCAATGCCCAGGCTGAATAGCTCCATCAGTTCGCGGGCGTAGTTTTCGTTGGGCCGGCCTTTCTTGCTCAAATTCGTGTCGAGCCAGACCATCATGGCCGGGTCTTTGGAAATCGCCTGCAACATTTCCGCAAACGAGCCCAGGGCAAAACGCCGCAACGTCTGGTTCTGCTGGAGCATGTAACCGACGTTGTTCACTTTGGCGTTGCTGGTGGCGAAGTGATTGTGCCAGAACAACGTCATTTTCTCGATAAGCGGGAACGGCGTGCGGATCATCCGCGCCAGCCACCAGGCACGCAGATGAACGGTGTTGTTACCTTTGGCGATGCGAGCTGCCAGTTCGTCCATGCCGCGATCGAATGCCTCATAGTCCGGCCCCGGAGTCAGCAGGCGTTCGACGGTTTTCTGAGGCCCATCCTGCACCGCCCGTTGCAACTCCGACCAGTTCGCAGCGAACGCCGCTCGCCGATACAGATGCCCGGCCCGCTGGAGATTCCAGGGCCGATGAGCGTCGGGCTGATAGGGTTGCCAGGCCCATTGCGGATCGAGCTGTTTCCCGGATTGTCCGTTGGCTATGCCGTTGTTCTGCCGCACCATGTTTCCTCCCGTTGCTCCGGCAAACCCTCGATGCGTGGAATTGCGCTACGCTATCGCCGTTCTGGCGCCAATTGCCAGCGAAGATCAAGCTGGGACTTTTCTTCCGCCATCTGCAGGTGCGCTTCAATGCGGCCCAGGCTAGCGACCAGTTCGAGCAAATGCTTCACCTGCGTCCGTGCCGATTCCAGAGCTTGCACGCGCTCCAGCATGAATTGCACCAGCAGTTCATCATCCGCCGCTCGCAACAAATCCACGATTCCCTCCCAGCTGAACACATCGCTAAAGACCAGGCCAGCACTGCCGCCAGGCGACGCCTTTTCCTTCTGCAACGCCCGGACAATTTGCCGGCCTAGTTCCAGCGTCGAACAGAGCATAAACTGGTCGCCGACCTGAGCGAAACAGGGACTGAAATTGAACAGCAAGCCGTTCTGCACCGCGCGATTGGCATCGTTGTCAGCGAAGCGATAGCCGACCAGCTTCACGTCGCCGTGCTTTTCCTCGACCAGTTCCAGTCGGGTTTGAAACGTGGCCAGCAGAGCGGCTCCGCGCAGGATAGCTTCCAGCTTCGGGCCGATTTTCTCCGGCTCTTTGAGTTGCAATACCACCGCAAACGACGGAATCGCCGTGCCGGGCCGAAAGGCATACGTCTGCCGATCCGGCTGGGCCACGATCAGTCGGTGATACTGTCCCAGCCCGGCTACCAGATCGCTGAGCCGACTGCCCAGGAGAAACTTGGCCGAATTTCTATCCAGCTCCTCGAAAGCCTTGAGCTGATCGGGACGCAAAAGTTTTTCGCGGTGATGCAAGAACGACGCTGGGTCGAAATAAAAACTGCTCGTGTAGATGGTGCCCGGTACGGTGAGCGGCGGAGGAAGACGGGTCCCACCCGTGGCCGGTGTTTGTGCCCGTGCCGACAGGGCCGAACCTTTCCATCCCGCCGGAACGTACACGCTCAATTGTGCCCCTTGCTGCCCGAGTGTCAGCCAGGCGGACACATATTCCGCTCGCCAGAACAGGTCGAGATAACGTCCGAAAAAGACGTGCACGATTGGCACATCGCCGGGCAATTCCACCGCTTGCCGTACCTGCGGCAGCAATTTTGTCGGACGCAAGTCCGCCCACGCCCAGGCGACAGCATCAGCAGGAATGCTGGCCTGAGCAGCTCGCCATTTCCCAGAGTGAGCCAGCGACCGCTCCGCTTTTCCCTGCAACAGCGGGGCCACGTAGTCGAACACTTCCAGCCGATTGCTCACCAACAGCGCTGGGCCGTGAACAGTGTAATAGGCATTGCCGAGCTGCGTGATCTTCAGCCCGGCACGTTCGTGCTTCTGTCGCTGATGCGGCAAATCCCGGCGGGCCAATTCTTGTTCAATCACCTCGCCAAAAAGCCGCACCGCTCGCTCAAGCAGAGCCGCATCCCGTCCCTTCACGACGACCAGCACCGGTACCGGCTCCGGAGCATACTTGCCAGCCAGGACAATCCCTTCGCCCGCCAAACTGTCCAGCAATTCTCGCCAAGGCTTGCCCAGTTCCCGCTCAGCATAACGCACCAGTTGCAGGAAACGGCGAATGTTTACCTGCCCAATTGCTTCCTGATAGGCCGGAAATTGCTGCAACCGCTCACTGGTCGCAAGCGCCAGCAACGTATCTGCCACGGCCACCGGACGATTAACCGCCACCGCAAAATCCGCCTCTTCCGGCACCAGTTGCAACGCCGGCGTCGCTGTCAGCGATGCTCGCCACAACAACCACACCACCAGCGCCAGCCACCACGTCCGTCGCATCAGCTTCTCCCCCTGATGGTCTTGGCAAATTCGCTCTTTCGGTTCGATGCACCTCTTTCGCGCACTTCATGGCTTGCATGGTTCAGTGATAAATACCCCCGTGCGTTCCGGACGGTTTCAAGAAAACCGATGATGTACACTCCCAGCTTTCCCGACACCGACGATGCTTCTCCCGGCGTGGTGCCGAATGCGACGTCCCCCGCCATGGTGCTGAATCTCGGGCGGAAGAGTTATGACGTTCATTCGTGCTCGTCCGTCAGCCGACCGCCAGGATAGGTTGCTGCGTGCGCTGGGCAACCGTCAGCCGGCCGTGCATCTGCAAACCGCGTCTGTAACTCAGCGGCGTGTTGGCGATGCGGCGGTGACGGCAGCATCAGCCGGCCGTGTATCCGCAAACCGCGTCTGTAACGGCAATGCGATGGATGTCCGCGTTTCGAGCGTATGCGAAGTGCATTTCACGGGGGGCTTACACCCCCCGCTCTTGCGTCGCAGTGCGAACGTCTGCCGGCGAAACAGCGATTTTTGCGATGCACAAACGTACATTCGCCCAGGAGCGGCGGGCGTCAGCCCGCCGTGGTTATCGGTATCACTGGTGCGGTCGCGTTCGTTTGTGGTGCATTCGCGTTCGTTAGCCACGGCTGGCTTACGCCAGCCGCTCCTGGTGCACACCGCACGTTCGCTACGAAATCCGTGATTCGCAACGCGGAGTCGCACACACAACCAAGAGCGGCGGGCGTCAGCCCGCCGTGGTTCGCTTCCCATCCGCGACATCGGAAGTTGCTATCCCGAAACGAATGAGTTGCTCGGCGAACCGACACCTGGGGGACGTAGCAACGATTCTGTTGACCGTGCTGGTCGCAGCATACTTTCGGCTGTTCGGCGTGGCTGGCATCGAAGGACGCTCCGAACGTCCAAAACTGGTGCTGAAAAAGTGCCGACAGCCAACACGCAGGAGAACCTGTAGAATGACCCCGCATATTTACCCGGGGGCCCGGTAGCAACGTGAATCTGGCCGCAATGCTTTCCCGCGGTGACCTCGTGAATCCGCACGTCGAACGGGCGGATGCATTCAGGTTGCGAATCTGGCCACGAAGGTCGGCGGGGAAATGCCGCATTCCAACGGGGACCTTTCGGCAGTAGCACCGATCCCAGACGACCGGTAAATTGCTGGTCGCAGAGATGGCCCATTCCGGATGTGTACTTTCCGACAGCGGCACCCTGTCTGAGACCGATAGATCGCTGGTCGCGAAGATGTCCAACTACGAACGCGAGCTTTTCGGTGCCGGCACCGGTCCCCGAGACCGATAAACCGCTGGCGGCCGAGATGGCCCATCCCAAAGGCGCACTTTCCAAGCAGATCGGAGGATGCGAACATGGCCGCGGAGCGTGATCGGCAGCAGTCGGAACAGGCGGATACGGGTCGAGCCGAGGTCGAGCAGAATACTCAAATGAGGGTGGCGAGGCGGGACTCGTGGCTGCCAGCATTGCTGGTGAGCGGAATTTTCCTGGTGTTGGGCGTCCTGGTGCTTCTGACGATGCATTTTGTATTGCGTTCGCTGTACGAAGTGCGAAGGCTAACGGGGCACCAAGACGCAGTAACCAGCGTCGCCGTAACGCCGGACGGCCGGTATGTGGTATCGGGGAGCTGGGACAGCACGGTGCGGGTATGGGAGTTGGCCACCGGGAAGGAGGTACGGCGACTGACCGGGCACCAAGGCCACGTGGAGAGCGTTGCGGTAACTCCCGATGGCCGCTATATCGTGTCGGGGGGAAATGACGCTACGCTGCGGCTCTGGGAACTGGCCACCGGTGAGGAAATCAGACGCTTCGCCGGCCACGAAGGCCATGTCAGGAGTGTGGCGGTAACGCCGGACGGCCGGTATGTGGTATCGGGAAGCTGGGACAGAACGGTGCGGATATGGGAATTGGCCACCGGGAAGGAGGTACGGCGACTGACCGGGCACCTATTCCCCGTAGAGAGCGTTGCGGTAACTCCGGATGGTCGTTATATCCTGTCGGGGGGAGATGACGCTACGCTGCGGGTATGGGATCTGGCCACGGGTAACCAAGTTCAGCAGCTGCGCGGATCCGACGTCCCGGTCATCGGCATTGCTGCAACCCTGGATGGCCGCTATGTCGTGTCCGTAGGCAATACCGCCAAGCATTTTGGCGACGTGATCTCCAATGTGGCCGTGTGGGCGTGTGATAGTTGGAACGTGGTCTGGCGTGCGACCCCTGATATAACCTTTGGCCCACTCGGTGTCCCGACCTTTGGCGCGTTCCGTGCCCCAGCAGTAACGCCGGATGGCCGCTATGTGGTAGTGGCAAAGTTTGGCTCTCCTGTCCGCCGGGCGGTGCTGGTCTGGGAACTGGCTACCGGAAACGAAGTGCGGCGGTTCGAGACTGACAAACAGTTCTATTGTCTGGCAGTTACGCCGGATGGCCGCTATCTAGTATGCGGATGCGAGGATGGGACGGTGCGGGTGTGGTATTTGGGTTACGTTCGTGCCGGGCGAGTTTGGGACCGGCTGCGCCGCTGGCGACAATGAGTGTTCCTTTTTGCTTAGCCGAACCGCCTTATTTTTGGAATTACTGTCGGGTTTTTGACTAAGAAGGAGGTTACGTGTCCCACCTGAACCGCCTTATGTCTTGCAGTTGCCAGGTGAGCGTCGCTGGCAAGGATCAGTGTTCCCTTTTGCATGCGGGGAGTCTTTGATGCATTTTTCCTTTATTTTTCAAGCACGGCGAGGTTTCCTCCTGGGGCTGTTGCAAAAAGCCTTCTCCATTGCAGTAGCTGCTTTATACAGCCCCGGCCCCCAGTATGTCTTGACAAAAGCGATGGGCTGACCTACAGTCCCGCCGCACTTGGCCCAACGGAACAGAGGAGGCAAAAAGATGTCGTACCTAAACCTCGATGCATTCCATGCTACTCCGTTAGTGCACGAACCGTTTCCGTATCTGATCGTGCCTGGTTTTGTCCGCAAAGAGGCACTGCCAGCCATCCATGCCGATTTTCCCAAAATCGAACATCCGGGGAGTTTTCCTCTGGCAGAATTGACTTATGGCCCGGCCTTCCGCACGTTGGTGGAAGAAATGACTGGCGATGCGGTTTGCCAGGCTTTTGAAAGCAAGTTCGGCTTGTCGCTGAAACACCGTCCCATCATGCTGACGGTTCGCGGCTGGTGCCGGGAAACGGACGGCCAGATTCACACGGACACGCCTTCCAAATTGATCACGGTACTGGTGTACCTCAACCCGGAGTGGGAAGCGGACGGTGGCCGACTTCGCCTGCTGCGTTCGCCTCACAACCTGGACGATGTGCTGGTCGAGGTACCGCCTATAGAAGGCACGCTCCTGGCCTTTCGCCGCACCGACAACTCCTGGCATGGCCACAAACCTTATGCCGGCCCACGTCGCGTTTTGCAAATGAACTGGATGACCAGTCGCTGGCAGATGCGCCGCGAGATTTGGCGGCATCGGTTCTCGGCTCTGGTGAAACGTTTCTGGCCCCGGCATCGCTCCCGCCAGTCCCAACCGACCTATTAGCTCTTCGCCCTCGCTGCAATCCTGACCGCGGCTTGCCAATTAGCTGGTGCCGGATTTCCGATCAGCAACCCAGGCACCTTGCTTATGCAACAAAACGAATTTAGAGCCATATATCACTCGTAAAAGTCTCTCTTTGCTCCTCATGCGATGTATAGGGTGCGCCCTATTAGCAGCGTTAAGCCTGCTTGGCTGCTGGAACCTGGATTCCTGGCTGCCACGTGATTTTCCCCAGCAAGAATTTCGCAAAGGTTTACGTCTAACGCTTCCCGACGACATTGCCGCATTCCGCTTATATGACATCGTTTTTCCGCTGTCAGCCGGAGAAAGCTTTGCACTTATCTGGCGGGATGCCGATGAACAGATTATTCCCGCCCATCTCCGCCCGTTACTTAGAACCAATGGTTTCCGTATCGGTGTGCTCGCGCGTGCTGATCCCGCTGCCTGGCGAAATTCGGACTCTTGCTTATCCTCGCCACCCAAGGCGTCTCATTTGTTCCTGCGTCCCGGCAAGACTCATTTCCTCGCCATGTCGGAGCCGGTCGCTTATTTGACCTGCCCGGTTTACTATGCCGGCGAATGTTCCGTGGCCGAATTTAGCCAGGCCCAAGGAGGTTTACTTCTGGAATTTCTGGGCCGACACGAAGATGGTATCGGTTTACGCATCGAACCAGTGATCCGCCATCAGCAATCCGACGCAACCCGGCTGCTCTTGCCAGGCCAATCATCCTGGCCGTTAGCAGTGCCACTGAGCGAAACACGGTTTCCATTCCTAGCGGCTACACTTACACTTAGACCCCTTGAAACTCTGCTCCTGGGCGCCAGTCGAGAACAGGTCCCTTCTTTTGGCAGCACTATATTCGATGATCCCCAAAAGGGACACACGCATTTGCTATTGCTTAGCTTTGTAGGTGACCTGGAACGTGTTTCTCCTGCACGTGACAACCAGGCTCTGTTTCCCCAGCCGATAACCAAAGCCAAACCGGATGATCCAGTTCCACCCCCTTAATTTCGGCTCTCAGTTGGGCCCAAGATAGTCCAGACCAATGTCAAGCGCGGGGGCAGAATGCGTCAGTGCCCCAATGCTGATACGTTCTACACCTGTTTCGGCAACCGCCCTAACATTTGCTAAGCTAATACCTCCGGATGCCTCTAATATAACGTGAGGTGCTATATCATTCCGCAACGCGACAGCTTGCCGTATCTTTGCCGGATCCATGTTGTCCAGAAGGATAATATCAGCCCCGGATTGCAAAGCAACAGTAACTTCCTCTAATGTGTCGGCCTCGATTTCTATGGGATAGGAGCGTCCGAATCGCTCACGCACCCTCTTAATCGCCTCTTGCACAGAAAGACCTTGCTGCCTGAGAATCGCTAGGTGATTATCCTTGATCAGGATGCCGTCATAAAGTCCCAGGCGATGGTTGACCCCGCCCCCGCAGCGCACGGCGTATTTTTCAAGAATTCGCCAGCCCGGTGTGGTTTTGCGAGTGTCGAGAATCAAGCACCCTGTACCACTCACAGCGTCCACGAAGCGGCGGGTCAAGCTGGCAATTCCGCTAAGGCGCTGCAGGAAATTCAGTACAGTGCGTTCTGCGGTAAGAATATCGGCCAGCGGACCACTAACTTCACCGAACACCATTCCCGCGCGCACACGATCGCCGTCGCCAACGTGCCAGCGGATACCTATTTTTTTGGCGAGCTGGTGCCAAACCATGCCTGGGATCGGCAATCCGCAAACCACACCATCCTGTCGAGCTACCACGTTTGCTCTACCAAATGCCTCGCCGGGAATAAGAGTTTGCGTGGTTATGTCCCCGGCAATATCTAAATCCTCGGCCAATGCTCGCTCTATAAGCCAGCGGGCCGCTTGCTCTTCACGTTCTGTCCATTGCTGCATACCTTGCTCCAATAATGAGTGTTACTTTCTGCCGCAGGTTATGAAAATTGCCCTACGCAAGCTCGCTTCTGTGCGGACTCACGCGGTAACATCTCCATATTATAGGTACCACTGCACGCGGATAAACTCGGGAAAACGATGCTGGCTCGCTACCTTGATAGCCGACGCCGGGATGTGCTACCTTGGGGCAAGTCTCCATCATCAGCGGTTCCAGTCGGTCCAGGAAGTGCCGGGTGACTATTGCTCCGTAAGTTCTTCTGAACCTGGCTGGCGGCGAATCAGCGACCGCTTTTTCTTATGTCGTCGCCGTATAGCTGCGGGTCCGTGAATGTTTAGATACTGCAACAGGGTCTCTTCGCCTTCCGCCGGTTTAATCCAGCCACCCAATAAGAGCGCCACCGCAGCGGCAATTCCCAGAAAATAGCCAGTAAGGTGAGATATGTATGCAATCGGCTCATGACGCCAGAGAAAACATCCCGTCAGGTCATAGACAATATAGGCCAGGATTAGCCAAATCGAGCTCATATACATTACGCCCATGTCGCCAGCGCGATAAATATACCAGCCATAAAAAACCGCCACTTCGTTGAACGGATATAGGATAAGGAACATCCCTGTGATCACGCAGACAGCACCCGAAGCTCCCAGGAGCATGTCCGCCGAATCGGTCACCGCCCAAACCAGACCCGTAAACGCTCCCAGGGCGAAATAGAGCGATAAAAACCGCGCATGGCCTATTTTCGCGTTTACGGCATTGCCAAAAAGAAATAGAAAGTACATGTTGAGAAACAAATGCACCACGTCGGCATGCACCAGTTGGAAGGTAAGGAGTTGATAAAGTCGGAAATTTTCTCGATGCAGGCACCACTTCCACATCCAGGCATCCGAGCCGAACTCCCAGTTCGCTCCTATACCTGCCAGACTGAATAACGAAGTAACCGCTATAAGAACCCAGTTCGCCCAGGGTATGCGTTGCATAGGTACATCAACGTGATACGGCAAGAAAAGGAACATCGCACGGCTCCCAGATAATTTCCGCGAGCAGTGGTGAAACCTTTACTCATCTAAGCCTGAAGAAGCTTTCGTATGACGGCCGCCCGCCACCAGGTCCGTAGAAATAGCCGCTGCCGATTGTAACTATCATATCGGTTGCGCATGGTGGGTCAAGACAGGACGATACCGAAAACCAGCCAGGTTCACGTAAAGTACGTAGCCAGCGTTGCCGACATAAAGTTTGACGCCGGGAAATTAGAGCCGGTATCAAGTATCGCAACCAAGCAACACAAAGGAGCGCACCATGCAAAGACATCGAGCCACCTTAGTCCTGGGTCTTCTGGCTGCGGTTACCGTATGGGGTTGTGCTCAGAGCGGATCGGGTTCTCAAGCTAAGCAAAAAATGCAACTGCTTGAAGAAGAATTAGCGAACCTGCAACAACAGGCTTCGGTCCTGCGCAAGGAATTGAAGGAAGTCAAGACGGAGCGAGATCGCTTGATTGCCGAGGTGCAGCAATTACGTGAGCTGGCCCGACAATTGCAAGAGGTCAAAGAGCAACTCAATGATCGCACTAAGGAACGCGATCAGGCCCTGACCCAGTTGCAACAAATGCGCAAGGGAGTAAAGGAGCTGGTACATCAATTAGAGCTACTCGCCTCCGAAGAACCAGTCCGCAGAGAGGAAGTACGCTTGGCCACCACGCCTTGATCGAGCCGGTTCCTCCTCCTTTCCTGGTCAGCGGGGATGCTTCGGCATCCCTGCTGGCTTTTTTTAACCGCAATAAAATGATGCCAGGCCAGGTTAGAACCGTGAAATATCGCACACCAGGTGTACGTTTTCACTGCCTTGATTTTTGCAGG
Organism: Gemmatales bacterium; assembly: GCA_041640595.1. Classification (GTDB taxonomy): domain Bacteria; phylum Planctomycetota; class Planctomycetia; order Gemmatales; family HRBIN36; genus HRBIN36. The sequence continues at coordinate 524,698 of JBEPZY010000002.1, read as the reverse complement.
GTGCAGGCCAAAAATGTGTTAGCGCCGGGATAAGCCTCGCAATCACTTTTGCTCAGGAGAATACTCATGGCCTCAGCATTGCCGGAGAAACCGCGTCTGCGGCCTTCCGTAAGTGCCGTGCCGGACGAGCAAGATCAGAGATTTGTCTGGCTCTTCGATCAGGCCAGGCTCAGCGATCGGGCGATACGTATTCCTTTGGAACTGGTGCCCATTGTTGAAATGCTCGACGGCAGCCGTTCTCTGCGCGATCTGCAATTAGAATTGATGCGGTTCACGGGAGGAACACTGGTACCTCTCGAATGGTTGGAGAACATCACACGACATCTGGACGAGGCATTGCTTTTAGATGGGGGACGATTTCGAGAGCATTTCGCCAGTATCCAGGTTCGGCCGCCGGCATGTTTAGGTGTCTATCCCCCCGAGCCGGACCGGGCGCGCGAACACTTGCGGCAACAATTTCTAAGACCCGGAGGCCCCGGCATTGATCCCGAAACCTTGCTCCGCAACGGTACTTACACCCATGCTTTACGCGGAGCCCTGATTCCCCATATTGATTATCACCGCGGTGGACATAGCTATGCCTGGGCTTATAAGGAGCTTATCGAGCATACTCAGGCAGATATCTTCGTCATTCTCGGCACGGCTCATTATAGTGGACATAGATTCACTATAACACAGCGCGATTTCGAGACGCCGTTGGGTAAGGTGGTTACCGATCGGGATTACGTTCGCCTGATTACTGAGAGTTACGGAGATGGCCTCTTTGATGATGAACCAGCTCACTGGCCAGAGCATTCCATCGAACTTCAGGTGCTCTTCTTGCAATACTGTTTTCCCGACCGGCCCTTCCGCATTGTTCCCATCGTTGTCGGCTCGTTCCACGACTGCATTGTTCAGGAGCGCTTACCGGAAGAGATACCGGACATAGCCCAGATGCTGGTGGCCCTGCAAACCGCAGAGCGTGAAAGCGGTGCCCGTGTCTTTTACATTGCCAGTGGCGATCTGGCACATATAGGCCCGAAGTTTGGCGACCCATCTCCTGTGCACACTGAATGGCTGGAAGAAAGTCGCCACCGCGACCAGGCTTTATTAGCCCGGATGGCCGCCAGTGATCGCCACGGTTTTTTCCGTACCCTGCTTGAGGAACGCGACCGGCGACGCATCTGTGGGTTTCCTCCGACTTATACCTTAATGTCGGTGCTCGAGCCTAACCGCGGTCAGCTGCTTCACTACGAACAATACGTAGCTCCTAACGGTTTTGAAAGTGTCAGTTTTGCGAGCCTCCTCTTTTACAAGGATCGCATCCTGATCGCTGGGCGTTAGGTCTATTCCGGCAATCGCCTATATCAACCAGCTAATCATTTGTCCAGAAGCCAAGGCGAAACTTCCTTCGGGTTGGGATCAAACACTCAATCTATATCAGATGGTCTTGCGATAGATAAGGAAGAACATCGGCGTAGGCGTTAGCTAAGCGGCCCGGCGCTGGGCATATAGTGGACTGGCACGAATTTTATCAAGGATGCGTTCTGCCAGAGCGATAGCGTCCCGTCCATCTTCTCCCGTTACCCTCGGCCGGGCTCCAGTTCGCACGCAGTAAAGAAAATGGCGAATTTCCTCGGTAAGCTGGTCCCCTTCATCGTGGTTGAACTCCCGTACCTCTAACCATTGTCCGAACAGCTTTTCACGTAGCAGGCCGACCAGACTGATATCCAATTGCTCTGGCCTCCAGCCGAGTTGCTTAGCTTTCTCAGAAGGCTGCACAATTAGGGTATGCTTACGAAAAAAATCAAGCTCGACGTAACCTTCAGGGGAGTAAACAATCATACGCCGTAAGGGTCGAACACTGATCCGGCTGGCTGTCAAGGTTGCTACACATCCGTTGGCAAACCTGAGCCGGGCTTCCGCTATATCCTCATGGCCACCAAACAAGCTGACGCCTACCGCCTCGACCTCCACTACCGGACTGCGTACCAGAGCCAGCAGCACATCCAGGTCGTGAATCATAAGATCGAGAACAACCCCGACATCTAAGCATCGCCCACTAAACATCGAGAGCCGCTGGCCCTGGATAAAATGAGGCCGGATTGGCCGTTTTTCAAGGTCCAGCAGCGCAGGATTAAATCGCTCGATATGTCCCACTTGCAAGAGCGTATTAAACTCGCGGCTCAATTGCACCAGCTGTTCGGCCTGTTCCAGATTGCTCGCCAGCGGTTTTTCTACCAGACACGGTACCCTGTGTCGCAGGAAATCGCTGGCCACCTCATAGTGAGCGTAAGTTGGAACAGCGATGATTACGGCATCTACCAGACCGATTAGCTGACGGTGATCAGCAAAGGCACGGGTCTCGTATTTCCGTGCGATGGTGTCGCGCGTGTTCGCGTCCAGGTCCGCTACTGCCGCTAGCTTTGCATCCGGGAGCGTGGCCAGGATTCGGGCATGTTCTTTACCCATGTGCCCTAAACCGACCACGCCGACACGCAGGGGGGCCATATTAGTGCTTTCCCGACCTCATGCCGCGGATGATTGGCACAGATGACTGTTAGTGTTCAAAATACCACTTGATATTAGACTACGTCGAAGGCATTTAGCCAATGCAACATTCAGAGTGTGCCCTGAACGGCAGGCGAAAACATGTCCCGCCAGAGGCAGACCGACAAGTGATAAATCACCGAGTAGATCGAGAGTCTTATGGCGCGCGGGCTCATCCGCCCAGCGAAGGCGATTCGCAAGCACGCCCTGAGGGGTGAAAACCAACACCTGTTCCGGCCCCGTCTCTATACCCACGCCCTGCCGGCGTAAGGCTTGGACCTCCTCAAGCAGCAAAAAAGTGCGGCTGCCCGCTATGGAGTTAATAAAGGTTTCGGGAGTAACACAGCAACCGAAGCGTTGCGGCGCAATGACCGCCCAATGGCCATAATCGAGGAAATAGCTGATATGTAATTCCGGCCGCTTATTAGGATAGATCGCCACAGAAGCGTGATGGTGTCGGATAATCAGCGGCCATTGTGGCGTGATAACAGGAATCCATGCTTCCTGTTCCGCGATGTCGGTTTCTGATAACGCATGAGCCAGAGGTAGCACCGACCCATCCCAGCCGGGCAACTCCGGACGATCTATTTCTAGGATACAATTGTCCACCATAAACGCCGCCAGGGCAGCAAGAACGTGCTCGACCAGTTCAACATGAGCCGGTGCCGTTCCCAGCACGGTACGCCTTTGCGTGGAGCTTACCCGATCCGCTACTGCTGGAATCAAGGGTGTGTCAGGCAAATCAGCGCGACGGAAAACTCGCCCTGTGTTCGGAGGGGCCGGAATAAGCATCAGGTTTACATTCCGCCCATAGAGTAGTCCCCGAGCTGTAAGCTTGATGGGCTTGGCCAGGGTGCGTTGCCGACGCCAGCTGACCACGTGTATAGGAACTGCACCGACATCGCTAAGCAGCTTCTCCTCGCAACATGGCTCCGAAGGGGATAACGGCTCCGAGCAGTGGGCAGCGACCATAAGTACCTCCGATAGCGCGGCCAATTTTGTCCGCGACACTGGCTGGTAATCTTCGCCTACTTGCCGGTACTTGACGAAGTGGCGCCTCCCTGATACTCGCGATTCAGTATGGCAATCACCTGACCGGTAATATCCGCAGTGCGCTGGTAATACATGGGCCAGAGATTCGAGGCCATCAGGCGAGCCATTACGCGATCAGGATGATAAAAGACCTCCGGTTTATTTGCATCGCGCCAATCTTCGTTGAAGCGAAATACCACTTCGTAACCGCTGGACTCGGCAACGGCTTTCACCTTGTTCCAAACTTTGAAATAAACCTGCGACCAGCGCTCGTTGGCAAAGCGAGTCAAATGCTTCTGGGCATCGGAACGGATATTGTTGAACTGATATTCCAGGTCTTTAATCTTGCGCTCCAGGGGGTCGCGCTGAGAGGGCTCGGCAGCTTGCCATTGTTTGCGAACCTCATCTATCTCCTTTTGCTTGGCCTGGAGCTGGTCGAGGAATTTTTGTTCTTCCGCCTGAATCTGCTTGCGGATGTCATTTGCTTCGGCGTACTGGCGCATCACTTCGGCATAGTTGATGAAGGCAATCGTGGGTGGTCGTGGTGAAGCTGGAGCCTGAGCACGGAGCCAGTGCCAGCCGCAGATGCCAGCTAACCAGCCCAGGACAAAAGCGATCGTCCAGGTACCGAGGCGTTTCATAGTAAGTCCCCTTTGTTGATGGCAATTCGCACCCATTGGGCAATGCGATGCCTGCGTTTGTTCGGCGTCGAGCCAGCAGCGTACCAACCGTTTGCCAGTTATGCAATCCGGCTTGGTTTCAAGTCAACAGGTCATCGTATGGCGCTGTTGCACCGACCCTGCTGCGATTACCTGGAAGGATTCCATACACCAAGGCCGTCATTGCTTCGCCTCCTCTTGGTTGCACCAGCCCGGCTGCGATGATCTGGAAGGATTCCGCCGCTGGTTGCTGCATCTTTCGTCGCCTTGTACCCAGCCGTTCGCCAACCGTCAATTGCAGTTCACCAATCGAATTCCTGGCTGCCTTATTCTCGACGGGTAGAACGGTACAGCATTTAGCGGCAGTAAGAGAGAGTTTTCGTGCCGGCGGTGTGGGATTTACTATCATGGACTTGCAGGCGGCAAGCCGAGGCGAGGTGGGAGATTGCAGGCAGAGAGCGGATGGCGTCGGGTGACCAGGGATGGGTGAAAGAATGGAGAAGTTTCGCTTGGCGACAGGTTTACGCCGACGGAACTGGCACCGAACGGTTTTTCTGCTCGCAGGCGTCTATAACCTGAACTGGGGGCTGCTGAGCGTTGCATATCCGGACTGGTTTTTCCGCCTCTTCGATATGGAGCGGAACAATTACCCTGAGATTTTTGCCTGCTTGGGAATGGTGCTCGGACTGTACGGAATACTGTATGTTCGCGTGGCATATTCTCTCGAAAAGGATTGGCCGATTGCCGCGGTCGGATTGGCTGGCAAAACCTTAGGGCCGTTAGCGTGGTTCTACCTGGTCTGGGTGGGTCGCTGGCCACCCGCCACTCTGCTTGTTTGCTTGACCAATGATCTGATCTGGTGGCTGCCTTTCTGGCTGTACCTGTACGATGTGTGGCATTTACATCGCAACCCTGGCAACTGTCCGCCCGATGACAATGTCCAGGCCCTGGCGCGGAGATAAGCCCGATCGCAAAGGGCGATAGTGAGGGTATCGCCAGGTGCAACTTCCCGTAGCCAGTAAACAGTGGTTCTATGCTGATGGCTGCTGGTGTGTTGTCTGCGGTGAATACAGCGGTACCCTCTTACGGTCGGGAAACGGTAATCTTATGTCCGGTCAACAGAGAAAATGATACCGGTCAAGCAGCGCCCCGGTTTTCTGCGGGCGGAACGAATGATGCTTGCGATTGTTCGGCGAGGAGGCGCTCTTCCTCGGTCAGGTCGGCGGGAGGTCCGACGCGGCTGGTGATACGGCGAAGTTTACCCGACCGCGGATCGGGAGCGACCTGGTCTGTGATTTCAATATCAAATTGCACCAGGCCGTCGAGGTGATAATGTTTCAATCCGCGTTCGATCACCTGCCGCAATTCTTCAACGCTCACCGTGCGATTAGGAGCCGGTTGAGCCCGCAACAGGAACCGATTTCGTTCGGTCTGGATGATCTGATACCAGCCGACCGGGGGATATTCATCGAGAAAATCTACCAGCACGTAAGGATGGAGAAGTTTGTAACGGTCGCCCACGCGGATCCAGATGACCTCGTCAGTTCGGCCTTCAACTTTCAGCACCAGTGGTAGCGGGCATCCGCACGGGCAGGCCGAAGGACTCAGCGTGACCACGTCGTTAACCTCGTAACGAATGAACGGTTGCACGGTGTTATAGAGGTTGGTCACCAGCACCTTGTCGCCAGGCTGGCCGGGAGGAACCGGGCGATAGTTTTTATCCACGACTTCGAGAATGGCCCAATCGGCCTGCACATGCATTCCAGGCGAACAGGTGCATCCTGTCGTCAGGGCCATGCATTCCCCGAGGGCGTAATTGTTCGTAACCGGCAGGCCAAAGGCCCGGCTCACCAGAGCGCGGGCACCATCCGACAGGGGTTCGCTCATATTGATGACCTGCCGGAGACCAGGCAGGCGCAAGCGACCTGCTAAAGCCTCGCGAGCAAGAATCACCAGCACATTGGCATACGCAAGCAGCACGTGCGGTCGGAAGCGATTGAGCCTGGCCACCACCTCTTCCAGAGGTTCGATGTGCTGCAGCCAGAGCCGCTTCACGAACCGCCTTGAGGCTTTAGGAGCGTAAGCCAGAGCGGCAGCGCTGGGGAAGAAACCACGGCCGATAGTAATGACCGCCAGGCGAGCCCGCTGCACCAGGCGTGCGACAATCCCCCACGGAGTTGTCGGGAAAACTGTGCCACGTGTCATCTGCAGGGCGAAGAGCAACTCCATCATTCGGCGATCCTGCACGATCACCGCTTGCATTCCCTGGGTGCCGGAAGTTCGGCTCACCGCATATTCACCGAGATACCATTGCCCCAGGCGTTGCGGATCGCTCATAAACGCTTCCAGATCGCGCAGCTTCAAACGGCGATCGGTAACCACGTCGTCGAAATTCGCCATCAACTCCGTCTTGGTAACCGGCGGCAAGTCCTCCAGCCGAAACCCGTCGGGATCAATGTTGCGATAACGCTGGGCATAAAATGGCGAATGGGCTTTCGCATGAGCAATGAGTCGGCGTAACCGACGCGCCTGCAACCAGTCAATCACCTTACGGCCGTCCCACAGGACGACTTTTTGCTGGATACCCCGCGCCACCAACCGAACAGTTTCGAGCATGAAAGCTTCTCTTTTTTACGTCACTGCGACAGCAAAATCGCCAAATTTTGTCCTTTTATCGGCATTCTAGGCGGGGCAAATGTTTGCGGCATGGAAAACTGTGCAGGTCAGCCGACCGCTGTGAAAACAAATTGACCGGCCAGGGAAACCGTAGCCAATCGGTAAGCTGGCCAATTTTCACAAACTTTGACGCCTCATGAGGCCGATTGGCCATTCGTCCACTTTTGCCATAAGTTTGAGCGTCCCAACTTGCCGGAACCTGACCGAGAACGCATGGTAAAAGGCATGAGCAGCGAAACCATGACACGATTGGTGCTGGGAACGCGAAATTCCCACAAAGTGCAGGAACTGCAGGAGCTACTGCGCGGTTTGCCGATTCCGCTTCTGACCCTGGCAAGTTTTCCGCAGGCGCCGATTCCTGACGAGACGGGGACGAGCTTCGAGGAAAACGCTGCGCTGAAAGCGACGCAGCTGGCCAAAGCTCTGGGCGAATGGGTGCTCGGCGAGGATAGCGGACTGGTGGTGCCCGCGCTGGGAGGCGAACCGGGAGTCCACTCGGCTGTATATGCCGGTAAACACGGCGACGATGCCGCTAACAACGCTCTCCTTTTGCAACGACTTCAGGGAGTTCCGACCGAGAAGCGAGAGGCCTACTACGTCTGCGTGGCTGTGCTGGCTGATCCGACCGGCAAGATTCGGGCCCAGGCAGAAGGCCGTTGTTATGGACGGATTGCTCTCGCACCGCGCGGCAGCAACGGTTTCGGTTACGACCCGCTTTTCGAGATTGTCGAATACCATCGCACCTTCGGAGAACTGAGTCCGCTGGTCAAACGGGTGCTGAGCCATCGTGCGCGGGCCATCGAAAAACTCCTGCCGCAACTGGTGCCGTTTCTGCCGCCTGCCGTTTCCACGCCGAGCCCTTATGATCATACTGCAGGAAAGGCGGGGTCGCCCTGAGCTCATCATTTTCCATTCGTAATCCGGCGACGCTGATTGGACTTTTCGACCGTCGTGGGATCTCCGCCACTGCGCGGACAGGGTGGACAGGAGAGTGGTAGTATGCGTATCGGGTGGTACGGCTTTTTGCGTCGGGAATGGCACTGGCTGCTCGTGTGGGTATTGCTGATGCCGGCAACAAGTGGTTGCGGGTCCGGCTCAGTCGGGTTACCGCAGACACAGCGGCAAACTCCCGAAGATGTCCTGCGCGGTGCCCTGAGAACGTTACGCGAAGCAACGCCCAGTCACGCAACTTATATCAACGCCGTCCAGCAATTGAACACGTATCTGAGCCTGATCGAGAAAGAAAGGCCGGACTGGCGGTTGTCGGAGCAGGCCCGGAAAGTGGCCCAGGAGTTGACAGCAGGCTTGCCTCCGCGGAGTATCATACGTGCCAGCGGCGAAGAAGAGCCGTTCACCCAGGAATACCAGGTTCGCACGCTCGAGCAGTTAGCGTTCGACGCCGTGGATGCAGCGTATTTGAACCGGGCGTTTCTGTTTCAAGATGCCCTGGAAGAATTGCAGGAAGATGTTGGCCGTCCCCCACGCGAACCGGGTCCCGAACAGCAACGCTGGCAGCGACGCCTCGCCGAGCATGCGTTTGCCTGGTGCATGCGGCATGTGCAATATCAGCCTCGGCGAACCGACATGGACACCTGGCCCGCCCATGAAGTGCTCCGTCGCGGTACCGGTGATGCTGAGGAACGCGCTCTGGTGTACCTGGCCCTGCTGGAACAAAGCGACCTGGTTGCCGTCGCCGTACTTCGCCGCAGTCCCGAAAGCACCAGCGAAGAGCCGATCTACTCGCTCTGGCTGGTCGGCGTGCTGGTTGGCGACGATTTACTGCTATTCGACACACGACGGGGCGAGATGCTGCGGCAAGGCAACGGTGAGCCTTTGACCTTGCGTCATCTGCTTAAAAACCCAGCCGCTCTGGATCGCTTGCCCGATGCCGAGCGACCAAAGCCAGAGGAACTGAAGGAATTGCGGCTAGGACTGTTCACGGAATTACCGGCGTTGTCGCCCAAGATGGAAACGCTCGAGAAATGGTTGGGAGCTGAGCGGAAAGTGCGTCTCTTTGTGCAACTGGAAAAACGTCGGCAGGAATTAGAACAGGCCGGGCTGGACGTCCCCGTGATGTACTGGCGTGACCGGCAACGCTCCTGGTTCCCGGCCATGTGCACCGCACGCTTTGTTATCAACCCCTTGCGTCAGCTGCGCTACCAGCCGCGGGTGGTTGTCGAGCCTGATTTTCAAGGGCGCAATCAGATCCGGTTCCTGGATGGTCCCATAGTTCCGCGTACTTACTGGGTACCACGCTGGGCGCTGGAGATTGCCGAACACTTACCGCCGTATGCTGCCGACCGCCTGTTTCGAGTGTTCGACAATTTGATTCTGAAATTGCGGATCGAACCCGGAGGTGCCCGCGACTTGCTGGTGCGGGGTCAGGTCTTGCAGGCACTGGCGGAACTCGACCGAACTCAGCGCGACCTGGACGAAAAACTGGCTGTGTTTTACCGCCGCATGGGCGGAGACTTTTCTGTTACAGCGGACCAGGATCCCGTCGTAGCTTTGCGGAATAAGTGGGCACCGGAAATCATCCGCGCTTACCAACTGCATGGAGAAGAACTGCGACGGTCACCCGGTTCACGCGATCCCAGGTCGTCGGAAAGATTGTCCCAGCTGAGCAACCAGATTGAGGGACTGTGGAAGCAATACACCGCCACGCTGTATTACCTGAACTACGACTGGGCAGCGCCCGAATTGCTGGAGCAGATTACCTACTTCACCGCCCTGGGCCGACTGGATTGGGCCATCCGTAACGAAATGCGCTTGCCGGTCAATCCCAGCCCAGCCCGATTGCAGGAAGTCCGGCGAGAATATGAAACGGCGGTGTACTGGCTGAAACGGTATCAGGCATTGACAGCGACACGCTCGCGGCGACAGTGGGCAGAAGCTGTGCAGCAACTGTTACCTTTGGCAGAGCAGGGGGTGCTACGCATTCAGGCTCGTCTCGCGGGCGAACCGATACCTGATTCACGCGATCGCCTGCCGTATCTGGTGTCGGTCAGCAAAGAACCTTGACAGGCAACCGGCCCGGTTTTGCTTCTGGCGAGAACATCGCTTTGCCGCATGCGTTTTATGGATCACTGGCCGCGAACCACGGCATCGGAGAATGGATCATGCCGCCACCTGCTTTGAACCGGGCCCTCGCCGAAGCAATCTGGCATGCCGGGGTTCAAGCAGTGCGGCCACAGTATTGTTTGCCGCAGTTCCTGTTGCAGCGCTACCGGGAAGGCGACCCGCGTTTTGATTTTCGACAATACCCGCGAATTCTTGTGGTCGGCGGAGGAAAAGCCGGAGCCGCCATGGCTGCCGCACTCGAAGAGGCCCTTACCTCCGCAGGTGTGGACCTCAGCCGGGTGGAAGGTTGGGTCAACGTACCGAACGAAACCGTTCGTCCACTGAAGCGCATCCATTTGCATCCGGCCCGACCTATGGGTGTCAACGAGCCGACACCCGAAGCGGCCTACGGCGCCGAACAGATTTTGCAGCTGGCACGCTCCGCCGGTCCCGATGATTTGCTCATTTGCCTTATTTCTGGCGGTGGCTCTGCATTGTTGCCGTTACCAGCCGAGGGAATCTCTCTGGCTGAAAAACAGCAAGTGGTTCGCGCGTTGTTGCGCTGCGGTGCTACCATCGCCGAGATGAACGCGGTTCGCAAACACATCTCCCGTATCAAAGGCGGGCGACTCGCTCAGGAATTTACCGGCCGACTGTGCCTGACGCTCATTATTTCTGACGTGATCGGCGACCCGCTGGACGTGATTGCCTCAGGGCCAACCGCTCCCGACCCCACCACGTATGCCGACGCCTGGTCGGTGCTGGAAAAATACGGACTGCTGGAAGAAATCCCGGTCAGTGTGCGTGAACATTTGCAGCGCGGCCTGCGGGGCGAAATCCCGGAAACGCCGAAAGATCTGCCACTCGGTCCGGATGGCAAACCCCGTGTCGCCCATTTCGTACTGGCCAGTAACCGTCATGCTCTCGAAGCTGCGGCCCGGTTTGCTCGACAATCGGGACTGGAAGTGCTCCAGTTGGGACCGTATCTGGAAGGTGAAACCAGGCCGGTAGCAGAAACCCTGGCATGCCTGGCCCGTTACTGGCGCGAGGAGATTCGACAGCCCACAGCCATCCTGAGCGGCGGGGAAACTACGGTCAGTTTACCTAAACAACATGGCAAAGGCGGACGCAATCAGGAATTTGCCCTTGCCTTTTTGCACAAGCTGAGCCAGTCCGATCCGAAGGGAGTTATTTTGCTGGCTGGTGGTACGGATGGTGAGGATGGACCCACTGATGCCGCTGGAGCTTTTGCCGACGCTGAGGTGTTGAGGCAGGCTCAAACACGAGGTCTGAACCTGGCCGATTTTCTGACCCGCCACGATGCCTACACTTTCTTCGATGCAGTAGCAGCGCTCTTTCGTCCGGGACTGACCGAAACCAACGTCATGGACCTGCGTGTGCTCCTGATCGAACCGGCGGCAGGCGTATCCGCTGCAGATGCGGTGACGAAATGGCCCGGCACAGCCGGCTGAAAACGCGCTTGCCGAACCCGTACATTCCTTCACCCGACGCTAAGGAGAATCGTCATGGCTACGGTACGACTGGTGGACGAAAACACTCCCGATCCGCGTGTCCGAGCCATTTTCGAGGACATCAAAGCCACCAAAAAGATTGACCGCGTTCCTAATATCTGGCGAGCGTTGGCTACTAACCCTGAGCACCTCGAATTGTGCTGGACGCGACTCAAGGCCATCATGCGGCCGGGCAAGATCGATCTGCTCACCAAGGAGATCATTGCCCTGGCCGTCTCGGTCACCAACGGCTGCCAGTATTGCATCAATAGCCATACGGCTGCGGTCAAGAAGCTGGGTCTGGACAACGAGGCCCTGGGCGAAGTTCTGGCCGTCGTCGGTTTGTATAACCAGATGAATCGCCTGGCCGACGCTTATCAGGTCGAGCCGGATATTCTGCCAGAACCCTGATCGATTCGCTCACCGGGTCGGTTAGGAATGCGGTGCAGAATCGTCTTATAAGCGCTGGGTGCTGGCGCTGGTTACCGCAATTTGGAAAAAGCTCCAGAACACTGGCTGGGAGGAATACCGATATGCGATGGAATTGCTTGGCTGGGATTCTGACGCTGGGTGTGTGCCTGGGCTTGCTAAGTGCTCACAGCCAGGAACCAGCCGCATCTAACGAGCAAATCGCCCAATTAATTCGGCAGCTGGGAGCTGACACCTTCGCCGAGCGCGAGAAGGCCCAGAAAGCACTCGAAGCGATCGGGGAAGCGGCATTGCCGGCATTGAAAGAGGCCGCCGAAAAAAGCCAGGACATCGAAATCAAACGCCGGGCCAGCGATCTGGTTCGCGTCATTGAGGCACAAATCGCTGCTCGCCGACTGCGTTCGCCAACTTTGATTTCGGTGGCCTATCACCAGACGCCCGTCAGCGCTGTGTTAGACGACCTGGCCGCAAAAACTGGCCTGAGTTTCCAGTGGGATGTGCCACCGTCAAGGCAGGTAGAAATTCGCAATAAACTGATCACCCTTCGCCTCGACCAGAAACCACTTTGGGAAGTCGTGGATAAGACGCTGGCGGCGTGTGGATTACAGCAAGGGTTCCCGCGGCCTGGCGAAATCGCCGATCACGCCGTCTTGCAGGAATTCGTACTCGAAGCTGGCCCACGCCGGCCAGTGCCTGTCGCTTATTGCGGTGTAGCGCGGATACGCTTGCTGGAGCTGGCCTGGGTGAAGGAAAAGCCTGGCGTAAAATCCTCCGACCTGCAGATGCTCATGGAAATTTGCGTGGAACCGGACAGGTTTGCCTTCCAGCATCAACCGACGCTTCGTGAAATTCGCGCTCTGGACAAAGACGGCCAGCTTCTGCCGGTAAAGTTAGCTCCTGCGGTCGGTGCTGCCCCGTCCGTCGAAGATCCCGCAGGGGCTGCCTTGCAGTTCAAGAATAACGGTCAGGTGCAAGTGGCAGCCATACGGATTGCTGCCCCTGGCCGGAAACTGGAAAAACGCTGGCGCAGCCTGGTGACGATTCGCCTCAACAATGCAGACGAGCAACCAGCCCAGCTCCAGGGATCGTTTCTGGCCGAGGTTGTGATGAAAGAGACCATCACCGTCTCCGATCCGCTCACTGCTGAACGGCGAACCTACGGCCAGGCCGACGGTTTACAATTGCGTCTGGTCGAGGCCAGTCGCCAGGACAATCAGGTGAAGGTTGTCCTGGAATTGATGCGACCGCTGGCTCAAGCTGGTCGCCTTCCGCCGTTGCCGGTTGCGCAGAATCCTGTTGCAGCCCCGGCTGTCGCTATTTCACACCTGAACGCTATCGAGCTTTATGACGACCAGGGCAGACCATGTTCGCTTGCCTCCCACGGAATCGCCCGTCATGTTCGCAATAACGTGCCCATTGATACGCATACTTTGGTGTTCCACTTGCCCCACGCGCAGGCCAAACCCAATCGCCTTCTGTTCACGGATACCCGACCAGCCATACTGGAATTTCCGTTTGAACTCGATTTGGTTCCGAATCGCGGGAAGTAATTTGCCAGCAGTCAAGCAATCACGGGAGGAAGAACATGACTGGCCGAAAGAGCATGCCTCGAAGGATTTGGTTCCCTGTGGCAGTGTTCGGTGTGGCGTGCCTGATGCTTCCAGCGCTAACGGTGCCGAGCGCTGGCCAGGACGTTAACGCTGCTGCCAAACCAACCGATGCCGAAATCAGACAACTGGTCCAGCGGCTAGGTGCCCCCACCTATGCCGAACGCGAGAAGGCCCAGAAAGCACTCGAAGCGATCGGCGAAGCGGCATTGCCGGCACTCAAGGAAGCTGCTCAGAAAAGCGAAGACCAGGAAGTGCGACGCCGGGCCGCGGATTTAGCGCGGATTATTGAAGCACGGACGATCGCCCAGCGCCTGCGCCAACCCTCGCTTATCTCGGTCGCTTACGACGGCACGCCTGTTCCCGAAGTGCTCAAAGATTTAGAAGCGAAAACCGGCATCGTGTTCGAGAACAATCCGGCGGAGCGGCAAAAGTGGGCCGGCAAGCAGATTTCCCTGCGGATAGATAATGCGCCGCTCTGGGAAGTGGTCGATCGCGTGCTGGCAGCGTGTGGCTTACGGCCTGCAGCACCGGAACTGCCCGATAAAAACCGCCGACCAGTTCCTTTGCCGCAGTCCTGGAGACTCGAAGAGGGCCAGCTTCAGCGGGAGTCGGTCTGTTATGCGGGATCTGTCCGCGTTTGTCTGCTCCGCATGAACAAACTCGATGACGGTAACTGGGAGGGCTGGTTGGAAATTTGCGTCGAGCCAAAGCGTTATGCCCTTCGCGGTCAACCGAGACTGCGAGAAGCTACCTTGCTCGACCAGACCGGCCAGCCCATCCAAGCCAAAGCCGAAATCACGCAGCACAAAACGCCCGAAGAGGAAGCACTGGAACAATTGCAACGTCAGATCCAGTTGCAGGTTCCTCCGGGCGGTAATGCCCAGATTCAAATTCAGATTGTTCCCGGTAACGCTCGCATTATCGCGCCCGGTATGAGACCGGGGGTGCAAAACTGGCGATGCCTGGCCCAGCTGCACCTTCGTGATCTCGCCAGCGGCAAAGCCCCGACCAGACTGCAAGCTGTCCTGGAATTGGACGTCTTTCAAGTCCGACAGGTGAGCATTGAAAAACCGCTGGAAGCGGCTGGCAAAACTTTCGGCGAGGCCAACGAATTTCAATTCCGGCTTAAGGAAGTCAAACAGGCTGGTCCCCAGCTGATTGTTACGCTGGAGACCAATAAACCGCCCCAGCTTCAGCTACCGATTCAGGTGCAAGGGCCGGGCAACGTAATCGGCGCTGGAATCGGCGACCCCTCTTCCATCTTCTGCCAACTTTTCGACGACAAAGGTAATTTGTTTCCGCAGGTCGGCTACCAGGCAAAAGCCATAAACCAGGGCGGTGCGCAGTCTTACGAGCTGACCTACAGATTCCTGCTACTCGACGGGCGGCAGAGAAAGGCGATTCAGGTGGACAAAGAAGTGGCCCGGCTCGTCGTTACCCATCGCTCTGCGCCAACCGTGTTCGATGTTCCTGTGACCTTACCGCTGGACAAGGCGTCTCGTTAGCACGCACAGTGAAAGCTTAGCAACATCCGCGCCTGGCTCAGCATCAATACCGGTGGGGATGGGGCATCGCTGTCCATCTGCCACCGGTTTCGTTTTCTTCCGAGTGCGCGAATGTAAACGCTTGGAGCACCGATACGAACTCCGAACTTTGCCGCTTGGCCTCACTGGGACCGGACGCGGCAATGTGCGCGAATGCAAACGCACGGAGCACCGATGCAAACGTCGCGTATCCAATTGGGACGGTTCGCGTCTGGGTAGCCTGGCGGGTTATGGTGCCAGGGAGTATTTCACCTGGCCGGCAACCAGGACGGTATGCGCACGCCCGCGAACACGCCAGCCCGCAAACGGACAGTTGCGACTCTTGCTGCGAAACTGGTTCGGATCAATTGTCCATTCCGCTTCCGGATCAATGATGGTTACATCGGCAATGGCGCCAGGCCGGAGTGTACCGCGATCAATGCCGAGTATCCTCGCTGGGTGGATCGTCAGTTTGGCGATCATTTCGCTCCAGGTAAGCACACCGGGCTCAATCAGCGTCTTGATGCAAATGGGCAAAAGCGTTTCCAACCCGATGACGCCAAAAGGTGCCTGGTCCAGCTCCCGCAGTTTCTTTTCAGGGGCGTGCGGCGCGTGGTCGGTCACGATGGCGTCAATAGTGCCATCGCGTAATCCCACCAGGATGGCCTCAACATCACGGCGGGTTCGCAGGGGTGGGTTCATCTTGAAATTGCTGTCAAAACTTCGCAGGGCTTCATCGGTAAGGGCGAAATGATGCACGCAGGCCTCGCAAGTAACAGCTACGCCGCGTTGCTTGGCTCGGCGGATCAGTTCGACGCTTCCGGCAGTGGAAACGTGAAGAATATGCAATCGGCCACCGGTTTGTTCCGCCAGGATGAGATCGCGGGCGACCATAATTTCTTCGGCAGCGGCAGGCATACCGGGCAATCCTAAAGCCAGGCTCACCTCGCCCTCGTGCATCACGCCGTTCCGCGTCAGTTCCGTATCCTCGCAGTGATCCATGACGACACGGTCAAACATGCGGGCATATTCCAGAGCCCGCCGCATGATTTCAGCGCTGCGCACCGGGCTGCCATCATCGGAAAAACCCACGGCGCCGCCTTCGACCAGCCCTCCCAGTTCTGCCAGCTCCTCACCCCGTCTGCCTTTGGTAATAGCACCGATGGGGAAGACGTTGGCCTGACCGGCACGCCGCGCCTGTAAAATCACGAATTCCGCGGCGGCCTGGTTGTCTATTGCCGGTTCGGTATTCGGCATGCAGGCCACGCTGGTTACGCCTCCGGCCAGAGCAGCGGCTGTTCCTGTGGCAATCGTTTCATCCTCTTCCCGTCCCGGTTCGCGCAGGTGCACGTGCATATCAATCAGACCCGGGCAAACGATTTTGCCGGTGGCGTCCACCACAATCTCGGCCTGCAGATCAGGACGGGAACCAATGTGCAGAACCCGATCCCCTTCCAGCCACAGGTCGGTTACGGCGTCCAGTCCCTGAGCCGGATCAATCACTCGTCCACCACGTATCAGTGTCCGCGGCATGGCGATTCTCAGGTGCAAATAGCTAGTGGGCAGTTCGCTGCCATCACACGGTCAACGCTTCTGCTTTTCCGTACCCATCACGGCACGGAGGAAAGCTACTTTCGGCCATCTGGTGTGCCCGGCTAGACTTCCGGCCTCTTTTGGGCGAGGCGATCGAAAGCGGTCATCTTTTGCCGGCCTGGCAAAGCAAATAGAGCACGGCCATGCGCACCGCCAATCCGTTGGTTACCTGATGCAGGATGGCGGAATGCGGTCCGTCGGCTACCTCGGGTGTTATCTCGACACCACGATTGATAGGGCCGGGGGCAAGGATCAGGATATCCGGTCGGGCTCGCTTCAGGCGTGTTCCGTCCATCCCAAACAACCGGGCATACTCATGGATGGAAGGAAACAGTCCGGTACGCTGACGTTCAAACTGAATCCGCAACAAATTGACGACATCGCAGCGGGGCAAAATGGCGTCGAGGTTATGGCTGACCTCCACGCCCAGACACCGAAGTTGAGGCGGGACCAGCGTTGCCGGCCCGCACACGATCACATGAGCACCGAGCTTTTTCAGGGCATGAATGTTGCTGCGTGCCACCCGACTGTGCAAGATGTCGCCAACCAGAGCCACGGTCAAACCGGCGATACGGCCTTTGATACGGCGGATGGTGTAGAGGTCGAGCAGTCCCTGCGTGGGATGTTCGTGGGCACCGTCGCCGGCATTGACAATGGCACAACCGAGGTGCTGGGCCAGGAGTTGCGGCGCTCCCGCCGAGCTATGCCGCACCACCATAACATCCACACCCATCGCTTCCAGATTCTTGGCCGTGTCAATGAACGACTCGCCCTTGGCCACACTCGAACCGGTTACGGTGAAATCCACAGTATCAGCACCCAGTCGCCGCGCTGCCAGGGAAAAACTGATGCGGGTGCGGGTACTCGGCTCGAAAAAGAGATTGACCACCAGCCGACCGCTCAACCAGTTCAGTTTGCTTCGCTCAGTCGTCAGCAAGGTGCGGAAGCGATCGGTCCAGCGAAAGACGGTTTCGATCTCCTCGCGCGACAATTCCTCCAGCGTCAGGAGGTGCCGTTGTTGCCATTCGCCAATCGGTTGGCTCGCCGCTATGTCCGCCCCTGTACTCATCCGACCATCCCCACCGCGTGCTTCGACGTTGGCCAGTTGACACGTTATTTCCAGGTGGCTGACACTATGGTAATGCCCGGTTCGTCCGATGGACAGGAGCCAGGACGCAAAAGAAACCGTAACCCCAACGCTCACTCCGGCACCCCTTACAACTTTCTCCCGCAAGTGGCGAGGACGGCGGTTGCGTAGCGCCACTGGGCGGAAACGTGCGTTCTCCGTGCGGGCGCTGGCTGGCGTAACCGACAGAGTCGGCGTAAAATGGGATACATTATGTCCATGCCGAGTCTGATGGACCGGCTTGACGTCGCCATTAGAGGTGCGCTGACCATGCGAGAAAAATTGCCCCCGGCGCTGGAATCCAGTGTGCTGGTGTTGAATCGCCTCTACCTGGCGATTCACGTGGTGTCAGCGTACCGCGCCTTTTGCCTGCTGTCGAAAAACGTGGCCGAAGTCGTGGATTTCGAGGATGGCCAGTTTGTCAGCTACGATTTCGCCAGCTGGCAGGAACTCAGTGAGTATCGGGCCCGCCATTTTCAGCAGGTGGACGGCGATTGGGTGCGAACGGTGAAACGCACCATTCAGGTGCCGCGGATTATCCGGCTGTTGTACTACGATCGCATTCCGCGCACTTCGGTGAAGTTCAATCGCCGCAACATTTTCGCTCGCGACAACAACACCTGCCAGTACTGCGGCCGACGATTTCCCACCAGCGAACTGAGCCTCGATCACGTCATCCCGCGCAGCCGGGGTGGCGAAAGCACCTGGGAGAACGTCGTTTGTGCCTGTCTGGAATGCAACGTCCGCAAAGGTGGACGCACTCCTAAAGAGGCAGGCATGACCCTGATTCGCAAACCCGAAAAACCCAAACGCAGTCCTATCCTCGCCCAGAAATTGACCCAGGCCAAATACCAATCCTGGAAAGCATTTCTGAGCGAAGCCTACTGGTCGGTGGAACTGAAATAATCGGGTGTGCACACGAAAACCCGGCACCGGCTGGTTTGCTCTCGCCGCATCCGCGAGGGCAGGCTTCGGAACCGGTGCACTCGGTAACCGACACGCTGGCAAGTTATGTTGATTGTACCCGACTGGCTCCGCTATTCTCTGGAATGGTCGGTAATCGGTTTGCCTTTGGGCATTTACTTGCTGGGGATGGGTACGTGGCAATACCGCCTCGCCTATCCCGTACTGGTATCCGGTCAGCGCGATTTGAGCACGTTACTGATAGGGCTATCCGGCTTCTTTCTGCTGGGGCCACCGACCTGGTTGGTGCATCGGTTACGCTGGCACGGAGATTTGTGGTACTGGCTCGGCTATGCGGGGTATGTAGTCATGCTGCTGTTGCTGGCCTGGTGGTTGCTCCGCAAACAAGCTCGCACCACCATCATTTACGCTGTAGACGCTGCAGACGTCCGAGAGGTTCTAGTCGAGGCGACTCATCAGCTCAGTGCCAGCGCCACCATAGTTCCGGACTGTGTTTACTGGCCGGAACAGCAGGCGCTTCTGCAAATTCGTATTTCCCCGTGGTTGCGAACGGCCACGCTGCGCTGGCTGGAAGGCAGCGAAGATTGGCGGCAGAGCGTGGAGCAAACGATACAGGCGGCTCTCACGTCCCGAGAAGCCGCTCGCGGCCCGGTGCCAGTGCTGCTTCTGGGTGGCACGATTTTGATTGGCTTAGCTACGTTTCACCTGCTCATCTGGCTGCTGTTGCGGTGGCTGAAACCGTGACGAGGCGGCAGACCGTTCCGGTCGCGGTTCAAGCTCGATTCCCAACTCCTCGATCTTGCGGTAGAGCGAACTCAAAGCCAGCCCAAGCCGACGAGCTGCTTCCCTTTTGTCAGGCGTTTCCCGCAGGATACGGGTAATATGGCGGCGTTCAAAATGGGCCACCGCTTCGCGCAGGTCGTCGGTCAGGCAGACTTCCGGATCGGGAGCCAGACCGGGCGGCAGGTCTTTGGCGGTGATCAAGGGCCCTTCTCCCAGGATCATGGCCCGCTGAATCACGTTCTCCAGTTCCCGAACGTTGCCTTTCCAGGGAGCGCTGAGCAGAATTTTCATGGCCTGGTGGTCCACGCCGACAAAGTGTTTCTTGAGCTCCCGCCGATGCCGGGCAATGAAAAACTCCACGAGAGCTGGAATATCTTCGCGTCGCTCGCGTAAGGGGGGCAGACGGATGGTTACGATGTTCAGACGATAATACAGGTCTTCCCGAAACTTGCCTTGTTCAACGAGCTGAGCCAGGTCTTTGTTGGTAGCAGCCAGAATTCGCGCCTGCACCCGCACCGGTTCATTGGCCCCGACGGGCAAAATTTCCTTTTGTTCAATTGCCCGCAGCAGCTTGGCCTGCATAGGCAAAGGCAGTTCGGCAATTTCGTCAAAAAAGAGCGTGCCGCGTCCCACGTGAACAAACAATCCTTCCTGATCGCGGTCAGCTCCGGTGTATGCCCCGCGCTTGTGGCCGAAGAGTTGGTTCTCCAGCAAATCGTGCGGTATAGCAGCGCAATTCACCGCCAGGAATTTCTCATTTCGATCCGGGCTGTGGTAGTGGATAGCTCGGGCAATCAGCTCCTTACCGGTGCCACTTTCCCCAAGGATCAGCACCGTCGAGCGTGTCGGAGCAACTTTCCGCACCAGCTCGAAAACTGCCTGCATGGCCGGGCTTTCTCCGACTATCTGGTCGAAATCGTAACGACGATGCAACTCCCGCCGCAACCACTGGTTTTCCAGGTAGAGCTGCCGATACCGCAGGAGCTGTCGTAACTTGGCGACCAGTTCCTCGAACCGCACTGGTTTGGTCAGATAATCATGGGCGCCGCGTTTGAATGCCTCGACAGCGGTGTCCAGGCTGCCGTATGCCGTCAGCACCAGCACAAACGTTTCCGGGTTGATTTGCAAAATCTTCTCCAGAAGCGTTACGCCATCCTGATCAGGCAATTGCAGATCGCAGAAGACAATGTCGAAATGTTCCTGTTCTACCAGCGTCAGCGCGGCGGAAGCTGAATCGGCTGTCTTAACGGGAAAGCCCTCCTGCTCCAGCAGCTCGGCCAGAGTCTCCCGAAGCACCTGTTCATCATCCACGATGAGGATTCGCGCTGTCGCAGGGTTGACCGATTCGTGTACCGCGGCTGTGCAGGCCATTCCCATCGTCGTTCCCCTGAAGATGCAGCTGGCCAGTTGCTTTTGGCGAACTGCCCGGTGCTGTGATCGCGGCCAGAGGCAAAGCTATGCAGAACTCCGTTCGTCCCGGCACGGAGCTAAACGTCACCCGTCCCTGATGCTCCTCGACAAGTCGCCTAGTGACAAACAGTCCCAGGCCGGTGCCATGCGGCTTGGTCGTAAAATAGGGCCGGAACACTTTGTCCTGGTCTTCGGGGCGAATCCCCGAACCGTCATCGCAAACTCGCAACCGCAGTTCACCGGCTTCGATAGCTGCCGCGATATGGATGTGTCCACCGGGCGGCGTGGCATCAATGGCATTCAGCACCAGATTCAACAAAGCCTGTACCAACTGGTCCTGCACCACGTAGATTTGCGGCAAATCCGTGGGCAGGTCGGTGGTGATCGTCTTGCCACGAGTAGGCTTGTAATACTTAGCGATATTGAGTGCCTGCTGCACGAGGTTGGCCACCGTCGTCCAGATACGTTCCCGGCTCGCAGGTCGGCTGAAATCAATCAACTCGCGGAGAATGGTTTGAATGCGCTGCAACTGTTCATTCACCAGGGCAAGCTTCTGCTGGACAGCCGTGTCGCTGACCCGTCGCTGGAGCAACTGGACGAGGGAACTGATGGAGGCCAGGGGATTGCCTACTTCATGGGCGATTCCTGCCGCCAGCAAACCAAATGCAGCCATTTTCTCCTGCTGCAACAGACTTGCCTGGGCCTCCTGCAACTGGCGAGTTCGCTCCTCCACCCTGGCCTCGAGGGTCTGCCTCTCGTTTTCCAGTTCGGCATTCAACCGCCGCAACCGCTCTCCCGTTTCTTTCAGCCAGGAAGCCAGCGAATCCGCCGCCCAGCTCACCCAGCCCATCAGCACCAGACCCAGCAACAACTCTCGGGCATCTTCCTCGCCCCAGGAGCGTGCCAGATACAACACGCCAAAACTCGCACTGTGCAGGCCAAAGGTGACGTACGTTACCACCGGCTCATAACGCAACGCGCAAATAATCAGCGACAGCAGATAGTAGTAACGAAACGGGCTGTGCACTCCCGCGTCGTAGTAGCACAACACTCCAATGAACAGGGCCTCCAGCAGCGAAATGACCAGCGGATACCGTTGCGCCAGCATCCAGCCCCGCAGGGTTGCCCAGGTATCCCACAACGCATAGGCCAAACCCAGCAACAAAATGCCATTGAGCATCGCCCGGTAGGCGAGCGTTGGCGCCAGGTTGACCCACAACAGGCCCAGCACCACGCCAATCCAGCGGATTTTCAGGACGATGGTTTCCGGTCCCATGGTGCCACGGGGTTGCTGATTGAGAGAGTTATCCCGGCGGTCTGCAGCAAAGCGCGTCGGCCAGGATTCGATGCCAACCGCTTCTGCTGGCTGGTTGCAATTGCCGCTCAACCAGTTAGCTAGCGCTTTCCTGGCGCGGGCCACTGGCGACTCCATTCGTGCTTCTTTCCCCACTCTTCCTGCCGTGGATGGACACAAGACCGGCAAGGGTCATTACGGCAGCTTTCCCAAAACCATTGTATGAGGACTTCTCGAATCAGTATTCCTGCCGAAGCACAGAGGCAGTACGAATTGGCATGTGCTTCCAGGCGAATTCGTGCGACGGTTGAGGCGAGGAATGCCAGCAGCATGAACGGCCTTCGGTTGAACCTGCCAGAACCCTGCGTTCGTCTCCGCCTGCCGTCAGTGTTCGGCATTCGCTACTTGCAATGATCATGCTTGCCGACTACAAAAAGATACGTAACGTGCTCCGGACATCTCGGTGGCGTGCATGGACGCCGACTCAAAAATGAGCCCTGCCATGACCAACAGCAACACCGATTGGCCAACCACCAAAGGCGAGCGCTTCGCGGGATTGACGGTCGCTCTGATTACGCCGTTCCGCAACGGCGAAATTGATTGGGAACGGCTGGGCCAGCTTGTAGATTGGCACGTCGCGCAGGGAACTGACTGCCTGGCCCCGGTTGGCACAACCGGCGAATCGCCCACGCTCGACCATGAGGAGCATGAGCGGGTAATCGCGGCGGTTGTCGAACGAGCACGCGGACGCATCAAGGTGATGGCGGGCACCGGTTCCAACAGCACCCGCGAAGCCCTCCGCTTGACCCGATTCGCTAAACGTGCGGGCGCCGATGCCGCATTAATGGTCGGCCCGTATTACAATAAACCCACCCAGGAAGGTTACTACCGCCATTTCGCTACCGTTGCCGAAGCTGTGGACATCCCGATCGTCCTTTACAACATCCCCGGCCGTACCGGTTCCAACATTTTGCCCGAAACTATCGCCCGGCTCGCGGAAATTCCTAACATTGTTGGCATCAAAGAGGCGAGTGGCTCGCTCGACCAGGTTTCGCAAATCGCTTTGACTACCCGCCTGACGATTCTCAGCGGCGACGATAGCCTGACCCTGCCGATCATGAGCGTGGGTGGGCGTGGTGTCGTTTCCGTGGTAGGCAACATCCTGCCGCGGGATATGAAAGCCATGATCGCCGCCTTCGAAGCTGGCCGTCTCCAAGAAGCCATCGCCTGGCATCGCCGACTCTTTCCGTTATGCCGCGATTTGCTTGGTGTGGCCACCAATCCTATCCCGATCAAGACGGCTATGAAACTGCTCAACATGGATACAGGCGAACTGCGGCTGCCGCTTTGTCCGTTAGATGCCACTGGTGAGGCACGCATTCGCCGCACGCTTCAGGACTACGGTTTACTCCCCAGGTAGTCTGCCCTAACCGATACCTATTCGCGAGCTTACTATGCGCCGCTGGTTCAGGTGGTTGCGCGGACAGCAATCCTTCGAAGGTACCTTGCAGCAACGCCTCGAAGAAATTCGTCAGCAACTGCCTGTCCCTTTATTCTGGCTGCTCGGCAAAGCGCAAAGCGGTAAGACCTCCATCATCCGCTACCTGACTGGCGCCAGCAATGCCGAAATCGGCCAGGGTTTCCGCGCCACCACGCAGTATTCCCGCATCTATTATTTTCCAAGCGAGCAAACACCGCTGCTGGCTTTCCTCGACACACGCGGTCTGGAAGAACCCGAATACGACCCGACGCAGGACCTGGCTCGCTTCAATGAACAAGCTCATGCCGTCCTGGTCACCGTTCGCCTTCTCGACCAGGCTCTCCATCGGTTAATAACGGTGGTGCGCCAGGTGCGCGCTGCTCGACCGTCGCGGCCCATCCTGTTGGTGATTACCTGCCTGCACGAAGCTTATCCCGGCCAACCCAACCCGGAACCGTATCCTTTTGGCACATCCGCCGAACAGCAATTGGTGCCTCCGCAAGTCCGCCGATTATTAGACACGCACCGCCAACTGTTTGCCGGCTTAGTGGATGCCGTAGTTCCTGTAGATTTCACGCCTCCCCAAGAAGGTTATTCCGATCCTAACTATGGCGGCCCGGCACTTAAAGAAGCATTGTTGCGCCTGCTACCTGAAGTGTATAGACAACCCTTACTCCAACTCGAAACCACGCAGAAAACGCTGCGCACTCAACAGGAGCGTCGCGCTCTGCCCTATATAATCGCCTATAGCTCGCTGGCTGCTACCGCAGGTGCCCTGCCGATCCCGTGGCTTGACTTAGTCATTCTTCCGGCCATCCAGACCAGGATGGTTTACCATCTTGCCGAACTCTATGGCCAGCCGTTGACCGGTAAACGCTTCCGTGAACTGGCTGCTAGTTTGGGCATAGGTTTATTAGTGCGGCAAGCTGTACGCGAGGTAACGAAACTCATTCCAGGGCTCGGCAGTATTGTCGCCGCCACACTTGCCGCCTCGAGCACTTACGCACTCGGACGTGCCTTCTGTTACTATTACGCCGCCCTCTTAGATGGCCGCACTCCTGACCCGGACGAGATCCGTCGCTATTATCAGGAACAGCTACACCTGGCAGAAAAGCTCTGGCCTCCTTCACCCGATGTTTACCACCAGCCGCCATCACAGTAAAGCCTGTTGATTCACCAGGAACCTCGCTTGCTGTGCTTGGTTCTCTATTTAGTATGATGGCAGTGCTAAGCTCGATATTAGAAACTTCGCACAATATAGTCTGGACCCCACATGTGTTGTTTCTCGGCTCAGATAACATTTTCCCGCAACCAGGGCATTTAGCACACGGTATCGCCTGCGGATACAATGGGCCTGGTATGCACCGCGGACTCTATTACACGCATCAATTGCCAATCCCCTTTCAGGAACCGCCGTAGAAACACCAGTGCCAGCACGATAACGTATATAGTAGCCCACATCCAGGCTACCCCTAAACCCCAGTTCCAGTACCAGCTTGCCCAACTTGGAATCACTAACAAGGGTAAAGCCAGTCCCGCAGAAATGCGCGTCACCGCGACAGTATCTCCAGCACCACGCAAAGCTGAGGAGAAGATAATGTTCATGCTGTCGAACAGGCAATAAGCAGCCACAAATTGCAATAACCAGCAAGTCACTTGACTAACTCTTTCTGCGAGTTGAGGGTCCTCGGCGGTAATCGAGCTACCCGAAAACCATTTCACGAACAGCTCCGGTTTCCAGTAATATAATGCCGCCACGCTGCTCATATATGTCCAGGTAAGTATAAAACCCGCCCAGGTCGCCCGTGTCGCTCGTCGTGGCTGATTCGCTCCCAGGTGCTGTCCCACTAACACCATCACCGCCTGTCCGAATCCAAGCATGGGTACGAACGCCACGGTGTTGATCGCGAAGGCGATACTTGTTGCACTTAGCTCTACCGCGCCCATCCAGCCGATCACCACCAGAAACACTGTCCAGGCAAGTGTATCGAACCACCATTGCAGACCTGCAGGAATTCCGAACCGCAGCAGGCGAAGCATGAGCCTGCCATTCCACTTCCAACCTCCCCAGGTGTCGTACAGTTTGCGATACGGTTTCCGCCAGTATAAAATCAGTCCTACACCTGCCGATAGCCACGCTGATAAAATCGTTGCGATTCCCGCTCCCAGCACTCCTAAAGCCGGCAATCCTAACTCACCAAAGATCAATAGATAGTCTAACACCACATTCGCTAACATTCCCACGCCATTGATCAGCAGCACCGTCCAGCAATCCCCTCGACCAGCAAAGAACCCGCTGACCGCCGCTGATACTAATGTCGGCAACGCAGAATAACATAGACATATAAGATACCGACTTCCCCATTCCTGCATCCGGAGGTCGTGAACTACGCTGGCCATGGTCAAAGGAGCCAGCGGTATCCATGCCAGGAACATTAACCCGCTGGCTACGCTGAAGTAAAGTGCTTGCCACACCACGGAACCGATGCGGTGAAACTGTCCCGCACCATAGTACTGAGCAACAAAAGTAGTCACATAACCTGCGCAATTGTGGAACAGGACGAACGCCGTCCAGAACACCATAGTAGCCTGCACTGCTGCCCCAACAGCAAGCGGATGATACCAGCTTAGAAACATCCGATCTACCGTTATTTCGATGGTCCAGAAGCTACTGGAAATAATAAGTGGCGTGGCCACGGCCACTAGTTCTCGGGCCGCCTCCCACCAGGTGAACAGCATCCTCTTACATGATCTCATCGTCCACATGAGCTGCATCGGTGTCGGCGCAAATTTCTCACTCAGGTATAAGCTAGCTGACCAGGGCCAGGATCACCCTGGCTGGAGTTAACTACCTGTGAGTGAAGAAGTCAGGCTGACAAAGTAACTTACTCTTTGAGCGGCAGTAGCCAAATATTGCGGAACTGAACCGGGTTGCCGTGATCCTGCAACATGATCGGCCCGGGCGTGCACGGGTCACCACCTAAACCTGCGGTGGTGTTATCTACGGGAATGCTTACATCGTTATGAATTTTTATGCCGTTGTGATAAACCGTCATGCGGGCCGGCTCCTTTTTCTTTCCATTTACGCAAATCGGGGAGCGGAAATAGATATCGTAGCTCTGCCATACAGTCGGTGCCTTGCAAGCGTTTACTGACGGGGCAGCTATGCCGTAAATGGCTCCGCAATCATTTTTCTGGCTTTGCAGCCCATAGCTATCTAATATCTGCACCTCATAACGCCCCTGGACATAAACACCGCTATTACCACGTGCTTGCCCTTTGGCGTTCGGCATGTAGGGAACACGAAACTCCACGTGTAAATGGAAAGCCCCACCAAAGCGTTGCTTGGTTATGATGTTCCCGGAGCCGGGCACCACTTCCATAGCTCCATTGACAATTTTCCAACCAGGGGCCGTTTTGCCGTCCAGCTTCGTCCAGTTATCGAAACTCTTGCCATCGAAAAGGACGACCGCACCTGCTGGGGCAGGCTGGATCTTGACATCCATGCCGTCTTCTGGTTTGAGGAGCTTGACACCACTAATATCCCCAAATTGCCCTCGCGTAGTCATTGAAAAAATAGCCAGTACACCAATACCTAGCGTTGTCAGCACTGCTCGGCTCTGCATCATCGTTTCTCCTTTCTTCGCGTTTGTCAAGGATACAGGTGTCTAATCCTGCGCGGAAAAGCGCAGGTTTTCGCTTGCTGTCCAAAACGCTTCTCGCCCGAAGGCATTGCCATGAAAGGCTCCTAATTCACAGGCGACTCAGGCGACTAAAGTTAGCAGGAACCCCGTTGCTTATTGATTTCCTGCTCGTATAAACGATAATCTTCCTCCTCAAAGCAGCAAAAAATGACCTCTTCCGGCAGGGCATGTTTACGGAGCCAATCGAGGGTTGCCTCCACTGCGATGGTACATGCTTCCGGTTTCGGATAACCATAGACCCCTGTGGAAATACAGGGAAAAGCGATGCTCCGCACTTGATGTTCCTCTGCCAACCTTAGCGAGTTTAAATAGCACGAGCGCAGAAGTTCTGCCTCGTGCCGGGAACCGCCTTGATAAACAGGGCCGACCGTGTGGATTACATATTTCGCCGGCAAGCGAAAACCAGGGGTAATGCGTGCCTCACCCGTGGGGCAGCCGCCAAGCTTTCGACATGCCTCATTGAGTTCCGGCCCAGCGGCACGACGAATCGCACCGTCCACACCACCGCCGGGACGCAGGGCCTCATTCGCGGCATTAACAATCGCATCTACCGACAGTTTCGTGATATCCCCGCGGACGACTCGTATCCGCTCCACAGGCCTGGCGGTCATCACTCGCCTCCCGTTGCTGAATCCTGCTTCACGGCTTAATATAGTCCTGACCGAGCAAATTGGCCGCTCCCCGTACCACATGGTGCAACCATGCGCAGCATTTTCGAGCTTTCAACGTCAGAAGTCTGGCACTTGCTTGCCGAACAACTCGGCGAGGAAGTACCGCCCCTGGATGCGGTGGAAAATGAAGATTGGGGACGCGATTATCTTCTGCAACGACTCCTGGCCCAACCGCCAGACCGACTGGCGAAGGTAGGTATCTATATTCCTTCAGACCTGCCCTCTGCGCCCTCTCCAGATTCCCGCAGTGAACGGGAGGACAAGTGACCATGCGCGATAAAGTCTCTTACCTAGCGATCACTGTTATAGCAATTTCCCTACTCGGCTCACTGGTGAACGGCGAGCCAATTGACCGAACACCCCCACCCTTGACATCCCCACGCCGCGACGTACGCCCATTCGAATATGTCGAGGCCAAAGTGCCGATCTATCGAGCTGGTGGTGGTACGGAACTTATCGGGCAAATGCAAAAACCTCTCGACCCGACCGAATCCAGTAAACATTTTGTCCACCCGCAGCACCTGGATGTTCAACTGGTAATTTCAGAGCCCGACTTAGGTGGCAAGCCTATTGCTTTCAATTGGGATGAGCGAGGACGCCTGTGGGTTGCGGTCACCCGAGATTATCCGAACAACCTTCAACCACAGGGCCAGGGCAACGATCGCATTTTAATCTGCGAGGATACAGATGGGGATGGCAGAATTGACAAAATCAAGGTTTTTGCCGACCGGCTAAGCATCCCGACTTCCTTTATTTTCGCCTATGGCGGCATAGTAGTACACTGTCCGCCGCATACATTTTTTCTGCGCGACCTGGATGGAGATGACCGTGCCGATGAATGGCATACTCTCATCACCGGCTGGGGCACTTATGACACTCATGCCGGCCCTAGCAATTTGATCTACGGTCTCGACAACTGGATATATGGCACGGTCGGATATGCTGGGTTTCAAGGCACTATTGCCGGCGAAAGTTTCCGTTTTGGCCAGGGAATTTATCGTTTTCGTTTAGAGAGGAATCCCACCAATCCTAAAGCGCCGCCGCGCGTCAGCCAGTTTGAGTTTCTGCGAAGCACCACAAACAATACCTGGGGACTGGGAATCTCCGAAGAAGGCGAGATTTTCGCCTCGACAGCCAATGGCAATCCAAGTGTTTACCTGGATATTCCAAACCGCTATTACGAAAAAGTGCAAGGCTGGTCGGCCGGACCTTTACTCATGATTGCCGAGAGTGCTCGTTTCTACCCGATCACTGATAAGGTTCGTCAGGTGGATTTTCACGGGCGATTTACCGCGGCATCAGGGCACATGCTATACACAGCACGCCGTTATCCACAGGCTTACTGGAATCGCGCTGCTTTTGTTGCCGAGCCTACTGGCCACTTAGTGGCTACTATGCTTTTAGAGCGTCATGGTAGCGGCTATCGTTCGCGTTATGGCTGGAACCTAATCGCCAGCGACGACGAGTGGTGCGCTCCTATTGCCGCGGCAGTCGGTCCCGACGGAAATGTCTGGGTCATAGACTGGTATAGCTATATTGTGCAGCACAACCCCACGCCCCCTGGTTTCCGCACCGGTCGAGGTAATGCCTACGAGACCCCTCTTCGGGATTATACCCACGGCCGCATCTATCGCCTGGTACAGAAAAGCGCCCCACCTTATCGTTCGCCTAACCTTTCCGCTGCCGGTTCTGCCGAATGGGCTAAACAACTCCGTAACGATAACTTATTCTGGCGCCTGCATGCTCAACGCCTGCTGGTGGAAAACCGATGCTTAGATGTCGTTACCGACTTAGTCCAGATGCTCGATGATCGCTCGCTCGACGCTTGCGGCCTGAATACAACTGTAATTCACGCCCTCTGGACCCTCCACGGCCTTGGAGTAATCCGTGCGGACGGCGATGCTAAGGTCCTGGCAGCTGTTGGTCGTGCTTTGCAGCATCCCTCCTACGCTGTGCGAAAGAATGCTATTCAGGTTCTGCCCGCGACCTCTCAAGGCAGGGAATGCTTAGTGAACTCTGGCGTCTTAAAGGATAGCGATTCCTTAGTGCGCAAGGTTGCCTGGTTGCGGTTGGCGGATATGCCGTCCGATCCGTTAGCGATCACGTTTCTGGCAGAACAATTCCTCAATAATTCGATATCAGAGGATCGCGGTCTTCTCGATGCCTATACAATCGCTGCCGCTACCCACGCGAACGACTGGTTTGCTGCTCTCAGCAAACGAAAAATACAACAACTGGACGGACCCTGGCATGCCGTATTTGAACGCGTTATGACCCATACAGCGCGTCGCCATGCCCAGCGAGACGTCGAGACGCTCTTGACTTATCTTGATAAATGGCCCACCAGCACTCAAGAAGCGATCCTGTCTATCTGGATCAGGTCAGCAACAAAACCTTTGGAGCTTAGCCAGGAAAACCAGCGCCGACTCGAACAGTTGATTGAAAAGGTACCTAAAACCACTCGTCGCCTGTTACTTACCCTCGCCGCACGATGGAATAGCCCGGTAGCACGCAAGCATACTTCCGAGATTGTTAGCGACCTCAGGCGGGAAATCACAGACGAAGCCCTGGACACCAGTAAGCGTTTAGAATCAGCCCGCTTACTGCTCTTCCTGGCCCGCGACGATGATGAGATCCTGAAGTTTTTGGAGTCTCTGATAAATCCCCAATCGCCACCAGAATGGATTGAGGGCCTGGCTAATGTTCTAGCAGAATCTAACCGTGGCGACTTATCCAAGCGTTTGACGAAACTTCTACCTCAGCTCACTCCGGCCGGCCGAAAGGCACTGATAAAGGTCTTTCTCACCCGCCAGGATTGGCTGCCAGCTTTCCTTGACGCATTAAATCAAGGTATTATTTCGAGCCGCGACCTTACCTTAGAAGATCGGCAAAGCTTGTTACACATTTCCGATAAGCGTCTCGCCCCGCTGGTGAGGAAAGCATTAACAGCCACCGGTGGCCTGCCAAATCCCGATCGGCAAAAGGTAATCGATTCGCTCCTTTATGTGGTCAAGACAAAGGGGAATACCGAAGCAGGCAAAACTGTCTTTCAGAACCATTGTGCTAAGTGTCATACATATCAAGGAACAGGGAACAAGATAGGCCCCGATTTGACCGGTATGGCAGTTCACAGCAAAGAACACCTGCTGATAGAAATTCTCGATCCGAGCCGCAGCGTCGAGGGAAACTACCGCCAGTATCTCATTGCCACGAAGTCCGGACAGGTGCTGACCGGGTTATTAGTTGCTGAGAGTAAAACGGCGATAGAATTGTTAGATGCGGAAGGTAAGAAACATGTGCTTCCACGAGATGAAATCGAACAAATTCAGGCGTCGCCTAAGTCGCTTATGCCCGAAGGTTTTGAGCAACAACTCAAACCCCAGGAGTTAGCTGATTTACTGGAATTTTTGACGCAGCGTGGCAAGTATATACCGTTGCCATTAGAGCGGGCTGCTACTATGTCCAGCGCACGGGGCATGTTCTACCGAGCGGAGGCCAGACAGGAACGCTTAGTATTCCCCGACTGGGAACCCAAAATTTTCCGCGGAGTCCCATTCCATGTCATGGATCCGCAAGATGGGCACAAAGCCAATGTCATTCTCCTATATAGTCCGCAAGGAACTTTCCCTCCGAAAATGCCGAAATCTGTTGAGGTGCCCTGCAACGTGGCTGCATCAGCAATCCACATGCTTAGTGGTGTAAGTGGGTGGGGATTCCCGCTCGGCGAAAAGGGCTCTGTATCTCTAATCGTGCGGTTGCATTACGAAGATGGCCGAAGTGAGGATCACGAACTGAAAAACGGGGAACATTTTGCTGACTATATTCGCCGCGTTGATGTTCCCGGCTCGGAATTTGCGTTTGCGCTGGGTCAGCAGCAAATCCGTTATCTCGTCATCCGACCTAAGCGGCCGGATGTGGTTATTCGACGGATTGAATTCGTCAAGGGCCCTGACAACACAGCCCCTATTATCATGGCCGTGACCGCCGAAGCTTCCGATAGCAAGCAATAAGACCCGCCGGCTCATTAGAAGAGCACCTGACCATGAGCATGGTAGTACAGAACATCGAAAGCCGCAAGACATGCCGCCTGTTTACATTCGGCTGCAAGGTCAATCAATACGAATCCCAATACCTGCAAGAAGCTTTGCAATGGAATGGCTATCAAATAGTGGAGGATGGAAAAGCTGATCTATATGTGGTGAACACCTGCGCTGTGACCCAGGAAGCTGAAGCAAAGGCTCGGCGGTTGATCAGACGATTACTCAGCGAGCGCCCGCGTTTTGGTGTGCTTGTGATGGGTTGTTTCGCCAGCCGTGATCCGCAATCTATTAGTAAGCTGGGACCTGGCGTGCGTGTTGTAACCGATAAAGACCGGCTGCCAGAATTGCTGACTGAATGGGGCTTAGTAAGCTGGCCAGCTGGTATTCGGCATTTTCACGGTCATCGAAGGGCATTTGTCAAAGTACAGGATGGCTGCCTGCTTAACTGCACGTTTTGCATAATACCTTACGTGCGACCGCGATTTGTTAGCCGACCTATACCGGCGATTGTCGAGGAAGTACGGGAGTTAGTTGCGAACGGTTATCGTGAAATTGTCCTGACTGGTATTCACCTCGGCCATTATGGAATTGACCTGAGTCGAGGTCGGCCTAAATCGGAATGGTCGCGGCTATGGCATTTATTAGACGCCCTGGCCAAGCTACCCGGAGAATTTCGCATCCGGCTTAGTAGCTTAGAGGCGGCTGAAATTCGAGGGGAATTGTTAGAAGCATGCCGACGCCATCCGCGTGTTTGTCCTCATTTTCATGTGTGTTTGCAGAGTGGCTCGAATAAAATCCTGCAGGCGATGCGAAGACGGTATCGTGTGGAGAGTTTTATTAGAAACTGCGAGTTGATACGCCAGGCCTTCGATAATCCCGCCATTTCTACGGACATTATTGTCGGTTTTCCCGGCGAAACGGAGGAAGATTTTGCCTCTACCCTCGAGGTAGCCGAGCGAGTTGGATTTGCCTGGATACATATCTTTCCGTTCAGCCCGCGCCCAGGTACACCAGCGGCTCAGATGCCAAATCAAGTGCCCTCTCATCTCCTGCAACGGCGCAAGGAACAATTGGCGAACCTGGATCGCACACTGCGGCGACGGTATTTAGAGTCTCTGATCGGGAGAAAATTAGAGGTGTTAGCGGAGAAAACCGAAGAAGGTTTACCGGGCCATCTCAGCGGAACTGCCTGCCGTGGAGTTCGGGTGATTTTTCCGGGAAAAAGCGAATGGTTAGGTCAAATCCTGCCAGTACGGGCTGTCGCCATCTGGGGGAAAAGCCTGGTGGGATACGCCGAGCTTGTCAGCCAACAGGAATTCCAGGACACGCCCCAGATTTTTCGGTTTGGCTCGGCAACTAATACTTCCGTTCAGAATTTGGCGAAAAAATTCAGTTTGCCGGTTGTAGTGGGGAATTTCTAGGTGTTTTCGCTGAACTTGAACTGCTCCAGTGCCGAAAATCTATACGGGGTGCCAGTATTGGCCGGCCATAACGCGCGCCTGCTGACTGCCGACTTATAGTGCAAATATAAAATGCTGTCCACGCTAGCCTCGGCAACTAAAGGAAAGTGGCTGATTACTGTCCTGGCGCTGCTGATTTTGACCATTGCAGGTTGTCAGCAGTTGGAAGGAAACCGTGTCCCCTCTAAGTCCGGGAAAAACAAGACGGGCGACCCGTTCCTGGGAAGTCCTTTAGGTCGAATTCCACCGACACCTATGCCAGCGACCGATGCGGAGAACGGTGCCAGCGCGACCATGCAGCCACCTTCTACTTTGCCAGTGGAAAATGCGCGCTTAGTGGCCGGAACGAAAAGCTTAGAGGGCCAACATTCGTTGACGGCACAGACCACTGAACCTTTCCAGCCTGCGGGATGGTCTAACCCTGCCCAGCGCTCGGTTTCCTGGGAAGAAACCTTCCGACAGTTGCGGGCAAAGGGTATTACCTGGCAACGCCTGGAAATGCAGGGCAATAGCTGGCGTTTCGAGTGCAGTGTTCCCGACCCACAAAGGCCAGGGCATATTCGCGAGTACTCAGCGACCGCTTCCGATCCTTTAGGAGCTGTCCAGGCCGTGTTGCAGAAGCTAGAAAATGCTTCTAAGTAACACCTCTAGTGCGACGCACGGTCGCTAACGGTTATGGAGTTGTCAACCAGAAGGCGCAGGGGCTTGCGTTTCAGTTTGGGCGAGCACTTCGAGAACCGTGCCCCCATTTTCATATAACTGGTCACCGGCTTCGCAAGTCCACAAAATTCTCACGGCGAACACATGCTCCTGTTCCGAGCCTAAACTTAGACGGGCGATAACTCGCTGACCAAGTAATGACTTAGTTCCCAGAAAGCGTATTCCCGCAGCAGAAATATCACGCGTCACCGCCCGGTGCAAGGTGCCATCTTCGAGAATTAAGGTAATAGGCCAGATCACCTCCATGCGTTCAGCTCCTCGCCGTTCCTGGCGATGCTGAGTTCGCTTATGATGTTCAAGCAAGGCCTGTAGCAGAGCACGCACGTGAAGCTGGCGCTCTTCTTCACGTAAGCGAGCTTCATTCCAGGCCGGGACATAATAATAGCGTCCGTTACGGTAAGTAAGTAAGGTTCCCGCTTGGCGAACAAACTCCCGCCATTGCTGCCCATCCAGGCCGAGCCGTTGCAGCTCTTCACGTATTTCTCTCGGCAGGATAAATCCGCGTGTTTCGGCTCGCCGAAGGATGGCCTCCTTGACCGGTTCCCAGGCATTGCTTGGATGGGCAATTGATTCGGCCTTCTTCGTGCTTCGAGTATGGGGCATGGCTGTTACTCGACAAAGCGGCAAATTCATCAGCAACGTCACTTCTACCCTAAGCTTAGCCTATGTTTGGCGACTTGGCAAATGATTCGCAAACTGTCGAACCTTTGTTCGGGCGACACGAGAAACTTTTTGCCATAACGAAACAAAGGACTGGTCCCACTGCTCCTCACACCGCAATGCATTTCTGCCGGGAATGCTTAAGCATAGTCAACGCTGTTTTCGTTTCGGCTTGTCTAACAATAATTACATAGATGTTGATCCGAGCATCCGTTACTTCGTTATTCCAGTGAACAGGACTTATTATTAGCGGGTGCTCTTACCGATTGGCAGCAGGATTGGGTGAGGCGGGCTTATTTTGATTTGGGATTGGCAAAGCAATGTCCTGGACATCGAAGCGGTTGTTAAGGAAATCCTTAATGACCGCGCTTGCCCGTAATTCGTTGAATAGCAAAGGAATCTCAGCTTCGATCTTGCGTTTGTAAACTTCCTTATAGAGTAGCTCACGCACATCTTCGAAGCGAATACTGGTGTCGGCCGGAATGAGCCGTTCGCGGTAAAGAATCACATAACCTTCCTGAACCTCGATGATCTCACTGATCTCGCCATCCCGAAGACTAAATGCAGCCCGCTCTAGCTCCGGTACTGCTGAATGACGATTGATAGGGCGTATCCTACCGCCGGTAGCAGCCAGGTGGGAAGGCTGTTGGCTTGCTTCCCGGATAAATTCCTCCAACCCTTTACCGCGAACCTTTTCATATACCTTGAGTGCGACGCCCAGGCCATCTGACTTGGGGATCAAGATAATACGGCATTGTACTTTCTCGCCATAGTTGGCCTCGAAAGCCTTGCGCAAATCCTCTTCAGTTACCTGCACGCGTTTTTCCGCCAGTTTTCGCATAAGAATGGCCGGGCGGAGAACGTCCTCCTTATATTCGTAAAGGGTGGTCTGGCGATCCTTGAGCACGGTTCTTTCAAATTCGGCGGCATTTTTGAGCTTGAGGGAACGAATCACCTCTGCTAATTCTTCCTCGACTTCCTTGTCGGTGGCGGTGACTCCAGCCTTGGCGGCGGCCTGTTCGATGATGCGGCGATTGATAAGCAGTTCGAGAAACTGCCGACCCTTGCGGGCTATAAGTTCGTTCGCTAATTCGGCTCGGGTAATTGGAACATTATTGACCAGAGCAACTACTTCTGTACCCAGGCCACTAGCACCGGGTGCTGCGCTGGCATTTGCAGGTGGCGTTTGGGCCAGCGCATATTTCAGGTCGGTAACTAAAGTTAGTGCGGCTGCACTTAGTATTGCACTTAAGGTCGTGCCTCGTGCCGTGATATACATGGTCAACTTCCTCCGCTTATGTTCTGAGAGGAGAGTATATAACCAGAAACCCCTTCCAATGCAACGGCATTCCAAAGCCAGCTGGAAACATTAGCAACCGCTTCCATTTGTGTAGATAAATAATGCTCTGCATGGTGGTGCCAGATGGAAAAGCGATAAAATGCTAGAAGGATATTTACCAGGGCGATTCGAGCATGTTGACGATCTGTTCGGCGATATCTTCGACCAGTTGCTGGCGGGCTGTAGCTGTGGACTGACCTAATTCCGGGACAAATGGCCGGCTGCGAATAAGAAGCGTTTTGGGCGGCGGCTTACCGGAAGAAGCGCTGTTGGCCTCCGAAGGTGTGGGCTCCGAAGGGCTGAGAGGCTCGGGTATGCCGGTTCCGATTCGCAAGTCGCGGAAACTAACTTCAACCGTCATGGTATATTCACCCTCACGAACCTCGTTAAGCGGGTTCACCAGCGGAATACGCTTTTGCAGTTGAGTGATAGTACCTAACAACTCGGCATCGGCATATCCTTGCTGGACCACCTTCCACGGCGTGCGTGCTTCGATCTTCTGGATCACCGCCTGGGTCAGTTGAAATTCAATGCCTCGGTAAAAAGTCAGGTTCCTGAAAACGGGCACGCGAACGGTGTGAATGCTGGTGTCGTAATTCGAGTCGGAGCTGTAACCGAGGATGCTAACGCCCCCTGTACTGGTGCAGGCAGACGCTAGGAGTGGTATAGTGTATGCAAGTACACTATAGATTTTTCGAGCCGAAAGTAAGCGGTTCATGGATTCTCGTTACGAGGGTGGTCTTTTTCAACCTGTGCACGAAGTTCTTGGATGCGCTGCTCAGCTAATTGTGCCCATCGAGTACCGCTATAGCGTCGCCGGACCAGTTCGTAATAAAAATATGCGGAACCCGGCAGACCGGTGCGGCGATAAAATTCGGCAATGTTGAAATCCTTCTGAGCCTGGCGATCATGAATAGCCGCCACCGTGGTTTCAAGATAAGCTTGCGATTGAGGGTCGCGCAATTCCGGATATTTGCGTAATGCCACGTCCACGAGATGACGCGCTTCGGCTAATTTAGTGTCATCATATTCCGGGCCTGGCACGGAGTTAATCTTAGCCTCGATAGCTCGCCGTAAGGCAGAGACAGCCAGTGGGGAATGCGGATGACTTTCGGTAAGTAAACTGTAGTATCGGTCCGCCTCTTC
This sequence comes from Gemmatales bacterium, assembly GCA_041640595.1. Lineage (GTDB taxonomy): Bacteria > Planctomycetota > Planctomycetia > Gemmatales > HRBIN36 > HRBIN36. The sequence goes on along the minus strand of JBEPZY010000002.1, from coordinate 487,319 downwards.
CCATTCCTGGCGGAAATAGTTGACGGCTGCGATGCGGTCTAAGCAATGGGGCGCCAGAGGGCCGGTCGGGTCTTGCAAATAAGCAGCCTGCAAGATACCGAGTGCCTGCGACTCGACGCCGACCAGGGGTTTCTCCTTCTCGAAATTAAACAGGCGTGGCCAATACCACCGACCTTGGTTTCGACTAAGCATTTCTTCACGGGTGACTTCCAGCCAGTTTTCGGCAATCTCAACTTCGCGGCGGATGACCTCAGCACGGAATCGGGAGTTGGGAAACTTATCAAGCAGACGCTTATAGGTAGCGGCTGCTGCCGGATAATTGCGTTGTGCGAACTGGGATTCTCCGAGCCAATAGAGGGCCTCTTCATAAAGGTTAGGGTCTTTTTCACGCTCAGCACGGTCGGCCAACCAGGCGAAAACCTTTTCCGCATCCTCGTACTGGCCGCGCTGGAAAAGCACTCGCGCAGAAGCTAAATCACCCGCCAGGGTTCCAGGTGGCGGAGGCGGTTCTTCCTCCCAGTGACCGGCCCGAAATACTTTTTCCGGTGGCGGTGGCGGCAACTCGACCCGTGGCTTTTTCCAGTCGGACCACGAAAAGGAGGACATTTGCTGGCAACCAAAGACAGACCACGCCAGACAGGTTATGAGCAAGCGACCTGGCCGGCCCCGATTAGCTAGGCGAGTTATACCCATGGCCCCCTTCCGGTTTCCCCGCATCACGGCGAATAGGTTGGAAATAAATAGCCAGACGCAGAGGCACGCTGAGCTGCTGCATCCAGTAGTCGTGCAGTAAGTCAAGCAAATCGAGGCACGTCGCTGGGTCTGGTAGCTCGGTGGAGGAGCAGGCAAGCTTTTGCAGTTGCCCGATCAGATGTGCTGAGACTTGCCGTCGTCCCCGGGCCGCGACGTGGCAATGAGAACAAACGACCCCGCCGGCCAGAGCACTCCAGGTGAGCGAGGCACCGCCAGATGCCGCGAGCATCGGTTGCTTGCATAGCACGCAGCGATCCAGGACTGGCTGGAGACCGACCTCCCGCAAGGCCCGCACTTCCCATTGCAGCAATGTGGGATAGACCGCCTCGCCGCTAAGCTGGCGCAAAGCGGAAATCGTCTCCTCAAACCACTGCGGATGCGGATCGTTTTCCTGAGCGCAAATGGACAAAATTTCGGCCATCAAGCAGGCCGCGTAATAAGCCTGCAGATGAGTGCGCAAATGGACGAAGCGTTCGCGGAGTCGTGCCTCGGTGAGCAGATCGAGAGCGTCAGAAGCTTTGCGGATGAGGACAATATCGCACAAGTTCAGCAGGTCAAGAGCAACTTCAAAGGCACTGCGGAGTCTGCGCCCGCCCTTTGCCAGAGCGCGTACCTTACCAAAATCGCGTGTCCAGAGCACCACCACGCGACTGGTCTCACTGAAATCGGTAGTCCGCAGCACCAGGGCGGTCGTCTTTTCCGTGGCCAAGCTGTGCTCCCAGCGCCGAGATGCGAAAACGCATACGGGACCCTCAGATGAAACAGCACATAATATTCTTCGGCGGTCAATTCGAGGAATTGTTGGCAGTCATGTTGGCCAGGACAACGAGCTTGCAGTTACGTAAGCCAAGCGCCCCAGCAATCCCGGCTTACTCATCCTGGCCCGGCAAATGCCGGATAGGAATTCCGTTCCAAATTCCGATCCCTGCTGCACGAGAGGCAGTCGAGACCTTTTGCCACCGGTTGTTTTGCTTGCTCACACCAACCGATTCCTGCTGTGCTCCCGCCGTGCGAAACCGCAAGGACTGGCTTGTGTAAGACCAGAACGTCGCCCAGTTGTTCTCCTGCGCGGGCGACATGTCCCGACTTCCAAAACTGCTCCTTCACTCAGATATTTCACCAGCATAGGAGCAATTTAGCCGACCATGCTTTTTCTGGAACCGGGTCGCTGGCGCGAGGCGCTATCGCATAACTCGTCTGCGACTTTGAAACATCGCCGCTATCCGTGGGGCAGAGTCGCCGGTGGCGTCAGCGGTGTTGGTGGCATCGGTGCCTGGCCGCCCAGCACAGTGCGGAACAGGTCATTCGTCCCCAGCGGTTGGGGTAGGGCAAAAAGTTCGCCGTAACGAAAACCGCAGCGGCTACCGAGAAAACCGTTGTAACTGCTGAGAAAATGCCGCATCCGTTCAAAGCGTGCTTCGTCGAATTGCGATTGGTAGCACCGCACTGCCTGGAGCTTCTGTTCAAAAGTGTCCGAGATGTCCACCACAAACGTTGTGTGCCAGTGACGGATTTCGGCGTCGCCCGGAACCGGCGCATACACCAGGTGAGGAACCCGATAGGGAGCTGTACCGGCGAAGCGATCGTCCCATTTGGTAAGTTGGGAGTAAAAGCGTGCCGCTTCGATAAGCAGTTGAGCCTGGTAATGGTCGGGAGAGGCGGCGGGAGTTCTGCCGGCCATAGCAATGACTATCTGCGGCCGGAGTCGCCGAAACCAGGTAGCCAGGGCGAAGCGGTTTTCAGGGCTGTCCATCAGGAGGCGGTTCGGTAAACCGACACCGATGCGTAAAGGCACTCCCAGGACCTGGCGCGCAGCTTCCGCTTCACGAGCACGAATTTCCTGTGTGCCCCGTGGTGTCGGTTCACCATCGGTCAGGTCAATCATGGCGACGCGATATCCCTGGCGCACGAGTAACGCAAGCGTGCCACCGCAGGTGATTTCCAGATCGTCTGGATGAGCGGCGACGGCTACTACGTCCACCTGAGCGGTAGATTTATCATCCTGCATCAGCTTGGGCCTCCCATTTTGTCGCGGAAGCTCTAGCGAGTTACAATAGCGGCGGGGAGCAACGGATCAACTCCCATTCTTCTGGACCATGATGGTCGGGGGTAAAGTACCGGGACACACTATAACCGGGGCACCAGGCAATCACGGCGGGTAAGGTGATGGCGAATCCACGAATCAATGGCAGGTGGTTGGTGCCAGGGTGGGTGCTGTTGACAATCTGCTCGGTAACCGCGGGCCAGGAAAGTTCCCAAAAAGTGTGGTTGCAGGAAAAATCGGCGGTCGGACAGCAGTATCATGTCAGCTGCCGCGTGAACTTGCGTGGCGAACTCCGCTTACCGCCGGAAAAGCCGAATGGCCCGCCGCAAACCGCCGCATTCACCGGTAGCAGTGCCATTGACTATGCCGAGAAGATACTCGAAGTGGCTGCCAATGGCGTCGTGCAACGCACAATCCGGCTGTATGAGCGACTGGACTTCCAGCGTCGCTTAGGGCAACAGGAGCAGGTCAGCCAGCTGCGCCCGGCAGCGCGGCGCATGGTGATTCTGCGTGCCGGACACCTGGAAGTGCCGTTTTCACCCGACGTGCCTTTGACCTGGTCGGAAATCGATCGCGTTCGCACCGATGTGTTTACCCCAGCGCTGGCCGGTTTGCTGCCAGGACGCGCTGTCGGCATGGGCGAAAAGTGGCCAGCTGATCCGTCGGCCGTTCAGGAATTGACCGACCTGGAAAAGGTTACCCAGGGAACGATAAGCTGCCGCTTGGAACAAATTCAGCAGCGAGAGGGGCAACGGTTGGCCCAGATCAGTTTTGCAGGAACCGTCAGCGGCGTGTCGGAAGATGGCGCAAGTCGGCATGAGCTTCACGGCCTGCTTTACTTCGACCTAGCACAAAACAAAATTGTTTACCTCTCCCTCGAGGGTAAGCAATGGCTGCTGGACAGCGAAGGCCAGGCGGTAGGTCAGGTTCAGGGAACCCTGGTTATAACGCGGCGGATGGTGAACGATATTCCGCAGTTGAGTGAGACCGCGCTCCGCGGTTTAAAGCTGGTGCCGGACGAAGAAAATACGCGGCTTCTGTTTGCTGAAAAAACGTTGGGGGTCGCGTTCGTTTACCCCAGGCGATGGACGGTACGACGAGCTGACCCTCGGCAAATTTTCCTCGATGAACCGAATGGCGGCACCCTGCTGCTTACGCTCGACCCACCCGCCCATGCTCTCACCGGGGCACAGTATCAGCAGCAGGTCGAGCAGTGGCTGGCGCAACAACAAGCAACCGTGCATCGTCGCGGCTCTGTGGAACAGTTGCCTGCTCCAACAGGGAGTCTGGAACGTTTCCGGTACGAAGTTACGCTTCGAGGCGAACGGCTGGTTCTGGATTATTACGCCATTCGACAAGCCCAGGGCGGTGCGACTCTGGCCGGTCGAGTACCGAACCAGCATCGCCATCTCCTGGCCGACCTGGAAGTGATCGCCCGCAGCCTTCGGCGTGGCGACCCGTAGAACAAGACCGCCAGGGCAGCAAAGGCATTGTTGGCTCGCATCCCTGCAACCGTTGTGATCACGCCTTCGTCGCACACCAGTTCATGCGCAGCACCAAAGAACATCGCTTTTCCTGGTGAATATTCGCACAAACAAGCAGGAGCAGCAAGCAAAAGTCAGCGGTATTCCCACTGCGAGAGAGCGTGGCTCGTCGAGTTCGCCTTGCTCTAAGGATGGCCGAATGGTAGTTACTTCGCAATGATTTGCCGCCGCTTTCAACAATCGAGAACTGCATCGCACGGGCGGGCATCGGTTCAGCCTGGCTGCCGTAAGATCGTATCCCTACCGCAAAAATCTCCGCGACGATAGACGTCAGCCCGATGGGAAAAAATAATCGGCGCCGGTGCAACTTAACATTTAGGCGGTCGGAGCGAAACGAGCGTGTACCAGCACAGAAGCTTAGAAAAATCGGCGAATATTCGCCATCCCTTACGTTTCCTCGCGTTTCGAGGCGACCCGGCGATGTTCTTACTGTTGCTGGCGTTGTTGGTGGCGGTGCTGGTGAAGGCGATGATTCTGCTACGCACCGTGTGTATTTCGCGGGATGGCGTGGATTACATTCAGTATGCGATTTACTTGCAGCGCCAACCATGGAGCGTAGTGGTTCGCCAGTCGCAGCAACATCCGCTTTATCCGCTGGCGATAGCCGGCTGTCAACGTTTGCTGTTTCCCGGCCGGGAACTGGAACCGGAAGCCTGGCAGCTGGCGGCGCAACTGGCAAATTTCCTGGCCGGATTACTCGCCACGCCGGCGATATTTTTGCTGACTCGTCGGCTCGTTGGCACTACGGCCGCGTTCTGGGTAGCGGTATTGTTCAACCTGTTGCCGGGCCTGGCCAGTTGTTTGTGCGATGCTCTTTCGGAGGGTTTATATCTGGCGGGGGTGTTTTGGAGTCTGCTGCTGGTCAGTATCGGTTTGCAGCAGGGAAGGTGGTACTGGTTTGCTGCAGGCGGACTGGCCTGCGGGCTTGCTTACCTCACCCGACCGGAGGCTGCCATTTTTGCCCTCACCGTGCTCATAAGCATCCCAGCCCTTTATTTCCGTCGGGATTTGCCTGGTAGTGCAGGCCAGCTGGTGCGAACAATGGTTTCATTTTTCCTTCCGCTGGTTATAAGTGTTTTTCCGTACACTTACGCGATTGGTGGGCTAACGGTGAAACCGAGCGGCCGACTTCTGCTGAATGCTGGCGCGGCTGGCTCAGCTCCTATATCGGCGATCCATACGACGTGCTCGCTCCTGGCCGCTCACATTCCCGATGCAGCCAACGTTGGGATATTCCGGGCGCTTGTTTATGTCCTGGAAGATATCGCCCAGGGATTCTTCTATGCTCCGTTGATATTGGTCCTGCCAGGTTTGGTTCTGGCTTTGCGTCGCCTGCGTCGGGATCCGCTCTGGTTATTAGTGACCTTGTTCGTGCTTATCTATATGTTGGTGCTCTGGCGGGGTGCCCTGGTGCTTGGCTATTCGGCAGAGCGTTACAGTTATCCGATTACCATCTGCGGTCTAATGTGCGCTGGGTTAACGTGGCGGTTCGCAAAGGCCAGCGTGTGGTGGCATCAAAGAAGTTGCGGCGCAGTTAGCTGGCGATGGATCCAAAACCTGCAGCGACTGTTTAACTTTGCTCTGGCCGGTTTTCTAGCCGTCTGTGTCGGCAAACTGGTCCGCGAACCCCTGCATGCCGGAGCAATAGGCCATCGCCAAGCCGGTTACTGGTTACGTCAGCACTTGCGACCCGGAGACAACCTGTTCGATCCTTACGGGCTGGCAGCATTTTATTCGGGCTATGCCCTGGAATGGGCCATTCGTTATCCGCAGCAGATCGGCACCCTGCATGGCGACTGGTGGTTCGTGTTCAATCGCCAGGAACGGGACTATTACGTCCTGAGCAAAATCGTGGCGTTTCACGAAGTGGCGTACGCGGCGCGTATGGTTTTTGAAAGCGATACACCGGTAGCCAGGCAGGTCGTAGCGTTTCATGCACCCGGGCCAGTGCATAGTTTGTCGCCCTTAGGAGGTCGCTATTGGCCCCGGGTTCGCTAAGTGCCCTGCTGGAGCGGCGGACTTACCAGAGCGGAAGCTTTTTCGGAGGTCGTGCTAAACCCGCCTGCAGAGCAGATTGCCGCAGTTGATTAGCCAGCTCCGTAGCTGGTGTATAGTAGTGAATGGCCTGAACAACCTTGGGATATTTGTCGAGAGCAGCCAGCCCCGCTTTCCAGGCCGCCTCATCACGCTGACGAACCTCGTTGCTATATCCCAGAGCAATGGCCAGATAAGCACTGCGAGCTCTGGTTTGCTCATCCGCTGAACGTAATCCGTCCAGTAATTTTTGCGGCGAGTAAAGTCGTGCCAGTTGTTGAGTGTTTTTTTCATCCATTGCCAGGGGATGGACACAGCGAGGCTGCTGGATAGGAATGCGGTAAATGTGCTTACCCGCGGTGTTCTTGGTATATTCGCCGCCAGCTTCGGTTATAGCAAGCCGCGCTAATTCGATCAGCCGATCCCCGAAACGCGTGATGGTTTCGTCTTCTGGCAAACCTTCGCGGGTAGTATTGCGATAACGATCCTGGATGCGCCAACCCTGCTTTTGCATCCATTGCCAGCCCTGACGCACGCCGAGTATAGTGCCAACAGTGGCAGCATTGCAATCAGCATCCCATCCGAAGTTGAAGGCCAACGTCATGCTCTTGACAAAGTCCCCATGTCCATAAAGCAAAGCGGCGATAATACAAGCTGTGTTGATCTCGTACCCGTTGCGGCCCCGGTGGGACTTACCGTAAATGTCGTAGGTTTCCTTGATCTTCTGCCGAGTAGCGCGCCAATCGTCCGGGAACTGTTTGTGCCAGGCCAGGACCTGGCGAACTACTTGCAGCAACCTCGACTGCGGATCGCAAGCTTGCTGGCCAGCATTCAGGATTTCTTGCAAATCTGCCGTGAGAAAAGCTGTGGCAATCATAGCCGTGAACAGCTGAGTTGCCTGGAGCGGTTCTCCGGACACTGCCACGCAAGTGTAATGCGTCCCGATAGTCGCTGCTGTTTCTGGTAATCCAGGTGCAATCAGGCCGAATGTTTCGGCGCAGAACTGGCCCGCGATGTTGAATTCCGCCCAGGGATTCAAGGCAACTAAACCCGTGGCAGGCGGATCGATCCCTAAGTCCATCAACTGGCGAGCGTATTGATTGGAAGACCAGATGCGGCGATTGATATGGGTCTGCCAGAGACTTCGGATATCGTGCCACGGCAACAAGAGCCGGCGCTGGCGGTGCATGGCCACCACATAAGTCCATTCGATGTCGGTATCGTCGTCGGTCCAGGCGCCATCCGGCAAAGCAGGCACATAGTCGCGGACATCGCCTGGCTCTTCGATGTATTTGAACTCGTGCGGCAACCCGTTCAGGTTGCCCAAAAGCTGTCCGACCAACCCGCCGCGGATTTTGTCTTCTATCAACTCTGCTGGGAATTCGCGCACTGGCCGACCACCAGCATCTTTCCGAGCAACGCTCGCTAGCGGCAGGCTAAGCAGAATAGCCACACTGATACCGAGAAAGCTTCCATAGCCCAGTGGGTAACGGAAAGTAGCGAAGTGTTGTAAACCAGGATTACCGCCGATCACTTTTGCTCGAGAAGGAAGGCGATGGGTTGGCATGTATTCCCTCCGAACGCTAGGAAGGTTAGCACGCCTGCGTTTGCTTGGAGGCGCAATGCGAACATACCGATGAGACAGTCGCCGCCTGGTTCTGTGCAGCCACGTAAGGCGATGTTTTGTGGTTGAAGTGGGGATCGCCTGCCGCGTTAGCCTGCGGACGATTGACCGCCCGTGAGGCGATCCATTGGGATAATTTGCGACTCACCGCTTTCTTCGTACCCTGGATGACCAGCGGTGATATATGGGTCCACGTGAACTTCGTCGGGTACCAGTCCAGTAACATCCACAGCGTTGGGCAAAACGCGGGGCTGGTAACCGAGGGCTAACGGAACGGGCATTTCCTTTTGAGGACGCTCTGCATCCGGCTGACGTATTTGTTCCGGAATCATCGTTGACCCTCCTGGTGTTATCTTGTCCCTCAGAAGGATTGTATGCGCAGAGCGAATGGAAAAAACTGTCATCGTCCGGAATCATCCGAAACCGGACTGGCCGGCGGCTGTTCAGCAGTGGATTGACTGCTGGCCTGCAATCGTTGCCGGGCCTCGAAAAACGCTTTCAATTCCGCGAATGTTCGTAATTCTCTTTTGCCGCTCAAGACATCCGGTGGCAAAGTTGGCGTTTCACGTGCCGGTGACAGTAGCGGTTCGGGCTTGCGTGCTGGACGAGGAGGACGAACAGGGGTGGGCGAAGGTTCCGCCTGAGCGGTCAGCGTGGGAGCAGGCGTCTCGGCCGGTTTTGGTTCTGTCGGAGCCGAGATCGGCGAGGGAGGCGTTTGACAGGTTGCAGGCGGTTCGATTGTCGGTCCAGTCGGCCCGGCTACTGTCGGCGGAGGTACCGGAGTAGCCGGCATGGTTGTTTCCGACGGTTGTGTGGGCGCTGTGATTTCGGTGCTGGCCGGTACTGCTGCGGTCGCGGCTGTCGCCGGAGAGGAGGCTACCGTTGCCGCGGTACTGGGTTTGGGTGGCTGAACAATCATCGTTACCGGCGGGGAAGGTCGCACGGCGCGACGACGGCGTATCGCTCGCCGACGCCGCGCTACCGGTGGAACCAGGCTCAAGGCAATGCGTTTCAGGCCAGCATCCACCTGCACCACCCAGACACTTACCACTTGCCCCACCGTGAGCACCTCGCGTGGGGAGTGAAACTTGCTTCGGCCCATGCGGCTTCTATGTAGCAGGCCGGTTTCTTCCGCTCCAATATCCACAAACGCGCCGAAATCCAGCAGCCGTACCACCAGTCCGTAATAATGCTCCCCGGCACGGAGTTCGCTCACCGGTCGGAGTTGGCGTCGCAGAATTGGCTCCGGCAATGATAATCGCGGATCACGCCCGGCTGCCGACAGGTGATTCATCACCTCCCGCAATGCTATGGGAGAGCAACCGAGCTCTGCGGCGAGTTTGTTGACCTCGACGCGACCCAGAGCCTGGCGCAGTTCGCGGCGGCGGAAAGGCTCACGCACTGCTTCCGGCGAGAAGCCCAGCGCTTGCAGTAGTCGCCGCGCCAGGTCATACTGGTCGGGATGAAGCCAGGTCGAATCGAGTGGTTCCTCGCCGTCGGGAATACGCAAAAACGCAGCCGCCTGCTTATAAACCGCTTCGGTGATGCCCGGAACCTGCAGCAATTGTTCCCGACGGCGAAACGGTCCCACATTGCGACGATAATCCACCAGCACTCGGGCCAGGTGGTCGTTCAATCCCGCCACATAACGTAGTTGGGAAAAACTGGCCTGGTTTAAATCCACACCCACCCAATTGACCAGACTTTCCAGGGTATGGCGCACAGCTTCCTGAGCCCGGCGGGGACCGATGTCATAGAAGTTGAGCAGTCCGGCCAGGCTCGGTACGTCCACCTTGACCAGTTCGGCCAGCATGTCCTGGAACCGCCGACCCAGACTTACTGCCAAACGCAGACCGGCATCCAGATTGGGCAACTCCTCCTTGCCGAGTATGCCACCCGCATACTGTGCTGCTCCCAGGTCACTGACGATGCTGTATTGCCCATCCGTCAGCCGTTCACGAATGAGTTCCTGCACCAGTTTTTCGACTTCGCGGCAGTGGTTATTATTGCCGATAACGATGACCTGCACTTCATAACGCTTCACCAGCTCGCAAAGTTGCTCAATATCCGGTAACGAAACTCGGGCATCCTGGCTACGGCCTTCTGAGGAAGTCGCGGCTTCTTTAGCGGCGGACGATTCAGCATCGGTAGCGTGAGTATCCGTTTCAGAATTGTTGCCCAACTCCGAATCGCCGGGCGTAGTGCTGGCAGCCTGGCTGGCGGTAGTTCCGTCGGTAGTCGCTCCGCTCGGGCTGGAAATCGCATTATCGCTCTGGTGGCTGGAGGAGGTGTCGCCGGTTGCCGCGGAAGATGAAACTGTTTCCTTCGTTTTCCCGCGAGTGGCACGAGATGGGGTGAGAAGGTGCAGCAGTCGGCACTCCAGCACCGTGCCCGATTCATCCAGCACAGCCACACGGCATCCCGGACGCAAGCCCGGATCGATGGCCAGCACGCGATACCCTGTCATTGGCCGCACCAGCGCCAATCGCCGCAAACTGGCCGCGATAACTTCCGCCGCGTAATCTTCCGCCCGCTGGTAAAGTTTCCGCCGCAATTCGCCGAGCAACGCCGGTATGAGATAAAGCTCCACCGCTTCTTCGGCGGCGCTGCGGATCAGTTCCAGATGCCGGTGTTCCTGAATGGGGAAGTTTTCCAGCAGGGTTTGACGAATCTTCTCCACATCGCAAGCAATATCGAGTTGCAGGGCCCGCGAACGTTCCCCTTGCACCAGGGCCAGCAAGATGTAAGGTCGCAGTCGGCGAATGGGCTCCCGAAAATCGAAAAAGTCGCGGTACTCCTGACCTTCGCCCTCAGGCAGTTCCGGATGCCGACGGGCTACCAACTCCGCCTGTTCGCGCAGCGCCTTTCGTCCCACTCGTCGCCACTGCCAGAGCTGCGACAACCGTTCCGCTAAAAGATGCCGGACTCCTTCCAGCACTTCTTCCGGCGTGTTCAAGCCGACGTCGGGATTGACGAAAGTGGGCAGAAGGTCCTGCAGATGCTCGGCAACCGGATCGCTGGTCCAGACGGCGTCTGCCAGCTTGCTCAAGCCCTGGGCATGGGCCTGGTCGGCTGGCGTCTCTTGCGGCTGCTTGAACGGATAGAACAACTCCTCCAGCTGGGGCGCGTCCTCAGCGCGGAGAATGCTTTCGCGCAACTCGGCAGTCAGGCGTTCCTGCCCCTCGATATGCTTAAGCACCGATTGCTTGCGTTCGGCCAGGCGTTTTTGCTCTTCCAGATAGCGGGCAAGGTGGCGGAGTGCCGTCTCGGATAAACCGCCGGTGCGTGCCCGTCCGTAATAGGCCAGGTACGGCACGGTGTTTCCCGCTTGCAGTAACCGCAAAGCGGCCCGCACCTGAATCGGTCGCACTCCCAGATTACCTGCCAGCCGTCGGACATTCACGCGCATACCGGTTTCCACGCTTGTTTCCTCACAATGAACCTTCCTCGGCTACCTCGTCGCTATTGTACCAGGCCGAGAACGCTACTGTAGAAGCGAAGCGCCCGCTGGTCAAGGCACCGGGCCAATTCTATCGGCGAAAAAAGAAGAAGTCTGGCCCGCCAGCCACACTTCGCAGGCCCAATTATAATTGCAGAAAGAACGACCGCCGTCCATGCACAAAGGAAATCCGGCAAGCCATGCCGCCACCTGACTCGCCTGGAGCTTTTGCCAACCGCCTGCCTGACATGCAAAAACGAGAACTCTAAAGCCATGCCGCCACGCTTTGAACTGGTCAGCGAGTTTCAGCCAGCCGGCGATCAACCCAAAGCGATTGCCCAGCTGGTAGAGGGATTCCGCCAGGGGAAACGCTTTCAAACGTTGCTCGGAGTGACCGGCAGCGGCAAGACCTTCACCATGGCCCATGTCATCGCTGCTCTCAACAAACCTACTCTGGTTATGTCCCACAACAAAACCCTGGCCGCTCAACTCTACAGCGAATTCAAGGAATTCTTTCCCCGCAACGCTGTCCATTACTTCATCAGCTACTACGACTACTACCAGCCCGAAGCCTATATTCCCCAGCGCGACATCTACATTGAAAAGGACGCCTCGATTAACGAGGAGATAGATCGTCTGCGGCTGGCCGCCACCAGCGCATTGATGAGCCGGGAGGACGTGATTATTGTTGCCAGCGTTTCCTGCATTTACGGCCTGGGTTCTCCGGCTGATTACAAGCAAATGATGATTTACCTCCGCGTCGGTGCCCTGGTGGATCGCGACGAATTGTTACTCAAACTCGTGGATATTCAATACGAGCGCAACGATACCACACTCAGCCGAGGCAAGTTTCGCGTCCGCGGTGACATTGTCGAAATTTGGCCGGCCTACGAAGAATACGCCCTCCGCATCGAAATGTTCGGGGACGAAATCGAATACCTCGCTGCAATTCACCCCGTTAGTGGCGAAACCTTACGGCCGCTGGAAGAAGTCTATATTTACCCCGCGAAACATTTCGTCACACCGGAAGAGCGCATCCGTCAGGCGGTGGAGGGCATCGCTCAGGAACTGGAGGAGCGTGTCCGCTGGTTCAAGGAGCAGGGCAAGTTATTAGAGGCCCAGCGACTGCAAGCCCGCACACGCTACGACATGGAAATGTTATTAGAGACCGGCCACTGCCCTGGCATCGAAAACTATAGTCGCTGGCTTAGTGGCCGAAAGCCGGGCGAACCGCCTTATACGTTGATTGACTTTTTCCCGAAGGATTTCCTGCTCATTGTGGACGAATCGCATGTAACCATACCGCAGATTCGCGGGATGTTTGCCGGTGACCATAGCCGCAAGCTCACCCTGGTGGAACACGGTTTTCGCTTGCCGAGCGCTCTGGATAATCGGCCCCTGCGTTTTGATGAGTGGGAGGCACGGATTCACCAGGCACTTTTTGTTTCCGCCACACCGGGGCCTTATGAACTGGAAAAGTGCGGAGGCGAAGTCGTCGAGCAGATCATTCGACCTACTGGCCTGGTGGATCCGCTCGTGCATGTTCGGCCAGCACGGGGCCAGATCGCCGACCTTATCAAGGAGATCCATCGCCGCGTCGAACGCCATGAGCGTGTCCTGGTCACCACCCTCACCAAACGCATGTCCGAAGACTTAGCCGCTTATCTGAAAAATGCTAACATCCGCTGCAAGTATTTGCATTCGGAACTGGACGCCATTGAACGCTGGCACATCCTGAAAGAACTACGAGAAGGTGCGTTTGATGTATTAGTCGGTGTCAACCTGCTCCGTGAGGGTCTCGATCTGCCGGAAGTGTCATTAGTGGCGATATTAGATGCGGATAAGGAAGGTTTCCTGCGCAGCGAGACCTCGCTGATCCAGACTATGGGTCGAGCGGCGCGGAACGTGAACGCCGAAGTCATCCTCTATGCCGATCATGTGACCGACTCCATGCAGCGGGCCATTGACGAAACGAATCGCCGACGCGAGTTGCAGTTGAAGTATAACGCCGAGCATGGCATCACGCCGGAAACCATCCGCAAAGCCATCCGGGCCGGCATCGAATCGGAAATCGCGGCACGCCGACTGGTGACACGCATCGCGGGTCAGGACGAGGACCAGTACGTTACCCAGGAATACCTGGAGGACTTGCATCGGCAAATGTTAGAGGCAGCGGAAAACTTAGAATTCGAGCGAGCGGCTCAGTTGCGGGATATGATTTTCCGCCTGCGTGGTCAGAGTGTAGCGACGCCCCAGGTTAAAAAACCCAGACGTTCCCGTTACCGCTCACGAAGATAAGCTCGCGGAGACTGGCTAAGTGCGCTGGACTAAATCAGTTATCAAGTGGCTGATCACCTGCCTGGTTGTAGCTTTTGTTGCGTGGGAATTTGCGCGGCAATGGTCGCAGTTACCGGCCGAGGCCTGGCGATTGGACACGTTCTGGCTGGCGGTCTGCGGAGCAGTTTATTTAGTGGCGTACCTGCCGAGCCTGTTTTATTGGAGGTGGTGTCTGCGCAACCTGGGTCAGCCGACACCGTTCGCTGCCGTTTTCCGGGCGTATTTTGTCGGTCATATTGGCAAATACGTGCCCGGCAAAGCGCTGGTGCCGATTCTGCGTGCTGCGCTCTTACATGCGGTGCAGGTGCAGCCAGCGGCTACCATCCTGGCCGTCTTTTACGAAACGCTCACCTGCATGGCTGCTGGCGCATTTCTCGTGGCCGGATTTCTCCTGTTTCAGCCACAGGCGCAGCAATTAGCTCCGCAACTGGTACAAATTTTCGGAAACTCCTCCCTGATTTCGGATTGGCCTACCTGGTTAGCTGCCGGCGGGTTCATCCTGTTAGGCCTGGCCATGCTGTTCCCACTAGTGCCGGCGGGATTCAATCGGCTGGCGCGCTGGTTGGTACTGCGCAATCACACCAGCGCACCGATCACCTGGGGACTAAGTTACAATGCTTTGCTAACGGGATTGGCCGTTGGCATAGTCAACTGGTGGCTGTTAGGCCTGAGCGCCTGGCTGGCACTGAAGGCTATGATACCCGCGAACTTTTCCACCGAGCTGCTGGGGCTGGTAACGCTGAGTATTAGTGCCGCCGTGGTGCTGGGATTTGTCAGCCTGCTGCCGGGAGGCTTCGGCGTGCGCGAAGGAATCCTGGCCTGGATTCTGGCTGGCGTCGGCGTAATCACAGCACCGCAGGCAGCTTTGATGGCTGTTGTGTTAAGGCTGGTCTGGATCGCCAGCGAAGTGCTGGTGGCTGTGGCTCTGATGGCGCCCGATTGGTTGAGAACATGTCTGCTTTGCCTGCCCAGAAATAATCCAGCTCGCCGCGATTGATTTTTGCCCGAACAGAATACCGCTTCCGTCGGCGTGGAAACTAAACTAATTCGGGATGCTTGCCGAGATAGGACTTGCTATAACGATTCAGGCTGTATCACGAACAGGGAGTGCCGGAGATTAGCCTGCTGTGATTTCAGTAATTATTCCCGTCTATAACGAAGAGGCCAGCTTAGAACAACTGGCTCGTGAACTGGCAGAAGTTGCGGCTAAACACGCCTGGGAAATGGAGTTCATCTTTGTGGACGACGGGAGCACGGATGGGTCATGGTCGGTGATAGGCCAGCTGGCGCAGCAGGATGCGCGAATCACGGGGATTCGCTTTCGTCGTAATTTCGGCAAGGCTGCCGCACTCGCTGCCGGTATCCGCCAAGCTCGGGGAGAATGGATTTGCACCCTCGACGCCGATTTGCAGGACGATCCCGGTGAAATTCCCCGCCTCTTCGACGAACTCCAGAAGGGCTACGACCTGGTCACGGGTTGGAAAAAGGTGCGTTACGACCCCTGGCATAAAGTGATTCCCAGCCGCGTTTTCAACTGGCTGGTTAGCAAGTGGACAGGAGTACACTTACACGACCATAACTGCGGTCTCAAGTTAGGGCGTGCCGAAGTATTCCGCGAAATTCGTCTTTACGGCGAACTGCACCGATTTGTTACCGTTCTGGCCGCCGCCCGCGGTTTTCGAGTCGGCGAGGTGGTGGTCCAGCACCGACCTCGAACTTTCGGATATTCGAAATACGGTGCGAGTCGGTTTATCAAGGGGTTCCTCGATCTGATGACCGTGCAGTTCCTGACCCGATATGGTCGGCGGCCCCAACATTTGCTCGGCACGGTGGGTATTCTTTTAGCATCGCTCGGTTTTGCGGGTCTGGTGTATCTCACGGTGCAATGGATACTGACTCAATTCGGGGGCTATGAGTTCGCGCCGCTTCATACGCGACCACTGTTGATTTATTCGGTGGCTGCCATTTTGCTGGGATCGCAAATGATGTCCATTGGTTTCCTGGCCGAGTTGATCACCGCCTATCAAAGCCGCGACGAAGACTTTTACAGCATTGCCGAAATCACGAAGCAATCGTGAAACCATCCGTGCTCGTTACTGCTGCTTTGGCAGCACAATAATCGGTTAGACCGAGTTGAGCAAGCGCGGTCGCAGCCTCCTCGCTGCTGGTGCTCTTGAAGCTCAACAACCCTGCCGAAATCCAGGACACCAGGTGCACCATGGTTGCCCTCATAGCTCCGGTGGAGTAGTTTAGGCTCCAGCAAGCATGGGCTTCGGGGCGAAGCGGAACCGGCTACGCACGGGAGGATGAGTTATGTCACGGTACAGCAGTCTGGCAATTGTCGCAGGCGCAACGCTGGCCATGCTTATCTGGCTGGTGCAGCCGGGTGCAAGCCAGCATCGGCTGGAGATTGTTGACGTAGAAGGCCAGCCACTGGCTGCTAACGTAGAGCGACTGCTGAAGGCTCTCGATTTCCTGGGCCATCCCCTGCCGTCGGCTACGGTTCAGGCATTGCAACGCGCTATCCGCGACCGCGACGCCCGCCGCATTCAGGAGCTGCTCGACCCGCATGTGCTCATCGAAGTCAACATCAATCCCGAATCGCGGGTGAAAGCGAAACGCGGCCCAGCCGAAGCTATTTTGCAGCAAGGCGGTTATGTGCCGATCATTATCAAGGTCATCAACGAAAGCACGGTGACCAAACCGTTGCGGATATTCAGTCCGCAAGCAGGAGCGATATTCTCGGGGGGAGCCGCGGGCAAAGTGCCTGCAGATCGGCAACGGTTCCTCGATGTCGAGATGTTTACCCGGCAACCCATGACGCCCAATCTGAGCGGGTTGAAAGTGGAATACGCCCTGGCTTTGATTCACAGCAGCGAATCAGGGAAGCGTGAGGCGACGCTAAGTTTCGATGTTGGCCAGGGTACTCAGGACCTGGGTTTTCGAGGGGAAGTGCCAATCCTGTTCACGGTGCGGCCAGCTATTCCGGTTCGCCTGCGGGTGCGGGACTGGGATGGCCAGCCCACCGTGGGCAGGTTCACGTTCAAGGACGCGCTGGGACGAGTCTATCCCCCTCAGGCCAAACGGTTGGCTCCCGATTTCTTTTTCCAGGAGCAGATTTATCGCCCCGACGGTGGCGTGGTGTATCTACCGCCGGGTCGGTTGGTCATGGAGTACGGTCGCGGGCCGGAATATCGTCTTTTGCGACAAGAAATTGTCGTTCCGGAGAAAGGCGAGCTGGAACTGGAAGTGCGGTTGGAGCGCTGGATCAACATGATGGAGCATGGTTATTACTGCGGCGACCATCACATTCACGCGGCCGGCTGCGCTCATTACACCAATCCCACCGAAGGAGTGTTTGCTCAGGACATGTTCCTGCACGTCAAAGGGGAGGGTTTGAACGTCGGTTGCAATCTGACCTGGGGGCCCTGTTTCGAATTCCAGCGGCAGTTTTTCGAGCCGCATCCGCACAAAATCAGCGAGCCGTTCACCGTGCTGAAATACGACATCGAAGTGAGCGGGTTTGGCTCGCAAGCTCTGGGACACGTTTGCCTGATCAATTTGCGCGACCAGACCTATCCGGGTTCGGAAGGGACTAAAGAGAAGGGCTGGCCGACCTACACCACGCCGGTGTTGCGCTGGGCGAAAGCGCAAGGGGCAGTGACCGGATACGCCCATTCCGCCAACGGGCTGCACATTGAGCCGGGCAATGCTACCCACCGCCTGATGGCCGCCCTCGACAAAAATCGCGACGGTTTCATCAGCCGTGAAGAAGCTGCCGATGCTCTGTTACCCGAACCCTTCGAGAAAATAGACCTCGACCGCAATGGCCGGATCAGTTTCGATGAAGCTCTCCGCAGCCACACCCGTCTGCGCGAAGCAATCGAGAGCACAATTCGCGGCCAGGGAGACTTTCACCAGGTTTTGCCGCATTATGCCATCCCCGAACTCAATGGCATCGGGGCCCAGGAGATTTTCGTGACCACGGCTTTGGGGCTGTGCGATTTTATCAGCGCTATGGACACGGCCCGCGTGCTCGAATGGAATTGCTGGTACCACATCCTCAACTGCGGATTTCCATTGAAAGTGAGCGGGGAAACGGATTTCCCGTGCATCAGCGGCAGCCGAGTGGGCGAAGGTCGTGTTTACGTCTATCTTGGCAAGGTTGAGCGGATTGATTTTAATGCCTGGTGCGAAGGCTTGCGGCAGGGCCGATCGTATGTTTCGGATGGCTACGCCCACGCGGTGAAGTTCAGCGTGGATGGGCGAATGATGGGTGAAAAAGTGGAGCTTGCTGGCCCTGGAGAAGTACGCGTGCAAGCCCGGGTCGCGTTCGCCCGCCAACTGCCGCTGGGTACCGCCAAAGGTGGAGCGGTGCTGGCTGCTGATAAACGTCTGGTAGAGGTCGTAGTCAACGGCCGGCCGGTGGCCCAGGCGATCGTACCGGCGGACGATCGGATTCACGATCTCGAATTCCGCATCCCCATCCAGCGCAGTAGCTGGGTGGCGCTGCGCAGTTTCCCACAGTTGCACACGAATCCGGTGGATGTGCTGGTGGCTGGTCAACCGATTCGCGCTTCTCGCAAAAGTGCGCTATGGTGCCAGGAATGTATCGAACAGTTGTGGCGAGCGCGGCATCAGATGATCGCTCCGGCCGAGCGAGAGGAAGCCCGTCGTGCGTTTGATCGCGCTCGGGAAATCTATCGCCGCATCGCCTCGGAATGCCCGCCCGATAGCTAATGGTGCCCGGGCTAAACCGTGCCTGATCGCTATGGTGGCTGCTACTGGCCGGCCGACCTACGCAAAACGGTGCCTTGCTAATTCGGTCATGACGGCGATGGAGACCTCAAGCTAACAGCTGCCCCACGCAAGAGGTGCCTCGCCGCTAGCCCGGTGAACCAATCTCCGCGTCAGTAGTTGCCAGGATTATCAGCCCCAACTGGTCGGCCAGCGCCAAAGTGGCAGCGCGATCGACGAGAATAGTTTTGCCGGCCTCGATAGCGATCACACGACCGCCGGCTCGATGCATGGCCCGGACAGTATCCGGCCCGATGGTGGGCAGGTCGAAACGGGGATCCTGCTGGGGCTTGGCTACTTTCACGAGCGTGAACCCGCCGCTCGGACACAACTGACCGGCACGCAGAATAGCCTGGTCAGTCCCTTCCAGAGCCTCCACCGCCAGCACCGCCCCCTCTTTGACCAGGATGCTCTGGCCAATATCCAGTCGGCCAATTTCGCGTGCCAGCCGCCAGCCAAAGCGAATATCCGCCCATTGTTCTTTGCCCGGTTGTCGGCGGGTGAGCACTCCGGCAGGCGCCAGCAATTCCGGACACCATTTCACGGCGGGCTCGAAGGTCATCCCTTCCCTCTCGAATTCGCCAAGGATTTGCAAAGTGATCGCGTCGTCGCGCTGGTCGTGGCGGTTGCGGCGAAACAACCAGAAAACGATACCACGCCAGTCCGGCAACAGTCGCCAAGCCCGCCAGGGCGTAAACATTCTCGCTTTGTGCACTTTCCCGGCCAGCAGGATGCGTCGCACTCTTTCGCGACGGAAACAGCGAATCATGCGGCCCAACTTGGTCAAACCCGTCCAGTAAAAGCGCCAGCACAGCTTTTGCAATTGCGGATCCGCTTCTTCCCGAATGGCCACGCAAACCACGCGCCGACCCCGTTGCTGAAGCGAAGCAGCGATAACCAGCGGTAATTGCCCGCTGCCTGCCAGCAACCCGATCGGCTCTTCCGGAGCGGGGAGCGTAAGCCCCTCGTGCATGTCACGAGTGGCGGGCGTGAACTCCCCGTGCTTATCAGGATCGGCGAACGTCAACCCGTCCTGACTCACATGCAGCCCACCGTGCTCGCCAGCCAGCTTTTCGCTCATGCCAGTCCGAGATGTTTGCGGATTTCTTCGATTTGCTGCTTGAGTTCGGGCAGTTTCTGAAATAGCAGCACTAGCCGCTTGTACTCCAGCTCCGGCATAGCTGGCTCGCCCAGAACACGCTGGCCTGATGGCACATCCTGAATTACTCCGGCCCGTGCTCCGACAATCACGCCATCTCCCAGGTTGCAATGATCACGGACGGCGACCTGTCCGGCCAGTACGACGTAATCGCCTGTGGTAACCGAACCTGCCAGGCCCACCTGGCCCACCAGCAGATTATGCCGACCGATCCGGCAATTGTGGGCGATCTGCACCAGGTTATCAATTTTCGTCCCCGCACCAATCCGCGTCGCCTGAAAGGTGCCCCGATCAATGGTGGTGCAGGCACCAATTTCGACGTCATCCTCGATGACCACGCTTCCCAGATGCGGCACCTTCAGATGGCGGCCGTCTTGCTGCCGATAACCGAAACCATCCGCTCCAATCACGGAATTGGCGTGGACGATAACGCGATTACCGAGCGTGCAACCGTCGTAGATGACCACGTTGGGGTAGAGGATCACATCGTCGCCGAGCTTGCAGAATCGGCCCACCACCACGCCCGGATGGATGCGGCATCGGTCACCGACCACCGTTCCCTCACCGATGCACGCGCCGGCACCGATTTCGACATCCCGTCCCAGTTGCACTGTGGGATGAATGATCGCTCGGGGATCAATTCCACCAAATTGAGCCGACGGCAAACCGTGTAAATGCTGGTAAACGACCACAAATGCCGCCAGGGGATCGCTGGTCTCAATAATGGTAACGTAGTCCTGCAAAACCGGAGCGTTGTAAGCGCCATGCCGAGCCGAGTTCGCGGGCTGACCGTTGCGGCTAAACTCGCCAGGCCTGGCCAGCACTGCCCCGGCACGAATCACTGCCCCGTGACGAAGTGGGCGGTCGTTCTCCAGAAAGGTAACGTCTTCCGGGCCGGCTTCGTGGATCGTACGTGCAGCACGAATGAGCCGATGCGGATCACCAACGATGTGCCCACCAATCCACTCCGCAATTTGCTGCACTGTTACCGCCACGCTTTGTCTCCTTCCTCTGGTGGCTTGCAGCCGCGTAACCTGCCGGCATGCTTTCAGGGAAGAATCGCATCCCTGCGAAAGGGTCGCAGTTTCTGGCAATATGTCGGGAGGCGATCGGCCCAGTTCCGTAGCCAGACAAGACTGGCTCCTCACCGGTCTGGCGCTGATCTGGTCGTGTGCCCAAGCGACATTCTGGGCGTTTGCTGTGATAAGCCAGGCCCGCTCATACTAACGCTTCTGGCCGAACCGTGCAACCGCAACTGGTCAGCGACCATTCGCGTTTCGGTCTGGCTTGCCTTTTGAATAGCGGTGATTCTGGGCCGCGATGATGGTGTTGCCAGGGCTGGCGGCGTAATCATTTCCCTTTGATTGGCTGTGGTTCCGCGCCGGCATGGTCGAATGCAATTAGGCCAGCTACACGTAAGTTCGCCGACAGAAGAGCTCGCCAACAGAAACGTAATTCCAGGCAGGTTGCCACAAACCAGCCAGGTTGCCATACCGAGCCACCCGGCCTAAACAAGGTCATAAGGTTTGGCGAAGCACGCGACGTCCTCGACAACCACTCAGGGCGACAGAGGAACTTCCATGCTATCGGATGGATGCATCGCGGGGCAAAAACTTTCGGCAGTCCTAACCCAGCGTGTCGGCCAGGCGGTTCTGGCTACGATGTTGGTGGTCTGTTCCTGGACAGTACAACCGGCATTGTTGCAGGCAGCCGGGCCCAATGTGCTGGTGATTATCACTGACGACCAGGGCTATGGCGACCTGGGATTTCACGGTAATCCGGTTTTGCGGACGCCTCATCTTGACCGTTTCGCTCAGCAAAGCGCCCAGCTCAAAAATTTTTACGTCGCTCCGGTGTGCTCCCCGACACGTGCCAGTTTGCTGACCGGATTGTATCATTTTCGCACCGGTATCGTGGATACTTACCTGGGCCGGTCGTTGATGCGCCCCGAAATTCCCACGCTCGCTGAACGTTTCGCCGCTTCCGGGTACCGTACCGGTCTGTTCGGCAAATGGCACCTCGGAGACAATTACCCGTTGCGTCCCGAAGACCGTGGTTTTCATGAAACCCTCTGGCATCTGGGAGGTGGTCTGGCCCAGCCGAGCGATCCACCCGGCACGGATCGGAGCAAGGCTTACTTCGATCCGATTCTGCAACGCAACGGTCAGGAAGTGAAAACCCACGGTTACTGCACGGATGTATTTACCGATGCGGCCATTGACTTTATCCGCCGCCACCGCGATAAACCGTTTTTTGCATACGTGGCGTACAACGCTCCCCATGCTCCGTTCCAGGTGCCGGAACGGTGGTCGGCACGTTATCGTCAAATGGATTTGTCGCCAATGGCCTTCCCACGTTTCGGCCAGCCGTGGGCGACCACCAAGAAGCTGGACACGGAAGCGATCGCCCTGGCTTATGGCATGATCGAGAACCTGGATTACAACATCGGCCGGCTTCTGCAGACGCTCGACGAACTGAAACTGGCCGAGCAAACCGTCGTCGTGTTCCTGACCGACAACGGCCCCGGCGGGGTACGGTGGAATGGCGGTCTGCGTGACCGCAAAGGGTCGGTGTACGAAGGAGGTATCCGCGTTCCCTGTTTCATCCGCTGGACCGGACGCTGGCCTGGCGGGCAAGTGCTGGATATGCCCCTGGCTCATATTGACCTGGCACCGACTTTGTGTCAGTTGTGCGGCATTCCCTGGAAAGGAGTTTGCGATGGGCGGAGCTTCGCCGACCACCTGCGCGACCCGAAACGTCCCTGGCCCGACCGCTATCTGTTCTTCCAGTGGCATCGGGGAGATCGCCCGGAGAAATACCGGGCATTCGCCGTTCGTGGTCCGCGTTACAAACTGGTGCAGGCTGCCGGTACTGCTCCCGGTTCCAACTGGCAGCCCCGCTACGAATTGTTCGACTTGCTGGCAGACCCTTACGAACAACACGACCTGGCGGCCGACAAGCCCGAAATTGTGGCGGAACTGAAGCGCGAATATGAACGCTGGTTCGAGGATGTAACCCGGGCTGGTTTCGATCCGCCGCGGATTGTGATCGGCAGTCCGCAGGTTCCTTCGGCTCGGCTGAGCCGTCAGGATTGGCGTGGTGCGCGAGCCGGCTGGAATCCCGACAGCCTCGGCCACTGGGAACTGCGTGTTGCCCGTCCTGGTCGCTACCGGTTGACCATCTACGCCGGCATGCCCATCCAAAGTTGGGAAATGGAATTTGCCCCCGCCCGTCCGTCTTTGCAAAACGGCAAAGGCGATGGTCAGAAGCAGCAGTTGGTGCTCGATAACTGCCAGTTTCAGGAAGGAGAAGGACGATTGGAAATCCGCCTCAACGGTGGTCGTGCCGGTCCCACCCATGTGGTCATCGAATACCTCGGCCCACTCAACCCCTGACAGGCATGCTATTCATCCTGACGCTCGGCAGTACCCCGAACGTGCCGTCCGTCGCAAACAGTGATTTACTCTGGGATGCACTCTCGGAACAGCCAATCGCTCGCAAACACGTGAATTACGTTTGGCGGCTGACTGGTTTTTGCCGTTGGCGGACGCTTGTTTGACTCTGTGTCGCAGAAAGACCTTTTGACCACTGCAGACGAAAAGCCTGGGCAATCGCCGCAAAGCGTTCTCCAGCTCTGTGCCGCAGAAAGACCATTTGCCAATCTGACGTATCGCCAGTTTTAACGGCCGCTCCGCTGAACGTCTGACATGGGGATGATCCAGTTTGGCACAAGACAGCTCAGCTAGACAACTACGCTCCGCCAGACGTATGGCATGGGAACGATAACGATTGCGTCGGATGGCCTGTTTACTCGGCAGCACCTGGAACATGCACGCCCGCCGCTTCTGTTTGAATGCGCGAACCTGTGCCGGCGAAATGGCGACTTTCGCGATGCACAAACGCATGCACAACCAAGAGCGGGGGGCGTAAGCCCCCCGTGGTTGGGTAACGCGCGTGTAGCGGAAACCGCAAATCTCCAGCAGACGCGCATTCGCGCAACGCAAGATCGCGGGGACGTAAGCCCCCCGTGGTTAGGTAACACGAGCGGCGTGCTGGAAAAATCGAGCACCGTTCAGCGACATGCGACCGACAACCAAGAGCGGGGCGAGCGTCAGCCCCCCGTGGTTCGCCGAAACGCATTCGCAATGCCACCGCGCAATGACTCGGAACACTACCGACGCTCCCCCGGCGACCGCGATTGCAACGACGTTCGCCGGCACACTGGCGGCAGTCTCCTGCACGTTTGCGCTATCGCCCTTGCAAATGCGTTTCCGCACACCACGGCGGGCTCACGCCCGCCGCTCCTGTTTGCAGGCGCCAACGTTTGCCGGTGAAATGGCGACTTTTGCGATACACGAACGCATATACAGCCAAGAGCGGGGGGCGTGAGCCCCCCGTGGTTAGGTTACGCGCGTGCAGCGGAAACCGCAAATCCCCAGCAGACGCGCATTCGCACAACACAAGAGCGGGGGGCGTCAGCCCCCGTGGTTCGGTAACACGAACGGCGTGCTGGAAAAATCGAGCACCGTTCAGCGACATGCGACCGACAGCCAAGAGCGGGGGCGTAAGCCCCCCGTGGTTCGCAGAAGCGCGTTCGCAATGCCACCGCCCAGTTACTCGGAACACTACCGACGGTCGCCCGGCGAACGCGATTGCAATAACGTTCGCTGGCACACCGGGGACGGTCCCCTGCATGTTTGGGGTATCGCCCTTGCAAATGCGTTTCCGCACACCACGGCGGGCTGACACCCGTCGCTCCTGTTTGCAGGCGCGAACGTGTGCCGGTGAAATGACGACTTTTGCGATGCACAAACGCATGTACAGCCAAGAGCGGGGGCGTCAGCCCCCCGTGG
This sequence comes from Gemmatales bacterium, assembly GCA_041640595.1. Lineage (GTDB taxonomy): Bacteria > Planctomycetota > Planctomycetia > Gemmatales > HRBIN36 > HRBIN36. The sequence goes on along the minus strand of JBEPZY010000002.1, from coordinate 462,735 downwards.
TTGGGTTACGCGCGTGCAGCGGAAACCGCAAATCCCCAGCAGGCGTGCATTCGTGCAATACAAGAACGGAGGGCGTAAGCCCCCCGTGGTTATCCATCACGTACGCGCGGTGGCGACCGTCAGCACAACGTCGGCAGTCTCCCTGGGCAAGACCATGCGATGGATTGCGTATTGCACGCGAACTGACGTCCTCGCCGGATTTCTCCAGAGCCGGCGAGACCATGCGATGGATTGCGGACTATGGGCGACTTGCTTGGCGAATCTCTCCACGGCTTGCCAGACCATGCAATGGATTCCGTATTGCACGCGAACTGACCTCCTCAACGGATTTCTCCACAGCCGGCGAGACCATGCGATGGATTGCGGAGTATGGGCGACTTGCTCGCCGAATCTCTCCACGGCTTGCCAGACCATGCGATGGATTGCGGCCCGCAGGGCAAGCGACTGCCTCGCCGGATTTCTCCACAGCCGGCGAGACCGGGCGATTGATTGCGGAGGGCACGCTGGCGGGTATAATGGCCATCAACGGTAGCAGTGTGCCGACTGTCTCGGCAAGTGCCGGCTGGGCGGAGACGCTGAGAATGGCGCTGACCGCGTGCCAGGAACGATTGTGCCGAGCGTGTCGGCAAGTGCCGGCTGGGCGGAGACGGCGAGGATGGCGCGGACGGTGCCCCAGCCAGGAACGTGCACGGCCTGTCGGCAAGTGTCGGCTGGGCGGAGACGCTGAGGATGAGGCTGACCGCGTGCCAGGAACGAGTGCGCCGGCAAGTGCCGGCTGGGCGGTAAGCACCGTAGCGAAAGTCGCCTGTGACATGGCTTTGGCATGACGTCGCCTCTGAGCCGGCCGAGCAGGCAACGTGGCGAGGGTCGGCTATGACATCGCTTCGGCACTGGGTCGCCTTTGAGGCAGCCGAGCAGGCAACGCCGCGAAAATCGCCTATGGCATCGCTTCGGCACTAAGTCGCCTCTGAGCCGGCCGAGCAGGCAACGCTGCGAAAATCGCCTATGACATCGCTTCGGCACTAAGTCGCCTCTGAGCCGGCCGAGCAGGCAACGCCGCGAAAATCGCCTATGATATCGCTTGGGCACTAAGTCGCCTCTGAGCCGGCTGAGTAAGCAATGCGGCGGAAGTCGCCTGCGATACAGCAGCCAGAAGGTCGCGGGTTGCAGCGAAAGTCGCCTATAATGCAGCAGCCACAGGTCGGAACAGGACTGGCTGGCCGGAGGGGCCGCTAGGTTGCAGCGAGGGTCACCTATGATGCAGCAGCCACAGGGTCGCGGATTTCAGGCAGAGGGACACGGGTTGCAGCGAGAGGAGCGCGGGTTGCAGCCGGAAGGGCGTGGGTTTCAGGCGGTCGTGGACTTTTTGCGGCGAGAGTACGGCTGGCATCTCGACCACGAAATCGGCCAGGGCGGGTTCGGCATGGTGTATCGGGAAGTCGTGGATGGCGTCGAACGGGCCGTCAAAATCAGCCGGTTTTCGCTGGAAGAAGTGGCGGGCAATGCGAACGATGTGCAGGCGGCGGTGCAGCGCGAACTCGAAGCCATCGAGTTGCTGCATCGGGTCGGCAACCACCCGCACGTGTTGACGCTGATTCGCTACGAAGTTGTGCTCGGCCACCTGGTTACCGTCTGGGAACTGGCCAGCGAGGGGACGTTGCTCGACCGGCTCAGGGAGCATCAGCAGCAAAACGGACAATGCGGATTGCCGTTGGATCAATTGATGCCGTGGATGGAACAGGCGGCGGAAGGCATCGAGTTTCTCAACAGCCGCGGCATTTTCCACCGCGACATCAAGCCGCAGAACCTGTTTCTGGTGGGCGGGCAGGTGAAGGTGGGCGATCTCGGATTTCTCAAGCTGGCGGGGCTGAGCACGGCGTCGCAGACGGGCGTGGGCACGGTTGGCTATCTGCCGCTGGAGGCGTATCCGCGGAGCGAGGGCGAGAGGGGTCAGTTGCATCGCACGATAGATGTGTACGGCCTGGCGGCGACGTATGTGCATCTGCGGACGGGCAAGCCGCCGTTTGGCACGACCCCGCACGAGATCACTGCTCGTCAGCAACGTGGTGACCCGTGCACGGAGGGTATGACCGCGGCGGAGGTGGAATGGGTGCGGCAGGCGTTATCGCCTCGTCCCAACGACCGCCCCACCTCGGCTAAGAGCTTCGTCCAGCAACTCGAAAGCCGACTGATGCTCGGCCAGATGACGGCCAGGCCGGCCGTTGTCGCACAGGTGCCGGATTTACCGTCGCTCGATGCCGTCCAGGTCGGGCCAGTGCAGCCACGGGAGCATCGTCCTACGCTATTGCCGCCGGTGCCTGAAGACCTGGCGAGGTTGCAGGGGCAATTTCTCGCACTCACGGAGGCCATCGAGCAGGTGGAAGCGGAATCGCATCCCGACCTGCGACTGGTTCGTGCTGCCCTGGAGCAAGCCGAACAAGCATTGCGGCAAGCATTCTTGGAAAGGAAAGCGGAACTGGACAAACTGCCCTTGCCGCCGGGCGTGAATCGGGAGCTGGTGCAGCAACTCTACCAGGAATTGCGGAAGGGCGAGTCGTTGCCGCCGAGTGCGTTTCTGCGTTACTGCCCCGAAACTGGCCGGTGGACGTTCTTTCAGTGGCTGTTGCAGGCCAAGAGCGTGGCGGGCACTGTGGCGGACATCGAACGCAAGCTGGCCGATCTGCCAAAACAATGGTCGGCGAAGAAGCAGCAATTACTGGCCAAGTTGCAAAGTCAGCGGCAGCAGGTCTGGCAGCAGCTGGAGCGTCGGCAACGCGAGGATTTGCGGGAGTGCTGGTCGCATGTGCAACGCGGCATGGCATCGGTGCCTGACGTGTTGCCGCTGGAGATGTGGGTGCGTTACGGCCCGGAACTGAGCCAGCGCTACCTCGGCTGGGAAGAGACCCAACTCCTGACTATCGTGGAAGAGATATGGCACCCTCTGCTAGTCGCAGTGCTGAGGGGGCACGAGGCTTGGGTCAGGAGCGTCGCGGTGACGCCCGATGGCAAATACGTTGTTTCGGGAAGCGGGGACAACACGGTGCGTTTGTGGGAGCTGGCGACGGGGCAAGAAGTGCGGCGGTTCACGGGGCACGACGATGCGGTCTTGAGCGTCGCGGTGACGCCGGACGGCAAATACGTCGTGTCGGGAAGTGATGACAAAACGGTGCGTTTGTGGGACTTGGCGACGGGGAAAGAAGTGCGGCGGTTCACGGGGCACGAGCAGCCGGTCAGGAGCGTCGCGGTGACGCCTGATGGCAAATACGTCGTTTCGGGAAGCTGGGACCACACGGTGCGTTTATGGGAGCTGGCGACGGGGCAAGAAGTGCGGCGGTTGACGGGGCACGACGATGGGGTCTGGAGCGTCGCGGTGACGCCCGATAGCAAATACGTCGTTTCGGGAAGCTGGGACAAAACGGTGCGTTTGTGGGACCTGGCGACGGGGCAAGAGGTGCGGCGGTTCACGGGGCGCGAGGATTGGGTCAGTAGCGTCGCGGTGACGCCCGATGGCCAATACGTCGTTTCGGGAAGCGAGGACAACACGGTGCGGGTGTGGTACATCGGCGATTTGCGCAAACAGGCTCGGTGAAGGGCCGATCCTCCGCACTCGCAGCGTAAATGAGCAAGAGAGCGACCATCGGCCATGTTGTCGGGTTGCCGGTCATGCATGTGCTTGCCGCACGGATCAGCAAGACAGCGATCCCCTGGCGCACAGGTGGCCCGGATGCCCGGCGTGGTCAGTTACGGTTGGTAGCTGGTACGGCCGTCGATAGTGAATGCAGTCCGCCAGCGAGGTGCTCTCATGGTGTTATGGATGCACAGTGTTACAGTCGGGATGGCAGCCGATAGTGAATCCAGTCCCGCCGGCATGACCGGCGTGGTCAGCACGGTTGGCCAAACAGCCACACGGGAGAGGTGGGCTTCTCTACCACGGGTGCAAGGCCCCTGACAGCCCGTCAGTACGGTTGGCCCACGCAGCGGCACGCGACAGCACGACACGAAGCCGTTAAGGAAGCTGGGGCGAGGCACGATTAGTACGGTTCACCAGCAGCCACACGCGACAGACTGTGAACAGGCCGCTCCCAACGAACAACGGCTTTTGCGACGGCCTGCGACAGTTGCTTGCCACCCCGTTGCCGGAACGGGAAGGTAGTGCCGCGTAATGCGAATGCCCCGGTTCATAGTCGCTCGCCACCCCGTTACCGGGAGCTGGAAAGAAGGGTTGTGTGGAACGATGGGAGCGTTCGGTGCGCGAGGCCGAAAAGGACTTTTCGTCAGCCATTGTCCGGCAAGGTTTGCCAGGCAGCCCGTACGAAACTGGGGATAACTCAGTTTGACAACCGCTTGCCTCACCGCTACACTATGTCACTCGAACGGAATCCGGATCGAACCATGGAGGGACAAATCATGTCGCAGACCCTGAACGAAACCAAACCCCAGGTTTGGCGAGCTCTGGTTGTCTTCACCGACGGTTCGGAAATGCTCCTGTATTTGGGGCGTTCGTCGGCCCAGGTACGTGCGAACTACCAGTCCGCCTTTGAAGAGTTGCTCGATGACGAAGAACGGAGCCGAGTGCAAACGATTCAGATGCAGCGCTGGCATGGTACACCTGATGCCGGGCACTGGCTCACTCAGGCGACGCTGAGCATTCCCACTGCTAAACTGGTCAAGACCGCTGGCTAGGACTGACGCATCGGTGCGTCCCCGCCTGCATGTCGCCTGGTGAAGGAGCCGGTTTGCGAATGCAAACGCGGCTATACCCGTCAGGTCTCCGGTGATTGCCACGCAGCGGTATTCTTCCCGCGGCAAGCCAGTCGTATGCGCAAGCCATGATTTCCGGTCGTCGGCATGGTGGCGACGGGGAATAGTTGTGCTCTTGGTGGGGCTGGCCGGTTGCCTCACGCCAAAAGCGCCCGTCCTACCAGAACTGCCTTTGCCACCACGGCGAGTCGAATTGCGCGTCGGCGACCGTTATCTGTTCCATTCCGATGTGATGCTGCAGGCGGAGCATCCGGTATTGCAGGAGGTGGCACGGTTGCCGCAACGTGTTCGCCACGAATTGCACCTGCCGCCGAGCCAGACGCTTGTGCAGGTGTATTTGTTTGCCGACCGCGGAGCTTACGAACGATACTTGCATGCCCACTTTCGCCACTTGCCGCCGCGACGGGCGATTTTTATGGCTCGATCAGGTCCTGCCGGAGAAGAGCTTCTCGTCTTCGCCTTTTGGGGCGACCGCATCCTCGAAGACCTCCGCCACGAATTGACGCACGCGGAATTGCACAGTGTCTGCCCTAATATTCCCATGTGGCTCGATGAAGGCCTGGCGGAATTTTTTGAAGTGCCGCAGGAACAAGACGGAGTCCATTACCGCCACCTGGCCGCGCTCAGAGCAGAACTGGCCACGCCCTGGTCGCCCAGCCTGGAACGGCTGGAGAAGCTTGCCTGGATGCGCGACCTGACGCCCCAAGATTATCGGGAAGCCTGGGCCTGGGCACATTTCTTTCTACGAGGCCCGGATAGCGCCCGGCGAATACTGCTCGAATATCTGCAAGACCTGCACAAGATGTGTACGGCAACATCCAGCTCGGCCCCTTCCAGACCACAGGATAATCCCTCACCATTACCCCTATCCGCACGGTTGCGGCAGGTAATTCCCGAACCCGAAAAGGCATTATCGCAACATCTAGCTGCGCTTGAGAGAAGGTTCACTCGCCTGGATGCGGATGAACCCGAGAGACGTTAGCCCCGGCAATGCCCGATAACCTCAAGGCCCTAATTCTCGTTGCAAGGTGCCAACTGCTTTGTCAGTGTAAGTCTCGAACAAAGTATTCCAGGACAATGCGAGCCCGCTCGGTTTCGTGGCAAGGGTTGAAGAGCTGGGCACTTTCGTCTATAGGTAAAATCAGGGTGGTCGGCTCTGGCACTGTCCAATGCTCGATGGTGCGGAGACATCCTAACCAGGCGGGGAAGACTTAGCGCCGGACAATTCTTCGCTCGTTGTGGCTCGGGAGAATGCTATGCGGACAAATCTTCGCAAGTTGGTCGGGATAGCGAAGGCGATGGGTTTCGGGCTGGCTTTGCTGCCTTTGGTGTGCAGCCTGAGTTTGGCACAGCAGCAAGAAACCAAACCCACGCCCAAACTCCCATTGAGCCGCGAGACGACCTATTTCTCCGGCCCGCTCGACCAAGATGGCTACGTAGATTACGCGTCCGCACTCAACGCCTATTTCGGCCAAGGGATCAAACCCGAAGACAATGCCTACGTGGCTCTTATCACCGCTGTGGGCCCGTCTCCACAAAGTGGTCCGCCTCTGCCCGAGTCCTTTTTCCAGGCATTAGGGATCGATCCCTTGCCGGTGGATGGTGATTATTTCCTGTCCGTGACCGGCTATCTGGCGAATAAATTCCAACTCCCCATAGAAGCACTCGTGCAAGCCGATGATCAGCTTCGCAAGGCCTGGCGCTATCCGTGGCAGGCAGATGACTACCCGCTGGTGATGGTCTGGCTCAGGGACTACGAAAACTTGCTCAATCGCCTCAGCCTGGAATTGCAGCGTCCTCGCTATTTCCGACCGTTGATCCCAAACCTCACTCTCTTTGAACAACCTCTCCCCGATGTTCAGGCCTTTCGTGTACTGGCCTACGCGTATTTAGCCCGTGCCATGCTGCGAACACGCCACGGTTTGTATCGGCTGGCCTGGGATGATTTGCTGACCGTTAAACGTGTGGGTCGAATGATGCGGCAGGGTCCGACCATCATAGAAGTTTTGGCAGGCTCGGCTTTGGAAAGCTTAGCTGGGTCGGCTCTGAACGTTTATATCGGCAAGGCTTCGCTGGACGGCGATACCTGGATGCGTTACCAGCAGCAATGGCGAAACGTCGCATCACTTTCAACCTGGCGCACGAGCCTGGCCTTCAAATCGCGAGCAGAGGTTTTAGACTTGGTGCAGCTCGTTCACCGCGGACGGTTTCTCGATCAGACTTCTTCGCTGGCCGCACTTGGCTTTCCGGCTCTTACCACCGAGTTCGAACACCAGCTTCTGCTGAACGGACTGGATTGGGAGGAACTGCTGCGTACTGTCAACCGCTGGTTCGACCGCTGTGAGGAGTGTCTGAAAGAGCCCGACCTTGCAGCATTCAAAAAGCGCCTCGATCAATTGGAAACGGAGCTTGGTCAGGCTGCTAAACGGGTCAATGTGCTGGGGCAGCAACTGCGCTGGCCACTCATCATGGCCTACGTTCTCGCTGGCAAGAAGCGCACAGCTGCCCGGTGTTGGGCAGTAAACTTAGCTCATCAAACGTCGCAACTGTGGCAGCGAATTTCCACAAGTCTGAGCCGCACCGAAGAAATGGATCGCCTGCTTGATGTAGCCTTTGCTCTGGCCAGGTATCATGATCAGACCGGCAAATATCCGGATCGGCTGGAGCAACTCGTACCTGGTTTCTTGCCGCGCATCGAGCCGGACTTGTTCTCTGGTAAGCCACCCATCTACCGTCGTACCGGGAAGGGATACGTGCTCTACAGCGTTGGCCCGAACGGCAGGGATGACAATGGACGCAGCTTTGAGGATGAGCCACGCGGTGACGATATCGTTCTCCGCATGCCCCCTGCTCCACCGCGATGATGACTTCTGCGCACACTGGATCGGTTGCAGCCGGGCACAATTGAACATCGGCTTCCTCTGAGACGGCAACTCCAACGCACACTTAAACTCGGCCTCCAAGCTGTTGACCAACTTCCTGCTCCACCGAGATGGTAACTTCCACCTACGCCCAGTGACAGGAGCGTGATTGATTCCACCGCCCTGATTCCCCTAAAATCTTGAGTGCTGTAGTGATCCGCCTGACTAGGCGGCTGGCTCCAGCGAAGATGAAGCTCCATAAACACCGGCACAATTTCCCGGAGGAAGAACACTATGGTGCGAATTCGCCTGAAAAAACTGGGACGCAAACATCGCTGGTTTTTCCGCATTGTCGTCACCGATGCCCGGGCTCCACGCGACGGCCGGGCTATCGAAGAACTCGGCACCTACGACCCCCTCGCAAAAGACGACGATAAAAAAGTCGTCCTGAAAGCCGACCGCGTGCGTTACTGGCTCAGCGTCGGTGCCCAGCCGACGGAAAAAGTACAGGTGCTTCTCAAGAAATACCTGCCGAAATTCGAGGCTCCATCGGCACAGGCTTCACAAAACTGACGGCTAACGGACATACGACCAGTTAGCCAGCCGCAGACCGTATCGCCAGTGGCTGGCACCAGTCGGCGACATTCCCGGAGGTGTAGCGCCATGACTGCGCTATTGGACAGACCGCGACCAACTCCGGAAGACCTGCTCTACCTGTCCAGAGACCACCGTTACGAATTGGTCAACGGCAGACTGGTGGAGAAAAGTATGGCCGCGACCTCTTCCGCTGTGGTTGCCGAAGTGCTGGCACATTTGAACAACTTCGTTCGCGATCACCAAGCGGGTTTGGTGTTAGCTGCCGATCAGGGTTACCAGTGTTTTCCCGATGAGCCGAACAAGGTACGCAAGCCCGACATCTCCTTCATCGCCCGCGATCGTATCACTCCCGCTCTCGCCGAAGGACACATTCGCATTGCTCCCGACCTGGTCGTGGAAGTGCTTTCCCCGACCGACCTGGTACGCGAGGTCAGTCGCCGCATCCGTGATTATCTTCGTGTCGGTGTGCGATTGTTGTGGGTGATAGACCCGGAGGCACGGCTGGTGCAGGTGTATCGCCCAGGCCGACGTGGAGTGATCTTGCCGGAAACCGACGAACTGGACGGGGAAGAGGTACTGCCGGGCTTTCGCGTTCCTGTGCATGTCTTGTTCCGACCCCTAGCGTTACTGCAACCAGAAACCACCCCGCCAGCAGCCAGCTCGTAGCCCTGGGATCGAACTCCTGACCGGCGAATCGGGTTTGCTAATCCCTACGGGCTTTCCCTGTTGGCCGGCAGAAACAACGGCGACCGGCGCAGGCGGAACCGATGGAGCCAGTATTCGCCCACGGTCGCCAGCGTGCCCAACCCGTAGCGAACGCTCCGCCGAAAATTGATGCTGCTGGCCTCGGGAAAATAGCGAACCGGCATGGGTATTTCGCCCAAGCGGAATCCAAAATACACCGCCTGTACCAGAAACTGCGTGTCGAAGACGAAATCGTCCGAGTTGCGTTCAAACGGGATGGTTTCGAGCACTTCCCGGCGATAAACGCGGAAACCGCTGTGAAAGTCGCCGAGATTCTGGCCCAGAGCGAAATTCTCGACGGCGGTGAGGAAACGGTTGGCGAGATACTTCCACCAGGGCATGCCGCCGGCCAGAGCTTCACGGCGAGAGCGAATGCGATTGCCCAGCACGATGTCGCAAATGCCCAGTTCGACGAATGCCACCGCGTGCGGAATGACGCGGCTGTCGTACTGGTAATCGGGATGAATCATGACGACGATGTCGGCCCCTGCTTGCAAGGCGTAACGATAGCAGGTCTTTTGATTGGCACCGTAACCCCGGTTTCGCTCATGAACGATAACCCGCAGGCCGAGTTCGCGAGCCAGCGCCACGGTGTTATCCTGACTGGCATCGTCCACCAGAAGAATGTCATCCACCGAGCCGGGCGGAATATCCGCCAGCGTGGCCGCCAGGGTAGCCGACGCATTGTACGCAGGCATCACCGCTACCACACGGGCGCGGCGACGTGGCAAGCGTTCCGGTGCTGGCTGGACTATATCTGCCACCCGAATTGGCCGGACCGCGGGTACTTCGACAATCACGCTGGGCACCGATTTGACGCGGAATGCAATTGTTGATACTGCTCACCTGAGCGACACAGCAGCGGCTCACCTTTGCTTTGCCAGTGAGCGCCCTTCTTCCGCATATTGTACGACGCGCCTGAAGCAACACAAAGCGTAACCAGCACGCCAACCGCATCGGAATGACGCGGCGTTCGTGCCGGTTGAAACACCAGTCGGCACGGTCTTCCGTTTCGCACTGCACAAGCGATGCAGATGCGGGACGTTGGCTTGTCAGGCACTTCGCACGTTAGGAACATTAGCGCTCGAAGATGGTCGGTGCTCAGCTTTTGCCACAATCCTTACGGGGTCTCTTTCCGAGCCATGCAATGATTCCTAAGCTAGGCCTGGAAGGCTAACACCGTTGCAATATCGGCAAACCTGCTTCGCTAAGGAGCTCCTGGCCATGTCCAAATCACCCTGGTTTCCCGACGAAACAGAATGGGAAAATGAACCCGACCAGAGCGACGAGGAAGACGAAACGCCTTTGTTAGCTATCGTTGGTCTGTTGCCCAGGCCGATGCGGCTTTCGGAAGAAAAGCTGGCAGAAGCAGCTCGGAAAGCATGGGGTCTGGAAATAGGAATTCGCAACGCCGAAAAAGACGGTTTCGTCATGGGCGATGCTGATGCAGGGCGGTTTATGATCTATAGGTCTGATGGTTTAGTCTTGGTCAACGTCATAGACGCTCCGTATGTACCCAACGTGGAAGAAACGGCCGCGAGCTTGCCCGACTTACGGCTGCAGAAGCTGTTTAGCCAGCACACGGCGTGGTTGTCGTGCGACTTGTTCTTGGACGAAGAACAGGAACGGCCGCAACGCGGTCAACAGCGCCATTATCAGATGCTGGGCCGACTCTTTGCTGAACTGATGCCGGCCGGGACATTGTTGCTTTATCTGCCCGAATTCCAGCGGATGTATGCCGTGACCGAAAAGACAATCGCCGCCCTGAGAGCAAATGATCCGCTTGCAGCTCTAGAGGAAACTTGGGAAGTGCCTGTCATTCACGTCGAATCGGACGATCCGGAAATGCTCCAGGCTCAAGAAACCGCGCGACAGACCTGGCCGCAGTTCGTAGCCGCCTTCGAAGCTCAAAAAGGCAGCGGTTTTGCTGTAAAAGTACCTCTGGGCACCGGAGAGGATGTCGAATTCATCTGGGTGCTAGTGGAGGCGATAGAAAACGACCGTATCTTTGGCCGATTGGCTAATGAACCGGTTTCACCAAAAGACCTGGAAGAAGGTGACCGTGTCCAGGCCAACGTTGCTGACCTTAACGACTGGGTTTATCTCGACCAGCAGGGCGATTTAGTCGGGGGTTACACGATCAAGGTGCTCGCTAAACGGATGCAGGAAAATCAGCGGCAAGAGGAGGACTGAGCCTCGCGCAGGTCCGGACGGCTTGGCCCGCTAGGACATAACGAGTATCCATCCACGCTGCGAACGGCGATAAGGATGAGGCCATGACCTACGTGTACTTTACGAAATTCCTTCAGGGTCTCGACATTGCCGGAATGATTCGCTTTTTGCAGCAGGCAGGCTTGCACGGGGCTGATCTTACGGTGCGTCCCGGTTATCCAGTGACGCCGGAAAACGCGGATACGGAGTTGCCCAAAGTGGTGCGACAGTTCCGGGAAGCAAGTCTTTCCGTGCCTCTGGTTACCGCGCCTACCAGCCTGACCGATCCGAACAGTGCTGACGCCAAACGGATTTTTGAAGGCTGTTCCAAAGCCCAGGTGAGTATGGTGAAGATCGGCTATTTTCCATTTCGTGGCGATTGGGAGCTCGCCTTACGGCAAGCGCGTCAATCGCTGCAAGGGTTTGCGAAACTGGCCGAGTCCACTGGAGTACGTGCGTGTTACCATACCCATTCCGGCAACTATCTCGGCAATAACGCCGCTTCCTTACGCTGGTTACTGGCCGACTTAGATCCGCACCATATTGGTGCCTATTTAGACACCGGCCACTTAGCGATCAACGGCGGGCCTTTTCCTTATGAAGCGAATCTGGCCCGACCCTGGTTTTCCTTGCTGGCCATCAAGGACATGCTCTGGAAAAGGGACGAAAAGCGAGGCTGGCAAGCGGAAGTAGTCCCAGCTGGACATGGCATCGTTCGCTGGAGCGAAGTAGCGACTGCCTTGCGACAGTGCCGATATAACGGCGTGGTTAGCTTACACGCTGAGTACGAAACCCGTGACCTGCATGAACGCCTACGCTTAGCCCAGGAAGAACTCACTTTCCTGAAACAGCGCTTCGCCGCTATATAGGCCGTAATTGCTCCCGGCTTTTTAACGATGCAGCTATCAGCCAGATTATAAGATAATCAAGCGACTGGTGCTGGACATAAACTCCAGGTCGGTATTAGACCGCTAAGTTTGCTCGATAGGAGCTGGAATGCTAATGGCCTATACATCACGCCGATCAATACAACCTGCTGCTCGGGCATCAGGAAACCAGGTGGCATTATGCAAGAGCCTATCGCATAGCATCGGTAAAAAGAAACCCACACGCATGTGAATGCGATTGCTGCTCTATGCCCGCATGTGTTAGAGCGCAGAGAACAGTAACCATCAAAGTTGCTTCGATGATTGTCGAAGCTAAATTTATATCCGTCGCAACTAGAGGCCGTTACACGAGGGTATGGAGCCTTGACACGGTTCTTGCGGCGGATGACAAAATCATGACATTGCCTCATACAAAGTGTGGGGAAAGGAAATAAGTATGCTCGATGTGCTGCAACCGACGCCTTTTGACCTGCGCTGGCGGATGTTCGGTATTCCTGTTCGCGTACATCCTCTTTTCTGGCTCGTGGCTCTGCTCCTGGGGCCTCGGGAGGATGGGTTCCACGCGCTTATCTGGATCGTGGCGGTTTTTGTTTCCGTCCTGGTTCACGAACTCGGGCATGCCCTGGCCGCCAAGGCATTCGGACGGTTTCCGGCCATCATCTTATATAGTTTTGGCGGACTAACCATTAGTGCGAGGGATGTCACAGAACATAAGGTCGGTCGGGAGATTGTTATTAGCTGCTGTGGCCCCCTGGCCGGGTTTATATTAGCAGTCGCTATATGGGGCCTGCTCCTGGCAAACAACGCGGTACCTGTGTTTGCCTGGCAGGACTTACTTTTCGGTCCCCGACTTCTCGCCTGGCCCGAGAAAGAGTCGTTCCAGTTACTAATAGTCTTTTTGCTCTATATCAACGTATGGTGGGGATTGATAAATCTGTTGCCGGTCTATCCGTTAGATGGAGGACACATCGTTTATTATGCATTGACCTGGTTTTCGCCCTGGCAGGGAGCAAGATGGACTGGCTGGATCTCCATCTTTACAGCGGTCGTTATAGTGTTGCTGGCTGTGCAAGCTCAGAGAATCTTTCTTGCGGTACTATTCGGCATGCTGGCGATAGAAGCTTATTTCCGTTTGCTCGCCCATAACCGCTCCGACTAACCACCACTCAACTAATTTTCCTTCGCCCACCAGCGCAGGCCTCCCTAACCACGCTCACTATACCATTCCAACCGGGCACAGCAGTCACAATTAGCAAACAGTCGCCTAAGACAAGGTCAAGGCTTGCCTACGGATTCTCTCCAAGGTCGCCCTGTCTGGTTGGTAGGGCACTAGCGGGTTAAGTGGAGCACCTAAGGATAAAATATCTTGAAAAGGTGTGCTTTTCAATTTTTCGTTGTACACGTGCACCGTCAAGTAATTAAGGGCAATGACATCATGAACGTTATAGGCCAGGAGAGTTTCAAGTGCCTTAGGGTTCTTGCCTTTACGATACTCCTCCCAAAGGTAGGCCGCGATTGGTCCACTTACGTCTTCGAGCAAAGGCCATCGAAGGCCAATCCGGTGAAGGCATTGCTTCAACCCGCCTCCATAGCCCAGGCTTTGAAGGAAATATCTCAAATCAACATGGGCAGGGGCTAGCTTAATCCCAAAATGGGCTTCTATTAGTGGGACATCAAAAGACTTACCGTTGTAAGTAATCACGAGGCTATAGTCCTGTAGATCACGGATGAAACGATCAAGGTTTATTCCGCGAATGTAAACGCGGATATCTCGACCGTCGTACAACGCAATCGTGGTTATCTTATTGGGTGGGAACAGGCCGGTAGTTTCAATGTCCAGAAATGCGCAACTGTCCCTGAAGTCCCGATAAAGACGCCAGTGGTGCTTGCTTTCAAGCTGCTCGATGAAATAGCCGACATTCCGGTGTCGGTAGTGGTAAAAAGACTCCTCGACCTTTTTGTTTAATAGTTCTTGGACGGGCGGCGGAATGTGTAACGAGTAGGTGGTAAAGACCGCTTCCCAGGAAGCAATACCTAGAGACCAGAGGAACTGCTCCCTTTTTTCACCGATTCCTGGAATGTGGCAAAAAGTGTGTTTCAGCATTCCTGTTATCCCGATTAGGTGGGCCTGGCTTAGCTAAAATTTCTGTGATCAATCACGATACGTCCGTTATCCTTTTTCACGAGGAATCTTGGGTCCGGAGGCTTCAAGGCATGGCGACAGAGTCTGGCCGCATTCCACGGACACGTTACACATTTATTAGGGCACTTCTTAACTGGGATCGGAGCTCGGTCCCCTCGCCAGTACCTGAGCGCCCAGTCAAGATGCTTCCTCGCTTTATCGGGATCGTACCGATAGAAAAACGCTCGCCAGTTGTCAGATACGACTCCGGTCTTTTCCGCTTGAACCTGATCATATCCTCTCTCGCTTGCAAGCATCGTACAGAAATTTCTTCTAGGAACTGCTCTCGACAGAGAAGCAGCTTAGTTAACCCCACATTCCGTCGGACTAGTACAATTCCGAGGCACAATTCATCTGTAACAAAATGTTGTTCAACCAAGAGCCCGTAAAGTAAAACCTGAACTCGAGCATCAAGAGAGGGCTCTTTGCTGTCAGTATGCTTTAGATCCAGTATAAGGATCGCCTTTTCGTCGTACAAATAAAGCAGGTCAAGCCTCCCAACAATACGGAACCCTTCAAGGTTAGCAACAAGCGTTTGCTCGGGCCGGACTTGGGCACCTGACACTGACCAAGAAATCCTATCGCTATTCGAATCGTCGGACGCTTCTTCGCCTAGTCCAGTACTCTCGTTGAAGGCGTCACCAGCATGGGCCTGGCCTTGCCAAAGGAGGGCATCGTGAGCCTTTTCTCCCTGCATTAATCGATCGTGTAAGATTTGTACTTCCGGATGGCAACGTCGCAGATGCACCTTGTATTCGCAATAAAACTGCTCGGCAATTCGGCTTACCCACAACTCGCCGGGAAGTTGGGTGTGGTTGCGCCTAGGTCTAGCCCGTCTGTATGGGCGACCAAGGCCCCGGGACGATTTCGGCTGCCCCGACCTCTTGGCGGAAATCCTACCGAGAGAGGCCAAAGAAGCACCGCCGATGAAACCAACGGTGTAGCTCAAACCTCCTACAAGTGTACCAGCAATAGCAAGCGTTAAAAGAAGGATTACTGCGCCACTATTTTTGCGTGACACGAAGAAACTTCCCAAAAGTCCTGCTAACACACCCAAAACCAGCCACGCTAGCAGGTCCATCGCAAACTCCCTGTCGGCTCGGTGTTGCCGGGATCATACCATTGAGCTAAGGCGGTGCGCTCTATTTCTTTTATCCAAAATCCAACGATAGGGAAGTGCCTTAATATCGTCCGTCAACAACTGGATATGGCTTGGCCCTGTGCAAAGAGGAACAAGGAGCTACTGCGGTTTGAGGGCCGTTAGTCCCTTGGCTGGACAATGAATCAGCAATGAACCAAAGGACAGAAGTTCAGACTGGGTGGTGGGAAGTGTGTGGAGTCGCCGTTCTGTGGGAGCGGTAGCATTGACTGAGGGAGCGATGTTGCACAAAATGATAGCAGCGCCTCGAGACTGACCCCCGCGGCTGCGCGCGAGCCGACACAGTCAAGTGATTGGTGTCCAATTGAAGTGAGAAAGCGGGCATCGTGGCGGCATACCAACGGCTTGAGCGAGAACCGAAACTGCGTGGGTGAATTGCTGAGAACGAGAAAGGTGAACACCGATTGCTCGGGGCGAGAGCCAGCAGCACTTCGGGGTGCCAGTGCAATACCGCTATTCCAAGACCGTCTCGATGAAATTGGCTAAGGAAAAGAGCGGCGGAACTTCAGCACGCCAGTGCAGTGGGAGAGGCACTATCCGAACACGCGCCGGCAGCAGTCTAACTTTGCATTAGACTTTGAGCGTGCTAAGGAAGGCGATTTTTCGTCTTAAACTTAGAGGAGAAAACCGGATTTGAACCCGCTTCGTCTGGGGCCTGTTCGGCCGATGATGGGGCGCATCTGGATTGGATGGAATGGTCATCCTGACACTGTCCAGTCGGGAATTGGCCGACGCACGGCTCTTTGCCGGGATGACCGAAGCCGAGATCGCCTGTGGATCTATCGGAAAATGAGGGTGAGAGACCAACACCGAATAGCGAGGGAATGCACTATGCGACCGCGAAATTGGCTTGTCGAGATGGCACGCTACTGGTTTGTCCTGCTGGCGGTTTGGCTGAGTGGGCAAGCCATTGTGCGAGCAGAAACGCCGGCCCCTGCCTACACGGTAATTGTGGGCATCAATCAGTACGCCGACCCGGTCATTCTACCGCGGGCGCTTGCCGAAGCGGATGCGGTGGCCTTGTACCAGTGGTTGACGAGTGATCGCGGTGGACAGGTGCCGGCCGACAAAGTCCGCCTGCTTCTGGGCCGACCGCAAAACCAACCAGGTGCCTTGCCAGCGACACGCGAAGAAATCCTCAAGGCCCTGCACTGGGCACTGGATAATGCGAAAGAAGAGGAGGTTGTCCTGCTGGCCTGGTTTGGTCAGGGAGCACCCGTGGGCGATCGCACTTGCTATTTCGCTGCCGATTCGACCCTCAAAGATCGGGCTAAAAACGCCATCAACGCAGCGCAATTGGAGCAGCTTCTGGAGCAATGCAAAAGCAATCGCATCGTGGCCATTCTGGACGTAAATTTCCGCGGCTACGACGAGAGGAAGGAGAAGGTCTCCACCCTGGGCCTGGAAAAGCGTTTCCAGGAATTTGACCGGGTCAGCGACGAAGAGCAGGACCGTCGTCCGGATCAGCGACACATGCCGGCGTGGCTATTATCTGCCAACGACGGCATGGGGCCCTCTCCGGAAGACAAACAGTCCGGGCATGGTTTGCTGCTGCAAATCATGCTGGAAGCGTTGAACGGCCAGGCTGACCAGGAAGCTGGTGAAGCGGATGGCATCATTACGGTCAACGAACTATTCCAGTATGTCCGCAAGGAGTTTCCGCCGCGTGCTAAAAAAGATACGGGCAAAGCAGTGGCTCCGCTGGCGTTCTACTCGGAAATCCGCGGTCATTTTCCGCTCACGATTAATCCCAGGATTTTCGGAGCTGTCCAGCGACGCATAGCGGAGTTCGTGAAGCGAGGGAAAGCGGCAGGTTTGCCCAACGACGTTCTCGAAGAAGGCCAGCGACTGCTTTTGCAGGTACCGCGTTTCGAGCAGCCGCGGCAAATGCGTAAACATTACGCCGCTTTCGCCGAAGGCAAGATAGACGCCCAGACGCTGTTACAGCATCGGCAGCGGTACTTGCAGGCGTTGCAAGTCAGCCGCAAGGAAGCCGAACAATTCGCCGATCGCGTCCTGCGTGTCGCCGACATTGCCCGTCAGAACTACGTGAAACCGCTCACCTATGCCGATCTGATCCCGGCTGCGGTGCGCGGACTTTATCGGTTCATGGACGAAAAAATCCCGCCGGCGCTGGACAAGCGCCTGAACAACGTCGCAGACCTGACGCGGGAAGAATTGCGTGAGTTACTGGTGGAGGTGCGGCTGCAGATTGGTCAGCGGGACGATCTCCAGGGCCCTAAGGCAAGTTACCGTGCCTGTGAGGCCATGCTCCATTCGCTGGACAATTACTCGGCCTTTATCGATCCGGAAACGGTGGCCGAGATTGAACGCCAGACACAGCAAGTGTTCATTGGCGTGGGAGTGCAGATTCAGAAAGACCTGGCCACGGATATGGTGCGCGTAGTTACGCCATTGCGAGGTAGCCCCGCGTATCGGGCCGGTATTCAGAAGGACGATCTCATCGTTGGCGTAACCAATTTCGTGGACAAGGAAGGCAAGCCGTTGCCCAAACCCGAGTATATCGAAACTCGTGGCATGTCCATTCGCGACGTGGTCAACAAAATCCTCGGCAAAGAAGGAACGGAAGTACAGTTGCACATCGAACGCGAATTGGCCGACGGGACGAAGAAACAATTGCAATTCCGGCTTACCCGCAGCCGCATCGAAGTCGAAACGGTGTTCGGCGTGCGACGGAAACCGGATGACAGCTGGGAGTATTACATTGACCCGCAGAACAAAATTGCCTACATCCGGCTCAGCCAGTTCGCTCGTTACACGTACCGCGATCTGAAGCGAGCCATAGAAGAACTGCAAGCCAGCGGACTGAACGGTTTGATCCTCGATCTGCGATTCAATCCCGGAGGATACCTGGACGCTGCCGTCAAGATCGCCGACATGTTCGTGGATGATGGGCTAATCGTCACTGTACGACCTCGCCGGGGTCAACCAGTGGAGTTCACCGGGAAACATGAGGAGAGTTACCTCGATTTTCCGCTGGTGGTGTTGATCAATGGCGGCAGTGCCAGCGCCAGCGAAATTGTTTCCGCCTGCATTCAGGATCATGATCGCGGCATCATTATGGGCGAGCGCAGCTTCGGAAAGGGCAGCGTGCAGAACATTATCGAATTGCAGTTCGATCGCACCGAAGGGCCAAGCGAAGTCAAGCTCACCACCGCCACTTTCTGGCGACCGAGTGGGAAAAATCTGGCCCGCGACCGCAAGTCCAAAGAGGAGGACGATTGGGGAGTGCGACCTCATCCTGACTACACCTTGAAACTCGAACCTGGTGAACGGGCCCAGTTGATTGAGCACCTGCGGCAAGCGGAAGTCATACCGCCACGCGAACCGGTCAAGACGGAACCGCAGGAACCTTTCACCGATCGGCAGTTGCAAATGGCCGTGGATTTCCTCAAGCGGCAAGTTACCGCCCGGCAACAAAAGAACAATACTGACTAACTGCCCTTCACTCGAAAAGGCCGCCTCACGGTTCGGTGCATAGCTGCCGGATACTATTGCCCGAGCGACGCCAGGCCTAATTACCACGGCAGCCAGGCTTAGTTACTACGGCAGCCGGGTGCCTGAGTGCCCCGCTGAGTGTGAAAACTTTTATGCGCAGGCTGTGCAACGCTTGCTTCACGGGGAAGTTTCGCCTACAGATAGACATTGAAAACCGGAAGCCGGGCAAAGCCGAAGGCGACGCGCTTTGCCGAGTGACCGATTGTTGCCGGGTTTTTTGACCTGCCGCAGCACCGAACGGAAGGAGCTGGCCGTGAGCGTAACCGAGGCCCGCAACCACTTCAACAGTTTGTTCGCAAGTGAGCGTAACCTGATCCGATTGCAAGCGTATCTTCGCAACGTCTTTCCCAATCTGAAAGAGCGAGTCCAGGATGTAGTCCAGGAAGTGTTATGCGAAGTCCTAAGCGTATTCCGGCCCGGTAGTGAGCAGGCGGAACAGAGCTCCGAGAAACTGCAAGCGTTGCTCAATCGCCTGGATGATTATCGCCGTCAGGGACTTAGCTGGGAGGAAACATGGATGCGATATATGCGGCGTCTGTTACGCTGGCGGGGAATTGATTTATTGCGTGCACGCGAATTCAGTTACTTTGAATCCATGACCAGTCAGACGCCCGACGATTCCTCGGCTACCCGAGTGGAACCGCAGGCGGCGATCGCTGATCCTTCCATCATCCTCGGCGAGGCGGAACGACGTCAGCGGCAGGTTCGACTCCTCAGCGACATTTTCCGGGAATTCGTAAGCTGGTGCGAAAGTAACGGCCAGGCATTGAAAAAAGAGGTTTACGAGCGAAGATTACGAGACCAGAAACCCGACGAGGTCGCACGCGCTCTGGGTTTAGGGCGCAATCATGTGGACCAGCTCATCAAGCGAGCCCGCGACTGGATCCGTGAGCGTATCGAAAAGCGCGACGTTCACCGCAGTGTTTTTTTGACACTGCATCGCCAGCCCCGAAACAGTTTGTCGCTCCCGGAGACGACTCGATTCTCGAATTTCGCCGAGGTACTGCGTTTCGTGATAAATGAGATGGGAGCGCTCTGTCCCAGCGAAACCCGACTGTTGCAATATCGGGCCAACCCTTCGCATCCGGATTACCACGACGTGCACTATCACGTTCGGGAAGCAGCCTGTCGGTTGTGCAATGCCGACCTGGAAAAGTAACCTGGAAGCCGGCTTGCAGAAATTTTTCCCGCGCATGCTGTCAGATTTTGGCCGGCTGGTTCGTATTACCTGGTAGAGGCCGGCGAAGAGCAGCCGGACAACTGAAAGGTAGCATTTGGAGTCTAACGCCAACCACTAAAAGGAGGACTAAACCATGTTGAAGTCCTGGAAACTGTGGACGACTGTCGGTGTGCTGGGATTGGCCATCTCCAGTATCGGCTTCAGCACCTTTTGGAGCTATGTTCGCACGTTCTGGAGGGCAACTGGACAAACCATCCGTGAACAGGTGCCGCTC
This sequence comes from Gemmatales bacterium, assembly GCA_041640595.1. GTDB lineage: Bacteria > Planctomycetota > Planctomycetia > Gemmatales > HRBIN36 > HRBIN36. Next base: position 442,360 of record JBEPZY010000002.1, on the reverse strand, counting down.
GATTTCGAGATCGACCGCCTGAGCACTTTTATCGGCGACGCGGAGAACGAGTTGCGGCGCAATGAGCAAGCTCTCGCTCGACTCGAAGTGGAAGTCGAATACCTCCAGAAAGACATCCAGCAAGTGGAAGCCGACATCAGCCGGCAAAAAGCGGAAATGGCGAAACTGCGTGATGCGCTGCGGGATGAGGGACGCCAGACGTTTGAATTCGGCGGCAAAACTTACACCCGTAAGCAGGTTGAAAACGACCTGGCCCGGCGACTCAACCGCCTGGAATCTACCGAAAAAATTCTGGCCACCAAACGCGAAACTCTGGAAAAACGTATGCAAGCGCTGGAAGAAAACCGAACGGCTATCGGCCAGGTTCGCATCCACATCGAGCGGCTGGCCCAGAAGCGGGACGAACTGAAGGAGTTGAAACGACTCCAGGACATGCAGCCGGACGTCGCGGTTACCATGGATGCCAGCAAGCTGCAGGAAGCCACCCGTCTGGCAAACGAAATCGAAAAGGAACTGCGAAGTCGCCAGAAAATGCGTGAGAATGCCAACGCGCCTGGCCAGATTCCGGTCGAGCTGGATGATCGTCCATTGCTGGAACGTGTAGATGAAGCGTTGAAAAAGTAAAGGTCGGTTCACCCCCTGCCGGCGCCCCCAACGAGACACCCTCCGTGGGTGTCTCGTCCCTTTGTAGTCGCCCTGGTTCTTCCTACACTGGCTGCGGGCTTCGCAGTGGCGGAAAGGAGCAGGTATGTACGCTCGAGGCGGCATTACCGTATCGGTTGGCTGCACGATGATGGCCTGGCTCACGGTGGGATTGGTTGCAGCGCCAATCTCTGCCGGCATGCTGGAACAAAGGCAGCTTTCCGATCGGGTTATCGCGTTGACAACCCCGAAAACTGAGCTACCTGGCTTGCCCCTGGATACGTCGGGAGCAACTGCGCCAGACGCTTCAAAGCCGGCAGCGGGAGCAGAAACCGAAGCTCCTCCCGGTTCGCGTATCCTTATCGCCGAGGTACGGGATTTCCGGGACGATGACGTCACCGAACGTGAATTGCATCGGGACCTGCGTCGGAAAATAAGCCTGCTGGCCGAGGAACTGACCGGCTATACGTTCCGCGAAACGGTCATCGAACGAGAAATCTCCTGGCTTCGCCGCCAGCCGGGCGTAAACGAACGCCATCTGCGTCAGGAAACTGCCGATCCGCTCACCGGAGAAACACGGGTGATGCGGAGGGTGACTTTGACCATTCCGCCGGAAGTGTTGGAAAGCTGGACGGATCGGCTCCGGCAACTGCGTGCTGCCTGGATGAACGGTTTGCTTTTCGGTGTGGCCGCCACGGCTGTGCTCTGGATTTTCGCATTGCTAGCCATGGCCGGGCTGGATCGCTGGACCGGTGGGTATCGTCGCGGCTGGATACTTTTGTTCGGCCTGACCCTGAGCGCTTGCGCCACGGCTGGCATCTGGTCGTATGTCTATCTGACCTATCACGCCGCCTGAGAAACCAGGCCGTTAATGCGGGCGTAAAGGTTATCGAGCACCCAGTGGAAGACCGTCAGGTGGATGGATTCGACGATGCCCATGTCGTCCATGGGGACGTGGAAATGATAATGGGCCAGCTGTCGGAGTTTGCCGCCGTTGAACCCGGTACAGCCGAACGTGGTTAACCCGTGCCGGTTGGCCCATTCCACCGCACGCAGCACGTTGGGACTGTTGCCCGAACCGCTGATGGCAATGAGCAGGTCGCCGGGACTGGCCAGATTCTTGAGTTGTTCGACGAAAATGCGATCGAATCCTTCATCGTTAGCCCAGGCCAGGATGTAAGGCGTGTTGTCGGTGAGGCTGAGGACTTTGAGCCGTTTACGCTGGTCGTTTTCGAAATCCTCGCGGCGAAGCGTGCCCTTGCCCAAATCCTCACAAAAATGGGAGGCGTTGGCACCACTGCCACCGTTGCCGCAGATGAAAACAAATCGCCCCTGCTCGTAGCACTGGTAGAGCAGGTCGGCGAGCTTTTCGATTTGCCGCGTGTCTAAGCGCAATAACTCCTCGCCCACACGCCGGAGATACTCCCGCGCACCGAGATGCCAGCCGAGCATGTTTTTCCTCCGCGAAATAGTTGCTTCTGCTGACCAGGAGAAGCCGACGCTCCTCGCTCGTACTGACCCTGGAGGCTTTGCATCACCTGCTATGCTGCCCAATCGGTCGAGCCAGGCCAGTGGTCAGGCATTACGGGCAATCTAACCAGCGAGCAGCCTTTTCGCCAGTCCAGTCGTTCAGGCAAACTCGACGCGAATGTGCGTCAATTCCCCCGCACCGAGGAAAAGCCGCACGGCGTCACCGTCAATAGCAAGGTCGTGCTGGGGCTGATTCCATTCGTCCACCACACAGGCATGGACGGGCGATCGCGGACAACGCAGGTGGCATTCGGTCGCTACGCCCTGGGTTTCCTGCAACCGCACCAGCCAGGTCGGACTACCATCGTCGGCGACTCGCAGGGAAACCAGGGCAACATTGGCCGCGTCCACCCAGGCCAGCCAACCGCTGCTTCCCACATGAGGCGGGCCTTTGTTCACCGGAATGGTCAGTGCCGGCGTGAGCCAGTCCAGTGCCAGCTGCCCGGGTTGTTCCAACTCCAGTCCCAGAGCCAGTTCGAAGGTGCGGCTGGTTTCGCCCGGACAAAGCAGGATGATATCGAGCATACGCTGACTGTGGCGTTGCAGAAAAGGCAAGCCGCCGGTAAAGAGCGTGGTGCGGCTAAAAGGAGTGCGGACTTCGATATATTCTGCGGTTTCCGGCCGGGTGTGCTGCGTGGGATAAACTGTTCCGCCGACCGAGCGAAATAATTTCGCCGCCGTATCCCGCCATGCCCAGCGACACACATAAGCGGTATGCCAGGGGGAAACTCCGCCGTAGGGGCTTTCACTCGCGCGAGCGGCAACTGGCAATTCTTGTTCCGGTTCCAGCGTGATCTCCAGGTGTAATAGCGGATGACCCCGCCAGATGCGAAAGCGTTGTTGAAACCGAGCGAGTCGCTGCCCCTGACCGTCCAGCAACTGCCCACGACTGATGATCTCGCCCCGACTCGGCCCGGAGGAGACCACCTCAATCTGTTCTGTTCGCATTTCGCTTCCCGGCACAAAAGCGAGAATCTGGCCGATGCGGTTATGCCGCCATTTGTAATCGCGAAACGACCGCAGGCCACCGGATTGTTCATCCACTTCCGCCTCGAAAAATTCGTTGCGGAGTGCGTAACCCTCGACGAGCCTGGTTTTCGGCAAAGCTACCCGTGTGCCGGCGGCAACCTGATTCGGCAACCAGGCAAAACCCAAAGCGGGCACTTCCACCACCACTTCAGCTTTGCCACCGCCGAGCGGTTGCGTGGCTTTAGCGGGTGCAGGTAATGGTGTGGTGATGTTGTCCAGCACGGTTGCTATTCGCCGCGTCGCCGTTCCTGGATTGAAAATCAAATGGCCGGGTTGTTCCGAAGTGGCTCGCACCAGTAATCGCTCGGCCAGACGGTGCATCGTTTCCTGGGCCAGACCGGCCAGCGCCGATTCCACTTCTTCCCCGCGTTCCAGAGCCTGTTCGACAGCAGCAAAACGTCCGAGCCAGTCCGTGTTCGTTTCCTTCGGCATCAACGCACGCCAGAGTGCCGCCAGAGTCCACAGCGCATCCAGCCACCGCCGCAAACGGTGATGCCGGACAAACCGACTCACCGGATCGGCTTCCCCCTGGGCCGTCAGGTCATCCAGATAGCAGGAGTGAAAATCGTCGGCACCGGGTGGCGAAGGATATTCGCCGATCGGCACCTCGTTCATCAGGCGGGTCGCCGTAACAAACTCCCCGAACACAGGTGCCAGTCCTTGCAGCGCCAGCCAGTCCTCCGCCACTACCGGAGGCTGCTTCTGCCGAAAAGCAAACAGCAAATTCGGAGTAGTATCCTCGCGGATAGTTTTCACCAGATGGTAGGCCAGATGGAAATACGTGAGCGGATCTTCTCCAGGCAGAGGCTTACGCGTGATGGCTTCGATGCGATGACCGTCGGGTGAAGTCCATTCGATGGTAGTGGCACGAAATTCCGGCACCACACCTTCTTCCAGGGGCAGGAAGAACGCCCGGCTCAAACCCAGGGCATGCAGAAGCGACGGAAACGTCGGCACATAGCCGAAATGTTTTCGGCCAAATACACGCAACTCGGTACGGAGCAAATCCTTCAGGGCACCCAGACCGCTCCGCAAATTCCACAGCTGCGACGCGACAGGCAAAAGGGCATCGGGTCGTTCCAGCAGAGGGGCAGCACAAGCCTCCAGCCGTTCCTGCAGCACGCGCTCGCACAATAGCGGCCAGATATCCGGACACTCTTTCGCCCAGCGCTGCCACGTCTCAGCACTGGCGATGATGTTGCAGGGTAGATCGTGGCGCAGGAAGGATTCCGTCACCGAACCAGCCGACACGTCCTCCGTGAGCAGCACCGCTAACAGATAGATCGTGCCGCTGTAGAGTGTCTCGCGGGCCTCGCGTAAACGTTGTGCTGCCGCCTGAAGCAAACGGTGCTGCGTCGCCTCATCCGCAGCCGTCGCCGCTGCCTGAACATCTGCCCAAAAATCGTTCACCGCCAGGCTGGAAGGATGCTGCATTCCCTCAAAAAAGGCATCCATTAGCGCGAAACCCAGCCCCAGCCCATAAAATCCAGCCAGCGTTGCCGGCGTGGATTCGGACAGGCCCAACTTTTGCAGCAATTCCTTTTGGGCGCTGTGACGTTCCAAACCCACCCGCACCGCTACCCCGCCGGCCTGAGCGACTCGCTCCTCCCAGTCATCCGGCAGAAATAGCGGCGGTGTTTCGGGCAGGGCGTAAATGTGAGGCCCGGACGGTTGCTCATGGTCATACGGCGAAGCTAACCGAGGCGGCTCACTGCAGAGACGCACTACCGCCGGGTGCCACAGGATCAAATAGCCATTCCATAGCGCCACGACGTCTTCGCCGGTCAGCATCATGGTATGCTGGCCGGGCAAGCGATACGGTGTCAGACAAAAAGCCTGTCGGTTCATGCTGGACGATGTATGGGTTGGGCAGGCGAATGACAAATGCCCGCAGGCCCACTGCAATCAGTTCGCCGATCCGCTCTGTTGCAGCACCTTTCTGTTATTTTCTCTGGCACCATCATATCCCGACCGGCTTTGATTGACTGTCCCTTTGCAGGCCCGCATCTGGATTTCCGCACTGCGCAGATGAACCGCTGCATCCAACCTGTGCCTACTTTTGCCTGGCCGCTGATACCTGAGGCTGCGAAACCACGGTGCGCGGCGGTTGAACTTGTGCCTATCCTCACCTGGCCGACGGGTCATCACTGCCCCAGGTTGGTACCATACACCGAGGCGAACGATGAGAACACAAGCCCAACCAGCGGTCGTCACCGACCCAGGTTGCTGCCGCACTGTAGCCAGCCGCTAAAATGGCCAGCGTGTGTGCTGGAGAAACTGACTGCGAACAGACCAGCGGCCGACCGACCAATGCTCTTTTGTTGCGGCCTGAGCAAGCAGGGCACTGTGCGTGATCGGGCCGATGGTTGGCCCACTTGCGTTCAGCTGAACGGTTGCGTAATAGTGAGTACGATGCGTGATCAGGCCAATGCTTGGCTCTATCACGGTCGGCGCTGACCCGGAAGTGGACGGTTCTTTCTGGCAACCACACTCACGAGGAACCCGCATGAGTGTCCGGACGCGATTTGCTCCGAGTCCTACGGGATATTTGCACATCGGTGGAGTGCGTACTGCACTATTCAACTGGCTGTTCACCCGTCGGCACGGTGGCCAGTTCGTTTTGCGTATTGACGACACTGATGTGGAACGAAACGTCCCCGAAGCACTGCAACCGATTCTGGACGGGTTTCGCTGGCTTGGGATTTTGTGGGATGAAGGGCCGGAAGTCGGTGGGCCATACGCTCCTTATTTTCAGTCGCAGCGTCTGCAACTGTACCAGCAGGCGGCTCAACAGTTGGTGGAAAGCGGCCACGCATATCCTTGCCTGGCCACCGTGGAGGAGTTAGACGCCGAGCGCAAGGCTGCCGAAGCCGCCAAACGTCCCTATATCCATCGCGGCAAAGGACGTGATCTGTCTCCCACCGAGGCGTTGCAAATCTGGCGAGAAAAACGCTTACCGCTACGGTTCAAGATTCCCCTGGGCCGCAAGATTGTCCTCGACGATTTGATCCGCAAGCGGGTGGAATGGGAAACAGACCTGCTCGGCGATCCGGTGATTGTGCGAAGCGATGGCCGACCGCTGTACAATTTTGCCACCGTCGTGGACGACATCGCCATGAAAATTACCCATGTTATTCGTGCTGCCGAGCACCTTTCCAACACGCCGATTCAGATGCTCATTTTCGAAGCCCTGGGGGCGAACCTGCCGGCGTTTGCTCACGTGCCCGTAGTGTGTGAACCAGGTTCCAGAAAGAAACTCAGTAAACGGGATATGCAAAAGTTTGTTACCGCTGAGGTTCGCGCCAAGTTACGTGCTTTGGGTTATTCGGATGCCGAGATTGATAATCGGATCGATCTCAACCCCGCCACGGTGGCCTACTATCGGGAACTCGGCTACCTGCCGCAAGCGCTGGTCAATTATCTGGGGCGATTGGGCTGGAGCCTCGACGACCACAGCGAAATTATCCCGCTGGAAGAGATGATCCGCCATTTCAGCCTGGAACGGGTCAACGACGCCCCGGCCAGTTTCGATCCCGACAAGCTCTACTGGATGGCGGGGGAGTACATGCGACAGTTGCCCCTGGACGAAAAAGTAGCGGGTGTGATCCCTTACCTGCTCCGCGCTGGGCTGGTGCATGAGCCGATTGATCCAGCCACTCGTGAGAAAATCCGCCGGGTTGTCGAGGCGTGCGGAGAGCGACTGAAACTGTTTTCGGACATCCTGACCTACGGGGCGTTTTTCTTCCGCGACCCGCAATATGACCCATCGGCCGTGCAGAAACGCCTGGCCAAGCCTGGTATGCTGGAAATCCTGGAGCGGTTCGCATCAGTTCTCCAGCAGACCGAGCCCTGGGACGCCGAGCACCTGGAAACGGCTTTACGCCAGTTTTGTGAACGGGAGCAGGTGAAACCCGGTGACCTCATTCATGCCCTGCGGGTGAGCACCACGGGCGTTACGGTCGGCCCTGGATTGTTTGACATCCTCGCCATCCTCGGGCGCGACGAGACCCTTCGCCGATTGCAACTGGCGCGAACGCAGGTACTCGCCCGCACCGGCTAAAGGAGAACTGGCATGTCCATCGTGGCTGTCGGCACGGTAGCGATCGATTCGATCGAAACGCCCAGCGCCAGCGTGCAGCACGTGCTGGGCGGCTCGGCGACTTATTTTTCCTACGCCGCCAGTTTCTTTACGAAAGTGCACCTGGTAGCGGTGGTGGGCGAGGATTTTCCCGCCGAACACATCGAACAATTGCGGCAACGAGGCATTGACCTTAGCGGTCTGGAAATTCGCCGCGGTGGTAAAACTTTTTACTGGCGTGGCCGCTATCACGCCGACATGAACAACCGCGATACCCTCGAAGTGCACCTGAACGTCCTGGCCGATTTCAACCCCGTTTTGCCCGCAGAGTATCGCCGCCAGCCCTACCTGTTCCTGGGCAATTCCAGTCCGCAACTGCAATTGCGGGTGCTGGAACAGATGGAGCGGCCGCAGCTGGTGCTTGCCGACACCATGAACCTCTGGATCGAAACCCAACGCGATGCTCTGCTGGAATTGCTGCCCCGGCTCGACGGTTTGCTTCTCAACGACAGCGAGGCCCGCTTGCTGGCAGAAGAAGAAAACCTTGTCCGTGCCGGGCTGAAGATCCGCACACTGGGGCCGAAATTCGTGATTATCAAAAAGGGCGAACACGGCTCGTTTCTGTTCAGCCGCGATGGTGTTTTCGTTTTGCCCGGCTATCCCACGCCGAACGTGGTGGACCCGACAGGAGCGGGCGACAGTTTCGCTGGCGGTATCCTGGGTTATTTAGCTTCCGACACTTCGCCACCGCCGGGCCGACTGCGTCGTGCCATCGCTTACGGCACGGTGATCGCCAGCATTACCGTAGAAGGTTTCAGCCTGGATCGGCTCAAAGCCGCCACCCGCGAAGAGATTGAACGCCGACTCGAAGAATACCGTCGCATGATCACCTTCTAGCCGCCCAACCGGCCGCATGACCGCACCGCTATAAAAGCGTACAATGCCAGCAAACCAGTCCGGTGGAACGCTCGCCCAGGGTATGCTTTATGGCCAAACGCATTCGCACCTTCATCGCCTTGCAGTTGACGCCGAACATTCGCCAGCGTCTGGTGACCTGGCAGGATAAGCTGGCGGCTGCCATTCCCGAAGTCAAGTGGGTCGAGCCGGAAAATCTCCACGTTACCTTGCTCTTTCTCGGCGAGGTCCCGGATCGGGAAGTGGCGGAAGTATGTCAGCGGGTGGAAGAAGCGGTGGCGGAGGTCGCTCCGTTTTCCGTGATGGTGGAGGGTTTGGGTTGCTTTCCCGAACCTCGTCGGCCGCGTGTCCTCTGGGCCGGCATTACTACCGGTTCCGAACAACTCCAGCAGGTGCATGCTCTGATTGAGAAACCGCTCCACTATCTCGGCTTCCGCCGCGAGGAACGCCGATACGTTCCGCACATAACCCTGGGTCGGCTCAAGGCGGATCGGGAAGTGCCGCGCCTGCCGGAACTCCTCCGCGAATACCGTAGCTGCCGTGGTGGAGAGATGCTGGCATCGGAAATCTGCATCATGGCCAGCCAGCTGGAGCGCAGCGGCCCGATTTATACCGTCATGGGCCGGGCTCGTTTTCGCGGTGAGCCAACCCCTGCCGAGCACGGCGAAGCGGACACATCGGACGAAGCGGAAAATTTCCTCGATGCGGGCGACGAACCTTTGATGGACTGAACCCATGCACCTTCTGGTCACGGCCGGCGTTACCCAGGTGCCGATTGACAGAGTCCGCGTCATTACCAGCATTTTCAGCGGCCGTACAGGTACACGGATCGCCCTGGCTGCTAATCGCCGTGGCCATCAGGTGACGTTACTGACCTCCGCTCCGCATTTAGTGGGCGAACAACTCGCTTCGCGTGTTGCCTGGCGGGTGCATGTGTTTCACACCTATGAGGAACTCGAGCAACTTCTGGGCGAGCTGGTTCCGAGCGGGCAATTCGATGCCATCATACACTCGGCTGCGGTCAGCGATTACCGCGTCGCCGGGATTTATGTCCGCACTTCAGCCCACGGTGCCGCTCCGCCGCGAACCGACAGCGGGCGAGAATCAAGTGTGCAAAACACCACTATATCCACGGCGCCACCTCCTGCCACTGGTGAGGATGGTTCCTGGTGGCCAACGGACGAGGTGCTGGGCAAGCTTCCCAGTTCGCATGCGGAAGTCTGGCTGCGCTTGGTGCCCACGCCGAAACTTATCGATCGCATGCGTCGGGATTGGGGATTTCCTGGTGTGCTTGTCAAATTCAAACTGGAATGCGGTGTTTCCGAGGAGACATTGCTTGCACGAGCGGAACAATCACGGCAACGATCTGCCGCAGACCTGGTGGTGGCCAATCTCCTGGAAAGTCTCTCAACCACAGCCTGGCTGGGCCCCTTAGGCGGCACCTATCGCCGACTGCCGCGTTCCCAGCTTGCTGACGTTTTACTCGACGCCGTGGAAAGTCTGCACGCCCGGGCTTCTCGCTGACTTCGCGGAGCTACCCATGCCAAAAATCGTGCTGGGTGTAACCGGCTCGGTTGCCGCCATCCGCATTCCGCTTTTGTATCGGGAGCTTACGCAGCGCGGCCATGAGGTGCGGGTCGTGCTCACCGAGCACGCGACCTATTTTTTCAATCCGGATGCGTTGCCCGGTGCTCTGGTGTTTCGCGATAGCGACGAATGGCCGAAGACCAAGACCGGCGAATTGTACCAACCTGGCGATCCTGTGCTGCACATCGAATTGCGACGCTGGGCGGAGCTGTTGCTGGTCGCGCCGCTGGATGCCCATACCCTGGCCAAATTCGCCGTGGGCCTGTGTGACAACCTGCTCACGTGTCTGTACCGAGCCTGGGACCGACGCCGACCAATTTTGCTTGCACCGGCCATGAATACCCTCATGTGGGAACATCCAGCAACACTTCGTCATCTACAACTGCTCCTGGCCGACCACACTTCGTCTCAACCGCCTGATATCCCTGCTCCATCAGAAGTGAACCAGCCGGAACAAATTGTGGAAATCATCAACCGCTATTGTCCGTATCTGCGGATCGTCGGGCCGATCAGCAAACGTCTGGCTTGCGGTGATGAAGGAATGGGCGGTATGGCGGAAGTGGAGGAAATCCTGGCTGCCGTCGAAGCGTTCGGGCCGACGATAAGTTGATGTTTCACGGCTCGCTGCGATTTGCAGATGCGGGAACGATTCGCAAAAGCACGGACGGTGCCGCGTGGATGGTGTTTTTACCCTCGCGGCGAGCGAAGACGACGAAGGGATGTTCCATCGGTTGCACCCAGGGTTCGCAGTAGATGCTGATGGTGCGTTCGGTCTGGTTGGGCGTGATCAGAATGCCGTTCAGACCGATGTCCAGCACTCGCACACCGTGAGGCAAACCGGCCACATCAATCGGCACCCGGCCCTGGAAATTGTTGCGGCGTTCGATGCGCACGGTGAGTCGGGTTTCGCCTCCGGGTTGCACGGTGATACTTTGCGGGACAGTGGTAGTGCGAATGTCGCCCGGTTCGATAAGCGTCGGGACACCTCCGATGGCTTCACGCACGATTTCCTGTTCGCCGATACGAGCCCGTGCCACCAGTTTCAGCGGTGGTGGTTTGTCGGGAAGCTGGGCGTTGGCTTCCGCATACAGGGCGACAGCGGTCGTAAATTCGTCGGGACCCAGATGCGTCGCCGGTGCCGACAAACCCTTGGGCAGACCCGCAAATTCGACATCCACCCGGCCGGCAAAACCATCGAGTCGGTCCACCGTGATCGTAATCGGCGTAGCACCACCGCGTTCGATCTGGGGCTGCGTCGGATTGAAACGGATACGGAAATCAGGTCGCGGCGGACGAATAATCAGCCGATACGGCAGCACCACAGTTTCGGAGCGATCGGCGAGTTGCTCAGAAGCGGAAGGGGTCAGTCCTCCACGTTCGGCACGGCGATCAGCTTCAGCGAAACCGGAACGGTTGGCGTGCCCGGCCAGTGCTGCCGTCAGTCCCAGGGCATCAGCCACGCGAACGTAATAAGTGCCATCGGCTGGCGGATCGAAAAAGATGCGGGAGTCCTTGCCATAGCCAGGCCCGCCGTCATCGTTGCGATAATAGAGCGTGAAGGTCGGGTAGCCGTTCGGCGGAAAGGTCGAACCGGGCGGGTGGATTTCCACTTTATACATCGGCGTGCCGGGCGGATGAAACGTCGGCGTTGTGTCCAGGTAACCGAGCCGCTGACCGTTGACGTTGAAGAATCGGCAATCGTCATCGGGATTGCGCGGCAGAGCTTGAATGCGGATGAGTTCGCCGTTGACGTAAAGGTAATCGTTGATCGCCAGTTCCCGCCAATCCTCGATACGGATGCCGGGCGTTACGTTATCATGGTCGCGGAAGGTGGTGAAAGTGCGGGCCACGGATCGCAGAACAGCTCGCGGCACCGGCTGGCGCTTTTCATCCAGAATCTCGATAACCGGATCGAGAGGCGAGCCGAGCCGGCGTGCTTCCACCTCGATAATCAGCGTCTGACCACGTCGGGCCGCGAATCTCCACAGGTGGGCATCCTCCTGGCGGAACAGGCAACCGTTGGCAACCCCCGGCACCGGAACCGCTCCCAATTCGGTTTCCCCAGCCCGTTCCGACTGCAACTTCGTCAGCGGTGCGGTTACCTCCGGCAAGTCGCCAACCACCAGATTGCGATTTCCGAGGGCTGGGCCATGCGCCGTGTTCAGCGTTACCGGCACCCGACTGCCTACGGCCAGGTCGGCTTTCATGGGGATGCGAAGGCTGCGCTGCTCGCCGAGATGCACACCGAAAAGCTGCACCGTCACCTCGGTGCCACGCTGGCCGCCCAGCGGATACACCGCGCTTATGACCGGCACCTGCCCGACGTGCAACCGATACCGCATTCCCGCGTTGCCCCGGTACTGGCGGTCGTGGATGGCAATAGCGTAGGTCGCCGTTTTAGAAGACCGGAATGCCAGGACGCCATCGAAACTCTCCTGCAAAATCCGGCCGCTGGCGTCGGTGAGCAGTAACACCGGTTCGAGCGCAGCGCCCGGTTCAGCGACCACCTGCACGCCGATCTCTTCCCCGGCCTTCACCTCGAACCGATAGAAGTCCACCTCCCCGGCACGATCGAGCACACCGGTTACGGTGCGATTCACGGGAATGACCGGAGCGGTTCGTGCAGAATTGTTCGGCTCGGTCTCGGAAACCGTCGGGAAATAATCCACCAGCACGGTAGCTGTTACGTTGCCACCGGGAGCTTGCAGTGTCAGTGAATAAACGCCCGCTGTCACGCTCTGCGGAATGTGAAGCTGAATCGCTCGCTGCCGCGGATTGGAAGCGGGTTGTAACTCCACCTTGCTGCCGGCGATATTGATGCTGGCCGATGTAACGGTATCGAGATGTTCTCCTTCCACCGTAAGGGTGGTTGTCTGCCCGCGCGGCACCGCGTTCGGCTGCAAACGCGAAATTTTTGGCACAGGCGGTTTTTCCGGCAGCAGTTGCGTCTGCAGTTTGCCACTTTCGGCATCCAGCAAAATCAAGGCACCGTCAAATCGGCCCAGAGCGAGCTGTCGGGCATCCGGACGAACCGCCAGGCTCAGGGTCGTTTCCGGTTGAGCCGGTAAAACACGCAACTCGGTCATCCTGGCGGCGTCCCACACCTTGACGACTCGATCCTCGCCCAGCGAAACAAGCAATTTGCCGTCGGGACTGTAAGCCAGGCGGAGTACCGCTCCCTGATGAGCGAAGACTGAATGAAGCAGTCGGGCACCATCGGCACGAGCCTCCCAAACGCGAATGCTGCGGTCAACTCCGCCCGCGGCCACACGCCGACCGTCTGGATGCCAGGCTACCGTGTACAGCCAATCGGTGGCTTCGCCCAGAGAATAGAGCCGATGTCCAGTGCGTACATCCCAGATTTTGACTGTGCGATCCGCCGCCACGGATGCCAGCAGACCACCATGACTGGCAAACGCTACATCATACACCGCGTCGCTGTGATCTTTCAGGGTTGCCAGTGCTTCGCCGGTGGGCACTTTCCACAACTTCACCAGGCGGTCGTAACCGCAGCTGGCCAAGATTTGGCCGTCCGGACTGAACGCCAGACCGAGCACCTGATCCGGATGGGCGGAAATGACCAGATCCGGTTTCAATGCCGGTACGCCGCTGGGCGGAATGAAATAAAGACGGATTTCGCCCGTTTGTCCGGGTGTGCACGCAGCGACGGCCAGGTAACTACCGCGGGGATGGAATGCCAGTGCGGTGATTTTGAGTTGAGGCGTCGCCAGGCGAGCTAAAGGCTTTAGCTCCGGCACAGCCCAGAGGCGAACGTCACTGCCGACACCAGCAGCGAGCCAGCGTCCTTTTGCATCGTAGGCCACCGCCGTTACCGGAGCCGCTCGCGGTTGCTTCGGTCGAATTTCCGGCAGGGCAATCGGTGCGGAACCGCTATCGTCTTTAGCACCCGCAGCAATCCAGGCGCGGAGCTTGGCAATTTCTTCGGGTTTGGGTTGCAATCGGGCATTGCGTGGCGGCATGTGCGGTTGCTGTTTCTTCTCCACCAGCAGGAGCAACAGACTTTCGTCGGGTTTTCCCGGTTCGATAGCCGGACCGCCATTGCCGCCTTCCAGGAGGCTCTTGTAGCTTTCCACATTCAAGCCGCTGCTGGCCTTGCTGGAGTTGTGACATTCGAGGCAGTATTTACTCAGGAAGGGCCGAATTTCGCGGCTGTAAGAAGGAGTAGCGGCAACCGGTTTCCCCGCCTGACCCCAGATCATCGCTGCCACACAAAGCAGGAAACCGACCACAACCATCCCGGTCCAATAACCTGCCCGAACGCTTTTAGGCAAGCGCACTGGGCAACAAGAACGCCCGGCTATTGCACAGGCAATCGTCGCCGAAGTTCGCGGCTTGAGTCGGCAATGTGGTTCACGCATACCGGTTACCCCCGGTGGATTCGGTCAATGATTGAATAAGAACTCGGGACTGGTAAGCACGGCCCAGAACAGATCTTCCAGGGCTTCCCGCGGCTGGGCCTCTTTCAGAGCCGCCAGCATCTGTTGCTGTTCTTTCTGTGTCGGCTCCCGGCACAAGGCGAGACGGTAAAGTCGTCGCAGGGCTTCGTCGAGCGGCACCTTTTCCTGAACCCACTTTTCGATGCGACCGTTCTTGGCGCGAAGCTTCTCGTTGAGCGTCTGGCCATTGTTCAGGTGTAAGGCCTGACTCATCGAGGCGTCCGACATTCGCTCACAGGAACACGGCTGGCTGCGGTCAGGCCGACCGAAACTGTCCAAAAATCCCGAGACCACCAGAGAATCCGGCAACTGTAAGGCGCGTGTGCCGGGAGGAAACTGATCGGTGCCGGCCACGCCTCCCGTGGTTCCGACCTTGATCTGGGAAAAGACCGTCGGCACCTCCGTTACCTGCGAATAGATGTCCAGCACCACTTCTGCGGGTAACCGCCGCACCAGATAATGCGAATAAAACCGGTCGTCGGCCTCGTTCTCGGCTACAGTCTGCGAGGAGCGTTGATACGTGGCCGAATTGAGAATCGTGCGGATCAGGTGCTTGACATCGAAGCGGTGCTGCACAAAGTCGCGGGTCAGGGCGTCGAGCAGTTCCGGATTAGTCGGGGGATTGGTCAAGCGAAGGTCATCCTCCGGTTCGACCAATCCGCGACCGAGAAAGTGCCGCCAGACACGATTCACCAGGGCCCGCGCGAAATACGGATTGTCCGGGGAAGTCAACCAGGCGGCAAAGTATTCCCGCCGATTTCGCGGATCGGACAAATCCAGGGCCGGGCCATCCGGTGGCGCTGGGGGCATGGGTATGCCACGCCGCAAATGCGGCACATCGCCGCTGGGCAAATCGTACACGATTACCTCGCCGGGTCGGTCGCCGTTCTTTTGAGCAACACGGCTGAACAAATTGGCCAGCGCCCAGTACTGGTCCTGCGTCCACTTTTCGATGGGGTGATTGTGGCAGCGAGCGCAGGTCAGCGACAGGCCCAGAAAAGTGACCGTCGTTTTTTCGGTGAGTTCGGCAATGTCCCGGTGCATCACGAAGTAATTGGCCGCACCGTTACTCAGATTGCTGCCGCGAGCCGTCAGAATTTCCCGCGCAAACTGATCCCACGGTTTATTGTCGGCGACGCTTTGTCGCACGTACTGATAAAACGCCCACACCGCCGGTTGGGGCAACTTTCGGCTGGAAATCAAAAGCAGGTCCGACCACTTGTACGCCCAGTAGTCCACAAATTCCGGCCGGTCCAGCAGACGGTCAATCCAGCGCGCACGTTTGTCCGGCGACGGATCGGCCAGGAACTGCTGCAATTCTTCCGGCGTCGGTAATAGACCGATCGTGTCGAGATAAACACGGCGCAGGAACTCGGCATCGCTGCATAACGGCGATGGTGGAATCCGCAGGGCTTCCAGTTTCTTCAGGACAAGGTCGTCCACAAAATTTCGGCGTTCGGCCCTGGCAAACGTGTCCGGCGGCAGGCGATTGGCAAACGGCACCAGCACTTCGCTCACCGCCACGAGATCGGAAAACCAGACGGCAATCCCGGCCTCGCCGTAGCCCCGTACCTGGACCAGCCCATCGTCGTTGACGATGGCCACACCCTCCTCCGCACTGGAAAACTTGGCCCAGTGCGTGACATCCCGCTGCCGACCATCGCTGTAAGTTGCCCGCACCAGCAGCTGGAATTTATCGCCAGGCTTGAGGGTAACCATCGGCGGCAGCACTTCTATGCGGACCAGTTTTGCCTCCTCGCTCTTCGGTCCGGGGGCGCCACTGGCAATCCAGTCAGCCAGAAGGCGGTATTCCGGCGAATCCGGATCTATGCGCAGACCGCCGCCATGGTTGACGGTCATTGTCGGCTTAAGCAACAGCAGACTGCGGTGCGGCTGCGCCAGGTCGAGCCGGCGGCCCAACACTTGCCGCGTCAGCACGTAATAGTCGGCTTCCGGATCGTAACCACGCAGCGACAGCTTTAACCCGCCCTTGCCTGCCAGCGCACCGTGACAGGCTCCGGAATTGCAACCGGCTCGCGTCAACATGGGCAAGACTTCGTGGCGGAAACTCGGCCCCGACGATTCCATATTGCCGACACTGATCGGAACCTGCAAAGTCGCCCCGTCCTGGACCTGGACCGTGAGCGTGGCTTGACCGTTCTGTCTGGGCCAGACCACGCCATCCGCGTCTATGGTAGCGATCCCGGCGGGCTGAATTTGGAACTTCGCGGCAGCGGTATATTGCCCGACAATTTTTCCCCCGTCCAGGATCGCCAGCACCACTCGCTGGCGGTCGTGCGGGCCATGAAGAACGATTTTCTCCGGCAGCAAGCGGTACTCCGCAGCCCGAACAGGCCAGGCCAAACTGACCAGCGTCAGTGCTACCAGGACTCGGCGCGAAAGCTCAGTTGTCATGCTCAGTTCTCCGTCGGCAGCGATTCGAGCAAATAACCACGAGCATACGATCGAGCCCGGCGGCGTCCGATTGGCTTTTAAAACAATTCGCGGATCGGCTCGACGGTGTAATCCACCAGCGGGATCGGACGCTTCTGCGGGCCGGGCAGTTCGTGATGGATATCCAGGCCCAGGGCGTGGTAGATGGTGGCGGTGACTTCCATAGGCGTGACTGGCCGCGCCTTGGGCACGTAACCGAGTTCGTCCGATTCACCGACGACCCGCCCGCCTTTGATCGGGCCGCCGCCGAGAATGATCGTCCACACGCCGGGATGATGATCGCGGCCACCGGCGGGGTTGATCTTGGGAGTGCGGCCAAACTCGCCCATCGCCGCTACTACCGTGTTGGAAAGTAACCCGCGCTCGTGCAGGTCTTCCAGCAGGGTGCTGAAAGCCTGGTCGAAATTCGGCGCCACCAATCGTGCCATTTCTTCGATGTCGGTAAAAGGCCGCGAGCCGTGAATATCCCAGGTTACCTCATCGAAAACCGTCTCGAACATATTGACCGTAACAAAGCGGACGCCACGTTCGATCAGCCGCCGTGCCAGCAGACAGCACTGGCCGAACCGCGTTCGCCCATAACGGTCTCGTAAGCTGGCCGGCTCCTGAGTCAAATCAAAGGCTTCTCGCGCTTTTGGACTGCTGAGCAACCGATAGGCCCGCTCGAAACTTTCTTCCATCTGCTGCACCTGGGGGCTTTTTTCGAACGCAGCTAAGGTGTTCTCCACTGCCGCTCGCAGTTTTTGCCGACGTTCGGCCCGGACGACGCCGAGATAATCCGGCGGCAACAGATCGGGCACCTGGAATTTGGGATCGTTGGGGTCGGCGTTCAAGACGAAGGGGTCGTAAGCTTTGCCGAGGTATCCGGCATTTTGACCGTGCGGCATGTTGCCACCGGTTCGACCAATGGGTCGCGGCATCAGCACGTGGGCAGGCAGTTCTCCACGCTGGCCTTTCAGATAACCCAGCACGCAACCCATGTGCGGATGCTCGATGCCTCCTGTGAATAACCGCCCCGTTTGCATCAACTGGTGCCCGGTGTCGTGCACTGCGGTCGCCGTGTGGTACACCGAACGGATCAGCGAATACTTATCGGCATGCCGGGCCATTTTCGGGAAAATCTCGCTGATCTGCATGCCGGGAACATTGGTCGCGATGGGTTTGAACGGCCCGCGAATCTCGGCTGGTGCGTTCGGCTTAGGATCCCACGTGTCAATATGGCTTGGACCACCGACCAGGAACAACAGGATGCAATTGACGTCTTTGGACTTAGCGGCTCCCTGAGCGGCCAGCGCTTCCCAGACCGGCAAACTCAGCCCAAAGGTAGTCAAGGCTCCGGCATGCAGAAAATCACGCCGGGTCAGACCATCGCAAAACCGTGCACCGCGGCTGGCATCCAGTCGCAACATCTTTCCTTCTCCTGGTGTTGATGAAGCGGAGGGTTCAGACCAACGATCCGGCAGGCGTGGTTAGTTTAAAACTTCCGCCCGCTTCCGTCAACCGGCACAGTTAAACATAGACTGATGGCCGTGCGTCGGTGCCAGGATTCCAGCCGGCGAATTGGAAGACCGCTCGAGCGGCCGCTCACGCTAAAAGTTGAACTCCACCTCCACACTGGGCCCGTGGTAGAAGATGTCGCCTCCGAACGACCGTCTCCCCTGCGGATTGGACAAATCCAGGGAAACCTGATTCGCCGCTTCGGCAACATCGAGTAACCACAGCAGGTTGTAGCCGCCTTTGATCCGGCAGAAGGTTCCCAGATAAAGTTCGGCCGCGACATTGATTTCGTACATGTGGCTGAAACGCCAGGTCGAACTGCTTCCCCGCGTACCGAGCAAGCCGTCCTGCCGAACCAGTTCCACGTCAATATCAGCACGGTTAGCGAACCAGCTCCCCCGCAGGAACCACGATACGCCGAACCATTCCACGATCGGCATCCGCGCTCCCAGACCTAGACTGCCACCGATCAGGTGATTATGCGTCCGTGTACTGTACGTCGCCGTTTCTGCCGGGTCGGGGCCGACCTGAATGGAATTGTCTTCGACCAGCAGAGCGTAACGTTCCTGCAAGTCCACGTAGCGCACGCCCACCAGGTAATCGAAACCGGCGCCACTGGGGGAACTGGCCCAATGGTAGTTCCCCTCCAGGTTGTACAGTTGATGGCGAAAACTGAAACGCACACGGTCGGCGTTGTCAAAGATGTTTTCAAAGCCTGTCGGCGGATTGAAGAACAGGCCGGAAATTCGCCCCGGATTCGTCAGCGTAACGTTGGTGGTGTGGTCGGGCAATACGAAGCCGGCAAACTCCCAGGCAGCCGCGTCTTCCACCAATCCAAACGTCCAGCGCACTCCCGATTGGAAATTCGGGTCCGGGATTCGGGTAGTGGCGATGACTGGTGCGTCTGGCGGTGGCGGCCGATTGTCATCGCTACTGACCGGATCGCGGACGAACAGGTCCTGCCGGTCATTTCGCTGCCTTTTCAGTCCGAACCAGCCAACTCCCAGGTAGTAGTCGTATTTGCCGTAAGAACCAAGCGGTTCTTCCCAGTATTCCGGCAGGCCAGGCCGACCGTTGGGAATATTCGGCGGCGCTGGCGGATAAACGCCAGGAGCACCGGGAGGCCCAGCCGGTGCACTGGTCGGACCGAACCCCGGCCAGATACTCGGTGGGGCATAGGGAGCGGCAGCGGTTCGCGCCAGCGGTACCGGTTCGGGATAACTCTGGGCATAGCCAGCGCTCGTCATCGCCGCTTCCATTACCGCCACCATGACCAGCAGGGTACCGCTGATTCGGACCATGCTCGCATCCTTCCCCGTGCGCGCGGCAATTGCCGTGACGTGATCTTTCCGCCGCGCTTGTTTTGCTACTGGTATCGTCCAATCAGCCAGTTAACTTGAGGCAACCTTGCCGATGGTGCCGCTTCTGATTGAAATAGGCCCTGTGCGCAAAATGCGGAATCTCCTGGCCAATAGGAGGATTACCATGCGGCATTTGAACCTCGCCACGGTACTGGTTGCGTTCAGCGTTCTGCTGGCAGCTTTCTGCTTAGCACAAAAACCGGCAGCACGGCCAGAGGCAAAAACGCTACCGGAAATCCAGCTGCGGGCACGAGTCGCGGGTGCGGAGAACGTCCCAGCTAAAGCGAAACAGGCTTTTTCCGTTTCCGGTGTCCAGGGTGCCGTGAATGCCCCGTCGGGCGAATGGTCGCCCTGGATCACCATCGGTACCGCTCAGTGGGAAAACATCCTCAAAACCTATCCGAACAGCTACTTGCGGCGGTTTCCGGTTGTGTTTGGCGTGCAGGTTCACGCAGCCAAGCCACCGGTGCAAATCGAACTGGAAGTGCAATCGCCTGGCGGAACCAAATTGTTACAAACCCGTGCAGAACTGTTCGGCTCCCGACTCGGTTTGTTACTTTACCCCGATGAGACCGGCCAATTCCGCGTCGCTACCCAGGCCGACTACAATCAGCGTTACTGGCAAGCCTTCGGAGCCAAACCGGATGAACCAGCTCCGAAATTGCGCCGATTGCTGGTCGTGGATCGCTTCATCGGTGGCGATGACGACCGGCGAGCGTGGGAGGAAGGCATTTCGCAGCTTGCCCGAGCTGGATTCAGTGCGATAATGGTGCCGCCCTCCCGACCGGTCCGCGACATCCTCGCCCGCACCGGCAGCACCAGGACTTCCTGGGCCGTGTACAATCCGCCGGGCTATGCTTTTCCGTTCGATCCGAAAATCACGCCCGATAGCATTCAGGCTTGGGCCGACCAGCTGGCCGATAGTTACCGTAAGGCCGGGTTTGAACCCACCGATATGGCTCTGTTCGCCATGTCCGACGAACCGGGCTGGTATTATCCGGCCATGCTGAAGACGGTACGGGAACAACCGCAGGCACTGGCGAAGTTTCGTGATTACCTTCGGAAACAGGGCTTGCAACCGGCTGATGTCGGTGCCCAATCGTGGGAGGACGTCGTTCCCATCGGTCGCAGTCAGGCCAGGGACCTGCCTTCACGCCGGCTGTTTTACTGGTCGGCCCGATTCTATTCGTGGGAATCGGCCCGGCATTTCAGCGACTGTGTCCGTGCTCTGGAAAAAGCTTTCTACCCGAACCTGCCCGTGTTCACCAACTGGAACTTCTTCGCCGGGCGGTTTTACGTTCCGGGCCCGGTCGCCAACAACGCCGACAAAAATCATCCCGATGCCGCGATGGGTGGTCACGACTGGTTTGAGTTTGCCCGACTTCGCGGCGGAACGATCCTCTGGACTGAGGACTGGTTCAGCGACGCCCGCGCTTATCAATGGTCGTTTTACTGTGCCAAACTTCGTTGCGCTGCCGCTAAGGCCAACCTTCGCTTTGGTGGCTACGTAATTCCCCGCACCGCCGGCGACCGGGAAGATGGCATCGTCCAGAAAATCCTGTGCGTTTTCGGGCACGGTGGACAGGCGGTCAAATACTTTGTCTTCGGCCCCGAATACAACTTCCCCGGCAATTGTTACTCGGAAAAGGCACATCTGCTCAAGAAACTACGTGAAGCCCATTCGCTCTTGGCCGCCGCGGAAGATTATCTCGCTCCTGGCCGCATGCCGCCTTCGCCCGTTGCCATCCTCATGCCTCGTTCCGCGCAAGTCTGGGACTGCAAAGAAATGGAAATCGCCCGCGGTATTAGCGACGCCACCAATACGAACCTGAACGCCGCCACTGTGGACTACATGGCCGAGGTGTTCGATCTGTATCTGGCGTTGCAACACGCGAACATTCCCGTAGATTTCGTGGACGAAGACGACCTGACTGCCGAGGGCTTGCAACCCTATCGTGTCGTCTATGTCACCGAGCCGAACATTCCTCGTGAGGGCCAGGCAGCACTGCTGAAGTGGATGCGCAACGGCGGAGTTCTGGTAACCATCAGCAACGCCGCCACCGCCGACCGCTACGATGATCCCTGCTCGCTGATTGCTGACGCCACCGGTATCGCCGAAAAGCCCCGCCCACGCTTGCTGGTGGCCAACGCAGCTAATCTCCCGGCAGTTGCCAGGCTCCAACTGGATAGCGGCGAAGTCGCAGTTTATGGCGTTCGAGGAGAATTGCTACCCGGTAAGTACGAAGTGCTGGCTCGCTTTACCGACGGTCTGCCCGCCATCGTCCGACGGCAACACGAGAAAGGTGCCCACATCCACTATGCTTTCCTGCCCGGTATCGCCTACTGGCGTTCCAGCACACAAACACGCGACCGTTTACCGGTCGGCTTTTCCGAGCCGTTGCGCACCTGGATCAGCTATCCGCTGCGACAAGCCCAGATCACACCGCCAGCGATATGCAACCATCCTCTGGTCGAAACCCCGGTCCTGCTCTCCGACAAGGGAGCAGCGGTAACCGTGCTCAACTGGACAGGCGAAGCAATCGCCGAACTGGAACTTCGCCTCCGTTTGCCCTTTGCTGTCCGCGATGTACGCAGCGCTCGTGGTGCGAAAGTTTCCTGGCAGCGCGACGGCGAGCAACTCATCGTCCGCCTGCCTATAACCAGCGTGGACATCCTGCTCCTCGACCGCTCGTCCTAGAAAGCCAGCCTTTAACCACTTAGTAAACTTATGGGCCGTGTGGACATCCTGCTCCTGGATCGTTCATCTTAGAAAGGCCGCACCTATATACCCAGCATATTTAGCGATAGCCGCGTTTGGTTAGCAAAGAAGCCGCCGCTGACGCCTAACCGAAGTTGTGAGCAACCGGGGACTATCCAGCCTTATCGGTTGCTCCTTTGCCGAGATAAACCTGCTTCTTAACTCCTTAATGCTGTCGCCTGTTGTTACACCGTTTGCATCTCTCACACTAAGCCACGCTTATCTCATCGGCGACGGCTATTTAGATCGGGCTATCGCTGCGTTTTACTGAATTGATCGGGTAATGGGAATACCTGCAAACGTCCCGCGGTATCGCTCACGGCTAGCAATTTCCCGTCGGGAGACAGTGCCAGCGAAATCACTCGTTCATGGGACACACGATACCGGGCAGCAAGGCGCCTTTCTTTCAGGTCCCAAACGTGCACGATGCCATAGCCCCTCTCGTCCTGATCAGCCGGGTCAAATTCCAGACCCCCCACGAAAAACCAGCGTGCATCGGAAGCAAAAGCCCCATGCTGGTAAACCGCGGCCGTCTCAAGAGGACAATTCTGTTCGCAAAAATTTTTCGCAAAGGGTGTCTGGAACCCGGCAAGCGTCTGATGACGCCGTGGAATTGCCGTTGGCGGCGTAGTTCGCAAAGCACGGCGGGTTGATGCCCGCCGCTTCTGTTCCAGGGTCGCACGGTCGGCCAACGGTGCGTGATTCTCGCGGCACAGGGTTCGGTTCGCCGGCCACGGCGGGCTGACGCCCGCCCCTCTTGTAGAACGAGCGATTGTGCACCGCGAATATCGTTTTTTCAGTACACCGACGTCGTGCATCAGGAGCGGCTGGCGTAAGCCAGCCGTGGTGCGGGAGCCGGATGTGCGGTGCAAATGTAATTCACCCGCGAAAACCGGTCGCCGTTGCCGGCGCGATTCCGGAAGCCACGGCGGGGGGACGCTTGGCTCTTTTGTTCAGGGGTCGCATCGTCGGCTAGCAATGCGTTGATTCTTGCGGCACAGCGTTCTTATAGCAAACCACGGCGGGCTGACGCGCGCCGCTCTTGTTCAGGGGTAGCGCTGTCGGCGAACAATGCGTGATTCTCGCGGCAAAGCGTTCGTATCGCAAAACCACGGCGGGCTGACGCCCGCCGCTCTTGGTTGCACGCGAGGTATCCCGTGATTGTGTGCCGAATCGCCCCCGCAAGCGCGACTCCCAAAGCACGGCGGGCTGACGCCCGCCGCTCCTGGGAACATGCGATTGTGCACCGCGAATATCGTTTTTCAGTGCACCGACGTCGTGCATCAGGAGCGGCTGGCGTAAGCCAGCCGTGGTTTGTGTAACGCGCTTGTAGCGGCAACACCACAATTGCCGCACAGGGGCGACCCGCTGGTCGTCCGTGCACGAACGCCGTTGCAGACGCGGTTACCACATCCACGGCGGGCTGACGCCCGCCGCTCTTAATTGCACGCCACGTTTCCCGTGATTGTGTGCCGAATCACCCCCGCCAGCGCGACTGCCGAAGCGCGGTGGGTTGATGCCCGCCGCTTCTGTTTGGGGGTCGCATCGTCGGCTAGTAATGCGTTGATTCTTGCGGCACAGCGTTTTTATAGCAAACCACGGCGGGCTGACGCCCGCCGCTCTTGGGAACATGCGATTGTGCACCGCGAATATCGTTTTTTTCAGTGCACCGACGTCGTGCATCAGGAGCGGCTGGCGTAAGCCAGCCGTGGTGCGGGAGCCGGGTGTGCGGTGCAAATGTAATCCACCCGCGAAAACCGGTCGCCGTTGCCAGCGCGATTCCGGAAGCCACGGCGGGGGGACGCTTGGCTCTTTTGTTCAGGGGTCGCATCGTCGGCTAGCAATGCGTTGATTCTTGCGGCACAGCGTTCTTATAGCAAACCCCGGCGGGCTGACGCCCGCCGCTCTTGTTCGGGGGTCGCGCGGTCGGCCAAAGGTGCGTGGTTCTCGCGGGACTGGGTTCGGTTCGCCGGCCACGGCGGGCTGACGCCCGCCGCTCTTGGGAACATGCGATTGTGTACCGCGAATGTCATTTTTTCAGTGCACCGACGTCGTGCATCAGGAGCGGCTGGCGTAAGCCAGCCGTGGTTTGTGTAACGCGCCTGTAGCGGCAACACCACAATTGCCGCACAGGGGCGACCCGCTGGTCGTCCGTGCACGAACGCCGTTGCAGACGCGGTTACCACATCCACGGCGGGCTGACGCCCGCCGCTCTTAATTGCACGCCACGTTTCCCGTGATTGTGTGCCGAATCACCCCCGCCAGCGCGACTTCCAAAGCACGGCGGGTTGATGCCCGCCGCTTCTGTTTGGGGGTCGCATCGTCGGCTAGCAATGCGTTGATTCTTGCGGCACAGCGTTCTTATAGCAAAGCACGGTGGGCTGACGCCCGCCGCTCTTGGGAACATGCGATTGTGCACCGCGAATATCGTTTTTTCAGTGCACCGACGTCGTGCATCAGGAGCGGCTGGCGTAAGCCAGCCGTGGTTTGTGTAACGCGCCTGTAGCGGCAACACCACAATTGCCGCACAGCGGCGACGCGCTGGTCGTCCGTGCACGAACGCCGTTGCAGACGCGGTTACCACATCCACGGCGGGCTGACGCCCGCCGCTCTTGGTTGCACGCGAGGTATCCCGTGATTGTGTGCCGAATCGCCCCCGCAAGCGCGACTTCCAAAGCACGGCGGGCTGACGCCCGCCGCTTCTGTTTGGGGGTCGCATCGTCGGCTAGCAATGCGTTGATTCTTGCGGCACAGCGTTCTTATAGCAAACCACGGCGGGCTGACGCCCGCCGCTCTTGTTCAGGGGTAGCGCTGTCGGCGAACAATGCGTGATTCTCGCGGCACAGGGTTCGGTTCGCCGGCCACGGTGGGTTGACGCCCGCCGCTCTTGGGAACATGCGATTGTGCACCGCGAATATCGTTTTTTTCAGTGCACCGACGTCGTGCATCAGGAGCGGCTGGTGTAAGCCAGCCGTGGTGCGGGAGCCGGACGTGCGGTGCAAATGTAATCCATCCGCAAAAACCCGTCGCCGTCGCCAGCGCTATTCCCGAACCACGGCGGGCTGACGCCCGCCGCTCTTGATTGCACGCGACGTATCCCGTGATTGTGTGCCCAATCACCCCCGCAAGCGCGATTCCTAAAGCACGGCGGGCTGACGCCCGCCGCTCTTGGTTGCACGCGAGGTATCCCGCGATTGTGTGTCGAATCGCCCCCGCAAGCGCGACTTCCAAAGCACGGCGGGCTGACGCCCGCCGCTCTTGGGAACATGCGATTGTGCACCGCGAATGTCGTTTTTTCAGTGCACCGAGGTCGTGCATCAGGAGCGGCTGGCGTAAGCCAGCCGTGGTGCGGGAGCCGGGTGTGCGGTGCAAATGTAATCCACCCGCGAAAACCGGTCGCCGTTGCCAGCGCGATTCGTAACGTACGCGCCAGGCGCGGCGATGAGTTTACGGAGTTAACCCTGCGTTAGCAAGGCGAGGGCTTTTTCGGCGTCGGCGGGAGGGAGGGCCTTGCCGTGGTAGTTTTTTTCGCTGAGCAAGTGGTGGATGGGGTAACCTTTGATGGTGCGGGCAATGATGGCCCGGGGTTGGCCATTGGGCAGACAGACACGGCGAAGGGCGTCGAGGACGGCGTGCCAATCGTGGCCGTCAATTTCCTGAGCGTCCCAACCGAAAGCTGCGAACTTGTCGGGGAGCGGATCGAGGTCGAGCACTTCGCGGGTGGGGCCGGTTTGCTGATAGCCGTTGTGGTCCACGATGGCGATGAGGTTATCGGCGCGGTACTTGACGGCGGCCATGACAGCTTCCCAGACCTGGCCCTCGTTGATTTCGCCGTCGCCGAGAAGCACAAACACGCGGGAGTCGAAACCGTTGAGTTTGCAAGCCAGTGCATGGCCCAAACCAATGGAAAGTCCCTGTCCGAGCGAACCGGTGGAGGCCTCGACACCCGGCAAACGACGCATATTGGGATGGCCTTCCAGCGGACTGCCGATTTGACGGAGAGTATCCAATTGCTCAACGGGGAAATAACCAGCTTCCGCCAGCACGGCATACAACAGCGGCGCTGCATGTCCCTTGCTGAGGATGAAGCGGTCGCGTTGAGGCCAACGTGGTTCGTGCGGGCGGTAACGGAGTATGCCGCCGAAGTACAACGCCACCACTAGTTCTACCGCTGAGAGCGAACTGGTCGGATGACCGGAACCCGCGCGGGTGGTGCTGCGGATAATGTGCTGGCGAACGACACGTGCTTTTTCGCGCAGTTGCGACAGAAGGGCCTCGGTGTTTTGCATAGTTGCCTGTCCGATGCTTGAAAGCTTATTGGGCCTGGCTGGCAATGACCGCAGGACCGGATGTTACGGCTAAGAAAACCATTTTGGGAAGGAGTCGGCACAAAGTCCAGCTTTAAATGCCGCGAGCCGGCGCTTGCGCAACCGGCTCAGCGGGCCTCTCCCTGTTCCAGCCCCACACCCGTGGTTGAGCGGCTGATGGGTCGGACAGGTATGCTGTCTCGCCCCTTCAGCTCTTAAGCAAGAATCGTGCCACAGGCAGGGAAAAAGAAAAATAATCCGCAAGGTTTTGCTCGGTAAGGGCTTGCGGATGATTATTGTCGGAACAAAACCATGAACCGGAGGAGTGCCAGGGAAATTTTACAAACACGATGGTAGATTTTGCCACAAAAATGTTGAGCATGAAAACGGCTGGCGGTCAGGCTCCAGGAGTAGGGTTTGGCAATTCGTCACACGGCTTGCTGTTCGCCTCTCGCGGTCGGTGGCTTAAACCGAACTGCTCGACTCTTGCTGCATTCCGATGGATTACGGAGACGGGCTGTCCCTGATCATCTGTCGCTGATCGCCAGAAACAACGGTCGTGGAGCCCGAAGGATCACTCGCAGGCGGTGGAAAGATAATGCTCGGCCGAGACAAATTCCAACTCTGGGGTCGAACGCGGCTGGAAGTCCACCACCTGCAGGTCAATCCGATCCCAGCCCTCCCAACTGTCGCGGCGAGGATAAAAGACAATGGAACACTGCCCGCCGGCAGCGAGCAGTTCCGGCAAGCGCTCGCCAAGATTGAAACCGATGGCGCGATAAATGCGGCTATCGTCCTGGCGCACACGGAAGAGCAGATGCCGTTGTTCCTCTCCGACCGCGCGTGGTTCGCCAACCACGGTCAAATGCGTGGCCAAAAACAGGGGTTTGCGATTGCCGGGACCAAAGGGCTGCATGGCATCGAGTGTTTTGAGCAGAGCAGGGGTAACCGCGGCCAACGGCAGCTCCGTATCAATGAGGAGACTCGGCAGGGGGTGGGAGGCGGCAAGCCAATCGCGGGCCAGTTCGCAGAAACGCTGACGGAAGGTCTCGACCTGAGCGACACGGATGCGGAAACCAGCAGCGGCAGCATGGCCTCCAAAGTTTTCGAGCAGGTCGGCGCAACAGTGCAGCGCTTCCTGGGCATGGAAACCTGCCGGCGCGCGGACGCTTCCTTGAGCCGGATCGTCACGCAGGGAAATGACTGCCACGGGCTTACGGTAACGCTCCAGCAGACGGTTCGCCACCACGCCGAGCAAACCAGGATGCCAGTCCGGCTCAGCCAGGACTAAAGCGGCTTTGTCTTCGGCGTCGGGATTTTCGCGCAACCACTGTGTCGCCTGCCGCATCATCCGCATTTCGAGTTTGCGGCGAATCTCATTTTGTGCAGCGCAGTAACGGGCCAGGTCCTGAGCACGCTGAGGATTGTTCGCAGCCAGCAATTCGACGGCAAGTCGAGCCTGTTCGAGTCGGCCCACGGCATTCAGTCGCGGCACCAGCTGGAATGCCAGGTCTTCGGCATGTAGCTGGCCACGCTGAGTCAAACCGCTGGCCTCGATCAGCGCTTGCAGTCCCGGCGATGGGGCCGACTGCAATGCTTGCAGACCGTGGCGAACGAAAATGCGATTTTCGTCCAGCACAGGAGCGCTATCGGCAACCGTGCCCAGTGCCACCAGGGCGAGGCTTTCCAGAAGAAACTGACGGAAGGCCTCCGTAACCTGACGCGACTGGCTCAACTGGCGTGCTATTGCCCAGGCCAGTTTGAAGGCCACTCCAGCACCCGACAGGTGCGGAAATGGATATTCGCTGCCGGGCAAACGTGGATGAACAAGAACGTCGGCGTCGGGCAAAGCACTGTGAAATTCATGGTGGTCGGTGATGATCAGGGACAGGCCAAGTCGGCGTGCTTCTTCCGCCTCAGCGACCGCAGTGATACCGCAATCCACCGTAACCACCACATCAGTTCCCTGGCGGCGTAGCTGTCGCAGGGCATCCACGTTGAGACCGTATCCCTCCTCCAATCGGTGTGGGACGTAAAAGTCGGCATCAGCGCCCGCCAGCCGCAGGCATCGCCACAACAGCGTGGTGGCGGTAATGCCGTCCACATCGTAATCGCCATAAACGCAAATGCGTTTTCCGGCACGGATAGCTTCCTGCAATCGCTGAGCAGCTTCGATAGCGCCAGGCAGCTGGTCGGGTTCGTGCAGGTCGCGTAATCGAGAGCGGAGAAAACGCAGCGCTTCTTCACGGGTGCGGATTCCCCGGGTGGTTAGCAAAGCCGCCACCGCTGGATGCGTGCGTAATTCATGCCGCAATCGCTGCGTGTTGAGCGAATCGGCGACCAGCAAGCGCCACAGTTTCCGTGACAAGGCAGCCCTCTTTTGCTGCGAGTTTTGGTGCGGACGGAGAAAAATGTCCGCCAATCCCAGTTAAACGTATTATCCGTGCAAGGCTACACGTTTCGTTTCTTACCGCGAGGACACCTCCACATTCCCATGCCTGGGCGACTGGCCGCCGCTCCTACCCCATAATGCCATCAGGCGTCGGATAGTGAAACACTGTCTTGACGGTGCCACCATTGCCGAATATGTTTTAGCAGAGAAAGCCATTGCGCCGCGGGAAACGTCCCTCCTGAACTCGCGCTGCCTGGCAGCGTCCCGCCTATACGAAAGGAGTAGCCATGCTCGGCATTCCTGTCCCCGCCCGAACGCGTTACTGCGATGGTCTGACCCGTCGGCACTTCCTGAAAATCGGGGCGTTCAGCTTCGGAGCATTTCATTTCACCCTGGCGGATCTGTTTCGTGCGGAAGCCGCTCAGGGAAAGCGGTCGCATAAGGCGCTGATCCACATTTACCTGGGAGGTGGCCCACCGCACCAGGATTTGTGGGACATCAAGACCGAAGCTCCGAAAGAAATCCGCGGCGAATTCCAACCCATCCCCACAAACGTTCCAGGCATTCAGATCTGCGAGGTGTTTCCGCGGCTGGCAAAGCTCATGGACAAGTGTGTGATCATCCGTTCGATCGTGGGAGCGATAGACCGTCATGCACCGGAACAATGCATGACGGGCTGGCCGCACGTGTCGCTGGCCAACCTCGGCGGTCGGCCGAGTGTGGGCGCGGTCGTGGCGAAAGTGCAGGGGCCAGTGGATCCGGCAGTGCCGCCCTTTGTCGGTCTGGCGCAACCGACGCAGCATCGTCCCTGGTCCGATCCGGGACAGCCGGGATTCCTCGGGCCAGCCTACAGCGCCTTCCGACCCGACGGCGAAGGTTTGCAGAATATGAAACTTAAGGGAATCACGCTGGAGCATCTCTATGATCGCCGGCGGTTGATACAAAGTTTCGACCAGCTTCGCCGTGATCTCGATACGTCTGGCCAGATTGCCGCTCTGGATGCCATGACCCAGCGAGCTTTCGATGTGCTGACCTCGAGCAAGTTGCTCGAAGCCCTGGATTTGTCGCGGGAACCAGAATCGGTGCGGCAGCGGTACGGAGATGGCAAGCCGTATAAGTTCCAGTACGATGGTGCCCCAACGGTCAATGATCAACTCCTGCTCGCCCGACGACTGATAGAAGCGGGAGTTCGCGTGGTAACGCTTACCTATGGCCGGTGGGACAGCCATAGCAAGAATTTCGACCTGGTTCGCGATCACGGTGGCAAACTCGACCAGTGCCTCAGTGCGCTAATCGAGGACTTAGACCAGCGCGGCATGTTGCAGGATGTAACCATTCTGGTTTGGGGCGAATTCGGTCGTACACCGCGGATCAATAAGGACGCCGGCCGCGATCACTGGCCGCAGGTCAGCTGTGCATTGCTTGCTGGTGGCGGCATGCGAACCGGCCAGGTCATTGGTGCGACGAACCGTCTCGGTGAGTACGCTGCCCAGCGGCCGGTGACGTTCCAGGAAGTGATCGCCACCGTCTATCACAACCTGGGCATTGACCCGTCAGAAACGACTATCCTCGACCCGACCGGACGACCTCAGCATCTCGTCGAGGCTGCTCCGCTTCGGGAAGTGCTGTGATCGAGCGATACCCTCCGGATTGCTTCGATAGCACAGGCGCGCACCGCACTGTTTCCGCTCGGCCAACTCAGGATTCCGGAAGATAGCGGTTGTGCCCTTCGCGCTCCAATAGGTAAGTCGGTAAAAGCTCCTGGCGAGACACATGTTCTCTGATGAGCCAGTCGCCTGCTACGAACAGGGCGCACTACAGCCAGTCTAAACGGAGCGAAACAACGGTTCCGGTGCTTGGTGCCTAAAGTTCCAATCCGTTTCCTGATCGGGTTCTGATCGGGAACGCTACGAAAAAAGTCGAAGCGCAAATGGAAATGGAGCCGCCACGTCAGGGCGGCTCCGGGACGGAATGCTCAGGGTTTGCCGTGCAGTGGGCTGTTAGCCGCTGGCGTTGAGCGGGACGCTGGGGTCGTCGGCGACGTTGATCCAGATGTGGACGTGAGGTGTACCACGGAAATACCAGACAAACGCGGGACCTTCGAGCCGCCAGTTGTCCCACTCACCGTCATCGCCGAGGTCGCCTTCCTTGTAAAAGGCGAGGTGGCACTTATCGAGTCCGCCGTGCTTTTTCAGACATTCCATCACCTCGTCCTGGTCTTCCTTGCGGTAAGGCTCCAGGAGGCTGCGGAGAACGAGTTCGAGTTGCGCTTTCTGGTCGCGGCTGAGTTCGGAGCAAGGGATACCGGGGAACTTGCCGTTCGGGCCCTGGAAAGGCACTCGGGACTCCGGCGGCCGACGATCTACCAGGGCGATTTTCTTCTGCCGCTCATCGAGCATCTGGTACACCTTGTTGGCCAGGACGGCCTGATGCCAGAAGACGTTGCCGGGATGGCCCGGTTTTTCGTTGAAGCCGCTGGCGGCGTGACCGTGGAAAATCGGGCCCCCGAACGCTACGTGAGCTTCACTGTTGCCGTCGCAACGGATCGTCAGATGCCTACCGGTCATCACGAACATGAATTTGTCTTCGCCGGGACGTCCGAAAATAGCGATGTTTTGATCGGCGCCCCAGGGTCGGCCACCAGTATCATCGCGGAGTTGCTTATCAATCTTCTCGACCCAATCGGGATTGAAAATGTTGCAGAAGATTTTGCGAATGATGTCTTTTTGCTCCGGCGTGAAGAAATCACTGGCGATGGCTGGTTTGGTGATGTGCCAGTTGTTAGAAACGTGGGTGCGAAGCACACCCCGGCGTTCGTCCTTGTAATCCCAGGGGAAACAGACGACTTTTTTCTGCTCCGGCGTGAGTTTTTCGTAAAGCACTTTGACGAGGGTTTCGGCGGCACTGGTGGGGGTCGGAGCCGCCTGGGCCCGCGGCACGGCATAGCCTTCCAGGCTGACAATGGTCGCGGTGGCCAGGCTGGCTTGCCACAAGAAATCACGGCGGCTCAGGTCGCCACTTTCCCAGGCCTCGCAGTCCGGGCAAACGATCCGCTTCGGCAAATCGGCTGACATGGTGCGCCTCCTTTTGATCAACCCGTCGTCGGGAACCGGACGTTTGGCGAGACTTTAATTCATCGAGGCAATCCGGTTCCGGCGGGGTTACTGCTCAGTCTATCACCCGCTCAAAAATCAGGCTAGAGGATAGGCATGAGAAATTTGTGAGAACAGAAATAGCACCTTTGCCACGGTTGAGGCTTGGGCACTCCAGAGAAAGCAGGCAGGCTGGCTTGTAACCAGTCAACTGCTGCGTTATAATTCCAGCGAAGCGAGATACGCCCTTTGCGATGGCCAGCTGAGCTACTGCAACCGTGACACGCCGCATCCTGGTCTTTCATAGTTCACCCCAGAGCAACCCGCTGTTAGCGGATGATGAGCGAGTTGAGTTTGTCTATGTGGACAGTTTGCCGCGGGCCCTGGCTCTGTTGCGACGCGAAGACTTCGCCGGTGTGCTGGCTGATATCCGCGACCTGAATCTGTTGCAGCAAGCCGGAACCGTGCTCCAGGCGGATCGCATCCTCGAATTGCTGGAAGACGGTGTGGCTCTGGTGGACCAGGACTGGCGAATTGTGTGGGCCAATCCGCGGTTTCGCTCCTGGTGCGACGGACCGGTGGAAGACAGGCGTTTTTACGATGCTTTAGGTTCCCCGGAAATTCTCGGCCCGGAGTATAGTCCCTTTCACGCTGCTGCCGAGCAAGGCCGGGTCATGACCTGCGTGCGAACCGGCGCAGGGATTTTTCTGGAATTGACCGTAACTCCGGTGCGATCGTCGCAGGGCGAAGTTACGCATTACATTGTCCTGGCCCGCGACATCACCAGCGAGCGGCAACGTCAGCAAAAACTCGACGCCATTCACCGTGCTGGTCGGGAACTGGCCGCGTTGTCGCCGCAACAATTGGCGCGGATGTCACCGCAGGAGCGTATCGAGCTTCTCAAGCATAACATCCTGCATTATACCCATGAGTTGTTGCATTACGACGTGATCGAGGTGCGGTTGCTGGATCCGTCCACCGGCAAACTGGAATTGCTGGTCGCGGAAGGTATCACGCCAGAGGCCACCCAGCGCGAACTGTACGCCCGACCCCAGGGAAATGGTATTACCGGTTTCGTCGCCACTACCGGCAAAAGTTACCTTTGTCCGGACACCGCTCATGATCCCCTGTATCTGGAAGGAGCCAGGGGTGCGCGTAGCTCACTGACCGTGCCTCTGGTGTTTCAGGACCGGATCATCGGCACCTTTAACGTGGAAAGTCCCCGGCTCAACGCCTTCACGGAAGAGGATCAGCAGTTCCTGGAAATTTTCTGCCGCGAAATTGCTCACGCTATTTATACCCTGGAGTTGCTGGCCGCGGAAAAACGCGAAACGATTAGCCAGTCGCTGGAATTGTTGCGTCGGGAAATGGCCTTGCCTCTGGACGAAATCTTGGTTACCACCGCCACGCTCCAGGAGCGGTATATTGGCCACGATCAGGAAATCGCCCGCCTGCTCAGGCAGATCGAGCAGAACGCTCGCTCCATCAAAGAGTGCATCGAACGCGTGGGGGAAACTATGACGCCACACAAACCGGAACCGGCTGATCAGCAACACACACGCTTGCGGGGAATGCGAGTGCTGGTGGTGGATAGTGACGAGCGTGTTCGCCGCTCCGCTCACAGTTTGCTGGAACGGTTCGGTTGTGTCGTGGAAACTGCTCGCAGCGGTAAAGAGGCTGTTTGTATGGCCCGCCTCAACCCCTACGACGCTATTGTGACCGATATTCGCCTGCCCGATTACGAAGATGGTTATGAAATTTGCCAGCAACTGCGGCAGGTGCAACCGGACAGCAGCATTATTCTGATGAGCGGATTCGGTTACGACGCTAAACATGCGATTATTCGGGCCCGACAGGATGGTTTGATCGTAGGCACGCTGTTCAAACCCTTCCGCGTCGAACAATTGCTGGGCCTTTTGGAATCTATCCCCCGCAGAAGTAACCATCAACCGCAGGAACCCGTCGGCACTACCGCAGAACGTTGACCAACGCTGCTATGGAGTTTTCGCAATTCCGTTTCGATTGGAGGTGACATCCCTTCCCGCTATAGGAAGTTATTTCGACACCATGTTTTGGGCTTTGGCTAAATGTTCGTTCACCCATCCCAATTGTAGGAGAATGTTATTTCGACACCGTGTTTCGGGCTTTCGCAACGTCCTCTCACTGCATTTCGTGGGAGCTGGAATCCCCCTTTTTCTTTTGAGCCATGTTTCGGGCTTTGGCAACGTCGCCTCACCGCATGCTTGACCGGCAAATATGCGAATTAATTTCTAGCATCACTCGCCTGATTGGCTGACTTGCTAACGGTATCCGCAAACCTGCCCTATTCCCGCCAACGCAGGTCGAATACACGCTGGGTGTGTGAGCAAACCAACGGCGGACGGCATCGGGGTGCCGGTGCCGTGGGTGTTTCGCTTAGCTCCGCGTGCGAATGCAAACGCACGGCGAACGGTATTGGCCAGCCCCCGCAGTGCCGCTTAATCGTTCAACATCCGCCGGGCTTTGACAAGATTGTTGACATGGATATGTCAGCGCAGTGCCGCTTCATGGTTCAACATCCGCCCTCGGCATGCCCCGAATTCCCTATCGAGTTTGCGCCGCTGACGCAACCTACGCTACGGGAATGACTTGAGGAAAATTTCCTCGGCAGAAAAATTTTTCAGTTTCCTCTTGAGACGGCCGCGGATTTTTGATAAAAGCAAGTTCAGCGGCCCAACTCAGCATCACGTCCACGTTCTAAAGCAGACACAACTATGAGCACGCCCTACTTCGCCGACGGTGTGTGCAACCAGCACACACACACACACACACACGGAAGCTCTGCGCCTGGCTTCGTGCATGGTTCGGTAAACTTTTCCGCATCGAGGTAAAGCCTCACCCATCTGTCCGATTGCAGTTTCCATGCTTAGAACCCGAAATCCTCGCCCTCTATGTAATGCTTAGCGTGATGCGGACGCTTAGAGCCTCGCACCTTGACTGCGAATCATTTCACTCTGGAGGCCTCGCCCGCCGTGACTAAGTATGAGGACGAACCGATTTATGGCGGCGAAGCTTATGTTCGTGTCGTTTATGACCCGAACCTGGCCGGGAGTCTGACGTTTAGTGTCCGCGACTTGCCACCCGGCATTAGTTACGACCCGACCACCGGTGAGTTTAGTGGTGCCGCTCTCCGCAGTGCCGTGCCACGTAACGGTTCACCCGTAACCTAT
Source organism: Gemmatales bacterium (assembly GCA_041640595.1). Taxonomy (GTDB): domain Bacteria; phylum Planctomycetota; class Planctomycetia; order Gemmatales; family HRBIN36; genus HRBIN36. The sequence continues at coordinate 407,052 of JBEPZY010000002.1, read as the reverse complement.
AATGCCACTATCACGGTCTCCGATGGCACCGAAACCGAGTCGGCCATCGTGCCGTTTATTATTCTCGATAACACCTTTTCGGTGGAGACGCCCGGCACGCTGGTTAGCCATCCCGGCGAGACGGTGTTCTTCGCTCCGCAGCTGAGTTACACGCAGGGCAGCTTCTCCGGCCCCTTGATGTTTAGTTATGAAAATCTGCCTTCGGGACTAAGTTTCGACTCCCTCTATGGCACGGTACAGAGGACTATAGACGCGGACTTAGTCACTCCTGAATCACACATTCGCGACTATACGGTGGTTCTCACAGTTACTGACCCGGTAAGCGGCGACTGGGAGGAGATTAGTTTCCAGTGGCGGGTGGAGACGGATCCCTATCCCGCCTATGTTGCGCGTGTCGAACAGGCGAACGCTATCTATATTACCGCGGTGCAGCAAGCCGTGAATGAGCGCGACTCCGGCTGGCAAACCGCAGTTGCCACGGTGCAGAATCTAGCGGACGAAGCTTATGCGCAATATCTGCAGGCAGCCGATCAAGCAATGGGCAAATTGTAAGTAGGAGAATGTGTATGAAACGAGCGCATCAGAAGCAAATGAAATACGCACGGTTCTGGGACTTTGCGACTCTCGTGGTCCATGCGGTGCTTGCCTTTTCTGGGCTAGTGCAAGCGGAAGTGCCTAACGTTCCAGACGCAGATTGGGAACAACTAGACGAAATACGCCCAAAGTCTGGAAGTGCAGCTGGCCTACTCGGGTTTAGCACGGATGGCAGCCGCCTGATTTACACAGCCGGCGAGGAATTAGTCGTATATGATCTCAGGTCCAAAAGTTCTAGAAGAATGTGGTTACCCTCTAACTCATTTGGGCCGCGGCTGCAATCTGTTTCTCGAGATGGAAGATATTTTGCAATTCGTGTATGGAAGAACAAGGTTGAGTGTTTCAGCCTGGTGGATTTTCGTAGGATAGGAGTCCTAGACTTCGGTGAAACTAGGGTAGAGAGTTTGGCCTTTAGCCGGGATGGGAAATATTTAGCAGTGGCACTAGAAGGCGACGGGCCGACCACGCAAAACCCGACAAAACTACCTGAGTCACGGATCAAGTTTTACTCAGTGACTAATTGGCAATGTTTTGCAGAGGTAAGACTCTCTCTAGCGCAGATTGACCAGCTCATAGTTCCTGGGCATGGCAAGTTCCTTTTCGCGTCTGATCAGTCTTTTGGTTCACCGGCTATCCTTGTGCCATGGATTCTGGAAGACGTTCCTCCAAAAGTGGTTCGCGGCCAAGTTTTGCACACACTTTACCCCTTGGTAACTGATAGTTTAATGTGGATGTCTCTCAGTGAAGATGACAAAACTTTGGCAACCATTTATGCCAACGGGGTATGTCGAATTTATTCCTGTGAGAATTGGGAACAACCCAGCTTCGTCATTCCGACCCCGGCTTCCCTAATATTGCGGGACTCGAATTGTTACTATCCATTCGGATGTATAAGTCCGAGCGGGCGCTACCTATACGTGCTCGCCGAGGAATTCGACCCGCCGGAGCAGGAAGAAGTCACAAGAAGTGTGCTGAAGGTCTGGGACCTGAAGGCACGCCGCATCTGCAAAACCGAATCTTGTAACCCTGATTGGGAATTTTGGGTGGCCGCGATTTCCCGCGATGGTACAAAACTCGCCATCTCCTCACATCTGCGAAGACGTCCTGCCGTCGAAAATGACAAACAAAGTTCCCAAGGGCGCATTGTCATATGGAAGGTGCCCCAGCAGTATGTGGATGGTCTTGCTGCCGATCCAAAGAAGTAAGCGTTAATTCAGACGAACAATAGTGATCTATTGCTACCGAGGCGAAAAGCATGGTGTAGTGAGACCATGCCTATGCGGAGGCGGGAGCCAGGCGGGATGCGCGATTGGCAGACCCATATCAAGACGAACAATACGCTAATCAAGAGGCGGAGGCTTACGCCGCTTATGCCGCTGCACTTAGTCGGGCTGCTGATGCATGGTTCGAAGCGGAGGCGGCGGCCTACAGTGTGTGGGAATTCGCAATCCAGAGGGCAAGGTCAGAGTTCGAACTAGCGGAGGCGCAAGCCTGGAATACGTATGGCGATAGTTTGAGCCGATTGGTTAGAGATTTAGAGCCTATGGTTCGGGACTTAGAATCGGCGTTTAAGGATTCAGTTGCTGCTGCGGAGCAACGCTGGCAGCAACAGGAATTAGAGGCCTGGGAAAATTATGTGCACGCATATAGTTTGTTAGTGGCTCCACGTACGCTGGGCGAGCGTTTCGCTGACCTACCCATACAGGTGCGGCTGGATGCCGGGGTTAGCTTGCGCGATCTGGAAGGATGTTGCTGTTGTGGTTCCGCTAATTTCCAAGGTAATTGTTCATCTGATGATACCGGGGACGAGTCGCAGATGCCGACCGCGGATTTGTTGTTACCTGTCCAGGATAGCTTTGGTCATGCGCAAACTTCATGCAGTCAGAATACTACTAGCGAGCAGGATTCTAACTCGCACATTGATTATTACCCCATAGGTATGAGTTTAGTGATAAGTGCGACGCCGGCCCAGTCAGGGGGAGTACGGGCGTGGATTCGCCGGTACGTGGTAAACGGACTAATGATGGTTGGAGGTGCGTTGGAAGTGGTTGGAGGAGCTGGACTTATACTTTCGCCTGACCCGAGCCTGACGACGAAAGGCGCAGGGACATTTCTGGTGTTTCACGGTTGGGACAACTTGCGCACTGGCTGGTGCAATATGCTAGATGGGAAGGACCGCGAGACGTTTACCCAGAGCGCGTTGCGCTACGGCTACGAGTTCGTGCTGCCACCTGAGCATGCTGAAAGGGCAGCCATATATACAGATATAGGACTATCCATGGGTGCAGGTTTTTACTCCAGTGCTAAAGCGATAACCCTGCATCGTGCCTACGACCTTACTGCTCCCACCCGCCACTTGCTGCTTGCTGGCGAAGGATCTGTCGTATCAGCGGCAGGCAAGGGTGCTGGAGCCCTGACGCTGGAAAGCGCCTCCGACGTTGCTAACGCCAGTCGGCGGTGGGTGATAGCCGGAGATGGAAATGTGATACTCGGCACCCGAGTTGGGCCACGGCTTCCCGCCGGGCTAGAAGATCGTTTCATGTTCTCCCGGCGTCTGTTCACTACACCAGGCCAGCTCAAAAAGGAGTGGCTCAAACGATTTTTTGGGCATGAAAGTGGTTTACTCTATCACGAGAGTCTTGGCGGGCATACCATCTCAAAACACGTGGGCAAGTCCCTGAGGGAGTTGCTCCAGCGTTTGGAAGCAGAGCCAAACCTTCCGACAGTCAGTACTTTTCGTTCACTGGACGAAGCGGAGAATTACATCGCCCGAGTCCTGGAGGCACATGCTGACAAAATTGCCGATTGGTTGCGCCAAACCGGCCAGGAGGCTCGCTCACTGGCCCTCCAAACACAATTCTCAGAACCTGTTGGGCAGGTGCTTGCCAGGGGTGCTAGCCAGCTGCAGGGGGGACATAAGGTTAGAGTTGTGCTGTTTAGGGATTCGAAATCTGCGTTAGGCTTCAGAATTCAAACTGCATATATTGATCCTTAGACTGGAATTAAGGTGAAATGCAAGGAGCATGGAAATGCGCCTTGATGATTATTGCACAAACAGATGGCCAGAACTGTGGCAGTTTTTTGGTGGCTATTTCCACGAAGATTTTATGGACGACTACGGCTCACCCGAAGGCGCGATAGACGCGTTCTTGAGCAACACCAGCCCGGAGTACGTCCAGAAGGTGCTCAACCAGCTGGAAGAATACTTAGCTTTTTCACGTGAGTATTTATCGAAGCATCCAGAGAAAGATGATTGGTACCCGGTCGAGAGCATGGGTGTTCATTATCTTCCCAGCGCCGACGGCTACACTGCAATAGGCTGGCTGGAGCATGTGCTGGAGCGATTCCGCGAGTATCTGGCCAGAATCCAAGGACAAAGGCAGTGACAAATCCGTTCCGTCGTGGGCTTTGGATCCGCCATAGGATCGGTGCTATCGGCGCCACAGCTAGCGGGAACATGCCGATGATGCCGGTGGTTATGCGGCGTATCAGCAAGCTCAGCAAGACTTAGACAATGCTATTGCGTATGCCACTGCCATGCGCGACCAGGCCTATGCAGAGGCGGCAGCCAGGCGGGATGCGCGATTGGCAGACTCGTATCAAGACGAGCAATACGCTAATGAAGAGGCGGAGGCTTACGCCGCATACTACACTGCATTAGATCAGGCGGGAGCGGCGCGAGCAGAGGCAGTGCAGGCGGCGTATGATGAATGGCAGGCGGCGATGAATGCGGCGGAGTCCACCTATATACAGGCGGATTCGCAGGCCTGGAATCAATATTTAGAACGCTTGGACGAACTCAACTTCCAACTGGGGCACACACGGCAAATCCTGGAAGCGGCATTCCAGACAGCTCGCAACAACGCCCTGCGAGACTGGACGGAGAGGGAAACCGAAGCCTGGGACGCCTATCAGCGCGCCCGCGCGCAGATGCTGCAACAACCGCCGGAAGGTCCGCGTAATCAGGAACCCCAGCCGGTTTTTGGTGAGGCGCTAGCATCGGTGGTAATGGTTGCTCAGCAACGCAAGAGGATACCGAGGGCGAAAGTGACAATAAATCCAGGGACAGGCACAGGTCGAGCAGGCGAAAATTATAATATCAGCATAAGCCTCGGAGTGCCTGGAGGGGAAATCATAGATGTCAATATAACCGGTGCAAACCAGGCGCACTTCAATTTTCCCAGGGGCGTTAAACTCAACGGACAGGGACAAGGACAAATACAAGTGACAGTGCAGGGGAATGGGCTTGGACCTGCTGTGGACTTAGGTAGGTATTTTCCCGACTTTCCACGAAATACCTGGGGCTGGGACGTCAAAGTCACAATCATGGCACCCGATGGTTCCATCCAATTTGGCTATGGACAGATAATCCGAAGGCCATAACTCGTCAAGACACGAGGCTGGTGAGCGAATAGAATTAACGGGTCCAATTTCTGGGGGGACTCTCATGCGTATGACCCCGATTATCCGATGCTGCGCCTATGTGGTGGCCTGTGGCGTCTGGCTAGGATTGAACTTTAGTCAAGATGGGTGTGCTCTATTCAGCAGACAAGCTGAACTGCGTTTCTTTGATTTTCCTAAGCTGTCCCAGGACGGGAAGCTGTTAGCCGTTGTCGAGTCCTTGTGGCAGCACAAGCAAGGGCAAGAATTGCCTTCTGTAACCGATTTAACAGTTTTGGTATTTTCCACGACGACAGGGGAATGCATATTCAAGGACGCGGTTGATGTTCACCAGGGAAAGTGTCTGGTCGGCCTGGAATGGGACCCGGCTAATCCTGATACACTCGTTTACGGATCGAAGAGAAAAAGCCTCTGGCAAGTTGATCTAAAAAATCAAAAGGCACGGGTCATGGTTGATTCCCTAAATTTGCCCGTTATTAGATTGGTATATAGTCGAGACGGCAAGTATTTGGCGTTAGTGTCCTGGGACGCGGCGGGAGAAGATTACAGGGTCCAGGTTTTAGAGGTTGCTTCTAGGAAACAAGTGTTGCATATTAATAGCCTTTCTGTGCGCTCGCAAATACCTCCGGCGTGTAGCTTCTCTGATTGTTCCAACCTGCTAGCAGTTACAGATTACGATTCTATATTCATCTACAACTTAGCCGCGCCCCACCAAGGAGCAATGGAACTGGCGTCGCAAGCGGATTCAAGTGGCGATTACTTCTCTTTAGCGTTCAGCCCTGACGGAAAGACGTTGGCCGGCTCGCACCGCAACGGTACTATACACTTTTTTGACCTAGGAAATCGTACAGAACTAGGAACGGTGGAGCTGTCGCCTCGGGGCGCACTTGATCTCCGGTACTTGAGAAAGGGCGACAAACCGCAGTTAATACTATACGATGATCGGGATGTTGTAATTTTGGAGTGTGGAGCCACTATTCGCCCGGTCTGGTCTCATTCTTTCAGAGAGCAGGTGGCGGATGAGGGCGCGATTTCTCGGTTCACAACAAATCAACGTGGAGACCTGGGTGCTCTGCTAATTCAATCCAAGGCCGGATTGCAACTGCGAAGCATAGACGTGGTGACCAGACAATGGAGTGCTAAGCCAGTTGTTCTGCGACGATAGAACCCTAATGCGTTATTTAGGTCTATTTTGACGAATACTTGACAAAAATGTCCCCAAGGCGAGAACAATGTAAAGCATGGATTCGGCAGGTCAAGGTAGTGCTAAGGGACTGAACCGCAGGTCTGGGGACTTCTCTGAAGACCAGATAAATGACTGGATGTCCAGCAGATGGCCTTCGAATCATAAAGATACAGGCTAGGGTCTTACAGAATAATGGCGTACTTGATTGAACCAAAATGCAAGTAAAGGTCCAGCCAACTTACCAATCCGCCCGTACGCAGATGCTGCAACAACCGCCGGAAGGCGAACGGCAAGTCGGGCCACCGCCGCTCAATGTAGCTAATCTTCTGGCGATGCAATTACCGGGTAGACCTGCCCGGCAGGCGCCACGCCCACTCCGGGGCAAGGTCGTCCTGAATCCTGTGGCGATTCCTGGTAATAAGGGTGACAATTTTTCGGTCACGCTTCAAGCCGTGCCAAATGGAAGTGCAATTACCCGCGTTGCGATAGGCGGCGGGCAGCCAGACTTAGACTGGAAGCCGAATGGGCCGTTGAGTGGTACTGCTACATTACAAGCCAACCTGGTGGCACCGATATGGGATGGCACGCGTTGGTTCGTACAAGTGAAGGTGTACTATACACAGCCCGATGGCACGTCTCGGATCGCATACGAACATTTAGGTACCCTCAAGCCGCCTCCCAAGGCTAAACCGCAGCCGGAGTGGGGCTGGAACTAGAATTCGGGACAACTTCAGAAGTGTCTGGACAGGAAAAGATATGGAACCAACCATCACAGGAGACCAACATGGCGATCGCATATGCTATATATTTGGCAATGGCGCTCCTTTATAAAGAGCCAATCATTTTTGGAAACGACTCCTGTCTCTGGTTTCTTCGCCGAGAGTGGATAAGTGATCCGAGATTTTCAGAAGACGGCGAATATTTAGCTATGACAACCACACGCCGTTTCGGTGATACGCTCTATAGAACTGTTCTCGTGTGTGACACACGCAACTGGCGACCGGTCAGAGAGATTGTGCTGGATCAATACTATGAAGTCCGGAATGGCCCACGGGCCGGCGTGCTTGAGAAACGCTATGCTGAGCGGGCACAGCGTTGTGGGTTCGCCTGGGTGCCCCAATCGCGGGGACAATTGCTGTATTTTACCCCAGAAGGAAAGCTTTACTCAATCCTTATAAGAGATAATCACGCGCAGCCGGAGATTGTATGGCGTGGACGCGCGGCCTTTCGACTATCTCTATCTCCCGACGGCAAATACGCAGCTGTCGTCGCTCGTACTGAGAATTGGGAAGGTATCAGTTGTGTCGTCTTAGATATCAGCACTCGCCGGGTAATCAAGGAGCATCGCACGAGCATGCCTGGGCCGCCTTATCCGGTAAGTGCGTTTTCTCATGATGGGGCCTATCTCGCTATATCGGACGGGGAACTAATAGACGTCCTCGACCTACGCACGGGAAAGCTCACTGCTGACGGCCTGGCAGATGGAGACGACTGTATCACCGCGTTAGCGTTTACACCAGATGATCGGGTTCTGCTTGCGTTGGATTTTACTGGAGAACTTCGATGGTGGGATTGGCGAAAGGGCAAAGTTCTTGGCTCGACACTAATTCAGGGTATCAGTCACCGCGCGGCTATTGAGGTGCTTTGTTCTGGGATGGATTCCTATATGGTGGTCTGGAATTCCAATCTAGTCACGTTGTACGATCTCAAGCGTTTGAAAGTTGTATGGTCTAAGTCGTGGAGTTGCAGTGGTTGCAGCCTCAAACCAGGCGACTTCGTGGTTGCCGTAGGGACGGGCAGCGACGGCATTGTCTTTGACAGTATTATGCTCTTAGATGTGCGGACGGGTGAACCTTGGCAGCGTATGAAAGAATGAAACTGTGAGACAATGATCCCACCTGCACGCATCTTCGGCACGCTTTTGCCATAGCAGCAAATCAGGAGCCTTGTAACGCACCCTCTACATTCCCCATTCAAAGGAAGCAGCGGTCAATGGCCTAAGCGTACGCCATCATTGAGTGGATATTAGTGGCTACCTAGGAATATACCATCACCCTGACCGTCAGCGACGGTGTTGAGACCGCCTCGACATCGGCGACATGGACCATCCGCAATACGGACTATATCTTGCTTAGTCCTGGCGACCAATCTAATAGCGAAGGCGACTATGTCTATCTTGACCTGCAATCGCTTTGGGGTTCTGCGTATGCCGGCCTGAACAGCCAGGCCCCCTTGATGTTTAGTGCCTATAATCTTCCCGCTGGCCTAAGTATAGACTCCAGCATCGGCGTTATTAGTGGCACGATAGATTCTAACATTGCCACTGCGGAACAACCCCAGGTCAACCTGTGGGTTACTATCACTGTCGTCAACCAGGCCGACGGTGACACCTCAACGATCAGCTTCAACTGGCTCATCCAGGATAATCCGAACTTGGATGAACCACTTCCGGGAACGAACGACAGTGATGGCGGTGGAGAGTCCTGGGGAAATAGCGACAACACTTGGCATCTATATAATGCCGAGGGGGATTATGTTAGCATCTATATTGGGCCACTGGTAGATGATCAAGGCAATGCGCTTAGCTATACAGTAACCGGTCTGCCGGACGGCATTGACGTTGTCTATGTTGAGGTTGCAGAAGATGGCAGAGAACCGGGTGCCTATCTGCAAGGTTATATCGCCTACAGTAATGTGGCCAGCAACGCCCCACCGGTGGATTTTCATGTTATTATCACCGTTACCAAAGAAGGCGATGGGAATAGTTTCCAAAGCGATAGTTGCACGTGGACGATTAGGGACACATCTAGGTTAGGGTCTATATCTGACCAAGTTTCAAGGGAGGGCGATTTTATTTTCTGGATACCCCCAGTCGCCAGGATGGATGGGGAGACTTTGGTAATCCATTATTCGGGATTGCCATTGGGTCTGGAATACTTTGCAAACTCGGGGCTGGTGTATGGCTATGTCAGTTACGCTAACATTGCCAGCAATGGTCACGCCCGATCCTTGGAAGTCACCATTTTCGTGAACGACGGGACAGGTATGGAGAGCAAGACGTTCCGGTGGCAGGTTGAGGATACGAACAGGATTCCTGTTGTGCCGGATGTTATTATCAGCGAAGGCGACTATATAAATGTGAAAATAAATGCGGAAGACGCGACGCGAGCCAGCTTGACGTATGCCGCGGATAACCTGCCCCGGGGTCTAAGAATAGACTCGGCGACAGGACGCATTACTGGAACGGTTTCTTATCGCAATGTTGGCCCTATAGAAGGAGTGAGGGAATTCATTATAAACATTCGCGTTACTGATGGCGAGAGCGAGGATATGAGGACGGTCACCTGGACAGTCCAGGATAAGGACTGGTGGTCGGCACCGCCGAACCTGACTAATTTAGAGGGCGAGGAGGTGTACATTGAACTGCCGGGCGAGAATGTTTCTGGGCAACCGGTGGAGTATCGTTTTGCCAATCTACCGCAAGGAATTGTCTGGGACGCACAGAACGGAGCTTTGCGAGGCCGTGTGGCTTACCGGAATGCTTCACCCGCTCAGCCGGAGGTAGGATATCAGGTAGAAGTTGAAACAATTCCCGACGCTGAGCTGAGAACCTTCACCTGGACGATCCTCGACAATCCTCGTATATTGTTAGAAGACGGCTTGGTGGTGGAGACCTGGATGGGCGAGGAGATAGATGCGGTGGTTCCGACGGCCGCCCGCGACGATGCGGATTGGATCTTCGAGGCCGAAAATCTGCCCCCTCAGCTTATTATAGATGCAGCGACGGGCCGAATCGCGGGTACTATAGTTGACCCTGCGACGGCTCCGCAGTGGCCACCTACAGATCACGATTATTCCGAGCTTGGTTATATGGAATATCATGTTGAGCTGCGGGTGCGCGACACCGCCTCCGTAGATGAACGCCACCTGATTTGGCGAGTATTCGTTGCGCCAAACAACTTGGTATCGAATAACTCCATTTGGGACTGGCGCAGTGAAATTAACCAGATCCTGAGCCGGGTGGGCGGATACATACGACATAGGAATAAGGATACTGCCGTCCCACAAACCGAGATGGAATTCGTTCGATTGAATGCTCTGGCTTTGGTTGATAGGTTTCACAATACGCACATTACGGAAGGCGCGCTGGAACTTTTTAAAGACCTGCAGCAAGAGGCTACAGACCGTCTCAAGCAGCTAATCTTGCAATCGAAAGGTATGGACATAATAAGACGGATAGTTGAAACTAAGGAGCGGATAGACCAAGCGACCGACATTGTCAAGCGTCTCTGGCAACTCTGGCTTGAAAAAGACGTAAAGCTTTATTGCCAAACCTTCGAAAACGAGCGAGGAAGTTATGTCACAGTTGTGCTTGCTTATAGACCAGGAGATGGATATGTAAACGTTGGTTATTTTGGCAAAGTCAAGTTCGAAGACCCAAACACTCAACAACTATGCGAAAAGCAATTTGGATTTTACGTGACCGGAAAAGTGAAAAAGGTAGCAGGAAAATGGTTTTGGGCTAGGTATGAAGTGGAGGATATGCAGCTGAATTGGCTGGTACCTAGATAAAAGGTGGAAAGCATGTACGCCAATCGCGCCGCTACATTTGGACTCCTGATTAGACCATCTTTGGTAGCGATGCTAGGGCTACTGGGCATACTGTGGGTAGAGGCCGAGCCTCGGAACGAGGTTATCGGCACTTGGCGGGCGGAGCGGGTGCTTTTCGATGCGGCTGTGTTCTCCGGAGGCGTGCCGTACACACCCCAAAAGGTGGAAGCCTGGCTGATTCTGAGAAAGGATGGCACCTTTACATGCAAGACCTCGGATCCTGCCTTTTTCAACCAAACCGGTAAATACTCCATCAAGGAGTTAGGCGAGCAGAAGTTCTACCTCTTACTGGAGGTGAAAAACGATAGACGAAAAGAAGTTGTGGAACTTCTGTGTTTCCTGGATAACTGCTACCTGTGGGAAAAAGTCTTGAACAAACCAGAAGATAAACGCCCCTCAGACTTTCCTAAAGATATTGACGACTATATTCGCATGGGTCAGCCGGAAATTGTGATTTATCGCCGCGTCCCTGGCGAGGGTGGTAAGCAATAGGCAATAAGCACACTCAGACCTGGATAAGGAGACTTCCAATGTTAATCCGTCTTGGACGTGTATCGCTAGTGGGGAGCCTTGTGACAAGCTTTTTAATGGTCGTAATCGCCTGTAGCGTGCTGCCAGGAGAAGACAGGATAAGCAAACCAATGCTAGATGAACACCTCATTGGTAGTTGGTGGTTCAGAGACAGCGTGGTCAACTGCTGCCCAGAGGACAAACTGGACCCAGATTATTTAGTTTTTGGAGTAGGCTTTTGTACGTTCAAAAAAGACGGTACTTTTTTCCTGTGCGGACACTATGCTGCGAAACGGGTGGAAAAGGAACTAATCTGGAGTTCTTATCCCGAAGAGAAGCCAGCGCGGTTGGAGTTGCGGGATAAGGAGAAGGTTTATTTAAAGGCCATTTATAAGTTTGTTGAAGATAAGCTGGTGATCGCTTTTTATCCGCAAGGCAAGCTTGCAGTCCGTGAAACACCCAAGAATTTTACGTTCAACTGGGACAAGGGCTCGCCACCTGTTTGTTACGTAATTGCCACCAGAATTCCGAAGTAAGCACATTGCTGGATGCGATACACATTTTCGTGGAGAAGAATCATGGCCCCGTAAACTTTGGAAGAACGAACCGAACTTGGTCAAGGAAGAGATCAGAGCACTTTCTTTTTACAAGATGCCAAACACCCTGCTCAGGCGGATTATACAAAACCGTAACTTGCCCGCTGGATAAAGGGGGTTAGTTATGCTTACGGTGATAGTGTTAGTGCTTGCCCAGGGACTTCAGCAAATTTCGCACTTTGCTGTCTCAGCAGATGACCAGCCGGACCCTGCACGACGACCTATACGTCATATCGTGGTCGGTATTGGTCAACCTCTTCGAGCTAGTAGCGGCATTCCGTGGACACTTGTGGATGAGGACGAAGAGGGCATACGCTTGTACGAGTACGATTACGTGTACGACGAATTTGATGACAAGTTGCCAAAACAGCCTCGACCAGAGTATGTAATGCGAGTTACTGCGCCGAGCAGGAAAGAATGGGTTTGGCGTTTCGAACCTGAGGGCGTAGTTCATGTGCGTGCTGGGGGGCGTAAAGACGCGGAAAAGGTCTTTCTCGTCTTTATAACTCGGCTTTATCCGGCCAAGGACTTGCGAGAACTGGAACTTTATTTGCGAGCGGAATTCCGCCGACTGGGTATCATCAACCAGAAAAGTCCGCAGCGATTATTGAAACTTCTTCGCGAGGAGTGGAAAACAGTAGGTGCACAGCCCCAGATACCGGGTTATGAGTTTCGCCGCGGTGCTTACGCGATTCTGGACTATAAACTTGCCGTCAACTACACGATTGATGCAACTAAAGACGAGGATGGGCAGTTTAGGGTTGCCGGTATTCTTTTGCTCTCCTGGCTCGATTCGTACCGTTGGGAGCTGAGAAGGAAGAGCGAACCCGAGCTATGGGAGAGGCTCACTCGCGAAGCTCAGCGATAGTGTGCGTGCTGATTCCGGCACGTTGCATTAGCCCATCCAGCTCTCGCCTGTTCCCGTTCATATGACGGCTCAATAAGTCCAAAGCCAGGTGTGCGCCTACGGTTGATGGCGTTAAGAGCGGAAAATCTCGCATGGGGCTGATTCCCGGCACTATCGCAAGCGGAGCCGGCGGCGAGAGTGGTTGGACAGACGCTGTAGATTTTTGCCGGGTCTGTTGCTTATGATGCCTGCGACTTTGCAAGGAGCTTTCTCGATGAACAACGACCATGCTGCTTCGGAACCACTGCATCTGTGTCGTGCCCGGCTGGACGAGCCGGTGACCCGTTACATGCGCCAGGATTTTGCCGTGTTGCGTGCGGATCAGACCGTCGCCGAGGCTATCGAATCGCTGCGTTCGCAAAAGCTGCAAAGCCGGATCATCTATCTGTACGTGCTGGACGATTCCGGCCGGCTTCTCGGTGTAGTACCGACACGACGGCTGCTTCTGAGTCCACCGGATCGCCGAATTCGAGAAATCATGGTGACCAACGTCATCACCATCCCGGCCGAGGCGACGCTGCTGGATGCTTGCGAATTCTTCGTGCTGCATCGCTACCTGGCATTTCCGGTAGTGGACGAAACCGGCCGGATGCTCGGGGTGGTGGACATCGAACTGTACTCCGAGGAACGAGCCGGCCTGGAACAACGCTGGGACGACCTGTTCCAGCTTATCGGTGTGCACCTGGAGGCGGCGCGGCAAACGCAACCAACCCGGGCTTTCCGGGCCCGCTTCCCCTGGCTGACCTGCAACATCGTCGGGGGACTGATAGCAGCGGTGCTATCGGGCCTGTTCGAGTCGGAATTGAGCCGCGCCGTCGCCCTGGCCTTATTTATTCCGGTGGTGCTTTCCCTGGCGGAAGCGGTTTCCGTTCAGTCGGTGAGCTTGATGCTGCAATTGCTCCACGTTGAACGGATTAGCTGGCAAACCCTGCACCAGCGTTTGTGGCAGGAAGTGCAGACCGGTCTGCTGCTCGGCCTGGCTGCCGGGCTCGCGGTCGGAGGCGTGGCCTGGTTCTGGCCGGGCGAAAGTCGAATCGCGCTGAGTGTTTTGGGCGGCATCAGTTTGGGGGTTACAGCAGCGGCGAGTCTCGGCGTAGCGGCACCGGCACTGCTTCGCTTGCTCCGTCTCGATCCGCGCGTGGCTGCCGGCCCATTGGTGCTGACCCTGACCGATATCGCGACACTGTACGCCTACTTCTCGCTGGCCCGCTGGTTGCTGACGTCGGCCTGATCGGCCTGGCTGTGCCTTGCCGGTAATGGTGGACACATCGCGGATACCTGGAGCGGAAATAAGTCTTCGCCGTAGGCTCGCTCAATCCACCGAGGCTGACAGGCCGGCACAGAACCATTTTCCGGGCTTGCTTCGACAAGCAACCGGGATCACTCCGGTTCTATTTGGCGCTAGCCGGACAACTGCTCCCCGCTATAACTAACAAAAAGGAAGGCTTCGGCATGACGCAGGAAAATGTCCCGTGGATCGTTGAAATTGGCGAACGCGAGTTTGAGCGCGTGGTGCTCGAACAGTCGAAACGGGCACCCGTCGTAGTGGATTTTTATGCGACCTGGTGTGGCCCCTGCCGACAACTCGGGCCCGTCCTGGAACGACTGGCTCGTGAATACGGCGGGCGATTTATCCTCGTCAAGGTGGACATAGACCAGAACCCTTACCTGGCGATGAGCCTGGCCGTCGAAGTGGTGCCGACGGTGATGGCGTTCAAGGACGGTCATTTAGTCGGTCGGTTTCATGGAGCGTTGCCGGAGCAACAGCTACGCCAGTTCCTGGATGCCCTGGTACCGAGCCAGACCGAGACGCAGCTGGCGCGGTTGCGCGAACTGCTCCGCACCAATCCGCACGATGCGTTGCAGCAACTCGACAAGCTCCGCCAGACGCAACCGGATAACGAAGACGTAGCAGCCTTGCGGGCCCTCGCGCTGGCGGAATTGGGGCGATGGGAGGAAGCGCTTCCGGAAGCCCAGCGCGTCACCGAAGCCAGCACGTACTTTCAAGAGGCAGCCAACGTCCAGGCGCGGGCACAATTTCGGGAACAAGCCGAGTCGGCCGGCGGTCTGGCTCGCTGTCTCGCGGATGTTCAGGAACACCCCAACGACGCCCAGGCTCATTACCGACTGGGCGTGTGCCTGGCCGCTGCTGGCCGATTTGAGGAAGCCCTGCAAAGTTTGCTTCGGGCCGGGGAATTGAATCCGCAACTCGCCCAATCCCAGGTGCGCGAAACCATGGTGCGTATCTTCCACATACTCGGCGACGACAGCGACCTCGCCAACACCTACCGCAGCCGACTCGCCTCGCTTTTATATTGACGCGCTTTTTGCCGATGTCTGCCGCTTCGATCCCTGGCTCCCAACTCCCACGCGGCTACGCTGACCCGCACGGCGCCTATCACGACCGATACACGATGCTAACTTGCCTCCGTGCAAATTCAATGCGATAAAACGCCGAGTCTTACGCCCCAGACCTCAAGCACAGCCCACACGAGATGACCGGCAGTTCTTTCCTCAGACGTCCCCCACGCAGATGGGAACCACCACCGTCGCCAGGCTCGCTTCTGGTAAGCGGTCCGCAGGAGAGGGTATCCCGCCCGAGCCGGTTCCTCATGCCGATCCGCTCGCGGCGAAAAATCGCCCCACCTGCAACCGTAAACGTAACCTGTCTGCCCTCCGATCCGCCATCCATGCCAGTTCGGATCGCCCGGCCATTGGCACTGGTTGCGATAACCGTGGCCTTTTGGCTCCTCTGGTGTCCGTCCGCTCAAGCCGGGTTATATCACCGTCCGGTCGCCGAGGAGATATTGCAGCCCGTGCCGACCTGGTCACGGTTCTTCGACACGGTGATTCCGCAACTGCGTTCCTTCGCACCTCCCGATCCGCTGAGCGGCACGCCAGCCAGTCGGTTACGGCAGGCGGCGTGTCAGCGAATAGAAACGCTCGCCCAGAAACCGGAAGCCGAACTCACGGCGGACGACTATGTGGATTGGAGCGGTTTACTGGTGCGGCTCATAACCAAAGACGGCCAGAGCACGCTCGAACTGGCTCAGCGAGTTCTGGAACGTGGCCGGGCTCGTTTTCCACGTGATTACCGTCTGACCGCGAACCTGGCCACGGTCTATCAGCTGAGCGGCGAATATGACCGAGCCCTGGCTCTGTTGCAGGAAACCATCGCACTGGCTCCGGAACCAGCCCAGCGCTGGGAACGATGGCATCTCCGTCTGGCCGTGCAACGCCGGGCCCAGCAGCATCTGCGCCAGCTTGGCAAACTCCCCCGCGACGAAGCCGTGCTCGACGACCTGTTTGGTGTGCGCTGGTGGGAAACCCCACCGTCGGACAATCCGTCACCGCATCCACTCACCACTTCGCCCACCTCACCAGAGACGCTGCCCACGGAGGCCGGGGAAGTGCTGCAGCAGTTGCTCATCTGGTTTCCGTTTGACGGACAGCTCTGGTGGCTTTTAGCCGAATGGCTGGCGGCACGACAGGAATGGTCGGCAGCGGTCCAGGCGATGCAGATGGCCAGCGACCTGCGTCTGGCAGGCCAGCAGTTTCGCCAGCGACGCGCCTGGATTTTACAAACAGCACAGCAGCACCGCTCCACCGCGCCGGCACTGGCATTGCCCGACCTGCCCCTGCCCGCCGAGGACGCCCCAACCGACCGACCGATTGCCTGGTGGTCGCGCTTCGACTGGCGTGCCTGGACGCTGCTCATTGTCGGCGGACTGCTGTTGTTGTACCTGGCAGGCTGGCAGATTCGCCTCTGGCTGAGCCGACTCTTTCGCCGATTCGGTTAATCCCAACCCCGACCGGGCCCTGCTTTCGGGAGGAAACCAGGCATGGACAACTCTTCCCGCAACCTGCTCGACCAGCTCCTTCGCACGCCCAGCCCCAGCGGCTACGAACGTCCGGTGCAGGACATCGTGCGACGCTGGGCCGCTGAGTTTGCCGACGATGTTCGCACCGACCGTCACGGCAACGTGATCGCTATCCGCAATCCCGAAGGTCAGCCACGCATCATGCTCGCCGGTCACTGCGACCAGATCGGCCTGATGGTGCAGCACATAGACGAACGCGGCTTTTTATATGTGCAACCGATCGGCGGCTGGGACATGCAAATTCTGCTTGGACAGGTCCTGACCGTCTGGACTGAGCAGGGGCCCGTGACCGGTGTCCTGTCACGCAAAGCCCCCCATTTACTTACCGCCGAGGAACGCAAGAAGGTTCCGGAGTTCCACGAGGTCTGGCTCGATATTGGTGTTTCCAGCCGCGAGGAAGCCCAGCAACTGGTGCGGATTGGCGATCCGGTCACCGTCCACCTGGACATCCGCCCGATGCGCAACGATCTGCTGGCCGCTCCTGGTCTGGACGACAAGGTGGGCGTCTGGGTCGTCATGGAAGTGCTGCGTCGGTTACGGCAGCAAAAACTGCAAGCGGCCGTGTTCTGTGTCTCCACCGTGCAGGAAGAAATCGGCCTGCGCGGCGCCACCACCAGCAGCTACGGTATCCATCCAGCCATCGGAATTGCTGTGGACGTTACCCATGCCACCGATACGCCGGGCAACGAACGCAAACAACTCGGCGAGGTAGCGCTCGGGAAAGGGCCCGTTCTGGTGCGCGGGCCAAACATTAACCCTCGCGTCCTCCAACGCCTGGAAACCGCAGCCGCACGCGCCGGTGTCCCCTATCAGCTTCGCGGTCACCCCCGCGGCACCGGTACCGATGCCAACGTCATGCAACTCAGCCGCGACGGCGTCGCCACCGGTTTGATCGGCATCCCCAACCGCTACATGCACAGCCCGGTCGAAATGGTCAGCCTGGCAGATCTACAGGCCGCCGCAGCGTTGCTTAGCGAATTCTGTTGCAGTGTCCGGCCCGACGACGATTGGACACCTTAGTGACCGGAAGGATTCGGTTCCAGCGTTCCCGAAACTGGCGGAGTGGGGGCGACTGGCACGCTACTGGAAGCCGGCGGGGGAACGCTGACCGCGGGCGGTTCGCCTCGCCGCGACCACGACGTGTGGCCACCTGTGTTCCTGCATCCCGCCAGCCCTGCCAGCAGGATAACTGTCAGCACGACACTACTAAGTCCTCGCATGACTTTTCTCCTCCCATGCTGAAGCGTCGCTGGGTCGTGCGCTTCTAAGCTTTCTCATCTACCGCCTGGTTCTCGTTGCGTGAGTTTGTCGAAACTTAGGTCGCTATTTATCGCCTGGCAAGGCCTTATCACGTGTAAAGGCCTTAGCAACGAGAACGCCGGTTACGGTTGTAGCGATTCTAACGATTACATTGACTTTGCAGGCGCGGCAAACTGTAAAGGTATTCCCTAATTTGACACCGGTCCGCTAATGAGCTATGCTTGCCTCGAGGGCTAGAACCATGCACACTAAACGCCGAAAACAACGACCGGCTACCGCGACGGTAGAGCTAGCGTTAGTCCTGCCGCTGCTGATGTTTCTCTTCATAGTGGCCTTAGATTACGGAAGAATTTTTTATTATTCGCAAATTCTCGTAAACTGTGCCCGAAGCGGTGCTCTTTACGGTAGCGATCCTTATTCGCCGCTGGCTCTGACTTATTCGTCCATCCGCGACGCTGCTTTAGCTGAAGCGGCCGATATCAGACCCGCACCGGAGATCACGTGGCGCTACGAAACTGACAGCAGCGCTCGGACTTATATAGTGGTTACCGCCGCCTGGACCTTCGAGACACTGGCTAACTATCCAGGCATTCCCAACCGTGTGGCTCTGCAACGCCGGGTCCGTATGCCCGTAGCTCCGGCGGCACCTCAATAGTAAGGCCAGACAATCATGTGCGTCGCGCGCTTTTCGATTATCTTAGACCAGCAGCGTCGAGGGGCTGCTTTAGTAGAGTTTGCTCTGGTGGCCCCGCTTGTGTTTTTGTTGTTGCTGGGACTCATCGTCGGCAGTTTTGGTGTGTACCGCTACCTGCAGGTAGCCGCTCTGGCTCGAGAGGCATCGCGATGGGCAGCCGTCCACGGAGCGGATTATGCCCGCGAAAACGCTCAACCACTCCCGACTGCTAACGATATCCTGCAACGGGTCATTCTCCCTCGCGCTATCGGGCTGGATCCCCGTCAGTTGCAGTGTCAGGTTACCTGGAGTACCAGCCCTGCCCCGTATCGCGTCGAGGTGCGCAACAACGAAGTGGTAGCGGTGGGCAATACCGTTACGGTCACGGTGCGCTATCGCTGGATACCGGAGGCTTTCCTCGGCGGCATCACCCTCAGTAGCACTTCCGTCAGCCCGATGCATTATTAGATGGGCCATCTATATCTACATTAGATGCAACATCTATACCGGAGAGCAATCATGGCCGGGATAGGCTATAAGATTCTCGGCTATTTTTGCAATTTAGCGTGGCGGCGACGGGCGCAAGTAGCGGTGTTGACCGCCGTGACGATGGTACCTGTGTTGGGTGCGGTAGCTTTTGTTACCGATGGGGGGGTCTTACTCGATCAGCGGCGTCGGGTGCAGGCAACCGCTGATGCTGCGGCACTGGCAGCCGCGGTCGAATTGTATAGGTACTATCCTCAGTATGGAGGATTAGATGCTAGCGGCGCAGCTCGGGCGGCTGCGTTAGACTTAGCGGCGCGGGCTGGTTATTCTTCGGCTAATGGTTGCACAGTCGAGGTCTATATTCCGCCACGCTCTGGATTAGGTGCCGGGAAACCCGGCTATGCCGAGGTGATCATCCGTGCTCCGCAGCAACGAATGTTTAGTTCTATATTCAGCTCGGAAGCTCTATCGGTAGCCGCAAGGGCCGTCGCTCGCTGTCGCTGGAGCGCTGTCCAGGGCGGTCTCATCGTACTCAATCCGAATGGTCGAGCCACCTTGAATGCCGTTGGCAACGCCAGGGCCGATGTGCGCCGAGCCGGAGTGTACGTCAATTCTGGCGATTCTGCTGGGGCACTCGCTGTCGGCAATGCGTCGGTAACTGCGCCGAATTTTTATTTCAGTGGCACGCCTGGTTATTCGACGACAGGCGGCGGGGCTTTCCGTGGCAATATCACCAGCGGACAGACTCCGGTTCCCGATCCGCTTGCTTATTTGCCGCCACCGAATCCGAACTCACTTCCGATACGCAGCCGGCAAACTCTGCGATTAAGTGGCAGCGGTAATGTAACTCTGCAACCGGGCGTTTATATAGGGGGCATCAGTATTAGTGGCCAGGTCAACGTTACCTTGATGCCGGGCATCTATTATTTGCAAGGGGGTGGCTTTCAAAGCACCGGTCAGGGAGACCTGATCGGCAACAATGTCCTTATCTATAACGATCCGCGCTCGCCAGCGGACGATATCAACATCTCCGGCTTAGGACGCGTCGAAATCAGTGCCCCGACTACCGGGCCTTATCAGGGGCTTGTCTTCTACCAGCGCCGGGATGCGACCAACGCGATCAGTGTGAGCGGCAACGGCAACTTGCAAATCCGCGGCGCCTACTATGCCGCCCACGGCACAACCCGTTTTGTCGGCAATGGCACGGGCAATCTGGTTGCTACGCAGGTCATCTCTTCGCAGATTGTACTCACCGGTAACGGCGAGTTAATCGTGGACTGGGTGGAAAGCCAGGTGGCTCGAACACGCAGCCTGAGTCTTGTAGAATAATACGGGGCGTGCAGTTTCCTTTGCTCGCATTACCAACCGGTTCCAGGCCACCTGTCAGCCAGATGCTGGGTTGTTGCGAAGTGAGGCAAAAAAGAAAGGCGGGCTGAGCCCGCCTGCGTTCGATGCGCGGACAGTACGTTAGTGGACGATTAGCCTTCCCGCTTCTGAGCGGCCAGTGTGCGGATTCGCTGGGCCAGCAGGGCAATGTCGAAGGGCTTTTTGAAAGCCTCGTTGAACCCCAGAGTCAACAGGGCCTCGGGATTCGCTTCATCCTCGAGAGCCAGGGCGATGATGTAGGTGTCTTTGTACTCTTCGTTGCGGCGGAGGTTCTGGGCGATCTGAATGCCCTCGCTGCGTCCCATGGCCAGGTCAATGATGATGGTGTCGGGATGGAAGCTCTCGGCGAGGATACCGGCTTCAAAACCGCTGTTGGCGACCTGGATGCGGAAGTCCTCGGATTCGGGCAGGAGTTCTTTGATCCTCTGAATAAAGAGGTCCTCCGCACCGAGGATGAGGATTTTGTGCCACATTTCCTCTTCCAGTTCGCCGAGGGGCATGCCATGCTCTTTGAGGAAGCGAATCAGACTCTCCCTCGGGATCCGCCGGTCCTGGCTGCCGGGGATACGGTAGCCCCGGAGTCGGCCGGAGTCGAACCATTTACTGACGGTGCGTGGGGCCACTTTACAGATTTTTGCCACTTGCCCGGTCGTGAACACTTTCCTCATAGCACGCGCTCCAATCTATGCCCGTGATAAGGTGGGGCGCCTGCGGGGTCGCCCTCACCGATTCCCTCCCGCCTCGGGAGGTCCGCGACGCGTGGGTCGTGCGCGTCGCGTTTTCCCCGAGGCTTTTCCCCATGCCTGCCAGACCGTGCTGGGTCGTCTTCCCCGCGTTTCTGGGCATCCCGCTTGCGTGTATGGCAATCATTTTTTCGTCAGGAGCACGGGTCTCTAATCAGAAAAATACCTCAATTTGAGGAACTTCCGTCTTTCCGCAACCCTGCCTGGAGCCATACAAACGGTATAATCCGACGCCGATGCTCGATACCTCGCAAGTTACTCAAACTTCCTCAAACACTCATTTTCGATCGCACCAGAGTTGCATTCCTCTGGGGTGTAGAAAACATCGTCCATCGCTACCAGCGTTGGCCAATCGGTCTCTAATGCAAGGGAACCGGCATTTTACTGGAGGTTGCATGAAGTCAACCGTCCGGCGGAACCGGTCAGAATCGTTGTAGACGTATGCCGAAATGGCGTAAAATCCGTTTTTACCGCGTTGCAAGCTATTGCCACTGCCATTATGGCGTAACCGCGCTTCTCCTTCGGTGCGTGGATTTGCGGCAGCCGTAGCCAGGGCACAATTCTGTGGCTGGGGTGCTCCGCGCTGGGACGCTGCTGTGCGTATATGGGGCCGTGAAATATGTGCGGGCAACTGAATGCCGAGAGTGGTTACGGAGCTGCTCCGAGTCCATTCGTATCGCCGATGGATGGCGGTCAGCGGCAGGCCTCACGTGACGATGTTTGCAGCCGCTCATGCTGTGGTGAGCCAGACGTTAGTATTTGCCTGACCATGTTCGTGGGCGGAGAAGAAACTTCGGCATAAAATCCCGGCACGGGGATTGCTTATTGTTTCGGTGAACGCAAGCGCAAGCGGTGCCGGCTTGCTGAGCGAAGACCGGCGATGCCGCATTCCGCACGGGATAACAACGCGAAACTTGTGGCGACAATCGCGGCATGGCTTCACGAAGCAGAGACGGGAAGCGAGGCGACCGGGGCAACAAGAGGGGATTCGTGGCCATGATCAACGGCGGGCAGGACGAATCCCCGTGCCTCGCGGAGGCAAACAGCAGGTGGGTGATTCGGGAGAGCTTTTCCGAC
Source organism: Gemmatales bacterium (assembly GCA_041640595.1). Lineage (GTDB taxonomy): Bacteria > Planctomycetota > Planctomycetia > Gemmatales > HRBIN36 > HRBIN36. Next base: position 384,741 of record JBEPZY010000002.1, on the reverse strand, counting down.
TGCGACAATCGCACGATTGCCTGACCAGATGATAAGGGAGAGAACGCATGCGGAACATCGGTTGCTGGTGGGCTTTTGCAGGGCTGAGCGGTCTGGTTCTCTGCGTGGTCGGGTGCAACGGCGCGGCAGGAAATGCACGCAAGGAATTACCCCAATTGCGACCGCTGCAGGAAGAAGAACCGTTACGGCTGCGGATTCGCGGGACAGATGAGCGAGGTCGGCGCGTCAACGAAGTTTTTATCAACGGCCGATGGGTCGCCATACTCAACGACCCGCTCTTCGACCAGTGGCTGACGTATCAGGTAGCTCGCTACGAAGCGTTTTACCAGCAGACGGGCACGCCGAAAGCCATGATTCAGGAGCGAAATGGCTGCCGGCAGGTGTTCCGTGCTCCGGTGATCCTCGAGGTGGTCGGGGATGGCCACGCTATGGGGGCTGTGCATGCCGTAACACGCAAGTTGCGAGAGGCGGGATTCGCCATGCCGCCGCAGATTGTTTCGGCGACCGAGACGGTGCCGGCAAATTAGCGTGGCAGCGCGGCCATTCGGCATGACCGCGCAATGTTCGATTCGCTTCACGAAAGCGGGCAAACAGTTCCGCTGGCGACACAAACACCCCGGAACCCAATCCCCGCGGTTCGCGGTTTATTTCACGGAAGCAGCGACACGGCCAGGGTGATGCCGACGCTGGTTTTTAACCTGTGCCAGCGTAAACTACTACAGTTGCCCCAATGAGCAGTGATTCCGCACACCGTAACCGGAGATGGACGAATGCTTCCGAACCGCAACGAGTGTTTTTGGCGATGGACGAAAACGGCGTGGTGTTGGCTGGCGGCTGGACTAATGATGACGGCCGCAGTGCTGGCTCAGGATTCGGCCAGTGTACGGCGGCTTTTTGAGCAATTGCGCAGCCAGGACCCGTTGCGTCGAGGCGAGGCCGCACGCACATTGCTGCAAATCGCCCCCAACGCCACCGCAGCGCTGGAGGTGTTTCTGGAGGCGTTGCTGGATGCGGACGAGAGCGTTCGCCAAACCGCTGCCGAAGCCCTGGTGCGTATGGGGCCGAAGATTGTTCCCGACCTGGCCAAAGTGCTCGAAGGTCCTTCTAAGACCTTGCGTCGCCGTGTAGCGGTTGTGCTGGGGCAAATGGGACCCGCAGCGAAAGCGGCTGTACCGGCGCTGGAAAAAGCACTGCAGGATGCGGATGGCGACACGCGAGCGTTTGCGGCACTGGCTCTGGTCAGAATCCACCCGGCACGGGCTGACTTAGTCCCACTTTTGCGGCCCCTTTTGCATGAACCGGAAACGAGTCTGCGAGTTTCGCTGGTCTATGCGCTGGAACTGCTGATCAAAGACCAGCCCGATGCCATCCAACTGCTGGAAATGGCGACGCGGGATGCGGTGTGGGAGGTGCGACTGGCTGCGGTGGCGGTGCTGGGCAGGGCAGGCAAAGCCGCCAAATCCACCCAGGCCGCATTGAAGCAACGCTTAAGCGATGAACATGGCCTGGTGCGGGTCAGTGCCGTTCACGCCCTTTTGCAGATTGGCGAAACCGGCCCGGCCGAGCTTGTGCCTATCCTGCAAAAAGAGCTCCAGCACAACGACGCTTCGGTGCGGCGAGCGGCGGTGCTGGTGTTGTCCGATTGCGGTGTCGCTGGTCGGGCGGCCATCCCGCAATTGCAAGTGCTGGCCCAGAACGATCCCGATCCCGTGGTTCGCAACCTGGCAGCACAAACTCTCCGCGTTCTGATGCCACCCGGATGACACCACAGTTGTGGGCAATATAGGGCAGGCGCACCGTGGTATTACCGCCAAGGTGGGGCAGTCGGGCACCGTAGTGCTTACCATCACTGGCCCGCTCGATTTTGCCGCGACCATTACGGCTCGTGAATCGTAGGCGCGCGAGACGAACCTGGCGGTTGGGCTGGTTCTGAGGCATTGCCGTGCTGCCCGTTGCTGCTGGTCTGCGCGTCGGCAGGTTTGGGTAATAGCGGCCCAATTCGCGGAGACCGTGCCGTTTGATCGCTGGCCTGGCTCGGCACCGGTTCGTTATCTACGGCACCGGAGATTTTCCGGCCCAACCAGGCGCTGACGTAGGCCAATCCCAACCCACCGACCACCAGCGCTGCCAGCAACGCCAGCCAGTAACGCAACGTGTCGAATCCCTGCAACCATCGGCCCATAGCATCGGCATAATAATACCCGCCCAGAATCAGAATCCCGCCCACCAGTGCCAGAAAAATGGCATCGCACAGAAGGAATCGCCACCACGGATAATGCAGCAATCCCGCCGAGACAAACACTCCTGTGCGCAGTCCAGGAATCGGTACCAGGCGCGCCGTGATCAACCAGGCAGCGCCGGCCTGACGAAAGCCTCGCTCGATAGCCTTCCGCCGATTTTCGCTCAGCCAGGCACTCAACCGCAGTCGGAATAACAATCGTCGGCCACCGAATCGTCCCAGGGCATACAACACCGCATCCGTGGTCAGCACGCCCGCGATGGCGGCCAGGCACGCCAGGCTCGGTTGAGCTTGCCAGGCTCCCACCGCCAGACCCCAGGCGAGCAAGGCTGGTTCTTCCGGCATCACCAGGGCCACCACCATCATCGAGACGAAAATCGTTCCGTAGGTGTAAAGCCCCGCATGCAGCGCAGCCAGCCAGGAGACCAGCAGCAGTTCGGCATTGCCCAGGATCATGGTCAGCACGTCGCCCATTGCTTCGATGGCACGTTCTCCTGTTCAGCCGACCGCGACCAATTCGGCCGTGAGCGGGTGTTGTTCAGATAGCGGTCATGCCACTTGCTGCGATGCTCATTGCCATCCGCAAGTTCCCACGGTCGAAAAATGGCATGTATTCACGGTCGCTGGTGCCGGCAAGTATGCCGAAAATTTTCGCCGTGAAAAGTCTAACTCGCCCAACGGGCCCGTTCGGGCAAGATAAAACCACTGCTCACTGGCGGTGGAGCAATGCTACCTTGCCGTGCTTATAACCTGGGCCTCTCTCGAACAAGATAACACGACTTCGTGCTGATGTTATAGCGACCGGCGGCGTTCTTAAGGGCCCTCCTCGAACAAGATAACACGACTTCCCGATTGTGGTCGACCAATGGCAGCTCTTCAGGCTTATCACCGCGCTCACAACCTGGGTCCCCGTCGAGCAATATAACATGGCCTCGACATTACGGCCGAGCAATCCTAGCCCGCTACGCTTATAACCTGACATCTCTAGATTTCGTAATATGCAGGGGCCAGCGAACAATGCTAAGCCGCTGCGCTTATAACCTGGGTCCCCGGTCGGCCAAGACAATACGGTCTTTCACATCGCGGCACAGTAAAAGGGAGCGCTCCTCGCCCCTTGCAGCAGAGACGATCATTTCCCATCCGCGATGGGGTAATATCTCCACGGTCTGCCAGGGAGGTCGCGCTGTTGACTTACGCAAGGATCATTTCCCATCCGCGGCGGGGTAATGTCTCCACGGTCTGCCAGGGAGGTCGCGCTGTTGACTTACGCAAAGATCGTTTCCCATCCGCGATGGGGTAATTTCTCCACGGTCGGCCGGGGGAGACGGCTCTGTTGACCTACGCAAAGATCGTTTCCCATCCGCGATGGGGTAATTTCTCCACGGTCTGCCAGGGAGACGGTGCTGTTGACCTACGCAAAGATCGTTTCCCATCCGCGGCGGGCTAATTTTCCCACGGGGGGCTTACCACGACCGCTCGTGGTCCACGTGCGGTCGTTTTCGCAAATGTGGTGTTCTCGCCGATCAGGGCGATACTCTTCCCACGGGGGGCTTACGCCCCCCGCTCATGATCGCGTGTACGGACGCCATTGCAGAAGTGCGATTCTCGCCGAGGAGAGCGATAGTTTCCCACGGGGGGCTTACGCCCCCCGCTCCTGGCGCTGTTACAACGACCGTATGCCGGAAGAATAACGGATTTGTGCGATGCACAAACGCATATCCACAAGAGCGGCGACCGTCAGCCCGCCGTGGTCGGTGATACGAACGCCGTAGCGTGAAAATCAAGCATTGTGCCCCGACCGGCGCGCACACAATCAAGAGCGGCGGGCGTCAGCCCGCCGTGGGTGTGAGTAACGCCGTTGCAATTGCGAATGCTTTCGCCCAACGCCGCGCACCTCAGCCCGCCGTGGTTTGCAAACCGCGTCTGCAGCGGCAATGCGATGAATTTGCCCGTTTCGAGTTCGCATGCGGAGGGTATTCCACGAGGGGCTTACGCCCCCCGGTCCAGCTTGCATGTACGGACGCCGTTGCAGAAGTGCGATTCTCGCCGAGGAGAGCGATAGTTTCCCACGGGGGGCTTACGCCCCCCGCTCCTGGCGTTGTTACAACGACCGTGTGCCGGAGGAATGGCGATTTTTGCGATGCACAAACGCACATTCACAAGATGGCGTGGACGGTCTCTATGTGTCGCCGTCGTTCGTGTCGCTCTCATTCAGTTCGGTTGAAAGACCGTCCGATGGGACGCATAGGGCGTGCGATGTTCCGTGGCCTCTCAATCGTCCTGATTAACTGCCCCGCCGAGCATCGCCTGAACGGTCTTGATGATTTTCTGGATGATTTCTTCAGTCAGCTCCAATTCGAGGGTAGCTGTGGTGTCTTTGGCGGTAGTTTTCACGGTGTTGAGAATATCCTGCACAATGGGGCCGACCTGCTGATCGTTGGCAGCAAAAAAAGCAAGGAAGCCGCGAAGTTTCTCGAAGCCGGCACGGAATTCCCGGGCAGCATCCTCGTCCTTGCCGTGGGCTCGCACGGCGACCGAGACCTTGTCCGAGACGCCGATAGTGAAGCTGAATCCCACGAGTTTCTCGAGGGCATCGGCAGCGTCGTCGTTTTGCTTGGCGAGTTCCTTCAGCAGCGGCACTTCTCCCACCGCCAGCCACAGAGTCTGACCTGCCGGGATGCCTTCAATGGCGGTGCGGAGCGGTTTGTTGACTTTCGCAGGCTGGGACTGCTGCAGCGTGTCGAGCGATTTTTGTAACCGCGACCGCTGGTTGGAAGCCAGAATGACTCCATCTTCGGCTACGCAGATATAAGCCCGCTGGCCGTCATCATCCTCTTTGGTGATGAAAATGTCGTAGCCCTGATAGCGACGGGATTCCAGCTCTTCGTTTTTCTTTATCGCTTTGACAAGCGGATCACGAGCGAAATCGCCGCGAATCACCGCCAGCAACTCGACGTCGTTCGGATTAACATCTTTCGGATTCGCGGGGTCAATTTTGAATTTGGTCAGGGCGATGGTAACGGTGTGGATGTCCTTGAGCACATCCAGACCGGTTGCTTCTTGCAGTTGTTTGAGGTTGTCGTTATCCTTCAGGGCTTCGCGGAGCGGTTTTTGCAGATGTTTCTTGAACAATTGCGACTTTTGCAGTTGCCGCAGATCCAGATGCATAACCATCTGGGTTTCGGCAGGCAAAAGTTTATCCACCGGCTCCGCGCGAAGCGGCAGGGGGTGTCCCAGCCAGCAAATGCTGCCCACCAACATACCGACCAGCATAGACACGCAGATTCGGCGAGAGGAAATCATCGGTTCTCTCCTTTCCTGTTCCGGCCAGCCGACGCCGGCCCTTTTTCGTTGGACGTGTGCCAGACGCCTATCCCTGGTATATACCCTTCTGCGGACGCTGCGGTTTCAACGGTGATGTTTCTAGCATACCCGTTTTATCAGACATTTCAAGTACGAAGATTCGCGGCAGGAGACGGCGACGGGATGGTCGGCCGGTTGATAGTGGCGTTCGAGAATCTGAACATGGCGGCGGGCTTTGGTGGCGGCCTGGGCTGCCAGTTCTTCCAGCATCTCCATGGTGATCAAGCCGGAACAGCAGCAGGTCACCAGGATTCCTTCCGTTTCCAACAGCAACAAACTCAGGGCCAGCAAGCGCCGGTATCCTTGCAGGGCGTTTTCGACGGCACTCTGGCGATGGGCGAATTTGGGCGGGTCGAGGATAATCATCCCGAAACGTTGTTGCTCACGGGCCAGCTCTTCCAGAAAGCGGAATACTTCGGCTTCCACGAAACGAACCTGGCTGAGCCGATTGCGCTCCGCATTGAGCTGAGCCAGACGAATCGCCCCGGCCGAGCTATCCACGCCCAGCACTTCTAAAGCACCGTGGCGAGCGGCATGCAGACCGAACCCGCCGGTGTAGCAGAACGCATCCAGCACTCGCCGACCCGCGGCATAGCGACTGACGGCCACATGATTTTCCCGCTGATCCAGATAAAAGCCGGTCTTCTGTCCGCCCGTCAAATCTACCAGGAACGCCACGCCATTTTCTTCGATGACCACCGGCTCGCGGGGAGCTTCTCCCCACAACACCCCCTCGGTCAGGTCGAGCCCTTCCAGAGGGGAAATGCTCTTTTCGATCCGCAGCAGGATGCCTCGGGGTCGCAACAATTCCGCCAGAATCCGTACGAACATGTCCCGGCGCAACGCCAGGCCCAGCCCGGTAAATTGCAGCACCACCCAGCCATCGTACCAATCCACGGTCAGTCCCGACAGCCCATCTCCTTCACTGAAAACGAGTCGGCAAGCTTTGCCCGGCCCCAGCAAATGCAGCACGTCGCGGCGTAAACGAATGGCCTGCTCCAAACGTTCCCGCCAGAAATTTTCGTCCAGCGGCCGATTCGCTTCCCAGCAGTAAAGGCGGACACGAACCCGGCTCCGGCTATTGTAAAGGCCGCGGGCAATGAAATGACCCCCATGGGAAAAAACTTCGACTTCGTCGCCGTCGGCAGGCTGGCCCTGAACCTCGCCAATAGCTCCCGCGTAAATCCAGGGATGACGGGAGAAAAAAGGTTTCGCTCGCCGCGACCGCAGGATTACCGTACCGGGCATGACTTTCCTCGTCGGCTATGCAGGAGCACTTCCATGCAGGTTGTCGGCGGGAGTCCCGGCCAGCGCGATGCCGACTTGGCCGGCAGCGGTAAGTCCAGGCGATGATGGCCACTTGAGCTTGACCGAATCGCCGAACCCGCTATGCCACTTGCATCCTTTGCCGAGCGGGTGAGTTGGACTTCTTCCGCTGGGGCCGGGACTCAATCGTATGACTCACGGGAATGATACGCACATGGAACGCCGACAGGGGCAAAGCCATTCTCGCGGCCGGGCCATTTTGTTGGCCGCCTTGATGGGACTGATCGGCTGTGTATCCTCCACGGAGACCTGGCGGCTGATTGGCTCGACGAAATATCAGGAATTCAAAGCCCCTCCGCCGGACGAACAACGTTACAATCAGCCGCCCAGCCTGGCAGACCTGCCTCGCCGCCGGGACTGGTTTCCTTCCAAACCACAGGATTACCGCGACATGTCACCGGCTGGCCCCAATACACCGCCCTTCGGCCGCCCATCTCCCGCCGGAGCTATTCGTTAGTTACCGGAAATAATCGTTCGTCGCCCGGCTAGCGTACTCGTCCAGTTCCACTACGCCACACTCCAATCGAGATCGGCGACGGTCATCCCGTCGTGGTTTTGAGTCACGCAATCGCAATAGCGGACGCTCTCGTCCAGTGGCGACCGTCAGCCCGCCGTGGTCGGTGACACGAACACCGTGCCGTGAAAATCAAGCATTGTGCGCCGACCGGCGCGCACACAATCAAGCACTCCCCGGGGGGCTTACGCCCCCCGCTCTTGGTTGCACGTGCCGACACCGTTGCAGATGGGCGATTTTCGCCGACCAGAGTGGCAATGGTCCCACGGAACATTGGTAGTTCGCCAGGCTCCGAAGCTGGATTCGTGCGATTCTCGCCGAGGAGATCGATACTTATCCCACGGGGGCTTACGCCCCCGCTCCGAATGTACCGTGCGCGGTTGCTGCAAAAGCAACGTGAGCGGTGCACCATTCCCGTTCACGCCAGCGGTGAACGTCGGCTCCATGCGGTTGGGAAATGCGTTTCGACAGCGCAGGATGTTGATTTGAACTTGTTCCAAGACCGGCCGTCGGCTCCATGCAGTGGGGAAATACGTTTCGACAGCGTGCTGCTCAGCGATTGGGGAACTCGATGCGTGCCTTGGAGCGTAACTGGCGGAGCAATTCCTGGCGGAGTCGTTCGCCTTGAACCTCGCGCACTTCGTCTTTAACATCCTCAAACTTGACCTCGCGGCCTGGTTGTTTGCCGGTCACCAGAATGAGATGGTAACCGAAAGGCGTTTCGACGGGCGGACTGACCTGACCGACCGGTGTGGCAAAAGCAGCGGCAGCGAATGGCTCGACCATGACCCCGATCCGCGGAAACCAGCCCAAATCGCCGCCGCGGGTTTTCGAGGGGCATTCGGAATGTTTGATGGCAGTCTCGGCAAACACTTCCACCAGCAATCGCTGCCGCAGGGTTTCCTTTTCTTCATTGCTGGCGGTACGGGTTTGTGCCAAACGTTTTTCCACCTCGGCGAGGATGTGCTGGCGGAGTTGCTCTGCCTTCTGCTGAGCCTGCTTTTTCTGGGTCGGGTCAGCTTGAGCCGGGCAGGCTACCAGAATGTGCCGGGCCTGCACAGCGCTGCCGTTGAACCATTCGCGATGTTCCTGGAAAAACTTCTGCAACGCAGCGTCGGGAATCTGGCTTTGCAGGTAGCGTTCCCAGCGGAGTTCGGCGGCGATCTGGCGTTTGAGTTCTACCTCGGTGAGCGCGAGTTCTTGCAGAAGTTTCTGGTAATCCTGGCCGCTGCGTTTGACTTCTTCCTGAATCTGCCGCAGGCGTGCTTCGATTTCGTCCGGCGGAGCGGGTATTTGCAGACTGAGCAGGTGCTGGTCAATGAGCAGATTGTCAATAAGGCGTTCGAGAATCTCCTGCCGGGCCCGCTGGCGATGTTCCGCGGGGAGCCGATCCAGAGCACGCTGCAGGTCTTTTTCCGGGATGGGTTCGCCGTTGACCACGACGACCGGTGCGGGCGTTTGCGCCGGGCACCAGGCAATCAGGGCCGTCCACAACGCCGCTACGGCACAGTGCACCAGGAGCACCTGTCCGCGGCGTTGGGCACACGATTCGGAACTTCGGTAGCCGGCCTGACACATATTTCTCCCTCCGTGCAAAGCGACCGCCGGATTGTAGCATACCGGTCGCCAGTTCGCCAAGGTCAGTAATCTCCGCCGATATTGCGACGACGATCCCCAGTGCGGCATTCATCCCGGCTGACCATCCGGTCATATAATGCGTCAGCGGAACATGACCACCCGAAATTCGGGGCTATCCATCGGCACACTTCATGGAGAACCTGCATGGCCAGAAACGTCCTCGAACTCAATAGCGCCAACTGGGAAACGGAGGTGCTGCAGAGTCCGGTACCGGTGCTGGTAGATTTCTGGGCCACCTGGTGCGGACCCTGTCGCATGATTGCCCCTTATATCGAAGCCATCGCCGACCAGTATGCCGGTCGGATCAAGGTCGGCAAAGTGGATGTGGACGACAATCAGGAACTGGCCAGCCGATACGGCATCACTTCCATTCCCCAGGTTTACATCTTCAAGAACGGTCAGCCCGTAGATCGTCTGGTCGGAGCGATGCCGAAAAAAGCCTACGAAGATGCCGTCGAACGGGCTTTGAAATAACCCCCTCCCGTCCGCTCACCCGAAACCGATCAAGCCCGACAACCCCGCTTCACCTCAGCTACTTTCCCCGGAATACACTACTGCTCGCGTGAGCTGCGCGACAAGCGCCAGCGTTCCTGGTCGGCGAAAAATGTTCGCCCCTGCCGGTGCGTTTCCGAACCACGGCGGGCTGAGGTGCGCGGCTCTCTTGTGATGATATGTCCGACTCCGCATCACAAATCGGGCGTTTCGTGGCGAAGCCGGTTATGCAACCAAGAGCGGTCGGCGTAAGCCGACCGTGGTCGTACCTGCGCCATTGCAGACGCGAGACACACCCACGGCCGGCTGACGGAGGGCACTGTTGTTCGAGCGTGCGGTAGTTGCCGAGCAGTGCTCGGTATTTGCAGCACGCCATCGGTATTACCCAGCCACGGCGGGCTGACGTGCGCGGCGCTGGGTGAAAGCGTTCGCAATTGCAACGGCGTTACTCACACCCACGGCGGGCTGACGCCCGCCGCTCTTGTGAACGTGCGTTTCTGCATCGCAAAAGGCGTTATTTCTCCGGTGAACGAACACCCGTCCAAGCGCCAGGAGCGGGGGGCGTAAGACCCCCGTGGGAAACGAAACACGTCGCGGTGATGCCCACGTGCGCCGGCAACCGGTCTACGGTACACGAGACACAGGAGTGACGGGCGTAAGCCCCCCGTGGGAAAGTAGCATACTTATGTGCGGGAAACGCACATCTGCAACAGCGTTCCCATCTGCAATGGAGATCGGCTCGCGTGAGCCAGGCGGGCGTGTTTCCTTTCTCGGTGCACAAGTGAGCCCGCATTCTGGGCGAGCGGTTGGCCCGCGGCACCGGCACGTTTCGTTTCTCGGTGCACAGGTGAGGCGAAGCTATCCCGTGGGCGAGGAAACCAGCGGCGCGGTAGGCTCGTTCTTGTTCCGGGCTTCGATCTCGTCGCGGTACAGCTGATAAACCTTGCGGGCCATCATCCAGTCCACGAACCAGGGCACCAGCCGATTCAGCCAGACTACCATCTTCCCTTCCCAGGTCAGAACGAGGCTGCGGCGACCCTTTTCGATAGCGCGCAGGGTGGCCTCTGCGACCTGTTCCGGCGACATGGAACGTTTGTGATCCATCGGCCAGCGGGCTTTGTTTTCGATCATGTTTTGCGGGAAATTGGTGGCGGTGAGACCGGGACTGACCACCAGCACGTCGATCCCATAACGCACTAATTCCGCCCGCAACGCCTCCGACAAACCCTGCAGGGCAAATTTACTCGCCGAATATTCACTGCGTGCTGGGAAGGCCCGCAAGCCGACGATTGAGGAAATATTGACGATGAGCGGCGTTTTTCCCTGCCGCAATAGCGGAATCGCCAGGCGTATCAGTTCCGCCGGGCCGAAAAAGTTCACCTCGAATATCCGCCGCAATCGTTCCTCGCTGGCATCGCTGAAATGCCCGGTGGCACCGATCCCGGCATTGTTGACAAGAATGTCCAGTCCGCCGAAATGTTCCACTTCCGCATCCAGCATGCGCTGTCGATCGTTGGGCGAAGTAACGTCGGCTACCAGCGTCTCCAGCCGACCGGGCAGCCCTTCCGCCTCACGCTGAAGGCTCTGCAACAACTCACCATTCCGCGCGGTTGCCAGCACGTGTGCCCCGCGACGCACTGCCGCTAAACACAAAGCTCGTCCGATCCCCTGCGAAGCCCCCGTGATCAACATCCGCATGTGTTCGAGTTGTCGCCGTTGCCCCATCGTCGCACCTCTGAATTACCTGCGTGCCGTTCAATGCGGCCACCCGGCCGGATTCAGTTTCCCCAAGACCGCCCCAGTTCCCTGGCGTTACTCAATCCTGGCGAAACACGCAAACCAACTCGGTCGCAAACTATTCTATCGGTCTGTACATGCCGGTGGCCTAAAAACCTTTCCCCTTTGACAGGGCGTTGTCAAACCAACAGTAACGGGCTTACCCGGCGCGACGCGGCTGGCAGAAGCGACGCTCATGCCGCCACTGACGAGCTTGCCGACTTTCCGGACAGCAAGACCTGGCGTAAACGGTCTCCCAGACGTTGCAGAGCTGACTTATCGCACACTACCGCCGGTTGATCCAGCACCAGCCAGCCCTGGTAGGAAATGCTCTGCAGCAATCGCGCCAGCACGGTCAGTCGCAGACATCCTTCGCCCAGCGGTCGCAACTGATCCGGTCGGCTGCGTATGCGATCCTTGAGCCGAATCTGCAACAATCGGTCGGCCAGTATCCGCAACTCTCCCGCGACATCGCCGCCCAGAACCAGACGGCCCCCCAAATCGTAAGCGATGCCGGCGAACGAGGCCGGTTGATTTTCCCAGCAGCCAGGCGGCTCGCCCAGCCATTCGCAAGCCAGCCGAACATTGTGCCGCTCCGCAACCGTCTGCCAGTTTTGCAGGCAATTTTGCCAGCCCGACCACTCTCCTTCCTCGCCCACCAGGCCGGGCACATGCACCACGCCCACGCCCAGTTGCCCGGCTAGTTCGATGAGACCGGCAACGCATTCCGCCAGCGATGCCATCGGCACACCGCTGTGCAAGTACAGAAACCGGCAGGATAGGGACGAAACTTCCCATCCCCCTTGCCGGACAAGTTCTACTCGCCGACGCAGTATCGCCGCCAATTCCGTGACAGGCCGTTGACACTCGCGGCGACCCACAGCCAGTTCCAGACCGTCCCAACGCCATTCCGACGCCGACTCGCTCCAGCTTCCCCCGGCTAGCAGCCACTGCCGATCCACTAACGCCAGCCGCATCACCGACTCCCTCCTGCTATTTTCCACGCTCCGGGCATCCGGGGCGCCTTCGCACTACCACCGCCACATTACCCGGCGAAGTTCGCTTCGAGCGTGCTAGAAATTGTTGACCCCCAGCATCTTCGCATCGTCACCGCCACATTAGCCGGTGAGGTTCGCCTTGAGCGTTCCGGTAAACCGTGGCCTCGCAGCATCTTCGCCTCACCACCGCCACATTACCCAGCGAAGTTCACATGGGCCGGTCGGATGTTGTATGTCCTGACACCGGTTTCGCATCGTCACCGCCACGTTAGCCGGCGAAGTTCACTTCGAGCGCTACAGAAATGTTGACCCGCAGCATCTTCGCCTCACCACGGCCAGATTAGCCGGTGAGGTTGGCTTTGAGCGTTCCAGTAAACCGTGGCCTCGCAGCATCTTTGCATCACCACCGCGATATTAGCCACTCGGAACGCTCCGCGGAGACCTGGCTCACTGTCCAGGATCTCGGGATTCGCATCACCACCGCGATATTAGCCACTCCGAACTCCCTCACGCAAGCCCAATCGCACGCTGCGCATCTCCAGCCGCAGCGTCAGGGAAACGTACATCCGCAGTAGCATTCGCAGCCCGAACCAGGAGCGGGGGGCGTCAGCCCCCCGTGGTTTCGCTACCGCGACTGCACCAGCGTTCGTGGGCACAGCGATGGTAGTCTGCCGCGACTTTGCGGCAGCGTACCTGCAAGTGCATTTCCCTAACACCCACGGCGGGCTGACACCCGCCGCTCTTGTGGATGTGCGTTTGTGCATCGCAAAAATCGCATTCTTCCGGCGAACGGTCGTTGCAACAGCACCAGGAGCGGGGAGCGTAAGCCCCCGTGGGATTTACTCGGTATGCGAACTCGAAACGGGCAAAATCACCGCATTGCTACTGCAGACGCGGTTTGCAACCCACAGCGGGCTGACGGAGGGCACTGTTGTTCGAGCGTGCGGTAGTTGCCGAGCAGTGCTCGGTATTTGCAGCACGCCATCGGTATTACCCAGCCACGGCGGGCTGACGCCCGCCGCTCTTGTGAGTGTGCGTTTCTGCATCGCAAAAATCGTCATTGTTTCCGGCGGACGATCGTTGCAACAGCACCAGGAGCGGGGGGCGTCAGCCCCCCGTGGTTTGGCGAACGCGCTTACAAGTGCGTTTCCAGCACATTACCGACGACGTTCGCCCGATGACACCCACGGCGGGCTGACGGAGGGCACTGTTGTTCGAGCGTACGGTTGTTCCCGGGCAATGATCCATTTTTGCGGCACGCTATCGGTATTACCCAGCCACGGCGGGCTGACGTGCGCCGCTCTTGACGGGCCATCCGCTATTCGGTCCTTGTTTTCTACTCGGTGGCAATTCGCCGCAGGTCATATCCGTTCGCCGCTTGCTGATCGTTGGTCGCGGTCCAGTGTCCCTCGTTCGCCAGCCGCTGTCCAGTGTTTGCTGCACGCTGTCAGCTGATTGACATCCTCTGTCAGATATTGGTGGCCGAGGGTGCGGCTTTAGGGGCTGCCTGCACGGACAAAATGCGGGCGAACTTCCGGGTTGACGATCCGGCCATCGTCGGGCCAATCGCCGCGGAACAGTCGGACAATCGTCTCCGCCGCCATGTCCGCCATTTCCCGCAAACTCCGCGTATCCACACCGGCCATGTGCGGCGTGACCACGACGTTGGGCAGATGGAAGAGCGGATTGTCGCCGGGCGGCTCTTTCTCGAAAACATCGAGCCCGGCCCCGCGAATCTGGCCGCTCTGCAACGCCGCTAGCAAATCCCGTTCGCAGACCAGTCCGCCACGGGCGGTATTGATCAGAAACGCCGTCGGTTTCATCAGCCGCAACGTCTCCGCACGAATGAGATGGTGAGTTTCCGGTGTGTAGGGAGCATGCAGACTGACGAAATCGGATCGGCGAAGCAATTCCTCCAGCGGCACCAGTTCGATGCGGTGCTGGCGCAGGAACTCCCAATCCGGTTGCTTTTCGGTCGCCAGAACCTGCATGCCAAAAGCCAGACCCCGCAGGGCCATCGCTTTGCCAATCCGTCCCAGTCCGACAATGCCGAGGGTCTGCCCGCGCACCGGTACCGTCGGTTGCCGCGACCAGCCTCCCGCGATCGTCAGCTGGTGCTGCCGAACCACATCCTTCGCCAGCGCCAGCAGCAACGCGAAAGCATGTTCTGCCACGGCGTCGTGATTGGTGCCGGGCGTGATGGTAACGGCAATGCCTCGCCGCGTCGCCGCTGCTACATCCACCGAATCGTAACCGACACCACTGCGGGCAATGATCCGCAAATCCTTCGCCGCTTCGATCACCCGTGCCGTGTAGGGTTCCGGCCCAGCAATGGTGGCGTGGATGCCTGGCAGCAACTGCAACAGGTCCGCTTCGGTAAGCAGTTTCGGTTGCGGCGGGAAGACAACCTCCAGTCCGGCCTCCCGCAAAATCCGCACATGACTGCTCTCCTGTTCACACAGCACCGCCGACCCAATCAGCACTCTGGCCATGTTCGTACCGTGATTTCGCTTGAGCCAGCCAGGACCTCGCTGGCCTGCAGGTTTATGGAGCTCTCGACTGCATTTGCCTCATTTTCGGCAACGAACTGACCGTGTCAACTGCGACGATGGAAACTCCTTCAAAACATGGCCACGCCATCCACTCCGCATGCAGTGCTCGGTTGCTGCTCCCCTTCACAGGTGCCGATTGCGACACCGTTTCGCAAGTGTCAAACCTGACCGCTATGCCAATTGTGACGGCGCCGGCATCTGTCCCGAGGAGTAAAAGCAGGTCGGGCAGTTGTGCCTGGACAAGATTTAGGCTACAAAGGAATTAAGCAGGCAGGTCGAAGGGCCCGGAATGTCTGCCGAGAGGCTTACTCCTCATTGGCGGGTCGAGGAGACGACGTATGGCGGAACAGAGGCGAGTACGCCTGCAGGTCGAGCAACTGGAGGATCGGACGGTCCCTGCGGGAAACGTCGCGATCAGCTTATTCAATCCCACTCCCGCGCCGCCTGGTTTGCCAGGTGACGAAACAGTCTTCATCGTCGGCGACGACCTGGCCAACAACATCATCCTGGCTGTGTTGCCGTTGACTCAAGGAACCTACGATGCCCCGCCGTTTTTCAGTAACGTGAACATAACGCCCAGCGGTCGCTGGTTGTTCGTTTTTGACGGTGATGGTTCGACCCAGATCAGCGGTGGTGACCGCAATGGCGGTAACTGGGCCGCCTTGCTCATGCAGGATACTACACCCCTGGGAACCGGCACAGTGAACGCCCGTCAGATTGTCATCAACCTCGCCGAAGGTTCTGACATCCTCCAGGTGAATTACTTCGATAGCCAGCAACCTAATCCTGGTGGTGGCGGTGGTGGCGGCGGTGGAGGTGGTGCACAGCAACTGGCGGCTTGGACGGGTGTTCTCCAGTTCTTCGGGTTTGGCGGAAATAATAGGTTCGTGGCTGATCCCGCCATCCTGCCCGACATCATCATTCGTGGCGGCGGTGGCGGCGGCGGAGGTGGCGGTGGTGGCACCCCCATCCCCCATACCCTCTTTTTCAGCCCAGGCCAATCTCCTAACCCGCCGGCTGGCACTCCCGGCGTCCAGCTCAACCTGGGTCAAGGTGGGTCCAACAGCGTCAGCATCACCGGTGCCACCTTTGACGGTACCCTGGCTATCGCTTCCGGCGATGGGGATGACAGTGTTCAGTTAACCGACGGTGTCGTCATCGGTGGTGCCTTGCGCCTCGATTTAGGCCGCGGCAATAATTCCGTCCGTATCGCCAGCAATGTGCAAATTGACGATCAACTCTGGATGCGCGGCTCCGACGGCGACGATAGTCTTACCTTAGATGGCTCGTTGGTTCAGGTCACTGTCCACGGTAACTTGAATTTCGTCGCCGGCAACGGAAAAAATCTGCTCAACGTTCTCGGCAGCAGTGTGGACGGGCAATTGTATTATCGAGCCGGCACCGGTAACGATCGCCTCCTGCTGCGGCAAAGTAATTTCGGCATCGGTATAGATATGAGCAGCGGTAGCGGCAGCGATTATTTCGAGATGTTCCGCTCGACATTCGGCGTTCTTCCAGATGGCATCGGCCAGGTCAGCGGTCGCGTTCGTTTCGTCAAGGTAGCCGGGGATGGATCATTCAAGCTGCTGCAGTCCACTATCCACGGAGATCTCCTGGTCAGTCTCAGCACTGGCAACGATTCGGTTGTGGTGCAGAATTCACAGCTGGATGGTTTGGGTAATCTTTACACCTACGGCCCCGGAGCGGATCGCGATATAGTAAGTATCACCGGCTCACGCTTCTATAGTGATCTGGCGGTGCGCACCGGGGGCGGCAACGACTATATCAGCCTTGCCGGTCGCAATCAATTCTTTGGCAACGTGACTTTAGATGCGGGTACGGGCAACGATGTCCTGTTGATCAGCAATTCCATCTTCTATGCTGGCCTGGCAGCTATTTTGGGTGCCGGAGATGACTATGCAAATATTACCAGCAACGGCTTTTTCGGGCCGACAGCAACTATAGATGGTGGCCTGGGGCGGGACCGCATCTTCCAATCGCGCAACCAAGGCCCGGCCGCTTTCCGCAATTTCCCCTGAGTGACCAGGCGAACCCAGGCACCTAACTTTTCCCAGGAACTTAGTCCACTGCATCGGAACGGAGGGGTAGCATGGCTAAGCGAATCGGGCTACTTGTCGAGTGTTTAGAACCGCGCTATGTTCCCGATGGTGACGTTACCGTTTTCAAAGACGGTTTGGATAACCTTATCATTCAAGGGGATGGTGCCAACAACAGCATCCGCATTGAGCAACTCGGTAATAATACTAATGCTTTGATGATCAGCGGTTTTGACAGCACAACTATCAATGGCAGCGATACCCCCTTCACCGCATTGATTGCTGGCAACCCCCTGGGTTCGATTCGCATTAATATGAACGCCGGAAATGACACGGTTGTCTTGCAAAATATCAACCAGACGCAAACCCAAATTTTCGGCGATCTGAGCATCAACTTCGGCAGTGGGGGAGCAGGACTGTGGGTGAATCAAATTCGTAATTTCTTTGGTCGGTTCCGCGTCGTCGCGGGCAATGGCAGCTTTTTTGCTCGATTCACCGACTTTGCGTTTTCCGGTGCTGTAGATATAGACGCAACGCGAAGCAGTCAGAGTATCCTGCAGATTCAGGTTGGCACGCGGTCTGGTGGTCAGGCGTTGGGACAGTTTGGCGACCTGACTATTCAAACCGGTCGCGGCAACGACACGATTATCATGCGAGGAAGTATTCAGGGAACTCCACCGCGGCTGGAACCGCTGCGCATTGCCAATAACTTGTCGGTGAACACCGGCACCGGCAATGACCGCTTCGATGCCGAATCCACCAACGTGCTTGGCACGACCAGCATCCGCACAGGTTCTGGAAACGACAGTATGGACCTGCTGGAAGATACATTTGTGGGCGGCGTAACCATCGCCTTGGAAGCCGGTAACGATATCCTGACGATAGATGGCGGAACCTTCCAGCGCGGACTTAGTATTCTTAGTGGTGGCAGTGTGCCGGATCAAGATAACCTGTCGCTGACCGGGCTGAATATTAATGGCAACTTGAAAATCATCACCGGTGACGATGACGACAGCGTACTCCTGGCTGGTACGCAAATCCTGAATTTGCCGGGCACCACTCAGGGCGGATTATCACTTAACACCGGCCGTGGTCAGGACCGCGTGGACGTGGTGAATCTCAGCATTGCCAAGGATATGCTTATTAACCTGGGCCCGGACAACGATGCCATCAGTTTTGGCTATGTAAACGTTGGTGGCAAAGGCATCGTGGATGGCGGCAGTGGAGCCGACCTGCTTTCACGGATTGCATTGCAGGTGCCTCGAGGGCTGACGCTGCTGAACTTCAACCCGTAACATTAATGATTGAGATTGTTCGCAGGCAACGTAACGTCGCGGAATCGTTTGCCGACGTGGCTGTGGCGGAGGCTGTACATGAAATAGACCAATAGGCCCAGCGCCATCCATATCACCAGACGTAACCAGGTATCACCAGGCAAAGCGACCATCTGCGCCCCGCAAACCAGGATACCTAATAAAGCTGTCCAGGGCATGCCTGGAGCGCGGAATGGCCTCGGCACTTCCGGTCGCACATAACGTAGGACCAGTACTCCCGCACACACTAAGCAGAACGCCAGCAGCGTTCCGATGCTGACCAGTTCCCCTAATATTCCGATAGGTAACAGTCCGGCCATAACAGCCACACCGCTACCGGTCAGGATCGTGGTAATATAGGGGGTCTTGAAAGTCGGATGCACCTTAGCAAACCAGGCCGGGAGTAAACCATCCTGCGCCATCGTCCAGAATATGCGTGGCTGACCTAAGAGCATTACCAGGATAACTGACGTGAGTCCGGCCAGGATACCGATTTTTACCCAGGGAGCTAACCAGGTGACACCCATGGCATCCACGCCAACCGCCAGCGGGTCGGCAACGTTGAGTTTAGAATAGTGCACGATAGCTGTAAGCACGATGGCGACACTAATATAAATCAAGGTGCAAATCAAGAGGCTGCCGAGGATACCGATGGGCATATCGCGTTGGGGATTGCGTGCTTCCTGGGCCGCCGTCGAAACGCTATCAAAACCTATATAAGCAAAGAAAATCACGCCAGCACCGCGAAGAACACCGCTCCAGCCATATTCGCCGAATTTACCCGTGTTGGCTGGGATAAACTCTTTCCAGTTCTCGGCCCAGACCTGCGGGTTGTGCAGTAAGTAACCAACGCCCGCCAGGCAAAAGATAAGCAGGATGCCTACCTTGAGAAACACGATAAGATTGTTGACCGTGCTGGATTCTCTGATGCCGATCACCAGGATCGCGGTAACCACCAGCACGATAAGAACGGCAGGGAGATTGAACCAGCTTACGGTTTGCGGTAGAGTGTCCACGGGTACGCCCTGGGCTTGCAAACTTTCGAGAAGTTTATCGCTCAGTTCGCGCCATCCTTCACCGGGGACTTCGATGAGTCGTTTGCCGGCTGCGGCAGTGAGTTCGGGAGGAATGGTGATGCCGAAATCTTTTAGGAAGCTGACCAGGTAACCCGACCAGCCCACGGCGACTGTGGCGGCCCCGAACGAATATTCGAGAATCAAGTCCCATCCGATAATCCAGGCCAGAAGTTCACCCATGGTCGCATACGAATAGGTGTAGGCGCTGCCGGCAATCGGGATCATGGAAGCCATTTCCGCGTAACAAAGACCAGCAAAAGCGCAGCCCAGACCGGCCAGCAGGAAGGATAAAACGATCGCTGGCCCAGCGTATTGGGCGGCTGCTTGCCCGGTGAGTACCGAAATGCCGGCTCCGATAATCGCACCGATACCCAGAGCAACCAGGCTGGCAGCTCCGAGCACGCGACGCAATCGCTGCTCGCCGTGGATTTCCGCCATCAGTTCGTCGAGGGATTTCGTCGCGAATAGCCGTGCCGCCAGACGTCGCCACATGATCAGCTCCCGAAGTTTTCCGCCACTCTGGGCCAGCTCGTCAGCTTCGTTGGCTGGGGCGATTCAAGACTCAGCGGTATGATTCGGGCTTGGCGTTTTATCTTGCGGAACCGTAGCGATAATGTCAACCGCAAAAGGGTCGCCGACTTGCAACTTGACACCCTCGCCGGGGCGTCGGAAAATGAGTGAGGAGTTGGCGGCTTACAGACACCGTGGGGATATGCGTCATGGTTGTGCTGATTTTGCTGCTCCTGGTAGCTGTTTGCATAGCTGGCCTGCTGTATGCCATTTACAGCTTTTCGCCGGAAGCCCGCTGGCGTCGTCGTGTTCGCCGCGCCAAACGGCAAATCAAACATCTGAAAGATGCCGCCGACCATCAGCTGGCCCAGCTCCACGACTCCTGGCGTCAACAACAGCACCGTCTGCTCCAGGAAGCTCTCGACCAGCACCTGGCACGCATGTCGGTCAAGGAACTGGAGCGGTTCCCCGGCATTGGCCCGAAGACGGTCGAAACTCTGCGTCAGGTCGGCCTGGACAATCTTCAGAAGGTTCGCCGGAGGCTTGACCGTTTGCCGGCGGAGTTGCGTTCGCGGGCTGATCTGGTGCGACATGCCGTGCTGAAAATCTGTGGCGAATTTGTGCAGACGTGCCAGCAGGAACCGAAACACTTGCAGAATGTGTCCGCGCCACTCTACGAGGAATGGACGAACCTGCAGACACGCTACCAGCAGGACATGCACCTGACCCGCGAATCGCTGCGTCGTCTGGACGAACTCCACCGCGAACTGGAACGCTTGTACGAGCAGTATCGCCAGGTAACCGGTGCGGTCGCATTCTGGCGGCGACTGTTATTGCAGCGTGCTCCAGGTTTCCCGGTTGCTGCTGCGACCTCTCCGCTGTCAGATATTGAAAGCGAACTCGCTCGCCTGGAACAGTCGGCCTGGGCGACCCCTTCCCGGCCTCCGATTCCGACGGCCACCTCTCCTGCTGCGACGCTGCCCCAATCCCCTGCAGCAGACAGCTATAAGAACTCGCCCACGCCAGCAGCAGTGGTTCCACCGAAGGCCGGTCCGGTTCCTCAGCCCGAAAGTGCACCAGCACCGACGCCACATCGGCTCGCTCCCGGAGTTACCCTCATCCGGCCGCTGTCCCCGCCTGCTCCCCCTGCAATAGATCCGCTCGACCTGGAGATCAGCCTGCTGTATATGTTAGCCCGTTCCGATGGCCGGCTGGCTCAGCAAGAACGTGCCTGGATCGCCGACTACTGCCTGCGCCGCTATAGCCGCGACCCGGTTTTATCTGGTCGCGTGCGTTCCTTGTGCAGTTATTACGAACAGGCTCCCATGGATACCGCAGCGATCCTCGCCAAGCTGCAGCAATGCCGCCAGGACAAACGCTGGCAGGAAATCTGGCCGGAACTCCAGGCACTGGCCAGTGCGGGTAACAGCAAAAATGGCCGCAAATGGCAAACTCTGAAACAGCTCGCCGAGATACTGGCATTACCGCTCGAAGCCCCGAACGAAAGCCAGACGTCCTCGCCTCCGCAGCAAGTTCACCGCGAGCAGCCGCTCGACGAAAAGCGTAACGGCCCGGTATTAACGTTTCCGCCCGCTACACCCAGCGAATCACCGTTAGAAGCTCCGGCACAGGCACCGCCTTCTGCCGTGCTTAGCCGGGAGCAGGCGTGTCAGCTATTAGGGTTATCGGCGCACAATCCCCTGAGCGCAACTTATATCCGCCAGAGATACCGCGAGCTTTTGCCCCTCTATAATCCCAAACAGGAGGAAATCAAGGGGCCGGAATTCGTCGCCCTGGCCGAACAAAAACGCCGGCAACTTCACGAAGCCGCTTGCCTGCTCCTGCAACAATGCGGTATCGCTGACCCCCAACGATATTTAGAGGAACAGGAAACCACCCAAACCGAGTACAGCCGCGACAATCCGACTCTCGATGCCATTTTCGGAATTTAGTGCCCTGGGTCTGGCGGCGATACTTAGCACCATCTTAACGCAGCATCCTCGAGGCTCAGCTATGGGACTATACGAAGACCATCCGCTCTCGGCTCTCGATCAAAAGGCTCGCAAGGTCTATGGGGAGCGCGTCGTTCTCAAATTGCTGGCTCAGCAAATTCAATTTCAGCGCCTGCCCCGCTATGTTTCGGAGTATCTTATCGCTAAATATGTCCAGCCGGAATCGTGGCTCGATGACTTAGAGCGCATCCGCAATAAATTGCGCGACCACCTTCCCGAAGTGGACAAACGCGAATGGCTGAAACACGAATTGTTGCGGCGTGGTCAACTGGTGCTGATTGATTCTGTCGAGGTGCGGGTAGATTTGAAAACCGGTCAGCGCTGGGCTACCGTCAAGGCGCTTGGCGACAACCGCGTCAACGTGCCGGAAACTTTATTAGATGCGAATCCCGGTCTGCTGTTAGGAGGCCTGTGGGGTACGGCGGAGATTGTTTATCGCCCTGACGTGAACAGCGAGGCTCCTAATCATCTTATCAATTTCACTCCCTTTCAGGTGCACGTCCATGACTGCCGGCCTTATTTAGAGGGTCGCAAGGAATTTAGTACCGACGAATGGATCGAGTTAATGCTCAGCAGTTGTGGTTATCATCCGGCGGCGTTTCCGGATCGGCGAACGCGGCTGCTACTGCTATGTCGCTTGATTCCCCTGGTCGAGCCGAACGTCAATCTCATCGAGCTGGGGCCTCGCCAGACGGGGAAGACTTTCCTGTTGCGGAATCTTTCGCCGCGGGTCTTTACCGTATCCGGTGGACGCACCAGCCCGGCTAATCTTTTTTACAACCTGGCCCGGCGAACCGTCGGGATCATCGGCACCTATAAGGTAATCGTCTTCGACGAAATCGCCAGCACCACCTTCGACGACCAGGAGGCCACTTTATCCATCTTGAAAGACTATATGGAGAGCGGTAACTTCAGTCGCGGCAATCTCTCGTTTGCTTCCGATGCCAGCATCGTCATGTGCGGCAATATAGAGGTGCAAAATAACCGGCCGGCGGATAACTATCGCCATCTGCTGGCAGTCCTGCCCGATGAACTTATAGATGCCGCGCTGATCGATCGCATTCATGGTTATCTACCCGGCTGGGAGATTCCCAAGCTGACACCGCAATCGTTTGCCACCGGCGTGGGTTTTGTCACCGACTATTTCGGAGAAATATTAGTGCAATTGCGGCGGGAGGATTTCCGCCCGCTCATTCGGCAACTAAGTTTCTATGCCGACATGACCCAGCGGGATCGTGTAGCTGTCGAACGCTTAGCGAACGGTCTAATCAAGATACTGTATCCCGATGGGCGAATGACGGATGCGGAATTGCGGGAGGTCGTGCAACTGGCCTGTGAGCTTCGGCAACGGGTCCATGACCAGCTCTGCGTGCTTGCACCGGGTGAATTTCACCCGCGTCGGATCGGCTACCCTGGTATGGAAGATCACCGGGCAGGTGACCTGCAACGCGACAGCGACGCCATTCGCCCGGAAGACCGGCTCAATGATCAGGCCGTGGTTGGGGCGATCACCGGGCTGGCGGTTTTGCTCGACAACGGTGGAAAGCCTCGGGGCGGTGGCTTGATGATTGTCGAGGTATCAGCGAACCCGGCCAGCTCGCCTGGGCTGGAGATCACTGGACTGCATGGTGATGTCCTGCGGGATTCGGTGCGAACTGCCTATCACATTGTCGAGGCGAACCTGTCTCGCCTGGGCGTGGAACCGGGCCGATTCCGGCAGGCCAAGGTGATTGTCCATCTGGTGCGGATTGCCGAACCGCGTGAAGGCCCTTCCGCCGGGCTGGCGTTTGTGCTGGGCATCGTCTCGGCGTTGACCCGCCGACCGGTGAAACCTGCCCTGGCTGTCACCGGCGAGGTGAGTCTGCATGGCGAGGTGCTCCAGGTGGGCGGACTCTCGTATAAGGTCCACGCTGCCGTACAGGCGGGTCGGCGACGCATTCTCATCCCCGCCGAAAACGCCGACGAAGTGCCGCGCCTGCCGGAGACCGTTCTTGCCCAGGCGGAAATCATACCTGTGCGAACGGTCTTCGAAGCGCTGGAACTGGCCCTGGAAAAAGACCCCGTACCCATCGAAGCCAACCCGCCCGCCAGTCCGGCGTAATAACCGGATCGGTTACGCTGGGGGCTGCCCCGCTCATGTTTCCCCACCGATGGCCGGGGACGCACTGTTCGGGTTAATGCTCTCGCAGCGGGCGGACAGCGGAGGGATGGCTGGGCCAAGCGCTAACGGTCTGGTTTGCGGAAAGGGTGAGGCGTGCTTTTCGGACGGGGCGTTGCCGGTTAGCGAAAAGTGAAAAGGAACTGCTTTTGCTTGAATCGGCCCCTGCGCTGTGGTACAATCAGCGCACAGAGTGTGCCGCGTGTCCGGCGGTATTCCACAGCGGGAAAGCAACCGGAACGGGAGGTGGACGCATGCGTTCGTGGTTGGTGCGCATCTGGGCATCGCTGCTGGGACTGGTGCAGGAGCCGGCAGTTCCGACTTCGCGGAGAGACGCCAACCGACACCGCTCCCGTCGGTCTGGGCATTTCCGTCGAGCCGCGCTTCTCCGCCTCGAACCCCTCGAAGACCGCACCGCCCCGGCTACGTTCCTGCTCAAAGATATCCGCCCCGGAGCATCCGGCTCTTCTCCCCAACAGATGGTCAACGTCAACGGCGTTATCTTCTTTATCGCCAACGACGGCAGTACCGGCTACGAACTCTGGAAAAGCGACGGTACGCCAGGCGGCACGGTGCTCGTAAAGGATATCCGGCCAGGTACCTCCTCCGGCTTCTATGCTTCTTTTTTCCCTGTAAACCCTTCGCTTACTAATGTAAATGGCACACTGTTTTTTGTGGCCAACGATGGAACTAACGGCTACGAACTCTGGAAAAGCGACGGCACTTCCAGCGGTACGGTGCTTGTCAAAGACATCAATCCGGGTGGCTCAGCGTTTCGTTCCTTTACTGTATACGGTGGCCCCGTTGGTCCCGCGCTTACTAATGTTGCCGGGACGCTCTTTTTTGTGGCCAATGATGGCACGACCGGCTTTGAACTCTGGAAAAGTGACGGCACCTCTACGGGCACTCGCTTGGTGAGGAACATCGCCTCGGGTGGATTCTCATCCAATCCGCGATCTTTGACGAACGTCAGCGGCACCCTGTTTTTCAGCGCTTACGATGGGAATGTGGGCTACGAACTCTGGAAAAGCGACGGTACGCCAGGCGGCACCGTGTGGGTTCGTGACATTAGGCCCGCGTCTGGCGGCATTAACTTGGGCTCTTACCCCCGCCATCTCGCCAACGTGAATGGTACACTCTTTTTCGCCGCCAATGACGGAACGCGAGGTCATGAACTCTGGAAAAGCGACGGCACTTCTACCGGAACTGTGCTGGTCAAGGATATTCGCCCGGGCGGCGTTATATCTCACTCCTACCCTTATAGCCTGACCAACGTAGGTGGGCGTCTGTTTTTCATTGCCAATGACGGGACGAACGGGCGGGAACTCTGGATCAGTGATGGCACATCCACGGGGACGGTTCTGGTCAAGGACATCAATCAGGGGGCCGGTCACGCTTTCGGTACGCTCAACGCCCCGCTGCCCAGTTTCACCAACGTCAACGGCACGCTTTATTTTCTGGCCGATGATGGGCTGTACGGTTTTGAGCTGTGGAAATCGGATGGCACTGCTGGGGGCACGGTGCGGGTCAAAGACATCAATCCGGGCGCGAACTGGGCCTTCAGCAATGCCAGTCCGCCGTCGCTGACCAATGTGCGCGGCACGCTCTTCTTCGCCGCCGATGATGGCACCAACGGCCGGGAACTCTGGAAGAGCAACGGCACGGACGCAGGGACCGTCCTGGTGAGGGACATCCGAACGGGTGCCAATAGCTCCAACCCGCAGTGGTTAGCCGAGGCGGGCGGACTTTTGTTCTTCCAGGCCAACGACGGTACCAGCGGGGCCGAGCTGTGGGTCAACACCGACAATGTTCAGCCCACCACCATCGTCAACATCATTGCTCCGCCGAACGGCACGTACCGGCTGGGGCAGACTCTCGATTTCACCGTGCAATTCAGCCGCACGGTTAGCGTGGACACCAGCGGCGGCACCCCTCGCCTGGCAATCAACCTGACTTCGGGAACGCGCTACGCCGACTACGTATCCGGGAGCGGTACGGATCGGCTCGTGTTCCGCTACACGGTGCAGGCGAACGATTTCGACAACAACGGCATCACCCTGGTTTCGCCGCTCGATCTGAACGGAGGCAGCATCGTTGATGGCTTCGGCAACACGCCGACACTCACGTTCACTCCGCCCAACACCTCCGGCATACTGGTGGATGCGGTAGTTCCGACGGTAGTGCAGGTGTTGCTGCCGGCCAGCGGCATTTACCTGACCGGACAGAACCTCGATTTCCGGTTTCGCTTCAGCAAGCCGGTTCTGGTGGATACCAGCGGGGGCACACCGAGACTGCGGGTGCAAATCGGCAGCACGGTTCGCTTTGCCGATTACTTCTCCGGAAGCGGCGGGGACACGCTGACGTTCCGCTACACGGTGCAGGCCAGCGATTTCGACGACGACGGTATCGAGCTTATTCAGCCCCTGGAACTCAACGGCGGAACGATGCAGGACCCCGCGGGCAACGCAGCGCTTCTGGGATTTACTCCGCCCGATGCCAGTGGCATTCTGGTCAACGTTCTGGGCCCGACCATCGTCAGCGTAACGCCGCCAGCTCCCAACATCTACATGACCGGTCAGGACCTGGATTTCCTGGTGCGGTTCAGCGCTCCGGTCGTCGTGAATACCAGCGGGGGCAGGCCTCGACTGGCTCTGACCATCGGCGCGCAGGTGCGTTATGCCGATTACGTTTCGGGCAGCAACACCGATACGCTGACCTTCCGCTACACGGTGCAGGCCAGCGATTTCGATAACGACGGCATCACCGTGGCCAACAGGCTGGAACGCAACGGTGGCACCATCCGCGACACCAGCGGGCACGATGCCGGTTTGCGGTTTGTTCCGCCGGACACCCGCGACGTGCTGGTCAACGTGGTCGGGCCGGTAATCGTCTCGGTCACCCCGCCGGCCAATGGTACGTATCTGGCCGGGCAGAACCTCGACTTTCAGGTGCGTTTCGATCGCAGCGTCATCGTCGACACCACTGGCGGAAGTCCGAGCCTGCAACTGATTATCGGAGCGACCGTTCGCCAGGCCGGTTTCGTCTCGACGCTCGGTTCGGACACGCTGCTTTTCCGCTACACGGTGCAGCCGGGCGAATTCGACGACGATGGCATCCAGCTGATCTCGCCGGTATTGCTCAACGGCAGCACCATCAAGGACAGTTCCAATAACCCGGCCCTGCTGCGGTTCACTCCGCCGGACACCAGCGGCATCCGTATCGGTCAGCCGGCACCCAGCGTGCAATCGGTTACCGTCCCGGCACCCGGGTGGTATCGCATCGGGCAGGTTCTGACGTTCGATTTCAATTTCGGCCAGACCGTGTTTGTCAACACCAGCGCTGGTACGCCGCAGGTGCAACTGGTCATCGGTTCGACCACGCGACTGGCGAGTTACGTTTCCGGCAGCGGCACGAACGTCTTGCGGTTCCGTTACGTCATCCAGGCGGGCGAAAGCGATGACGATGGCATAGCGATGCTTTCGCCGATTCTCCTGAACGGAGGAACGATCCGCAACGTGTTCGGCAGCAATGCCAGCGTCTTTTTCACGCCGCCCGGTACCAGTGGCGTGTTGGTAGATGGCGTGGCACCGCAGATTGTCGCGGTGAGTGGGCCGACAAACGGGATTTATCTGGCCGGGCAGAACCTCGATTTCACCGTGCGCTTTTCCGAACCGGTGTTTGTGAGCAGCTCCGGCACCTTACCGCGACTGGCCCTGGTGATCGGTAGTACGACACGCTTTGCCAGTTACCAATCGGGAAGCGGCTCCGATACGCTGCGTTTCCGTTACACGGTGCAGCCGGGCGATCGCGATGCCGATGGCATCACCCTGGCATCGGGCCTGGATCTCAATGGTGCGGCCATCCGCGACCGGGCTCAGAACGACGCTGGAGTCTCGTTTACTCCGCCGGACACCTCGGGAGTGCGGATTGGCTTGACCACTCCCACCATCGTCAGCCTGCAGATTCCGCCCGCAGGCGTGTATCAGGCCGGGGATGTGCTGGAATTTCGTCTCCGCTTCAGCGAACCCGTTACCGTAAGCGGAACGCCCCAGTTGCACCTGGTCATCGGCAGCACGGATCGGTTTGCCGACTATGTCAGCGGCAGTGGCAGCGATACGCTGATATTCCGCTACACGGTCATTCCGGGCGAACTGGACACGGACGGCATCACGCTGGTTGCCCCGCTGGAGTTGAACGGCGGCACCATCCGCGACCTGGACGATGGCCTCGATGCCTCACTGAGTTTCACACCGCCCGACACCAGCGCTATCCGCGTGGATGCCACCGGGCCGGTAATTGACGACGTCCTTCCGCCTGCGGATGGACTGTATCGGCGTGGACAGAATCTGGACTTCCGGCTGCTATTCAGCGAACCGGTCTTCGTCACCGGAAGCCCACGCATCGCCCTGAACATCGGCGGTCGGAATGTTTTTGCCGTTTATGTCTCCGGCAGCAGCACCGACACGCTCGTCTTCCGCTACAGGGTACAAAGCGGCGACCTCGACCTGGACGGCGTGAGCATGGCGGAGACGATCGATCTCAACGGGGGCGCGATCCGCAACGGCAGTGGTTCGAATGCCAGCCTGAGTTTCGCCGTTCCCGATACCAGTCAGGTGCGAGTAGATGGCGTGGCACCCGGAATTATCGGCGTGTTGGGTCCCAGGCCGGGCACCTATCGGATCGGCCAGATTTTGACCGTCAACGTGCAATTCTCCGAACCGGTGGTGGTCGGCACGACGGCTTCCGCCCGGCCGTACATTCGGTTGCAGATTGGCCGATTCCTGCGCAACGCCACCTACGCATCCGGCTCCGGTACCAACACGCTGCAATTCCGTTACCAGGTGCAACCGGGCGATCTGGACAGCGACGGGATCGAGATTGTGTCGCCGATCTTGCGGCCACCGGGAACTTTCATCCGCGACCGGGCCGGGAACGATGCCGATACCGCTTTCTCGCCGCCCGACGGTTCCGGTGTTCGCGTGGACGGTGTGGCACCGACCATCGTCAGCGTCACCCCGCCTGCAACCGGTCGTTATATCACCGGCCAGGCACTGGAAATCACCATCCGTTTCAGCGAGCCGGTGCAGCTGACCGGCAGTGGTCGGCCTTACGTGTTGCTGCGGATCGGCAGCAACCTGCGGCAAGCGGAATTGTCGGCTCAGGTCAATGGCACCACCTTGCGATTCCGCTATGTCATCCGCATCCCGGACCGCGATTTTGACGGCATCGAAATACTCTCGCCGGTGATTCTGCCCAGCGGCGTAACTTTGACCGACGCGGCAGGAAACGCCGCCATCCTCAACTTTGTTCCGCCCAGCACCCGCGGCGTGTTGGTGAACTAACCCCATCTCCGCAGAACCGCCGCTCTGATTGTGTGTTCGCCAGTCGCCGAAGATTAAGCGATTATGACTGCATGACGCTCGGTTCACCGAACCACGGCGGGCTGACGCCCGCCGCTCCTGTGAACGTGCGTTCGCGCATCGAAAAAATCGTTTTTTTCGCCGGCAAACTTTCGCACTGCAACATGAGAGCGGGGGGCGTAAGCCCCCCGTGGGTTCGCTACCGCGACTGCACGGGGGTTCGTGAGCGCACCGTCAACAGACTCCTACAACTTTGCGGCAGCGTTCCTGCAAGTGCATTTCCCTAACACCCACGGCGGGCTGACGGTCGCGGCTCTTCGGTCGTGTGCCGTCGGTCGCCGAACGATGCTCGATTCTCGCAGTATAGCGTCGGTATCACCAGCCACGGCGGGCTGACGCCCGCCGCTCTTGGTTCGGCAGTCGTTATTCTCCGGACATTGTTCGCGGTGCATTCCAAGCGCGTCTCCGCACGAACCACGGCGGGCTGACGCCCGCCGCTCTCGGTTCGGTGTTCGCTCTGCGCTGTGTGATGTTGGCGAGGCAGCACCCACGGCAACCCGTTCACGATTCACTGTCTGCGGCGATAAGGGGTGCGATACGTTCGGGCTGCATCGTGTTGGCGCTGAGGTTCACGATTGACTGTCTGCGGCGATAGGCCGGGTTGTAATACCTGAGCAGCTTATAGTTGCCAAGTTCACGATCGACTATCTGCGGCGGTGCACGTGGTGCAGGTGGGGTTTCAAGTGGTGTATTCGGCGTTGAGGCGGACGTAGTCGTAGGTGAGGTCGCTGGTCCAGAAACGGCAACTGGCAGAGCCGGAGCGAAATTGTAAGCGGATGTTCACTTCCCGATTTTGCCGCAGATAATTGGCGACCGTGGCGGTGTCAAATGGGCAAGGTTGGCCGCGATCGTAAACGAGCCAGTCACCGATCCAGAGCGAAACCTCCTGTTCGGCAAACGGGACACCAGCATAACCGGCGGCGGAAAGAATCCGCCCCCAGTTCGGATCGGCACCGAAAATGGCGGTTTTGACCAGGGGGCTGGCGGCAATGGTACGGGCAATTTGTCGGGCATCGCTTTCGCTCGGCAGACCGAGGATTTCCAGCGTAATCAAATGGCTGGCCCCTTCGGCGTCGGCAACAATTTCCCGTGCCAGAGCTGCGCACACTTCGGTAAGTGCCGCGGTAAACTGTTCCAGCTTTTCACCCACCAGCGGTTCGGGACCCGCGGCAGCATTGGCGAGTGTCAACACGGTGTCATTGGTGCTGGTGTGAGCGTCCACGCTGATGCAATGGAAGCTGCGATCCACCGCCTGGCGCAGTGCCCGATCGAGGTCGGCGGGTGCAATGGCTGCATCGGTGAGCACGAAAGCGAGCATGGTGGCCATTTGCGGCCCGATCATCGCCGCACCTTTAGCCAGTCCGAGCAGGCGAATCTCCTGGCCGGACAGGCTCAGTTGCCGGGCCACGATTTTCGTCCGGCTATCGGTGGTCAAAATGGCTTCGGCAGCCGCCTGCAAAGCCCGGCTGTCCTCGCGCAATTGCGGCACCAGCTGTCGGATACCGGCTTCGACGCGATCCATGGGAAGCAGCCGGCCGATAATGCCCGTCGAACAGACCAGCACCTGCCGGGGCTGACAGCCGAGCAGTTCAGCGGTCAGGTCGGTCATGCGCAAAGCGTCGCGCAAACCCTGCGGCCCAGTGCAGGCGTTGGCGTTGCCCGAACAGATGATAATCGCCCTGGCGTCGCCGGCGGGCACACGCTGTCGGCTCACCTGAACCGGAGCGGCACACACGCGGTTCTGCGTAAACACACCGGCTGCTGCGGCGGGAATTTCGCTCATCAGCAGAGCCAAATCCTTGCGGGGATCGTTACCGCGAATGCCACACCGATCGCCGGCAAATCGAAATCGCCTGGGCAAGGGCCAATCCTTCATGGTGTGCGCTCCGTAAAGTGCTCCGTATTTTCCGCTGCGGGCTGGCTTGCGGTGAGCCACGCCCCTGCGGACGCTGCTTAGTGTGTCGGCGGTGTAAGCGTCATGTTATCAATGAGCCGCGCCGGGCCGATCTTGACTGCCAGCGCTGCCAGCACCGGAGCGTTGATCTGCTGCACCGGTTGCAGAGTTTCGGGGTCAACAATCTCAGCGTAATCGAGAACCGCCTCCGGGACAGTGGCGATCACCTGCAGCATGTGTTCGCGGACACGCCCGGCATCACGCTCTCCCTGCTTCACCAGCTCATGTGCCGCACAGAGTGCCCGATAGAGCACCGTAGCTTGCCGTCTTTGTTCGGGCGATAAATAGGCATTGCGGGAACTCATGGCCAGTCCGTCCGGCTCACGGACAATGGGACAAACGCGAATTTCCACCGGCACGTTGAGGTCCCGCACCATCTGGCGAATGATGCGAGCCTGCTGGGCGTCTTTCTGACCGAAATAAGCGATGTCCGGCTGCACCAGATTGAAGAGTTTGAGCACGACGGTGGCGACACCGCGAAAGTGACCGGGACGGGATCGCCCGCACAGCACGTCCTGCAAACCGGTCACCTCGACCCAGGTGCAAAAGCCAGGCGGATACATCTCCTCCACCGTCGGCGCGAAAAGCAAATCCACGCCCTCGCGCTGGCAGATTTCGGCGTCGGCCTGCGGCGTGCGGGGATAACGCTGGTAATCCTCGTTGGGGCCGAACTGGGTCGGATTGACGAAAATCGAGACGACGACGAAATCCGTCTCGCGTCGGGCCGCTCGGATCAGGCTGGCGTGTCCTTCGTGGAGTGCCCCCATAGTGGGCACAAAACCGATCCGCTGTCCAGCTCGGCGAGCCTGGCCGATTGCCGCTCGCAGTTCCGATTCGGTCGTCACCTGCCGCATGCCTTCTCCTTCCCGCTGCCTCGTCGCAATGGCGACAGCCTGACGCTCTGGTCGCGGTCCCGCCAGTGCACAGACGATCGCCGATACCGCTTGGCCTTGTGCTCTATTATCGTAGAAGCCTTCGCAATAGCCTGTTCGAGTAACCGCGAACCTGGGCGGGCATGGCAGTTGGCCGGGCATACCGTGCCGCTGCGAAAACGGCCTGCCTTACTGTCGCTGCCAATGCCCATGCTGCATATCTCGCATACCTTGCCGCTGCGAAAACGGTTTGCCGTCGGGTGTCGCTCCCGCCGAGCACAACCAAGTCGCGTTGACGCTGCGGCCAATGCTGCGGACAATAGTTCGGACAGCCCTCCATCGTGCAACACGTGGTGCCTAATTTGGGGATGATCAGGTATGCCCAGCGCCAAGGAAATCCGTCAACAATTCATTGACTATTTTGTGCGTGAGCATGGCCACACTTTCGTGCCGTCGTCGAGTGTGGTACCCGTGGATGATCCGACGCTGTTGTTCACGAACGCCGGCATGAATCAGTTCAAAGACGTATTTCTCGGCACAGGAACGCGTCCGTATCGCCGGGCCGTCAACAGCCAGAAATGCATTCGCGTCAGCGGCAAGCACAACGACCTAGAAGAAGTTGGCCGTGACACTTATCATCACACCTTCTTCGAAATGCTCGGCAACTGGTCGTTTGGAGATTATTACAAAGCCGAAGCGATCGCCTGGGCCTGGGATTTGTTGACGCGGGTCTGGGGTATCGAAAAAGAGCGACTGCATGCCACTGTTTTTGCCGGCGATGAACGGGAAGGACTGGAGGCGGACGAGGAGGCCTATCGTTGCTGGCTGGAATTCACCGATATTGATCCGACCCACGTGCACCGTTTCGGTAAAAAAGACAACTTCTGGATGATGGGAGAGACCGGCCCGTGCGGACCGTGCACCGAAATCCACATAGACCGCACTGCGGACAAAAGCGGCGGGGCGTTGATTAATCGCGGCGATCCGCGGGTCATCGAAATCTGGAACCTGGTCTTCATTCAGTACAACCGCGACGAGACCGGCAAACTCCACGTGTTACCGGCCAAGCATGTGGATACCGGCATGGGCCTGGAGCGAATCACCGCCGTTCTGCAGAACAAACAGAGCAACTACGACACCGATTTGTTCACTCCCCTGCTCGATGCCCTGGCTGATCTGACCGGCAAACGTTACCGCGGCAGCCTGGACGATATCGTGGACATCGGTTTTCGCGTGATTGCGGATCATATCCGCATGCTTACCTTTGCCATTACCGACGGTGCCCTGCCAGGAAACAAAGGTCGCGGTTCGGTGGTGCGGAGTATTTTGCGACGGGCGATGCGATTCGGCTGGGAAGCGTTTGAGCTGCGCGAACCGTTCCTGTACCGACTGGTGCCGGTGGTGGTCGAGCAGATGGGCGAGGCTTTTCCGGAACTGCGTCGGCAACCGGGGCGGGTCGCCGACATCATTCGCCGCGAGGAAGAGGACTTCCTGCGCACCATCGAACGCGGTTTGCGCTATTTTGCCCAGGCCGCTGAACGAGCCCAACCGATTACTTCCGCGATCTCTGTGCCTTCTGACACTGGCTGGGAGAACGTCCGCGGCGTGATTTCCGGTCGTGATGTTTTCGAGTTGCACACCACCTACGGTTTCCCACCGGACATGACGCGACAGATGGCCCGCGAACGTGGTCTGCTGGTGGATGAGGCGGAATACGCTCGCTTACTGGCTGAGCATGAGGCCAAATCACGTGCCCAAACCCCAGCCACCGTGGTCGCCCTGCAGGTCGAGGGAACGTTGCCTCCGACCGATGACCGAACAAAATGGTTTGGTTTGACCGGACAGGGAACCATTCTCGGCTGGATCGAAGGCAACCGTTTCGTCTCCACCGGTCGGCTGGAGATGATGGCTGAGGAAGCTTCGCCGGTCGGGCTGATCCTCGACCGCACCTGTTTTTATGCAGAATCGGGCGGGCAGATCGGCGATCGCGGTTACATCACCACCAGCACCGGTACGTTCGAGGTGACCGATACGCAGCAACTCGGCCAGACGGTCATCCACCTGGGCACGGTTACGGCTGGGTATCTGGCGCCCGGACAACTGGCACGATTGCAGGTGGACAGTATCCGCGAATTCACCCGCAAGAATCACACCGCCACACACTTGCTGCACTGGGCGTTGCGGCAGGTGCTGGGCGAGCATGTTGAGCAACGCGGTTCCAAAGTCAAGCCGGACGAATTTACTTTCGACTTCAGCCACACCGGCCCATTGCGGCCCGAAGAGCGCGACCGCGTCGTCGAACTGGTCAATGAAAAAATCTACCTCGACCTGCCGGTCACCTGGCGGGAATTGCCGATTGACGAGGCACGGAAACTGCCCGGTGTGCGTGCATTCTTCGGCGAGAAGTATGGCGAAATCGTGCGGGTGGTGGAGATCGGCGACGGTTTCAGTCGGGAATTCTGCGGCGGTACGCACGTGGATCACACCGGACAGATCGGCCCGTTTGTCATCCTGAGCGAAGAGGGTCTGGGCAAAGGGGTGCGGCGGGTAACGTGTGCGACGGCGCGGCAGGCGGTGCGGATTATGCAGGAACGCGACCATCTCCTGCAACAACTGGCAAATCGGTTACGCTGTGCGCCTGCGGAATTACCGCAACGGCTGACGGCGTTGCAGGAAGAAATCCGCCAGCTTCAGCAGCAACTTCGCCGTGCTGCCGCGACCGATCTCCAGGCGGCTGCCGATCGCTTGCTGGCGCAGGCCACCGTGTGCGATGGCGTGCGGATCATCGTGGGCGAGATGCCTGCCGCTCCCGAGGAACAAATACGTCAGCAGGCAGACCGTCTCCGTCAAAAAGCCGGCAGCGCTGTCGTTGTGCTTGGCTGGAGCGACAACGGTCGCGTGCAACTGCTGGCGGCGCTGACCGAAGATGTAGTGCAGCGAGGTCTTCATGCCGGCAACTTATTGCGGCAGGTGGCACCGCTGGTGGGCGGAGGCGGAGGCGGCAAAGCCAATTTCGCCGTCGCTGGCGGAAAAGAACCCGGCAAACTGAGCGAGGCTCTCGATCGGGCACGCCAGCTCGCTCAGCAACAGCTCGCCAACCGTCCTTGACAATTTCCGCTTAGTCGCGTAGAAAATTCTGGAGCGTTCCGAAGAGGCGAACTGAATCTGGCGTCGAGCCAGCCAGTGGTGCGGCAAAGGAGTCTGCCCTAACCATGTCGGGCCAGGAGGCCGCGTTCTCGTTAAAGCAGAAGGAGCAGGCGGATGAAGCAACTCGGTGACAGCGGCGACTTGCGCGAGGCTTTATCCGCTGCCGGCCTGCGCTATACCGCCCAGCGCGAGGCCGTTTACGAATACCTCCGTTCCGTCCACAACCATCCCACCGCCGAGGAAGTGTACCAGGCCGTTCGCAGGCGTATTCCGCGAATCAGTTTGGCCACGGTCTATAAATGCCTGGAAGCGCTGGTCGCCTGTGGCAAAGCCACGAAACTGGCCAACGGGGATGGCCCGGCCCGCTACGATCATCGCACCGACCTTCACTATCACCTCCGCGACCTGCGTACCGGCGAGGTACGCGATCTGGAATTGCCCCAACCCATTTCTCTGCCCGAACAATTGCAAACGCAACTGGCTGATTTGTTCCGCCAGCACGGCTTCCGGCTGGCGGAAGTGCGCCTGGAATTTCTCGGTTATTTTGACCGACCGGGCAACGGTTCCCCGTCGCCTCCTGGCTTGAACAGCCATTGACCACGGTCGAGCGGAGCGTTGCGTACCGACGTTGCTTTCCGTCCTCCCGACGTTGCTTTCAATCCTCCTGGTCGGAGCAATGCTGCCCAGTGGGCCGAGATGAACTGGCGACCAGAGACCAGCGGCCAAGCGGTATTCCGATGCACCGTTGAACAAGCCGATCGTTGAACACTACACCGGCGTTACCTGGCGAATGTGCCGAGAATTTCCACCGTATCCCCCACGCGCAGCCTGCCCCCAGGTTTGTCGGCCAGCGGTCGGGTGTTGACCATGAGCCGGTAATACGTGTCCTGAAACCGCGATCGTTCCGCCCAGACAGGCAAGGTCTCGGCTCGGTGGCGCACAAAGCGAGCCACGAAATCCGCGATCGCCTCACCCGTCCATGGATCGCGACTGGGAACCACGCAGCGTTTGCACGGATTCGTCCCTTCCAGCACCACCTCGCCGATGCGAAACCGCACCACCTCATCGGCCCGGCCATACAAACGGTCTTCCCAGAACGGCTCGGTGTCGCCGATTTCCAGATTGGCACGGAATCGCCCCCGAGCCTGATTCAGGTCCAGACCGAACCAGCTTCCTACTTCCTGCAACGTCGCCGTGGCAATGACCGTCGGCCCGGGAGCTTCCCGATCGTCAGGAAATCCAAACGCGGCGTCTTCCTTGACGACCACGGCAAATCCGAAATAGCTGCTCAGCCAATCCTCCAGAGCTGCGCGTTGCTCGTATAAATCGAAGCGGTGTTCGGTGCTCTCGCCTTCGATGCGAAACCAGGCCGTTCGCAGGTCGCGGCTGTACCGCACGCGCAGGCGGTGAACGGCGGGGTAACGTTTGCCGTTGACGTAGCGCATCTGGGCATCGAACAGGGCGAAGCGACGATCCCCGGCGATCGGCCCGCCGGGCAGCAGCTCCACTTCCTCACATTCCAGCGGATCCAGAGCCTTGATCGGAAAAATGACAATCCGCCTCACCACGGGCATCCGCAATCCTCCCATTCGCCGTTTTATCCAATATTCAGGTTAGCTGCCAGGCCGAACTCATTTTTCCCTTATTATCACGGGCCTGCTGGGAAAGAAACCGTTGCAAGCCAATCGGCAGTAGTGTCCTACGCTGTTCCCGAGTAGCGCCCGCAGACATCACCGATGCTGCTGCCCCACGACATTGTTGACACACAATTTCATCATCATGGATGCCGCCTTTCGTCGTCAGTTTTCGGTTATAAGGTCACGCTAAGAACTATTTCAGAAGCAAGAACTTTCGACCTACCTTAGGGGAATCAGCCCTCCACATAAAAATTTGGTGAACCACCCTTGCCAAGGTTCGTCATCGCCAATATAATGATACTGCGTCGCAGTAGCATCTACAAACCTATCAACAAGGAGACCGCTGTGCAACGAGTCGCTACCTTCAGACTGACTTTCCGCCCAAGTGTGCAAGCGCGGCGAACGGCCATACCCCAGCACCCAACGGTAAACGGATTCACCCACCAACCGGGCAGTCGGGTACGGTGTGTCCTGGGGCGTGTGGAAGGGTTCCCTGGTTGCGTTGGCGCATTTACGCTTATCGAACTCCTGGTGGTGATTGCCATCATCGGCCTGTTGATGAGTCTGTTACTTCCGGCCATCCAGAGGGTACGGGAAGCAGCCAATCGGGCACGCTGTGGCAACAATCTTCGGCAAATTGGCCTGGCTATGCACATGTATCACGACACCACCGGCGCCTTTCCCACCATCAATCGTCTGTATAGCGGCCAGCCGACCTTCAACTCGGCCTTTACCCTGATCCTGCCGTACCTGGAAGTTGACAGTGTCGCCCGTCGCTACGACCCGAATCTTCGGCCCGATGACTCCACCGATGCCGACGGCGACGGTTATTCCAACCTGACTTTAGGGCAGATGCGCCTGCCTATCTTCGTCTGTCCTAGCATGAGGCCACCTCCTACACCTCAGGCTATGCCCGGCTGGTCGAGTTACGCGGTGTGCATCGGCAACCATCGCAACCCGTTTAGAGCACCGGGCGAAGACCTCGGAGGAGGTAACTTCAATCCCCCTTATGACAACGGTGTTTTCGTGCGAGAAGCTCTAACAAACGGGACCCCTCTGAATCAGACCGGCGTGGCCATAGCGCAAATTACTGATGGCACCTCCAATACTTTCCTGGCCGGGGAGATGGGTTATCAGCTTCCGGATTACTATTTCACTTCGGGACCGTACGCCGGTTTGCGACGAGGGGGCAACACCCAGTGGGTCTGGGGTTACGCCAGCTTCAGTTTTGGCAGCACTGGCATACCGCTCAATTCCATTGACCCGGCTAGCGGCTACAGCGTGGTCGAACGTCTCGGTGCTTTTCGCAGCGATCATTCCGGTGGAGCCAACTTCCTGTTTGCCGACAATTCCATGCGATTTCTCCGCAACGCTATGAATCTCACCATCTATCAGGCACTTGGCACGCGCGACGGCAACGAGGTCGTAACCACGGAGTGGTAGCGGAGCAAAAGCACATGCTTACTCGTTTGCCACACTGGCTCCAAAGCGCTATTTCGATAGCCTGCCTGGTGGTGGTCATAGCCTGCATCCTGGTCGTCCTGGGATGCGGTCGGGAAAAAGCCCCTTCAACGAATTCCGCCACTTCTAGCCATAGCCAGGAAATTCCTCTGGAAGTGCAGATGGACCCAGCAAAGGCCACCGAACAGTACCAGCGTACACGTCCGCGATAACCAAACAGGCGTGCATCACATGACCCCCAGGAGGAAAAACCATGCTATCCGCAGCCCATTGCTATACTGACCGATCCAACCTAAACCCCCAGAAAAAGGAGACAGCTATGCCGAAGCGAATCATGCTGGGAGTATCGCTGCTGGTGCTGGCTAGCATGCACGCGGATGTCGGGCGTGCGCCCTCCGGCCAGGCTCAGGAAAGCAGAAACTATCCGCCATTGCCAAAAGCGGTTTCCAATCCTGGAGTGGCAGTGTGCGAAGGGTGGGTTTACGTTTACGGGGGGCATTCCGGCCAACCTCATGTCTATTCGTGTGAGGACGTTCTGGGCACTTTTCATCGCCTGAACCTGAACGGGGGAACCCGCTGGGAAGAATTGCCAAGCGACTTAGGGTTGTTGAGCCCGGCTCTGGTAGCGCACCAGGGGAAGCTCTACCGTCTGGGCGGCTCGCAAGCGCGGAACCGTCCCGGAGAGGAAAATGACCTGGTTTCGGTGACCAACTGCGCGATGTATGATCCGGCTAAGAAGCGATGGGAACCATTCCCAAGCCTGCCCGAAGGTCGCTCCTCGCATGACGCAGTGGTTGTGGGTCAGCGCATTTTCGTAATCGGTGGCTGGTGCCTGCAAGGCAAAAACAAGCCACCGCGCTGGCATGATACAGCTCTGGTGCTGGACCTGGAACAACCCCAGGCTGGTTGGCGAACCATTTCCCAGCCGTTTCAAGGTCGGGCGTTCGCAGCTGTTGCCTATCGCGGCAAAGTGTATGTGATGGGTGGTTTGCGACCCAACGAAAAGATGCCGACCCTGGCGGTGCACATCTACGATCCGCAGAACAACACCTGGAGCACCGGGCCGCAAATGCCTGGAAATGCCAGGAACGGTTTCAGTCCGGCCTGTTGCGTGGCGGGAGGTCAGCTCTACCTGAGCCCGGCGGATGGCAAAATTTACCGTTTAGCTGAAGAGCGCTGGCAGGAAGTTGCCCACCTCACCACCCCACGCTTCACTCATCGCCTGGTCGCGGTTTCTGAGGACAAGTTACTGGCCATCGGTGGAACCTCGCCAAAAGACCAACGCAAAATTGCCGAGCTCGAACTCGTTTCCGTCCAGCCGAGCCGCTAGGGTCGTCATCCCAGAACCGAGGCAGTACCCGCTTGCCTTTCCCAAGAGAATGAGGCAAGCCGAGCGCTTGCCCCATTCTCATCTCCCGTGCAAAAATTACGTGGGACGGCTTGAAAGGGCTCACATAGTCGGGCAAAGTGAATGGATAAGCAAGCCGAGTCAGCGTCTCTGGCGGAGTTCGCGGCGGATTTCTTCCAGCTCACGGGCAATTCGATCGAGTCGGGCCTCGAGGTCGGAATCGCGGCGAAATCGTTCCGGACCCCGCCAGCTTGGCTGACCAGGAGCCCACCCGCGTTGCCAGGCGGGAGGACCGAATCGTCCGAACCGAGGGGCTGGCGGTGCCCAGCGGCCCCAACCAGGCATTCCCCACCGCCCCCAGCCAGGCGGTGTCCATCGGCCCCACCCTGGGCCAAACCGTCCGCGTCCCCACCAGCCAAACCGTCCCGAAAACTGCGGCGGCGGTGCTGGTCGGCGAGCGTGGTCATCCCGGCGAGGTTCTGGTTTGCGGAACGGAGGTTTCTCGGGCGGTCTGGCTTCCGGCTTGCCATCACGACGATCGGAACCGGGGCGGGTCTCCCGAGCGGCTGGCGGCTTGTCTCCGGGACGTGCCTCTCGTCGGGGCTCTTCCCGACGCGCATCGCCAGCGCGTTGTTCCGCTTCCAGCCGACTTAACATACCTTCCAGCTGCTTGACCATTTCGCGAGCTCGTTCGAGTTGCTGGCGAACTCGTTGAATTGCCTCTTCTCGATTGGCCGGTGGCGTAAAACCACCGAAGCCCGGCCCCCGACCGAAAAAGGGAGGTTTAAACTCCGGCTTAGCAGGTTTTTCCCCGCCGGGTTTGTCCGAGCGTTCTTGCCCGAAGGTTACCCCCAACCCGAACAGCATCGCTGCGACCGTAATCCCCACACACCAGCGCATGCTCAGCCTCCTTTGTGCCTGGCAGCACACTTGTTGGAATATTCCGGGCGAAAGGCACCGCGCCTCCCTTGTCCCTCCGCATAATAGTCCCGCGACGATTAAGGGGCGATTAACGGAAAAGGCTCCCCGCTATCGGCCGGCCCAATCATTATGGCAACACGTCGGCTGACCGCAGAAGTGGGCGAGACGATGACGGCGAGTTTTCCCCACCGGGTTGACGAAACGTATGCGACCGCCGCGACCGCATAGACGTGTTATCTCGGCTGACAATTGCGCAGATGTGGCCGTCGGAGGATCGGGAGACACTCGCGCTAACGTTCCGCTTGCCGGTTACTGTTCGCGCCAGGCAAACCGCTGGAAAGGAACCGGAGGAGGCAGTTCGCCCCGCTGGTACGCCTCCTCGCCCAGTAACTGCCGCAACTGTTTCAAGCACTGTCGCCGCACCGTCAGCATGTAATACTCGCATTGAGCCTCGCGGAGAGTGTCCCAGATGTGGTACAGTTCGTCGAGTTCGCGGCGATAGGCCAGTTTATCGGGGGGAATTCGCTGGCACCCGGCGTAATGGTCGTCGAACCAGCGGGCGCAGGCACGGTTGAAACTCAAAAGCGGCTGAATGTGCTGGTATGTCGGGAACAATGCAGTATCGGCTAGGGATGGAGCATCGGCCAAGTCGCGGTAACGCTGTCGCAGCATTTCCAAGTCCTGGGCGAACGCTTCGGGCTGCTTCAGAACATAGGGCAATTCTCGCGGATCGAGAAGCTCCCACTGTAGTGCGATCCCGACC
The DNA here is from genome assembly GCA_041640595.1 of Gemmatales bacterium. Taxonomy (GTDB): domain Bacteria; phylum Planctomycetota; class Planctomycetia; order Gemmatales; family HRBIN36; genus HRBIN36. The sequence continues at coordinate 343,194 of JBEPZY010000002.1, read as the reverse complement.
AGTAACGGCGAAATGACCTGCCAGCGTTCCGGCGACTGTGCCAGTCTGACCCACTCTTCAGGAACCCTGTCCGCCTGTAACAGCATTGCCACCAGCAGCAATTCGCCAACCAACATGCTTCTCCTCAAGCTGACATTCGCATCCTGAAAGCAGTGCGGATGAGCTATGCCGGCAGTAGTTCGTCTGCTGCAGAGCCATCGCTCTGTGGCAGGGATCGGCCAGAGCTGGCCAACAGCTTCCGCCATATCGTCGTCGGGTATCGGCAACGGTCAGCTAACCCGTCCTCACTCCCGGCACACGCCGCAAACTTTGCCACCACTTTCCCTCCCCCGCACTGTGATCACAACCCGGAGCGGCGGGCGTCGCTTCGCCGTGGTAGTGGCAACCACGAGAAAGCCCTGCTGATTTACCACACCCGCAGTGCGACCGGCGAGCGTCGCTTCGCCGTGGTAGTGGCAACGCACTGGCAGCGGAAAACGAATTCGTTGCGCATGACGAGCGTCAGGATCAGGAGCGGCGGGCGTGAGCCCGCCGTGGGTGTGGAAACACGTTAGCGCAGACACAAGCGCAGTTGTTCGCCGGACCACCGACGGTGTATGTGCGGGTCGCCGTTACATTCGTGTTAATAGTTACCACGGGGGGCTGACGCCCCCCGCTCTTGTGTTGCAGTGCGGACGTTTGCCGGCGAAAAAGCGATTTTTGCGATGCACAAACGCAGGCCCACAAAGAGCGGCGGGCGTAAGCCCGCCGTGGTGTGCGGAAACGCACTTGCAAGGGCAATACCGCTAAGTCGCGGGAGACTGTCACCGATGGGCTGGTGAACGTCATTGCAATCACGGTCGCGTAACCACGGGGGGCTGACGCCCCCCGCTCTTGTGTTGCAGTGCGAACGTTTGCCGGCGAAAAAACGATTTTTGAGATGCACAAACGCACGCCCACAAAGAGCGGCGGGCGTCGCTTCGCCGTGGCAGTGGCGACGCACTGGCAGCGGAAAGCGAATCCGTAGCGCATGACGAGCGTCAGGATCAGGAGCGGCGGGCGTCAGCCCGCCGGGGTTCGGTGAACCGAGAGTCAAGCGGTCATAGTCGCCTTATCTTCGGCGACTGGCGAACACACAATCAGAGCGGCGGGCGTAAGCCCGCCGTGGTAGTGGCAATGCACGGGCAGCGGAAAGCGAATTCGTTGCGCATAACGAGCGTCGTGATCAGGAGCGGCGGGCGTTAGCCCGCCGTGGGTGTGGTAACGTAACTGCAACGGCGTTCGCCTACGGACGATCGGCGAATCGCCCCTGTGTGACAATTGCGGTGTTGCCGTTACCAGCGCGTTTCCGAAACCACGGCTGGCTCACGCCAGCCGCTGCTGGTTGCACGGTGTTCGATCGCCGAGGAAATGACGATTTTTGCGATATGCGAACGCACCTTCACGAGAGCGGCGGGCGTGAGCCCGCCGTGGGTGTGGAAACGCGTTAGCGCAGACACAAGCGCGGTTGTTCGCCGGACCGCCGACGGTGTATGTGCGGATTGCCGTTGCATTCGTGTTAATAGTTGCCACGGGGGGCTTACGCCCCCCGCTCTTGTATGCGTTGCGAATGTTTGCCGGCGAAAAAACGATTTTTGCGATGCACAAACGCACGCCCAGAAAGAGTGGCGGGCGTGAGCCCGCCGTGGTAGTGGCAACGCACTGGCAGCGGAAAGCGAATTCGTCGCACATGACGAGCGTCGTGATCAGGAGCGGCGAGCGTAAGCCCGCCGTGGGTGTGGTAACGCAATTGCGACGGCGTTCGCCTACGGACGATCGGCGGGCCGCCCCTGTGTGACAATTGCGGTGTTGCCGTTACCAGCGCGTTTCCGAAACCACGGCTGGCTTACGCCAGCCGCTCCTGGTTGCACGCACGCATACCGCCGTTGATGCGCGGTCGCGATGTGCAACGGCGTTATGTTCTCCACGCGGGACTAGCGCCCCCGCTCTTGTGTTGCAGTGCGAACGTTTGCCGACGAAAAAACGATTTTTGCGATGCACAAACGCAGGCCCACAAAGAGCGGCGGGCGTCAGCCCGCCGTGGTTCGGTGAACCGAGAGTCAAGCGGTCATAATCGCCTTATCTTCGGCGACTGGCGAACACACAATCAGAGCGGCGGGCGTGAGCCCGCCGTGGGTTTGGTAACGCAATTGCGACGGCGTTCGCCTACGGACGATCGGCGGGCCGCCCCTGTGTGACAATTGCGGTGTTGCCGTTACCAGCGCGTTTCCGAAACCACGGCTGGCTCACGCCAGCCGCTCCTGGTTGCAGGCACGCATACCACGGTTGATGCGCGATTGCGACCTGCAACGGCGTTATGTTTCCCACGGCTGGCTCACACCAGCCGCTCTTGGTTCGTGAGTCGCGAGCCGTGCAGTATGTGCGTTTCTCAGTGTCATCAGACAAAATCAATGTCAAAACGAGCTTCGGTCGGCAGCCGTGCAATAGGTGCGTTTCTCAGCCATGGGTGCGCTGTGCACACCACGGTCGGTTTACGAAGATTTTTGGGTCAGCCTGGATAGCGCT
>JBEPZY010000002.1:114983-340550 GCA_041640595.1 Gemmatales bacterium | reverse complement strand
CACCACGGTCGGTTTACGAAGATTTTTGGGTCAGCCTGGATAGCGCTGAACTGGGTGCGCTGTGCACACCGGGGTCGGTTTACGCCGACTGCTCTTTTGTGGCGGAGACGGTTTGCCCGCGCAGGCGGCCCACATGCGCTGCTTGTTTTGTTTCACACGGTCGGCTTACGCAGGTCGCTCCGGGGCTGGTTGCACTCCCCCGGCGTCGATAGCCCACATGCGGACTGCCTACGGTCGGCTTACGCAGGTCGCTACTGGAGCTGGCGGCACTGGCGGTTGAAGGAAAATCGTTCGTGGTCGCGCTGGCGGTCGGTGCCCAGGATCGGTCATACATGCTGGCGGGGGAGCGAGTGGAATAACGACACAATTGCTGCTGCGGGCTGATGAGGTTGCCAGCGTAGGCGAGCACATCCGCGTGTACAATTACGGCACAGGTGCTGGTGCGAGGCCTATACAAGCGGTTGCGGAGAGCAGCCGCCGAAGCGAAGCAGCAGCCGTCGAAGCGTGCTTCAGCGAAATCAGCAGCATGGGTCGGCACGGAAAGCATCAGCTGAGCGGTTGGGCCTGCCATGACCGCAAGGAGGCATAGCCATGGGCGAGTTGATTCTGGGAATATCGGGAATACGCGGCATCGTCGGGACCGGCCTGACGGCGGAGACGGTGCGTCGGCTGGTGGAGGTGTGGGGGAGAACCTTCAGCGGATCGGTCGTGGTGGGACGGGATAGCCGGCCCAGCGGTGGCGAGTTTCAGCAGGCGGCCATCCAGAAGTTGCTGCAACAGCGTCACCAGGTGTATCGGGTGGACATCGTGCCGACGCCGACGCTTGGTCGAGCCGTTCGCCAATGGCGGGCATCTGCCGGCTTGCAGATCACCGCCAGTCACAATCCGCCCGAGTGGAATGGTCTGAAGTTTTTCAACGCTGAGGGTCGGGTTTTGCCTCCTGAAGAGGCGGCACCGCTGCTCGAGCAGTTCCGCGTCTGTGTGGCAGAAGGGTCGCCTTGTACCGAGACGGTTTCGCCGGAGCCAGTGGTGGCAGACAGCCCAGCGGTGCAAAAATGCGGCGAGCAGGCGTTGCAAGAGCACTTGGACGCGGTGCTGGCGTGTGTGCCGGTGGAGAAGATTCGTCGGCGTGGTTTTCGTGTGCTGGTGGATGGCAATGGCGGAGCGGGTGGGCCATTAGCCCGGCAACTTCTCGAAGCCCTCGGTTGTCAGGTGGTGGCTATTCATTGCGAAGCGGATGGATTTTTCCACCACGCTCCGGAACCGAATCCGCACAGCCTGGAACAGGTCGCCGTGGAGGTAGCGCGGCACGGCTGCGATCTCGGTATCGCTCTCGATGCCGACGCTGATCGGCTCGTGCTGCTCGATGAACAGGGACGATGCCTGTCGGAAGAGTATTCGCTGGCCCTGGCTGTTGAAGCGCGGTTACGATATGAGCATGGCCCCGTGGTTACCAATTTGTCCACGTCGCGGGTGCTGGAAATAGTTTGCCAGCGCTACGATTGTCCGTGTTACCGCACACCGGTCGGCGAAGCCCATGTCGTCGCGGGGATGCGAACCCACCGGGCGATACTCGGAGGCGAAGGAAATGGCGGCATCATAGACCCGCGGATAGGCTGGGTCCGCGATCCGTTCATCGGCATGGCTCTGATATTGCAATTGCTGAGCGAGCTTGGCCGACCTCTTTCCGCGGTGGTTTCGGCGTTTCCGCCTCTGGTGATGCGTAAAGAAAAGCTCCGTCTGGACGGACGCGACTGGCCACAAGCACGTCGCCAGTTACTGGCGGGCATCGTGGCGGAAAGCGTGGATACTCGCGACGGTCTCTATTTCCGCTGGGCAGACCGATGGCTGCATGTGCGACCGAGCAACACGGAACCGATCGTCCGCATCATTGCCGAATCGCCCAGCGAAACCGATACTAACGCTCTGGTGCAACTGGCTCTGGACACACTGGCTCGCTGATAGTGGCGGTTGCCCTTTCTGAGCGGGTCTGCCTTTTTTCCGAGCCGGTACCACGTGGTAATAGCGAGCGTCCGCTCGATTCAGGCCCGACGCGATGGAAAATCGCATCACCATGTCCATTCGATTATCGGCAGCTACTTACGGCGGATAAAACCGCTGCCCCAGCCAAAGGAGCACAACGGTGATGACTGGACGGCCTTGCTGGATGAGCATGGCGGCACTGTGCCTGGCTCTGGTGTCGCTCTCGGCCTTGCCGGGGCAACTGCCGACCGAAGCACAAAAACGGCAGACGCTGGCGTATCTGTACTCGCTGCAGCAACCGGATGGCAGTTTCGCCAGCAGTGCTCCGTCGGGCAAAAGCGATCTGCCGACGACTTCCGCAGTGGTGCGGGCGATCGTCTATTTTGGCGGCAAGGTGCCCAATACGGAATCGTGCCGCAAGTATCTGCTCAGTTGCCAGAATGCCGATGGCGGATTCGCTGCCCGACCGGGCGAAGTTTCGCAGGTGCGCACCACGGCCCTGGCAGTGCTGGCACTGGTGGAACTGGGCGATGCCGACAAAACTCGCCTGAATCGTGCCCTTGAGTATCTCGAAAGCCAGGCCCGGAACTTTGAAGACATCCGCATCGCCGCGGCGGCATTCGAAGCGATGCAGGTTCGCCCACGCGAAAAAAACCCTGGAGCGCTGGCGGCAGGAAATTTTGAGCCTGCGCAACGCCGAGGGCACTTTCGGTAAAGGTCAGGAAGTGGCTCGCGACAGCGGGAGCGTGGCAGCGTGTCTGTTACGGCTCGGCCTGCCCCTGGACAATGCTGATACGGTGGCGCGGGCGATCCTTGCTGGTCAACGCCAGGACGGTGGCTGGGGTCGGGCAGACCAGCCCTCCGACCTGGAAACCACCTATCGGGTCATGCGAGCGTTGTATATGCTCAAACGCAAGCCAAATCTTGATTCGGTCGCCAGGTTTGTTGCCTCCTGCCGCAGCGAAAATGGTGGCTACGCTCTGCGGCCAGGAGAATCGGCTACGCCGCAGGCGACCTATTTCGCGGCCGCTATCCTGCGCTGGCTGGGCAACTGGCCCTGAAAACCGCCATCTTGTCGCCTGCCCGCAGCGTAACAGCAATCCCGATTCTTCCAGCATCCACAGCTGACACCATCTGCCTTTTGGGGAGCGAACAACTATGGGCTGGTCCTGGCGAATTGCCCGCTTGTTCGGCATTGACATTTACGTGCACTTTACGTTTGTGCTCCTGCTGGCGTATGTTGGCATCATACACTATCTGGCCCACTACGATTTGCTGGAAGCGTTGATGGGCGTGATGCTGATGGTGCTGCTGTTCAGCATCGTGGTATTGCACGAACTCGGGCATGCCCTGACCGCACGACGGTTCGGGATTCGTACCCGCGATATTATTCTTTTGCCGATCGGCGGAGTGGCACGGCTGGAACGTATTCCGGAAAAACCTGTGCAGGAATTGCTGGTTGCTGTGGCCGGGCCGGCAGTCAACGTGGTACTGGCTCTGCTGTTCTTCGCCGCGTTCGCCGCCGTAACGGGAGATGCCGGGAAGTTGCTGGAGCCTCCGGAGTCCATGACCGCTTCGGACCTGCTGCAAACACTACGCTGGTTGTTCTGGGTGAATGTGGTGCTGGTAGTGTTTAACCTGTTGCCGGCATTTCCAATGGACGGAGGCCGGGTGTTGCGGGCCGTTCTCGCCATGAACATGGATTACAGTCGGGCGACCGACATCGCTGCCAGAATCGGCCAGGGAATGGCGGTGCTGTTTGGCCTGCTGGGACTGCTGTTCAATCCGTGGCTTTTGTTCATTGCCCTGTTTGTGTGGATTGGGGCGGAGCAGGAAGCAGCGATGACGCGGCAAAAAGCGGCACTCTGGGGCATCCCTGTGAGTGCGGCGATGATTACCAATTTCCAGACGCTTTCCCCGCAGGATACCCTGGCCGATGCGGCGCGGGCCATCCTGGCCGGCTACCAGGACGATTTTCCCGTGGTGGAAAATGGCCAGCTCCTGGGTGTGCTCACCGGTACCGATATCATTCGCGGTCTGGCCGAACTCGGGCCACAGGCTTCGGTCGCCGAGGTGATGCGGCGGGATTGTATGACCGCCAGCCCCTACGAGATGGTCGAAACCGTACTGCTCCGCATGCAACACGATAACTGCCCGGTTGTGCCCGTGGTGGTCCAGGGCCAGATCGTCGGTCTGCTCACACCCGCCAACGTCGGCGAATACATTTTCATTCGGCGGGCCCTCGAACAGGCACGCCGCCGATTCGACTACTTTTCCCGAACCGGAGGCTACCCATGAAACGAGTCTGCATGCCGAACTGCTTGGCATTACTTTTGGCTGCCGGTCTGACCATGGCGCAGGTGGCTGCGCAAAAACCGGCACAACCGGAGACCGTCCGGTGTGGCACTATCCAGAAGCTCTCCCGCCTTGCCGACATTTATGTAGGCGGCCAACCGGGAAAAGAGGATTTTGCCGAGCTGAAAAAGCTCGGTATCAAGACCATTCTCAACTTCCGCAAAGCAGACGAAATTTCCTTCGATGAACGTGCCGTGGTGGAAGCCCAGGGCATCGCTTATGTTCACCTGCCTTTCCAGAAGGCGGAAGAGTTAACCGATGCCCTTCTGGACAAAGCCCGCGAGGTTTTACGAAATCCGAAAAATCGGCCGGTTCTGGTGCATTGCGGTTCCGCCAATCGTGCGGCTGCCGTGTGGCTGGCTTACCGCGTGCTCGACGAAAAAGTCAGCTGGGATCAAGCGGTGCAGGAAGCTCGCACCATGGGTCTGCGGAGCGCGGACTTCGAGCAGCGGGTCAAGGATTACATCACTCGCCGACAGCCACGCTAACCGCCAGCCGACTGGGCCACCGCTTCCTCGATCCTACGCTGCCTGCGCAGGTGAGACAGGTGAAGAGTGCTGGGCAGCGATGCACTCGCCCCACGCTGGTAACCGACCGGTCTGTGCCCACCGTTCGGCTCGCAAGGTCGCCTGGTCCATTGCCTGCTGCAACTGTTGACAATACGGTGTCAATCCCTCGCGATTGAGCTGGCCCGGCACGCTCACGGGAGGATGTACCACCACGTAAACCGTGCTGCCCGGCCAGGGTAAGGCCAAGCGATCCCAGCTGGGAGCACGCCAGGCCCGTGAGAAACCGACACCCACCGGCACGATGGGCAGGCCGGTGCAGGAGGCGAGATAAACCGCTCCCGGCTGGACACAGCGACGCGGTCCCCGCGGCCCATCGGGCGTTACCAGAATGTGACTGCGGGCATGCTCCTCAATCAATTCCCGCAGGGCTGCCGCTCCGCCCCGCCGCGACGAACCCCGCACCGCTCGCACTCCGAACCAGCGACACACCTGGGCGATGAGTTCCCCGTCCGCATGACGGCTAATCAGAGCGACCACTGGCCGGGGACTTTTTACCCCCGCCGGCACCAGCAACGCCTCATGCCAGATCGCGTAGATAAATCGGCCGGTCACATGTTCGCTCTCCGGATGCACCCAGCGACATTCCGGCGAGAAGCGATACGTCACCGTTCCCACCCAGCTGCGCAGCAAGGGTGCCGCCAGAGATGCCATCAGCCGGATCAGCAGCGGATGCCGCAGCTTCATGCTTTGTTCCCATCCGAGGCTCGCGGAGGATACGCCAGTCGCTGACCGATACCCGCGCCGGGATCGCCAAGCCCGCTCCTGGGCGAATTCGTCAGCGGCAAAATTTCAGCCCCATCGGTGACTGTCCGTTTTTAGCAGTGCTGGCTGCAACCTTTCAAGACCAACCGTGTTTTCCGGCAAACGGTTGGCGCGTGCTTCGACAGGAATGCGGGTCATCCCTGTGGCCAAGTTGCCAGCCACGCCCGCTGACCGCTTCGCTGAACCACGCTGGGTAAATTCGCCTGGTCAGCAAGCCACGAACTTCCGCCTGGCGAACTAATTGCGGACGCTCCGAAAGGCCCTGGCTATAATCACCGCTGTCGCCGCCCTTGGACTCACAGGAGGACGCTGCCATGCGGTATCCGACGTACAGGTTCGGTCTGGCTCTCGCCCTGGCGCTGCTGGGACAAACCCTTTTTGCTCAGGAATTTGCCCGCCAGCGGCTGGAACAGTCCCGCCGCCATCACGAGTGGGTCGAAGTCAAACGCGACGGTCGCACCATCCATTGTTTCGTCGTGTATCCGGAGAAGAAAGAAAAAACGCCGGCCGTTCTGGTCATCCACGAAAATCGCGGACTGACCGACTGGGTGCGACTGGTCTGCGACGAACTGGCAGAAGCGGGCTATATCGGGATCGCTCCCGATTTGCTGTCCGGGCATGGTCCCGGCGGAGGTCGAACCAGCGATTTCAAGAGCGCCGACGAAGCCACCAAGGTTCTTTACAAACTCGACGCCGGGCAAATCCTCGCCGATCTCCACGCCGTCGCCGACTACGCCAAGAAACTCCCTGCCTGCAACGGCAAGCTGGCGGTGTGCGGCTTTTGCTGGGGAGGTGGACAGTGTTTCCGGTTTGCCTGCGAACGGGCCGATCTCAGCGCGGCCTTCGTCTTTTATGGTGCTTTTCCGCATACCCGCGACCAACTGAGCAAGATCAACTGCCCGGTGTACGGTTTTTATGCCGAACGCGACGCTCGCATCAACACCACCCTCGACAATACCAAAACGCTCATGCAGCAACTCGGCAAGAAATTTGAGGCGGTGATTTATCCTGGAGCGGGCCACGGTTTCATGCGCCAGGGAGATGATCCGAAAGGGCCAGAAGCCGACCGCAAAGCCCGCGAAGATGCCTGGAAACGCTGGAAGGCCCTCCTGGCCACGCTGTGAACCTGTCCAGCCGCCCAGTGACGCCCACCAGCGCCGGCAACTGATCTGCGGTACACGGTACGCAAGAGCGGGGGCGTCAGCCCCCCGTGGTGTGTTCTCGGAATGCGAACCTGCTTACGGAAATCCGGCGCATTGCCGTTGCAGATGCGGTTTGTAAACCCACGGCGGGCTCACGCCCGCCGCTCTTTTTCGGTGTGCGTTTGTGCATCGCTAAAATCGTTTTTCCGCCGGCAGACATTCGCACCGCATGGCAAGAGCGGGGGGCGTCAGCTCCCCGTGGATAACGAAACGAGCCGCGGATTGATGTCCACCTGCGCCGGCAACCGATCTGCGGTACACGGTGCACAAGAGCGGGGGGCGTAAGCCCCCCGTGGGAAACGAAACGAGCCGCGGATGATGTCCACGTGCGCCGGCCAGCGGTCTGCGGTACACGAGAGCGGGGGGCGTCAGCCCCCCGTGGTACCTATTAACGCGGATGCAACGGTCATCCACACACACGCACACACACCGTCGGCGGTCTTGCGGACAATCGCGCTCGTGTCTGCGCAAACGTGTTTCCACACCCACGGCGGGCTGACCCCCGCCGCTCCTGGTTGTGGGTTCGCTAACCGCTGGACAATGTTCGATTTTCGCGGTACAGCGTTCGGTTCACCGATCCACGGCGGGCTAACGCCCGCCGCTCCTGTCCACGTGCGTGTGTGCACCGCGAATGGCGTGGGTGCATCGGAAAAATCTTTTTTTCGCCGGCAGACATTCGCACCGCAATACAAGAGCGGGGGGCGTAAGCCCCCCGTGGGAAACGAAACGAGCCACGGATTGATGTCCACATGCGCCGGCAACCGATCTGCGGTACACGAGACACAAGAGCGGGGGGCGTTAGCCCCCCGTGGTGTGTTCTCGGCATGCGAACCTGCTTACGGAAATCCCGCGCATTGCCGTTGCAAACGCGGTTTGTACACCCACGGCGGGCTGACGTCCGCCGCTCCTGGCGAATGTGCGTTTGTGCATCGCTAAAATCGTTTTTCCGCCGGCAAACGTTCGCATCGCAACGCAAGAGCGGGGGGCGTAAGCCCCCCGTGGTGCCGCTGCGCGCGGATGCAACGGTCATCCACACACACGCACACACACCGTCGGCGGTCTTGCGGACAATCGCGCTCGTGTCTGTGCAAAAGCGTTTCCACACCCACGGCGGGCTCACGCCCGCCGCTCTCGATCGTGACGTCGGCGGCGCTGGATGATAACGTCCGGCATAGCGTGACGCTGTGCGTTTTCGCATTGGCGGGATCGGTTATCATCGCCGCGAAGTGGAGGGCGAAACCCGATCACGGCCAGCCCGGTCGCTGAGTCTCATGCAGTGCAAGGAAAGCTGTGCCAGCTGCGAAACCCGATCACGGTCAGCTCGGTCGTACAGATGTCAGTCGTTTTCGTCGCCGCGAAGTGGGGGGCGAAACCTGACCACGGTCAGCCCGGTCGTACAGATGTCAGTCGTTTTCGTCGCCGCGAAGTGCGGGGCGTAACGGCTTTTTCCGCGGTGATGGCAGTGGCTGGTCGTCTGCCGGAGTGGCGAAGTTCGTTTGGTCGGAAGGTATCTGGGTGATGCGGACGTGGGAAGCTGGCTTATCGCTATTCGTCGGGTTAGTTGCGGATGTGGGAGTGAGCGGCGGCGATCCCCGGAGGGCGGAATTAGTTGGAACAGATGGCGAAGCCGGTACGGTCGGCAACCCGTCTGCTGACGCATGGACAAAAATCGGCGGCTCGACCGTTGCGGGAGCCGTCGCTGGTGCAATCGGGGAAATCGAGCTCGCCTCAGAAGGCGAAGCGGTCGGAGACGATTTCTCGGACGGACTATCCGGCGGCGGGACGCTCCCGGTTACTGTCGGCGGGTGGAGAACGGGGACAGGCGGAGTAAGAAACTGGGAATTGCTGTTCGGCGTCGTGCTTGGCTGATCGCGGGAGGCGGTTGGCTTGCCTGGCTGTGATGCGGGCGAGTCGCCGTTGCGAGAACGGTTCTGCCCTTTCGGCCCGGGCATGGTCGGCGGAGCGGGCGGAGTGCGCGGTTGCGGATTTTCCAGTTCATTCAGCAAAGCATGGGCTTGCCGTAATGAACCGTCCAGTCGCAGGGCTTGCTGTAAATGAGAGCGTGCCTGTTGTTGCAAGCGCGTCTGATCAGCCTGGCGATCGGGAGGCAGGTGCCCGGCTTGTTGCAGCATGACCACCGCCAGATTGTAATGCGCCTGGGCTGGCGTCAACACTTTCGCGAAGGTGGCGAGGGCTTCCTGATACCGCTGTTGCTGCGCCAGCGCTAGCCCCAGGTTGACGCACACACGGTCACGCAGGTTTTCCTGAGCCGGCTCGGGGACAGCTTTCCAGGGAAGCGACCAGTGTTTGCCACCCCGTTCACAAATTTCCAGGGCCTGGCGAAAGTATTTCTCGGCCTCGGCATATCGGCCCCGCTGGTAATGGAAATAACCGAAATCGTTGAGCAGGGACGGGTCGTGAGGCTGCTGGTCGAGGGCCCGGCGATATTCGGCAGCGGCTTTTTGATCCTGAGCCAGACGGTCATAGAGCACGGCCAGTTTATGGGCCAGGCCAGGATAATCCGGCCGCAAAGCTCGCGCTTTCTCGTACTGGGCAACCGCTAACGATTCCCGCCCGTTTTCGACCAGCTTATCGCCGTGCACAACCAGCAACCGCACCGTTTCATCGGTGGGCAAAGCCTGGGCAGCCTGCTCCTGGTCGTCGAGTCGCGGCGCTTCTCCGCGAAGCAACGGCGGGGAAGGAAGGAGTTGGGCCGGCCCGTGAGCACAGCCGCTCGCCACCATCCCTGCCGTGGCCAGCACCCCGATCAGCCGCAACCTTCTCATGGGTTTCCCACCGATTCGCCCCTTGGCTCAGCCCCAGTGCTCACGCTTGCACACGGGCAGGAGGGATAAACCAACAAACCCGGTCGCAGGCAAGCCCAATCTAGCAGGAGCGGTCAGAAAGGCGGAAGTCCACCCACGATACCGCCCAGGAATCGGCCCCGTGTTCCCAGTCCGCCGAACAGTCCAAATCGTCCCAGGCCACCAAATCCACCCAGACCGAAGCCCAATCCCCCGCCGAACAGCCCGAAACCACCGTATCCGTATGCGGTGGAGTAAAAGCGATAGCTCATGATCACCGCTTCCTCGCCATAGAGTCCACCGGCTTGCGGGAACGCAAGGATGACACGATCCTGCGGGTTGGGCACGCCGTACAGAGCCAGGTAATCCACGATCACCTGTCGCCGTGCTTCGTTCAGTTCCAGGTCGAGCGACGGCTCGACCACCACCGGGAATGGTACACTGGGCAACCGGCGAGCAATCTCGTTGAGGTGATAGCGACCGAAGGGGCCGAGATCGCGGCCACCGAGATACCACTCGTAGTTGTAAATCACGAAATCATCCGCCTCGGCTTTTGCTGCCTGCAGGTCTATGAACTTATGCAAATACGTTCCGACCGGTGCGGGGATCGCTCCGGGAGGAATGCTGGAGCAATTGTCCACGGCCAGATTCCCGCTGGACAATACCGGAACCGGTCCGCAAGCGGGACCGCAAGTCGGACCACAAATCGGGCCGCAGGTCGGCCCACACATGGAGCAGCTGGTGAACAGCACCGTCAGCAATACCAACAGTATCGCAGCCGGCCTGTGTTGGAAAAACCGTATGCTCATGGACAGGTACTCCCCTTCGTGTTTGCCGCTACCGTTTTTATGCCCCGCTGATTACGGAATATCCTGCCGGGCCGATTGGCCCTGACGCCTTCGCTGTCGCTGGCCAGGCTCATGGACGGTTGTCGGAATGGCCATGCGGGCCCAGGATGAAAATCTGCGAACATTCCCGATAGCGCTTCATGCGATGCAGGTCGGTCATGACGCTGCTGCGAAAGTCGTAGCTGCGTCGGCTTTCGAGCCGGCCATAGATGAAGAATTCCAGATCGCCCGGCTCAAACACATCGGAGCCTGGCAGAGCCGGCACTTCGTTGGGTTCCAGGGGGTGTACCAGCTCCGGCGTGACAAGGATAACCAGTTCCTGCTCGAACTGGGTGATGCGATCGTGAGCCAGCAGCCGACCGAGGAACGGCACTTCTCCGAAATACGGGACGCGGTTGCCGTTGGCACTCAGCTTATTGGAAATCAGTCCGCCAATAGCTAACGTCTGACCTTCCCGGAGCTCGACGGTGGTGGAAATGGTACGGCTGGTCAAACCGGGCACCTGGGTGGTACCAGCGAAAGTGGCCCCCAGTCCGGGATCGACCTCGCTGACGTCGGCCCACACGGTCAGGCGAATTTTGTCCCGATCCAGAATGTACGGCGTGAAGAACAGCAGCACGCCGTGCGGCACAAAGGAAACCCCTTGCAATCCGGGTGCGGCCAGTCCGGTCACCACCGGCACGGGAAACTGTCCGCCCACCAGCAAAACCGCCGTGTTCCCGTTCATGACCGTGGCGACGGGTTCGGCCAGTGTCCGGGCATAATTCAACGTTCGCAGGGCTTCGATGCTGGCGGTGATCTGTCCGGTATCGAAGGCCGCTGTCATGTTGGCCAGCAAATTCTGGCTGTTGGTCGTGTGGGAAAACAGGGTGATGTTGTTGTTATTGGTGATCCGCCAGTTGACACCGATACTGCGAGCAGCCGAGCGATTAATTTCCGCCACTACCACCTTCAACAACACCTGCTGTTCCCCTGGCACACGCAGGGCGTCCACGATTTCCGGATAACCCGGAGTGAGAAACTGGCCGAGATAATTGCGGGGCAGGTTGTCGAAACCGAGATTGGTCAAATCCAGGTTGATATTCAGGCTGGCCGGCAGCACCGTTTGGTAGGTACGGGGCACGTTCGAGCGAACCAGGTCCAGGATCATCCGCGCTTCGTAAATATCCTTAGCCTGCCCCATCACCACTACCTTGTCGCCCACCAGCCGCAAACTGACCACGCTGTCCGGAAAGGTGCGATTGATCTCCTCCTGCAACGCTTGCATCGCCTGCTCCAGACGCAGCTTGTATTCCGGGTCGGGCAGAACGTTCACCAGGTAACTGATGATTTTTTGCTTGGTCTTATCCTGCAGGTCAGGGAACCAGAGGTTGAGCACCGTGGTGCCCACCTGCAAACCCAAAAGCGACAGCTCGCGTTCACTGAGGAGGTTGTAATTGGCGATACGGTCATCGGCAATCTGCACCCGCGTCGGCGTTTGCTTGAGGATCAGCAAGCGGGGCCTGCCGACCACCACTTCCAGGGTGAAAGCAGGATCCACGATGTTGGGGTCAACGTATTGGGCGGCCTCGCGGATTTGTTCGGCAGTAGGTCGTGGTGTGCTGCCTACCGGACTGCGAACGCCCAGAAGAGGTGTACGCACCTGCCCTTCGGCAAACGGTTTCAAAGGCCGCGGTTCCTCAACGCTACGGGGTCGCTGGCCCTGATTGGAAGCCTCGCCAGAGGGTGCGGCCGGAGCATTCCCGGCAGGGGACGCCGCAGGCGTTGCCGTGGATGAAGGCGGTGTCCCGGGATTGTCCGGCTTGAGTAACGGAACCGGCGTTTGTACCAACCCCTCGCGCACCGGTCGCACCACCGGTTCCCTGGGCGGTTCAGCAGCCCCGACCCTGGCCGCCATCCCGACACTCACCACAGCCATCACCACAATGGACCAGACCGAGATTGGCCAGCCCCTGCCTGCCTGTGCCAGAGGCGAGGGAGTCCGGTAGCGGTGAGCGATGCTTCGGAACGGGAATGGTTGCCCCCGCTCCGGAACAGGAAGCACCGACGCCGTACCATTCTCCGGTCGAGCCTGGCGCCAGATAACCCTGATTATGGCCATCACTACTTCTCCGCCAGACCTGGGTTGAGCAAAGCCATAAGTCCAGTATGGGTCGCGGTCATGATATCTCCGGAGCGATTGCGTTTTTGCAGGCGGAAAGGCATTCGCGCAGGCAAAGTGGCGTCACCACCTTGCCCGGTAGCGATGGGTCTTGCAGTATGTATCGGCAGCACAAACCAGGAAACTTTTGCCGAATTTGTCGGAATTAGCGGCGGCTGTATAATGGAAGCGGGGTTCGCACATCGTGACTAGCTGCTCTGGGACCGCTCGCCTGCACGCAAACCGACCCGCAGTACCGGCGGGGCTATCCGTGGTCATACTATGCCCGTCGCACTCATCACCTGTCCGCACTGCCAGCGTCAGATCGAGGCCGAGGAGCAACAACGCGGCTTACGGCTCCGCTGTCCGTACCCGGACTGTCGCAAGCTCTTCCGCTGGCATCCCGATGGCCGATGCTTGCCCGAAGCGGAGCCACCCCGACCAGCTACGGTAGTCAGCGAACAGTTCGTCTATCGTGATTGGCGAAGCCAGCCTCCGCCCCGTCGCACTGCTCAGCCGCCAGCCGCACCCGTGCAGGAGGAGGTCTCCGTCGCGGTTGCCGAGGATGCCCCGGTTTCCCTCGACGAACTGGTGGCTCTGGGACTGAAACCGGAGCAGTTGCGTTCGCAATCGTCGGCAGCGTGGTGGACGGCACTGTTTTTCCTGGGATTGCTCGGCATGACCGGTCTGGTGGGCTGGATGGTATTCCGAGCTGAACGTTCGCGGGAACCCCATCTGGCCTCGGAAGCCGAGACCCTCTTCCGCGAAGGCAACTACGCCCAGGCGCTGAACAAATACCGCGAGTTGATGCGGCAATTTCCGGGCAGTGCCCGACTGGGCGAATACAGCTTTTACGAACAGGCCAGCCTGTTGCGGGCGCTCTTGAACAATCCGCGTGTGGATGTGCATCGGTTGGCCGGTGTGGCCACGCAGTTTCTCAAACAATACCGCCAGACGCCGCTATTTGCCTATTACCGTCGCGATCTCGCCGAGGCTCTTTATCAGGTGGCCCGTCGCGCCGCGGAAGAATCCCGCCAGCAACTCGACCGTTTGTTGCTGGAACAGGTGCAGGAAATCTATGCCGCCTTGCAGGAAATCGGTTTCGGTCACGGCGATCCGGGCGTTCGCAGCGCCGAACTCAGCCAGGCCATTCAGCAGGCCAGTTATGCCATTCGCCTTGCCGAGGCCCGCCACCGTCTGCAACTGGCCATCCAGGCAGCGTTTCAGTTACAGCGCCCCACTCTGGTGGAGCAGACCCAGCAACTCTTTGAGCAGCTCCGCCAGGAGTTTGCCGAACTGGCCAACGACGGCGAAATTACCAAACAGTTGACGCGATTGCTGAACGATGAATCCGGCTGGCTGGCTCATCTGAGCTGGCCGACATACCAGGCGGGACTGGATTGGGCCCAACTTTCAGAAGGATTACCCGCTCTGCCTGTCTGGGCCCTGGCTCAGAGCCTTTTCCCGCAAGGGAACGTCGAATGGAAAATGGAAGCGGCAACTGCGAGCGGCAATCCACCGGCTCTGGAAAAGAGTCCGAACAAGAGCGGATCGCCTGGCTCCGCCTTCAGTCCGCCTGTCGTTCTGGGCGATGGTTCCCGTCTTCTCGCCTTCCACCCGAACAATGGTCGGCTGGTGTGGACGGCTCACCTGCCGGGCGAAAAAGCCCTGCGCATCATCCAGCGCGACGCACTCGGCGAGCGGATTTACGTCTGGGCAGGCGAAGGTCGGCTGCTGTCGGCGATCGAGACTCATCATCCGCGTGTGGTCTGGACGATGCGCGTGCCCGGCTATGCTCCTTTCGTTCCCGCAGTTGCCGATTCAGGATGGTACCTGGTCGATCCGCGTGGCTGGGTGTGGTACGGAGACACGGTCAGTGGCCAGCTGCGGGGCGTTTTCTGCACCGATTATTCACTCCTGCCGCATCTTGGCCTTGACCCAATTACCGGCCTGGTCTGCGTTGCTACCCAGCAGAAACGTACTTTCGCTCTTGACCCGATACGTGGTCGCGCCCGGGTGCTGCGCGACGGTCATGGCGAAGGCACTCTGACAGGCCCACCTTTGCCGTTGCTCTCCGGGCTGTTGCTGCCGCTGGCGCAGAAAGATCAACTGCAACTGCTCGGGGCGGCCTGGCGTTTCGATCCTGCCGCGGGGTCAGTCCCGGCCAGTTCACCATCCGCTTCGGTGACGACACTGCTTCAGTGGCCCGGTCAGCGTTTGCTCGACACACTCTCCACGGGCGAATTTGCCCTGCTGGTCTCGGACCGTTACGAGCTGGTGCTCGTGCAAACTGTCCGCGGGTCGGGCGAACCTGGACGCGTTCTCGGCAAAAGCAAATGGACACTCACCGTGCCGGCTGCCATCCGAACCAACGCCGCCCGCCTGGCCATTCTGGGAGAAAGGCTCGGCGACTGGTGGCTGGCGGGACCGAGCCTGTTGCTCCGCGTTCACTGGGATGATTACCGCGAGCAACTTCGCCAGGAAACTTTCACCATTCCGCCCGGCGACATCCGCGATTTCACCTGGGACACGCGATTTCCTAATCGGCTGGTGTTGCTCCTGCGCGAAAACGAAACCAGCTGGCGAGCTGTGGCCTGGGACATCACCACCGCCACACCACTCTGGCAGACAACCGGCAAAGACGCTACCCGCTAGCCATTCGCTCCGAATCATCTTCCCCACGCATCTGCAACGGAAACCGGTTCCATCGAGAACGACGATCGTCATTACCAGCAGCCGCGAACGTCAACCCGCCGTGGATGTGAGTATCGCACTTGCAACGGGAAACGATTTCGTCGTGAGCAACGATCGTCATTATCAGGAGCGGCGAACGGCAGCCCGCCGTGGTGTTCCGGAAACGCACCTGCAACACGGATACCGCACACGTTCGGGTACACTCGTCTCGCGCGGAAACAAGAGCGACGGGCGTCAGCCCGCCGTGGTGTTCGGGAAACGCACCTGCAACACCGATACCGCACACGTTCGGGGACACTCGTCTCGCGCGGAAACAAGAGCGGCGAACGTCAGCCCGCCGTGGGGTTGCAAACCGCGTCTGCAACGGCAATGCGTTGGATTGCCGTAATCGGGTTCGCATTCCGAGAACATACCACGGGGGGCTTACGCCCCCCGCTCTTGTATTGCGATGCGGACGTCCGCCGGTGAAAAAACGATTTGTGCGATGTACAAACGCACGCCGAAAAGAGCGGCGGGCGTCAGCCCGCCGTGGATCGGTGAACCGGACGCTCTGCCGCGAAACTCGAACATTGTCTGGCGGTTAGCGAATCCGCGACCAGGAGCGGCAGGTGTCAGCCCGCCGTGGGGTTGCAAACCGCCTCTGCAACGGCAATGCGCCAGATTGCCGTAATCGGGTTCGCATTCCGAGAACATACCACGGGGGGCTTACGCCCCCCGCTCTTGTGTCGTGGCGCGAACGTCCGCCGGTGAAAAAACGATTTGTACGATGTACAAACGCACGCCGAAAAAGAGCGGCGGGCGTCAGCCCGCCGTGGTTCAGTGTACCGAGCGTCGTACCGCCAGAATCAAACATTGTCCAGCGGTTAGCGAACCCGCAACCAAGAGCGGCGGGCGTCAGCCCGCCGTGGGTGTCGGTAACACCAGTGCAGTAGCGTTGGTGCTCCGCGGTCGGCTCATGGCGACCACTATCGGCCCAAAATGTTTCGCAAACCGATAAAACGACATTTCCGGTGCATTTACGTACACCCATGCGGGACGCTGAACGTCGGCTCGGCCAAATCGTAACGTTTATCGGCAGTGGAGTCGGCAAGTAAGAAATTGAGCATTGCGGCGGATTCCGGGAAAGCGCTTATCGCATTTCTCCACACTGTAGCGAATATACTATGCAAGCGTTCATGGTGGATTTCGGGGAAGCGCTCATGGTATTTCTGGGGATCGAAGTAGGTGGCACGAAACTGCAAATCGGTATCGGCGATGGTGCCGGTCAGGTCTGGCATCTGTGGCGAGCGCGTGTAGGTGCCGAATCCGGACAAGTTGCGGGTCCGCCAGTCGGCGGTGCAGAAGCTGTCCGTCAGCAATTGCTGCACGGTTTGCGTCAGCTGGTACAGCAGGCCGGGCTGGCCTGGCACGACATTACCGCGATTGGCGTGGGCTTTGGCGGCCCGGTGGATGATAGTCGCGGAGTCGTGCTGGAGTCTTTTCAGGTGCCGGGCTGGGCGGGATTTCCGCTGCAGGAGTGGTTGATGGAACAGACCGGTCGGCCGGTTACGGTGTGTAATGACGCAGCCACGGCGGCTCTGGCAGAAGCCCATTTCGGCGCCGGTCGCGGGTTCTCGCCGATGTTTTACAGCAATGTCGGCTCCGGAATTGGTGGTGCTCTGGTTGTGGACGGGCGGGTCTATCGCGGTTCGGGTCGCGGTGCTGGCGAAGTCGGGCATCTCTGGATTGATTATCAGCTCGGTTCTGCCACGCCCGATCCGACTACCTGGCGCGATCTGGAAGCGGGATCGTCCGGCTGGGCGATTGCCCGAACCGTCTCCGCCTGCTGTGGTGAACCATGTTCGGTGGAAGACGCCTTGCGTCGGCTCGATCAGGGCGACTTACGCATTGCCGCGATCTGGCACCACGCCCTGCACCGAATCGCTCTGGCATTGTCCCACGTGATAGCGCTCCTGGCACCGAAACGGATTGTCCTGGGCGGTGGAGTGTCGCTGGCCGGCGAACGATTCTTTGCACCGCTGCGGGAAGCGCTGGCCCGGATCGCTTTTCCGCCGCTGGCCGATTGCGACGTCGTCCCGGCAGCGCTCGGAGAAACCGTGGTTGTTCACGGCGCGCTTCTTTTAGCCCGCGCCGGACTCCGCCCCCTGACCGTTCCGAGCTGACCTGATAAAAGCAACCCTTCTGGCAGTACTGCACCGATGAGATTCCACCTGTGAAACAGACCGACGGCTTGTCTGTTGCCGAAGCCATGAGTGCCCGACGATGGGACGTTACCACCCTATCACTAATTGAACCCCCGCCCTGCTTTTCGGAACAAATTCAGCCAATTTCGCCTGGCGGACAACATCTTCAGATAAGGGTAGTTGTTCCAGTGCCCTCGGCTCGACCTTGATACAGCCGGCACCGTAACTCTTGCCCACCAATTGGAGATTACGAAGTGTCTCTGGATGATTCAAAACAGTCCACAGTCGTTCCAGGAATTCCGGAGCCGCATGCCTGGGATAGACACACAGGAACCCGGTCAGCGGCACAACTCTGGCCAGATTGCGAATGAATCGAGCGTTCCGCCGACCCAGGTACGCAAAGAGAAATGGCGGTGGGTGTCGCCTTTCCATTTTGTACCAGGGTTGGCGTGTGGCTAGCAATGGACGGCGAGGTAAACCCTGAGCCACGCCCTCCAGGAGATAGCGGCGGACACTATCCGGGAATTCCTGCAACGGTCGGCCATCAGGGCAAAACAGCCAAGTCGGCCTCCCTAATCGTTCCAGTTGGTGAAGTAACTGTGAATCGACGCGGTCACCAGGCACATCGCGCGTTCGGCCAATGGCCCGGACGAGGAATTCTCGGGGAATGTCCAGTTGCTTAACCTGGGCATGCGTGAGAAAGAAAAAATCGTTAGCCCCGGTGGCAATACCACGAACGACTATTGCCAAATCACCCAGACGACAGCCTCCGTCTTGGTCGCCGAGAGCCGGCCGCGATAAACCGACTCGCAAGGCTTCGTCCAGGGTCCGCTGGTACACGCAAAGCGCTCCGCTGGGCGGACATTGAAAACCCGTCATGACCCACTGGCAGAGTTCCTTGCCTCCTCCTTGCTCACACCGTACCCAGTAGAACTGGTCGCGTGGTTCAGTGTGTTCTATGAAGAAGATGAGCGGATTGGTGTCCACTTCGGGAAAGGGTGTGGCCGCTGGGTCGAAAGTAATTACTGCATCCAATCGGTAATGTCGGGTTATCCATGACCAAAGCACCGGGGCAAAGACACCTTCGCAAGTGTCCGCGGGCATGATAAAGGCCAGCCGACCCCCACGAGCCAGCAATTGCAAGGCACGCAACAGGAAATAGACGTGAAGGCCGGCCCGGCCGTCAATAGGCTGACCCAGAATTTGGTACGCGAACGAGCGCAGTTTCGCTTTTACCTCGGCGCTGAGTCGGTGATGGCGCAGGTAGGGCGGATTGGCCACGATGGCCTCGAAAGGTCCAGCAGGCGGATCGAGCACGAAATCCCGCACATGCACCTGAGATAACTCCGCGTGGCTGAAGCCATTTTCCACTGCTGCCCTCAACACCGTGGGGTCAATCTCGCAGCCAACAAATTGAGGAACCCGCCTCGAGCAACTCGCCAGTTTCTTCGCAGCGCGGAAAAAAGCACCAGTACCAACAGCCGGGTCAAAAAGTTGCCGCGCTCCTTTGCCCAGCACATAGGCTACCATCACTTCTGCCACCCAGTCCGGGGTCCAGAACTGCCCTTTGGCTCGCAGGAGTTCGCGTTCCAGCCTGCTGGCTAGCCGCTGTTGCTTACCCATAGCATAACTCGGCATCTGAGGTAATCATCGGTGCAGCTTACATCGTCACTTCACCATGCCGCAGCTTGGCAGCTCGGTCCAGCACAGCTAGGGCTTCTGCGGACAAATCTAGTCGGCCACCCTCAAAGCGGACATAGGGAAGGATATGGCCGTTTTTATTGGTAATCGACGCTGCTGTCATCTTTGGTCGCTTGGTAATGCGACCGATCGGGTAACTGTAATGGTGATAAATCTTGAATATCCTCTTGGTCGTTGTCGGGCCACCTGGTGCCTGATAGACCTGCGATTGCGGCCGTATCCTCTGCCCTCGGATCAGCTTTTCGCCTTCCTCCAGCGCAATACCGAACCCCAGGTCGTAAAACAAATGCCAGAGGTGAACGGCCACAGAATGAGAACGCTGCCAGCGTTTCAAGGGTCTTCTGTCTTCGTCTTTGAGAATGATGGTAGGCGCTACTGCGCCTTTCCTTAGGCCCGGTTTATTGCCCAGCCAGCGTTGCGGCTGTAGTTCGGCATTGTAATCGGGCATTTTCTCGGCAATCCATAGACTGGTCTCACACTCAATAGCGACTATCGCCAGCTGCAACAACCTCTTTAGGTCGGCTTCCTGAATAAAGGGTAATTCCTGCAGCCCGCCTCGTGCCGACAAGATGCTGTTCACTTCACTCTTGTCGCCAATACGAAAAACAAGCAAGTCAGGACGCTTCAGCTTGCCCAGGCCGGCTTTTTGCAGGCGGTCGAAGTAGCGCTCAAACTCTTCAGCACGCTCTTGAGATGGCGCGACGCTGCTCGGGCCGTAGGGGATGGCATAGTACCGGCCAGTGGAATTGATAGCTTCGACGATCCTGTCCTCGGCCCAGCGTCCTTGCGACCAGCGCATCAAGAAGTCGCTGCCGCGCAATCGGCGGGGATTGAGCAGGAAGTCCAACCATTGAAGTGGTGGGTGGCCGGCCAGTGTTATGGCAAGGTCTTCAGCCGCAACGCTGAGCAGGCTTTCAAACCGATCCGGGATCGCCTTCCTCATTAGCACCTCGGACGTGAGCAGCCTACGGAGGTGGTGGGATGGTGATGAGGCGGTCGGCGGGGGCTTGCAGGCCGGTCTGCAGGAAATGCACGAAACCCGCCACGTTGTTGATTTTGCCTTCGTTGTAAATGGCGACGATTTTCGCCTGCTGCGGGTTGACCGGCTCGAGGATGACATAGAGCGGTAGCTGAGCGTCGCCGAAAGTGTTCCACTGAAATTCGCGGTTCCACTCCGGCGGAGTCGAAGGTTGCAGGGCAGGCGGCACCACATCCGTGTACAGGGCCACCTGCACATACTGATTCAAAGCCCGACGGACTTCCGGCAGCGAGAACACACTGTTCTCGTTGATTTTGCAGTTCGTTCAGGTGTCGCCGGTGAAGTTGAGGAAGATACGCTGCTTGCGTTTCAGGGCCAGCTCCAGACCCCGATGAATGCTGCCCAGGCCATGCTCCCCGGACGTGTCCGGCAAAAGGAACGATTCGAGCCAGGCATAAACGGCTCCTTTGGGACGCACGCGAAGCGATGTGTTTTGTTCACCGTTGGCGACCGGCGTCTGGTAAAGGCCTGGCAGCAAATACGCCGCCAGCGTCAGAAACGCCAGACCGAACAGCAACCGGGGCACGCCGATCGGCGCAGCTTCCGGATCGTCGTGCGGCAGGCGGAACAATCCGAGCAGGTACAATCCGCAAGCCGCAGCGATGGCCACGTAACTGCCCAGCACGAAATCAAACGTGAGCAACACGGCATCGCCCAACCACAGTTTCTCGGCAGCCCGAAGAAACTTGAGAGCGGCTGCCAGTTCCAGGAAGCCCATCACCACCTTGATCGTGTTCATCCAGCTGCCGCTTTTCGGTAAGGCTTTCAGCCAGGCAGGGAAAAGGGCCAGCAGGAAAAACGGAGCGGCGAAGGTCACCGAAAAGGCCAGGCCCCCGGCCAGCAGAACCAGCAATACCCACAGCAATTGCCCGATTTCTCCCTGGCGGATCATGGCGCTGATGTTGCCCAGGCTGGGCGCCAGACCAGCAAATCCGCCCAGGAAGGGCGCCACGCAGGCGAAACTGATGATGGTAAACGTCAGGGCCATAAACACCACGCCAACCACGCCTCCTTTGGCCTCCCGCGCGGACGTGAACCGGGCCAGACTTGCCGGCAACTGAATCTCATACCAGCCCAGCAGGCTCAGCGCGAAATAAACAAACAACGCCCCGATGAGGAAATTGGTCAACCAGTGCTGAATCGCCGCCTGGAAAAATCCCAGTAGCAACAACGCCCCCAGCGTCAGCACCAGCACGATCGTTCCGCTATAGACCAGGGCGAAAAACACGGGGCGGTGATGCTCTTTCTCGGACTGTTTCAGGAAGAAACTTACGGTGATGGGAATCATCGGAAAAACACACGGAGTCGCCAGCGAAACCAGTCCCCAGAACATGCCGCTGAGGATGAACGCCAGCAATCCCCGCTGCAACAACTTCTCCCGGGATGTGCTCGGGTCGGTCGAACTCACGCCCAACTGGTCCGCACCTGTCCCACCGCTGCTCGGTTGCTGGCTGCCGACCGGTGAAGCACTCGCCTTTTCCAGAATGCTGCGAATTTCCGGCGACACCTCGACCCTGGTCGGGACAATGAACAACGGCACCTCGACGGCAAACTTTTCCGGCGGCAAGCAGCGTTCCTGTTCCCCCTGTTTGACGCATACAAGCACACGAAGATGCACCGGGAAAGCGTAGCGACCCGGTTCGGTCTCGGGCCGCACCACCAGCCTGCGGGTGAACGTCACCGCGTCGGTGTAGTACAGCTTGCGATAGCGGCCCTCCTGAACGGACTTGGGCGTTGGCGTCTGCCAATCGTCCAGCGGTACCAGCACTTTGGTGTCTGGCAACTCGAAGTAATTGACGGCACTGGCCAGTTCCGCGTCTTCCTGCCGCAGCGGATACGTCATCCAGTTCGGTCGCAGACGGATGGTCACTTCCAGACGCACCGTTTCGCCCCGACGCGGACGATCGGGAAAAACGCTGACGCGCAATTCTTCGACCGCCTGGGCAAATGCTCCTTTGAGTGGTGGGGCGACGGTAACGGCTTGCGGTTCGCGGAAAAACTCGGCCACCTCGTCCATCGGCTCTTGTGCCCTGCTCGCGCCAACCCACCAGGCCAGCCAGACGGGTAACATTATCACCAGCCCGAACTTGACCGGTTTGCGCAGAACACCGTCGCCAGCCTCTGCGCGATCCGATTGCCGACCAGCAGGCATCAAAGCCCTGCACGGTCCATGACGGCCATGCCACACCCGCGCGGGCCTGCCGGAGCTGCTCAATAGCGAGCATATCAGAGGCCTGCGCGATGTACGACGGCTATGCCAGAGGCAGGAAGGCACCGAGTCGGACATGGTAATTGCGGCTAGGGAGATTTCTGCTCAGCGGGTGGTGAAGGCGGGTCGAGCGTGAGGCTGCGTTGCTGAGCATTCGGTTTTGCCTGGACGGGAATTTCCCAGCGGATGGCGTGTATCAGACATACACCGGTACTTTTTACCGGACAGGTGAAGTAGCCGACCGTGATCCGCAAAGTATCCGCCTGAGCGATTTTCTCGGCCGGGAGGGTGAGCGTGAAACGATTTGCGTCGCGGTCGGTTTGCAAAGCCGGTTGTTCTTCCCACACCGTTTCGTTATTGCGCAGAGCCTCGACCAGACAGGGGAGCCGGGATTCCGTGGTGATTTTCTGGCCGGCAGGTATCCAGAATTGACCCTGCACGGAAATGGCCCCTGTCGTGGGCAGTTCCTGTCGCGGCTGGCGTACTACGAGCGGTTCGGGAAAGATTGGCCGTTTCGGACTCGCTGGCGGTGGCGGCGGTTCCAACCCTTGCAGGGTCAAGGTTCGCACCCGGTTGGTTTTGAGGTCCACGACGCGGATGGCGTGGTTATTGGTATCGGCCACGAAAAGGAAATCCCCGGCAATCGAAATGCCGCCGGGTTCGTCGAAGCGAGGCGGATCATCGCTCAGACCGGGCCGACCGTCGCCGAGAAAGGTTCGGCAGGTGCGTTTGACCGGGTCGAGGATTTTGATTTTGTTGTTGTAGGTGTCGGCGATGTAAAGCTGACCATCGCGGTAGGCGATACCGAGCGGATGTTGCAAGCGAACCGCCTTGCCCTGACCATCCCGGTCGCCAAATTCGAATAAGCCCTGCCCTACGATGGTGCGTACCACGCCGCGATTGGCATCGAGCGAGACAGCGCGAATGCTGGAAGTTTCGCTATCGGCCACGTAAAGCCATTGACCATCGCTCGCCAATCCGCTCGGCTGAGCAAACGCACTCGTGGCAAGCGTGCCGTCGTAGATTTCCTCCAGACCACTGCCAGCATACGCGGCCAGGTAGTCCTGCTGCAGATCGAGCTTCCAGACCTGGTGATGCCCGGCCATGGCGATGTAGAGTGACTGCCCCAGCAGCAACAGGTCCCAGGGACTGTTCAGACCGACTTCCCGCGGTTTGCCGGCAGCGCGACGGTCGTGGCTCTGGTTTCCGGTACCCGCCAGGGTATCCACCTGCTGTTTGGCGAGATCGAGCACACGGATGAGATGGTTTTTGCGGTCGGCCACGTACAGCTTTCCGCCATCCAGTGCCATGCCCTGGGGATCGTTGAACTGAGCCTGAGCAAAAGGCCCATCCCGCCAGCCTGGTTCTCCCGTTCCGGCGACCGCCTGCACTTTCCCATCCCAGTCGGCGATGACGATGCGGTGATGGGAGCTGTCGGCGATAAACAATCGGCGAGTCGCGGCGTCTGCCAGCACTTTGCCGGGAAAATAAAGCGGCGTTCGTTCGCGCTGGCGGAACTTTTCCAGGTCGAATCGCAGCGGTTGTTCGCGGAGGGTGTTGCGTTTGCGGTGTTCCTCGATGAGCTGGGCGATGACCGCGTCCAGCGCTTCCCCCAGCCCTTCTCCGGAAGCCCGTCCAACGATGTATCCTTCGGGGTCAATGAGAACGAAAGTCGGCCAGGCGATGACCCGGTAAGCGTTCCAGATGCGGCGGTGGGCGTCGTTGACCACGGGGTGTTCGATGCCATAGCGCAAAATCGCTTCGCGGATATTTTTGGAATCCTTCTCCGCGTCGAACTTGGCCGAGTGCACACCGATGACGACAAGCTGGTTGGCGTATTTTTTCTCCAGCCGGGCCAGGTCGGGCAGAACATGCATGCAGTTGATGCAGCAGTAAGTCCAGAAATCGAGCAGGACGATTTTGCCGCGGAGGTCGCGCAAACGGATAGGCCCCGAAGTGTTGAGCCAATCCACACCGCCTTCGAGTTCCGGAGCCGGTATGCGAGGTCGGCTGGCGGCCGGCGGTTTTCCTCCGACCTGACCCAGAAGAAAAGAATCCGGCCAGCTGGGGCGAAGACTCCAGGCAGCTAACACACTCAGCCCAACCGCCCAGATCACGATTGGCCGCAAGGCTATTCGCCTGTCGTGCATTCCCTCTCCTCCCTGGCTGTGTGCCTGGCTGGAAAGGTCGCGCCAGGTCTGGTGCACGTGCATCATTGTATGGCCAAGCCGGGCCGGGGTCGGCAGGCGGGCACACTCTGGCAGCGCTAAATTTCCAGCCCCCGCAAACGGGCTACTTCAAAGCAGTCCTTGTCGCCGCGACCGGAAAAACAAACGACAACTGCCTGGTCGCGGGGTCGCTTCGCGGCAATTTTGAGGGCCTCGACCAGGGCGTGGGCGGTTTCCAGGGCCGGCAAAATTCCTTCCAGCCGACAGCATAGTTCAAAAGCCTCCAGAGCCTCGGCATCGCTGGCCGTGGTGTAGCGAACGCGACCGGTTTCTTTCCACCAGCTATGTTCCGGCCCGACTCCGGGATAATCCAGACCGGCGGAGACCGAATGCACGTCCGCGGTCTGCCCCTCTTCATCCTGCAAGACGTAGCTGAAACTGCCGTGCAACACCCCGGGCCGACCCAGATTCAGCGAAGCAGCGTGCTGACCCAGACCCGTGCCCCGTCCCCCTGCTTCCACTCCCACCAGTTCCACACCCTCATCCTGCAGGAATGGGTAAAACATACCGGCAGCGTTGCTGCCCCCGCCCACACACGCCACCACCACTTCGGGCAACTTGCCGATCTGCTCCAGCGCCTGCTGACGAGTTTCGCGGCCGATGACCGACTGGAAATCCCGCACCATACGGGGAAACGGATGCGGCCCGACCACACTGCCGAGAATGTAATGGGTAGTTTCGACGCTGGCCATCCAGTCGCGCAGGGCCTCGTTAATGGCGTCGCGCAAGGTGCGACTCCCCGACCGGACCGCCACCACTTCCGTTCCCAGCAAACGCATCTTGAACACATTGAGCCGTTGCCGGCGAACATCCTCCTCGCCCATATAAACAACGCACGGCAACCCCAGCAGTGCCGCCGCAGTGGCAGTCGCTACGCCGTGCTGCCCCGCTCCGGTCTCGGCAATGAGCCGACGCTTCCCCATCCGTTTGGTCAAAAGTGCCTGGCCGAGGCAGTTGTTGATCTTGTGGGCTCCCGTGTGGTTCAGGTCTTCCCGTTTCAGATAAATGCGAGCACCACCAGCGTGTTGCGTCAACCGTTCGGCAAAGTAAAGCGGTGTTGGCCGGCCCACGTATTGACGCAGGTAATACTCGAATTCCTGCTGAAACTGCGGGTCCTTGCGGGCCGATTCGTAAGCCTCGGTCAACTGCTCCAGAGCATACATCAACGTCTCCGGCACATATCGGCCACCGAACGGTCCAAATCGGCCCCGGGGATCAGGCCAATCGGTCAACGGCACGGTCGGGGTAAGCGTGAGCGGCGTGCTGGACATGAATTTCACTAGCTCCCACGTGTGCTTGGCTATTGCCGACGAGCTTCCGTTTCTATAGTCGTCGGACGGCAGCGATTTTCACCCGGCAGGCTAAGCGCTGCTGCATGCAATCTGCAATTCGCAGAATCCGTTGCCTAGCGATGTCGGAGCCCGCAGGCTTCGTTGAGCAGCGACTCGGCGTCCGAAGAATTCGTTGAGCGGTAATGCCGGTGTCCACGGAATTCGTTGAGCGGCGATGCCTTTGCCCGCGGAATTCGTTGAGCGACGATGCCAGTGGCCGCGGAATCCGTCGCTTGGCGATGTCGAAGTCGGCCGAAATCGTTGGGCTGCAATGCGAGCGCTGCAGACTATGCGTCCGAGGACTCCGTTGTTCGGAGCGATGCCGAAGGATCATTGGCAGCGCTTAAGCTGCGTAATCGCTCGCCGCGACTGCGGTATTTTACGCCGCTCTCCGTTCCGGGTCGAACCGTGCCCCCGGTGCGAAAACAGCAGCGGTGTACGTTCGCCACGGCTGGCTTACGCCAGCCGCTCCTGGTTGCACGACGCTCGTTCGCTGCGAAACGCGTGATTCGCAGTGCGGAGTCGCACACCCAACCAAGAGCGGCGGGCGTCAGCCCGCCGTGGTTCGGTGAGGCGATCACCGTGGAGTGAGAATCGAACAGCGTTCACCGACGACCGACTACACGACCAAGAGCGGCGGGCGTCAGCCCGCCGTGGCTGTTAGGGAAGCGTACTTGCAGGAACTTTGCCGTAAAGTCGCGGGAGACTGCCGGCACTATGCCCACGAACGCCGGTGCGGTCGCGTTCGTTCGCCACGGCTGGCTTACGCCAGCCGCTCCTGGTTGCACGACGTTCGTTCGCTGTGAAATGCGTTATTCGCAGTGCCGAGTCGCACACCCAACCAAGAGCGGCGGGCGTCAGCCCGCCGTGGGTGGGCAAATGCGCGTCGGCAGACACGAGCCCTATTCGTCGGCAGACCGCCGAGGGTGCCTGTCCCGGTGGCTGGTGCGTTCGCGTCTAGGTTAACCACGGGGGGCTTCGCCCCCCGCTCTTGCGTTGCGGTGCGAACGTCTGCCGGCGAAACAACGATTTTTGCGATGCACAAACGCACATTCGACCAAGAGCGGCGGGCGTCAGCCCGCCGTGGCTGTTAGGGAAGCGTACTTGCAGGAACTTTGCCGTAAAGTCGCGGGAGACTGCCGGCACTATGCCCACGAACGCCGGTGCGGTCGCGTTCGTTCGCCACTGCTGGCTTACGCCAGCCGCTCCTGGTTGCACGACGTTCGTTCGCTGCGAAATGCGTTATTCGCAGTGCGGAGTCGCACACCCAACCAAGAGCGGCGGGCGTCAGCCCGCCGGGGATGGGCAAATGCGCGTCGGCAGACACGAGCCCTATTCGTCGGCAGACCGCCGATGGTGTGTGTGCGGATCGCCGTTGCGGTCGCGGGCATCGGCGCCACGGGGCTAACGTAGCGCCAGAATCGTATATGGGTCATACGGCTCCGGATTACAATCGCGTGCATTGGCGCCACGGGGGGCTCACGCCCCCCGCTCTTGCGTTGCAGTGCGAACGTCTGCCGGCGAAACAACAATTTTTACGATGCACAAACGCACATTCGACCAAGAGCGGCGGGCGTCAGCCCGCCGTGGTTCGGTCAGGCGATCACCGTGGAGTGAGAATCGAACAGCGTTCAGCCACGACCGACTACGCGACCAAGAGCGGCGGGCGTCAGCCCGCCGTGGGTGGGCAAATGCGCGTCGGCAGACACGAGCCCTATTCGTCGGCAGACCGCCGACGGTGTGTGTGCGGATCGCCGTTGCATTCGCGTTTATAGGCGCCACGGGGGGCTTACGCCCCCCGCTCTTGCGTTGCAGTGCGAATGTCTGCCGGCGAAACAACAATTTTTACGATGCACAAACGCACATTCGACCGAGAGCGGCGGGCGTCAGCTCGCCGGGGATGGAGTAACGCATTCCGGAAGTAACATCGGGCATCTCCGCAGACCGGTGTTGCGCACGCACACCGAGAGCGGCATCCGCGAATCCACCGTGCTCCAGATTCAGGCGGGAGTAAACGAGTGTGCGGGGCGATCCAGGCGCGGTCATAAAAACTTCGCGCGTTTTTCATGTTTGTGGCGGCGCTTGTCGGAGCCCAGAAAAATCGAGCGATTTCGTGCCTGACCGAGGCATTTCTCGACAGCGGACAAGCGATTGGTCTTCCCAGAGGTTCGCGGTGAGTTACAATACAGCGGACTAGAAAGCATGGAGGCCCGACGACGGCGTTGCTCGTGCTGCTCAAACAGCGGCAACGACCTTCCTGGAAGGAGTGCGTATGTGGCAGATGCTGTGGAGTTGGGCACGCCGGAAAGCACCCGGCTGGTGTAAACGACCCCCGCTGATTCTCGTCAACGGTTTGGCTGAGCAATCAGAAAGCTGGTATCGCAATCGCTGGTACTGGGAGCGATATTTCGACGTCAAGGTGCCGGAAATTCTCGTGTACGGCGGCCCGCAGTTACAACGCCGCATCGCCCAGGGCTTGCCGATTGATGTTCCCTATTTGACCGAGGCACTGGAAGAGTATCTCGACCGGTTTGTGCAGCGACCGCCGTATTTCTTTGTGGCCAGCAGTCTCGGTTGCCAGGTGGTGGTCGAATATGCCGTTCGCCGACCCGATCAGGTGGCGCGGATGGTTTTGCTGTGCCCGTCCGGTTTTGGCGACGAAGAACGGCTGCCGGTGGTTGAAGGCGTCCGACACCACGATATGGAGGGACTGCTGAAGAGCATCTTTCACGACCCGGCCCATGTAGATGCCCAGATGCTGGCCCATTTGCGATTGCAAATGCAGGAGCGCTCGTGGAAGAAGGCGTTGCTGCGAACGGTACGGGGAACGGCGGAGCATTCGGTGCGCGATAAGTTACCGCAGGTGCGTTGTCCGACGCTGGTGATTTGCGGGAAGGAAGACCGAATCGTGGACCCGATCGAGATCCGCCAGGCGGTGCAGGGCTTGCCTCAGTTCAAGTATCTGGCGCTGGCGCGGTGTGGCCATGCCCCACAAATCGAACGTTACCGACAGGTGAACCGACTGGTGCGTGCTTTCCTGACCGTGCCCGAAACGCAGAGCCAGCGCCGTCCGCTTGCCCCGCAGGTCTGTGAAGAACCCGTACCGGTGGGCCAGGCCGAGACCGGAACCGATCATGGTTCCATCTAACCGCTCGCCTCACTGTGGCAGACGTGCGAACTGGCCGCTCGAAATTACTCTGCGCGGGCTGGCTAACTGGTTTTTCCGCTGCGTGGCAGTGCGGCGATTGAGCCGACTCGATGCGGCGGATACCCAGACCGTGCAGGAGCAGACCCTGGCGTATCTGTTACGCCGCGCTGCCCGAACCGAGTTCGGCCAACAACACGGTTTCGACCGCATCCAGAGCATCCGCGATTATCAACAGCGAGTGCCGCTGCGACGTTATGAGGATTTCTGGCGGCAATACTGGCAGCCACGGTTTCCACACACCGCAGGTGTTACCTGGCCGGAGAATCCACCATACTGGGCCCTTTCTTCCGGCACCACCACGGGGCAGACCAAATACCTTCCGGTCACCACCGAGCTGTTGCGTTCGAATCGCTCGGCAGCCCTGTGCCTGTTCGGCGGCCTGTTTGCTCAGGATCGGCAACTGCGGTTACTGCAGGGCCGGTTGTTTTTCCTCGGCGGTAGTACCGATCTGCAAGCGATAGGGCCGGGCATCGGTGCGGGCGATCTCAGCGCCATCGTGTACGTTGAGACGCCCCGCTATCTCCGGCCGTTCGTCTGGCCGCCAGCGTCGCTGGCACTGATCCGCGATTGGGACGAGAAAATCCGCATCCTCGCCGAGGAATCGCCCCGGCAGCCGATCACGTTACTGGCCGGGGTTCCCTCCTGGCTGATGGTTTTGCTCGAGCGGGTCAAAGCGGTGACCGGTTGCCCGCATTTGCCGGAAATCTGGCCAGAATTGCAGGTGCTGGTGCATGGCGGCGTTTGTTTCGAGCCGTACCGTGCCTGGTTCGAGCGAGAGCTTGGCCAGTGGGGTGTGCGTCTGGTCGAAACTTATCCCAGTTCGGAAGCGTTCGTGGCTTTTGAAGATGCTCGCTACGGGCAGTTGCGGCTGGTGACCGATCACGGTATCTTTTTCGAGTTTGTGCCGTGGGAGGAACTGTCCCACGACCGCCCCACTCGACACACGCTGCGGGAAATCGAACTCGATGTGCCCTATGCCGTGGTCGTAACCACCTGCGCAGGGCTGTGGGCGTATGTTCTGGGCGATGTGGTTGCATTCCAGAGCCGCCAGCCTCCGCTGTTGCGGTTTGTCGGAAGAACCGGATATTTCCTATCGGCATTCGGCGAGCATTTGATCGGCGAGGAGGTGGAAAAGGCAATCGCCACCTCGGCGGCACAATGCGGGGCACTGGTGAGCGATTTTCACGTTGGGCCGATTTTTGTCAGCGCCGACACCGCTTCAGCTTCGCTAGCCCTTGCTCCCGGACGACACCTTTACCTGGTGGAATGTTCCGAACCGCCCCGTGATTTGTACCGGTTCGCCACGGTGCTCGATGACGAATTGTGCCGGGCCAATGCTGATTACTGTGCCCATCGTCAGGGCGACCTCGGTTTAGGCCCACCGGAAGTCGTGCTGATCAAGCGCGGGGCCTTCGCGGAATGGTTGCGTCGCCAGGGGAAATTGGGTGGGCAGCATAAAGTCCCGCGCATGGACAACTCAGGCCGGCTCACCCAGCAGTTGCTTCACTTCTTCCGCGAAACCGCCGCCGTGATCCAGACCGCCATCGCACACGCCAGTCCGGCCCAGCCAGCGGGAGCGCCCGGACAAGCATCATCGCAACCGTAGGCCTTAATACCAAGCCCTCGTTGACACATATCAGCCAGCGGGCATGTCCGGACGAGCACCATCACAACCCGGCCATGGCAAGCCCGCTTCCGGTTGACGATCCGGCGTCGCGACAAACATCGTCGCACAAAACAGCGCGGGCAATCGCAAACCGCACACAAGAGCGGCGGGCGTCAGCCCGCCGTGGTTCGGTGCGGCGATCACCGTGGAGTGAGAATCGAACAGCGTTCAGCGATGACCGACTACGCGACCAAGAGCGGCGGGCGTCAGCCCGCCGTGGTTATTGGTATCGCAGCTGCAACGGCGCTTCCACTAACTCACGGCAGACCGCCGACGGTGTGTGTGCGGATCGCCGTTGCAATTGCGTTTATGGGTGCCACGGGGCTAACGTAGCGCCAGAATCGGTTATGCGTCATGCGGCTCCGGATTACAATCGCGTGCATTGGCGCCACGGGGGGCTTACGCCCCCCGCTCTTGTGTTGCAGTAGGAACGTCTGCCGGCGAAAAACGATTTTTGCGATGCACAAACGTACATTCGACCAAGAGCGGCGGGCGTCAGCCCGCCGTGGTTATCGGTATCGCACTTACAACGGCGCTTCCACTAACTCACGGCAGACCGCCGACGGTGTGTGTGCGGATCGCCGTTGCGGTCGCGTTTATGGGCGCCACCGGGCTAACGTAGCGCCAGAATCGGTTATGGGTCATACGGCTCCGGATTACAATCGCGTATATAGGCGCCACGGGGGGCTTACGCCCCCCGCTCTTGTGTTGCAGTGCGAACGTCTGCCGGCGAAACAACGATTTTTGCGATGCACCAACGCACATTCGACCAAGAGCGGCGGGCGTCAGCCCGCCGTGGCTGTTAGGGAAGCGTACTTGCAGGAACGTTGCCGTAAAGTCGCGGGAGACTGCCGGCACTATGCCCACGAACGCTGGTGCAGTCGCGTTCGTTTGCCACGGCTGGCCTACGCCAGCCGCTCCTGGCTGCACGACGTTCGTTCGCTGCGAAATGCGTGATTCGCAATGCGGAGTCGCACACCGAACGAGAGCGGCGGGCGTGAGCCCGCCGTGGTTCGGTGAGGCGATCAGCGTGGAGTGAGAATCGAACACCGTTCAGCGACGACCGACTACACGACCAAGAGCGGCGGGCGTGAGCCCGCCGTGGATTGTCTGAGGCTCATGAGACGACCAGCGGCTCTTCGCGTTCTTCCAGTCGCCAGGCTGCGTAGGCGAGGGCGGCGTCAATGTCTTCCGGTTCGAGGTACGGGTAGGCCTGCAGGATTCGCTCGCGCGACTTGCCGCTGGCCAGTAACCCCAGGATGGTTGCCACGGTGACGCGCAGGCCACGAATGCAAGGCTTGCCTCCCATCACAGCGGGATTGTGAGTGATGCGTTCAATTTGCATAACCTGGCTCCCCTTCTTATCACTGCCGACCCGCAACAATTTGGCCAGCGACGGCCCATACTATTTTATCCAGACGTCAGAGTCTGGTCGCTGCTGGCCTGGGCAGCCCGGCGATACTTACCACACCTAACCGATGGCGGTTTTTCGATCCTCGGCAATAAGATCAAGCATTTGCCGCCGTTAGTGTGCTCGATGTCACCAGCCGAGCAGGTAGATCGTGCCGTTGCTGTTGGCTGTCAGCAGCCGATCCGGTCCCGAAAACGCTACGGTATGCACCAGCACCGGTAAGCGAAAACTGGTCTGGAGTTTGCCGCTTTCCAGTTCCCAGACGCGAATTTCCCCGCGACTGTCGAAGGTGGCCAGCCGGCGATCCTGCGGCCCGAGTGCTAAACCAATCAGCCCGGTTTGCTGACTGGCCCAGGAACGCACCACTTTGTCCGCCTGCCAGTCGCGTACCTGGATTTCCCCCTGGCTACCAGCCAGGATCAGAAAGCGGTTATCGTGAGTGAAGGTGAGGTCGGCAACAGCACTGGTAAAAGGCGTGATGGCTTTGACCTGCGCACCGGTGGACAGGTCCCAGATGCGCACCAGGCCATTGTGTCCGCCTACCGCTGCATATCGTCCATCCGCGGAAAAGGCCAGGCAACTGACCCGCACCGAGCGGTCGTGTCCGGCAAACGAACGAATAATCTTGCCCGTGGCGGCGTCCCAAACGGCCAGCGTTTTATCCGACTGGCTGTCGGTTACCCAGCCGACCAGTTGCGAGCTATCCGCCGACCAGGCGAGCAAGATGACGCTGGCTCGGGCAACGCTAAAACTGTTCCGCAAGCGTGGCGGAGCAAATTTTTCCGCCGGTTTGTTCGGGGGCAACTCCCAGATTTTGATGGCACCGCTGCGGTCAGCAGAAGCCAATAGCCGACCGTTGCGATCGCCGGCCAGCGCGGTGATCTCATCGCTGTGTTCGGTTACGATGGCCAGTTCGCGGGCGGTCGCTGCATCCCACCACCGCAGCGTCTGGTCCTGCGATCC
Source organism: Gemmatales bacterium (assembly GCA_041640595.1). GTDB lineage: Bacteria > Planctomycetota > Planctomycetia > Gemmatales > HRBIN36 > HRBIN36. Next base: position 307,254 of record JBEPZY010000002.1, on the reverse strand, counting down.
GGAAACAAACCAGCGTGCCGGTGAGGATTCTCCCTGTGGGACGGCCAGTGCTGTAACTTTGCGACTGTGCCCGTAACTGACCACCAGCTCCTGGCCGGATAGTTCCCAGATTTTCAGCGTGCGATCCACACCGCAGGAAACCAGCCGGCGATTGTCGGGAAAGAAGGCAATCCCCGCCACCCAATCGGTATGGCCAGCAAACTGGCTGATTTCGCTGCCCGTGGTCAGGTCCCATACCCGCACCAGCCGATCCGCTCCACCGGATGCCAGCAATCTCCCGTCCGAAGAAAACGCCAGTGCGCTCACCGGCCCGGTGTGTCCGGAAAGCACGGCTCGTTTTTGCGCGGAGCTGACCTGCCACAGGACAATTTGCCCGTCGCCATCGGCACTGGCAAGCAGATCGCCCCGGGGACTGGCGGCCAGGGCACTGATCGCCTGGCGATGCCCGCTCCAGACCTGGTTCGGTTCCTGCAAGTGGGGCAGTTCCCACAGGCGAATTTGCTGATCGCCACCACTGCTGACCAGGATGGACCGACCCGGCACAAACGCCACACCCGTTACCACACTGCCGTAGCGAGACACCGTTTGCACCGCTTTGCCGCTACTGACATCCCATAAGATCAGTTGCCGATCCGCACCACCGCTGGCCAGCCATTTTCCTTCCGGATGAAACGCCAAACATGTTACCGGGGCGGTGTGGCCTTCGAGGCGTTGCTTTTCCTGGCCGGTTTGCGGGTCCACCAAGCGAATGACGCGATCCCCGCCGGCACTGGCCAGCAATTTCCCGTCCGGACTGAACGCAACGGAGGTAACCGGCTGGTCGTGCAGTTTCCAGACGTGCAAGGCTCGCCGAGTTTGGCTGTCCCAGAGGCGTACTGTGCCATCGGCGCCACCGCTGGCGATCCGCTGGCCGTCGGGATGCACTGCCACGCTCCAGACATAGTTTTCATGGCCAGTCAGTTCGTGATACGATTGCCCGCTCTCCACTTCCCACAAACGAAGCTGACCGTCCAGCCCGCCCGATAACAGCAACCGTCCGGATGGGTCGAAGGCCAATCCCTGCACCGTATGCTGATGCCCGCGGAAGGTGCGCACTAACGTGCGGTCAGACATCCGCCAGACCCGCACCGCCGCATCCGGCAAGGAACTCCCGGCCGCCACCAGCCGACCGTCAGCGCTGACCGCTACCGCCGTCGTACCCTGCGCTCCCGACGACCAGCGAATCAACTCCTGCGAACGGTCAACGTCAAAGACACGAACAAAGTTATCCTGACCGGCCACGATTACTTCCTTCTTGCCCGGTACAAACGTGACCGCGTAAATCGCACCGTTATTTGCGCGAAATGCCCGCCACAACGCCCCTTGCTGGGCTTTAAAGATTCGCAAAAGCCCACCCGAATCGCCGCTGGCCACATATTCGCCATCCGACGAAAACGCAACGCTGCTGGGCTGGCCATTGAACCCCCCCAGCTGATAGACGACGCTTTTATCGTTCAGATTCCACATCAGAAGCTGTTGCTGCGAGTGAACTGCCGCCAGATAGCGATCCTCGCCACCGAAAGCCACGCCCAGCACCACTAACCTCGCCCCAGCCGGGTTCGGCACCTGCAACCCTCCAGGCCAGGCTTCCTGTCCGGTGCTCACGTCCCAGACCCGAACCACCGTGCTATGCCCACCGACCGCCAGCAGGGGTCGTTTACGAGCAAAGGCAATCGCTGCCGGTCGCTCCTGGAACGAGAAGCTACGCAGTTCCCGGCCATTAGCGGCATCCCAGACACGCACCGCCAAATCGCTCCCCGCCGTCGCAAAGTAACGGCCATCCTCACTCCAGGCCACCGCATGAACCGATGGACCATGCCGCAACTTCGTGGCTCCGAAAATCCGCTGCACACCCATTGGCAAATCCGGTGGCATCGCCGGTAAAATCCAGCGAGCACGCAATATCGCCCACTCCGCCGCTTGCCGCTGACTCGTCCGCAGCGCCTGCCGTGCCTGCTCGGCATATCGGTCCGCCAGGGCAATCCAATCGGATGAAAACCGTTCCTCGCCGGTCTGCCGCAACTCTTGCCGCTCCCGCTCATAGGCTCGCAGCCACGCATCCACGTCCGGAGCGGTCGGCTCGGCCGCGATCCATATAGCCAGCGCCAGCAACAGCCCGAAGCTACCCAGTTTCCCCGCACCCAACCCGGCATTGGCCGCGCGATTCATTTTCCGTACTCCTTCAGCCCTCGCCGTCTCCTGTTGCGACAATGGCAACGAATACCTTCGCATGCCAGCGCTGTTCAGCCGGCGGTGAGCCTTTCTGGCGAGAGCGGCTCCTGGGGCATTATACTTGCCGCTATTTGTCGGACGAATAGCACGCCCGGAGGTAACCGTCAGCTTCAGCCCATGTGCTTACCGGTGGGTGCTCGGACTGTACCATCTCGGACCACCAGGACACAAAGGAGGTGCCAGGTCGGCTTGCGATCTCAGCACTGGCTTGGCGCAGCTGGCCGCGACAGCCGACCCGGCTTCTCCTGCAACGGCATTTGCACACCCGCGCAGATCCCCACTACCCCGCCGGGTCGAGTACCAGCGTTGGCGAATTTGGCGAAATTGCCAGCTCCCGCCCGTCTCCCGGTGTCTTTCTCGCGTTCGATAGCCGACCTTTTCCCTCTCGGCGTGTCCTATCCTTGACTGGGCTTTGACGCGGCGACAAAATAGATAAACGGTGGCACCCGAATTTGCCGGGTGGTCTCCGCTCTGGCTGACGTCAGCTTGAAAGAGACTCGCATACAACCGCATCGCTGATGCCGGTGATCGCATTGCGTTCATGCTGGAAGGAGAAGCGGCATGTTAAAGTGGATGCTCAAGCGACTGGGTCATGTGCTCGGCGTGCGTGAGGAACTAAACCGAACCCAGCTCCGTGCCCATTTGCTGTTTGAACAACTGGAAGACCGCACTGCACCAAGTGCCGCACTCGTGTCCGACGTTAACTTCGGGCCGGGCGGCTCGGCACCCGCTTTTCTCAACGGCGAACGCTGGTTTACTGAGATACAATTGCCTAACGGGCAGAGCCGCGTCTTCTTCGTCGCTAACGACGGCCAGCGGGGTGATGAGTTGTGGGTCAGCGATGGCACCCCCGGCAATGCCACCCTGGTGCGCGACATTCAGCAAGGCGCCGGCGGTTCCTCCCCGCGATTCCTGACCAACGTCAATGGCACCCTCTTTTTCGCCGCCAACGACGGCCAGAGCGGTTTTGAACTCTGGAAGAGCGACGGCACCTCCAATGGCACCACTATGGTGCGCGACATCCGTGCTAACGGTGGCAGCGACCCGCGTTTCCTGGTAAACGTCAACGGAACCCTGTTCTTCGTGGCTAACGACGGTCAGAACGGTTTTGAACTCTGGCGCAGCGATGGCACCTCCAATGGCACGGCCATGGTTGCCAACATCAATCCGGGGGCCAATCCCTCCAATCCCCACTGGCTCCTGAACGCCGGCGGCGTGCTGTTTTTCGTCGCTGACAATGGTACAGGCAACTTTTTATTCCGGTTGGACAGCCCATCAGGTAATTACACAGTGTTCGACCAACCGGATATCAGCTATGGCCTAAATCGAGTAGCTCGGGCCCCCCAATGGCTGGCTTATTTTCCAGATTTGGAGCAGATTTTCTTCGTCGCCACTACATCTCCGGAGGGGTACACGATCTGGCGCGTCGGCAAAAATTCGAGCAGTGGCGGACTACGCGTCATTAAGGTATTGACGATTTTTGGCGTGTTACCTTTTGCCATATACGATCCGGGTGACCAGGCCTTTTTCCTGACACCAGTCGTGGACACAAATAACCCTAATCGTTCTACTCGTAACAACATTCTCTTTTACCGCGACTTGGATCCGGTTTTTCCCGCCCGCAGGCTCGTCGCCATGGATATTCGTCGCATCGACTCTAATGGACTGTTGCAGGGATCGAACCCACGCGTTCTTGATTCGGACGGCAGTACACCTAGTGATGGACCGTTTGACCTTTATAACCACCAAGGCATCTTGGTGTACTCGTCTGGGCCTTCGCGCGACCGCGAGCCCGCATACGTGGATGTACGAGGGACAAATTTCCCGTCGCTTACGGCTGTGCGCTTGGCGGATCTAAACCCTAGAGGCTCTTCCTTGCAACTTCCTACCTTCTTTCCCCCGGCTTCGATATCCGCGGATCTGGGTCCAAGGCGAACTTGGTACAACTGGCAGTCTAATGTATTCGGTAATATGTGGTATGAATCAATCGCGGCTAAACAGCCCGATACTGCCAGTTTCCCCAGGGGCAATTATTCGAGTCTCGGCACCAACTTTTATTTCGCTGCGGATGATGGGATTCACGGCCTGGAACCGTGGAAGGGTCACATTAAACCGGATTCGGTCTCCCAAGTGTTGGCTTTCGATCAAAATAGCCAAACGTTTAAAGAGGTCACGCCTGGCGCCGGAGGTTCGTCACCTAGATTTATGCTATCGGTTCCAGCTCTTCAAATGGTATTTTTCAGTGCCAGGGGCGCCGATCCGACCACGCCACAACCTAGAAACCTCGGCGACGAGCCGTGGGCGATTGTCGGCCCCCCGGTAGTGACCATGGTGATTACCCCATCGGTACGTTCCCCGGGATTTCCCTATAGATGGCGAGAAACTCTTCAGTTCACGCTGGTGTTCAACCGATCGCCGAATCAAACTGTGTTGGTAACTGGCAAGCCTCGCCTCAAAATATATCTTGGGCCCAATATTGGTTATGTTCCTGGTCAAACTCAGACTAATTCTCGCATCGTGTACGCCGATTATGTGGGCGGAAGTGGCTCCCGGTCTGTGACGTTCCGATACGTGATCCAGAGAGTGGTGCAAGGACCTAATCGCCGGATAGACCGCGATTTGGATGGCCTGGAAATTCACGATAAAGTAGATCCTAACGGTCGGCCTGTCGTCACGGCAGACTTGACTTTGGGCAAGATAACCAGCCTTTTTGGGGAGGAATGGGACGGAGATGTCTTTCCTACTAGTATCTTTCCCGCAGTTTCAGACGTGACCAAAATACTCGACAGAGTCAAACAAATCATTGTGGACGCGTTGCCGCCTTGGATTATCCAGGTTCAGGGACCACCTCCAGGCACTTACAGAGCCGGAGACATGCTCACCTTCACACTGGTGACCACCGACCCGCTGACGGTAACAGCCCGACCTGGAAGCCCACCCTTCCTCAACATTCGTATCGGTAACGTTACCCGACGGGCCTATTTCGTTGGGCAGGCAGCCCCTAACAAACTGGTCTTCCGCTATAAGGTTGCAGCCCACGATTATGCCCCTAACGGAATCTATCTAGACCCAATTCAGCCTTTCAGCCATGGCTCTTACACGATTAGCGGCAGCGATATTCCGGGAATGGTAAGCACACCGAGGCGATTGGATGAACATATCCAGCCGCCGGTCTTCTTCCGCGTCTTCGTGGACACGCGTGGGCCACGCATCACCGACATCATTCTGCCCGGACTGCGGAACTACGTGACCGGCGAGGTGCTGGAGTTCCGCTTCCAGTTCGACGAGAAAGTGTATCTGCGGGGCAGCAGCAGCGCCCAACCGAGCCTGCGGTTGCAAATCGGCAGTGCGATTCGCCAGGCGGCTCTGGTGGCCGGCCTGGGAACGAACACACTCACGTTCCGTTATACGGTGCAGTCCAGCGACCAGGATCTGGACGGCATTCGCCTGCTCGATATTGCGCTACCGTCGGGAACCCGGCTGACCGATCTGGTCGGCAACGTGGCTCCGCTCACCTTCACTCCGCCGGATACCCGACTCATTCGCATCAACGCTCCCACGGTGCGACTGTAACCGCGCCCCGCCTCTCGCCGAGGAACCTTCGCGTTACAACACAAGAGTGGGGGGCGTAAGCTCCCCGTGTGAAACAAAACGTCTTTGCGAATCGCAACCGCGCATCTCCGACGATATCCGTGCGCGCAACCAAGAGCGGGGGGCGTCAGCCCCCCCGTGGCAATCCTGCACGCGAGGACAACGACTGAAAATCACGCAAAGCCGGCGCTGGTACAAGAGTCGGCCCTTTGCGGCGCCGCTCAACGCGAATGCACCGGCGATCGGCACACAAATAGCCGGCGGCGTCCCGCGGCTCTGTGGAAGCGCCCTTGCAAGTGCGTTACCCACGCCCACGGCGGGCTGACGAGCGCCCCTCCTGTTTCGGCACGAGACGAGTGTTTGCGACCGTGTGCGGTATCGGTGTTGCAGGTGCGTTTCCCACCACGGCGGGCTCACGCCCGCCGCTCTTGGTCGCGTGTTCGCTCGTCGCTGAACAACATTCGCTTCTCACGGCACACCGATCGTATGACCGAGCCACGGCGGGCTCACGCCCGCCGCTCCTGAGCGAGCGTGCGTTCGTGCATCGCAAAAATCGTTTTTTCGCCGGCAGACGTCCGTACACCAACACAAGAGCGGGGGGCGTCAGCCCCCCGTGGGAACCTTGCACGCGAGCACAACGACTGAAAATCACGCAAAGCCGGCGCTGGTACAGGAGTCAGCCCTTTGCGGAGCCGCTCAACGCGAATGCACCGGCGATCGGCACACACACCCTCGGCGGTCTGGCGTGACTTAGTGGAAGCGGCGTTGCAAGTGCGATACTCACATATCCACGGCGGGCGGACGAGCGCCTCTCTTGGTTGTGTGATCGCTCGTCGCTGAACAACACTCGCTTCTCGCGGCACACCGATCGTATGACCGAGCCACGGCGGGCTCATGCCTGCCGCTCTTGTTTCCGCACTAGACGAGTGTCCCCGAACTTGTGCGGTATCGGTGTTGCAAGCGCGTTTCCCTAACCACGGCGGGCTGACGCCCGCCGCTCCTGAGCCGGACGTGCGTTTGTGCATCCCAAAAATCGTTTTTTCGCCGACAAGCGTTCGCGCAGCAATACAAGAGCGGGGGGCGTCAGCCCCCCGTGGGAACCTTGCACGCGAGCACAACGACTGAAAATCACGCAAAGCCGGCGCTGGTACAGGAGTCAGCCCTTTGCGGCGCCGCTCAGCGCGAATGCAACAGCGATCCGCACATACACCGTCGGCGGTCCCCCGAACAAGCACGCTTGCGTCTGGGCAAGCGAGTTTCCCACGCCCACGGGGGCTCACGCCCGCCGCTCTTGTTTCCGCACTAGACGAGTGTCCCCGAACGTGTGCGGTATCGGTGTTGCAGGCGCGTTACCCACGCCCACGGCGGGCTCACGCCCGCCGCTCTTGGCTGGATGTGGCGTTCGTGCATCGCAAAAATCGTTTTTTCGTCGGCAAGCGTTCGTACACCAACACAAGAGCGGGGGGCGTCAGCCCCCCGTGGCAACTATTAACGCGAATGCAACAGCGATCCGCACATACACCGCCGGCGGTCTGCCGACGAATAGCTGTCATGTCTGCCGATGCGCATTTGCCCACCCACGGCGGGCGGACGGGCGCCGCTCCTGTTTCGGCACGAGACGAGTGTTTGCGACCGTGTGCGGTATCGGTGTTGCAGGCGCGTTTCCCTAGCCACGGCGGGCGGACGAGCGCCGCTCTTTTTCGGCGTGCGTTTGTGCATCGCAAAAGTTGTTTTTCCGCCGGCAAGCGTCCGCGCAGCAATACAAGAGCGGGGGGCGTAAGCCCCCCGTGGGAACCTTGCACGCGAGCACAACGACTGAAAATCACGCAAAGCCGGCGCTGGTACAAGAGTCGGCCCTTTGCGGCACCGCTGGACGCGAATGCAACGGCGTTCGTGAGCATAGTGCCGGCAGTCTCCTGCGACTTTGCGAAAGCGCCCTTGCAAGTGCGATACTCACACCCACGGCGGGCTCACGCCCGCCGCTCCTGATCCGGACGCTGGCCACGCGCGACCACTTCGTTTTCCGTTGCCAGTGCGCTGCTCCTACCAACGGCCCGATCTGTCGCTGGGGTTGGGGTCCGGACAAAAGCGGTGCGAGGAGAAGTGTCAAGTCAATGTGTCTCGATTTCGTGTTGCACGTTGGATTTCGGACAAAAGCGATGCGAGGAGGGCGTTAAATGCTTCGGCAGCCTTTGGTTCCCGTCGCGCTTGTCGCTGCGGAAGCCGGGTGTATGATAGTATGTTCCACGCTTGGCCGATGGAAGGAGTAGTGCTATGGGGATGCATTGTGCGATTTGCGGTAAGAAGCCGGTCTTCGGCAATCAGATAACCCGTCGCGGAAAAGCGAAGTATCTAGGCGGTGTCGGTCGGAAAGTAACCGGCATCAGCCGGCGTAAATTCAAACCCAACCTGCAACGCATCCGTGTGGAAGTCGAAGGTCAGGTGAAACGCCTGCGAGTGTGCACGCAGTGCATTCGCAGTGGACGGGTGAAACGTCCGCAGGTGCGCAAGGCGTTCGAGTTGCCGAAAGTCTGACGCACAACCGCCGGAGACCCGACATCCCTGCACCCGAACTCACCTTGCGAGGAGCATCCCATGGCACTGAAGCCGGAGGAAGTCCGCTGGGTAGCCCACCTGGCGCGGTTGGAGTGCACGCCGGAAGAAATCGAACTTTTCACGACACAACTGAGCCAGATTGTCGAGTATGTCAACCAGTTGCAGCAGGTCAACACGGAAGGTGTCGAGCCGTTATCCCATTGCCTGCCGCTGCACAATGTTTTCCGCGAAGATGAGGCCGGTTCTTCGTTGAGCGTGGACGAAGCGCTGGCCAATGCCCCCGCACGCAAGGGGGATTTTTACTCCGTCCCGGCAGTGCTGGATTGAGCAACGAAAGCCGCGTATGAGGGTGCGCATTGTGGATGGGAGCGGCGAGTCGGAACGGGCCGCGTGGCACAGTGTGGCGGGTGGAAGTCGGCTGGGGAGGAATCGCCGATGGAACTGATCGAACACAGCAGCCGGGAGCTTCTAGCCTGGCTGGAACGGGGCGAAATCACCGCCGAGCAGTTGACCTCCGCCTATCTGCAGGCGATCCGCCAGCGGGAGCCGAAAGTTCAGGCGTTCGTGCATGTCAACGAATCCGCGGCTCTCGAACAGGCTCGCCGTGTGGATGAGAAACGCCGCCGCGGTGAACCGCTGGGCAAACTGGCCGGCCTGCCCGTGGCCATCAAAGACGTGCTGTGCACTAAGGGAGTGCCCACCACCTGTTGCAGCAAGATTCTGCACAACTTCATTCCGCCTTACGACGCCCACGTGATCCGCCGGCTCAAGGAAGAAGATGCGGTGCTCATTGGCAAAACCAACATGGACGAGTTTGCCATGGGCTCCTCGACGGAGAATAGCGCTTTTCAGGTCACCCGCAATCCCTGGGACCTGGAACGCACCCCTGGAGGTTCGAGTGGTGGTTCGGCGGCAGCGGTGGCCGCGTGCGAAGCCCCGCTCAGTATCGGCAGTGATACGGGCGGTTCGATTCGGCAACCGGCGAGCCTGTGCGGAATTGTCGGCTTGAAGCCCACGTATGGACGGGTGTCGCGGTTTGGTCTGGTGGCGTTTGCCAGCTCGCTGGATCAGGTGGGGCCGTTCGGCCACGATACTTACGATGTCGCTCTGCTGATGGAAGTGATTGCCGGCCACGATCCCCGCGACAGCACCTGTGCGCCGGAACCGGTACCGCCATACCGTCAGACACTCGATGAGCCGGTGCGACCGCTGCGGATCGGCGTGGCCCGCGAGTATTTCGGCGAGGGTCTCGATCCGGAAGTCGAACAGGCCGTCCGCGAAGCTCTGCAGGTCTATCGCCGACTCGGAGCCACCATCCAGGAAATCTCCCTGCCCCACAGCCGATACGCCATTGCCACCTACTACATCGTGGCCACCGCGGAAGCCTCGTCGAACCTGGCTCGCTATGACGGCGTGCATTACGGCTACCGGGCCAAGCAGTTCGACAACATGATTCACATGTACAGCCGCACTCGCGGTGAAGGATTCGGCGCGGAAGTGAAACGGCGGATCATGCTCGGCACGTATGTGCTGTCCCGCGGCTATTACGAGGCGTATTACCTGAAGGCGTTGAAAGTGCGGCGGCTGATCAAGGAGGATTTCGACAAAGCCTTTGCCGAATGCGATGTCGTGGCTGGGCCGACTTCCCCCACCCCGGCTTTCAAGCTCGGCGAAAAGGTTGCCGATCCGCTGGCCATGTACCTCAGCGACATTTACACCATCAGCTGCAACCTGGCCGGCATTGCTGGAATCAGCATTCCATGCGGTTTCACTAAAAACGGCTTGCCGATCGGCTTGCAACTGCTGGCCCCGCCATTTGCCGAGGAAAAGTTGCTCCGCATCGCCCGCATGTATGAGCGCGAAACCGACTGGCACCTCCGCCGACCCGTTGTACCCGCCTGATCACAACCGAATCGCCCGGCCGTCCCGCTGGTGCACATGCGAAACCACCGCCGCTGACGCCCACCGCTCTCAACGCAGACATCAGCCGGCGCACACCCGTTACTCACGTGCACTTTCGACCAAGACATGCTCCGTTGCCACTGCGATACTCGCACACCACGGCGGGCTCACGCTCGCCGCTCCTGTGAGCGTGCGTTTGTGCATCGCAAAAATCGTTTTTTCGCCGAAAGACGTTCGCAACGCAATACAAGAGCGGGGGGCGTTAGCCCCCGTGGGAACCCTGCACGCGAAGACAACGACTGAAAATCACGCAAAGCCGGCGCTGGTACCAGTGTCGGCCCTTTGCGGCACCGCTGGACGCGAATGCAACGGCGTTCGTAAGCACACCGACGGCAGTCTCCCGCGACTTTAAGTCAGCGTTCCTGCAAGCGCGTTTCCCGAACACCACGGCGGGCTCACGCCCGCCGCTCTTGGCTGTGTGTTCGCTCGTCGCTGAACATTCGCTTCTCACGGCACACCGATCGTATGACCGAGCCACGGCGGGCTCACGCCCGCCGCTCCTGGGCGAGCGTGCGTTTGTGCATCGCAAAAATCGTTTTTTCGCCGGCAAGCGTTCGCGCAGCAATACAAGAGCGGGGGGCGTTAGCCCCCCGTGCGAACACCACACGCGAATGCAACCACTGGGGGCCACGGAAAGCCGGCGCCGGTAAAAGAGTCAGCCCCCTGTGGTTCATTACCGCGACTGCACCGGCATTCGTGGGCACACTGCCGGCGGCCTCCCGGGACTTTGCGGAAGCGCCTTTGCAAGTGCGTTACCCACGCCCACGGCGGGCTCACCCCCGCCGCTCCTGACCCGGACGTGCGTTTGTGCATCGCAAAAATCGTTTTTTCGCCGGCAAGCGTTCGCTATGCAACAAGAGCGGGGGGCGTAAGCCCCCCGTGGGCTCGCTGGCGCTACTGCACCAACGTCTGTGGGCACACCGACGGCAGTCTCCGGCGACTTTGCGGAAGCGCCTTTGCAGGTGCGTTACCCACGCCCACGGCGGGCTCACGCCCGCCGCTCTTGGTTGTGTGTTCGCTCGTCACTGAACAACATTCGCTTCTCACGGCACAGCGATCGTATGACCGAGCCACGGTGGGCTGACGCCCGCCGCTCTTGTTTTCGGCACGAGACGAGTGTCCGCGAACGATTCTGGGCGCGATGTGGGTTCGGGTTACCGGCGTCGGATGGGGAGTCAACTCACCGGCGGGCGGGGGAGATTCAAGCGACCGGGTTGGTGAGCCGACCGATGCCGGTAATGTCTATGTGAATGACATCGCCGGATTGCAGACTGAAGTCATCGGGCGGAACGATCCCGGTGCCGGTCAACAGAATGACGCCGTCGGGGAAAGAAAGTTCCCGACCCAGCCAGTGCGCCAGCTCGGTAACACTGCGATGCATCGCCGCCAGCGAGGTCTGGCCGTCGAAAACCGTTTGCCCGTTGCGCTCGATCACCAGGCGAATGGTCACTGCGCCGAACGCAGGCATGGCGTCGCTGAGTGTAATCACCGGGCCCAGGGCACAACTGCCGTCGTAGATTTTGGCCTGCGGAAGGTAGAGCGGATTTTCGCCTTCGATGTCGCGGGCGCTCATATCGTTGCCGATGGTGTAGCCGACAACGCGTAACTGCGGATCGAGGACGAGGGCAAGTTCCGGTTCGGGAACACTCCAGCGAGAATCGCGGCGAATCCGCACAGGCTGGCCGGGACCAACCACGCGACAGGCCGGGGCTTTGAAAAACAGCTCCGGTCGCTCAGCACGATACACCATGTCGTAGAAAATAGCGGCCCCTTGCGACTCGCGTTTGCGAGCTTCCTCGCTGCGTTTGTAAGTAACCCCGGCGGCCCAGACTTCCTGACGATCGAGGGGCGGAAGGAGTGCCAGTTCGGACAATGTGCCGACCGGCGCAGCGTGGTTCGCCAGCTGCCAAGCCTGTTCTGCCGGGTTGGCCGAATGCAGGACGCTGCTGAGAGCCGGGCGGTCGGGAGTATCGGTGAGGCCAAGCGGATAGACTTGCCCCTGCCGAATCAAGCCGACGCGTACCTCGCCGGCTGACGAGCGAAATTTGCACAATTGCATGGTCGCATCTCAAAAGCGGCCGATGTTAGCTCGCCGATGATTGACGCTCTCGTTATTTGAGCGGGGTCAGGTAAATGTTGCGGAAGTGAATCTCCGCTCCTTCGGATTGCAGCAGAATCTTGCCCCGCGTCGCTTCGGCGTCCGTGCCTTCATTGACCAGCTGGCCGTTGATCACCAGGCGAATCTTCGGGCCGTCGCAGGTGATTTCATAACGGTTCCATTCGCCGATCGGTTTCTCCACGTTATCCTTCATGCGGAAGTAATGTCGCGGGATTTTCGGGTCCTGGCGTTTCGGATCGACCTGGAGCTTGAATCCACCGACGAGCCAGAAATCGCCGGCATGATCAGCCATCAACTGTGCTTCGACGCCCTTGGGCCAGATTTGATCCGGGCCGCTGACATGCACGAACACGCCGCTATTGCGACCGCGATGGACTTTTTCTCCCCACCGCCATTCCAGTGTCAACACGTAGTCACCGTATTCCTTCTCTGTGATCAGGTAGCCGTTGACGCTGCCGTCCACGACGATGATACCATCGCGGACGGTAAAGATTTTGTCCGGGTCGGCCTTGGACTTCGGGTCAACGAATTTCCTCCAGCCGGTGAAATCCTTGCCGTTGAACAGAGGAATGGCTTTGCCGGACGGCTTGGCCTGTTCCTGAGCCATTGACAGGCTGAGCATGGCCGGAGTCAGCACACACAGCAAAAGTTTCAGCATTCCGCGTCGCATCGGTGTACCTCCTGGTTGGGTGGTGCCCGTGGTTGCCCTGATCGAGCCAGCTTCGGGCGAGGTGAGTTTCCTGGAAAACATGCTAGGAATTACCGCGAGCAAAGCCAGAGTTGCCGACGATACTGCCAGCCCACGCTCTCGCCTCAGCCATCGCCAATCGCGACGTGCCGTGTGCGAATCGGTTAGCCGCGTTCACTCAGCGGAAGCACTGGCCGGGGTGCAGGGCCGATATAACGAGCACGCGGTCGAATGAGACGATTCGCCTGCCACTGTTCGAGTATGTGTGCACACCACCCGGCCACGCGGGCCATGGCGAAGATCGGCGTGTACAGTTCCACCGGCAAACCCAGGTAGAAGTAAAGCCGACCCGCCGGCCAATCCAGGTTCGGATGCAGATTTTTGCTCTGAGCGAGGAACTGTTCGACACGTTCGGCGATTTGTTCCCAGACGGTTGTCCCGCGTGCTTCGGCAAGTCGCCTGGCCCAGCTGGCCAGAATAACCGCCCGCAAGTCGCCGGTTTTGTAAACGCGATGCCCAAACCCCATCACCCGTTCCTTGCGTGCCAGCATCTGCTGCAAATGCGTTTCCACTTTGTCCGGACTGCCGATGGCTCGGAGTAACGGCATGACGTATTCGTTGGCTCCACCGTGCAGCGGACCTTTCAAAGCACCGATCGCCCCGACCACCGCCGAGTACATGTCCGACAACGTCGAAGTGATCACCCGCGCCGTGAAAGTGGAGGCGTTGAACTCGTGTTCGGCGTACAAAATGAGCGAAACGTCAAAAGCCCGCTGGCTCAGCTCATCCGGCACCTCGCCGGTGAGTTGATACAGGAATTGGGCGGCATGGGACAAGCCCGGCCGTGGTGGCAACGGTTCCAGACCGCGGCACAGGCGATGGTAAGCGGGAACAGTAGTGGCCAGTTGCGCGAGCAATCGTTCGGCGATTCTGCGGCCGAGCTGGATACAGCGTTCAGTCGCCGCGGGCGAGGCCAATTCTTTCGGCCAGGTGCGGTAATCGGGGTCGAAATGGGCCAGCACACTGACGGCGGTACGCACCACATCCATGGAAGGCGTGTTTGGTGGCAATTGCCGCAGCAGAGTTACCAGCGCAGCCGGCAGTTGTCGCGCTTCTTCCAGCCGCTGTCGGAATGCTGCTAATTCCGCCGAACGTGGCAATTCCCCGTACAGGAGCAGATACGCGACTTCTTCGTAGCAGGTCTTTTCCGCCAGCTCACCGATGGCGTAGCCGCGATACCGCAGCCCCCCTTCGACGGTGCTGATAGCGGTTTCCCCGGCGATGATCCCTTCCAGTCCCGGTGCGTAAATCTCGCTGCTCATTCGCTGGGTTCCTGTGTTGGAGTGATAGTGGCTGTGGAGCTGGCCGTGAAATACTGCCGATCCCGCTCTTCATAGTCATGATAGCCGAGCAGATCGTAAAGTTCCTGCCGCGTGAGCATTTTCGGCACCAGCTCGCGCTGCTGGCCGTGTTGCTGCAAGTAGCGCAAACCCTCTTCGGCAGCTTTCCAGGCCAATCGGGCCAGCGTTACCGGGTACAGGACGATGCGATAGCCCAGCCCGACCAGCGTCGCAAAGTCCAGCAACGGACTTTTCCCAAACTCGGTCATGTTGGCCACCAGCAAAGCCGGCACAGCGCGGGCAAAGGTAGCGAACTCTTCCAGCGATTCCAGTGCTTCCGGGAAGATGCCATCGGCTCCGGCTTGCAGATACGCCCGGGCTCGCTGAATGGCACTGTCCAGACCTTCCAGGCCGCGGGCATCGGTACGCGCCAGGATCAGGAAATCGCCGTTCCGTCGCGCCGCCACCGCAGCGCGGATTTTCTGAACCATGACCGCCACCGGTACCAGCCGTTTGCCGCTGAGATGACCGCATCGCTTGGGCAGTTCCTGATCTTCCAAATGAAGCCCGGCAGCGCCGGCCTGTTCCAGGAGCCGTACCGTGCGTTCGACGTTGACCGCCTCGCCGAAACCAGTGTCGGCATCCACCAGTACCGGCAGGTTGACGGCGAGACAGAGTTGCCGCGTTTTTTCCGCCAGCTCCGTCAGCGTCACCAGACCGACATCGGGCAGACCGAGACTCGCCGAGAAGGCTGCCCCTGAAATATAGACCGCGGCAAAACCGAGTCGCTCGGCTAATCGGGCGCTGACCGCGTCCCACACACCAGGCACCTGTATCGCCTGGTGCTTCAGAGTTTCACGGAGTTTTCGGGTAGCATTTTTCGCAGCCATGACCGTAATACTTCCCCTGGCTTTGTCGTTCTGTTCGCCGGATGGGAGATGGCGAGGCGAAACCAACCGCCGTCCAGGACTTTTGTATGACCCGACCACCATACCGACGTTACCAGATGACGACGAGCATTCGGAAAACCGCCAGGCTGCACAATCACCCGTCAAGAGCGGGGGCGTCAGCCCCCCGTGTGAAACAAAACGCCGTTGCAAATCGCAACCGCCCATCTCCGACGATATGCGTGCGTGCAACCAAGAGCGGGGGGCGTAAGCCCCCCGTGGTTCGCTAACGCGCCTGCACCGGCGTTCGTGAGCGCACTGCCGGCGACCTCGCGTGACTTTGCTAAAGCGCCTGTGCAAGTGCGATACTCTCACCCACGGCGGGCTGACGCCCGCCGCTCCTGGTTGCAGGCGCGAACGCGTGCCGGTGAAATGACGACTTTCGCGATGCACAAACGCATGTACAACCAAGAGCGGGGGGGCGTTAGCCCCCCGTGGCTACCCTGCACGGGAGCACAACGACTGAAAATCACGGAAAGCCGGCGTTGGTACAACAGTCGGCCCTTCGCGGCGCCGCTGGACGCCACTGCACCGAAGTTCGTGAGGACACTACCGGCGGCCTCCTGCGACTTTGCGGAACCGTTCCTGCAAGTGCGTTACCCACGCCCACGGCGGGCTGACGCCCGCCGCTCTTGTGTCCGCACGTGACGAGTGTCCCCGGACGTGAGCGGTATCGGTGTTGCAAGTGCGTTTCCGCCACCCACGGCGGGCTCACGCCCGCCGCTCTTGTGGACGTGCGTTCGTGCATCGCAAAAATCGTTTTTCGCCGGCGGACCTTCGCACTGCAACACAAGAGCGGGGGGCGTTAGCCCCCCGTGTAAGCCTGGACGCGAATGCAACGGCCATCGGCACACGCACCGTCGGGGGTCTGCCGAACAATCGCGCTTTTGTCTGCGTGAACATCTTTCCCACACCCACGGCGGGCTCACGCCCGCCGCTCCTGGTTGCAGGCGCGAACGTGTGCCGGTGAAATGGCGACTTTTGCGATGCACAAACGCATGTACAACCAAGAGCGGGGGGCGTTAGCCCCCCGTGGCTACCCTGCACGGGAGCACAACGACTGAAAATCACGGAAAGCCGGCGCTGGTACAACAGTCGCCCCTTTGCTGCACCGCTGAGCGCGACAGCGCCGGCGATCGGCACACAAACTGCCGGCGGTCTCCTGCGACTTTGTGGAAGCGCCTTTGCAAGTGCGATACCGATACCCACGGCGGGCTGACGCCCGCCGCTCTTGTCTCCGCACGTGACGAGTGTCCCCGGTCGTGAGCGGTATCGGTGTTGCAAGTGCGTTTGCCAAACACCCACGGCGGGCTGACGCCCGCCGCTCCTGGCTGCATTGCACGATGGTGGTTTTGGATGAAAATGCGACTTTTGCGCTGTACAAAACGCCTGTTTCAGAACGAAGCGGCAAAGCGAAAATCACCGTGTCCTCCGAGCAGCCGTTGACACGCAAGAGTCGAGGCTGCTACCGCGCTCGCTGAACCGTCACCATGTCCTCCAAACAGCCGCCAACACCGTGTCCTTCACACAGCAGCCGCCCGTCTTCGCCGGCGAGCAGACGATTTCACCGCGAGAAAGCGATGCCGAAGAAGAAGGTGCGCCGGCGATCGCCATCTTCCTTGACGATCGGGAAGCCCCAATCGAGTGCGATCGGGGCCGGGCCTAACATCGGCACATTGATCCGCAGACCGAAACCGGCGGAGACGCGGAAATTTTCCAGCGTTACATCGCTGTCCACGGTACCGAAATCGGTAAAGGCGATGGCGTAAATCATATCATTGGCCAGCAAGGGAACCTGGTATTCGAGGCTGCCGAGCGCTTCAAACGTGCCGCCAACGTTGAAACCGTTAACTCGCGGTCCGACGCCCCGGAATCGGAAACCACGCAGCGTG
Source organism: Gemmatales bacterium (assembly GCA_041640595.1). Lineage (GTDB taxonomy): Bacteria > Planctomycetota > Planctomycetia > Gemmatales > HRBIN36 > HRBIN36. The sequence goes on along the minus strand of JBEPZY010000002.1, from coordinate 289,888 downwards.
CGGAAACCGCCAGCGTAGAAACGATCGAAAAGCGGCGTGTCGTCGCCGGCCCAACCGACAATCCCCCGCAACACCAGCACGTGCCGACCGGAACCGTCGGGCCGTTCGTAAATCGTCCAGTACTGGCTATCCTCGATGGTCACAATCGGATAGGTGAAATCGCCCAATCCCTGCTCGTAAGCGATTTCCAGGAAATTGCCCGTGGTGGCGCGGATGATCGAATCGCGCGTGTCCCGCACCAGAGCGATACGCGGGGCTAAAACGAAATTATGCCCGGCCACCTCGAAGAAATCCGGCGGCGCGGTCGGTGGAATACTCCGCACTTTCACATCCTCGATGCGAAAACCGACGTTGAAGCTCCACTCCGGGGTCAACCGTCGGCCCAGCGTGATCCTCCCACCAGTACGCTGTTCCGTGTATTCATCGAAAATCCGCGTGTAGTAATAGCCACCCACGCCTAAACTGTAGGGGCTATCGAATAACCGGGGTTCACGCCAGGTAATGGTGTAGCGGCTGATTTCGGTACCTGGAATGGCCTCGATTCTCAATTCCTGGCCAGCCCCGCGGAAGGCGCGACCGCTGGTCAAATCCGTCCAGAAATCATCCCAGCTTGTCAAACGCGGAAAGCCAAAAATGTCGAAGTTTCGCTCGTTGAGGATAATGCTCAGGTTGGCACCGTAATCAGTGCTGAACGCCGCTCCTACTAACAGCGAACCGGTGCGATCCTCCTGCACTTCCACCAGCAGATCCTTATACGGCGAGGGATCGGTTTCGTTGAGGATGGTGATGGTGGGGCGAATTCCCTGAATCGGGTCTTCCCTGAAGATGCGCAGTCGCGAGAGATTGCGTTCGCTGAGAGCGATAGCCGTTCGGTCAAACACCTGGCCCGGTTCCAGGCCGACAAGTTCCCGCCGGATGACGCGATCCTGGGTGACCGTGTTACCGACGATGCGGATTTCGCCGACTCGATATGGCTCGCCGGTCTGCGGCAATGGGCCTTCATTGACCTGGTAAACAACAGTCGTAACTCCCGGCTCGCTGCTGTATTTGAGGATCGGCTGGACATCCGCGAAGACATAGCCGCGTTTCCAGTATTCATCACGCATTTCTCGAGCGCTGGCCTGGACGATATTGGCGTTGTAGGGCTTGCCTTTTTCGGTTTTGTCATGGGCGAGGAGCATGCTCTGGTCGAGGATGCGATTCCCGGCAACCTCGGTGCCGGCGATATAGGATCGCGGCCCTTCTTCAATCACGAAAACGACATCCACGCGATCACTGCCGGGCTGCCAGAAAACCTTGCGACCGATGCGGGCCTCGAAAAAGCCGAAGGTGTGGTAGTATTTCAGCAACTTCAACACGTCGTTATCCAGGCGTTCCGGATCGTATTCGCCGAAAAATCCCAGCAAGGTGGCCCGCGAATCAATCTGCGTTTTCAGCCGGGCAGCGCTGACGAAGTTGTTGCCTTCAAAGCTGAGGCTGCGGATACGAATGACCGGCCCTTCGGTAATGCGGAAGACCACGCGGAGGTCGTCGGACTTGGTTCCTTCGACAAGTTCCACGCGCGCCAGCAACCGACCTTTTTCTTTGTATTTGCGTTCGATGGCCTCGCGGGCCCGCCAGTTCAGAGCCGGGTCCATCGGCCCGCCGGGTCGCAATCCGGTAATTTCTTCCAGCTCTTTCCGGCTGAGATGCTTGGCGCCGTCGTAAATGATTTCCTTGATGGTCGGGCGTTCGACGACACGGAAGATGACCACGACTCCCTGGGGAGTGCGTGCTTCGGCCGGGCGAACATCGGCGAACCAGTTGGTTTCCATCAGTTTGCGGACATCTTCCTGAATTTCCAGCGGGTTATAAACGCGGCCTGGACGGGTTTTCAGCATATTGAGGATGGCTTGTTCGGGCTGACGGCGTGCGCCTTCGATACGCACCTCGGCGACGATCAACTCCGGCGACTGTGCCAGGCATAACCAGGTCGCCAGGCCACACAGCCCCGCCACCGACCAGAGCCAATAAGAACGGCACAAGTGCGTCATACGGATTAGTTTCTCCCCCCGTGCTGGCGCTTGGGCGTTGTACCAGGTAAGCGAATCCGCGACCTGGCCTGGTATTGGGCTGGTGTCCTTTCGCGCTGCCCCTCCACCGCTTACCGGCCCCGTACAAGGCCGACCGCCCATAGTTAACTTCCCCGCAGTTGTCAAGCACAACCGCAGGTACTCGCAAGGCTCGCCGAGGTGGTTGCTCTGGCGGTGGGCAGCTCCCATAGCGTTCGCGCTTGCGGTGGACAGCGTTATTTGGCTCTACTTGCCGCGCAAGGCTCCTGTGCCACTGCGTTAGCACTAAGGAGTAAACCAAGGACTAAATCCTTGAATGGTGCCGAAGCCGATGGCATTGTCAGGTGCGATGGATGCACTGAAGCTGAAACTTTTTCCGGGGCAAATTCGTCTTTAGAAATGGGGACAACGCGGCGGTCGGGGTGATGTGGGCAAACTCTGGCGAGAATTGTTGTCGCGGACTGGCTGATAAGGACGATACTGGGACGGGATAAATTCGGACATTTGAAGCCGAGCGCGGAGGTGTGCCATGCGTCATCCCTTTGACGGACTGAACCTCGCTGGGTGCGAATCGGAAGCAGTAGGCGCTCCTGTGCCCCAGACCAGGAACGAGCCAACCGATTCTTCGCACCGGCTCTCTCGGCGGGAATGGTTGGACCGCCTGTGTGCTGCGGTTGCCAGCACGCTGATTCTGCCGATGGCCAGTGCGATCGCTTCCGAGCGAACTGCTCGTCCGCCGGCAAATCCGCAGCGGCCAAACCTGCCGCCGGGACAATTTACCACGCAAGCGCTCGGAGAAGAAGGCAATCCGCCCCGGATCGTATTACCGCCAGGACAGGTAACCACACTGGCGTTAGGTGAGGAGGGCAACCCGCCTCGCGTCCCGCCGACCACCAACGTCCGGAACGAAGAAGGCGTAAAGCCACCCAGAGGCCCGATAACTACCTTTGCACTGGGCGAGGAAGGCAACCCACCCAAGCGTCCCACCATGGCATGGTTTGAAGCAGGCGAACGCGTCCGGTGACACCGGCCCGGAACGCGCTTCTCCTGAAAACCGGTACCACCTCGCTGCTCGCCGAAAATTGGCCCTTGCCCCGTCAGCAAGTCCGACCGACATGTTATCCTGTCAGCAGCTTCACCAGGGCCTCGGTCAGGGGCAGACCCGTGGCCTTTTCGAAACCCAAAAACATCGGGCTGGGATTCGCTTCTAAAAACACATAGCGTCCGTCCGCAGTCAGGCGAAAGTCCATCCCCGTCCAGAGCAAATCGAGTTCCCTGGCCGCTGTCCGGCACTGCTCGACCACCTCCGCTGGCAGTGTATGAACGAGAATGCGTGGCTGGGGATCGTCGCGGTAGTCGAGACAGGGCGTGCGAATTTCGCACGCATACACCTCCTGACCGGCGACAAAAACGCGAATGTTCGTGCCTTCTACAGCCTCCTGGATGGTAACCGGGGCAACACGGAGCAACGACAGATGCTCATCGGTGAGGTGTCGGCTTTCGACGTAACGGGCATGCGCACCGCCCTGCACGGGCTTGAAGATACACCGCCCATGCTCGGCCACGAATTGCTTTACCGTTTCGGCATCGTTGGTGACGACGGTCGCGGGGATGGCTAACCCCAGCCGCGCCACACGCTGCAATTGCACCGGTTTGGTGCGATGCAGTTGCTGAGCGTGCCAGCCATTGACCCAGCGAGCGGGCAGCTCCAGAAACAGTGTCTCGATCAGCCCCTGGCTATCCGATTCGGCAATCAGTCGCTGCTCCGGATCGGGAAGAGATGGAACGGCCACGCCGTAGTAACAGCGCCAGTAAACCGCAGTAATTTCCTCCCACCGCAACCGACGGCCCGTAGGCAAGCGTAACCATCCCTGGCAGCCTTGCGGTTCAAAACTAATCTGCGTGTGCGTTGGGAACCAGCGACTGTCGAACAGCTCCACGTCCTGCCGGCAACGGTCTTTCAGGTACTGGTAAACATGGCAGGCATGCTCATCGTCATAACTGCCCAAAATGAGGATGGCCATGGTTCGGGCTTCCGTCGTCGGCGGGCGAAATTCGCACCAGATGGTGTCGTTTTTATCTCACCAGAACCAATGTTCGCGTTTTCGTCGTCGGCCAGCGAAAGTTGCACCAGAGTCGGTAATATCGCGCTTGCCGTATTTACCAAAGCTTTCGTCGTCAGCCAGGGAAAGTTGCACGGCGTACGGTTCGGTCACCGCGACTACGCCGGTCATTAAAGGGCGACTGGTGGATTGCGGTCAAGGATGCGTCGCCCTCGTTCGCCCAAGAGACGACTGTTCCCGAAGGAACGGAGCGGCGCCAAATCACGACAAGTAATTCGCTCACTGTCCTGCGAGAATCGAACTCTGCTCTACGACGACCGCACACACAACCAAGAGCGGCGGGCGTCAGCCCGCCGCGGTTCGGATTCGCACTTGCAACGCCACCGGCTTTTTCGGATTGAATACGTTTTGCGCCGCACATGCGGATGTGGTGCCACGGCTGGCTTACGCCAGCCGCTCTTGGTGCACGACGCTTGTTCGGTGCGAGATGCGCGACTTGCAATGCGCAGGCGTGCGTCCAGCCAAGAGCGGCGGGCGTCAGCCCGCCGTGGTTCGGTGATACGAACGTTGTGCAGCGGGAAACGCGCTTCGTTCAGCGACTAGCGAACGGACGAACAGGAGCGGCGGGCGTCAGCCCGCCGTGGTTCCGTGATACGAACGTTGTGCAGCGGGAAACGCGCTTCGTTCAGCGACTAGCGAACGGACGAACAAGAGCGGCGGGTGTCGGTTCGCTGGGCGGGCGGGTGGGGGAAAGTCGTGCCGTCGCTACAATCTTCCGCTTGCTTATTTTTCAACGCCGTGATACCAGCGGATTAACTGTCCCAAACCAGATGCGTGTTTTCTTCCGCACCTAATTGAAGCCGGAACTGTTCCAGCAGGGCGGCATAATCCGGTCGGGAGCAATGGTAGTGGACACCTTCCAGGATCAATCGCAACCGGTCGTTGCGGGGCAGGTGGAATCGTTCCATCACCTGGACGAATGGTTGCAGTCGCGGGGCATACACCACCAGAACCTTGTGCTCGTCGAAATGCACCTCCCGATTCCCCTGGCGGTCCACCACGATGATACCGCTATAACCGTCGTGCAAAAGCAACTCCTCAAACTCGACAAGGTAGCTGAGCAACACGGGTCGGTCAATGTTGCGGCGAAGGTAATCGCGGCGCATCCGGTCATGACTGCTTTGCAGGTACACATCCGGTTCCTCGCCGAGCAAAGCCACTAACTCGACGAACACCTCGAACAACATTTCCGCAGAAACGCTGGCGGCGAGCCTGGGCAACGGGGCTGCCGTCCATTCCAGACGATAACCGGCTTCGGGAACGACTCCGCCTTTCTCGCCCGGACGAATCGCCCGTGTGAGTCGGAAATTGCCATACTGCTCGCGCAAAAGATGCGCTGGCAGTTGACCCTCACGGACAGATGAAGCGGTGCGGAAAATGCGTTTCATGGAGCTTCCGATGGCAGGGGGTTGGCAACAGAACCGCGGCGGGAGGAAGATCCAGGTGTCTGTATCATTGTATCGCCCTGGCCCCGGTCTGGCTGAATGTCGGAACTGAAGAAAAATGCTCCGCCAGCACCGATCCTGACCTGAGCCGACGATCCTGCCGACTATGCCTGCGCGACTTATTAGTCGCAAAACAGCGGCGATGCCTGCTGGACGTGTTCAGCGGTGAACATGCTCGCCATACCGCGGATGCAGGCGATCGGCTATGATTGTAAGCGGAGCATCAGGTCGCGGGCAAAACTTTCAGAGCCGCGCCAGCAACGCACGGTGTTTTGCCTCACCTTGTGCACTCTGGAAGGAGTCCTCGCTATGACACCAGGTCAACACGTTCGCCATGCCGCAGGGTTGCCGATGATTTCGCCAGGTGGCGTGCCAACTCCGCATCCGTGCCTGCTTCACTCGAATGCAACCAGTAGTGCGGGGAAGCGATGGCACAAGCAGTGGGCAATCGGCATAACGCTTGTGCTTGCGGGAATGAGCCTGGCAGGTTTGGCCATCAGCTGGGCGCAGAATCCACCCGCCAACGGCGAGGTTCGCCCTGGCAAAATCTTGAAAGAGGTCTGGGAAGCGCTGTATCTGGAAGGCGTGAAATCGGGCCATTTGCACCATGTGTATCAGGAAGTCAGCATACGTGGGCAGCCGTTTATCCAGGCCACGAGCACGATGGAATTGCGAGTGCGGCGGTTTGGGCAACCGGTGACCTTTGTCAACACCCTGGCCAATTACGAAACGCCGCAGGGACTGGTGGCCAGTGTGACCGTGCACCTGCAGATTGGCCGCGACCAGCACATCATTCGCCGCGGCACGGTGATCGGCGAGGAACTGGTCATGCAGGTGCAGATCGGGCAACAACCACCCCGCCAGGTACGCATTCCCTGGAAAGCCGAAGCCCTCGGTTTGTACGCAGAAGAACGGTTTTTGAGCCAGCAGAAGTGGGAGCCCGGCACCAGGCGACAATATTGCAAATTCGTGCCGGAACTGGATCGCTTCGTTCAGCTCCAGGTCACCGCCGAGGATTACGACACGGGGCCTTTTACCGCGGGACGGAAATGGTTACGCTTGCGGGCGCGTTATGAAAAAATACCCGGCGTGGAATTGCCCGATGCCCTGATCTGGCTCGATGAAACCGGGGAGCCGGTTCGCCTGGAAACCCACCAGCCCGGACTGGGCAAGATGCTATGCCTGCGCACTGGCAAAGAGGAAGCACTCGCCCCCGGCCCGGTCGAGACTGTGGATATTGCCCTGAGGCAGATGATTCGCGTCGCCCGGCCCATTGCACAACCTCTGCAAGCGCGGAAAATCACCTACCGTCTGACCCTGAAATCGGGGCAATTTGCCGAGGGAGTTTTCCCGCAGGATGACCGCCAACGTCTGCGTCAGCGACAGCCCGCAATGCTGGAACTGGAAGTGTCCCGCGGTAATGAGCCCGGCCAGGGTGACACTGACCGAACCGAACCGCCTGCGGAGTATTTGCGGAGTAATCCGGTCGTCAATAGCGAGGACAAGCTGGTGCAGCAACTGGCTCGCCGTGCCGTGGCTGGTGCTACCGAACCGTGGGAGAAAGCCCAGCGCATCCGACGCTGGGTGTACGAGAACGTCCGCGACAAGACCTATGTGGAAGCGTTTGCCTCAGCGGATGAGGTAGCTCGCACCCTGGCGGGCGATTGTACCGAACATGCCGTGCTCGCCGCGGCTATGTGTCGTGCGGTCGGTGTGCCGTCGCGGTTAGCGATGGGTTTTTTGTACGACCCGCACCATCGGGCGTTCGTGCCGCACATGTGGCTGGAAGTGTGGATTCGCGGCCGATGGTACGGTTTAGACCCAACGCTCAACCAGGAGCATATCACCGCCACACACATCAAACTCGCCCATCACAGCTGGAACGATGTGCAACCGACACGCCCGCTCCTGGTCTTCCAACCGCTCCTGTCCCACCTGCAAATCGAGGTGGTGTCCGTGGAATAAACCGCATCGCTCGGTTTGCTGGCAAACCAGTTGGCCGCTGGCAGATCGCCAGCTTCCCCTCAACCGAATTGAGAACGTTCCACGCCCGCACATTTTCGCCCGAGGAACATGGCGGCATTCTTTCCTTGGCCAAACGAGTCAGCAAAACTCGCTCAGCGTGAATCCGCCGCCGAATCGCAGGCCAGTAAGACAGCTGCCACGATCGCGCGATCGGCACCCGACAACGAATCGGCCCAGCGGCGAGCTTGACCGCGATCCTTACGGACATTGTGCCAGGCCAGTTGGTGGAGCAAATACGCCCGTTCCGCAGGCTGCAACTCCTGCCAGGAGGGAATCTGCTCCGGCAACAGGCACTCCCTGGCCCGGAGGATGACCGTCTCCGCCTGCGCCAGCCGCAACATACGCCGCATCGGCTCGGGACCGGCCTGTTCGATAAGCTGCCTGGCAACTTCCTCTTTTTTGGCTGCGGTGGCCAGACGAACTTGCAATAACCGTACCTCCGGCAGAATCCGCGGCGGAGCCGCTTTTTCCAGACCCTCGCATTCATTCAGTAAATCCGCCACTATCTGATCGTCGCCATGGCGTAAAACGCCCTCGGCCAGGAGTTGCAAGCCGGGCCAGCGTTCGAGCACTGATAAACCTGGGGGCCAGTATTTCCTCCAGTGTTGCACCGCTTCCGACCACCGGCCTTTGCGTACCAGCACCTCCAACTGAATCACAGCGCTGGCGGCAGGACTCAGACCGACATTGGGCCCCGCATCAGCTCCCGCAGCAGTCTGCCCCTGCCCGGTTTCGGAAGATTCCAGCATGACCCTGGCAACGACTTCGGCTAAAGAAGCAGGGTTTCTGCCAGCGCGAACGGCGGCCTTTGTTTCTTCGCCCGGCTTTTTGGACGGAGACGGCTGCTGGTTCGCCAGAGCCTTCAGCATAGCCCGTGCGGATTCGGTATCTCCCAGAGCGGCGAATTCCTGAGCAGCCACAGCCAGCAAATCCGCTGACGACTGCGTGGCGGCGACAGGTGCCTTCGCGGCTTCGGTTCGCGGTGCAGCTAACGCCTGTTCCAGCATTCGCCGCAAAACCTGCAAACCCTGCCGCTGGTTCGGCGTGTCCACCTGCAGATCGGCTAAACGCGCCACGGTTTTTCGCAGCAACGTTTCTGCATCAGGCCGCCGGAGCATCGTGTTCAGCCCGGGGTTGATATCGTCAGGTAACAAACCGGCGGCACAGCACTGGGCAACGTATTCGACCAGCATGCCTTCATAAACGCGGAGGCTGACCGGATCGTTGGCCGTAGCGAGTTTGCCGAGTTGTTCGCGGGCCGCTGCTGCCAGCTGACGGGCAGTCCGGGACACGCCACGGATGCGGTTGTTGTCCGGCTCCGTGTTCTGCCAGTAGCGCATCAGGGCGAGTTGCACCAGCAGGGTTTGTTCCGGCGAGCGCTGGGGATTTTCCAGAAACTGCTGCGTTTCCGCCAGCATAGAACGCTGCCAGCTTTCGGCCCGATGGGCAGTGAACCAGCGATAACCGGCATAGAGGGCAACCAGTGCCAGCAACGCCAGGCCAATGCGTGTCGCCCACTGGCCGACCGTGAGTGGCTCCCGTTCGATCGGTAAGGCTTCGGCTTCTTCGAGGGCCTCCTGGCTGACGTAACTGCGAGCCGTTGCCGTTCCCCAGGCTCCTTCCGGTGCCGCTTGCTGCTGGGAAAGCACCGCAGCCGTGGGCGCACGGGCTGCCTGACGCCAATCCCGCGGACTCTGCGTTTGTGCTGCCGGCACACGCACAATGCGACGGCACTCGGGACAGGGCGTCTGTTTGCCTGCCAGCGTCCCCTCGACTTCAAACTGATGATCGCACCAGGAACAGGTCACCTGGATCGGCGGGGCGGGCTTGCTCGAACTGACCGTCTCCGCACCGGTTACCGTCTCGCTGCTGCTCAGACCCAGCGCTGCCAGAGCCAGACTTTCTGCATCCGGTTTGCGGGGATCGCGTACCGGTGCCGTCGCCCGACTGGCAGGCACTACGATGACCTGCTTGCAATACGGACAGCGGCCTCGCTTTCCCGCCAGTTCATCCTTGACCGTCAAACTTCGACTGCAATGCGAACAGGTAAAGCGGATCGCCATGGGATTTCGTCCTGATGCAGAGTGGCCGCAGGAATTGTACCGTCAGGCTGCTGTCCTGGATATTGTTTGCGGCAGGTTCAGACCAGCGGGAGCGAGACACTACCCGAGCGAGGCGATACCATCGCGGTCGAAGGTGAAGCAGAGGAAACCGCAGCGGCGTCGGGCTTGGTCGTGTCTGTGCGATTTTGTCGCCGGGCCAGTTCCTCCTGCTCCCAGCGGTCAATTTCTTCCAGCAGGGCGTCCACCATTTCGGCTTCGGACACAGTGCGGATCATCTGACCGCGACGGAAGATCATGCCCTTTCCGCGACCGGCAGCGATGCCAATGTCCGCTTCGCGTGCCTCGCCCGGACCATTGACCACACAGCCCAGCACGCTGATTTTGACGGGAGTTTTCCGACCGGCCAGGCGTTGTTCGAGTTCGGCCACGATTTTTTCCAGGTCAATCTCCAGCCGACCACAGGTAGGACAGGCGATCAGCTCCGGCTTGCGGACGCGCCGACCCGTCGCCTGCAAAATGTCGAAAGCCGCCTGCACTTCCGGCACCGGATCGCCGAGCAGGCTCACCCGGATGGTATCGCCGATGCCGTCCAACAGGAGCGGCGCCAGTCCACAGGCCGATTTTACCACCGCGTAAGGCGGTTTGCCCGCTTCTGTAACCCCGATGTGTGTCGGATAATCGCACTGCCTGGCGTACAACCGATACGTTTCCACCACCGTGGGCACGTCGGACGATTTCAGGGAAACAATGATGTCGCGGAATCCCTCCGCCTCGGCAATTTCGATATAGCGCAGGGCACTCTCCACCATGGCGGGCGGGCAGGGATAACCGTATTTGTCGAGCAAGTCCTTTTCCAGGCTGCCAGCGTTGACGCCGATCCGCATGGCCACGCCTTTGTCGCGGCACTTGCGTACCACCTGCCGGAACCGCTCGTAACCGCCGATGTTGCCAGGATTGATGCGAATTTTATCCACCGGATGGTCGAGCGCTGCCAGGGCCATGCGGTAGTCGAAATGGATGTCGCAAATCAGCGGGATATGGATGCGGCGTTTGATCTCGGTAAGCACAGCGGCATCTTCAGGTTTGGGCACGGTAACCCGCACCAATTCGCAACCAGCTTCTTCGAGGCGGTGGATTTGTGCGACGGTAGCCTCCACGTCGTGCGTGTCGGTAGTGGTCATGGACTGCACCCAGATCGGGTTGTCGCCCCCGACCACTTTGTCGCCGACTCGCACCTCACGCGTTTTATGCCGCCGAAACTCTCGCTGATACATCCATTCACCCATGGCTCGGGAATTGCAATCAAGTTCGGCCCTTGCTGAGCTATCCTACCTGTCTCGGCAAACCCCGTCAAGCAAACCGTTTCACCCGTGCTTGTGCGCATCAACCGTATAGCCTCGCAAGCCCTGCCTTCGCAGACCCCATCGAGCCAAGCGCGTTTACCCAGACGGGCCGCCAGGTTGGCCGCCTGGTTCCAGCCATCGAGCCAGGCGCCCCTCCGATGTTCAGCCAGCCGGGCCGCCAAGTTCCAGCCGTCGAGCCGAGCGCCTCTCCGACGTTTACGCCCACAAATGTACAGACTTCATAGGGCCTGCCTCTGCAAACCCCGTCAAGTGAACCGGCCCACCCGCACTCGCCGAACACACCGCCCGCCAACCTCCGCGACTTTCAAGGTTCGCTCCCACAACTTTCAACGCTTCCCCAAGAGCGGCGGGCGTCAGCCCGCCGTGGCTCGCTGGTACGATCGGTGTGCCGTGAGAAGCGAATGTTGTTCAGCGACGAGCGAACACACAACCAAGAGCGGCGGGCGTGAGCCCGCCGTGGGCGTTAGGGAGGCGTACATGCAGGAACGCTTCCGTAAAGTCGCGCGAGACTGCCGTCAGTGTGCTCACAGGCGTTGGTGCAGTCGCGGCAGCGAACCCACGGGGGGCTGACGCCGCCCGCTCCCGGTGAACGCACGCATATCGTCGGAGATGCGCGGTTGCGATTTGCAACGGCGTTTCGTCTCACACGGGGGGCTAACACCCCCCGCTCTTGTATTGCGGTGCGAACGTTTGCCGGCGAAAAAACGATTTTTGCGATGCACGAACGCACATCCACAAGAGCGGCGGGCGTGAGCCCGCCGTGCTGTTCGGGAAACGCACTTGCAACACCGATACCGCTGACGTCCGGGGACACTCGTCACGTGCGGAGACAAGAGCGGCGGGCGTGAGCCCGCCGTGGATGTGAGTATCGCACTTGCAACGGCGCTTCCACTAACTCACGGCAGACCGCCGACGGTGCGTGCGCCGATCGCCGGTGCAGTCGCGGCAGCGAACCCACGGGGGGCTTACGCCCCCCGCTCTTGTTGCATAGCGAACGTCTGTCGGCGAAAAAACGATTTTTGCGATGCACAAACGCACATCCAGCCAAGAGCGGCGGGCGTGAGCCCGCCGTGGGGGTTGAAAAACGTACATGCAGGAACGCTTCCGTAAAGTCGCGCGAGACTGCCGTCAGCGCGCTCACGAACGCCGGTGCAGTGTCGTTCGTTTTCCACGGGGGGCTTACGCCCCCCGCTCCTGGTTGCAAGCGCGGACGTTGTTGCGGCGGTGCGTTTCGCATCCGCGGGTACGTGACCCACACCACGGCTCGTTTACGCCAGCCGCTCCTGGTTGCAAGCGCGGACGTTGTTGCTGCTGTGCGTTTCGCATCCGCGGGTACGTGACCCACACCACGGCTCGCTTACGCCAGCCGACCTGATCGTGCGATATTTTTCGGGCAGACTCGGGCTATTTTCCTCGCCCCTGGATGATGCCGACACCTGGGTCAACTGGTTTTTCCCGTCGGGCAGAGTCGGACTGTTATCGTCGGCGTTGAGGCCTTCGGCTCGGATAAGAACTTGCGGCAGGTTCGAGACAATCCCGTGGCCTGGGGATTTTGTCAGCCTGTGCGGAACATTCCCGCGTTGGGCAACCTCAACATCTGCATATACTGCGACCGCGACGGAGATTCTGTCAGCTTGCGGGGAACATTCCCGCGCTGGCTTCCCGAAGCCGCCGCATCAGTTCTTGAAAATGGCGCTGATAGCTGGCCAGTCGCTGAACGTTCTGCTCGAACTGCTCGACAGCTTTTTCCAGAGCACCGATATTCGACGCTGGCGCCAGCAACCGTCCGCTCAGTTCTTCCAGAGATGGCTGCAATTCTTTTTCCAGATGAATGCAATAGTCGCGGCAGAGAGATTCGGCTTCGATGCAGGTCTGATGCAAGCGCATGAGCACCGGCCCATCGCGCTGGGGATCGAGCTGGCGTTGCCAGGCACTTTCCGCAGCGGCGGTGGGTTGGGCGGTATCGGTACCGCTCAGGATGCGGGTTTCGCCTTCCAGGGCCTTCTGGGCCGCCTCCAGACCGGCACGAGCCTTTTCCAGATCGGGCTTGATTTCCAGGGCCAGCTTGTAATGGTGTACCGCCTGGGAATAACGCCGCAGTTCCATTAACAGATTGGCGAGGTTGTAGTGGGCATCGTACATGTCCGGTTTGAGATGGGTCGCTTCCAGATAAGCCTGGATAGCTTTTTCGTACTGGCCCAGTTTGCGATAAACGATACCGAGGTTGTAATGCGACTCGGCTCGTTTTGGGTCGAGCTGAATGCCACGCAGGATCGCCTGGGCAGCCTCCTGCAGGCGTCCCTGACGCTGATAAACTGCCCCGAGGTTCACATGAGCAGCTGCCCGGACCGGGTCGAGGCGAATGACTTCCTTGTAGTGATAAGCGGCCCCTTCCAGATCGCCGAGCAAGAAATTCACCGTCGCCAGCCCGTAATGACAATCGGGCGATTCTGAGTTCAGGGCCAAGGCTTGCAGATACAAACTCTTCGCCCGAGGCAGATCGCCCTGGGCTAATGCCTGCCGGGCCTGCTTCAGCAACATTTCAGCAGAGTCGGTACTCATTGTCCCGGCCCTCCTTCCGGAAAGCGTGGCACAGCGAGAGGCCCAGTGCTGGGGAAAACCTGCTCAGTGCGGCCGAAAGTGGCCATTTCGGCTGTGCGAATCGGCGTATTCGATCCCGCGACCGGCCCGACCGCAAAAAGCCATCCTCCGAAACTGCCATTACGACCAGGGCGGATACCGGCGGTTTCTCCAGAATAAATGTATCGCCCGCGGACTATTTAAGCAACCGGAACAGGGACGGCAGGCGTGAACCAGCTGGGCCGGCTGGACCGTTTGCCACTCCCAGCCAGGCCACCAGGACGGTGGCTACGATCGACTCCCAGGGAACCTGACGGGCTGGTGGGGCGGTTGACCACTCCCAGGGCGTCTGGCTTTCGCTAAGCTATACCCTGGCCGCCAGCGTCTGCGCTCCTGGCGACGACTCCGCTGTACCTGGCTCCTATCAGCCGCCCTGAACAATCCGGAAACGGTGAGCATGACCCCCCTGTGCAGCCACCGGGCCGCCCGACAGGCGGTCTGCTATCCCGACGGTGCGACCAGAAACTGCGTGATGCCGCATAAACATATCGGAGCTGCCTGACAGGAGATTTGCCATGACTGCCGTCGAACCGCTGGCCATTGGCGTGTGTAGCTGGTCGTTGCAGGTTCGCAGCATTCCCGAACTGAAGGGGTTTCTCGACCAGCTCGGTGTGGACGTGGTGCAGATTGCCTGTGGCGACCCGCATCATGCGAGCTGGGAGGAAGGCGATGCGATGCCGCAAGCGGCCCGCGCTGCCGGTTTTCGCATGGTGGGCGCCATGCTGGGCTTTCCCGGCGAGGATTACACCACGCCGCAAACCATCCGCGAAACCGGAGGGTTCGGCCCGAAGCACCTGCGAGCGGAGCGCCTGCAGCGACTCGAATGGGCCTTACAGCGCACACGCGAGCTCGGTTTGACCGACCTGATGTTTCATGCCGGGTTCATTCCCGAACCTGGCGATCCGGAGCGGAAAGAGTTTCTCAACACCCTGGCGCAGGCGGCCGATCTGGCGGCTCGTTATGGCGTGACCATTGCCTTTGAGACCGGTCAGGAAACTGCCCAGTTGCTTCGCCGCACTCTCGACGAACTTCGTTGCCCCAACGTCAAAGTCAATTTCGACCCCGCTAATATGCTGCTCTACGACATGGGCGACCCGATCGAAGCGGTGCGGATTCTCGGCCCGGATATTCGCAGTGTGCACGCCAAGGATGCTTTCCGACCCAAGGTCAAAGGCACCTGGGGCGAAGAAGTGCCGCTCGGTCAGGGTGCCGTCAACATTCGCCTCTGGGTGCAAACTTTATACGAGGTCGGCTATCGCGGGCCGTTGCTGATCGAACGCGAAGTCGGTACGCAGGCCGAACGCCTCCGCGATATTGCTCACGGCATCCGCTACCTGCGCGAATGTGTCGCCGCTGTGCACTAACGCATCCGCTGGCCTCGTGCCGACTGCTCGGTTTCCCCGCAGGGATTTCTTTTGCCAGCACAACAAGCGGCCCCCATGCCGGTTGTGCCTGGCGTTTAGTTCGCCCCCGATCATAAGGTTACCGGAACGACTCGCGGGCATCGGCAAGCAAATCGCCCCGTTTAATTCCCTTCCAGGCATAACGTTAGCCGGCGGAAATGCGTGAGCGTGCTGCTGACCGTTTGCATTGCGGTTCGCCTGACCGGATCTATTGACCAGCCGGCGGGTGTAGAGCTTGTTTGTTCAGGGCACGATGCACATTCCCTTTCCCTGCCGGTTTATGGCTCAGCCGACGGATGCAGAGTTTGCCTGTCTGCGGCACCATTTCCGTCTCTTCCCGGTTTACTGTGTAGCTGCCGGGTGGGGAGTTTGCGTTCGCTGCGACTGGTGTGCTAGGCTTGTAACGGTGATTGCCTCAAAAACTGTAGCGAGTTGACCGATCTTGCCGAAAAGAACGATGCTGTCAGCATTGCCGGTAGTACCTGGCCGGAATGGGCGAATCCTCGCTCTGGCGGGAATGCTGCGCGGTGAGCAGCGCCGCCAGGTATCGCCGCAAAGTACATTTGCGGGGATCGACATGGAGATACCACGCAGGTCCCGGTAAGCATCCTGACACGGGAGCGAGGTGAAAACGGGGCCGAGCGAGGGGCTCGGGGTTAGTGCATGGCCGAGGTCCATTCGAGTGCGGAGCCGATGCCTGTCAGCGCCGCCGTTACCCGCCGCGGGCTCAAGATGGTATTAGTCGCAATCGTTGCCGCGGCCGGGCTGGCTTTCGGCACCCTGGCGGGTACCATTGCTGTTCTCATCTGGCCCGGAATAAACGCCGACCATGCCCGGTCGTCAGAGCGGGAAAATGCCGGTGCTGGGGACACTCCCGGCAACCACGAGGCCCGTGGAGACGAGAAGTTACTGGAGCAGGATTACGCGACCGCTCTGGCTTGTTATCGCCGCATTGCCCCACCGGAGCATGCCCCGCCTTTGCTGAGCTATCGCGTGGCGGTGTGCCTGGAAGGTCTCGGCAAGTGGGACCAGGCCCAGCAGCTCTATAGCGATCTCGCCCATGAGCATCCGAACACGGTCCTGGAGTTCGCCTGTCGGTTGTCTCTGAGCCGGCTGGCAACTCGACGCGGTCAGACGGAACTGGCCATTCAACACCTGGGACAGGCCATTTTGCGTGCCAGCGAAGGTACTGCTCAGATTCCCGCCGCTATCGCTCAGGCACGATTGAGCTTCGCCGTCATGTCCTTACAACGGCGAGTGCCAACAGCCCAGCCGGGGCCTCTGGAGCCATCTTTGGCCTGGCCCAGCTGGCCTGTCGAACCACCGGAGGAATCCTGGCTCTGGTTGCGAGGACTGCGGGAGTCGGCGGTGCGTCCCTGGCCGATCGGTCGTGAATCGCTGCAAATCACGCCTGCCGCTCAGCCGCAGGAATCGCTGATCGCCTTGCAGTTACCACAGGGGTCGTGCCTGGAGTTGTTACACCGGCTGGCTCAGGAGACCGGCCTGGAGTTGAGCGTGTCGGAAAAAGCCACGGCCACGCTCAAGTCGCGCACGTTAGAATCGGTGCGATTGGCGAATTTTCCGCTGGCAGAAGTGCTGACGCTTGTGCTGGAACCGGAAGGTTGCCTGTGGTACCAGGTCGGCCGGCGGCTTTTTATCCTGACCGAGCAGGAACTGGCCATCGCCAATTCACTCGATGCGCGCGACGCGAAACCGGTTGCGGTGGGGGCAACGGCTACCGTCGAACCCCCTCAAGTTTCCCTGCGCCAGCGTGTGGCCGAAACCAAGTTCCGCGGTGTGCTGGCCACGTTGAACCGGTTGCTTTTGGAAACCAGCAACACGCCCTTGCCGCAGGTGCATCGCCTGATCGCCTGGCTGGGGTTATGCCATTACCAGCTGGGTCAGCTCACGGAAGCCGCACTGTGGTGGGAACGGCTGATTGCTCGCTGGTCGCAAACTCCCGAGGCCTTCTACGCCAGCTTCAATCTCGGTGTGCTTTACTGGCGTCAGGGCCAGTTGGAGCTTGGCAAACGCTTCTGGCTGCGAGCTGCCGACCAGAACCCGGGACACTCCCTGGCCAACCTGGCTTATTTGTATTTAGCCCGTGCGGAGCTGGAACAATTGCAGGTCGAATCAGCCATAGCTCCGTTACGGCGAGCGGCATACGCTCCGGCGGATTCGCCGGTTCGGTGTATCGCCCAGTTGTGGCTGGCCTGCTGCTGGCTTTATCTGGACAACGCTGCGGCAGCCCATGATTTGCTCGTGCGCCAGCGCCAGGCTTTGCAAAAAGAACCGTATCGCTACAGTGCCGCTTTTCTGGACGCCCTGGCACGGGCCCAGCTGGCCAGCGGATCGGCTGAGCGAATGCGCCGCGCGGAGGACCTGCTCGCAGCATTGTTGCACGTGCACGACTGGCAATGGCTGGAACCGCTCGGCCCATTGCTCGGCGGTCGCGCCTGGATGCACCTGCACTTACCGGAACAGGCCTGCCGTCTGTATCAAACCGTTCTGCCGCGTTCCCGTTCGGTCTGTCGGCTGGAATTGCTGCTGGCTTATGCGGAAAGTGCGTTGCTTTGTCGGCAATTTGACCAACTCCGTCAGGCTGTCCAGGAACCGCTCCGTTCCGGCAATCCCGACCACGTCGCCAGGGCTCACTGGTTGCTGGCCCGGTGCGCTTTGGAGGAAGGCAATCCGGAGCAATGTCTGGAACATGCCCGGCAGGTACTTTTGCGACCGGAAAAGGTGCCGATGCAAGCTTTGTTACGCCTGATGGGCGAAGCGTATGCCGTCCTCGGTGATACTCGCCGTGCGGCCCATTGCTTTGCCGGACGCCTCCCCGAACCGTGAAACCCATGCGAAGAGGAAACGCCATGTGTCGCTTGCGATATGGCCCTGGTCTGATAGGCCGAGCAGCTTCGCTCCTGGTGTGCTGGGCGGCGACGGTCAGCGTGATGATTCTGCTCGGCGCGATGCTATGGGCTGCTCCGCCGGTGGAAGGCGATCGTGAGTTACCTCCGCCGCGCACCCTGCCACAGGAATTGCAACCGCCTGCCCCGACCCACGCGCCGGGCACCAGCTGTCGGCCTGGCACGAATTGTCCGCCTGGTGCCCAACGGCGATCCGTTCCACCTGCTCCTTCCGACACCGCGCAAAGCCAGCAACTCCGCGAAGCTCTGGAGCAGTTACGCCAGGAGCGGGAAAGGTTGCGGCAGGTGCGTCAACAACCCCATTTACCGCCGCCCGACCCTGAGGCTGCTCCTGGCGATACCGTATCGCTTCAGGTGCAGCGGTTGCTCTGGCAGTGGGTGCTGAATGGCGCCACTCCTGCGAACGCACATACCTCATCCGAGCCGAGAAGCGCTCCGTCCGCGCCTGCCTCTTCCCGAACCGGCCCGGCCAGGGAGACCACTTTCCCAACGGGCAGTGACCCGACGGCAACGCCTGCGGATACCGTCCCACCGCGACCAGCGGCTCCCGGCAAGCCCGCCGGCACGCACACACCCGATCCAGCAGCGAAACACTCTTCCGATACCGCTTCCCCCAGGCCGCGGAGCAACTCCACCGACACTGCCATCGGCGAGAAACCGATTGCTCCAATGGAACTGGCCCAGATGCTTTTCCGCGCCGGCAATTACGAAGGTGCCCTGGCTGCTTTCCGATTGCTCGATACCACCACGCTTTCCCGGGAAGACCGCCTGCTGGTGCAATATCTGCAAGCATCTTGCTTACGCAAACTGGGCCGGCACGACGAAGCCCTGCAGCTTTTACGAGAAATTGCCAACAGTCGCACCGATGCTTTTGCGGTGGAATGTGCCCGCTGGCAATTGACCCACCTGCGCTGGCAACAGGAAACGCAACGCCGACTGACGGAGCTTCGCTCGCGGCGTGAGCATTCCGATCAGCAACGCTAAGCCATCCGCGATCCGCAAGCCACGAGACTCAATGACCAGGAATGCCACGTCCGAGTTCTTACCGCAACGCCAAGCGATCCGCAAGCCGCAAGTCACAGCTTCTTGCGACGAGGACATGGGCCGGGAAAACCTCACCCGGCCGCCTGAGCAAAACCGTCTGACCTGGCTACTCGCTGTCGGAGATGGTCATGCCTGCCGAATCTCTGCTCACTTCGCCAGAATCTCTGCTCGACCGCCTGGCGGAAAGTTATCAACGGGTCGAGCAACACCTTTCCGAGTATCGCGCTGCTCTCGGCAGCGGTCAGTTCGGCGGGGAAGCATTGCAGCGAATGTATCGAGAAGTGGAGCGGTCGGCAGAATTGCTGGCCGCGCTTTCTTCCGCACTGTCGGACTCGACCGACATGCCCGCAACGCGAAGTACCGTTCTGGCCGACAAAAAGCAACAGGTCCTGCACCTGCTCAGCCGAGTTTTGCAAAGCCTGAACGAAGCGGAACAACTCACCGAACAGCACTGCAGCGGGCTGAATCGGCAACTGACGGGCCTGCATCAGGCAGAGAATCTGTATCGAGCCTATGCGACAGCCCTGGCCACGCTGACTTCAGCCGATCACTCCGATACAGCTCCGCTTGCTCAGGCCACTGAGCCGACACCCACTGCCACCCAGGCCATCGGTCCGTATGCCTCCGCGGAACAGCACCAGGCCGACAACCAGAACGACCCCGGCTACATCGCTTCCGTCTGAACCGGCGGTGAGTCCACCGCAGCTTGCGGCGACACCGTTATGGCAGCACCTTCACGAAGTAGCGCAGTTCGTCGCTGACTCGGCCACGAAGCCGTCGTCGCTTGCTTCGCCCGACGTTCCGCCCGGTGCAAACACTCCGTCCGTTCCCACGCTTGCTGCTGAAGGAAACCCGGCGGGTGATGTGCATCTATCGGCAAGCGGAAGCGATCGGCCGCAAGTTTCACCGTCTGTCAGGACAGTTTTTTCCGAAACAGACGGCTACACTGGTACTTCACCCATGCCGTTGCCCGGTTTCATCGCCGGTAGCACAGTCATGCAGGAAGTGTTACGGCTGGCGTGGCGAATGGCGCAAACGGACTGGCCTGTTTTGATCTGTGGCGAAACCGGTACCGGCAAGGAATGTCTCGCCCGGTGGATTCACCGCTGGAGTCGTCGCCAGGCTGGGCCGTTCCTTGCCGTCAACTGTGCTGCCCTGCCCGAATCGCTTGCCGAGAGCGAATTGTTCGGTTGTGAACGCGGTTCCTACACAGGAGCGACCTGCAGCCGACCCGGCTATTTTGAACGTGCCGACGGCGGAACTTTGCTTCTGGATGAAATCAGTGAATTGCCCCTGGCCCTGCAAGGGAAATTGCTGCGTGTCCTGGAAGAACAGCAGGTGCAACGTTTGGGCTCGGCCCGCAGCAAAACGGTATCCGTGCGGGTGCTGGCTTTGAGCAATCGGCCGCTGGAAGCGCTGGTGCGACTGGGACGGTTTCGTGCGGATTTGCTGCATCGTCTGAGCGTGCTGCGTTTGCAATTGCCCGCTTTGCGACAGCGACGGGAGGACATTCCGCTGCTGGCCGAGTTTTTCCTGACCCAGGCGCGGCAGGAGCTTTCGCAACCGTCTTTGCATTTTGCCGCGGCTACGCTGAACTGGCTGGCCGCACAAAGCTGGCCCGGCAACGTTCGCCAGCTCCGCAACGCCATCTTCCAGGCCGCCCTGTACGCACAGTGTTGCGGCTGTGTGCTACTCTTGCCGGAACATTTCTCCGCCACCACGCTGGCTGGTCAGGTGCCACCGGATTTGGTGACGGAAAATTCGCACCCGCCGAACCCGGTCACTCCTCCGGGCCTGCCGCACGACGGTATCTCCGACGCCGACTCGCTCACCGCAAAGCCGCAACTGTGCGATGCTGCTTGCCCTCAGCCCGACCGCGAAGCGATCCAGCGTCCTTCTCCCGAGCCAGGGACGACCTTGCGGCTGGAAGAAATCGAACGCCGGGCCATTTTAGAGGCATTACGCCGCACCGGTGGTCATCGCCGACGTGCCGCCGCACTACTGGGCATTTCCCTGCGCACGCTTTTCAACAAACTCCGCCGCTATCAAATTGTTGCCCGCCGTTGAATCCGGTACAATATCGCCGGGCTGCGACCGACGGCGGATAGTTCCACCAGGATAATTTTTGCACACCGAAGCCCGCGGGGTCAGTCAAAATGCCAACGCTCCCGCGAACCATCCTGCTTGCGACAGATTTTTCCCCCAGCGCCGAGCAGGCCTGGCAGGTTGCCAGTCAGCTGGCACGGGCGACCGGGGCACGATTGATTGTGCTACACGTTATCCCGCCGGAAATTGCCGGTTACGAAGCCGTCCTGCAGGGACTCCCCGTGGCCGAGTATCGCCACCAGGCCGAACGCGCTATGTCCCGCTATCAGGCTGCCGATCTGCCTGTCGAAAAACGTCTCGTCGAAGGACCACCGGCGGAGACGATCCTGCGAGTAGCTGCGGACACGGGAGCCGATTGCATCGTGCTCGGTTCGCACGGCCACGGTGCCCTGACGCGAGTGCTTCTGGGCAGTATTGCCGAACAGGTCATGCGCAAGGCCCCCGGACTGGTGCTGGTCGTCAAATCTTTGCCAGCTGCGGAGAGCGGCAAAAAATCGCCGTCCCCGCCAGGATAAACCGATCCGCGTTGCCCGGTGCCTGAGTACGTGCACGGAACTCACCGAAGCATGGCCCCATCTTCAGCCCAGCACGATCCCGCTTGCCGATCCCAGGCGCCCATGCCGATTGCCATTGCTGTGGTGCGCTCGGGCAACGAGGTGCTGGTGGGAATTCGCCCCGCCCAGGTGCCTCTGGCGGGCCTGGCCGAGTTCCCGGGCGGCAAGTGTGCACCCGGCGAGTCCCCCGAACAGGCCGCTGTCCGCGAATGCCTCGAAGAAACCGGCCTGGTCGTGCACGCTTCCCGGCGACTGTGCGAAGTCGAGCATACCTATCCCTATGGCCGATTGCGACTGATTTTCGTCGAATGCCAGTTACCAGATCGCCAGCCACCACGGCCGCCGTTTTTCTGGGTACCTGTGCACCAACTCCACCAGCTCCCCTTCCCGGAAGCCAACCGCACCGTCCTCGACCTCCTCACCAGCCACTCCCCACACTCCCCCGAATAACAACGGCTACGTTCCGTGGACGTGCTTGTGGCGGTACCGGCACTAAAAGTGCGATCCGCCGAACAACGACGCCTACCCTCCCCCAGACTTCTTCCGGAGCGAACGCCAAATTGGACGTCCAATCTCCCGGAATAATGACCGCCAACTTACCCGGAGTTCTCCCGCAACGAAGGTCAACTTGCACACACAAACCCCAGAATAATGACGCCAACCTTACCCGGAGTTCTTCCACTCAGTTCGGCTTAGACGATGTCAAATTGAACGGTAGGTTAATAGACGAAGCATTCACGAGCTCAAAAGTGCGAGCCGAGATTCATCGCGTACTTCGCCACAAATGGGTCGCCACTGGTTGTCCATGGCGCAGTTCGTCTAGAAAACCACCTCCGAACTGGGACAGTATTAGGCAAATGCGTGAGGCTGGGATTCCGCTTGGTGAGATATATCATTGATGCAGATATGTAATCCCTGAAGCCACGCACCAGCATAGTCAGGTCTATCACCGTCTAGGGAAGTTGGCGCGTGTGATGAACGGTTCGAATATCTAAAGCCTATCGCGATTATGGCCCGGATATAGATCAGGTGTTAGCACGGTTAGACCCGGCGACGAAGATCTATGGAGAGCGAACTGTGACTGGCAGTTGCGAGTACCTGATTACCTTGACTTCATCGGGGGGTCGTGACAGGCACCTATGCAGAGCGAACTATAACTGCCGGTGGGTAGCTTGATCGGTCGTCGGCCTGATCGACCCGGTTAGCGGCATTCCCGACCGGTATCTGACGGACTATATCGGCTCGGTGCGGGCTATCGTGCGCGACGCCGGCGGTTATGTTAAGAGCTTAGAGCTGAGCTTTCATGTAGCTGCCGACATTGATCCGCCACATGCCGTCGGTTATGGTAACGGCTTAGAAGTGTTAGACGAAATCACGTATGACAGTTTCGGCAACGTGTTGAGTGAGACGAATCCCTCGGCCGGCGACCGGTTCAAGTTCACCGCCCGCGAACTCGACGCCGCCCTAAGTCTGTATTATTAGCGTGTCGGCCGAAACTATATAGCTACCGTGCCCGCTGGTACGATCCGCAACTGAGTCGCTTAGTCTTACTATAGTTGGTGCGAGCACCAGGGTCGTTTCCTCCGCGAAGACCCGCTCTCGTTCACCGCCGGCGATACGAACCTGTACCGGTATGTGTTCAACTCGCCGGTGAGTGCGGCGGATCCAAGAGGGGAAGATGTTTTCGACTGGCTGGTTAGGCACCTTCCCGATCCGGTTGTCGACTGGTTGACTGGGCCGGTCAACTCAGGAAGCACTGGTGGTGCAGTTACGGGCTACGTGGTTGGTGGCTTGACGGCTATCGGGATTTTTGTGGTCATCGTAGGCACCGGCCCCGGAGGGGTTGTGATCTTTACCGTGGGCATAGTGGGGGCAACCGCCGGCGGAATCGTCGGTTCGGTGGAGGGCAGTAAGCAAGGCGATGACTTTGCTAGCGGTGCGAAGGTTGGGGCGCGGTGTGGACTTAACAACGGTTTCTGGGTTGGGGCCGTGGCGGGCGTGATTTACGAATGGCTGGTAACAGCCTTGCCCTGGTGGGTAACGCTAAGGCGCACGGGAAAAATTCCGCCCTTGCCACCGGTGCATCATTAGATAGAAAGGCCTGAACCGATGTCGAGGCGTTTTAACTGGGCGAACACCTAATCAGGACGTGGTCGGGTGCATGCCTGTGGCTTCGACGTATCCCCCTGACAGGGCTATTTGGTCACACGCCGCGAGGACTGCTTTAGTGATTTGGTTCGCGGATTTATACCTGCCTGGTTCACCGCTAGCCCGCCTGTGGTCCTGGAGTGTTTGGGGGATGAGAATTCTTCTTGGTATCCCCGCGACCCTCTGGTGCCTTTACGGAGGCTATATAGGCTTTCGTAAAGGATGGCGCATGGCCTGTCAGTGGGTTCTGGCTCCATTCATTCGGTGGCCCAGATTAGCTATTGCGTTGTTAGGCGGGACAGTCTTTTATCTTTGGTTTTATCCTGAGGAACTGTACCCTGCCTGTCTTGCCTGGTCGACTACATGTATAGACGCTTATGCGCTGGCCTATATGCGGATCAGTCTGGCGAGGGCCCGATAACGACACGATCCACCTTTTGGCGACTACCCGAAATACCGTGCGGTTGAGTTTGCCATGCTACCGTGCGCGCTGGTACGAGCGGCGACTAAGTTGCTTAGTCGGATACGCTTAATGGATTGCGGCGTGTCAATAATGCAGCGATGCCGGCTACTAAGCCCGTCGTTCTAAGCATTGTTAGCGGTTTCGAGCAAGGAGCAAGCGCGGAAATCTAATTAGAGGTATGGCGCTGATGCAATTCGTAGCAAGCTCAACAGCTACGCGCAAGCGCGGAAATCTAGTTAGAGGTGTGGGGCAGCGGGGCATTATACGGATTGTTAGTGGCTTTGAGAGTGTGAACAGTGCGGTGATATAGGCTGCCAGGTTCGCGGCACTATGGATTCTTTTCGGGTTGCGGAGGAGTGGTCGAATCGGAGGGTGGGGAAGCGGTTTGCACGTAGCGCAGGCGAAGGTCGAAGAGCCAACCGCGAAGGAAGTTCTCCTCCTGTCGGCTGAGATTACCCTTCGTTTTTTCCTCCAGCACGCCCAGCATATCAATGTGGAAACGGGCCATCTCGAGATCGGGCGAGCGCTGACCGGTGAGCGGATTCTCGGCCTGACCGAGAGCGATCAGGGCCTGCGATACCAGACTCTGCACCAGCAGCGTGAAGGAAGCGGGGGGCATGGCGGTTTGCTTCTGCTGGCGTTCTGCGTCTATGGCCGCCTGGGTTGCTTCCGCTTCCCGTCGTGCCTGTTCTTTCCAGTCCTCATCCACGATAATTTTGCGTTCACCCGGACTGCTCTCGCTCATGACCATACCTCCTCGGACATGCGACGGACTGCCTGGCAGAATTATTATTCGCGGTCTGACACTGCCGGGAGATTCGCCGATTTCAGTATGGGCGAAGGTGCAACGCTGCTCATTCGGCGAAAACGAACGCGATTGCAAGTGCGTTATCCAGACGCACGGCGGGGTGACGGGTGCCGGTCTTGTACGTGCGTGCGGTGGTCGCCGAACAGTGTGTTGTTCCTCCGGCGTATGGCTTGTATCACACGCCCACGGCGGGCTGACGCCCGCCGCTCTTGAGAATCACGGCTGCCGGTCACGACGAAACCGTCTCCCGTTGCAGATGCGTTACCTACACGCACGGCGGGGTGACGTGTGCCGGTCTTGGGAACGCGCGTATGTGCATCGCAAATCACGCGATTTGCGGTGAATGTTCGTCGCCCGATCAGGAGCGGCTGGCGTAAGCCAGCCGTGGGAAACTAACGCCGTTGCATGGGCGCTTCGCCGACCACGGCGGGCTGACGCCCGCCGCTCTTGGGAACGCGCGTTTGTGCATCGCAAATCGCGCACCTCGCATTGAACGTGCGTTGTGGGACCAAGAGCGGTCGGCGTGAGCCGACCGTGGGGGACGAACGCGATTGCAGGTGCGATACTCATACGCACGGCGGGGTGACGTGTGCCGATCTTGTTCCTGCGTGCGGTAGTCGCCGAACAGTGCGTCGTACCTCCGGCGTATGGCTTGTATCACACACCCACGGCGGGGTGACGCCCGCCGCTCTTGAGAATCACGGCCGCCGATCACGACGAAACTGTCTCCCGTTGCACATGCGTTACCCACAGGCACGGCGGGCTAACGCCCGCCGCTCTTGGGAATGACGAAACTTTCTGGCACGATGGTTCGTTGTGGCGGCGGAATGAGTTGGGCCGGGTGAATTGCGGTGGAGAAGTTTACCTGCCGGCAGCACCGTCGAATGCGGTGACGGTTTCGCCCAGCAAAATAGACACAAGAGAACTGCCTGATGAGCTAGCCGAGAGCACCGTCGGATGCGGTGACGGTTTCGCCCGGCAAACCGGACGCATTGGGCGTAGCCGGTACAGCTGAGCCAGCTTCGATGGTCGTGGTTCGAGAAACGGTATCGGGTTGTCGGCGAGTTTCTTTGCGGTTGAGGGCAGCGCGGATGAAATCAGCAAACAGGGGATGCGGACGTAACGGTTTCGATAGGAATTCGGGATGATATTGCACGGCGACAAACCAGGGATGACCGACCAGTTCGATGGCTTCGACGAGTTTCCCATCGGGACTTAGACCGGAGGCGACCATGCCTGCCGACTCGAACATGGTGCGGTAGGCGTTGTTGAATTCGTAGCGGTGGCGGTGCCGTTCGCGGATGACGGACTGGCCGTAAATAGCGCGAATGCGAGTGCCCTCGCGGAGCAGACACGGATAGGCTCCCAGTCGCATGGTGCCGCCTTTGTCGGCGAACTGCCGCTGTTCATCCATCAGGCAAATGACCGGATGAGGCGTGTCGCGGTCAAATTCGGTGCTGTTGGCCTCGGCCAGGCCCAAAACATTACGGGCAAATTCAATAACTGCGCACTGCATCCCCAGACAAATCCCGAAAAAGGGGATGTGCTTGTGGCGGGCATAGCGAATCGCCTCGATTTTGCCTTCGACGCCGCGATCTCCAAAACCGCCCGGCACAAGAATGCCATCGCAATCGGCGAGCGCCTGGTGGGGTCCATCGCGTTCGATTTCTTCGGCGTCCACTTTCCGCACCGAGACGCGGGCACTGTGGGCCAGGCCGCCGTGATCGAGAGCTTCGTAGATGGACTTGTAGGCGTCGTGGTGGCGAATATACTTGCCGACCACTGCCACGCTGACTTCCTGGGTCGGATTCTGGATGCGCTGCAGCAGTTGTTTCCAATCGGAGATGTCCAGGGGCTGGGCCTTCAAGCCGAGTTTCTGAACGATGAGTTCATCCAGCTGGTTCTCGGAAAGGCTGATGGGCACCTCGTAGATGCTGTAGGTTTTGTCGAGCTCCTCGATGACTGCTGCCGGTTCGACGTTGCAGAACAGGGCGATTTTGTGCTTCTCCTCGCGGGAAAGGGAGCGTTCGCTGCGACAGATGAGGATGTCCGGCTGGATACCGATTTCGCGCAGGCGAGCGACACTCTGCTGGGTGGGCTTGGTTTTGAGTTCGCGTGCGGCCCGCAAGTAGGGCACCAGGGTCAGGTGGATGAACAGGCAATTCTGTTTGCCGACCTGCAGAGCGAACTGGCGGATGGCTTCCAGAAACGGGAGCCCTTCGATGTCGCCAACAGTTCCGCCGATCTCGGTGATGACCACATCCACGTCCGGCGCGGCCAGGGCACGAATCGCTGCCTGGATTTCATCGGTAACGTGCGGCACGACCTGAACTGTCTTGCCGAGGTATTCCCCCCGGCGTTCCTTCTGGATAACGGAGAGATAGATTCGGCCCGTGGTAAAGTTGCAGTTGCGATCCAGCGGAGCGGAGGTGAAGCGTTCGTAATGGCCCAGGTCGAGATCGGTCTCGCTGCCGTCATCCAGCACATAAACCTCGCCGTGCTGGTACGGGCTCATTGTGCCGGGGTCCACGTTGATATACGGGTCGAATTTCTGCAACCGGACGCGCAGGCCCCGACGTTCCAGGAGCATGCCGATACTGGCACAGGTAAGCCCCTTGCCCAGGGAACTGCACACGCCGCCGGTTACGAAAATATGCTTGCTCATAGCTGGCACTTCCTGTTGTTTTGCGAAGCGATAGTTACAATTCAGCCGCTCCCCGTCGCACTGGTGGCTAGCCGGGAAAGTGGCAGCCGGGAAACCATACGCCGCTATTGTACGGACATGGCGGCGCTGTCATGGTCAAGCTGGGGCTTTTCGAGTCTGGCGGGCGGTGTGGCCTGGCTGATTTTACTTGCCGCCACCACGCGGGGATGGCGATCGGTATCGTAAACGGTAGGCTCGAGCTGCAACGCCGTCAGCTTCTGCACCAGCTGGCGAACCGGTTGCTCCTGGGCGGTGCCAATCTCCAGAAGCAAATAACCGCCGGGTCGGAGGAACTGCTCGGCCTGGCGAATAATGCGTTCGACGACTGCCAGACCGTCGGGTCCGCCACGCAGCGCGACTTCCGGCTCGTACAGGCGAACGCCCACAGGCAGATCGGCTAATTCACTGTCGGCAATATAAGGCGGGTTACTGACAATGGCATCGAACTCAGAACCGGCCGGGAGCGGAACAAACAGATCGCCTTGCAGGAAAGTTATCCGGTCGGCGACCTGGTGGCGCTGGGCATTGCGGCAAGCGACGGCAAGCGCTTCCGCACTGATGTCCACGGCCACGATGCGGGCCTGCGGCAGGTACTTGGCCAGACTAACCGCGATGTTACCGCTGCCTGTGCCCAGGTCAAGAATTACCGGAGCAGGATGGGATTTCAACCGCCGCAAACACTCGGCCACCAGTGTTTCCGTGCTGGGACGGGGAATGAGAACGGCCGGGCTCACCTCAAATTCCAGCGAGAAAAATTCCTTGCGACCTACTAGGTAAGCCACGGGGCAACCCTCGGCCCGCTGGCGTACCAGTTCGCGGAAGCGTTGCCGGGTTGGCTCGGACGCGGGTTCCTCGAAGCGGGTGTACAGATCAATGCGTCGGCAACCCTCGGCGTGGGCAAGTAAAACTTCGGCATCCAGGCGGGGACTCTCCGAGCCACGTTCCGCCAGAAACTGGGTCGTCCACTGCAACAATCGTCCTAATGTCCAATCCATGGTTACACCGGCAGGCAAACGCCTGCACCAATTCTCTCTGTTCCAGGTGCGGCCGTCCTCAGCAGCAATCGCTGGCCAATCCGGTCAGTCCTCCGTGCCTCCGACGGCAACGACCTTTTCCAGGGAAAGCTGCTCGAATTGCTGACGGCGGTCGTATTCGATGAGGGCGCGGATCAGTTCATGCAGTTCCCCATTGAGAATCGCATCGAGCTTGTACAGCGTCAGTCCAATGCGGTGATCGGTGACGCGGTTCTGGGGGAAATTGTAGGTGCGAATGCGATCGGATCGGTCGCCTGTGCCGATGAGGGAACGGCGTTGCTGGGCCCGCTCGGCCTCTTTCTGCGAGGCCAGATGCTGATACAGCTTGGCCCGCAGCATACGCCAGGCCGTCGCTTTGTTCTTATGCTGGCTGCGTTCGTTGCGGCACTCGGCGACGATACCGGTCGGCAAATGGACGATGCGCACCCCGCTCTGAGTCTTGTTCTGGTGCTGACCGCCAGGACCACCGGAGGCAAAGGTGTCTATGCGGACCTCTTCCGGTTTGATTTCGATCTCGATTTCTTCGGGTTCGGCAAGCACAGCCACGGTCGCGGCGGAGGTGTGGATGCGCCCCTGCTGCTCGGTCTTGGGCACCCGTTGCACACGATGTCCGCCCGACTCGTAACGCAGTTCCCGATAGACGTTTTCGCCGCTGATGCTGCAGATGACTTCCTTGAATCCGCCCAGGTCGGTGGCATTGAAATCGAGCACCTCGACCTTCCAGCCGCGAGCGGCGGCGTATTTTTCGTACATGCGGAACAAATCGGCAGCAAACAGCGCTGCCTCCTCACCACCGGTGCCCGCACGAATTTCCAGAATGACACTGTCGCGGTCTTCGGATGGGTCCACGAGGAGCAATTCCTCGAGGCGTTGGCGGAGTTGCTCCTGTTTGCGTCGCAAGAGTTCCACTTCCTCCTGCGCATAGGCCCGCAATTCCGGGTCTTTTTCGGAGCAGGCGAGCCGTTCGGCCTGGTGCAGTTCCTGTTCGAGCTGCCGATATTCGAGATAGGGTTTGGCCACACGGGCAAGCAAACCGTGCTCCTTGGCCAGCTGCCCGGCGCGCATACCATCCGCGATCACGGCAGGATCGCCCAGCTGCCGTTCCACTTCCTGGTACCGCTTCAGGATTTCATCCAGTTTCGCCCACATAAGCTATGTCCGACAGTGGAGAGTCGGCTGCCATGACACGCCATTTGTTGCGTGGCTCGCCAGCAAAGCCCGATGTTCACCGCTCCTGGGCACGTGCGTTTGTGCATCGGCAAGCACGCGCTTTGCAGTGAATGTTCGTCGCCCGATCAGGAGCGGCTGGCGTTAGCCAGCCGTGGAAACGAACGCCGTTGCATGGGCGTTTCGCCGTCGCACGGCGGGCTGACACCCGCCGCTCCTGGGCACGTGCGTTTGTGCGTCGCCATGCACGCGCTTTGCAGTGAATGTGCGTCGCCCGATCAGGAGCGGCTGGCGTAAGCCAGCCGTGGGAAACAAACGCCGTTGCTGGGCGTTTCGCCGACCACGGCGGGCTGACACCCGCCGCTCCTGGTTGCGTGTTCGCTAGTCGCTGTGCGATGTTCGACTTTCCCCGCACAGCGTCGGTGTCGCACACCACGGCGGGCTGACGCCCGCCGCTCCTGTTATGCACACGGTCGCCGCTCCGGTTACGGATGCGTTGGCGACGCGCGAATACGCTTACCGATGTTGCGGATGAATTTGCCGACCCGCAGCCTGGATGCCAGCCCAGCGCACCTACTTGTTGCCGGTCTGGTTTTCGTTTTGACGTCGGTATTTCCGCAAGAACCGCTCGACGCGACCAGCGGTGTCCACGTATTTCATCTTGCCGGTGAAAAACGGATGGCACGCGGAGCAAATTTCGACGTGGATTTCCCGTTTGGTGCTGCGGGTCTTGAACGTATTGCCACAACCGCAGGTTACCGTGGCCTCGACGTATTCCGGATGGATACCCTTTTTCATCGCTTTTATCTCCTTTTATTACGCCTGCCGACTCGCCGGGGTTCACCCCAGGGAAGTTTGTTTGTGCGTCAGGACAATCTAGTCTATGCTCGGCTCGCCCGGTGGAAAAGACCGTTTCGGCTGGCACGTGGCTGACAGGGTAGCCAGCGGCGGTTGACGAATGCGATGCCGGCGAGCTTCCTGAGCCAGCACCGCGACTAACAGGAAGTCGGCTGAGCCTGGCTCAGACCGGGCCAGGCAGAAACCGGAACGCCAAGACTCACTACGTACACGTCTCCGGTAAACTCACGTGCGGTCGGCTGGAGAAAGCCGCGTTTGCATGCCGCCATGGTGGCGGTGCAACGAGCCCGAATCGCCGGCCCGGATGCCAGGCCGGTGTTGCAATCCAGCCCCGAAGGAATGTCCACGGCCAGAATCGGTCTGCCGCTGGCGTTGATCAGTTCGACCACGCGATCGAAAGGTGGTCGCAACGGGCCTTTCAGTCCCGTACCAAAAAGGGCGTCGGCAACCCAGTCAGCATGGGCCAGTTCCGTCCGAAGGCGGGTTTCGTCGAGCGGGCCATTCCAGAACGGCACCAACGGCAGTCGCAATCGGCAATACAGCTCCGCCGCCCAGCGTGCCTCGCCGCTCAACTGCTCGGGATCGGCAAACGCCAGCACCTGGACGCCGATTCCCAGTAAGGCCAGGTAACGCCCCAGAACGTACCCGTCGCCGCCATTGTTGCCCCGCCCGCAGCAAACGGCGACACGGTGAGGTCGCGGATAACGCCCCAGGGCAAAATCTTCCAGGCGGGAAAGGACGGCCGTCGGGGCAGGTGCATCCGACGCCGAATCGGACTGCGGTAAGGATGGCTGCCCACTGGCGGCGTGAACCCGCAGCAGAACCTCGGCACAACCGCGACCGGCATTTTCCATGAGCACCACGCCCGGCACGCCGAGTTCTTCGACCGCCCAGCGATCAAAAGCCTGCATTTGCTCGCGCGTCAGGGCGGGCTGCCCGATCATGATCACCATCCCACCGCTGCATGGAGGTGGACGAGAAATTTGGCCTGTTCATCCGGAGGTACCCGGAGCCGAACGCCGTACACTCCCGGAGCCGGCGGGTCAAACAGCAGCACCGCCCGTTTCTCGGCAAACGTGAATTCGCGGATGACCTTGGGAGGCTCGCCTGGCTTGAAGTGCTGAGCAAAAATCTCGATCTGACAGGTGGGTTCTGGCCAGTGTTCCACCTCGAAAACCAGAAGCACCCGCTGACTGGCGCGAACGCGGCCGAGCACATGGGTGTTGAAGCGTGCCAGGGCAAAGGGACGGTGGATCATTTTCAGCTCCGGCGTGAATCGGAGTAACTCTGGCGGCGTAGTTCGGAAACCGCCGGGACGAGTAGCCGGCGAAGATTTCTCCGCTCCGGACGGTGCCGGTAGCACCAGGTTCAGCCTTTGCAGCAATTCCTTACCACGCACCTGCACCTCCGGAGCCTCCAGAAGCTGACGAATCTGGTCGGCACCAATGACGGGATTGTTCTCGGCGATCGGGCCTTCCGGCAGGCGGACAAACTGAGCATACAGGCCGACCAGTTCTCCGTCGGGATTAAACAGTGGAGCCGCCGGCAATACCGTGTGTGCAGCCAGCCAATCTACACTGAATATCTGGAGGTCGGCACCAGCGGCCGGGCTGGGCAACAGGCAAACCCGGGCCGGGGTCTGTCGCGGATGCTCCGAGACAGCGAAATCCTGACCACCGGTTCGCCCAAGCACATACAGCCGGTCTCCCGCACGTAAGTCGCGGACATTTTTGGCGAGCGGAACCGGTCGGATCCCCAGTTCCTGCAAGCGCCCCCGCAACTTGTCCGGTTCGCCGGTAAATCCCAGCAGGACCGCTTCAGCAAACGGAGCATTGCACCCGATGACCGGCGTAACTTCCTCGGTGAGCAACGCCTTGCCGCTGGCATCGAAGAACGTCGCCGGGATTTTCTCCTCCTGGTAACGCAACTGTTCTCTGAGCGTGGCCAGGTAAAGTTGCCCCTGGTGTTCGACGAGCACCGCGTGGCCATAAGGACGCCGACCACCCAGACAGGCGACGGAAGGAACGAGATGGCTCAGGTCTTTTTCGTCCTTGGGTTGCTGTTGCTGTCCGCCCGGCACGGGCTGGGCCAGCTGATCCATGCCCGCTTCAAACTGGCGATTGAGATAAATCAGCAATCCCGCCGCTCCCAACCCACCGCCCAGCAACAGCGCTACCACGCAGACAAAAACCACGCTGATCGAACGCCGGGACGGTGCCGCCGGTTCGTCACCCAGAAGGATTACCTCCGGAGGTCGGCGACTGCCTGCTTCAACCGGCACGGCATGGGCCATGCCGCCGATTTGCACAACGGTCTCCGGCAAATGGAAGACGGTACCACACGCCGAACAACGTCCCCGTTTGCCGCGAGCTATCACCGGGAAACGCTGGGGCACCTGACAATACGGACAAACATACTCGAAAAATTGCGGCTGGCTCATGGCTCAATCCCCGCTAGTAACCCACCGTCGCGCCGATCGGTCAGGCCCGGGCACTGCGTCCACGGCGTCGTGTGTAAAGTCTTGACTCGCGCTGTGATCGTGCCATCCGATCGGTCAGACCCGCACACTGCGTCTGCCGCTTCGGCAATGGACGCTTCGCCCGCGTTCGTGGTGCCGACCAGTTCGAGCCGGCGCGGTCGCTGCGTCTATCACCGAGCCCGGCGCTGCCATTTATCATACAAGCCGCTTTCTCCGTGTCCGCCTGGCTCGCGCAGGAACCAATCGCAAACCTTCGCTTCGCCAAATGAGGCAGGCCGAGCATCAGTTGGGGTGAGATGGGCTTGCGGTTCGTTGCTGTTGCTGGCGGATGCCTCCTTCGACGTTCAACGTGCGACGTTGCTGGGCAACAAACCGCGGTGGGCTAGCAGTTCGTTGGTCTTCTCCCAATGGCGTTGACCTTGCCCCTGTTCGGAAAGGAACCGCGATAGGTTTGCCGTTCTTTACTGGCCAAGGCTGGCACCCGTGTGTCCGCCAATGGCTAGCGCTGGAACATTTGTGTGCGCTTGCGGTTCGTTGCTGGGCATGGGCTGGCACCCCTGAGCGGGGAATAGACCTGAGCCTGCCATCCTGGCAGTCTGGATTCCGTCGCCTCGCAGGATCACGGTTGGCACTGCCCGGTCTTGCGACGTAACGTTTCTATGGGTAAAGGTTTACTGCGCTGAAGGATATATGCGCGATTGGCACTGGAGTTGCTGTTTAGCCATGGGTGGAACCCAGCGCCTGGCCTCGGATCACCGGCCACTGGCCACTGACCACTTGGCTTGGCTCGAAACCGCAGATTTGGCGGAGAACAGATATAGCGACTGGCCACGGATCACTGGCCACCGGTCACTGACCACTGACCACTTGACTTGGCTTGGAATGACGGATGTCCGTGGAGGCAGCAAGGCATGATTATCTGGCCGTTTCGGTCTGCCTGGGATGCCCTGGACGAACTGCAGCGTGAGATGGAACGCATTTTCGATCTCACGCTGGTCAGCAGCCGATTTTTTTGGGAGGCAGGCCGACAGTATCCGCCCATCAACGTGTACGAAACGGCCAATGAGTTTATTCTGATTGTTCCGTTGCCCGGTGTCAAGCCGCAGGATTTGGAAGTTACCACTGTAGGCGATCGGCTGACGATACGGGGCGAACGAAAACGCCAGCAACTGGCCCCCGAAGAAACTTTCCGCCGCGAGGAACGCTGGATGGGTAGCTGGTGCCGCACCATTGGGCTGCCGGAACGTGCCGATCCGAGTTCGGTCACGGGGACGCTGGAAAACGGCCTGCTGGTGCTGCGAGTGGCCAAGGTTCCGGAGGCCCAGTCGCGGCAGGTGCAAATCCGCACCGCGTAACTACCAGGAGGCCCTTACCATGCCGGAGCCGGAGCATTTGCTGCAACCGCGGGTAACTGGCAATTCCGAACCGCCAGACCGTACGGAGAACCTGTTCACTCCGGCTCTCGACATTTACGAAACGCCGGACGGTTTGGTGTTGGAAGCCGATCTGCCCGGCGTCAGCGGGGATAATCTCCGTGTCAACGTGCAGGGAAACGTGCTGGAGATTTACGGTAAAGTACGCTGGCCCGTTCCCCGCGACGCGCGAGCGGTCTATGAGGAAGTCCGCATCGGCGACTTTTTCCGTTCGTTCATTCTGCCGGAAGAAGTGGATGCGGACGCCATCACGGCCGAATTCCAAAACGGCGTGTTGCGTCTGGTGCTTCCCAAACTCCAGCGTGCCCGGGCCCGGCGAATCGAAATCAAAGTGGTTCAACCCGACCAGCCTGGTTCCTGATCGTTTCCCCGCTCGGTCGGCTGCAAGGCGACTTTGCTCGGAAAGTCCCGGAAACCCTTCGAGGCAAGTTGCACCCACGCGGGAAGCAAACACATGGCCGTGTTGATTAGGCCACAGGTTCCACGCAAAAGTCACCCGCAGCACAATGCCAGCCCTGGCAGAAAACGATCCCAAGGTCGGCGAGGAAATTGCCAGTCGCTCTCAAGTGCTGTTCCATTGACGAACTATGGACGAACAAGGTGCGCCGGGAACTATTGAAACGGCGTAGAAATACCCGTCAGTCCGTGGCTCGCTAACCATGCCCGAATGGGTTTGCAGAAGTTACGACTCCAGCGTCCGGCGAATGGCGTCGAGAATCCGTGCCACGTTGGGCAGATAGCTTTGTTCGCGGGCAAAGAACGGATAGGGAATATCGTAACCGGTCACCCGTGCCACCGGTGCCTGCAAATGGAACAGGCATTGTTCGTTGATCCGCGCGATAATTTCCGCACCGATACCGCAGGAACGCGGTGCCTCGTGGACAACGACGCAGCGACCGGTTTTTTGCACCGATCGCACAATCGTTGCCGTATCCATAGGCACGACCGTGAGCAGATCAATCACCTCCACGCTGATCTGGTGCAGTCGTTCGGCCTGCTCGGCGGCCTGCAAGCAGTCCTGCAACATGCTGCCGTAGGTAATCAGCGTCAGATGGCGGCCGCTGCGAACAATTTCGGCCTCGCCGATCGGGAAGATTTCTTCCTCGTCCGGCACCTCTTCCCGAATGGAGCGGTACACCCGCTTCGGTTCGAGAAAGACCACCGGATCGGGATCGCGGATGCTGGCGACCAGAAGGGCTCGGGCTCGCCGCGGACGAGAAGGGATGACCACTTTCAAACCGGGCAGCTGGGCGTAAACCGCTTCTTCGCTTTCGTTGTGCAATTCCAGCGCCCGCACACCACCGCCCCAGGGACTGCGTACCACCATCGGCACCTGGAAAGTTCCCCGTGACCGGCTGCGAAACCGTGCCGCTAACAGTCCAAGCTGGTGCAGGGCGTTGAACATGAAGCCGCTGAACTGAATCTCCGCGACCGGACGTAACCCGGCTAATGCCAGCCCGATGGAAGTGCCGACGATCCCCGCTTCGGAAACTGGTGTATCGAGCACCCGCATCGGCCCGAAGCGATCCAGCAATCCCTCAGTAACGCGAAAAACGCCGCCCTGCCGGCCGATATCTTCTCCCAGGAGAACAATCCGGTCATCCTTTTCCATCTCCTGCCGCAGGGCGAGATTGAGTGCCTGTACCAGGTTGCGTAGGGCCATTCACGACCTCCGCGCCGGCGTCGAAACGGAAGCATCGGGTCGGACATATTCGGCGGCTTCGCGCTTCTGAGCCAGCAGATCCGGCGGCGTTTCCGCATACACGTAGTCGAACATGTCCAGCGGGTCGAGCTGTGCCAGTTCCGCTTCGGCCAACCGAACTGCCTGGTCAATTTCCGCCTGCAGTTCCCGCTCCAGTTCCGCCTGCTGATCAGCCGTCCAGAGCCCTTGCCGTTCCAGATACGCCTGCCAGCGCTTGATCGGATCGCGGGCTTCCCAGACCTGACGTTCTGCTTCTTCGCGGTAGCGGCGGGGATCATCGGCGGAAGTGTGCGGACCGAGGCGATAGGTGAGGCATTCGATGAGAGTCGGCCCCTGACCGCGACGAGCTCGTTCCACGGCTTCGCGTGCGGCCACATAACAGGCCAGCACATCGTTGCCGTCCACGACGATGCCGGAAAATCCGTAAGCGATTGCCTTCTGTGCCAGCGTTTCCGAGCGTGATTGCTGACTGCGGGGCACGGAGATGGCGTACTGGTTGTTGATGCAAACAAAAATTACGGGGGCCTGATACACACCGGCCAGGTTGCACGCCTCGTGAAAATCTCCCTCGGAAGTCGCTCCGTCGCCGAAAAAAACCATGCTCACCTCATCGCGCTGGTGGATTTTCGCCGCCAGGGCCAGACCCACCGCGTGGATGGTCTGACTGCCGATCAGAATCGGAATCGGCAGAATCCGCAGCTCCGGAGAATAAACGCAGCCCTCTTCCGCACCCATCCAGAACAGCAGGATGTTTTTGATCGGCAGGCCGCGATACAGCAACGCCGAGTTCTCGCGGTAGCAGGGCACAATCCAGTCATCGGGACGCAGAGCCAGAACACAACCCAGACTGGCAGCCTCCTGCCCCAGCACACTCGGAAACGTACCCAGGCGTCCCTGCTGTTGCAGAATAGTCATGCGGCGATCGAGCAGCCGTGCCAGCACCATCATCCGGTGCACTTGCAGCAACGTGGCTGGGGGCAGACTCGGTTCCAGGGCACGATCGGCCACACCGTTTTCGTCAAGGATTTGCAGATATTCGACGGTAAATTGCGCCACCTGCTTTCGCGGCATGCACTCGTCAGCCTCCGTGTTGGCTCGTTTGGCGAGCGAAATTGTCAGCGATTGGTAGCGCCAGACACCGATGCAATGACACGAAAAGGCTCCCCCTTTACTCCGGAGCTGATGCCCAGCACACCTTTGATCGTCGAGTTGCGCTTGTTCTATCGCCTGCGCAGACAAAATGCAAGCGGGAGATGCCGAGTTGCCTGCACACGCAGAAAGCCACGTGATGCCTGCGGAAAGTGCGCGATAACCGCCCCGCCCGGTCGTACCCACACTGGAACTCTCGCAGCTATACCTTACCCAACCAAGCACCACCCGGTTATGCGCAACTTCTCATGCCAGTCTGCAAGCTGGCGGCACCTCCACTAGAACTATACTACCGCCCAGGGTGTAGCCAATCCGACAATATGGCCGGAAAACCGCAGGGCGGGCGCCTTATGCCTGCGGGAGTTGACGCCGCCTCGCTCTGCATGGGCGATCAGTGGTTCAGGAAGAATTCGTTGGAGTTCAGCAGTGCCCAGAGGATGTCCTGATAGGCAATCTCCAGGCTCTTCTTCTGTGCCATGACTTGTGCGATGATTTGCTGGCAAGTAGCGCGTTCTTTGGCGTTGGGTGGCCGACTCAGCGCCGCGAGGAATATGTAATCGAGCCCTTTGGGACCCTGTCTGGCCGCCTGCTGGACAACGGTGCCTTTGACGGCGTTGTTGATCCGCTCGCCGTTGAGCAGCATCAACGCCTGCACAATGGTGCCGTTGAAGGTGGCCTCGTTGCCCTCATCGTCACCGAAGCGGACGGTGAATTCCCGCAGCCAGTCCTCATACATCTTCCGCCGTTCTTCGGGAGACTGTTTCGTGTATTCCACACCGGTGGCGGTGAAAATCGAATCCACCAGTTGTTCGGGCGACATCGCTTTCAGTTGCATGCGAGCGAAGAAAGGTGCGGCATCCTGAGAGCGATTGGTCTTATTGGCGATACTGGAGAGCGAGTACGGGCGGGACAGCGTGATCCACGTGATCAGCCGGCGCAAATCGTAACCACTGGCGACGAAAGCTTCGGCCAGTTTGTCCAGCAGTTCGGGATGCGCAATTTCGTTGTGCTCACCGAAATCATCGAAGGGATGGCAGAAACCGCGACCGAAGAAGTGGGCCCAGTAGCGATTGACCAGGGCCTTGGCGAACATCGGGTCCTGCGTGACCAGTTCGGCCAGCACCTCGCGGCGTTTGCCCGGCTCCAGCTTTTCCGGCCGTGCGCCGTTCAGATAAGCGGCACTCACCCGCAGCACCAGGCCGTTTCGCTGTTCGTAGAACACCGCGGCGCCGGGGTTGACGTTCGGGTCTTCCTCGATGACATAGAACCGGCCAACGGTTTTCTTGACGTTGCCCTGAATCACCGGCGGATCGCGCTTCACCTGACGCAGAAACGCATTGAATTTCCAGAACTGATCCTGCTTGCGGGAATCAATAAACGGGTGATTGTGGCACTGGGTGCAATGGATCTGCGTGCCCAGAAAGACGCGGGTGATGCGGGAGGTAAGTGGCACCATGTCGAAATAACCATCGCGGGAACGATCGCTGGCCGGCACCGGTTCCCCTACCCAGGCGGCAATAAAATTCACCGGCCCATTCTCATCGCACTTGCCCGTGGCTGTGATCAATTCCTTCGCCAGCTGGTTGTATGGTTTGTTGATGGCGAAACTTTCCGATAGCCACGAGTGCAGCTTGCTGCGGCTAATTCCAGGGGGACTGGTGCGGGTGATTAACCACACCGTCCAGAGGTTGGCCCAATTGTCAGCATAATCATCGCTGCGCACCAGGGCCTGTACCGTTTCCCGCCGGCGGGTGGCGGTCGGTTTCTTCATATACGCCTCGATTTCCGCCACGGTAGGAATTCGCCCGACCACGTCCAAATACACTCGCCGCAACCATTCGTACTCCGTGGCCGGTCGGGAAGGTTCGATACCGTTTTCCGCCCAGGCCTTTTCCAGTGTTGAATTGATGTACTTGATGATCTCGTCATCAAGCACCGAGCCACTGGCCGGTGGGAGCTGATCGGCGAAAGAAATCGGTTGTCCAAGCCACAACATTGCTGCCAGCGCGGCCAGAGAGCCTAGCCAGAGCCGTTGCACGGAACGCATCCTGTTGGCCATGAGCATAGTTTTTCCTCCCGGCCTGAGACCGTGTTGTTGGAGCGGCAAT
Organism: Gemmatales bacterium; assembly: GCA_041640595.1. Classification (GTDB taxonomy): domain Bacteria; phylum Planctomycetota; class Planctomycetia; order Gemmatales; family HRBIN36; genus HRBIN36. Next base: position 250,090 of record JBEPZY010000002.1, on the reverse strand, counting down.
CCGCTATGGTTATGCTATGCGTTGAGCGCCGTGATCGGCGAGGTCAGTCCATAAGTTTCGACGTAGCTGGCGCTGCTAAAGTTCCCGCAGGCGAGTCAGGTTGCTTGCCCGGATGCCACCCAGCCGATAAACTATTACGGATAGTTGGACAATAATATCGCCCGGATGCGCATCCTATAGGCGCGATCCCACCCGAAAAAATCCGCCCTGCCTGACGCTGGTTGGAATGGACGAGGTGATGCCATGCAAAGGCTGATGGTTGCTTGCGTGATCGGACTGGTGGCCGTGCTGGCCTGGGTGCATGCTCAGCAACCGGTTAAACCTGCCAGCTCAGAAGCACCCAAGGGTTCCCCATCCGTGGACTTCGCCCGGGACATTGAACCGATTTTGAGCAAGCACTGCCATTCCTGTCACGGGCCGCGAAAAGCCAGAGGCGGTTTGCGACTCGATCATCCGGATTTAGCGTTCAAGGGCGGTAATTCCGGGCCGATCATCGTTCCTGGCGACAGTGGCAAAAGTCGGCTGATCCGGGTGCTGGACGGTAGCGATCCGGATTTGAAAATGCCGGAAGGCGGCCGGCCCCTCTCCGCCGAGGAGATCGCCAAACTGCGAGCCTGGATCGATCAGGGAGCGCACTGGCCGAAACCTGCCCAAGGCCCGACCCCTCTGCGTTCCGACCACTGGGCCTATCAGCCGATACGCCGACCCGCCATTCCGAGCGTGAAAAACACCGCCTGGGTGCGCAATCCCATTGATGCGTTTGTGCTGGCGCGGCTGGAACAGGAAGGCATTGCACCATCACCCGAAGCCGATCGGTGGACGCTGTTGCGACGAGTGAGTCTCGACCTGACCGGTCTGCCGCCGACCCTGGAAGAAATCGAAGCATTCCTCCGCGACACTGGTCCGGATGCTTACGAACGTGCCGTGGACCGTTTGCTCGATTCGCCGCACTACGGTGAACGCTGGGCACGCCACTGGCTCGACCTGGCTCGTTACGCTGACAGCGATGGCTACGAAAAAGACCTGGGCCGACCCTGGGCCTGGCGCTGGCGGAACTGGGTCATTGACGCCCTCAACCGCGACATGCCTTTCGACCGATTCGTCATCGAGCAGCTGGCCGGCGATCTGTTACCCAATGCCACCACCGAACAAAAAGTGGCGACCGGTTTTCACCGTAACACGCTGACCAATCGCGAAGGGGGCGTGGATCAGGAACAGTTCCGCGTCGAGGCGGTGGTGGATCGCGTCAACACGACATTCGCCGTCTTTTTCGGCACGACCATGAATTGCTGCCAGTGCCACGACCACAAGTACGATCCGTTCACGCAGCGGGAGTTTTACCAGCTCTTCGCGTTTTTCAACAGCGACCGGGAAGTGGATATTCCTGCACCTTTGCCGGGCGAAGAGGAAGCCTTGCGGCCGAAACTGGCCGAGCACGAAAAACGTCGGCAGGAACTCGTGCAGGCGATCGAAAAGCGTCGGCAGGAGCTGGCGGCGAAACTGAGCGAATGGGAAGCCACACTTCAGGCCGCCGACCGCGAAAAACTTCCGGCCGGCGTTCGCAATGCCCTGCAAACACCGCCCGCGCAACGAACTGCCGACCACCGCAAAACCCTGCTCGATTATCTGGCCAGCACCGATGCCACGCTGGCAGCACTCAACAAGAAACTGCAAGCGCACGATCGCGCCAAGCCTACAGTTACGCACGCGCAAACGCTGGCCCTCGGCCCGCTGCGGAAAACGCATGTACTGATTCGCGGCGATTTTCTGCGGCCGGGCGCGGAAGTGCAGCCCGGCACACCCGCCGTCCTGCATCCGTTCAAGCCGAAACATAATCCGCCCAACCGGCTCGATCTGGCGGAATGGATTGTGGACCCTGCCAATCCGCTGACACCGCGGGTGACCGTCAACTGGATCTGGCAGCGCTACTTCGGCCGGGGCATTGTACCGACGGTCAACGATTTCGGCACCCAGGGAGAAAAACCGTCCCATCCGGAGTTGCTCGACTGGCTCGCCTCGGAATTCATCCGCCAGGGGTGGAGCTTGAAGAAACTGCATCGGCTCATCGTAACCTCGGCCACTTACCGCCAGGCCTCCACTTACCGACAGGAACTGGAGCAGCGCGATCCGTATAACACGCTGCTGGCGCGGCAGAATCGTTTGCGGCTGGAGGCCGAGGTTATCCGCGACAATGCCCTGGCGGTCAGCGGTCTTCTGGTGCGGCGCATTGGCGGCCCGAGTGTACGGCCCCCGCAACCTGCCGGTATTTCCGAATTGACTTACGCCGGCAGTGCTAAATGGATCGAAAGCACAGGCCCGGACCGTTATCGTCGCGGCCTGTACATCTGGTTCCAGCGGACCAGTCCGTATCCGACGCTGGTGATGTTCGATGCGCCGGACTCGAATGTCTGCTGCATGAAACGCGAACGCTCCAACACTCCGTTGCAGTCGCTGACCCTGCTCAACGATGTCGTATTCGTCGAATGTGCCCAGGCATTCGGGAAACGTCTGGCGGAAATGCCGGGCTCGCTTACCGAGCGTTTGCGTACCGCATTCCGCACTGCCTTGACACGGGAGCCGACGCCGGGCGAGTTGAACCGACTCGAAACACTCTGGCACGAATTCGTAGCGGAAGCCCAGCGCGATCCCAAAGCATCCGAAGCATTGCTTGGTTCGTACCGACCGGCGAACATACCGGTGCCGCAAGCGGTCGCCTGGGTCGGTGTCGCTCGCGTGCTGCTCAACCTCGACGAATTCATCACCCGTGAGTAACGCCGCAAACAATCGCTGCCGATCTGGAGGATACCAGCCATGACGCCCTGGCAGGAATGGTTGCTGCAAAGCCGACGCGCGTTTCTGACCTCGACGGCTGGAGGAATCGGCCTGTTAGCCCTGGCCAGCATGCTCCGCGACGATAAATTGCTGGCCGAAGAGGCTTACCTCGACCGTCGCATCAATCCGCTGGCGCCTCGACCGGGACATTTCCCAGGCAAAGCGAAAAACTGCATCTGCATTTACCTGGAAGGTGGTCCGAGCCAGCTGGATCTGTTCGACCCCAAACCGAAGCTCAACGAATTGCACGGCCAGAAGTTGCCGGAATCGCTGATCAAAAACGTGCGGTTTGCGTTCATCCAGAAAGACACGGCCACGCTGATGGGCAGCCCGCGCAAGTTCAAAAAATACGGCCAGTGTGGCATGGAATTGTCCGACTTCCTGCCGCACCTGGCCACCTGCGTGGATGACATTTGCCTGATTCGTTCGATGTGGACGGAGGCGTTCAACCACCATCCGGGGCAGTTGTTGATGAACACCGGTTCGACGCAGTTTGGCCGACCGAGTATGGGTTCGTGGCTGGTGTATGGACTGGGGAGCGAATCGCGGAACCTGCCCGGCTACGTGGTGCTGACGTCCGGTCGCGGTACCAGCGGCGGCACCTCGAACTGGTCGAGCGGTTTCCTGCCGACGAGCTATGGCGGTGTTTTATTCCGCAATCAGGGCGAGCCGGTGTTGAATCTGAACAATCCGCCCGGACTGACCCGCAGCATGCAGGAGAAAACGATTGGTGCGCTGCGTGACCTCAATCAGATGCACGGCAGCGTTGCCCGCGACCCGGAAATTCAAAGCCGCATCGCCGCCTACGAACTTGCTTTCCGCATGCAGGCCGCCGCTCCCGAATTACTCGATTTCAGCAACGAGACCAAAGAAACCATCGAGATGTACGGCCTGTACCGCAACGATGACGGTACCAGTTCGCGCGGCGGTGGACGGGGCGTGTACCATTCCTTCGCCCTGAACTGTCTGCTGGCTCGCCGACTGGTCGAACGCGGCGTGCGATTCGTCTCCATTTTCCACGCCTCCTGGGATCACCACAGCAACCTGGACAAGGAGCTGGCTTTCAACTGCCGAATGGCCGACCAGCCGATCGCCGCTCTGCTCAAGGATTTGAAACGGCGTGGGCTGCTGGATTCGACGCTGGTGATCTGGCTCTCCGAATTCGGACGCACACCGCTGGGCGAAAATCGCCCGGGATTTACCAGCGTCTCCGGTCGCGATCATCATCCCTTCGCTTTCAGTATCTGGCTGGCCGGCGGCGGCATCAAAGGCGGGCAGGTCATCGGGAAGACCGACGAGATCGGCTGGAACGTCGTCGAAGACCCCATTCACGTCCACGATCTGCACGCGACGATTCTGCACCTGTTCGGCTTCGACCACACCAAACTCACCTACCGCTTCCAGGGCCGCGATTTCCGACTCACCGACATCGGCGGCCGCGTCATCACCAAAATGCTGGCCTGATATGCCGATAGCCGCCCGGCGCGCTGATCACCGAAACCGGAGCGGCGACGCACACGGTACACCGCAGATGTCGCTATTTCCCGATGGAACATAACGTCGTGCACCAAGAGCGGTCGGCGTAAGCCGACCGTGGCAAACGTAACGCACCCGCCGGTCGGAAACGCACATCAGCAACGGCACCCGTTCACGCGACCCGGAGCGGCTGGCGTAAGCCAGTTGTGCGAGTGCGACGCGGGCGTCCCTTTCGGAGAAAAACGCTCGCCGTTGCAAGTGGGTCACTCGAACCACAGCGGGCGGACGCCCGCCGCTCTTGTGCATGTGCGTTTGTGCATCGCAAAAATCGTTTTTTATGCCGGCGGACGTCCGCATCGCAATACAAGAGCGGGGGGCGTAAGCCCCCCGTGGTAACTATTACCGTGAATGCAACGGCGATCCGCACATACACCGTCGGCGGTCTGCAGAACAAGCGCGCTTGTGTCTGCGCAATCGTGTTTCCCACACCCACGGCGGGCTGACGCCCGCCGCTCTTGATAACGACGATCAGCGCTCCCAGCGATACCGTTCCCCGTTGCAATCGCGTTACGGTAACCACGGCGGGCTAACGCCCGCCGCTCTTATGAGCGTGCGTTTGTGCATCGCGAATGTCGCCATTTTTAGCGGACCGACGTCGTGCACCAAGAGCGGCTGGCGTAAGCCAGCCGTGGTGCGCGAAACGCATTTACAGACGCGAAAACGCACTCATGCTGTATCGGCGAACGATTGTCACATACGCGGAATCATGGTTCCGCTATTACAAGGGCGCTTTGCCAAGCCACGGCGGGCTGACGCCCGCCGCTCTTGTGCATGTGCGTTTGTGCACCGCAAAAATCGTTTTTTATGCCGGCGGACGTCCGCGTCGCAATACAAGAGCGGGGGGCGTAAGCCCCCCGTGGTAACTATTACCGTGAATGCAACGGCGATCCGCACATACACCGTCGGCGGTCTGCAGAACAAGCGCGCGTGTGTCTGCGCAATCGTGTTTCCCACACCCACGGCGGGCTGACGGTCGCCGCTCTTGAGAACGACCATCATCGCTCCCAGCGATACCGTTCCCCGTTGCAAGCGAGTTACGGTAACCACGGCGGGCTGACGCCCGCCGCTCTTGTGCATCGGCGGTTGTGCAGCGCAGAGGCCTTTCGCGTTGCCGTTTTTCGGTTGCGACGCTCGGTAGGTTTACTTAGATTGTCCACGCGGATTGGCGCCAAGTACCCCGCCCGGATACCACGGTATCCGGGCGAGGCGAAGTTACGCTATATGCTTTCTTGGTGAAACGCCACGTTTGCGGCTGGCTAGGCCACGGACGACTTGTGATCGTGAAAGTTACTTGGTGATGGAGCCTTCAGGGATAGGAGAGCCTACGGCTCTCGGCACCGTCGGGCATTCACAGCAGTAAACAAAGAGCCGCCAATAATCCACGGCATGGTCGTCCTGACTGAGCAGGCACAAAAAGCAATCGCAGCCTTTCGCCTGTTCAAAAATGTAACGGTTGATTTGTTGAACCGACGCCGGTGGCAGCCACCAGCTTATGGTGTGAACCGAACCCGTTGGTCCAGGCCAGCTTTTGTCCAGGGCACTTATATCCGAGTACCAAACATTCTGGCAGGCTGGGCCCGGTATGGCGACGTATAGCCTATCGTTATAAGAGCCCTCGCCCTCGTTGCGAATGCGCACCTCGCACCGGATTGCGAGAATCTTGCAACATGGAATGCGCACCTGATGGCTGAAGGGTTTGTTGACACCAGGTTCGTCGAAGTTCCGAGACTTTATTTTGATACAGCAGGGAGAAACTTGATCGGTTTTCGGGTTGTATTGGAAACCGTCTATGTCACCCGCGGTAATCACGCATGGCTTTGGGATGACCGGCAGGGGCACGGGAATTAGTTTCCGTAGCGTTGATTCAGGGTCACCATCAAGAATCACACGCCGCAATTCGGGATCAACAGGCTCAGGTGGCAAAGACCTTAGCAACTCCCTTTCCAACGCCTCAGCTTTGGCTCTCTGCTCTGGCGACCATCGATCATCAACGGGCTTTTTGTCAATGGGCTTCTTATCAACGGGTTTGCCGTCAATGGGAGGCTTCAGGTCAATGGGCTTCTTGTCAACGGGCTTTGGTCTGGTTTTCTCCTGCTCCTTTTGCTGTGAAGTAACCTGGTTGGAGATGCCGAGCAAGCAGAGACCCAGGATGACTGGGACGCCGACCAGAAAAGAGAGGCGGCACTTCATGGAACACTCCTCCTTTGCAGCGGGGGCCTAGGTTGAAGGGGAAGGCGAACCTTGCAGCGACGAGCCCCGGGATCGCGGCGAAGGCTGACTACTGCTGGTGTCACCAGAACCGCTCTGGCAGTATCCGCCAGCAAGTCCGCGTCAGCCTAGTGAGTACAAAAAAAAAAAAAACAAGCCCCTGAATAGTTGGGTCTTAGTACTATTAGTGTTCCTAATGCCAAACGCAAGCCTGACGCGAGTGAACACCTCTGCACCGCCGAATTTGGACGTGCAAGGGCGGTTGTCATCGAAAGGCGATGTGGCAGCGTTGAGGAATGAACCAGCGTCATCTAAACAACCGGCGGCCTGTAAACAGGTGGTGCGAAGGACGTCAGGCGAAGCAGGCGATGCCAGGGACGTCAGGTGCTACTGCGACGGAATAAGCGCCAAGTGTGCAGGTGGCGTTCTACAAGGACTCCCGCGGGTAGTTGCAGTCGGCCTGTTCGCTCCGGGTGGGGGCTTTGGCTGCTTACGGACTCGCCGCGCAAAAAACTGCACAGCCGTTGCCAGTGTCGGGTGGTCATGTTGCCGGTTGGCCAGTCCTCGCGTTCCCACAAAAGGCGTAACGCTTGCCGCAACAGAAACGGCTCGGCCTGCCGAAGCTGATGGGCATCGAGCACCACCTGCTCTCCGAAACGGGGCAACTCTATTCGTTGCAGCAGCTGCCAGGCTTGCCGTTCCAGCCAGGCGTAATGTTCGTGCACGTGTTCCGCCAGTGTCGCCAGGTGCACGACCACACTGGCGTTGTATTCCCGTTCTAACAGGGGCAATAATTGCCAGCGGATGCGGTTACGCAGACGGCTCAGGTCGAAATTGCTGCTATCGGTACGCGCCTGGATGCCGTGCAACTGGAGGTAAGCGTTCACGGCCTGGCGGGTCACACGAAGCAGGGGACGCACCAGCTGCACCTCGTCGGCCAGGCGTCGTTGCGGTGCGATACCGCGAAGCCCCCGCAGACCGCTGCCGCGTAGCAAACGGAAAAGCACAGTCTCGGCCTGATCGTTGGCGGTGTGGCCAGTGGCGACCCAGCGAATCCGCAGATGGTTAGCGAGTTCGGCCAGCCAGGCATAGCGCTCGCGTCGCGCCAGGGCTTCGAGATTGCCACCGCGAGTTTGCAGCAGCTGGCCGATGTTTCGCCGTTCTACGGTCAAAGCCACGTTCCACTGCTGGCACAGGTCGCGGACAAAAGCCTCGTCGCCGTCGCTTTCCGCGCCACGCAACTGGTGATTGAAATGGGCGGCGTGAATGACTCCAGAACCGAGAATCTCCAGCAAAACCCGAAGCAAGGCGGTACTGTCCGGCCCACCGGAGACGGCCACGAGCACGGGTTCGCCGACCACGCCGGCTTGCGTCAGCGCTTGCCGCACCGCTGTCGTCAACTGTTTCGCCAGACGATCGCGTTCATCCGAGGAGTTTCGCATGACCGGACCTCCCCCCGGCAACAACCTGACCCCAGCGGCTGACAGTCGCCCTTTCATCATGTCGCAATTAAGCCGCACCTTTAGCGAGCGCTGAAACCGGGTGTCCGAGCCCCGAGCCATTGGGTTCTAAAACCAGTTTACGCCGACCATGACCTGACTGCCCGCGTGCTCGGCTTTCCGAATGGGCGATTAGCTACTGTTACTTTGTGCGTTTCTGCCGCTTCCGAAAACGAAACTGTACCAGATCGGCGCTGGAAATCAGCGGTAAGCTACTGACTTGCAGATCATTTTCCGACGGGCAATTGGACGGCGTTCAATCTTCGGTCAGGCCGGGGTAGTTGCGCATCACCAGGTGGCTGTTGATCCGCTGGATCAGGTCGAGGGCGACGCTGACCACGATCAGCAGTCCTGTTCCGCCGTAAAACTGCGAGACAATTGGAGGCACCTGCAGGGTCGCGGTGATCAGGGTCGGTACAATGGCCACCACCGCCAGAAACGCTGCTCCAACATACGTGATGCGCACCATCACTTTTTCCAGGTAATCGGCGGTGCTTTTGCCAGGCCGATAGCCAGGGATGAAACTGCCGTACTCCTTGAGGTTATCGGCGATGTCTTTGGGATTGAAGGTGATCGCCGTCCAGAAGTAGCAGAAGAAATAAATCAGGGCGATGTAGCAGAGCGTGTAGAGGTAGCGGTGGTTGCGGAAATCATCTGCCAGAGCCGCTGCCCAGCCGGCACCTCGCGGACTCAGGGAAGCAATGAAGTCGAAAAGGAAGGCCGGGATCATCAGCAAACTTCCGGCGAAGATGATGGGCATGACACCGGCCTGATTGACACGCAGGGGCAACCAGTTGCTTTGCCCGCCGATGATCCGCCGGCCGCGAACATGCCGCGCCGATTGCATGGTAATACGTCGCTGTGCCTTGGTCATGGCAATGACGCCGAGCACCACTCCCAGAAAGAGCAGCACCATGACCACCACGATTTCCACCGTCGGTTCCGTACCACTGCCGCCACCCAGACGGAACAGGCTTTCTTTCAGCCGATACGTCCCGCCACTCGAATCAAACAGGAACGTTAAAAGCGCCTCGGGCATGCGGGCAATGATACCGGCCATGATCAGCAAACTGATGCCGTTGCCGATACCGTATTCGTCAATCTGTTCGCCCAGCCACATCAGGAAAACGGTTCCCGCCGTCATGGTGATCACCGCGGTCAGATAATAAAACCAGCTCTGAAACAGATCGGGACGGAAAACATTTTCGCCGGCGGCTCCGGCGGGCGCCAGCATCCGCAAATACATGGCGCTCTGGATGATGCAAATGCCCACGGTCAGGTACCGTGTGATTTCGTTGATCTTCTTGCGACCGCTTTCCCCTTCTTTTTGCAACTTCTCCAGAGCCGGGATGACGCTGGCCAAAAGCTGAATGATAATGGAAGCAGAAATGTAGGGCATGATACCCAGCCCGAAGATGGTCAGCATTCCCAGGTTGGTGCCGCTGAACATGCTGGCGACGGCAAACAGCTGGCCGAACTGTCCGGAAGCCATCTGCTCCGCCCATTCCTGCATGCGTTTCTGATCCACGATGGGCAAGGGAACGTGGTAACCCATGCGATAAATGGCCAGAAACACCAGGGTAATGCCAATTTTGCGAGCCAGATCAGGAATTTTGAAGATGTTGAGCAGATAATTCACAGGCCGCTCTCCCCATCGCGCTCACTGTTCTCGTCAGCGTCGGCCCGCGCCGGCCGCTCTTCGCACAGGCGAATAACGACCCGGTCACCCGGCCGACAGCCCTCAGCGCGATTCTCTTAGTAAGAGCAACTGGTCAGGCTCCGGTCAAGAGGCGTATTTCGGGGCCCGCGGTTTCATTTTATTGCGTGGCACCGGTTTGGGGCCGGGCAATAGCTCGCACGATCCGCCTCGGGCTTCGATCTTGGCACGCGCGGAGGCCGAAAAATGATGCGCCTTGACGATGAGGCGTTTGGTGAGTTCGCCGTCGCCGAGCACCCGCAGACCATCGTACTGCCCATCCAAAAGGCGTTTCTGCCGCAGCGCTTCCATATCCACGGTGTCGCCATCCTGGAAGACGCGATCCAGGTCGCCGACATTGACAATGGCATATTCCCGACGCCAGGTGGCGTGACTGAAACCCCGCTTGGGTACGCGGCGGATCATGGGCATCTGACCGCCTTCGGAAAGCGGATGGGGTTTGTTGGTGCCGGCACGGCTACGCTGTCCCTTGTGGCCGCGCGTGCTCGTTTTGCCGTGGCCGGAACCGATGCCTCGCCCGACCCGTTTCTTGCGTTTCCGCCGTGGCACTCCTACATGAACCTGCGATAAATCCATGGTCTGCTCCACGAAGCTTGCTGCAAATACGTTGTTTCCACACGATTGGCCTGGAGAAGCGCTGCCTGCGAGAAGTCGGCGACTGGCTTACGCTGCGGATATCGTCGCCATCACAGCTTCACACCACGCAGTCGCTCCACTTCCTCTTTCGTGCGTAGTAGCCGTAAGCCCCGGATGGTCGCCTTGACGACATTGAGCGGGTTGGTGCTGCCGTGTACCTTGGTGAGAATGTTACGAATGCCGCACAGTTCCAGCACCTGGCGCACGCCTGGCCCAGCCTTCACGCCTGTACCGGGGCCAGCAGGAACCAGAATGACTTTGGTGGTGCCGAATTTGCCAATGACTTTGTGCGGGATGGTATCGCCTTTGAGGCTGATGCGATGGAGATTGCGCTGGGCGAGGGAGGTGGCTTTTTCCACGGCCGGAGGCACTTCGTTGGCCTTGGCGTATCCGTAGCCGACCCGGCCGTTTTTATCGCCCACCACTACCAAAGCGTTGAAGCTGAACCGTCGGCCGCCTTTGATAACCGCGGCGCAACGGCGAATCTTGATGACGCGGTCTTCGAGTTGTCCGGTAACCGGTTCGGTGTAGCCCGAGGCCATGCTGGTTCCCCTTCAGTAGCGGTCAGAATTGCAGCCCGGCTTGTCGAGCCGCCTCGGCAAGCGCCTTGACCCGTCCGTGGTACTTGTACGGGCCGCGATCGAAGCAGACTTTGGTGATCCCTTTGGCCAGTGCCGCCTGGGCGATGCGTTTGCCGATTTCCTGAGCGGCAGCGATGTTGCCTCCGTATTTCAGACCGGAATTCTTGCCGCAGCTGGAGGCGGCACACAGGGTCACGCCGTGCAAATCATCAATAATCTGGGCGTAAATGTGTTTGTTGCTGCGAAAGACGGACAGACGGGGACGCTCCGGGGTGCCGAAAACCCGTTTGCGTACCCGCCAGGCACGCCGTTGCCGTTGACGCGCTTTTTGTTTCTGCGGATTCATGCAGCCACACCTCTTCGTCGGCTTTCCACCGACGATGCTGAGGCTTTCCGATGGCCGACCGGAAAGCCGGGTTTCCACACGCAAGAGCTACTAAAATCGGCCGATGTTTGTCCACTTGGTTCGTTCCAGCACCCGGGAAGGAAGAAGTGGGTTTCTCCTTCCACTCCACCAATGCGAAAATCCCTGGGCCGCGGCTGTTATCCACCGGCACCAACGGGAGCCTTGCCGGCCTTGCGGCGGACCACTTCGCCTTCGTAGCGAATTCCTTTGCCCTTATAAGGTTCCGGGGGTCGCACCCGACGAACTTCAGCGGCAAATTCCCCGACTTTCTGTTTATCGCAGCCGCGGATGATAATGGTGTTCGGGTCGGGGACCTCGGCGGTCAGGTCGGGCGGAACGTCCACGATCACCGGATGCGAAAAGCCGACACTGAGCACGAGCTTGCTCTGGCCCTTTTTGTCTTTTTCCAGCCGGGCCTGGTAACCGATACCCTCAATCTTCAGCCGCTTCTCAAATCCCTGGGTCACGCCGATGACCATGTTGTTGATCAGACTGCGGGTCAGCCCGTGCAGAGCGCGGTTGAGCCGTTCGTCATTGGGACGCTGCACGCGAATCTGCCGCGCCTGGGCGTCGTAAACGACTTGCATATTGGGATGGTAACGCAATTCCAGCTTTCCCTTCGGGCCTTCCACCCGCAGGGTGCCATTTTCGAGGTGTACCTTGACGTTTTCCGGCACCGGTACAGGTTGCTTGCCAATCCGCGACATGGCTCCTCTCCTGATCGGCCGTTACCAGACTTCGCACAGAACTTCGCCGCCGAGATGCCGACGGCGTGCCTGCCGGTCGCTCATGATGCCCCGACTGGTGCTCACCACCGCGATGCCCAGACCATTGAGTACCGGCTTGAGGTCGCGGTAACCGCGATAGATCCGCCGGCCCGGTTTGCTTACCCGCTCGATGGAGCGAATCACCTGTTCGCCCTGGTCGCCGTATTTCAGGAAAATTCGCAGGATCGGCTTGGCGTCTTTTTCGCCAGGGAAGAACTCCTTGCGACCGGTTTGCTCGTCCAGGCGAATCCGTCCCACCTGGTAATCGAGAATGTAGCCCTCTTCTTTGAGCACCTGGGCGATGCCAACTTTTTCGCGCGAGGAGGGCATATCCACATACGGGGCCTCGATGCGCAAGGCATTGCGGATGCGGGTCAGCATGTCGGCAATCGGGTCGGTCATCATCTTGGCAGTTCCTGATCGTGCTGGATGGCAGGCACGTTAGCGAAGACCCCTGCCGTGAGGAAGCAAGCGAGTCCTTGCAGAGAAAGACGGTTCAGCACTGATCCTTTCAACCGCACTCGCGGCGGTTGATGGCGAAGCGGGCGGGTGAAGCCGCTGGCGATCCGGAGCGAATTCCCGAACCAGGTTCGCTGCCGTCGAAGCAGCAAACACCGCTGTTCGGCCTGGATGTCGGCTTACCAGCTGGCCTTCCGCACGCCGGGAATCAAACCCCAGCTGGCCATGTTGCGGAAGCAGATGCGGCAGATACCGAATTTCCGGTAAATACCGCGTGGCCGACCACACAGCCGACACCGCAGGCGTATGCGGATCAGTTCCCGTGGCGGAATCTTCGCTTGCTCACGCTGGCGACGATAGATTTCCAGAAGTTGCAGCTGTTTGGCAAATTTCGCCTTTTTCGCTTTGACCGCCATGCTTTTTATTCCTCACCCGACCAGCGGATGCTTCCAAATTGCTCGACGGCTTGTCGGTTCGGTGATGCAATTTTCCTTCCCTGATCTGGCATTTTACGCCCGGGATTTTTCGTTCTTCGGATACCGCGCTTACTCAGCCCGGAAGGGTAGGCCGAGCAATTGCAGCAGTAATCGTCCCTCGGCGTCGTTTTTGGCGGTGGTGGTAATGCACACATCCATGCCCTGGGCGTAGCGCACCTTGTCCGGGTCCACTTCGGGGAAGACCGTTTGCTCCGGAAGTCCGAGGGAATAGTTGCCGTGTCCGTCGAAGCTACGCGGATTCAGACCGCGAAAATCACGGATACGCGGCAGGGCAATGCTGATGAGCCGATCGAGGAACTCATACATCCGCTTGCCGCGCAGCGTGACTTTGCAGCCGATCTCCATCCCCTTGCGAAGACGGAAACCGCTCACCGATTTTTTCGCCTTGGTGATAATCGGTTTCTGTCCGGTAATGAGTGCCAGGTGCTGGGCCGCTTCTTCCAACCGCGACCGTTCCTGCGTCGCCTTGCCCACACCCATGTTGACCGTGATTTTCTCCAGGCGGGGCAGGCTGAGGATGTTGGACCGACCGAGTCGCTTCTGCAACTCGGGGACGACCTCACGCCGATATTTTTCGAGCAAGCGGGCCATAGGTTCCTCGCTGGCTTTCAGGCTTTCGACGTTGGCATTGTCATCCGGCGTCGGTGCCGGTGCTGGCTATTCAGGTCAGGAAGCGCCAGTGCTGGCGACACGCTTGTTGCGGGCGATGACGCCGAGGCTGTTTTTGCACTTTTTGCAGTAGCGTTCTTTCGTGCCGTCAGGCAGATAGCGACGCCCGACTCGCACGCCCCGCTGACAGTGCGGGCAATAGAGCATGACGTTGGCGACGCTGATCGGCATTTCCTTCTGGATACGACCACCGCGGGGGTTTCGCCTGGACGGCCGGACATGCTTCCACACCAGGTTCACTCCCTCCACGAGCACCTTCCGCTCTTTGGGGAAAACCTGGAGCACGCGAGCGATGGTGTTATGCTGAGGAGAAGCATCGCTGCCTTTGATGACCACGACGGTGTCGCCTCGGCGGATATGCATGCCAGTTTCTCCGCGCAGGTGCTCCGGCTCGGGGAGGCGCATTCAGACGACCTCCGCCGCCAGGCTGATGATTTTCATGAATCCTTTTTCGCGCAACTCGCGTGCCACCGCACCGAAGATGCGTGTGCCGCGCGGGTTCTTCTCGTTGTCAATCAGCACCATGGCGTTGCTGTCGAAGCGGACGTAGCTGCCGTCTTCCCGACGATACGGCTTCTTGCAGCGGACAATGACGCCCTTGACAATATCGCCCGGCTTGACCTCGCCGCCCGGGATCGCCTTCTTGACACTGGCGACGATAATGTCGCCAAGCCCACCGTAGCGGCGTTTGCTGCCGCCGAGCACTTTGATACACATGCACTCTTTGGCACCGGTATTGTCAGCGACATCGAGATAAGTCGTCATCTGGATCATGGTGGCGCTCCCGTTTATGTCCAGAGGCTCGGAAAATGCGAAGCCGGCCCGATATTACGGGTTGGCTGTGTTCGGATTTTCCTGGGCCGGCGTGGTGCTGGCGAGCACCTGACGGGTAGCGGCTCGGGCAACGATTTCCACCAGCCGCCACCGTTTCAGTTTCGACAGCGGTCGAGTTTCCATAATCTTGACGGTGTCGCCCACACGCGACTCGTTGTTCTCATCATGCACGTAGCAGACGGTCCGGCGGCGAATGTATTTACCGTAGCGGGGATGCTGCACCAGACGGGGAATCTCGACCCGCCGAGTCTTGTTCATTTTGTCGCTGGTGACGATGCCAATAGCCACCTTGCGTCGGCCACGTGTTGCTTCGCTCATAATTTCCATCCACCCTCGGATTTGTTCCCGTGTCGGTAGGGGAAAGCGTGGGAGTGCCAATGCCCCAACACGCATCCGCGGACGGATTCCGCAGTCGTGTCCCTGGCGGTTCAGGAAGCGGTGTTACCTGCACCCGCCGCGGACGCTTGCCGTTGCAGCTCCCGTTCGCGTTTGACGGTCAGGATACGGGCGATGTCGCGGCGAGCCTTGCGGATTTCCATGGGCACATCCCGCCGCTGTGTCGAGGCCTGTACCCGCAGGGAAAACAGATCGCGGGTGCGCTCCTGGTACAGCAAATCCAGCTGTTCGTCGCTCATCTGCCGCAGGTCGCGTGCTTTCAAGGGCCTGGCCATGGGCTAGCCTCCAATGCTGGGACGGCGAGTTACGAAGCGGCACTTGAAAGGCATTTTGTGAGCGACTCGTGCCAGGCATTCCCGCGCCGCATCTTCGGGCACGCCGCCGATCTCGTAAAGAATCTGTCCGGGTTTGACGACGGCCGCCCAGTATTCCGGTTCGCCTTTTCCCTTGCCCATGCGGGTCTCGGCGGGCTTGGCGGAAACCGACTTGTGCGGGAAGACGCGGATGTAAATGCGTCCCTCGCCGCGAAGGAAATGCGAAGCGGTAACGCGGCCGGCTTCGATGCACTGGGCGCTGAGCCAGCCCCCTTCCAGCGATTGCAATCCATACTCACCGAAAGCGACTTCATTCCCCCGCCAGGCGTTGCCGCGCACGCGCCCGCGCTGGCTTTTTCGATACTTGACCCGCTTGGGCATCAGGGGCATGGCTGGCCTCCTCCAGATAATCGCCGAGATTGATCCACACTTTCACGCCAATCACACCCAGCGTGGTGCGGGCAATGGCAAAGCCGTAGTCAATTTTCGCCCGCAGCGTTTGCAGCGGGATGCGACCGCGAATTTCCTTTTCGCACCGTGCCATTTCCGCACCCGCCAGCCGACCGGAAAGCTGTATCTTGATACCGCGCGCTCCCGCTTCCATGGTCTGATCGGCGGCACGTTTCATGGCGCGGCGGAAACTGGCACGTTTGACCAGCTGCTCGGCAATATCCTCTGCCACCAGCTGGGCACTCAGTTCCGGTTTGTCCACTGGCTGGATTTTGAGGTCAATTTTCCGGCCGGTGAGGTCTTCGAGTTTGCGGGTAAGCTCATCGGCTTCCGCGCCGCGTTTTCCGATGAGCATACCGCTGCGAGCGGCATGCACGAAGACTTTTACCGCCTCGCGGGTGCGTTCGATTTCGATGCGAGCGATACCGGTTTCTGCGTAGTTTTTCTTGATATAGCGGCGAATTTGCTCGTCTTCGACGAGCAGGTCGGCGAATTCCCGTTTGCCGGCGTACCAGCGACTACGCCAGTCTTCCATGACGCCGACGCGAAAGCCGATCGGACAAACTTTCTGTCCCATCTGCGGTTCTCCGGGTCTGCAATCAGCCGATGGTTACGTGGATATGGCAGAGCCTTCGGCGGACCAGATACGCCATCCCTCGGGCTCGGGGATGCACACGTTTCCACATCGGGCCATCGTCCACCCGCGCTTCCAAGACGTTGAGGTCATACGGCCGGTTCGCTCCCTGGTCCACGGCGTTGCCGATGGCACTGCGCAGCACCTTTTCCAGAAGCCGCGCTCCACGATTCGGATAATAACGCAACAGTTCCAGCGCCTCCTCGACGTTTTTGTTGGTAATCAGCCGGGCAAATGGGCGCACCTTGCGTGCCCCCATGTCGGCGAAGTAATGGTGGGCAGTATAGAGCCGATATCTAGCTAAGTTTGCCTTGGCCATGCGACGCTCCGCATTTGCCCGAAAAGACTAAGAAAGCGACGTTCCCCGGAAAGGGGAACGTCGCGGGAGCTGAGGTCGGCTGCCACGGCCGACCTGGACGAAAGGAGGGCTCCAATGGCTGCTAGGCTTGAGAAATTGCGGGGGCGGGATTCGAACCCGCGACCTCCAGGTTATGAGCCTGGCGAGCTGCCACTGCTCCACCCCGCGATGCCAGCCATTATATTGTATTCACTTCTGTCCAGTGGCCGCCTTTTTCTGACCGCTGTGCCCACGGAAGATGCGGGTCGGGGAAAATTCCCCAAGTTTATGCCCCACCATGTCTTCCGTTACGAACACCTTGTTGAAGACCCGACCGTTGTGCACCAGAAAAGTAAATCCCACGAATTCCGGAATGATCGTGCAATCACGGGCCCAGGTTTTGATGGGCTCTTTTTTCCTGGACTCCATCTGCTTCATGACTTTTTTGCGCAGCTTGGCATCTACGTAAGGGCCTTTTTTCAGCGATCGGCTCATAGGATCGCTCCACTATGCTCTGGCACTCGCCCGAAGCTGGGAATGCTCACGTTCAGCTTAGCCCTGGCGATAGTGAGGTCCCGGCGGACGGCGACGAATGATGAATTTGTTGGAAGGCTTGCGAGGTTTGCGAGTCTTGCCGCCTTTGGCCAGCACCCCAGTGGGGCTGCACGGATGCCGACCGCCTTTGGTGCGACCCTCACCGCCTCCCATCGGGTGGGCGTAAGGACTCATGGCCACACCGCGGACATGTGGGCGAATTCCCAGCCAGCGACTCCGTCCCGCCTTCCCCAGCGGAATGTTCATGTGGTCGGGATTGCTGACCCGCCCGATGGTAGCGCGACAATCGGCCGGTACCCGCCGCATTTCCCCCGACGGCAAGGTCAGCTGGGCCCATTTTCCCTCGCGGGCCGTCAACGTCGCACTGGTGCCGGCACTGCGACACAGTTGCCCGCCGCGTCCCGGCGTCAGTTCAATGTTGTGCACTTCCATACCCAGCGGGATTTTGCGGAGCGGCAGGCAGTTTCCCAATCGCGGCTCCACATTCTCGCCGGAAATGATCTTATCGCCGGCTTTCAAGCCTTCCGGGGCCAGGTGATAGCGACGCTCGCCGTCTTCGTATTCCACCAGGGCAATCCGGGCCGACCGGTTCGGATCGTATTCGATCGCCAGCACCGTGCCCCAGACGTTGTCCTTGTCGCGCTTGAAATCAATGATGCGGTACATCCGCTTGTGCCCGCCACCACGATGCCGCGAGGTAATGATTCCCTGGTTATTGCGACCGCCACTGCGAACGTAAGGTTCGAGCAGGCTCTTTTCCGGTTCCTTCTTCCGGTCGGTAATCTCTGCGAAATCGCTCACGGCACCGTGGCGACGACCGGGACTGGTTGGCTTGTAATAGCGAATGCCCATGGTGATATTCCCGTTTATGTTTCCGTCTTCAGCAGGTTATCTGGCCAGGCATTGTACGCTGATTCGGTTTCGCTGTTGCGTTCCGCTTAGAACAGGTCAATATGGTCTTCCGGATGAAGCACGACGATGGCTTTTTTGTAGCCGGAGGTGCGGCCCTCAATGCCGCGAAACCGTTTCGGCTTGCCCAGACGGTTCATGACGCGGACTCGCAGCACCCGTACATGGAAGAGTTCTTCGACGGCCGCCTTGATCTCCGGCTTGGTCGCATACTGGTTGACTTCAAAGGTATAATGCCGCCGGCGCTCCGCCTGGTGCAGACTTTTTTCCGTGATAATCGGGCGGAGGATAATCTGATACGGCTGGAGCTTGGGGCCTTTCGTGCGCTGTTCGCCTGGTTTGAGTCGGAGCATGGTAATCCGTGTCCCGGTCATGAAGAGCCGATGGCACAACCACCGGCCTTAGCTGCCATAATTGGTTTCCCTGCCGAGGTGCCAGACCCTCGCAATTTTTCCGGCGACGCCGATTTCCTGGTGGGCCGGCCAGGAAAGCATTACGTGGCCGACGTTGCCAGTGCCGCCGGCGTCTTTTCCTGCGAAACGGCTGCTGACTCGCCCGCGGTTTCGCCGTTATATCCGACGATGGCGCGTGCCCTGGCCCGCAGCGCCTCCAGAGCCTTCAGCGTCAGCAGCAATCGTTTCTGCCGCAGCACCACATACGTATTGAATTCGCGGATCGGATACAGCAGCACGTTGGGGATATTCCGTGCCGCACGGTACAGGTCCTGGTTGTAGTCGTCCAGGCCAATAAGCGTGGAAATACCGTCCAGCCGGAGGTTTTTGAGAATTTTCGCCATGTGTTTGGTTTTCACCTCCGGCAGGTGCAGGTCATCCACAATGACGGTTTCGCCATCCAGGAGCTTGCTGAGAATCGCCTGGCAGATGGCCATGCGGACGGCTTTTTTGGGCAGGCGATAGTGATAATCGCGTGGTTTGGGACCTTTGGCGGTGCCGCCACCGACGCGCTTGTTGGTTCGCCGGGAACCCACGCGAGCACGTCCGGTTCCTTTCTGCCGATAGAGTTTGCGTGTACTTCCTTCGACTTCACCGCGCCGTTTGGTGGAATGAGTACCGCGGCGACGATTGGCCAGATGCATCAACACCACCTCGTGCAGCAACACCTTGTTGACCCGACCGCCGAATTCCGCCGGGTCCACCTGCACGGTGCCGACCGCATCTCCCTGCTGGTTATACACATTCAGCGTAATCATGGGCCTCTCGTCAAAGAAATAGTCACAGCGATCGTGGCGACTTTCCTAACCGCTGCGCTGCCGGTTCCGGTCAGCCGCCAGCCCGACCGTGCACACTCGCTTGATGCCGTGATCGGCCACAACGCGCCGAATGCCAGGCTCGCCTGCTTCTCCCCCCGGGAACAGCCCTTTCGCTTAGCCAGCACTGGCTTTGATTTTGATATCCACGCCCGCCGGCAGGGTGAGTTTGTTCAGAGCCTCAATAGTACGGGAGTTCGGCTCGTAAATATCAATGAGCCGGCGGTGCGTGCGAATCTCAAATTGTTCCCGGGATTTTTTGTCAATATGCGGGCTGCGCAGGACGGTGTAGCGCTCGATGCGGGTGGGCAGAGGAATCGGCCCATGCACCTTCGCTCCCGTCAGCTCCGCAGTTTCGACAATGCGCTTGGCGGATTCATCGAGGATGCTGTGATCGTAAGCCTCCATTCGAATGCGAATCCGCTCCTGGGCAATGGCCGCCACGTCTGACACTCCCTGCTGACCCGTCCTGACCTCGCTCGCCGCGACGCCAGGTAACGGGAAAGACATAATGTACAAACCGCCTGTCTGCCGTCAAGCAGTCCCCGACGAAAAATTTTACCCTCGCAGTCTCGCTCAGCATCAGGCGAGACTACGGCCTCTGGGGACATCTTGCGCTGACGCAAAATTGACCTGTCCCGGCCAGATTCAAATCACACCGCACTGTGCGGCAGCGTGAATACCTTCCGCGGACGAGAACTTTTCCCGCTCCGGCGTGGTTCAGGGCAACAAGCATTGTACGCACCTTCGTCTAGGCGCGACGTTTGATAAGCCCTCTGAGGCATCACCCCTTGGCAACGATAACCGCAACAACCCAGGGCACCCCACATGGCACGCACCTTCGTCCCCGCACTACCTTTGGCAAGGACGACCCCAGCAACCTGGGGCATCACGTATCCTCCGCGCCCTC
Source organism: Gemmatales bacterium (assembly GCA_041640595.1). Classification (GTDB taxonomy): domain Bacteria; phylum Planctomycetota; class Planctomycetia; order Gemmatales; family HRBIN36; genus HRBIN36. Next base: position 229,677 of record JBEPZY010000002.1, on the reverse strand, counting down.
GTCCACGGTTTGGGGCAAGCTGTGCCCACACGTCGCAATCTTCGACCGATTTCTCGAACCGGCGTTTGCGACGGCAAGCCGCCAGGCTCTGTGTAGCCGTTACCAATTCGGAACGTAGCAAGCTGGTGCAAAGTCGCCGAAAGCCCGAGGAGCCGAGCCAAAATCGCACCGCCGTTGCCAATTCGGAAAGAAGCAAGCCGATGCGAAATCGCCGTGGCCGGGACGGGCTTTGCTAAGCTGAGCCCAGCGTTACCAATTCGGAACGTAGCAAGCCGGTGCAAAATCCCCGAAAGCCCGAGGAGCCGAACCAAAATCGCACCGCCGTTGCCAATTCGGAAAGAAGCAATCCGATGGAAAATTGCCATGGCCGGGGCGGGCTTTGCTACGCTGAGCTCAGCGTTACCAATTCGGAACGTAGCAAACAGGTGTAAAGTCGCCGAAAGCCCAAGGAGCCGAACCAAAATCGCACCGCCGTTGCCAATTCGGAAAGAAGCAAGCCGATGCAAAATCGCCATGGCCGGGGCGGGTTTTGCTAGGCTGAGCCCAGCGTTACCAATTCGGAACGTAGCAAGCTGGTGGAAAATCCCGCCAGCTCACGAAAGCGCCGCCGCTCTTGGCCGGACGAGCGTCTTCGCATCGCAAACCGCGCATCTTGTGCCGAACGCACGTCGTGCAACCAGGAGCGGGGGGCGTAAGCCCCCCGTGGAGTGCGCTCCGCACACGAGTTCGAGACGCCGAAATTCATCGCATCGCCGTCGCACACGCGATTTGCAAACCCACGGCGGGCTGAGGCCCGCCGCTCTTGATTCCGTGTCGCATAGTCGCTGCACAGTGCGTGATTCCTGCGGCACGGCGTTCGGTTCACCGTACCACGGCGGGCTGACCCCCGCCGCTCTTGTGAACGTGCGTTTCTGCATCGCAAAAATCGTCATTCTTTCGGCAGACGGTCGTCGTAGTCGGAACAAGAGCGGGGGGCGTAAGCCCCCCGTGGGTTCGCTACTGCGACTCCACCGGCGTTCGTGAGCACACCGTCGGCAGTCCCCCGCGACTTTGCGGAAGCGCTCTTGCAAGTGCGCTTCCCCAACACACACGGCGGGCTCACGCCCGCCGCTGGACGAACGCGTCCGCAATTGCAATTGCGTTACTTACACCCACGGCGGGCTGAGGCCCGCCGCTCTTGATTCCGTGTCGCATAGTCGCTGCACAGTGCGTGATTCCTGCGGCACGGCGTTCGGTTCACCGTACCACGGCGGGCTGACCCCCGCCGCTCTTGTGAACGTGCGTTCGTGCATCGCAAAAATCGTCATTCTTTCGGCAGACGGTCGTCGTAGTCGGAACAAGAGCGGGGGGCGTAAGCCCCCCGTGGGATGTACTCGGTAAGCGAATCCGAAACGCGGAAATCCAGTGCCTTGCCATTGCAACCGTGGTTTCCGACCAGCGGCAGCCTAACGCGGGTCGCTGGTCGCAAGCGTCCGCAATTGCAATGGCGTTACCACACCACGGCGGGCTGACGCCCGCCGCTCTTGGGAACGTGCGTTCGTGTATCGCAAAAATCCCCATTTCCTCACCGACCGGACACCGTTCACCAAGAGCGGGGGGCGTAAGCCCCCCGTAGTGCGGGAGCCGATTGTGCAGTGGCAAACGTAACCACTCCACGAAGATCACTCGCCGTTGCAGATGCGTTTTTCGATACCACGGCGGGATAACGCCCGCCGCTCTTGATTTGGCAGTCGTCGCTCGGCGAACGACCTGCTGCCGGTCCGATGACCGCACTATCCGGAGGTGAGCCCGCCGTCGAAACCTGTATTGCCCTCAACTTCTGACTAATTTGTGGCGTTGCGTAAACACTGCCTTCATCAAGTCGAAATTTGTATTGCCCGCAACTTCTGACCCATGCCCAGTTTTTGTTTGACGGTCGAGCTGATACTCGGTCGTTAGCCAGGCGAAGGCGGCCGCAAGTTCTGACTCGTCCCATGCGTTCGAATCATGGCCGCGACACCAATTTTTGCCGAAGCCGGCCGCAAGTTCTGACTCATCGCCAGTTTTCCCTTGACGGTGGCTGGCGGGTCTGGTAACATCGAAACCTGGCATCGAGCCACGGTTGTCATTCAACTGGCCGGGCGGGTGAGAATCGCTGGCCCGTGCAGCCGTTCGCGCTCTCCTTTCCAGTTGTCTGGCATCTGGAGCCCGTTGCCACATCCCCAATACTTTGCGGCGGCTTTTCCGCATCGACCCACCCGTAGAAAGGAGGATTGCATGCGCAAGTGGCTGCTCAACGTGTGGCGGATGTGTCTGGGATTCGTGGCGGAGCAACCGAAACCATCCCGCCCGTCTCACAAGGCCCAACTGGGTTTCGAGCAACTCGAAGACCGCACCGTGCCGGCCACATTCCTGGTCAGAAACATTTTCCCTGGGGCAGGAAGCTCCTCGCCCAGCAACTTCACCGAGGTCAACGGCACGCTGTTTTTCGTAGCCCGCCAGGGGCGTTTCGGTGCGGAACTATGGAAGAGCGATGGCACGTCCTCCGGCACCGTCATGGTCCGGGACATCCGTCCGGGCACGGCTGGCTCCAATCCTTACTGGCTCACCAACGTCAACGGCACGCTGTTTTTCACGGCCGACAACGGCACGAAGGGAAGAGAACTCTGGAAGAGTGATGGCACTTCCACTGGCACCATGCTGGTCAGGGACATCTGGCCGGGCTCGGCTCGCTCCCATCCTCGCTATCTCACCAACGTCAACGGCACGCTGTTTTTCACCGCCGACGACGGCACGAAGGGAAGAGAACTCTGGAAGAGTGATGGCACTTCCGCTGGCACCGTGCTGGTCAAGGACATCTGGCCGGGCTCAGGTGATTCGCGTTCTGTGTCGCTCACCAACGTCAACGGCACGCTGTTTTTCCGGGCCGACGACGGCACCAGCGGCTACGAACTCTGGAAGAGCGATGGCACTTCCACTGGCACCGTGCTAGTCAAGAACATCGGACCGGGCTCGGCTGATTCCAACCCTGCGTGGCTCGCCAACGTCAACGGCACGTTGTTTTTCCGGGCCAACGACGGCACCAGCGGCTACGAACTCTGGAAAAGCGACGGCACGTCCACCGGCACCGTGCCGGTCAGGGACATCCGGTCGGGCTTGGCTAGCTCCAATCCTAGCTATCTCACCAACGTCAACGGCACACTGGTTTTCTGGACTGGCCTTGGGTCCTTCTCCTCCAACATCGAACTCTGGAAAAGCGATGGCACATCCAGCGGCACCGTGATGGTCAAGGCCTTCCGGCCGAGTCCGTTTGGGTCCGGCGCTAACAAGCTCACCAACGTCAACGGCACACTGTTTTTCGCTGCCAACGATGGCACGAATGGCCTCGAACTCTGGAAGAGTGATGGCACGTCCGGCGGCACCGTGATGGTCAAGGACATCCGGCCGGGTTCTGCTAGTTCTGAGCCCTCCGGGCTGACCAACGTCAACGGTGTGCTGTTCTTCCTGGCCGACGATGGCACGTATGGCAGGGAACTCTGGTTCAGTTATGGCGATGCGAACAGCACCTACCTGGTGCAAGATATCCGGCCGGGTTCGGCTGGCTCCAGTCCCACGTGGCTCACCAACGTCAACGGCACGCTGTTTTTCGCTGCTAGCGATGGCACGCATGGCATGGAACTCTGGGCCAGCGACGAGCTGGAGCCTGAAATTATCCGGGTCTCGCCACCGGCTAATGGCAACTACTCGGTGGAGGACGATCTTTATTTCGAGGTGGAATTCAGCGAACCAGTGTTGGTTACGGGCACGCCGCGACTGGTGCTGAGGTTCGGCAGCAACGTGGGCGAAAGCATTCCCCCGTTGGTCCGGTATGCGACCTATGAGTCCGGCAGTGGCACAACTACTCTTCGCTTCCGTTATACGGTGGCACTAGAAGACCTGGACTCGGATGGCATCACCCTGGTTACGCCTATTGACCTCAATGGGGGGAGCATCAGAGACAGGGCAGGCAACCATGCTCAGCTGGACTTTACGCCTCCGCTCAGTGTCGTGCTGGTCAATCACCAGGGCCCGGTGATTGACAGCGTCAGCGGCCCCGGAAGCGGCATTTACAAGCTTGGCCAGAACCTCGATTTCACCGTGGTATTCGACCGTCCGGTGGTGGTGGACACCACTTTCGGGACACCGCGCTTGCAACTGACCATCGGCGACGCGACGCGTTACGCGACCTTTCAGTCCGGCAGCGGCTCGAGCAGTTTGCTCTTCCGGTACACTGTGCAGTCAGACGACCTGGACACAGATGGGATCACCGTAGTTTCGCCGCTCGACCTGAACGGCGGAACGATTAAGGACACCGCGGACAACGCTGCGGCCCTGGTTTTTGTACCGCCGGATACCAGTGGCGTTCTGGTGGATACTGTACCGCCGAGCATCGTTCAGGTTACGCCGCCAGCCAACGGCTGGTATCGTGCCGGCGGGGCACTGGAAATCTTAATTCGCTTCAGTGAGCCGGTCACCGTTGGCACCACCAGCACCCTTCGGCCACATCTGCAGGTGCGGATTGGCTCGCGGACTGCTGATGCGCTTTTCGACATCCAACCGGACCCCACCACGCTGCGCTTCCGCTCCGTAGTGCAAAGCGGCGATCTGGACACCGACGGGATCGAAATCCTCTCGCCGATTCTGCTGCCTGCGGGAACTTTCATCCGCGACCAGGCCGGGCACGATGCTATCACGACCTTCACCAATCCGAGCACGCCGAACGTGAAAGTGGATGCGGTGGCCCCGACGATTGTGCTGGTAACACCGCCGGCCAACGGGCATTATGTAACCGGCCAGGCGCTGGACATCGTGGTGCGATTCAGTGAGTCGGTCAACGTCGGTACCACCAGCACCGCGAAACCATTTATCCAGCTGCGTATCGGCAGTGTGATTCGCAACGCGGTTTTCTACAGCCAACCGGACTCGAGAACGCTGCGGTTCCGCTATGTGATTCAGTCCTCCGACCGCGACACGAACGGGATAGAGATACTCTCGCCGATTATGCGGCCAGCGGGCACGTTCATCCGCGACATGGCCGGCAACGACGCGATCGTGAGCTTCACCCCGCCCAGCACCACCGGCGTTCTGGTGAACTAGCGACTCCCCGTCGAAAAACCAGTCGTCATCGCCGTCACAATCAGCCCAGCACCACCGCCGTTCTGGTGAACTAGCGAACCGGCGCCAGGCACGGCGTGTTGGTAGGTGCTACTTCGCACCGCCGCTTTAGCCGTCGGCGCGTGGGGGAGCCGCCGGGCTGGCGGCAGGTGTTGCGGCGAGTTGCCTGGCCTGCGGCCGGTTTGGTCGTAAAATGTGCCAATCACCTCGAGCGCACCGACACAAACAACGCCAGAAGCGGGCTTGGAGAGGTTCGCGCAACTCTGAGAGCTATTTGCGCAACGGCAGAAAAGAGACCAAAGGGGGCTTGGAAAGGTTCGCGTAACTCTATGGAAACTATCTGCGCACCGGCACAAAGAACACCAGAAGCGGACCTGGAAAGGTTCGCGCAACTCTACGAGAACTATCTGCGCAACGGCCCAAGAAGACCAAAAACAGCACAAGAAGACCAAAGCGGGCCTGGGTGCAATCCTCAAGAAGACTCGTGATGTATCTGCGCACCGACACAAAGAACACCAGAAGCGGACCTGGAAAGGTTCGCGCAACTCTACGAGAACTATCTGCGCAACGGCACAAGAAGACCAAGGCGGACTAGGGTGCAATCCTCAAGAGGGCTCGTGATGTATCTGCGCACTGGCACAAAGAACACCAAAAGCGGACTTGGAGAGGTTCGCGCAACTCTATGAGGACTATCTGCGCACTGGCACAAAGAAGACCAAGGCGGACTAGGGTGCAATCATCAGGAAGCCTCGGGACGTATCTGCGCACCGGCACAAGAAGACCAGAGCGGACCCAAAAATCCATGCCAGAGTTGTAAAATACGCGAATCCCATCGAGCGAAGCGGCACTGCCATAGCGTCAGGCGAAGGAGAAAGGCGTGGCCGAGCAAGCCGTAACCTGGCAACAACTGCCCGGCGGTGAAATCCTGATTACCATCAATCAGCCGGAGAGCAAAGTCAACGTCGTCAGCCAGGCAGTGCTGGCCGAACTGGAGCGAACCGTTGCCGAGATAGCCCGGCTGGCGCCTCTGGCGGGGGTAATTTTGACCAGTGGCAAACCGGGCATGTTTCTGGCCGGGGCCGACCTGCGGGAGCTGGCCCAGGCCTGGCGGTATCCGGAACTGGTGCGACAACTGCTGGAGCGTGGCCAAGCGTTATTGCAGCGGATCGAAAGCCTCCCATGTCCCACGGTGGCGGCTATCGAGGGGCCGTGTCTGGGCGGCGGACTGGAAATCGCCCTGGCGTTCGACCATCGCCTGGTCAGCACGCATCCGCGCACCGAACTGGGACTGCCGGAAGTCAAGGTCGGTCTGATTCCGGGCTGGGGCGGGACGCAACGCTTGCCGCGACTGATCGGCCCATCGCTGGCCCTGGAGATGATATGCACTGGCGAGAGTATCACCGCGAATCGGGCAGTGGAAATCGGCCTGGCCTTCGATGCGGTGCCTGGCGATCGGCTGCTGGAAGAAGCCCAACGCCTGCTTTTGCTTTCTCGCCAGCTCAACGATTGGCCGGAGATACGTCGCCGCAAACAGCAACCGGTCGGCTTATCGGAAGAGCAACACGCCTACACCTTTGCCGTGGCTCGCGGTCAGGTCTGGCAGAAAACCCGCGGGCGTCCCCAGGCACCGCTGGTGGCATTAGAGGTGGTGGAAAAGACGGTGAATTTGCCTCTGGCCGACGGTCTGCAGCACGAACGGGAGGCTTTTTTACGTCTGGCGGTCGGCTCGGAAGCGCGGAATCTCATTGCCGTTTTCTTTCAGCAACAGCGTCTGCAGAAAGACCCCGGTGTGGCCAATCCGCAAGTGGTGCCGCGAACTATCGAGCGGGTCGGAGTGCTCGGTGCCGGCGTGATGGGATGCGGAATTGCCAGCGTGCTGGCACGGCGAGGTTGCCTGGTGCAACTTCTGGACGTTTCCGCGGAAATTCTCCAGAACGCCCTGCAACGCATCGAACGCGGTCTGCTCGAACGAGTGCAGCTGGGGCGAATGAAACCGCAAGAAGCTGCCGACACCCTGGCTCGGATCGGCACCACGCAGACCCTGGCTGCTATGGCCGATCGTGATCTGGTTATCGAGGCCGTTACCGAAAACGAAGACCTGAAAACGCGGCTCTTGGGCGAACTGGAAACCCATGTCGGTGCGGAGACCCTGATAGTTTCCAACACCTCGACGCTGTCCATATCGCGGATGGCTCGGACGTTGCAGAAGCCGCAGCGGTTTGCCGGTCTGCATTTCTTCAACCCGGCTGAACGCATGCCCCTGGTGGAAGTGGTGCGGGGTGAGGCGAGCGACGATGTCACCATCGCCACGCTGGTGGCCTTTGCCAAGCGCATCGGCAAAACGCCGATCGTGGTGCGGGACAGTCCCGGCTTTCTGGTGAACCGCCTGCTGTTTCCGTACCTGAACGAGGCCATGCTGATGCTCGAGGAGGGTGCCACGCCGCGCCAGATTGACCAGGCGGCAGTGGAGTTTGGTATGCCGATGGGGCCGGTGACACTGCAGGATGTGGTCGGGCTGGATACCGCTCTGTATGCGGGCCGGGTCCTGCAGCAGGCGTTTCCCGATCGCTTCGTCGAAAGCCGCATCGTCGCCGAACTGGTACAGGCTGGCCGACTCGGTCAGAAGAGCGGTGCCGGATTTTACAATTACTCCCGCGATCCCAAACACGGCAGCGACGACCCGGCTTTGGAGCCGATCCTCGAACGCTGCCGTCGCGGTAAGCGTTCGCTCAGCAACGAGGAGATTACCGACCGGTTGTTCTTGCCCATGTTGCTGGAAGCGACCCGCGTCCTGAGCGAACAAATCGTCCGCGACGCCGGCGATGTGGATATGGGTCTGATTCTCGGTACGGGTTTCCCAGCCTGGCGAGGTGGCATCCTGCGATGGGCCGACGAAATCGGCCTCGCAAGCATTCTCGAAAAATGCCAGCGCTATCAGGACCTCGGTGTCCGCTTCCAGCCGACCGAATTGCTCCGCCAGCTCGCCGATGCCAACGGCAAGTTTTATCCCTAGCCGACCGAACCAAGCACCCCCGGTGAGAAAATTCCTGTTGCGCGAAAGCAAGTGGTTCGTCTTATCAGTGGGGCCTGCACTGGCAAACGCCCGCCAGACGATGTATCCTTGACCGCAGGATGAGGGTCAAGCGGCAAGCGCGAGCGGGCCAGGCTGCCAGAACCGTCCCGCTTCGTGAAACGGCTCGGAATTTCGCCAGCGCCAGGTTCCAGGTATGCCTACAATGTCCTGGAGGGAGACAATCATGCACCGACGGGGAATGGTTTGCTCGCAGACCGGATTGGGAGGAATCGCAACGATGTTGACAAGCCACAAACTCACGCTGCTGGTGTCGCTGGTTGCCGTGCTGACGTGGAGCCTGACCCTGGCAGTACTGGCTCAGCCAACTGGCAATCCCGATGAGAAAGGCCAGCCTGCCCCGAAGCAGCCCAGCAATCAGTTGACCGACGAACTGGCCGCCAATCAGGCGGTCGTGGCAGCCCGCTACGCTCAGCTCGAAGAGCAGTTGTTGCGCATCGCTCAATTGATGGAACGGCGCAATAATCCCGGCGACGTCGAAAAAGCCCGCATCATTTACCGTGCCCTGCGGGAAGCCCGTGAACGCAACGTCCGGCTCAATGTCAGCGACCTGGCAGAGCGGCTCAAACGACCCGGTACGCTGAGCAGTTTGAAAGAAATCCAGCAGGTCGTCGAAAAGGGTGGCGATGTTCAGCAAGCCATGCAACGCTTGCTCGATATCCTCATGTCCCCCGACGACGAATCGCTCAAGAAAAAGGAAATGGAGCTCTACGCGGAGTTGATTCGTCGGCTGGAGGAAGCGGAACGGGCCCAGCGTGTTGCTCAGGCACGCAACGACAATCCCAATATCAGCAAGGAGGACGCCAAGAAAGCTCAGGAAGCCGCCAGCCGAAGAGTGGAGGAAATCCTGAACCAGATTCGGCAACTTGAACAGGCTCGTTCCGGCCAGGGTGATCCGAGCCGCGGTGAAGCACGTGATGCCGGCAAAAACGAACGACCAGAAGCGCAAGCACGCGGCGAGGGACGGAGCGGTTCCGGACAACCCGGTCAAGCCCGCGATGAAGGTCGGGGAGCGCCCAATCCTCAGGCACGCACTCCCGATTCCGGTAAACCTGGTTCCGAACAGACCGGCCAGGCGCGCGGTGGCTCGCCCAACGAGTCCGGTTCGCAGGCACGTGGCGGCAACCAGTCCGGTGACGGTTCGAAGCCCGGCCAGGCTCGCGGGGGCAGCGACAGCGGACAGGGCGGTGATAAACCCGGCGGTGGTCAGGCCGGCGGTGGTAAACCTGGGGACAAACCGGGCGACGGTCAGGCCGGCGGCGGAAAGCCGGGCGATAAACCGGGCAGTGGTCAGGCCGGCGGTGGAAAACCTGGGGACAAACCGGGCGACGGTCAGGCCGGCGGCGGAAAGCCGGGCGATAAACCGGGCAGTGGTCAAGCCGGCGGTGGCAAGCCTGGTGGAGATCAGGGTAGCCAGGGCGCTCAGGCACGAGGTCCGGGAGAAGGTGCCGCCAATCCACAGACCCGTGGCGCCGGTGGGCAACAAGGTGGTGGTCAACAGGGCGGTGGGCAACAGGGTGGCAGTCAAGCTGGCGGTCAACAAGGGGGCGGGCAGCAGGGTGGTGGTCAGCAAGGTGGTGGGCAGTCGGGTCAAGCACGCGGTGGCGGTCAGCAAGGCCAGCAGCAACCCGGTGTGCCTGGCCGCGAACGCATCGAAGACGCTCACGGCTACCAGCGCAGTGCCGAAAACCGCATCGCCAAGGATGAAAGGAAGCCCGCTTCCGATGATCAAGCCAAAGCCGCCGACTTGCTCCGTCAAGCCCGGCAAAAGTTAGAGGAGTTGTTACGGCAATACCGCGAAGAGGAACAGTTGCGTGTGCTGGCCGACCTGCAACGCCGCTGCGAAAAGATGCTGGCCATGCAGGAAGCCGTTTATCAGGATACGGTCAAGCTCGACCAGCGCATTCAAACCAATCCCGACAAAAAGCCTACCCGCGAGGAAGAAATACTTTCCGGAGTGCTGTCGCGGCGGGAAGATGAGATCGTAGCCGAGGCGGATCGGGCTATCGCTTTGCTCCAGGCCGAAGGCTCCTCGGTGGCGTTTGCGGAAGTGATGCGGCAACTTCGCCAGGATATGGCACGCGTTTCCAACCGGCTGTACAAGACTGATCCTGGCCCCGAAACTCAGGCCATTGAGCAGGACATCATCGAGACCCTCAAGGAAATGATCGAGGCCCTCAAAAAGGAGATCGAGCAGCGGCAAAATAACCGTGGCGGCGGGAATCAGGGTGGTGGCGGCGATCCAAATCGCAACGAGCGGCTGATTGACCTGCTGCAGGAATTGAAAATGATCCACGCCATGCAGAAACGCATTTACCAGCGGACGGTGATGTACGGTCGCAAATACCAGGGTGAAGCGGCGACAGCGCCTGACATTGCAGCAGAACTGCGGGAACTGGCCGCCCGGCAATTACAGTTGCACCAGATCACCGAAAATATCGTCAAGGGGAAGAACCGATGATGCGAGTCTTGATGAGAAACGGCGTCGTGGCGGTTTGCCTGGGGGTGATGTGCGGCCTGATCTGCGCTCAGCAGGCCTCGTTCGAGCGAATCAAGGCTCCACCAGCCGACCAGGTGCGGGCGGAGCTGTTCGCATGGCTCAAAGAGCATGTCCGCGCCGATGAGCAGACGTTGCAGCAAGCGGAGAAGATCTGGGCCCAGGAAAACCGTCCGGTGCTGGTCCGGCTGGCCGACATCTTCGCCCTGGCCAGTGCCGATGCCCGGAAGCTGCTGGCCCAGGCGAACGATCCGCAAGCGGTAGTGCCGACCGAAGTGCCTGCCGTGTTGCGCCAGGCTCAGCCTGCGTTTTTCCGGGCCAATCTGGCTCTGGCTTATGCACGCTTGCTGTGTCTGCGCAAGGCTTACGAAGAGGCTCTCGAGGTGCTGCGAGCTATTCAGCCCGAACACACCGCTGACCCGGCTGCTTATTACTTTTTCCGCTGCATAGCCGAACACAAGACCCTGCATCGCACGGAGACGTTACGCAGTGCCGACCGATTGTTGCAGGAACGCGACCAGGTGCCGGAACGGTACTTCGTTCTGGCTGCGCTTCTGAAATACGATCTCGAAGGCTGGAACGGTCAGAAGAACCTCGACTACGTCGCTCGCCGCATGGAGGAAATCGCTGGTCGCCTTGATAACGCTCGGGGTGGCCCGAAAACGCAGGAGAAACAAAAGGAAATCCTCGATTTGCTCGCCAAAATGGTGAAAGACCTCGAAGACCAGCTCCAGCAAGGAAGCGGTGGCGGTGGTGGTGGCGGGCAGGCCGGGGGTAGCCGAGGAACTGGTCCGGGAGCGTTGAAGCCATCCAGCCCGGCTGGGGATAGCGCGATCTTAGGCGGGCGGGGCGAAGGTAAGGTGGACATGAAGGAACTCGTGAAGCGACCCGATCTCTGGGGCAAGTTGCCGGAAAAGGAGCGGGTGAAGGTTCTCGAAGCCATCCGCCGCGAATATCCCCCGCACGTCGCCGAAGCCATCGAAGCCTACCTGCAACAAATCGCCAGAAGCAGCGAATCCCGATGATGAAACCGAGTCCGCACTTGCCCCTGGTGCCTTTCGCATTGGCGGGATGGCTGGCCGTAGCTGTCAGCTTGCTGGTGCACGCATGCAATAGCTCAGCGCAGACAGCCAGCGCTGTCCAGGTCGAAGCACGTTTGCTCAGCGGCGAAACGCTGCGAGGCCAGCTCGTCTCCGTCAACGAAAAAGAGGCCGTCTTCCAGACGGGCAAAGACCGCATCACCAAAGCGCTCAACGAATTGCTGGGCATAACCTTTCCGGCCAGCGGCAGCAAAACACCAGTCGCTGCCGATGCTCCGCGAACCGAATTGCGCCTGCTTGACGGCACCACGTTGCTGGCACAGAAATTTTCGCTGAAGCAGAAGCAGGTGGAATGCCAGCTATTCAACGGCCAGGCGGTTTCCGTTCCGCTCAACCGTCTGCACTGGCTGCTGGTAACAGCTCAGGACGGGAAAGCCCGCGAGGAATTGCAGCAGGCCCTGGCCAAAAAACACGCCCAGGACGTTGTTCTTCTGCTCAGCCGCGATGGGCAAGCCATCAACACGTTCCTGGGCGTGGTGCTGGGGGGCGATGAGCAGGGTGCCCGCCTCAATTTTCGCCTCGAAGACGATGTTGTGCCCATTGACATGGCCCGGTTGAGGGGTCTGGTGCTGGCTCAGCGTGAACGTACAGGCTCCAGTGATGGTGTGCGTGTGCAGGACCGATTCGGCAATACCTGGCTGGCTGCGGAAATCACCTGGGAGGCGAATCGTTTGCGGTTTCGAACCGGCGACGGGCTGACCGCAGAACTCCCCTTCGACCAGCTGGCCAGCGTAGATTTCAGCCAGGGCCGGCTTGTCTATCTTTCCGATCTCGAACCGCTGCGGGTCGAGGAAAAACCCTTACTGGCCGATGTCTGGCGGTTTCGCCGCGACCGCAACCTGTCCGGTGGGCCGATCTCGCTTGGCCAGAAAATGTACAGCAAAGGAATCACCGTGCATTCCCGCACTGTGCTGGAATACGAAGTGACCGGCTATCGTGAGTTTCGCTGTGTGCTCGGCATGGAAGACAGTGTCAACGTGTCGGCACAGGCGGTGGTACGCATCGAAGGAGATGGACGCGAATTATTCCACGCCACCATTCGCACCGGCGACAAACCGCGGGAAGTGCGATTGAATCTGGAAAACGTCGAGCGGCTCCGTCTGGTGGTGGATTACGGCGACGACCTCGATCTGGGCGACCATGTCGCTTTTGCCGAGGCCCGCCTGCTCAAATAACGGCACCCGCTACCAATGCTTCCCATCGGTCGGTGAGCTTGTGTCCGACCTGCGAAATCCAGTGCATCCAGGCGTTGCAGCTTTTTCTGTGACGCTGCACGGTCAGGTACACAAAAAGGCCTGCACTTTTCCAGCAAGGGCAAACATTTTGACCGGTAACCAAGAAGGCGAAGCAGCCATGCGACAACATGCGACACTGCCTGGCTTGGGCGTGGTAATCGAGTCGGCTGGGTTATCCGGTCGGGCCAGCATCCGTGCAATCGATCGGGTGAAATCGTTTCGGCCGTCCGCCCGGCGTGTGCTGGGATACGTGTCGTGCAGCATCTTTGTTTTTCTCGGCTGGTCTGCGATTCTCGGCTGGGCGGTTGACCCGCTGGTGCTGCAAGAAGAAAACGAACGTCTGGCCGTGATCGAAAAGCTGACGCCCAGCGTGGTCGCGGTTTTTGACCGTAACGGTCGCGGCGGCGGTTCCGGTGTGCTCATTGACGAGCAGGGATACGCACTGACCAATTTTCACGTGGTACAACCAACCGGCCCGACACCGCGTTGTGGTTTGTCCGATGGTCAACTCTACGATGCGGTCGTGGTCGGTCTCGATCCGGTGGGTGACGTGGCACTTATCAAACTGATCCCGCCCAAACCCGACCACAAATTCCCTTACGCACCGCTGGGAGATAGCGACACGGTTCGGGCCGGGGATTGGTCCATTGCCGCCGGCAATCCGTTTTTGCTGGCGACCGATTTCCGCCCGACGATCACCTTCGGGCTGGTTTCCGGCATACACCGCTACCAGTACCCGGAAGGAACCATCCTCGAATACACAGATTGCATCCAGATAGATACCTCGATCAATCCTGGCAACAGCGGTGGGCCACTGTTCAATTTGCGGGGCGAGGTGATCGGCATCAATGGTCGTGTCTCCATCGAGAAACGTGGTCGGGTCAATAGCGGTGTCGGTTACGCCATCTCCATCAATCAGATCAAAAACTTCCTCGGCCATTTGCGGGGTGGGTTAGTGGTGGATCATGCCACGCTGGGAGCGGCGGCACGTACCGATGAGCAGGGGCGAGCCGTGGTTTTCGATATCCTGGAACGCTCCGACGCCTACCGTCGGGGTTTGCGTGCCGGCGACGTTATTCTGGCACTGAACGGCCGACCCATCGGCAACGCCAATCAATTCAAGAATGTGCTTGGCATCTTTCCGAAGGGCTGGCGGATTCCGGTGCTGTATGAGCGATTCGATCAGGAGCAAAATCGCACTGTGCGGCGGGAAATCCTGGTTCGCCTGATGGGCCTCATTCCCCGCGAGGTGAGCGAGAAGGAAGAAGACGAGGAGAAACCACGGGCCCCACGTGAACCGAAACCGCCGGAGAAAAAGCCAGCCAAGCCCCAACTGCCAGGCCGACCGGTCAAACCGGAGGGAGAAGGTGCGAAATACTACGTCGCCCGGCCCGGATTCGGCAATTACTATTTCAACGAACAGGAGCGGAAGCGGGTAGTTTCAGCGTTGCCACGCCCGAACGATCTCGACAAGGGCCAGGTCTGGGTGTGGAAAGGCGAGGCGGAACTTTACGATGAAACCACGGGCAAACCGGTGCGGCACGCGTTCACGGTCCGGCTGGACGGTCGCACGGTGCGTTTGAGTCTGGGGCCGTTGCAATATGAAGTGGAACCGCTGCGGGTCGGCGAAGCGGTCGCCAATCTGCGTCAACCTGCCGGGAGCGGTGGATTGCTGGTGGCCCTGCATTATCTGCGGACTTTTCTGGCCGAGCAGGAAAAAGGTTTCGAGCATGGCCTGGTCTATGGCGGCTATGAACCGTTTTATCCCGATGGGACAAGCCAATCCCGCATTATGACCGAAGTGCTGCACGGCAAGAGCGGCCCGTTCGAGATCAAAATTTTCTGCCAGCCGCACCACAAACGCCTTTGCGGACTGGAATGCTATGTCGAGGAAGACGCCGATCCGTGCGAACTGATTTTCTCGCCGGAAATGGGACCGAAACCTGGGGTGCCGGCACGGATCGAGGTGCGTTTCGGCGATCGCCGCTGGGCTACTCTGCACGTGCAGCAGTGTGAGCAGGAGATGCCGTGAGCCGAACCTGTCTTTACCTGGGAAAAAGTAACCGCGACCTGCGTGGAAATTGGCCGGCACTGACGCTGGCCCTTGCGGTCTGGGTGGTTTTGGCGCTGGTGTGCGACGGCCAAATCACGCCCGACCGGGGTTCGTTCGCCCGACTGGTGCAGGAAGTGCAGCCGAAACTGGTCAAAATTTACGGAGCCGGCGGTTATATCGGCGTGACTGATTATTGCAGCGGTGTGCTGGTGTCGCCGGACGGCCTGATCCTGACGGTTTATTCCCCGACGCTGGATACGGAAAACCTGCGCGTGCATCTGTACGATGGCACGCGGCATGAATGCGATTTGCTGGCAGCCGAACCGGTCCTGGATGCTGCGCTATTGAAAATCCGCGACGGCGAGAAAAAATTCCGCGACCTGCCGCTGGCGTATTTCGACCTGGATAGGCCCACGCCGAAAGTGCAGGTTGGCGATTGGGTGCTGGCCTTCAGCAACTGTTTCCAGATCGCCACGCGTGAGGAACCGCTTTCGGTGCAACGCAGCGTCGTTGCCGCCATCACGAATCTGTCCGCCCGGCGTGGCATTCACGAATTGCCGTACCAGGGCACGGTGTACATCCTGGATGGCATTACCAATAATCCCGGTTCCCACGGCGGGGCAGTGGTGACACGTCGCGGCGAACTGATCGGGCTGATCGGCAAAGAAGTCCGCAACACTCTCACCGAGACCTGGGTCAACTACGCCATTCCCATCGAAGGTCTCCGCGATTTCGTCAAGCAAGCGCGAAGCGGCAATTACAAACCGCTGGAACGCAAGAAGCCTATCGTGGAAGATCGCGGTGGTTACACGGGCATCGTGCTGGTACCCAACCTGCTGGAACGTACTCCGCCGTACATTGACGAAGTGCTCCCTGGCTCGCCGGCAGAGAAAGCGGGACTGCGACCGGACGATCTCATTGTCCTGGTACGCATTCCCGCACGCGACGGTAGTGGTACCTATGAGGAACACGTCGTCCAGAGCGTCAAGCAGTGGCACGACCTGATCCTGCCGGTCGAACCCGGAGCGAAAGTGCAGGTGGTCGTCCGCCGACAACAGCAATTACTGCGGATGGAACTGGAAGTAGAGCGACGAAGCGATTTCCGGCCGAAAAAGCCGGCGGGTGAAAAAGCTGCCAAAAGCGACTGACATTGGCTTTCCGCAGGCGTTCGGTCCGGGCTTTTTCTGGTGCAATCCCCATGCGTGTGATACTAGCTGCGCTTTTGACGACAGCCTTGAGCGTGTTCGGCCTGGTACTGGCTCAGCCGACGCAACTCGATGAAGCCTGGGAACAAGCCACCCGCGAAGCGGTCCACCGCGTCGCTCCCAGCGTAGTGCAAATCGTTACCAACCTCGGTCTGGAGACGATTCCCGTAGCGGGTAAACCAGGCGGCAAACCTGGGGCCAAGCCGATAACCGGTAGCTTTCTGCTTCGCGGTCAGGGACCAACCACCGGCCTGATCCTGACTTCGGACGGGTACATCATCACCAGTTCGTTCAATTTCGCACACATTCCGGCGGAAATCCAGCCGACCATTCTGGTGCGCATTCCTGGTCGGGGTGAACCGCTCCCTGGCCGGATCGTGGCCCGCGATGAAACGCGGATGCTGACACTGTTGAAAGTGGAAGCAACTGGTCTGCCCGTGCCGACGTTCGTTCCGGTCAAAGAAATCCGTGTGGGGCAGTGGGCGCTGGCACTGGGGCGAACCTTCTCGGAAGACCCGAACGCACCGCCGTCGGTCAGCGTCGGCATTGTCAGTGCCCTCAACCGCATCTGGGGCAAGGCAATTCAGACCGATGCCAAGGTTTCGCCGGTCAACTATGGCGGCCCGCTGATTGATATTCGCGGGCGGGTCATGGGCGTTTTAGTGCCGATGTCGCCCCGCGGCGATAGCGAACTGGCCGGCGTGGAGTGGTACGATTCCGGCATCGGCTTCGCCGTTCCCCTGGAAGACATTTATCGTGTCCTGCCGCGTCTGCAAAAGGGAGAGAATCTGCGTCCCGGTCAGCTGGGCGTCGTCTTTGAACAGCCGCCGCCCGTGATCGGTCTGGATCCGACGAAACCAGGCGTTCAGGGCGGTATGTTCGGCGAATGCCGCATCGGTCGCATACTCCCTGGCAGTGCGGCAGCGCGAGCCGGTTTGCAGCCCGGCGATGTGATCATCGAGGCGGATGGCCAGCCGGTTCGCTGGCAACTACAACTGCGGCATGTGCTCGGCCCGAAGTACGATTTCGACACCGTGAGCTTGAAGGTTCGTCGCGGCGACAAGGTGCTGGAATTTCCCAAAATTCCGCTCACCACACCGCAAGAATCACCGCGACCCGCATTTGCCGGGCTTTTGCCGCTCCGCGACGATCCGCGTCCCGGCGTGGTGATTCGTTACGTGTTCCCGAAAAGTCCCGCCGAGGCTGCCGGTCTGCGTCCCGGTGATCACCTCGTGCGGCTGGATGGGACGTATTTGCGCGATTACGGTCAGTTGCGGAATCTGCTGGCCGGTTTTCGCCCCGGCTCGGAAGTGCAGCTCGTAATCATCCGCGAAACGCAGAAAGCCGAGCCACAATTGCTGCCGGTTACGCTCAAACTTGGCGAATTCAGCAGCGATGTTCCCGAGCAACTTCCTCCAGCCAGCAGCAAACAGGGGTTGGCACCGCGTCTGCTCTACACCAAGAATATCCTGGCCGGGAAACCTCCGTTCTTCGAGTTGCCGAAAGGTGCCAAACCATTACCCGAGCCGCCGGGCAAACCCGGTCTGTTCCGACAACGCGATGCGGCCAGTGGTCGGGAATCCTGGCTCTACGTTCCGGACTCTTATACGCCGAACGTCGCCCACGGGCTGCTCATCTGGCTGCACCCCACCGGCGACACCATGGAGGAAACCATCCGCAAAGTCTGGGAGCCGATCTGCAAATCGCATCACTGGATACTGTATGCACCGAAGGCGGTCAACCCAGGCGGCTGGCTGGCCAGTGACAGCGATGCGATCGTGCAGGACGTTCGACAACTGGCCCAGCAATACCGTCTCGACCCGCACCGCGTGGTGGCACACGGTCTGGGTAACGGTGCCAGCTTCGCGCTTTATCTGGCCCTCGACGCCCGCGAACTGGTGCGGGGAGCGGTGCTGGTAGGCGGCTCGCTGGGCACTCGCATTCCGGACTACGATCCTGGCCAACCGCTGGCGGTGTTCTGCGTTGCCGGTGGACGCGACCCCAACATCGAAACTGTCCGCAATCTGCCGCGGGAATTGCAACGCCGACATTACCCCTGCATCTTCCGCGAACTGCCGGAACACGGCACCGGTTACATTCCCGATCCGCGTCTGCTCGAGGAAATCGTCCGCTGGCTCGACTCCCTGGACCGCTTCTAAGTGCGTGAATGCCGGTGTAAGCAACTCCGCAGGACATGGGGATTTTCTCCGCGTCGTGATTTCCAGCTTTACACTGGCTCTGTTTTTGCGGTTTGCGGCTCCTAATTGGTCGGGCTTTTCCGTCACGCTCTGATGACTTCGTGTTTGCCCCCACGTCGGTCAAGTGCCCTCTCTCAACGGGATTCCTGCTCTCCTCCGCGCCATGATGCGTTTGCGGTTGCGGTTCCGCCTGGGCGAACGGTTTTCCCGCCAATAAATACAATGGCCTGAAGCAAGCAACGGGCCATCGCCAGTGGATCGGCTCATGCTCGTCGAGGGCCTGCAAAGACAGAGGCACGCAAGCGAATATGACCATCGTGGATACGTTGCCGTTGCTGCCGCCGCGACCGCCGGATAGCCACAAGGGGACATTCGGCCGGGTGCTGGTGATCGCCGGCAGTCGCGGGATGAGCGGAGCGGCGATATTATGCGGACTGGGAGCGTTACGTGGTGGTGCGGGACTGGTGCAGGTGGCCAGTCCGCAGGAGGTGCAACCGATCGTCGCCCAGGCCAATCCGTGTTATCTGACGGCAGCCCTGCCGCAGGATAATGCCGGTCGCTTGAGCGTGCGGGCGCTGGACAATATCCGCGAACTGGCGAGCCTGGCCACGGTCGTGGCTATCGGGCCGGGACTCGGTCAGAGTGCAGCCCTGGAATTTCTGCTGGCGCGACTGCTCAACGAACTTGCCCGTCCGCTGGTGCTGGATGCCGATGCGCTGAACAATCTGGCCCAGCTCGGCAGTTCGGTGCTGCGAAGCACATCGGCGGTGCGTATCCTGACGCCGCATCCGGGAGAATTTGCCCGTCTGCTGGGCGTTTCCACGGCCGTGGTGCAGACGCAGCGGGAAGAACTGGCGGCTCGGTTTGCCCGCGAATATGGCGTAATCGTCGTGCTCAAAGGACACGGCACGATTGTGACCGATGGCGAGCGGATTTATCGCAATAGTACCGGCAATCCCGGTATGGCCACGGGCGGAAGCGGCGATGTGCTCACGGGACTCCTGGCGGCTCTGCTGGCGCAACGCCTCGAACCGTTCACCGCCGCTCAACTGGCGGTCTTTATTCACGGTCGCGCTGGCGATCTGGCTCGTGAAGCGAAAGGAGAAATCGGTCTCATCGCCAGCGATTTTGCCGATTACCTGCCGCTGGCGATTCGGCAATGCACGGCCCGGCTGATTCCCCGAGCGTCCACCTGAACCGAACACGCCGAGCACACCCAACGGGCTGGAATCATTGTCTCTCCTGATACTCGCCCGCTCGCCCAGCCGATTTAACACCAAGCCAGGAAGCTGAACATGTCGTCGGCACAGGTCCACGAGGAATTGTTCCTGGATGACGCGGGCCCATTTCCGGTCCATGCCGTGAGCCAGGCAACCGAACTGGCCGAAGTGGTGCAACATGCCGCCCAGGTCGGGGAAGCCGTTTTTCCCGTCGGTGGCCGGACGATGCTCCAGTATGGCCTGCCGCCGACTCGTTCGGGTCGGGCGGTGGATTTGCGCGGGCTGAACCGTGTGCTGGATTATCCCGCCGCTGACATGACCATCACCGTTCAGGCGGGAATCGCCCTGGCGGAACTGCAACGGACGTTGCGCGCGAATCGGCAATGGTTGCCGCTCGATGTACCGTTCGCGGAGCAGGCCACCGTAGGCGGAACGCTGGCGTGTAACCTGCCGGGCTGGCGAAAGGCTGGTTATGGTTCCTGGCGGGATTATGTGCTCGGCATGACCGTGATCAACGACCAGGGCGAAGCGGTGCGTTCCGGCGGGCGGGTGGTAAAAAATGTTGCCGGTTACGATTTGCACAAACTCCACATCGGGGCGCTCGGTACGCTGGGCATCATCACCGAAGTAACGTTCAAGGTGCGCCCTTTACCGGAAAGCCGGGCCCTGGTGCTTTGCCGGGTCGGTCAGGAAGGGCTGGCGGGTTTTCTGGAACGATGTCAGCAATCGCGCACGCGACCGGTGGGCGTGGCCGTGCTCAACGCTCCTGCCGCTGACCATTTCGAACTTCTGCGATCCTGGGCCGAACCGCAGGCGTATCTCGCGCTGGTCGGTTTTGAGGAAAAAACCACCACGGTTCGCTGGCAAACGCAACACTGGCAAAGCGAACTGGCCGATCTGCCTGGCGTGGCCGTGCTAGCCGTCTGGGACGATCCCGAATCGCCGTTGTGGCAGCAACTGGCGGATTTTCTACTTTTCCCCTCCGCTCAGGCGACGTTTCGCGCTCAGGTATTGCCGAGCCAGGTTGCCGCCCTCTTGCGAGCCGCTCAGCATCTGGGCCCACCAGCCCTGCTGGCCCATGCCACCAGCGGCACGGTGTACGGACACTGGTCGGAAATGCCCGATCCGGCAACGCTGGCGCGGCATCTGGAAGCATTGCGTGCGACGGCCGCGGGGTTTTACCAGGCGTCGCCCGAATCCGCACCGTCGCCCGGACGGGTAGTGTTACTCCGCTGTCCCAGCGCATGGAAGACGCCGGAACTCGTCTGGGGCCAACCGAGTGCCGATGCCTTTCTGCAACGCCGCATCAAAGAGACCTTCGACCCGAAATATCTCTTTAACCCCGGCCGCTTCCCCACCGGCTGGTAAGTCTCGCGGAACGCTGCGTATGATTCTGTAACCGGGCAGGCTTATCCGGACACATTCTGGGAGTTGGCCATGCAGGATTACTTGCGGGTTGTGGAGCAGGTGTATGCGGAGGCGGCACGGCAACCGGATGCGGGGCTGTGTTGCTTGCCGAATGCGGTCTGGCGTTTGCCCGGATTACACTATCCGCAGCGGATGCTGGAAATGAATTACGGTTGCGGTAGCACGGTAGATCCGCGAGAGGTGCGGGACGAAGATACGGTGCTGTATGTGGGCGTGGGAGGTGGGCTGGAGCTGTTGCAATTCGCCTATCTGGTACGCCGGCCGGGTGGTGTGATCGGCGTGGACCCGGTGGCGGAGATGCGCCAGGCCGCTCTCGAAAACCTCCGCCTGGCCGAATCGCTCAATCCCTGGTTCCGGCTGGAATTCGTGGATATCCGCGAGGGAAATGCGTTGGCTTTGCCGCTGGCCGACAGCAGTGTCAGCGTGGCGGCACAGAACTGTTTGTTCAACGTTTTCCGCGAAAGCGAACTGCGGCAGGCTCTGGCGGAGATCGTTCGTGTCCTGCGACCGCAGGGCCGATTTTTCACCAGCGACCCGATTACGCCGGTGCCCCTGCCGGCCAGCCTGACCGAAGACGATCGCCTGCGGGCGCGCTGCATTTCCGGCTGCACGACGCTGGAACGATATCTGGAGTTGCTGGGCGAGGCGGGATTTGGCCGAATCGAAGTGCGGGCACGATTTCCCTATCGCGTACTGACTCCGGCGGAGTTTCCCCAACTGCAGGAGCCGGTGTTGCTGGAAAGCGTCGAAATCGTGGCGCACAAGTGCGCGGGCGAAGCGGATGGGCCGGCCGTGTTTGTCGGCGAGACGGTAACTTATATCGGAAGCGAACCCGCCTGGCGTGATCCGGTGAGCGGAACCTGTTTGCCGCGCGGCGTGCCGATGCCCGTCTCCCGCAACGCTGCCCGGAGGCTGAAGCAGTTTCCGTTCATTGCGTACACGCCACCGACCTGGCACGCCCGATGGACCGGTTGTTGTTGAAACCGCATTCGGTGTCGCATGTCCGCAAATCACGCGGAATCCACCGAGTCAAGGAAATTGCTGGGGGAGCTGTTATCCTAACCTGCGCAAAAGAGTCCTGCCGCGAGCTTCACGAGCCGCCGAAGGGATTGAAAGGTTTGCTCGGGCCGCCAGGAGCGGAAGTTTTCTGCAGTTCCTCGAGGCGTTTTTTCCAGGTTTCCTCGCGTTTCTTGCGATCGGCGTCGCTGGCGTCGCGCTGGGCGTTGCGTGCAATGATGCGGCCATCTTCAGTGAAGATGAGCACCTCCTGCGGCACGAGATCGGTGGTGACGTTGAGCGAATTGTTCAGTTTCTGGCGGGCATAGTCGTTCCAGGTGTAGTTGTTGTCGAAATCCAGCAAAATGGAACCGGTTTTGAAGGCGTCGGTTTTGACGTTGTGGACGTAAATGAATCGGCCAAAGCGGTGCCCCACAGCCCCACCGACGCCTGCGGCGGGCTCGGCCGGTACATGCGGGGCCCAGACAGCCAGGGGCACTTCTGCATACTGGCCGACGTATTCTCCACGACCCACCCAGGTGGAGCCGACTACCCAATCCCCGACGGCCAGCTCGGCATCACGCTTGTCGAGCTGATAGATGATACCCAGCCAGCGATGGATTTGCACCGGGGTTTGGTCGAGCCGGCCGGTCACCTTAGTGTCGCGCGGTTCGGCATACAGATAGGTGGCGTAATGGAGCGGCATAATTTCCGAAGGCGGACTCCACGGGCCTTCGAGAGTTTCGGGCAAAGCCATCTCCGGTCGCTGCACCCTGGTTTCGCGGAAATTGGGATTCTGGAGAACGACGCGGATGCGGTACTGCACACCGATAGGTCTGCCTCCCGATGCGTGGGGGTAGAAACGCATGTCCGCACGGCGATCGAAGATGTCGAGGAAACGAATGAGGCAGTAGTCCGGCCATTCGGTCACAATGACGGGAGCCGGGGCGGCTGCCGGCTGGTTGGATTCAGCAGGGATTTTCGGCCCGGCTGGAGCACTGCCACCGCCGAGGTTGGGTTTGAGCAGTTGCGGTGGTTTTGCCGGCCCGCCCGGAGCGCTTCCGAAACCGCCTGGATGAGGCCCGGCGTCACTCCCTTCGCCCATCGGACCGACTGCCGGCCGCACTGGGCTTACGTCCTCGAAAGCTTCGTTGACATTCGGTTTGAGACGCGGATCTTCCTCGGGCGGTTTCTGGAAGAGCTTTTGATTCTCTTCGATTTTCTTGATCGTTTCGCGGATTTGCGGGATGCTCTGCGCTAACTCTTTCCACGGATAGGTGCCGGAACCGTGCATTTTCGGAAGGCGCATGACCAGCCGCCGGGAAAAACTCAGCAAAACCTGCCACAACGGGTCTTCTTCCTGTTCAAAATCAACCGCGGAAGCGACCTGCAAAGCGGCGGCCTGAACATTGACCGGCAGCCAGCCGAGTTCCTCGCGGTTGGGCAAATCCGGTGTGTAAGCAACCCGACGCAGGTCATTGGTTTGCGGGTCCCAGATAATCAACTCGTCGGGAATACCCCGCAGGTTATCGCCCAGGGCAAAAACACGCTTCTGCACCTCGATTCCTTTGAACAGGCTGGGAGCCTGATGCCGTTCCAGTAGCAGGGCATCGGCAATTTCCTGCATCTGCTCCGCATACGGGAAAGCAGCCACCAGCAACACTGCTTCGCGGCAATTGAGGAACTCGGCCAGGGGATATTTTGCCGATTCGGTTACGGGAACCAGCTTGAGTTCATACTGGGTCTCGACATTCACGTTCTGGACACCGGCCACAGCAGCGGATCCGCCCGGTCCGCTTCCTTCTGCCCCACCGGCTCCCATAGGCGGTAACATAGGTCCGCCCGGTCCTGGCACGCCTCCGGGCCCAGCCATCGCTCCCATTCCTGAGAAGAATCGCCGCCAGTTTTCGAGCCGCTGTTGCAGCAACTGCTGTCGGGGATCGTTGGGCTTGGTCGGAGTGGCCTTCAATTCCGGTGCTTTCACGCCCGGTTTGGGCTGCACGACCCAGGTATAGCACACAACCTGATTGGTTTTCCGGTCCCGTTCACAGACCACCTCATAACGACTGTGCACGACGAAAACCGGGGCACCTTTCGTAGCCACTGGCTCCAGGACCTTCGGATTTCGCCGGAATAATCCGCCCAGTTCTCCGGGCCGGCCTATCCGTTTATCCAGGTTGATGGCACCGGCAGGAATCGCGTTGATGACGCCTTCTGTGTTCCGCTCGATTTCCTCGACCCTGACCGGCAGGTACTGGCGGAGCATCTGTTCGCTAGCTGGCTGGGTTCGCAACTTGCGTTTGAGGTCATCGGCCACTTGCCTGGCTTTGTCTGGTGTCAGGTCGGGACCGGAGCTGAGAAGGCCCCATAGCGACAACAGCAGCATGATCACCAGGGCCACGCCCAGAGCAATCCGCTCGCCGTATTCCGCCAACCACTTGCCGATCTGCAGGTTCTTCATGGCCAGGTCCCTCGGAACGTAAACCCGTCAGAGACGGGCAGTAATGTGCGCGAGTCCCCCTCTACTCTTGATTATGGCGACGCACGGGCGGCACGGCAAGGTCATCGCCGGCCGCGGAATCGGCGGGATCCGCCACCGAATGGCGAGCTGCGTCCCCGCGAATCTCCTCCCCACGGTCGCCACTCCCCAGGTCGTCCGCCGCCACCCGGTGGCCCGATGCGAGGACCACCGCCACCGGACTGTTGAAATTCCTCCCGCCGGTAGGGATTTTCGTAAATGGTCGCCAGACCGTAAATCTGAAGCTCGATCAGGTTCACCTCGGCGGCTTCGCTACCGACAACATCCGCTCCCGCGGCGCCACTGGTATCAGGCTTCGGAGCGGTCGCTGCCCCCGGTTTGGTGCCTCCGGGTGCCGGTTTGGTACCCGCAGGGGGTGGCGGTGGGCCCAGCGGCGGCGTGCGAGCCCAAACCGCCTGCGTCACCTGAATCCGCAAGCGTGAATTGGCCATCGCCGTCAGGATGTCGCTCATGGCCGGGTAGTCGGCGATCACGACCAGAGCGATTGGCAACCGTCGCACTTCGGGAAGCGTGTCTGGCATGTCGCGGGTATCGCTCGGACCTTGCGGGAAATAGCGGCGCAGAGCAATGCCGTTGCGGGAAGTTTCACCCCCGGCCTGCTGCTGGCCGAAGCCAAAACCGGCATCACCACCCGGCCCGGTTCCACCACCGAAGCCCGGTTTGGGACCTGCACCCGGTGCTGCACCGGCAGACCCCGCCCCGCCACCACCGATATAACGTAAGAGCACCTCGCTGTAACCGAGAACATCCTCCTGCCCCGGCCGTTGCTTTTTGTGGAATGGATAAAACTGCAGCCGGACATGCCAGATACGGTCAGCCTGAGCCAGGGCCGGTTCTCCGATCCGGATCGTGTCAATTCGCTTAATCGGTGCGGTTTGCCAATCGAGCACCTGTTTGACGCCGACGATCTGGCGTACCTGTTGGGCCAGCAAGAACGTTTCCTCAAACTTTCTCGCGTGATAGCTGTCGAGCGGTTCTTTGACTGGCCGCAGTTCGCGCTTCAACTCGTTTGTACCATCGGAAAGTGTGAACTCGAAGGCGGGTGGGATCTGTCGGCGACCACTGCGGTTGTACAGCACGCCGATCAGCTGGTACCCCGCCCCTTCCTTGGCCCGCCGCAGTTCCACGTCCACAATCCAGTGCGGATTGGCAAGCCGATGGTAATCCAGCGCCCCAGCAGGAGGCGGTCGCTGAATACCCAGAATAGCCTCCGGTTCGTCGTCGCCGGCAGGTTTCCCGTCCGGCTTCGCAGGTGCCGGGGGCAACTGGAATCGAACTGGCTCTACCGTGCGCATAGCCGGCGGCGGACTGGCCGACGTTGCAGGTTTACCGGTCTCCGCTGCCGCTTTCGCCACACTACCGGCATCAGGAACATCTACATAAAACCGCTGCCCCTGCGTTGTTTCCAGCCAGATACGCAGCGGCATCTTTGGTATTTCGAAACGGGGCGAGTAATTGAAGCTGGTGATCTCCAGGTAGTATTCGCGAGCGGGCTTTTTAGCGGTGGCCTTCGCCTCCGCCTCGGCCAACTCGGTACTCACCTGCACCTCCAGCAACCAGCCTTCCTCGCGTCCAAGCACAGGCAGGGGCTGCTGAGGGTCTTTCAATTCGGGCGGAGCAATGTCATAGTGCCAGACGGTGTTGTAAAAGCGCTCGCGGAACAGGACACGCCGCTGGGGTTTGGACGGGCCGGGCTTTTTAGTCTCCGCTTTCTCGGCAGGTTTGTCCGCAGATTCCTGACCGGCTGGCTTGATGCCCTCAGGACTGACTGGTGGTTGTTCGGTCGGCTTGGCGCCAAAGGGCGCCTTTACAGGTACTCCCGGCGGGACTTTATCCGGCTTGGCGGGCGTCTTTTCCGGCGGCTTCGCGGATTCGCTCTCCGATTCGATCAGGGGCTGGAACTCGGGATGGAGCGTGGCGAAATTGTCCAGGACGCTGGCCAGGGTTAGCAACAGTTCCCGTTTGATGGCGACATCTTCCAGAGCCGTCCAGATTTCATCCGCGGTAAGCGTTCCCTCACCGAAAGTGGGCGGGTCGAGCACGGCCAGCATTTGCTCCCGGGTGGTGATTCCTTCTGCGACCGCAATATTTCCAGGAGCCGCTCCGAACAAGCCGCGCGGTTTTCCTGGACCGCCACCTCCGCGGACCGCACCTGCGTGGGGATTGGCGCGCACCGCACCGCGTCCGGTCTTTTCGTCGTAAAGCGGCAGGATTCCCAGCAAGTCCTCGTACAACCGCGGGAAAAAGTTACGAAACAGCTCATGCGGGAATTTCTTGCGATCCAGTGGCTCACCGAAATCGAAAACGGCAAACTCCTGGAAAGCCTCGTGTTCCGGCCAGATAATGAACGGTCGCCGAATCACCCGCACCTCACCTTCCAGCTCCACCTGGTTTTGCAAACCGAACAACTGCTCCCACAACTGCTGTTTCAGCCGCTCTGCATCTTCGCGTTGCTTGCGGAGAATCTCAATGAGCTGGTCACTGACAACCGGTTTATAACCTGCCTGCAGAACCGAATTTACTTTGGTTACGACTTCCCGATACTTCTGCTCGGCTTCGCTGTTAATGCTCCAGACCGAGCCCAGGGCCATGAAAATCAGCACCAGGCCCAGCGGCAACAGAAACCAGAACCGTTGTTTGACCAGTGTGTCCTTGTCCAGTTTCATGATTCAGCCCCGCCAGCTCGATGGCATCCGCGCTGACCCATCGGTTGGCCCGGCCCGTATCGGTTACCAGGCGAATATTCCGATAGTTTCAGTTCGCCAGATTGCCCGCTCCCACGTGCCATTTCAGACGTCCACATCAATCTTGCGGCCGAACCCGCCAGGTTTCTGTTCCGGTGGTGCGGCCGGTGCTGGTGGCGGTTGGGCTCCCGGTCCTGGCCCACCTCCGGGCACAGCGCCCGGCATACCCGCACCGCCTGCCGGGGGCGTTACGGCACGTTGCCATTGTTCCCACGAGGCCTCGGTCGGTCGCGGTTCGTTCCAGAACAAGATGATGACAAACTCGGTGCGACGGAGTTCGCCGGGCGCCAGGGGTCGCGTGGCCGCGTCTTTTTCCGGGGTCGGCTCAGCAGCAACTGCCCCGCCACCACCTCTTCCCGGAGCCGCGTCGCCCATGGGCCCGCCCACTCCAAACGATTGCCCCAGGCCCACCCAGTCCTGCCCGGCACCACCAAAACTGCCCGGTCCCCGTCCCCCCGCATCCATACCACCGCCGCCCGGCGCACTGCCCCCACCGCCCGCGGGAAAGCCAGGCCGAAATCCCGAATCCAGACCGCCTCCTCCACGCAGCAAACCGTTCAGCCAGATTTGCCGACCGATCTTGTAAAACGGTTTGGCCTGGTTTTGCCGAACTATGTCCACGCGATGCTGGAATAACGCCACATAACCAATATCCAGACGGTAATCCGCATCACCGGGCTGCGGTTCAGCCGTACCCGCTGGCGAACCACCCGACGGTTTGGTTCCGCCGGACGGAGGCAGCACCGATTCCGATTTCCGCAAATCGGCCTGGGCCTGGCCCAGCAGAGCACGATTGCGCTGAGCTTCGGCCAGGCTTTGCAAAAACCGCCTCAGTTCGTGAGCATCTCGTGGCACACGCACACTGCGTTTGGACGGGTCGCGCAAATTGTGAACCAGGGTCTCCAGCACGAAGTCCACACCTTTGTCATGATAGGTGAACCCCTGAATTTCGATCAGCCAGCCGTCCTGTCGGGGTGGGTTTTTCAGTCGCGGTGGCTGACCAGGAGTCACATCCCAGTCCGGCCAGCCGGCGAACTGGTTGATTCCGTAGGTGCTCTCGTTATAGATGCGGTTGAGGGCCACCTCGGCCACGGGCGGGGTGACATACCGGGCGAAAACTGCCTGGATGTTGATTTCGATGAGGTGGCTGCGGTCAATGCGATATTTCTGATCGCGCTCTTCCAGTTGCCGCAGGCGTAAATAGGCTTGCTGGGCTTCTCCGCGAGCCGTGGTCCAGTATTTGTCCAGGTATTGCCTGGGCACATTGACGCCGTTGGGCTGGGGCAGGCAATCAACAATAAATTTGTGCAGCAACAACCAGTTGATGCGCTCGCGGTTGCCACGCAACATCGCCTCGGCGGCTTCGAGGGCGCGGCGGGTTCTCTCCATTTCCTCCCGCGCCTGTTGTTCCCGCTTGCGTGCCTCAGCCTCGGCATCGTCGAGATGCGATCGCGTGTTGAACAGGGCGGTGGCTTTCGCCAGCTTGTCGGCTGCGGAAACCGCATAAACGGTTACACCCACCAGCAACGCCGCGGCTGTCGCTGCCAGCCACGGTTTTTTCGCACGGATGAATCGCTCGCGATGGAACTCCGGAGGCAGTAAATTGGTGTGAATCTTCGCCCGTTCCAGTCCCTGCAGGGCCAACCCGTAAGCCACCCCAAACGTCAGCGTATTTTCGTAAAAAGTCGGGGCCTTGAGTACTTCTTCTCCCTTCAAACGCTGAAATTGGCTCAGTCGCTCCACAGGCAATTCCAGGGCCTGTTCGAGGAACTTCTGCATACCGGGCAAACGAAAACCGTTGCCCAGACCGACCAGGCGTTCGACTTTGGCATCGCGATGCTGACTGGCGAAATAGCCCAGCGACCGACTCACTTCGCCGGCCAGGTCGCTGAAAACCGCCCGCATGCTCTGGAAAACCTTGCGTGGGTCTTCGGCCTTGGTGGCGTTGCGCTTCAAATGCTCTGCTTTGGCGAACGTCAACTTCATATCCTTGCTGAGCACACGGGTGAAATGGTTGCCGCCTACCGGAATCGGACGCTGCCAGATAATGCGGTACCCATCCGTGATCACCAGGTTGCTGCTATCGGTGCCCATGTCGAGCACCACCAGACACGGGACTTTGCCTTCGCGATCCGGTTCCGGTGGCTCGTCCTGGGCGGTTCCGCTGCGCCCCAGCAGATCGAACACCGCGAAGTTGAGCAAAGCCAGCGGCGTCATTTGCACAATGTGCACTTCGATTTTGAGATCGCGGAACACCTGCAACGCCTTTAGCACGACCTCGCGCTTCAAGGCGAACAAACCGATTTCGTTTTCGACGAATCCCTCGGCCACCTCGCCGCGACGGATGGTTTGCCAGTCCCAGACCACTTCATCCAGAGGAAACGGAATCTGCTGTTTGGCCTCGAAACGGACGATGTCGGGGATCTTTTTCTCTTCCACCGGAGGCAGTTTGACAAAGCGTGCCAAGCCGGTTTGGCCGGGCACCGAGATCGCTACCAGATCGCCTTTGACTTTATTGCGGGCCAGGAATTGTTCCAGAGCTTGCCGCACCAGTGCGTCGGGATCGGCATCCGGCTGACTGAGAATTTTCGGATATTCAATGAAGTCAAAGGCGGTCGCCACGACTTCGCCGTCGCGGTTCTCCAGGCGCAGCGCCTTGAAACTGCACTGACCAACATCAATACCCCAGACCCCGGTCGGTTTTTCTGGCATGAGGATGCCACTCCTCGTGGACGTGCTCGTCCGGATTGGTGACGCTTGTGCTCCTGTTCATTTTATACCGGGCGCAAACTCAGCGCCCAGCCCTGCGGCCCCTCTCGTTTCCCACACCAGTCGTGCCCACCGCTCTCCCTGGGCACTACTATTTCAAGCTATCACATCGCTACGGGGTTCGTCAACTCTCGCCCTCCCGGACATTTCCCCTTTCCGCATGAGCAAACCGCTCAGCAGCAACGGAGCAACCGGGAGCAGATTGTTACGGGCCGTGGTGCTGTTGCGTAAGCTACTGAGCAAACCGCGCCGCAGCAACGAATCGACTGCACCCGCTCGAACGTCAAACCACGTACACTACCTTCTGCGTGAGCGAACGCCGCTACCCGAAACCGAACCGCTCTCGTCGTGCTCGAGCCGCGCACACTGCTTTCTGTGTGAGTGAACCGCACGGTGACGGTGATCCCAACGCTGGCTCCAGGTGCTCGCCGAATCGCCAGTCACGTGCGAATCATGCCCCCATGTCTCATTGTTAGCGACGTTTCGCTCGGACCGATCGCACGGTTTCACAGTGCCAGCTCACGACGACTAGGAACGCCGCATAGCCCTCCAAGGCAATAAAGATTTGCGTAGGTTTCACGGTGCCAGCTCACGACTAGGAACGCCGATCGATCCATTCTCGCCTTAGCGCGGGGGAACTGGTTCGGGCCCAAACGCAGCGCAACGATTTCAACCGGCAATCCGTCCATTTTTGGCCGTGGCGGTCAATGCGTTTCGCTTCGGAATCGGGCTTCCCGTGTTCCCCACCGGGGCGCTCGCAATTTCGCACAACGCACGATGAATCTGTTTCGCCGCGGAATCGGGATTCGCGTGTTCCGCACCTGGGCACTCGCAATTTCGCACAACGCACGATGAACCGATTTCCCGGTGGCCTTCGACAGCTCTGCCCGCGGCTCAACCGAACAGTTCTCGATTTTCCGGAATGGGTGATCAGTTCGATTCCGGCCAGCGTAACCGGGCAAATCCATCGGGCCGACTCGTTCCCCGCAAATCCCAGATCGGCAACCATTCCGTGTCGGCGAGCGCTGGGCGTTGTGCTCGCCATTCGTACTGTGTCGGGCCATCTTTCAAATACACGACCACGTTGCAGCGCAACGACTGGGCCTGGTTTCGCTCCAGCGGAATGGCCAGTTCGCTGATCCAGGCCTGACCGTCATGCGTGCACACTCCCAGCCAGGCCGCTTCCTGCATTCGGCCATCCACGCCGTGATAAGGCACGTTTTCTGCCGATAGCGCGTAACTGCAAATTCGCTTGCCGTCAAACAATTCCACGCGGACATGATTGTCGTAAAGGACCAGGGCACTGCTCTCCCGGGTGGAATCGGGCGGCTGGACAGTAATGCGACGCTGCTTGTCCGGCACTCGCACCAGCACAAACAGTTGATGCTCGCTGGCCACCAGACGCACTTCCGGTGGAGCTTCGGCAACCGGCAGGGCAGGGAAATCTTTGCCGCTGCTGGCTGCTGGTTCGAGTGGCCGCGTTCCTGGCCGGGACCCCGTACCAAGCCCGGTACCCAATCCGGGAGCCCAATCGCTCACAGCGCTGCTGGCCGAGGTAAGTGAACCAAAACCGAGCCGGGGCAAACGCACTGCACGTGTCTGCTTCCAGACTGGCTCATCGGCTTTGCCATCCACATCCACACGCTCCACGCGGGTCAGTGTGTACGAATCCGGCCCAGCGAGTTTGAACGGATAAAGTGCCACCGTGCGATTGCGAAACGGCAGCGCTGCGGATGACGCTTCCCCGGCGGATGAAGCAGCCTGGTTCGCGGGCTCGGTTTGCGAGCCAGCTTTTTCTGCCGGTGGCAGAAATTCCAGCAGCAGGCGTGGCAGCAGATGCACCGATTCCTCATGCACCTCGGCTTCCAGAGGAATACGCAGGGGTTGTCCTGGTTCGAGAGTCCACGTCGTTTCCGTTGCGGGAAACCGCCAGCCGGGCGGAATCGTCCATCGGCACAGCACTCGCAGGCGCCGACGAAACGGATTCGCCACTTCCAGATGCCCGCGCAGACTGCTTCGTTCTCCGGAGACCGTCAAAACCGGCATCTGGCTCAACGCCTGCCTCAGGTTCTCCCGGAACAGTTCGACTTCCCAGCAGAAATACTCTTTTGGTTCAGACCGTTTACGGAGCACAAATCGGTCTAAAATCTGGCCTGATGTTGAATAAGCCGTCGCCGTTACCTCCTCGTCGTGAAACTCCAGCAGCGTGAAATGATGCAGAGGCACTGCTGCCGCAATGTAACTGCGTGGCCGAATGCGATAAAGCGGCGCTCCGCCTCCGGCTGTGGTCACGAACACCACGCCCCGCGTCGGTAACTCGGAATAGCTGGCGATCGGCCAGGTGCGGGCGTAAAAGTGATCGTGACCGTTGAACACCGCGTCCACCGGATGTTTCGGATCGAGCAAGAGCGAAGTCCATTGCCAGCGAAGGGGCGAAATCGGTCTGGTGGCATGGGCACTGAACAACGGCTGATGGAAGACGACGAAATTCCAGGTCTGATCGTCCAGTTCCTGCAGTTGTTTCTCCAGCCAGGCGAACTGCTCTTTGGCCCACGGCGTTTTTGCCACTGTACCGGAACTGCTGCCCGAGCTGCTGGCGAACTGTATATTGCTGTCCAGACAGATAAAGCGAGCATTCGCGTAGCGGAAATGGTAATAACGTTCGTTGCCCGGCAGGGCGAAATACTGGAAGTAATAAGGCGAATCGCCTTCGTGATTGCCTGGCACCGCGATGATCGGTACGCGACAGGCAAGCGGCGTCAGTGGCCCGAAGAATTCCCGCGCCCACAAAGCGTGATTTTTTCCGTTCAGTACCATGTCGCCGGTGTGCACGATCAGGTCCACCTGTTTACGGGCGATTTGTTCGACGATGGCGCGATGCACAGCCGGGTTGGATCGCGAGTCGCCGTACACCGCCAATCGCCAACGCCGGGTTCCTTCCGGCGGTGCAGTGCGGAACGTGTATATAGGCGAAACAGCCTCACCGCTCCGAACCCGGTAATGGTAAAGCGTGCCCGGTTTCAAGCCGGTTAGCCGAACTTCGTGGAAAGTTCGTGGCTTGTCGGATTCGATAACTTTCTGGCCCAGGGCCTCCGTCTCGCCAAACTCGACCTCTCCCGGCAACGGCTCCGTTGTCTCCCAGAGGATAGAAATGGCAGTTGGCGTAGGATATTGAAGATAGGGTTCCACGTGAAACAGGGGATTTGAGGTGCGATAGGATATTTGCGAAGCTTCCGATGGTGCAGAGGATTTGCTTCGTTCCGGGTCAGATTGCTGGACTCCGCTAGATTGGGGAGCTGAGCGATCTGCCAAAACTGGCTCGGTTTCCTGGAGAATCACCCACCACAACCCGGCAGTTGCTGCTGCCACCACAAGCGTTACCGTTCCGAAGACAACCACCCTCAACGTTCTCCGTAGCATGCCTGTCTCCTTGCTTTAGAGGCCCTGCGAGGCCCGCAGAAGGCTTGATTCGATGCTGGGGCCGTCTCTTTTCCAAACCGGCAATGTTGGCCGATCCGGTACGGAGTTTTACCGGTTCGCCGTGGTTGCCGGTAGCGACCGTCTTTGTTGCGGTGCTTACCGCGTAACGGAGTTTTACCGGTTCGCCTTCACCCCAGGCCATCCGCTGCCACTGGGATTGTTATACTGCGGTTACCAGTGGGCAAACTCATCGGGTAGTGGCAACCATCTCCGGGCATGCATCCTGCTACACTGTCCGTTTCAGGAACCCTCCGGCGGCTTATCGGAAAATCTCGTGGCAGCGAGTGCACGCGGCATCCATTCGCTTAAACGCACCGCGGTAAGCGGAGTAATCTTTCTTTTTGGCAGCTTCCGCCAGTTCGCGGGCATGCTGCGCAGATGCCTGGCAGGTGTCGAGCCAGTCCTTTTTCGGTTTGTCGGGGGCGTCTTTCTCAGGCGAGAATTTCTCCGTTTGCTTCATCAACTCCGCCAGGCGATTGGCTGCCCGGGCCAGTTCTTCATGCTTGGCGTCGCTCTCAAACTTCGCCTTGCTGAAACGGGCGGCTTCCTGCAAGGGCTTGAAAAGCACCTGCACCTCTTCCATGAGTTTGGTCAATTCCGGCGGGAAGACCGGCTTATCCTGGGCAAGCAGTCCCGCCACGGCAATGGTTATCACTCCCACAATCCCGGATGCCCCTAGCCATGTTCGCATCTTCTGCTCTCCGTCATACGGCCGGACCGAATTCTCACTGTTTGCTTTGTCGCCGAAGCAGGGCCGGACGGGAAGATCGTTTCTGCTCCCCGGTCCTCACGACTTGTCCCGGCACTTACGGCGTCAAGCTCGGACAGCGAGTGCGTTTGGCGACCTGCCAGGTCTTCCCGCATCCGTGTCCGGATGTTTCTGCCGCAATGCCGGCCGACTTCATCGTTCGACTTCCTTATGTCATGGGAAAGCCACGACCCAGCGTCAATGTTAGCGGTTGCACTTCGCCCGACCAGCACCCCAACCGCCATTATCACCACCGCCATAATCCTCGCCGACAATCACCGCCCCGAACACTTGCGGAGAGATTGGCCCCCACCAATGCCTGCACCGAAATTACGGCACCGACCCAGTCACCCGGAGAAGTCGCCCATAAAATTGGCCAGCCGGACAAGCCGCGAATTACTACAGCGATTTGCCAGCCAAGGATGGCGACATCGCCCACTTTCTGCGAGGATGGCGATGTGTTCCGGGAATTACAACATTTCCGCCGACACTTCCGCGATTTGCCCGAACCATGAGGCAATCCGATACACTGCCTCGCCATCGCGCCCAATGCGGCGTGCAAAAACGCCCGCTCTCCGTGTTCACCGCGAGTGCTACAATCTACCGGAGAGCTGGCTTTCGCATAGAAAAGCAACTGCCCACGCAGGCCAACCGGGAGAAGTGAGCGTTGCGATGATCCCTCGTGCGAAAACGTGGCACCAGTGGTGCTGGTTGTGTGTCATCGTGCTGACAGTGAGCGGTTGCGGGGTGCGTGAATATGAGGAGCGCATCGAACGCACTCGCCTGCGCTTGCAGCAATATGATGCTGACGACCAACTCCTCGGCGAACCAATTTCGCTCCCGCATGTGCCTTTTGCGGTTTACCTGCGCTTGCCGCGGGAGGTAACTTCTACGCCGGCACAGCAGGGAGTCGTCTCACGCCTGGCGTATTTTCCACCCCGGCAGGAGACCGCCACTTTGCCCGTATTGGAAGCCCATGTCGGTATCGTACCTCTGGCAGAAGTGGGCACGGCCAGCCTGTTTCTCGAACAGCTGGTCCCCGATCTGCAAGCCGCCAGTGGCAGCAGCAAACCGTTTGAACCATTAGCCCAGGACGAGGATGCCATCTTTCGCCGATCCTGGGAAAGTCCCCAACTGTTGCAGGCGAACCTGCCTGTTCGTTACGGCAGGTCAATCTGGCGGAGTGACCAGGAACCACCGCGAGATCGCCACGGCAAACCCCTTCCCGTGCCGAAGGATTGTTTCGCAACGTACCGCTACGAAATCTACCTTCGCACCCTGGACACATCTGAAACCAGTAGCCAGGCGGGGCGATTCCTGCTGGCGATTGTGTTTCGGGAACTGGCAGCCTCGGAAACACGACAACAGTGGCAGAAAGTGCTGGAGGCTCAGGCTAGCCAGAGTCCTGCGACCAAGGCGGACTCCGAAACACCACCTTCGCCGTCCGCCTCAGCATCGCAGCAACCGCCAGCCACCACCGGCTCGGCAGAACCTCCCGCAGTCAGCCCGCCAAGCAAAAACGACAACGCCGCCAGCATTTTCCGCTGGTTACCCACGGTGGATAGCCAGCGCCTTGAGCAGGCAAAGTCGGCAGCGCTGGCCAGTTTGCGCGTCGGTCCCGCTGCCGAACAGCGCCTCGCCTGTTATCGCTGAGAACGTCGCCTCGCTTGGTATCGCTGATCGCGTGTCACGAAAACAAACCGGCCAGCGTTGGCGCCACTGCACCTGGCCTTTTTAGCGGCGCGCGGAAATTCGACCTGCGACCTCTAACTCCAGCTCGACCTCGCATACAGCGTTTGTGCTCCTGGAATCCGTCCGCGCCAATCCGACCTGTAATCTCCTTAGGGTGGGCGCTCGGCCGGTCCGAGGCCCCCAACCTGCAATCTGTCCGTGCAAATCCGACCCGTAATCTGCAGACGGCGAGCGCAAATGCGGCCAGCGGCCATGCAATCCGTCCGTGCCAATTCGACCCGTATTCTCCTTAGAGTGGGCGCTCAACCGGTCCGAGCCCCAACCTGCAATCTGTCCGCCCAAATTCGACCCATAATCTCTGCGAGCATTGCCGTGCGCTCGTTGAACTGTGTCCCTCCTTCTCGGCGTAGCAATGCGGCAGGCGTAATCTCTGCGAACGTTGCCGTGCGCTCGTTGAACAGGGCCCGCCATTCTCGATTTTCAGCCTGCTGGGCGCTGAACAAAATCGGATGCTCACCGATCGTGTCCCGCACACCCCGGCGGGCTGACGGTCGCCGCTCTCGATTGCCGGTTCGGTGCTCGTTGAACAAAATCGGATATTCACTGCTCAGCGGTCGTATCCCGCACACCACGGCGGGCTCACGCCCGCCGCTCTTGTGCACGTGCGTTTGTGCACTGCCGGTGGCGCGTTGTTCAGCGGACGAACGTCGTGCATCAGGAGCGGTCGGCGTGAGCCGACCGTGGAAAACGTCCGCGATTGCACCGGCGTTAGCAATCCACGGCGGGCTCACGCCCGCCGCTTTTGGTGCGCGTTCGATGGTTCACGAACATGACTGGATTGCTGTTGCACACCGTTCGCGATACTTGGCACGGCGGGCCTACGGTCGCCGGTGTTAGTTGCCGTGGGGAGGGGGTTGCCGCAGGCGTAGGCCGAGTTGGTGGAGATAGTGCAGTTGTCGGCGTTGCATCATGCGGCGGGCGGCGGGCGTGGTGTCATCGTAACCGCACAGGTGCAGCAAGCCGTGAATGACGTAAAGCAGGGTCTCGGTGGCGGGATCGTGGCGGCGTTGCCGGGCCTGACGCAGCGCGGTTTGCGTGCTGATGACGATCTCCCCGCATACTATTCGAGACGACGTATCCCCCTGGTTCAGCGAGTTCCTGGCAGGTTGCGTCGTTGCCTGCATGCGATTCCTGGACGACGTAATCGAATCGTTCGGCGAGTTCCCCACGTCATCGTCCAGTGGAAAGGTCAGCACATCGGTCGGAGTGGCCAGACCCAGAAATCGCTGGTGCAGGTCGGTTATGACCTGGTCGTCCACCAGGGCGAGACTGAGCTGGCATCCAGGCCGATTTTCGCCAGCCAGGACGGTAACGATGAGCCGGCGGAGTAATTTTTTCGGTATGCGAACGAAGTTCTGCCGGTCGGCGATTTCGATGTGCCAGCGTGGGCATGATCGGGTCTGGGGCAATCGAGGCCGATGCTTTCGAGCAGTCATGGGCCTATGTCAGCTGGTCGTGATGGGCGTGGCAGTTGGGACAAGCATGGCAACACAATTTCCATCAGCACCTGGGCCGGGCAATTGTGTGCTATAGTTGGCATGCGAAACGTTGTATGGAACCGGACAGGAAAGCAGGAGCCTGGCGACGATGAGCAGTCGCTACCCGCCCCGGCGAATCGAGCCGCTCATGGTACATACCAATGGCAAAAACGGTTCGCAGCCTGGCCGCAGCGGTAAGGGAGTGCTGCGCGTTTTCGGTGACAACCGGCTGGCAGTGGAGTCGGATTTGCTCGCTGTGTTTCTCGACGAACGGGGTGTGTGGTCGGTGGAAGAATACGGGATTGTGCGGCAATGGTCGCTCATCAGCGGTCGGGTCGTGCAGCGGCAGTATTTGGGTGAAGTGGAACCGCTGTGGGCATTCAGTCGGGACGGAAAATTTCTCGCCGCCGCCGGTCAGCAATTGACATTGTTTGAACCAGCCACGGGAGAGGAACTCGCCTGCACGCAGCCCGATCGCTGGGTAACTTCGCTGGCCTGGTCGTCTGACGGTCGCTGGCTCGCTACCGGTCATGAAAACGGCACCATTGAACTGTGGAGCGTTCCGGGGCTGACCCATTGTCGCACCCTGGTGCAGGATCGCCAGGCCGTCAGCGCCGTGGCTTTCAGTAGCGATGGCGAATATCTGGCTGCTGCGGATGAATCGCGGCAACTGGTGATCTGGCGACGATTCGATGGGGCACGCCTGAAGACATTCCTTGTGCCCGGCGGAAGAATTCCCGCGCTGGCCTGGCATCCGCAGGCGCCGTTACTTTGCTCGGCAGGATGGGACACGCATGCCCATGTTTGGAGCCTGCAACAACCCGAACCGATCGCGCTGTTCAATGCCCACGCTGAATGCGTAACTGCCCTCACCTTCGCTCCGGATGGACAGTTACTGGCCACGGGCGACAATGCGGGGGTGGTGCGGTTGTGGGATTTCGATCGGCGGCAGCTGCTGCACGAAATGTCGGCCGGATGGGGCGAAATTGTCGGACTGGCCTTCGACCCTGCCGGTCGCCAGCTGCTCAGCGCCAGTGAAGACCGGCGACTGATCGTTTGGGACGTGGCTACGGGCCAGCCCTGTTTGGGTTGCGGTGGAGGAGCAGCCCTGATGGTTCGGCTGGCAGCAAGTTCCAGATATCTGGCTCTGGTTACCGGTCGCCAGGTTCATGTCTTTGACTGGCAGCAGGGCCGCAAGTGTTTTGCTCTGGACCACCCTCACGGAGCGGGCGTGGCGACTTTTCACAAAAGCGGCGAATTCTTGCTGACGGCTGACGGCGTGGGCAGTATTCACATCTGGCGTGTCAGTGACGGCGGCTGGCACAACGCCTGGCAGGAACACCACACAGCGATACGCGAACTCAGCTGGCACGAAAACGGCGACGTGCTGGCATCCGCCGGGGGCAGCGACGGTTACGTCTATCTCTGGACCTGGGAACAACCGCAACCGACCTTGCTCTTGCCCGAAGCAGCCGGGGGATTTTCGGCTGAAACGGTGGCGTTCGTGCCCGGTTATCACGCATTGCTGGTGGGCGGGGTCAACTGGCTCGCCGAGAGCGGTAACGAAGGCGGCCTGTTCTGGTGGGACTGTGACCGCTGGCAACGGCGTATCGTGCTGCGTCAGGGAGTAACGCGCCTGGCCGTTCGCGGGGACGGTCGCCGTGCCGTTTTCGCCGATCTTTCCGGTACCGCCTGGCTGCTGGAGCTACCGTCGGGGAAAATCCTGGCCGAACTTGCCGGGCATAGCGAACCGGTTTTCGCACTGGCGTTTCATCCACGAACCGGTGAAATACTGACAGCCAGCGAGGATCATCTGCTGACGCTCTGGTCGCCCGAAGGACGATGGATGCGTGCAACCGACCTGGAAGTGGCCGTGCACGACGCCTGCTTCAGCAGCGACGGTAGGTTTGTCTTTACCGCCAACGGCGACCAAACCTGCTACCAGCTCGATGCTGCCCAGCTGGGTTTCGGCAAAAGCAGTCAGGCTTGAGGCAAATATCCAATCCAGCGTGCCCGGACGGTCGGGTCATCCGGGCAGCAGGATTTTTGGACCTGAGCGTTGGGCAACTGCGATGGATTAGTAGCCGCGTCTTCCGTAGCCGCGACGTTCACGACCACGTGGACGTTCTTCGCGTGGACGGGCTTCGTTCACCGTCAATTGCCGACCCTGGAAGACCGCGCCGTTCATCTGGGCGATAGCTTCATCGGCACCGTCAGCCATTTCCACGAATCCGAATCCCCGCGACCGGCCGGTCTCTCGATCCACGATGATCTGAGCACGGGTCACGGTACCAAACCGCGAAAAGGCTTCCCGGAGGTCATCCGCAGTGGCGCTGAAGGGCAAATTGCCCACATACAGATTCTTCATTGCCGTACCTTCCTCAAAGGCCCACTGGATGGGCACACAGACCAAAGGATCAGCCGCGCTGATCCCCTACGGACACTCGACAACCGGTGCTCCGGTTGCGGAAGGAGTATGGGTTATTCAGGGCAACGTCTGACACGGCAAGCAGAACTCGCAGCGATTCCCCGACTGAATCGTTGGATTCACGCTACCGCGGCAACCGTTTCTCCCTGACCCGGAAACCTGGTTCCGACCAGCCCAGCACGCTCGCGGTCAAGCCCCGTGAGACCGAATGGCAGACAGGTCAGTTCCACAGCACCGGCACCCATCCCTTCTTCCGGGCAGTCCCCCAGACTG
This sequence comes from Gemmatales bacterium, assembly GCA_041640595.1. Classification (GTDB taxonomy): domain Bacteria; phylum Planctomycetota; class Planctomycetia; order Gemmatales; family HRBIN36; genus HRBIN36. Next base: position 189,310 of record JBEPZY010000002.1, on the reverse strand, counting down.
CCTTGCTATGTTGCATTATATCCCCATCGGCTGGTAATGCAAGCGCTCTCTGTAAAAAAATTTTTCCTGCGGTGTACAAGAGATGCGTGCTCGACAGGCAAACCCTTGGCCCGCTGTCCGTTTTACGGGCTTGCCTCGACGTAGGAATCGAAAACGCGGACTTTCTTCCAGTTGGCCTGGTTTTCCTCGATGAACTGTTTGTGTCGCGGGTGGTCCTGGTAACGGTCATGGGCCGCCTTGTCCTTAAAAATGATGTGCAGGGCTACGTCAAAATCACGGTCGTTGACGGGGCGGTTTAAATCCTCGGCCAGGACACCGGCGGCGAAAAAGACCGTTCCTTCGTGCCCGGAGAGATACTTTTTGCACGCGTCCACCAGTGCCTGTTTCGCCTGGGGAGAGTTGTCTTTGAGGGCGAAATAAACGTTGTGGGCCAGCAAGCGTGCCGATGGCTTCGCATCCGCGGCGGTTGCATCGGCAGGGCCGACAGAGGGCGGAGCCGTTTGCTTCAACCACACCATCGCCACGACCAGAATCATCACGCACCCGCCGCAAATTCGATAGACTCGTTGCATTGCGATTCTCCCTTCGTTTTGTGCGCTTCGCGCGGGTCGCTGCCACGCTCGCATTCCCACCGGGAAATTCGTCGCGGCAGCGATGGACGCCATGGCTTTTTGATGACTCTTGTATGGAAATTCCGATGGCAGAAAAGAGGGCGGGCAGAGCAACTGCGCGGAGCTTAGCCGACTTAGCTGCTAAGCCCCGGCCAAAATATTCCCGTTTTGCACCGGCGAGGTTGCACCTGGGCCAAGGTGAGGGAAAGATTGAAGCAGCAGCGGTCCAGGAGGAACTTTCCTGTGAGGGCCACCAGGTGCGTCGGCTAGGGATTCTGGGACTGGCGATTTGCTTCGGGTTGTGCAGTTGTGCCGCCCTGAACCCGAAAAACTGGCCCGTTTTCTCCGGCCAGAAGGGGAATAAACCGCCGGAACAAAATACCACTCTCGTTCCCGAAAGCCCGACATCGCCGCCGCCACCCTCACCGCCCGGTCGCACCACGTCCAGTCAGGGGAGCGGAATTCTGGCGGGGCAGGTGATTGACGTGTATCATCAACGCCGGCCCTACGCTACCATTCAGGTCAGCCTAGCGGATGGCGGTGAGGCTCCCCGCGAGGTGCAAACCGATGCTCAGGGTTACTTCGTCGTCCAGGGGCTGAAACCAGGACAGCGTTACAAGCTCGTCGCCAAAGTCCGGCTGGGGGAGAAGCTCTTGACCGGCGTTACTTATGCCACTCCGCCGAATGTCGTGGTCAACATCATCGTCCGCGAAGATTTGTCCGAGAACGAGTCGGGTCATGGCCCCGGCAACAACGCAGCCCGTAAGCCGGAGGAAAGTGGTTCGCCTACAGCCAGTCCGCAGAGCTGGCGTCCGGCCAACACTCAGCGCATGGATGGAAGTCCCTGGAGCCCAGGCAACTGGGGTTCGGCCAAGGGTGCAGGTCAACCCAACGGAGACGGCCCAGCCACTCCCGCTATCCCTGTCGGTGCACCGGGCCCGAAACCGAATCCGTCGCCGGTTTCGCCTCGCCTGGAGATTCCCGGTCGCGGTTTGGCTCCAAATATCGGCTCGCCGGCTGGCTCACCGATGCTGAAGGAGGTACCCGCAGGGCCGCTGGTCAATTCCGTTCCGTGGCCTGGCGCGGCTGCTGGGCCGCAGAGGTCGGCCACGCCGCAATTATTGTCGGTGCCGGCGTGCCGCGTCGTTGCCAATCGGCTGGAAGATTTCGCCCTGTTCGATCTTTCCGGGCAGGCGTTTCACTGGCGAGAAGCCCCGGCGCGACTGACGTTGCTCGATTTCTGGGGCACCTGGTGCCGTCCATGCCTGAACAGCCTGCCGCATCTGGTAGATTTGCAGCGGCGTTACGGTCCGCGTGGCTTGCAGGTGATCGGCATTGCTTACGAGGACGGTTCCCCTGCGGAGCAGCAGCAACGGGTCAATTTCGTCCGCCAGCGTTTGGGTTTGAATTACCGCGTTTTGCTCGGCCAGGGTGACCACTGCCCGGTCAAAAACGCCCTGGCAGTGCACAGCTTTCCCACACTCATTCTCCTCGACGAACAGGGGAACATCCTGTGGCGAACGGAAGGGCTGGATAGCTCGCAGTTAGCCCAGCTGGAAAACGAAATCCGCCGCCGACTGCATTAGTCCGGCGTTGTAATGGTGGCGTTTTTGATCTGGAACAGGAAATCTTCCGGATCGCTGGCGTTGAGACGGAGCCGACCAACCACCTTGACCAGATGTGGTTGCCATGCGGCAGTTTTTCCCTCGGCTATTTCCACCAGAACAATCCCGGTCGGTTCCGGCATTTCGCAATACCAGCAACTGACAGGATATTCCAGGAGCATAAAGAGCCGGCCTTCGATTTCTTCGCCCAGCGGCTGCAAAAAGCCGGTGATGCTCACCAGGTGGCCGTTCAAATCTTGCAGCCGTTGGGGAAAAGTCGGGCGTAACCGTTGATCCAGATGCGTGTCGAGCAGCAATCCCCAGGGCAACGGGTTGACGTCATCGCGTCGCACCGGAGGCAGAGAACTGGCATCGAACTGACTGCCGAGCAAGGCTCGCCGCGAGCGAAACGCGATCGGTGGGTGATTCGCATGACCCGCTGGCGAATCCGGCTTATTGGCCATTTCCTGCAACCGCTGCCGAACGATCTGGCGTCGTGCTCGCACTTCCGGCGAAGCCACGGCAGCAGCAGTTACCAGCCAGTCGAACAGCAGCCCGGCCGTCTTGAGGTCGCCATACACAGCCGCCAGTTCCGCCAGTTGCCACACCAGCGCCACATCTTCGGGTAACCACAACACCAGTTGCTGCACAATAGCCAGCGCATCCTCCGGCAGGCGTTGGCGTTGTTCGGGAGGCAATCGGCCCGGCTCATACGAACCGTTGAGCTGGCCGTAGTGCACACCGAACAGGTCGTCCAGCATCAGCTGGCCAGCATTGTTGCTCTTCAACCGCTGCTGCACCAATCGCCAGTGGTATTCCTCAAACCTGCGCCAGCGAGGCGGGGCCAGCGAGACGGCTTGCTCCAGCAATGCCGCCGAGCGCTCCAGATTGCCCAACCGTTGCCAGGCAGTGCCCAGGTTGGCGACGACGGCAAAGTGATGCGGGTGGCGTTGATACGCCTGCTGAAGCACCTCGGCCGCCCGATGCACTTCGCCCAGCCGCAGATAATACGCTCCCAGATCGGCCCACTCATCCGCGCTCAGTTGGCCTTGCTTTCGCCGATCTTCCAGGCGTTCGACGCGCTGCTGATAGAGCCGGCGTCTTTCGCTGCTACCGACGGGGCTACCCGCCAAACCAGCGGTTCTGTCGGGCACCGCGATAGTGCGGAGCGTGCGCCAGTCGTTCAGGAAGCCGGACCACTGGCATGGCAAAGCGGCATAGGTCTCCGCAGAACAATGCACTCCTGCCAGCGCCTGTGTCGGCCCGACCCACCACCACACCGCCACCATCAGCCCCGCAAAAATCCGCATGCGCATCGCCAATCACGCTCCGCTTGCTGAGGATTGCCCTCGACCACGCGGTCTATTCCGATTGTATCCCAAACCGATGGCCGGCAAAAACACCTGCCGCACGCTGTATCGGCAACCGATTAGACGACATTGCGGCCGTGCCAATAACAGGCGTTCACGGAAACGCACGCGGTGCGCCGCTGGCGTAATGGTCTGGCCAGGCGACACGGTAAATTCGCGTTGCCATAGCTGGGCGGCACGTGGTATAAGGCGGTAGCGGAAGAAGCGCATTCGTCGCGGCCGGCCTGCTGCTGAGCCTTTCAGTGGTTGGTGCCGGCAAGTGCGCAGCCGGGAAGCCGACCTGCGCCGGACGCGAGGCCATTTTGATCGCCGCAAGCATTCCCCACGACCCGTCGGAAGCCGGGAGGAACGCCGTGACCGAAAAACGTCGGCTCGGAAAAGGGCTGGAAGCTCTGCTCGGTGCTGTGGACAAACACTCCCCGGAACACCCAGCCGGGGCGATTCTGCAGGTCCCCCTCGATCAGATCGAAGCCAATCCGCTACAACCCCGCCGCGATTTCGATCCGGAAGAGCTGGAAGCTCTGAAACAGAGCCTGCAAACGCACGGGTTGTTGCAACCGATTCTGGTTCGGCCTACCGAGCGTGGCTACCAGGTGGTGGTCGGTGAACGACGCCTTCGTGCCGCACGGGAAGCGGGCTGGAAGGAGATTCCCGTCCGCATTGTGGATTTCAACGACCAGCAGGTTTTCGAGGCCGCTCTCGTCGAAAATCTGCAACGCAGCGACCTGAACGCTATCGAAAAGGCCCAGGGCTTTGCCGAATATATCCAGCGTTATGGCGTTACTCATGAAGAACTGGCCCGCAAAATTGGCGTGGATCGCACCACGGTTACCAACTTCATTCGCTTGCTCGATTTGCCGCCCAGTGTCCAGGACGCCATCCGTACTGGACAAATCAGTTTCGGCCATGCCCGTGCCTTGCTCAGCCTGCCCTCACCGCAACGCCAGGAAGAAGTCTGCCAGGAAATCATTGCCCGCGGCTTATCCGTGCGGGCGGTCGAACAGCTTGTCCGGGAAGAAGTCCAGAGCCATCCTTCCGACCCCAACGCTCAGGGGTACACCACCCGCCCGAGTGCAGAAAAGACTCCGCATGTTCAGGCCATCGAAGAAGAATTGCGACAACGCCTGGCGACGCGTGTCGAAATCCGTCTCCGCGGCAGGGAAAAAGGCCAGATTATTCTCCATTTCCAGAACAACGACGATTTTGAACGCCTCCTCGAACACCTCCGCCGCTAACCTTTCCGGATAAGCGCCCGCACGGCTTCGTTATCAAACTTTGTGCCAGTCAAAGCTAGGCCGCTAACCTTCCCGAATAAGCGCCCACACTCGGAAGCCGACGGGAGCTAGATCACTTTGTTGACGGAGTGAACGCCAACCTCAACGCGACCGACGATCGTGCCGTCATCATCAATGGAGCTAGATCGCTTTGTTGATGGAGCGAACGCTAACCCACATCTGACCCGTCTGGCGGTCGCGGCATGGGGGCTTGCGCTAGATCACTTTGTTGTTGGAGCGAACGCTGCGAACGCTAACCCACCCCGAAAAACCGCACGCACTCGGAAGCCGCATGACATTCAGCGACTAGCGACCACACAACCAGGAGCGGTGGGCGTCAGTTCGTGGCCAGAAACGGTTGCTAACTCCGCGGGCACACTACAAACGCGTGCGTGGTTTGCATCCGGACGGTTTTCGATGTTGGCAGCCATCCCGCGAGGAGCTGAATTCCGCAATCCGCGGTGCGTGGTTTGCATTAGGACCGTTTTCGATGTTCGCAGGAAAGCCCCGGCGAAAAAGCCGTAAGTCGCTCTCGCGGCGTGGTGTGCATTAGGACGGTTTTCGATGTTGGCAGGGGGCCGACGGGTAGTACGACTTTTCCGGCAATCAGGCAGGCGCAATCCCGGTGGGTGGAATTGGTATCGGCCGAGTTGATTATGAACGAGGGTGAACCAGCCACGCCATTGGCGCGGTCCCGGTGGGTGGAATTGATATCAGCCGAGGGGTAGCACGGCTTTTCCGGCAATGCAGCGGGTTTCCACAAGCGCTGACGACGGTGATGGAGTTGCCGGGCCTCAGACGCCGGTGGTGTCGGCGAGAATCCCGGCGCAGTGAGTCGCCAGCTGCTAGTCCGTGTGGTTGTCGGGCCTCAGACGTTGGTGGTGTCGGCGAGAATCCCGGCGGAGTGAGTCCCCAGCTGCTAGTCCGTGTGGTTGCCGGGGCTCAGACGCTGACGGTGTCGGCGAGGATGGCGGTAGCGGTTGGTTCAAGCAGCACGCCCAGAGAGCAGCGCGACGACGCCCATGACTACTACCAACTTTCCCTTCCGTCAGCAGGCGGCACGCCTAGAGAGCAGCGCGACGACCCGGGCGTGTCGGTTCGATACAGGCACCGGCTGTGGGAAGCATCTTGCCCGGGCTGAGGCAATTTTCAGGATTGAAGGCCCGACGGAGCCGCTCCATCATCGCCAGATCGGCGGGGCTGAACATGCGGGGCATGAAATCCAGCTTTTCGACGCCGATCCCATGTTCGCCGGTCACGCTGCCGCCCATCTGCAAACAGGCGTCCAGAATCTCCTCGCTGGCTCGCAGCACGCGCTGAACCTGATCCGGGTCGCGTTCATCGAAAAGCAGGATGGGGTGAAGATTGCCGTCGCCGGCATGAAAGACATTGCAGATGCGAATCTGGTATTTTTCGCCGATTTGCCGAATGAGTCGCAGCATTTCCGGTAAACGCGTTCGTGGCACAACTCCGTCCTGGGTGCAATAACTGGGAGCGAGACGGCCGACGGCACCGAAAGCCTGTTTGCGGCATTTCCACAAAAGCTGGCGCTCAGCCTCATCGCGTGCCAGACGCACAGAGCGAGCGTGATGAGCCTGAGCCAGAGCCATGATTCGCTCCGCCTCCTCATCCAGCCCGGTCTGCAAACCGTCCACTTCGATGAGCAAAACCGCTCCCGCATCCAGAGGAAAGCCGAAGTGAAAAGCCGCTTCCACTGCCTGAAGAATCAGCTGGTCCATCATCTCCAGAGCAGCGGGGATGATGCCGGCCGCGATAATCGCACTGATAGTTTGCGTGGCATCGTCCACGGAATCGAAGACGGCGAGCAGCGTCCGCCAGCTTTCCGGATTGCGCGTCAGTCGCACCCATATCTTCGTCACGATCGCCAGTGTTCCCTCGGAACCGACCAGGACACCGGTCAGGTCGTAACCGGGCAAATCGTCAGGCGGCCCGCCCACGCGAACCACCGTGGCGTCGGGCAGGACAATTTCCAGACCGAGCACATGGTTGACGGTGACGCCGTATTTCAGCGTGTGCGGCCCACCGGAATTGGTGGCTACGTTTCCCCCGATCGTACACGCTCCCTGGCTGGACGGATCGGGAGCGAAATGCCAGCCCCGCGGAGAGGTTTCCCGTGTCAGCCACAGATTGACCACGCCCGGCTCAACGACGGCGTAACCGTCGCGGTAATTGATTTCCAGTATGCGTTTCATGCGTGTCAAACATATCAGCACGCCGCCACCAACTGGTAAACATCCGCCGGACAAACTCGTTCCTGCTCCGCGCGGCAGGAAGGGAACTTTGTAACGGTTACACACGCGGACAATTTCCACGACCTGGGCGGTGCTGGTCGGGAAGACGACCACGTCGGGGCGATTTTTGGCAATGGTGTAACCGTCGCACTCATAAACCGCCAGATCGCTGGGAGCCGTCAGCACCCCGTCCGCACCGACAATCGCTCGCAGTGCCGCCAGCAGTTCGGCTGAGACACCGTTCAGCTGGTTGGCGATAGTTTGCCTGGTCAAAGCCTGCGTCGCTGTCATGTTCGCATCCCAGCAGTGCAGCCAGCAGTCCGCCGAGACTTCGCCCGCGTCATTCTAGCTCACAAAGACCTGAGCCGCTATGCGGTTCGGTCGGGCAAGCCAGGCCGTCGCCGCGGCACATCAACCCATGAGCCGACGGAATTCCTCGAACAGGTAGTAACTGTCATGGGGTCCAGCGGAGGCTTCGGGATGGTACTGCACGCTGAAGACGGGCAAACGTCGGTGCCGCATGCCTTCCAGTGTTCGGTCATTGAGATTGATATGCGTCGGTTCCAGGTCGCGGGGTAAAGTTTCCAGACGGACGGCAAAACCGTGATTTTGCGTGGTAATTTCCACGCGGTTGGTGGCGTAGTGCAGCACGGGATGATTGGCCCCGCGATGCCCGAACTTGAGCTTGAAGGTTTCGCCGCCCAGCGCCAGACCCAGCAATTGGTGCCCAAGACAGATGCCGAAGATCGGTTTTTTGCCGACGAGATGCCGGATGGTTTCGATGGCGTAACCCAGAGCCGCTGGATCGCCGGGACCGTTAGACAGAAAGATACCGTCCGGGTTGTGCCGTAACACTTCCTCTGCGCTGGCGGTGCCCGGCAACACGGTCACACGACAACCCACCTGCACCAGACACCGGAGAATGTTCCATTTCATGCCGAAATCGAGAGCGACGACATGATGCGTTGCCGGACGGGCAGGCAACAAGTCGGCGGCAAAGCGGCTGGTGAATCCCTCCTGCCAGGTGCGTACTTCGCTGGTAAGGACTTCCCGCACCAGGTCCCGCCCCACCAGGGGAGGCGCTCGGCGAGCTTTTTCGACGAGCGAGGCATCGTCGAGGTCCACGGCGGAGAGCACGCCCATCATCGCCCCGCGAATGCGGATATGCCGAACCAGGGCCCGCGTGTCCACGCCCTCGATGCCAATGATGCCGTAGGCGCGGAGGTATTCTTCCAGGGCTTGCTCGGCCCGGCAGTTACTGGGTTGGCGAGTAAATTCCCGAACGACGAAACCTTCCACCTGCGGCCGGGACGACTCCCGATCCTCGGCGTTGACTCCGTAATTGCCGATATGCGGATAGGTCATCACCACAATCTGACCCTTGTAAGACGGGTCGGTCAGGATTTCCTGGTAACCGGTGATGCTGGTATTGAACACGACTTCGCCGAAACGTTCGCCCTCGGCTCCGAAAGCGAAGCCGCTAAAAACCAGTCCATCTTCCAGGGCCAGCTTAGCCGGGATGCGTGAGGCACTCATAGGGGAAGCTCGATGGTGGTTCGTCTCCGGCGGCGCGCAGCCTGGCAGCACCATCACCAGCTACGCGATTCGCCGCATTTCATTCCGACTATTCTACCCGGTGTACGCGCCCAGAAGGATGCAGGCGTTGTGTCCACCGAAACCGAAACTGTTGGAGATGGCGTAACGCACCGGGATTTCGCGGGCGGTGTTGGGAACGTAATCGAGGTCGCATTCGGGGTCGGGATTTTCGTAATTGATGGTGGGATGCACCACGCCGTGTTTGATGGAAAGCGCGGTGGCGATCAATTCGATCCCGCCACTGGCTCCCAGAGTGTGGCCGAGCATGCTCTTGGTGCTGGAGATAGCGAGGCGGTAAGCGTGATCGCCGAAGACGGCTTTGATCGCCTTGGTCTCGACAGCGTCGCCCAACGGCGTGCTGGTACCGTGGGCGTTGATGTATTGCACCTGGTCGGGATTGATACGTCCGTCCTGGAGAGCTTTGCGCATGGCCTTGGCAGCCCCGGCACCGTCGGGGTGCGGCGCGGTGATGTTGTAGGCATCTGCGGTGGCACCGTAACCGAGAATTTCTGCGTAGATATTGGCACCGCGACGCCGGGCACGACTTTCTTCTTCGAGCACAAGCACGCCGGCACCTTCTGCCAGAACGAAACCATCCCGGTCGCGGTCGAAAGGTCGGCTGGCTTGCTGCGGAGCGTCGTTGCGTTCGGAGAGTGCTCGCGCAGCAATGAAGCCGCCGAGTCCCATCGGCGTAATGGTCGCTTCCGAACCGCCGGCCAGTATCACATCCGCCTCGCCTCGCTGGATCATGCGAAACGCCTCGCCGATAGCATGGGCACTGGAAGCGCAGGCGGTGGCGACGGCGATATTCGGTCCGGTGAGCCGCAAATAGATGGAAATCTGTCCGGCCGCAGCATTGGCCATCAGTTTGGGAATGGTGAACGGACTGATGCGGTCTGGCCCCATTTTCAGGAGTCGGCTGTGCTGTTCCTCGTATTCCGAGAGTCCGCCGATGCCGGTACCGATGACGACGCCGACGCGGTCGGGGTCTTCGTGCGGCAGGTAGAATCCCGGCTGGTCATCCCCCGTGCGAACGAACTCCAGACCGCTGTCTTTCAACGCACTCATGGCGGCAATGAGCGCAAACTGAGCATAGCGGTCGAGTCGCCGGGCCAGACGCGGTTCGATGTACGCCTCGGGATTGAAGTTATGAATCTGCCCACCGAAACGCACACGAAAAGCGCTGGTGTCGAACAAATCAATGTAACTGATGCCGCTGCGACCGGCCAGCAGACCCTGCCAGAAATCGCGGATTAAATCCGGCCCCAGGGCGGTAAACGTGCCCAGCCCGGTAATCACCACTCGCCGACCCGCCACGGTCTTAGCGCTCCGCCGGCTGTTGCACTTCCTGCTGTGCCTTTTCCTGCAGTAGGCGTTCGATCAGGTCTATGGCCTGACCGACGGTCTGAATTTTTTCCTGCTCGGCATCCGGAATCTTGATCTGGAACTCCTCTTCCAGTTCCATGAGCAACTCGACGACGTCCAGCGAATCCGCGTTCAGGTCGGTGAGGATATTGGTTTCGCGTTTGATTTCGTCGCGGTTGACGCCGAGTTGCTGCGCAATCATTTCAATGACGCGCTTTTCGATTTCCTCACGGTTCGGTAAAGCCACGTTTCGTTCCTCCTGCGAAAGCCGATGCAGGGACGCTCGGCAGTTTTCCGAGGTTGACACACAGACGATACCGGCTGCGGTCCGCGGAAGGTACGGACATACCCTCTGCCTGGCCAGCAGCCATTGTATAAGCCCCGACGTGGGCGTCGTCTAGTCCGCATGTTTTACCAGATTACCAGGCAGACCGGCAAGGGCAAGTGTGGAAAAATCTTTCACCAGGTGCGGACGCAGTTTGGCCGGACGTATAACGGCTGCGGAGTAGCAAGTTCCGCCCCGGTGGGGTCATGCGTTCGGGATTTGCTGAGCCTGCTCGGCAGAAGGAGCCGGGCCCGGTTCGGCCAGGCGTAAACCGAGCGGCAGACTTTCGCCAAAAAGCCGTCCGGCTTCGGCTTGTGCCCGCGGTCCGCCTTCCCGTACCGCTTGCCGCCAGTCCTCCGGTGCCCCCAGCCGTTCCAGTAACTGGAGCACTTCCTGCCGCAGCGATTCCTCGATGTCGAGGCTGCGGATACCGGTACGTCGGGCCAGTTCGGTCAGGCAAAACAGCCAGTCGCGCACTTCGTGCGTGGCCAGGCCGGAGGGGCTTTTTTTTGCCGCAGACTGGGCAACTTCCGCAGCCTCTTTAGCCAGCGAAGGAGCAGACGGGCTGGCCTCGCTGATCGCCGCCTGCAGTTCCAGTAACCGGCGAAGCCAATCGGTCACCGTCTCGGCCGGAATTACCGTATTCCACGGGCCGTAGAAGGGTTGTCGGCTACCAAGACGAGTCAGCGACCAGAACAGGTATGTCGGCCAGGGTCGGCGAGAAAGCTGGCGCAGCAGAGTTTCGCCGAGGGCTTGTTTGCTGGCCACCGGTAACCGCTCCAGGCTTGCCACCGCCCGCCACATTTCCGCCAGTTCGTGGGAGTTCGGACGATAAGGCGGGGACTTGCCTTTTTGCGGTAACAGAAACGGTCGCAACCGGTCGAAAATTGCCTGTTGCAGATTGGCGGCCAGACCGCCTGCCACACGCCGCCACAAAATCCAGTATTCCGGCCCACCATCGTTGCTGCGAAGCGTGGCCGGACCGCCTCCCTTGCCTGGCACGCTCAGCAATTTCCACAGCTGTTCGACGCGATGGCTATCCAGCACTTCTCCAAATCCGGGACGCAAACAAAATCCGGCCAGGTGATACCAGCGAGCCACATGCATCGGAGATCGCCAGCGCTGGGAAACCGACTCGGCCAGGAACGGCCAGAGTTGTCGGCACAGTGTAATCGGCCAATCTTCGCGGGGCATCTGCAAGAGTTCTTCCAGGCGTTTCGGGAGTTGCCGGACACTTTCGGGCTCCGCACTGGCGAAGGCCTGGCGAATGGCTTGCCCGGCGGCCTGGACGATTTCCTCCGACCAGGTCTCCGCGATCGGGTTGGCCGGAACGGACGTTTCCTCCTGCTGGGATGTGGTAGCTGAAGCGGCAGGGGTCGTCATTGCTTGGCCGGTTTGCCGCACCGGAAATTCCAGTTTCCATCGTTGTTCGCCCAGCCGGGAGGCCAGGCCGAGTTCCAGCGTGCCGATCTCCGTCAACCGTGCCGTCACCGTCACCGGAATTTCGCGTTTCGCGGAACGTTTGCCTCCTTTAAGCACGGTGGAAAGTGCCGGCAACGCCTGGAGCTGGCCCGATTTGAAGCGGAGAATTTGCCCGGGCTGGTCCTGGGGTCGTACTGCCGATGCAAACAGCGGGAATTGCACCGGCTCGCCCAACGCCAGCAACATTTCCGGTTGTTCGAGTCGGATTTCGGCTCCTTCGTCGAGCTGCCGCGGAGCCACGCACAGCACGGTGAGCGTTTCGCCGTCGGATGCACCAGCCGATTCGCTGGCGGAGTTTGCCGCACCCGCCGCTATGCCCAGGTAATACGACCGCGCCAACCCGCTGCGAATCCGTTTGCCTCCGGTTTGACGCAACCAGCCATAATAAGCCGCTCCCCAGGCGACTGCCAGGTCGAGCGAAGGATTGGTGAGCACCCGCGGTTGCCAGTGGTGTCCGGCATACCAGCGCTGCATCACGGTCAGCAACCGTTGCCGCAACCGCGCCGATTGAAAGACCCCGCCGTTGAACAGAATCGCCTCCGGTGGCCGCTCGCCGGCAAAGGTTCGCAGAAACGCCGCCAGATGGTGCGGAATGGCCGGATCGCTGACATACGGCAGTCCCATTTCGTGCAGACCCAACCGCGTGGCTGTTTGCGGCTCCGCATCAAACGGGTCTAACGGAAAGAATCCCTCCAGCAGCACCTCGGCAATTTCGTCGCTGGTCAACGTCGTGCTCAGCGTGCTGCCGACCACAGCACGCCCACGTCCGATCACGGTAACCGGCACACTCGCGGGCGGATTGTCGCCGAGCAACTGCTCTTTTGCCCGCCGACAGGCCTGCGCTAACTGGAAAAACGTAACCGCATCCAGTTTGCCACTCACGCCCAGCTTTTGTTCGACATAGCGAGCCAGCGCCAGATCCATGTTATCGCCGCCCAGCAGCAGATGCTCGCCGACGGCCTGGCGTACCAGGGCCAACTCCCCCTGCTGTTCCACCGCTTCGATCAGGGTGAAGTCGGTGGTTCCACCGCCCACGTCAATCACCACACACCGCATGCCCGGCCGCAACGCCTCCTCGGCAGAGCGAACGGGCACCGGTTGCGTTTCGCCGACAATTTCGCACCGCCCTGCCGCCATCCACGCATAAAACGCTGCTTGCGGTTCTTCCAGAAGCGTGACGTGTTCCAGTCCGGCCAGTCGCGCCGCTTCCAGCGTCAATTGCCGGGCCATTTCGTCAAACGAGGCAGGAATGGTCAGCACAATGGTCTGCTTTTCCAGCCGCGCTTCCGCATCGCTCTGAGCAAAACTCCAGTTCCAGGCCTCCACCAGGTGTTGCAGATACCGAGCAGACGCCTGCACGGGAGAAACTCTCGGCACGTCAGCCGGACTGTTCCACGGCAAGATCGCCGCCTGCCGATCCACCCCGGCATGACATAGCCACGATTTGGCCGAACTGACCAGCCGTCCGGGAACACGTGCTCCCTGTTCACGGGCCAGTTCGCCAACCACATAGCGGCGCTGGGCATCCCACGGTAACGCCGAGGCTCCCGCTGGCAGATCGTGTTCTCCCGCCAGGTACAGAAACGACGGCAGCAACATCCGCCGACCCACTTCCCCCGGCGCTACCAGTTGCGGGATAGCAAAACTCACAATTTTCCCGTCCTGGCCACGCCGAACGTCCACATACGCCAGGGCTGTGTTCGTCGTTCCCAGATCAATCCCGATGCAGTACCGTGCCATAATCGCCCCTGCCATTGCTCGCCAAATTCTACGCCCACCCCGGCAACACGCCCCCGCCGAAAATGACCGCCGCTTCTGGTAGGCCGCTCATTGTCTTCCGGATCCCCACGGCGACGAGAACATGCTCCCGAGGAAAATGACCATCGCCGCTGGGAAGCCTCTGGCGTGCCCCCGAACCACCACTACCACGGCAACATGCGCGGTTTTGGTGACATCGTGCTGACAGATGGTTCGCGCTCCCGAACCACCAGTACCACGCCAACATGCCCCGCCCAAAAATGACCGCCGCTTCTGGGAGGCCGCTGATTGCCTTCCAGCATCCCACTGTGACGACAACGTGCCCCCGTGGAAAATTACAATCGCCGTTGAAGGCCCCGTGGTCGCCTCCCTGACCAGCGCAACCACGACAACATGCCTGGTCGAAAATTACCATCGCCGCCCCGCCAGCCGTGAGCGTCCACCGACGCACAACTTTTTCCAACCACCTGTAACTTGCTCGCAACTCGTCGCAAACCGTGCCCGCGTACACCGACGCAACCGTTCCTCTGACCGCAACTCCCCTTTGACGAAGAACGACTGCCGAGTCCAGACCGGCCTTCATCAGCCCGCCGTGGTCGGCGATGGGCCGCGCCTGCAGCGCACACCGACCGATGTCTGGTGAAGGACGACCGCCGAATCAAGAGCGGCGGGCGTCAGCCCGCCGTGGTACGGTGAACCCAGCGCTGTGCCGCGGAAACCACGCACTGTGCAGCGGCTATGCGACACAGAACCAAGAGCGGCGGGCGTCAGCCCGCCGTGGTATCGAAAAACGCATCTGCAACGGCGAGTGATCTTCGTGGAGTGGTTACGTTTGCCACTGCACAATCGGCTCCCGAACCACGGGGGGCTTACGCCCCCCGCTCTTGTTGCAGAGCGAACGTTTGCCGGCGAAAAAACGATTTTCGCGATGCAGAAACGCACGTTCCCAAGAGCGGCGGACGTCAGCCCCCCGTGGGTGTGGTAACGGAATTCCAAAGGTGTTCGTGCACAGACCACCGGCCGATCGCCCGTGTGCGACAATTGCGGTGTTGCCGCTGCAAGCGCGTTTCGGGAACCACGGCTGGGTTACGCCAGCTGCTCCTGGTTGCACGGCGTGTGTTCGCGGCATAAAGCGCCATCCGCGATGCAGAAACGCACATGCACAAGAGCGGCGGGCGGCAGGCCTGGGTGCTGTGTGTTGCGGATGGTGTACGACGGGGGCGGCCCGGCCCCGCCTTTATGAGGTCGGCGATGAAGTGCTGTATGTTGCGGATGGTGTACGACGGGGACCGGTTGTGCAACGTTTGGCGGCGGCTGACTATAGGGCTGTGTGTTATGGATGGTGTGCGACAGGTGAAGGACGAGCAGCGAATGACATGCGGCCAATCACAGCAGGTGAACAGCTAGCGACGATTGACAAGTTGCGAATGACAGGCTGCGAATCACAGCTGGCCAATCACATTGGGCAAATCGCGGCCGGCCACGGATAAGCAACGAATCATCACCAGCGAACGAGAAGCGGGAATCGTCCACGGTACCTCAGACCTTCCGAGCAGGCTCGGCTTAAACGAATCATCACCAGCGAACGAGAAGCGGGAATCGTCCACGGTACCTCAGACCTTCCGAGCAGGCTCGGCTTAAACGAATCATCACCAGCGAACGAGAAGCGGGAATCGTGGCCGCAAGTTTCCCCCAGGTGCAGGCTGCCGTAACAACGGGGCAGTGGACAGAGGACGATTTTTCCCTATCCGAATCAATGCGGGCGGTACACTGAAAAATCGCCATGCCGGCGGGTTGGTGTGCTTGCCCGGCTGGGAAGGTTGAAAGAGGAGGCTTTTCCATGAGGCAACTCATTTGTCTGCTGTTAGCTGTGGTGGTCGTGAGTGGTTGCCAGCGTGAGGCAAGACGGTCGCCAGCAGCAACTCCGCGGCCCCCGAGCAACCCGCTGCCCTCGGTGAGCAAACCGGTGTTCCCTAAAGCGAGTGTCGCTCAGCCGGGAAGTGCTGCCGGTTCGCTGGCGGAGGCGCGAAAGGGCTTTCGGACCAGGCTGGTGCGACGTGAGACTGCCGACGAACCTGTTCCGCCACCACCTCCGAATATTTTTCAGGTTGTTTGGTATCCGGCACCTGTGGGCAAGCTGGCGGCCTACCTTACTCCCGATCCCAAAGACGGCAGGAAACGTCCGGCTATCATCTGGATAACTGGGGGCGACTGCAACACCATCGGCGATGTTTGGAGTCCAGCACCGGCCAATAACGATCAAACTGCCAGCGCCTACCGCCAGGCCGGGATCGTGATGATGTTTCCTTCCCTGCGCGGAGGCAATACTAATCCAGGATTCAAAGAAGGCTTTTTGGGCGAAGTGGACGATGTTCTGGCGGCAGCGGATTTTCTCGCCCAACAGCCCTACGTGGACCCCAATCGCATTTACCTCGGCGGTCACAGCACGGGGGGCACTCTCGCTCTGCTGGTGGCGGAATGCTCGGATCGTTTCCGGGCTGTTTTCTCGTTCGGCCCCGCGGACGATGTTCGCGGCTATGGACGCGAATTTCTCCCCTTCGATCTGTCGAACCCTCGGGAAATCGAACTGCGCTCTCCCGGGCGATGGCTGCATGCGATCAAATCCCCCACGTTCGTCTTCGAGGGAACCGTCAACTCCAACATTCAAAGCTTGCAGAACATGGCCAGGTCGTGCACCAATCCGAATGTGCGGTTCCTGCCGGTACCCGGGGCAGACCATTTCAGCGTGCTCGCTC
The DNA here is from genome assembly GCA_041640595.1 of Gemmatales bacterium. GTDB lineage: Bacteria > Planctomycetota > Planctomycetia > Gemmatales > HRBIN36 > HRBIN36. The sequence goes on along the minus strand of JBEPZY010000002.1, from coordinate 172,917 downwards.
CTACCAATCGCCTGATTGCCGAGAAAATCCTCCGCGACACCGGGCCGACATGCAACTTGAACTTCACCCCGGAAGAGCTGCGAAAACTTTTTGCAAAGTAGCCGAACCCTTCACCGTGCCCAGCGCTGCACCTCTGTCAGGTATCGGTTCTGATAAGTCCCGGACGTTTCCATCTTCGAGCCCAACCAGGTAACCGGGCAAAGCGGCAGCAGAAGTGTACCGCGTTGCTCTCGTGTCCTCGCCGGTGCGCGTTGAGGGCGAGAAATGCCTGGACCCTGTTCTTGTTCTGCTTCGGTTGCGCCTGCTGCCAGCCAGAATTCTTCCGCGTTGGCGTAACCGCCGGTACGACTGTAGGAGCTTATTGCGGCGTACCGGCGGGCGTTGCGGGGTTGGGGTAGTGTAGTGGCACGGGTGGTCAGCCGCGTTCGACACAGGTTCAGCCTTTGAGGGCTCTGTCGCAATGCTGGTGCAATGTGCTGGCACGGGTGGTGGGCCGAACAGCGATGCAATGCGTGTAACGGCAGCTTCAGCGGTTACGCCGGGCGGAAGGTGTGGCGGAGAGTTTGCCAATCGGTGCAGCCGGTGAAGCAAGCCGCCGTCAGTACGGTTCCGCGCGGCGGTATGGTTGAGCGGTTACGCCGGGCGGAAGGTGTGGCGGAGAGTTTGCCAATCGGTGCAGCCGGTGAGGGAAGCTCCCGTCGGTACGGTTCGGCGTGGCAGTATGGGCTAGCGGTTACGCCGGGCGGAAGGTGTGGCGGAGAGTTTGCCAATCGGTGCAGCCGGTGAAGGAAGCTCCCGTCAGTACGGTTCCGCGTGGCGGTATGGTTGAGCGGTTATGCCGGGCGGAAGGCGGGATGGAGAGTTTGCCAATCGGTGCAGCCGGTGAAGCAAGCCGCCGTCAGTACGGTTCCGCGTGGCAGTGCACTTGGGCGGTTAGGCTATCGTAATAAAGGCTGCAACAGCAACTGATCACTTCCGCGTGGCGGTATGGGCTAGCGGTTACGCCGGGCGGAAGGCGGGATGGAGAGTTTGCCAATCGGTGCAGCCGGTGAGGGAAGCTCCCGTCGGTACGGTTCGGCGTGGCAGTATGCTTGAGAAGTTACGCAGCCGACATGGTCGACAAGCCCCGAGTAGTCAGCGTTCCGAGCGCCGGTATGGTTGAGCGGTTACACCGGGCGGAAGGCGTGGCGGAGAGCGGCCAGAGCTTCCTGGCCACGCTCGGCATCCACTACCACTTCCACGCGAATTTCGCTGGTGCTGATCATGGCGATGTTGATGCCCTGCTGAGCCAGAGCGCCGAACATGCGTCGAGCCACGCCCGTATGGGTTCGCACGCCCACTCCGGTGACACTGACGACAGCGATGTTCGGCTCAGCCAGTACCTGAGCATCGGGCCAGCGCTGTTTGGCCAGGCTGCGGGCTATCTCGGCGGCACGGGGCACGTCAGCGCGCGGCACGCTGAACGATAATTCCGCCAGCTGGGTGCCATTTTTGGTGCTGTGGACGATCAAATCCACGTTGATGCCGGCCTGAGCAATCGCCGAGAACAAATCGGAGAGAACTCGCGTCTGGGCCGGAACATTCCGCACCGTAACCCGCCCTTGCGTCTCATCCAGGCTGAGGTCGCTGACCACGATATCCTCCATAGCTTCCAAACGCCCGGTCACGGGCAGATCGCTGGCCAGGAGTTCCCGAAGGTCGGGCAATTGCCCCGCGCTGGTGTCGGGCGAAGGTGCGGAATAATCGAGTCGCGGCTGATCGAGGGCAAACGCCTGATGCAACGCTCGCAGTGCCCGCGGCCCATCGGGCTTATCCACCAGTGCGGAAATCTTGATGTCGCCCGTGGTGACCGATTTGACCAGGACGTCGGCTTCGGCAAGGGCGCGGAAGAAGCGTTCCGCCACACCGGTATGGGTGCGCATGCCCGCCCCGACAACGGAGACTTTACTGACATTGTCTTCGCAGCGCACTTCTGCGCCCAGTTCGCTGGCCAGTTGCCTCAGTGCGGTCAGCGTGGCCGGTAGCTCGTTGCGTAAAACGGTGAAACCGATCTCGGCCCGGCCAGCCTCGCCGAGATTCTGTCCGATCATGTCCACGGCGATGTTGTGCTCGGCAATCGCTGAAAAGATGCGATGGCTGACTCCCGGTCGGTCGGGCACACCAATCAAGCTGATCCGCGCTTCCTCTTTGGCCAGGGCAGCACCACAGACCGGCACCTGCCGCATCCATTCGGTCTCGGGAACGATCCAGGTGCCGATCGCATCGCTGAACGAGCTGCGCACCATGACCGGAACGTTGAATTTTTTGGCAAATTCGATGCTCCGCGAATGCATCACACCCGCCCCGAGACTCGCCAGCTCCAGCATTTCGTCGTAACTGATGGCGGGGAGTTTCTGGGCTTCCGGCACAATGCGCGGATCGGTGGTGTACACGCCATCTACGTCGGTATAAATTTCGCAATCCACCTCCTGGAACGGACTGGAAGGGTCGTGTTTCATCACTGCCGCCAGCGCCACGGCAGTCGTGTCCGACCCACCGCGACCCAGGGTGGTGATGTTGTAATGCTCGTCCACGCCCTGGAACCCGGCCACGATGACAATCTGCCCATCGGCCAGTGCCTGCAAAATTCGCTGCGTGGAAATGTTCTTGATGCGTGCCTTGGTGTGAAAACTGTCGGTTACGATGCCGATCTGCGCTCCGGTAAAACTGATGGCTGGGTAGCCCAGGGCCTGGATTGCCATAGCCATCAAGGCGATGGAGATTTGTTCGCCGGTGGATAACAGCATATCCAGTTCCCGACTGGGGGGATTTTCGGTGATTTCGCGGGCCAGGGCAATGAGTTCGTCGGTGGTATCGCCGCGGGCACTGACCACGACAATCACCTGATTTCCCTGTTGGCGGGCGCGAATCGCTCGCCGCGCTGCCGCCATGATGCGCTCGGCCGTGGCAACACTGGTACCACCGAATTTTTGCACCACCAATCGCACCGTTGCATTCCTCCGTTAGCCAGGTGTCAGCGCTTGGACGACGCGGGACAGTGCGGCTTGACAGACACCGTCGCGACCGTTCACTTTCCCATTTTAGCTTGCAACCATGCTGTGGAAGAAAATGTTATAGCCAGCCGTCAGGACACGGGAATACTCGCTCGCGCTGACCAATTTCCAGTTTTGGGGACGCGCCCCAAAGCGTTCCGGACCGGGCGGTTTGTAACGCCATATCCAGCCTTGCCGTGTGCCTGACCGGGCAGGTAGCAGAAATGGCGACGCAACATCTTCGTTCCCCCGGCCCTCATCGCTGCTCAGCCAACGCACGCTTCTCTCAATGAAAATGCAAGTTGCCCAGGCGATGTTGTTTCCGCCGCTCGCTTGTTCTCAGCGCGAGCCGGTCTGGTCAGCGAAAACACGGTCCGTCGGGGCGGTCGGTTGTTTCCGCCGTTCACTTGTTCCCCACGCACGCCGGTCCGGTCGCCGAAAACGCGATCCGTCGGGGCGGTCAGTTGTTTCGTCCGGTCTGCTTCTGCCCGCCCGAGGATGTCCGGGCGATGCGGAGTGCGATCAGTCAACGCCAGCGGAAGTTCGGGGCTGGCGGTGTGTCCACCCGGTGCGGTAAAACAGGGCGTGGTTGCTTCCTGCAGGTCGTCGCTATAATGGCAGAAAGCAACTGAGAACAAAACTGCTGCGAGGATGTTGCGATGACTGGTTCCTGGCCGGACGAACAACGCTATCCGCCGCCGTATCCGTGGCCCCCACCACCGTTCGACCCGCCGTCAGCGCAGGAAATTCCCGAAGTGTTGCCGGTGGAAAACAAGCACATTCCGCAGGTGGAACCAGTTTTGATTCCCTCGGTGGAGCCAGCGGTGTTTGAAGGGTTGACCGGTGTCTGCTGGCGTTGCGGTAAGCCCGTAGCGCAGCAGGTCGTGCAGTGCCCGTGGTGTGCCGCACCGTTAGACTCGACGTTTCAGGGGGTTTCCGTTGCCTTGCCGCGACGGCGCCGCTGGTCGTTGCGGGCTTTGCTCGCCGTGCTCGTGGGCTATGCCGTTATCCTCGGCTCCCTGATTGCTGGTGCGGTGATGGTTTACCTGAAAGCGGAGAAACTCGGTCTTTTCATGCCCAACGGGTTACCGAATCCGCAAAACCTGGACAGGTTCCGAGACCTGGAATTGCAGTACACGGTTGTTGCTTCGGTCGTGATGGCGTTACTGGTGCTGGCTACGTGGGTGGCTGCTGGGAAAATTCGCCGGTTACCGAACCCATCGCCTGGCCATCGGCTCACGGTCTGGGTACTCGGCCCGGTTCTGGTGCTGCCAGCACTCTTGCTGCTCAACATCGGCTACACCATGCTGATGCAGCAACTGGTTTCGAAAGAAACGCTCGAAATCATGCAGCGACTTCAGCGGGCACTGGCACAGGTGCCGCTATACTGCTTTTTGCTGACCGTGCCGCCGGCTATTTTCGAGGAATTGTTCTTCCGTTACCTGGCTCTGGGCGCCATGTACGATGCTTTACGAGGCGGTGGTCGTAACCTGGCCCTGCATCTGTCGGTGTTTCTGTCCGGGGTGATGTTCGGAGCAGCCCATCTGGGGCAAGCCCTGGCCATACCGTATCTGATTCTGGTGGGCGTGGTGCTGGGCTATATGCGGGTGGCCAGCGGTGGCCTGTTGTTGCCGATGCTGCTGCATTTTCTGCATAACGGTGCCGTCGTCCTGCTGCTCCGGCTGTGACGGGCATCAACGACACGCCAACCGCCATCACCGCGTTTCACCACGAACGTGCTGGCTTGCCTGAATCTGCCGCAATACCGACGCGCTGGCCGGATAAATGCGTCGCCGCGGTTCCATGCGGGAAATCAGTCCCAGGGAGTTGGGCACCTCGGCAATCTGCCATCCGGAAGCCTGTGCTCGGAGCGGCAGAACATACTCGCCGACCCCTTCCCATCCGGCAACCTGCTCCAGTTGCGGGACGTGGATACGCTGGCCGGGTGCGATCGGCAGAGTGCCATCACCAGGTCCCTGGAGAATTTCCAGCACATGCACCTGCCAGCCGCCTTCCCCGTCGGGCAATACCCGTCCGCGCACCAGCACAGTCGCCCAGGCCAGTTGTCCCCGCGATACGACGTCTCTGGGCGAATTCCACGCCAGAAGCATCAGCGCCACCAGCCAGGCCGCGTAAACGCACAGCATCAGCCCAACCGCTCGCACTCTCCGCCTCGCCTGCCCGGTGCTGGAGCCGGTGTTCCCATCTGATTTGTCGGCGGTCTCAGCTGGCCGATCCGAGTTCGTCGAGCTGGATTTCATAGTGCGACAGTGCTTGTTCCAGGTCAAAGACGTTGTGAAAATCGGCTCGGGAATCTTCGGGACGCTTGCTCATCAGCCCGGCTTCGATGAGGTTGAAGACGATTTCGCCAAAGTCATCGGTGCTGGTGATCCCCCAGCGGCGAAAAACCGTCCAGGCCATGCGCCCGAACTGGCGCAACGCCAGATCGCAGATGCCATGCAGCAGTTGCTGACCGGTGACGTGGTAGTCGCCTTGTTCCTCGGCAGATTTCCCTTCCTCTTCCTCTTTGGGAACCTTGCCGAGCATTTCCTGGGTATGCAGCAGGGCATCGAAAACAAATTCGTAGGCCTCGTATTCGTAGCGCGGGTCTTTGCGGCAAATCTCGATAATCGCCGGATGACGCATAGGCATGGTTGAGCCTCGTTTAGCAGGCCGGAGTGAGCACCGGCGGCATTACTGCTCCGCAGCGCTTTCCGGATCGGGACCACGGAGTTGCTTCAGGATAGCGCTGGCCTCGACGAGCAAGGTTCGGCCATCGGTATAATGCAGCAGGACTTTCTGAGCCAGAATTTCCTGAGCCAGCACGGTAGCCTCTCCCTGAGCCGTCAGCACCTGACTTCCCACCGCCGGTAACTGTCGCTGATATTCCTCGTAAATTTCATATTCGTAGCGCAGGCAACATTTCAAGCGTCCGCAGCGACCGGAAATTTTGGTCGGGTCGAGAGTGGCCTTTTGCAACTTGGCCATTCGCATCGAGACCGGCGGCATGGTAACCAGAAACGAGTTGCAACACACTGGCCGACCACAGTCGCCGTAGTCCGCCAGCAAACGGGCTTCGTCGCGGATACCAATCTGCCGCAATTCAATGCGCTGCCGCAATTCCCGGGCCACTTCCCGCACCAGTTCCCGAAAATCCACGCGGGATTCCGGAGGTTCGGCCAGGAAGTAAAACACCACCCGCTCTCCGCCAAACAGCTGTTCCACGTCCACAATATGCATCGGCAACGCCAGCCGTTCTATCCACCGCTGACAGACCTGGTAGGCGTGTTCTTCCTGACCGTGCAATTTCGCCAGCCGGCTGGCATCTTCCGGAGATGTCGGTCGCAGGATTTTCCCCACGTGTGGATCGCCGAGCAGCTTCTTGGCTTGCTCCGTAGCCGGGCACAGCACTTCCCCGACTTCCGTGCCTCGTTCCGTTTCCACGATGACGCTATTTCCCCGCCTGAGCGGTGGCACATCTTCGCCTGCCTCAAAAACACCCAGCGATCGCAAGGCACCGTAGCGGACTATATAGGCTTGACCCATACGTGATTGTTCCCGGTAGGCGTTTCCATGAGCCGCCAGGCCAACAAGCACCCCGCTCGCTGCTGGGTACTCCACTGTGGCGTATCGGGCAGCGATAGAGCTGTCAGCGAGATGCCGCGCTCGCTGCCGGATACGCCGCCTGGCTCTTCACCCGGTGGCACAAGGATTTTTTCGCCTCGTCGCCTGCATCGGAGTACCGCTCCACCGAGCTCGCTGCCATGTCCAGCAGCAGAACTTCGCAATGCTCCCATCGCTTGATGGGTCTCCGACCCTGCATCCATCGTTTTATCCGGAGACCTGTCGGAAAACCTTATTCTAACCGCTCCACGTGCCGGTGTTAAGCGCAGCCTTCCACAGGAACGCAGTTGCAAGGATGCTGCTAATTTTCCACAGTAAACCTCTCAATTCTGCCTCCTTCGGCAAGAAAACATTGCGACCATTCTTGCGGTGCATTTGTGCATCGCAAAAATCGTTTTTTCGCCGGCAGACATTCGCATCGCAGCACAAGAGCGGGGGCGTAAGCCCCCCGTGGCGCCGCTGGACGCAAATGCAAACTCCCCCGACCATGAGGACGAACACCTGTGCATCTGCGTAAGCCCCCCGTGGTATCGCTGCACGGGATGGCAACGGTGATTGGCATGCGGCAGTTCCAGGGGCATTGTTTCCGACTGTTTTCGGGGTGCCACACCACGCGAATGCAACGGTGGTCGGCACACGTACTGTCAGCGGTCTTCCGAGCCATCGTGGTCGTGTCTGCGCTGACCTCGGCGGTGTTTTCAGCGGCCGGCCGGGTGAAAGACCGGCAGCGACAAAACATTGTGCACCAGCGACGGCGAATATGAGCGTTGACGTTGCGGCGACCCAGCGGCAGGGGCCGGGCATAAAAAGGAGGGTCACGCCTGCGACGGCGAATATGAGCGCTGACGTTGCGGCGATCCCGTCGAGGAACGCTTGAGTAAAGTGTGGGCTCTCATGGGTTGCGTGAGGCGTGCGGTTGAGCAAGCCGGATTTTCGTGCACATCCCTTACTTCGCGATTTCAGTGGGCGATGCTCGTGCGACATAGCACCGGGGCAATGCAAACCGAAGTCAAAGTCTCGTGATTTTCGTGGATGATGCTAGCGCCGAGATGGCACCGGGGCCAAGCCAAGCGACATCCAAGACTCATCGTTTTCGCGGGTGGTACGGGCGGAAGTTTGAGCAAAATCGTTGCAGTCGCGCACCTCGTCTGGCCGATTGGATTTAGCGGGAGGGACGGGCAATGAGCCAGCCGGTTGGTCGCCAGGACGGTGTTGTGTCAGTCAGCTGTCAAACGTTGGGCGAGCGAGGCAGGCAGAGGAAGAGTTCCTTCCTCTGCCTTCAGGACGGCAGGTGGGGCCGAGGGAAACGACCCTCGGTGGGCGGCAAGCGGTGCGTGATACCTGGCCGGTGGTCGGCAGGTGATTGGTGGACACGTCTGGTCGGGGTATGGCGTTGTTGCTGGCGGCTGGGATGGGGAGCGGGATTGGCCCTTTGCATGGGCTGCCTGGCACCGGTTACCGATCGGCTCGACGCCATCCAGAGCGAATTGCAGTTGACGCGGCAGGAAATGGCACAGACCAACGCCCGCTTGCAGGAAACCAATCGCCGCCTGGAAAACATTGAAGCGTTGCTGAAACGTTTCCCGCTCCTCAAACCGGCCGGGCAATTACCGGAATCGAGCGATGCCGAGAGCATCACCGTCAGTCCACAGGATTAGGCGAGACTGTGGCGGAAGATCGTCCAGAGGATTTTCGCTCCGGCTGCCAGACTGCCGCGAACAGTGCCGCTGATTTTGCTCTGGCCGATTCGGCGTCGGTAGGAAACGGGCACTTCGACGACCCGCAGACCCAGCCGGGCCGCCTGAATGTGCATTTCGATGTTCCAGCCATAATTGCGGTCGCGCAAGTTTAAGCGGTGGAGGCATTCGCGGCGGATGGCACGAAACGGGCCGAGATCGCTGACCCGTTGATTCCAGAGGATGCGAAGCAAGGTACAGGCGAGGGCGTTGCCGAATCGTTGATGCGGCGTCAGGGCCCCCGGTTGACACTGACCGCGAACGCGACTGCCAATGACCAGGTCCGCACGTCCTTCCGCGATGGGCTGAATCAAGCGGGGCAATTCCTGGGGAAAATCGCTATGGTCGGCGTCGAGGAAGACGACGACCTGGCACGGTCCGAGTTCCGCCAGTCCGCGCTGGCAGGCCGAGCCGTAACCCCGTCTCGGTTCGCACACGACTCGTGCTCCACACGCGCGAGCCACTTCCGCAGTGCCGTCGCTGGAACCGTTGTCCACGACGAGCACTTCATCCACCTCGCGGGGCAATTCGGCCAGGACCTGGGGCAATGCCTCGGCTTCATTGAGTGCCGGGATGATTACCCCGATCCGCAGACCCAGAATCGGCATGGCTTTCAGCAGGCTGGTCCAGGTTATCCGCTCGGCACCGTCGGGATGCCAGCAGATGGGTTTGTTCCGGGCGCGAGGTTGTCGGTGTCGTCAGCCGATCTCGGCCAGATCGAGTCGGCTGCCGTACTGACGCAAGACCGCCTGGCGCAGACCCTGATGTGCTGGATGACGCAGGCCGGGATCGGAGCGGGTGAGTTCCAGAGCATCCTGCCGGGCGAGTTCGAGCAGTTCCACATCGCCGATCAGGTGAGCGTAGCGCAGTTCGCTTGCCCCGTGCTGGCGGGTGCCGAAAAACTGACCGACTCCGCGTAATCGAGCATCCGCTTCGGCCAGTTCAAAGCCATCATTTGTCTTGACGAACAACCGCAACCGTTCCCGGCTGGTTTCGCTGGACAGGTCTGCGAAAAGGTAACACTCGCCGGCAACCGGTCCGCGAGCCACCCGCCCCCGCAACTGGTGCAGCTGCGACAGACCGAATCGCTCGGCATGTTCAATCACCATCAACGTCGCGTTGGGCACATCCACGCCGACTTCGATCACCGTCGTGCAGACCAGCACCTGAATTTCGCCGCGGCGGAATTGCTCCATCACCATATCCTTGCGGCGATCGTCGAGCCGACCGTGGAGCAAACCCACGGCCAGACCGCGAAACGGCCCGCGGCGCAGATATTCGTAATGCTCCTCGGCACTCTTGTAGTGCGTGGCGTTCCGGGCAGAAAATGGCTCGCGTGGCGGTGTGCTGTTATCGGCCGGGGAAGAATCAGCCTCGGCGGCGATCTCTGTCGGCTGGCTGACCGTCTCGTACAGTTCGCCGGCGATGTCTTCGGCTGATTCTCCTTCGACCAGGGGACAGACGACGTACAGTTGCCTGCCCTGTTCGACTTGCTGGCGGAGGTATTTTTCCAGTTCGGCGCGTTTGCTTTCGGGAACGAGTTTGGTCTGGACGGGCTGGCGACCGGGGGGCAGTTCGCGGATGATGCTTACGTCCAGGTCGCCGAACAGGGTCAACGCCACGGTGCGGGGAATCGGCGTGGCGGTCATGACCAGATAATGCGGCTGGAATCGCTCATCCCCGCCGAGATTGCGAAACTGCGCACGTTGCAGCACGCCAAACCGGTGCTGTTCGTCAATAATCACCAGACCCAGCCGGGCAAATTCCACGTCGTTCTGAATCAGGGCCTGGGTACCGATGACCAGGTCCACCTGACCCATGCGGATTTCTCCGAGGGCCATGCGGCGTTCTCGTTCGTTGAGCGAGCCGGTCAGCAAAACGCGTTTGACCCGGCTGTGGGCGAGGTAAGTGTTGAGCGTGTGCCAGTGCTGTCGCGCCAGCACTTCCGTCGGGGCCATGAGGGCGGCCTGGTATTTGTTGGCCACGCAGACGAGCAGAGCGTACACAGCCACTGCGGTTTTGCCAGCCCCGACGTCGGCCTGCAACAATCGCCGCATCGGTTTATCGCTGGCGAGATCGCGAGCAATTTCGGCCACGACACGGTTTTGATCCCGCGTCAGGGCAAAGGGAAACAATCGGCGGATACGCTGATCGAGAGCGCGGCTCAGCAGCATCTTGGGAGCACGCAGCTGGGCATTGACATCGCGCCGACGATGGGCCAGCGCCAGATGCAACAGCAAAAACTCCTCATACGCCAGCCGTCGTCTCGCCTGCTCCGCCTCGGTTAACGAGCTCGGACAATGCAGTTGCCGCAAGGTTTGCCCGATGTCCGGCAATTGTCGCCGCCCCCGCAGTTCATCCGGCAGGATTTCCGGCACCAGCGAGGCATACTGTTCGACGGCATGGCGAATGATCCGCCGCAATTGTTCCTGGCGCAGTCCCTCGGTGAGCGGATAAATCGGTAGCACTCTGGCATTTTCTGCGGAAAGCGTTTCGTCCGTCTCCAGCGGTTGCACACGCGGATGGGCCATTTGCCAGAATCCCGATGCGGTGCGTTTCGGTTTGCCACTCACTGCCAGTCGCTGACCGTAGCGGAATTTATGAACGAGGTATGGCTGATTGAACCAGACCGCTTCCAGAACTCCGCTGCCGTCATGAACAACCACCGAGAGCACGTTCATCCCCCGCCGGGTCGTGCGACTGCGAATTTCCACCACCTCGCCCACCACGGTCTGCAACCGTTCCGGTTCGAGTTCGGCAATCCGGCGCAGATCGCTCAAATCCTCGTAGTCACGCGGCAGGTAAAAAAGCAGATCCTGCACGGTCTGGATGCCGAGCCGGTTCAATAACGCAAACCGCGCCGGCCCGACTCCCCGCACATATTGGGCACTTTGCAGCAGGGGATGATCGTTGTTGCTATCCATTGCCACTGGTATCGTAGTGGGTGAACCGACACACTGCCCGCCAGGGTCAGAATAGGTGGTTGTTTGACGGAATTTTCGGGCTAGCGCTGGACGCCTGGCAAGGGGATAGCAACCCGCCGGAATGTTGGCCAGCGTGGATTCGGTGCTACCCGCTCGTGGGGCAGGTGCCATGAAGTATCTCGTTTGCGGACGGAGGGGTCGCTAGCGCCGGTTCGGTGCTACGTGTTCGTGAGGACACCGGAACTCGCTCGCGCCCATGATGCACGCCACCACGATCGCCAACCAGGAGCGGGAGGCGTAAGCCCCCCCCGTGCGAAGGTTAGCATTCTCGCGGCTACGAAACGTACACCTGCAATGGCGTCCGCGCTGGCGACCAAGAGCGGGGGGCGTAAGCCCCCCGTGGTGCGGGAACCGACTCGCTCACGGCCAAACGCAGTTCTGCAACAATAAGCGCACGTGCAACCAGGAGCGGTCGCCGTAAGCCCACCGTGGTGCGGGAGCGGATCGTGCTGGGCAGATGTGTTTAGCGGGAGAAGGTGGGCGCCATTGCAGATGCGTTACCGACCCACGGCGGGCTGACGCCCGCCGCTCTTGTGGGCGTGCGCGTCTGCAGCAGAGATCGCGCCCTTTACACCGAATACACGTCGTGCACCGAGAGCGGCTGGCGTGGGCCAGCCGTGGCGCAGGAAGCGACTGTGCGGTGCGAAACGTAATCAGTGCGCAAAAGCGGGTCGCCGTTGCAAGTGCGAATCCGAGCCACGGCGGGCTGACGCCCGCCGCTCTTGTGGGCGTGCGCGTCCGCAGCAGAGATCGCCCCCTTTACAGCGAATGCACGTCGTGCACCAAGAGCGGCTGGCGTGAGCCAGCCGTGGCGCGGGAAACGAATGTGCGGGGCGAAACGTAATCAGTGCGCAAAAGCGGGTCGCCCTTGCAAGGGCGAATCCGAGCCACGGCGGGCTGACGCCCGCCGCTCTTGTGCACGTTCGTTCGTCCATCGCAAATGTCGCTTTTGCTCGCGGAACACACGTCGCGCACCAAGAGCGGCTGGCGTGAGCCAGCCGTGGTGCGGGAAGCGAATGTGCGGGGCGAAACGTAATCAGTGCGCAAAAGCGGGTCGCCGTCGCAAGCGCGAATCCGACCCACGGCGGGCTGACGCCCGCCGCTCTTGTGGGCGTGCGCGTCCACACCAGAGATCGCGCCCTTTACACCGAACACACCTCGTGCACCAAGAGCGGCTGGCGTGAGCCAGCCGTGGTACGGGAAGCGACTGTGCGGTGCGAAACGTAATCAGTGCGCAAAAGCGGGTCGCGATTGCAAGCGCGAATTCGACCCACGGCGGGCTGACGCCCGCCGCTCTTATGCACGTTCGTTTGTGCATCGCAAATATCGCTTTTGCTCGCCGAACACACGTCGCGCAAGCAGGAGCGGCTGGCGTGAGCCAGCCGTGGCACGGGAAGCGACTGTGCGGTGCGAAACGTAATCAGTGCGCAAAAGCGGGTCGCCGTTGCAAGTGCGAATCCGAGCCACGGCGGGCTGACGCCCGCCGCTCTTGTGAATGTGCGTTTCTGCATCGCGGATGGCGCTTTTTGCAGCGAACATGCGTCGTGCCAACCACGCCAGCACAAATCCTATGCCGGGCCGGGCGATTGCCGAAATCGCTCGAACAGGTTGCGGGTAATTCGTTGCACCCGCGGGTCCGGGCCTCGCGGTTTGGCACCGTGAGCGGAAGGCAGAAGATGACCCGGCGGCGAACTGAGTCCCTCTGCCCACCAGATAGTGGCGGCGTTAAAGACGAAATTGTCCTTCGGCCCCGGATAAATGGTAGCGGTGTATTCGCCCGGACTGTTGCGGCTGAACAGTTTGCCGCGGGCCACGATTTGCAGTCCGGGAATCGGCGCGGGATTGCCGTGCCACTCCCAGCCGACCAGACCCGGAATGGCGTCGCCGTTTTTCATGCCGGTGCCTTCGAAAAGCCAGTGTTTTTCGTCCACGCAGATCCAGTCCGCTCCGCCTGTGACCGGCCAGACGCTGGCTGCTCCCATCAAAAAGCGGGCGTCCGGTTCCAGATATTTGAACCGCCGCATCTCCGGAAAACCTTTGTAATCGTTTTCGGTCAAGGGGCCAAACACGCCGACCCGCGCGAAAGCTCGCAGAGGCTGTCCTCGCTGACTGGGGTAAAATTCGATTCGCCCGTAACAGGTATTGCCGCTCAAAAAGGCGACATTCAGCCCCTTCTGGATGGCGGCTTCGACGTTGCGGAACATTTCCAGCGACCAGTATTCATCGTGGCCCACGGATAAAAACGCCTTGGCACGAAGCAAGCCGGCGGGATCGCGGTGAGTGTCGGTGTTGCTGATATAGGAAACGTCGTACCCCTCCTTCTCCATCCAGAACGCCAGCGGAAATTCCCAGAGCAGAAACTCGCCGGAACCCTGCGACAACGGCGCATCGAAAATCTGGCAATACTTGCCGTAAGGGCGATCCCAGCTGACGCGGACGTTCGGCCCCCAGTACCAGACTTTCTTGCCGTCATCGTAAAGCGACCACTGGCTGGGCCAGCGATTGTACGCGCACCAGGTGGTGTCGCTGCACTGGAAAAGGAAATCGCAGCGGCGATCGTCCCGGACAATGAAGATGATGTAACTCTGCAATTTTTCGCGTTCGGCGGTGAGTTTGCCGAGATAAACGCCGCTCGGCCAGTCGTTGGGAATGGTCAGGGTCGTACACGGTTCCCACTGGCATTCCCGCAGCCGTTCCACACCGACTGCCGGATCCGGCTGCACTTTCCCCTGGAATGGCCCCAGCTGCAAAAGATGCCGACCACCTTTACCGCCATAGTAACCCAGCCGGTAAATATCAATGACAAACGGCGAAGGCGGGTTGGTGCTGACGAAGATGCTCAATTTCTCTCCGGCGCGAATGCTGGTGTGCGAAACGTATCCCTCAATCCACGGACAGCGGTACTTGGTCGGCGGGTCCACGCGGGTGTTTTCCAGCAACCAGGAAGTGGTGCCCGGTTTTTCGTTTTCGTGGCGAATGAGATCGCGCTGCTGCTCGGCGAAACCGATCTGCCCACCGAGAAGTCCGGCCACACTCACCGCCGTCTGTTGCAACATCTCCCGCCGCGTCGGCTGCCTCGCCTGGGTCATCTCTTGCCCTCCCTTTCTCGCGTCTAACTTGATGTGAAGGTTCGGTTCCCGCAAGCTTGCCACCTCTAAGGCCGCAGGACCTTACATGTCTCGAAGACAGAATATCCATGCGTCGGCCCCATTCCAGACGTGCCAACGAAAAGTTATCGAGACGCACCAGCGTGGCGTCATTAGAGCCTGAAGGTGTACTCGGCCCGGCGCCACATCACCCCGTGTGGTGCTCTCCAAACTAGCGGTCAGAAATCGCGTCGGAATGTTGACCACTCACTGTGCCCGACACCGTCGCTACATCGGTCAAACCAGTCGCCGTGGTCCTCAATGACTCAGCCGCGGTTGTTTAGCAGCCAGCCGAGGTAAAACAAGCTGATGCCGATCACCGACACCAGCAGCGATTCGCCCAGACTCAAGGCCACCGGTGCGTGCGCGATTTCGGCTAGGTTTCCAGCCACGGCCACCGGAACCAGGATCAGTCCGATGATCTGCAAGGCACGTCCAAGAATAGGCAATCCCCCTGTGTTGGTCTTTGCAAGGCGCGAGTCCACAGCATCCACGTGGTCGGCCTGCCCTCGTGGCGGGTTCGGTCGTGCGGTGTTGGTCTTTGCGAGGCGCGAGTCCACAGCATCCGACCCAGAAGTCCGGCAGCGAGAATGAGCGGCCTCCGGGACAAAGGCCATCCACGAAGCGAGTGGCGATTTCGTCAGCTAGGAGCGAGAATAGGCGCGGTCACGGTCGACGACCCCAAATGCCCCACGAAGCGAATGGCGATTTCGTCAGCCAGGAGTGAGAATGGGCGAGCTTGCCGTGTCTGCGTGCGAAAGGCTAAGCTGGCACGGCTGCCCGGCGGGTCGCCATCACCAGAGCCGATCCGCTAGGCGCTGACCGACTTGCAGAGCACAGGTGCCAGGCCTGCGGCGTACCACATCGGCATGTGTGCGTTTTTCGGTTCAAAATAGGGCAGCGAAAAACCGGTGCCGCCTGCGGTCGCTGCCATGGCTGTCCTGCAAAGTATTGTTGATTTTCGCTGGGGTGGGACTCGCAAAAAAGTTCCGTTTTCGGTTGTCCGCATTGTAATCCTGCACTTACGCAGCCGGTGCCGCCTGCCCTGCGTATTTTTATAGCAAGACGCCGAGAAGACGCGCCATTTGGGAGTGTTGCGATGGCCGATGATCGAGAACCGCTTCCGGAACGACTCCGCGAAACGCTGGCCGAGCACATCCAGGCCTGGCGATTCGCTGGCGTGGAATGGGTACCCCAGTCCCCGACGGCAGAATCGGCTGGTCAGAGTCGCGTCGCAGCCTGGTCGGAACCTTCGGGCCAATCGCCGGGCCAGCCGTCATCCCCACCGATTAGCTCTGGGCCCAATCGAGCCGTCTCGCCAAACACCAAGCCATCCCCGGGTCAGAAGCCCGCTCCTGCACGCTTCGTTTCCGCCCCAATCGCACCGCAAACGCCCAATCAACCGCCGCCGACATTGAGCACCGCAGCCTCGCTTTTCGATCAGCCGCTCGAATCACCAGCACGCACACCCCATGAGAAAGCCCGGATGCTGGACGAGTTGAACCGACTGCACGTTATTCCGTGCACGAAATGCCCGGAACTGGTACGCAACCGCACGCAAACGGTATTCGGCGTGGGCAATCCCGCCGCCGAACTGGTACTGGTCGGCGAAGCACCCGGCCAGGAAGAAGACGCTCAGGGCGAACCATTCGTGGGCCCGGCCGGGCAATTGCTCAATCGCATCCTGGCGGCTTGCGGCTTCAGTCGCCACGACGTGTACATCTGCAACGTCCTGAAATGCCGACCGCCCAATAACCGTACCCCTTTGCCCCACGAAATCGCCAACTGTCGCGGCTACCTGGAACAGCAACTGGCGATTATCGCTCCCAAATATATCTGTTGTCTCGGTGCCGTCGCCGCCCAAACCCTGCTGAACACCAACCAGAGTATCGGCAAACTCCGCGGTCAGGTGCATCGCTATCGCGGAGCCGCTCTTATTTGCACCTACCATCCCGCTTACCTGCTCCGCAACCCCGCCGCTAAACGCGAAGTCTGGGAAGATATGAAGCTCCTGCTCCGCACCATGGGCCGACCTGTTCCCCGTTAGCTCAGTTCAGACCGGACAACAAGTGTCCCGCTCCCGTTCAGCGTTTCATAGCCACACAACTGTCCCCAGAAGCCACCTTTCTATGGATGAGAAGTGCCCCGCCCCGGTTCATCGCATAACACCAACGCCGGCACGATACAATCGAATTTCAGGAGCGAGCGTCGCGCTGCTATTCTCGCATAATGCCCACGCTTACGTTCGCCTGATGCCCGCCGGTCGTCCTGACGCGGCGTTGATCGGGGCGTAGCCATCGAGGTTCCCCGAAGCTGACGGAATGTTTGCCTGTCGGGGCGACCCGAGGCCAGACGCGGACGATTTCGCTCAGAGGGCGTGGTTAGCCATCGTTAGCACGTGGCCAGGTGCGGTCTAACTTCGTCAATATCCGAAGAAACCGGTGGCGTACCATGTACCGTTAGCCCCGCGGGCAATGTCGTAGCCGAAATAACGACTTGGACGGGACACTGCTCCCCAGTGCCCGGGCGACTGTCTCCAGGCATCCACGCACGAAAACGCTGCTTCCAGCACATTTTCGCCGCCAAAAATCATGCCCCACGATTCCGCCACAACCTCCGAAGCGCTGGCGAGATAAATTCCGGCTTCCTGCTGCACCCTGGACGAAGCGGCGATCAGGTCGGCATGGTGCTGCCATTGCATCTGCGCCTGCCGGGCACTGTGGTGGGCACAGTGAGCCATCATAGCCGGAAGGGGCGTTCCCGTAATACTTTGCGGTTTTTCAGGGTGCACGCTGACGGCATACAGCATGCTTCGCTGCGTCAACGACAGCCAGTTAGGCAGGTTGAGGATGATTCGCACCTGCTCCGGCCCATAGTCCGGGACCCAGGCGTACCGGCTTTTGACCAGCGGATGGGCCGAGATCACGGTCTGGTAATTCGGCGAATCCGGGTCATGCAAATTCACAACCACCAGCCCGGGCTTACCTTGCATTTCGCGGAATGCTTCATGGTCCAGCAATCGCCGGCCGTGATACTGAAAATCTGCCGGAACACAAAGAAACACGTACTGTTGCAAATACCACTTTATCTCCGGATGCAACAACACACCGTCCAGCTCGCCGTTCCCGCGGAAATATATTACCAGGTCGCGGCGAGTTTCCATAGCCAGGTGCACCGCCGTGTCGTAGTCCGTAAAACCCAGCGGAACGAACGAGGGTAGGGCGACAAGCAAGGATATTCCGATCCCACTCATGTGCATCCTCCTGTGTTGCGAAAGCCCTTTCGTCTCCGCAAGCCATCAAAGGCTATGTCTCTGATGCATCTTGCGAAGTTTGCGCCCCGAATATAGGCGAACAGTGTAGGGATGAACTGTTCATTTTCAATAGTGGCGTAATTTTCCGAAAACCATGCAGTCAACGTAGATATTGGCGCTCAATCGGATTAACCGCTTTCCCTCACTCCAGCGAACCGCGAAACCGATTAAGTGCCGGCATTGGCCAACCGCCGTGTTCGCGGAGTGATTACCTTTACCATGCACGATCCGCCTTTCGTAGCGTGTGGCAGTCTTCGAGTGGAAACCGCCTTCGAGGTGATTACGTTTACCGCCTACAATCCGGCTTCCGTATCGCGGCTGGCTTACGCCAGCCGCTCCTGGTTGCATGACGCCGGTCCGGCGAACAAAACGCCATCCACGCTGCACAACCGCACGCTCACAAGAGCGGGGGTCGTAAGCTCCCCGTGGCCGGTAAACCCGCGGTTGTGCCACAAAGAACCGGGCACTGCTCGGCATCACCCCACGGACAATCAGGAGCGCCGACCGTCAGACCGCCGTGCGTGCGTGATCCGGTCGGTGAGTGATAATCGCGGGGTCTTGTTGGCGACCAGCGAACGAACAATCGAGAGCGCCAGCCGTCCGACAATTGGGCAACAAAGAAAACGTAATAGCGCGAGCATTGAAACGAGGCGATAGAAGGGCGCGACGACGATTCGTCAGCAAAGAAAACATAATAGGCCCCTTGCTGTTTCTCGTCAGCCGGCTATTGTTAATCTGTAACGGTTTCGGGCCAATCCGAGCTAAGCCACGGAGGATCGCCCTATGCCGCAGCCCCAGGAATTGCCCCACGATTTCCGAGCGATTTTACGCCGTATCCAAGACCCCAAGGTTCCCATAGAAGAGGCTAACCAGTTATTCAATGAGCATGTGCTCCCTGTGTTAGAGAGTCTCATCGCTAACTGTGACATCCATTTCCCTCGTGAAGTTCGCCAGTGGGTTATGGAAAATGGTGTTAGTTGCATCTGGGAAAAACTGGTTCAGAGGCCGCGAGACGGACGCGCTCCCGCTTACGATCCGGATCGGCAAGACAGCAGTTTCCTGGCCTGGGTGAAAACCGTTTTGATAAACCAAGCTCGAACGGAAAACCGCAAACGGCGCGAGAGGCTGCGTGATCAAGAACAATTAGAAAATCAGCCCGCGGATCCCCAGCAACAACAGGACGAACCCGAGCGTGACCGCCTCGCAAACCTGAAGCGCAATCTGCAAGCCGCGCTCGTTACCTTATTACGTTCCGAGAAACTTAGTCCGCTAGGTCAGCGCAGGAATGGCGTGGATTATTTCGCGGTGTTATTGCTCTGCGTCCGTATGCAGTTGAGCCGACTTATTCACCGTGTTCTTCATGAAAACAACCCCGGCGTAGCGAACGGTGAGGATGTGCTACGATATGTCGGTGAGTGCTTCGAGCAGTGTGAGCAATACCAGGCCCTGATCTGCCTGGACTGCAACGGTTCGAAACCACATTCGGGCTGGGGAAATCATCCGTGCCAGGGATGGTGCCAGAGGCGCATAGTTGCGTGGACGCCGACCGTGGGTGAACTCGTGGCCCACGTGGATAACCTTATCCGAAACAACAACGTCAGGCCCAGATATATTTGGATTGTGCAACAATTGTCACATGCTAATGGTGCCGCGCGTAATCCCAATGCAAACGTGCCGGTAATTGTTTCTGTTAAAGCCAGCGGCAATTGCTGGCGGCAATGGGTGCGACGGATGCGCATAGTTTATCATAAATTGCGAGAGAACAACTCAGGGCTTACTCCGGATCAGATTCGCATTCTCAATGCACTGCTCGAAGATGACAACACAGATGCCTGAAATGATATCAAGGAGGAACACGCACGACGAACTATGCTGCTGTGTGAAATTATTAGTGCCAGCTTAGGGCCTAATTGCTGAGCGATGGCTAATCAGCTCCAGCCAGAACCTGCACGTTAGCTGGCCGATTAAGACTGAGGGCAATCGGGGTTCAGACTTATGCGGTGAAAATTATTGATACCAGCTCTTATATGGGAGGAATTAGTTATGAGGTGCGAATTACAGGCAACGATTCAGCAGTTGACGGCAAGCGGTTCGTATCGCGTCCGGGTTACTCATCCCGTGCAGCAAGCGCTGGATCAACTCAGCACCTTGCGTGCCAGCTGGTCGCAGAAGCCACTATCCTCACCGGTCAGCCTTCCGCCGGAGGAATGTTATCGTTTTCTGGCCAGCATAGGCCTTGTTTACCGCTCTCATCTCGGCACCTACTCAGGCAGTTTGCTTCCCTCGAAACGCTATCAATCTACTCGGCCCGCGACAAAGCCCAATCACGATCGGCAGTGGAGGCATCTATACAATCAATATGAGCCAGTTATCGGCTGGGCAGTTACGGTGTTTCAGGAACACGGCGTGATGCTGGCCGCTCAGGCTCTTAGAACCTCCTATTTAGAAGGCTGGTGCGATCGCGCGGAAGAGCTGGCCGCGGATTCCGAGTTTGCCGATCCAGAGAGCTGGTGCGATGATAGTGTGCACAATACCACTAATAAAGCGATCGCCTTGCTTCAGCAGCTGGATGACGCGGAATTAGTGCATGCGCTGGCAACACTGGCGATTGAATTTCTCCACACGCCGTCACCCAGTGAGCAAGCCTGGCAGCCGAATATAGTATTCGATAAGTTACGCCAGGACTTAGATACCCATCAGGCGAGCATTCGGAAATGTCTTGACTGGTTAGGGGAGCATCCGGAGGTCTTTCTGCTGGCCGACGACTGGATCGTAACATTAGCCGCAGGCCTGCGCGAAGACTTAGAAGATTTTGCCGACCTGGACATCACGACCTGGAAGTTTAGCGATTTGCTGGATGCGCTCGCTGTGGCTGATGGTATTAGTTTTCCTCAGGAAAGCCGGGATTGGTTAACCGATCTCCTGGAGCAAGCGATTACCGCCACCGCAGGTACTGAACTGGTTGCGGCCGAGGCGGCGGAAATGGACATCCTGCGTGGGCTATTCCGTCCACCCATACCGTGCGGGGAACCCGAAGAACATACTGCCGAGGCTGCGGAAATACCGACGGGACGTTTATATCTCGAAACCGTACCGCTGATACCGACCTTAGCCTATCCGAGGACAATTCTGCACTCCCTGCTGGCAGCAGCCAGTGGGCACGAATCGGGGCAGCGCGTCCTGAGCTGGAGCTCTCCCGATCAGCGATACCAGGCGAGGCTCCTCCTGGGAGCTCAGGAGTGTGTGCTGCGATTCTATCACCAGTCGGGCCAGCGGGCTCAGGAATTAGAGGGGCAACGTTTTTGCTTAGCCGGCTGCATTGGGCGAATCGGTGCAGAAGCCCAGGCTACGCTCGATCGCATGTGCCTCGAAAAAAGCGGCCAGGATATTTACTTAGACGTCGGCGAACCGCCCCAGCGCTGGATTCCCATCACCTCGACCCCGAACCAGCACGCCGCTAAATCGTGATCCTTCGGACAAATCGCACCTCCCCTTTCGATTGTCTCCGGACAGGCGAAATGGTATAGATAAAAACCGTCGCTCTGTGCAATGACCGGGGTAAACACAAGGAATAGCCGGAACCGTGCCCTTGCCAGCGCGGTACACTAAGGAACCTGTGCATGGCTGAATCGAGAACGCACCTGAGTTGGATGACTTATCGTATTCGAGCTTGCCATCTCATCATGCTCGCTCTGGTGGGGGTCTGGGTGGGCGTGAGCCTGTCGGTGACAGGTCCCGCCTGGGGCTGGTGGATACGTGGGCATGGCCTGATTACCGAAGCAGCGGCCCGACATCTGCCAGAGGATATGCCTGTATTTTTCCGCAAGGCCACCAGAGAATTAGCTACCCTGAGCGGCGATCCCGATCGCTGGAAGAATCCCGAAACGCGACCCCTGCGCAGCAGTGAATCTCCAGAACACTACATAGACTTAGAGGACTATAACAACCAACCGCTGCCTGCGAATCGTTATGAAGCGGTGGCACTTTTGCAGCGTTTGAAACGCCGACCGGAACGAGCGGGGTTATTGCCCTGGGCGATTCAGGATTATTACGAGCGACTTGCCTGCGCTTTCGCGGACTACCGTCGTCAGCCGGACGAACCTGCTCATCAGATGAAATGTATAGTGTATGCCGGTATCCTTGCCCATTATGCGCAGGATGCGGCCATGCCTCTGCATACCACTCGTGATTACGATGGTCGGCGCATGCCCGATGGTACCTATGCGCAGAAAGGTATCCACGCCAAGATAGATGGCTTTCCGGAAACTTATAATCTAAACCCCGAAGAAATCGGCAAGAATCTGCAGGCGAAAGTGCATGAGGATATGTGGCGGCACATTCTGAGCATGATTGACGACTCCTATAAACAAGTGGATCGCTGTTACGAACTGGATGCCCGGGGAGAGTTTGATAAGCCCACGGAAACCAGTCGCGCGTTTATCCTGTCGCGGTGTCGCGTGGCAGCACAGTTCACGCTCGATTTGTGGTATAGCGCTTGGAAACGCAGTGAGAAGTTGCCGCCGCCGTTTCCTGGTGCCCCTTGATTAGCTGGGGAAAGTCAGGTCTGGCGATGCGGCTTTGTTATCCTGCTCATGTCAAGGTCTAAGCATCGCAACGCATGGCTGCCGTCCACAACAGATAGGCGACACGTCGTCGGAGTTTTTCGGGGGTAAGCGGTCTGGTGCGTTTATTTTGTTGCCGCAATGCATCCTTGTTTTGTTCACCTTGCGGCTGGGGATGTTTAGAATTATTAGAGTGCACAGATTGCTCCAGTGACGGCTGGCCGCAAATGTTATCGCCTGGCGTCCAGCCTAAATTAAGAGCACGATCCTGGTGCATCGGACACTTCCTGTGGACGGGACGTTTTCGACAACCGGGAGACACCTAAATATAGATCGCACACGCTGGGCAGGCAAATTCCTGAATAGCCGGAGCGGTGCAGGTTCAGCGGCCATTCGCTGCCTATGATTAGGTGATGGGCGAATCCGCGGGCAAAAAATATCGCGGTGGGTGAAACAGATCATCCCGGCACTGGCATTCGGGCTGAGGCTGGCCGGCCAGCAGAGCTGCGGACTCACGGCAGTAGAGCGAGATGACCATGATTTATCTGGATAATAACGCCACCACACCGTTGTTGCCGGAAGTGCGAGCGGCGATGGAGCCGTTCTGGGACACCTGTTTCGGGAATGCCTCCAGTGCACACGCACTGGGCCGCAAAGCTCGCAAGGCCATCGAAGATGCCCGGCAGCAGATCGCCCATTATCTCGGTGCCGAGCCGGACGAAGTCATTTTCACCAGCGGCGCTACGGAAGCAAACAATTTAGCGGTGTTTGGCCTGCCCCGCGGAATCGGTGGCATCTGCTGTAGCCGCATCGAGCATCCTTCGGTGTGGGAAGCGGTGCAGGCGTTGACGCAGCGCGGCTACTGGTGGCGAGAGATTCCCGTAAACCCGGATGGCGTGGTTGACGTGTCGGCTTGCGAGAATCTGAACGAGGAAATCAAGCTGGCCTGCCTGATGCTGGCTAACAACGAAACCGGAGCCGTGCAACCGGTCGCGGAATTTGCCGAGTTTTGTCGCCGACGCAATATCCCCTTGCATTGCGATGCTGTGCAGGCGGTCGGAAAAATACCAGTGCATTTTCATCAGCTCGGTGTCACCAGTTTGAGTTTATCGGGGCATAAATTGCACGGTCCGAAAGGAGTCGGTGCTTTGCTGGTACATCGTGGTACGCCGTTACGAGCGCTGTTTCGGGGAGGGCATCAGGAACGAGGCCAGCGGCCGGGAACCGAACCGGTGCCCCTGATCGTTGGCCTGGCCAAAGCGGTCGAACTGGCCCATCGCCAGCAGGAAATCCGTCGGCAGCGGGTGCTGGAATTGCGGCAAAGGTTTCTGGAGGGATTGCGGCAAAGCTGTGCCCCGATATTCCTGAATGGCCCCGAAGCTGGTGGCCTGCCGAATACGGTCAACGTTTCCTTTCCGGGTTGCCGTGCCGAGGTTTTGCTGATGCGACTGGATTTGGCGGGGATAGCGTGTTCGGCAGGCTCGGCGTGTTCGAGTGGCTCGCTGTTACCCTCGCCGGTACTGCAAGCCATGGGATTGCCGCCCGAACGACTCCACTCTGCGGTTCGTTTCAGCCTGAGCCATCTCAATACGGACCAGGAAATCGCTCAGGCCGTCGAAATCATTGCCGCTATCGTTCGTGAACTGCGCGAACTCAGCCAGGAAGACGACCTCTCGGCCTTACCGGAGTTTTCCCATCGCAGCTAACAGCGGCCGCGAATCATCACCTGCGACTCCGACGGGCGCCGCCCTTACCGGAGTTTTGCTATCAGACCTACCAGCGATCGCCGTGAGCAAAACCACAAGCGATCTGCGAACGGTGAACCAGAGCGGCGATCGTCAGCCCGCCGTGGGTGCGTGAACGGGCGCTCGTGCGATAACAACCGAGCACTGTTTGGCGGACCATCGAATCGGCAATCGAGAGCGGCGGGCGTCAGCCCGCCGTGGGTGTGCAAACCGCGTCTGCAACGGCAATGTGCGGGATTTCCGGTTTCGCGCTCGCATACGGACTGCATCTCACGGGGGGCTTACGTTCCCCGCTCTTGGTTGCATGCGCGACATATCGCCTGCGATGTGCGTTTCCGATTCGCAACAGCGGATGTTCCCCACGGGGGGCTTACGCCCCCCGCTCTTGGCTTGCGATGCGAAGGTCTGCCGAAGCAAAAACGATTTTTGCTATGCACAAACGCACGTTTTCGAGAGCGGCGATCATCAGCCCGCCGTGGGTGCGTGAACCGGCGGTGGTGCGACAACAACCGAGCACTGTTCGGCGGACGATCGAATCGGCAACCAAGAGCGGCGGGCGTCAGCCCGCCGTGGTTCGGATTCGCGCTTGCAACGGCGACCGGCTTTTGCGGACGGATTACGTTTCGCTCCGCACATTCGCTTCCCGTACTCCGGCTGGCTTACGCCAGCCGCTCTCGGTTGCATGTGCGGAGGCGGTTGCAAATGTACGTTTCCGGCGTGCAACGGCGAACCTTTCCCACGGCTGGCTTACGCCAGCCGCTCCTGTTTGCGCGCGAACGCGGTTGCAGATGTGCGGTTCTCGAGGCGGCGAAACTGGCGGTGCGCAGTAGCAAGGAAAAGGCGACATGCCACCACTGGTTTGTTGGGCTCGCCGGCGTTTATGGGCGAGTGTTTTTGGTCGTGTCACTTAGGGGTGATTGCGTGATACCCTCTAAGGCGATGCGGCATTTCCGCGGAAGTGCTTTCGGCTGTGTCGCCTATGCGAGGCGGTGCGATATGCTCTGGTCGGATGTAGCGGAATTCACGGGGAAGAGTTTTCGGTGTTGTGGTGGTTGTTGGAACGTTGCAGCACGAGAGTCCAATCACGGCGTTGTCGGGAGGAAGGGATATTGAGGAGTTTGCGGTATTTGGTAACCGTGCGGCGAGCGACGGGGAGTCCCTGTTCGGCGAGTTTCTGCACCAGTTCTTCGTCGCTGTAGGGATGGGCCTTGTCTTCGTGCTGAATGAGGTCGAGGAGTTTCTGCTTGATGGTTTCCCAGGCGACTTCTTCGCCCTGGGCGGTGGTAACGCCTCCGCCGAAAAATCGCCGCAACGGGAAAAGGCCCCGCGGTGTCTGGATCCATTTGTCATCCACCGCGCGACTGACGGTGGTCACGTGCACGCCCACCTCGTCGGCGATCTCCTGCATACGCAAGGGGACGATGTGTTCGGGGCCTTTTTCGAGGAAATCTTTCTGGCGGCGGAGGATGGCGCGTGCCACCTTTTCAAGGGTACGTTTGCGCTGTTCGATGGCTTCTTTGAGCCAGCGAGCCGCCTGGATTTTCCTGGCCAGGAATTCGCGGGTTTTCGGATCGCGTGCCTGCTGCCGCATTTCCAGGTAGCGTTTGCTGATGCGTAATTCGGGCACGTAGTCATCCACCAGCCGAACCTGATATTCGCCGTTCTCGTCCTGTTCCACGATCAGGTCAGGGACGACGTAGCGTTCGGCCTGAGGGGCAAAGGCTGCTGCTGGTCGGGGATTGAGGCGACGCAGTTGTTCGATGGCTCGCCGAATCGCCTGCAGGTCGAAGCCGGTCTTTTTCTGAATCAAGGGCAGGCGGTTATGCTGGATGTCTTCCAGGTAGTCCTCGATGAGAATGCGGAGGATGTGAACGTTGGGAATGTCGCCGGTCAGTTGCAGCAGGAGGCATTCCTTGAGATTGCGAGCGCCGATACCGCGTGGTTCGAGTTGCTGCACCAGCCGCAGAGCCTGTTCGAGTTCGGCGACGGTGACGTTTTCGTCGGTGGCCTGGTTGTAAAGTGTCGCTAACTGTTCCAGAGGCGTGGTCAGGTAACCCCTCTCGTCCAGCTGGGAAATCAGGAACCGCGCCAGCGACAGAATCCGCGGCGGAGCGTCGAAGAAGGAGAGTTGCTCGATGAGATATTCGTGCAAGGAAGGGGGTCGGGCCGGCGTATTGAGCATCATATCCAGCCGGCGGTCGTCAGCTTCCTGCAAGCCGTTGCTCGACAAGCGATGGCGGGTAGCGCGACTGGCCTCGCGTTCTTCGATGAGGCGGTCCAGCTGTTCGAGTTCGTCCTGCCATTCCTGGGGGGAATCGGTTTCGGTTTCCGGAGCAGGATGGGTGGCCAGGGTGGGCGTTTTTTCCACGACCTGCAGCACCGGGTTTTCTTCCAGCTCCTGCTGAATGCGTTCCTGCAGGGCGAGCACCGGCAGTTGCAAGATTTCCATGGACTGGATCATTCGGGGCGCCAGAATCATCTTCTGGTGCAGCCCGAGTTGTTGAGTGGCTTCCAGTCGCATAGCTCTCTCTCCTGCTCCTGCCAGAAAAAGCCAGTCGGCTACAAGCTCCGCCGACCTTCGAGGGCATCGGCGAGCATAGCGGAGTTGGCAAATTCCAGCGACGAGCCGGTAGGAAGGCCGCGCGCCAGGCGGGTGACCTTGACCCCAGTGGGTGCCAGCACACTCGCCAGGTACAGAGCCGTCCCGTCTCCCTCAAAAGTCGGATTGGTGGCGAGGATCACTTCCCGCACCTGACCGCTCTGGACCCGCCGAAGCAGACTGTCCACGGTCAATTTCTCCGGCCCGATCCCTTCCAAAGGAGCGAGTCGTCCGCCCAGCACGTGGTACTGACCGCGATACACGCCGGCCCGTTCCAGAGCGATGACATCGCGGGGTTGCTCGACGACGCACAGCACGGATGCGTCGCGTTTCGGATCAGCACATATCGAGCATAGCTCGTGTTCCGTCCAGTGATGGCACTGCCGGCAGGGATGAATCCGCTCTTTCAGTTCCCGCAGAGCCTGAGCCAGATCGAGGACTTCGGCAGCATCCGCCGACAGCAGATAGTAAAGCAACCGCTCGGCACTTTTCGGACCGATGCCGGGCAAGCGGTTGAGGTGCTGGAGCACTCGTTCCAGCAGGCCGGCTGGTTGCGTCTCCTGCCTGGTTCGTGGCGACATGGCCATCACTTGCCGGACTTCTTGCCTCCGCGCCGCTTTTTACTGGGCTTCTTCTGAATTTCCTCCGAATCCTCCTCGTCGGGAGGCAGCAAACTGTCATCGTCGTCTTCGTCGTCGCCCGCTAACAAATCTCCCAGCAGTGAACCGACCAGGTCCGGATTGGCGAGGCTGCGATTGACCTCGGCAGAGAATTTCTCCCGCGCTTTGGTCAAGGCCTGGTTGCAGGCGGCGACCAGGAGTTCTTCGAGAGTTTCGCGGTCGGGCTGGCGGAGCAATTCCTGGTCAATGTGGATGGCGAGGATGCGACCATGACCGTTGGCACGCACGCGAACCAACCCGGCTCCCGCTTCGGCTTCCTCGACAATGTCGCGGCCGGTGCGCTCGAAATTCTCCATGTACCGCTTGATCGTCGGCAATCCACTGAACAGGTCGAGCATGAGTTCATCCTTCGTCGGGTGAAGAGTTGGTGACTTCGGTCAGACCACCCAGTTCCATCTGGCCAAAGTCCGGGTCCGTCCGTTCAGGAACCCAGCGTGCTCCCAGTTTCTCCATGACCGCCCGCACCAGCGGGATCTGTTGCAGTTGCCGCAAGCGATCCTGGGACCGCGGCGGTGGCAAGTGCGCTTCGCTGGTCGCCGGACTCGATTCGGTTTCCAGACGTAACTGCACTTCCCGTCCCAGGATACGTCGCAGTGCCGAGATCAGATCAGCCCGACGACTTTCGCAGCGGCTTTTTTGGAGATTATAGCTGGCCGGAAATCGCAAGGCCAGGCAATTCGGCGCACAAATTGCTAGCTGAGCCGACTCCAGGTCGTATCTGAGTGTGGTGGTTCCGAAATACTCCAGCAACGCTTCCCGCAGCTGCGGCAAGGTGGATTCGCTCAACTCCAGCGGCGTTTCCTGGCGAGACGCGGCCGTTTCCCGGCTGGAAGGAGCCATCGTTCCGCCCGCAGTCGAGGAAGAAGAAATCGCGGACGATGTGCCCGGCGTTTCCAGCCGGGACGATTCAAAAGGGCGCTCACTGCCCTCCGTTACCGACCCCGAGGCGGGCCGCTTTTGCGCTGCACGATTGCGGGAGTCCGGCTGGGAAACCGCAGGCGAACCCGACAGCCTCTCCGCCAGGGCGGTCAGTGTCGCCAGGCTTTCCAGTCGGGTGAGCCGCACCAGCGCCATTTCCACCAGCACCCGCGGATGACTGCTTCCGCGTAACCGAGCCTTTGTGCCGGCCAGTAAATCCAGGGCGGTCAGAATCGTGTCCAGGTCCAGGGAATCGGCCCGCTGGCGGAGGCGGTCGCGGTGTCGGTCTGCGAAGGTGAAGGCTTCGCACCGTTCGCCCACGGTTTTCAGTAGCAGCAAATCCCGCCAGTATTCCAGAAGCTGATCGAGCAATTCGCCGGGCTGCACACCCCGCTGCACTGCCGTATCCAACAACGACCAGGCACGGGCGGGATCGCGATCGAGCACCGCTTCCGCCAGCGCCAGGATATGCTCTTCCCCAGCCAGACCGAGGAGTTGCTCCACGTCGGCGAGTGTCAGTCGGCCGTCACCAAAAGCCAGGGCCTGATCGAGCAAAGACTCAGCATCGCGCAGCGAACCGCTGGCACATCGGGCGATCAGTCGCAAGGCCTCGTCTTCAGCGGTTACGCCCTCCTGGGCAACGATCTTGCGCAGCTGTTCCACGATGTCTTCCACGCGAATGCTGGCGAAATCGAACCGCTGACACCGCGACAGGATCGTCAACGGAACCTTTTGCACCTCGGTAGTGGCGAAGATGAATTTGACATGCCCAGGCGGTTCCTCCAGGGTTTTGAGCAGGGCGTTGAATGCCGACGTCGTCAGCATGTGGACTTCGTCAATGATGTAGATTTTGTAACGCGACCGGCTGGGGCGATACTGAGCGTGGCTGCGCAACTCGCGGATTTCCTCGACGCGATTGTTGCTGGCCCCGTCAATTTCGATAACGTCCACATCCTCTCCGACGGCGATAGCGCGACAGGATTCGCACTGGTCGCAGGGGGTTACGGTGGGTCCGTGAACGCAGTTCAGACATTTGGCCAGGATGCGTGCCGTCGAGGTTTTGCCCACGCCGCGAGGCCCGTAGAACAAATAGGCATGTGCTACACGCTGACTCTTGAGGGCATTGGTCAACGCCTGCACCAGGGCGTCCTGGCCAACCAGATCAGCAAACTGTTGCGGCCGATAGCGCCGCGCCAAAACGGTGTAGGGTCGCTCGGCTAGCGCCTGCGACAGCCGGGCGGTTTCTGCTGCCTGGCTATTTTGACCGTCGCCGCTGCGATTGCGTCGGGCCATACCTCATCCCCATGACGCCCCAGAGGTGCAGGCGGCTGGGAAATAGGCGTCCGCGGCAGGTAGCTCCCGGAGGATGATCCGCCGCACAAGAGGTAATCGCTTATGGCTGCTCCTTTCGGCCTGACCAGGTTCACGACACCCCTTTGCGTGGGTCCCCCGTTCGCCCCTTACCGCGGACATCCTGAGATTCGCGGTCGGTGCACTTCGCAGGCCTCATCTGTTAAACGCCGAACGGCTACCGCAGGTGACACCATTACCGCCATGCGGGAGGCCGGTCGCATTACTTGCTCTCTTCCAGCCGCCGGCCTGGACGATGTTATTATGGCAACTGCTGCAAACTTTTTCCAGTCTCCTGCCAGCGGATGCGGACCCGGCGAATCTGCGGCGGGTGGGCATCTTCGCCCAGAGCGTCGAAGATGCGTTCGGCCGTTTCCAGTCCCTGTCTTACCTGCCCAAAAATGACATATTCGCCATCCCACATGGGCGCTTCCGTCAAACCGATGTAAAAGAAACACCCCAGCCAGTGGCAAAACACGCTGCCCGGCCGATGGCGGATTCCGCGCGCCGCTGCTTTTTCCGGAAGCAGGATTTCCGGTTTCAGCCAGAAACCGATGCTGGCCGTTTCCAGAGCATTCGCCTCCGGTGATCCGCCGCCGATCGCTCGCGGTACATCGGCCGCTCCGCGATTCCCCACCCGCAACTCGAAAAACAAGCCGTCGTAGTATCCGCACTCCGCCAACGCGACAAACGCCCGCACATGGTTTGGTGCTACTTCCGGCCACAACTCGATTTCGATCACACCCAGTTCCGTGTCGAGTTCGGCCAGCGGGCGTTTCAGCTGACCCGTCGCCGTGACGAACACGATTTCCGGCCAGCGTTGCCGCACCGTCTCGAAGAGCTTTCCCACTGATTTCTCGGTCACGGTAACGTCGGGTGGTCGTCGTGCTCCTACCGGTGGCGAAGACTGAATCGCTTCCTCAAACGGCTGGTGCAGAAAAGCGTACATCGGTGTTTGTTTCCAGGACTGGTCGTCAGAAGTGGAATTATCCCGGCCACCGTCGGGCGAAGCTGCGCTGGGAGTTCGCCAACGCTCCGAAGCACTGTTTGTCGCCGTCGCTTCCGGCGAGTTCGGATTTGCCTGGGCATCGTGACGTGTCTCCGCTCCTCGTTGACCGCAGCCACTTGCGATCACAGCCAGGCTGACCGCAAACAGTATCTCCGACAGCCAATGGCGTCGCCCGCCCGACCAAAGCCCGGCGTGGCACACTCGCCACGGCAGGCAGTCGGGCACCGGTGCCGATTCTCGCGGATCGCCTTGCGCAATGCTTTCCCTTCTCCTGTTTTCGATTCCGCCGTGCGCTTTCACAGGTACCGATTCTTGCGGAGCGGCATGTGCAGAGCTTTCCCTATGCCATCGGTACGGGTTGATCCCCGAGGATGTGACCTCGTTGACCGGCGTGGATTGCCCGTAAGCACGGCCAGGGTCTGCATGGTTCAGGGCATTTCTCATGTGTTTGCCCCCAGTAGCTGTAAGTTGACCTCGCATGCCTGCACGGTTCAGGGCATCTCCTTTCATGGCGTCGTGCTCCCTGCAATTGCACTGCCGACAAAGAGCGTCATGCTCCCTGCGATTGCGGCGCCGACCCACCGCGTCGCGCTCCGTGCGATTGCGGCGCCGAGACGCGGCATGTCGCTCTGTGTGATTGCCTCGCCGACAAAGAGCGTCCCGCTCCCTGCAATTGCACTCCCGAAACACCGCGTCGCGCTCCCTGCAATTGCGGCGCCGAGACGCGGCATGTCGCTCTGTGTGATTGCCTCGCCGACATCTTCCAGGGCAAGACCAGGACCGCCACTATAACCGCCTCCGTCAACAGCACAATGCCGACACACCGCTACCCCGACCGCACGACTCCTTCGCGCTATTCTGCATCTTCGCGCGCATGCGGACACACTGCTACCGTAGCCGCTCCCGGCGACAAAAACCGCCACTCTCAGTGCACACACGCCCGCCCACAAGAGCGGCGAACGTCAGCCCGCCGTGGTGTGTGATACGAACGTCGTGCGGTGAAAATCCCGCACTGTTCGGCGACGACCGCGCATCCGACCAAGAGCGGCGGGCGACAGCCCGCCGTGGTATGGTAATGCAATTGCAGCGGTGTTCGTGCACAGACCACCGACCGGTCACCTCTGCGCGACAATTGCGATCTAGCCGCTGCGAGCGTGTTTCCAAAACCACGGGGGGCTTACGCCCCCCGCTCTTGTGCTGCAATGCGAACGTCTTTCGGCGAAAAACGATTTTTGCAATGCACAAACGCACGTTTTCAAGAGCGGCGGGCGTCAGCCCGCCGTGGTGTGTGATACGAACGTTGTGCGGTGAAAATCCCGCACTGTTCGGCGACGACCGCGCATCCGAGCAAGAGCGGCGAACGTCAGCCCGCCGTGGTATGGTAATGCAATTGCAGCGGTGTTCGTGCACAGACCACCGACCGGTCGCCTCTGCGCGACAATTGGGATCCAGCCGCTGCGAGCGTGTCTCCAAAACCACGGGGGGCTTACGCCCCCCGCTCTTGTGCTGCAATGCGAACGTCTTCCGGCGGAAAAACGATTTTTGCGATGCACAAACGCACATCCGACCAAGAGCGGCGGGCGTCAGCCCGCCGTGGTTCGGATTCGCGCTTGCAACGGCGATCGGTTTTTGCGGACTGATTACGTTTCGCACCGCACAGTCGCCTCCGTACCACGGCTGGCTCACGCCAGCCGCTCTTGGGTGCACGCGCAAGTCGTCGCAAATGGGCGGTGGTGCTTTGCAACGGCGTTTCGTTTCCCACGGGGGGGCTTACGCCCCCCGCTCTTGTGCTGCAATGCGCGTGTCTGCCGGCGAAAAACGATTTTTGCGATGCACAAACGCACATCCGACCAAGAGCGGCGGGCGTCAGCCCGCCGTGGTTCCGATTCGCGCTTGCAACGGCGATCGGTTTTTGCGGACTGATTACGTTTCGCACCGCACAGTCGCCTCCGTACCACGGCTGGCTCACGCCAGCCGCTCCTGGGGCAGAGACCCGTCCCGGTGATTGACGATTACTCCCCGGCGATTGTTCGACTGGCCCACGCGGTTGACTGATGCGGAGAGCCGGGTTTGCATGCGGAAAGGACATTCGATCTCAACGCAGCGGCATGTGAGGGTAAAGCAACTGATGATGCAGTTCGCGCCTCGAAGGTGCCTTCAATTTCGGCCCAGCGAATCTAGCGTGTACGGATACGAGCCTCGACATGAAGCTTGTGCCTCGAGGACGCGTTCCATTTCGGGCCGGCGAATCCGGAGTGTATGGATACGAACCTCGAGATGCAGTTCGCGCCTCGAAAGTGCGTTCTACTTCGGCCCGGCGAATTTCGCCTGTGTGCGATATGACGAGGTGTAGGCGGAGACGGTCGCCACGATGTGCCGGCCAGCGAATCTCGCATCTACCCCATACGAGCCTGGACATGGAGTCTGCGCCTTGAAGGTGCGTTCGACTTCGGGCCAGCGAATCTAGCGTGTACGGATACGAGCCTCGACATGGAGTTTGCGCCTCGAGGACACGTTGCATTTCGGGCCGGCGAATTTCGCCTGTGTACGATATGACGAGGTGTAGGCGGAGACGGTCGCCACGATGTGCCGGCCAGCGAATCTCGCATCTACGCGATACCAGCCTCGACGCTAGGTTTGCACCTCGAAGATGCATTCGATTTCGACGGCGATGTTGTTCGGCAAAGAGGCCATGCCGACGGCACTGCGTGCTCCGATCCCGGCTTCCTGTCCGAAAACCTCCGCCATCAATTCCGAGAAACCGTTGATCACCTTCGGATGGTCGCGGAAGTCGGGAGCGGCGTTGACCATGCCGAGGGTTTTGACCAGCCGCTTGACTTTGTCCAGCGAACCGAGTGTGTTCCGCACCGTGGCCAGGATGGCCAGCCCCACCTGTCGGGCGGCCTGGTAGCCCTGTTCGAGACTGAGATCGGCCCCGACTTTCCCGCAGATGCCGGTCTTGCCTTCCGGGGTCAGGGGGCCGTGCCCGGATACATACAGCAAATTGCCCACAAGCACGGCCGGCTTGTAAACCGCTACGGGTTTCGGCGCAGGTGGCAGGGTCAGATGCAGTTCCTGCAAGCGTTTTTCCGGACTCATGCGAGCACTCCTGTCCATCGGGGAAAGTGAGTTGGCGATGTTATATGGACGGGGAAGTGAGAGCGTCTGAGGGCAAGTCAGCGGCAAATAATCGGGCCACACCGCTCAGCGAACCTTCCACCAGCACGGTCAGCTCCGCCTGTCGGTACTCGGGAAAGAGCTGGGCGATTATCTCCGCACCGCCGCCACTCAGGAAAATCCGGCGAAACGGAAGCGGTACATGCAATGCTGCCAGGGCACGGTGATGCTGCTGGTACATGGCCCGGAGCAAGGCCGCCAGCAAATCGAGCCGATCCGTGTCGAGCCGGAGATGGCGAAAAGCAGCTTCGGTCGGTTCAATAGCCAGGCGATCACCACCCAGATAGGGCGGGTCGAGCGTGACCACAGTCGGGCGTTGCCAGGCCGCTGACACTGTGTGCCGGTAAAACTCCTCCGCCGACTGGTCGCGGAAACAGAGCCGGTGCATCCACTCCAGAGCCACACCGCCGACCGGATTGTGGGTTACATGAAGGAACTGCTGACCCACACCGAGCATGCGGGTGAGATGATCCGGCCCTGGTTGCGGTTGGGGCACCAGCGTCGCCAGCACCTGCGTTGTGCCTACCAGATGCAACAGATGGCCGAACTGCATCCCGGCGGCCAGCACGGCAGCGCTGGTGTCCGCGATACCGACTTTGACCGGTAATCCGGAGGGCAAACCCAGAATGCGGGCCGCCTGGCCGGTCAGGCCGCCGATCGTCGTGGAACCATCGGTGACCTGCGGCAGCCATTCCGGACGGATGCCGAGGTGTTCGCACCAGCGTTTCGACCAGCACTGCCGACGCCAGTCGAACAATCCGGTAAAACAGGCATTGCCCCAGTCGAACGCGGTCTGTCCCGTCAAGCGCAGGCACAACCAGCTGTTGACGTGCAGGAATCGCCGCACCTTCGGCCGCAACTCCGGCTGCTCTTGCAGCACCTGGGCACAGGCAATCCCTGACAGCCCGCCTGGCAAGGGTTTGTTTCCCGTTTCCTGCAAAAACTCCTCCCCGTGCGTCTGCCAGAGCTGTTGTGCCAGCGGCCGCGCTCGCCGGTCCAGATGGGTTACAATGGGCGTCAAGGCCCGGTCTTCGCCATCAAGCAAAAGCCAGCCCGGTGTCAAACAGCAAAACCCGATGCCCGATACGCGGCGGTCTGCGGTCAATTCGTGCGTCAACTGCACCAACACCGACCAGAGCTGCTCCGGATCGAGTGTCGCGGATTCTCCCTGCTGAGTCAGCACCAAGGGAACCCGACCAATGGGGCCAACCGCTCGCCCCGTGGACACGTCGAGCACCGCCGCTTTCACTGCCGATGTGCCAATATCCCAGGCCAGAATGTGCATGCCTTCATTGTCGCCAGCCGCCCCGCTTGCCGACAAGACCATCCCCGGGCTGGCGGGAAACGGAAACAGCCTTCCGCTTCAACATCTGCCCGCTCGATGCCGTCATAGATGATATCCGCTTCCTCACGGAAACCACATTCCGCTTCAACATCTGCCCGGCTTGCGTGTACGGGGAGCGCGGCCACACGGGGATGCGCCGATGAGGAAAGGTGAACGTGATGACGTCTCTGCCCGACTTGCGTGTAAGGGGAGCGCGATTTCACAGGTAACCGAAACGGCGTTTCCATCCGGTTGTATGACGGCTTGATGAGCGTTCTCATTCCAGGTCGGGGTAACAGATACGGTGTTCCGATCTTCGCCGTGGAACGTGATACTGTTGGAAAAACTGCGCTCCTGTGTAACGGAAACGGCCTCCCGATCGCCAGCAACTTTCCACGACCGTTACGGGCTCGCTCTGGACCTGATCACTCGACGATGCACCGATACCTTGGAACGCCTGTAAGCCCACACGTTCGCCTCTCCGTACCACGGCTGGCTTACGCCAGCCGCTCTTGGTGCACGGTGTTGGTCGCTGAAGAAATAACGACATTTGCGGTGCGGAAACGCATGTTTTCAAGAGCGGCGGGTGTCAGCCCGCCGTGGGTTGCATTGCCCCGCGCGGACAATGCACAGCGAGTAACGTCCGGCGAGTAACGACCGTCCAATCAAGGAGCAGCGGGCGCCAGCCCGCCGTGGTTCGACAAACACGTTTACGCAGACACCAGCGCGATTGCTCGCAAGACCGTCGACAGTATGTGGGCCGAACGCCGTTGCATCGCGTGCAGCGATACCACGGGGGGCTTACGCCCCCCGCTCTTGTGCTGCAATGCGAACGTCCGCCGGCGAAAAACGATTTTTGCGATGCACAAACGCAGATCCGACCAGGAGCGGCGGGCGTCAGCCCGCCGTGGATTTCTAACTCCGGTGCAATCGTGAACGTTTACCACGGTGGGCTTACGCCCACCGCTCCTGGTTGCGCGACGTGTGTTCGGCGAGCAAAAGCGCCATTCGCGATGCACAAATGCACATCCGACCAAGAGCGGCGGGCGTCCGTTCATCGTGCGCAGTGTTGCGAGCGGTGACGAGGGCGACCGACGGGGTGCCGGATCGTAAGGCCGTTATTGAAAGGGCCTCTCGTGCAGCGTGGTCCAGCAAAGTGAACACGCACAGCGGATGGCAAAATCGTTGGCCAAAGGACTTCTCGTCCGGCGTGATCCAGCGAAGTGAACACGCACAGCGGATGGCAGAACCGTTGGCCAAAGGATTTCTCGTCCACCGTGGTCCAGCAAAGTGAACACGCACAACGGATCGTAAAAACGTTACCGAAAGGACCTCGCTGTGTGTCTAAGCCAGGCGGCAACTGGGGCAGTTTGCACAGGCAGCGGGGCTACTGGTGGCGCCTACGTGCGTTTGTATTTTCGACATGCACTGCTGGGTAGAACGTTTGAACGCCGTACTGGAGGCGCTTACGTGCGTTTGTATCTGGCATACCACCGCAGGAAAAACACCAGTTGCTCGTGTACTGGGAGGGGCCTACGTGCGTTTGTATCCGGTGGCGGTCGAATCACAGGATAAAGTTTACAAAGGCGGTGGTGGTATCGCTGAGCCTGGGGCCGGCGGAAGAACCGGTTCCGCACCGGGAGGCACCGGAGGTGGAATCGCGCCTGGTGCTGGGCCGACCCCGCCGATAATCGGTTCTCCCGCCAGCGGGGAACGGGCAGGACGGGCGTAATCCAGCAAATCCGCTAACGGAGCGGTACTGCATCCAACCAGCAAAATGGCCAGCACCCAACTCCACCTCATGATTCACCTGCTTTGCCCGGAGTTTGGGCGTGCGAAATAGCAGGGAACGCCAGGCAGGTCAAGGGCGTCTGCAGCGGTTGGCAACGTGCAACGGTCAACTGCTGGCCCGAAGATAGGCCTGACGCAGTTGCTCCGTCCAGTCGGCCAGTTTGTCCATAATGCGGCGATGCGGTCGCGGGGGATGATTCGCCAGCGCGTAGGATGTTAGAATCGGCAACGCCACCGTGCTGTCCAGGTAACAGATGACGCTGTGAGGCAACTGTTGCGGGTCCACTTTTCCCCAGGTCATCGCTTCGGAGGGCGTGGCTCCGGAGAGTCCTCCGGTGTCCGGTCGGGCATCGGTAATTTGCAGGAAATAATCGTGCCCGCTTTCTTCCAGACCGAGCACTTCCTGGATGTGAGGTTCGGTCTGCAGGAGGAAATTTTTGGGAGAGCCCCCGCCGATAATCAGCACGGCGCTGTGTCCTGAGCGTTTGGCTTGCCAGACAATTGCGGCCGACTGATTGACATCGCGGCAGGGGTCAAGTTGCAGGCGACTGCCAGCCAGTTGCAACGCCGCCAGATTCATGCCGATCGAACTGTCGCCGGGAGAGGAAGTGAAAATCGGCACCGCCGCGCGATACGCTGCTGCTACGAAACTGCTGCCCCGCCGACCCGATCGCTCTTCCAGTTCCGCCAGGTACCGCCCCAATTCGTAGTGAAACTCTGCCGTGCTGAAAGTGCGCTGAAATGGCTCGGCTGAGCACAACTTCCGATAAAACCGATCCGTCTCCAGCAGGTTGTGGTATTCAAACACAATATCGTAAATGCGGATGACCTGATGCTGTCGCAGTTGATAATCGTCCAGGCCGGGCCGCGATTGATGCAGTTCCATTCCCAGGGCGAAATGCGTGTCGTGGTAGATGTTGGCGCCGGTGCTGACGATCCAGTCCACAAACCCGGCCTCGATAAGCGGAACCAGGCAGGACATGCCCAGGCCGGCCGGTGTGAGCGCCCCGCTCAGCGACAGGCCGACCGTGGTTTCCGGAGCCAGCATTTTTTCCACGAAAAGCCGACACGCTTCCCGCAAGCGTCCCGCGTTGTAGGAAAGGAAAACTTCCTGCACCAACTCGCTGATACTCGTGCTGGCACGAATTGCAGGTGGAGCAATGCGCTTCTGGCTGATCTCGTGGACAAATTTCATAGCTCGACCCGTCCGCAGTCGGGAGCCGCTGGCGTCCGCTTTCGGGATGCGGTTAGTCCATCGGTACCACGGGCAGCTTTGCGACGCGTTGCAAAAGGTCGCTCAGCCAGGCGGAATTGTAGCCACGCGCATTCAACTGGCGATAGCATTGCTCGTAATCCGGTTCGAGCAGTACCAGACAGCGTTGCGTCAGGGCGGCGCACTGCACCCAATCCTGCCAGTGCACCCCATCCGGACTGGTCGGCATACTTTCGAGAATGAGCAGAACCCCGTCGGCTGGCTGCGGAGCCAGCTTCGCGGTCGGCGAAAGTCGGCTCTTGTTGCTCTTGCCTGTCGCCAGTAATGGACCGACACGGAGCGAGAAAAAGTCGCCCGCAATATCCGTTTCGCTCTGGCCCTGCCGCCACAACCAGCGGAGCAATTCCAGTTGTGCCATTTCCCACCAGCCGACAAACCACCAATTCGAGGCCAACGAACGCAGGGTCGGGATCAGTTCCCGCAACCGAGCGATCAACTGCTCAGCCTGCTGGGGATGGATGAACCCGCGGGCAGGCAGGACGCATTGCCAGGCCAGTGGCAATCGTTTGCGCTGATCGGAGGCCAGGTCCACGGTATCGGGCGAATGGGAACGCTGCCGCACTGGTGAGCCACGCTGCGACCGCTTCGCTGGGAGTCGCCACAACCCGGACAGATTTCCCGTGGCCAGGTATCCGAGCACCCAGGCAGGCCAATCGCCGAGCGGCCCTGTTCCACCGCGCCAGCACCACAACCAGGCAGCATCGGAATGCGGGCCGTGGTGACTGTTTTCACGCAGCCACTGCTCAGCGCTTGCCGCAGTCCAGCCGCAGGACTTTTCGAAACAAACGCGCAGAGTACGCCAGGCGGTGCGGCCATCGTTCTCCGATACCGCCAGCAATTCCTCGGCGATACCCTGGCCGTAATCTACGCGGATGCTTTTCGCCGCTGGCAACGCCTCGGCTAGATGCTCCGCATGCAGCGGTAACCATTCGCAGTACCAGTGCTCTTCTCCTTCTCGCCAGCGCGGTCGCGGGCCAACCGGCCAGAGGTACAGCTGTTCCAGCTGGCTGGTCAGGAAGGTTTTGGCCAGACTGACGTCGTAGCGCGGCGATGGGAAAAAGACCTCGGCCAAAACGCGT
Source organism: Gemmatales bacterium (assembly GCA_041640595.1). Lineage (GTDB taxonomy): Bacteria > Planctomycetota > Planctomycetia > Gemmatales > HRBIN36 > HRBIN36. The sequence continues at coordinate 133,575 of JBEPZY010000002.1, read as the reverse complement.
CCCTGGGCCGGCGTTTCGATAAAACGCAAAATTACTTCGGGATGATCGGCGAGCGGCTCGACGCGGATCTGTTCGGGGCGAAAGTTGAGCATCGGCGTCAACTGGCACGTAATTCCCGCGGCCGACTGCAACCACCGGCACGACGGCAGCACGGTGCCACCACCCAATTCCTGCCATTGTTGTTCCAGCAGCTGCGTTTGCGGTTCGGCCAACGGGCCGACGGTTTGTGTCGGGGATCGCTCACACCAGGTGGTCCGGCAAACCGGCTCACCGCTCAGCACAACCGGCATGCCATCCACATGCAGCGAATCCCAGACCTGGGCTGGAATTTCATGGGCATCTAGCACGATCATCCGCTCGGCTCTCCGTAGCGCTTCCTGGCGTAGCAATGCTTCCAGCGGGGCTACGCACACATGGGCCCGCCTCACGATTGTGTCCGACTGACCATCACCCCACTGGCCCAGGGCTTCCAGAACCTGCTGCAGGTACGCGGCCTGGGACGCCAGGTGTTGCTGTTGACGGCGGCATCGCTCCTGTTGTTGACGCAGCAGGGTCGGTGACGATGGCGGCGATTCCGGGCAATCCCAGTCCGCAAGCACAGACCGTAATTGCTCACGCTGGCGACACCACTGCCGCAACAGTTCCGCCAGGCGATTCTGCGTGTCGGCCAGGTCTCGCTCGAGCTCTTCCCGCTGTTTCTCCAGCGCTGCCTTGATAATCTGGATGCGTGCGCTAACATGTCGCTGCTGTTCACGCGCAATTTCTTGCTCCAGCTCCTGACACTGCTGCAAACAGTCCTGATACTGTTGCTGGGATTCCTGCCAACGAGCCTGAAATTCCGCCAGCCGCTCGGCACTGCGTGTCTGGAACACCGTCTTCCACCATAACCACCGCCAGAATGCTCGTGCCCGTTTGACGGCGACGATTTCTTCCAGTGCTTTGACTTTTTCCTGCCATTGCGATACCTGCTGGCTCGATTCCTGCAGCAGACAACGGAGTTGTTGGAGGCGCTGATGTAAATCGGCCAGACACGCCTCGTGCTTGCGTTTTTCCTGATCAAGGGCCTGGTGCAACTCGGCACACTCGCGCACCCAGGAATTGTCCGGCGGATCGCCACCGGTATCGTTTGGCTGACCGACCCAGAGACGGTATCGCTCAGCCAGTCGCTGCAGGGCAAGGTTGCGGGTCTGCTGCAGGTCTTGCTCCTGGCGACAGGCCTGGCAGAGTTCCTCCAGCTGTTCGAGCAGTTTCGTGGCGCGGGCCAATCGGTCCGCTTCTGTCTGGCAGGCCTTCAACGCCACCCAGCAGCGATGCTGCCAGCTATGGACCCATTTTTTGGTCCGCACTTCAGCTAACCACGGCTGTAGCGATGAGCCTGGCTCCGATCCGTCTTCCGCCGGGCAATAAACCACCAGAAAATCCTCGCCACGCCAGCCAGACGTCCTGGCTCCATCGGTGGCCCGTTCCAGTCGTTCGAGGAAAGCCTGCAACGTCTCCGTGCGGGGCGATGTGATCACCAGCCGATCCCCGCGTGCCAGCCATTGGCGAACTAACTCCACCACCGCACGCAGCTTACCGCTGGCCGGTGGCCCCTGGATCAGGAAAATTCCGCCACTTTTCAGTGCCCGATGCACCACTTCCTTTTGTAACGGCGTCAAGTCCGCGTCGAACCATCGGACTTGCTGCGGCGGTGGTGCCACGGCTGGCGCTTCGGATCGCCCGGCTCCGACTTCACACGGTTCGGCGACCCCGGCTCGTTCACGGTTGCTCCCCTGGCGCAGTTGCTCCAGCTCCCCATTGACCAGCCAGGGGGCGAGTCGTGCCAGTTCCGCTAACACTACTTCCGCCGACTCTTCGCGGCCGGTGATCGGTTCTGCGGCCCGTGGCAAACACCCACCTGCCGTGACCAGGCCATCGCGGCTCGATAGTTCAGCCAAGGTTGGCTCGGCGGAAGTGTTGCTGGGTACTGGTTCCGCACCCGGTGACGATTTCACGCCAGGCCGTCCAGCGGGATCATCCCGGACCGATTCGGTCGCGGACGGTAAACGGGTATAAGCTGCCGGCTCGGTTTCTCGTGGTGAAAGCGTCTCATAGCAAGTGCTGCTGTTGGGCAAACAGACACTGGCTGCGGGCGTCATAGATGCGTCAACCTCGCTGTCTTCTCCCGGAGCAAGCCTCTGGCGGTCCTGATACCGACCTCCAGAGCTTGACATGGTTGCGACACAAACCTGCAGGCATGGTTTTAACCGTCCTCAAGTCGGGGCAGGTTCTGTATGCCATTGTCGCAAACCGACGCTGCTTTTGCAACCCACCCGTCAACTTTTTTTACAAAATTCATGTTCTTCTCACCACCGGTGCCGTGGGTACAAAGGGCTCCGCTTCGCTCGCCTGGCCCGCGTGCATGCGCTGTCGCCGAAAGACGACGCGGCGAGTGGCTCCTGTCCTGATCATCGGCAAATCTTCCCCGATCAATGCAGCCGCTACCCCACTTTGCACCGATCCCTCAGGGAGTGAGATTCCGTCGGCCTAATACAACTTTCGCCCGGTTTCGATCTCTGGCAGAAAGACAGTTTCTGGCGGGAAATTCCACGCGGTGGGTTGCCGGATGCGACGCAGGCCAATTTCGCTTTTTCGACAAATCCGCCATGCTTCCTATCGAAAGCAATTCCCGTTCCGGTAGGGCTCAGGCGAAACTGGCTTTTCCCGGCTCGAAGATGCCAGAAGCTCCAGTCGCATGGTAAAGTTTATTATCAACTCGAGCGGGTGTCCAAGGGAGTGAAAATCAGAAAGGCATGCAAAGTTTGCCGTCAAATCGGGTCTATGTAGAATAAAGCGGCTGGAAAAAGCAAGCCAGCGGCAGAGCACTGTAAACTTTCGGCCTGGTTCGGACGACAATGTCTAGGGACGGACACCTTCGAGGCACAACGGAAGCGAGATTATGCGCCGGGTGGTGGTAACCGGTCTGGGAGTGGTGGCTCCTAACGGTATTGGCAAAGAGGCCTTCTGGAAAGCCTGTGTCGAAGGGCACAGTGGGGTTGGCCCCATTACCAGTTTCGACGCTTCCCAGCATCCGGTCAAAATTGCCGCGGAAGTTCGCGATTTCGATGTAACGCCCTGGGTACCGGCGGAACATCGCAAATCCCTCAAGATTATGGGGCGGGCCATGCGTTTCGGCGTGGCTGCCGCGGCTATGGCTATTCAGGACGCCGGTCTCGATCTCAATCGCATCAACCCGGAACGATTCGGCGTGTGCATGGGCACGGGGATCGTTCCCACCGAACTGCCCGAAATTTCCCCGGCTCTGGTTCAGGCATGCGATGAGTCGGGGCGACTGGATGTAACCCGGCTGGGTCAGTGCGGTTCCTCCGTCCTGTTTCCGCTCTGGATTCTCAAGTATCTGCCGAATATGGCCGCCGCTCACATCTCCATCATGTTCAACGCTCAGGGGCCGAACAGCACCATTACCACCGCCTGCGCTGCGGGGACTCAGGCGATTGGTGAGGCGTTTCGCTTGATTGCACGCGGCGATGCCGACATTATGCTGGCCGGAGGTGCCGACAGCCGAATTGATCCCCTACTCCTGCTTGCCTACAACGCTCTGGGCGCTCTCAGCCGGGCCTTGCGTCCACCCCAGGCGGTTTCTCGACCGTTTGACCGCGAGCGAGACGGCTTCGTGCTGGGTGAAGGAGCTGGCGTATTGGTGCTGGAAGAACTCGAACACGCCCGCCGCCGCGGTGCGACTATCTATTGCGAAGTGACCGGCTATGGCTCCAGTTTCGACGCCTACTCCGTCACCAAGCCTGACCCCCAGGGGAAAGGAGCCGCTCGCGCCATTCGCTGGGCCCTTCGCGAAGCTCGCGTCAACGAACAGGATGTGGATTACATCAACGCCCACGGCACCAGCACCCGCCTCAACGACGAAATGGAAACCAACGCCGTCAAACTCGTCTTCGGCGAGAAAGCCAAACGCCTGCCACTAAGCTCGATCAAATCCATGATCGGCCATCTCATCGGCGCCGCGGGGGCTGTCGAAGCCGTTGCTCTGGCCCTGACTCTCAAGGAAGGCGTGTTGCCGCCCACCATCAATTACGAATACCCCGATCCGGCTTGCGACCTCGACTACGTGCCCAACGTGGCCCGCGAACAAAAAGTTCGCATCGCCGTTTCCAACAGTTTCGGCTTTGGCGGGCAAAATGCTGCTATCGTCATGGAACAATTCCGCAACGGTCAGCGCCACTTCTGATTCGTAAACCCGCAAGTCCAGGCTGCACATTCGGGCGTGCTTTTGTTCAGCCAGGCACCTTTGCGGCTACCCCAATCCATCCGCAAGCCGCGTCCGTTTCCCCCAGGTCTTTATGCTTTGTCCGGCATTGGAACAACTGTGATTTGACCAGCTGGCCACTCCCACCTTCTCGCAAGCCAAGGTCCATAGCATAAGCATTGGAACAACCGCGATCCGACCAGCTGGCCAAGCCCGGTCGCTCACCTGCCATTCAAGAAAGTCATCGTTCGTTCTCAAACTCGCTGACCAGCGGGCGATGCTCGATTACTGGCCGCCTGCTTCTCCCGGTATATCGAGGCGCGGGTTGGTGCCCCGCCAGCGGGACACATTCGATTGCTCACCGCCTGTTCATCCCGCCTGATGTTCGATATGAGCAATCACCGCGGCCATCGGTAACCAGTCGCAACCGATGTTCCGGCTACCAGTAGCGCGGGGCCCGGAACTAAGTTCCGAAAAATCATGCTCGAACACGGGCCGCAACTGACGTTTCGGCTACCGGTAGGCGCAGGGAGTGCCGGCGAACAATCCCGCCTTCACTGGGTCTTTCGATCCGTTGCCGGTACGGCTGGCCTTGAGCTAGTTTGCACTTTCTGCTACAAGGGAGCCTTTAGCGGACTAAATTTGTCCGTGAATTTTCCCGGACTTTCAGAAAGATGCTGCCATGCGGAATTTCCTGCGGGCTTTACGCTTTGCCTGGCCCTATCGGAACCGCCTTTTTGCTTCCCTGCTGTGTGCCCTGGGCGTGGCGGTTTTGTGGGGGGCTAACTTCACCGCTATCTATCCGGTGCTCAAAGTCCTTACCCGCGACACCAATTTGCAAACCTGGATAGATAACGAAATCCGCATCAAGGAGGCGGACATTGACCGTTTGCAGGACCTGATTGACCGCCGCAGCAAGGAAATTCAGCGCACCGAAAACCTGCCCCCTTCGCGCAGTCGGGAACGCCGACTTGCCGAGCTTACCCGCGACCTCGCCAAAGACGAAGCCGATCTCGCTCATTCCCGCTGGATGCTTAGCTGGTTGCAGACGCTGCGCCTCTATATCTACAGGTTTTGCCCCACCGACCGCTTTGAAACACTGGTGCATCTTCTGGCCATCGTAGTCCTTGCAGTTGCTATCAAGGGGATATTTGATTTCGCCCAGGAAACCCTGGTCGGCAGTGTCGTGCACCTGGCTCTATTAGACCTCCGCAACGCCCTCTATGATCACGTCCTGCGCCTGGATGTAACTCAATTCAGCGAAGATGGCACCCATGAACTTATGGCTCGCTTCACCAACGATATGGAGTCCCTGGCGAATGGCCTGAAAACGCTCTTCGGCAAGGTTGTCGCGGAACCGCTCAAGGCCCTCAGCTGTATCCTCTTTGCCTGCTGGATAAGCTGGCGGCTGACCCTATTATTTCTCGTCTTAGTACCTATCGCCCTGTTTACCATGAGCAAAGTGGGCACCACTATGAAACGCGCCGGCCGAAAAATGTTAGAGAGTATGTCCCAGCTTTATAAGGTGTTGCAGGAAACGTTCCTGACCATCAAGGTCATCAAGGCCTTTACTATGGAAGCGCGAAAACGTTTACACCTCTATCAAGCCTCGCGGGATTACTATCGTCGGGGAATGCGGCTGGTGGTTCTGGAAGCGCTTAGTGGCCCGGTCATGGAATGGCTGGCGGTCGTGGCTGTGGCTGGTGCATTGATTGGCGGCTCCTACCTGGTATTGCGGAACCAGACCCACATCTGGGGCATGCGCATGACCGCCGAACCTTTAGAACCGGAATCTTTGCTGGCCTTATATGCCTTGCTGGCTGCCATTGCCGATCCGGTTCGCAAGCTCTCTTCCGTTTACAACAAACTGCAGGCCGGCGCTGCCGCTGCTGATCGCATCTTTCACTACATAGACCGTCACCCGCGCGTGCAGAGTCCCTTCCCCGGTCGCCTGCTTCGTGAGCACCGCAAAAATATAGTCTTTCGCGACGTTTGCTTTTCCTATCGCCCCGGCCAGGCCGTGCTAACTAATATCTGCTTCGAGATTCAATTCGGAGAGGTCGTTGCCATTGTCGGCCGTAACGGTAGCGGCAAAACCACGCTGGCCGGCTTATTGCCACGATTTTACGATCCGGATCACGGCGTCATTCTCATAGACGGCACGGATCACCGTGAGTTTACCCTGCGAAGCCTGCGTCGCCAGATCGGTTTCGTCCCGCAGGAAGTCGTCCTTTTCGATGACACCATCCGCAACAATATCACAGCCGGTTTGCGCCACGTCCCGCAGGAACTTGTCGAAGAAGCTGCTCGCCGGGCCTATGCTCATGACTTTATTATGCAGCTTAAGCATGGCTACGACACGCGCATCGGCGAGATGGGCTTTGCCTTATCTGGCGGCCAGCGACAACGCTTAGCTCTGGCTCGCGCTATCCTGCGCAATCCAAGCATCTTGATTCTGGACGAATTTACCAGTGCTTCCGACCCGGAGAACGAAATGCTATTGCATAAGGCCCTGCGCGAATTTATGCGCAACCGCACCACCTTGATTATCACCCATCGCCTGAGCACCCTGGAGCTGGCCGATCGCATTATTGTGCTGGAAAAAGGACGTGTTGAAGGCATTGGCACACATACGGAGTTATTGCAAACATGCCCGCTCTATCAGCGACTCTTCGAGCGGCAGAGCCAGCGTCAGGTTGCTTAGAGCATCTAAACAACCCAGCCAGCTTAGATGTTAGTTTCCGCATCTCCTGTCTGGCATGGGTGACGGTGCTGGGAAGCGCTCTATTTTTCTGTTACCGTCTGCATGAACGCGACCTGTGGAGCAGCCATGAAGCACGAGCGGCGCAGAATGCCTGCTCGGTTTTGTGCGGACAATGGCTGCTACCTCAGCTTTTCGACGGTCGTTTGGAGTTACAGAAACCGCCGCTTTATTACTGGCTGATTGCGTCCTGGTGCTGGCTCAGCCAGCGCCATGTGGACGCACTGGCGGTGCGGCTTCCGGCGGCTCTGGCTGCTTCCTGCATCGTTCTAACGCTGATAGTTTGCGGATATATACTCGGCAGGCTCCGCGCCAGTCTGCTGGCCGTGGGTGGTTTGCTCCTCATGCCGCACTTCGTCTGGCTGGCACGGGTGGGCAGGGTGGATATGCCGCTTGCCGCTTCCCTCACCGTGGCCTTAACGGCAATGTTAGTGAGTCACCGACTGGCGCATCCTTACCTTCGGCATGGTTGTTTTCTGCTTATGCTTCTGGCACTAGCGGCCGGGCTGTTATGCAAAGGCCCCATTGCCATCGTCCTGTTTTCTGCGGTGATGATTAGCAACTGCGTCTGCGACCGACTGATTTCCCGGCAAAGCTGGTCCATACACGACTTAGCACTAAGCTTTCGAGCGCAAGCGGCTAATATCCTGGCCAGCGTGATAGTTTTCGGGCCGGTCCTGCTCTGGTACATTGCAGCCAATGCGGCAACCGAAGGAGATTGGGTGCGTGAGTTTCTATACCGGCACAATCTGGCGCGAGGTCTGGGCGGCGACTCGCGGCTGGATCGGCACCAGCACTGGTCAGGCCCGGCTTTTTACCTCGTGCGATTAGTTTTCGACGCAGGTCCGGTGGCACTTCTGGCATTATGGTTAGCTTGCCGAGACTATAGACGCATCGGTGAGGATCGTGCTGTGAGGTTTTCAGCGATCTGGTTTCTGGTAATGCTGCTCTTTTTCTCCTGCATGCGTTATAAGCGGGCGGACTACTTATTGCCAGCTTATCCGGCTCTGGCAATGTTTGTGGGATTTAGGCTGGACGAATTCCTCAATAGCCTGACAACTTCCCAGCGGAAAAGGTGGTATCTCGGCTATACTTCCGCAGCAGCAATAAGTGTGGTTGGCTGGTGTATCTATATCACCTGGGTTTTGCCCGAAATCAACCAGGTACGACAGGAACGGGATTTCGCACAGGTAGTGCGGCAGTATTGTGGTGCCGACCAGGCCATCTATATGTTCGGTACGGAAGCGCATTTGCTTAGTTATCATGTCGGCCCACCGATTCGGCGTAGTTTCGATGCTGAGCAGGTAAGAGGTTGGCTGGAAGGGCGCGGGCTACTTTATGTGATAGTTTCTCGCAAAGCCCTTAGACAGCTTGAAAAATCCGGGCTAGGCTGGGAGGTGGTGGTGAGCGATGAACGTCCTGCTTTGTCAGGCTGGTGGCGGTGGTTGAGCGGCGATGAGGATGAGAAACTGCTCCTGGTGCGTATTTACCGTGAGCCTGGCGAGTTAGTTGGGCGAAGTTAGAGCGGGCATAGAAATTGCAGGCGGAAAACTGGGCTTGCGTGGATGTGCACGACAGTTATAAGGTGTGTCGGTGCGACCGGACTCTGTCCGGCCGGGATTCATCTATGTCCGACGGACGGCGATTTGCTTGCGTCCTGGTGAGTTGTTTTGGCGCCCTGTGGCTGGTGGGCTGCCTGAGTCATAATCCGTCTTATTTTCCTTATTTACTGCCACCGGGCGAGGTTGCTAAGACGCATGCCAAGCCGCGCGGTCGAGGTTATTATGAGAATTTCGACCCCTATGCGGTACGCTTAGAGGTGCGGCCATTAGAGGCTGCGAATCCTGTCGGCGCCCAGCAGGTGTTGATTGCCACGGTATTAGATCGCAATGGGCAACCCAGGCGTAGTCGGCGTGTCGAATGGATGATTGAAGGAGTCGGGCATATCCTGGAGGTGGATGAAAGCGGTTATGATGCCGGGCGGGGTTGGAAAGAAGGCGACCGCTACGCAGTCAGCTACACCAGTTATTTCGAACACCGGGTCACCCGCGGCACTCCGGAACCGGACGATGATTTTACTATTCGTCCGGGGCAGACCTGGTGTGTGCTGACCTCACCGGTGGAAGGAGAGACTTATGTTACGGTCTATGCGCCGGGCATCTATGACTGGCGACAACGCAAGGTAACGGTGCGGCTCAGCTGGGTGCAGGCGGCGTGGGAGTTTCCGCAACCGACTTCGGGTCGGCCTGGCGAACCAGTTACGCTGACCACGCGGCTGTTTCGTCGCCAGGATCAGGTACCGCTAAGTGGTTATCGCGTCCGATATCAGGTGCTCGACGGCCCGGCAGCGGTCTTCCTGCCTGCTCAGCGATCCGTCGCCGAGGTGGTGAGCGATAGTCAAGGACTGGCCTCGGTGCAGGTGATGCTCACTCAGCCCAGGCCCGGCACCACCCGTATCGGTATCGAGATTCTTCGCGGTGAATCCGCCGGAGCTACGCTCGTGCTGGCTCGCGGCGAAACCTGGATCCAGTGGGCAGCTCCGGGACTGAACATCAGCAAAACCGGTCCTCCCACGGCGTCTAGTGGACAAAATATCACTTATACAATCACGCTCACCAACACCGGCCCGGTGGAAACCGAAGCGATTACGGTACGCGACTTAGTGCCGGACAACCTGAGCTTTCTGCAATCCCAGCCACCTGCCAACGTCGAAGGGCGAGAACTTATCTGGACAATTGCTCCTATCGGTCCGGGCCGAACCGTCACCATCCTCGCTAATTTTCGAGCCGACAAAACTGGCCGGGCCATTAATCGTTGCAGTGCGGTAACTGCCGATGGTGTGCGCGTCGAAGCGGAAGCGGTCACCGAAATCGCCTCCCCAGGAATTAGCGTGGCTGTCCAGGGGCCTAACCGCACTTCTGTAGGTACGCCGATTACCCTGCAAATCACCGTTACGAATACGGGAACCGGCCCAGCTACGAATGTAATGCTGCGGGCGGATTTCGATCCGGCCCTGAGCCATCCTCAGGCTCCTGGAACTACGGCACTTACCAGCGGACCGTTTACCATCCCGGCCGGCTCGAGCAGGAGCGAAAAACTCACGCTGGTGCCCTTGAAAGAAGGTCAGCATCAGGTGCGGATCACCGCAACCGCAGACGGTAACCTCCGCAGTATCGCCGATCACCAGGTGGTGGTGGAAAAGCCTCAGCTGGAATTGCAACATAAGGTCCCGCCCACACGTTTTGTCAAGGCACCGGTAGATATTGAGCTCACGGTGACCAATCGCGGCAGCATGGCCATCAGCAATCTTTATGTCAGTGAACAATTGCCGGCGGAACTTGCCTTTATGGCCGCCAGTGAGAACGGGCAATTCCGCAATCAGGAGGTCGTCTGGTTTGTGCCCGTTCTGGCTCCGGGTGAGAGCAAAACCTTTCGGATCACGGCCACCGCATTACAGGTTGCCGAAAAAGCAATATGTCGCGCCAGTGTGCGTTCGGACGGCACTATATTGCAAAGCAGCGAAGCGGTGGTTGAAATCCGCGGGGCACCTGCATTACGGTTGGAAATGGTGGATATAGGCGATCCCGTTATCGTCGGTAATACCGTGCGTTATGAAATCAACCTGACCAACACCGGCACCCTGGCAGATACGGATATAAGCCTGGCCGCATACATTCCGCCGCAGCTGGAGTTGATAGCTTCCAGTGGGCCGGCAGGTACTACCGGTCAACTTGCGGGCAATACCCTGACGTTTCCCACCGTGGCTCGATTGGAGCCTGGACAGGTTTTAGTTTATCAGGTGCAGTGTCGAGGCAAGGCTCCCGGCGATGCTCGCTTTCGCATCGAGGTCAGGACGAAATCTCTCGGCAAGGAACCCCTCATGCGTGAGGAAGCCACTACGGTGATCGGTTCGCCCAACCATCCGCCAGAAAAACCATAGTGTATTTTCGTTCACTTGATTTCTAATACTGCCAACGTTGGGACTCCCGCTCTTTTAGAGACCGAGCACATCGCGCATGGTGTACCTTCCGGGAGGTTGCTGGGCGAGGAACTTGGCGGCGAGTAATGCGCCGCGGGCATAGCAGTCGCGGGTGTGCGCCCGATGACTGAGCTGCAAAGATTCGCCCAGCGTGCCGAAGAGGATGACATGTTCTCCCACCAGATCACCCGCACGCACCGCGTGGATTCCGATCTCGGTAGCCGACCGTTCGCCGGTCATTCCTTCCCGACCGTGCCGGACTAATTGCTGCCCCATCTGCTGTTGCACGATACGGGCCAGGGCCAGGGCTGTGCCACTGGGAGCATCCTTTTTGAAGCGGTGGTGGGCCTCGATAATCTCCACGTCAAAATCCTTCCCTCGCAGAAGTTTCGCAGCCTGTTCGAGCAGCACCATCAGGACGTTCATGGCCAGGCTCATGTTGGGCGAAACCAAAAGCGGGATATGATGTGCCGCTGCTTCGATCTCGTCGCGCTGAGCGGCTGTATGTCCGGTGGTTGCCACCACCAGCGGAATTTTTCGCTCCACCGCCAGCTTCAAGACCTGCATAGTGCCTTCCGGCGAAGAAAAGTCCACAATGACGTCGGGCCGCTCGCTTAGCGGCAAGGTATGCGTCAGGGGCACACCCAGTCGGCCCAGCCCGGCCAGTTCGCCAATATCCTGCCCCAGACGCGGATGCTGAGCACGTTCCAGCGCCGCTATCACCGACAGCTCCGCATCCTCCTGGGCCAATTGCACTAGCCGCAATCCCATTCGCCCGCAGGCTCCGTTGATGGCCAAGCGTGTTATCATTGGCGTTTGCACTCCGCTTCGTTTCTGTTGGTCGCACCACCCAGGCCGTTCGCCTTACCAGCTATGATAAGGATAGCGGAATATCAGAAAAGCACCGCGAACCAGCAGAATTTCGCTGACGGTCCAGGGCAGCGTGGTCGCAAACCATTGTGAGCCACTCTGGGAGATTTCGAGCCAGACGCACAAGTTGGTAGTGGCTGATCTGGCTTGGCAAAACCCTGGGCCGGCCTGCTCGGGAATCGGAAATGGAAGAACAGCCTGCTTTTCCCCGATCGAATAATGATGCTCCGCGGCAATTCCGCCCCGTCCACGTGCCGAACAGCGTGTCGGCCAGCGATGAGGCAACGGAACTATTCGTGCGACAACTCCCTGCCTTGCCCCGCTCCTTTTACGACCGACCAGTACAGGAAGTAGCCCGTGCCTTGCTGGGACAATGGCTGCTCCGCGACACCGAAGCTGGTTTAATGGCTGGCAAAATTGTCGAGGTGGAGGCTTATCTGGCGGAGCACGACCCGGCTAATCACGCCTATCGTGGTCGAACTCGCCGCAATGCCAGCATGTTCGGACCACCCGGACACGCCTACGTCTATACGATCCACAATCGCTTTTGCCTGAACGTGGTCACTGAGCCGGAAGGCGTGCCCAGTGCTGTGCTCATCCGTGCCATCGAGCCGATTTGCGGCATCGGTCTCATGCAGCAGCATCGCGGTGTTACGGAACTGCGGGAACTCGCTCGAGGTCCGGGCCGACTCTGCCAGGCTCTGGCGATCGATCGCCGCTTCGATGGTTGGGACGTTACCCGGGGCCAGCAGCTCTGGCTCGCCCAGGCACGGGAAGTTGTCCCGGCAGCGCGGATTCGTGCCAGTCCGCGGATCGGTGTCACCGCTGCCAGGGACTTACCGCTGCGTTACTTCCTGGCCGACTCGCCTTATGTCAGCAGCACTCGTCGCGGCCGGCAAATTTCCCCCGACGTCAGCTTATAACCGAAACACCGCGAGCTTTCCCATCTGTTTTGTTTAGATTGCGAGAAGGAAATCGCCGCGATATCAGCTCCTCGCCGAAACACACGTCATACCTGCAAAACGATAATATCCTGGGAAAAAAATCACCCCGACATTAGCTCCTAGTCGAAACGATATCAGCTCCTCGCCGAAACACCCTGGCTCGCTTGCCAACCAACCTCCTATACAGTTTCCAGCCCACTAAGCATCTAAGCATATCCTAAGCACTTCGCCTACGCCCACCGGCACTGCTTTCGAGCATGTTGCTAATATTGCCATGCGTATCTAATATCGCTGCCGTGCATGTTTATATTGCCATGCATGCTCAGAGCATAAGCGCGTTTTGAGTGAAGCTTTGCCCGTCGCCTTCCCGGAGCTGCCTTATGGTATTTGCCCACAATTACGGCTTATTGATTGCTCATCACTCTAAGCCAGCCACTATGGTGTCACCTCGGCTTAACGCCAACGCCAAGACAGCTCCAGCTCCGCATGTAAAAGCGCAAGACCGACTGGTAGGCCCCAGGCTCAGATAGGTCGTCATATTGAAAATCGCCCCAGCCGGTCAGAACAATGCCGCCCGGCGACTTATAAAATCGGTACCGGCTTCCGCGGATCATAGTCCGCTCAGTAGTTTATATGGGAGAAAGAAGGTTTATAGGCGAAAAGGAAGAGCTGTGTCGTGCATGCTGATATTCTCAGGGGTTGCTCAAGCTCGACACGGGATGAGCATGTTTGCTGTGGCTCAGGTCGCCGAGAGCGGTTTCATCGAGCGTTTGCCCATCGCGAGTATTCCGCAGCGACCAGCCGGTCTTCAGTCCGATAACAAACCAGGCAAGCAGGATCGCTCCAAGGGCGAAGATGGTGTCACCTATAATACGCAGCCAGCGGAGCACGTTCATAATAGGCTGCTGCAGGAACTCCGCAGATCGGGCGTACCATAGTCCGTACTCAACACTGGCCCAGGCTTGCAGGAATCCGACCGGTAATAGCGACAGGAGCACCATAAGAGCTAAGCCTATGTTCATTGCCCAGAAACCGAAAGCAAGGGCTTCCGTTCGCCAGGGCAAACGCGAAGTTAATCCGCGCAAGCAAAAGAGCGATAAACCGATCCCTAACATTCCGTAAACACCAAATAAAGCGGTATGCCCGTGCACCGGCGTCGTATTAAGACCTTGCATGTAGTAAAGCGCAATAGGCGGGTTGATGAAGAAACCAAATAGTCCAGCGCCAACCAGGTTCCAGAAAGCAACCGCGATAAAGCAATAAATGGGCCAGCGATATTTAGCTACCCAAGGAGCAGCGCGGCTGAGAGTGAGATTTTCCCAGGCCTCAAAACCCATAAGCACCAGGGGCACTACTTCCAATGCGCTGAAGGTCGCTCCCAGGGCCATAATTGGCTCGGGCGTTCCGGTGAAATAAAGGTGATGAAAGGTCCCGATGATCCCGCCGAATAAGAAGACCGTCGAAGAGAAAAGCACTCCGGAAGTGGCTGTGCTTACGCGGAGCAGACCCATGCGTGTAAAGAGAAAGGCAATCACTACCGTGGCAAAAACCTCGAAAAATCCCTCTACCCACAAATGCACGACCCACCAGCGCCAATATTCTACTAAACTAAGGTGGGTGCGTCGGCCCCACATAAGAGCCGCCCCGTAAAATAAAGCAATGGCGGCGGAAGCAACGACAAACAACCCGAGTAAATGCTTATGTTCACCAGGCTGACGAAATGCTGGCCAGAGTGCCCTGACCATAAGCCCTAACCAGAAAAACAGCCCCAGCAACAATGCGAACTGCCACACACGTCCGATATCTGCATACTCATATCCCTGATGGCCTATCCAGAAATTGAGTTCCTCGCTAAGCGTTTGCCGTGTACCCAACCAGGTTCCTAATAAGCCACCCACTGCAACAATTATCAGGGCAACGAAGAGCAGGTTGACACCTAGCCGCTGGCCGGGTGGTTCATAACCGGACACCGCAGGGGCAATGAAAAGACCGGTGGCTAACCAGGCAGTAGCGATCCAGAAGATCGCCAGTTGAACATGCCAGGTGCGGGTCACGCTATAAGGCAACCATCGCGAGAGCGGAATGCCATAAAAGCCCTGTCCTTCTACTCCATAGTGAGCCGTTACTGCACCCAAACCGATCTGGGCAATAAATAGCGCGAAAACAAGCCAGAAATACTTCAAGGTAGCCTGCATCGAAGGAGTCGCTTGTAGCCCAAGCAATGGGTCATCCTCGGGAAGGATTTCCGGTAATGCTTCGTTATTGGCGGTGACGGCATGATGCCAGGCTAATAATGCGATCCCCGCAAGTAATAGGATGAAACTGATCACCGACCAAACCACCATAGAACCGGTGGAACGGTTGTTAATAAGGGGTTCGGGCGGCCAGTTATTCGTGTAACTTACGCCGGAATAAGTCCCGGCCGTTTTTGGACCGCTCAGGATTTCTTTAGAGCCGGGTCGCTCTGCGGCACATGCCCACGCTGCCCAGGAAAAGAAAGCGCATAGTTTTTGCATGCGTTGCGGATCGCGTATAGTGTTAGCGGGCATCGCGTAGGCTTCCCGAAGTGCTGCCGGCGAGCGCCCACCATCCGCCAGAAACGCCACATCTTCAGGAAAAGATTCGGCGTCTCCGAAAATGCATGCGTAGTAACGCGCCAGGGCTTGCCAGGCCAGGGCGCGATCGTCGCTAATAAACAGGGTGTCGGTGCGGGGATCGTACCCATTGTGCCGCATCTGTTGTTGCAGGCGTTGCTGCAAAAGCGCCTGTTCCGCCGTACCTAACTGGGAATAGTTACGCTGGTATTCTTTCCGCGCCCAGTGTTCCAGCAACCAGAGGCATTCTCGGTGCAACCAGTCGGCCGACCAATCCGGCGCTATGTACGACCCGTGCCCCCAGACGCTTCCCAGTTCCATTCCGCCAATGGACTGCCAGATATTTTGTCCATCCAGGATGTCCTGACCTGTGCCCACAGGTTCGCCCGATTCACTAACGATCCGAGCCGGAATTGGAGGAGCCTCTAATGCCAGCTTTCTACCGTAATAAATCAACACGCTGAATGAGCCCAACAGCACCAGCCCCAGAGCAAGCCACAGTCTCCACACTCGGCGCATGGCAGATCTCCTTTTTGTGCTTCTGCAGCTCACGCTTCTTTGTTCTAAAAATTCTACATGTTGCCATGTAGAATTCCTCCGTTGACAATTTACATGCCGATATGTAAAATGGCAAGGGGTCGAAAACATATCGAGACGCGGGGAAAACTACGATGCTGACACAGACAGCCGAATATGCGTTGCGAGCTGCGGTTTGTCTGGCGCGGAACCCTGGCCGGCCTGTCAGCAGCGAGCAATTGGCCGAGGTCACACGCATTCCGCGTCGCTATCTGCACCATGTGCTGCAATTGCTGGTAAATCACGGGCTGGTGCGTTCGTATCCGGGCCCTGGCGGCGGGTATCAGCTGGTACGTGCGCCGGAAGAAATCACCGTGCTCGACATCGTCAACGCTGTGTCGCCCGTACCCCGCATTCGACAATGTCCGCTGGGTTTTCAGGGCCACGGCCTCAGGCTATGCCCCCTGCACCGGGTCCTGGATCGGGCAGCCATGCTCGTGGAAGAGGCGCTGGGCAGCGTCCGATTAGTTGAGTTGCTACCGGAAAACCAAACTGAGTCGGTACTGTGCAAGTCGCCGTCGCCCATCTCCCAACCCAGGGTCAAGCTCAGGAGGATGTCACATGCAGGCAACCCAAATCCTTCGGCAAGAGCATCGCGTCATTGAGCAGGCGCTGGCAGTGCTGGCTGCCATGGTCAACCGCTTGCGGCAAGGGCAAGGAGTGAACGAGAAGCCGGTGGCTGCCTTGCTGGAATTTTTCGTGGAGTTCGCCGATGGGTGCCATCACGCGAAGGAAGAAGGCACCCTCTTCCCGCGTTTGGAGCGAGGCGGTATCCCCAAAGCAGGTGGCCCGATTGGCGTGATGTTATATGAGCATGAACATGGTCGCCAGTTGATCCGAGCCATGCAGGAAGCGTTGAGTCACTGGGATCAGCAGCCAAGTCGGCAGCAGTTTTGCGAGGCGGCCGATCAATATGTGACTTTGCTTCGCCAGCACATCTGGAAAGAAGACAATGTTCTGTTTATGCTCGCCGAGCGTGTGCTCCCAGCCGCTGAAGATCAAGTCATTTGTTCCGAATTCGCCCAGCATGAGGCCCAGCGCGTCGGACCCGGAAAACACGAACATTACCACCAGCTAATCGAGGCCCTGGCGCGAGAATTTGATGTGCCCGCAGTCACTGCATCGCCTGCCGGTGCACCACCCGAACCAGGCTGCGGTTGTGCCCATGCATTCGATGTATAGACGAAACTGCCGCTTGGACCGAATGTTAGTTTCTCTGTCGTAAAGCTGACTTATCAGCAGTTTTGGAATTCGGACAAAAGCGATGTGATAATAGCACTAAACATTTTGTGCGGCCTGTCCTTGCAGTCAGGCAATCATCTGTCGCCCGGTGAAAAACAGACCGCATGGTTACGGACGATTGCTTCTGCGTCACATCGCCGGCAAATAATGCCGCACAGGCAGCGGAGCAACTGCTACCGAAAGCCAGTGCATCAGCGTCAGTAGCGGCCGCTCTAAATAGTCGGAGCGGCCGATTAAAACTGTGGCACGAGTCATCAACGCGTGGCATAAAGCCCAGCCGTACCGGTGATTCTTCACGTCGTGATATAACTCTGTGATGGTCAGCCGCCATGCCTACAGCTTCGTCAGTTCGTGCGCTGAGTACGCCACCTCGGTCATCAGATACGAACACCGGATACGGAGACAGCTTCACCTTTCACAAAAGCGCGCTCGTCCAGGGTTTTGTCAGCGCAAAAGCCGGCCACCATCGCAAGCGCGTTTCCTTGACACCGCGGGCTAACGTCCGCCGCGCTTGTGAAGGCGCGTTTGTGCAGCGCAACAGTCGTCATTATTCCGGCGGACGGTCGTTGTAACAGCACCAGGGGCGGGGAGCGTCAGCCCCTTGTGCTTCGGCAACGATTATGCAGTGGAAATGCTAAATCCCCAGCAGGCGTGCATTCGTGCAATACAGGAGCGGGGGGCGTAAGCCTCCTGTGGAGTGCGCTCCGCAGGCGAACTCGCAACCCGGAAATTCAACGCATTGCAGTTCCAGACGCGGTTTGTTACCCACTTGCGACCCACGGCGGGCTAACGCCCGCCGCTCCTGTTCGTCGTTCGCACCGTCGCCGAAAAGTGCGCGATTTTCGAGGAACGCGGCTCGGTTCATCGACCCACGGCGGGTGGACGTTCAGGGGGCCCGGCTGTTCTTCGGTCGTCGCCGAACCAAACCCGGAATTTACCAGTCACTGACCATACCAGTCACCCACGGCGGGCTAACGCCCGCCGCTCCTGCGCACGTGCGTGTGTACATCGCAGATGGTGCTATATGCAGCGAACATCCGTTGTGCACCCAGGAGCGGTCGGCGTGAGCCGACCGTGGCAAACGAACCGTTCTTGCAAGTGCGTGGTCGGCACAGCGCGGAGAACATACGACCAACCCTGACCCACGGCGGGATGACGGTCGCCGCTCTTGTTCGTCGGTCTCATCGTCGCCGAATAGTGTGCGATTTTCACCGGACAGGACTCGGTTCACCGACCCACGGCGGGCTGACGTTCAGGGGTCACGGCTGTTCTTCGGTCGTCGCCGAACCAAACCCGGAATTTACCAGTCACTGACCATACCAGTCACCCACGGCGGGCTAACGCCCGCCGCTCCTGCGCACGTGC
>JBEPZY010000002.1:38531-114883 GCA_041640595.1 Gemmatales bacterium | reverse complement strand
CGGCGGGCTGACGTTCAGGGGTCACGGCTGTTCTTCGGTCGTCGCCGAACCAAACCCGGAATTTACCAGTCACTGACCATACCAGTCACCCACGGCGGGCTAACGCCCGCCGCTCCTGCGCACGTGCGTGTGTACATCGCAGATGGTGCTATATGCAGCGAACATCCGTTGTACACCCAGGAGCGGTCGGCGTGAGCCGACCGTGGCAAACGAACCGTTCTTGCAAGTGCGTGGTCGGCACAGCGCGGAGAACATACGACCAACCTGACCCACGGCGGGCGGACGGTCGCCGCTCCTGTTCGTCGGTCGCATCGTCGCCGAACAGAGCGCGATTTTTGCCGGACGGGGCTCGGTTCACCGATCCCCGGCGGGCTGACGTTCAGGGGTCACGGCTGTTCTTCGGTCGTCGCCGAACCAAACCCGGAATTTACCAGTCACTGACCATACCAGTCACCCACGGCGGGCTAACGCCCGCCGCTCCTGCGCACGTGCGTGTGTACATCGCAGATGGTGCTATATGCAGCGAACATCCGTTGTACACCCAGGAGCGGTCGGCGTGAGCCGACCGTGGCAAACGAACCGTTCTTGCAAGTGCGTGGTCGGCACAGCGCGGAGAACATACGACCAACCTGACCCACGGCGGGCGGACGGTCGCCGCTCCTTCGTCGCGCGACAGTCTGCCGCAGAACGTGTGCGTGGTGTCGCCATCACAGATGCGCTTCCCAAATCCACGGCGGGCTAACGCCCGCCGCTCCTGTTCGTCGTTCGCATCGTCGCCGAATAGTGCACGATTTTCACCGGACGGGGTTGACTTCCCCGACCCACGGCGGGCTAACGTTCAGGGGTCACGGCTGTTCTTCGGTCGTCGCCGAACCAAACCCGGAATTTACCAGTCACTGACCATACCAGTCACCCACGGCGGGCTAACGCCCGCCGCTCCTGCGCACGTGCGTGTGCACATCGCAGATGGTGCTATATGCAGCGAACATCCGTTGTGCACCCAGGAGCGGTCGGCGTGAGCCGACCGTGGCAAACGAACCGTTCTTGCAAGTGCGTGGTCGGCACAGCGCGGAGAACATACGACCAACCCTGACCCACGGCGGGCGGACGGTCGCCGCTCCTTCGTCGCGCGACAGTCTGCCGCAGAACATGTGCGTAGTGTCGCCATCACAGATGCGCTTCCCAAATCCACGGCGGGCTGACGGTCGCCGCTCCTTCGTCGCGCGACAGTCTGCCGCAGAACGTGTGCGTAGTGTCGCCATCACAGATGCGCTTCCCAAATCCACGGCGGGCTGACGCCCGCCGCTCTTGTTCGTCGTTCGCATCGTCGCCGAATAGTGTGCGATTTTCACCGGACGGGGTTGACTTCCCCGACCCACGGCGGGTAGACGGTCGGCGCGATTGGTGCGACGCATGCAGAGAGAAACAGTTACCGCATCGCTTTTTGAGGTATAAGATGCTTAGATGATGGAAGATACAGGCGCTGAATATCGATCACGATTTCGCCGTGAAAAGAATAACAGTTTCCATCTATATGGTGACGAGCATATATTCGGACTGGGCATGTACGAGAATATAGACCCTGGGCTAAAGGCATGAAAACGCTGGCGGTGCCACGCCCTTTCTTGAAATGGGCGGGCGGAAAGATGCAGTTAGTGGACGAACTGGCGAAGCGAGCTCCGGCTCAGTTCAAGGTCTATCATGAGCCGTTCCTGGGCGGTGGGGCATTCTTTTTCCATCTATACAGGCTGGGTCGGATTCGCCACGCCGTCCTTTCCGACATCAACGCCGAGCTGATTGCGACTTATGAGGCGATTCGTGACCGCGTGGAAGAGGTTATTCATTTACTGGGGGAGTTTCCTTACGATCGGGATTTTTATTACAGCTTGCGTGCGAAGGATCCGTGGCAACTAAGTCCGGCCGAACGTGCTGCTCGCATGATCTACCTGAATAAGACTGGTTATAATGGCCTCTACCGTGTAAATCGTCAGGGGAAGTTCAATGTGCCGTTCGGACGCTATAAGTCCCCTAAATATTATGATCCGGAGAACCTGCGTGCGGTAGCGATTGCCTTACGCGAAGTGCAACTGGTCTGTGCCTCGTTTGAAACTGTGCTTGAGCGTGCCGCGAAGGGTGATTTTGTGTACTTAGACCCGCCTTATGTTCCGCTTTCTGCGACGGCTAATTTCACCGAATATCACGCGACCGGCTTTGACTTAGCCAGTCACCGACTATTGCGAGATGTGGCTCTAAACTTAGATCGCAGGGGTGTCTATGTGCTTATTTCTAATTCTGACACGCAATTAGTGCGCGAGCTTTATAATACGGTGTGCTTTCATATAGACTTGGTGTGGGCTGGTCGAGCCATTAACTGCAACGGCAGAAAACGGGGCAAAGTCAGCGAGGCGATTATTACCAATTACCCGGTCAGAGAGCGGCGATTGTGGGCGTGAGTGTGTCGGAAACCGCAACGGATGCTAGCAGTGCGGCTTGTGAATTTAAGGCCAACGAATTCGCTTCCGTAGGGGGTGGGAATAAAGTTGCGAAAAAGCGTGGGCGGTTAGTTGAGCGTGAATGGGGTCAGGTGTAAGAAAGCCCTTGGCGTAGTATTGCCCTACGAATTGGCTCGCGGGAACAGTTATTGGGCAGCCGACACGAAAATCATTGCGGTGAAGCACTGCTAACACTATTGCCGGATAGACGTTTAACCAGATGACCGAGGCAGCGAACGTTGCCGGGGAAGACATCCGCAAGGGGCGATTTTCATAGAAAGCTCATTTCCGTTTCACGGGGCTTTAATCGCGGCGACATTACAATCGCAGCGGAACGCCGTGGGCTTGCCTCTTTGAAAACGGGGACGGAACTTCTGGCGGGGATCGGCGTCTAAAATGAATGAGCCCTCCCGCGAATCTCCTCAAGAAACTTTCCCCGCCAAGACTCGGTTGCATTGCTGGGCTGCCAATGCGGCTTCGCTGCAGGAAGCAGCCGATGGTGTGGGCGACCAACTGGTCTGCTCCGACCGAAGGGATTGCCGATGCCTTTCGATTTCACCCCGACGCAATATGCTCACCTGGCCAGTATGCTTCTGGCCGGGGGAATGCTTGTGCTTGCTCTGATGGCCCAATTGTGGCGGCAATTGGCCCACCGACTGCGTCTGGCTCAGGTCATCTGGCCGGCCGGGCTGGCACTTACGGGTTTGCTGGCCTGGGAAGCAATCACCGCTACGGAAAATCTGGTGGATGGTGCCTGGCGTTCGGCTATTTGCGCTGGCGGAACAATACTGGGTGTGGTCCTGGCCGGGATATTGACACGTCTGGTCTGGCTGAATGCTGGTCGGCAGTGGCTGGCGGATTGGTTGGTTACTGGCTTGGCGGGAGGCGTTTTTGCCTTGGCCCTGGCAGGGGCGACAACGGATAACATTCCCACTCTCGATGAGTCGGAGTTTGCCTCGCCGGCGATGCTTCTGGGAGGCATCAACCATCCGTTGAGCGAACAGAAGGCTTACACGGATCGCGGTCGGGTGATTCCTTTGTACACGGCTAAGGATCAGCCGCCTTTGCCGGAAAGGCGTCTTCCCGATCCGGGCGTTTACTGGCCGGAACATGCGTTCGGCAGTCAGCTCATCCGCACGGCTCCGCCAGCCCCCAATTACAACTGCCACGGCTGGGTGTTCACGGGCGGGCGGTTCATTCTCGCTCCCGATGCGGTGGAAATGATCCTGCACGACAACGGCTACTATCCGGTCGAACGACCGCGCGTCGGGGATATCGTCGTCTATTATGACCAGGGCGGCATGATTACTCACACGGCCCTGGTGCGGGCAATCGGGGAAGAAGATTTCGTGCTGGTTGAAAGCAAGTGGGGGTGCAAGGGTGGACGGTACCTGCATCTGCCGGAACTATGGTTTTCCGCCCGGCTGGTTTATTATCGCACCGATCGCGGTTCGCACGTGATCCGCGGGCTGGAAAAGCCGACGGCAGCATCGCCTCTGGTCGGGAAGTTACCGCATGGAAAATCTGCCAGCGTCGTCCTGCCCGGGATTCCGAGCAAGTGAATTGGCGAGGCAACCGGTCAACAAAGTCAGCAAGCCGAAAGCACACCCATTGGTTTTTGGCGGCCTGTCCTTCAAACACCGCGGCGATTACCGAACAGTTCAATATGCAGCCGCGGGCAATAGCGATAGCCGAGTTCCTTGCAGGCTTCAACGAGCCACCGGCTTCGCTCACGCAACTCTTCGGGAGTCACGCCCTGGGGCATCAGAAGCACGCGCTCCTTCGGCACAGCGGGCAGCTCCGAAAGTAACTGTTGCACTTCCGTAAGGTCGGATGGTTCTTCGATGACGAACTTCAGTTGATATTCGGGGTAATGCTGGAGAAATTGCCGGAGCACTGCCGGCTGGAGTCGCAATTGTTCGTGGCGGTGAGCCCAGCGGCCGGCGTCGCGCTGCCAGGGCGTGGAATTGCTGAGCTTGGGACTGAGACTGAGCAGGTCGCAGACCACTTCGCGGTAAATCGTCCCCGCGGTCTCGATGGTGATGTGCCGACCCGTTTCATGCAGCGCCGCGCACAACTCGCCGAGATCCCGAAACAGGAACGGTTCGCCCCCCGTGATGACGACATGCCTGGCGGGATAACGAACCACCTCCGCGACAATCTCCTGTGCCCCCCACGATTTGCCTTCGGGATACCAGGAGGCGTATTCGGTGTCACACCAGCGGCAGCGCAGATTGCAACCGCTGACCCGGACAAAAACCGAAGGCGTCCCGGCCAGTAAGCCTTCTCCCTGGATAGAGTAAAAAATCTCCGCCAAGCGCATGCTTATCCCACAGGTTAGCTGTTGGCGGCAAGCTCAGTCTCGCAGCAGCACGAGCAACGCACACTGGCACGCCCCGACACCTGACACGTCATTCTATCCGCTTGCGTTTCGTTACGGCACGGCGGGCAGTGCGGCAGGATCGTCATGTACACTGGTGAGCGGCCATGAAGAGGTGGCGTATAGCCTGATACCTATTTCCTCTCCCGGGCGATTGTTGCCCGGCGTTTGGTGGAGAGAACGCCAGGAGCAACTGCAACGCGCACGCCGGTACCATTGCTGGTGCCTTTTCCCTCACTTCCGGCTGGCCTTGCGGTGACCGTCGCACCGTGGTTTTTGCTGCGGCCCTTCCTGCGGCAGGGATTGCTGGTCTTTCGGTGTCCGTTGAGCCGCTCACAGGCGGAGCGTGAAGTTTACAACCGAAGTAGATGCTATTGCCAGCAACGTATTTGAGCCGCTCACAGGCGGAGCGTGGAACCGGATGAGATGAACCAACCAAAGGGCCGCGATTGGGGCAAAATAGGAGCGGAACTTTCAGTTACGGCGCAGTGGTGCGGGCGCACGTTTCGTTGCGACGGGACAAAATTGGAGCGGAACGCCACCAGCGGCAGGCCAGCCGACAAACTCAGACGCCAAGCAAGTTAACAAGCGACCTTGGAGGAGACCAGTGCTCCTACCGCAACGCTGACGGTCAATCCGGCGCGATCAAGGGCCGATTTTCGGAGAAGCAGCCTCGGGGTTTGACGCCGTTGCGGAGGGAGTCTCTTCAGACAAACCTGGCCGC
Source organism: Gemmatales bacterium (assembly GCA_041640595.1). Taxonomy (GTDB): domain Bacteria; phylum Planctomycetota; class Planctomycetia; order Gemmatales; family HRBIN36; genus HRBIN36. The sequence continues at coordinate 109,287 of JBEPZY010000002.1, read as the reverse complement.
AATTCCGCCAGTGCCGTGGGTAAATCGGCATAAGCCTGAAAGAGCGCGGGCGCGGTGCCGCTACTGGTTATTAGTCGCGTCGTGGTGAAAATTCGCAGAACGTGCTCATCTTGTATTCCACAGAGAGCAATACGGCCATTACGGGAAACAACTTCGCGGCGCAGCAAAATCAAGGCCCGCAGAACAGCGCTGGTGACGTATCGCACCTGGGAAAAATCAAGCACCACGGCGTCCGCCCCGCTTTGCTGCCAGGCCTGGAACAAATCCTGGCGAAGTTGCTCTTCCATTAAATCGCCGTGCAGGCTTGGCTCGGTCATTTCAACAATCAACACGCCGCCCCGCAGCGTGCTGCGGAAATATTTGTACTGGTCAGTCATGGTGGTTTGCTCCGGCCTCGAACTGTCCGAGGAAAGATTATAGCCAAAGCGAGTGCGACCTGCCAGTAGAACCATGCACGGAAGCGCAAAAAAAACAAGCCACCCGCCGGGGTCGCAGGTGGCTTCGGGGCCAGGTAAGATGGGGCCTGGCGGGAAGATGAGGAGAAGCACCGGCCTGAAGAGGCATCAGCGAGGCATACACGGAAGGGCGGGGAAACCTTCCGGACGGCACTCGCTCCAGCTACGGTCGGGGGGCACCGTAGCCGACGCGGGGAAAGCTGCCTCTCGCAGTCTGCCGGTCGAGATGCTTCAGCAGCTCATAATCACCGTTCTGACACAAGCACAAAATGTGCCAATCGCCAAACTTTTGTCCGAATTTGTACGTAACCGTCTTTGGCTCGCCAGGTTACGGCGCTATTGCGACTGTTACACCACGAGACGCGCTTCTCACGGATTGTAATTTTTGCAAACTCGGTGTACCTATCGGCGGTAAAAGTTGCAAAGACTGCCCAGCCGTTCTCGCCAACCACGCCGTGAACACCCGTTGAGAAGCCGACCATAGCGTAAGGCGGGTAAGGAACCAGGAGCGAGGAAAGTGCCCTTGCGGCAGTGCGGCAGGTTGTGTTACCATGCGTCTCCCAATGGCTGGCCGCATCGAGAAACATAACGCTCGGTGTCTGGCCTGTTTGGCTGGGCTTAGCCGGAAAGGGCACCGCCAATCTCGCAACCCTCTATGCAACTGGTCCTGCACAAGCACAACAGCATTGCTGCATGGGGTTCCTCTGAAGTTACCCTCCCGGGCCAGCGCACGGCAACACGGTGGTGGATGGCGGCCGGGATCACCGTGCTGGTTGCCGGACTGATGCGGGTGGTTTATCTGGTCTGGCTATGTCCGTTCGATCTGGCGCCGGATGAGGCTTATTACTGGGACTGGTCGAGACAACTGGACTGGTGCTATTACAGCAAGGGACCGCTTGTTGCCTGGCTGATCCGCGCTGCCGATGTGTGCTGCGGCAGCTGGTTGCTCGATCAGCAGGGCACAAAAATGCCGGCGGTACGACTACCAGCCGTCATCTGCGGCCAGCTGCTGGCACTGGGATGTTTTTGTTTGACCTGGCGGGTGAGTGGTTCTCCGAAACTGGCGTATCTGACCATGCTTGCCCTGATGCTGGCTCCCCACCATAGCGTCATCAGCACGCTGATTACCATTGACTCGCCGTTCTTGTGCTGCTGGCAGTGGGCGTTAGTGTTCGCGTGGCACGCTCTGGGAATGAGACGATTGACCGAACCTCCCATGTTTGGCAGTGCACCGCTGGATGGGCAAGTCCGCGAGTGTTTCCTGCCAGGGAAAAGCACGCACGGTACGACACTGGCCTGGTTCGGTTTGGGGCTGATTACCGGCCTGGGCATACTGGCCAAACCGACGATGGTGCTGTTCCCGTTTTGCCTGGTTCTGTTTTTGTCTGCCGCATTTGCAACGGCCGGGCCGAAAGCGACTAATTTCGTCGCGGAGCGGGGAATGCTACTCAAACGGCTGGCGGTCATGCTGACGGTGGCCCTTGTCGTCGGCGCGGGGCCGATCCTTTACTGGAACGCTCAGCATGACTGGGTAACGTTTCGCCACGTGTTTCGACAGGCCAGTCTGACCGGGTCAAGATCGTGGCGATGGTGGGGCATGTTCGAATACATCGGAGTTCAGACGGCTTTGCTATTCGGCGCCGGCATGCTGGCCTGGCTGGCGGCTACATGGTTCGTTTTGTCCGACAAAAGGCGAATCCGCTTGGGCCTATCGTGGCCGGTCGGCCTGTTCTTGTTGAGTTTCTCCTGGCCGGTGTTTGCCGTGTTTGCCGGCTTTAGTCTGCGAACACCGATTCAACCGAACTGGCCCGCACCGGCTTACCTGGCGGCAGTGCCTCTGGTAGCGGTCTGGCTGGCACACGTCTCGAAACCCTGCGAGTCGTGGAGCCGAAGCGTGCGCGTCCTGCTGGTGATCTCGACGTTGCTGGCAGTCGCTATCACGTTGACTCTGCACCGACCGGACATTGCCTACCGCACGGGACTGCTGCCAGCGATCGCTGGTTGGCTCGGCCAAACCGACAAGGACCTCTGGCCACGCCGTTTTGATCCGACCTGTCGGTTGCAGGGCTGGCGGGAATTAGCGTTGCACGTGCATCAGTGGCGTCAAGCTCTTCGACAGCAAGGCGAGGAACCGATCATTGTTGCCACCTGGTACGGTCTGGCCGCGGAACTGGCTTTCTACCTTCCGGATCAACCGCGGGTTTACTGCATCAGCCTGGCCAGCGATCTCCGCTTTTCACAGTACGATCTCTGGCGACCCAATCCGCTGGCCGATCCGGAGCGATTTGCGGGCAAAACTTTTCTCTGCGTCGGTCCGTTGTCGCAATCAGCCCAATCCGGATTTGCGAGCGTGCAATCGGGGCCAGCTGTGGTCATTCAGCGTTACGGCTACGCAATCGCCCAGGAATGGATTTTTGTCGGCCAACAGTTCCACGGTTTCCCGCCCAGCGACAAGCCGCCGAGTTACTGACAGTGTGTTTGTGGGCTTCCCGGTCAAGCAGCTTCGTCTTTCAATTTCGGCCAGGCCGTCAACCGCACCACTGCGGTTCGTTCCCCCGCGGAGTTATACAGGTAAATTCGCCGATCGGGACAAGCCCAGATGGCCTGCGTTCGCAAACGCCGCGGACCACGCAATTCAAACAACACCCCGGCCAGCTGTCCCTGCCGACGTAACGGTTGTTCCAGCAACTGCGCCTGCTGCGGATCCAGGCCATCTTGAGCACAGAGCTTTTCGAGCACAAACCAGCGAAGTTCCTCCCAGGTTTTCAGTGTGGCGGTCTCGAGGGCGTTATCCATCGCCTCTTCTCCCGGTGTCGGTGAGCATCGGCAATTATCGGCACGCACACGCTGCCCGCTCAGCCGATCCGGCCGGATACCAAGATGCCGGTCCGCTTCAGATGCGGCCCAGGCATTCCAGAGCGCGAAAAACTGCAATACCGACCGCCGTGGCTAAATTGAGACTGCGCACTTTTCCGCTGGGCAACGGTATGCACACCCGACATTGGGGATATTCTTGCAGCAGCGACTCCGGCAGACCGCGAGATTCGCAGCCAAAGACCAGACAGTCTTCGTCCTCGTACTGTATCCGATGATAAGGTTGCCCACCCCGGGCCGTAAAAAGCCACAGACGGTGTCCGGACATGGCTTGCAGAAATTCCAGCCAATTCGTGTAACGTCGCCAATCCACCGCCGGCCAGTAATCCACGCCCGCCCGTCGCAATGCCCGATCGTCCAGACGAAAACCGAGCGGGCCTACCAGATGCAGGCGGCAACCCGTGGCCGCACAGGTTCGCGCGACATTGCCCACATTCGGAGCAATTTCCGGTTCCACCAGCACCACATGCAGCATGAGCCCGACCTCGTGGGAAAATGTTACACAGCAGATGTACCCAGCTGGCTTAGTCACATGCTAGCGGGCGGGCTGAGCCGTTACATCTTATCTAATCGTTAGCTTCGGCACGTTGGCCTTTCAAAAGCCCCCGTTGCAGGACATAAAACTCATGCTTATCGCCGGCACGATGTTTAGAGTGCTAAGGGAGACCAGACTCGGCCGGGCATGAACCATCCTGGCCCGAAGGTCAAGCCATATTCAGCGCCACATCAGGCATCCGATCTATTAACCTGCATGCAGCCATCTGATAGCACGGCTATGATCCGCGAAAAAATCTATATTTTGGTGCAGCGTTTACGGCTGGCGGCGCGCCTAGCTGGCGTGGTCTTGCTGCTGCTCGGCCTCCTGGCAGGGTTTTGCCTGCTGTGCAGCTCGGCTATCCTTGGCCTCGATGCTCCGTCGCCTGGCGAGTCATTACGCAACTGGCTTTTCGATCCGGTTGAACTGGGCGAGAGACTGCGCGGGATCGTCCTGCACTGGTTTGGCATAACCGCCTGGCTGGTGCCGTTCGTATGGTTCATCAGTGTGCTGGCTTTACTGTTAGAAGATGGCAGCGGGCGGTGGGCCTTGCGTCTGGCGGCAACATGGGCTTTGCTGTTCCTGCTTAGCTTGAGCCTCGCAGCTTTCCTTTCGCATCTGGAACGGGAAAATATAGCTGGCCTGCTAGGCGCCGCTCTTTACTATGCTGCCGAACAACATTTCCAACCTTTCTATATTCGTATTTTCTCCCCCCTGGCAAGTGTGCTCGCCCTTTGCTTAGCTCTAAATGGCTGGCTCTATCGAGGTGGACATAAGTTGTGGTTAATGCTGCATGCGCTGCTTAGAAGTCCTCGTTTGCGTCCCGAACCTTCGGCATCTAATAAGCAGGCACAGGCGAAACAAGAAGCAAAAACCGCCCCACCTCGCAAGATCGAGGAAATTCCTATTCGCGTTTATGACCGAGTGCATGGCAAAGACGCTCAGGATCAGGAAATCGCCGCCAGTCTGGAACAGGCATCCCATTCCGCCTCGCGGACTTCCGGAAAGTTACCGCCATTAGACTTGTTAGAGGACCCGGATCCGTTTCCCATCGAATTGCACGAGCAAAAATTACGGGAGCGGGCTGCTAAGCTCGAACAGACTTTCGCCGATTTCGGGTATCATGTGCGTGTCGTCGGTATCAACACCGGCCCGGTCATTACTCAATATGAGATCGCGTTAGAGACAGGCTTACGTGTTAATAAGATCACCGCCCTTGCTGATGACTTAGCTCTCAACCTCAAAGTGCCGAGTGTGCGTATCGTCGCTCCCATTCCGGGCAAAGACACTGTGGGTATCGAAATCCCTAACGACTATCGTGCGACGGTTCGCATGAAAGAAGTGATCCAGGCAGCCGGTTCGATGGCTTTGCGCATGAAAATTCCACTTTTCCTGGGCAAAGACACGCAGGGGCGCCCGCTCGTTTACGACCTGGCAGATATGCCGCACCTCTTGATTGCAGGACGCACCGGTACCGGCAAATCGGTGTGCATGAATGCCATCATTCTCAGTATCCTGATGACCCGCCGACCGGATGAGGTGCAGATGATCATGATTGACCCCAAAATGTTAGAGCTTAGCGAATACGGTAACATTCCGCACCTTATTCATCCGGTTGTCAAGGATGTGCGCAAAGCGGAAGCAATCCTGGCCTGGGCGGTGGACAAAATGGAAGAACGCTATGATCTGCTCAGCCGGGCACGGGTTCGCAATATCGCCGCTTATAACGAACTCGACGAAGCCGAGCTTTACCGTCGCCTGCGTCCCGAAGATGAAGAAGAAAAGGCACGGATTCCCAAGAAGATGCCCTATATCGTCATTTTCGTGGACGAGATGAACGACCTGATGATGGTGATGCGTAAAGAAGTGGAAGGGCACATCATACGATTGGCACAGAAATCCCGGGCGGCCGGCATTCACTTAGTGGTCGCTACGCAGAAACCTACGGTGGATGTCATTACCGGTCTTATCAAGTCGAACTTACCGGCACGGATATGTTTTCAGGTGTCGAGCCGGTCGGATAGTCGCGTTGTCCTCGATGAAATCGGGGCGGAAAAACTATTAGGCAAGGGCGATATGCTCTTTTTGCAGCCAGGCACCAGCACCTTGATTCGCGCTCAGGGTACCTATGCGAGCGACCGTGAGATCACACGGGTAGTGGAATATCTCGCCCAGGAGCCTTGCTTTTCTCGGGAGCTGATTCAGCTGAGCACCGCGAAAAAATCGAAAGCGGAGGATGAAGAAGAAACCAGCCGGCGTCCTGATGAGCTTTACGAACAGGCTATCGAGATCGTTATCCGGGAACAGCGGGGCAGCGTTTCGCTTTTACAGCGGGTACTAGGTATTGGTTACGGTCGGGCCGCACGCTTGATTGACTGGATGGCGGAGGATGGCATTGTTGGAGCTTATAATGGAAGCAATGCACGCCAGGTGTTGATTAAGCCCGAGGAGTGGGAAGCAATCAAGGCGCAGCGCCTCTCAACGGCTCGCCTGGATAAAAACATCTAGTTGCTGACCTACATAGAGCGGCGGATCCGGATTTTCCACCGCATAAATGACCTGCAACACCCGCGTGTCTACCCGCTCCGTATTTTCGCCAGTAAGCGATTTCTTCGGAACGACATAAGGTTCGACACGAACGAAACGCAATTGATATTCCGAACGGGGATAGCCGCGGACGAAAGCCTTAGCCGGCGCACCGGGCTGAAATCGTGGGATATCGTACTCGTCTATATTCACACGCACATGCAATTCCGACATATCGCCGAGGACAAAAGCCGGGGCCGCTCCCGGAAACGAAACCGCTATATATTCGCCCGGTCGAACATTGCGCTGCAGGATAATGCCGTCCATAGGTGCCCGCAAGATAGCTCGCTCAATTTCGGTCTTGAGCGTGGCGATTTGTGCTCGCATCTGCTCGACCTGGGCGCGGGCAATTTCCTTATCTCGCTCCCAGGCGCCGGCTTCTAATAAACGCAAATCTGCTTCCGCCTGAGCCAGTTGCTGCTGGGCTAAGTCACGTTGTAACCGCTTTTGCACGTACTCTTCCTCGGCAATTTGCTTAGTCATCCAGACACGCTCGGCGCGACGGAAAGCGTCTTCCGCCAGAGCCAGGGCTACCTGAGCAGCAGCGACTCGTGCTCGAGCGGGCGGCAATTCTTCCGGTCGTGGCATGGCTTCGAGTTTCGCTAACTGAGCCTGGGCGTATCGCAATTGTGCCTCAGCTTGCTGCAACTGTGCCCGCAGATGACGATCATCCACTCGCAACAATGGGTCGCCTTTTCGCACCCGCTGGCCGACATCTACATATATTTCCAGCACCAACCCAGGAATTGCCGGTGCTATCTGCACGTTTTCCATCCGCGCTTCAACCATCCCGGCTCCGGCAACCGTATATTGATAAGGGCTGCTCGGCGGAGGTACGGCCGGCTCTAATATCGGCTCCTGGCGTTGTGTGGAATAGACCCGGTAAATGGCCAGGGCTACCAGGAGCAGTGATAGCACGGGTAATATATAGCGGCGAATCATGACGGCGCTCCTGCAATCAAGTGCCCTTGCTGGCTGGGAACTTCCTCACGGACCACCACACCATCGTTCATATAGATGATGCGCTGGCCAAAATCAAAAATGCGGGAATCGTGCGTGACTACCAGCACAGCGCGATCGGGCCGGACAATCACCCGGCGAATCAGTTCCATAGTCCGACGTCCAGATTCCGCATCGAGGGCTGCCGTCGGTTCATCGCATACCAGGAAGCGTGGCTGATGCACCAGGGCACGAGCAATGGCCACCCGCTGCTGCTGACCTCCGGACAGCTGGTGAGGATAAGCGTGCATCCGATCGGCCACGCCTAATTCTTCTAATAATTCTGCCGCCCGCTGTAATGCTTGCCGACGCGGCACCCCCTGAATTAACAAGGGTACCGCAGCGTTTTCCTGAGCTGTTAGCGCGGGCAAAAGATTATACTGCTGAAAGACGAAACCAATTTCGCGGGCTCTCAGGCGCACTAACTCTCGGGCACTCATCTCGTGTAAGCGATGTCCAAGCACCTCTACTTCGCCAGAGGTGGGATATAAGAGACCCGCTAAGATACACAATAACGTCGTTTTGCCTGACCCGGAGGGCCCTACCAGCAGTGACAGTTCTCCGAACGGAAGTTGCAGGTCCACCCCGCGCAGGGCGTAAACTGGCTCGCCGTCGCCAAAGACCTTTACTACCTTTCGACAAATCACCGCAGCATTCATCTCTAGCTTCCTAAGCACGGAAAACCTGCGCGGGTTCTAATACGAGCACTTTGCGCAGGCTGAAAATACTCGAAAGCACCACGATCAGTAATACCGCAACCGCAGTCCCCACTAATACCTGCCAGGGCATAAAAAACGAGAGCCGATCGGAACGGTCGGCGAGTAAGCCAAATCCCACCGCCAGACCGATGCCTAACCCGTAGCCAACCGTGCCGACAAAAAGTCCCTGGAACAGAACCATCCCGATAAGACGCAGATTGGTTAGACCCATAGCTTTCAACGCCCCGAACTGCCGCAGGTTCTCGATTGTGAAGAGGTAGAACGTTTGTCCTGCTATAGCAGTGCCCACGAAAAACCCCAGAAGCACAGTCGTCCCGAAATTGATAGGAATGCCGGTTCGCCGAAGATAGTACCAGATGGTCACCCAGGCAAATTCTTCTCGGGTAAGAGCTTTGAGGCGTGTTTGCTTAGTAATTCGTTCGCAGAGCTCCTTAGCATCTAAGCCTGGTTTCGGTGCTGCTAAAATAAACGAAAGAGCCTTGCGTTCTTGAGGAGCAAAACGAAGAGCCTGACTGAATCGCGTATAGATGATCGGGAAGGTCTGGAATGTGCGCGAGGCTTTACAGATACCTACCAGCACTGCCCGCCGATCGTTCATCTCGAAGGTTCGTCCCAATATATAAGGTTCTCCGGGCCAGAGATAACGATAACCGCGTTCGTCCATGATAACCGCATCGGGCTGGCGCAAATCATCCAGACTGCCAACGACGATTTCCCGCGGGGCACCCACCATATAAGCGTCATCGAGTCCGAGAATCATCATCTGCTGGAATTTGCCGTCACTGAAACGAGCCCGACCGAGTCCCTTATAAAATCGGGCAGCCCAGGCCACACCGCTAACTCCGCGAACGCGCAGAAGTTCATTCTCAGACAGGGGCTTGATATCATCCACGAACTGCATACCGGGGTCCATAACCCAGATGGGAGCATCCTTGGCGTCATAAATCTGGCTGCTGGCAGTGAGCAGCAGGCCACAGAAAATCGAGCTTTGCTGAGCAATGAGCAGAGTAGCGAAGGAAATGCCGACCAGTATGCCAAAATACTTAGCTCTATCGCCGGTCAGCATCTGGAACGCAATCCAGATCATGACAGTTCTCCTCGTGTGGTCGCAGGAGCATAGCGACGACGGCGACGGAGCGGCCGAGCAATACCCTGAATCCCGGCCAGACTAAAATTGGTAATATGTTCGGTAAGACTCTCCAGGTCTAATAAGGCAGGTGCTTGAGGACCTGCCAGCAACGACATCACCGACCGACACATTCGGTAATAGAGACATTGGCCGACGATACTGAAAGCCAGGCGGTAGAGGGTTTTTTCCGGGCATGGCCTGGGCAGGAATTGTTGCAAAATATCCAGCAGAGCCTGGAAATTAGGACGGACAAATTCGCGGACAAAACGCTGACAGGCGCGTGTTGGCCGGACGATTTCCACCATGAGCAATTGCGCCGGCCAGCTTGGCTCCTCATCGCGCACCACCCGATGTAACATGCCGTGAATGAATTGTCGCAACCGGCTTGCCGGGGGGTCAGTTTCGGTCCAGGTAACGATTGGAACATTTCTCGTGCACTGCCGGGCGGCAAAGCGAACGGTTTCCAGATACAGCGTTTCCTTGCTGCCGAAATAGTAATTTACCGCACTGATGTTGACGCCGGCCCGTCGGCAAATCTCCCGTACCGTCACCGCGCGATAACCCCGCTCAGCAAAAAGCTGACCGGCAACCTGCAAAATGTGTTCTGACACCTTCTCGTGCATGGCCAGCGCCTGTTTGGATCGTTCGTTTCAAACATTTGTTTGATACGTCCATTTTATTTCATGGCCTCGATGCGTCAAGTATTCCCAGCGAATCTGGACGATTGGCAGGTGTGCTGGCCTGCGCGTACTAACCACGGCCAGCGTAACCGTCCACCACCGAACCTGGGGGATTTTAGCAGCTGACAGGAGTGGCCGGATAATGTACACTTACTGCGCGAAGGCCTGAAAAACAAAAATACGAAAGAGGTGATACATGATTCGCTTGCAATTGCCCGACGGAACTGTGCGTGGATACCCCGAAGGAATTCGGCCACTGGAGATCGCCGCTGAGCTAAAAGGGCGGGATAAGAAAGAGTACGTGGCTGCGGCTCTGGATGGCCAAATTCTCGATCTGAGCCGACCGATTACTCAGGAATTGCTGCGCGAACTCGGCCTGGAGCAGAAGACGGCGAGCCTGCGCTTACTGACATCGGCGGATCGGGAAGCCCTGGACGTATTGCGCCACAGTGCAGCGCATCTGATGGCGCGGGCGGTGCTGCGTCTGTTTCCCGGAGCGAAACTGGCATTCGGACCGGCAACAGAAAGCGGGTTTTATTACGACATTGATGTCCAGCCGCCGATTCGGGAAGAGGATTTTCCACGCATCGAAGCGGAAATGCGTCGGCTCGCGGAACGAGCCGAGCCTTTCGAACGCTTAGAACTATCCACAGCGGAAGCCCGTGCACTTTGTGCAGACCTGCAGCAGACCTATAAAGTCGAGCATATAGATGAGCAACTTCACCAGTATCCCCGACTAAGTTTCTACCGCCTGGGTGAGTTTCTCGATCTATGTCGCGGCCCCCATGTGCCGCATGCTGGTTATATCCGCGCCTTCAAGTTACTTAGTATCGCTGGGGCCTACTGGAAAAATGATGCTAACCGTCCGCAATTACAAAGGCTCTATGGCACGGCTTTCTTCCGGCAACAGGACCTGGATGCTTTTCTACAGCAACTCGAGGAGGCGAAAAAACGGGACCACCGAGTTCTCGGTAAGCAGTTGCGCTTATTCACGCTCTCACCGATGGTGGGCAGCGGTTTAGTGCTATGGATGCCTCGCGGTGCCACGATTCGCCATATTCTTGAAAGTTTTATCCGCGAGGAATTAGTCAAGCGAGGCTATCAGCCGGTCTATACGCCGCATCTTGGACGGCTGGAATTATATCGTACCAGCGGGCATTTTCCTTATTATCGCGATGCTCAGTATCCTCCCCTTTATGTGCACCCGCTGGGCCAGACAGTGGACACCTGGGCAGAACTACTCGCTGCTGGTAAGCTTAGACCCGATCAGGAGGCTGCCTTTCTCGCTCTGGCAAAAAGTTTCGGTCTAAATATCGGCGACTATGAGCGGGCAGGAAGTGATACTGAGAAGTTGCGCGCTTTGCAGGAATGGTTAGCGGAGCAGGAGGCGTATTTAGTTAAGCCAATGAATTGCCCGCATCATATTCAGATTTACAAAGCGGAGTTGCGCAGCTACCGCGATTTACCGGTACGCTTAGCGGAGTTTGGCACGGTCTATCGCTATGAGCAGACCGGTGAACTTTCGGGCATGACTCGCGTCCGCGGTTTCACGCAGGATGATGCCCATTTATTTGTTACGCCGGAACAGGTCGAGGCCGAAATGGTTTCCAACCTGGAGCTCGTCCTGTTCGTCCTGCGGAGCGTTGGCTTGAACGATTACCGCGTGCGTGTGGGTTTGCGTGATCCCGGCAGCAATAAATATGTCGGCAAGGATGAGAACTGGAATCGGGCAGAGCAAACTTTATTAGACATAGTCCGCCAATTGCAGATGCCCTATCATGCTGAAAAAGGCGAAGCGGCGTTTTACGGGCCGAAGATTGATTTCGTGGTGCGCGATTGTTTAGGTCGAGAGTGGCAACTGGGCACGGTGCAACTCGATTATAACTTGCCGGAGCGGTTCGAGCTCGAATATGTCGGAGCTGATAATCAGCGGCATCGGCCCATTATGATTCATCGGGCTCCTTTTGGCTCCTTTGAGAGATTTTGCGGCATCTTGATAGAGCATTTTGCCGGAGCCTTTCCGCTCTGGCTGGCGCCGGAGCAAGCCCGCGTCCTGCCGGTGAGTGATCGGTTTCAGGAATACGCTTTGCAGATCGAAGCCCAATTACGGGATCACGGGTTTCGCGTTACCTGTGATCTGCGGCCGGAAAAAATTGGCGCCAAAATCCGCGACGCTCAATTAGAAAAAATTCCTTATATGCTTATCGTGGGTGAGCGAGAGCAACAGAGCGGCGGTGTGGCCCTGCGCGACCGGCTCGAAGGAGACTTAGGACTTATGCCTCTGGCTGCCGTCATCGAACGCCTGCAACGCGAAGTTAAGGAACGAACAGTGCGACAAGTGGCCCGCAGTGCTCTGGCTCTCAGTGAACGAGGCACTCGCTTTGAAAACTGAATGAGGTATTCCCTATGATCCCGGCCGGCATTCTCAGCGTGGTGCTGACATTCCTGTGCGGACTCCACGAGGCTGCCAGTGTAGAACATGAGGTTCGGCCTCGCATAGATGAACAGGCGGAAGCCACTAAGCCAGAGTTGTATCGAATGTCGGCGGAGCCGTTTCGTTATCGCATGCGCCTGGTGCAGGAGGTGGAGAACTTAGACCTGTTTATTTATGAGATCAGGTTTCCCAGTGCCCGTCCGTCGCCGTATGAGGTGAATAATGTGGTATATGGTCACTATTATCTGCCGCGTCGGGCGAACGGTCAGCGCGTGCCCGGGGTAATTGTGCTCGACATATTAGATGGCACGCAGCGGGTGGCGCGAGCGCAGGCGTTGTATTTAGCCATGCGGGGTGTGGCTGCGATGACGCTCTATCTTCCGTATTATGGCCCGCGTCGGCCAGGAAACGTTCGCTTTCTTTCGCTCAATCTCGACCACACGCGCTCTGCCATGGCGCAAGCAGTCAGTGATGTCCGGCGTGCTGCAGCGATCTTGCTTAGTCGGCCTGAGATAGATAATGAGCGGCTGGCGATTCTGGGTACCAGTTTTGGCAGTTTTGTAGCGGCTTTATCTGCGGAAATGGAGCCGGCTTTTCGGCGGGTGATGTTGATGCTAGGCGGGGGAGGACTGGTGGAGGCCTACTATCATCATCCTCGTATCGCCCCCTATAGAAAGCTCTGGGAGGCGCTCGGCGGTACGAAAGAGCGGTTACAGGAGCTTATCGCACCGCTTGATCCACTCACTTATGCGGCGAGGTTGCGGGATCGCGACGTGATCATGCTGGCGGGCAAGCGCGATGAGATTGTTCCTGCTCAGGCAGCGGAGAATCTCGCCAGAGCCGCTAACGCAAAACTTATTTTGTTCGATTGCAGTCATCATGGGGCCATCTTATACTTTATTCCCGCCATGGAAATATGCCTGGGCCATGTACGCAAGCCGAATAAAGCAGGCTGATGGCTTATCGGGCAATTCAGAGGCGAGAAAGGATTTGCTTATACACGGGCTGGTCACGATAAGTTAGCAGCAGAACATCATAAGTGTCGTTGTGCGAACCAAGATAGAGCCGGTTATGTTTCGCGGGGCGGGCTTCGTGATGTTTAGTGGCTAACTCGGCAAGTGTCAGCTGGTAAATCTGATTCTCGACCTGGGTGCTGGGTTGCTTTTCAGTTGGCCGGGTGATAATAGCGTCTCGGGCATAACTTTGAATCAAGATAGGGGCACAAACACCAAGAAGCTGGGGCGTGCCGAACAGGTCTATCTCGGCCACTGAATTACCAAGAACGAAAGCCAGACCATTTGCGTTGGGATAAGAGGCCAGGGCGTCATCGCATTGCCGGCTGAAGTTGGCAGTGGTCTTTACCAGGTCCTGGCACTCGATAACATCGCGCAGGCTACTGGAATAAAGCGGTGCCTGTACGGAGGTGCGGGCCTGTTTGCGGAAGGAATCTGTGGCTTCCCAGACAGCTAACTGGTCTTCCTGAAGCAGGGCAGCAGTGCGAACTTTGCGGGGAGCGTAGTGCATTTCTTTGGCCTGAGTCACGTAAAATTCCCGCCCACGAATGGGGTGCCAGCGTTGCGGTTCGACGCAGAATGCCGGCAGGTCGAGTGTTTGCTCTCCGGGTTCGAGAACCGCGGCCGTGGCAATCACGCGATCCTGGTATCCTCCGAATACCACCATGCCGGGCAGGACGAATACCAGTTTGTCGCTGCGATTTTCCACCCGCAGTTGGCGGATGGTCGGCTGGCGATGCTCCTGGATAATGACCAGACCGGTTTCGAGAGCGTCGAGCAAAGTGGTAAACTCGCAATCGGTCAAATTCGCCGAGGCTGGTGTTTCGAGGAAATAGACGCTGAGACCGTGGAAAGTGACGGGCGGGTGGATGGCGACACTCATCATCGCTTGTCTCCTGGATAGGACGGCTCCGGTGCCAGTCATTACCCTGCCGACTGGCTGGGCGATCCGGGAACCGCTTGCCTTTAAAACGCGGCGAGAATCAAAAACGTGACAGATTTTCCATACAATGCCAGCGGCGGTGCCAGCGAGACGCCAGGCACGAAGCGATCGAGCTATCGGAGGGGTAGCAAAGGCGAGAGTGAACAAGGGCGACGATGCCAGCAGATTGGCAGCGCTACCAGGTAGCAGGGCATGAACTGGACTGGTTCTGTCCGGTGGAGGACAGGCGACCGGTCTGGTGCGTGATTTATTTGCATGGTCGCGATCGGGTTTTACTGCGCGACGAACCATATTTCACCTACTGGCTGGAACGGTTAGGTTTGGCGTGTGTGGCGCCGTTAGGTGGAGAAGGCTGGTGGCTGGATCGGATTGCTCCGAGTTTTGACGCTGAGCGTTCTGCCGAGGAGTACCTGATGCAGGAAGTGCTGCCGTGGTTGCAGGAGCAATGGCAACTGAAGCCCGGACGTATTGGGCTGTTCGGGGTGAGTCTGGGTGGCCATGGGGCGTTGCGTCTGGCGTTTCGTTATCCGCAAACGTTTCCGGTAGTGGCTGCGATTAGCCCGACCATTGACTTTTACGAGGCCTGGGGCCAGGGTTCGGAACTGGATGTGATGTATTCCAGTCGGGAACACTGTCGGCTGGCGAGTGCGGTGTTGCAAATCCAACTGGAATCTTGGCCGCGGGCCATTTACTTTTGCTGTGATCCGGCGGACTTCTGGTACCGCGGCAACGAGAGGCTGCGAGAAAAGCTGACGGCCCTGGGGATCGAGCATACCTGCGACCTGCTCACCAGCGCGGGCGGCCATTCCTGGGATTACTTTTACCGCATGGCGGAACCGGCCCTGCGTTTTGTACGGGAGGAGCTGGAACGCCAGGCACGCAGGCTTCTATAACATGCGCGTCGCTTTGCTGGTCACGTGTCTGGGGGATGTGTTTTTTCCGCGGGTCGGTTGGGCCACGGTTCGATTGCTGGAGCGTCTGGGAGTGGAGGTGGAGTTTCCGAACGGGCAAACCTGCTGTGGCCAGCCGCATTTCAATAGCGGCTACTGGCAGGATGCCCGAGCACTGGCACGGCACACGGTGCAGGTTTTTTCGCAGGCGCAATACGTGGTGACGCCTTCCGGTTCGTGTGCGGCCATGGTGCGGCTGGAATATCCGGAATTGTTTCGGGACGATGCAGACTGGTTCCGGCGAGCGAAAGCGCTGGCCGAAAAGACCTGGGAACTCTCCGCGTTTTTGATCGAAGTGCTGAGACGCGAAGACGTCGGGGCGACCCTGAAGGGAAAAGCAGTTTACCATCCTGCCTGTCATTTACGCCCACTGGGCATCAGCGATTATCCCCTGCGGCTGCTCCGCCAGGTGCGTGGGCTGGAATTGTTGCCCCTGGAACGGCAGGACGAATGCTGCGGTTTTGGCGGATCGTTCAGCGTGCGATTTCCGGAAATCAGCACCGCCATGGTGCGGGATAAATGCCGCTGTATCCAGGCCAGCGGTGCCGATTATGTCATCTCCACCGATGCCGGGTGTCTGATGAACATCGGCGGGTATCTGCGTCGGCATAAGATTGGCGTCCGGCCGATGCATCTGGCGGAGGTTCTGGCGTGCCAAAACGGGTGATGGTCCACGATTACCGTCGAGAAGAGCATCAGGCTTTCCGGGCGGCCAGTCGGCTGGCCTTGCACGACCCGCGTTTGCAGCAAGCTCTGGCACGCCTGACCCAGACCCTGCAGCAGGGCAATCGCCGCGGTTTTGCAGAATTGCCCGATAGTGATCGTTTGCGCACTTATGCCAAACAAATCAAAGCCCACACCCTGGCTCACCTCGATCGGTACCTCGCAGAACTGGAATCGGCGGTACAGCGGGCCGGAGGGCAGGTGCACTGGGCGGAGGATGCGGAGCAGGCGCGGCAAACCGTGTTGCAAATTCTCCAGCGCCACCAGGTCAAGTCCGTGGTCAAAGCCAAATCCATGACCACCGAGGAAATCCACCTCAACGCGGCACTCCTGGCGGCGGGAATCGAGGTGACCGAAACGGATTTCGGCGAATTTATCATCCAGCTAAGCGGTGAACGTCCCTCGCACATCGTGGCGCCGGCGATCCATTACACCCGGGAACATATTGCTGCCATTCTGTCCCGACACCTCGGCCAGCCGGTGCCGGACGAGGCTCCGGCGATCGCCCAGACTGGCCGGCAGGTATTGCGGAGACGCTTCTACGAAGCGGAAGCGGGCATTACCGGCGTCAATTTCGCGGTTGCCGAGACCGGCACACTGGTGCTGGTCACCAACGAAGGTAACGGTCGCATGACCACCACCTGGCCGCGCATTCACATTGCCATCATGGGCATCGAAAAGGTCATTCCCCGCTGGGAACATTTGCCGGTGTTTCTGAAGTTGCTGGCACGGGCAGCGACGGGGCATCCCCTCTCGGTGTACACCACGCTTGTGACCGGACCGCGACGAGCTGGCGAACTGGATGGGCCGGACGAACTGCATCTCATCCTCCTCGACAACGGTCGCAGCCGGATTCTGGGCGGGCCTTATCGCGAAAGTTTACAGTGCATCCGTTGCGGTGCGTGTCTGAATGCCTGCCCGGTTTATCGGCGGGTTGGCGGACATGCTTACGGCGGAGTTTATTCCGGCCCGATCGGGGCGGTGCTCACACCGCTTTATAGCGGCAAGGAAGGTTACGCTCCGTTACCGCATGCCTCCTCGCTGTGCGGAGCGTGCCTGGCGGCCTGTCCGGTGAAGATCAACCTGCCGCACTTGTTGATCGCCTTGCGTCGCGACCTGGCGGAAAGCCAGGGGGGAATCGGCGAGCGCTGGGCGTACCGCCTGTGGCGCTGGGTACTGGAATCGCCTCGCCGCTATCGCTGGGCCGTGCGGCTGGCGCAATGGTGGTTTGGCTCCGCCGGGGACTGGTGCTCGGCCTTGCCGGGACCGGCTTCGGCATGGACAAAAACTCGAGATTTCCCCGCACCAGCACGGCAAAGCTTTCGCCAGCTCTGGCAAAGGCGGCGACGGGCGTAAAATGCCACAAACGCCTGTGGTCGGCCTGACCGAGCTGGTTCTTCAATCGCTCTCGAAGCCGACCACTGCCCCGGCAGCGTACCGCGAGGATGGCTGCCGACAACTGCGTGTACCACGGTCAATTTATGCCGGCCATTTTCCAGAGTGTGGACGAGGCACCGCTGGGTTTTTCCTGGATTGAAGAACCTTATCTGGCGGCGTTAGCTCGACCAGCAGGCGTGGAGGACTTGCGCTGGCTTCGGCAGCATGGCATCGAGGTGCTGATTTCCCTCACCGAAGAACCACCGCCTCGCCGCGATGTCGAGGATGCCGGTCTGTTGCTTTACCATGTTCCCCTTGAGGACATGCAGCCACCGTCGCAGGAGGATTTAGACCGGTGCGTGTCGGCAATCGAGCGGGCACGGAAAAGCGGTATGGGTGTGGCCGTGCATTGCGAAGCAGGGATGGGCCGAACCGGTGTTGTCCTGGCCTGCTATTTCGTTCTCCGCGGCTGCAGTGCAGAACAAGCCATTCGCCGCGTTCGTCAACTGCGTCCCGGTTCTATCGAGACTCCCGAACAGGAGGACGCCGTTCGAGAATTTGCCGCTCGCCATCGCCGCTAACCTGAGCTAGTATCGCACGGCTTCTCCTGGCCGTCCTGCTACAACTTCCAACCCGCCGCGAGGCCATCACAGCTCCGACGAAATCGGACTGCCCAACCTTGGCAGCGGGGCACGGCATTCCACGCGCCCAGCGATTTCACCGGTGATCGCGTCCCCATCATCAGTGGCCGGTGATCGGTGGCCGGTGATCAGTGGCTGGTGGTCGGTGGCTCGTGGTCAGTGGCGGTGATGAGTGGCCAGTGATCGGTGGCCAATCGCGCCGGTGGTCGAGTCCGAGAAGCAACCACGACCTGCCCCTGGTGCAGGAAGCCCGTAGCATGCCCTTAATCTGCTGAGTCCGAGAAGCAACCAGGATCTGGCCCTGTGGTCAGCGGGCGGTGATCGGTGGCCAGTCATGCCCCAGCAGGAAGGGCAGCCTAACCTGAGTTATCTGACCCAGTTGTACCTTTTTGCAGGATTAAACTACCCTCATATCAAGGCAGGAAGAGCAGCCTGCCCTGAGTTGCCTGACCTGCGATCCGTGGCAGTGGACATTGGTCAGAGGGTAGTCTCAAGTGGCTGATAGCACGCTGACACTCGCCGCCAGCTCAAGGAACCAATCGGCAGCCACAAGTTAC
Source organism: Gemmatales bacterium (assembly GCA_041640595.1). GTDB lineage: Bacteria > Planctomycetota > Planctomycetia > Gemmatales > HRBIN36 > HRBIN36. The sequence goes on along the minus strand of JBEPZY010000002.1, from coordinate 90,672 downwards.
CGCAGTAAAGGCCGTTCCTCCGTTTTGCATCTTGCGACCGCAGCTCAACGGGTCAGTCGCCAGACCCAGGTTACCGTGGGCCTCAGCAACTTCAACTCTATCCACCGGCTCAACCACTACAGTCGCCAGACACACGTTACCCCGGGCCGGCCGCTCCAAATAAGCGCATCTGCCGGGGCCGGGCAATCGTTGGACAGTGGCAAGGACGCACAGCTAGCTCCCACTTGCCGGCGATGGGCAACCGTTGGACAGTGATTGGCCGACTGGTAGAATAAGCCCGACCGGTAGTTCACCCAGGAGCGAAACATGGCACGCGTGCGTCTCAACTGGGAAGGGGAGACGGTCGCTGACCGTTACCGTATCACCAACCGTTTGGGCGAAGGGGGCATGGGCACCGTCTATCGCGCCACCGACCTGCAATCCGGTAAGACCGTTGCCCTGAAGACGCCCCGCATTGCTCTGCTGGAAGACCCGGCTTTCTTCAAGCGGTTCCAGCGGGAAATGCAGGCGCTGTTGCAGTTACGCCATCCCTACATCGTTCCGGTGCTGGATGTCGGCGAACATAAACGCATCCCCTTTTTTGTGATGCCGTACCTGTCCGGGGGCAACTTACGCCAGCGGCTCAAGGAAAAGCTGGCCAGGGGTCCGGACGACCTTTTCCCGTGGCTGGCGCAGATTGCTGCCGCGCTGGATTATCTGCATGCTCAGAATGTGGTGCACCGCGACGTCAAGCCGGACAACGTGCTGTTCGATGAGCAGGGAGTCGCGTATCTGACCGATTTGGGGGCGGTCAAGGTTCAGGAAGGTTCCAGCGTAGATGCACGCACGAAATTGACGGCAACCGGCACGGCCTTGGGTACGCCGCCGTACATGGCGCCGGAACTGATCCTGGGTCGGCCTTACGACGGTCGAGCCGACCAGTATGCGCTGGCGGTGATTGTGTACGAAGCGTTTACTGGCCAGCATCCTTATGACGCGAGTTCACTGGGAGCACTGATTCAATCGCTGCAAGGGCCGGAGGCGGAACGGCTGGACTCGCGATGCGGCGCCCCGACAGGCGTGGCCGAAGCGGTGGCGCGGGGTCTGGCACGCGACCCGAATCAGCGATTCCCCAGCTGTACGGAGTTTGCGAAAGCTGTGCGGGTGGGGTTTGTGAGAAGTCCGGCCACGCTGAAGAGCCCGGCGCGGCCATCCGGAGCTGGTGCTGCGGCAGGCGACAGGCCGTCGCCCCGGGTGATGCCCACCGTAGCTGCGGGAACGCCTCCCCCGGTTATCGCACCAGCGAAGGCCCGGCCGGCGTCGGGAGACACTCCCGCTCCGGTTGGGCCTGGTCTCGCACCAAAGGTCGCCGCTTCGCCTCTCCCAGCCGAGCCAGGTGGTGTTTCACGTGCTGAAGGTTTTGGCAGTCCAGCAGACGCACTTCCCGCTCCCGCTCCGCTTCGCCGGATAATGGAGCAGGAACCGACGCCCCTCCAGGGGCTGAAACGGATGCTGAGCCAGCCTGTGGTGCTCGGCGTCGTCGTTGCCGGCGGCGTGTTCATTACCGGGATGTTGCTGCTTGCTATGTTTGTAGGCCATCTAAGGTCCAGCCCTGATTCTGCGCAGCAAGTGCCTGGCTCCGGGCCGTCGCCAGACCCTGCCGGCACTGCAACTGTACCTACTGGGCCAACAGGTGGTTCCGAATCCCGGCCTTCGATGAACCGGGGAGGTCTTGACACTCTTCCTTCTCCTTCCATCGAACCTCGCGAGCGAATCTGGCGAGTTGGGCAAAACAATCTCACATTCGAACAAGCGGTTGCCCGTGCTCAACCCGGAGACACCATCGAAGTGCCTGCCGGACGTTTCACCCTGACGCAGTCCGTCCTCGTCAACAAGTCTCTTACCATTCGCGGCGCCGGCCCAGACAAAACCACTCTGTTGTCCTCGGAGCCGGAATTTGCCATTAAATTCACAGGTGACTGCCAGTGGACGCTGGAAAACCTGTCCCTTGAGCATGTCGGCAACAAGCCGGCGGATGTTGTCGTGGTGGATAGCGGCGTGATTACGATTCGCAATTGTCATTTCTCTGGGGCGGTGTCGGACCCGACGACGGGGAAAGAAGTGCGGCGGTTCACGGAGCACAAGGATATGGTTGAGACTGTCGCAGTGACCCCCGATGGCAAATACGTCGTTTCGGGAGCAGGGACAACACGGTGCGTTTGTGGGAGCTGGCGACGGGGCAAGAAGTGCGGCGGTTTATGGGGCACGCGGATTGGGTCAGTAGCTTGGCGGTGACGCCCGATGGCAAATACGTCGTTTCAGGAAGCAAGGACAAGACCGCGCGCTTGTGGGACCTGGCGACGGGGCAGGAAGTGCGGCGGTTCACGGGGCACAACAATTGGGTCAGTAGCTTGGCGGTCACCCGCGATGGCCGACACGTCGTTTCGGGAAGTGTGGACAACACCGTGCGCTTGTGGGAGCTGGCGACGGGGAAAGAAGTGCGGCGGTTCACGGGGCACGAGGGTACCGTTTTGAGTTTGGCGGTAACACCCGATGGCAAATACGTCGTTTCGGGAAGCTGGGACCACACGGTGCGTTTATGGGAGCTGGCGACGGGGAAAGAAGTGCGGCGGTTCACGGGGCATGTGGATGCGGTCTGGAGCGTCGCGGTGACGCCCGATGGCAAATACGCCGTTTCGGGAAGCAAGGACAATACGGTGCGTCTGTGGGACCTGGCGACGGGGCAAGAAGTGCGGCGGTTCACGGGGCACACGAGGGCAGTCAGGAGCGTGGCGATGACGCCCAGTAGCAAATACATCGTTTCGGGAAGCGGAGACAACACCGTGCGCTTATGGGATTTGGCGACGGGTAAAGAAGTGCGGCGGTTCACGGGGCACGTGGATGCGGTCTGGAGCGTCGCGGTTACGCCCGACGGCAAATACGTCGTTTCGGGAAGCTGGGACAAAACGGTGCGTTTGTGGGACATCGGCGAGAAAGCCGAGGGTGTTGGTACCGGTATACGTTTGATGGGAACAGCTCGGGGAATGGTGAGCAACTGTGTCTGCCGCAACAATGGATTGCACGGCATCGCGTTAAGTGGCCAGGCGCAGCCGACCCTCGAAGGCAACACCTGCGAAAGGAATACGCAAAGCGGCATCGCGTATTTCGGCAGTGCCGGCGGCATTGCGCGTAACAACATCTGTCGCAACAATGGGGACAACGGCATCTACGTAAGGAAGGGGGCCAAGCCGCTGCTGGGACCAAATATTCTGGAAGGCAATCGTGGTGGTAACCTGAATGTGGAATAAGCTCGCTTGCGGTGGAGGCGATTTGTAGCGAGAGGCACTGGGCCTGCGGGCGGCTGGATTTCGTAAGATGCGGAACAGGTTCACGGGATTGGTGAGGATCTGCACATGGCCGTGGGGAAGCGGCAGTGGGTGATTGGGCGGGCGCCGGACTGCGATATCGTGGTCAATGACCCGCAGGTTTCTGCCCGACACTGTCAGCTGATACGCACCGAAGCAGGTTGGTTGTTGCGGGATCTGGGTTCGACCAACGGGACGTTTGTCAACGGGGTGCGGATCCACGGTACGGTAACCGTGCGGCCTGGGGACAGAATTTTGCTGGCCAACAGCGTGCCGTTTCCCTGGCCGAGCCTGCGTGCCGAAAGCGAAGGGGGCACCCAGGCTGACGATACCGTCGCTCCGCCGGATGTCCCAGTCGCCGCCAGGCCGAATCCGGTTTCGCCCCCGCCTGCTCCAGCCAATGCGCCGCAGGTTCCCGTAATAGGTGCCGGTCGTGTCATCCGTATCGGCCGGGCGCCGGACAATGATGTGGTGCTGGAAAATCCCACGGTGTCGCGGTATCACGCCCGACTGGTGCAGACGGCGGACGGCTGGTACATCGAGGATTTGCAATCGTACAACGGTACGGCGGTGAACCATGTGTACCAGCGGGTGCAGCGAGCGCGGGTTTCACCGCAGGATGTGGTGTTTTTGGGAACGTTGCGGGTGCCGGTGGCCAGTTTGCTGCAATGGCCATCGCGTCCCGGGCTGGTTACACCGCGTAACGAGCCGCTGATCCTGGGCCGTCAGCAACCCGGAGCCGATCCCTGGCTCGGTCGTCAGGCCGCGCAACTGGTGCAGCAGGGGAATGGCTTTCTGCTGCAAGCGCAGGGTCCGGCACGCGGCGTCTTCGTCAATGGCCGACCACTGCAGGGCAATGTGGCACTGCGACCGGGCGACCAGGTGCAGATCGGGACGCATTGTCTGCGGATCAGTCCGGACGGTCGGCTCGAACAGTGGAACTACCGCGAACGGCTGGTGGTGGAGGCGCGGCAGGTCGGCGTGCGTGTCGGCGACAAATGGCTCATCCGCGACATCTCCCTGACCCTGTTTCCCCGCGAACTCGTTGCTCTGATGGGACCCAGCGGTGCCGGCAAAACCACGCTGCTGATGTGTCTGTGCGGCTATTTGCGGCCGAGTCAGGGCGAGGTGCTTTTCAATGGCGAAAGTTTGTACGACAATTACGCCCGCTTTTCTCCGTTTATGGGCTACGTGCCCCAGGACGACATCATGCACCGCGAATTGACGGTGCGGGAAGCGCTGTATTACTCGGCGCGGCTGCGGTTGCCGCCGGACTATACCGATGCGGAAATTCACCAGCGAATCAAAACGGTCATCGCCCAGCTGGGCCTGGAAGGCTGCGAGGATGTGCTGATCGGTTCGCCGGAACGCAAAGGGATCAGCGGCGGTCAGCGAAAACGCGTCAACCTGGCGATGGAACTGCTTACCGATCCGCTGGTGCTTTTCCTCGATGAGCCGACTTCCGGGCTTTCATCCGAGGACGCTTTGCTGGTGGTGGAAGCGTTGCGTAAGCTGGCCGACAGTGGCAAAACCGTCGTGGTCACCATCCACCAGCCGGGCCTCGATGTGTATCGGCTCTTCGACCAGCTCATTCTGATCGCCAAAGATCGCAACAGCCCAGGGCCGGGCGAACTGGTTTATTACGGCCCAGCATATCCGGACGCGGTGCACTTTTTCAATCCCCAGGGCATACCGAACCTCAAACCGGGGGCGGATCCGCTGCCCGACGAAATCCTGCGGGGTTTGAGCAAGCGACCGGCAAGCCAGTGGGCACAAACGTACCGGCAATCGAAGTATTACCGCGACTTTGTCGAAAGTCGCCGTGTGGAATTGCAGCAGCAACGGGTAGCTGAACGCCACCAGCCAGCCTCGGCGGATGACTCGCTCCGTCCCCCTGGCTGGATGCAAGCCTGGACGCTGATCCGCCGCTGTTTTCGTGTCAAATGCCGCGACACCTGGGGCAGCGCCGTGCTGATCGCACAAGCTCCTGCGGTGGCTATGCTTGTCGCCCTGGTCTTTGGACGTAATGCCTCCAGCAGCCAGCCGCAGGATTATTTGCAGGCCAAACCGCTGACGCTTTTCCTGACGGGGCTTTCGGCAATATGGTTTGGCTGTTCCAACGCGGTGCGTGAAATTGTTGGCGAGTGGGCGATCTTCCGCCGCGAACGCATGGTCGGTTTGCAACTGTGGCCGTATCTGCTCTCCAAGCTGGCTATTCTCGGCGGGCTATGCCTCCTGCAATGTCTGGTGTTACTGCTGCTGGTTTCCCTGCCGTGTAGCTGGAAGGCGAATCTGGCCGCGATGTACGGATTCACCCTGACAGCAGCGCTGGCCGGGCTGGCTATGGGTTTGAGTATCTCGGCACTGGCTCGCACTTCGGAGATGGCGGTCGCACTGTTGCCGCTGGTGCTGATCCCCATGGTGGTGCTGGGTGGGGCCATGATGCCGATTGGCAAGATGCATGACATAATGCAGTTCGTCTCCCGTTTCATGCCGACCCGCTGGGCCTATGAAGGTATGGTGGTGCTGGAAGCAGACGCTATGGAGCGCGAGAATAACACCGAGCGGCAAGGTAACCAGCCGGCACCCATGCGTCCGCCGGATATTGCCGAACGCCATTTCCCGCGGGATGTTCGGCATCGTCCAGGGCAATCGTTCGCCTGGCTGGCAACGCTGACGCTGGCCGGATTCGTCGGCCTGTTTGCGATTCTCTACGTTCGCGCCAGGCGCTAGCCCGTGCGAAACGGTTGCACATGACTGACAGCTCCAAGGCTGCGTGCAAATGGGCCGATGCTCATGTCTTTCCCCCGCGGCTCGGTGGTGGAAACGGTTTGCCGGTCGCTTGCCCGCTGCTGTCATTGTAATGCACCCTACGTCAGCAGTCGGCGATGCGCGCCGCTTCGTGGCAGGCCGGGGACTGCTGACTCGCTAAGCGCGAATGTTGCGGTCGGGCACCAGCTACGAGCCTGGCTCAGGTGCACAAATATCCGCACAACTGGCGGAGCCACGACAACGCCAGCTTCGACCGTGGCTCACGCTCAGGCGGCTCTGCGGCGATCGGCAAGCGCGAATGTTGCGGTCGGGTGCCAGCTTCGAGCCTGGCTCAGGTGCACAAACATCCGCACAACTGCCGGAGCCACGACAACGCCGGCTACGACCGTGACTCAAGCGGCTCTGCGGCGGTCGGCAAGCGCGAATCTTGCGGGTCGGGCTGCAGCTTCGACCCTGGCTCAGGTGAGGCGGCTCTGCGGCGATTCGCTAACCGCGAATCTTGCCAGTGAGCGGGGCCAAAATGCTCTGGTTCGACCGTGTAGTTGCCTGAAAAGCGGCGGGCTTTATCTCCGGATGTAGCAGTTCGGCAGCGCCTTTCGCAATTCACCAACGCCGGCGTCGGTCACGTTCGTCTCGTAGAGGACCAATACCTGCAACCTCTTCAGTCCGGGCAGTTCCTTCAGCCCTGCGTCCGTTACCTGCGTGAACGCCAAGCTCAGCGTTTGCAGGTTCCTCAGTCCTGCCAGTTCCTTCAGCCCCGCGTCCGTTACCTGCGTCAAGGCCAGGTTCAGCCATTGCAGGTTCTTCAGTCCGGCCAGTTCCTTCAGTCCCGCGTCCGTTACCTGCGTCAAGGCCAGGTTCAGCCATTGCAGGTTCTTCAGTCCTGCCAGTTCCTTCAGCCCCGCATCCGTTACCCGCGTCTTGTACAGGCTCAGCCCTTGCAGGTTCTTCAGTGCCGCCAGCTCCTTCAGCCCCGCGTCGGTTATCTTCGTTTCGCCCAGGCTCAGCCATTGCAAGTTCTTCAATGCCGCCAGTTTCTTCAGCCCCGCGTCGGTGATCTTCGTTTCGCACAGGCTCAGCCATTGCAGGTTATTCAGTGCCGCCAGTTCGTTGAGTCCCGCGTTCGTTATCTTCGTGGCCGCCAAGTCCAGCCCTTGCAAGTTCTTCAGTGCCGCCAGTTCCTTCAGCCCCACGTTCGTTATCTTCGTGAAGGCCAAGTCTAGCCCTTGCAGGTTCTTCAGTGCCGCCAGTTCCTTCAGCCCCGCGTCCGTTACCTGCCTGCCGCCCAAATTCAATGCTTGCAGATTCTTCAGATCTCGCAAATCCACCAGCCATCTGTCGGTCAACGGTAGCTCGGTGAGGTCCAGACCAAAGGGGACTTGTGGTTCTGGGAGCTTAGGAAGCAACCCCGCCTGCCAAGCCCGAAGCCGAAACGCGGGAATGTCCCCCTTCTGACCCTCATCTCGGGGCACGAACATGAGCGTATACCCAGGAGCGCGCCAGAGCTGCTCATCAATTTGCATTCGTATTCGCATCCAGCCGATTTCGGCTCCGGCAGCGGCCCAGGCTTTTTCAATGGCCTCCGGCAAGGGTGTCGGCTTTTGCAAGCCAGGCTGCTGTGCCGGGTTCTTGGCGCTACAGAAAATCAGCAGCAGTGCCGCTGTGCCGCATAAGGTCAGAAACCGATACACGCTCATGTCTTTCCTCCTGCGGCTCGGTGATGGGAACCGTTTACCGGTTGCCTGCCCGCTGCTGTCATTGTAATGCGCGCTGCTTCAGCAGTCGGCGATGCGGGCCGCTTCGTGGCAGCCCGGGGGCTGCGGACTCGCTAAGCGCGAATCTTGCGGTCGGGCGCCAGCTTCGACCCTGGCCCACCCTTAACCGGCTCTGCGCCGATTCACCAAGCGCGAATCTTGCAGCGGGTGCCCAGCTTCGAGCCTGGCTCAGGTGCACAAACATCCGCACAACCGGCGGAGCCACGACAACGCCGGCTTCGACCGTGACTCAGGCACCTCTCCGACGATCGCCAACGGCGAATGTTGCGGTCGGGCGCCGGCTTCGACCCTGGCTCAGGTGCACAAACATCCGCACAACCGGTGGAGCCTCGACAACGCCAGTTTCGACCCTGGCTCAGGTGTGGCAGTTCTGCGGCGATTCGGCAACCGCCAATGTTGCGGTCGGGCGCCAGCTTCGACCCTGGCCCAAGCGAGGCGGTTCTGCGGCGATTCGCCAACCGCCAATCTTGCGAGTGAGCGGCGCGACCATGCTCTGGTTCGACCGTATAGTTGCCTGAAAAGCGGCGGGCTTTATCTTCTTCCTGATGTCGCAGTTCGGGTGCGCCTTTCGCAATTCCTAGACGCCAGCGTCAGTCGCCGGTCCTGAATGGGACGAGTCTGTCGATGACGCATTTCGGGAGTGCCTTTCGCAATTCCTCGACCCCAGGTCCGGTTACGCCCTCGTTGAGGAACAATACCTGCAGGTTGTTCAGTGCCGCCAGTTCCTTCAGCCCCGCGTCGGTTATCTCCGTGCATGCCAGGCTCAGCCATTGCAGGTTCTTCAGTCCGGCCAGCTCCTTCAGCCCCGCGTCGGTTATGTGCGTCTTGCTCAGGTTCAGAGTTTGCAGGTTGTTCAGTCCCGCCAGTTCCTTCAGCCCCGCGTCCGTCACTCGCCAGCATCTCAAGTCCAATGTCGTCGGCCGTTCGATCAGCGCCAGGTAATGCTTCAGCCCCAGGTCGGTTTGAGCAGCGTCGGGGATTGACAAGTCTTTCAGCTTCAGTCCGGCAAGTTCCTTCAGCCCAGCATCGGTTATCTGCGTCCAGGCCAAGTTCAGCCATTGCAGGTTCTTCAGTGCCGCCAGCTCCTTCAGCCCCGCGTCGGTTATCTTCGTTTCGCCCAGGCTCAGCCATTGCAAGTTCTTCAATGCCGCCAGTTTCTTCAGCCCCGCGTCGGTGATCTTCGTTTCGCACAGGCTCAGCCATTGCAGGTTATTCAGTGCCGCCAGTTCGTTGAGTCCCGCGTTCGTTATCTTCGTGGCCGCCAAGTCCAGCCCTTGCAAGTTCTTCAGTGCCGCCAGTTCCTTCAGCCCCACGTTCGTTATCTTCGTGAAGGCCAAGTCTAGCCCTTGCAGGTTCTTCAGTGCCGCCAGTTCCTTCAGCCCCGCGTCCGTTATCTTCGTGGCCGCCAAGTAGAGCGTTTGCAGGCTCTTCAGTGCTGCCAGTTCCTTCAGCCCCGCGTCGGTTATCTGCGCGCCCCACAGGCTCAGCCATTGCAAGTTCTTCAGCGCCGCCAGTTCCTTCAGCCCCGCGTCCGTTACCTGCGTCCGGGACAAGTCCAGCCATTGCAGGTACTTCAGTGCCGCCAGTTTCTTCAGCCCCGCATCCGTTATCTGCGTGCAGCCCAGGCTCAGCCATTGCAAGTTCTTCAGCGCCGCCAGTTCCTTCAGCCCCGCGTCCGTTATCCGCGCGCCCCACAGGTTCAGCCATTGCAGGTTCTTCAGTGCCGCCAGTTCCTTCAGCCCCGCGTCCGTTACCTGCCTGCCGCCCAAATTCAATGCTTGCAGATTCTTCAGATCTCGCAAATCCACCAGCCATCTGTCGGTCAACGGTAGCTCGGTGAGGTCCAGACCAAAGGGGACTTGTGGTTCTGGGAGCTTAGGAAGCAACCCCGCCTGCCAAGCCCGAAGCCGAAACGCGGGAATGTCCCCCTTCTGACCCTCATCTCGGGGCACGAACATGAGCGTATACCCAGGAGCGCGCCAGAGCTGCTCATCAATTTGCATTCGTATTCGCATCCAGCCGATTTCGGCTCCGGCAGCGGCCCAGGCTTTTTCAATGGCCTCCGGCAAGGGTGTCGGCTTTTGTTCCGCCGGCGCTTGGGCAACAGGCTTCGCCTCTTGTTCGGGCGGTTCCTGGGCCGCGAGGAAAACCCTCGCTATGCCGAGCATCATCCCAACCAACATCACCGTTGCCATTCTGCCTCGCAGCTTCCCACACATAGCTGCTCTCCTTACTTGAATTGTCGGCCCAATGGGGCCACTCGGAAAGGTTCGCGGCGCCATCTTACTTAGTTAAGGACGAGGTTGGTAGTGAAATGGTTTTGGCACGTGGAATCGTTCATCAGTGGGTTGGAGCGTAGCACTGAGTCGCGGTGGACGGCGCGGCGGTAGAGTTAACTTGGTAGCCAGGCGCTACACTGTCAGCCACAGTTGAGGACGTGGCGGGAGAGGACGTTGAACAATGAAGTGGCTCTGCGGGTGGTGGCTTACGCCGTTCGCCGTTAGTTTGCGCCCACACGCAACTATGTTTTCGACAGAGCAAGCGCGTTCCCACTCTCTGAGCGGGAATGCTGGCCGGGCGCTGGGTGGCGGGATATGGTTTGGGCAGAGCGTCGCCAGACTCACCAAGGAGTCAGCCATGTCCGCAGGCAAACCGAGCTTGCCGGTCGAAGTCGTGCCCGCTCCCGACGAACAGGTCTCCTTCTGCGTGGCCGGAAAGGAACGATTACGCTGGCACTACGGTGCCCGGCATCCGCGGCCGTTTTTCTGGCCGGTGATCGGCCCGTCCGGGCGAATGCTGACGCGGATGGGTCATCCTGCCGATTCCAACCACGAGCACCATCGCTCCTGGTGGTTCGGCCACCGCGATGTGGCCGGGATCAATTTCTGGGAAGAGCGACCGACCAATCGCCAGCAAATCCGCCAGATGCAATGGTTGCATTATCAAGACGGGGAAAGCTACGGCGGTATGGCGGTTCGGCTCGGCTGGTTCGACGCCCACAACACGTTGCTGGTGCAACAGGATTTCTATCTCATCGTGCAACCACTGCCGCAGGAGGAATTGTGGCTCGAATGGTGTTTGCAATTCACGACGCCGCTGGCCGAGCTTCGGCTGGGACAAACCAACTTCGGTTTTGCCGGACTGCGTGTGGCCCGGAGTATCTCCGCCCATTACGGTGGCGGTCGTCTTAGCAACAGCGAAGGGGGCATCGGCGAGGCCCAGATTTTCGCCAAACCGGCACGCTGGACGGATTACAGTGGCCCGAGTGCGGGCGCATCGGGCGCAGCCGATCGTAGCCCCGAGCATTGGGAAGGCATCACCTGGTTTGACCATCGCGACAATCCCGGTCATCCGACCAGCTGGCATGTCCGCGACGATGGCTGGATGAGCGCTGCTTTCAATCTCCGCCAGGCTTACCTGCTCCGCAAGGGTGAGACACTGACCTTGCGGTACGGTTTCCATGTGCATCGCGGCGATGTCCAGCGGCAACGTGCGGAAGAACTGTGGAAACAATTCGCCGCCCGTCCGACACCGGAGCTTCGATCGGCCCAGCGTCCCTGGCGCTATCGTCTCGAATACACGCCCGTGCCCGCCGAATGATCCAGCAAAGCGATGAGCGCAGACGGCGGGCTACTCGCGCGAATCCGCAGCCGGGATCGCGGAATGCTCAGGCTCGACCAGCGAGGTTGACAGTGCCGCTGGACGCTGATGTAATTGGAACATATACGGAAAAGTGCTGGCCGATTTTCGTGAAGAGCGCAGGCCGTATGGGCTTGCGGTTCGTCGTAATTGGGGAGTAATCTCAGGAGTGCGATTATGCAGGTCGGCCTGCGGGTAAAAACGGGGATGGGCGTGGTCGTTGACCGGGCACAACGGAACAGACGGAAATGCTTGTGGCTGGCCAGCGGTTTCGTGCTGGCACTGGTGTTTATCACAAGCGAGACGCTGGCGCAGACGGCCCCGGTAACCGATGCCCCGGAGTTGCTCGCTCAGGCCGAACAACACGAACAGGCGCACCGCTGGCTCACTGCCGCCGCCATTTATGCCCGGTTGCTTGAACGGGAGCCGGATCAAACCGCCTGGCGGGAAGCGTTGCGGCGGTGCCTGACCCAGGAGCGGATTCGCCAGCGCTACCAGGATCGCCAGCTGCGAGCCTGGCTGGCTAAGCTGGATTTCGACGAAGCGCTGGCCGTTTACAGTGAGTTTGTGGATTATGCCGAGCACGTTTTTGTCGGCGAGCTAACGCTGGCGGCCATCTGGCGGCGCGGTTGGGAACACCTGAACTGGGCCCTGGACAACCCGGCCTTTGCCGAGCTGGCGTTCGACAGGGCACCCACAGCTGAACGGAGGCAACGGCTTCGGGAATGGTTTGCCGAGCTGGCAACGGTGCAGCCGTCAAACAAGGCAGAACTGTTACACGAACTGCGTCGGCAGGCGCGACGGATGCAGTTGCGGGAACAAATGCGGCCGGTGTTGACCGTGTGGGAATGTCTCGCCGCCGGCTGCGAAGCTCTGGATGCGTATGGCGAATACCTGACGCCGACCGCTGTGTTGCTGGAGAAATTGCTCGCCGATCCGCACACAGCTACGCCTGGCCTGGATATTACTGCCACTGACGACGGGATTATTATCCTCGGTGTCGCCCCGGACAGTGATGCTGCGCGACAGGGTCTGCGTGTCGGCAGCCGACTCCTGGCTATTCAGAGCGAATCCGTGGACCAGGAGAGTCTGGAAGGGGTCTGGTTACGTTTACTGGGGCGCAAAGGGACGCGGGTCGCGGTTACGGTTCAGACCGAGGAAGGTGAAACGCGGGAATTCCTGCTGACGCGCCAGACGCCAGCGGATACGGTAACCGTGCGGCGGAGTATGCTCGATAGCATGGAAGGGGTCGGGTACATTCGGGTCGAGTTGTTCCAGACACGAACGGTGCGGGAGTTTGATCGCGCTTTGCAGGATTTGAGCAGTCAGGGAATGCGTGCGCTGGTGCTGGACTTGCGGGGCAATCGCGGGGGACTGGTCACGGCTGCTCTTCAGGTTGCCGATCGCTTTATCCCTGCAGGGACGCTGGCGGTGGTGCAAAGCCGCATTCCGGAGTGGAATCATCATTATCTGGCACAGCGGGGCGACGACTGGCTGTTGCCGGTGGTCGTGCTGGTAGATGAAAAGACGGCCAGCGCAGCCGAGATGCTGGCGGGAGCTCTGCAAGCGCATGCCCGACTGGGACACATTCAGGCACTGGTCGCCGGTCAACCGACCCGGGGCAAAGCGGAAGTGCAGTATGTGCTGGAGCTGGCGCGGGGACAGGCAGGCGGCACTCGCATGACGGCGGCCCGCTGGTTGTTGCCTAACGGCGAAACCGTGAGCGGCCGTGGTATCCAGCCCGATGTGCTGATCAAACCGCAATTGCCCAACGGTGGCGACCCGGCCGGAATGATGGACGACCCAGCCGTGCAACAAGCCCTCGACAACGCTGTTCTGGAAATTGCCCGAACCCAGGCTCTGCAGTTGCTCAGGCAGAAATAGAATAACCGCGCCCTGTTGCCATCCACGTCGCCGACCGATCATGCAGCAGGCAATGGCTGCGACAGCAGCGATCCTGGTTCGCCTGTCGCCTCACTGCCGGGATGCCAAACATGCAGCCGCGAATCGTCTCGTTACTGGCCAGCGCTACCGAAACCATCTACGCCCTGGGTATGGGCCGGTTTCTGGTGGGCCGATCGCATGAGTGCGATTATCCCCCGGAAGTCGAACGCCTGCCCGTACTGACCGGGCCACGCATTGACGTTTCCGGAAACAGTCGTGCCATTGACGAACAGGTACGCGAGGTAGTCCGGCGTGGCGAACCGGTTTACTGGATCAATGCCGAACTGCTGCGGCTGCTCCGCCCGACAGTGATCGTTACCCAGGATCATTGCGAGGTCTGCGCCGTCAGTCTCCGCGATGTAGAACAGGCCATTTGTACGTGGAACATGCCGGCTCCGGTTTCGGATGGGAACGAAATAGCGGCGAGTTTTGCGGATTCCGCCAGTCCCGAATCCACCCCGAATGCCGCAGCAACGGATGGAGCAACGCATCAGGGTGCCGGCCACTTCCCAACTGAGCGCCTCGCCGTGCAGGACACCGAGGAACTACCTTCCGGCCCACCGACCATCGTTGCCCTCAAGCCGCATTCTCTGGCTGACGTCTGGCAGGGAATGCTCGACATCGGCAATGCCCTGGGCGCGAGCGAGAAAGCCGAGCAACTTGTCGCCCGCCTGAAGCAACGTATGCAGCAGGTGAACCTGGTCTTGCCCAGGAACGCCCATCGTCCCACTGTCATCTGCCTGGAATGGCTTGATCCGCTTATGGGTGCGGGCAACTGGATGCCGGAATTAGTTCACCTGGCCGGTGGCGTGCCTGTTCTTGACGAAGCCGGCAAACCTTCGGCCTATCTTCGTTACCAGGATTTAGTCCAGGCCGATCCGGAAGTCATCATCCTGATACCGTGCGGCTGGGACATGCAGCGCAGCTTGCAGGAAATCCATGTTCTGGAGCGATTGCCTGGCTGGCAGCACCTCTACGCAGTGCGGCATCGCCAGGTCTTTGTCGCGGACGGCAACCAGTACTTCAACCGTCCCGGCCCACGTCTGGCCGAGTCCGTCGAAATTCTGGCGGAGATGCTGCATCCGGATCGGCTGGGGTTCGGACATCGCGGCCACGCCTGGCAAAGCGTGTACCAGGTTTAGCGTCGCCAGCGTCGTTCCATCAGCAAGCGCGAGCGTTCGCCCCAAGCGTTAGCCGTGAATCAGTAGTCGCACTTCCGGCCGCTATTCCGAGCCAGTCGGTGAAGCGACATCACTCCGAGGATCAAGAGCGGCGGGCGTCAGCCCGCCGTGGTTCGCATTACGCACGGTGTGCGAGAAGAATTGCGTAATGTTCGGCAACTGTCGCCGCCACAATCAGGAGCGGCGGGCGTGAGCCCGCCGTGGTTCGGTAACGCACTTGCAGATGCAGGTGGTTTTTGTGAACTGAGTCGCTGGGGCTCCACGGTCGGCTTACGCCGACCGCTCTTGGTGCATGGTGTCCGCTCGCCGGAGAAACGGCGATTTTGCGATATGCGAACGCACATTCACAAGAGCGGCGGGCGTGAGCCCGCCGTGGTTCGGTAACGCACTTGCAGATGCAGGTGGTTTTTGTGAACTGAGTCGCTGGGGCTCCACGGTCGGCTTACGCCGACCGCTCTTGGTGCATGGTGTCCGCTCGCCGGAGAAACGGCGATTTTGCGATATGCGAACGCACATTCACAAGAGCGGCGGGCGTCAGCCCGCCGTGGGATTGGGAAACAGGACTTGGCAGAGTGTCGTTTACTTCCAATTTGAAGAAGTTGTCGCGGGGCGTGAGCCCGCCGCACTACCCGGAAACGCCGGCGGGTTTCCAGTGGTTACGGTGCCAGCGTATGCGAGTTATCGCGGTTTTATTCGCGGTCCCAGAGTTCGTCGTTGGTGCCGATGTCGAAGATGCTCCACTGGTCGCGGAAAGCGGTAAGCGACGGTGGGTCCCACGGTGCGGCGGGATTGCGGGTGCCTGGGGAAAATCCTTCCACGTGGCCGTCCAGGAACGCCACATTCGCCACCCGTCCGCCGCCATGCCGAAAATGCACCGTCGGATAACGTCCGCTGGGCGGTTCAATAAGCGGCACTTCAATCAGCGCTGGATTGCTGGGCGTCCCAGCCGAGAACGTGTCGGTGCCAAGGCTGTCGGTGAAGGCAATGGTGCGGCTGGTGGCCTGAACCTGGCCGAGGGTGATCGGCGTCCACTGCGTGATCCAGGTGCCGCTCTGATTCGCCCAGCTGATTGGAGCCAGGTATTTGTAGTTGTAACCGTAGCCACCCGTGCCTCCTTCGTACTTGAGCACCACGCGATCCCTGGGAAAATTCGGGCACATGGTGACCTGCCGATTGCGTTCGTAATACGGGGTGAGCCAGCCCTGGGTCACATCCACCGTACCCAGAGGCGAACCCGGTAACGTTTTGCCGAACCAGTAGGTATTGCCGCTGGTGTCGCTGATCAGTCCGGGCGGCAGGACGTCGCTGTTCGCGGTGGCGTAGTTATGGGCGGCGATGAGCAGCTGACGGAGGTTGTTGGCACAGCGGGCACGGTTGGCAGCTTCGCGGGCCCGTTGTATCGCCGGGAGCAACAGGGCCATCAACAGCCCAATGATGGCAATCACCACCAGCAGCTCCACCAGCGTAAAACCGCTCCGCCACCTGAACAACCGGTGGGAACACGTTGCCGGGACGCGATCCGTTGACCGCTTGACGAGCCGGCGAGCATAATCCACGTCCACTTGTGACGTGCGTAGGACAGAAGCGCAGTGGGAGCACAGGAAGCAGTGCAGCATGACACGCTCCTTTCTGCCGGGCCGGGCTTCAGGAAGCATACTGCTTCGGCCCCCGAGGCGCCGACGCGGCCCGGGTTTGGCAGAAAGTCGCGCGTCCGCCGGATGCTTGAGGGCCGAAGCATCCTCCCCACAGCGGAGACATTCCCCACCGTGGATTGCCGACGCCGACAGGCAGGTCTTCTGGCTGACGGCTCATAGCGGCCCCACGACAGCCTTCCCACGGCAAACGTGTCCATGGCGAATGCCTCCTGCCGATGCGGAGACTGGTTCGCCACGCACAGACCGCAGTGGCCGGATAGTCCCGTTCGGGCTACCCCAGCCGTGGAGCCTGGCCGAACACAGCGGCGGCCCCGCGACGGATTCGCACCGTACTTCCCTATTCTCCCGACGCAGCGCTCAGCCGATCACCGCGGCAAGATGCCGAGCATCCCGGCAGGCTGACGCATTCCTCGCAGCATTGTCGGTGAACTGACACCTGCCGTCTCTTGCCCGGCGATGGACTGGCACCACGTCAGGCACCTGTCGGCTGCCGCGATCTTATGCCCCACACTCAACGCTGACCAGTCTCCCTGATCATGCCGCATCCGGCAATGCAAACCGAACAGCGAACGACCCTGGCTTGCCCGGCGTGCATGGTTGTTTACTGTCGCTGGCTTGAAACAATCCAGGCTCGGTGGAAGCATTGGCCAGCGGTAATGTATCCAGCGAACACCAGGCGATAGGCCTGGCAAGCAACACCGGCTCACGCAACACCGCATCGGCGAGAGAAACATCCCGGCCAATCTCTGTGTGGGGCGTGCCGTATAATAGTTCAATGAATCGCCACATCATGGATAGGAGAAATCACCATGGCACGGGTGCTGGTGAGCGGTTCTTCGGGTTTAATCGGGTCGGCTCTGGTTCCACAGTTGCAGTCGGCTGGCCATGAGGTAATTCGTCTGGTTCGCCGCCCACCGGTCGGACCGGGGGAAATTTTCTGGGACCCTGACAGGGAACAGCTGGATAGCGCGGCACTGGCAGGTATTGATGCCGCGGTGAACCTGGCCGGTTACGGTATCGCCGAGCGGCGCTGGAACGAGGAAGTCAAAGCTCTGATTCGCAATAGCCGCGTGCTGAGCACACGCTTGCTGGCGCAGACCCTCGCCAGGCTCCAGCCGAAACCACGTGTGCTGGTGAATGCTTCGGCCATCGGGTACTACGGTAACCGCGGCAGCGAAGAATTGACCGAATCCAGTCCGCCAGGTAACGATTTTCTGGCCCAGGTGTGTCAGGAATGGGAATCGGCGACCGCAGCGGCTGCTGAAGCGGGAATCCGTGTCGTTTGCTGTCGGCTTGGAGTTGTCCTGAGTGATCGCGGTGGGGCACTGGCGAAAATGCGCTTGCCTTTTTTGCTGTGCCTGGGTGGTCGTATCGGTTCGGGCCAGCAATACTGGAGCTGGATTCATATCGCCGATGCCGTCCGGGCCTTTCAGTTCGTCCTGGAAAAGGAGAGTGTTCAGGGGCCGGTTAATTTCGTTTCGCCCCAGCCGGTGACCAATGCGGAATTTACTCGCACGCTCGGACGAGTCTTACGGCGACCGACACTGTTTCCCATGCCGGGCTTCATGGCCCGTCTGGTGTTTGGCGAAATGGCCGACGCATTGTTTTTGAGCAGTGCCCGCGCTGTACCCCGCAAACTCCAGGAGCAGGGCTTCACGTTTGACTATCCGCAACTGGAGTCGGCGCTGCGGCATCTGTTACAGCGACCAGCCTGAAAGGGAGTGGCATAGCGTTTGCTGCGTGTATTCCCATGCGGGCTCGCTTGCGCACACCAGGCCGGTCACTGACACGCCTTTGTCAGCAGGCCTGAACTTTCCCTATAATCATCCCCGTGCAGATCGCACCGGAAAAACAATTGGTGCAAGCGGCTCGGCACCAGGGAAACAGCCGACATGGATCGCGACCAATTCTTTTACCATCTCCGCCGCAGTCAGTTGCTGGCTGAGGATCAGATTCACGCTCTGGAGCATCGGCTGCAAGAAAAGGATCCGATACTGCTCGCCCGCACGCTTGTTGCCGAAGGTTTACTTACTGCTTACCAGGCGGAACAGATTCTTCTGGGCCGGTCAAAAGGATTCTGGCTGGGGCCATACCGCATCCTGGATCGTCTCGGCCAGGGAGCGATGGGGACGGTGTTCAAGGCCGTTCACACCGGGATGGGACGGCTGGTGGCTCTCAAGGTACTGAAACTCAGTGCCGTTCGCGATAAGGAGCAGTTGTTGCAGTTCGAGCGGGAAATTCGGGTGCTGGCGCAGATGCAGCATCCCAACATCGTGCTGGCTTACGATGCCAATCGCGGTCGCGGGGTGCATTTTCTCGCCATGGAATACGTGCCGGGCAAATCGCTCCAGGAGTTAGTGCAGGAACGTGGACCGTTGCCGATCGGTCTTGCTGTGGAATTGATGCGCCAGGCTGCCTCCGCTCTCGATTATGCCCACGGACTCGGTCTGGTTCACCGCGATCTCAAACCGTCCAACCTGCTGGTGACCAAAAGTCGGAGCAAATCCTCGGCCACTTCTTCCAACTTGCGGAAAAGCGGCGATTACCTGCTGAAAATTGTGGATTTTGGCCTGGCCCATCTCCGTTCCGGTCGCGTCTCGCGTATGGTTGAGTCGGTCATTCGCCAGAACCGCGCCGGTCAGGTTTATGGTACCGCCGATTTCATGTCCCCGGAACAGGGTCGCGATTTCCACGAGGTGGACATCCGCTCCGACCTGTACAGTCTCGGTTGCACCTTCTATTACGGCTTGACCGGTCGGGTGCCATTCCCAGGCGACACGGCCATGGAGAAGCTGATCAAACACCTGACCGAAGAACCGCGACCGATACGCGAACTGCGTCCCGAAATTCCCGTGCCCCTGGCGGAAATCATCCACAAACTGCTGGCCAAGTCGCCGGAAGATCGGTTCCAGACCCCGGCCGAACTGCTGGCAGCTCTCGAGCCTTTGGGCATTCCCGGACCACGCAGCTATTCCAGTCTCGACACGCTGACCGGCCCGCCTCGCGCTACCCCGAGCAATCCCGAACTGGGCAGTGGCTGGCTTCTGGTGCCAAACTCGGCGGCAACGTTGTCCAATCCCGACCTGGGAGCGTCGGCGGTACCGCTTTCGCAGACACCGGCAAATCCCGCAGCCACGCAGGCCACCGGTTCGCCCTCTCCATCTGATCCACCTTCCTCCAGCGATTCTTCCGCGACGTCTTCTGGCTTCGCTGTCATTCGTCGTTTCGGCTGGCTGGAACGTCTGTTTTTCCTCTACCTTGGCCTGCTGCTCGGTTTTCTCGGCAGCTGCATTTTCTTCCTGTTGTGGCGACGCTGAACGGCACCGGCTGCGACGAGTCGAAGCAGAGGCGGAACCGTACCCGCGTTTGCTCTTCGTCGGCCAGTCCGCCAGTGCCAAGAACACCAAGAAACGCACAAGCTAGGGCGGAATCGTACCCGCGTTTGCTTATTTCGTCGGCGGGTCGGGTTGACCCCGCGGTATTCCTTTTCCGTTACCGTCAGGCTGCCCCGGCTCGAATAACGGTCTCCACGCTGCTCCCAAGCTGGGCCAGCATTGCCGAGAGTGCAAAAGCACGCTCCGCGCCAACGCATGAGCTCTCGACCCGCTCAATTGGGCACCGATCACGGTTTCAAACTAGTTTCGTGCCGTTCCGATAGGCTATAATAATGCGACCCATGACGCAGAACTTGCCCGGCAACTATGGCCCAGTGGTACGCTAGCGTAGCTCAACGGTAGAGCAGCGGTTTTGTAAACCGCAGGTTGTGGGTTCGAATCCCACCGCTAGCTCTAGTTTGGCAATCCGAATCACATCGCAGGCATAAAGTCTTCACGTTCGAATCCCACCGCCAGCTCTAGGCCGGCAATCCGAATCACATCACACATAAAAAGTTTCGCGGCCGAACCCCGTCGCTAGCCCCAGCCTGGCCGGAGGCCGTTGCAAATCGCCACCCTGCATTTGCGACGATATGCACGCGTGCAACCAGGAGCGGTTGGCGTAAGCCGACCGTGGTGCCGGTGTCGGTCATCCGCGAGAAACGCAATCACCCGGCCATTGACGATCGCCGTTGCACATGCGTTTTTCGGTACCACGGCGGGCTGACGCCCGCCGCTCTTGTGAATGTGCGTTCGCATATCGCAAAAATCGTTGTTTCGCCGGCAGACGTTCGCACACCAACGCAAGAGCGGGGGGCGTAAGCCCCCCGTGGCGCCAATGCACGCGATTGTAATCCGGAGCCGTATGGCCCATGAACGATTCTGGCGCTACGTTAGCCCCGTGGCCCCGATGCCCGCGACCGCAACGGCGATCCACAACACCGTCGCCGGTCTGCCGACGAACGGCGCTCGTGTCTGCCGATGCGCATTTTCCCACCCACGGTGGGCTGACGCCCGCCGCTCTTGATCCTGACGCTCGCCACGCACGACGCATTCGTTTTCCTGTGCCAGAACGTTGCCCTCACCACGGCGGGCTGACGCCCGCCGCTCTTGTGAATGTGCGTTCGCATATCGCAAAAATCGTTGTTTCGCCGGCAGACGTTCGCACACCAACACAAGAGCGGGGGGCGTAAGCCCCCCGTGGTTAGCCATCGTGCAAGGCAGAACGAACAGGCGGAACACAAGCGTTACTGTGCAAACGCATCGGCACATCCGAACCAGGAGCGGCTGGCGTGAGTCGACCGTGGTGCCGGTGTCGGTCATGCGCGAGAAACGCAATCACCCGGCCATAGATGATCGCCGTTGCACATGCGTTTTTCGGTACCACGGCGGGCTGACGCCCGCCGCTCTTGTGAATGTGCGTTCGCATATCGCAAAAATCGTTTTTTTCGCCGGCAGACGTCCGCACCGCAACGCTAGAGCGGGGGGGTAAGCCCCCCGTGGTTAGCCATCGTGCAAGGCAGAACGAACAGGCGGAACACAAGCGTTACTGTGCAAACGCATCGGCACATCCGAACCAGGAGCGGCTGGCGTAAGCCGACCGTGGAAAGTGAGTGTTGTTGCGACTGCGTTAGCGAACGTGGCTTCGGCGATTTAGCGCAATTGTTAGAGCATTGTGGTAGTGTTGGGCGTACTGCAACCAGGATCGCGCTTCGGCGATTTAGCGCAATTGTTCCAGCACGCTTTCGAACTTTTTCTGTTGTTCCAGTTGCTCGGCGAGAGGCAATTCGATGTAGCCGCTCTGCCGCACCAGATCGGATCGGCGTAAGTAAAAGCGGACGAATTCCTGCACTTCCGGCCGTTTCAGCGAGGCCAGTTTCACGTAAATAAATAGGGGCCGGCTCAGGGGGCGATATTTGCCGCTGAGGACGTTTTCGGGGGTCGGCAAAACGTACTCTTCCGAGTTGCGGTCGCGGATGGCTGCGACGGCGACTTTGTCTTTGTTTTCTTCGTAATAGGCCACGCCCAGATAACCCAGAGCATACTTGCTCCTGGCCACGCCGTTGATCGTGACGTTATCATCTTCGGTGGCGGTGTAATCGGGTCGGCTGACTTTTTCCTTGCCGTTGATGACCTCGGTGAAATAATCGAAGGTGCCGGAATCCGTGCCTGCGCCAAAAAGCTCGATTTTCTTATCGGGCCAGTTCGGGTCGAGGTCTTTCCATCGCTGAGCGGGATTGTTCGGTCGCCAGATGTGGTGCAACTGCTCCACCGTCAGTTTCCGGGCCCAGGTGTTTTCAGGGTGGATAATCACGGCCAGCCCGTCTATGCCGACCTTCAGTTCCAGATACTCGATGCCGTTCTTTCGACAGGCTTCCGCTTCGGCAGCGCGGATCGGCCGCGAGGCGTCGCTGATGTCGGTTTCGTTGTTAGCGAATTTTTTAAATCCGCCGCCGGTTCCGGATACACCGATGGAGATTTTCACGTTGGGGTGCAGGGAGCGAAACGCGGCCGCCATTTTTTCGGTGATGAGGTAAACGGTGCTGGAACCGTCAATTTTGATTTCGCCTGAGAGTTCTTCCTGCCCGGGTTCCTGGGGTGCCTGTGATCGGCACGAGACCAGCAGGGTCGCGGCTAAGGTGATGGCCAGGGCAATGATTCGTTTGCTGCGAGCCATGTTCATGAAAGGATTTCCTGTTTCGAGCGTATCGGTGTCGGTCAAGCCCGGCACAGATGCATTTGCTCTGTGGGGCGTGGTCGGTTCTGGCCAGGAGATTTTATGAGCCGCTGGCAGGTTGGATTGTGAAGCAATTGCGAAAAATCGGTGAACCCCGGCCACGCCGTCAGGCAAGCGGTTGGCCCGACTGCTTGCATTGCCCGGCAGGCAGGGCTAGACTGAATGCAAGGCGAAGAGGGTCGGTATCTTTGCAGGCGCGGCCGAGACCGCTTCAGGCAGACTGGAATCATTCCTCTTGCCGAGCCGATTGGGCGGACTTTCAGCCAGACCCAGGGTGTAGCAGCGGGAGAGAAGTCATGCCGATTACGCGGTTCAATTGCGTGCACTGCGGGGCAC
This sequence comes from Gemmatales bacterium, assembly GCA_041640595.1. Taxonomy (GTDB): domain Bacteria; phylum Planctomycetota; class Planctomycetia; order Gemmatales; family HRBIN36; genus HRBIN36. The sequence continues at coordinate 67,915 of JBEPZY010000002.1, read as the reverse complement.
CTCTGAAAACCTCCGCGGAACTTACCTCGGACAAACGCATTCTGTGCCCGAAGTGCGAAACGATTTTCCCTGTGCCTGCCCATCTGTTGCGTTCGTCGAGTTCGCCCGGGGGAACCATGACCGGTGGGCCGGACATTACTTCGGGAGTCGGTGCTGAATCGCCGCGGGTGAAACTGGTGGGGATGGAAGACATCCTCGGTCCCGAACCTACGCCCACCCAGGCTCAGTCTCAACCACCTCCGAGCACGTCACCTCCTGAACCAACCCCAAAGGCGGTGCCTGAGCCAGAACCCTGGGAACAGGAGCTTGCGCAGTCGGCATCCCCTCCGCCCGCCCCTGAGGAAAAGCCTACGGTGCAATGGTCCGAAGAGGAAGCGGGCGATGTGTTTTCCGGAGAGGTGGCCCAAACTGGCGGCGAAGTGGTGGAAGCTGGCGAACCGGTATCCGAAGCTGCCGAGGTCCCGGAAGAAGTCGGCGAAGAGCCTTACGTCGAGGCGACCGAGCCGGAGGAAATTGACTTCGGCCAGGAACCCGCGGCGCAGAAGTCGCGGTGGTGGGTGTGGCTGATTTTGGTGGTGTTGCTCTTGCTGCTGGCGGGCGGCGTGGCAACCGCCTGGTATCTGGGCTGGCTTGACCCAGTCTTGCAAGCCATCGGTTTGGGCGGCGTTTCCCAGGTTGGGCAGACCGCACCGCAGGTCGCCAGTGGAAAGCCCGGGCCGAACGCCAACTCGGAGCCTTCTCCATCAACATCATCCACATCGCCCGATGCGTCGGGTATTCCATCCAGGCCACAGCCGATCGGCACGAATACTTCACCAGGGCAAACCCCGTCGGGCCCGGCGGCGTCTCCGGAACAGGGAATCGTGGAACAGTTGGGAAAGATTTTCCAGGAAGCGCCTGCGCGACCGGTCGCGGCAATGCAGTGCTGGCGTTATGTCCCGGCCGATGCGAACGTGGTTGTTTGCCTGAACCCGGCGGAGTTTACTCAGCATCCACTTGTACAACAATTCCTTCGCCGGCCCGAAGTGCAAAAGCAAACAGGCCAGCTTCCTCCTGCGATCGCCCCGACAGACATAGCAGAAGTGATGATTAGCCTGCGATTAGATTGGACCAGGGTGCCGAACTCGTTGAACGAGAAGGAAGTGTTGCCGACGATGGTGGTCGGTGTGCGGTTCCATCGCCCTGTGGACCGCGAAAAGGTCCTTCAGGAGCTCAAACGAACCTCGACCGACTGGCGCGAGGAAAAAATTGGCGAGCAGACCGTTTACTTCGGCACCGTTCAGGGACAGCAGGCGTTTGTGACCTGGCCGGCGGCCGATGTTCTCCTAACCGGTGCGCCGGAAGCCGTTAAATCCGTACCTGGCCTTGGTTCTCCGTCGAGCGAAGGCTTGTCCAAGGATTGGGAACCGCTCGCCCAGGCGGTTGGCAATGCGCAACTGGCTGTGCTGGCACGCAACATAGACCTGAAAGCCGCCTTAGCCAGTGCCCCGTTGCCTCCGGAAATGCAGAAGATCGCAACTGTGCTGGAGAAGATTCACGTGGCGTTTGCCAAAATCGAGTTCTTGCCGCAAAGCATGGCCTTGCAATTGCAGGTCGGGTTAGGCGATGCCAATGCTGCGAAACAACTGGAGAGCATAGCTCGGGAAGCCTACGAGCAAGGACTAAAACCGGCACTGGTCCAGTTCGCTGCCCTGGCTCCCGATCTGGTCAAGGATGTCGAAAAGAGCCTGCAAATCCGTAGCGACGAAACAGGGACCGCGACTATTCGTCTGGAGGCGAGTTATCCGGCCCTCGGAAATGCCTTGCAGGTCGTTCTGCAGCAATTGCTGGGCGGACTGATGGCCAAACCCGTGCCGATCCCCGTCAAGCCTTAGGACGGCATGTTCGGTTGTCTTTCGGCCTGGCCGATGTGCCGAGCTCCATCCCCACCCGCGCGCTGAGTTGAAATGCGATATGCTCGGGAAACGTTTGCGGGACTCTGGGGGTCGGTGCTGCGGGCGAGTGGGTTGCGGGCCTGCTTGCGCGACGGTGTGCGTATGGCCAGACGTTCTGCCGGTGTACTGGCTGCCGGGAATAGCGATTAATTCAGTCTGTTCGGGCCGCGCTTGCCTGGAAACACGCGATCATGGTGCGATTGTGAAGGCAGCACCTGGCTTTTGCCTCGCCACGGTGCATATAAAAATACAATTGGCGGTAACCTGCCCAGAACCGAGGTTGCTTTTCAATCACGACGAGATGGGAGCAGGCTGTGAAACAACCATTGCTGACGGGAACGGCGCCGTTATCGGGCGCGGATATTCTGGTGCAATGTCTGGTGCGGCACGGTGTGCAGGTGGTCTTTGCCTATCCGGGCGGGGCGAGCATGCCCATCCACCAGGCGCTGACCCGTGTCGCCGACAAAATCCGCACCATTTTGCCTCGCCATGAGCAGGGCGGCGGGTTCATGGCCAGCGGTTATGCCCGCAGCACCGGCCGACCCGGAGTTTGCATCGCCACCAGCGGCCCCGGGGCGACCAATTTCGTTACCTGTCTGGCCGACGCCAAAATGGACTCCGTGCCCCTCATCGCCATTACCGGTCAGGTGAGCACGCCGGTCATCGGCACCGACGCGTTTCAGGAGACGCCCACCATCGAAATCTGCCGCGCCATCACCAAGCACCACTACCTGATCACCCGCACTGAAGACATTACGCGGATCATGAAGGAAGCGTTTTACATCGCCACCACGGGTCGGCCCGGGCCGGTGATTATTGATGTTCCCAAAGACGTGCAAAATCGCCAGGTGGTGCCGGATTGGGACCCGCCGATGAATCTGCCCGGCTACAAACCGTTTCGCAAAGCAAAGCCCGAAGAATTGCGACAGGTAATGGAGCTTTTGCGCGACAGCCGGAAACCGATCATCTACGCCGGTGGCGGTATCATTTCCGGCAACGCCGCTGAAGAGCTGCGCCAGTTTGCCGAGAAGACGCGCATTCCCGTGGCGTTGACGTTGATGGGGCTGAGTGCCTTTCCCAGCACGCATTACCAGTGCCTGCAAATGCTGGGAATGCACGGTACTGTCTATGCCAATTACGCCATCAACGAGGCCGATCTGCTGCTGGCCCTCGGCGTGCGTTTCGACGACCGGGTGACCGGCAAGGTAAGCGAATTCGCCAAACATGGCCGCATTGTCCACATTGACATTGACCCCGCCGAACTCAACAAATGCAAGCCTGCCACTTTGCCCATCTGCAGCGATGTCAAGTACGCCTTGCAGGAACTCCTCAAGCTCGTGGACCAGGGATTGCATCTGTATCCGGGCGAGACCCCGGAGCAGAAATACCGCGACTGGTACCGGCAGATTGACTACTGGCGAGAAACCGAGCCTTTGCGTTACAAAGACCGCGACGATGCGATTATGCCGCAATACTGCATCGAGCGGTTGTGGCACATTCTCCACGAACGCGGCTGGCTGGATCGAACCATCGTCACGACGGGAGTTGGTCAGCATCAGATGTGGGCGGCTCAGTATTTCAAATTCACCCGTCCGCGGCACTGGTTTACTTCGGGCGGACTGGGAGCCATGGGGTTCGGTTTACCTGCCGCCATCGGTGCACTGGCTGCGCATCCGGACAAAATCGCCATTGACATTGATGGCGACGGCAGTTTCCTGATGAACGTGCAGGAGCTGGCCTGTGCTTATTGCGAAAAGCTGCCCGTCAAGGTGCTGCTGCTCAATAACCAGCACCTGGGCATGGTGGTGCAGTGGGAAGATCGTTTCTACGCCAGCAATCGCGCTCACACTTACCTGGGGGCCGGCCCCGACGAAGGGCCATACCCCGATTTCGTCCAGATGGCCAGAAGTTTCCGCTGCGCTGCCCGGCAGGTGACGCAGAAGGCCGATCTCGATGATGCCCTGCGGGAAATGCTCGACGCCAAACTCCCCTTCGTCCTCGACGTCCTGGTACCGTATCAGGAACACGTTTTGCCGATGATTCCCAGCGGCATGACCGTCCGCGATATAATCAAGGCATAAGGCGATTGACCTGGCTGCGTCGTTAATTGCCGGCCCGGTCAGCTGGTCCAAGAACGGGAGCGGAGGCATTGCGGATTGCACAACTGTATCGGCAAGCGCAAGCGGTTGTGAACCGCCGCGATCTGGTCATTTCGCTGGAATTGTTCCCACCCAAGTCCGATGATGCCGAAGCTCTCCTTTTCCGCCAGACCCTGCCGCAATTGCTGGCGTTAGGGCCGTCGTTTTTTTCCGTTACTTACGGTGCCGGTGGAGGCACCCGCGAACGTACCCTTCGCATTGCCAGTCGCATTCAACAGCAGTTCGGCGTGACCAGCATGGCTCATCTCACCTGTACGGGTCAGAGTCGGCAAACCATCGCCGCAGTGCTCGACGAAGCCCAGACCCTTGGCCTGGAGAATATTCTGGCGTTGCGCGGGGATCCGCCCCGGGGACAAACGCAATTTATCGCCGAACCCGACGGTTTCGCACACGCTACCGATCTCATTCGCTTTATCCGCAGCCGGTATTCCTTCAGCATCGGTGCAGCCTTTTATCCCGAAGGTCATCAGGAAGCCCCTGACAAATACCGCGATTGGGACTACGCGGCTTTGAAAGTCGAAGCAGGAGCGGAATTCCTGATTTCCCAGCTCTTTTATGTAGCCGAGGATTTTATCGAGTGCGTCGAGTACCTCCGCCAGAAACGTGGCGTGAACGTGCCGCTGGTGCCGGGAATTCTGCCGTTTTTGAGCAAAGAGCAGATCCGCCGCTTTACGCAGATGTGTGGAGCAAAACTGCCGGCAGAAATCAATCGCCGGCTCGATCAGCTCGGCGATGACGAGTCGGTTCGCCGCTATGGTGTGGAAGTGTGCACGGAGTTGTGCATGCGCCTGTTGGACTATGGCGTGCCGGGACTGCATATCTATTGCCTGAACCGTGTCGAAAGTGCCCGCGAGTTGCTGAGCAATCTCGGTCTGGTGCCGGCTTCGCGGGAGGATAGCGCTCGCCAGGAAAAAGCGGCTTTATAGAAATGCCATGTCGCACGGCAGCACGGCGGGCCTACGTCCGCCGAACTTGGTACATGTGCGGATGTGCATCGAAAATGTCGCTTTTTGCAATGGGCATGATGGTGTGCACCAGGAGCGGCTGGCGTAAGCCAGCCGTGGGAAACTTGCGCGATCACGCTGGCATTTTCGCAGCACGGCGGAGTGACGAGTGCCGATCTCGAACGCCGATTCGGCGCGGGAACACACTTGCCGCATACGATCACGGCGGGCCTACGTCCGCCGATCTTGCATCGGAGCAATCGGGGGAAACTTATGCGCTGGTGGCTGTGCCTCGGAAGCTGTGCGGTTTTGCTGGTCGGGCTGCTGACCTTGGGTGCGAATCTTCCCGCTGCGGACAAACCTTCGCCGGGCGTGCGCATCCTGCTCATTGGCAAGGATCGCGACCATCCGTTCGGCACGCATGAGTACATGACCGACTGCCAGGTGCTGGCGAAATGTTTGGAGCAGACGCCCGGTGTGCGAGCCACCGTGTCCAACGGCTGGCCCAAAGACGAAGCGCAGTGGCAGGGCGTGCGGGCAGTGGTGCTTTATACGGCTAACGGTGGCGACGTGTTGCTGCGTGGCCCGCAACGCAAACAGGTGGAAAGCCTGCTGAACCAGGGCGTCGGGCTGACCGCTATCCACTGGAGCACCGGTGCCAGTCCGGAAGTCGGCGAGGATTGGCTGGAAATTCTCGGGGGCTGGTTCCACACCAAATTCAGCAAACTTGCCATCCGCACTACCAAATTGCAACAGGCCGACCCGCAGCATCCGATTGCCCGTGGCTGGCAACCGTTCGAGCTCCGCGATGAGTATTACCTGCACTTGAAGTTTTCGCCGAAGATTCGCCCGGTGCTCACCGTAGAACTCGACGGGCAAAAACATGTGGTGGGCTGGGTGTATGAACGCAACAACGGAGGACGCAGTTTCGGTTGTGTGCTCGGACATTTCCACGCCAATTTCGGCGAAAAAGCGTTTCGACGCCTGCTGGTCAACGGCATTCTGTGGACTGCCCACCTGGAAGTACCCGCGGAAGGTGCCCCGTGTGAGGTGACCGCCCAGGATTTGCAATTGCCGCCCGATACCCGCAAGCCCAAACCCTGACCACGCCGCAGCCCCGACGGTTGCGACCACCGGCCTCATCACCAGAGACAACCATGCAGATTCTCCTGACCAACGACGACGGCATCTATGCACCGGGCCTGCGAGCGTTACGCCAGGAGTTGTTGAGTCTGGGTCGAGTGAGTGTCGTGGCGCCGGCCACGGAACAGAGTGCCGTCGGCCATTCCATCACGCTCCTGACCCCGCTGATTGTCCAGCCCGTTCACGATGTGGATGGTTCGCTGCTGGGCTGGGCGGTGGAAGGTAAACCGGCCGACTGTGTCAAACTCGCCCTTGTCGAACTCCTCGACGAAACTCCCGACCTGATCGTCAGCGGCATCAATGCCGGTTCCAACGTCGGCATCAACGTGCTGTATTCAGGCACAGTCGCGGCGGCAATCGAGGGAGCATTCTTCGGCATCACCAGCATTGCCGTCTCTTTGGAATACCGCGATCCGGTGCACCTGGACTTTGCCGAAGCGGCCCGATGGGCGAGGCGGCTGATCGTGCAACTGCTGGAGAAATATCGTGGCAGTGGTCGGCTGTTCAACATCAACATTCCCAGTCTCGATGCCGGGCCGCCCAAAGGTGTGCGCGTCGTTCCCCAGGGCATTGTGCGTTACCGTGAACAATTCCAGCGCCGCACCGATCCGCGTGGACGGGTCTATTTCTGGAGCATGCCCGAACTGGTGCCATTACAAACCACGCCCGACACGGATGTCACCGCCCTGGCCGAAGGCTACATCACTATTACCCCGTTGCATTTCGACCTGACCGATTACCGCCATCTCGAGATGCTTGAGCGCGACTTCAGTGTTCGGGGCGACGCTTGAGCCGTTGACCGAAAACCGCGGCCCTGGTGCACATCATTCGGTCGCGGGAGAAAAGGCGACTTCTGCGGTACACAATAGCGTGTTTGCGGAACCGGGTTCAAACGAACGCACCGGCAAGGGAAATCGCAACGCACAAGCAGGCCCCGATCCCTGCGAGACAAGCAGCGCGCGTCGGTCTGCCGCAGGCTTGCGACAATCACGCTGGCAGAGCACTGCGACTACCCACCGTGAACGAACTGCATCGCGAGCTCCGCATCTCGGCCCGCCGTGGTTCCGAGAACGCGCGTGCAAAAGAAATCGCCACGCACAAGCAGGCGGCGATTCGCCGGAGACAAGAGCGGCGGGCGTGAGCCCGCCGTGGGTGTGGCTGTACCGTGACTGCGCTGGCGCTCGACAGCGCGTCAGTCGGATGTCCCCCGAACAATTGCGCCACGCCCTTGCAAGTGCGTTACCGTGAACCACGGGGGGCTGACGCCCCCCGCTCCTGTGCACGTGCGTTCGTCCATCGCAAAAGTCGCAATTTCGCCGGCAAACGTTCGCATTCCGACACAAGAGCGGCGGGCGTGAGCCCGCCGGGAATGTTGTCGAGGATGTAGCACCGCGACTGCGTGGGAGTTCGCTGATGCACGGTCGGCAGTCGCGCTGACCGTGACGCGAACGCCCTTGCACGTGCGTTACCGTGAACCACGGGGGGCTGACGCCCCCCGCTCCTGGTGCACATGCGTTCGTCCATCGCAAAAGTGGCAATTTCGCCGGCAAACGTTCGCATTCCGACGCAAGAGCGGCGGGCGTCAGCCCGCCGTGGTTAGGAGAACGCGCGTGCAAAAGAAATCGCCATGCGCAAGCAGGCGGCGATTCGCCCAGCCAAGAGCGCCGCGCGTCAGCCCGCCGTGAATGTTGTCGAGGATGTAGCACCGCGACTGCGTCGGGGTCCGCTGATGCACGGTCGGCAATCGCGCTGACCGTGACGCGAAGCCCTTGCACGTGCGTTGCCGTGAACCACGGGGGGCTGACGCCCCCCGCTCCTGGTGCACACGCGTTCGTGCATCGCAAAAGTCGCAATTTCGCCGGCAAACGTTCGCATTCCGACGCAAGAGCGCCGCGCGTCAGCCCGCAGTGGATGTGGTACCGTAACTGCGCTGGCGCTCGCCAGTGTGTGGGTCGGATGTCTCCTGAACAATTGCGCCACGCCGCTGCACGTGCGTTACTGCGAGCCACGGGGGGCTGACGCCCCCCGCTCCTGGTGCATGTGCGTTCGTGCATCGCAAAAGTCGCAACTTCGCCGGCAAACGTTCGCATTCCGACGCAAGAGCGGCGGGCGTGAGCCTGCCGTGGATGTTGTCGAGGATGTAGCACCGCGACTGCATCGGAGTCCGCTGATGCACGGTCGGCAATCGCACCGACATTGGCGCGAAGCCCTTGCAAGTGCGTTGCCGCGAACCGCGGGAGGCTGACGCCCCCCGCTCCTGATGCATGTACGTTCGTGCATCGCAAAAGTCGCAATTTCGCCGGCAAACGTTCGCATTCCAACACAAGAGCGGCGGGCGTGAGCCCGCCGTGGTTAGGAAAACGCGCGTGCAAAAGAAATCGCAACGCACCAGCAGGCAGCGATTCGCCCAACGCAAGAGCGGCGGGCGTCAGCCCGCCGTGGGTGTGGTGATACCGTAACTGCGCTGGCGCTCGCCAGTGTGTGGGTCGGATGTCCCGCGAACAATTGCGCCACGCCGCTGCACGTGCGTTGCCGTGAACCACGGGGGGCTGACGCCCCCCGCTCCTGTGCATGTGCGTTCGTCCATCGCAAAAGTCAAACGCCCGACGGGAAGTTCGAATTCCGGAAAGACGGTTACCTGGCGCATGGGCGTTGGTGCGTCGCAAAAGTTAAACCTCGTTGGCAATGTGTTTCCGCGTACCACGGAGTGCTGATAGGATGATCTGGGGTCGCATGTTCAGGTGAAGCGTGCGCTTCCGGCACTTTTGGGGACGCATGGCGGGCTTGTGCTTGCTGCCGAGTGAACTGCAGCGTGGAGAGACAAGATCATGCCAGACGACAGCAAAGAGCTACCGTCGTTCGAGGTCGGTGATTTGATCGCGGGGCGTTATCGGTTGTTGCGGATACTCGGTGTGGGCGGACAGAGCCAGGTCTGGCTCGCGGAGGATACCCAGTTGAGGCGCAGCGTTGCGGTCAAGCTACTCCGCGCGGATCGGGCTTCGCGTCCTGGCGCCTGGGAACGGTTCCTGCTGGAGGCTCAGATAACCGCCCGGCTGGATCATCCCGGTGTCCCCAGTGTCCACGATCTGGGTTTCCTGGAACAAGGTTTGCCTTACATCGTGATGCGTGTGGTGGAGGGTCGCAGCCTCAAAGACATCCTGGCCGATCTGTGAACAACCGGTGGCCGGCCTGGTCTGCCTTGCCTTGACAAACTAGGTCAGCTGCTGGGAATATTCGAGCAAGTCTGTCAGACCGTGGGTTACGCACATAGTCAAGGTTACATCCACCGTGACCTGAAACCGTCCAACATCATGGTCGGTGCCCACGGGGAGGTGCAGGTGATGGACTGGGGCCTGGCTAAATGTTTCCAGTATCGGTTGAGTAATGGGGAAACTGTGCCAGCTGCATCGGCGGTCGAAGAAACGGTCCAGTTCGACGGGATGTCCTCCGAGGAAACTTCCGACTGGGGCAGTGCCATCCGCACGGAAACCGGCACTGTACTGGGGACACCCTCTTATATGCCTCCCGAACAGGCCGCCGGCGAAGTGGATAAACTTGATCCCCGCAGCGACGTTTTCGGCCTGGGAGCCATTCTTTGTGAAATTCTGACCGGTCAACCTCCTTATGTGGGCACCACGGCCCATGAAGTCCGCTTACAGGCGTGTTGCTGGCAAATCCAACCCGCGCTGCAACGATTAGCCCAGGCTCCTGTGAGTCCGGAATGGGTGGAGCTTTGCAAGAAGTGCCTGAATTTCGCTCCCGAGGAACGCTTTTCCGATGCGGAAGTGCTGGCTCGGATTGTAGCGCAGTTGCGGCAGGCGGCCGAAGAGCGGGCGCAGCGTGCAGAACGCGAACGAACCGAAGCCGCCATCCGCGAGGTGGAAGAACGCAAGCGTCGTCGGCAGTCGCTGATCTGGAGTCTGGCAGTAATCCTGGTGCTCGGCCTGAGCACGGTGCTGGTCGGTGTGGCCTGGCAACGGGCACGCGAATCTGCTCGTGCCGAGCATCAGGCCCGCCTCGAAGCACAACAGCGGCAGGAACAGGCAGAGTATCATCGCCTCCGTGCCGAACAAGCTCTGTTAGCCGAACAACAGGCCCGACACGCCGAACAACTGGCGCGTCACCAGGAGCGTCGGGCCCGCGAGGAGGTATTGCGGGTCCTGCGTGATCTCACCGACGACACCCTGGAAAGTTTCGTGCTGCGGGCCGCGCAATGGAACGAACAGGACCAGGCTTTTCTGGAACGGCTGGCCCAGCATTTTCAAGCGCTGGCGCGGGTGCATGGCGAAGACCCGGCCAGTTGTTCCTTGCGTGCTGAGGGCTACTTGCGCCTGAGTATCCTGAATTACCGACTGAAGCAACTCGCTGCTGCTGAAACGTACCTGCGGAGTGCCGCTCACGAATGGGAATCTCTGCTCCGGCAGGATAGCGGCAATCGCAACTACGCCCTGGGGCTGTCGCGCGTCTGGCTGGTGCTGGGTTACGTGTATCGCGCGCAATACCGATTCCACGAGGCTCTGGAGACCCACCTGCGTTGCTGGAAGTTGCGCCAGTCCCTGGTGCAGACCGAGCCGCTCAGTCCTGAACTGCTCGATGCCTGGGCCTACAGTTGCCAGGCCGTCGGACAATTGCTGGATATCCAGGGCAAGCCCCAGTTAGCTGAATTAGCGTTCCTGGACGGCATAGACGCCTGCGAGCGGCACCTGGCGCAGCAGCCAAACGCGACTGGTGCCACCCGCCGATATTTCCATTTGTTGGTCGAGCTCAGCGAACGGTTCCTGGAAACTGGCCGCTTCATTGAAGCCGAGCACCTGGCGCAGACTGCGCGAAATCTGGCTCAGCGTTTGCTCGCCAATCAGCCCAACAATCCCCTCGCACAGTCGAACTTGGCCGAGGCGGAAATTCTGCTGGCACGTTGCTGGCAGCGTCTGGGCAGACAGACCGATGCCGACCGCGCTTTCGCGAATTCCGTGGCCATTTATCGCCGGCTGGCCGCAGAGTTTCCCGCAGCGCCACGTTACCAGGATTCGCTCGCCTCTGCCTTGCTCCGCTACAGTAGCTGGCATCGGCAGAATGGCAACACTCGCCAGAGCGATGCCTTGCTCGACGAAGCGCTGACGATCCGCCAAAAGCTCGCGCAGCATTTTCCTCACCTTCCAGAATACGCCCGCGAACTGGCTTCGGGATATGCCCTCAAAGGCAATCGTTTAGCCAGTGCCCGTCGCTATAAGGAGGCCGAGGATTTCTTTCGCCGCTCCCATCAGATTTACCAGGAGCTGGCGAACAGGTTTCCCAGCTGGCCGACAGTGCAGGAGGACTTGGCCCGGGCCGAAGAGCGCCTCGGACGCATTCTGGCGGCCCAAAAAAGCCGACCGCAGCATTGCTCCACCTCCAACGGGCCCAGGAACTGGTCACCGCCCTCTACCAGCGTTTGCCCTACGAAGTCAACTACCGGCACTGGCTGGGTTACTTGCATACCCTGCAGGCCGAGCAGTTCCTGGAAAGCCGTTCGGATTTGGCCTCTATCCGTGAGCAGCTGGATGCAGCGCAACGACTGTTAGAATCCGCTCTGGATGCCCAGCCACGGGACAGGCTCTATCGCCAGGACTATCGGCGATACCTCAGCACGCTGGTCGTTTACCAGGCCGCCGGTCACCAAGTCGAGTCCGCATGTTCGACAGCCCAGCGCCTCGCTGCTCTGGGATTTGATCCGTCTGAAGATGCTTACGCCGCTGCCACCGCCTTAGCCAACGCCATTACCTGGCTGGCCAGTCACTCTTCTCCCGACACCACGGTGGACGACATGCTTGAACGGCTCGGTGCAACGGCAGTCGCTATCGTGCAGCAAGCCTGGAAAAAACTAGAAAACGCTCCAGCCGAGCGGGCACAGTTCCTGCGTCGGCTCCGAACGGCGACACGCCTTCAGCCTATCCGCTCGCGTGCCGATTTTCAGGAGTTCCTCCAACTGGCTTCGCAGTCGGATAGCTGACACCCCCGCTCGAAATACTCCTCGACACCAGGCAATTTACCGCAATAGACACCGCGGCAACCACCACTATGCGTTTGCGCCCCGCTTCTGTTCACCGTGCATTCTTGCATCGCAAAAGTCGCAATTTCGCCGGCAAACGTTCGCATTCCGACGCAAGAGCGGCGGGCGTGAGCCCGCCGTGGATGTGGTACCGTAACTGCGCTGGCGCTCGCCAGTGTGTGGGTCGGATGTCCCCCGAACAATTGCGCCACGCCGCTGCAGATGCGTTGCCGTGAACCACGAGGGGCTGACGCCCCCCGCTCCTGGTGCATGTGCGTTCGTCCATCGCAAAAGTGGCAATTTCGCCGGCAAACGTTCGCGTTCGGACGGAAGAGCGGCGGGCGTCAGCCCGCAGTGGTTAGGAGAACGCGCGTGCAAGGGAAATCGCCACGCACAAGCAGGCGCCGATTCGCCCGGCGCAAGAGCGCCGCGCGTCAGCCCGCCGTGGGTGTTGTCGAAGATGTAGCACCACGACTGCGTCGGAGTCCGCTGATGCACGGTCGGCAATCGCACCGACATTGGCGCGAACGCCGTTGCACGTGCGTTGCCGCGAGCCACGGGGGGCTGACGCCCCCCGCTCCTGGTGCATGTGCGTTCGTGCATCGCAAAAGTGGCAATTTCGCCGGCAAACGTTCGCATTCCGACACAAGAGCGGCGGGCGTCAGCCCGCAGTGGATGTGGTACCGTAACTGCGCTGGCGCTCGCCAGTGTATGGGTCGGATGTCCCCCGAACAATTGCGCCACGCCGCTGCAGATGCGTTGCCGCGAGCCACGGGGGGCTGACGCCCCCCGCTCCTGTGCACATGCGTTCGTCCATCGCAAAAGTCGCACTCCCTTGCACGTGCGGTTCCGCGAGCCACGGGGGGCTGACGCCCCCCGCTCCTGGTGCATGTGCGTTCGTGCATGGCAAAAGTCGCAATTTCGCCGGCAAACGTTCGCATTCCGACGCAAGAGCGGCGGGCGTCAGCCCGCAGTGGTTAGGAGAACGCGCGTGCAAGGGAAATCGCCACGCACAAGCAGGCGCCGATTCGCCCGGCGCAAGAGCGCCGCGCGTCAGCCCGCCGTGGGTGTTGTCGAAGATGTAGCACCACGACTGCGTCGGAGTCCGCTGATGCACGGTCGGCAATCGCACCGACATTGGCGCGAATGCCGTTGCACGTGCGTTGCCGTGAACCACGGGGGGCTGACGCCCCCCGCTCCTGGTGCATGTGCGTTCGTGCATCGCAAAAGTCGCAATTTCGCCGGCAAACGTTCGCGTTCGGACGGAAGAGCGGCGGGCGTCAGCCCGCAGTGGATGTGGTACCGTAACTGCGCTGGCGCTCGCCAGTGTATGGGTCGGATGTCCCCCGAACAATTGCGCCACGCCCTTGCACGTGCGTTACCGTGAACCACGGGGGGCTGACGCCCCCCGCTCCTGGTGCACATGCGTTCGTGCATCGCAAAGAGCAAGACTTACTCGCCTGGTGCGCCGCTTCCGAATATGCCCTCGGCGCACGGCCGTCGCGGATTCGGTGCTGCTCTCGATCCGGTGTTTGCAGCTTGCATCGGGCCTCTTGCGGGAAGTTGCCGTTACCTCGGTGGCGGTGCAGCCCTGGAGCCGGGCGTTTGTGACTTGGACACGCCAGCAGTCGTCTGCTAATTTAGAAGCGTCGGGTGCCAGCATGGCAAAGGCCAGCCTGACCAACGGGGAATCGTTACGATTGCGAAACTGCACCACGGGGACTTAGCCATGTGCCATCAGAAGTTGTTGCGCGCGATGCTGCTGAATGCGCTGGTAATGCTGGTGTGGTTGTGGGGAATTCAGGCGATTCGTGCGCAGGAAGCGTCGCCGGGTACCGTTCGCTTTGCGCGGACGCCGGATGTTTCGCCGGACGGTCGCTGGGTGGCGTTCAGTTATCTGGGCGACATCTGGATAGTCTCGGCGGAAGGAGGTGTGGCGCGGCAAATCACGACTCACGAGGCGCACGAGATCAATCCGGTGTTCAGCCCGGATGGCCGCTGGCTGGCGTTCAGTTCGAATCGCTACGGCAGTTACGATGTATTCGTGGTCAGTGTGGAAGGTGGTCCGCCCAGGCGACTCACCTTCGATTCCGCAAACGAACTGGTCAACGACTGGACGCCGGATGGGCGATATATCCTTTTTTCCACGCGTCGCACGCCGCAGTTCCCGCCGTTACCGGAAATGTATCTGGTGCCGGTCGAAGGTGGCCGCGAACGCCGACTCCCGCTCGACGAAGGCCGCGACGGTGTCTTTCGCCCGGACGGTCTGGAACTCGCTTACATCCGCGGGCCCGGACTATGGTATCGCAAAGGATATCGAGGCTCGGCCAACGATGACATCTGGGTTTGCCGCGCCGATGGCACGCATCATCGCCGGCTGACCAGTTTCAACGGTCAGGACGGATCGCCGATGTGGTCGGCGGATGGCCGGTGGATTTATTTCGTGTCGGAGGAAAACGGTGTCAGCAATATTTTCCGTCGCGCTGCCGATGGCACGGGATTGCCGGTGCAAATTACGCATCACACGCAGGAAGGCGTGCGCCGGGCACGCATTTCCCGCAATGGGGAATGGATTGTTTACGAGTGCGGCTTCGAGCTGTACCGGCTGCATGTAAGCGAGGTCCATGCCCAACCGCAGCGGATACCCATCGTGGCGCGGGCTGATCTGGCCAGCAATCCCGACATCTATCGCACTTTCACCCAGGGAGTTACCGAATACGCCCTGGCGCCGAACGAACAACACCTGGCCATCGTGGTGCACGGGGAAATTTTCCTGGTGCCGGCCAGCGGGGGCAAGGCGCGAAATGTCAGCAACAGCCCGGCTCACGATCGAGAGCCGGTCTGGTCGCCGGATAACAAGGCTCTCGCTTTTATCTCCGACCGCGACGGTGAGGAAAACGTTTACCTGGTCGAATCCGCTGAGCCGCCCGGTGCTGAACTCGGTCAGGCCCGGCAGTATCGCATTCGCCGAGTGACACACCACGCGGGACCGGAATCGGGTCTTTCTTTCTCGCCCGATGGCAAGAAACTGGCGGTGTTGCGTCAGGGAACGCTCTGGGTGATGAATCGGGATGGTTCCGACGCCAAACCGCTGGTCGCACAACCGCGTGTCATCGAGTATAGCTGGTCGCCGGATGGTTCCTGGATTGTCTATTCGCGGATGGACTCCCATTTCGCCAGCGAGCTGTATCTGATCCCGGCCAGCGGTGGCCAACCGGTCAACATCACGCGCTATGCCACCCGCAATTTCGGCGTCTCGTGGAGTCAGGATGGCCGACTGCTCTGCTTCATCAGTCAGCGTCGGCAGGACCTGGACGTGTTTGTGATGCAGTTGCAGAAACCGGCTGGCGAAAGCAGCCAGGCGACCAGTCCGTCGAAACCTTCAGCTTCGCCCGGCAGTAAGCCTGGCCAGCAACGCCTGCCAATCGATCTGGACGACATTCATCTGCGTGTGCGGCGAGTGACGGCCATGAGCAGCGACGAATCGGAAGCGGTGATCCGCCCCGATGGTCGTTACGTCGCTTTTCGTTCCAATGCCCTGGGAGGCGATGATCTTTGGCTGGCGAGTGTAACTGGCGAACAGGTTTTCCGCCTGACGGTCGGCAATGTACGACCGCGGCAAATCACCTGGACTCGTTCGGGAGCGCTCCTGTTTCTGGACGAATTCGGTGCCCTGCGCAGCGTTCGTCCGAATCTCACGCCAGGAACCGCACCGACGGCTGAAACTCCCGCCAGGCTCCGCTTCGAGGCGCGATTGCGGATCGAACGACCGGCCCTGTTTCAGGAAATGTTCGCGGAAGGCTGGCGGAAGCTGCGGCACTCCTTCTACGATCCGCGGCTGCACGGGGCCGATTGGGAAGCGGTGCGTGCGAAATACAGTGCCCTTTTGCCCCACATTGCGTGTGTCGAAGATTTTTACGACCTAGTCAGTCTCATGCTCGGTGAACTGAACGCCTCCCATCTGGGCATCGGTGGCCAGAACCGTAGCCCCGAAGAACAGACCGCCGAACTGGGTATCCTGTGGGACGAGAATTATCCCGGCCCGGCCTTGCGAGTGCGCGAAATACTCAAAGGCGGCCCGGCCGATCGCAAGGGAATCGAGTTGCATCCCGGCGAGTATGTGGTGGCAATAGACGAAGAACGGCTCACCGACCAGACCAACCTCAGCCGACTTCTCAACGACAAGGCTGGCGAACCCCTCCGCCTGCAGGTCAGCCGCTTTCCCGACGGTCGTGATTCGCGTATCGTTGAGATTCGTCCTATCCGGCGATCGGAAGCGGCTCGGCTCTATTACCGCCACTGGGTCGCCCGCAATGAACGCATGGTTGCCGAGCTTTCCAATGGCCGCCTCGGTTACATTCACCTCCGCGCCATGGATTTCGAGAGCCTGGACGAGTTTGTGCGAGCGCTTTACTCGGAGCATTTCGACAAGGATGGGCTGATCCTCGATGTGCGATTCAACGGTGGCGGGTTTACCCACGATCAGGTGCTTTCCTTTTTAGGGGGCAAAGAACACACTTACTTCGTCAGCCGCGAGGGTCAGTATGGCACGGTGCTTCGCTCCTACGATCGCAAGTGGACCAAGCCGGTGGTTGTGCTGTGTAATAACCGTTCCTTCAGCGATGCCGAGATTTTCCCCAATGCTTTCCGCGAACTGGGGCTGGGGAAACTGGTCGGCGTACCAACCGGCGGACTGGTCATTGGCACGGTGAACGAACGGCTGATTGATGGCTCGTTTTTCCGCGTGCCCCGACTCGGTGTGTACACACCGCAGGGAATCAACATGGAAAAAGCGGGGGTGGTTCCCGACATCGTGGTCGAACCCCATCCCGACGATCTTCAGGCAGGCCGCGATCCACAACTCACCAGGGCTGTCGAAGTTCTCAAGCAGGAAGTCCGCGATTACTTCGCCAAACGCAAACCGGTGCCGCTACCGGTTCCCGGTGCCAGCGAATCTCGTCCGTGATGCTTTTCGGAGGAATACCGCATGCGCCGAACCGAAGTCTGGCTGGTGGCGCTCCTGCTGCTGGTGCAGGTCAGCGCTACGCAGGGGCAGAGCGATCCTTATGGCCGGCTGGAGAACGGTGAGCGACGAGGTTTGCAATTTCGGCTGATCGGCCCGGCTGCCGGTGGACGGGTTTGTCGCGTAGCGGGAGTGCCCGGCGATCCGCGCATTTATTACGCCGCCACTGCTGCCAGCGGACTGTGGAAATCCACCGACGGCGGGTTTACCTGGAAACCGATCTTCGATGATCAGCCGACCTCCGCCTGCGGTTCGCTCGCGGTTTCGCCGTCGCATCCGCACATCCTTTACGTCGGCACGGGCGAAGCCAACATCCGCAACAATGCTCAGATCGGCGAAGGCATTTTCGTCTCCGAGGACGGTGGCCAGACCTGGCGTCATGCCTGGAAAGCCCGAGCGGTCATCGGCACCATCGTTGTTCATCCGAGCAATCCGGACATTGCTTTCGCGGCGGTGCTGGGAAGCCCTTACGGTCCCGATGAGCATCGCGGAGTGTATCGCACACGCGATCGCGGTCGCACCTGGCAGCGGGTCTTGTTCAAAAATGCCGACACCGGGGCTTCCGATGTGTGCATGGATCCGAATAATCCCAGCGTGATCTTCGCCGGGCTCTGGCAAGCGCGACGCCGACCCTGGGAGCTTACCAGCGGCGGACCGGGCAGCGGTCTGTATGTTTCCCGCGATGGCGGCGATACCTGGCAGGAGATAGTCGGCCACGGGTTACCGGAAAAACCTTACGGCAAAATCGGTGTCGCCGTCGCTCCTTCTGATAGCCGCCGCGTTTATGCCATCATCGAGGCCGTCGAAGGGGGACTTTTCCGCTCCGACGATGGCGGCAAGACCTGGAAACGCATGAGTGGTCAGCGCGGCATTCGGCAACGCGCCTGGTATTATTCCACCATCACCGTGGACCCGACCAATCCCGATATTGTCTGGTGTCCGAATGTGGCCATGATGCGCAGCACCGATGGCGGCAAAACTTTCCACGCCGTTCGCGGTTTCCATCACGGCGACCATCACGATTTGTGGATCGATCCGAAAGACCCCAAACGAATGATTGACGGCAACGATGGCGGCGTGGATATCACCCTCAATGGCGGGGAAAGCTGGTACGCACCGCCGTTACCCTGGTGCCAGTTTTACCGTATCAACGTGGATAACCGCACGCCTTACTGGGTCTCCGGCACGATTCAGGACATTGGGGCTCTGGCCGGGCCGAGCAATAGCCTCAACCGCCGCGGCATCAGTCATTACGAGTGGTATCCCATTGGAGGCGGAGAAGCGGGCTACACCGCTCACCATCCCCGCGACCCCAACATCATCTATGCCGGTGAATATGCGGGCATCATTACCCGTTTCGATTACCGCAACCGTCAGGCACCGCATATCGGTATCTATCCGTATCGGACTTCGGGAGAGGCGGCGGAGTTGCGGTATCGGTTTCGCTGGCCGGCACCGATTCTGATTTCCCCGCACGATCCGAATCTGGTTTATCATGCTGGCAACGTGCTTTTTGCCAGTCGCGATGGCGGTGTGACCTGGACAGCGTTGAGCGGCGACCTGACCCGCAACGATAAATCCAAACAGGGCTGGTCGGGTGGACCGATCACCGGCGACAACACCTCGGCCGAGCATTATTGCACCATTTCGGCTGTCGCGGAATCGCCGGTGCAAAAAGGGGTGCTCTGGGTAGGTTCGGATGACGGCCTTTTACACCTGTCGCGTGACGGCGGCAAGACGTGGATGAATCTGACGAGCCGGTTGCCGACCTTTCCCGAATGGGCGACGATCAAGTGCATAGAAGCTTCGCCGCACGATGCTGGCACCGCGTATGTGGTGGTAGATGCCCACCTGCTGAATGATTTTCGCCCCTATCTGTTCAAGACCAGCGACTTCGGGCAGAGCTGGGAAGTGCTGTCGTCATCGTTGCCGCAGGATGAATACCTGCACGTGGTCCGCGAAGACCCGAAGCGGAAGGGACTGTTGTTTCTGGGCAGCGAAAAAGGGTTGTGGTTTTCGCGCGACGCTGGCAAAACCTGGAATCGCCTGCGCCGGAACTTGCCGACCGTGGCAGTGCACGATCTGGTGGTGAAAAACGACGATCTGGTGGTCGGCACCAATGGGCGCTCCATTTACATCCTCGACGACCTGACGCCGTTACGCCTGCCGGAATCCAGCTGGCGAACCGAGAAGCCGACGCTGTTGCCGCCGCGTCCGGCAATACGGTGGCGTTATCACAGCGCTGAAGTCGGGCCGGGAGCCGGGGAAAATCCACCGCCGGGTGCCCTGCTTTACTACTGGCTGCCGGTCAAACCGAAAGGCGAAGTGCGCTTGCAGATTTACGATGCCAGCCACCAGCTGGTCAAGACACTCACCAGCACGCCGCCGCCACAAGAACCGCGCGAGCCCGGCGAATACAGCGATCCCGCTCCGAAAAAAGCACCGCTCATAGCAGAACCAGGTTTGCAGCGGGTGGTCTGGGATTTGACCGCCGAAGGTGCCCGCAAGATTCCCGGTGCCGTTCACGAAGGAGCCAACCCGGAGACCGGCCCAATGGTGTTACCGGGAAAGTATCGGCTGGTGCTGGAAGTAGATGGGCAGCGCTCGGAACAAACGCTGGAAGTTCTGCCCGACCCGCGTCTGCAACTGGCCGAAAGTGTTTACCGCGAACGCTGGCAGTTCACTCGCCTTGTGCAGCAACGCATTGGCGAGGTAGCGGAACTGGTCGAGCACATCCGTCTGGTCCGGGAACAACTGCAACGGCGAAATCACTGGCTCGGCGACAACCCGACTTATGCCGATCTCCGAAAACGCTCGCAAGGTCTGGCAGAAAAGCTCGACGCCCTGGAAGGGCAACTGCATAATCCAAAGGCGCGAATTTCCTACGATTTGCTGGCCGAGCGCGGCGGGGCACGGTTGTACTCGAAATTGCTGGTGCTCTACGATGTTTGCCTGGATGCCGATGGGCCGGTTACCCAAGGCATGCGCGAGGTGCTCCGCGACCATGAAGCCGAGCTGGAACAATACCGCAACCAGTGGCAGAAACTCGTGGCCGACGAGCTGGCACCGCTCAATGACTTAGCCCGAAAACTGGAAGTCCCTGCCATCTGGCTACCGCCAAAAAATCCCGCCAGGTAAGCTTCACTTCGGCTGGTTTTCGTATCCCTGTGCTCAACCAGGCAGTTGCCCGGACGCGCTGGCGTCCACAGTGGATTGCACCGGGCAGATAAACGCTTTGGGGCGGATGCGAGCTTCCTACCAACGGTCGGGCATAAAACTAAAGAACGTGCACAAACACCTGCGTGCCTGGGCAATAGTTATCGGCACGATGTCGTCGCTAGCCTGATGAAGCAAGGCATTACGGTATTGGCGGATGGCATGAGCATTGGTCAGATGTTCCTGGGGGATGTTGCGGCGTGCTGCCAGCGAATCTAACAAAACTTCCATCGGCGGTGCAGTTCGCCTTCTGTAGCGGTTCGCCCACACCTCTCGCACGCCCGCTTCGAATACGGCAAACAAGCGGACAATGTATGTGGCTTCTAAGTTTTCCAGTATCTGTCGGAAATTGGCATACTCCAGCCCGACGGAACGCAGCGGCGAGGGATTGCGAGACAAAGCTTCTTGCACCGCCTGCTTAATGACCAGGTACTCGCGCTCCACTGCTTTGATTCGCTCTAAGAGTTGCTGTCGTTTACTCATAAATTGGAGGGTACGGCGTGCGACCAGCTAAACGTGCAATGCTAAAAATTGCCCGCGCTGCTCATAAACTCTTCAACAACTGCCGGACGGTTTTCACGAAGGTCGCTTCAGAAAGCATCTGAGAGCGGCTATCTGCGTCCGGCAAGCGGATGTACCAGCGGTTGCGGTGCCGCAGGATTTGAGCCGAATCATAGGACGGCAAGACGCATAACTCCGCCAGCCCTTCGGCACCGGCAGCAAAACGCGTTATCGGGTCGAGTAGCAGCCGAGCCTCGAGTGTGTGAATCAGTAGCCGGGGGGCAGAGTAATCTCCAAGTAGCGGTTCGCTCAGATGCTTTTTATCGCGTTTCACAGCCCAATCCCGGCGAGTTGCCCATTCTTCGACCTCGCCACACAACTTTTCGAGGGCACCGAGCCATTCCGGCAGGAGGATTTGTCGCAGAACCTCGATAACTGTTAGCAAATACCGTCGGCCCAGGCGAGCCTGTCTCTTCGTGGCCGGACCAGATGGGGGTACCTGACGGGCTATTTCCTGGAACTGTTCTACTGCCCTTTGTAAGGCTGCTCTTTGTTCCGGAGAAGCGTCGGCGAAATCCTGCGGCTTGAAGTCTTCGAGCAGGTTAGGCGTAAGCCACACGTCCGCCTTTGCGACAACTTTCACCAGTTTTTCCGGATCCAGATTCGGGCCATCAACCGATACCCTGGGACGAACTAGCAGTCGGTGCGCCCTCCAGACGCTCCGGATGAATGCTTCACGGGCCATGATAACGATCCCCCTGATAAGTCGCGGAAAGCTGAGAGGCGATGTTCATTGCCAGCCATAGCCTGAAATGCGAGCGTGATCTGGTAGCACGCTCTGCCCACGCAGCCAGTTCCGACAAGCCGCGCAGCTAGACCGCGAGCACTTGCCTGCTTTCCCGCCCAGCGTAGGTTTCGACCATCTGCCCAGCGTTGCCGGTTTACCGACCATCACCTCCGCCAGAGTCTGTCAACCTCGCTCCAGCTTCGCGGGCACCTGAAGGATTATAACCAATGACAAAACTATCGCGGCCGATTTTTCTTCCTGCAGGCTCACAGCAGCCCGCGGCCTGTTGCGCGACAGAGGCAACGCCAGCAGGGAGCCAGATAGTCCTACCGACCGGTTCGGCTCTGCGCCATAATGATGTTACCATTATTGAACATCGGCCCATTTTCAGCCAAATGGTTCCACGGACGGATCCGGCTTTGCACCACGCTCGTTGTGCGACGCGGGTGATGGTAGCGGGTGTTGTTCAGCCGATGGTTGCTGTTTCGCTGCCGGCGAAGACCGGACGTAATCCGATTGCTCGAAACGTGCCGCGAGGTTACGCGAATCGCGTGTAGCGGAGATTCTCCCCAGCGAGCGATCGCGACGCGTGGTTAAATAGCCGATTGCGGACGCAAGGAAACCGCCGAAGTCGGTGGGTAACGGATTTTCACGCCCTAATCTCCGATGCTGGCGTATCGCTGCTGGTGAACGGCATGGACGCGGTGCTGGCAGAATTTATACTTGGGCGGGGCTTTCTGAAATTGCAGACCGGCTCGGAAAGGCCTGGCAGCAACGAGTCCGTTGGCGAGGTACAATTTTAGGTGCGCTGCCTGACTGCCCCCGAGGTGGCGGGGAGCTGAAGGCGAAGCCAACTCGTCCAGCAGGAAAGAGTCCATGACCGGCATACCCTTGCGAACTTTCGCGGTGGCGCCGCGACTACCCGAAGCGCTCCAGCCCTTGCGAGAGCTCGCCTACAACTTGTGGTGGACGTGGAACCCGGACGCGGTGCAACTCTTTCGCCGCATTGACGAACGAGTCTTCGAGGAAGTCGAGCATAGTGCCGTCAAATTGCTGGGCGTGATTGACCAGCGGCGTTTTGAAGAGCTGGCTCACGACGAAGGGTTCATGGCGCATCTGGAGCGGGTGGTGCATGCTTTCCACGAGTACCTCCGTGCTCCGACCTGGTATGAGGAGACGTACAAGCGGCGGCTGGCGGCGAGTCAGGCACCAGTTACTGACGGTCAGGCATCCTCCCGCGATTCAGACCCAGCTCATCCTTCTACTCCGGACGACAGCAACCGTCCCGTTCCAGCTCAGGCGGACATCTACGCTCGACATGCCGATTTCGGCAAAGCCGAATTTCGCATCGCCTATTTCAGCATGGAGTTTGGTCTGCACGAAAGCCTGCCGGTATATTCCGGCGGACTCGGTGTGCTGGCCGGCGATCACCTCAAGTCGGCCAGCGACCTCGGGCTGCCGCTGGTTGGTGTCGGGTTGATGTACCGCATGGGATATTTTCGCCAGTACCTCAACGTGGACGGCTGGCAGCAGGAGATGTATCCGGAAAACGATTTCTTCAACCTGCCGGTCATTCCCGAACTGGATAAGCAGGGACGGCCCATTCTCGTTTCCATTCCGTTTCCCGACCGCGAGGTCTATGCACGCATCTGGCGGATTCAGGTGGGGCGTGTTTCGCTGTATCTGCTGGATACCAATGTGCCGCAGAACAGTCCCGCCGACCGGGAGATCACCGGCTACCTGTACGGCGGGGATCAGGACATGCGGATTCGCCAGGAAATGGTGCTGGGCATCGGCGGATTGCGGGCCCTGTATGCTCTGGGCATCCCGCCCAGTGTTTGCCACATGAACGAAGGCCACTCGGCCTTTCTGGCACTGGAGCGCATTCACCTGGCGATGGAGAAATACGGCCTGAGTTTCGAGGAAGCGCGGGAATGGGTTACCGCCGGCAACGTCTTCACCACCCATACTCCGGTTCCGGCTGGTATTGACCTGTTTCCGCCGGGATTGGTCGAACATTACCTCTCCGCCTATCTGGGGCGGTTGAAAATCGACCGGCAGCAATTGCTGGCCCTGGGTCGCCAAAATCCCCATGATCCCAATGAACCGTTCAGCATGGCCATCCTCGCCCTCAAACTCGCCCATATCAGTAACGGCGTGAGTCAGCTTCATGGCAAAGTGGCACGGCGGATGTGGCACGGACTGTGGCCACAACTGCCGGAAAACGAGGTCCCGATTATCTCCATCACCAACGGGGTACACACGCCGACCTGGGTCAGCCGCGACATGAATCTGCTGTTCGAACGTTATCTCGGCCTGGATTGGCGAAACCGTCTGGCGGACCATAGCATCTGGAAACGGGTCGAGAACATTCCAGATGCCGAACTGTGGCGGACGCATGAACGGCGACGTGAACGGCTGGTGATCGTTGCCCGGCAGCGGTTGAAATGGCAGTTACGCCGACGCGGTGCTCCGCCCGGCGAAATCGCGCGTGCCGATGAAGTACTTGATCCGGAAGCACTTACCATCGGTTTTGCACGTCGCTTCGCCACGTACAAACGCGCCACCCTGATCCTCCGCAACCTCGAACGGCTGGAAAAAATCCTCAACAACAAAGACCGACCGGTGCAGATCATTTTTGCCGGCAAAGCCCATCCCCGCGACCACGGCGGCAAGGAGTTAATCGCCCAGATCGTGCACGTGGCACGGCGACCGGAGTTTCGCCGGCGGATCGTGTTTCTGGAGGACTACGATTACAGCCTGGCCCGCACGCTGGTGCAGGGCGTGGATGTCTGGCTCAACAATCCTCGCCGGCCTCTCGAGGCTTCCGGTACAAGTGGCATGAAGGTCGCCGTCAACGGCGGGTTGAACCTGAGTATCCTCGACGGCTGGTGGTGTGAGGGCTACCAGACCGATAACGGCTGGGCCATCGGTGCCGGCGAGGAATACACCGACCTCAACTATCAGGACGAAGTCGAGAGCCGCGCGATCTACGACCTGCTCGAGCAGGAGATCGTGCCGCTCTTTTACAACCGCGGTAGTGACGGTTTACCCCGCGGCTGGATTCGCATGATGAAACGGTCTATGCAGACGATCACGCCGGTGTTTAACACGCATCGCATGCTGCAGGAGTATATGGAGCGCTGTTACTGGCCGGCCTGGTTGCACTATGCGGAACTGGGCGGGGAAAATCTTGAGCCGGCTCGTCAGCTTGCCCGCTGGCGTCGTCGCATACTCGAAAACTGGTCGGCCATACGCGTCGAAAACGTCGAAGCTGACCATCTCGAAAACATCGCCGTCGGCCAGGAAATCGAGGTGCAAGCTTTAGTCCATCTCGGGCCGCTTTCCCCCGACGATGTCGAGGTGCAACTTTATCACGGCCGGGTGGATTCACTCGGGGAGATTCCCGCACCGCAGACGGTGAGCATGGCCCACAGTGGCAGCAAAGGAGACGGACGCCATCTCTACGTCGGTTATCTGCTGTGCCAGACCAGCGGCCAGCACGGCTTTGCCGTACGTGTGTTACCCAAACCGAAAAATCCCATCAATCCGCTCAGTTTCGGCCTGGTAACCTGGGGCTGATTGCCAACACCCGCCGCTCGTGATTCGGCAGTCGTCGGTGGGCGAACGACGTGCTGCCGGTCCGATGACCGCACTATCCGGAGGTGAGCCCGGCGTCGAAATCTGTATTGCCCTCAACTTCTGACTTATTTGTGGCGTTGCATAAACACTGCCTTCATTAAGTCGAAATTTGTATTGCCGTCAACTTCTGACCCATGCCCAGTTTTTTGTTTGACGGCCGAGCTGATACTCGGTCGTTAGTGGGCCGAAGGCGGCCGCAAGTTCTGACTCATCCCATGCGTTCGAATCATGGCCGCAACACCAATTTTTGCCGAAGCCGGCCTCCACTTCTGACCCATGCCCAGTTTTTTGTTTGACGGCCGAGCTGATACTCGGTCGTTAGCGGGGCGAAGGCGGCCGCAAGTTCTGACCCATGCCCAGTTTTTTGTTTGATGGCCCAACTCATACTCGGTCGTTCGCCGCCCGAAGGCGGCCGCAACTTCTGACTCATCGCCAGTTTTTGCTTGCCGGTGGCTGGCGGGTCTGGTAAGATCGAACCTGGCATCGAGCCACGGCTGTCATCCAACTGGCCGGGCGGGTGAGAATCGCTGGCCCTCTGCAGCCATTCCTGCTCTCCTTTCCGGTTGTCCTGGCATCTGCAGCCCGTTGCCACGCGGTATGGGTATCCGTCGCATGCACCGGCTCGGTAACGCTGGCGAGGTGCACACAGCGCTGGCGAATGCACCTGGGAATGCGCTGGCTGGTTACCGGCCCGGAGCACGGCCAACGGATTTTCGACTACCAGCAAAACCGCAGCGCGAACCTGAGACCGTATTGCCTGCCAGCAAGTACAGTTCCCAGGTCGCGGCAACCGTAAGGAGCCCGCTATGCGCCAATGGCTGCTCAACGTGTGGCGGATGTGTCTGGGATTGGTGGCGGAGCAACCGAAACCGTCCCGCCCATCTCACAAGGCCCAGCTGGGTTTCGAGCAACTGGAAGACCGCACCGTGCCGGCCACGTTCCTGGTGCGCAACATTTTTGCCGGTAGTTCCAGTTCGTTTCCGAGTAACTTCGTCAACGTCAACGGCACGCTGTTTTTCGTCGCCGACGACGGCACAAGCGGCAGCGAACTCTGGAGGAGCAATGGCACGTCCACCGGCACCGTGCTGGTCAAGGACATCCGGACCGGCGCGGCTGGCTCCTATCCTTCCGGTCTCACCAACGTCAACGGCACGCTGTTTTTCGTCGCCAACGATGGCACAAGCGGCTACGAACTCTGGAAGAGCGATGGCACGTCCACCGGCACCGTGCTGGTCAAGAACATCCGGACCGGCGCCGCTGGCTCCCATCCCGAGTTTCTCACCAACGTCAACGGCACGCTGTTTTTCGAGGCCAACGATGGCACAAAGGGCTACGAACTCTGGAAAAGCAATGGCACCTCCACCGGCACCGTGCTGGTCAAGGACATCCGGCCGGGCACGGCTGGCTCCTATCCTCTCTTTCTCACCAACTTCAACGGCACGCTGTTTTTCGGGGCCAACGATGGCACAAAGGGCTACGAACTCTGGAAGAGCAATGGCACGTCCACCGGCACCGTGCTGGTCAAGGACATCCAGACCGGCGCGGTTGGCTCCTCTCCTGGCGAACTCACCAACGTCAACGGCACGCTGTTTTTCCACGCCAACGATGGCACGAATGGCTTCGAACTCTGGAAAAGCAATGGCACGTCCACCGGCACCGTGCTGGTCAAGGACATCCGGCCGGGCGCGGCTGACTCCTTTCCTTCCTGGTTCGCCAACGTCAACGGCACGCTGTTTTTCCAGGCCAACGATGGCACCAACGGTCGCGAACTCTGGAAGAGCAATGGTACGTCCACCGGCACCGTGTTGGTCAGGGACATCCGGACCGGCGCGGCTAGCTCCTATGTTTCCTTTCTCTCCAACGTCAACGGCACGCTGTTTTTCTCGGCCGACGAGGGCACGAACGGCTTCGAACTCTGGAAGAGCAATGGCACGTCCACCGGCACCGTGCTGGTCAAGGACATCCGGCCGGGCACGGCTGGCTCCTATCCTCACTATCACACCAACGTCAACGGCACGCTGTTTTTCCGGGCCAACGATGGCACGACTGGCAACGAACTCTGGGCCCATGTGCCGGCCCCGGCCAGTATCGCGTCCATACTGGTTCCCGCCAATGGCCACTACACCACCGGCCAGGTGCTCACCTTCCAGTTCTTCTTCAACCAGCCGGTCTTTGTCACCGGCACGCCCTATATTCAGATTGTCATCGGCTCGACGGTACGCAATGTGCCGTACCTGACCGGCAGCGGCACGAATCGGCTGGTCTTCCGCTACACGATCCAAGCGAGCGATCATGACACGAATGGGATAGCGTTCAATCCGTATCTGCCGGCGGGTGCGGGAAAGAGCATAATCTTTCGCCCCTCGGGCAGCAGCATCAAAGACGCCGACGGGGTGAGCCTGACGCTTACCGGCGTCTCCTTCACCATGCCCTCCCTCTCCGGCATCACGGTGAACTAAGGTCGAACACACGCCGTGCACCCAGGAGCGGCTGGCGTGCGCCAACCGTGGTTTCGGAGGCACGCTCGCAGCGGCTAGCTCGCATTTGTGGCGCAGAGGCGACCGGTCGGCCGTCTCTACGCGAACACCGTTGCAATTGCGTTACTCACACCCACGGCGGGCTGACGCCCGCCGCTCTTGTTCCTGCGTCGCGTGGTCACCGAACAGTGCCTGGTTTCCGCGGCACAGCGCTCGGTTCACGGAACCACGGCGGGCTCACGCCCGCCGCTCTTGTGAATGTGCGTTCGTGCACCGCAAAAATCGTTTTTCGCCGGCAAACACTCGCACTGCAACGTAAGAGCGGGGGGCGTAAACCCCCCGTGGGTTCGCTACTGGGCCTGCGCCGGCGTTCACGAGCACACCGCCGGCAGTCCCCCGCGACTTTGCGGAAGCGTTCCTGCAAGTGCGCTTCCCTTACACGCACGGCGGGCTCACGCCCGCCGCTCTTGTGAACGTGCGTTCCTGCATCGCAAAAATCGTTTTTTCACCGGCAAACGTTCGCTCTGCACCAGGAGCGGGGGGCGCGTAAGCCCCCCGTGGGATGTACTCGGTATGCGAACTCGAAACGCGGAAATCCAGCGCGTTGCGGTTGCAAACGCGGTTTCCGACCGGCGGCGGGCTGACGCCGGTCGCTGGACGAATGCGTCCGCAATTGCAATGGCGTTACCACACCACGGCGGGCTGACGCCCGCCGCTCTTGTTCCTGCGTCGCATGGTCGCTGAACATCGCGTGGTTTCCGCGGCACAGCGCTCGGTTCACCGAACCACGGCGGGCTCACGCCCGCCGCTCTTGCGAATGTGCGTTCGTGCATCGAAAAATCCCCATTTCCTCACCGACCGGGCACCGTTCACCAAGAGCGGGGGGCGTAAGCCCCCCGTGGGATGTACTCGGTATGCGAACTCGAAACGCGGAAATCCAGCGCGTTGCCGTCGCAAACGTAGTTTCCGACCAACGGCGGGCTAACGCTGGTCCCCGGACGAAAGCGTCCGCAATTCCAATTGCGCTACTCACATACCGCGCCGGGCTGACGCCCGCCGTTGGACGAAAGCGCCCACAATCGCAGTTGCGTTACTCATACCCACGGCGGGCTGACGCCCGCCGCTCTTGCGAATGTGCGTTCGTGCATCGCAAAAATCGTTTTTCGCCGGCAAACGTTCGCTCTGCAACAAGAGCGGGGGGGGCGTAAGCCCCCCGTGGGAAACAAAACGCCGTTGCAAATCGCAACCGCTTTTCTGCAACCATCTGCGTGCGTGCGCCAGGAGCGGCTGGTGTGAGCCAGCCGTGGTTCCGAGAAACGCGCTTGCAGCGGCAACACCGCAATTGTCGCGCAGGGACGACTCGCCGGCCGTCTGTACGCGAACACCGTTGCAATGGCGTTACCAGACCCACGGCGGGCTCACGCCCGCCGCTCTTGTTCCTGCGTCGCGTGGTCACCGAACAGTGCGTGGTTTCCGCGGCACAGCGCTCGGTTCACCGAACCACGGCGGGCTCACGCCCGCCGCTCTTGT
>JBEPZY010000002.1:0-38431 GCA_041640595.1 Gemmatales bacterium | reverse complement strand
AGACCCACGGCGGGCTCACGCCCGCCGCTCTTGTTCCTGCGTCGCGTGGTCACCGAACAGTGCGTGGTTTCCGCGGCACAGCGCTCGGTTCACCGAACCACGGCGGGCTCACGCCCGCCGCTCTTGTTCCTGCGTCGCGTGGTCACCGAACAGTGCGTGGTTTCCGCGGCACAGCGCTCGGTTCACCGAACCACGGCGGGCTCACGCCCGCCGCTCTTGTTCCTGCGTCGCGTGGTCACCGAACAGTGCGTGGTTTCCGCGGCACAGCGCTCGGTTCACCGAACCACGGCGGGCTCACGCCCGCCGCTCTTGTGAATGTGCGTTAGCGCATCGCAAAAATCGTTTTTTCGCCGGCAAACGTTCGCACTGCACCAAGAGCGGGGGGCGTAAGCCCCCGTGGGTTCGCTACTGGGCCTGCGCCGGCGTTCACGAGCACACCGCCGGCAGTCTCCCGCGACTTTGCGGAAGCGTTCCTGCAAGTGCGCTTCCCTTACACGCACGGCGGGCTCACGCCCGCCGCTCTTGTGCATGTGCGTTCGTGCATCGCGAAAATCGTTTTCTCGCCAACAAACGTTCGCACTGCAACAAGAGCGGGGGGCGTAAGCCCCCCGTGGGATGTACTCGGTATGCGAACTCGAAACGCGGAAATCCAGCGCGTTGCCGTCGCAAACGTAGTTTCCGACCAACGGCGGGCTAACGCTGGTCCCCGGACGAAAGCGTCCGCAATTCCAATTGCGCTACTCACATACCGCGCCGGGCTGACGCCCGCCGTTGGACGAAAGCGCCCACAATTGCAGTTGCGTTACTCATACCCACGGCGGGCTCACGCCTGCCGCTCTTGTGAACCTGCGTTCGTGCATCGCAAAAATCGTTTTTCGCCGACAAACACTCACACTGCAACGTAAGAGCGGGGTGCGTAAGCCCCCCGTGGGAAACAAAACGCCGTTGCAAATTGCAACCGCTTTTCTGCAACGACCTGCGTGCGTGCAACCAGGAGCGGCTGGCGTAAGCCAGCCGTGGTTTCGAGAAACGCACTTGCAGCGGCAACACCGCAATTATCGCGCAGAGGCGATGGGCCGGTTGTTTATCCACTAACACCGTTGCAACTGAGTTACCAGACCCACGGCGGGCTCACGCCCGCCGCTCTTGTGAACCCGCGTTCGTGCATCGCAAAAATCGTTTTTCGCCGATAAACGTTCGCTCTGCAACAAGAGCGGGGGCGTAAGCCCCCCGTGGGATGTATTCGGTATGCGAACTCGAAACGTGGAAATCCAGCGCGTTGCCGTTGCAACCGTGGTTTCCGACCAGCGGCGGGCTGACGCGGGTCGCTGGACGAAAGCGTCCGCAATTGCAACTGCGTTACCAGACCCACGGCGGGCTCACGCCCGCCGCTCTTGATTGCGTCTGTTCGCCGGTCATCGAACACATTCGATTCGCACGGCGTTCGGTTCACGGAACCACGGCGGGCGTCAGCCCGCCGGTCTTGCGCCGGAAGCGCATCTCCGCACCGCGAGTGCGTACTGTGCGGCGAACATTCGTCGTGCGATGGGTTCGCTATCGTGCAGTCGCAAGCGGACTTGTTGGCCGGGGTGGATTTGGTTACCATTCCCGACTCCGCATAGGAACGATCCACTCCCCACAGCGAGTCGCCTTGCGTGGCGGGCTGATCATCCCGGAACGCTTCCGCTCTGCTAGAGCGATTTGAGGCGGTAACTGCGGGCTGGCGAACGAATGGCCTCGGAAACGCTTCCGCTCGGCTCGGAGGAATTATGCCGCCACTTGCGAGCTGGAAAAAAGATCATCACAGATCATCCGTGGAAAGCTTCCGCTCGGCGTGGGCCAATTATGTCGCCGCTTGCGAGGCGGTCGACGCATCGTAACGGCGAGCGGGTGGATGGCATAGACGCCTCACTGGCGCTACCCCCGAACTGGCGACTGAATCGTGCTGGAACGCTTCCGCTCGGCGCGGGCGAATTATGCCGCTAATTGCGCGATTGCGAACGGGTCGTCCCTGGAAAGCCTCTGCTCGGCTTGGGCGAATCATGCTGCTCATTGCGAAATGTGGCACCGATCATCCGCGGAAGGCTTTTGCTGGCGATGCTGCTTGCGTAGTGATTCCCCGTGCACGGTGAACGAATCATGCGTGCAGGAGGAGCAATCGGTGCTGATCGGTCGCTGCAAATGAAGTGCTCGGCCGTCCGAAGAAAGTGCTTGGTAGCCGTAAGGAAAGTGCTCGGTCGCCGCAAATAAAGTGCTCGGTGGCCCGGAATAAAGTGCTTGGTCGCCGTAAGGAAAGCTCAGTCGCCCGGAATAAAGCGCTTGGTCGCTGTAAAAGGAAAGTGCTCGGTCGCTCCAAATAAAGTGCTTGGTAGCCGTAAGGAAAGCTCAGTCGCCCTGACTAAATCGCTCGGTCGCTGTCAGGAAAGTGCAGCACGCGGGCAGCTTCCCCAGCACGACGCTTGAAAGCCATCGAGATCGAATTGCCGATCCATCTGTGCCCGGCAAGGAGGCCCATCATGTCTCTTCTGGTTCCGCGGGAGCGCGACGACAGAAAAATCGTGGTCGAAACTGCCACCTACCAGGGGCGAACTTCGCTCTGGCGGGAATGGCTGATTTTGACGGTATGGACGGCGATTCTGGCGTTTTACGGGCTGAACGCCGGTTTTCTGTATCGCACCGAGGCTCTGCGGGCGCTCGTGGGCCGCAATATGCTGCAATCCGGCGACTTTTTGTTGCCGACACTGTATGGCGAACCGCTGCTGACCAAAGGGCCGGTGATGTACGCTGCCATTGCCGTCGTCAGCTGGTGCTTCGGCGAAGTAACGACCTGGAGCGCACGCATTCCGGCAGCGCTGGCCACTATCTTCACTGCCTGGCTGATTTTCTGGCATCTGCTCCGCCACACGGGGCAAACAGTGCCCGGCACGGCAGCGCATACCGGACTGGAAAAACCTGTCGGCCTGGATCGCCGGCAGGCTTTGCTTATTGCCTGCATGGTCAGTTGCAATCCGCTCTGGCTCGACAAAGCCACCACGGCTGAAATTGACATGCTCGTTGTCTTCTGGGTGGCACTGGCGTTAGTAAGCTTCTTCCGAGCGGTGGACGGCAAACATCCCGCCGATGCCTGCGAAGCGACTGACCGACCGGCTTCCGCAGCGGAACCTCCCGTAACGCTCGCCAGTATGTTCTGGTGGCTGGTCGCGCTCGGGGCAGTGGCACTGGGCACACTGACGAAATGGCACGCACCGATATTCTTCTACGCGACAGCGCTTACTTACCTGGGCTGGACGCGCCGATGGTTCTGGCTCCGGCGTGTCGAACACTTGTTGGGCCTTCTGCTGGCAGCACTGCTGGTCGGCGGCTGGCTGGGGATCGTCATCTACCGCGTCGGCTGGGAAACACTCCGCGACACGCTCTGGCAGCAAGCCTTACCGCGACTATCCCCGGCTCACCAGCACGCCGAACGATACTGGGTGCACACTCCTTTGCATCCGATCAAAATCGCCATTTGTGGATTGCCCTGGTCGCTGTTCGCTTGCCTGGCCTGCTTTTCCGGCTGGTATCGTCGCGCTCACCAATCTGGTCGAAATGCCGCTGGATTATCGCCAGCGACTGTCACCCTATTCCGCACACTGCACTGCTGGGTCTGGCCGAGCTTGCTGGTGTTTACGCTGTTACCCGATCATGATTCCCGCCACAACATGCCACTGCTTCCCGGATTGGTTGGGCTCGGGGCTAGCGTGTGCGTGCTGGCCTTGTCGCCGATAGCCAGCACACTGACCCGCCGACTCGGGCAGTTGGGCCTGGTGACGCTTCTGGTCGGTTTTAGCGTAGCGATGTCGGCCAGCCTGGTCGTCGGCTGGTATCGCTTGCCGACGTCGTACTGGCCTGTGGCTCTGCTGCTACTGGGCGTGATGGTTCTGGTTCTGTCGGCCGGGTGGCAGTCGGTTTATCGTCAGCGTTGGCAGGCCACCTTGCTGGCGTTGCTGGTCGCGTGGCTGATAGTGAAAATCGCCTTTGCCGAACTGGTCGTGCCCATCCGCAGTGTGCGCGATCCGGTGGGCAAAGCGGCCATTCTTCAGCGTCATATTCCGCCCGGCGAAACTCTCTACATTTTCGAGGCCAAGGACGAAGGCATCATGTTTTACTATGGCAGGCCGGTGGTTCGTGTGCGGGGCTGGGATCGCTTACCGCCGCGTGAGTCTGTGTATTGCCTGGTGCTCCCCCGCGAATTAACCACTCTGCCGCAGCCGGGCCGCTGGTATGTTGCCTGGCAACTTCCCTTTGTGGACGAACAGGGCGATCCGATGGTGCTGGTGTTGTTGCAAGCACGGAATCACCCGTCCTCTGACGCAACGAAAGGCTCCACCTGAAAGGGCATCACCAACTCCGCGAAACTCCGGAGTTGAGTGGGGTATGCCGACACAGGCAAGTGCATGACCAACTCCGCAAAACTCCGGAGACAGGGGACGTACGTCCTCCGTTACCAACGAAATCGCGACTCCAGAAAGTCGCCGGCTTGTTATCGGGACTACCGTGCACTAAGATAGCGCTCCGAAGGTGGACGCCTGGGCGACAACAGGTGTCAGGTTCACCTGAGCTATCGCCCTCCTGCTGTAGTTTCTGGATGACTGCTTTTCTTGGCCGGCGAAATGCCCTGAGCGAGGAGACCGGGTATGGACGAGTGGTTTTGTACGGAGCAGTCGGACAAGGTCGTACGGATCGAGTTTCAACCTTCGAAAGACCGATACTGGCCGCCGAGTGTGCTCGAACGCAATCCGATTGCTGCAACATCGGTCAGCGGCTGCGAGGTAATTCTGACGGGGCCGGGTGCAGTGTGGATGTATGCCCATGCTGCCGCCGTTTATTGTGCGGCTGGGGCGGAGGAAATCCGCGTGGAGACCCCGGGAGACAAACCGGGTAGCGACGACCTGACCGGTTGCCAGTGTGAGATTCGTCGCCCGCAGCGCGACGCCGCCTCGCTGTTATTCTGGGTGCAACTGCGCAGCCTGCCGCCGTTATCCCGGCAAGTCATCGAGCGACTGCTGCAGCCCAGGCTGGACGAGTTACAACAACTCCAGCCGCGGGAAATCGTGATTGGTGGCCGGGCCAGTAATGAGGTCTATGCCCGCGTCGCGCAGGCCGCTGTTCGGGCTGGAGTCATGCGCGTCTATTGCTGGTCAGCGCGTGATGGCCTGGTGGCAGTGTATGATGCGCAATCCGGACAACTGGGTGGGCCAGTCAGATACCCGGCGTGGCTGCAAGAAGCTGTGCCGCCACCGGAACGGCCTGTGGTGCTGGGCGTCATCGGCGACCCGAACGTCGGTAAATCAACTCTGTGCCACTTTTTCGATTGTTATTTGCAACGGACATGGCGTGCGTGGAAACTGGACTGCGACGGCCAGGCGCCCACACCTAACTGGTATCTCAGCATGGTGGATGCAGCCCAGGCGAAACGGTTGCGCGATGCGCAAAAGCGCGACTGGACCTCCGTAATGGAGGAGATAATCACCGACCAGCTCCGGCGTGCCCGGGAACTGTTCGACGTGCTCGTAGCCGACTTACCAGGTGGCAATCACGCTATCAATCCGCCCCAACGCATTCCTCCCGGTCGGGAAATCATGTTCCGCGAGGTAGATGCCTTCCTGATTGTGCAGCGGCAAGACCAACCGACAGCGGCTGATTGGCTGCGGGAACTCCGGAACCGCGGCCTCGAATCCCGTGTGGTTGCTATCCTGGATTCCATTCGACCTGACCTGGAACCTGCCCTGCGGGTCTGGATAGAGAACGGCATCTGGCGCGGCGAAGTTCGCGGCCTGCATCGCGACTGGCTCAAAAAGCTGGACAGGTTGCCCGACGCATTTGCTCAGGAATTGGATCGTTTCCTTCCGGCGTTGCTGGAATCAGTTCGCAATCTTAGCCGACGGGGTGTCGCGGAAGGCTGATGCCTGACTTTTTTTGAATTGCCACGCAGATAATCACCCATCGGCCCCGACGAATAATTATTGGGACGGGGAACAGGTCCCAATTACGCCCGCGACAACAAAAGGAGCCTGTCATGACAAAGAGCAAGCTGCTGGGCATCGTGATATTCGCTCTGCTGGCTGGTGGATGGTTGAATACCGCGCCCGCTCAGGTATTCGACGAGGCGAAGTTTTTCTCGCGCGACGTGGCCTTGCAAGCGGATAAGCAGTTGCGGCAACTGGGCAAAATCCACGGTCTGACGCTGGTCATCGAAACCTTCATGCAACCGCACGCAGATGTAGCCGAACTTATCCGGAACAACGACAAACGAGCCGCGGCTTTTGCACGCTGGGCAGAACAACGTCGCGCCACACAGCACGCTCACCTCTACATCCTCCTGTGTCGCAAACCCGGGCATGTGGAAATCGCTCTGCATGAGAGCGTGGCTACACGATTCTCCAGGGAAGACCTGGATGGTCTGCGCGATTTATGGGTTCGGCATCTGCGTCAGAAACAGCCCGATGTTGCTCTGCGTGAAAGCATCGCCTGGATCGAAAAAACTCTTGCTGCCCATCGCGGTAAGCAAGCTCCCGCGGTTGCTGCAGGCAAGCCCGGCGGTGTGCAGGCTGGCGATGGTGGTGCGGCAAGCGAAACGGATGCGGGAGGCGGCGATCACAGGTGGATACTGTGGGCGATTCTGATCGGCGTAGGCGTGGTTATTCTGTTCGCCATCGTCCGCGGACTGGTCCATGCTCTGAGTGGGCCAACCGGGTCGGGAGCACCTCCGGTTGCCGGGACTGGTCCCGGTCCGGGCTACGGTGGCTATGGAGGATCGGCAGGCGGCAGTTTTCTCGGTTCATTCCTGGCCGGAGCACTGGGTGCTGCGGTCGGCAGCTGGGTTTACGACCGGTTTTTCCGAGGCGGCCAAACTGCTCATGCGGAACCGTTACCACCCGCCGGGAGCGGGCCGATGTCTGGCCCTCAGCCTCCCGATGATCCCACCGCCCGATACGCACCGGAATCCGGTCGGGTGATTACGACCGGCGGCGATTTCGATGCGGAATCTCCCCCGGCTGCCGGTACGGGTGCCGATGTGGAAGGACTCGACGAAGCCGACGAAGATTGGGACGCCGGCGACGTGGAAGGGGGCGGTTTCGGGGACGAGAGCGGCAGCGGTTTTTCAAGCGGCGATTTTGATACCGGTGGGGACTTCGGAGCCGGCGATTGGGGCGGTGGGGATTTCGGTGGCGATATCGGTGGCGACTTTTAGTTTTCGACCGGGTAATGGGCTTCGGTCAGGCCACTGGGCCGGCGGTCGGGCCTCAAATGCCGCTGGCCGATGATGACGTACCCTTACTGTCGGCGTCGGTTCCACAACCTGCGCCGGCATCGTCAGAACGCTGCACCGACAAACCGTCCAGGCTCTTTTGCTCGGCGGACGATTTCGCTGATGGTGGTGGCTTGCCGTGGCCGGAACGGATATAGTCGCTGCGCCGGCGGGCATATTCCTGAGCGGAGATTTCTTCGAGTTCCGGCACACATTCGCCACTTTGCCAGTGGCGGAAAATCATTTTCAGGAACGGCACACACCAGCCGCAACCGGTGCCAGCTCCGCCACATTCCGACAGCAAGCTGGGCACGCGCGGACGCCTTAACCGGCAGAAGTTCATCAGTTTCCGCCGGGTTACGTGAAAGCAGTAACAAACGGTATCGTCCAGGTGCATGGGTCGCTCTCCCGCGCCATTATAGCCTGCCTGGGGGCTGCGCGGAACTCTTTTTCGTCTCGCGCGTCTAACTTTTTGAGGCCACCACTCCTGCTCCTAACCACCAGCTTCTGGTGACAGGTCACTGACTACCGGCCACCGATCACTGGCTACGAGCCACTGGCCACTGGTCACCGATTGCCGGTCACCGGTCACTGACCACTGATCGCTGGCTACCAGCCGCTGACAACTGGCCACGGGTGATGAACTACCTGTCCCTGATCACCGACCATCGACCACTGGCCACGAGTCCCCGGCCACCGGCCACTGGCCACAGGTCACTGACGACCGATTGCTGGCCACCGGCCACTGGTCACTGACCACTCGGCTTTTCTCGGCTGGCCTTTCACACGGAGCAAGCAATCATGTCCTGGCGACCTTGCGGATGGTTGACAGTTCTGGCGATGGGCACACTAACGGCTGTCCTCGCTCAAGGCGACGATGTTCAGGCCTATATCAAGGCGCTCAAGTCGGCGGATGTGGATGTTCGCCGGCAAGCGGCAGTGGCTCTGGAAAAACTCGGCCCCGACGCAAAGTCGGCCGTACCAGCATTGCAAGCGGCACTGCGCGACCCTGATCAGTTCGTCCGTCGTTTTGCTGCTCGCGCTCTCGGTGCGATTGGACCAGCAGCAGCTCCAGCCGTCAACGATCTGGTGCAGATGCTACGCGCCGAAAACCGGGAAGAAGCGGAAGCGGCAGTGTCAGCCCTGACCAAAATCGGCAAACCCGCCGTCAAACCGCTCGCTAAATTCCTGCAGTCCAGCAACGATCCCCAGATGGTCATCCAGGTAGCGAAAGCGCTTGGCGGTATGGGCCCGGATGCTGCTGCGGCTGTGCCAGCGCTCATCGAAAAGCTCAAGAACCCGCCCAAGGTTCCTGCTAAAGCGCCGACTGAGCTGTCCCGCCCGACTATCCTGGCCGCCATCGTGGAAGCATTGGGCAACATCGGTCCGGCCGCCCGCGACGCCGTTCCCGTTATCAAAAACCTGCTGGCCGACAAATTGCTCGCCAAAAACAAAGAATTTCGAGCCGTGGCCACGACGGCCATCAAAAAGATCAGCAAATAGCCGCCCCACTGAGGCTTATACCAGGGCATTTCGGTTCGCTGAGCCGCCCCAGCAGGGCCAGCCAGTCAGTTGCTGATCTCCGGTTTTCACGCAGATCAGGTTCCCCTGAGCTGTACCCGCATAAATGTTGCCACCGACCACGACCGGCGGGAAGAGGAGCCGTTCACCCAGTTGGTATTTGGCGAGAACCTCACCGCTGCCCGGTTCTAAACATAACAGTTCGCCTCGTTTCGTGGCCACGACTAAGGCTTTGCCGGCGGCAACTGGTGGCAACGGTTCGGGCACTTTCTGCGACCAGTACTGCATGCCGTGCACCAGACCTACACAGTACACGGCATCGCCCAGACTCATGTACATTCTGCCTCCCCAGACCAGCGGTCGGGAACCCTGGTACTGATACGCTACCTGGGCTTCGCCGCCCTGGGGCCAGAAAGCACGGGCGTTTTCGGCGGTTTCAAGCTGAAGTTGATTGCTCGAGTTGCTGTGGGCGATGATCCGTTCCGTATCGTCGCGGACCCGGCTGTAGAACACGTACTTATCCACAATCACCGGAGCGGACGTGGGTCGGCTTCTCACCGCCAGCATCACCGTCCCATCACTCTGCCGAAACCGATACAGCATTCCGCCGAACGTCGCCACATACACATCCTCCCGATCAGCAACCGGAGCCGACAGGATTTCGTGATCGATCCACCGCAGCCAGATCGGCCGGCCGGTTCGGGAATCTAAACAGGCCAGGACTCGACTGATTCCTCCGTCGAAAGCTGGCCCTCCGGGAGCTGGATAAGCAGTAAACACCCGGCCTTCGGTCACCGCTGGCATGGTCGGCAACGGATCGCCCAGCCACGCCGACCATAGTTGCAATCCGGTCTGGGCGTTCAGGCTAAATAGAGTGCACGACTCCGTGTTGACGTAAACAGCACCGTTATAGTACGCCGCCGGAGCTGGCCCGTTGTCGCTCAGGTAGACTGTCCAGATCACCTGCCCCGTTGTTCCGTCCAGGCAATGGAATTCGTGGCTTGAAAACCCGCCGCCCACATAAACACGGCCATTGACCACCAGCGGCGTCGGTATCACTTGGTCAGCATTGCTGACGCGTACTTTGAAACCTTCTGGAATTCTGTCCACGGTCTTCTGTTGGCGTGTGACCCTGACATTGCCCGGCCTGAAATTCGGCATCGGCAGACGTGTATTCCACCGACGCACCGTTTGCGTCAAATCTTCGCCAGCAATGCTTTCCTGGGCCGCCCACGCCGAAAACGATACCGCCATCGCCCCGCTGGCCGCCAGCCATTCCCGCCGACTGATGCTCATGGTCGAACCTCCTGTGCCAATTCTCCCAACCGATCTCCCCGCCATGCAGCACAAATCTTCCTTGCTTGATTTTAACTAGCCCAGCCCCCCACGGCAACAAGATTCCCCGCTGACCCATCCCCAGTTTTAGTAAGGGCGGGCGATTTCGCAACACATGCCGAGACAAGAGCTTATGAAAACTCCTATTTTTCTGGCCTGGCGCAGCGGGCGCTCACATCATTGCAGCGTCCAGCCTAGCCGATCCCGGCCAACTGCGTGGCTAGCGGTCGGCCGCCCTTTGCCAGAACCTGAGGAAGCACAGGTAGGCCTTGCGTCTTCCAAGTGCCCCCAGAAAAAACAGGCCATCCGCCGTAACCAGCATCCTGCCAGGGCCTAGCCAATAATTTTGCAAAATTCGCCGTGGCTTAGCATCCGCCGCAATCAGCATCCTCCCGGGGCCCAACGCTCGTCCAAGTCTCCGTCAAAGGACGGGATCAGTCAGCCATATTTGCGGTGATGCCAACCATGTTCGCCGGCTCACGGAACAAAACGGCTACGATGCACTGCGGCTCGCCCTGTAAGCCGACCGCCTGGCCGATTCGCACGCGGAGCCTGTCTCCGCTTCCCATTAGCGAACATTCCGAAACTTCACTTTTGCCGGCGCAGCACCAATACGACATCGTCGTCGTGGCTGGGCGGTAAGGTGGCGCGACGCGACCCGCCACGGGTCGTAGCCCAGCGAAACTCGTTCCCCTCTAAACGGTAGCTTCCCAAATAGCGTTCCCGATACTGGCCTTTGATCCCCTGCACGGTAATGGTTTTCGCCGCGCTATCCAGCGTAAACGTGCCCTCTCCCAACCATGCCCCACCGCGCTTGTAGCCAACGATGGTTTTGTCCTTGATCACCAGTTCGATATAACCTTCTTCCTGAAATCGCCCCTTGCTATCGTAGCGTCCGACATAACCGACCCACTTGCCTTGCAGGGCGGCGTAGTCGTCAGCCCTCACCGAACCACTGAACAGCGTCAGGTACAGGGCAAAACACGACAGTGTGCAGCGTCGCAATGTGGATCTTTTTGGAGGGCAACATTTACGGCTTGAAGAGTACAGGGCTACGGACGATAATACGCAGCCCCGCAATTCCCTAAGCATGGCCCGGCTCCTGAACGAGGCTGTCTCGGTCTGTGGCCAGTATAGCTCAGCCATCTGGCCCGGCAACGAGCAGAGGGGCTGACTTATCTCCGGTTTTTGCGGATGCCACGTTGGATGTGAGGGAAGACGCCACCAGTCAGTACATGGAGGATATCATCGTTTTCGTGGATACCACGTTGGATGTGAGGCCCTGGGATGATGCTGGTCTGGAATGATCCTGGTTACGTCGGACGCCTGTTTTTCTGGGACACCTGGAGCACGTAAGACCCGCCTGAGCTTCTTCGGTTTTTGGAAAAGACCCCGCCACCGCCAGACATGGGGTTGGCTACCATCGGCTTAGCTGAACGCCGCAGCGATGTCAGCGCCCCATGCCCGAGGCCGAAAATAGGACTTTTTGTAAGCGATTGTTCGGACACGGGGGCATCGGCGATCCGAGACGCCTCTGGCCGAGGCTGGAAATAGGACTTTTTGTAAGCGATTGTTCGGCAATGTGTTGCGAAGTAGCCCGCCCATAGCAAAACCGCGGATGAGTCAGGCAGGGTTGCCTTCAACGCTTTAGTTAGCAAGGGAATCCGTCCGATCTGCAACCGTCCACAACACCGTTGACTGCCCAGGATTGCCGGACGCACTTTAGCTACCAAGAGAACGAATCCGACCCGCAACCGTCAGCAATACCCGCAGCCGCCCACGCTTGCCGGACGCACTTTGCTTACCAGCAGAACGAATCCGATCTGCAACCGTCGGCAATACCAGTGGCTGCCCGGGATTGGCGCACGCACTTTAGTTACCAAGAAAACGCATCCGATCCGCAACCGTCGGCGATACCGCAGCCGCCCGGAGCCAGCATGTCCAGAACCAGCAAGGCAACGAAATTCCGACAATGCAGAGCGCAAAAATCCAGGCGCAGCAAAAAGCGCAGCACCAAACGGCGTTATCCAGCGATATAGAGCGCTACTGCCAAAATAACACCCAACCGCAAGTTACGTCCGTATCGCTACTTAGCACTCCGTGCAACTTAGTGTACAATCGTCCAGTGGGCGCTGCAGGGTTCGAACCTGCGACCCCTGCCTTGTAAGGGCAGTGCTCTCCCACTGAGCTAAGCGCCCTTTATTCGGAAAGCCGAAGGCTGTGCGGACTGCGCTGCGGCGTTTCAGCGTCAGCGACCATTTATCTAGCTCACCCGTTCCCGACCCAGACCTCGTTGTCTACCAGGCCGGTGAGTTTCAGCGGTCAGCGACCATTTATCTAGCTCGCCCGTTATTGATCGGGCGATTGCGAACCGGGGAGGCGAAGTCTGAGGGTCACCCGCGTCGGAGCGGTGTTACGAAAATCTGAGTCGGTCGCTGACCCTGCGTATATATGCTAACGCGGAACGAGATTTGGACAAGTCGGGGATGGTGCTGCGAGAATCGGCAGATGGAAGTAAGAGTTCTCCGAGCTGCGGGTAGTGGCTCCGGAAACTATCTGCCTTGGCGGCGGATCCCAGCGTCAATGCTCTTGCACTGGGCGACGGTTGCAGCCGGGCAATTCGCTGACCACGCATCGTTCGCTGGGTCGGTGCCGTGAACACCGGAACAAGTTCAAAGCATGTACTTGGAGGCTGGGTTAGTGTTCATCAGTTGGGCGTTGCTGGCCAGTTCGATGGCTCGGCGGCGGGAGGAACGGCACCGAGTCCGGGGCCGGTCAGGCAACCGGTACGC
Organism: Gemmatales bacterium; assembly: GCA_041640595.1. Taxonomy (GTDB): domain Bacteria; phylum Planctomycetota; class Planctomycetia; order Gemmatales; family HRBIN36; genus HRBIN36. The sequence continues at coordinate 25,492 of JBEPZY010000002.1, read as the reverse complement.
ATGAGTCCGTCGGTGATTCGGAAGATGCCGGGAAAACGGTCTTCCCAGCCGCGATTGGCCTGGGGCATATACTGGCGAGCGTTGGCTTCGATGGCGGTTACGGGCGGAATATGAGCCGCCAGACCTGCCGAATGGATCAGCGACGCCCCAGGACAGGTCAAATCCTGCACGCACAGAAACATGCCGAGTTTTTGAGCGGCCGCGGCGAGCAGCAGCGATTGCGTCTGCCCTTTGCACGCTTTCAAAGCCACTCCCGTGTAACCCAGGTCGCGGGCCAGATACAGGCTTTCCAGGTCGGTCAGGGCTTCGTCGGCAACGATCGGCTTGAGACGGGAAGCAGCGTGCAGGTCCACCCGACCGGTTGTCTTGAGGTCGCGGTGAGTCGGTTGCTCGATGTATTGCACACGCAGCCAGGCCTGGGGTGCACGGGATCGCAACTGATGCATGAAATCGAGCAAATAGTCCACACTGCCGCAGCGTTCGTTGAAATCGAGGGAATACCACCACTGAGTGATGCCCCGCCGAGCCTGCACGCCAGAAGCCACCCGGTCCACGCGAACCACCCGCTCGACATCCCAGGCCAGGTCGTCGCCATTGAGCTTGATTTTGAGGTGGGTCAGGCCGTTGTACGGAATCCACTCGGCGAGGGTCTCAGGTAACCCGTCGCCGACCGGTTGTGTCACCTCGGCCGGTTCCAGTGGGTCGAGTGCGCCGACCAGATGGTAAAGTGGCAGGGCTTCTTTCGGCTGGCGTTGCAGATACTGCTGGAGCGTTTCGCCGCGAAACTCCTGGCCAAGCCAACGCGACAAATCGCCCGGCAAACAGTCCGGGCCGTAACAGGAATAGACGTTGCGGTCGAGGAGTTTGCCGTAGGCATCGTGGACGGCAGCGTCGAAGGCACTGCCCACCACCAGCACCGCCAGTTTCGGAATTGGTTCCGGCAAACGCAGATCGGTTTGTACCTGCTGTGCGGCCGTCAGGAACCGTTCCTCCAGCAACTGGCCAAGCTCGACAGGATGACCGAACTCCTGCAGGCGTGGCACTTCGTCGCAGAAACGGTCAGCTAAACGCTGCATGATCTGGAGCGTCTGGTCGTAACTGAGCTGCCGTGAGGGAAACGCCCAGACATTGCCCAGCGGCATGGAACCGAAGCCGACCACGGTGCGACCGGAGCGGTCACGGACACGCAGCCAGACGTTGAGGATCGTCGCTCGATCAAACGCGACACCCCCGAATTTGATCGGTGTGCGATAGCGATACTGCTCGTAATCGCGCCTGGCTTCTTCGAGACGAATCACCGTCGGCATGGCGGCCCTCCGAAGCGGCCTGTCTGTTCATAAGCGCGTCGCTGGAAAATGCCCTCCGCAATATCGTAGCGACCGTGAGGGGACATGGTTCGTGCAAGTGCATAGTCAGCGCTGCGTCAGCCGGGCTTAAAGAGCTGAACGCGACGGGCGGGCTGGAGGACAGTTCCTCGGATCCGGTTCCCGCAGACTACAATGATGGCGAGAGGCTGGCGAGCACCAAAAGTGCCTTAGCCAGCAATGTCGGCTTGACCCCGGTTGTACCGACTGGGGCAGGGATGGAGCAGACCCACAGGCGACGACGATGCCACGCGAACTGATCCTCGGAACGGCCGGCCATATTGACCACGGCAAAACTTCGCTGATCAAGGCCCTGACCGGCATTGATTGCGATCGGTTGCCGGAGGAGAAAGCGCGCGGCATCACCATAGACATTGGTTTCGCCCACCTGGAATTGGGCGAGTATCGGCTGGGCATTGTGGATGTGCCCGGACATGAGCGGTTCATCAAAAACATGCTGGCGGGAGCGACCGGGATCGATCTGGCCCTGCTGGTGGTGGCAGCGGATGATTCCGTTATGCCGCAAACCCGCGAACACCTGGAAATCCTGCAGTTATTGGGGCTGCGCTTTGGCGTGATTGCGGTTACCAAAGCCGATCTCGTGGATGACACCACACGGGAAGTGGTCGCCTTGGAAGTACGGGAACTGGTGCAGGGGACGTTTCTGGAAAACGCCCCGCTGGTGTTCACCTCGGCTCGAACCGGGGAAGGCCTGGAAGAGTTGAAACAGGCGTTGCGGCAGGTGTGTAGCCAGGTGGAAGATCGACAGGGGGAGGAAATTTTCCGCATGGCCATTGACCGGTCGTTTGCCGTCGCCGGGCACGGCACGGTGGTGACAGGTTCGGTCACTTCCGGTCGGCTTCGTGTTGGCGAGGAGGTGGAATGGTTACCGGTGGGCGAACGCTTGCGAGTCCGGGGTCTGCACAACCATGACCGACCGGTAGAGGAAGTGCATCGGGGGATGCGTGCGGCCATCAATCTGGCTGGCGTTAAACATGAGCAAATCGAACGTGGCCACGAACTGGCCACTCCGGGTTATCTTCGCCCCAGCCGAATTTTGACGGTTCGCCTGCACGCTCTGCCCGACATTCGCCATCCGATTAAGCATCGCGCTGAGGTTCGCTTGCATCTGGGTACGGCGGAGATAATGGGGACGGTGGCCCTTTTGGATAGCGATCGCCTGGAAGCGAACCGATGGGGGCTGGCACAATTGTTTCTCCGCGAAGCTGCGGTAGCCCGCTGGGGTCAGCCTTTCGTTCTGCGGGATCCCTCGGCAACGCACACGCTGGGAGGCGGACAGGTGTTGCAACCGCTGGCGCAGAAACTGCGTCGCGGCCGACTCGATACTCTCGAACGGCTGGAAATGCTGTGGCGAGGCGATGCCGAAACCCGTGCCGACGTGGTCGCCTGGTTCCAGGGCTGGCAGGGTTTGCAGCCGGCAGACCTGGTACAGTCGGCGGGATTGTCTCTCGATCAGGTCGAGCCAACGTTTACGCGGTTGGTCGAACGCGGTCGTCTGGTGAACCTGCCGGTAGCTCCCGGCAAAACCGTAGCCCTGCAGGTCGAGGTCTTTGAAGAACTGGCACAGCGACTGCTCGGAACACTCGACCGCTTGCACACCGAGCATCCGCTCATGTCCTGGCACGACCGCAGTAAAGTGGAAGCGCAACTGGCCTACGTGGGTGATGAACACCTGGTGCATGCGGTGACGGAAGTGCTGCTGGCACGCGGCCAGCTGGTGGGCGACCAACGGCGAATCGCCCGCGCCGATTTCAAGCCGAAACTCTCCGCGGCACAGCGCAAGCTCAAGGAACGCATTGTGCAAGCGTATCGTGCGGCGCGTTTTCAGCCGCCCGAACTGAGCGGCTTCGTTGCGGAAGCTGGTGGCCAGGCTTCTGCACTCCGCGATTTGTTCGAACTGTGTGTCGCTGAGGGCGAACTCGTGCACATTGAAGGCGAACTTTATCTGCATGCCGAGCACGAACAGGCCATGCGAAAATTGTTACGGGAAAAATTGCAGGATGGTCGCGGTCTGACGGTATCGGAAATCCGCGACCTGCTGCAAACCACCCGCAAATATGCCGTGCCGCTGTGCGAATACCTCGACCGTCAGGGATTCACCCGCCGCGAGGGCGACCTCCGCTTCCTGGCCGAACCGCTACCCTCACCAGCCGGCCAGCAAGAGCCTGCACGCACTCCCTGACGTTCACGCCCCTTGCCGGGCTGCCCTTCGCGGCATCGGCAATGCCCCAGCGCATTTGAGCAGCCGTGAACACCCACCCGCCGTGGGTCGGGACGATGCGTGAGCATGCTCATGACGGACAATCCCTATCGGCAATTGCCTGCCATCCACGAAATCCTGGCCTGGCCGGAATTGCAAGCGCTCCTGGCCGAGCATACCGCCTCGCTGGTTACGGAAGCGGTGCGTGAGGAAATCGCTTGCCTGCGGGAAAAAATCCGCCGGGGAGAACTGCCCGACTGGCCAGCCCAGCGGCAAACCTTACCGCAGCGGATACGCGAAAGGCTGGAGCAAAAAGAACGCCCTCGCTTGCGGGCCGTCATCAACGCCACCGGCATTCTCTTACACACCAACCTGGGTCGGGCACCGCTGGCGGCCAGCGCGGTGCAAGCGGTCTGCGAAGCGGCTCGGGGCTACGTCAACCTGGAAATGGACCTGACCAGTGGCGAACGTTCCTCGCGGCAGGAAATTGTGCGGCACTGGCTGACCCGTTTGCTGCCGGCCGAATCCGCGACCGCTGTCAACAACAACGCTGCCGCTACCGTACTGGTGTTGCGTGCCCTGGCACAGGGGCGGGAAGTGATCGTCTCCCGCGGTGAACTGGTGGAGATCGGCGGAAGTTTTCGCCTGCCGGAAATTATGCAGGCCAGCGGTGCCATCCTCCGCGAAGTCGGCACCACCAACATTACCCGCTTGAGCGATTACGCCCAGGCCATTTCGCCGCAGACCGCTCTGATCCTCCGCGTGCATCGCAGCAATTTCGTCATTCGCGGCCACACCGACAAACCGGAGCTGAGCGAACTGGTTGAGCTGGCCCACAAGCATGGGCTGTGGTTCGTGGACGACATCGGCAGTGGGGCCCTGGCGGACTTTTCGCGCTGGGGTTTCCGCGACGAACCTTCTCCTGCCGAGAGTCTGCGTATCGGTGCTGACCTGGTTTTGTTCAGCGGGGATAAATTGCTCGGCGGGCCGCAAGCCGGGATCATTGCCGGTCGCCGCGAACTCATCCAGCGCATCGAAAAAGACCCGCTCATGCGTGCCTTTCGGCTGGACAAAATGACCCTGGCCGCTCTGGAAGCGACGCTGCGGCTTTATCTCGACCCGACCCGCGCCGTGCAGGAAGTGCCGATCCTGCGGCTGCTCGAACAGGACCTGGAAACCCTGCGTCGGCGCGCTCAGGCTATCGCCGACCAGCTGCGTCAGTTACCCGCCCTGGCTCACGTCGAGGTGTGGGAAGACCGTGTCGCCGTGGGGGGCGGGTCTTTGCCGGAGCAAACCTTCCCGACCGTGGTCATTGCCCTGAAAGCCCACGGCCAAAGCGACACCGAACTGGCTCGCGCTTTGCGTCTCGCCGACCCACCCGTCGTCCCGCGCATTCAGGATGGCCTGGTTCTGTTAGACCTGCGCAGCGTCTTTCCCGAACAGGATTCGCTTCTGGTTCAAGCGGTCAGCCGGGCTTGCACGAACGCGACTGCATAACCGAAAACGCCGCGCAGTGGGCTACGATCCGGATTGTTTGTCCTGGGTCTGGCTTGCAGCAACGCAACGCGACTGCGTAATCGCGAACGCCACGCTGGCCCGGAGCCATCTGGCTCTGCCCACCGTCTGCCATTGAGCATTCGAGGTCCGGTGGCCGGCTGCTACTTGCCCGGCGTCAACAAATCGCCGATGTACCACAAGCGTACCGTGTTGTCCTGGCTTCCCGAAACGACATATTTGCCATCGGGCGTCACCGCGACACTCCAGACCGTACCCTCGTGCCCCGGGAACCGCCGCACTTCTTTCCCCCTCGCCAGCCCCCACAAACGCACCGTTTTGTCCCCGCTTCCCGAAACGACGTATTTGCCATCGGGCGTCACCGCGACGCTCCAGACAGAACCAGCGTGCCCCGTGAACCGCCGCAATTCTTGCCCTGTCGCCAGCTCCCACAAACGCACCGTGTTGTCGTCGCTTCCCGAAACGACGTATTTGCCATCGGGCGTCACCGCGACGCTGCAGACCCAATCCTCGTGCCCCGTGAACCGCCGCACTTCCTTCCCCGTCGCCAGCTCCCACACCCGCACCGTTTTGTCCACGCTTCCCGAAACGACGTATTGGCCATCGGGCGTCACCGCGACGCTCAAGACCCAATCCTCGTGCCCCGTGAACCGCCGCACTTCTTTCCCCCTCGCCAGCCCCCACAAACGCACCGTTTCGTCATCACTTCCCGAAACGACGTATTGGCCATCGGGCGTCACCGCGACGCTCCTGACCCAATCCTCGTGCCCCGTGAACCGCCGCACTTCTTTCCCCGTCGCCAGCCCCCACAAACGCACCGTCTTGTCCGCGCTTCCCGAAACAACGTACTTGCCATCGGGTGTCACCGCGACGCTATTGACGTAATCCGAGTGCCCCGTGAACCGCCGCACTTCTTTCCCCGTCGCCAGCTCCCATAAACGCACCGTTTTGTCATGACTTCCCGAAACGACGTATTGGCCATCGGGCGTCACCGCGACTGACAGCACGGCTGATTCAACATCAAGTTTGCGCGCCTCAAGGCGGGCCAGCCTGCCTGACAAGCTATTGAGCAGGTCACGGCATCCGCCCAGTTCCTTCCGCAGGGAATCCAGGCCGGCTAGTTGCTTTTCCATTTGACCTATGTTTTCGGCGATGCGGCCAAGTTCGCGCTGATGCTGAGCCAGTTCCTTCCGCAGCGAACGGAGGTCGTTCTGGTCGAGTTCTTTGTCCAGCTGGCGCAGTTTGGCGGCGATACGGTCGAGCTCTTCACGCGTTTCGCCCAGCTCCTTGTTCAGACCTTGGGCTTTGCCGAGTGTTTCTTCCAGGTCTTTGCGGGCCTGCTCGAGTTGCTGCTGGCGAAGCGAAAGCTCCTGGGCTTCCTTTCGGATTTTCAAAAGGACTTCGCCGGGTGAAAAACTGGGAGACAAACCCGGCCAGCGATATTCCGCCCAACCGACGGTGAACTTGCTCTGCTTGATTTCCGCCTCGAGGTTTCTCCCGACGTCCAGCAGATTTTTCTGTTCGAGGCTGATCCCAGTCAAGGTCGGTAATCGCCCTTCGAAATGGTTACTCAGGTCATCCAGACACCTGTGGAGAGTTTCCATTTGCTCCTTACGCCATTGCGCTCTGGCTTGCTGCGCGCTTTCCTCTGCGGCTCCATCAAAGGCTCCCCTGAAACCGATACCCAGTGTACGATATTCAGCCTGTAAGTTGACCTGGCCCGCTCTGCGCTTGCCGCTTTGCTCAGCCTCCCAGTTGTCCAGAAGGGTATTGAGAACCGCTTCCCGTTCCTTTCGGTCTTTCAACGAAATCTTGCGCAATTCTCCCACGGTAGCCGTCAGCGCCGCTTGCTGGCTCAAGAGCACGGTTACCACTTTGTTATCCTGTTCGTCACTGAGTTTCGCTTGGGTCAGGGCATGGTCGAGCAGGCGCTGGATCAGGTAATTGACGGTAGCGCGGTCGTGGAAATCCTGGCGGGTGAGAATCTGCACTTCCAGCGTCTGTACGAGCAAGTCACGCGTCTCGAATTGTTGCTGGGCATGCCCCCCAGTGGCTACCGGCGGAACTATCAGCAAGCTAGGGGACGGGGCATTGGGGATCGTCTTTGGCCGCAGTTGATTCTGCAAATCAGCGAGCCGAGTTTGTACGAACTTTACTGACCCCAGCAATTGCAGTTGTTCCATGCGAGACTGAAAAGGCCCCTGGATGCGCAGGCGCAAGTCCATCAGCCGCAGTGGTTGTCCGGACATTTGCTGCCGCAATTCTAAAAGACTGGCGCTGTCCAGCGGCACTTCCACAAACTGGCCGTCTGGTTCGCTGAAAAGCGTCTCCGACAGACGCACCGGTAACGAAACCGGCGGGTCGGGACGTTCGCCACTCCGAGGTACGAACACAGTCATACGAAACCGCTCCTTATCGAGCCGAGGTTCGTACAGACGAAGTTGGTCACCCTTCAGGCCACGCAGCTCGGCAACCTGTTTGCGGATCAAGTCATAAACGGCTCGGCGACCCTCCTCCGAACTGAGCAAATTGCGCAGAAAGAAGCGCAATCGCACCGGCTGACCGCTTATCAGCGGCGGAACCTCGTCGTGGGGATTCAGTAATTTCCAGTCGGTTCCGTCCCAGATGTGCACCTGTTCACCGACCAACCAGACCGGAAACACAATGAGCGCACTGCTTCCGCTCAGGCAATACGGAATGTGCACCTGGACATTCTGCCCCTGGCCCAGGGAAACTTGAGCGTTGCGGTACTCCTCGATCGAAGAGGTGAGCGGGATGATGTTGTCGGCATCGCGGGGTTCCTGTGCCAGGCAGGTCGCCAGCAGCGCTAAAGTAACCCCACAGCTCCCCAACCAGAAAGTGCTGCCCGTTAGACGCATGACATTTCCCCCTGGTGGTAACGAAAGTTGCCCAGTTGCTGACATTATGGGGCCGGGCGGTTATCCAGGCAAGTGGCACCCGCTGCCGTATTCCGACGCTGCCAGCGCAGCGCGGTTGAGGAGATCCCTGCTGCTGGAGAGGGCTTTGCGCTGCTGTGTTCCGACGCTGCCAGCGCAGCCTGTTGGTCGGCAAGCGGCATCGCACGATGCCCCACGTTCCTTCCTTTTTTCTAACAAGCCTCGGCCTCCGGCTGTTGGTCGGCAGGCGACATCGCACGATGCGCCATGTTCCTTCCCTTAACTCACGGCAGACCGCCGACGGTACGTGTGCCGATCACCGTTGCAGTCGCGTCCAGCGGCGCCGCGAAGGGCCGAATGTTGTACCAACGCCGGCTTTCCGTGATTTTCAGTCGTTGTGCTCCCGTGCAGGGTTACCACGGGGGGGCTAACGCCCCCCGCTCTTGTGTTGCAGTGCGAAGGTCCGCCGGCGAAAAACGATTTTTGCGATGGGCTAACGCTCATTCGCAGGAGCGGCGGGCGTCGGCCCGCCGTGGGCGTGGGTAACGCACTTGCAGGAACGGTTCCGCAAAGTCGCAGGAGGCCGCCGGTAGTGTCCTCACGAACTTCGGTGCAGTGGCGTCCAGCGGCGCCGCAAAGGGCCGACTGTTGTACCAACGCCGGCTTTCCGTGATTTTCAGTCGTTGTGCTCCCGTGCAGGGTTACCACGGGGGGGCTGACGCCCCCCGCTCTTGGTTGTACATGCGTTTGTGCATCGCGAAAGTCGCTATTTTGTCGGCACAGGATGGCCTGGTTCTGTCAGACCTGCGCAGCGTCTTCTCCGAACAGGGTGGGTGGCGGAAACGCACTTGCAGCAACGCTGCCGCAAAGTCGCGGGAGACCGCCTGCGCTATGCTCACGATCGTCGGTGCAGGCGCGTTAGCGAACCCACGGGGGGCTAACGCCCCCCCGCTCTTGTGTTGCGGTGCGAACGTCTGTCGGCAAAAAAACGATTTTTTCGATGCACAAACGCACGTTCGCAAGAGCGGCGGGCGTGAGCCCGCCGTGGGTGTTGGGAAACGCACTTGCAGCAACGCTGCCGCAAAGTCGCGGGAGACCGCCTGCGCTATGCTCACGAACGCCGGTGCAGGCGCGTTAGCGAACCCACGGGGGGCTGACGCCCCCGCTCCCGGTTGCACGCATGCATATCGTCGGAGATGGGCGGTTGCGATTTGCAACGGCGTTTTGTCTCACACGGGGGGCTGACGCCCCCCGCTCTTGTGTTGCATAGCGAACGTTTGCCGGCAAAAAACGATTTTTGCGATGCACAAACGCGCGTCCACAAGAGAGCGGCGGGCGTGAGCCCGCCGTGGGTGTTGGGAAACGCACTTGCAACACCGATACCGCTCACGTCCGGGGACACTCGTCACGTGCGGAGACAAGAGCGGCGGGCGTCAGCCCGCCGTGGGCGTGGGTAACGCACTTGCAACGGCGCTTCCACTAACTCACGGTAGACCGCCAAGGGTGCGTGTGCCGATCACCGGTGCATTCGCGTCCAGCGGCGCCGCGAAGGGCCGACTGTTGTACCAACGCCGGCTTTCTGTGATTTTCAGTCGTTGTGCTCCCGTGCAGGGTAGCCACGGGGGGCTAACGCCCCCCGCTCTTGTGTTGCGGTGCGAACGTTTGCCGGCGAAAAACGATTTTTGCGATGGGCTAACGCTCATTCGCAAGAGCGGCGGCTGTCAGCCCGCCGTGCGTGCGAGAAACTCGTTGCGCAGACACAAGCGCGATCGTTCGGCGGACTGCCGACGGTGTATGTGCGCATCGCCGTTGCGTTCCCCGTTAATAATTACCACGGGGGGCTAACGCCCCCCGCTCTGGTGTTGCATAGCGAACGTTTGCCGGCGAAAAACGATTTTTGCGATGCACGAACGCACGTCCACAAGAGCGGCGGGCGTCAGCCCGCCGTGGGCGTGGGTAACGCACTTGCAGGAACGGTTCCGCAAAGTCGCAGGAGGCCGCCGGTAGTGTCCTCACGAACTTCGGTGCATTCGCGTCCAGCGGCGCCGCGAAGGGCCGACTGTTGTACCAACGCCGGCTTTCTGTGATTTTCAGTCGTTGTGCTCCCGTGCAGGGTAGCCACGGGGGGCTTACGCCCCCCGCTCTTGTATTGCGGTGCGAACGTTTGCCGGCGAAAAACGATTTTTGCGATGCACAAACGCACATCCACAGGAGCGGCGGGCGTCAGCCCGCCGTGAGCGTTAGGGAAGCACACTTGCAGGAACGCTGTCGTAAATTCCCGGGATAGGGCCGTGGGTGCGCCCACGAACGCCGGTGCAGTAGTGGTAGCGAACCCACGGGGGCTAACGCCCCCCGCTCTTGTATTGGCGTACGAACGTTTGCCGGCGAAAAAACGATTTTTGCGATGCACAAACGCACGTCCAGCCAGAAGCGGCGGGCGTCAGCCCGCCGTGAGCGTTAGGGAAGCACACTTGCAGGAACGCTGTCGTAAATTCCCGGGATAGGGCCGTGGGTGCGCTCACGAACGCCGGTGCAGTAATGGTAGCGAACCCACGGGGGGCTTACGCCCCCCCGCTCTTGTGTTGCGGTGCGAACGTTTGCCGGCGAAAAAACGTTTTTTGCGATGCACAAACGCACTCCCACAAGAGCGGCGGGCGTCAGCCCGCCGTGGGTGTTGGGTAACGCACTTGCAACACCGATACCGCTCACGTCCGGGGACACTCGTCACGTGCGGAGACAGGAGCGGCGGGCGTCAGCCCGCCGTGGGTGTTGGGAAACGCACTTGCAACGGCGCTTCCACTAAGCTACGGCAGCCCCCCTACGGTGCGTGTGCCGATCACCGGTGCATTCGCGTCCAGGGAGAACACGGGGGGCTGACGCCCCCCGCTCTTGGTTGTACATGCGTTTGTGCATCGCGAAAGTCGCCATTTCACCGGCACACGTTCGCGCACTCAAACAAGAGCGGCGGGCGTCAGCCCGCCGTGGGTGTTGGGAAACGCACTTGCAACACCGATACCGCTCACGTCCGGGGACACTCGTCACGTGCGGAGACAAGAGCGACGGGCGTCAGCCCGCCGTGGGTATCAATATCGCACTTGCAACGGCGCTTCCACTAACTCACGGCAGACCGCCGAGGGTACGTGTGCCGATCGCCGGTGCATTCGCGTCCAGGGAGAACACGGGGGGCTGACGCCCCCCGCTCTTGTGTTGCACGAATGCACGTCTGCTGGGGATTCACGATTTCCCGTGCAGGCGCGTTAGCGAACCACGGGGGCTGACGCCCCCGCTCTTGGTTTGTACATGCGTTTGTGCATCGCGAAAGTCGCCATTTCACCGGCACGCGTTCGCGCACTCAAACAAGAGCGGCGGGCGTCAGCCCGCCGTGGGTTAGAGTATCGCACTTGCAAGGGCGCCTCCGCAAAGTCGCGGGAGACCGCCTGCGCTATGCTCACGATCGTCGGTGCAGGCGCGTTAGCGAACCACGGGGGCTGACGCCCCCCGCTCTTGGTTTGTACACGCGTTTGTGCATCGGGAAAGTCGCTATTTTGTCGGCACAGGATGGCCTGGTTCTGTCAGACCTGCGCAGCGTCTTCTCCGAACAGGATTCGCTTCTGGTTCATTCGGTCTCCTGCGCCTGCCCCGGCTCATCCAAGGTGTGCGTTCACCCAGGCTTCCGGACTTTAAGCGCCATCAGACCTGAAACCGCGCATGGCCGGCGGGCGTTCGAGCAAGTAACGCTTCCTGATCTGTCGGATACGTCCATGCCACCGAATCCGTGTTGCCGGGTGCAGGGCCGGGGCTGAACGGGCGTGGGCTTGTTTGCAGCGAGCACAGGATCATTCAGAAAGGATATTTCGTGGCGATACGCCCCAGAATTTCGACGATTTCGTCCACTAGTTGCAGGATCGACCGCGCTTCGGGGGAGTTTGGTCGGAGCTTGGCTTCACCTCGGTTCAGGCGTTGGCTGGCAGCGAGCACGCGACGGACAGCCTGTTCGCCTCGGCCCTTGTACTTCTTTGCCGCAGCCTTATGCTCTCTGGGGTCCAGATGCAGGCTTTCCATGTGTTTTTCCCACTGGAGCAACCGGCGCTTGACCTGCCGTAATTGATCGGCGGCTGTCTTAGCTCGCTCGGTGTCAAACAGGCTTTCGAGAGCCTCCGCGTACTGCTCGTAGATTTCCACAAATTCGCGTGCCTGCCGCTCGGCCGGCGTTTCCTGGAAATTCAACGACGCGACTCGCTGAAGCAATGCACCGAGCTCGTCCGTGCAATCCAGGATAAAGGCCCAGTCGGGGGAGTCTGCTGGCAGTTTGGCCTCGCCCCGCTTGATCCGTTCAAGAATCCGATCCACTCGCTTCTTACCCTCGCCCACTCGAGCGGTGTACTTATTCTTAGCCGCAACCCACTCCTCCTGATTCAGTTGTTTTAATTGCCTGACATGCTCCTCCAGCTGACGGGCTTTGTTCAGAATTTGACCGAGCCGTTGGCGAACGGCTGGCGCTCGCTCCGCATCGAGCAGATCTCCCAGCGCATCCACATACTGCTCGAATAACTCGGTTACCTCACGCACGATGCGTTCGGCGACCGGCTCCTGGAAAAACTTCTCCAGCGGAGCACGGGTGACCGGCGGCACATGTTCCTGCGAGGTGCTCTCGCCCGTGCTGTAACGAACCACGTACCACACCGCCCAGCTGAGCACCAGGAGCAGCACCAGCGCTGGCACCCCGCATCCGATCAACGTCGCCACCACAGGAGCGGGCTGCTTGGCGTCGCTTTCACGACCAGCTTCAGGTTGTCCTGCCGACCGGGCGCGCACCTCGACGGTTGGCCTGGCCCGGGATACTGACCGACCCGCGGCAATTTGAGGCTGCGGACTCGACGACGGGGATGGCGTCTGTCCGCCGGATTCTGTCGCGGCAAAGGTATCGGCAACCGCGGGCGCACTCGTCGGTGGCAAAATGGCCTGTGGTTGAGACGCTGCGGCAGGCGAAGCGGTTAGCGATGCGGCAGGCTCTTCCGGCGAGGTCGGCCGCAATGCCTCTTCCAGAAAATCGAAGCTCTCTCCGTCCGCTTCCCTGACCGGCTCAGCAGGCAACGTTACCACCTGAAAACAGCGCGGACAAACTGTCGCTTCCGCTCGCCGCGTCTCGCCTAGCAACAACTCCTGCTGACAGTTCGGACAACGAAAGCTTGCCGGCATCGCACGCCCTTCCGATCGCAACCGGGATTATGCCCTTCGGCCGGGAGCGTCCAGCTTCGCGGGCATGCTTCCGAGACCAATTCTAGCGGTCGTTCCCGACCCGGCAAGCCAGGACGAGTTTCCGGCCGTGACGAAAATTCCGAATATAGCGCAGGCCTTTCTCAATTTCGCTGGAAAATTTCGCTGCCGCAGTTTGCCTTTTTTCTGCAATCTCTCAAAATTACATTGGCCAGCCAAAAAGGAACACGCCGGTTGCGGAAGGACCGGCAAATGGCTGGGGAAGCAAGGTCAACCTATCAAAAGGAGTCCTGCGATGAGGCGAATGGTGCTTGCGAGTCTGCTGGGAGGACTGGCTGCCCTGTGGGGTGCTTTGCCAGTCAGTGCGACCGGATTCTGTGGAGCCAGCGGTGGCTGTCCGAGCGCATGTCCCGACCACTGCGCTCAGCCACGCATCCGCTACAAGACCTGCTATCAGACCGTAGTCGAAGAGAAAAAGGTCACCTGCTACGAGACGGTCACCAAGACGGTCATGAAGGAGGTCAAGGAGGTCGTCTGCAAACCCGTCTATGAAACCAAGGAGATCGAGTGCAAGCAAGTCGTCTGCAAGCCCGTGTGGGAAGAGAAGCAGATCAAGGTCTGCACCCACGAATGGAAAACCGTCCAAGAATGCGTGCCCGGCAAGGAACGCTGCAAACTGGTCTGGGTGCCTGGCGGTTGCTACGTGGACCCCTGCACCGGCTGCACGCACTATCGCTTCGGCCACTTTGAACGGCAGCTGGTGAAAGAACCCGACCGCATCGTCTGCAAGAAAGTCTGCGTGCCCAAGGAAGAAATCCGCACCGTGAAAGTCTGCCGCATGGTGCAGGAAGAAGTCGTGAAGAAAATCCCGGTGACCACCTGCCGCATGGTCAAAGAGGAAGTGGTCAAGAAGGTGCCGGTGACCGTCTGCGAGAAGGTGCCGGTGGAAAAGACCGTGAAAGTGTGCAAGCGCGTGAAAGTGTGCGTGCCGGTGTGCGAAGAGCCGAGCCTCCTGGAACGCCTGCACTGCCGGCTGAAAGGCGCCCTGAGCAGCCTCGCTTGCCGTCAGGATTGCTGCCATACCGCCGCCTATGCTCCGGCGACTCCGGCACCGGAACAGATTAAACCGATGCCGAAAGAGAAGGAGTAAGCCGGTAGCTGAATAGCTAGCCTCCTTGCCGCGACCCCCTTGTCGCAGCACGACCGCCCGGAGCCGCGCCACCCTCGCGGCTCTGCGGCTTTTTTTGTTGCGTTCGATTTGAGTATGCCATTCGGTACCTGGGTGCGGTCAACAGCGGTTGCAGCGATCAGGAGTCGGAATGACCCCGACTGGCGTGTCTGCGAACGGTGTGGTCAACATCAGTTGCAGCCATCAGCCGGAGCGCGTTGACAAACTCAATTACGTCCGCTGTGGGTGGTGAAGAGCAGTTGCAGCGATCAGGGTATGCCTGGAAGCAGGAATTCGCCCGTGCGCACACAGCCGCTAGCGTGGTCCCATCGCGCAACCGCGAGCCATCGCTGCGGGCCATATTCAAGTACATCTGAACGCTGATAATCCCGCATCAGCCGTTGCAGATTCTCTGTCCATCCTTTGGGTGAGACAAGGAATGCGTAATGTGGCTGAACCACTTTTGCGTAGCCGATTGCCTGGGACAAATCTCGCAAGTTGATCACCTTCAGCTTGACTTCCACGATAGCTAGCCGTAACAGACTGCGATGTGGGTGGCCGGTGAGCACAGCGGCTCCGGTCACATCTGCAGGAACTTCCAGCGTTACCCAGTAAGGCACATACCTTGTGAGCTCGTGCCGACGGAGGAATTCGGCTACGCTGGAACGCGACGTGTCTTCCACACGAACGGCAGCAGAACGATATTTCTGCCGCAAAAACCTGGCGAGCCAATCGCAAACAGGACGGTAAAGTTCTCGTTCCCGCATCTGCTTACTCACCTTTATCGCGGCAGCGTCGGTACCAACCGCTTTCACCACTATGAGTGCCGCATCGCATTTCGGGCGAGGCGACAACCGCAGGCAGCGCAAATTTGCCAGTAGGCGTCAAAGTGTCGCCCACGAATAAGTCTGGGCATCCGTTTGTCGTGTTCCAGCGGATGGTCTTTTTTTCGACGCAACCCTCGAGAGCCTGGGCAAAAACTGGACGGGTCAGATTTGCCCTGCTGAATGCGCTGCTGGTTCTCGGCTGCGAGTCTCTCCAGCACCTCCTGCTTGTGGCTAATGTAAAAGCCCACCTGCAAAAAATCGTGGGCGTAGATGCGCAATTGATGCTCGCGGAAAGGAGACTGGGAAACACGAGTGGCTTGAGGATCGCGAAGGTTGGGATGACCCCATAAAATTTCGTGCACGGGTATTACCAACTTCTGCTGGAGAAGCCCGCACAGCTGCACGGGCAGCTTCCAGTTGGCATTCAACACATCCAGATAGACCCGATGGAAACCGTTGCGGTCGTTATTGCTCCTGCGAATGTTGCCGGCCACATCGGCAAAACCGCGAACGAACTCGCGGATGATTTCGCCGTTGGACTCGGTTATGACCTTGGGGACGTTAAACTGACTGTGACTTTGACCCCTTGCAAAATCATTTGCAAATTTCGCACCGCCAGATGTCGCGCAGGCAATTCAACGGTAACGGCAACTTGTTTTCCGGGAACCGAAGACAGATTAACACCCTCGCCCAGGAGCGCTTTCAATCGGGGAAGGACAGTCGTAACGACGCTGGCCAGGAAATGGTGGAATTGATCCAGACCTTCCAGGTGGGGCCGAACGAATGGAAATTCGATAACGGCAATCCAGCGGCTTTGTTCCTGCGTTATCTTTCCTCTGCCTACCAGCAGGCCGAGTAAATACGCCACGTCTTCGTCCAGATAATCCTGCATGGCCGGGTTCATTGCTTTTCCGGTTTCCGGAACACCAGCAAGTATTCGTGCACTTTGTTGACAATGAACTTGTGAGGATATCCGAGGGGGCGCAAGTTGTTGTATTCCCGGGCCCGATTCCAGATGATGATGTCCTGTGGCTGGAAGCCTTGATTCACCAGCAAGTTCAAGACGTCCACATGATACGGGATGAATCGCGCCCCGTAGCGCAGGTCCATGACATTGACCACACAGAAAGCGGCTGGCTTCAACAAGCGGTAAGCAACTGCGAAAATCTTGCCCAGTTGCTCCAGGAAATCCTCGTAGCGCTCGACGTTGCCTAAATCCTGCGGGATATCGGAATATGGTCGGGGCTTTTTGGCGTCGGCAGTGCGAGGACGACGATGGATTACCCAGTAGGGAGGCGAGGTCACCAGGAAATCAACGCTTTCTTCTTCCAGGTAAGCAGACAGGCTGCGGGCATCGTCTCGCACCACGATGAGCGTTTGGCGATCAACCGGGAAGCTCAACCGCTCGGCCCTGGTTACCAGACGGATAACAGGTTCCTGGCCGTCACCGAAAAGCGAAGGATGAGCACTGGCCTTTAATCGCTGCAAAGCCATACGGGCAAAATCGGGAACAATTTCCACTCCCACGCCGCTATGGCCCTTCTTCAGCGCTGCCAGCAAACTGGAGCCGGAACCAAGAAAGGGGTCTAACACGATGCCCGGCTGCCATACATAACAATCCAGTAAACGTTCCACCAGCGCTGACGGATACAGAGCCGGATGGCGTAATGCTTTCTCCTCGGGACTTTTCTCAATGTCCTCCCAGACACTGATTGAGTAACGCAATCAGGTCTTACCGTCTAAAGGTGTCCGTCTGCTTGTCTTTTTCACGGGGTTTATCCAGTTGGTACTCGCTCGCGCTGCGGGTACTGCTCGCAGTTACGCTGGCCTTTGCGGTATCCGCTTACCGTTTTGTCGCATCTCTCGAATAGCCTGTCCGCGAGGGTGCGGAGTTGCAGCGAGCAAATGCTGTTCCCGGAAACCGTCCTGCACAGTTGACGATAGGCACGCGCGGCTGCAGTTTCAATGCTCGCCGGGCTCATTCGGTCGTGAAAACTATCCGAAGCGACCATTGCCCCAGGTGGATGTGCGGCCGGCCAGTTCAGTCGTCTGGCGGGCTGGATGGTTGGTTTGCGAGGGGCCGGTGAGAGGTGCTGACCGATGTTTCCACCTTAGATGGTATTCCGGCAGATTGGCTGGTTGGTTAGCGAGCGGCGCGGGGATCAGGTGGAGGTTGTGGTGGCCAGTGGGGTTGATTTCACAGGCCGTCGGGGACGGTAGGTGGGGATGGCGTCGAGATCGAGGGGGGCGAAGTGACCGAGGCGGTACAGTTCCACGGCCATGGCTGCCATCGCCGCGTTGTCGGTGCACAGGCTCATTGGTGGCACGAACAATTCGGCTCCGCGCGCTGTACACATCTGCTGCAGTGCCTGCCGCAAGGTTTTGTTAGCCGCGACGCCCCCACCGACGCACAAACGGTTCAGGCCGGTCTGCTCCATTGCCTGAGCACATTTGGCGACGAGCACATCAATCACCGCCTGCTGAAAACTGGCAGCCAGATCGGCTCGCACTGACGCGGGTATTTCACCGCCCGGCTGATAACCGAGATCGCGTATGGTGTAGAGCAAAGCCGTCTTCAGACCGCTGAAGCTGAAATCCAAGCGCGGTTCGTGCAGGAAAGCTCGCGGAAAGCGAAACGCTCTGGGATTGCCTGCCGCCGCCTCCTTTTCGACCTTCGGCCCACCGGGAAAACCCAGACCGAGCATGCTCGCTGCTTTGTCAAATGCTTCCCCGGCAGCATCGTCGAGGGTGGCGCCGAGCAGTTCAAACTCCAGAGCACTGCGACAATGAAACAGCACCGTGTGCCCGCCGCTGACCACCAGACCGATGGCCGGGAAAACGTCTCGTCCGGCGGCAATGCGGCAAGCGTACACGTGGGCCTCGATGTGGTTGACGGCCAGAAGCGGTTTTTCCAGGGCCACCGCCAGCATCTTGGCCGCACTCACACCTACCAGAAGCGAACCGACTAAACCGGGCGTGTTCATAACGGCGACGGCATCCAGTTCGCGCAGACGAACGCCACTTTGCCGCAGTGCTTCATCAATGACCGGCATCAAGCGTTGCAGGTGGGCTCGCGCTGCCACTTCGGGCACCACGCCACCGAAACGGGCATGCAGATCGGTTTGCGATGCCACCACGTTGGCACGAATCTGCAGTGCGTCGTCAAAGACGGCCGCTGCCGTTTCATCGCACGATGTCTCAATCGCTAGAAATAGCGCCATAATTCCCCCGCCCCAGTATCCGTTGGTCTATGCTTTTCCGTCCTGGTCTGTGTCTGCAAAGCGCTGCCTGGCATGTCATAGGCGAAAAAGCATTGCCAGGCCGACCTCGCAAGTGCTAATGCATCCGTGGCAGTGACGACCCGGTGTCAGTGTGCCGGAGTATGACAAGTTTAGATGGCTGGCTTCCTGCGGGAGATGTCCAGAGGAGACGCCTGGACTCGTCGCCGTGTCACAGTGGGTCAGGTTCACGTCCTCGGAGCGGCAATTCCATGACGATAATCCCGCAGGCGTGAGCTTCGCAGTTATTCCCGCCGGAAGCCACGCACTATGGTCTTCGGGTTTGCACAATAACTATACGTGCCCGCCAGTTGCCGCATAATCCCAGGCCGACCGTGCACGACTACAATGACGGAGACAACGCGGTGGCATATTCCCGCCGCCACGAACCCTGCAAGCGGAGGAAAACAGCATGTTCCGGCGAGCCAGCGCTACGCTGATCGGCATGGCCTTCGGTATAGCCGTGTTTGCCCAGGGTCGGCCTGGAGAAGTAAACACGCCTCCGGCTCGTGGTGAGCGAAAACCGGACACGCTGCGAGTCGGCGATCCCGCTCCCGATTTCACTCTGCCCGACCCGACTGGAAAAAACACCGTGACGCTCAGCAGCTTTCGCGGCAAAAAGCCGGTGGTGCTCATTTTCGGCAGTTACACCTGACCTCCCTTCCGTCGCCAGGCTGGCGAACTGGAACGGCTTTATCAGCAGTATAAGGACAAGGTTCAATTTCTGCTGGTTTACATCCGCGAAGCTCACCCCGATTCGGTGCTCTACGTGCCGCGCGACGGGCGGGAAGTTCTGGAAAAGATTTCGCAGACCAACACGCTGGAAGAACGCTCCCTGCGTGCCCAGCAGTGCACCGTCATGCTGCGACTGACCATCCCGGCGGTGGTGGACAAAACCGACAACCGCGTCAATTACGCTTACGCCGCCTGGCCGGAACGCCTGGTCGTTGTCGGCACGGACGGGCGGATTGCTTATTATGGCGGACCGGGCCCGGCCGGTTTTAAGCCGGCGGAACTAGCCGATTGGCTCCGAAAAAACGTCCGCTGATTATTTCCTGGACGGCGACACAAATTGCCTGGAGCTTGCGCTGCTGCCGCTTCCAATTGGAGCGAAGGTAAAGCAAGCCAGGCTCTGTGGCGAAAGTGTCACGGATGACAGGGCAGCAACGCTGACTGTGCCGGACGCGCCGGGCCATGCACGTTCGGTCTTACCATCGGTGACGCGGAGCTGGTTTCGTTGGGCTGGTCGGTGGGCTTTGGGGATAAAATCAGCCGGAGCGGTTACGTTTCCCAGCGATGGACGGGTTCGGGCTGACCGTTACGGTGGAGCCAATCGAGCATCGCGCGAATGCTGCCGGTGGCCAGGGCAATGCACGTATCCGCACCGCCGTAGTAGAGGTTGATGGTGTCGCCATCCGGAGCGATCGTGTAACCACAGGGGAAAACCACGTTGTCCACGTCGCCGTACCGTTCGTACTCCTCTTCCGGGCCGAAAATCCAGGAATCACCGCGGAGCAGACAGCGTTCCGGAGTTTGCAGATCAAACAGAGCCAGGCCCAGACGGTAAAGGCATCCGGCGGCGGTACGTTTGACGCCGTGATAAATGATGAGCCAGCCTTCCGGCGTCTCGATAGGCGGCGGAGACAGGCCGATCTTATTCGCGTCCCACCAGGCCCCACGCCGAGCGGGCAGGATCAACTTATGACTGCCCCAGTGCCGCAAATCCGGCGAGTAGGAAATCCAGATGTGCGCACCGATATTGGAAACCGGTCGGTGAATCAAGGCCCAATAATTACCGATACGCCGAGGGAAAAGGGCGGCATCTTTATCTTCCGGCGGCATAATGTCGCCGAAACGTTCGAAGTGGCGAAAATCCTCGGTCAGCGCCAGGGAGACGCAAGGCCCACCGGCAGAATAGGCGGTGTACACGACGGCGTATTTGTTCAGTTCGGGGACGTAGGTGATGCGTGGGTCCTCGATGCCCCAGAGTTCTTCCGGATAATTGTCGGGGTCGGGCATCAGTGTCGGTTGGGGATCAATTTCCCAGCCGTCCACGCCGTTACGCGACCGGGCCACGCAAAAATGCGACAGACCGCGACGGTCCTCCACCCGGCACAATAGCAGCGTCGTGCCATCGGGCAAAAGTGTGGCACCGGCGTTGAAGACGGTGTTGATCGGATAAGGCCAATCGGCGGCCGTTAGAATCGGATTTTTCGGATACCGATAGAAGAGCACTTCATGCTGACTGCGTCGGAAAATGCGGGTCATGGCTGTCGGCCAATAGCCTGTGCGTGAAATTCTCCCCTCGCGGTTGGCTGCTTTCTCAGCCGTGCGGGAATGGTTCGCATCACCATCATAGCACCTGGCTTCGTCCCGCGCAGGCGTTGCCGGAGCAGCAGTCATCGCTCTTGCCGGAACGTCCGCAGTGCCGTTGGAGCGGATCGCAGACGGTGAACCTGGCTGATCGGACGTCGGCACACCCGAGGGGGATGGCGAAGGATCATCGCTGGAGATGGAAGTTGACGATTCGCTTGTGGACCGTGCCTCCAGATTCATCGCAAATTTCCCTCCCTGGTCTGAGCATGAGTCCGTTATGGGGCACACAGAAGCGCTTGTGCAAGCCGGCTAGCGCCTGTTCGTCCACGCCGCAAAAGTCCGTCCCACGGCACGGACAAGAACTTGTTTAACACGGCCTGGGCATGTTCGTCAATTGCACAAGCGCCAGCCATCACCGCAAACGCGCATTGGCCAGGAAATCCGCTTGACCACCCCGATAATCTGCAAAAGCCAGCCATCGCTGAGAACGTGTCAAAGGTTGTGCAGACTCGCTTCCGTTACCCGCGGCCATGATTTGCGAGAACCGGTCATCGCTGCGAAGGCTTTACCGTTGCACCGGCTCCGGCTTGCGTTGCCGGCGGCGATAATCTGCAAGAGCCAGTCATCGCTCATCGCTGCGAACACTTTGCCGGTTCCGCAGCTTCCTTTCCGTTACCCGCGGCAATGATCTGCGAGAACCGGTCATCTCTGCGAAGGCTTTGCCGGTTCACCGGCTCCAGCTTCCGTTGCCGGCGGCGATAATCTGCAAGAGCCAGTCATCGCTCATCGCTGCGAACACTTTGCCGGTTCCGCAGCTTCCTTTCCGTTACCCGCGGCCATGATTTGCGAGAACCGGTCATCGCCCCGCACACGAATCGCACGAATCGGGCAGCGGGTCCGCCTGACCGCTTCGTTGGCCTGCGGAAATCCCTCCCACGGTGCAGGCAGCGAAATCAGCCTAGACCTTCGCCATTCCGCCTATCGTCCGTAACTAGTGCGCATCCGCCCCTCGCCTGTCAATACGACCGGGGGCATGGGTTTTTACATCGGTGGGTCGGGCCAGGCGGGGTTGTCGAGAGAGTCGGTGGGTGCCATCTGGGAGTCGGGCCAGGAGAGCAGAGACGGCTTGGGTCGGCCTTGCCGCAGGTGCCAGGCCAGACGAGCCAGTATCCAGGCCAGCGTGGATTCCGCACCCTGATTGCGGTTGACGCGACCCGGTTGCAAACCGTCGCAGCAACCACCGGTCTCCTGGTCGTAAAGCGGCAGACCGAGATCGTTGCGGCCGAGGAACCATTCCAGCCCCAATCGTGCCTGGATCCGCCAAGTGGACTCGCCAGTCAATTCCTCCGCGGTCAGACAGGCCAGTACCAGCACCTGGGCTTCGATCGGTTGCTGATCGAAGCGGGCCGGGGTTTGTCCGCGACGATACCAGCCCTGGCTGCCGATGGGTACGAGGTAACCCTGCGGCTCCGTTTGCAGCCGAACCAGCCAGCGGAGCGATTCCAGACCGACTTGCAGACAATCCTGCCGATTCAGTATGGCTGCAGCTGCCAGCAATCCATGCGGTAAAACGGCATTGTCGTAAGCGACGATGTCCTCAAACCAGAGCCAATCCGGGCTGGCACAATCGGCATAACGTTGCAGGAGCCGGTTGGCCAGTTCCTCGGCCAATTGTCGGGCGGCTAAATGGCGGGGATAGGCTCGCAGATAGTCCCGCAAACCCAGTAACGTCAGGGCCCAGGCGCGGGGACTGCGCCACTCGAGCGCACACGGAAGGGCTTGCTGCCAGAGCTGCCAAGCTGCCTGTCGCCAGTGGCTGCGGGTGGATCGGCCGATGACCGTTCCCAGGGCCCACAAGGCTCGCCCCTGGGCATCGTCGGAATCCTCGCCGTCCAACCAGCGGCGGTCGTAGCTGAGCAGATTGCGGAACCGCTGCTGGCGAGCATCGAACGCATAGGTCAAAAAGGCCAGATACCGTTCGCCGAGCGGCCCTTCTTCTCCGGGTTCGCCGCGCCATTCCTCGTGCCAGACACACGCCAGCAAGCCGCGGGCATTGTCGTCCGTGGTATAACCGGACTCGTAGAGCGGCAAAGCATAGCGCGCGTGCTGGAGCAAGCCCGTGGTGTCGGTGAGCCGACGCAGATGACACAGCCGCACTTCGGGCCAGTCGGTGTTGCCGCTTTCACAGCCGTACGAGACCGAGACGCTTTCGCGGCTGGCCAGTTCGGTTTTCCGAAGGGCCTGCCGACCGCGGCGAAAAATCTCGTCGCAGCAGGCCAGATACGCTTCCGCTACCTTTGCCCAGGTCATGTGCCGACCATACAGATAGGCACGTTTGCGCAGGGCATGTCGTTCGGCTTCGTGTTCCAGGAGGTGGAGGACTGCGTCAGCCAGGGACGCCGGCTCGCGGAACGGCACCAGCACGCCACGACCTTCGGCGAGCAATTCCTCGGCATGCCAGTAACGCGTGGAAATCACCGCTTTGCCCAGGCCGACGCTGTAGGCCAGCGTGCCCGAAGTGATTTGTTCCTGATTGAGGTACGGCGTGATGTAGATGTCGGCAGCGCTGAGCCAGTGCAGCAATTCCTCCAGTTCGACAAAGCGGTCCACAAAGCGGACGTGCTCGACGAGGCCGAGCTGTTCCGTCAGCCGCAGCAATTTTTCCCGATAGGCTTCCCCTTCCACCCGCCGAACATTCGGATGCGTGGCCCCGAGCACAACGTAGCAGACCTGGGGAAACTTCGCTACAATCTGCGGCAAGGCCAGCAATACGTTTTCGATCCCCTTGTTGGCTGACAGCAATCCGAACGTCAGCAGAACCAGCCTGCCTTCCAGACCGAAACGATCCTTATAAAAATTCGGGTCAACGAAGGGCCAGTCGGGAATACCGTGCGGGATAACGGCAATTTTTTCCTCCGGGATGTGAAAAATCTCGCGGAGGAACTGGCGGCCTTTTTGCGTCATAACCACCAGTTTTTCCGAGCGCTGGGCCAGGCGGACAAGCACGCGACGTTGCTGGGGATCGGGCTGACGCAGAACCGTGTGCAGTGTGGTCACGACCGGCGCATCGAGCCGGTTGAGTAAATGCAGCAGATGGCTCCCGGCCGGGCCGCCGTAGATGCCATACTCATGCTGCACGCAAACGATATCCACCTCGGCAGCGTTGAGGAAATCGGCGGCTTCCTGGTAGGAATCGAGCTGTTGCTCGCGGATCTCGTAGCGGACCCGCGGCGGATAAGCATATTCCGCCTCGCCTTCGGTCACCGCCACGGCAAACACATCGGCCCACGGCGCAGCCCGGGCCAGGCTTTCGGCCAGATCGTGAGTGAACGTCGCGATACCGCAGCGTCGCGGCACATACGTGCCCACCAGCGCAATACGTTTCCAGGCCGAGCCATGCTCTCGGTGCATTTCCGACCCTCCTTGTGAGCCAATCCGGTTGCTACCTGGGCTAATCGCGAGTACGAAAATCTCGGCGTCTGGAGCAACGTTTTTTGCCGTGCGGGCAGCGTGTGGACGGACAGAATGATGGGAATTGCCGCATGATTATGCTATGTGAACGACGCCAGATCGGCCAGAGGCATCCCGCCACAAAATTTTTCGCCGGTGGTCTTAGCCTCTGGACGACGCATTGACGGACTGGTAAAAGAACCAGCAGTTGAGGAACGGGGAAGTAATAGGCAGACCGCGCGACCGTAATAGATCAATGCGATCAGACTTGGGATTTTCGTGCACGCAGAAGATTACCTCGGTTAGGCTGCAATGAGTACACCCGGGGCGGTCCCGGAAATGTAGTCTAATCATCGCTGTTCGGCGGCGCGAGGATGTCCTGACTCATCCCCAATTTTTCCCTTGACGGCAGTCGGCGGGTCTGGGTAAGATCGAATCTGGCAGCGTACCACGGCTGTCATCCAACTGGCCGGGCGGGTGAGAATCGCTGGCCCGTGCAGCCATTCGCGCTCTCCTTTCCAGTTGCCTGGCATCTGCAGCACGTTGCCACATGGCCAATACTTTGCCGCGGTTTGTCCGTGTCAGCACACCAACAGAAAGGAGCACCCCATGCGCCAATGGCTGCTCAACGTCTGGCGGATGTGTCTGGGTCTAGTCGAAGTGCCAGCCAAAGTGCGGCGGTCACGTGAACGAGCGCAGCTGCGCTTCGAGCAACTCGAAGATCGCACCGTGCCCGCTACGTTCCTGGTACGGGACATTCTTGGCGGCAGTTCCGGATCGGGTCCTACTGAGTTCGTCAACGTCAACGGCACACTGTTTTTCGTAGCCGACGATGGCACAGGCACAAACGGGCACGGCAAAGAACTCTGGAAGAGCGATGGCACGTCCAGCGGCACCGTGCTGGTCGCGGACATCTGGCCGGGCACGGATGGCTCCAATCCTCGCTATCTCACCAACGTCAACGGCACGCTGTTTTTCAGAGCCACGGATGGCTTTTTTTTCACCACCGGCACCGAACTCTGGAAGAGCGACGGCACGTCCAGTGGCACCGTGCTGGTCAAGGACATCTGGCCGGGCACGTTTTTTTTCTCCTTCTCCTCCTATCCTAGCTCTCTCACCAACGTCAACGGCACGCTGTTTTTCGTCGCCAACCATGGCACCAACGGCTACGAACTCTGGAAGAGTGATGGCACGTCCAGCGGCACCGTGCTGGTTCGCGACATCCGGCTGGGCGCGTAT
>JBEPZY010000001.1:0-1265194 GCA_041640595.1 Gemmatales bacterium | reverse complement strand
TCCTCCACGATGTCCTCCAGGGTAATAAGGCCGAGTACCTGGCCGTCCTCATCGCGGACTATCGCCATGGGCCGTCGGGCTCGCTTAAATAGCCGCAGGGCATCGGCGATGGGCTGATCCGGTTTGAGGAATAGTGGGGGATAAAGAGCGTCCTGGAGCACGACTACGCCTCGCAAGCTGAACAGATAGAAAAGGTCTTTGGTGTTGACGATGCCAATGATGTTGTCGAGCTGGCCTTCGTAAACAGGCATCCGCGTGTGGGCCGAGGTTCGGCAAACTTCGAGGATTTTGTCGGGAGGGGTATGCAATTCCAGAGCCACCATTCGGTCGCGGGGTACCATACATTCGCGGACAGTCTTGCGGCTGAGCCGGAAGACGTTTTGTACATAGTCGGCCTGTTCCGGCGAGAGCAGGCCAGCTTCTTCGATTTCTTCAACAATCATGGCGAGTTCCTCAACGGAATGCACCATTTCGCGGTCCTCAATCTGGCGAAAACCAAGACAGCGTACTGTCAGGTTACCGATGCCGTTCATAAGCCACACCAGTGGTCGTGTCAGTCGAGTAAAGAGCCACATGGGCCAGGCGACCCAGAGGGCCACCGTGGCCGGGCGTTGCAAAGCGATGGCCTTGGGGGCCAATTCTCCGAAAGCCACGTGCAGAAATGTCACCAGAGCAAAGGCAAGCGTTGTCGAGGTGGCTCGCAGTGTCTGGGAGCGCGTCTCTGGGGAGAGCGATTGGAGAAGCGGTTGCAGGAGGTCAGCCAGGGCTGGCTCACTCACCCA
This sequence comes from Gemmatales bacterium, assembly GCA_041640595.1. GTDB lineage: Bacteria > Planctomycetota > Planctomycetia > Gemmatales > HRBIN36 > HRBIN36. The sequence continues at coordinate 1,264,412 of JBEPZY010000001.1, read as the reverse complement.
GCCCAGTCCGACGCTGGTCATGGTGATGCCCAGCTGGGTGGCAGCGATGGCGTGATCGAGCCGGCATTTCAACCACCGCAACGCCCAGGCCCAGCGTACTCCTTGTTGCCGCATGGTTTCGACCTGAGTGCGGCGAACCATGACCAGGGCAAACTCCGCTGCCACGAAAAAGGCGTTCAGCAGCACCAGAACAGGTACACTCAACAGCGGTCCAAAGTAGCTGCCAGCGGTGCTCACCGGCAGTTCTGCGGCAAGTAGTGAAAGTGTTGACATAAAGATGGTGCTCCAGGGGTGTCCTCCTCGTACTGCCTGGGCGGAAGTCACCGTTAGCATACGCAATTTTTCCGCTAACAAGGCGTCCAACAGTTAGGGCAAGGATTCCAGGCGCTCTTGCTGAAGCAGACCGGCAATCTCAAAAACGGCGAGCCAGAGTTCGCGGCGAGCTTGCAGGTAACCGAGCTGGGCTTCCAGCCAGGCACGGTGGGCTTCGAGCAATCCCAGAAAAGCAGAACGCAATTCCTCGGCTTTGGCCCGTTGGAAAACGGTGCGCATCACCTTGAGCGATTCCTCGGCGCGAGGCAGGATGTGCTCGGCGTAGGTCTGAGCTTGTTGTCGCGCAGCGGCGTATCGGCCCAGGGCGTCGGCCAGACGGCGTGTCAGATCGAGCCGCAGGCTCTCCACTAGCCGGGCCTGTCGGGCGATTTCCGACTGGGCTGCGAAAAGGTTTCCTTGCTGACGATTGAAAATGGGCAACATGATGCCGCCCTCTACCTTGACATCCGGAGTGTTGGCGCTGAAAGTGTAGCCGGGCCGCACTCGCACGCGCAGGTTGGGGATATTTTGCGACGCAATCAGTCGCCATTCCCCTTCCGCCCGCTGCACCAGAGCCTCGGCCTGCTTGAGTTCCGCGGAGCGGGACAAGATCGCCGCTAATGTTTCTTCCCAGCGATAGGAGGGGATTTGCAAGCTGAGTCTCTCGACAGGGACTTCGCCGGGCAGTTCGTTCACTCCCAGGAGAGCGGCCAGTTCGCGGCGAGCGGCCTGGCGACGACGTTCGGCGGCCTCCAGGCGAGCACGGGCCGTCTGGTGTTCCACCTCGGCTCGGAGCAATTCCCAGCGAAAACCTTCCACCTTCGCTAACCGTCGCGCTTGAAAAACCAGGCCCCCTTCTTCTTCCCCGACTAGTCGAACATAGCTCTGATGAAGGCGATACTCGCTTTCTGCGGCGAGCAGTTCCACCCAGGCGAGGCGAATCCGCGTCAGCAAATCGTACCACTGAGCCACCGCTTGCCAGTCGGCGGCGAGCAGTTCAGCAGCAGCAACTTGCTGTGCCCAACGCAATTTCCCGCCCAGGACAATCTCTTGTTCGAAGAACGGACCATGCTTGCCCGCCTGTCCGCCCTCGGCGATATCTTCGCTTTCAAACCCAACCACGGGATTGGGATATAAGCCGGCCTGGATGAGTCGGCCACGGGCAGCTTCGACGTTTAGTCGAGCGGCCGCTAGGAGTGGATGTCGTTGCCGCGCTAGCTCAACCAGGTAATCCAGATCCAGGACTGGCTCGCGCGTGTTCTGACTGGCTCCTGGTTGCACGGTCCTGGCTGGCGGCAGTGCTTCGACGCTTTCGGCTGTTGCATCGCCCCTGTCCGCCTGGCTTTGACCGTCGGATAATACAGGCACGCGGGCTGTACTTCCCATAGCTGATTCGCCTGGGGAGGTGGCAACTATCTGGTCTAGCAATCGGTTGCGCTGGGTTGGCCATGGCTCGAGGGTCAGCTGCGTTGGTTTTGCCGGCTCAAACTGGTAACGCTGCGATTCGCTGGTCTGCGTGGTTAAGGTTCCGGAAGCAATTGCTCCCAAACCATTGGTATCGCAAATGCTAGGCGGCTGTGCGCCTGTAAGGGTAACGCTTCCTCGGGTCAAAAGCGATTCATCCAGGTGGAAGGACTGTTCCGTCCATGTTTGGCAGCCGGTCAGCGCCAGCAATACCGCTACAAGCCCGTCAGAGACGAGCCGCCTGCTACTGGGCATCTGCGAATTTCCCCGAGAGTGTATAGCAAGAGGTTCTCGGAACCGTCCAGAAGCGGACTCATGACCAGCCATTACCCTACTAATCATCGGGAGCGAGCATTGTAACGATTGAATCAAATCTACCGAAATCAGCGTGGGGGCAAGCTGGGTAATCCAGGTGAGTGTGATTGCCCGATTCCCTGAACGATCCTGGCAGCGTGCCGGTTCGTCTTATGTACGGACGCGATGCGGGAAACATCGGCCGTGCATGGCAAGAAATGAACGAGGCAAATTCTCTGCGAGCACCGCCGCGCAGCGGGATGGTGCAGGTCAACGAAAAGAGGGGAAGAGACATGACCCAAAAGAGGACGAAAGCAGCTCTGACTGGGATGATACTGGCGACCCTGGTGTGGTGTCTATCGCTGTGCAGCATCCACGCAGGGGCGAACAAACCGGCTGAGCCATCCCAGCCAGTCAAGCTGAAAGAAATTTGCAACTTCGAGAAAAAAGACGGCGGTATGCCGGAGCGGTTTCTGTCGGTAGTCTTCGCGCCGACCGATGGCCAGCGCGTGTACACGACCAGTTTCGCACCGAAGAGCGGACAGGTCTTTCTGCGAAGTTGGGATATTGCTAAGGGCCAGCTACTGTGGGAACGGGCGGTAGCGACCATCGAAGAACGCCGCAACATTCCGCCGGGGGTTTACCGGCTAACTATTGAGCCGCAGGGGTATTGGATAGCATTCAACGACTACGAAAAAGTGCAGGTCTGGGAGGTTCGCGATAGGGTGTTCGAGGACAAGGGCGCGGGCATCAAAAAGCATCAGTTTCAAGCGGGTAGAAAACACGGCGACCTCAAAGTGGCTCTGGAAGGTACCAACCGCTGGGTCCATGCGGTGCGGGTTTCGCCGGATGGGTTGACCCTAGCGGCGGTGTACTCCGGACAGCGAATCACATGGTGGGATGTGGTCTGGACGGCCTCCAACCCACCTAGTTTAGCTTTCGCGCAGACCTGGCGACCTGGGGAAAACAAACGGGAGATTAACGCCTGGGACGCGACCTGCAACCAGCTTCTTTGTCTGGCGTTCGACCCGGCGTCTGGTGATCCCCGCTCCAGGAAGAAGTTCCGCGAAGTCGCTGTGGCCGGAAACTATTTTCGAATCGCCTTTTGGGACCTGGACACGCGAAAGAAGGTGCGGCACTGGCAAATCGAAGACCCCGAGAAACCTGGCCGGGATGCAGACAGAGTTTACGACCTGGATTGGATGCAGGTGAAGCATCAGCGGTACTGGGTTTCCGCTCACGCCCAGGGAGAGGACTACCTCTTTAGGTATGGTCGTGGCCTCGCACTGGTGATTGGTAAGGACGACGGGCAGAGCGAAGGGTTCGTGCTCGTATGGGACGAAAGCGGCAAGAAAATCGCCCGTTGTCACCATGCGGGTGCAGTGCTGGCTGTGGCGGTGTCTCCGAACGATTCATGGTTTGTCAGCGGCGAGTTTTGCAAGGGGTGGAAGGTCGTCCCGCCTGACGTAGCTGCTGATCCCCCGCTAAGGGGAAAATGGGTGGACTATCTCGATTTGCCGAGCCGCGTTTATCTCTGGGACATTTCCGGTCGCAAACTGGCCGTTGGAGAAGGACACAGTATGGGCATCACCGACGTGGCGGTTTCGCCTGACGGCAAACGCATCGCATCCTGCAGCGCCGATGGTACCTTGCGAATCTGGGAAGTCCCCGCCACGATTCCATCCCGGGAATGAGATTATGCCCACGCGGTAGCGCGATCGCGAAGCAGGTGGATAGCGGCAACGCCATTGTCGCTGCTTTGGCCAGTGCTTGCTCACTGCTTGCATCCTACCATCGAAACTTTCGTCGCCGATTCGTAGAAGGCCTGCCTGGCTTCGGGTGTTCCCGCACTGTTCAGCGTTAGGATCGCTTATTAGGAGAACGTGCCAGGTGGCCCCGCAATTACGTAAGTGCAGAGCAGGGCGAACGAGGGTTAGCGTAAGTGCCCTTGCCGAAGCTGGCACCCGGTATGCTACAATGGTTCTGGCCGTTTCAGCGCGACGGCTTATCGGTAGGCGTGGAAAATCAGATTGAGGAATTGGGCATGTCAGAACCAGGAACGTGTCCGGGGCGGGGCGCGGCACCGGCGTACCGGCGGGTAATATTGAAATTAAGCGGAGAAAGTTTCAGCGGCCCGGGCAAAACGGGCATCAGCATCGAAGAAACGCTCGCCATCGCCCGGCAAGCCAAGCGTGTCCGCGACAGTGGTGTGCAGTTGGCCATTGTTGTGGGCGCGGGTAACATTCTGCGCGGGGCACAGTTCAGTGCCGGTGGCGAAATCATCAAGGAAGCCACTGCCCACTACATGGGGATGCTGGCTACGGTGCTCAACGGCCTGGCTTTGCAGGATGCCATCGAATCTCTGGGTTGTGAAACACGCTTGCTCTCGGCCATTCGCATGGAAACCGTAGCCGAACCGTACATCCGCCGACGCTGCCTCCGCCATCTCGAAAAAGGACGGATTGTCATTTTGTGTGGCGGTACGGGCAATCCTTTTGTTACCACTGACACCGCGGCTGCACTGCGGGGCCGGGAATTGCAGGCCGATATCCTCCTCAAAGCGACGAAAGTGGACGGGGTTTACAGCGATGATCCCGAACGCAATCCTCACGCCGTCCGTTACGAACGTCTGACCTATGGCCAGGTGCTCCGCGACAACTTGCAGGTGATGGATATGGCTGCTATCCATATGTGCATGGAGGCACGGTTGCCGATCCTGGTCTTCAACGTCAAGCGCGAAGGGAATATTGAGCGGGCCATTGCGGGTCAGCCTATCGGCACTCTGATTGCCGATTTCGCTGAGGAACGGAGAAACTCCCTATGATCGTGGATGACATTATCAAGGACGCACAGCAACGCATGGAAAAAGCAGTCAATCATCTCCGTGATGAACTTCGCACCATTCGTACCGGTCGTGCCAGCCCGGCTCTGGTGGACACGATTCGGGTGAATTATTACGGCACGCCGACGCCGCTCAAGCAACTGGCGGTGATCAGCACGCCCGACCCGCAACAGATTCTCATCCGGCCATTCGATACCAATGCCTGTAAGGACATCGCCTCGGCCATTCAGCAAAGCGAACTCGGCCTGACGCCGCAAACAGATGGCAAGGTGGTTCGTCTCAATATTCCCCCGATGAGTGGCGAACAACGGCAAAAGCTAGTGCAGCGGGTCAAGAAGCTTTGTGAGGATGCCAAGGTCGCCATCCGCAACGTTCGCCGCGACGCCAACAAACGCCTCGAGCAGGAAGTCAAAAACAAAACCATCAGCGAGGACGACGGCGAGCGTGGCAAAAAGAAGATTCAGAATCTCACCGACGACTACGAAGGTAAGGCTCAGGAGCTTGCCGATAAAAAAATCCAGGAGATTATGGAGTAGGCGGATTGGTGGGGCCGAAGAAGTCGGCCCGGTTGAGCGTTTGAGCCTCTGGCGAGGGAAGGTTGCACTGGTTGCAGGCACATACTCATTTTCCCGGTTGGCGTAAGAAACCGGAAGCTCGAATGTAAGGCTCCAGCTCGGTGCCCGGCATGGCGAGCAGCAAAAGCGGAGTGGTCATCAGCGTGGTCAGAACAGCCATCAGCACCAGCATGCAGAAGATACTGGGGGAAATTACGCCCAAATCGCGGCCCACGTTGATGACTACCAGCGCCATGAGTGCCCGCGTGTTCATCATGGTGCCAATACAGAACGATTCGCGCCAGCTGAACCCGCCTATTCGAGCCGCACACATGCAGCCGATCAGTTTGCCCACAATAGCCGCCAGAATGACCACGACGCAAAACCCCCATAACACGCGGGAATCGAGCGTTCCCACATCGGTGCGCAGGCCCGTGTAGGTAAAAAAGATAGGCAGGAAAAAGGCGCTGACAAAATCGAGCATCCGACGACGAACGGCCTCCCGCAACACCGCTTCCCGCGAACAGATCGCTCCAAAAAGGAACGCACCAAAAATTGCGAAGATGCCGATGAGATTGGTAACCAGGGCACAGAGCAAAACTATCGTTAGCAAAGCTGCCAGCTCGTTGATGGTGATTTCACCGTCGCCGCGCTCGGTTAGACGTGCGGCAAAGTAACGCGCCAGGGGTCGGCCCAAAATAACCATAAGCAAGGCAAAGCCAACCGTTTCCGCAGCCATCGCCGCGATTTTCCAGGGATTGAAATCGGCCCGCGCCAGGGCTGCCACGGCTGCAAGCAAAATCCATCCTCCGGCGTCATCCACGGCGGCAGCCGAAATAGTAATGGTTCCCAGCCGGGTGCGCGTTATGTTGAGTTCGATCATCATCCGGCCGAGGATTGGCAAAGCCGTGATGGAAAGCGCAGTAGCCAGAAACAGCGAAAAACCCAGGCGTGGCAGGGGTTCTACATACGGATACATCCACTGCGCTAATCCGAGGCCCAGCAAAAAGGGGAAGGCGATTCCGACCAGGGAAATCAGGAATGCTGCATATCCGTGCCAGCGTAGATGCCCGAAATCGAACTCCAGCCCCACGAGAAACAGCAGAAAAATCAAACCCAGCTGACTGAGTGTGCTCATCACTGAACTGAGCACCTGGTCGGCCAGCGCGTGGGGCACCTGGGGCAGACCAGGGTGAAAAAGCCAGCTGAAAACTTGCGGAAATAGCGCACCCAGTACCGAGGGACCAAGCACCAGGCCCGCCACAATTTCTCCTACTACTCCGGGCTGGTACACTCGCCGGGCCAGGGTAGCGAATATCCGCGCCACCACAATGATCAGCACCAGCTGGAGAAGTAGCGGCAAGAGCATTTCTTCCACGTGCACCCGCCGCAACACCGCGACGATTTGGTCAATCGTCCAGAGATGTTCGCCACCGAAAGAATCTGGTTGACTGGCAGCTAAGGAGAGCAAAAACACGGCTTCCTCCGACCAGGTTAGAAAGTTTCGTTCTGAAGGTGGGCCGACCGGAATTCAGGGCTGCAGTCCTTGTGCCTGACGAGGCACCGGGCAGGAATAGCCAGCGTTGGGCATGCTGAATGAATCACTACTTTTATACGCGACAGCTTGTTGCTCGTTCATCCGCTTGAGGGCGAGGCTGTGGGCGAACATATTGGTTCAGGTAACCTGTCCTGTCGGCGCCAGTCGAGGAATACGGGCTACCTGCCCTTGTGATGCTGCCTGGTTGCAGAAACACGTGCCGCTGATTACAATCGTCTTCACGCCCGCGGGAAACTGGCAATTCTCAGCCGAAGAATGGGGAAGCGGGGTGTCCTCATGCTGCAACGATTAGTCCGTTGCGTGATAATTGGTTTCTGGCTGGGGACGATGGGGACCTTCCTCTTACGGGAGTGGCAGTACCACCGCAGCCTGCCACCTGCCCTGACGGAGTCTTTCACGGACGCTACAACTGAGCCGATCGAGTGGCATGTCTTTCGCCGGACGCGTGGACCTGACGGCCAGTGGCTGGAACCCATGGCTGTGGGAGTGATAGTATCTCAGGTTCAGCGCGACGAACAAAGCGGCATCGTCTGTATAGTTCATCAATTGGAGATGGATGTGGGGCAAGTGTGGCACGAGCTTCCCATTCCGGAATCGGCAGGGCAACTGCGACTGGAATCTCGGCTGGATGCGGGGCTGTTTGGGGAATTGCAACGGCTGCGGATTGTAGGGGGATGGTCAGCCTGGGGACGGTGGTTAATAATGCTGGACGTAATTCCCCGGCACGACGGCGAGGCGACGATGCGCTGGATGCTTAATTTGCCGGGCGGAGTCTGGCGGCAGGAATCGGCATTACCCTGGTCGTTGAAAGCGCTGCCGGTGAACAGTCTCGGACCGCCAGACCGGTTACCATCTTTGCGACCAGGACAATCGTGGGCGTTGCCCTGGGTGAACGCCTTGCGATTGTCGGGCGTGCCGGGAGGCGTGCATACTGCGGTGGTGGAACCCAAACCGGTGAACCTCACCTGGCAGGGCCAGACATACTCCTGCCTGGTGGTTCGAGTTCGCCAGGAGCCTGTCGAAATGCAATGGTGGGTAGCCCAGCAACCGCCGCTGCGGGATGTGGTTTTGCAGCAGGTCGTTGGCTGGGGGAATATGGAGCTGCTGGTCATACGACAAACGCAGGTCACACGCCAGGATTTACTGGTGCCGCCGGCCTGGCTGTATCGCATGCCCTGAGGTGATTCATGCAACATCCTGCGGCGATCGAACTGGTGGAAGTGACCCGCACCTTCGGCAAAAAGGTTGCCGTTCATAAACTGACGTTGACCGTCCACCGCGGTGAGCTGTTTGCCTTTCTCGGACCCAACGGTGCTGGCAAAACCACCACCATCAAAATGATCTGCGGGTTGTTACGTCCCAGTGCCGGTTGCATTCGCGTTTGCGGATACGACGTTCAGGAACAATCCGACCAGGCGCGACTTTGTGTGAGTTACGTCCCCGACAATCCGCACCTGTACGACAAACTCACCGGCCGCGAGTTTTTCGAGTTGGTGCTCGACCTGTACGGCGTAGATTACCAGCAAGGACGGAGACGGATAGCGGAACTGGTCGAGTTGTTCGAGCTCCACGGTTACCTCGACGACCTGACGGAAACTTACTCTCATGGCATGAAGCAGCGCGTGGCATTTGCGGCGGCGCTGTTGCATGAAGCTCCGGTGCTCGTGGTTGATGAACCGACTCTGGGACTTGATCCATTCGGTATGCGTGCCCTCAAAAATCTGCTTCGCATCCAAACCCGGCAGGGCGGTACGGTTTTTCTTTCCACGCATTCGCTAGACCTGGTGGAAGCCCTGGCGGATCGTATCGCTATCGTGGATCGCGGCCAGCTGGTCGCGGTGGGCACACTCGAAGAACTGCGGCAGCGTGCTAGCAGTCATGGCTCGCTGGAAGAAATTTTCTTGCGGCTAACTGCCGGAAAAGGCGAGCAGGCAAACCGCTTCGCTTCTGGCAAACCGGTGCAAGCGGATGGCTATGATGCTGGAACCGCATGATCCCAACCCGACCAAACACGCCACCGTTGCGGGCAGGCTCGTGCCAGAGGCTTACCGCCAGCCGCGAACCTCGGGTACCGGCGTGATGTGGCGATTGGCCTGGCGGTTATTATGCAACCACTTGCGGGTGAATCTCACCCGGGCATGGTTACGAACCGCTCTTATGGTTGTTGTCGCTGTGATTCTCTGGTTCAGTTTAGCCGCGTTGACTGCGACCGGGCTCGACGTACTTGCCGGTACCGTTTTGCCTGCCTACGTAATGCGTCAGTTCAGTTCGCTGGTGCTGGGAGCACTTGCGGTAATTCTTGCCGGACTGGTGGCCTTTTCTGCAGGACTGTGCTGTTACCTGGAATTGTTCCGGGCACCGGATAGTCCGTTGCTATTATGCTCGCCGTTGAGTGCGGAGCGGATTTTCGCATACAAATGGCTGCGGACACTCATTCCGGGGCTGTGGATGATGTTACTTTTGCCCACGCCCGTGTTGACGGAGTGGCTGAGACATTTGCACGCGCCTGGGTGGTCTTATGGAATGCTTGTGGTCATGCTCGGCGGTCTGCTGGTGCTTGCCGGGTCGTTTGCATGTTTGGTTTGCCTGCTGGTGGCGTATAGCATTCCCGGTCAGAGCAAGCGGCTGTTAATCGGCTTAATACTCGGCGCCGTGCTGTTGCTGGCCTGGTGGTTGGGAGCGATTGTCCCTCCAGCGAACCTGAACCAGGGTTTATTTGCGTGGCTGCGGCAGTTAGTGCGGCAGTTGCGGCCGATGCAATGGTTTCTCGCCCCCAGCCGATGGTGGAGCTCCGGATTGGTAGAGGCAGCGGCGGGTAATTTCACCAAGTCGTTATTTTTTGCTGCTTTGCTCTGGAGCAATGCCCTGGTTTTGTATCTGCTCACGGTTACGTTTGCCGGACGCATCTACCGCCGCACTTATGCCACGATCGCCGGTCTGGGCGATCGGCGTGGCCAACCGTCTTTCGGCTGGTCGTTGACAATTCTTGCCGCTGCCACTTCCTGGTTTTCTCGACCGACACGTGCTTTACTGCGTAAAGACCTGGTGACTCTTTGCCGCGATCCCGTTCAGTGGGCCCAACTCGGCATCTTGGCCTGTGTGCTGGCGATCTACTTCTGGACAGTGTTCCAGTTTGGCCACGAGACTATACCTTTTTATCTTCGGCGTATGCTTCATTTGTTCAATCTGGCCATGGTGGCCCTGACACTGGCTACCTGGGCCAGCCGGTTTGTATATCCACTCGTGGCTCAGGAAATCCGCACTTTCTGGTTACTGGGTATGAGTCCGGTTCGTCGCTCGGGCTTGTTGTGGAGCAAGTGGCTATTCACGGGACTGCTGGGAACGGTTGGTGCACTGGCGGTAACAAGCCTGAGCCACTGGGTATTGCAGATGGATGCCAGTTCTGGTTTATTACACACCTCCGCGGCAGTGATTCTGGGTTTGACCCTGGCCGGGGTTAGCGTAAGTCTGGGCGGACTCTTTGTCGAGCCGCATGCCTTCAGCCTCACTCAACCGCTCAGCAGTTACGGTAACACACTGACGTTACTGGTATGCACTGCCTTGGCGCTGCTGCTGACCGGATTGGCCGGGCTTCCTGTTCTGGCAGATTTCCAAACGGCCATTGATCCTGACCAGGTTTTGGAGCAAGGGCCAAGCACTCCCGGTCAACGCGAATGGCTTTTATGCCTGGCTCAGCTACTTGTAGGCAGCATTCCTACGCTTACATTGTTATATCTGGGACAGCGCCGACTAAACTATCTGGAATGGTAAACCGCTAATGCACGAAACTGCGTCTGGTGCAACCGTGAGCCGGCTTTTGGATCCTGGTCGGCACTGCATGGATTTGGCTGATTTTTCCAGGAGGGCCGAGTATGAGACACCGCGTCGTTACCGTGATCTTAGCAGGGGGCAAGGGAACTCGCTTGGAGCCGCTCACTCGCGATCGCGCTAAACCCGCTGTTCCTTTCGGCGGACTTTACCGCATTATAGATTTTCCTTTGTCCAATTGCATCAACAGCCATCTCCGGCAAATTTTTGTCTTGACGCAATATAAGGCCCTTAGTCTGGATCGCCACATTCACCTGGCCTGGGATTTCCTGAGCCGTCAGCTGAACGAGTACATCGAAATCCTGCCACCTCAACAACGCCTGGATGAGACCTGGTATAAAGGTACTGCTGATGCCATTTACCAGAACATTTATGCTCTGGAGCAGGAGAATCCCGACTTGCTGCTCATCTTAGCTGGCGACCACATTTACAAGATGGATTACAGCGACATGTTGCGTTTTCATGTGGAGGCAGGCGCAGACCTGACCATCGGTTGCATACCTGTACCGCTTCAGCAATGCCATCATTTCGGGATCATGGAAGTGGACGCCCAGCAGCGTATTCAGGTTTTTCGCGAGAAACCGCGTGAAGCTAAACCCATGCCAGGCAGCGTGGATAAGTGCCTGGCTTCTATGGGTATTTATGTTTTCAATGCTCGTTTATTGTTCGATATCCTGTGCCAGGACGCACTCGATAAAGAAAGCAAGCACGATTTCGGTCAGAATATTATCCCGACCATGATCGAAAACGGTTATCGCGTCTTTGCCTATCATTTCCGCGACATGAACCGCAAGGCAGAGCCTTACTGGCGGGACGTCGGCACCCTGGATTCCTATTACCAGGCGAATATGGACTTAATCGCCGTGGACCCGGTGCTAAACCTTTATGATCGCGATTGGCCAATTCGCACTTATCAACCGCAACTCCCACCGCCAAAGTTTGTGTTTGGTGATCAGGGTATAGGACCCGAAGTGCGGCGGGGCGAGGCTATTGATAGCATGGTATGTAACGGCTGCATTATTAGTGGCGGGCATGTCTATCGGAGCATCTTATCTCCCAACGTGCGCATCAACAGTTATGCGTTAGTGGAAGATTCGATCCTGTTTGAAGGTGTGGATGTGGGGCGTCATTGCCGTATTCGTCGAGCGATCATTGATAAGGGGGTGCGTATTCCTCCCGGGACCCGTCTAGGTTATGACCTCGACCATGATCGCCGGCGTGGTTTCACGGTTACCGAATCCGGTGTGGTAGTGGTACCTAAAAATGAACCGGCGGAGACTTTCCTCAAATGACCGAAGAATCTTTCGGGGCGACGCCCGCGCCGCAGGAATCTGTGTCCCCGTCAAAGTCGGAGCCTGCCGCTCCGTCTTCGTCGAGGTTACGAATCTTCACTGCGGTGAGCGTCGTATTAGGGTTGGCATTAGTCACCGTCAGCGCAGGCGTAGTCTGGTTTCGCTCCCGGTATCCACTGACGCCGTTGCGGTTGCAGCAAGCACGTCAGTTGTGGGAACAACGCGGCCCAAAAAGTTATGACCTGCGAATTATCACAGAAGGACGTATGCCAGGTACTTATTGGATCGAAGTTCGACAACAGCGCGTCGTTCGTGCCGTGCAGCAATATCCAGATGGGCGGGAAACCGACTTGCTTACGATCACTTTAAGTGATGGCCGTACCTTGCGACGTGATGGCCAGGAATGGTCCGTGCCGGGTTTGTTCACATGGTTAGAGCAGGACTTAGAGCGTGACCGCAGTGGTCAGACCTCCTATACTTTCGCACGTTTCGATGCTTTCTACGGACACCCCGTGGAATATCTGCGCTCTGACTCCACCGGACACTATCGTTTCCGGGTGCAGTTGATACCTATGCCCGAACCGTAACTGATAGTTGCTCAGGCATCCACTGCTAATCAGGGCAAGTCTGTGTGGCCCATGAGGAAGCGATCTACTTCGCGGGCTGCACCACGACCTTCATTAATAGCCCAGACCACTAAACTTTGTCCTCGCCGCATATCACCAGCCGCGAAGACTTTTGGAATGTTAGTCTGAAACTTTCCATATTCAGCCTGGACGTTGCTTCGCGCATCCTGAGCAATACCTAGTTCTTTAAGGATGGGGTTTTCCGGGCCAAGGAAACCCATAGCTAGTAAGACTAATTGTGCTGGCCAGATTCGTTCAGTCCCGGGAATCTCGCGCGGGGTCATTCGACCGTTGTCCTTGACCCATTCGATGCGAACCGTGTGCACTTCTTTGACATGGCCGGTGTCGTCGCCGATAAACCGTTTGGTCTGGATCAGATATTCGCGCGGGTCCTGGCCGAACAAAGCAGCGGCTTCCTCCTGGCCGTAATCAAGTTTATAAACTTTCGGCCATTGAGGCCAGGGATTGTCCGGTGCACGAGTTAGAGGCGGGCGCGGGAGAATTTCAAATTGCACTAAACTCCGGCATCCCTGACGCAAGGCAGTCGCGACACAATCCGTTCCTGTGTCGCCACCACCGATGATGATTACGTCCTTATCTTTCGCGGAAATCGGGGTCTGTTCGACGCTGCCAGTGTCTAATAAAGTTTTGGTGTTGGCAGTGAGAAACTCCATAGCGAAATGTATGCCACGCAGTTGCCGACCTTCTACGGGGAGGTCGCGTGGTTGCGTTGCTCCGCAACAAAGTACCACCGCATCAAATTCCTCTAATAACCGTTTCGCGGGAAAATTCACACCTACATGGCAGTTAGTAACAAAGCGCACCCCTTCTGCTGCCATTAAATCAATGCGGCGCTGAACAATGCGCTTGTCCAGCTTCATATTCGGGATACCATACATGAGCAACCCACCGATGCGATCGGCTCGTTCAAAGACGGTAACCCAGTGCCCGGCCTTATTGAGCTGGTCTGCACAGGCGAGCCCGGCTGGGCCGGAACCGACCACCGCTACCTTTTTACCGGTCCGTTTCGCCGGGGGAGATGGGCGAATCCAGCCTTCTTCGAATGCCTTCTCGATGATCGCGCATTCAATGGTCTTGATAGCCACCGGCGGTTCGGTAAGTCCGAGCACGCAGGCCCCTTCACACGGAGCCGGACAAACTCGACCCGTAAACTCTGGAAAATTGTTCGTTTTCGCTAGTCGCTCGTAAGCTTCCCGCCACAATCCGCGATAAACCAGGTCGTTCCATTCCGGAATTAAGTTATTGATCGGGCATCCCGAAGCCATGCCGCCCAGGAGTATGCCGGTATGACAAAAGGGGATGCCGCAATCCATACACCGGGCTGCCTGGCGGCGCAACAGTTCCTCGTCTGGATGAGCGTGGAATTCCTGCCAGTGCCGCAGTCGCTGCAAGGGTGGTTCCTGGGCGGGAGTCTCACGCTGATATTCGAGAAATCCAGTCGGCTTACCCATAGGTGCTGGACTCCGCTTAGTCCGGATCAAGATTAGTATGGCGACCCTAATTGCACGGGCCTAATTCCGGCATATTGGTTCGGCAATAAAGTATAGATAGGCCTCATAGCGGTTGCTGTGATTAGTTGCCGCCGATGCGGGCGAGATCGCGGGCATTTTCTTCGAAAGCAGCCATGAGGACTTCCTCCTCGGGCAGCCCTTTCGCTCGCAAACGCTTTTGGGCTTCGATCACTCGGCGGTAGTCATTCGGATAGACCTTAACGAATTTCGGTTGATATTGTTCCCAGAGAGCCAGAATTTTCCAGGCTTTTTTGCTGCCGGTGTACTGGGCATGCTTACGAATCATCTCCTTGACTTCTTCGATGTCTTCCGGGTCTTCCAGCGGGAATAACTTCACCATGCTCAGGTTGCAGCGTTTTGGAAAATCACCGGTTTCGTCTAATACATAAGCAATACCGCCAGACATACCGGCAGCGAAGTTGCGGCCAGTAGGCCCGAGAACGACAACCCGCCCTCCGGTCATATACTCACAACCGTGATCGCCCACCGCTTCGACCACGGCACGCACGCCGCTATTGCGGACGCAAAAGCGTTCGCCGGCCATCCCGTAAATATAGGCTTCCCCGCTGGTCGCACCGTAAAACGCCACGTTACCGATAATGATGTTTTCTTCCGGAACAAATGTAGAACCCGCAGGCGGATAGACAATGATTTTCCCACCCGATAGTCCTTTCCCGATATAGTCATTGGAGTCTCCTTCCAGAATCAAGGTAATCCCCTTAGGAATAAAGGCACCGAAACTCTGACCTGCCGAGCCCTGGAAATGCAAGGTAATGGTGTCCTCCGGAAGACCGTCTGCGCCATAGCGGCGAGTTACCTCGCTTCCCAGTATGGTACCGACCACACGGTTGGTATTGCGAATCGGCAAGGTCGCTCGAACCGGTTTACCTTCTTCCAGTGCCGGCTTGCATAAATCTAATAAAACGTTCCAATCCAGCGATTTTTCTATGCCGTGATTCTGCGGTATCTGGCAATATGTTCCCCAGTTGCTCGGCACTTCGGGCTTATAGAGGATCGCTGAATAATCCAAGGTTCTGGCTTTTTCATGAGCGATCTCATGGTTGAATTCTAATAAATCGCATCGGCCCACCATATCATCGAAGCGGCGAAAACCTAATTCCGCCATGAGTTCGCGTACTTCCTGAGCGACAAAACGCATGAAATTCACTACATACTCAGGCTTACCCATAAATTTCTCGCGCAAACGCGGGTCTTGCGTCGCCACGCCGACCGGGCAGGTGTTAAGGTGGCAAACGCGCATCATAATACAACCCAGCGCTACCAGCGGCGCTGTCGCAAACCCAAATTCTTCAGCTCCTAATAACGCGCCAATGACCACATCACGGCCGGTTTTCAGTTGCCCATCTACCTCGACGACGATGCGGCTGCGCAAATTGTTTTGTAGCAATACCTGGTGAGTTTCCGCTAAGCCTAACTCCCAGGGGATCCCGGCATGCTTGATGCTGGTCAGCGGCGAAGCTCCGGTGCCTCCGTCGTGGCCACTGATGAGGACAACATCAGCATGCCCCTTAGCGACACCAGCAGCAATGGTACCCACGCCTACTTCCGCTACCAGTTTCACGCTTATGCGCGCGTGGTGATTGGCATTTTTCAGGTCGTGGATCAGTTCAGCCAGGTCTTCGATGGAGTAAATGTCATGGTGCGGTGGTGGCGATATAAGTCCGACACCCGGTGTCGAATGCCGCACTTTAGCGATCCAGGGATATACCTTGTGCCCTGGCAATTGACCACCTTCGCCGGGCTTAGCACCCTGAGCCATCTTGATTTGCAACTCTTTCGCGTTGACGAGATAAAGGCTGGTAACTCCGAAACGGCCCGAGGCTACCTGTTTGATCGCGCTATTCTTAGAATCACCGTTAGGCAGGGGCTTATATCGTTCTGGGTCTTCGCCACCTTCCCCCGTATTGCTCTTGCCACCGATGCGGTTCATGGCAATGGCCAGGGCTTCGTGTGCTTCTTTGCTAATTGAACCGTAAGACATTGCCCCGGTCTTGAACCGCCGCATGATGTTTTCGATCGGTTCGACTTCCTCGATAGGAACCGGTGGCTGCACCTTCTTGAACCTAAGCAAGCTTCGCAGTGTGCAGAGGTTTTTTTCCTGATTATCAATCAGTGCACTATACTCCTTGAACGCTTTATAGTCGCCGGTGCGCACTGCGTACTGCAGCTTGTGTACCGTTTCCGGGTTGAAAAGGTGAAACTCTCCATCTTTGCGGTACTGATATTGGCCGCCAGGATCAAGAACGTGTCCGTTGATCAGGCGTTCTGGATAGGCCTTGCGGTGACGGGCCAAGCTCTCCCTGGCTATAATATCTAATCCAATGCCACCAATCCGCGAGGCAGTCCAGGTGAAATAACGATCTATAACTTCCTTGCCCAGACCGATAGCCTCGAAAATCTGGGCACCGCGGTAGCTCTGGATGGTCGAAATGCCCATCTTGGACATGACCTTGACCACGCCTTTGACTACCGCCTTGATATAGTTGTGGATGGCTTTCTTTTCCTCGATATTGGCAAGCAAACCTTCGCGTATCATCTGGCGAATGGTCGCATAAGCAAGGTAGGGACAGATGCCCCCGGCGCCGTAACCGATTAGAAGAGAAAAATGGTGCACTTCGCGGGGTTCGCCGCTTTCGACTACCAGGCCGCAACGGGTACGCGTACCCTGTCGGATCAAGTGATGATGCACGGCAGCTGTGGCTAACAGGGCAGGAATAGGCGCCCACTCCCGGCAGACGCCGCGATCCGAAAGTATCAAGATGTCGCAACCATCGGCCAGGGCTTGATCCGCCTCCTGGCAAAGTCGCTCTAACGCCCGACGCAAACCCTCCGTTTGTTCGTCAGCGCGGAACAGTATAGAGAGGGTCCGCGATTTAAATCGCCAGGGATTGGAGCCATCCAGGGCCTTTAGTCTTTCGAGTTCCTCCTCAGTGAGGATGGGAATTGGCAACTTGATCTGGCGGCAGGATTCCGGCTGGGGGTCTAATAAATTGCCTTCCGCGCCGATGGTGGTTTCTTCGCTAACGATCAACTCCTCACGGATGGCATCTATAGGCGGATTAGTTACCTGGGCGAAGAGTTGTTTGAAGTAGTTATACAGGAGTTGCGGCTTATTCGAGAGGACAGCCAGGGGAGTATCGGTCCCCATAGAACCAACAGGCTCCACGCCATCTTGTGCCATGGGTGCCATGATGAGGCGCAGATCCTCTAAAGTGTAACCGAAAGCCTGCTGTAAGGTACGCAATTCCTTCTCGGATGAATCGCTAAACTCAGCGTGTCCGAGTGTGGTTTGCTTAGTATCAGCCTGTCCATTACCGGATAGCGTCTGGCCGTTGCCAGACTTAGAAGGCCAGCGTTGCGCAGAAGGATCGGCAAATTGCGATTCGGGAGTCGGCAAGCGATGGATGGGCACTAAATACTGGCGGAGCCAGTCAGCGTAGGGTTTTTCGCGGGCGATCTTTTCTTTGAGCTCCTCATCGGGAATAAGCCGTCCCTCGTTAAGGTCCACAAGAAGCATTCGGCCGGGTTGTAACCGTCCCTTGAAAGCTACGCGTTCCGGCGGCACATCCAGGACGCCCACTTCCGACGCCATTACCACCAGGTCATCTTTCAACACGTAATATCGCGACGGTCTAAGACCGTTGCGATCCAAGACAGCGCCGATCTGTGTGCCGTCGGTAAAAGCGATGGAAGCTGGCCCGTCCCAGGGTTCCATCAAGCAGGCATGGTATTCGTAAAAAGCCCGCTTGGTGGGACTCATGCTCTCGTGTTTACTCCACGGTTCGGGGATCATCATCATCACAGCGTGGGGCAGGGAACGTCCTCCTAACACTAACATTTCCAAGGCGTTATCGAACATGGCAGAATCGCTGCCAGTTTCGTCAATAACCGGTAGCACTTTCTTGATGTCCTCGCCAAATAAGGGCGAGGCGAACAGCGTTTGCCGGGCGTGCATCCAGTTAACGTTACCCCGCAGAGTATTAATTTCGCCGTTGTGACATAGATAGCGATAAGGGTGGGCCCGAGACCAGCTGGGGAAGGTGTTAGTGCTGAAACGGGAGTGCACCATAGCCAGGGCGGTTTCCATATCCGGATCGAGCAGGTCGGGATAGAACGTGGTGAGCTGGCTCGCTTTGAGCATACCTTTGTACACGATGGTTCGATAAGACAAACTGGGGATATAGAACATGTGTTTTTGAGTCAGGTTAGACTGGCGCACCCAGTTTTCGATGCGTTTGCGGATCACGAAGAGCTTGCGTTCAAAAGCCATTTCATCGGCAAAACCTTCGCCGCGCTGAATAAAGACCTGACGAATAACCGGCTGGCAGGACTTAGCGGTTTCGCCTAAAGGAGAGTTGTCCGTGGGCACGGTGCGCCAGCCCAGCAGGTGTTGCCCTTCCTCACGGACGATGGTTTCAAATTGGCGTTCGATAGTGAGGCGTTCCTGACGGTGCGTGGGCAGGAAAACCATACCCACACCGTACTGGCCAGGGGACGGCAAACGAATGCCAATTTCATCAGCGACGCGGGCTAAGAAACGATGGGGCATTTGCAAGAGGATACCAGCACCGTCGCCGGTGTTTTCCTCACAACCGCAAGCCCCGCGGTGTTCCAGATTGAGCAGAATCTGGATGGCTTTTTGCACGAGGTCGTGGGAGCGGCGATTTTTCATGTCCACTATAAAGCCCACGCCGCAGGCATCGTGCTCGTACCAGGGGTCATAGAGTCCGCGGGGTTGTCCCCAAGCCACCTGCTCGTTTTGCGTCATGGAATACCCCTCAGATGTAAAGCTGCTGGTTCTGGTTGCTGATGCAAGGAAGCTGCTTTTGCGTTTGGGCGACCGTTACGCGGTTCTGCAGAGGGAGAGCGATAAGTTTCTCGCTGCATATTGCGCTGCCAGCCGTTGGTGATGCTGGCCTTGTTCAGAGCGCTGGGAGTCGGGAAGAAGTACGACTGGAGGGCTGTCGGCTGAAGACGGACGCGCGTTAGCCGACGGCAGTTTTGGCGGCGGCACGGCTACGTTTTCGCTGCGACCGCGTCCATGACGCGACGGCGCCGCCTTGACCGTTCAGTTCTTCGGGTTGGCGCAGCACGTCGAGAAAGCGCTGGGCAGCTAAACTCAAGCGGGGGCTGCGCCGGTAAATGATTCCCAGAGGTCGCACGAACACGGCATCGGCTAAGGGGAGAGCAATAAGCGTGCCGGCTTCGACTTCTCGCGCCACTGTCGGTTCCGGGAGCAGAGCAACTCCGGCGCCAGCCTCGACGGCTTTTTTAATGTTCTCGATGTTGTCGAATTCCATAACCACCTGAACAGGGGCCCCGTGGTGGCGTAGAAACCGATCCACCTGCCGGCGAATGACCAGTCCTTGCTCAAAATGGACGTAAGGCTGACCTCGCAGTTCGCGGACGCGGATGTGCCCCCGGCGACTCCAGGGATGCTGCGGCGGGCAGACCACCACCATTTCTTCTTCACGCCAGGGCACGGCCAGCAATTTGCGGCTGGATTTGGGGAAGGAAACCAGACCTAAATCCGCGGTGCCGTCGAGCACACGCTGATAAACCTGGTCGGGATGGAGATATTCGATCTGCACGTTGGCGCGAGGCTCCATGCGGCGAAATCGCTCCACATATTGCCCCATGTCCCGCAGACCTACCGAATAAATAGCTGCCAGTCGCACTGGCAACTGCAAATGCTGCAGACCACTGACCAGCGAGCGTTGCAGTTCCTGGAAGCGCTGCAATAAGTCGCGGCAGCCATCGTAGAAAATCCGGCCGGCAGGAGTCAGCTGCAACGGCCGGCTGGAGCGGTCAATCAGCTGCACATTCAGCCGTCTTTCCAGTTGCGCAATCATCTGCGAGACGGCCGACTGCGTGATATCGTTGGCCGCCGCGGCTCGGGAGAAGCTGCGGTAGCGAGCTACGTCGCAGTATATTTTCAGGGTCTCCAAATGCATGGCTTTTGCATCATATCATTGAAATTGCTAATGGCAAGTGCACCGTACAATCAATTTTTCTAATAGTACAGACGACAGGTTGTGTGCCACTGCGTCTTGCGCACGGGAATTCGTTTTTTTGCAGCAGCATGCTTGGTTATCGCTCTCAATAGTTGGCTCTGGTGATGCCCCTGCTGCACCAGCAGTACGAACGCACAGCCAGCGACTGGGTATCAGCGCGACTGCTCAATCTTTCGCCGGGGGGCGTTTTTTACGTAGCCAACCGTCACCGACCTGGACAGCCTGGATAGTCAGAACGTTGAGACGACCGCCGAGGCTTTTTTGCGTCAGAAGTATGGCGGTGTGGCTCGCTTGCTCTGGTAGTGGCTAACCGAACTTTTACCATAAATTTACAGCATTGATGGCGGGTATGGCACTGTATTCCAGGGAGGCGAATCCTACAATGTGGCTTGGAACTGCGCTGGAACCGTGAGCGTGCTGTAGCATTCTTGGTCAGAAGGAGAACGGTGATGAAGCGGCTGACTTGCCTGCTGCTGGTGACGGGGATCTTTGCCGGACTGGTGGCCTGGAGTATCGGCCAGGCACCGTTGCGTCCGGCGTTGCAGATCGAAGTGCGCGAGCGTAATCCGTGGAATCATTTGCGAATCAATCGCAGCGACGAAGAATTCACTTTCGCCATTGTCAGCGATCGTACCGGCGGGCACCGCGCCAAGATTTTCTCCCGCGCCGTGGAATATCTGAATCTGTTGCAGCCGGCCTTTGTGGTTTCGGTAGGCGACTTGATCGAAGGCTACACGGAAGACGTGAAGAAGTTGGAGCAGGAATGGCAGGAATTCAACAGTTTCATCGCACGGTTGCAAATGCCGTTCTTTTATGTGCCGGGCAACCATGATTATGCCAACCCGGTGCAGGAACGAATGTGGAAGGAAAAATTTTCGCAACCGTATTATCACTTTGTGTATCAGGACGTGCTCTTTTTGATGGTGAATTCGGACGATCCGCCGAAAACGCAAGAAGGGCACATCTCGCAGGAGCAAATCGCGTATTTCGAGCGGGTGCTGAAAGCGAATCCGCGAGTGCGCTGGACGCTGATTTTCCTGCATCGGCCGCTGTGGACTTCCTCGAAAGTAGCCGAGACCGGCTGGCTGGAGTTTGAGCGGTTGCTCCAGGATCGGCCCTACACTGTCTTTGCCGGCCACATTCACCGCTATCGGCGATTTGTGCGTCATGGCCGCATTTATTATCAGCTGGCGACGACTGGCGGTGTCAGCAAGCTTCGCGGGGTGGATTACGGGGAGTTTGACCACGTGGTTTGGGTGACCATGAAGAAAAACGGCCCGGTGCTGTGCAATATTCTCCTGGACGGCATATACACTGAAAACTTGCAGGTACCGGATACTTTCGAGCCAGGGTCGAAGCGTAAGATGGTTCCGACCACGCCTGTAGAGGGCAAAGTGACTTACCGCGGCGAAGTTGTGCCGGGAGCGTTCGTGACGTTCATGCCGGTGGAACCGCAATCGAATCCCCGGGCGGATGCCATGGTGGATGCTGGCGGCCAGTACCGGCTGAGCACCTATGAGGCCTGGGATGGCGCTGCTCCGGGTAAATACAAGGTGACCATTCAGTTGACTCGCGAACGAGAAGATGGAACGTCTGTGAACCTGTTGCCCAAGAAGTACGCCAGTGTCAAGACCACGCCTCTGGAGGTTACCGTCGAGCCTGGCAAGAAAAACGTTTTCGATTTTGCGCTGGAAGACTGACAGCTTTTGGGACAATCACTCAGGCGAACCATCCAGTCTGGAAACACCGTCACGCATAAACCTGACCACACCGGTAAGCGTGCGTGGAATCTAACTGTACGTTACAGTGAAAAATGCAGAGGCGGTCCAGACCGCAGAGACGCTGCCAACCCTGCGACCTGCAACCGCCTCCGAGAGCACCATGGCCTGCACGGCCGAACTGCTTTGCCCCGTTGGCGACCAAGCTCGCCGTGAATGGCCGCCCCGTTGCGGCACATTCTTCCCGCTAATTCCGCCTGCCGATCGTCTGTTTGCAGCAGTCCGGCCTATCGCGTGGCCAAAAGTAACGATGCGCAGCCCGGCCTTTTTATTGTCGAGACCGTGCCGGAGAGCGTATGATAAACCCGTCCAGCCTCTGCCAAACATTCTTCTGGGAAACATGCCACACACACAGGCCACTCCAGTTTTGGAAAAATACCTGCGGGAACTGAAACAGACAGGTCGGCGTGCTCTGATTACGTTTTTGCCGGCGGGTGATCCCAGTCTGGAAGCGACACGGCAATTGCTCCAGGTCCTGGCCCGCAGTGGAGCCGATGTTATCGAAGTTGGCTTTCCCTACAGCGACCCAATCGCGGACGGTCCGCTCATCCAGGCAGCTTACACCCGTGCCTTGCGTCACGGAGTGCGTGCGGATGATATTTTCGCTCTGGTGCGCGACTGGTGCACGCAGGAGGCAAGGGCGGGTCAGCACTCGGAGACGGGTGGCCAGTGGTCGGTGGTCAGCGGCCAGGGGCCCGGTGTTTCCATAAAGAGTCGGCCACCGTTGCTGGTGGCGATGTGCTCGTACAGTCTGGTGTTTCGTCAGGGGGAGGACAGGTTCGTGGAGCGGTGTCAGTCTGCTGGTTTCAGTGGTTTAATTGTGCCGGATTTGCCCGTGGAGGAGTCGACGGGATTGGCGACGCGGTGTCGGGAAGCGGGACTGGCTCTGGTGCAGCTGGTCACGCCCACCACTCCTCCTCACCGTGCCCGGCGCATCGTCGAGTGCAGCAGCGGTTTCGTGTACTGCGTGAGTGTAACGGGCATAACCGGCGTGCGCGAGCGGTTGCCGGAAGAGCTTGTCGAGCGGCTTCGCTGGTTGCGAAGCATCACCGATTTGCCTTTGTGCGTGGGATTCGGTGTGAGTCGGCCTGAACACGCCCGCTGGCTTCGCGATTTTGCCGATGGGATCATCGTCGGCAGTGCATTGGTTTCTCATCTGGAGAAGGCCGAGAACCTGTCGCTGCCGGACTTGCTTTCCAACGTAGAGGGATTGGTGAGACAGTTGCGGGCCGCCCTGGATAGCCCTGCTGCGATGAGCGGAACAACAGGCGGATCGTGAAGTTGCACAACGGCCGGGCCACGCTCGGCTCTATTTGCGGACGGTGAATGGACATGAAAGTTAACGCTGGCGATGAATGACCTGAGCAGTATCAGCTAGCGACGCAACAATCCGCGACGCAGAAGCTCCTCGGCAATTTGCACGGCGTTAGTAGCGGCTCCTTTACGGAGATTGTCCGCGACAACCCACAGGTTCAAGCCATTGGCCACAGTGGGATCCCGGCGAATTCGACCGACAAACACTTCGTCCCGTCCGGCGACGGTCAGGGGCATCGGCACTTCCCCTTTCGCGTAATCGTCCAGCACGACAACGCCCGGCGCTTTGCGTAACAATTCGCGTGCTTGCTCTGGGGAGATCGGCCTGGTAAATTCGACGTTGATCGCCTCGGCATGGCCAGTGTGCACCGGCACGCGGGCTGTGGTCGGCGAAACCAGGATGGTTTCATCGCCCAGGATTTTGCGGGTTTCCCGAATCATTTTCCATTCTTCTTCCGAGTATCCCTCTTCGCCGAGTTTCCAATCATGCGGAACGACGTTTCCGGCCAGGGGAGCAGCATGGGCGATGGAAGGGGGCAACGGTTCGCCGCGAGCCAGCGCCTGGATTTGCCGCTCCAGGTCATAAACGCCTTTAGCGCCTTTGCCCGAAGAGGCTTGATAGGTGCAGACGACGATTCTGCGAATCCGGGCGAAATCGTGCAATGGCTTCAGGGCCACCACCATCTGAATGGTGGAGCAATTCGGGTTGGCGATTATGCGTTTGGGGATGCGGGCGAGCGTATGCGGATTGACTTCCGGCACTACCAGGGGCACATCCGGATCCATCCGCCAGGCACTGGAATTGTCCACGATGATCGCCCCGGCCCTGGCAGCTACCGGACTCCACTCGCGGCTCACCGCTGCCGGTGTGCTCGATAATACCAGTTCGACACCGGCGAAGGCCTCCGGACGCAACGGTTCCACCGTGTAGGTTTTCCCCGCAAACTCAATTGGTTTGCCTGCGCTGCGCTCCGAAGCCAGGAATCTGATGCTGGCTAACGGGAAACGGCGTTCCAGCAACAATCGTCGCATCATTTCGCCCACGGCGCCGGTCGCGCCTACTACTGCCACATGAATTCCATCGGTCATGGTGCGCTTCTCCAGATCCCCTGTCGAGTGGGTTTGCGATTCTCCAGTGCCGACCTCCTGCCACTACGTACAAATGTACTCCTAAAGTATAGGCAAGCACGGGACTAGCCGGTGGCCCCTGGTTTTACACGAGGCAACGCGGAAAGCCCTCCGGTTGCTCTTGCTGTGTGGCAAGAGTAATTGGTCACCGTACACGGGAAGAACCGAATAGTAAGTATGCGAGCCGCAAGGTCGGCCGGCAAGGTGAACGATCTTGCAAAGAACGTGTTGCGACTAGGGTGGTTTTTTCGCTTGGATTCTCCCCCACAGTCGCTGCGACTTTGTCGGGATGGTCCGAAAAGCCGCGGTAGCTTCGTTTAGGCCCGCGATGGAGTTGGCAGCTTGCGCAACAAATGCAATCGCAATTCGTTGAGAGCCGATTTAGCAGCACGGCTCTGAATTTCCAGGCGGTTGCCGAACCAGCGGACCTCGCAGGTGTGCACGCCGCCCGGATAAGCCAAACCGATGTACACCAGACCTACCGGATTGCCGCGCTCATCCGGATCGGGGCCAGCGACACCGGTGGTCGAAAGAGCCAGGTCGGAAGCAAAAAGTTGTCGAGCGCGTTCCGCCATCGCCGATGCTACTGGTGCGGAAACCGCCCCAAAGCGATCCAGTAACTCCTTATCTACGCCCAGAACCTCGGCTTTTACGGGCGTCTGATAAGCCACAATTCCGCCGCGATACCATTTGCTGATACCGGGAACCTGAGTGAGCCGACTGGCGAGCAGTCCGCCGGTTACGCTTTCCGCAGTTGCCAGCGTCTGGCCTGTGGCTGCCAGCAGGGAGGCCACAGCATGTTGCAGTTCTTCCTGTCCGCTACCGAATACCAGTTCCCCCAGTTGCTGGCGAATATACGCTTCATCGGTTTGCAAAAGGGCGAGTGCTTCCGCTTCCGTAGCCGCACGGGCCACCAGCCGCAGCGTGATCACCGCATCGGAAGCGGTGATTCCCACCTCCGGATTGCGACCGCGGCGTGTCAGATCACCGAGTTTGGCCTCGATGGCGGATTCGCCCAGCCCGAAACAATGCAGCAATCGTTCGCGGACTACTACCCCACCCGGCAGTTGCTTTTGCAGGCGTGGCCGAACTTCTTTTTCCCACATGGCAAAAAGTTCGCTCGGCACTCCGGGCAAGGCTATGACTAACGTTCGCGGCTTAGCCAGGCCCAGCGTCAGCGGGCTGTCTTCACGGGGGCAACCACACGGCTGGCGAGGCACGCTCATCCAGATACCGGGAGCGGTGCCCAACTCGTTAACGATGACCTCGGCACCTCGAGGAATCATTGCCTGGACCCGGTTGCGTTCCGGCATGGGACGACCGCGGCGGGCAAATAGTTCCTCGATGCGACGCAAAGACGGTTCATGCAGCACCAGTTCGACCCCGGCCAACCGTGCCAGAGCTTCGCGGGTTAAATCGTCCAGGGTGGGACCCAAACCGCCGGTGATGATAACGAGGTCCGCTCGCTGTCGCGCCAAATCCAGGGCCGCGACCATGACTTCAAGGTCATCGGGAATCGTGGTATGCCAGGTGGGTTCCAGACCGAGCTCCTGCACCCGTCGGCTCAGCCAGGCACTGTTAGTGTCGAGCTTCTGTCCGTGGACGAGTTCCGTGCCGATGGCAATGATTTCCGCACGCATGGGGTTCCCCTGGTGTTTCGCCAGTCAAACAAATCCACCCTGGAGATAGCAAGTCTGAAGGCGGGCTGGAAGGGCTGCCCCGATATTCTTCTGCCCATTTTCAGAACAGACTGCTAACAAGGGAAGAGCGGAACCAGGCTAGTGATGGTGGGCACGATGGGGATAAACAGCCTTGTCCTCGCCGAATATTTCCGCGATTCGCTCTCCGCTTAAAATTTCCCGGGGTGGCCCTTCGCATTGAATCTGTCCGTTGCGCAAGCAAAGCACATGATGGGCACAATTGCTTACCACGCTCAGGTCATGCGAGACCAGCACGGTGGTAATACCGTGCTGCTGATTCAGCTCCGCGATCAGAGAGTAAAACTCTCCCTGGTGTCGGAAATCAATCCCCGCTGCTGGCTCGTCCAGGAGCAACAGCTCTGGTAACGGCTCCAGTGCCAGAGCCAGCAACACACGCTGCAATTCCCCACCCGACAAGCCAGCCACGGGACTATCGAGCAAGTGTTCGGCATGCACCCGGCTCAAGAGTTCGCGGATGCGCTGACGGGTCGCCTTCCCAATGCCGAGAAACAACGGGCGTGCCGTGATTCCCAACGCTAGCAGTTCCACCACGGTAATCGGCAGGTTCATATCAAAAAGCAACCGTTGCGGAACGTAGCCGATCTTTTCCGGATGCCTGGAGCGATGATTGTGGCCGCAGTGAAAAACCACCCGTCCGGTGTACGGTACCTCACCCAGGATCGCCCGCAGAAACGTTGTCTTGCCCGAACCATTCAAACCGATGAGCGCTGTGATCTGGCCTCGCGGAATTCGCGTATGCAGGTGCTGCAGGATAGCTTTCCCGCCCAGCGTGACACTTAGGTCTTCCACCGTAACCAGGGCATCGTCCGACGGCTTCATGGCTGAAATACCCCAAGGAGTTGTTGCAGGTTCTTTTCCATGACCTTGAAATACCAGTCGGGGGAGACATAGAAGCGGCGTTGCGGGTCTGGATCGGCCGTTTCTATCGGGTCGAGTTCGAGGACAGGCAGTTTTTCTCCAAGACTTTCCTGGATGCGATCCAGGATCACGCGAGAAGACCCCGGTTCAATCGCGAAAGCACGGACACGTTTGCGGCGGCACTCGATTACCAGTTTATCAAAGTCGGCCGCGGCAAGTTCTTCTCCGTGCAAACCGCGCACGGCAATCAGCCGCTGTTCGTAGTCCGCTCCGAACACCGAGCGTCCGAAATAGCGAAACGCGTCATGAGCGGTTAGAAGGGCGCCCTGCGTGCGACTCAGCGGTTCAGCTTGTTTACGCAGTGCATTCAGTCGTTGCTTGACCTGTTCGCAGCGTTGCTGGAATGCTTCCTTATGCTCTGGACGGGCCTGGCTCAGCGCTTCGGTAATCATCTCGGCCGCCAACTCCGCTTCCTGGAAACCCAGCCAGACATGGGGATCGTTACCAGGACCATGCACGTGCCCGTGATGTTCATAGCCCGGTACCTCGATCAACTTGCCGCCGCGACGCGGTAATTCTTCCGCCACCCGCAACACTGTCAAGTCTTTCCGCCCACTGCCACGCAGCATCGGCACCAGGAACCCTTCCAGCCCCAGACCATTCGCAATTACCAGGTCGGCACTGTTGAGCAGCCTCGCTTCTTCGGCCGTCGGCTGAAATTCGTGCGGACCGTTGGTTATGCACAAACATCGGACATCAGCCTCCGGTTCCGCGATGCTGGCGGCCAGACAGTGCCAGGGCACGATCGTCGCCAGCACGCGAAGTTTCGACGTCCCACCCCAGGGATCGCCTTCCAGTCGCCTCACGCATCCACCAGCCGTCATGCCTAACAACACGACCAAACCGACCGCGAGCCATTTGGCCGGGATTCGCAGCCACCATTTTTGCACTTGCGGAGACTTTGAGTCTGCCGGTTTTCTGCCGACACGCATTTTCCACCTCCATTTGCTAAATTTTCAGGAAATACGCCGCGATTTTCGCCATAAGTTATTGACAAGAAAGGACTTGCTTCCTAGCTTGTGTGGAACAGGCTCTGCGGCTCCCGGTTGTTCTGCACCAGCGCGTTCCTTCACCATGGCTGGGCAATGGCTTGTTTATTTTGGCCAGCAAGGGCCTCCTTCGGCCCTGTAAGCCATTCGGAATGCCTTCCCTGACCATCTGGCCGTCCGAGAGGCACGAAGCCATCTGAACCAAGTTGCTCACCGTCGGTATTACCATGTTATACCAATTTTACCGACTCACCTGGGTTCCGTCAAGCCCCGGCGGAATTCGGGGATGGACTGACGGTTTTTTAACTGCTGGCTACCTAATTTCTCCTCGGGTTCTGCGTATTTCTCTGGTGAGGAGTGAGTCCAACCCGCTTTTCCGACTGCCATCCCGCTCCGCCCACTGTGGCCGACGGCAGGCAGCTAGCTATTTCCATGCGAAGCTGAGCGATCCGCATCACAAGACTTTCGGGGTTTCGCTAACGCAGGCCGGACGCGACTCGGTTCGGGTCGGCGGAGTCGCCCACCGCCACCCAACCGAGTTCGCTTAGCGCTTTCGCACAGCTTTACATTCCCGGTTACTTTCGCGAGCACGAGACCGATACGGCGTCCTATCAAGGTTCCGCACAGCTATACCTTCCCGGTTCCACTTATAAAGAAGACTCTGCCGAATTAGAGGAGTTTGCTCACCGTTCCCCGCACCGCTATACCTGTCCAGCACTGTAAGCTTTGTCCCACCTATAAGTGGCGATGCGAACAAACACCGGACCCGCCGGGAATGTAGATTGGGTCTAAAAGCCTACCCAGACGCTCGGTCACGTAGCAAACAAACGACAGCAGCCCGCCCGGAATGTAGATTGGGTCTAAAAGCCTATCCAGACGCTCGGTCACGTAGCAAACAAACGACAGCAGCCCGCCCAGAATGCAGATTGGGCCTATAGGCCTATCCAGACCCTCGGTCACATTGCGAACAAACACCAGAGCCCGCCGGGAATGTAGATTGGGTCTATAGGCCTATCCAGACCCTCGGTCACATTGCGAACAAACACCGCAGCCCGCCCGGAATGCAGATTGGGCCTATAGGCCTATCCAGACCCTCGGTCACATTGCGAACAAACACCGCAGCCCGCCGGGAATGTAGATTGGGCCTAAACACTAACCAGACCCTCAGTCACGTTGCGACAAACGACAGCAGTCCGGCTAGAATGTCCTTGCGCCTAAGAGCTTAGTCACATGTTCGGTTATGTTGCGGACAGAGGACAGCAGTCTGCCTGCAAGCTTAGCTGTCCGATTCGCATCAAGACGCTTGCGAACAACGCACATCAGCCTACCTGCCCGGCGATCTATTAGCTTCGCATCGAACCAGCAATTGGAGCCATTAATAACCAGGAATGACAGCCGACAATAGTTTCTGGCAACTTTTCCGGCCCGACGAGGCTCTGGTTTCCTTTGCGCCTATAACTGGAGCCGCGGACAAAGAGCCACACGTTCGGTGGCCTACGGAGCGCCAACTTGCATTGCAACTCAAGGCCAAAGGCAAGTCTCCTTCGCGGCTAACATTGGAAGCCAAACGGTGTGCCAACTTGCATTGTACCGGGAAGTGAATTCTCAAGTATAGTGCCACAATTTCTCTGTTCAGCGATGCGCTGATTTTCTGTGCATGTATAAGTAGAGGCACGAACACGTTTTCGCAACTTACATGCCCGGCGGTCTGCTTAGTTTCTCTCATACCGAGAAAGGGGCATGGCTAGTTTACATCCCCTATCGCGGTCACCGCCGGTGATGAACGAGAGTGGGTCTTCGCGGAGGGGTGGCTAGGTTGTGGGTCGCAGCAACGCGTAGGGCGAAACGCGAAGAGTTACGCCCCCAAGAGTGAATACCCGCTGTTGCCCAAGGGTACCAAAAGCCTAGCACACGTAAGTCCCATTATCTTAACAACAGATGATATCAAGCCAACGCCAATCCCACCGCACTTCTTGTCTTTTTATCAGCTCAACGCATAATGCCGACACTTCCATTTCGACCTTCAGACCGTCATTCGAAAATAGCGATAGGCAGCGCTTCTCAGGGGAGTAGATTAACCTTCCAAGCACATGGCGGTCTAGCTCAGCCTCCCGCTCGACGAAATACCTCTGGACGTGGTAAACAAGTAGATCATGACGCCTGGTCGGTACCTCCATCACCTTAATGAACCATATCTTACGCTTCAACCTGGCGAGGTCATAATCCGGAATCCAGATAGGAATCCTCAGCTGGAAAAGCTCTGCGAAAAATTCGATATGAGACGGGTGGAAGAAGGCATCATAAGTGGGTATATCTTCTAGTTCTCGCTGATTTTCCGCCCTCGATATTACCTCTTCTGGTGTCATTTGAACCTCCTCTGGTACTCGTTAATTGTCTAACGAAAAGCTTCCGTGACTAGTTTGTTAGGTTGTCTCCAGAAGAATGAAGTTTACTCTCCAACACATCCGAGTCAGTACGGGGTATCTTATGCCCTCGAAGTGTATGATAATCAATTCAAACCGGCTCGCCCATGCTGAGGCCGAATGTGAATGATTCTTGTAGTTGCAGCGGTGTAAAGGCGCGACCCCACTAATATTTTACGACTCATCTGAAGTTGAGGTGCACTGGCTGGAAAGGCGCTGATCGCCACTGCGATTCCCGTCCAGCCGCAAAGCTATCCCAAAATTGAATGCACTCTGTGTTTTGAACACAGGCTGCGAACGCCACTTGCACATGCGGATCCACTCCTCGATCGGTTTCCGCAGGTACTGGTCGAAAGCCCAGTCCTAACGCGCCCCGACCCCCATCAGCAACAACAACTACGTAGTTTCGTGGGGCGGGTATTCTAATTCGGACTGGTTAGCTGCCTCAATGAGTGCGTTTGCTAGCTCTCTAGCAGCAGGGGTGTCCAGGAACACGGTAATATCACCGTCAGCTTTCAGCGACAGCACAAGCGCTATGAGGCCATTTTCGGTGCTGACGCTTACAAATAGCTCATCGGCATTACCGCGATCGTACGTAGTGAAATTGCGGATGGACCTCTTCATAGGACTTATGTCCTCTCCCGTGTGGGTAGGAAGTAGACGAGATCATATCCAGGCGTGGTTCACCTGACCAAGGGGGAACATCTTCGCGCCGATGGATTCCAGATGCTCAGGCCCCGTCTTATTAGGCATATCAGTAATGTTAGGCCGGTGTTGCTAAGAAGGGGATTGTGATTTGGTTTGTTGGTAGCTTGACAGTACTGTTCGCGCTTAGGGTAGCAGTTGCTACTTAATGAAAGATAGCACAGTGTAATTCCTTCTGTCTATAAGGAGCGGTCATTGAAGTCGATCAGCGGTCAAGGACGGAGGTGTGTGTACATCCTGGGCTGGGCTCGCATAATGACGCAGCAGGGTAATTGGGTGCGTCTCTGGATGGTCTATAGCTAACCTTGACGAGTTCGCATAATGACGGGGTAGCGGAACGCTGCGACATACGCTGACGGCGGAAAGGCGACGGTTCAGAATCCTGCATTTAGTAGTGACGAGCTAGCCTCCTTGTGGGCTCCGGTCGGCTTGCGGTTCCTTCCAAATATAGTTGTACCAATATATCACAGGCATCACCGGCCAGAAAAATATCAAAAGCATGGTCCAAATCACCTTTTGTTCTGCTTGTAGCGCTTCATTGTGGTATACCAGGTAGATAAAGTACATGGCCACGCCAAAAGTCACCAGCGATGCAACACTCCACACGGTCATTAGCACGATAATTGTGGTCAGATCGAAATGCCGGTCCATTGCTGCTACGATTGAAAAGATAGGCCAGATGGGAGCCCCGATCAGCAAAGCAGTGAGACTAGCTATACCTAACAGCACCTTTCTAAGTGTAAAACGTTTGGACATGGCTGACTCCCATTGCGCCGTATCAGCTTCGTTCGCCGAGCTTTTGTGCGAGTGTTTATCAAGAATTTTTATAGGCGAGCTGTGCCACCGGCTAGAATCCAGCACTCATGCCACGCTAAGGCTGCGTCTGCCAGGGCGTAGTTGCTCTCGTTTCTAGAAGGCATGCCTTGGAATGAGTCAATGTTAACGAGAGGCGGATGTGCCCCTCTAGGGCTAGCAGGGCAACAAGCTCGCTGTCAAATCAGCGGTCAACGAACAGAGGTGTGTGTACATCGTGGGCTGGGGTTCGCATAATGACGGGGTAGCGGCACCGTTGCGATACACGCTGACGGCGAAAGTGTCAGCGAGCACCAGACAATCCGGCCCAGGTCTGAGATACTTAGATCGCTGGCGGCTCATGCTACAAACTCCAGCAGAATACATAGCCGCACTTTCGCCACCTGAGTGGGATACTTGGGTCGCTTACGGCTAACGCTACAAACCCAAACAGGGCACATTGCCGCACTGCTGCAATCCGACTGGGATGCTAGGGGCACTGGCGGCTAACGCTACAAACTCCAGCAGAATACATAGCCGCACTTTCGCCACCTGAGTGGGATACTTGGGTCGCTTACGGCTAACGCTACAAGCACATTACCCCTTTAGCATTTCGATCACCATCTCAGGTGGAATAGTTGGAGCACTCGCGGCTAAGACTGCGGACGCTGGAGGTCAACAAGGAGCGCTCGCATGAAAAGGAACGCGGTACTGGTGGCTCTGATGCTGATAGGGTGCGCGCCGCTGTTGCAGGCACAATCCACGCATAGGTTGCATGACGGGATTACCGTCTTCGTGGTCAACGAGGCGGGTAAGGATTTCACGGTGCATCTGGGTGTCCGCGACCTGAACCTGTATGAGTTCGGCCCGCGTGAGGTGCTGGTGAAGGTGTATGATCCGCAGGGGCGGTGCGTGGTGCGGCAAGTGCTGCCCGATGACGGTATTACCAAGCCGCTGTTTCAGTTGCCGATGGGCGGCTGGGACCATGAAGCGTGGTATCACGCTTACGCTCAGGAAAAGGGAGCGGCATTGCTTCGCTGGAGTGCGGTCATGGACCCGGCCCGGCTGGCGGCGGTGCCGAAGCGCGACTTTCGCTTTGCAGTGCGTGGGGGACAGGCGGGCGTGTATCGGGTGGTGATCGTCGGGGCGACGGATCATGTAGTGTCGTTCAAGATCGAACCGGAGCTGCCGACGGCAATGGCGGGCCATCCGGATTGGCTGCACGGGCACGGCGAGCAATGGCGGCGAGCGTATTTGTATGTGCCGCGGGGCAGCGTCGGGCTGTATGTGGCGATCGCGGAATACGACCGGCCGCGACAACGGCGTGTGGCGATCTATACTCCCGACGGCAAGGAACTGGTGGCCAACGAGCCGGGACCGATTTTCTGGAAGACGGCGGTGGATTTTGCCCAGCCGGAACAACTGTGGGATCAGGTGCTGCGGCTGGAAGTATCGCCGGGGGATAATGATTTCCTGCTCCTGGTGAAGTTGCGGTTGCAGCGAAATGCCAACGTACACCATCGGGGCGAACCGGCAGTGCCGGCGGTGCTGGCAGCTGATGAAGCGACGGCTCGGGCGATCCGCAACGGTGCCATTTATCACGACGGCGAGGTATTCTGGCACGGCTTCCAGGTTCGCTTCCACGACTGGCTGAAGAAGCTGCGGCCGGAAGATTTCGAGGTGCGGAACGAAAAAGGGGAACTGGCGACACCGGTGGCGGGCTATCCGCCGGGACAGAAGTTGCCTGTGCTTCCGCAGCGACCAAACTTTTTGCCGGTGAACGGTCCGTACGGCCAGCCGCCCCTGTGCGATCGGATTATGCATCATTATCCCGCACACAAAAACCGTGCGGCGTTGAATGTGGCGTTGCGGGAACTGTTCGCCGGGCTGCGAGCCATCGGGCCGAACGATCACGTCGCCGTCGCGATGGGTGGGCCGTTTGCCAATCTCGCTTACGAGTTCAGCAACTATGCGTGGCAATACTGGCGGCCGGCGTGGCACATCCTGCAACACAGCGATGCACCGGACGAGGTGAAAGCGATCGTCCGCGAGGCGTTTCTGGTGGCTGGTGATCGGCTGGCGTTTTGCCGCAGTTGGGAACGGGTCAACGGCAACTCATACGCCCAGGTGCTGGCGGCGCTGCGTTATTGTTACGAAGCGACCGGCGATCCGCTGCAGAAGGAATTGTTCGACACCTACTGGGAGCGTTTTACCCGTGGTGGCTGGGGCGAACGAGTCGGCGTCGGGCCTTCCGGACCGGTGCAGGAAGGGTTCGCCTATGCGTATCACTACGGCTCTTACATCCTGACAACGTGGCAAGCAATCCTGGCTGACCTGCCCGATCCGCGGTTGCAAAAGGTGTACGATGGCGTGCGGCGATGGTTCAGCTACACGTTGGCCGACGAAAACGTTCCTGCTGGGCCGTGGAGTTCCCGTACCCACTACTATCCCCACTGGAAAATCGAGACCGAAGGGCCTTTCGCCTGGAAAGGTTTGCCGGGGCCGGATTTCACCGAGTCGGTCAACGGGGCCAACGAGTGGTTCGCCGCTCGCCGGAAAAACTATTACGTCCTGACCTATCACGGTCGGTTGTCGCCGAAATGGGAAACGCACAGCCACCTGGGGCAATCCGGTTACGGTGGCGGCATGATCTGCCAGTTGCATGTGCCGGGTAGGGGACTGGTCCTGGCTTCGGTGCTCAATGGGGCTTATGGCGAGAATATGGACGTTTCCCAATGGCGCGGTTTCCGCCTGCACACCCTGGCCGGGATTCAGGCCGACGGTTCGCCGTTTGTCGCCGGGGATAGCGAACACTTCGATGCCCGCCTTGTCGGACAACGGGTGGAAAGCTCCGGTGACATCCGCGGAACACCGTTACGCTGCCGGCGGGTGTACATCTTCGAACCGGACGGCATCCGCTGCCAGGTACAATTGCAGCAGACGCAGGATAAAGAGCTACTGGCGCTGTGGCTGAAAAATCCGTTCCGTGGCAAGGTCCGCGAGGTGTACGAACTCATTCCGTTTTTGCCGCAGGGTAAAGCCCGGCCAGGACAGAAACCGCTGCCGACCACCGTTACGGTACTGGGCGACGACGGTCAGGCGGGCGAGCCACTTGCCGACAAGCCGGTGATGGCGCGAGGGGTGCTGATCGATCGTGGCGGTTTCGGCGTGCGGATTGAGTTCGACAAACCGCGACCGGTGCACCGCGCCGCCCAGGGAACGCTCTTCATTCAGCTGGCCGACAGCCTGACCCCGGCCGATGACGTGCAGTTTTCTTATCGCCTCGTCCCCTTCGCCAACTGAAAGCCTACGGGACCATATTGCCAGAGCCTTCCGCAACTTGGATTTCTCGAACAACCCAGACTGGTTCGCTTTTTTGCCTTGGCCGACCGAAGCCGAGCTGGAACTGTTTACCGTGCAGTAGCGGCCAAAGTTAATTCGCGTCGCGGTGACGCACAGCACACCAGGCAGGCCGGATGTGGTGCGAACAGCTTTAAGTGTGGCGAGGACGAGGATGATACGCAGGCGGGGGCGGGCAAGTGTGCTTACGTTTCCGCGGGTTCGCTGGTGGGGAAGGAGCCGAGGATGACCACACGTTCGCAGTGCTCCTGGAGCGCTTCGAGGGTGCGGCGAATCTTGGGTTCGTCCTGATGCCCCTCGAAATCCACGAAAAACACGTACTCCGGCCGACCCGAACGAGCCGGGAACGATTCAATCCAGGTCAGATTGACCTTGTTCTGCTTGAAGACGTTGAGCGCATCCACCAGAGCACCGGGGCGATGCGGCACCTGAAACATGACGGCCGTCTTTTCCGGCACCTCTGAGGAATGCGGCGGGGACTGTGTGGCGATGACGGCAAAACGCGTTTCGTTGTAGGGATAGTCCTCGATGTTGGAAAAGAGGATACGCAAGCCGTACCGCGTAGCCGCCTGCCTACTCGCTACTGCAGCCGCTCCCGGCTCCCGCTGGGCCAGTTCCGCCGCCGTCGCCGTGCTCGCGACCTCGATGAGCTGGGCTTGCGGAACATTCTTGGCCAGCCAGTTGCGGCACTGCGATAAGGCCTGCGTCTTGCTGTAAACGCGGCGGATTTCGCTGGGGGCACAGTTCGCCATCAGGTGATAGTGGATCCGCAGTCGCACTTCGGCACAAATCTTGATTTGCGGCATGCGGACAAACATTTCAAGGGTGTCCACAATGCGGCCATCGGTGGAATTCTCCAGCGGCACGACGCCGTAATCGGCCTGGCCACGATCCACATCCTCAAAAACGGCGGCAATCGTACCAACGCGGATGAATTCCACGCTTTGCCCGAACCGTTCCAGTGCGGCCAGATGGCTGAAACTGTATTCCGGGCCCAAATAAGCCACACGCAGCACCTTTTGCAAGGCCCGCGAACCACTCATGAGTTCCCGGAAAATGGCCCGAACTGCTTGCTCCGAGAGCGGCCCTTTATTGGCTTGCAACACGTGCCGCAACACTTCCTCTTCTCGTGCTGGCGAAAAAACTTCCTGACCGTGATCGTTTTTCAACTGGCCAATTTTCAAGGCAATGGCTGCCCGCTCGTTGATCAGCTTGAGGATTTGCAAATCGAGTTTGTCAATTTGGCCCCGCAACGACCGCAACTGGGCCTGGGATCGAGTTACAGTGACGCTGCCATCTTCGCTCGACTTGCGACTCATGGCTGGCCTCGACTGAATTCCCTGATGCCATTGTAATTTATGACCGCGACTGTCCACTGTCAATAATCTACACAAAGATTTTCCGGCAAAAATCATGGGAATTGCAAAACTGCCAGCCTGGCTGTTCCTGCCCGCCAATATTCCATGCTGCCGAAATGGCATATATCAGCCGATGGCGTCGTTTTGGCCACCATAATACTGCCGAATCGGCATTTTTCCGCGAACCTGGACTAGCCCCGATAACGGCTTATGACGCAAGTCGCTGTGATACAAACACTTGATGATTTGCTCGCTGACCAGAATTCCTGGCACGTCGGTTGCTCCTATGCTGTACAATTGAAGAGAGAACGATTTACCGGTGCGGCGAGCTGCAGAGAACCTACCCTAACTCGGCTGGTGCTGCCGCGCTTGCCTACCGTAGGGGTGGGCAATTTTCCCGCCCCGGCCGCAGGGAGCGAACGGACTGGAAAACGACCAACCTCTAATGACAGGAGTGAGCCATGGCTAGCGACGTGATTATCGGAATTGACCTGGGCACCACAAACTCCGTTGTGGCAGTCATGGAAGGAAACGAGGTGAAAGTGATCCCCAACCAGGAGGGCAACCGGTTGACGCCGAGCGTGGTTGCGTTTACCGACAAGGGCGAAATTCTGGTGGGCGATCCGGCCAAACGCCAGGCCATCACCAACCCGAAACGCACGATTTACTCCATCAAGCGTTTCATGGGTCGGCGTTTCGAGGAAGTCGAGCAGGAACGCAAGATGGTTCCGTATGAAGTGGTGCCCGACTCCAAAGGAATGGCCGCCGTTAAAATCGGCGACAAGATTTACACGCCGCCCGAAATCTCGGCCATGGTGCTGCGCAAGTTGAAGGAGGCGGCCGAGAACTATCTGGGCCATAAGGTTCGCCGGGCTGTGATTACCGTGCCCGCGTACTTCAACGATGCCCAACGCCAAGCCACCATTGATGCCGCTGCCATTGCCGGGTTTGACCCCGAATGGGAACTGGAAGATCCGAAGACCGGCAAAATCGTTCGTCAGCGTATGCGTATCATCAACGAGCCGACCGCGGCTGCCCTGGCTTACGGCTTGGAAAAGAAGAAAAACGAGAAGATCGCAGTCTTCGATCTGGGCGGCGGTACTTTCGACATATCCATCCTGGAGGTGGGCGATGGCGTGTTTGAAGTGAAGGCGGTCAACGGCGATACCCACCTGGGTGGCGATAACTGGGACGAGGTGCTGATCAACTACATCGCCGATGAGTTCAAGAAGGAAACCGGCATTGACCTGCGCAAGGATAACATGGCCATGCAGCGGCTGAAAGAGGCAGCCGAGCGAGCCAAGAAGGAATTGTCCGGCCAGACCCAGACCGACATCAACCTGCCGTTCATCACCGCTGATGCGAGCGGCCCGAAGCACCTGCAAATGACCATTACCCGGTCGAAATTCGAGCAGTTGACAGAGCATCTGGTGGAACGTTGCCGCGGACCGGTCATGCAGGCCCTACGCGATGCTGGTTTGAAACCCAGCGACATTGACGAAGTGGTGCTCGTCGGCGGTATGACCCGCGTGCCGCGCGTCCAGCAACTGGTGCGGGAGATTTTCGGCAAAGAAGGGCACAAGGGCGTCAATCCCGACGAAGTCGTTGCGGTAGGTGCCGCCATCCAGGGCCACCAGCTCTTGCTGGGGAGCAAATCGGAAGTGCTCCTGCTGGACGTTGTGCCGCTCTCGCTCGGTCTCGAAACGCTGGGTGGCGTGTTCACCAAAATCATCGAGCGCAACACCACCATCCCGACGTCCCGCAAGCAGATTTTCACCACTGCCGAAGATAACCAGACAGCAGTTACCATCCGCGTGTTCCAGGGCGAGCGCGAAATGGCCGCTGATAACCGTTTGCTGGCCCAATTCAACCTCGAAGGCATTCCGCCAGCCCCGCGGGGCGTGCCGCAAATCGAAGTTACCTTCGAGGTGGACCACAACGGCATCCTGCATGTCTCGGCCCGTGATCTGGCCACGGGTAAGGAGCAAAAGATTCGTATCGAAGCGTCCAGCGGCCTGACCCAGGCCGAAATCGAACGCATGCGCAAAGAAGCCGAAGCCCACGCGGCCGAGGATCGTCGTCGCCGCGAATTGGCCGAAACTCGCAACCAGGCTGACAACCTCATCTACCACATCGAAAAAGTGTTGCGCGAGCACGGCAGCAAACTCTCCAGCGCCGACAAGGCCGCGGTGGAGTCGGCCATAGCCCGGCTCAAGGAAAAGATGAAGGGCGACGACATTACCGCCATTCGTCAAGCCATTGCCGAACTCGAACAGGCTTCCCACGCCATGTCGCAGCACCTGTATCGCCAGGCGGCCGGTGCGGGAACCACCACCAGTGGCGATGGCAGCCGTCAGACTGGCGGTCCATCCGAAGGCGTCATTGACGCCGACTTCGAAGTGAAAAAATAACCGCCGCCCCGCACGTCGTCGCGCTTCTGTAGGGCGGCCCGGCTCCAGCGCTTATTGCAGGAAACGCCGGCAAGCGGTCAGCAGAAATGCTCGGAATTGTCCCCGTGTTGGCGTGAGTGCGTGGAGGTATTTCCTGGCCAGCAGCTTCGCAAAGAAGGCCTGCGTCACCTCTTCAGCTTTCTGGGGATCCATCAGACGGCGGTGCGGGTAGGCATAAACTGCTCGCCAGTAAACCGAGCGGGATCAGAACCAGAGTTTGAAACCGATGTAGGGGTAGGTACAAACTGCTCGCCAGTAAACCGTGCACGAGGCGTTTTGGGGCTTGCTGCGCTTGCGAGGACGAGCCGCGACCGGCTGCCCGCACCAAGGTCCAATAATTCCTCGACGGTGCTAATCGAGCGACGGCTGGATTGAATTAGCAAGCCAGCACCAGGCTCCGATGGGGCTTCGGCAGCGATCCTGATTGCGGGACCAATATCGGCCCCCATTGTGGCAGGCCATGCCGCTATTGTTCCCGACTGCGAGGGGCGATGCCGCCATTCTTGTCGAAAACCTCTCCGGCACCGACTTTCTTCTGGCCACAATAACGCTCCCCTTCACGTGTGTTGCAGAAGGCGTTGTGGCGTGTCCCAATTTGCCAACCGACCTGCCAAAAATCCATGTGACACGTGGCCACCAGTCCGCTGCTTGCGGACTCGGGCCGTCGTGGTCCACCATTGGGCGGTCATCGCACTTTT
Organism: Gemmatales bacterium; assembly: GCA_041640595.1. Lineage (GTDB taxonomy): Bacteria > Planctomycetota > Planctomycetia > Gemmatales > HRBIN36 > HRBIN36. Next base: position 1,224,441 of record JBEPZY010000001.1, on the reverse strand, counting down.
CCAGGGGAAACTGGTTATTGACCGATTCACCGGGGGCCGAGCAACTCCTGCAGCAATTGCTGGAAGTCGGAACGTTGCCGCAGCGGGTCGAGGTCGCTGTCCTTTTGCATGCGGGCGCTGGACGTTGCCGTGACTGTTTCCAATCAGATCACGTCGAAGGCGCTGTCCTTCTTCATGCGAGCGGCATCCTTGAATCCCTTAGCCACCGCGTCGCGGAGCAGCTTCATCGCCTCGTCGCCGTAGAACTGCACCGCCGCTTGCCGCTGCCAGACGTGTTTCCGGTAAAGGTTCGGTCGAAGCCGAAGCATATTCCTTAGGTGCCGCGGTAACGGATTCGTTCAAAACGACCATTGCGGGTGAAGCCGGACCATGCGGTTCCTTCGATCGGTGGGATTGAAACGCTGTCGCAATCGCTAGCGGGTCGAAACCGAACCAGTCGATTCCTTTGATCGAAATTGCGGATTCAAATTCTCCGCGATGCAGCAGGGTCGAAGCCGGACCATGTGATTCCTTTGATGCCGTCGAAGCGGCGAGCCATCACTGCCAGGGCTTCGGGGTTGTTGTCCACGAGAATAAAGCGGCGGCCCAGTTCGAGGGCAGCCATCCCGGTCGTTCCGCTGCCGGCAAAAAAGTCGAGCACAACGGCACCCGGTCGAGAAGAGGCCTGAATGATGCGGCGAAGGATGCCCAGGGGCTTCTGGGTCGGGTATCCCGTTTTTTCAGCGCTATTGGTCGGAACGATGGTGTGCCACCAGACATCGGTCGGTAGTTTTCCGCGGGCTGCTTTCTCCGCACCTACCAATCCTGGGGCCATATACGGTATGCGTTCGATCGCATCTGCATTGAACACGTGCTGACCAGGACTTTTCACGTAAAGCAGAATGTTGTCGTGTTTAGCCGGCCATCTGTCTTTAGGACGCCCACCGTAGTCATAGGCCCAGATGATTTCGTTCAGGAAACACTGTCGGCCAAATATGCAGTCGAGCAGCACCTTGCAATAGTGCACCTCACGGTAATCCACATGGAAATACAGCGATCCGTGGGGCGCGAGAATGCGGTAGGCTTCGACCAGACGCGGTTCCAGGAAGCCCAGGTAGTCGTCGAACATATCCGCGAAACGCTTTCTCCCGATGACGACGCTTTGGTAGCGACGTCCCTGAAAGCCGACCCGGTCACCTTCTTCCGACCTCACCGCTTTGATGGAGATGCGTTCCTGTACCTTCCCGGTGTTGAACGGCGGATCGATGTAGATCAAATCCACCGATTCGTCCGGAAACGTCCTGAGCACCTCCAGGTTATCCGCGAAATAGATTTTGCCGACGGTGTTGTCGGCTAACAGCGTGGTGTCCATGTCGCCTGGTGTCCACCTTGCCGACTCGGTTCCGGATGTTCGCCTGAGCACCGAAAAAAGAAGCCTGGCCGTGGGCTAGCTAGGAAATATATTCGGAACGCACTGCTGGTTTTGCCCTTGACTTTGCTCCTCGTGTTTATTCGTTGGCTTGCCAAAGAAATTATCGTGAACAAAGCCCGTAACTAAGCGTGAACAGGGACAATAGCTGCGTGTCACCGATAACGTGTGGCGTGCTGCCAGCGGGATTCCACCCTGGTTCTGTTTTTCTGACGCTGGTGGTGTAAGTAGGGGTATATGGCCCCTGAACGGCTGTGCCAGAAATCAGCCTCATGTTCGCGTGTCGCCGAGAGCTGCTTGTGGGGTCGGAGCGGTGGTTGCCTGGCAATGAGCCGGCGGTGTTTGCAATTCATGCGGCCCGCAGTATCTTTTCGAACTCGTCCGGCCGCGACCATCGTGCCACCACGGACAAATCCTGGACGAGTCGAAAATCCTCTTCCTGCCAGACGTCCTCGGTGTCGTCGAAAAGTGAGACGAACGCAAGCTGGGGCTGCACTACCTTGAGGTGGCTGAGGTCGTATAACCCGGCCAGCACATGTTCGGTGACTCGACGGGCTGCCGCACGCGAACCTGTAGCGAGCAGGAAAACAAGCGAGGTACGTTGAGGCAAGTGCGTCTGGTAGTCCACGGTCCAGACACGTCCCGAACGACCGACGTGTGTGGCACCACGTTCAAAGGCAATGCCTTTCTCGCTGAGCCAGTCCGCCACTTCGTCTGCGACATTTTCAATTACTCGCGTGCGCATGGTGAACCACAAATCGGTCACGCGCAGCACTGCTTGAGCCACCTTCAGAACTGCCGCGGAGACGTCATTATTTTTGACTCGGCACACCAGCTGGCCACGAAAACATTCCACGCCCAGGGTAAGACATACGTCAGCAATCAGACGCTTTTGCTTGGGGGAAAGATGTCCTCTCGGAGATTGCAGGCGAAGCCAGCCCAAAGCTTCGCCGAAATCGGTCACCTCTAACTGTCCATCCCGCTCCACGACGAAAACATCAATGATGCCTCCGTCCGGATAAAGCAAAAATGTCCGGACTCTGATCCCTTCCCGTGGGGCCGGACTGCATTCAAATAGCAGATGTCCGGATGCGTGCAATTGCGCACGCAGTTCTTCGCAAGTCATGGGATTAGTTCCCCTTGCACCGAGGGAGGATGCATTTGACCCTGGTGCGTGATGTTGGCCTGACGGCAAAACTGACGCCACACCTCCACGGGCTGGTCCCAAGACGCTGTGATGTCGCTGGGCACGTAAGCCTGCTTATCGCGAAATTCTTCAGTCCATGCGTGCTTATGTTTCTCGCCGACCCGCTCGCAAGTAGGATTGTGATGATCAGCGCCCAGGTCCAGTCCGTAGATGCGTCCGGCACCGCGATGGATGAGAACGTAGCTCAACGTCCCGGCATAGGGATTCCAACGGCCGACGATGAAAATGGGCCATCCGTTATCCGAGCTAACCTCGATGCGAAATTCGCGGGCCGGAGAATGGTCTGCATCTTCTCGCCAATCAATATCTCCCAGGATGCGCTTGGTGGTGTCCGCGAGAATGACATCGAATTCCTGCCGCGTAAGCATGCCCACTTCCTTCCCAAACTTGGCTTATCCGCACTGGATATTCTTCGGTAGAGCCGGCTTGGATAGCGATGTGCGGTTCATTCAGTCGAACCATTCCGGTTTGCAATCATCCTAGCGATTATTCCTCTTGCCGTTGCTTGATCGCGGATCAAGTACCGAACGCAATTTCGCCCGGCAGGGTTACGGTTAGAGGTTCAGTGATTGCGGTGAAGGTGGCGGAGGAGCCAGAGGGCGATGTCGGTGTCAGAACTGCGCTGGCTGCTGGCCTGGAGCCACGTTTCCGGTTGGCGGTGTCCGTACTGGCGAAGTGTGGCGTGTAAGTCTGCGAGCCAGGATTGCACGGAAGCATCGTTGAGCAAACGATTCCGGGCATCCCGAAGCGCTTCCAGCCGTACTGGCCGTGGAGCAAGGCTAGGCAATAAGTCGGCTGGGTCGCCGCGACCCCGTTTCGGATCGAGCATACCCGGCTCGATAGCAGCCAGCGGCAGAAACAAGAATGGGGAGGCCAGGGCGGAACGATAACTCGCCAGTTCACCGGCAGCATAGACAGCTACCACCGCTTTATCCAGCGCTGCCAAACGTAAGGCTAAATGAGGACCGGTCGGGTCGGCGAAAGCCGGCAACCGACTCGCATCCCAGGGCACTTCGGTCATAATTGCCGGCCCATTGACCGGACCTTCATCCGTTCCCCACACCGCTATCCGCCGCTTGGGGGCATTATCGGCCCTGGGCGATTGTTCGTCGCCTACAACGGCCAGCAGATCCAGCAGACGAAGTTCGACGATACTCTGGCCGAGCATAAGTGCGGTAGCGGCATGCGACGTGCCTGCACCCGTGCGACTGGGAACGCTCTCCGTTGCCGTCTCGCCAACGCCGCGCACATCCACCAGGCAGACATCCACACCGGAGGCGAGCAATTGCGCCACCGCTCCGGCGTGTTCACGCAAAAACCTTGCCTTGCCCTGCGAACAGACGGCGACCACGCCCGGTTTTTGTTTACCCCCAGTATCAGCGAGGAGCAACATAACAGGGATTGGCATGCCGTCCAGATTGGATACCAGCCACCACTGTGCACGACCTCCCTGGAACGCTTGCTGGCGAACCAGAGCAGGGCGGGCGGGCTCCTTTTGCCGATCGGCGTTTCGTTTGACCCAGCCAGCCCATACTTCGTTTGCCGTCGGGCCAACGGAAGTAGTTTTGATACTCGCCTTTTGTTGTTCATACCAGCGCGAAAGCCATTCGGGCCAGGGCAATGGACGGAGCTGCCTGCGTGCTTCTTCTGTCCAGCAGGTCAGTTCGGTGATGGAATAATGCGTCGTGTTTTCGTGTTGCGGAATTGGCAAACCAAACCATGCCTGGAGTGCCTGGTAAACTCCGGAGCGACGGTGAAATTCGCCGATATGGGTGCAGTGAGTGCTTTCCGGGGGCTTTCCGCTTAGTTGACCGCGACCGTGAGCGTAGCGCAAATGCTCCGGCACCTCATACCATGCCCAAATGCGCTGCAGGCGTCTCCATACTGGATCGCGCTCGCGGTCCCAACTGAACTCATGAGCATAGCAGAGCCGTCGCGGGGCGATCGCTCCCACGATGACCCACGGCAAAAATCCATCACGGGCCGAATGGATCAGGTTGCGCGTGGATTCCCAGGAGCCACTACCTGCGTAGTTGAAAGAGACCTCGGCATCGTCTGGTAGTGGGAACGGGTCTTCCGGTTCCGGTCCGCCGAAGTTGAAGACCACCGCAGCGGAGATGCGTTCCTCGACGGCGGCGGTTACAGCAGCCACATCGCCTCCACCGGCCACAGAGCCCAAAATGCCGATCCGCTTTGGATCCGCCTGAGCATGCTTGAGCAACACCTCCACACCGCATCGCAAATCCCACACCATCCAGCCCATCAACGTTTCTCCCAGCAGGTACAACTGCGCTGCCGTGTTGTAGCGGAAGTAATAATCCTGCCGACCCACCCGGAATGGTTCGGGGAAACTTTTGGCATCTACGAAAGGATGGGTCCGCCGCTCACCGTGACCGAGCAAGTCCGGCACCAGCACAGCCGATCCCGCTTTCGCCCACAGGATGCCCATGTCCTGCAATTCAGTATGCCATTTCGGAGTGTGATGGCTGTGCACCAGGATCAACCCGGCTGGCTTTGCCTGGACCGGTTCGGGCAAATAGAGATTCGCACTGACCCACAGACCAGGCCGGCTTTCGTAGAGCAAGTTTTCGATGCGGTAACCTTCGCCGCGGATGCGTCCGGTCACCATTACCCGTGGCGCAGGTGGTGGAGCTTCGGGAATGGCAAGGGCCTGGCGAAGCTTTGCCAGTTTTTCCCGACGGAATTGCTCCCAATCGGCCCGACTTTGCAAGCCTTGCCATTGTTGGGTACTGCGACGATTCGCCTGCCGTAAGCCATCACGCAACAATTCCGGCCACGCTTGCCGTAAACGCTTTGCCTCATCTGACTGCGTCGGATACACGTCGGGCGAAAGTTGCAGTAATTCTTGCACCATGCGGTCGGGCGGTTTGACACGGTCTCCCTGGGCTGAACCGATCATCGCCGCTCCGACCAGAATCACCAGTAACCACGTGTTCCCCAGCAGACATTGTTTCATGGTTGCTGACTCCGTTGGGCAGGGACTTTTGGTGGGCAGGAAGTTACGGTATAAGGTAGCGAAATATCACACGTCGGTCATTTGGCTGGCTTGTGAAACGAAGCCCCCTGGCACATCCTCGCGTAGGTTAAACCTCGAGGAAGCCGACGAGAATGTGGCTGGCCTCCGAAACGAATCACCACTGGCACACCTGACAGGGGGAAATTCGACGTCCGATGCTAAAAGGCCAGATTCAATCCCACGCGTGCGATGGTAGGAGCATCGTCGGTAACGCCGAAAACCGAGCTGGTATCCAATGCCATTCGTTCGCTGATAAACCAGATCAGACCAGGCCCCAAAACGATTTCGGTCTCGCTGACGAGGCCCGGCGTAACTATGTAGCCGTGCATAAATACGTTCAAATTCGGAGTAACTTGCCTGCTCAAAGCCCACAATAGCCAACCCTCAAGCTGAGTCCGCTCGCATTGGCCCCTGGTCAGAGCAAGACCAACGTTCCATTCAAATTCCATTTCCCAGGGCAGTGGATGGCAAAAAGAGAGGAAGCCAGCCGGTTCGGCAATTTCAGGCCGAAAAGCATCGGAACCGGTTGGGGTGGTTACCTGGAAAATCAGTCCGGCCGCAGGAGTTCCCCTGTCCTCGATTTCCTCCCACCAGTGCCACTTCGCACCGATGGTAATCGGGCCAAATCCGGTAGTGGAGTCTGGCAAACCATCCCGAACGATCAAACCCGGACCGCCCACCCGTAGCTCCCAATTCTGTAGAAGACCGACGCGAACCAGTGTGGCCGTGAAATACTCATGATCAGCGGGAGACTTACTCCGCTGATAGGTTAGTGCGGTTTCAACGTAAACGACACCTGGCGGTACAGCGTAAGGGCTGTCAGGTAGATCGGCAGTGTCAGGCCCTGGTCGGCGTATCGAAGTTGATCGGCTGTTGGCTGTGGCTTCGCTGGTAGGGCGGAAGGCAGGTTTATCAATTCCGTTGCCTGACGCGGTATTGGGCGGGAGCTGGGCTAACACTGTTTCCGAAAATGCCAGCCATAGCGCCATCGTGCCTAAGTTTAGACTGTATGCGTTCATAGAGACCTTCCGCAATATTGTTAGGTTTTCCTAATTTCTTAGCTAGGTGGCACTAACTATGAGCATTAGGTACCACTAATTATCATTCGGCTTGGCTAATCAGAATAATTAGGCTAACCTAACCACACCGGTCGGGTTGGCATTGCACGAAGCCTGTTTTTGTGGTATGGGCTTGTAGGAACCAATTGGGTTCAACCGTGTATGCTGCCGGAACTCCAACCGAATCCGCTTATGCTGGCCGGCTCTATCAAGGAACGTCTGGCGGCGTGGTGGTGGAAAACCATCTCCGCCGAGCAGAGGTCCTGGCCTGCAACTTTGGTTCGCGGTAACTTGTGGTTGGCCAGCCTGGGATACGGCGTTGCTGTGCATCTGCGCAATCGGTTTTACGATACCTTTCGCTCGCGGGTGCTGACCGTACCGGTGCCGGTTATCAGTGTTGGCAATCTGACAGCAGGGGGTACGGGAAAGACGCCTCTGGTTGCCTGGCTGGCTAAGCGTTTACTTCAAACGGGGTTGCGTGCGGCTATTTTGAGCCGGGGTTACAGGGCATCTGCGGCGACAAGGTGTTTGCCGTGTGAGCATGCGGGTTCAGACGCAATCGCCGCAACACATTGGCAGCAAACTTACAACGATGAAGGGCGGGAACTTTTGGCTGAGTTACCGGGCATCCTGCTCCGGCAGGGGAGGAATCGTGCCGAACTGGCCAGGCAAGCTATTGCGGACGGTGCACAGGTATTGCTGCTGGACGATGGTTTTCAACACCGCAGGCTCCACCGCGACCTGGACATTGTTCTCCTGGATGCCACGAATCCCTGGGGGTGGGGCCATCTTCTGCCCCGAGGTATGCTCCGTGAACCGCGTAGCGCGTTGCGACGAGCCGACGTGATTGTGCTCACTCGGTGCGACCTGGTGAGTGAGAAGCGTTGTCGTGAGTTGCAGCGGCAAATCGCCCAGACGGCTCCGCAGGCGGTCATGACACTGGCCCGCCACGCCCCGGCGCATCTCGTCAACTCCGGAGGCACCGTTGCGGGATTGCAACAACTGCGAGGCGAGAAAATACTGGCGTTTTGTGGCCTTGGTAATCCTGCTGCTTTTCTGGCCGGTTTGCGACAATTGGGGGCGGAAATCGTGGCCAGTTGTTTCTGTCCCGACCATTGCGATTACTCGCAAATCCTTGACCAACTCCGGAACTGGGCCTCCGCTTATCCGCAGGCCAGCTTCGCCGTTACAACCCGCAAAGACCTGGTCAAACTACCCATGCGGGAGCTGGCGGGCAAACCGTTATGGGCTTTGGTCTGCGAATTTGCCTGGATCGAAGGCGGGGACATTTTGTGGCAGCGAGTCCGGCAGATTCTGAGACCTTCCGAAACCTCCACTACTTCGGATGACCGCAACCGCAGCGGAGAACTTGCCGTTTTAGGAACCGGTCATGGAACGTAATCCTGCCCGACCGTGCGATTCGGATTGCCTCGGTGCCGAGTCTGGCGTCCGCAGGACGTCAGCATCCTGTCCCACTACTGACGATGCTGCTCGCAGCAGAGCTTCGCAAGCTGGTTTGCCCGCCGATCTGCCCTGGGAACGGCTCACCACCTATTCGCTCCATGATCGTCCTAGCAAGGTGCACGTGGGACAGTTGGGCCGTCCTCTAGCAGGTCGAGTAAGTTTTAGCGATTGGCTGGAAAGTCTGCCGCAGCAACTGGCAGCCGTAGAGATACGGCGTCTGCGCGACGCCATCGTGAACGCAGTGCGAAATAAGCACACCGTCGTGGCGGCGATTGGCGGGCACGTGGTTAAGACCGGTTGCGGTCCCTACCTGAACGACTGGATTCAGCGCGGCATCCTGCATGCGGTAGCCATGAACGGCTCGGCGGCGATTCACGATTTTGAGCTCGCCTGCGCCGGGAAGACCAGCGAGGATGTTGCCGCACAATTACCGCAGGGAAAATTCGGCATGGCCCGCGAAACGGCAGCGATCTTCGCTCGAGCCGCCGAACGTGCTGCCCGCGAAGGTATCGGCTTGGGAGCTGCCCTGGGTGCCTGCATGGTGGAAGACCGTTTGCCATACCTGCATTGCAGCCTGGTAGCGACGGCATATCAAGCCGGTATTCCCTGTACCGTTCATGTGGCACTGGGGACGGATATCGTGCACATGCATCCACAGGTTCGCGGAGCCGACCTGGGCGAAGCGAGTCTTACGGATTTCCGAAAACTTTGCGGTGTGGTCGCGGGTTTGGCACATGGTATCTGGATGAATCTCGGCAGTGCAGTCATCATGCCGGAAGTTTTCCTGAAAGCCGTGAGCGTGGCTCGCAATCTTGGCTATTCGCTGCAGGGGTTGCTCACGGTGAACCTCGATAAGCATGTGCAGTACCGCAGTCGGGTCAACGTTTGTGAGCGACCCGCAGATGCCAGCATCGAAATTATCGGGCATCACGAAATCCTCATCCCGTTATTGCACGCGGCGGTAATTTGTGCGCTGGCAGCACCGGTAGCGGATGGAGCAGTGTCGCATTTGCACCAGCTGCGAAGGTAAGCTCGGGCAGAGAACAGCCAAGCCGATTGTGCCTTTCCCACAAAACCGAGGTGTGAGTGCATGACCAACGACCTGATAGCACTGGTGGAGCGATTGGGTCAACCGGAAATTCTTGTAGTGGGCGACATCATGCTCGACCGCTACATCTGGGGCAACGCTGAACGGATCAGTCAGGAAGCTCCGGTGGTGCTATTGCATGCGGATCGCAAGGAAGAACGGTTGGGTGGTGCCAGTAGTGTGGCGACCCTGCTACGTGCGCTGGGAGCTCGAGTAATGCTGGCCGGAGTTATTGGTGAGGATGCCGATGCTCGCCGTGTTTGCCAGCTTCTCGATGATCTGGGAGTGGAACGCGAAGCTGTGCTGGTGGACTCCGACCGACCCACTACCGTCAAAGAACGTTACATGGGTCGGGCCCAGCAACGCCATCCGCAGCAGATGCTGCGTGTGGATTACGAAAGCCGTGAGTGGATCGGTTCCGGTATCGAATCGCGGTTGCGTGAGCTTTTGCGTCCGCGGATAGGTCGGGCCGATCTCGTTCTGGTTAGCGATTACGACAAGGGCGTTTGCACGCCGTCGCTGTTGGCCTGGGTGGTGGCAGAAGCAAAAACGAGAGGCAAACAAATCCTGGCAGACCCGGTGCGTTGCAAGAGTTCCGCCGAGAACCACGTGTACGAAAAATACCGGGGCTGCACAGCCCTGACGCCCAATCGTCTCGAAGCTGCGTTGGCGACCGGACTGGCGACGACTACGGTACCGCAGGCACTGGCTGCCGCCGGACAGTTGCTGGACTGGCTGGGACTGGAAGCGTGCATTGTCACCCTCGACAAGGACGGCATGGTTCTGGCTGACCGCAGTGGCCGCCGATCGCATTTTCCGACACGTCCCCGGCAGGTGTATGACATTACCGGAGCTGGCGACATGGTTTTGAGCATGCTGGGAATGGCACTGGCGGCCGGAGCGGATTATCCCGAGGCTATCCGTCTGGCCAATGTGGCCGGTGGACTGGAAGTCGAGCGGATCGGTGTTGCTCCCGTAACACGCGACGAAATTTTGCAGGACCTCCGCGAAATGGAATCTGCCTGCCAGTTCGGAAATTCCTGGCGAAAATCTGCGGGACTTACGCCTCGCAAAATCCTGAGTAGCGAGGAAATCCCTGCCGTAGTCGAGCGTTGCCGCCAGGCGGGTCTGCGTATCGTTTTCACCAACGGTTGTTTTGATTTGTTACACGTGGGCCATGTGCGTTATTTGCAGGAAGCCAAAGCTCAGGGAGATGTCCTGTTTGTGGCGGTCAATAGCGATGCCAGCGTTCGGCAATTGAAAGGAGCGAATCGGCCGGTGCAACCGTGCGAAGCCCGGCTGGCCGTCCTGGCGGCACTGGAGGCGGTGGATTTTCTGGTGGTCTTCGACGACGCCACACCTCTGGAACTGATCCGCCGGATTCGGCCCGATGTGCTTGTCAAAGGAGGTGATTACCGGCCCCAGGAAGTAATCGGAGCCGATTTCGTGCAATCTTACGGTGGGCGTGTCCATATTGCCGCGTACCATGACGGGTTCAGCACCACCGCTTTAATTCATCGGTTGATGACTGCGACCGTTAGCCGCGCGGCTTAGGTCGTCCGCTTTCCAGGGAGGACAGAACCAGTGTGGAGCTTGCTTCCTCGAAAGACGGCACTTGCTGGAGATAAGTTTGTTCAGCTCAGTCACGAGAACTGTGCTGGCTGTCCCATTTGCAGCGCAGCCGCAGGTTTCGTTCGGCCATGACCACCCCGATGCTCGACGAAACCACCGGTGGGGTTCGCCTGGTTGCCGGAACGAAGCCTGACGCCAAACCGGTGCTGGCGGTGTTTTTGCCGAATTGGGTGGGAGATGTGGTCATGTGCACGCCGGCGCTGAGGGCTTTGCGACAGCATTTTCCGCAGGCGTTAATCGTTGCGGTTTATCGGCGTTATCTGTCCGAACTGCTGGCGGGATGTCCCTGGTTCGACGACGCGATTGCCAGTGACGATTTTTGGCCGATGGTACGTCAACTGCGCTCCAGGCAGGCAACTTGGGGCTTATTATTTCCCAATTCCCTGCGGACAGCGCTGGCGGCATGGCTGGGTGGCTGCCGAAACCGTATCGGTTACCGACGAGATGGTCGCAGCTGGTTACTCACGGAAGCACTCGACTGGCCAGCCATCGAAAAGGGCCGACGGTTACCTTATCCCGTCCTGCTGGCCTATAACCGCCTGGCTCAGCGATTGGGATGCCCCGATCCCGGAGTGCAAATGCAGCTATTTACCACACCAGAGCAGGAGGCGGCCGCAGAGCGCATCTGGCAGAAGCGGAATTGGCAAACTCGTCCGGTGGTGGCTTTACACCCCGGAGCGGCTTACGGTTCGGCGAAATGCTGGCCTGTGGATTATTTCGCGGAACTGGCCCGCCGGCTGGCCTGGGAATTGGCATGTGGTGTTCTGGTCTTGTGTGGGCCAGCCGAGCGAAAAATTGCCCAGGAAATTGAAAAGCTCTCCAGCCATCCGCAGGTCTATGGATTGCACCACGAAAGGATCGATCTGGGATTGGTCAAGGCGTGCCTGAAACGGGTGGCGATGCTGATTACTACGGACAGCGGGCCGCGACACATTGCCGTAGCTTTTGACCGTCCAGTGGTTACAATCTTCGGGCCGACTCACATCGCCTGGACGGAAACTTTCCATCCGCGCTCGCTGCACCTGCAACAGGTTGTCTCCTGCGGACCGTGTCAATTGCGGCGATGCCCGCGCGATCACCGCTGCATGCGCGAACTGGCGCCCGAATTTGTCTTTGAACAGGCATGCTCCTGGCTGCATCGCTGGCGGGATGCTTGCACTGTCCCGCTCGAGACTGTGCAAGCCTCGGCTGCATTCATCCCTAGCCTAAACCGGAATCCTTAATTCCCGATCACGGATTCGCAAGCGCATCGTGAAAGCACCAGCTTCCATAAGGCGATGGCAGGCCTCTCCTGATCATCCTCGATTACAGCGAAAGCACGGAAGCGGTGGTCTAACCCCACTGCGAGATTTGCCCGCCCCGAGGCCTTATCATCCTTGATTACAGCGAAAGCACGGAAGCGAGCCGAGTGCTGTTTCCCAATTGCCAATTATTAGGTCTTTTCGAGCACGGAGGCGAGCCGATGGAATTGCTGTGGCGGCATCCTGGTTACCTGACCCTGCTGCAGGAACAAAATCTGCTGCGCTTCGATGATTTTTTGAAGGTGAGCCAAGGTGTGGTGGTGCGGCGTCGGCAAAACGGTAGCCGTAGTGTAACACGCCTGCGCTTGGGGCCATTGACGGCGTATCTGAAACGAGAATTTCGCATTGCTGCCAAGGAAAAATTCCGCAACTGGTGGGATGGTTTTGGACCAGTAGGCAAATCGGTTCGTGAATGGCGGATGTTACGCCGAGCACAGGCGGCGGGTTTTCTGGTGCCAACAGTGCTGGCTTGTGGGCAGCGCGGCTCGCAGGGCTTTTTGCTGACTGCCGAACTTCAGGATTGCGTACCACTGGACAAATACGCTATTGGAGCCTCTACCGAGGAATGGCAAGGCCTATTGAAACGATTGGCCAGTTGGCTCGCTAAGTTTCACGGAGCCGGGTTGGCCCACCCCGATCTGTATGCCTGGCACATTTACGTGCGGTTAACTGACCAGGAAATCGGTGTACTCGATTTGGCTCGCTCCTGGCAGGACAAGTTCGTCCCTTGGCCCGAACGCATCCGCGAACTGGCCAAACTGGCTTCGTCCCTGCCGCAAGGGCAGGCTAGAGCAGGGGAATTTCGGGAGTTCCTGGAAACCTATCTGGGGCGTTTGACCGCCGGCCAACTACGAGGAGACCGACTACAACCGACTGGCGCCCGGTGTCTGCCTTTGTGGAAAGCTGTGCGGCGCGAAGCTGAGCGTTGCCGTGAAACGGTGGTACGCAAGCGGCGCTGGCAGGTAGCTCTCCAGGATTGCCTCCTTTATGCTGACGCGTGATTGTCTGAAACTTGCCACAGCGCAAGTTGGCTAGCTGCGTGACCTCGGGCGATTCGAGAGACTGGCTGAGCGAAGATTTTACGGAAGAACCGGAGACCAGGATGAGCTGGTATGCATGGTGGCAACGCTGGCGGCGAGGAAAAGTCGTGGTGGAAAGCACACCGACCTGGCGGCGCTACTTCGGCGAGGCTGCCGTGCAAGATGTGCTGCGGTGGTCGGTGCAGGAAATCGCCAGTTCCAAGCAAGGGCGTTCGGTGGGGAAGTTGACCGTGAGCGGCCCCGACGGTCAATTGACTCTTTTTTTGAAACGCCACTACTGGTTACCGTTGTGGCAGCGTCTGACGGTGTTATGTGGGTTCGGGGAATCCAGTGCCATGCAGGAATGGCGAAACCTGCAATGGGCGAAAGCAGCGGGATTGGCTGTCCCTGAAGCCCTGGCCGCAGGAGAACATTTTGGACCGGGCTTGCGTCTGCAAAGTTTCCTGGCGGTGCGCGAGCTCCAAGACATGCTTCCGTTGCACCAGGCTATACCGCTTGCCTGGCGAATGCTTACTCCGCAGGAGTTTCAGCACTGGAAAACGTGCTTGCTCCAGCATCTGGGTCAGCTGGTGCGTCGCTTACATGCTGCCCAACGATTCCACAAGGATTTGTACCTGTGCCACTTTTTCCTGCCCGCTGAGTGTTTGCGCCCCGATGCAGAATTGCGCGACCGGATCTATCTGATTGACCTGCACCGGATGCGACAGCATAACTGGCTCGTTTGGCGCTGGCGAACCAAGGATTTAGCACAATTAGCATTCTCCATGTCCGTACCGGGCCTGGAGCCGGACGACTGGATGATCTTCTTCCGCTCCTACCTGAATCGCGACCAGCTAAACCCATGCGACCTGCGCCTATTGCGTCGAGTCCTGCGCAAAGCCGAACGCTATCGCCGGCAAAATGCCCATCACGCCGGTGTACAATCCAAGCGAAACTGGTGGATACATACTGAGGCGACAACGAGTTCATCACGATCTGACCAACCGTCCACGCCAACAATCGAAACGCCGTCGGAGAGCAGTGGAGGTCGGGCGGCAGGCCTTCGTGTCTGGAGTAGCGGGAACAGTTCTTCGTCCATTCTGCCCTGCCATCCAGTACCGCTGCGGATTGCGCTGTGTTACGACAAAGTGTATCCGGCCCGTGGGGGCATGGAAGTCTTTATCGTGGATCTGATTCGCCGACTGATACGAGACGGTCACGAGGTTCACCTCTTTGCCTGGCAGCGGGATGCGGAGGCTTTGCCAGACAGCCTCATTTTCCACCGTTTGCCGATGCGGTGGATGCCGCGGTTTTTGCGGCCGTGGTATTTCGCACAATCCTGCGAAGATGCCCTGCGACAACAGCATTTTGACGTTACGGTCGGCTTTGTCAAAACCTGGCACCAGGACGTAATCATTCTCGGAGGCGGTTTGCATGTGGCCAACGCCGACCACAACATCCTGCGCTATCGCAGTTGGTGGCGACGGGGGATAGCTCGAGTGTGGCGCATGCTGGACATCTGCTACTGGTCGTATTTACTGCTGGAGCGCAAACAGTTTTGTCGCGGACGCCGACCGTTGATCATCGCGGTAAGCGATATGGTCAAACGCCATTGTCAACGCTATTACCATCTTCCTGCCGACCAAATTCGTGTTTTGCATGCCGCCATTGATCCTCAGCGATTCGCCGAGGACCAGCGGGAAAATCTGCGGCAGGAAATGCGGCAACGCCTGGGCATCGCCCCCGATGTCCCGGTGGCGTTGTTCGTCGGCCACAACTATCCCCTCAAAGGGCTGGGGACACTTCTCCAGGCCATGCAGGTTCTTCGCGGCAAACCATTGCGGTTGCTGGTTTGCGGCAGTCGGAAGGATGTCGCTTACCGACAACTTGCTCACCGGTTGGGCGTGAGTGAACAGGTACATTTTCTCGGCTACCAAGCGGACGTGCGACGCTGCTTCTTCGCTGCGGATTTTGTCGTGCATCCCACCTTTTACGATCCCTGTTCGCTGGTAGTCATGGAAGCCCTGGCCTGCGGTTTGCCCGTCATCACCACCTGCTACAACGGCGCCGCCGAATTGTTGACCCCGCCGCTGAACGGTTTCGTGCTGGATGACCCGCATGATTACTGGAGACTGGCGGAGTATCTGGATTTGCTCTCCCAACCAGATATCCGCCGGCAATGTTCCCTGCATGCTCGTCGTGCTGCCGCAGACTGGACGATGGATCATTTGTACCGGGCTCTGCTCGATATCTTTTACGAAGTGGCGGAGCGTAAACGTACCTTGAATGCAGTGGGCAAGGCGTCCTCCTGTTGCTGGTCGCACAGCCAAGCGGCCTAGTCCGGTGAACCGCTATGGGTTCAAACGCCTCGCAACACCGAGAATTTTTGCCGGACGATTTCCACCAGGTGTGTCAACGCGCTGTCACTGTATAAGACGAAAGCCCAGTCGCGAGCCGTTACCAGAGCCGATTGTGCCTGATAATGGGCGAGCATATTGAGTCGCTGGCGTAGCTCTGCCTCGACCTGCCGCGTCATAGGCCGCAAAGCCTCGCGGATTTCTGCAAGCTGCCGATGCAGGACCGGTCGTTGCTCTCGGCTAGCCTCAGCCCATTGCTGCAGAAGAGCTCGTTTGCGCGCTACCAGCGATTGCACTTGCGGTAGCGCCAGGGCTTGCGGTGGTAAGACGCGGTCGGGGTTAAACTGGCAATCGCGCACACGCTGTAATAACTCCGCACGGTTCCACGAGGGTACTGCCGGACGCGGCAATGGTAACCGCAACGTTGCCGAAACCACCGTGTAGTGCGGCGGCTTGATTCCCCACACACGCCATAGTAGTCGGTCGGTAAACCGGTCGTAAATTGCTCCACCGATGCCGTGCACAAACAGCTCAGCAAGGAAAAGGCGGACGAAAAGTGTCAGGGTCAGTGCGCGGGGACGAATTTTCCACCCGGCCTGCTGAAGTGCCTGCCGCCAGACTGATAAATCTTCCCGACGTCGAACGGCGCGGACGTGAAGAATTGGGCCGGCTTCCCCCAAACGCAATTGCCAGCCATCGTTCCGAGCAGACCACCATAACGGTCGTCGCGGTTGGCCACGCGTCCACGCCCAGAAAGGAGATTCGCACCAACCCTCAGCGCTCCGCAATGGAGGCACCGGATGGGTGCGACTGCGCAGACGGTTCTCGCGTCGAAAAGCGTACAGTTCGGCGTTGTGTTGCTGGACAAAGCTCGGCAATTGATCGAGCAACGTGACGACAAACGCATGAAACGGTTCCGTATCTGACAGGGCCGAGACTCGCAATTCGGCGTTGTGATAACCCCAGCGCTGTTCCCAGAGCCTTCTGGCTCCGGACAAAGTCTCCGCGAGGCAGGCCGGGGGATTGAGTCGCGCCGCTAGCTCCATCGCTAACGACCAGAAGTCCGGCAGAATCATCTCCGGTAACAAATCACCACATATTCGCACGACCTGTTTGGGGAAATTTTGAAAACGTTCTTCCGAACACAAGTTTGGTGCCGACTGTGTGGGGATAGGCGGGCTCGATTGAAGTTGTGCCTGCAGTGTTGGTAACGAGTATTCCTGTCCCCAGCTAACAGCGTATTCTTCCCATGCCAGGGCAGGGCTGGCATCGCAGAACGGAACCCACTCCGTAGTCAGCCCCCGTTCATTGCGGACTGGGACACGAATGGCCAGAGGCTTCGGCTGGTCGTGGTCGGCGATCAAATTCAGTGGGACTAATCCGATTTTTGGTGCAGCCTCGGCAAGGGCAAAGCACTTGGCCCAGACGCCGGGATGGAACAATTCCGGTTGATGGCCGGTTACCAGAAATCCTCCCTCGGGCCAGCGGACATTTTCGCCCCAGCGCTGAAGCTGAACACTTGCCAATTGCGCAACCAGGGTGCGCAGTTCGCTGCGCCAATCGGCCAACGAAATGCCACAGAATCGCGTCTCGATTGTCCGGAAACACTCGGCGTTGGTCTTTACACATTCAGGCCAGTTGGACGGTGGTGGTTCGATGAGTGTGCCACCGTCTTCCTGCGGGGCATGCCATCTGGCGGCATTCATCCGCGGTAGCCTCCCCGCCAGCCAATGAGACAGCGGGTTAGTTCCCGTTCGAGGACACTGCGATAATAAGCCAGCCGCACCTCGGGATCGTTCAACGTACCGCCAAAAGCTCGATGGGGGTCAAGGTAGAGGCGCGGGACAGCCACTTCGCGGATTCGCCAGCCTAAAAACGCTGCCTGTACCCACAGTTGCAAAGGCATGCCCCAGCCATCTTCGTCGAGGTCCAGGTCTTTGAGCGCACGCACCCGATAGGCTTTGAAACCGCAAAAAGCATCCGTGATTTGCAAACCAAGTCGCTGGTTGAGCTCCTGGGTGATGACTTGATTGATGTGTCTGCGGTCGTGTGGCGGTTCGTCGTCATGATGAAAACGGCGCAGGTAACGTGAGCCGGAGACCAGCTCGATTTCCTCGCTGAGGGCTTCCAGCAACACGGGAATCCGGTGCGGTTCGTGCTGGCCATCGCAGTCCATGGTCACCAGCACCTCGTAACGATGCGCCAGGGCAAACGCCATGGCCGAGCGGATCGCCGCTCCGTAACCCCGATTCTGCCGGTGTGTGATCAAATGCAGGTCTTTTTCCCGGGCCAGCAAATCGGCTGTGCCATCGGTCGAACCGTCATTGACCACCAGGATTTCGCTCACCCATTCCCGAACCTGTCGCAACACCGTCACAACGTTCCGCTCTTCGTTATATACGGGAATAGCCACCAGGACGCGCATAAGCAGCCCTCTCCAGGATGAGTTTCCGTCCTCGCCTCGATTATTTTAGTCAACGGTGCGGCTCTTTTAGAACCAGTGCAGCAAAACAGCCAGCCGAACCAGAAAAATTGCTCCCCCGACAAGAATTGCCGTGCTCGCCGCTAAAAGCACTGCCCCTGCGGCAATATCCAGAGCCGGGGCACAACGGTTACGGCTGGGTTCGTCCAGACCGCGACAAAACGTCTCCAGGGCGCTGTTGAACATCTCAGCTGTCAAAACCATGCCGATACATAACAGCAGCAAGCACCAGCTGACCCAGTCCAGGGCCATTACCCAAGCAGCAGCCAGGGCAGCGGCGGCCACGAAAAAATGTACGAAAAAGCTGGACTGCCCACGGATTCCCAGCTTGAGACCGCGGAAAGCATCGGCGAACTTATCCCGCCAGCGTCGCGGTGGACGTGCTGATACTTCGCCCCGATTCTGGCCAGCAGTTGCCGGCGTGGTGCGGCTAACAGCTTCGCTCGACATGGCCACGTATCCTGTGGAAAATGTTGCCCGTCGCTGGCCGGTCTTCTAACCCGAAAAGTTTGACCGCTCTGTCCTCAAAAAGAGCGATGAGGCGTACAGGCTGGACAGATGCTCCGTGTATGTGCCGTCGTTGCTGGGCAGACTTTTAGGTTGATAGCCCCATGGAAATGGGCTAGCCCGCCTGTTTGCGCTCGGCCTCGAGCTGATGCAGTTTATTGTAAAGTGTTTTCAGACTGATGCCGAGTTCAGCAGCGGCCGCGGGTTTGTTACCGCCATGTTTTTCCAGAACGCGGAGCACGTGTTCCATTTCCACTTCGCGCAGGGTGCGTGGCTGCGGGGGTTCTCCAGGACCGTGCTGTCGAACTGTGGCCAGACTGACCCCGGCAGCACGTTCCACGACGTGCCGCGGCAGGTGATCGGGAGTAATCATCCCGCCACCGGAAACGATCCAGGCATGCTCCATGGCGTTGGCCAGTTCGCGAACATTGCCAGGCCAATCGTGCTCCAGCAAGGCGTCAAGTGTTTCTGGACGCAGCAATTCCGCCACCTGTTCCACCGGTTTGCGTGCTGCCCGCGCCAGAAGATGCCGGGCTAGCTCCGGAATATCCGCTCGTCGCTCCCGTAACGGTGGGAGATGAATCTCGAAAGTGTTGATGCGGAAGTAAAGGTCCTCACGAAATTCCTCGCGTTCCACCATCTGCCGCAGGTCTCGGTTGGTGGCACACAGCACCCGCACGTCCGTGCGAAACGGTTCAGTTTCACCGACGCGGCGAATCTCGCCCGATTCCAGAAAGCGTAACAGTTTCACCTGGATGTGCTTGCTCAACTCTGCCACTTCATCGAGAAACAGGGTACCCCCGTTGGCCACCTCGAATAATCCCTTATGGTCGCGGTCGGCACCGGTGAACGCGCCTTTGCGATGTCCGAAGAGTTCGCTCTCGACCAGGTTTTCCGAAAGAGCACCACAATTAACCGGAACAAAAGGCATAGCCGCACGCCGGCTTTGTTCGTAGATGATGCGGGCCACCAGTTCCTTGCCGGTGCCGGTCTCTCCCAAAATCAGCACCGTGGCGTCGGTAGGGGCGATGGTTGCAATCAGGCGTCGCACCTGCTGCATGGGCGGAGATTCGCCAATGAGCACAGTCGGCCCTTCGGCAGCGCGCAGGCGGCGTTGCAAGGCGAGATTGTGCAGGGTGAGTTCTTTTTTCTCGGCAATGCGGCGTAACACCGCTTCGATTTCCGCCAGCTTGCACGGCTTGGTGATATATTCAAACGCTCCCAGCCGCAACGCTTCCACCGCCGATTCCAGGCTGGCATGGCCGGTCAGCAAAATCGCCTCGGTATTGGGTGCAATTTGTTTCATCCGCATGAGCACTTCCAGGCCGCTCATGCCGGGCATGCGAATATCCAGAATAGCCGCGTCGTAACTCCCCTTTTCCAGGGCTTTGAGAGCACTCGGGCCATCCGGACAAACCGTAACGTAATGTCCGAGGCGGCTCAATTCGGTCTGGAGCAATTCTCGCAAGTGGGGTTCGTCGTCGGCAAAAAGCACGCGCAAGCGTCGCGTTGCTGTCGCCTGCACTACTGACCTCCTCTCCGGTTCATCCTCAAGCCGCTTTAGCCAGGAGCGGCGAGTGTGAGTTGGTTACTTTCGGCTCGCGCGCTGGTTCCGTTGCCAATGAGGCACGAAGTGGCAATCGCACGGTAAACGTGCTGCCGCGGTTGGGGCCATCGCTGTGGGCTTCGATTTCTCCGCCATGCTGCGTTACAATGTGGTGCGTGATGGATAGACCCAACCCCGTTCCCTTACCGGTGCGGCTGCGGGTGAAGAACGGCTCAAAGATGTTTTCCAGCACTTCGGGTGTCATGCCGCAACCGGTATCGCGGAAGGTCATCACTGCCCAGTCCTGGTCGGCGTCCAGCGTGATCACCAGCTCCCCGCCTTCATCCATGCTTTCCAGGGCGTTGACCACCAGGTTGAGCACCACGGATTTGATTTCATGGGCGTTCACCAGCACCCGCGGCCGATGGCGAATGTCGAAGCGGACGATTTTCCCTTTGTGATGGGGCATGTGTTCCACCATTTGCAGCACCGATTGAACGAGTTCGGCCAGGTCAGTAACTTCTCGATGCTTTTCACCAACGCGGCTGAACTCCAGGAGCTTTTCCGTGATCTTTTTGCAACGGAAAGCCTCCTGTTGCATCATCCGCAGGTACTGGAAAACGGTGGCGTAATCAGGATGGTCCTGTTTGTCGCCCAGCAGGTCGGTCAGGCGTCTTTCCAGAGCTTCGCAGCAAAAGGCGATACTGGCCAGCGGATTATTGATTTCGTGGGCTACGCCTGCGGCAAGGAAACCAATGCCTGCCAGGCGTTCCGAACGCACCAGTTGTCGGCTGCGTTCCTGAACCTGGCGTTCCAGGTCGCGGTAAATCTCCCGCAGGCGGTCTATCATGTGATTGAAGGCCTGCGCCAGGTCACGCATTTCATCGTGGCTCTGCACCGAGATGTGACTGTCGAAGTTTCCCTGGGCCAATCGCATGACTTTCTGGTGCAATTCACGAATGGGTGCCATGATCCAGCGGTAAGCCAGCAAGCCCAGCGCTAAGACCAGCAACACGGCCAGGCCGGAAGCAAGCGACACGGCCAGCAGGCTATTTCGATAATCGTGCCGGGCCGCATGGATACGTCGGTTCAGATCGCTATGAATTACCTCCCGCAGTTCCGGAGCTAGCTGGCGTAGCCGTTGCAAAACGGTCAGGGCTTTTTCCTGCAGTGGCCGAACTTCGCCCCCTCCCACGCTCATCACCGCCGGTTCCGTCTGCCCGATTAGCTGGTCCAATTCTGCCAGCAGTGCCCTGAAGGCATCCACGACATCGCGTTCATCCTGGCCGCGATCCGGATCGCGACCCAGGGCAACGCTGTATTCGAGTTGCTGCTGGTAAGCTGCTAACGCTTGTCGGGCTTGTTCGAGCCGTCGGGCAAATTCCGAGATGGTGACGGCCTGTTCGGTTTCCGCCAGTGCCGCCAGGGCCATCACCGCCTCTTGCACTTCCTGGGCGGTACGCAGTTCGGCAAGTTTGCTATCAATGCTTTTCATCGTGGCGCGATACGAAAATAACCCCCACAGGGTGCCAGTCAGTAACACCCCGACGCAGCTGACGACGAGAGTCAGCCCGGCAATCAGTTTGTGGCGGATCCGCCAGCCCCGCATGGTTTAGCTAGCCGCTCACCTGGCGGCGACACCGAGTTTGCTGACCCCCGGCGAAGTAGTTTGCCTCACGCGGTTATGCGGGCTCACCAGCCCTTGCCGCGAAGCTGCCAATTTTTCCGGGCACTTCCTTAGCAGCAAGCCTTATGAGCGATGCGGGTCAGCGATTCGGCTCGCCCCTTGTATCACAAAGCCATCGGCTTGACGAGACCAGTTGTTCGGCTCGGTAGGCAGGTGATCTTGACTCGGCAACGTTTCACAATGTCCGGTTGGCACGTGAGTTATCGCCCCCTGTCCTCGAACAACAGCCTCGCTGAAAAACACGGCCAGGACCGACCGAAAACTGTAAACTTGTCCAGCCATCTTTGCCTTGTGCAAGCATTTCGAGCTCATGGAACCTGCCGCTGGTGGATAGAAGACAGAGATGGTTTCGGTTGGGGCGAGCATTTCCAGCCTTTGTAACGCGACCTGTTTTGCCTGCCAATAGCTGAGGTCATCCAACCCGCCCACTTACCTCGCGGCGAATTGCTGACCCTTCCCGAAGTTGTATCGGACAAACCGCAATAACCTGCTTTCGCCGAACCGCGGCAACGCTGACTTTGGCTGAACTTGCTTTTGAGCGAACGCCAGCGATCGCTTCCATGATGCGGTTCGACTGGCCGCTTACTGAACGAAACTGCGGCTGCACAAACGTTAGCGATGTGAAAGCTGGACTAGCATTTCCTGGCCAGCCGGTTATATCCATGCCAGCTTTTTGCGCGGGGAGACATGACGGGGCCAGCTTGCTTCAGTCCGACTAGCTGCGCGATTCCAGTGGCGCCTGGGAGAAAATCTCGGTTGCAGTCGCGCCCAAGCGCAACCGGAACGCTCCTGATGTGCGCAGCGCTGTGGCTTGTTGGTTGTGCTGACACTCGCATGAGCCAGCCGTTTTTTCCCGACCTGCCGCGCGAGCTGCAAAAAGTGTCGTTGCCCAGCTACGTAATCGAGCCGCCGGACATTTTGCTGATTGACGCGGTACGGGTCATTCCGTTGCCGCCCTATCGCATCGAGCCTCTGGATGTGCTGTTCATACAGGTGTTAGGCACGCTGCCGGATGAACCTATTGCAGGGTTGTACCGTGTGGACCCGGATGGGACAATTCTGCTCGGTCCAAGTTACGGTTCGGTTCGCGTTGCCGGTCAGACCCTCGAAGAAGCTCGCCAGACCATCGAATCTTACCTTCGCAGGATTCTCAAAGACCCGCGGGTTACCGTGAGCTTGGCAGAATCGCGGGCACTCCAGCAAATTCGTGGCGAACACTTAGTCCGGCCCGATGGCACGATTGGCCTGGGCACTTATGGTAGTGTTTATGTGGCCGGCATGACCCTCGCCGAAGCTAAACTCGCCATCGAACGCCATCTTTCTAAATTTTTGCAGGATCCCGAAGTTTCCGTGGATGTGCTCGCTTATAACAGCAAAGTCTATTACGTCATTTTCGACGGCGGTGGTTATGGTCAGCAAATTATCCCCTTGCCGATAACCGGCAATGAGACAGTCTTAGATGCCCTTGCCAAGGTGAACGGGTTACCCTTCCAGGCCTCTAATAAACACATCTGGATCGCACGCCCGGCACCGCCGGAAGCAGGGGGTGAACAAATTTTGCCAGTCAATTGGGAAGCCATCACCATGCGCGGGTGCACGGCAACTAATTACCAGATATTGCCAGGCGATCGCATCTATGTCCAGGCTGATCACTGGATCACGCTGGATAATACACTGGCTAAAATCCTCACCCCCATTGAACGGCTCTTTGGTGTCACCTTGCTAGGCAACGCAACTATTCGTGCGGTAGGCAATGGTAATAACCGTAACGCCAGCGGCACTGGATTCTAATACCTTGCATTGCCACGCGACGCCCGGCTATACTTTTATCGGCAACCGAATCTCCATGTAAGGGGGAACTTTATATGAGGCGGACACTTCTAAGAAATGCCATCCTTCTTATCGCAGCGGTTGAACTTGCCCATAGTGACACGATGGCGCAGGTGCCGAACAATCGCCCTTCGCCACCTGCTGTAAGTCCTTATCTCAACCTCCTGCGTCGGGGTGGCGGACCCGGGTTTAACTACTTTACACTGGTGCGACCGGAATTAGAGATGCGAAAGACCGTTCGCCAGATGCAACTTAGTTTAGGCGACCTTCGCCGACAGCAGGAAATTTTGCAGCAGCAGGAGACCATGCCTGCGACCGGCCATCCAACTTATTTCATGAACACCGGCTGGTATTTTAATGTCGGGCCACGTCAGGGGCCGATCTCGCCCACGCCGAGTGTTTCCTCAGCGGCAACTCGCAGAGTGTGGGCAATACCTTATCGCTAAGCGCTTCGATGCAATTCGGGAGGCTGTTAAGATGGCGCGATTACTAATCGCTTGCTGGCTGACCGGATTGGTGCTGTTAGGCTCACCGCAGGCGATAAGGGCACAGCTAGGGGAAAAATTAGGTTTAGCGGCTCCCGCTCCGCGACTTAGTTCTTTCGGTGGCTATTATGGTTATTTCCCGACCAGCTGGCGCCCCTGGCCAGGTAACGCTGCAACAACTACAGGCCCCGTGAGCATTACAGGTCCCGTGATAAGTGGCTACACCACGCCTGGCAGCCCCATTGAACCAGCTATGGGTTCACGGATAGTGCCATCAACGCACTCTAACGCTATCCCCGGCGGTCTGGTGTATCCCATAAGAACGGTCCAAAATGTACCGGTTAGTCCTGGTTCAGCAATGACGGGGACGCCACCATTGGTTCCAGCGGCACCGGTGACAGCACCTGGATTTCCGGCATCTTCCGCTATTCGCGTCCGGGAACCGCATGATTTGGCGTCGGACGCTGTTGAGCTGCCGGCAGTGCCGGGCGAGGCGTTCACTGCTCTGTCGGCGAAGCCGCTACCGTTGCATCAGCCGACGGCAACTCCGCCAGTCGCAAGTCCCCGGCGTATCTTGCGCATTCATCTTCCGGATGACAGCCAGGAACCGCGTTAGCCTGGCCTTGGTCAAGTCCGATGGGGGAAGACAGCAGGCACTTCGAGAGAAGGGATGCTACCACACTGGGCTCGCCAGCGCAACCAGTGATCCACCAGGACCAGGGCCAGCATTGCCTCACCCATGACCACGAAACGCGGCAACAGGCACGGATCATGTCGGCCTTTGACCAGGATCGTGGTCGGTTCGCCGTTTCGAGTCACGGTGCGCTGAGGTTGCGGAATGCTGGAAGTCGGTTTGAGCGCTACCCGACACACGATCGGCTCACCAGTAGAAATCCCGCCCAGGATACCACCGTGCCGATTGGTCTCGGTGCCGATGCGGCCGTCCGGCTTGCGAATAAAGGCGTCGTTATTTTCGCTGCCACGCATTCGGGCGACGGCGAAACCGGCACCGTATTCAAACCCGGTCACCGCGGGCAGCGATAAAAAAGCGTGGGCGAGGTCGGCCTTCAGCTTGTCGAAGACCGGTTCACCCAGTCCAGGTGGCACACCGGTGGCCACAATTTCACACACTCCGCCAATCGAATCCAGTTCACGGCGCACCTGATCAATCAGGGCCATCATGTGTTCCGCAGCGACTGGGTCCGGGCAGCGCACGGGGTTGGCTTCTACATCTTCCAGACGAACGCTGGCGGGGTCGGTTACATTAGCCACCACGTCGCCAATCTGTTTCACGTAACCGACAACGCGGATGCCGAGTTGTCCAAGTATTTTTTTGGCAATCGCACCGGCGGCAACCCGGCAAATCGTTTCACGAGCACTCGACCGACCACCGCCGCGGTAGTCCCGAAAACCATACTTGGCATCGTAAGTGAAGTCCGCATGTCCGGGACGATATTTGTCGCGCAACTCGCTATAATCCTGGCTCCGCTGATCCTGATTACGGAACAAGATAGCAATCGGCGTGCCGTCGGTTTTGCCCTCGAAGACGCCAGACCATATTTCCGGGTAATCCGGCTCATCGCGTTGCGTCACCAGTTTCGACTGGCCCGGCCGTCGGCGTGCCAGGTCTGGCAGCAGATCTTGCTCGGAAAGAGGTAATCCCGGCGGGCAGCCGTCCACGATGCAGACATAGCCAGGGCCGTGACTGACACCGGCCGTAGTGACGCGAAAGAGCAATCCGAAGGTATTACCAGCCATTGGTTCTCCCAGGAATGTGCTACATGCTCCGACCACGATATTCTACTGCCGTTTCCCAGCCTCTGATATAAACTAATTCACGCCTGAAAAACTTCGCATGCTTACCACTGAGGGCACAACGTATGAGTGCAGGGGGCAAACCAGGCTATTTGATCGTTACCACCAGCAACCACGTCGAAGGTTACACTATCACGGAGTACCTCGGCATTGTGCGGGGCATAGTCGTTCGCTCCACGGGAATTGCCCGTGGCTTTCTTGGCGGACTGAAATCCATCGTTGGCGGCAACATCGAAACCTGGGTTACGGTGTGCGAAGAAGCACGCAAACAAGCCTTTGCCCGCATGATAGACCACGCCCGGGAACTCGGTGCCGACGCAATCATTGCCATGCGCTACGATGCTACGGAGTTCATGCAGGGTGTCACCGAAGTTTTGTGCTATGGAACAGCCGTGCGCTTGAGTCCCTTGACGGAACACGAGTGAGAACGCGCTGCCTGCTCACTGTCACAGCATCGCCA
This sequence comes from Gemmatales bacterium, assembly GCA_041640595.1. GTDB lineage: Bacteria > Planctomycetota > Planctomycetia > Gemmatales > HRBIN36 > HRBIN36. The sequence continues at coordinate 1,198,059 of JBEPZY010000001.1, read as the reverse complement.
ATCTGTGCTCTGGCTCTATATAACAGCAAAAGATTCGCACTGGCAAAGTGCTTATCCGGAAACGAGGTGTGAATATGAGACGAGCGACATCGGTAATTGACCTGCGCAGCGATACGGTTACCCGTCCCACCGCGGGCATGCGAGCGGCTATGGCTACTGCGGAAGTAGGCGACGATGTTTTCGGTGAAGATCCCACTGTGCGACGTTTAGAAGAACGCGTTGCCGAGTTATTAGGTAAAGAAGCCGCGCTCTTCGTGCCCTCGGGTACTATGTCTAACCAGATCTGCATCAAGGTGCACACCCAGCCGGGTGACGAACTAATATGCGACGTTAATTCCCATGTGTACAACTATGAAGCAGGCGGCCCGGCAGTGCTTAGCGGTGTTATGTGCCGCACCATCGAGGGCGAACGCGGTATTTTCGATGTGCAACATCTCGAAGGGTTAGTTCGACCGGATAATGATCATCTGGTGCGTACACGCTTGGTATGCATCGAGAACACACACAATCGCGGTGGCGGTAGCATTTTCCCACTGGAGGCGATTCGCCGTATTTCTAATTGGGCACACCGCCACAATCTGGTCGTGCACCTTGACGGGGCACGATTGTGGAATGCTGCTATCGCGACCGGCATTCCGCTTCGGGACTGGGCCGAACCCTGCGATTCTGTCTCGGTCTGTTTCAGCAAGGGACTCGGTGCTCCGGTAGGCTCGGCACTGGCCGGTACGAAAGACTTTGTCCGCCGGGCACGGCGTGTCCGCAAGCTGTTTGGCGGGGGCATGCGTCAGGCCGGTGTCTTAGCAGCGGCTGCATTATACGCGATCGAACACCACTTCCACCGCCTGGCCGAGGATCATCAAAACGCCCAAATCCTGGCACAAACCATTCGTAATACCCCGGGGCTTCGTTTGTTTCCCCAGCACATCGAAACGAATATCCTCTATGCCGACATTGATCCGAGATTAGGTACTGCGGCGGATTTTGCTCGCGCCCTGGCCGAACAGCGCGTTCTTGTACTACCGGTTTCCCCCCAGCGTATCCGCTTAGTTACTCATCTGGATGTTAGTCGAGCGCAAGCCGAACAGGCAGCCATTATCATTCAAGAGACAGCTAAGCGTTTAGCCTTGCAAGCTGCATGATCGCCGGACAGGTTCATTCCTGGGAACTTACGCCGCAGCAGGCCATCGCTTTGCAGAAGCAACTGGCCAGCCGGGTACAACTCGCCGGTAAGTTGTATTCCTGCCGCTATGTTGCCGGAGCGGACGTCGCTTACACTCGCAGTGACCGTCATCTCGTGGCGGCTATAGTTATATGGGACCGTAAGCATAATCAGGTAATCGAGCAACAAGTAGTGCGACAACCGGTATCGTTTCCTTATGTTCCCGGGCTATTATCCTTTCGAGAAAGCCCTGGCGTCCTTCATGCCTGGCAACATCTTCACAGGCAACCCGACCTGCTGATGATAGATGGACATGGTTATGCCCACCCCCGCCGGTTTGGCATTGCCTGTCATTTAGGGGTGCTTCTCGACATCCCGACAATCGGTTGTGCGAAAAGCCGCTTGATTGGCAAACATGACGAAGTGCCCGACCAGGTTGGTGCGTGGGTGCCTCTTTACGACTGTGAGGAGATCGTGGGCGCTGTTTTACGCACCCGGCTTCATGTTCGCCCGATTTATGTTTCCATAGGACATCGTCTCGATCTGGAGCAGGCTATCTTCTGGACAATGCAATGCTGTCGCGGCTACCGCGTTCCTGAACCAACTCGCTTAGCGCATCTGCTGGTTAGTCGTGCGCGAACGCAGCCTGACTAAGTAGCTTGGAGATTAGATCGCCATTTAGCGACTACGTGACCGGAAGTTACGCAATTCAATCAAAAAATCCGAGCTGAATACGCGCGGCGTCAGACATCATAGAGGGATGATAGGGCGGGTCCCAGACCAGCTCCAGCTTAACTTCCTTGACACCAGGTACCTGACGCACCTTCTGCTCCACTTCGTACGGAAGCGTCGCAGCCGACGGACACATCGGTGATGTGAGCGTCATCCGGATATAAACTTCCCCCGTGGGCTGCACCTCCAGCTTATAAATCAGCCCAAGATCATATATGTTCACGGGTATTTCCGGGTCGAAAATAGATCGCAACACGCGAATCACCTGCTGTTCTAGTTCAAGGTGATTTATTTGTTCGCTCGGTGTTGCACAGTGCGATTCCTGAGTTTCGCTGTCAGTCTGGGAATTTAGTGTCTTGTCATTGTTGCTCATAGGTATATCCCATCGGGAGCAATCAAAGTGCTGCGTACTTCAAGATAGCGAGATATTTTATTTATTCGGTGGAAACAGTTTCCTGCCGGCCTTGCAGGGCAGCGTGAAGGGTGTGCCAGGGTAGTGTGGCGCATTTGACCCGTACCGGAAATTCTCGCACTCCGGAGAAAACCGCCAGTTTACCTAGCGGTGGCCGTGCGGCTGACGCAGCTTCTGGAGATTCCTGGCCTGTCACGAGCTCATGGAAGGCGTGAAAAAGTGCCTCGGCTTCTTCTACGGTTTTGCCTTTTACCGCCTCAGTCATGACCGACGCAGACGCCATAGAGATTGCACAGCCACTGCCCTGGAAAGCGATGTCCTCGATACGATTGTTGCTTAGCTTTATATACAGCGTCAGGCGGTCTCCGCAGAGGGGATTATATCCTTCCTGACGCCGCGTTGCCTCGGCAAGCACCCGAAAGTTTCGCGGATGCTTCTGGTGATCGAGAATCACCTCCTGATAAAGGTCTCGCAAATCAGACATGTTAGTGGCTATCCTGATTTCACATGCGGAAAAATTCTCGGGCCTGGTACAATCCGGCAACCAGGGCATCTATATCTTCTGCAGTATTGTAAATGCCGAGCGAGGCCCGTGCGGTAGCTGGGACTCCTAACCACTCCATTAACGGTTGGGCACAGTGATGTCCTGTGCGTATGGCGATACCCTGCTGATCAAGTACAGTTCCCAAATCGTGTGGATGGACGCCGTCTAAATTGAAAGCAATGGCACCGCATCGCCATGCCGGATTGCCGTAAATAGTCAACCCGGGTATCTCGCGTAATGCTTGTAAGCTATACTCCATCAACTTCTCCTCCTGGGCGGCTACTTCTTCCATACCCAGCTGATTCAGAAAATCCAGAGCCGCCTTGAATGCAACCACGTCCGCTATATTCGGCGTGCCAGCTTCAAACTTATAGGGTAGCACATTGTAGGTCGTTTTTTCAAAGGTTACCGAAGCGATCATATCACCACCACCTTGATAAGGTGGCATAGCCTCTAATAATTCTTCTTTCCCGTAAAGCACGCCTACGCCCGTCGGTCCATACATCTTATGGGCTGAGAACGCATAAAAGTCGCAATCGAGCTCCTGGACATTGACCGGCAAATGCGGTGCGGCTTGTGCACCATCTACAAGAACCCGTGCTCCGGCAGCATGGGCCAGCTCAGCAATTTTTTGCACCGGATTTACTGTCCCAAGCACATTAGAAACATGCGCTACGGCTACCAGTCGCGTGCGCGGGCTCAGCAGACGCTCGAAAACTTTCCAGTCTAACTCTCCTTCCGGTGTCAACGGAACAACACGCAACTTCAGACCGCGCTCTTCACAAACCATCTGCCAGGGCACGATATTAGAATGATGTTCCAAGTGCGTAATAATAATTTCGTCACCCGCCTGCATAAAGCGACGACTAAACGACCAGGCTACGAGGTTGATACTTTCTGTTGTTCCGCGTGTAAAGATGATCTCGCGCGAACTACGAGCACCTATAAACCGCTGCACGGTCGTACGTGTTTGTTCGAAGGCATGTGTCGCCTGTTCGCTTAGATAATGAATGCCGCGATGCACATTGGCGTTCCATTCCTCATAATACCGCACCAGCGACTCGATAACAACCCGCGGTTTCTGGGTGGTGGCAGCGTTATCCAGGTAGTGCAGCGTCTTTCCCCGCACCGGGCGTAGCAGAATAGGAAACTCCGCCCGCAAAGTCTCAGGTGTCCAGGAGCGGAGCATGCTCTTCTGGGCTGCCGGTACAGATGTGATGCGGGTCATGGCAGCGACAATCTCCTGAGTTCGCGCTCCAGCGGCAAGCCTTCCTCGGCCAGGAGGAGGTCCTCGAGCTGGAGACGCACCGGCTCGACTTGAATCCGAGAGACGATGTCTTCGGCAAAAGCATAAATCAGCAGGCTTCGTGCCTGTTCCCTGCCGATCCCCCGGGTCTGCAGGTAAAAGAGCTGTTGTTCGTCTAACTGGCCGACTGTCGCTCCATGAGTGCAGCGAACGTCATCGGCGTAGATTTCTAATTGAGGCTTAGAGTCCACTTCGGCGTCGTCGGAAAGCAACAGGGCCTGATTCGTCTGCTTGGCATCGGTTTTTTGAGCTCCCGGATGTACGTAAATCTTGCCCTGAAAAACGCCGTGACCTCGTTCGCTAAGTATCCCCTTATACAATTCGTAACTGGTACAGGCGGGTGCCAGATGTTCGATTTCGGTATGGTTGTCAATATGTTGCTTGCCCCGCGCTAAATAAAGGCCATTCAAAGTGCAAGAACCGTATTCGCCTTCCAGCCTTACATCACACTCGTTTCGCACCAGTCCTCCACCGAGGGAAACAATGTAAGCTTGTAATTCTGCCTGCTGTGCCAATCGCGCATAGGCTTGAACGATATGAATGCTATTTGGGTGCTCCTGCTGAACCTTATAGTAACTAAGGTGAGCGCCGCGCTCCAGGATAAGTTCTACCACTCCGCAGGTGAAACACCGCTCAGAACCGCCACTGTAGCTCTCGACCAGACTGGCACGGCTTCCTTGCCCCAGAACGAACAGGATGCGGGGAAACACCGCCTGTGGTTCCAGTTGCTCATTTGCTTGCTGATATATTTCTATATGCACCGGCAAATCAAGGTCTTGATTCGGCAGCACATGCACTATAACCGCATCCTCGAAAAGCATAGCATTAAGCGCGGCAAAGGCATGCTGAGACCAGCGTGCTGTCCGATTCCAATGGCTTTCCAGGAAATCGACATGCTTTTGAGATGCGTCATGCCAGTTCATAATGCGAAGTTTATTGGCCGAGGCAGGCGGTACGTGTACATCAAGTACGCGACCGTTGGCGATGATGACCCGAACTGCTTCCCAATCAAACTGGCGCACCAGTTGTGCCGGTGGTGCTGGTTGCCATGCGGTCTGGGCAACGGCGGCGACGTTGGTGTACTTCCAGTCTTCATTTCTACGCAGTGGATAGCCAAGTTCTGAAAAAGCAGCTTCTGCCGCTTGCCTGGCGGCTACGACGAAACGAGGTTCTTGTGTCGGCTGACCTCTCAAGAAAGCCGACCATTGCTGGGTGATTTTACTTCCTGGCCCGCGTGTCTTCAGCATAGCGCACCCATTATTAGTGATTTGCTAGAGTTTGCTCGTTGCCAGCTGCTGTTCTAGCCAGCCATAACCTTTTGCTTCCAGTTCCAGAGCCAGTTCTTTGGGACCACTGCGAACGATTCGGCCATCTACTAATACATGTACCTGATCGGGAATGATATAGTTGAGCAGGCGTTGATAATGCGTGATCACCAGTATGCTACGCTCTGGCGAACGAAGAGAATTAACACCATCGGCTACGACACGTAAAGCATCTATATCAAGACCGGAATCGGTTTCGTCCATGATGCAGAGTTTCGGCTCTAATATCGCCATCTGCAAAATTTCGTTGCGTTTCTTTTCGCCACCGCTGAATCCCTCATTAACGGAGCGTTTCAAGAGGGATTCGTCCATGCGCAGAAGACGCAACTTTTCGCGTACCAGCTGGAGAAAGTCCATAGCATCAAGTTCCGGCAGGCCGCGATGCTTACGAATCGCATTAACCGCAGCCCGGAGGAAATACATATTTGTTACACCGGGTATTTCTACCGGATATTGGAACGCCAGGAAAACTCCCTCCCGGGCACGTTCTTCGGGGTCAAGTTCCAGTAGCGATCGCCCTTGATAGAGGATTTCCCCCTGAGTAACTTCATAATCCTCTCGCCCCGCTAATACAGCAGCCAGGGTGCTCTTACCGGAGCCGTTCGGCCCCATTATCGCATGTACCTGGCCAACGGGCAGTACTAAATTTACCCCCTTGAGGATTTCTTTTCCCTCCACCTGCACATGGAGATCACGGATTTCTAGCATGGGTTGCATCTTTAGCTCCTCGCACTATTTACACATTGATTTTTAGCCGACACTTCCTTCCAAACTGATTCCCAGCAACTTTTGGGCTTCCACTGCAAATTCCATAGGCAAATTCAAGAGCACCTGTTTGCAAAATCCGTTGACGATCATGTTTACGGCGTCTTCAGTTGAAAGGCCCCGCTGGCGACAATAGAAGATCTGGTCTTCCCCAATTTTCGAGGTCGAGGCCTCATGCTCGACACGGGCTGTCGAATTGCGAACCTCGATATAGGGCATGGTGTGGGCGCCGCATTTGTCCCCGATGAGCAGGGAATCGCACTGGGAATAATTGCGGGCATACGCCGCCCCTTTCATCACCTTGACCAAGCCTCGATAGGTATTTTGCCCATGCCCCGCGCTAATACCTTTTGAAACGATTGTGCTGCGTGTATGCTTACCGATATGAATCATCTTCGTACCGGTGTCGGCCTGTTGATAGTTATTGGTAACGGCTACGGAATAGAATTCGCCTACGGATTCATCTCCTTGAAGGATGACACTCGGATATTTCCAGGTGATTGCCGAACCGGTTTCGACCTGCGTCCAGGAGATTTTCGAGCGACGTCCTCGACATGCACCGCGTTTGGTGACGAAGTTGTAAATCCCGCCGCGCCCCTCTTTATCACCCGGATACCAGTTCTGCACTGTGGAATACTTGATTTCGGCTTCGTCGAGCGCAATAAGTTCTACCACCGCCGCGTGCAACTGGTTCTCATCTCGCATCGGAGCAGTGCAACCTTCGAGGTAGCTCACATAGCTGCCGCGATCCGCAATAATCAAGGTACGCTCGAACTGACCGGTTTCCCGTGCATTGATCCGGAAATAGGTCGAAAGTTCCATAGGGCATCGCACTCCCGGAGGAACATAAACAAATGATCCGTCGCTGAATACGGCAGAATTCAAGGCAGCGAAAAAGTTGTCGTTATAAGGAACCACGGAACCGAGATACTGTCGCACCAAGTCCGGGTACTCCCTTACGGCTTCGGAGAAGGAACAAAAGATAATGCCCAATTGCTTGAGCTTTTCTTTGTAGGTGGTAGCCACGGAGACGCTATCGAAAACCGCATCCACTGCAACCCCGGCTAAGCGTTTTTGCTCCTCGAGTGGGATGCCTAGTTTTTCAAAAGTACGGCGGATTTCCGGGTCCACTTCGTCTAAGCTGGCCAGCGGTTTACGTCGCTTCGGTGCTGCGTAATAGTGGATATCCTGATAATCAATGCGACTGTATTGGATGTGGGGCCACCACCTCGGTTCTTCCATCGTCAACCAGTGCCGATATGCTTTGAGACGCCATTCTAACAACCAATCCGGCTCGCCTTTGAGTCGAGAAATGGTGCGAATAATATCCTCGTTAAGTCCCTTAGGGACTTTCTCCTCTTCAATGTCAGTATAAAAGCCCCACTCGTATTCGCGCTGAGTGAGCTGGGCAATCGTTGCTGTATCCGTCGGCATAGCGAATCTCCGTTTGTTCAGGCTCGCATGAATTCGGGATGCTAAGGGGAAAAGCTGATTGTTCCGCGCTTGCTTAACGAGACTAATTAGAGTGTTTAGGAGTCCGCAGGCCAGGCATGACTAAGTTCCGCAGGGCGTCTTTGCAATTTAGTGGTGTCAATGCCGGAAATCAGGGACGATTCCGTAGCCGCGGGTAGTTCCTGGATCGCTTGTTCCAGGCGTTGCCTGAGTCGCTGAGCTAAATCACAGGGTGACTGCAACAGATCGCTCAAGTGCAGCTGATCCAGGGCGTGGCGGAGCCAGGTCTCCAAAGTCTGCCACAAGGCTCGCAGACTGCAGGCCTGCAGGCTGTGAACACAGCTGCCCTCGGTTTCTGTGCCGGCGTGCCGGCGGCAGTAGTCCGGCTCATCGTATAGTGGCTGGCCTAGAGCCCGCAGCACCCGACCAAGCTGAATTTTTTCGGGTCGCTCCGTGAGCCGGTAGCCGCCAGTCCGACCACGCACGCTTTCCACCAGCCCTTCCTGACGCAACACCGCCAGCAGTTTCGCGACGTACGGTTGCGACAGACCCTCCGCGGCAGCTATTTCGGCGATCGTCCGGGTGTGATCCGGAGCGACCGCTAGCTGCAAAAGACACCGCAAGCCATACTCTTCCTGGGCGGAAATTTTCATGGTCAGCTACCGTTCGTGGCTGCCAGTATTCTAGGAACGTTTACTTTTTCGTCAAGTATAGCCGCGTAAAAATGTTTCCTTTTTTCCTGTTTTCATAAGGCTTGCTGAAGTGGCAACTTATGAAAAGACTTCTGTTTCCGCCCGGCGTAACTCCCAGCCGGCCAGGACAGCCATGGTCAGACCGAAGCCTAAACTGCTTCCAACGCTCCACCATGGGTTAAACTCAGCCACGTTTCGGGAATCCAGTAGTTCCGGGAAGCTGGCGAAATGTTGGCCTGCACCGATGAGGTCGCTCAACAGTATCAACAAGTCGGCCGGTTTCGGCAAGCACCAGTAAGGTAGCCGGGCCAAAACTGAAGCAGTGATGTGCTCGCTCGGATACGAGGTCTGGCATAAGTGCGAAACGTTCACCGCGTAGCTTACCAACCACAATAGGACATTCGCAACCAGCACGGCAGCACTGCTCCGGCTCAGCGCCCCAACTAACATACTGAATCCCCAGAATGCAGCAAAGCTCACTGCAAACACCAGCACGCCTCCCAGACCGGAACCTGGCCAGTATCCCGTAACCAGCGTCAGGCTTGTTGCCGTGCTTAGAGAAAATCCAGTCGCTAATGCTGTCATAATTAGGCTCTGTTGACGATTAACTTAGCTTTTAGGCAAATGTATGCGAGAGCCAGTTGAATGATGCCAAGAAATGTCTCTTTCAACTTGTCATATCGTGTGGCGATGCGACGAAACTCTTTCAACTTGCCAATCAGCCGTTCTATCTTGTTACGCTCCGCATACGCCTTCCGGTTTAGTCGCCCCCCCTTTTTGCCGATTGGCTCGATAGGGAATCACCGGCCGGATGTTCCGACTTGCCATGGTTTGCCGCTGTGGCTCACCGTCAAACGCGGACAACGACCCGGAGGCGCAGGCGAACTCACAACATCGCTTGCCGCTGAGGCTCACCGTCAAACTCCGCACAGGGGGGCCAACAATGCATGCAAGAGCGACCATAGCTGCCCGCTGTGGCTCACCGTCAAACCCCTTATCCACCACCGCTTCCTCAATCTGAGGAAGACGTGCTTGGCTCGCATCAAGCATCTTCTCGACCTGCGTTGCTTCATGCACCTGACCAGGTAACAGCTCTACGGCCACCGGTGTGTTCTCATCTAGGGCAGTGAGCACCATCTTCGTCGAGAATCCACCCCGACTCCGACCAAGACCCTGTTCGGAGGCAGACCGGAACTTCGCTTGTCCGACCACTTACAACTGCCGACTCCCACGCGGACCCTGCTCGGAGGCAGACCCTTTTTTCGGTGCCCCTGCCGCGCACCGATGGGCTCGCACATTCGTGGCATCTATCAGGATGCGTCTGATGGCCGCTAACTCTGGGTGGGCAGTGAGCAACTCAAACAGCCTCTGCAGCGTACCGTTTTTGAGCCAGCGGCGATACCGGTTGTAAATCGCATCCCATTTCCCAAATTCCCTGGGCAAATCCCGTCGGGGAATCCCCGTTCGCGCCACGTAGAGCAAGGAGAGCAAGGCCTCGAGGAACTTGCGGTCGGAAATCTCTGCGGGTCGGCCCCGTTTTTCTATCTTCGCTTGGGCCAAACATTCCTCGATAACCACCCACATTTCATCCGTGATCATGTAGCGCATGGCCTCCCAGCCTCCTGGATTGCCCCAATTCGATTTCCTCACGACAGCCCTGTGGCTATAAAGTTATAACATAACGCTGCCGAATGCGTGACAGAGCCTAGCCTGACTTTGTCCGCGAGTGTCGGTGCGCCCGCTGAAACTTAGCTTGCCGATCGGGACATGTCAAACGTCGAGCCATTGGGTAAGCCTGCGTTCATGCGGGAACTTATTTTTCTAATAATAGACGAGGCGGAAGGGGACTGCCGCGACGCTGCTGCCAGAAATCCAACAGTGCCAGAGCTACGAGCAAAATCACTAACAGGCATGTTCCGTATAGTCCCCAGCCCCACCCTATATGCTCTTCCGGGTTTTTAATTACGGAACGAGCTAATACATCTAACCACGAAACCTGTGCGGTTTCGACGGCTTGATATACTTTTTTCGCATCCTCATCGGAAAGCTTAGCAGTTGCTGTCCAGGCGGCATTCAAGGGGAAGCCTATAAGAACCTGTAACGACAATATTGTGGCAAGGAGCAAAATCAGTCCGCCGGTCAGCAAATGGCGGAAACGCAGGTAGGGTCTTAATTCCGGCCAGTCCAGCTTCGCGGCTAATAGCAAAAGACCGCTCAGGATCGCGGAGAAGAGGGCTAAAAAGAAAAAAATTATCCCCAAAGGCGAGACGCCGGGTTCGATTTTGTCTTTTAGCTCGCCGGTTCCGCGACCAAACGCTAGCTGAAACCCGTTTTGCTGGAAGAGAATCCCGGTGCCGGGAGGCACGCGAAGCCAGGGAAAAAACAGAAGCACTGCCAACAGAAGCATTCCCAGAAATTGCAGGAACTGCAATTTTACAGGCGAAAGAACTAGAAGCTGGATGGAGTCCGAGTAGCCCGGAGAAGGCACAGGGGGCGGTAGCGTGGGCGATGCAGCTACGCCAGGGGAGACCGGGAGCGAGGGCGCAGCCGGGCCCGTAGCGCCTAACGGACTGCTTATCGGCGGCTGAGGCGAGATTGGAGGAACGTAAGGCGGCGTTGCAGTCGAAGGGGAAAACGTTGGCGTGTAGCCTGGGGCAGGCGGCGCGGAAGTCGGGACACCTGGACTCGGTGCCACTCCCCGTGCTGCGGTATCCCAGCCTGCCGCTCCCGCACTGGGCGGCGGTACGCTGGAGGTCGAAGGGGCGACCGATGGGGGCGCGGTGGCCGCTTGACTCGTCCCAGCCGAAGCCGAAGGTGGCACAGGCACGCGGAATGGCTTCTGACACAGCGGGCAAGTGGAAACCTGCCCAGCAAGGTGGTCGCCAACTTGTACTTCTTTGCGGCAGTGGGGGCAAAGTAGTCGCATGCTAATCCGCCAGGATGCGAGGCGAAATTTTCTTCATCACTTTCCAGCGCCCAAAAGACGTGAAATTCCAGTCGGGTGCCAGTGATGCAGATATTATCTTGCACCGCTTTGTGTGGGTCAGGACGCGTCCATCCAAGTTGGGAAGTATTCGGTTTGCCGATGGAACAGGACGAAGCGCTTTGGCTCTTGAGTAGTATAGAACGCCGTCAGCGATTGCCGCGGTTTCCTGCATCAATATTCGCGGTAACAGGTGCGGTTTGGGTCGCAGCAGGCCTGCCAGCTTACGTCACCGCCGTCTGGCCCCGTGGATCGTGCGGTAAGCACACACCAGAAATCCACCAGTCCGGCCTGAAATTCAGGGTCTTCTTGGAATTGTTCCCCGTAGGTGAGCATGGACTTGCAGCACAAGTGGATGCATCGTGGAGCGGGGTTGGAAGGGTCGGGAAGGCTAGTCATGGCGCATCCTCCAGTAGCCTGGCTATTTTACTCGGACGCATTTTCGGGTATGCTAAGAAAAAGCGAGGCGTTTGGCAGCAGGCAAACCCGAAAATCGGCTTGGCCACCGGTGAGGTTATTCGCTGGCAGGCACGCCAAGGAGCTTAGCCATGACTGAACTGGAATTGCAACAGCAACGGGCTCGGGAATTCGTAACCTTGCTTCCCCTGGTGCTCGAATTGGCCGGACTTCCACGAGCAGAGCCCGGCCGGTACTACACGCCAGAACAAATCGAAGCTCGTGCCGTCACCATCCGCCACGCCTACAAAGTGGCGCGGCAGCTGTTGCAGGAAATCGCACGACAGGGAATCAGTTAGGAGAGCTACGCACCGAGCCGGGACGAAATGCCACCAGGTCGTGTCGGCGCACGACTACGCCGGGATTTTGTCCTTCCGCCAGGCTCATGGAATAAACTGCCAGCCGACCACTGGTGACCTCGGCGACGAATAAGACGGAAGCTCCGCGGCCAACCTGACCGGTAGTCATGAGGAATTGTCCCTGAGCAGGCGAGGCAAGTCCGAACTCCCGCGAAAGATCTACTTCAGCCCAGGGTAAGATACGGCCTGTGGTTCGGCTCACAGCCGAAGCGAGGAGCTTGCCGTTTTTGGAATCGAGCAGCCAGACGCCATCCTGATCGTGTCCGACCGGGCCGGCCAGAATGGCACCGGTGGCCAGAGCAAATTCCTGCCAGCGGTCGTTGCCGGCTCGCACGTTGCCGCCTCGGAACCACTCGCCACCAAGGCACCAGCCCAAGGCCATTCCTAGAACCAGTGCCGCCGTGATTTGCCAGCGCATGCGCCCCTCCAATTCTCGGCTGTTCGATATCCGGAACCATCAACCTTGCCATACCCGCCTCGGGCCCGAGGTCAAGAGCAATACGAAATTTCCCTGCCAGGCTGGTCAGCAAGAGGGTTTTTGGACGTCACCATGCGGATCACGGGAGCCCAAAGCGAGTCCGTGCGGAGCTGGTAAATTTGGACTTCGCGCACACTTCCGGTTCTGGTATCTCCCTTGTTTGGCCGAACGGTACCATTCCCGGCTTGATACAGCGACCATCCTATGTCGCGTCTCAACGTCTTGCTTTTCGGAGCCGGCGGTCACGCCCGGGTCGTGCTCGATACGCTGCTCGCTGAGGATCGCGTGCAGGTTACCGGCATCATTGATCCCCGGCTGGCACCGGGCACTTCGCTTTTGGGCGTGCCGATACTGGGAAACGACGCCGACCTGCCGCGTTTGGCGGAGCAATTTCGCATTGATGGCTTTGTGATCGGTATCGGCGACAACTGGCAACGCTGGCAACTAACGCAACGGATACTGCAACGTTTTCCGCACTGGCAGCCTGTCAGCGCGGTGCATCCCACGGCTTGGGTCTCGCCTTTTGCCAGACTGGGAACCGGTACGGTGGTTTTGCCTGGAGCCATCGTCAATGCCGGTGCGGAGATTGGGCCGGGGTGCATATTGAACACGCATTGTTCGGTGGATCACGACTGCCGACTGGGCGAGTTCGCCAGCCTGGGCCCTCATGCGTGTCTGGGCGGCGGTGTTTGTGTGGGCGCCTACGCTGCTATCTGCCTGGGTGCTTGCGTGCTTCACGGACGACGAATTGGTAAGGCCACCGTGGTTGGAGCAGGGGCCCTGGTGGTCGAAGACCTGCCCGATCAGGTCGTCGCTTACGGTCTTCCCGCTCGCATTGTTCGCAGCCGCGAGGTCCATGAACCGTATCTGTAACCGTTTCCACCGGCCAGCCAGGCACCAATCGTTCAGGCCCCGTAACAACGACATTTGCTGCGTTCCTCGAGCTGGCCACTGGATGCTTGTAATCTGGCCTTCCGCCTCATTGCATCTTTTGCTAGGATTCGGCCAATTGTGGATATAGAAACCGGAGCACACTGGGACGCATTCTATGGCTGCCCTTTCTTACACCGCACATTATCTCTCTGAAATCTGGAAACGCCGCTATTTCTGGCTGGCCTTGGTCAAGCTGGATCTCGATGCGCGTTATCGCCGGTCGTTTCTGGGAATTGCCTGGGCATTGCTGCAACCCCTGGCTTATACTACGGTCATGTGCTTGGTTTTTAGTCAGATATTCGTAGAAACGAACTTGGGCGAGTATGCCCCTTATGTGTTTACTGGTGTCGCTATCTGGGGTTTTATTTCTAACTCCGTTCTCGAAGGATGCCATAGCATACTCGTCGGCGAAAAGTATATCCGCTCTTACCCCGCGCCACTCGCCATGTATTCATTGCGCACTGCTCTGAGCGTGGCACTACATTTCTTGATCCTGTTGGCATTCACCATCCTGCTAAGCTGGATGATTCGGGGTTTTGCAAACCTTGCGGCTTTGCCGATCTTAGTGCCCATATTGGTGGTGCTTTTCTTTTTTAGCTGGGCTTTGACGACCATTTTCGGTATCATCAATGTGCATTTCCCAGATACGCATCATCTTGCCGGCATTTTGCTTCAGTTGATTTATTATCTTACGCCGGTTTTTTATCCTAAGCAAATGTTCGCTCAACGAGGAGTGCTTGTTACGATTTTGACCTATAATCCGCTCGGTTATATCGTAGAGCTGGTAAGAGAACCGGTCCTGTATGGCCGCATTCCTCCGCTGGCTGATTTTCTTATAGCCATCAACACCGTGGTCGTGCTAGCTGGCCTTGCTATTTTCCTGCTGGTAACCAACGAGCGGAAAATCATTTTCAGCCTCTAATAACCTCCACGGGCAAGCGCGTAGGGAGTCCTCAACTATGGTGCATATCCGTCTAAGCAATGTGCACCTTACTTTCCGCGTTCGCCGGCACAAGCGCATTCCCCTGAAGCAATTTCTCTTGGGAGGATTTTTCCGTCGTTCAGTCAATCCGGTTATGGAAGTGCATGCGCTCAAGAACGTCAATCTGGAAATCCGCGAGGGAGAGCGAGTCGGTGTCATCGGTCACAACGGTGCTGGCAAAACTACACTCTTGAAACTACTTGCGGGAATTTATCCTCCCACCTCCGGACACCTGGAGGTGGAGGGACGAGTTTCTACCCTACTTGATATCGGTGTCGGTATCGAGTCCGATGCCACGGGCTGGGCCAATATAGCTTATCGTAGCTACCTTCAAGGTTTGACTCCCAGGGAGGTACGCCAACGCCGACCACGCATTGCTGAATTTAGTGAGCTGGGAGAGTTTCTCAACATCCCGGTTCGATTTTATAGTAGCGGAATGTTAGTGCGTCTCTGTTTCTCTATAGCCACCGAGATTGAACCGGAAATCTTGTTGATTGATGAAATACTTAGTGCGGGGGACTTAAGTTTCCAGGAAAAAGCACACCGACGTATTATGGAACTGATACATCAATCGCGGTTGCTGGTCATTGCCACGCACGACACGGTCACCGTGCCGAAACTTTGCACGCGCATGGTCTGGCTGGATCATGGAGAAATTGTCATGCAAGGCGATCCGCAAACTGTTGTGGAAGCCTACAGAGAGTATATGACATCTAACCAGCGGAGCGCAGCTTAGCAGGCCGGACTCATGCAGGCATCTACTCGCCTTCCTTTGGGCGACTTTTTAGCTGAGGCAAATCGCTGGGAAGAGTTGTGGTCGGGCTTCCTCGATTGGGAGTGGCAGGTCGGCGCCTGGGACTTTTTTGAAGATCAAGTTCCCCTCTGGGAATATGTCCGGGTACCCGTATTTCTGAAATTACAGGAACTAAGTGGCTTTATGGAATCGTTGTCACCCGTACCCAGGCCCTTGATATGGCGGGTAGCAGATCCGGGTTTGCTACGTGGAATGTTCGCTGCGAATCCTTATTTTGCGCCGTCGCGTCCTGTTGTCTGTCTGGGTATTGCTCGCAGAGTATGGCGAGAGTTCTGCTGGCACGACCCGTATTTAGACCCGTTTCTCGATAATCTAAATGGGTCTTACATTTACCTGGAACGCCCCGAAGGTGGCCGACATGTTCAGCCCACCAGAACTAAGCATGTTTACTACACCGACCTTCTGGCTGGATTGGCCGCCTGTTATCGCCGAACAATGTGGGGAATTTCTGGCAGGGTAGAACGGTGGCTGTTAGGTCTAGAATCGGCTTTGCAAGCCAGGTTTCGGATGGAGGTGCCTGTTGCTGAGCTGGGGCGGACGTACCTGGCGGCACGCCGTTGTTTACGCGGATTATATCGGGATTTGTTGCGTCGAATTCGTCCTCGTTTGGGTATTATCGTGGCGATTAATCCTGCCGAGCGGGCGTTTGTGGAAGCATGCCGCGACCTAGGTATAGTAACCGCTGAGATGCAGCACGGCCTTATCGGACCATACGATCTCACCTATACTACACCGCCGGGGATTAGACAGAAAACATATCCTGACTATGCACTACTCTTTGGTCCTTATTGGCGCAAGGTTATGGATTTACCCGTAGCGCAGGATAATGCCGTTGAGGTGGGCTTTCCGTTTTTTCAATCGTTGGTGCAGCAGTCGGAGTGTCCGGCACGGCAACCGAGCGTGCTCGTCTTATCGCAGCCGGGCTGTGGTAATGCACTGGCTCAGTGGGCGATTCGACTGGCCCGAGCTGCACCACGAGCATTTCGAGTGATATTTCGGCCTCACCCTTCCGAATACTTTCCACCAGAGCGGCAACGAGACTTGCTGGATCACGGTGTCGAGATTGCTGACGTTAGAACTTCAATTTACGATCTGCAGGCTTGTTCGAGCATTCAAGTCGGGGTGTTTTCGACTGCTTTATACGAAGGGCTAGCTTTCGGACTTAGAACCTATATTGCACCCTTGCCTGGCTATCAATATATGCATCCCATGCTGAAACGTGGCTGGATGCGGTTACTCCAAGACGAAAGCCAGCCCTTTACCGATCGTTCGCCCTGGCCCAACTATGATATGCAGGAGTTGTTCCTTTTCGATGGCACCAGTGCCTTTCAAGATTGGTTACGCCGAGTCCTGAGTCGCTAGAACCGCGTTTAGCCGCTGAGTTAAATAGGTGGCGAGTTGATTAGAACGCTCGACGCAATCATTCAGGCTGACACCCTCATAGGCATTTCCTGTCAAATGCAGGCCTGGCCATCGGCTTAGGAGGTTTCGTATCCTGGCAAGGCGTTTTTGATGGCCTAGTGTGTATTGAGGGATAGCTCGGGGCCAGCGAATGACTCTGCTATAACAAGGCGCTCCCTGAATCGCTAAAAGTCGCCTGGCTTCATCATGCGCTTCGCTGACCAGGAGATCATCCGGTTGTTCTAATACTTGGAGCCGGCGACTGCCTCCGGCCATATAACGCATAAGAACGTGACCCTCGGGAGCCCTATCTGGAAATATAGAGGAACACCATTGCGCACCGAGCATACGACTTTGCGACCTCCAGGTTGTCAGGTAACCGAACCCGACAAGCCGTTTGCCTAATTGATTTTCGCGGTACCCCAGAGCGATAACCGCGACAGGAACATAGGGGATAGTTTTAACTTCACGGGCCAATTCGCTACAAAGGGGTTCTAATAATTGTGCCTGCACATAGGCAGGGCAGGCAAGGACTAACTCCCGGCAGTGCCAGGTTGTTTCCTGGCAAGATACTCGCCAGCGATGCGTTGCTTCGCTGTCAACGTACTCAATACGGTGTACCGGTGAAGCTAAATGTAGCACTGGAGCTAATCGTTGGGCCAGGGTTTCGATGAGCTGACGCATCCCTCGCCGCAAGGAATACAGTTGCGATCGCTTTACAGGAGCTTGCGCGGGTTGTTGATGGTGTCGTTTTTGTTCCCGTCGTTCCTGGAAAAAGCCGGCAGTAACGCTACCGGCTCGCCTTTCCATTTGGACGACCCGTGGAAAACAGGCGGCCATACTCAGTTCGTGTGGATTGCCTGCATAGATGCCAGTCACCAGCAGTTCGGCAAATAAATCAGCTACCTCCCAATTCGTGCGGCGCGATATAAACTCATATACTGATTCATCGTCTTCGGAAGATGCGGAATGGCGCCAGTATTCCGTTAGAATGGCCCATTTAGCCCGCCAACTTAATAGCGGAAACCTAAACAATGACCATAAGCCGTTGGGCAACAGATATAGTCCTTGCTTGTCCAAAACATACCGATACCGTGCGGTCTGGTTAGCGGCAACCAGTTCGTTGGCCAAGCCTAATTCCCGCACTAAATCCCAGGTACTCGTTTTATTAGCGAGAAAGCCATTGGCGCCATGTTCCACAAGGAAACCATTTTCGTAATCCGTCCAGGCAGTGCCGCCCGGGCGATCGGCAGCTTCCAAAACCCTAATCCGCAGCGCTGGCGCTATTTGCGTGAGACGCCAGGCCAGACTTAGTCCAGAAATGCCCCCACCGACGATGATAACATCGGCGTATTGGCGATCGGAAACGCTATTGATCTTAGATCCAGCATTCCAGGTGGGCACGTAACTATCCATATCGGCGTCAAGTTCGTTGCTATGGCGGGGGAGACATCAGTACCAGCACGATAAGGCCTTGCTTGCCTGTATTACGAATGCCGTGCGGAACATTAGCGGGGGCTACTAACATATCACCTTCCTGCATAGGTTGCTCGCCCTGGGGCAGCAGGAACAAGCCCTGACCCTGTAATACGAGATAGGCTTTATCCTGACCGGGGTGCGAATGAAGCTGGTGCTCCTGACCGGGTTCAAGACAGTTCAAACCAAGGAAGAACCGTTCACTTTGATAGAGTGTAACTTTCGCCATTTTATTAGAGCTAAACTGAGCGTGTTGGTTCGGTCGAAGAAAGATAGGCTGTGTCGGCGGTTTATCGGAAGAGGTTGGCTCCGATGTATGGTGGTG
The DNA here is from genome assembly GCA_041640595.1 of Gemmatales bacterium. Classification (GTDB taxonomy): domain Bacteria; phylum Planctomycetota; class Planctomycetia; order Gemmatales; family HRBIN36; genus HRBIN36. The sequence goes on along the minus strand of JBEPZY010000001.1, from coordinate 1,179,465 downwards.
CCGGCATGGAGGATGATGAGTAGTTTGGCCACGCACTAGCGCCAGTGCATGGGAAAGTTGCGGCAAGATAAGTTGTTCCATGGCCAGGCGCACCGCTGCCGGGGAGCCTGGGAGGCTAAAAACTAAACGCCCGTGCCAAACCCCGGCAACTGCCCGCGAAAGCATCGCTGCTGCTCCAATTTCTTGGTAGCTCAGGTAGCGAAAAAGCTCACCGAACCCATCTAAACGTTTCTCCAATAGTGCAATTACCGCCTCGTAAGTCTGGTCGCGCGGGGAGATGCCGGTGCCGCCAGTCAGCAAAATAACATCTATATCGGTGCGCTGATCTAAATCGGAAAAGATTTGCTGAATGCGCTGCGGATCATCGGGGACGATAGCATAGAAATTAACTTGATGTCCAGCCTGGGTGCATAGCTGGCGCAAAAACTGACCACTTGTATCGGTTGCTTCGGTACGGGTATCACTTACCGTGATAATGGCCACGTGGCAGGAAAAGTGTTCCTTGCTGGTAGTCATGGTTAGGATTTAGAATCGGCTGGAAAGGGCGTCGTGTTTTTCGACAGCGACAAGCCGACCTTTTTCCAGGTGGACAATTCTCTGGGCCCGTTCGGCGGCCCGGGGATCGTGAGTGACCAGGATAATGGTTTTTCCTAACGTTTGATGCAATTCCTGCATGAGGTCGAGAATTTCCCGAGCGGAACGTGCATCGAGATCACCGGTTGGTTCGTCGGCAACGATCAGGGTCGGGTCGGTAACGATTGCGCGAGCAATCCCGACGCGCTGTTGCTGTCCACCGGAAAGCTGACCAGGACGGTGGCGCATGCGATCGGCCAGTCCGACCAGTTCTAAGACTAATTCCACGCGCTCTCGCCTTTCGGCAGCGCTGAGCGGCAACAGCAACAGCGGCAACTCAACATTTTCGTAGGCAGTTAGAACTGGAATGAGGTGATAGAACTGGAAAATAAAACCAATGTTGCGAGTGCGCCAGCGGGTAAGTTCAGATTCCGACATGGCGGAGATAAGGCGCTGTCCGACCCAGACCTCGCCTTCACTGGGGCGATCTAAACCGGCGATTAGATTAAGCAAAGTGGTTTTACCAGAGCCACTCGGCCCCATAATGGCGATAAACTCGCCTGACGGGACCTCTAAGCATAAGTCCTGCAGAACCTCTATCCGCTCCTCGCCGCGGATGTAATACTTATAAACATGCAGGACTCGGAGGATGGGTATGTCCGGCATTGAGTTTAGGAGTTAGCTGTTAGTCGGACTTAGTCTCGACCACCCAGATATTGCGATAGCGGACCTGGCCACCGTGCCCCTGCAAGAAAAGAGGGCCGGGTGTATCCGTCTCGGGTTGACCGCCACCAGTCGGTCCCTTGAGCTGGATTTTATCATGGATGAGCACGCCATTGTGCCAGACGCTCATGACGGCGTTGGCAATTTTTTTACCGGTGCTGTCGAAACGGGCTGCCTTAAACTCGACGTCATAAGTCTGCCACTGCAACGGTGGATAGCACATATTGATAAGGGGAGCGTATTGACCATAAATTCCGCCGCATTCGTTATTCGCGCCGCGCAAACCGAAGCTATCGAGCACCTGTATTTCGTAGCGATGCTGGATATAAACACCGCTGTTGCTGCGTCCCTGACCGCTAGCATAAGGCATGAAAGTCAGGCGAAACTCCAGGTGAACTTTGTGGTCGCGGAATTTTTGCTTGCTGGCGATGTCGTTGCCAACCAGGGCGCCATCCACGACTTGAACCCGGCTCTTCGGTTCCCAGTTTTCCGCATTGGAACCATCGAAGAGCACCACGGCACCTGCCGGTGGTTTCTGGCCAAGGGTTTTGCTCTCGCGGATGACTCGTTTCAACTCGAAGCGGCTACCGTCAGCAGTGGTACCGGACATGCGGCCATTTTCGATAGTGGCGGACCATTTACCGTCCTTACTGGCGATTTTCACCTTATCTCCGTCGCGCTGGGCACTGGCCTCGACGCGCTTCTCGTAGTTTCCACCTTCGCCGCGCAAGCCACCGGGAAGGAAATTGACGCGGAACTTACCGTCGCCAAGGGCGATCACTTCGGCACCGAGGCGTTGCTTGCTGGCGGTTTCACCGACATATTCGCCCTGAAACGGAAAGTCCGGGCCAGCTTGAGCCGGGTCGGTAGCCACTTTGACCTGGGCTGGTTGCTGTTGGGCAGCCAAGCTGAGCCAGCCGCACAGCGCTACTACGGTTACGCAACTGAGCAGCGTTCGCATGGAAGGCCTCCTGTTCTTGAGTGCATTGGCGGAATCACAGGCAGTTCGGTTTGCGTGCGATTATTGGTTTATGGCGCAGGCTGCGAATATGCAACGGTTGGGTGACAAATTTCTGTGTTGACCCGAATCAATTTTCGGCATCAAGGATACTGGCCGGCCGCAGCGGGATTGGAGAAGCGTTGACGGCGCATAACCTAAGCAGTGAGGTGGCAACTATATGGAGGCGAATCAATGACCGGTAAAGCTGCGCGGTGGTTTGGGGCGATTTTGCTAGCTCTTAGCACAGGGATAACAGGGTTCTGGATGACGGGTAGTTTAGCTCAGCGCCAAGCACCACCAGGCAATACCGAGGCCAGTACCAACCAGGTACCTCTGCCGGCACAAAATGGTCCGTATTCGCCGGAACAGGCGCTCAAGCTTTTTCAACTCGCCGACAATCGTTTGACAATCGAACTGGTGGCCAGTGAACCCACTATCCAGAGCCCGGTGGCGATGGCGTTCGACGAACACGGCCGGATTTGGGTCGTGGAAATGCCCGATTATCCTAACGGCCCGCCTCCGGGACAGCCACCGGAAGGCCGCATCAAGATACTCACCGATCGCGATGGAGATGGCATCTACGAGACGGCCAGCGTCTTTGCCGACAGGCTGCTTTTTGCGAATGGTTTGCAGTTATGGAAACAGGGTGTGTTCGTAACCCAGGCTCCGGAATTACTGTATCTGGCAGATACGCAAGGAGCTGGCCGGGCCGAGCGACGCGAGGTTTGGTATCGGGGATTCGCGGCGGAAAATCCACAGCTACGCCTGAGTTTTCCCACTCTGGGAATGGATGGTTGGATTTACTGCGCCAACGGTCTGCGAGGCGGCCAGGCGGTGCGACTCGACCAGCAGGGTCGCCCCGTTGGGCCTGCGGTTTCGTTGAACAACATGGATTTCCGGTTCGACCCACGCAAACCGGAACGTTACGAAGCTTTGACGGGACCGGGCCAGTATGGACTCACCTTTGACGACTGGGGCGAACGATTCGTCTGCGACAACCGCCACCATCTGCGTCTGGTGGTCTTCGAGCAACGCTATTTACGGCATCAACCGAACCTGGTGCCGCCATCGTTGCTGCTGGACATTTCCGTTCTGGATCAGCAGGAAAATCCGGCGGGTGCTGGTGGACGTGTTTACCCGATCAGCCGCAATTTCACGACTTCTTCTTTGCACGCGGGACACTTCAGTGCTGCCTGTGGGATTCACGTATATACCGGCGATGCTTTACCCGCAGAATACGCTGGTGTCGTGTTGACATGCGAGCCGCCCGGAAATCTCGTGCATGCTGAGAGGCTTTACCCCAATGGGGCAACGTTGAGCGCTAAACCGATGTACGACGGCAAAGAATTCCTGGCTTCGTCCGACGACTGGTTTCGGCCGGTTTTTTTGACCGAAGGTCCCGATGGAGCGCTTTACGTCGTGGACATGTATCGGGCCGTAATCGAACATCCCGAATACATGCCACCCGAATTGCGCAAGCGGCCAGACCTTCTGTGGGGCAAAGAGAAGGGGCGGATCTGGAGAATCACGTCAAGGACAAACCGGCCGAATCGCCGACCCGTGGATGGTCTGGGTGGCCGCGATCCGAAGGATTGGGTCAAGTTGCTGGAACATCGCAATGGCTGGCATCGGCAAACGGCGTTTCGGTTGCTTTTGCAAGCTGTGCCAGTCGAGGAGCAGTTGAAATCGGAATTGCAACGGCTTGTGAGAACCTCGCCGTCGCCGCAAGCGCGAGTCCTGGCGCTATGGTTGCTGGAACATTCCGGTCAACTGGACTCCGCCACGCTGAAGGCAGCGCTCACCGATGCCCATGTGGGGGTGCGGCAGCAGGCGGTAAAAATTAGCGAAGCTCACCTGGAGAAACCGGAAATCCGCCAGGCTGTTTTGGACCTGGCACGTCAATTCCTGCGAACGAGCGACGAGCCTATTCAAAGCAAAGGTAGCGCCGGGGATGCTCTTTCCCAGGAGGAGAGGAAAGGACGCCTGCTTCTGCAAACGGTTCTGACACTCGCGTCATTTCCGAAATCAGATCGGTTGTCCATCCTCAGCCGGATGGGTATAGCCTTTTGTGATGATTCCTGGGTGCGGTTAGCGGTGCTGATTGCGGCCGGGGACGGTCTGGACCATTTACTGGTGCAATGGTGGAATGCCCGCCAGCCTGCTGCTTCGCCAGCTGGTCGGCGAGAGCTGTTGCGAGAAGCGGCCGCCGTCATAGGGGCGAGTTCGGATTTACGACGGATTACGGAGGCGATTCGACCCCTGACGCAGCAACGTCGGGGCGATGCGGAAGCGCAGGCTATATTGCTCGGACTTGCCGATGGTATGCGCCGACGAGGCAATCGGCTCGCACAATGGGTGGCTCACCTGCACAGCCAGGAACCTCAGCTGGCCTCCTGGCTGGATCACTACATCCAGCAAGCGCAAGCCAGAGCCGCCAGCAGCGAGGCGTCGAGCGCTGAACGCCTGCAAGCGATCCACCTGCTGGCGCAGTTGCCGGATAAGCGAAATACGGCGATTTTGCAGCAACTGGCGATGGAAGATCGCGATCCGCAAATCCGCCTGGGTGCGGTGCGCGGTTTGGCCCAGCATCCCGGAACAGAAGTTACCACGGCATTACTGAGCCTCTGGCCCGGAGCCACGCCGATGTTGCGAAGGGAATTACTCGAAGCGTTGTTGCAAAACCGCGATCGCACCTTGGCGGTGCTGGAAGCCGTGGAACAAGGCCGAATCAAACCTGGCGAGCTGGACCCGGTTCGTGTGCGGCAACTTCTGCAACACCGCGATGAGACAATTCGCAAACGCGCCAGCCAGGTGCTCTCGGCCAGCACACCCCGCGAGCGCTGGCAGGTTTTGCAGACGTATCGAGCAGCGCTGGCCCGACCCGGCGACGTTGCACGAGGCCGCGCCGTTTTTCAAAAACACTGTGCCAGCTGCCACCGAGTCGCAGGGATTGGCACCAATGTCGGCCCGGACATCTCCGACCTGCGCACCAAATCGCCGGAGCAATTACTCCATGACATCCTGCTTCCTAACGCGGCTATTGATGGCAACTACGTTCAGTACGTGGTCACCACCAGGAGTGGGCGAACATTGACCGGCATCATCGCGGCGGAATCGCCTACCAGTATTACGCTCAAACGCGCGGAAAACCAAACCGACACGGTGCTCCGTTCGGAAATTGAGGAGATTCAATCTACGGGGCTTTCCTTGATGCCGGAGGGGTTGGAAAAAGAGATCACGATTGAGCAGATGGCGGATTTGCTCGCGTTTTTGAAGAACTGGCGTTACGTCAGCCTGCCCGCGGGCGATGACAAGCCGCTGGCCATTCGCATCGAGGATCGGGAAGACCACATTGTGATTGACACCGATTGTCTCCAGGCCCGCATCAACAAAAAGGGCTATGTGAGCGGCGTGGCGGGAGGTAGTTTTCTGGACAAAAAGACGGGAGCTCGCGATTTAGGGTTTGGCCTGCACATTATGGACTTCCTGCTGGCACCAGGCTGGCGGGAGGATGGTTACCCACGCGATCCGAAAATTCATGGCCGGCTCGCCAAGCACTATGTGGAAGGGCCACAAATCTGCACGCAGGCGAGGCAACTTCAGCCGGAGATCATTCGCGGGGCGGATTTCGTGGCGGTACGGCTTCGTTTCACCTTCACGCAACCCGGCGCTGGTTACCGGGCCGGCTCCCAGTGGACGCAAACGCTCGTGTTCGTGCCCGGCCAGCGGTATTTTTATTCCGCGGAAGAGATCGTCAGTGCCAACACATTGCCCAACGTGTTTTACCGAATCGACATGCCTGGCCATATCCGAATGCCTCAGTCGGGCCAGCCGGATTGGCTGCAGGTGTACCTGAGCTACCGGGGTCTGATTCCGGCGAAAGAGTTTGCAGAAAATTTCGGCCCGGACGAGAAATTTCTTTATCAACGGCACGGCGAGAAAATTCCGGAGCGCTTTATTCGTGCATATCAGGTTCGCTCCGGAGAAAAACCGGGCCCGTGGTTAGCGGGGATGACCTTGGAACCATCGGTGGTGTATGAGGCCTGGTGTCATCGTCGCGGTTACATTTGCATGATTCAGGAGCTGCATGGCCGACCTGTGAAAGCCGGGGAAACTTTCGGAGCGGCCTATATTGTCGGCTGGTTTGATTCCCTGGAAGAGATGCATCGCGTTTACGATCAGCATAAAGGGAAAACACGGTTGCTGGTTTCTCCGCAGCGCTGGGAGTTACGTTGAGATGTGTCTGCCGACTGGCCAGTCTCAGTTTCGCCTGGCACGCTGAGCTTCCCCGTGCGAATCTCCTGGCTTGACCCAGAGCGACAGCCAGACTTCCTGACCCAGCAAGAGAACGGAAAACTTCCGGCGGCATTGCCAGCGGCAGTTTTGAGCGGGCCGAGCAAATGCCTGCCAGTCGGCAACGACGACTGCCACACGGCCATGAGGTTGCAGCACGCGGTCCCATTCGGGCACCAGTTCGCGGTAAAGCAAGCCGACATCCTCGCCCGCGCCGATTTGCTTGCCGAAAGGTGGATTGCAAGCGATTACCGGGATACTGACATCGCGCAACGGAAGCTGGCGAGCATCCCAGCGTACCAGTGGCCAGGTTTGGTTGCCTTCGTCCCGATGTTCCCGGTCGGAGATATGCGAGGCGAAGAATTGCAGGTTCGCGGCAGCAGCTCGCAGTGCTGTCCAGTCGCGATCACCACCGAGAATGAGTCCGTGGCGGTCAAAAGCCAGTCGCTCGGCCAGGATAGTGCCAGCCCCGCACATGGGATCGAGTACCACCTCGTGTGATTGCGGTTGGGCCAACCAGATCAGCGCCGCCGCTGCCACCGGTCTCAACGAAGCGGGCAGGTGTTCGACTTTGTAATCGCGATGCCGCATGGTTCGGTCGGAGAGGCGCAGACCGCAAACGGCAGTTTTACCGCGGATGGTGAGCCAGATTTCCACGGCTGCGTCTTCCTCGACCGCTCGCCAGGAGGCCGGGATTCTGCCGCGCAGTCCCTTCACCAGGGCTTCGAGAGCGTCCACGCGGCGGTAACCGTGCTCGCCGAACATCTGGCATACCAGGTGATAGGTTGGCTTGCCTCTGGGTTTAGGGCGCAGCTGGTGATGCCAGAACCAGGCTGTTTCCCAGTCCGGTTCGTGAGCCGTCCACCGCTCAATGAGTTCGAGGTCCTTCGCGCGATAACTGAGTTGGTCGCTGCCCCAGAGTAACAAAAACACATCCTCGGCCAGCCGCAATCGGAAAATCGAGCGGTCCAGGTGCGGTAGGCGAAATACGACCAGCCCTTTGGCGACGCGTTTAATTTCGCCTCCTAGCACACGCTCCACTTCCTCTGCCGCCAATTTTTCCAGACCGGGTAGGGTATGCAAATAGAGAGCAGGCAGCTTCTGGTGTTTGGATTGAGGCATACGAATCAGTTTACGTCAGAGCAAAGATGATCTGCTGCACGAAAAAGCGTACCGGCTTTGGCATGGGTGAAAACCATGAGCTATGTTTGCACGAGCGTTCAGGAAAACGAATTCGTCCTGGCCTGGAATATGAACCGAGCAAATGGCGGGCTGCAGGAGGCAGTGCCTGCTCGGCGTCCCACTGCGGGGTGGCTCCTGGACTGGAGCACCGCGGCCAGCCTCGTTCAGGAGATGCGCATGGCTTCTTCGGAACACCAACTGGAGATGGCTGCACCGACCGTTCTTCCATCGTCCGAGGCTCTCCAGCATCCAGACCTCACACCCTGGGAAGCTTTGCTGACTGTGGATGGGGTAATGCAACGGCTGCGGTTGGGGCGCCCGTCCCGGCGTTACCTGCAGTTGATTCTGACCGGCGTGGCTCCCATTATCCATGCCGAAGCTCTGTTGTGGTTCCCGCGAGAATCGGAACTGCCCTTCTGCGGAGTCGGGAACAATCTATTGAAGGAAGCGGGCTGCGCTCGCCTGATTGCGCTCATTTCTCGGGAAAACGACTGGAAAGCTGAGCCGACCTATCTGTGTAATCACGCGGCCGAGACGGCCTGGCACCGGGAATTTCCGCAAATCCGCCAGCTTTTGGCCATTTACGTGGCAGATACCCGACCTCTGGGCTGGATGGTGGCGGCGAACAAGGGATCGGAAAAAGGTTTCCGCCATACCGATGCCGCTCTCCTGGCACCGTTTGCCAGCCTGGTGCGTCTCTATGACCAGAGCGTGAGCCAGGCTCATGAAATGCAACAGCTCCTGCTGGGATTCGCCCGATCATTGACGGCAGCGGTAGATGCCAAAGACCCTCGTCGCGCGGGTCACAGCGAGCGCACCGCGCGGATTGCCGTCGAAATCGCCCGCCAACTTTCGCTTCCGGAGATTGATCTGGGGGAAGTTTACCTGGCCGGGTTGTTGCACGACATCGGCAAAATTGGCGTACCGGAGTACCTCTTCCACAAGACGACGGCATGGAGCACTCAGGACTGGCAACAGTTTCGGCGACACACGCAGATCGGCTACAGTTTCCTGGCAGACTTGCCGAAGTTGCGGCAGATCGCACTGGCAGTTTTGCATCATCACGAACACTACGATGGTAGCGGTTATCCCGATGGACTCCGGTCCGAGGCAATTCCGATCCTGGCCCGCATTATTGCCGTGGCCGATGCCTACGACGCCTGGAGCACCGGCTACTGGGATCGGTCGCCGGTAAGTGTCAGCGAAGTCGAAAAGCGACTGCTTGCTGAGAGCGGCAGCAAATGGGATCCGCAGGTGGTTCAGGCGTTGCTGGCGGCACGCGATGCACTCCTGGCCATTCGACCGGGTGGTGTCGGACAGTCGTTTTGCCAGCATGTGTGTCAAACTCTGACCGTTTCTGAACCCGGCGAGCCAACCGTAAACCAGTCCGATGTTGAAGCCTGTGAGATATAGTGCAAAAGATTCGGGCGCTGGCTTTGCAGGGCGATTTCAAGGAAGCGATGCGATGACGCGAGAACAATTGACGGCGACAGATTCGTGTCAGGGTAACGGCGAGGAAGCCGCTATCACCAATCTGCAAGGGTGTACCGCTTCGGCTCGGTCGGTGCTGAATCAGTGCTGCTCTACGAACAGCGGTTCAGAGAAAACGGTATGGAGATGTCTCACCAGTCCCGAGGTTCCGGGATTTTGCGCGGAACGCGCTTCGCTGCCAGATTGTCTGGTGGAGTTGATGTGCCTGGCTACGGAGAGTGACCAGGTGATAGTGGCCAGCACAAATTCCGAAGGCCGGGTGCAGGAGCAGGTCCGCTGCTTTTCCCACGACGGAGCTGCCTATTCTTGGGATGATTGGCCTGATTGGCAGGAATTGGTGCTGCGAATCGCCCAACAGCAAATCGGCTCGGGTAGCGGGAAGGCGTGTTCGGCCGCGGAATTGGGCGTATCGTTGCCGGGCTCGTTGCTGGCATTTACTCTCGACCTGAGCCGGCAGGATCGCCTCGTCTTCAGCTTATTGCGTCTGCCTGGCCGGCCAGCCTTTACCGCGAAGGAAGCCGCCATTTTGATCCGGCTGGCCAAACTCTGGCAGGAAACGTCCGATCTCGATGAGAACCAGCTGTTCGTGCAAGTGCGGTTGCTGACGCAAGTGGCTCAGTATGCTGGGAGCCAGAAAGACCTGCAGCGTACATTGCAATTCGCATTACGCGAGTTGAGCCGATACCTTCCCGGTACCCTCGCTACTATCTGGACTCTTCAGACCGCTCCCCCAGCGCGCTTGCAATTGGCTGCGTGCGGCGATTTGCTGACCTCGGCTTCGAAGAAACGCTCGGACTCCTTTTGGCTTCGCTGGCAAAGTTTACCGACCGAGCTGGCCCTGGAGAATACTGCCCTGGCACCTGTCGTAAATGAGCGGCGAATTCTTTACGTGGACAATTTATCCGCACACTCTTCGACGGAGTTGCAGAATTGGGGCAAACTTGGCTTTGCTGTTGGTGTCGCCCTGCCTTTACTGGCTGGTAGCGAAACCGTCGGTGTTTTGGTTTTGCTTTCGACACGGACTGCGGGGTTCACGCGCGTGCAGATTCAGCTGGCGCACACGGTTGCCGATTTACTCGGCCCCATGATTCACAGCTTGCAGCTGACCGAGCGACTGAGACAGGCCTATGAGCAGTTGCAAAAGCTCCAGCAGCAACTGGTCAATGCCGAGAAAATGCGTGCGCTGGGTGAAATGGCCAGTGGCATGGCCCATGATTTCAACAACGCGCTATGCGGCACGCTTGGATTTCTGGAGCTGGCGCTCAAGGATCCACAATTACCGACTCATATCGGCGAAGTGCTGCGAATGGCGCATACCTGCGCTCTGGACGCCGCTTCTACTGTTCGGCGCGTCCAGGATTTCACGCGCTGGGATCGCGGCTTGCAAGCAGCGGAGCTGTTGCTGGTCAACGACCTGGTTCGTCAGGTGGTTGAGTTAACCCGACCCCGCTGGCATAACGCAGCTCGAGCCAGTGGTCAATCTATTGAAGTGCAACTCGATCTGCAGGCCCAGCATCCCGTTCTCGCTAACGCCACCGAACTGCGCGAGGTGCTGACCAATCTGATCTTCAATGCCGTAGATGCGATGCCCCAGGGAGGTCGAATTACCATTGCCACGGCAAGCGATGCTCAGGCGGTTACCATTCGTGTCAGCGACACCGGGCTCGGCATGTCGCCGGAAGTTCGGCAACGGCTGTTCGAACCGTTTTTCACCACCAAGAAAGAGCGTGGCACAGGGCTGGGCCTGAGTATTTCCTACGCCATCATCAAGCGTCATGGGGGCGAGATCACGGTGGAATCCGAACCGGGACGCGGTTCCACGTTCACGATTCGCCTGCCGTTACCCCGCGAGGTTTCCGTGCAAGCCAACCGGGATGCTTTCCGGCCGGTACCTGCGGTTTCGCAAACGATGCGGGTACTGGTGGTGGATGATGAACCGCACGTTCTCACCTTTCTGCGGCAATGTTTACTGCACCTGGGCCATAGTCCCGATGCTTTTTCCGATGCCGAGCAAGCGTTGGCACAACTGGAACGCAAGCATTACGACCTGGTCATTACGGATTTCGGCATGCCCAAACTCAACGGCCAGCAGGTCGCCGAGCTAGTAAGCCGGCATAATCCCGACATTCCCGTAATTCTGCTAACTGGTTGGGGCGAACAAGTACAGCACGGCAAAGCACCGTCTTCCAATATCTGCCATGTCCTCGCCAAACCGATCACCATCGAACAGCTCAAGCAGACTTTGCTACACCTGCAGCAGAACCGCAAATGACGGTTGGAGACACGTGTTAGCTCGCAGATGACACGTGGCGGAAAAATGACCAGCGGTTGGCAGGACGAAACGATTACGTATTGCCGGCGAGACACTCGCGCAGTTGAGTAAGGTCAGTTAGGAGCACATCGGGCCGCAAACGGGGATCGGCGAGTTGTGTACTTTTGGCGCGAACGGCTTGCTTATCGCCGACAAACAGCGCCGTGCGAAATCCCCACCGACGCGCTGGGGCTATGTCTTCTTCGATGCGGCAACCCACGAGCAGAACCTCGGCTGGCTCCAGGCCGGCTTGCTGCAGGCGATCCAGCATTTCCCGAAACAACCGTTCCGAGGGTTTGCGCCCACCCACTTGATAAGACCAGACCTGCCAGCGCTGCGGCAGCAGATCTTCCAGGGGCCTTTTCCAACCTTCCTCCTGCAATCCACGCTGAATATGCAGCCAGCTGAAGGCCTGCCCATCGGCAAGCAACCCCTGAAACTCCAAGTGTTCCGATACCCACTGCAGCATGGCCAGTGCTCCCGGCATGGCCTGGGTGCCCTGGATGCTGCGTTGGTAAAAGTAGGCCACCTTCAGGCAGAACTCGTCGAGACTGCCGTAAAAAAGCGGATCGAAATTGAATTCGCTCGGTTTGAGTTTCTTGAACACGGCTTCCCAGACCTTCTCGGCTCGCACCTCCGGATAGCGATCACGACCGCCGGCCTGGAATTGCTGTTCATCCAGGGCGGTTTGATACATAACGCGGAGATGTTCGGCCGGGTTTCCCGGTCGGCGGGTCATCGCCTGCCATAACTTGAATTCCCGCACGAGTTTCTCGAAGGCCAATTCCGCAACAAACTTATCTTGCGGCAGCCAGACCAGCTCGCCGCCACTGATGGCCACCAGCACACCGTAACAACTCCACACCACACCACGTATTCCGGGCAGGCCAACCAGGTGGGGACGGGCTTTCCGCGGTGCAAGCGTGGGCGGAGCAGGCCAGCTTAAGTCCCCACGCTTGTCCAGATATTCCGCATACTCTTCGAGCGTTAGAGGCATAGCGTATGCTGGCCGACCTGCGTCAGCCGCTCCTTCGAATTTTCCTTATTGCCGATTGTTGCGAGTCCTCCCCGTGTACAAGTCAGATTCGACCGGCCTGTCTCCATCCCCACACCTTCTGTGCCATATTTTACGCTCTCCTCCGCCGATCTCAAAAATCCTGCCAAGCGCTCGCCGATTGCCCTTCTGGCCTGCCCAACCCACCGACATAACCCGTGAAATAGCTCTGCTGCTGCCAGCTACTCTTTCAGCCTGTCGCAGAGCAGTCGAAACTAACGGGCCATGTGCTGATGCGGCGTTATGTGCATTATTGCCGACAACGCACGCCGTCTTGCTTAGCCCCACCGATTTACGGTTTTGAAATGGCGTGAGTGCGCAACACAATGACACCAGGCAATGCCCGGTTGGTTTCCAACCGTGGCCCGGATATATGCGATGTGGAGGCCATTGTGCCCAGATGCCTGTCAACGCGAACCGGCGTCGTTTAATGCTGGTGATAAGCGGTGAGCAAGTTGACGATCTCGTCCACGATGCGTTCGCCGGTTCCGGGCTCGGCATAGCTGTGCAGGCCCGTCCAGGTCTGGTAGCCACCCAGCTTGAAAGCCTCCCGATCGGGCAAATAACCGATCCAATCATTGGCCAGCTCGGCAATGTAGGTGTAACGGAAAGGCGAACGGCGTTTGATGTCCAGCCCGAGTTTGGTGAAAAACTCGCCAGGCACACCGGCCAGCGTGATGTCGCCTATCTGGAGCACCTGCAACCAGGTAGTGCGTTCCTGCCCTTGCAGCGGAGCCAGAATCTGGCGCTGTTTGCGGAAGACCGCAGCGATGGCCTCGGCATTTTTCTCGGCACGCCGACGGCAATAGCGCAAAACCGCTTGCTCTTCCTGCATTTCATCAAAGTGGCGGATGCGAAAGCGGAACGGTTTGCGGACGCCACGCAGCCTGGCAATCGGGATCGGTCGCGCATCATGCAGCGCGGCCCGCACTGCCGACTTGATACGGTAAACCGCCTCGTGACATGGCACGTTCAGATTGTGCGTTGAGCCGGAGGCGCCTTCCAGAAAACACACGATGCCTCCCAGCTCCTGTTCGAGTTCCTGTGCTGCCAGACCGTAAAAAGAAGGCGAACGCACGCCCGGCTTGCGTGTGCCGATGGTGTGCGTTGAATGATTGAAAAGCACAGCCACCCAGCGATCCTGACGGCGAAACGCCAACACTGGCAGGTCGGGATCAAAAGGCCCCGTCGGTCGCACTGCATCTTCTCGCGGTCCGATCCAGTAAATCGTACCGTCGCTCAGCAGCAGTCGGCTGTTCTGTCCAACCGTAGCTTCCTGACCAAGGGCAAAATAACACTCCGCCTCAGCCCGTTGCGCAACCGCTTTGGCCAGAGCCGACCGAATCCCTTCCTGTACTCGCCGGCAGAAAACCTCATCGCGCTCGTAGCCGTGTACGGTCACGGTACTGGGAGCGTGGTGAGTGTGCGTGGCGTGGATCAGCAACCGATCTGCGGGGATATCAAACTCCCTGGCAACCTGTTCCGCCACCGGATCGAGCAAGTCCCGCGTCAACATCAGAACATCACAGGAGACGATCGCCAGTCGGCCCTGGCCTGGTTTTTCGAGTACCACGGCAACTGCCCGCAATTCTCCCTCCTGACCGGAAGCACGCCCGGGGAAAATGCTTCCGCCGATGACCATACTGTCATCGGCCTGCAATGCTACTGCCGCAGCACCAACCAGTACCCGCTCGGCCGAGGAATTTTTCTCTTGACTGCTGACAGGAAGTATTCCCAGCCAGCACGCCAGGCCAATAACCAAAGCAAGACCTGCGGGCGTGAAACACGTTCCATGCCGAAAGCTCGCCGATCGCAGCCGGGCGTGCCGGTTTGCTTGTACCATGCGGTCTTCCTCCAGGTGATCTCGACGTGATCTCGACACGGTTACGCCAAATCCCGACGCATTTTTGCAAGTTGGGGCCACGAGCACATGTGCATTCAGCTACTGGCGCTACGGTAGTGTTGTAAAGACAGGCGAAAGATTTTGCCACTGATTGCCACCAGCACAACGCTGGCGAGCACGGTATAAACGGCCAGTTCCGGTTCCAGGGCTTTCACCATCACCCGCGCCGGCACGTTGGTGACGATGATCAACGGTACGACGAAGCTAAAGAACCAGCCGATCGGATACGCCCAGCGTCCGGTGAAGATTTCCCGCGGATAGCGCATGAAGGTAGTAAAGAGCCACCACACCTCGTACAGACTTTGATTGCGCACCAGCCAGACGGAAGCTGCCGTCAAAAGTACCAGAAAACTGTACGCAAGGGCTACACCGCAGCCGAAAAGTATCAGGAACAAGAGCAAACGCCCCAGCTCGACTGGCCAGCCGAGCCGCTCCAGCGCCACGATACTGACGCCCGCTCCCAGAAAGATGTTGGGCAAAGTCGCCCAGTCGAGATCGCGGGTGGTAATGAGGAACTGTTCATTCGCCGGTAAAAGCAGGTAGAAGTCCAAATCACCGGTGCGTACGAGTTCGGAAAACTCGCTGCAGTTGATCAGGAAGAAAGTTTCGATGACCCCGCCAAGAGCGTAGTAGCAACCGACGAAAAAGAGGTATTCGTCCCGGCTCCATTCGGCGACAACGCGGGTATGGGTGAAGACCATGTCGTAAAAGATGAGCAGGATGGCCAGCCAGAGTATTTCAACGCTGACTTTGATCAAAAAGTTGCCACGAAAGGAAAGCTCGCGCATCAATCCGAAACGGGCAAACGCCAGCCAGACCCGTGCGTAATGCAGCAGGGCACGCATCTTCAGCCTCCGTAAGCGCTATAGCGACGCAGACCGCAACGGTATAGCCAACCAGCCAGCAGCGCCAGAGCGATCGCCCATGCCGCCTCGGTAGCCAGTGCTGAAAACAGCATGTCCTGCGGCACCTTGTTCAGAAAGATCGCCGCCGGGAAATAAGCCAGATACTGGAAGGGCAGGTTTTTCAGGATATGTGCGAACGTAGCCGGGAGCAAATCGAACGGAAACATGTGTCCGGACAGAAAGAAATTCAGTGTGCCGACCACGTAAAGAAAGGACGATACCTCCAGAAACCAGAAGCCGAGCATTCCCAGGGCAGCCTCAAAGAAAAAGCCGACCAGGAATCCAAGAACCAGCGAAAGCGCATACGCCAGCAGCACCGGAGCGCTGGGCCAGCCTGCGAAAAAGTCGCGGCAAAGGAAAAAGAGCACGGCATAGGGAACGGCGGTCATGGTGATGTAGGCCACTTTGTGCGCGGCCCGGTATGCCAGGAGATAAGGTAGCAGCGAGATGGGCTGCAACAGATATTTTTTCAGGTTGCCGTCGCGGATATCACGGGCAATTCCCTGCGCCAATCCCGGCATGCTCGAAAACATCCGGCTGATGTGCACCAGCAGCAGATAGGAGATCATCTCATTGAGGCTAAATCCGCCCAGTTCTCCCTCAGACAATCGTCCGGCGCCGGCGTAAACGGCCAGCCAGAGCAGAATGGTGGTCAGCATCGGCAAAAAACGCAGCAAGGTGCTCAGGATAAAGTCGAGCCGATAGGCCAGACGTTCCACCAGAGCGATGCGGAGAATCCGGCCATATTTGCCTGCCTCGAGCAAAAAGGAGGCACGTGGCCAGACATTACCAGAATCGTCCGAGCGGTCGGCTTGCTCAAACGATAGTGAGCTGAGAGTCGGTTTCATGGGCTGTTAGCGGCTCTTCGAAGACGCGGGCAATGACCTGTTCCAGAGGCGGATCCTGAACATTCAGGTCGAGGACGCGGTGATGGTCGAGGATAGCGGCGAGCACCTCCGGCAACCGTCGCCGTTCCACACGTAACTCGATCAGGGGGCCATCCGCGTGGACCACTTCGCCGTAGCGGCGAAAGGGTACAGGGTCAGCTTCTTCGGCCAGCTGGAGTTTCACCAGTTTGGATTGGCTGAACTGTTCGATGATGCCGGCGAGTGGGCCGTCGTAGATCAGCTGGCCATGCCTGATTACCATCACTCGTTCACACAACGCTTCGACATCTTTCATGTAATGGCTGGTGAGCAGGATGGTAACGCCCCGGCGACGATTGTATTCACGCAAGCAGCGCCGGATACTTACCTGGGCAACGACATCCAGACCGATGGTCGGCTCATCCAGCAGCAGCAGGCGAGGCTGGTGCAACAATGCTGCGATGAGTTCCATTTTCATGCGTTCGCCCAGGGACAGCTCACGAACCGGTTGACGCAGCAGATGGGCGACGCCAAAAAGGTCGGTTAATTCGTCCAGCGTCTGCTGAAATTGATCGAGAGGCAGAGAATAAATGGCCCGGTGCAGGGCAAAACTGTCAGCAGCGGGGAGGTCCCACCACAGTTGGTTCTTCTGCCCCATGACCAGGGCCAGTTGTCGGCGGAAGGCATTGGCCCGTTCCCAGGGAACGAAGCCGAGCACTCGCGCTGTGCCCGAGGTGGGATAAATGAGGCCGGAGAGCATTTTCAGGGTGGTGGTTTTACCCGCACCGTTGGGTCCTAAAAAGCCAACGATTTCGCCGGATTCGATGCGGAAACTGATACCGTCCACGGCACGAACTTCCCGGTACCGCCTGCGGAATAAACCCCGGATTGCTCCCAGCAAGCCTTCCTGTTTCTGATAAACGCGATAGATTTTGGTCAGGCCGTGGGTTTCAATAATTGGCCCAGCATCCAATGGGTTAGTTACCGTGGTCATGCCGTTCCGGGTGGCGCTGATCCCCGCCAGTAGCGCGCCAGCAGAGCACGCGCCGATTCCCACCGGCGAAAGACCGTGCGTTTGCTGATGCCCAGAATAGCTGCTGCCTGGGCGGCGGTCAGTCCATTATAGTACAGCAAGTCGAAAACCTGCCGTTCCGGTTCCGGTAACTGCTGGGCCTGCTGATGGAACTCGGTGAGTTCGGATAGAAGCGGGGGATGCTCGTTTTCGGGAGAGGCGGTTTCTTCGACGAGCGTTTTTACTTTGCCCGTATCGGTAACCACGAATTTTCCCGTGTCGTGGTGGCTGGCCATTCCCTGCGGTCCATAGTAATGGCGACACAGGTCAATCAATTCGCGTCGAATGGCCGTGGCAGCACGGCAGAAATAGTCGGCCAGGCTGGCCGGAGGCGATTGGAGTAAACTCCGCCACAAACGCATCAGGGCTCGCTGCAAAATGTCGTGCGTGTCCTCCCAACGGTGGACGTGTTCGAAACCGCGATGGTAAAGTCGCCGCGTTAGCTCTTCCAGGCGGTCGCAGGTACACTGGATAAGAGAGTTGGCAGCACTCAGGTCGCCTTGTTGCCAGCGAACAATCAGAGCTTGCAGGTCGGACTCTACGCGGCCATTCACGGTTGAGCTTCCATTCGAGTTGCTGGCCGAGTTTGCTGGGTGCCTCCATCGTGTTATACAGACAAGCCTTCCCGCCGTCCAAAGCCCGGCTCACTAACCGTGCTGGCCAACATCGCCCGGCGATCTATCGCATGGCGAAACCGATACCGAGTGCATCAGCCCTGTGCGTCAGGCTGAGTCGCCCGGCTATCGCTCGCCGCGAGGCTACTCGGACGAACCACTGCAAGTTGTTGGCCCGGGAAATTCTTCAAGCTGCCCGGCGACCGGTCGGGTGGCGTCTATGAAGAACCACAGCCCGGCGGCAGTGAGGTAAACCAGAGCGAACAGACCGAAATTGAGATCGTAACCGATACGCTCGGCTGCGAGTTCGGAATGTGTGGTGGCGTAATACGATTTTGCCCATTGCACCACCGTGCCGGTTACCAAATTGGCAGCCGCACCTCCCAGATTGCCGATGGTGTTCATGCAGCCGGCCACAATAGCAGCGTAACGCTTGCCGATGTCCTGACAAACGGCCCAGCTGGGCCCCATAGTAATGTCGTTCCAGAAAGCCGCCAGGGAGATGCACAACGCAAACAGCCAGGCCCACGGGGCCACGATGCATAACGGAAAGCAGGCCGCACAAAGCAGATGGCCTAGAATACCGAACCGCCGGCGTCCCCATTTGCGGTCACCGGTACGGCGAATCCAGCGGTCAGTAAGCCAGCCACCAATGATGCAACCGAGTGCACCGAAAATGAGAGGCCCACCTTTGAACAACCCGCCCAATAGACTCTCGCGCGCCACCCCGTAATGTCGTTCCAGAAAACCGGGCAAATAGGTGATGTGAAAGTACCAGCCGAAGGCGGCACAGAAATACATCAGGCACAGCGCCCACAGATTGCGGTCGGTAAGTAATCGCAGCCAGGGCACGCCGCTGTGTGCTGTTTCTTCCTCCAGGCGACCGAAACGGATGCGCTCCAGCTCTCCCGGACTGACGCCGGGATGTTCTTCGGGACGATCGCGGAACCACAGGGCGAAAGCCACGCACCAGAGCACACCGATGCCACCAAAAATCCAGAAAGCAACTCGCCAGCTACTGTCCTCGTGAAGGCCCAAACCGCGTCCCAACAACCATTCCACCAGCACGACCCACAATAACGGCGTGAGCCCGCCCATGAGTCGGCCGCTGAACCATACCGCTCCCTGGGCCTGACCCCGTTCGCTAAACGGCATCCAGTTGTGCAGGGCACGGGTGATATTCGGATAGGCTCCTGCTTCTCCCACGCCGAATAAAAAGCGAATGGCGATCAGCCAGCCCAGAGCGACGGTGCCGGTGCCGAACACATGCCAGCCGTTGGTGATTTCCCAGGCTGTGAGTCCGGTCAGGGCGGTGAATGCAGACCACCACAGCACAATGCGGATTAGCGTGCGTTTCGGTCCGAAGACGTCCCCAAGCCAACCGCTAGGCACTTCGAAAGTGGCGTAAGCGAACGTGAAAGCAGTGAACGCCCACTTCAACACCTCGACACCAGTTCCCGGTCCGAACAGGGCACTGGCAATCGCCGGTGCGGCTGCCCCCATAGCGACTCGGTCCAGGTACGTGATCATGGAGAGCAGACACAAAAAGGCGAGCACACGGTAACGGATGCCAGTATCAGGAAGTTTCGCCCCAGGGGGCATGGTCTTCTCCGTTTGACAGGGAGCGATTCGCGACCTAAATTTGTGCGACCAAAGAGAGGCGCAGCCAACTGTGCATGGTCCCTGCTCTTTGGCGGTCTGACGCCTTTGGGGAGGGGCGTCAGTACCAGGCGAGAGAGGGAGAGCATGGAGCTTCTGAGGGGACCCTCTCTCGCCCTTTTTATGCGCGGGCTTTTTGACAGGCCAGCAGTTCAAAGCTAGGCTTGTAAACACCCGACTCGCCCGCAAACACCGCAAAAGGATTGTCAGGACGGTGATGAAGAAGACCGGTCCCAGCCGCCCGTCCCAGAATCACCCGCAAGGATCGCATAGGGATTGTCAGGGTCGTCCGCAAATTCGATTGGTTCGGGCGAGCTGGAGATGCTGACAATCGCAAATTGCGGCAGACGCAACCTTCGAGTGGATAGGCACTGCTGCCCGGTAAACTGGAGCAGCGGTGCCGCCAGGCCCAACAGGCGGAGGAAGACGGTGCCAGCGGAGTTGCATGATCGCAAATCCGCAGTGCTGACGCGGCTACGCTTTGAGCGTTGCCTGGAAGAGGGCCGACTGCGCGAAGTCTGGCTCGCCGTCGGCCCGGAAGGCAAACGCCGACTCGTTACTTACGTCAAAGGATTCCTGGGCCGCGAGCCTGAAAGTTCCATCCCACAGCTGGCAGAGCAGCGATTGACGGCGGTTCGACATCCACATTTGCTCGGAGTGGAAGCAGTGATCCCCGAAGGAGGCCGGGTGGTCATTGTCAGCGAATCGGCCGAATGCACCTGGGCAGAGTATTTTCGCACCACTCCTCTGGAGGGCCCCTATGGTTTACGCCGACAACGGTTGCTGAGCTTGCTGGGCCAGGTAGCGCAAGCGCTGGATTATTTGCGGCGAGAACATGCCCTGATGCATCTGGGTTTGAGTCCGCGGGTGCTCTGGTTGCGAAATGGACAGGCTGCCGTCAGCGATTATGGCATCGTCGAGCTGCTCCTGGTGCCGCTGCAATGTTCCCCGGCCCAGTACAGTCCCCGATACGCAGCTCCGGAGGTATTTGCCGGTCGGCCTACCTGGGGCAGCGACCAATTCAGTCTGGCGACGATTTATCAGGAGCTCCTTACCGGCGCTCATCCGTTTCGTGTCGCTCGTTTACGTGATCTGACCGGTGAAAGCTGGCACGAGCCGGACCTGGAACCTTTGCCCGCTGGTGACCGGGAGGCAGTAGCACGTGCTCTGGCTCGTAATCCCGCCGATCGGTTTGCGAATTGTTCGGACTTTGTACGTGCTTTACAGGAAGCCCCCCGACGCGTTGAAGCCGTTTCCAACCACCGCGCAAAACTAATCCTGCCCGGTCAGATGGAGTTCGACCTGTCCGCACCCTGGTTCAGCCGCCAACTGCACAATCAAGTCAGCCGACTTGTTCACCTGGCCAGTCAGGGTCTGGAGGTGCGTGAGTATCGCGGTATGCGTTACCGCTACAACCAGAAAGGAATTTTGGAACACACCTGCGCTGCTGTGCTTGCACCTGGCGTGGCCTGGGAAAAAGTCATGGGATTTTTGCAGACCTGGCCCGTGCGCATCTTGCTGCTTGATGGTTTCCAGATCGTGGTTCGGCTGATCGGCAGTGAAAGCTGGTGGCAGAAACTTGTTCCTGTCTCCAACGATATCATCGAGGTACGGCTCTGGTTCGAACCTGCCTGGTCAGGCATGACGAGAGTGCGTATTGAGATGGAATATGTGGGTAAATTCCCCCGCCAGGCCCGGCAAATCCTGGAGCAAATCGGACCCATTTTCCTGGAACAACTTCGTTCATACTTGATGGCCACTCCGGAACGCCGCGAGCATGAACGGTTCCCATACACCGAACCTCTCCGCGTCATTTACGGCTTGCCGGACGGCCAGACACGCCAGGAAATAACCGTGATCGGTCAGGACGTTTCATCCACGGGCATTCGGTTCCTTTCGCCCGTCCCCTTACCGGAAGAGCCGGTGCACATCGTTCCTGCCGGTGAAAGCTCCGACAGGGCCATTGCTCTGCCAGCGAGCATCTTGCGGGTTCAGCCCTGCGATGAAGGTTACATAGTAGCCGCTCGCTTCTTGCTCGATCCGGATGACTCTTTGGATGACCCGCCCCGCTAGCAAACCGCTCGTGTGCGTTGTCTCAGCAAGGCCGCCTTGAATCAGGCGGCTCCGCCGCTCAAGACAAGCCAATAGCTGTTTGGAGCCCGGGAGGACTGTCCAGATGGCGTAAACAACTCGTTAGCTCCGGCATCTATAACTTTTGTCAAAGGGATGCCTGGCGTCGTTTTGGCACTTTGACGCGGACTTACCGAGCTGGATTTCTCCAGCAGGAAGCGTGAGCGCCGCACAAGCATTGACAAGTTGCCAGGCCGCAATGCTGCAAGAGACTGCAAGCCCGAGTTCCGCCGATTGCCGTTGGTTTTTCGGCGAAAGCCGAATGCGCGGATAGCGTTTCAGCGGTGCCTTATTGTGAATTCGGTGTCTAAGATAGTGGACGCTGCGGTGGCTGGCCGATATAATCGGAAGCGATAACCGCTGGAAACTCCCTGCCTCGAGCCTGCCTGAAACTGCTCTCTATTGACGCCTTTCTTGAGGCTTCCATCCATCCGGATCACTGCACGAGGCCCTGCGGGTAAAAGCAATAATCAATGCTGACCCTACAATTTTGTCAGTGGTCCCGCAAAATAAGTCCTGAGCGAGACGACTGCTTGCATCCGCGGTATTGCTAGAATCGCAACCAGGGCATATACCAGTGAGCGGGAAGCTGGCATCACCCAATACCTTGGGAACGATTTTCGAGCCGAAATTTACCGGAACCGAACAAATGCCGCGTCGCTCCTGAAAACGGGGCGGAGGAGCGATGGCGGATGGGCACTGTGGCCTGCCGAAACACGCCCCGATGCAAGGCAACCAGAAGGAGGTTAGCCATGCGCATTCGCGTCTTTGGGGCTAGCCTGGCGACGGTACTGGCATGCAGTCTGGTGCTGGCCCAGGGTAGCCTGAAATCCGGCCCGCAGGTCGGGCAGAATCGTGGCGGAGCATTCCATCCGCTCAACGTCATCAATGTGGATCAGCCGGCCAAGAACGGTCAGAAGAATTGCTTTGTCTGACAGTTCGGCGGCGCTCCCGTCGCGCTCATCTTCGCCCGTGAGCTGAGCGACGGCTTGACCAGTCTGGTCAAGAAATTGGACGGGGCGGTTGCCGGCAACAAGTCCATCAAAGCCTGCGTTGTGTTCCTGTCGGACGATCCGGAGTTGGAAAAGCGTATCAAGTCCCTGGTGGAAAAAGAGGGGATCAAGAACGTCAGCTTCGGTATAGACAACCCGGCCGGCCCGAAAGGCTGGAATATCGCCAAGGAAGCTGAAGTCACGGCAGTTTTCTACAAGAGCAACAAAGTCGTGGCTAACCATGCCGTGCCCGCTGGCGGGCTGAACGCCAAGACGGTAGAGGCAATTATCGCCGATCTCAGCAAGTTACAATAACGACTTGCTGAAAAGGCTTGCGAGACAGCCCGCTCATTGCCTCTGCCTTCGTGCACTGACGAAGTCTCCGTGGCTGGAGACAGTCAGCACCGATTGTGAGCCGGATGTAGCTGGGTCGGTGAACTGGCCCAGCGTTCAGCAGCCTTGGCCGCCGGCCTTATTAACCGGCGGCCTTTTCCTTAAAAACGTGCCGGGATTTTCCATACACACGCCTGCATTGGAACAGAAAGCAACCGTAAGTGTGTGCGAATTTTTCCCTATGCCGGTAATTTAGACGCCAACCGACGCTGTCAGATACATTGCCTCTGGTTCCTGCTACCGGAATTGTCCCTGGTGCAGCAAATCTTGGCAAAAGCCTCGGGCTATGTCGCACAGCAATTACTTAGCCGAACGACTGGCTGAATATGCTTGCCGTCTTCGTTACGAGGACCTGCCCGCCGGGGTAGTGCACGAAGTGAAGCGGCGATTTATTGATTCTTTTGCGACTGCCGTGGGTGCCTGGTCGGCGGATGCGCCGCGGATTGCCCGGCGGTGTGCCTTGCGCGTTCAGAGCCTGCCACCTGCGACGTTGCTGGGGGGTGGAAAGTCCAGCGTGGAGTGGGCCACTTTCGTCAACGGTTTGCTGGTGCGCTACCTGGACTTCAATGACACCTACCTGTCACTGGAACCAGCCCATCCGAGCGACAATCTTAGTGCCATCTGGGCGGTTGGCGAACTGGCAGGGGCGAGCGGCCGCGATTTGATCACTGCGACGGTGCTGGCCTACGAGATTCAGTGTCGGCTCTGCGATGCCGCTTCCCTGCGCCGGCATGGGTTCGACCATGTGGTTTACGGGGCGATTTCCTCGTGTCTGGCAGCGTGCAAATTGTTAGGTCTCGAACCGCGTCGCACCGTACACGCTCTGGGCATAGCCGGCGTCAGCAACATCGCCTTGCGGCAAACACGTGCGGGCGAACTCAGTATGTGGAAAGGGGCTGCATTCGCCAATGCGGCTCGGAACGGCGTATTTGCCGCCTTATTGGCCGCGGAAGGAATGACCGGCCCGGCGCCGATTTTCGAGGGAGAGCTGGGGTTTATGAAACTGATCACCGGCCCTTTTACGCTCCCGCCGCTGGCTGGCGAGCTGGCCCCCGCTGGTGCCGATGATTTCATGATCCGCCGCACTTATATCAAATTCTGGCCAGCGGAATACCACGCTCAGAGTGCTATTGACGCTGCGTTGCAACTCCGCTCGCAAATTCCTCATCTGGACGATATCGAACGCATTGACATTTTCACCTTCGATGCTGCGGTGGACATTATCGGCAAAGACCCGGAAAAGTGGCGGCCCCGCACCCGCGAAACTGCCGATCACAGTTTGCCCTACTGCGTAGCTGTCGCTTTGTATGACGGCGAGGTGACGCTGGCGAGTTTCGACGACCGCCATCTGCACGACGAACGGCTACTGCAACTGGTAGCCAGAGTACAGGTACATCGCGATGCCCATCTCTCGGCTCGGTATCCGCAAGGGATTCCTAATCGTGTGGTCGTGCAGCTGCGCAACGGTACGACCCTGACCGCTGAGGTGGAATATCCCCGTGGGCATGCCCGAAATCCCCTCACGGATGCCGAACTGGAACAAAAGTTCCGCTCTCTGGTGGTGCCTCTTTACGGTGAAACTCGCACTCAAACGCTGCTGGAAGGTTTGTGGAATCTGGATAGCATCAGCTCGACTACCTCTCTGATGGAAATGTTCAGGCTCGATGATGCTGGCGTCTAATTTCGTGTATGTTACGCCCAGGGGATTAGCGTGTGGCACTTGTTTCGTTCACGGTCGTTCTGCGTAGCAGAGTTGGCCTGACTGTGGAAGTCGGAGCAACAAAGGTCGGGAAGTGACCGCCTCGCCGCAAAAAATTTTCTCTTGACTCTGGACGTTTTGTTGCCAGTGTATAGTGTATCGCCACCATCGAACCAGGACCCACAAGCTAACCCGCCTGAAAGCCTACCAGCGCAATGAGAAACAAGTTTGCCACGGATGGCCTGGGTGCCAGGTGAAAACAATCCGGCACGGAAGGTGTACATTTTTAGCCGCAATTGTATCGTTTGGAGACCGCGGGGAGGCTTTGGGCGTCTTGACAAGGGTCTCATTCGAGAGAAGCTAACCAGCACGGGGCTGGTAGCGAATACGTCGTAGGTCGGCGCAGGCACTTGCCGATTGCCTGTCGCTTAAGGGAGGGAGGTACGATGCAAAGGACCTGGATGACGCTGGCACTGGCCGCCACACTGGTCGTGCTCTGGTCAAGCGGCGTGGGCTTCTCTCAGAAGCCCAAATACACCATCAAGGAGGTGATGAAGTGCGCCCATGTCGGTAAGCCGGCTTTGTGTGCCAAAGCAGTGCAGGGCAAAGCTACCCCCGAAGAGAAAAAGTTACTTTTGGAAGTCTATGAGGCCCTGGCCGCCAACAAACCGCCTCGTGGTGATCCTAAGGCCTGGGAAGAACGCACCAAAGCTCTGGTGGAAGCAGCGAAAGCCCTGGTCGCCAACGACAAAGACGCCATTGAAAAGTACAAGAAAGCCGTCAACTGCGCCGGCTGCCATAAGGAACACAAGCCGAGCTAGCGCGACTGCAACTGCTCTTAGGCGGCTCGCTTGAGAGGGCATTTGCGCTGGTCAGGTGCTGCCGAGCGGATGCTTGCCTTTCAGCAGGGCGGTCTTTGAACTGCCCTGCTTTTTATTTGCATGGCCAAGAACCGTTTCTGTTGACGTGCCCAACGGATTGAACTTCCTGACCCGAAACACCGCAGACGCCGCGTGATTCCGCGGGTTCCAAGACGACTTATCCGTAGGAGCGCCTGGCTCCGGCCCGGGAGCAACATGGCACACTTGCCTTGGGTGCGGTCAAACATACAAAAGAAGAAGCAAGGCCATCGCAGCTCTGCGAGTGGGAATGCAGAGCGCGTATGGCCCGGGTAAATGGGGCCTCTAACAAAAGGAGGGAAGCCATGCGTCTGCTCGGTGTGGTGCTGGCGGCAATCGCCCTGCTGGCTGTGGTCGGTTTCGTGCAGGCCGCGGACAAAGAGGTTACGCTCAAGGGCAAAATCACCTGTGCCCGCTGCGAACTCAAGAAGGAAAAGGCCTGCGCCACCGTCATCGTCGTCAAGGAAGGTGGCAAGGAAGTCGTGTATTATTTCGACGCCGCTTCTCACAAGAAGCATCACGGCGAAATCTGCAAAGAGGGCAAGGAAGGCGAAGTGACGGGCGTCGTCTCCGAGGAAGGCGGCAAGCGCGTCATCAAAGTGAGCAAGGTCAGCTTCAAATAGTGCTGCCGGTCTTCCAATACTCGTATCGGGCCGAACCTTTGCCACCGCCGGGAACGATTGGCCCGGCGGTTTTTGTTTGGTGAGTCCATGGGCTGGCCAGTTCTGGACTGGGGGCTATACCGGAAATTGACCCCGTCTGTTATCTCACGCTGAGCGCACCCTGATAGAAAATCATGAGCGAATTGCTGGCGCAGCTGAGTAAGCGTCGCCACGGTAGTTTCACCATTACCGGTGAATTGACGGCTCCGCTGGGACAGTTCCATGTAACGGCTTTGTTCGGCCCTTCGGGAAGTGGCAAAACGACCTGGCTCCGTCTGCTTGCCGGGTTGGAATGGCCTGATGAGGGACTTATCCGGTTCGGCTCGGAAATCTGGTTCGACAGCCAGCAGGGGATCTGCCTTTCGCCGCAGCAGCGCGACATTGGTTTCCTGTTTCAGTCGTATGCGTTGTTTCCGCATTTGACAGCTGAGCAAAACATCGCTTTTGGTTTACACGCTCTGCCGCGTCAGGAACGCCGCCGACGCACCGACGAGATGCTCGCTCTGGTGCAGCTGGAGGGAAAACGGCACGAATATCCGCATCGCCTTTCCGGAGGGGAACAACAACGGTTAGCGTTGGCCCGCGTGCTGGCCCGGCGGCCGCGGTTATTGCTCCTGGACGAGCCGTTCTCCGCGCTCGACCTGCACCTGCGGCGGAGTTTGTGGCAGCAGTGGCGGCAATTGCTGGAGCCATTCGCCATCCCTGTTTTTCTGGTCAGCCATGATCGTGAAGAAGTGCTGAGCCTGGCCCATGAAGTCGCCATTATTTTCGACGGCAAAGTTTACCAGACCGGTTGCGTTGAGGAAGTTTTTAGTCGGCCTAAGGACGCCGTGGTCGCTCAGTTGGTTGGCATGGAAACGGTGCTGGCGGGACGTATTGCGGCAATAGACTGCGACACGGTACGGGTAGGAGTTGGCCGGGCCTGTCTGACCGTGGCGCTGCCCCAGGCGAGCCAGACAAACTCCTTCCATCCGGCTGTCGGTGCACCTGTGCTGATCGGCATTCGCGGCGAGGATGTGCTCCTGGTCCGCGAAGCGCTCGCCCCGACCGATGTGAGTGATCGCAACTTGTTACCGGCCACGGTGACCGGTCTGGAGTCGGCGGGCCAGCTCATTCGGGTTCAGCTCGATGCTGGCTTTTCGCTGACGGCTATAGTTACTCGCGCGGCCGCGGATGCTCTCGCACTCCACCCGGGGCAATCCGTCACCGCTCTTGTCAAAGCCAGCAGTATCCACCTCATTCCCCGTGCGTAGTCGCCCAATAGCTGGCAAAACCAGGGGTGCCCAGCATCACTTGGAGCAATTGCTGTTTGGAAACGCGTTAGCCCACTCTCGCAATGGATTCCGCGTAGGGTTGGCCAGTAGTGACCGGAAACAACAATGTTTGATGTGCGAAGAGCGTGTCGGCACAGCAGCGGCCCTGCAAAAACCTCCAACGGCAGCGCTTATTTCATCCGCACACGGGAGTAATGGAGCAGCGAGTTGTTCCTGCCGAAATGCGCCTAATTACTCCAAATCCTGCCATTGTAAGACCATGCCATCGTCGCGGATCATTATTGCCGCCAGGGCTTCCGGCTTGGCGTTGTAACGAATACGCCGAACGGACCGATCGGTGAAAACAGCGATGAAAGCTTCGAGATGGGGCGAACCCATTGCAAAGTCTGGCACCGGATCACGATTGTCCCGCATCGGTTTGAGTTTCTCATCTTCGGGATGGTAACGCACGATCGTGTCGTTGCCCCAACCGTCCACAAAACTCCAGTCATCGTTGCCGGGATTTTGATTGATTTTCCCCACCTGCATCCGTTTTTCCGCCAGCAACAAAGTGTTGCTGACCCCGTCAGGGACTCCGCCATCGAGAGAAACAGCTCGCAGTTTCGGGCCTTTCTCCGGGTACCAGTGGGAACTGCGAATGACCATACCGCAGGCGGTGTAATCACCAAAGGGCGGCGCGTAACGTGCCTGCTTGAGCCAGTCCACCTTCTGGGCCGGGCCGGTGACACCACCGTTGCCAGCGTAATCAATCCCGGCCATCGTCAATCCGCGGGCATTCTTTTCGTTGACGCCAGGCTTGCGCCGCTCCGGGCAGAAATAAATCGGTATCACCGTCTGGCGGATTTCGTCGTCGCTGGTCTTGCGATAGACTTGATGCTGTTCCACGTAGGGCAGAATCTGATAAGCCCAACCCCATTCCTGAGACGGAGCGGGAACCACCTGGGCTCCGTCTGGCAGTTTGCCACCAAGCGGAGGGTTCCGTTCGGTCTTCCCTGCGGAACTGTAAGCGCGACCCTGTTCGGCATGACCGCCACCGCTGGGGAAAATGTTGTAATCGTTATGGTAGTTCCAGAATGCCAGCGCACTCTGCGAGAGGTTGTTACTGCATTTCATCCGGTTAGCAGCGCCACGCACCCGCATGATTGCCGGTAGCATCAGCGCCATAAACAAAAGCAATAGCGCCACCATCGCAAGCAGGTCCAGCACCGAAAATCCCCAGCGGCAAACGTACCTTCGCTGCGACATGATTTGCCCTCCTGTGTGCCATAGGTGAATTGGCCCGATTCCCTAACTCTGTGCACAGACCCCTGCGGAGACTTTACGAGAGCAGCAAACATTGTCAAGGGGCGACCGCTGGCACCACCAGGTGACCGCTCGAGTCGACTTCCCCGGCAGGAATTGCTGGTAGCGGGGATCGCGTCCCTGTGACCAAGAGACCGGTCGAGCCAACTTGCCCGGATTGCTGATCCTCGATTGCAGCGCAGGCAACCGTTGATCCAGCAACTCGGCTTGCGGAACCGGCCAGGCATGCGTTAGATAATCGGGACAACGGCTCGCAAATGGCACAGGGGCGAGTATAATTTCCTGGCCTGCCATTTCCCGAAAGGAGGAAGGTACACGTGTTGAATCTGGAATTGCAGCGTCGGGTTGAGGAACTGGCTGCGGAGCTAACCAAGCTACGGGATAGTCTTTGACATCCCGAGCAAGCAAGCGGAGCGCGCACGCCTGGAAACCCAGATGGCCGCGCCAGGGTTTTGGGATAATCCGGAACAGGCTCAGCAGACGATTGCCGCACTCAAGCCGTTGGCCGCTCTGCTCAAACCGTATGAGGAACTGGAACGCAGCCTGGCCGATTTGCAAGCCCTGGCCGAACTGGCCCAGGAAGACGCTTCTCTGGAACCGGAATTGCAGCGGGAATTGCACCGGGTGGAACGCCAGCTCCGCGATTTTCAGTTGCAGGCGATGCTCAGCGGGAAATATGACGCTTGCAGCGCCTACCTGCGTGTCCAGGCCGGTGCTGGCGGTACCGATGCCTGCGACTGGGCCGAGATGCTTCTGCGCATGTATTCCCGCTGGGCCGAGCAGCACGGCTACCAGGCGGAGCTAGTGGACCTGGTGCCCAATGAAGAGGGCGGAATACGCAACGCTACGCTGCTGATTCACGGCGACTATGCCTATGGCCGATTGCAGGGAGAAACGGGCGTGCACCGACTGGTCCGCATCAGCCCGTTTGATGCAGAAGCAAAACGGCACACGTCTTTCGCCGCCGTGGATGTGATGCCGGAAATCGAAGAGACTCCGGAAATCGAAATTCGCCGCGACGAAGTGGAACGGCAGACGTTTTGCAGCGGTGGGCCCGGTGGGCAGCATCAAAACAAAACGCAGAGCGGCGTAAGGCTCATCCACAAGCCGACCGGCATTGTTGCCGAGTGCCGGTCGGAACGCAGCCAGCGCCGCAATGAGGAGATGGCCTGGAACCTGCTGCGGGCCAAACTGCTCCGCCTGGAAGAACAGAAACGCCGGGCGGAGATCGAGAAAAAGTACGACGAAAAAGGCGAAGTCGCCTGGGGTTATCAGATTCGCAATTACGTGCTGCACCCGTACACGCTGGTCAAGGATAACCGCACCGGTGTGGAAACTTCCCAGGTGCAGCGTGTGCTGGACGGTGAGCTCGACGAGTTTCTGGAAGCCTATCTCCGCCAGAAAATCGAGCAGGAGCATCGCAAACCTGCTGCTGGAACTGCGGTTAGTGTTTCGAGTGCCAACAGGGTAGAACAACCCGCCTGAGCTTTTCACCAAACCCACCCCATCGGCTGCGGGCACTGCTAAATCAATTTCCCAGCCACGAGTGAGATGACACCGCTTGACTGTCCGCCCTTGGCCCAGCCGTAAAACCGTGAGCTAAACTATGGGCAAGCGGATATCGAAACGAAACACGTGGCCGCTAAGGATTCAGCTTGGAAGTATCGCACCGCTTTGATGAACTGTGGCATTGAGTTGTTCAGGCTAATGGGAGATGGAACATGCGGGTAGCGGTGGTCGGTATGGGTTATGTCGGTCTGGTCACAGCCAGCTGCCTGGCCGAAAGCGGTAACGAAGTAGCCGGCATGGACGTGGACGAACGCAAAATCGCCCGGCTTCGGCAAGGCGAAGTTCCCATTTACGAGCCAGGGCTGGAAGAGCTGGTGAAGCACAACCTCCGCGACCAGCGGCTCGCATTCACAACGAGCCTGCAGGAGGCGGTAGCGCAAGCCGAGGTGATTTTCATCTGTGTTGGCACGCCACCACTGGCCGACGGCCAGGCCGATTTGTCCAGTCTCTGGGCGGTTGGCGAGGCACTCGCCGAGCTGTGCCGACCGGAACAGCTGATCGTCATCAAGAGCACCGCACCGGTGGGAACGAATCGGCAACTTTGGGAGCGAATGCGGCGACGGGCCGGATACACTTTCGACGTGGCCACCAATCCGGAATTTCTCAAAGAAGGTGCGGCTGTTGAGGATTTTATGAAGCCCGACCGTGTGGTGGTCGGCGTGCGGACCAAACGAGCCGAGGAATTGTTGCAGCAGCTCTACGCTCCCTTTTTGCGTGCCGGTCAGCCTTTTCTCGTAATGTCGCCAGAAAGCGCCGAGGCTACCAAATATGTTGCCAACGCTTTCCTGGCCACGAAAATCAGTTTCATCAACGAGATGGCCAACCTGTGCGAACGGCTGGGTGCCGATATCAACGACGTTCGTCGGGGAATCGGCTACGACAAGCGGATTGGCTTTCAGTTTTTGCATCCCGGAGTGGGTTTTGGCGGCAGTTGTTTTCCAAAAGATTTGCAGGCCCTGGCGGCTCTGGGCAGGCAACAGGGATTACCCTTGCGCATCATCGAGGCGGTGCTGGAGGTCAACGATCGGCAAAAACGCGTGTTGTTGCACAAGATGCGCAGCCACTACGGTACACTGACGGGCAAAGTCTTCGCCGTGTGGGGATTGTCCTTCAAACCTCGTACCGATGACATTCGTGAAGCGCCGGCACTGGTGTTGCTCGACGAATTGCTGGCGGAAGGGGCAACCTGCCGCGTGCACGACCCGGCCGCGATGGAAGCAGTGCGCCGTGTTTACGGCAACCGCTTGACCTATTGCGACAAACCTTACACGGCTCTGGAAGGCGCGGATGGCCTGGTCATTGTGACCGAGTGGCCGGAATTCCGCAATCCTGATTTCTCCCTGATGGGACGATTGATGCGGCAAAAAGTAATTTTTGACGGCCGCAATCTGTATGAGCCGAAAGTTGTCCTGGAACACGGCTTTCATTATTACGCTATCGGGCGTGCCATTCCGGCTATCCGAACCGGTCTCCTGCAAGCCGAAACCTGAATGGAGGCATCGCCGGAAACGCTGCGTCAACCCCGGGAGTCAACCGCGGACTGGTTCGTCTGCGGCCGCTTCAGCCGCCGAGCTAGCCAGGCGCTTATAGTAAATGCACAAACTGTCGCCAGGAGCGTAAAAATCCGGGATGGTGCCAGCTAAACGGTAACCGTGCTTTTCGTAAAATCGTCGCGTTGCCTCATAACTGGGCAGGGAACTCGTTTCGACCCGAATCACCTCGCCGCGCTGCGCACGAATCCGTGCCTCGGCAGCTTCGAGCAATCGCTTACCGATACCGTGCCGCTGGTATGGTTTGCCCACCACGATCCAGTAAACGTCCCAGGTGTGCAGAGTAAGCGGTGTCGGGCCGTAAATAATAAAACCGATCAGGGCAGTCGTCGGTGGTGGCATCGGGATTACCGAAGCGAAAGGCAGCGGATATTCGGGCCCGGGTAGCGGCGTGGATTCTGCCAGCGGATCTTCAGAAACGTCGCTGCCTGCGGCGAGGCGAAAATCAGCCAGTTCGGCCACAAGAGTATGGTATCCTTCGCCGCCCGGTGAACGCAGGTAATCGTCGAGCACTTCCGCAAGTACGACCAGTTCGGCAGGACGGAAAACCTCCGTCTCACTCGCCAATTTTATGGCGAGGTCGCGGTCATCGCTTCGCAAAGCACGGAACGTCAGCGTCAGCATAGCCCAACTGATGGATTCGCAGCGGCGAGGACAAGCTCGTGGCCAGTTCGTCCTGGGAGTGCTGGCCTCAGCCCCGAGACGTACAAGCGCATTGACGACATTTTGCGATTTCTTCATTCAGGGGCAAGCAGGGCACAAAATCGGTGCCATGCGGAGTTGTTTTTGGCGTGGCTTTTCGTCGTGCACAGTTGCTCTTTTCTCCGTAATCCAATACTTTGAGCCGGTGGAACCAGGGTGCAGGAGGGTCGAGCCGTGGCCAAGGGCAATGTGCCATTCACTCGCAAAGAGTTTTTAGAAAAGGCCCAACCGATCGAGGTGACCATAGCCGGGATGCCAGTTTCCGCCGATGTGAAGGAATTCTCGACCGGCTCGGTAGGCTGGTATTACAGTGGCAAGATGGCGGTTCGCGTGGGTGAACGACCCGTTAACGTGCAGGTCAGTGTAACCATCACCGTCATCGGCTCAAAGGACCTGCCGCGGGAATAGCATGGTCGCTGAGTGCGATTCGGTTGGCGAGAGTATCGAGCGATTGCTCGGGGCTGACCTACCATTCAGCGGGCCCGAAGCAACCAGAGTAACACGACCCGACCCACCTGTTCCATACCCTCTGGGGCACAGTTTTCCGGCGTATCGCTGAGACGGTGCCAGTGCGGATAGTCGAAATCAATGATGTTTATCGCGGGAATGCCTGCTCGCAACAGCTGGAGGTGGTCATCCAGGACAGCATGTTTAGCTTCAGGGATAAAGGCCCGGCAGCCAGATTCCTTCGCGTAGCCCCACACTTTTTCGACCAGAGGCCCGGCCTGCAACAGGGAGTGTTGTTCGATGTAGAAGCGTGCGTTTTTACCGGCGATCATGTCCACCAGCACTGCCTCGACATACACCGGGCTACCAGGCGAATCGCGACGCAAACGCAAGTAATTCTGGGCAAAAAATTCCGAACCGAAAAAGTATCGGTCGCCGCCCCATTCACTCGGCCGGGGATCGAAGATGTATTCTTCGCCATCGAAGCAGACGAAATCCACGCCGACGTGCACAGGCAGATGCGGCACCATGTGCGCCAGTTCCATCATGAATGCCACACCGGAAGCGCCGTCGTTCGCCCCCAGAAACGGTTTGTGCCAGAGGCGTTCGTCGGGTTCCTGATCGGCTATGGGTCGGGTGTCATAATGGGTGCACAGCAGCAGTCGGCGGGTGCGTTCCGGATACCAGCGGGCAATCAGGTTGACCATTTCCACGGGCTGGCGACGACTGCGTTGCTGTGCGGTAAACGCCTGCATTTCCACACGTGCTCCGCATCGTTCAAAGTGCCGGCGTAACATTTCCCGTTGCTTGTGCATACCAGCGGAGCCGCTGACGCGAGGCCCCAAAGCGCAAATCGCTCGCAGATATTCCATAGCTCGCTCGCCGCGAAAGTATCGGCCCGGCATAGTAACAGTGGTTTCCAAAATTCGGCGGGCTACCGGATGAGTCATGTTGTCCGCCTCCTCAGTGGGAACCGGATCAGGGCGAGTCATTTCCGTCGCAGGCGGCGGTTTGCCCGAACCCAACCACACACCCAGCCCCAGAACCGCCAACAATCCCGTTGCCAATAATAGCAACCTTCGTCGTATGGTTGAGGGCGATGGAGTCATGACGTTGTCCTGGTGAACTGCACGTCTCCGGATACCTCAGGACGTGCCAGAAAATATTGCCTTGCCACTACCTGGATCGGATGCCAGGCGGACCGTCCGGTCAGGTCAAAGATTTGCTGACGGCAGGAAGTGCCGTTCGCCACGATGAGCGTGTCGGAGCGTTTTTGCAATTCCGGTAACAAGCTGAGTTGGGCAATAGCCACGCTCACCTCGTAATGTTCATAGCCAAAAGAGCCAGCCATACCGCAGCAAGTGGTATCAAGCAATTCCACCCGCGCTTCCGGTATCAGCCGCAGCAATTGTAGCGTCGGTGAACTACCCAACAACGCCTTTTGGTGACAATGGGTGTGCAAGGCCACAGGCTGGGAGAGCGGCGCCAATTGCCGATCGACAAGGGCTTGCTGTTGCACGAGCCAGGTTTCGACGAGCTGAGCGTGGTTGGCCACCGTCTCGGTAGCCGGGCCGGGCACCAGGTCCGGCCATTCGTCGGTGAGCGTGAGCAAGCAACTGGGTTCTATGCCCACGAGAGCGTGATATTCTCGGACTCGCGGTGCCAGCCACCGTGTTTGTCGCCGGACGAGTTGCTGCGCTTCGTCGAGGAAACCTTTGCTGATGAGGGTTCGCCCGCAACATAGTTCCGGTTCGATTTCCACTGCATAGCCAAGCTGCTCGAGCAGCCTGATAGCCGATTGGCCAATCTCCGGCTCGCTCCAGGTGGTGAAACAATCGGCCAGGAAGAGAATCTTCCCGCGCTGCCCGGCGGAAGGTGGAACGCTATGCTGGCGGAACCAGCGCAGCAAATCCTGGCGAACCAGTCGTGGCAGACTGCGGCGGCGATCGAGGCGAAAAGCCTTGTGCAACAACCAGCGTACCCAGGCCCGGCCGGACATCCATCGTAATAGCGGTGCCCATCGCGCTGCCCATGGTATGAGCTGACGCCACCACGCGACTGCATAATCTCCCCATGGTCGCCGATGCACGCGGTAATAATGGCGGAGGAACTCGGCCTTGAGTTTGGCCAAATCCACATTGCTGGGGCACTCCGCTTTGCACGCCTTGCACATCAAACACAGTTCGAGGACCTCGTAAACCCAATCGGAAGTAAAATCTCGCAACGGCTGCGAACCAGCCAGTGCCAGCCGTAAGGCATTCGCTCGTGCTCGTGTGCTGTCTTTTTCGTCTCGGGTAGCTCGATAAGAGGGACACATGACTCCCCCTTGCAGCTTGCGACACACGGCGGAACCGTTGCACATTTCGATGGCACCCAGAAAACCTCCCTGGCGGCGGTAATCGAAAACGTGATCGGGAGTGTACGGATGGTAGTTCGGCCCATAGCGGAGATGCTCGGTCATCGCCGGGGCGTCCACAATCTTGCCCGGATTCATTTGCCCTGCGGGATCGAAAAGCCGTTTGATCTCGCGGAAGACCCCGTACACTTCCTCGCCGAAGATTTTGCGGTTCCATTCGCTGCGTGCTAATCCATCGCCATGTTCGCCGCTCAGCGCCCCGTTGAATTCCAGTACCAGATCAACCACCTCGGCGGTAATTTTTCGCATTCGCTCCACATCGGCAGCCTGTTTGAGGTTCAGGATGGGGCGAATGTGTAAGCAGCCAACACTGGCGTGCCCGTAAAATGCCCCGTCGGTGCCGTGCCGCCACAGGATTTCTCGGAAGCGCTGCGCGAATTCGGGCAGGCGTTGCGGACTGACCGCAGCATCTTCCACAAAGGTGGTCGGTTTGCGATCGCCAGGCATGCTGAGGAACACGGGCAGGCCGGCGGTACGTAAATTCCACAATGGCTCACGCTCGTGGGCTTCTTTGGCTTCGACAACGGCCTGCACGCCGGGTAACTGGTGGAGACGGTTAACCAGCCGCTGCAAACGGTCTTCGACCTCGCGCCGGTCATCGCCCTGCAATTCGACGAGCAATAGGGCAGCCGGGCACCCCACGATAAGCCGTTTTTCACGCCGGAGTGCCAGATTTTGCTGGGCCAGCTCAAGCAGCAGTTGATCCAGCAATTCCACAGCCGAGGGAGAAAACTCCAAACAGGTCGCCAGAGCATCGAGTGCGGCTGCCAGCGAAACGAAGTGGGGCACCGCCAGCATGCGGTAGCGCGGCCGCTTGACGATACGTAATTCCGCTTCGGTTACGAAGGCCAGTGTTCCTTCGCTGCCTACGATCAGCCAGGCCAGGTTGACACAATCGTCCGGTGGCGCTCCCTGAATCGGTGCCAGTCGGTCGGCAAACACGTCCAGATTGTACCCGCTCACACGCCGCTGGATACGCGGAAAACGGCGGTGAATCTCAGCAGCATGTAGGCAAACCAGCTCGTCAACAGTGCGATAAATCAGCCCTTCCCGCGTCGAGAACTGGCAGCGGCGTCGCCATTCCTGTAAAGAAACCGGCTCGCAGACCAGGGGCGTGCCATCAGCCAGGGCCAGTTGCAGCCTCACCACATGGTCAATGGTCTTGCCATAAACAATGGAGCGAGCCCCGGCTGAATTGTTACCGATCATGCCTCCAAGAGTGGCACGGGAGTAAGTCGCCACTTCTGGACCAAATTGGTAGCCGTACTGGGCCAGCTGTCGGTTCAGCTGGTCCAGCACCACTCCAGGCTGCAATCGCACAGTCTCGCTCTGCAGATTGATATCGAGG
This sequence comes from Gemmatales bacterium, assembly GCA_041640595.1. Lineage (GTDB taxonomy): Bacteria > Planctomycetota > Planctomycetia > Gemmatales > HRBIN36 > HRBIN36. The sequence continues at coordinate 1,142,436 of JBEPZY010000001.1, read as the reverse complement.
ACGTGATGAAGATACTTGCTGCAATCCAGCACCAGACCGGGCCCGATACTTTGACCGGATAAACTTGTGCCACCACCACGCGGCACGATAGGAACGCGGTGTTCCGCCGCGATCGCTAATGCCGTGTGCACATCCCGCAGATTTCTGGGGATCACCACGCCGAGCGGTTCAATTTGATAAATGCTGGCATCGGTGCTGTAGATTTTGCGGCTGGCGATGTCGAAGCGCACTTCGCCTTGCAGATGCCGCCGTAACGGCTTTTCCAGCGCACGCCGTTTTTCTTCGAACCAGTCCTGCGTCATTGTTCGCGTTGATGGTAGTAGCTGTTTTCTTATCAGGACGAAGGTGGGCCTGCTGGGCGCCACGGAGTCGGTTGGCCGAACCAGGTTTCCAGCGTCGTGTATTCGATGTATTCGATGATCGCCCCGTCCTTGTGAATGAAGGCGACCCGGCCAAACTCCGCCGGTTCAAACGGCCCCAGCACTACTTCTTCGCCGCGTAGCGCTTCTTCCAGGTTGTCCACACGGTAAGCGATGTGCGGCAGGTGCCACAATTTCCACAGACCGACCTGCCGCGGATCGATTGTCGGCATTTCCAGCGGCCGGATATATTCGATACGCTGCGGATGCAACCGCGGATTGGTTACCCAGACACGGGTTTGCGGCACCCAGCTTTCGCCTTCGTGAGGTTCGGTGGTAATGATACCGATGTGGTCGAATTCGCGGTACATGCCTTGCGCCTCCCTTGCTGCCATGAACCATGCTACACATACACTACTGGTATCACCAGCGGGAGCAACGCGAGGACAAACCGTATGAACCTGCAGGCGATTCAGCAAGCGCTCCGGCAGGCGGGACTGGACGGCTGGCTGATGGGCGATTTTCGCGGCAATAACCCTCTGGCTCGCCGCATCCTCGGCCTGGACACGCAACTGACGACGACCCGGCGATGGTACTACTTTGTTCCCGCCCAGGGTTCGCCGAGCAAAGTCGTGCATCGCATCGAATCGGCAGTGCTCGACACTCTGCCGGGCGAAAAACGGGTCTATCTCCGCTGGCAGGAACTCGAGTTAGCCTTGCGCGAACTGGTCGCCGACAAAAGAATCGCCCTCGAATATTCACCGCGTAATGCGATTCCTTACGTTTCTCGTCTCGATGCGGGCACGATCGAACTTGTACGAAGTTTCGGAGCTGAGCCAGTCTCCTCGGCCGACCTGATCCAGCAATTCGAGGCGGTCTGGTCACCGCAACAGTGGCAACTGCATTTGCAAGCAGCCCAGCATACCGATCAGGCCTTTCGTGTTGCCTTCGGCTTTCTGGCGGAGCGGCTACGTCGCGGTCAACCTGTCCGCGAAAGCGAAGTGCAGGCGGAGATTCTGCGGTATTTCGCCGAGAACCACCTGATCACGGATCACCCCCCGATTGTAGCAGCGGGACGCCACTCCGCTGATCCGCACTACACCATCACACCGGCGGCCGACGCGGTGATCGTTACCGGCCAACTGGTGCTGATTGACTTATGGGCCAAAGTCAACCATGCCGACGCCGTCTATAGCGATCTCACTCGTGTCGCGTGGACCGGAGAGATTGTGCCGCCGCACGTGGAAAAGATATTCGCCATCGTCGCGCAGGCTCGCGATGCAGTCATCGAGCGGGTGCGCCAGGCTTTTGCTCGCGGGGAAGCGATTTGCGGCTGGCAACTGGACGATGTAGCCCGCCAGGTGATCAGCGACGCCGGTTTTGGCCACTATTTTCTCCATCGCACCGGCCACAGCATCGGCCGGGAGGTTCACGGCAACGGAGCCAATCTCGACAATCTCGAAACTCACGACGAGCGGCGCATCCTTCCCGGCACCTGTTTTTCCGTGGAGCCTGGCATTTACCTGGACGAATTCGGCATCCGCAGCGAAGTCAATGTCTTCGTGGATTGGCAAGGGCAGGTGCACGTAACCGGCGGCGAACCGCAACGGCAAGTCTTCTTGCTGGCGGAATTAGCCTCGTAGAAGTGGGAAACAATCGTTGCAACTGCTGACCCGCAGTGAGGCATACCAGATGCCGACAGCCACAATCGCAATCGGCTGACTGAGATCAACGGAGTGCAAGTCCGAACTGGCTCAATTGGCACTCAGGAGGCTTCACCATGCCCTACCGGCTGGCTCTGGGATTGTGTCTGAGTATGGGCTGTTTTATGTCCGGTTTGGTATGCGCGGATAACACCAAGCCCGCTGCCTATCGGGTTGCCGAGGTCCCTGCCGTCTTGAAGCAGCAGTGGCGGTTGAGCGATTTTTACGAAAAGAGTGTCGTAACCGGCGGCTTGCCGATCTTAGCTTCGCGGCGGGTCAATGATTATGCTCTGCTGGAAGCGGCTTATCTGGTGGACAAGATGCTGGCAGGCCGCGACGATTTGCGCCAGGCTCTCATCAAGCATCGCATTCGCGTCGTAGTCATGGCTTACAATGAACGAACTACCGATGTTCCGGAACACAGTGACCTCAAGCCACCTGAATACTGGGATCGTCGTGCACGTGGTCTGGGAGCGACGCGAATTCGCCCGGCGGTGAGTTGCGGTGAGGAAAACCTGCTGGAATATCCCGGCGACCCCTATCGCGGTGAGAATATCCTGATTCACGAATTTGCGCACACCATTCACCAGATCGCTTTGCGCGAGGTGGATGCGACGTTCGATGGTCGGCTTGCGCAAGCGTATTCGGAAGCCATGAAAGCTCAGCGCTGGCAGAACACCTACGCTGCTACTAACCGCAGCGAATACTGGGCCGAGGGCGTGCAGAGTTGGTTTCATTGTAACCGCACCAATGACCGCCAGCACAATCTTGTCAACAGCCGCGAGGTGCTCCGGCAATATGATCCGCCACTGGCCCGGCTGCTGGAAGAGGTATTTCGCAACAACACCTGGGTTTACACGCCACCGAGTCAACGGACTTCGCCGGAACATCTCCGGGGCTTCGATCGCGGTCTTGCACCCACCTTCCGCTGGTCCGACCGCTTCTCACAGCCGCATTCGAAAACCTCGTTTTTTCCGTCCGCCTTAGCTCCCTGACCAGGGAGACGATTGCAGGGCTAGGCAAAGGATAACGGGAGCCCACACGATGCGCCATGAGCATATTGCTATCTGCATCGGGATGCTGGTTGCCGGCATAATCGGGTTGTGCCTGGACTTTCGTTCGCCAGCGCAGCCTCTGATCGCACCGACGGAAGCGTTGACGCCGGAACAAGAGCAGCAGCGGTTCCGTCTGCCACCGGGCTTCGTCATCCAGCTGGTGGCGAGCGAACCGCAGATTCAAAAGCCGATCAATCTCGCTTTCGACGCCCGTGGACGGCTGTGGGTAACGCACAGTGTGGAATATCCGTTTCCTGCCAGCGGCGATCGCCCGGCACGCGACGGCATCAGTGTCCTGGAAGATTTCGGCCCGGACGGTCGTGCTCGCAAGGTCACGCGCTTCGCCGAGGGCTTGAACATTCCGATTGGTGTGCTGCCGCTTGGCGATGGGCATGAGGCGATCGTCTGGTCAATCCCGCACATCTGGAAACTCCGCGACACTGATGGGGACGGTCGCGCCGACCAGCGTGAGGTACTTTACGGCCCGTTTGAGTACGTGGACACGCACGGCAATCAGAACGCTTTCCGACTTGGTCTGGATGGCTGGGTCTATGCTTGCCACGGTTTCCGCAACCATTCCCGGGTGCGTTTGCGTGGCCAGGGGCCGGTCGTCGTGGAAATGCAGTCCGGCCACACTTACCGATTCCGACAGGACGGCTCGGCGATTCAGGTTTGGACCTATGGCCAGGTGAATCCGTTTGGCATGTGCTTCGATCGCTGGCTCAACCAGTACACAGCTGACTGCCATTCCCGACCGATTATGATGCTGCTGCCAGGAGCGTATTACGAAAGTTTCGGCAAACCGCATGACGGTCTCGGTTTCGGGCCGGAAATGACGCGACACAGCCACGGTTCGACCGGCATTGCGGGCATCGCTTATTACGACGCCGAGCAATTCCCGCCGCCGTACCGCGACTGCTTTTACGTCGGCAATCCGGTGACGGGTGTGGTGCATCGTGATACGCCGGTCTGGCGCGGTTCTTCGCCGTGGGTCGAACGGCCGGAGGATTTCGTTCGCTGCGACGATCTGTGGTTTCGTCCGGTGGATATTCAACTTGGCCCCGATGGGGCGCTGTACATCGCCGATTTTTACAACTGCATCATCGGCCATTACGAGGTGGATTTGCGACATCCGCGCCGCGACCGGTTTCGAGGCCGCATCTGGCGCGTCGTTTACGTGGGCCAGGAAAATCGGCCACAGCTGTCGCCGATCCGCGATCTGACCCGCTTAACTTGCGAGGAACTGGTGGACTTACTGAAGGACAGCAATCAAACGGTGCGCACACTGGCAACGCATCAGCTGGTGGAACGTTTCGGGAAGAAAGCCCTGTCCGTTCTGCAACAGCGAGCGAAGACGCCTTTGCAGCAAGCCCATGCCGTCTGGGTCTATCTCCGCTGCGGTAGCCTGAACGAACTCGCTGTGGACCAGATCGCCACCGCCGATCCGCTGGTGCAGGTGCATTACCTGCGAGCACTGGCACGACACCAGCAATGGACCGCCGAGCAGCAAGCCTTTCTGGTACGCAGTCTGATCAGCCCCGACCCAATGGTGCGTCGAGCGGCAGCCGAAACCGCTAGCCTCCACCCAAACCTGTCGCTGCTCAGCTCTCTTCTGGCCGCATTGGAGCAGGCGCCGCTCGACGATGTCCAGCTGGTGCACATGCTCCGCATCGCATTGCGCAATCATCTGCAGCTACCGGACTCGCTGCGCATCGTGCAGGGGACCAATTTCCGGGCCTCGGAGTTACGCTGGCTGGCCGATGTCACTGCCGGTCTCAAGCCGCCCGGTTTGATTGCCTGGGCCTTATTCTTGCTGGAACAACCGCAACTGGCTGATGGGCAAATCCCGGCTCTACTGCGTCAGGTTTCGCAGTTCGGCAACGATGAAGAACTGCTGCGTGCAGTAACGGCAGCGCGTCCCCGTGTGGCAAAGCAGCCCCCACTTGAGCAGGCTGCCCTCGCTGCACTTGCGGAAGGTCAGCGTTTGCGTCGGGCTTATCCCAGCATGAAGGCCGCCTGGACTGGTTGGCCCGCGAATTTCGCTCGGTCAATTCTCGTGCCGCGATCATCCGCCAACACGCAGGAGCGAATCCTGGCCTTGCAATGGGCAGAATTGCTCGCGCTGGCCGATACGTCTGGGGGCATCGCCAGCTGGCTGAACGACAGCCAGCAAGACCTGAGCATTCGTGAATGGGCCTTGCGGGCGCTGTGGCGGACCGATGCCTCGGCTGCACGCAAAGCCAGCCTGGCCATAATCGTCAGCGGCGACGAACCGACCAGCCTGCGGCGTTTGGCAGGCGAATACCTGCTGCGGAACTGGCGCGACGAAGATGTGGCGGCTTTCGTAGCGTCACTGCAAAACGCACCCGCTGATTTGCAAACGCGATTGGCGGACTTGCTTTCCGGGCATCCGCGTGGTGCCGAGGTCCTGGTGCAGGCGATGGAAAGCGGCAAGGCCTCACCGCGGCTGTTGCAGAATCTGGTCATTCGCCAGCGCCTGGAAGCATTCGACAAACCGCAATGGCGACAGCGTATCGAGCAACTGGCCCGACAACTGCCACCAGCCAGCGACGCGGTGGCGGCCCTGATCCGGCAACGATTGAAAAGTTTCGATCCCAACCGGGCCGACCCCAACCGTGGCCGCATTGTTTTCCAAAAACATTGTGCCAACTGCCACCGCATCGGCAACGAGGGAACCAACATCGGCCCGAAACTCGACGGCATCGGCAGCCGGGGCCTGGAACGACTGGCCGAGGATATCCTCGACCCCAACCGCAACGTGGACGAAGCCTATCGTTTGACTCTGCTTCTGACGCGCGATGGTCGCAGTTTGTCCGGTTTGAAATTGCGGCAGGAAGGCCAGCAACTGATTTTCGCTGACCAGCAGGGCAAGGAATTCGCCGTCGCTCAGGCCGATATCGAAAAAATGCAGACCAGCCCGCTCTCGTTGATGCCCGGCAACTTCGGCGAAACTATACCGGTCGCAGACTTCTCCGATTTACTGGCTTACTTACTCTCGCTGCGCGGGGAGAGCGCCTTGTCGCCCAAGTAATCCGGTTCCCTCTCCGATGCCGTCAGCAGGCCGGGTAGTGGTGAACATTCTGACCCGGGCGATGCAGCTTAGCTTTCCTGTGCGCAACCGCGATTCACAATTTGCCGTTCGCCGGCCGGGAGCCGTAAGCTTCAGCCCGCTTCCTCGGTCGGGATGTCGTCTAAAGAGCGGCAGTAGTGGATTTGCCGGGCTACTTCTACGAAACCACATTGCGGGTAAAGACGCTGGCCGATCGGATTTTGCTCGAGCGTTTCGATGCGGGCGTGCGTCAGGCCGAGCTGTTTGAAATAGCGTAGCGCCTGCAGGATCAGGGAACGCCCGATGCCAGCGCCGCGGCGATCGTGAGCGACTGCGAGATTGGCAATCCAGCCCATGCCGGCTTCGATATCTGCGAGCGTCGTGATGTAACCAACTACTTGACCGTCATCTTCGGCGACGAAACAACCCTGAGGATTCTCCTCAAGCTCCCGGTTTACCTGCCGGCTTTTCCGCCAGCGCCAGTCATGTTTACCCACCAGTCCGAACCGTTTCTCGATATTGCAATCGATGGAAACAGGCTCAAACGCCTCGATGGTCAATTGCAGAATGGCAGCTTTGTCGTCGGGACGGTAAGCGCGAATCACAACGGCCATAGTTACCTTACTGCATTTTGCCGGGGCAAGCCGAGGACGGCGACCTTTCAGCCGAGCAAGGCCCAATAACCGTCAAGCTCGGTTCGCAATGTCAGTGCACTATTCTGGCTCTTTTGCCACGCTCGACAATATGCTTGCCGGACCAGAAGCCTGTCGTTGGTTCGCTGATGGGTCAGAACAATTCGACGTTGAGCGACCAGGCGAATTATTTCGTGTATTCCTTCAGATAGCCCAGGAATTGCTGACGGTGGGCCTCCTCATCGCTGAGCAGTTCGATGGCGAGGTTTTCGGTGACGTAATCGTTATGCTGGCGAGCCAGTTCGATGGTCTTCTCGTAATGGGCAATGGCTTCTTCTTCAGCAGCAATCACGCCGCGAATCACGGCAACCACATCGGTCGGGTCGCTCGGCGGCTGTAACGATTTCTGGCTGAATTGCAGGGCCAGGCTGCCGGGAATCGCACCGCCGAGTTGTTTAATACGGTTGCCCAGTTGCTGAGCGTGCCCAAGCTCCCCCTGGATATCGGAAAGCAGCGATTGCTTGATGTGGTCGGCACGCACACCTTCCAGGTCGAGGGCATTGGCCAGGTAGTTGATGACCGTCTCCACCTCCATGCAATAGGCTTTACGCAAGGCCTCGAGGATTTCCTTGTTCGGTTTGCTCATGGGTTTCTCCTTGTTGGAGTGTGTGGTCGGTTTAAGTCCGTAGCTCGTGGGATATGTTATCGAGAGTTCGGCAAATCGGCTGGAGAGACACCGGGCGAACTATGACGTTTCCAGCGAGCCAGCACTGCGACGGTGAGCAAAATCACCACCCCTAAACCGACTCCGACCAAAAGCAACACCTCGCGGCTGATTCGTCGCGGCGATTTTCCGGAAACCGACTCCGTTCCCAGAATTCGCCTGGCTTCGACCTGCACCGCGGGATTGCCACTGTATTGCAACTGCTCCAGCAGCGGCTTGATTGTCGGATGCTGAAGAATAAAACCGGGGTTCTTTCGCTCGACGTCATAGAGTGTGCGAAGCGCTGCCAGCTGCGCCATGCTCACCGCAGCAGCGTTGTAACCCTGCGGTGAATCTTCGTAGTAACTTTTCTTGAGTGCGTTTTCATCGAGCAATTCCTCGATCAAACGCCAGGGAATACGGGCGCTGCGCCGGCGAAGCAGAGCCAGAGCCGCATTGTACTGGATTTCCAGGATAGCGCGAGCAGGACTAACACTTTCCAGCAAAGTGGGAGCCGGGTCGCCACGCAGCAAATCAAGCAGTAACGGTTCCAGCTCCGGTTCAGGCCAGTTTGCCAGCGCTAAGCAGGCGTATTTCCGGCTCATTTCATCTTCGCAACTCACCACCAGCGACAAAGTTTCCCGCAATTCGTTGATCACGTCCGAGCCGCGGGATGTATCCCCGTGCAGGCGGCGCTTCAGGTACTCCCAGGCCAGACGAGCATAGCGACCTTGAGGATCGCCACGCTCCGCAAATTTTTGCAAAGTGGCCAGGACGTCTTCCTGCACTTCGCCAGACAACTGCTCCAGTTCCTCCAGGCGACTACCGAGCGTCGCCAGAGCAACCAGACTATTTCGCACCCGCAAACCGGAAACATTCACCACGCGACCGGACGAAGCATCGCCACTTCCCGGCAAGTATTCAATTCCGCGTACATGATCGCGAACGATTCGGCACAGGACCGGCGCAGCGACCGGCACGTGGAAATGTCCTACCGCAGCCGGTAGGAATTCCGCCAGATGCGGTGCAGATGCTGCACTTTTATCATCGTTTTCCGATGCCCTCGCCGCACTGGAACGTTCTCGTTCCAGCTCCTCTTCCAGTAAAGCCGTGAGCTGCAGGGCGAAGTCCACGTTCAACCGTAATTCCTGTTTTCGCGGCAGGATTTGAGCCAGGTCCTGAGCGGTGCGCCAGCGCACAGGATCGTGCTGGGAACGCAGTCCTTTCAGGAAGTCCTGCGGCTCATAACTCCCCGGTGCCAGCCAGCCGAAAAACAACCACACCACTCCGACCAGCACTGCAACTACCAGGCCGGGTATCAAAAAGAGTTGAGCGATCAACCTGGCACTCGGTGGCTCGACTGGCGGAAGAGAAGGCTCCTGCGGTTGCGGCAGGGAATTTTCCGAGCCCTGACCGTCTCCCGCAACCGGTTCCTGCCCAGCGTCGCTCATAATTGACCCTTCACTTGCAGAAGTTGTATCGGCTTGCTTGTGCTTATTATAAGCGTCCCAGTATCGCGGATAACGATAGCGAGACAGCAGCGCATGGTCGGACACGGATCAGGGACAACGCAAGCCACCTCAAAGGAACTGTTCGGGTTGGTAGCGGAGGGGGTGGGATTCGAACCCACGAGGCGGTTGCCCGCCTACCGGTTTTCGAGACCGGCGCAATCGGCCGCTCTGCCACCCCTCCTGATACTGGCCATTCCCAGGGCCCGAGTAGCGACCATTTGGCTTGGCGCTGCTCTCTAGATTATACGAAACCAGCCGAGCCTGGAACGTTAGCGGGATTCCGAGAAGGTGAGCAAGACCATTCCTTCCGGTCTGTTTGTGACGCCTGCAGGAGCAGAAACCGCTTGCAGACCTTTTTGCGGGATGATGCGCACCAGGTTAAACGCCCAGGTTTGGCGATGGTTTGGTGCTTCCCGAACTAACTCTGTCCAGGGGATCGCCAGTTCCGCTTGCCAGACCGTATCGCCGCTTTTGCTGGCAACGAACCATTTCGGGTTCCAGGTTCGGTCGCCCCAACATTCTTCGAACACGCAGCCGCGCTGGTCAACTTCCAGGCGATAGCAGGTAACGTAATCGCGGTCGAGATCGAGCAGCAGGTAAACGCGATCGTAGCCGCGAAGGTCGGCATCACGACTGCGAGGACGGACTGGTTCCTGCCGGCAACCCAGCGGATGTTTACAGCGCAAAGCGAGGTACAAAAACCGGGCATCGTAGGCCAGATAGGCTTCGGATGGGTACGTGTCGCTGGTCTGGCCCAGGACATTCCGGAATAGTATCGGGGGAATGCTGCGCCAGACCTCATCGTCTAGCTCGCCGTCCAGGTAGGGGGGCTGGTTTGTCCAGCTACACAAATAAGCCCGTTTACGAGCCAGGCTGTTCGGTTCCGCCGGGTCTGTTTTGGACGGGTTCGCCGGCACACCAGGTCGCAGGAAAGCGATTTCCGAAGCGGCAGCTTCGTACCACGGGCCGCCTGACAGGTGCAACCGGAAGCGCGTATAGCCGGCCAGAACTTCTGCCGGATTAGCTCGTCGGCGTTGTACTGCAAGCAGACAAAACTGTACGCGGGGTTCCAGCCAGAAAAGCGGGCCGTAAGCGGTCAACACATCGCCAGCCAGCAGTGCTCCCCGTTCCCAGAACCGCCAATCCTCCCTGCGACGTTGCAGGATGGTATTCAGTTCGGTCGAAGCAGGCTGGGGCTTGCCCGCCAATTGTGCCGACCGCGATCCTGCTGGCGATGGTTGTTGTGCAGTCGGAGAAGCAGCGGAGTTACTGGGCGATTTTTCCTGGTGCGGGGGTAAGTCGCAGAGAAAGTGGCGTAATTCCGCACGTCGGCGGGCCTCACTGCTGGAGAGAAATGCCACCAACCAGCTGGCTGCTGCTGGTGCCAGGGGACTGTCGGGGTGTCTTTCCAGTAGCGAGACGAAAACCTCCTTGGCGAAACCCCACTGTCCGCGGGCGATACACTGCAAGGCCAGTTGCCAGAGCATTTCGGCGGATTGGGTTTCGTCGAGTGAGGCCAGTTCTTCAGGTAAAGCGGCAAGCCAGCGTTCTCCGGAGTGTGGCGAAGCCAGGAGTCGGTCAGCCAGACCGAGAACTTCTTCCATTTTCCGTGCCCGGCGCTGGGCGAGGTTAGTCTGAGACTCATCCCAAACCGTTTGCGCTGGCTCGCGCCGATTCGGTCCTCCCGGGGGTGCGTGGATACCCTCCATCAGCTCACGATGCTGCTGAGCATTTTCCAGGCGACTGTCCAGCAAACGGAAATAAGCAAACCGTTGCGCGGAGGAGACCGCACTGTTTGAAAAGCGAACCGTGGCCAGTGGAGCCAGCAAATGTCGACCTACCAGAGCCGCTTCCCAAACGGTTCGGCCTAAAGCTGGACGGAGCGCATTCCAATCCGCACTCACGGTAGCTCCCTCTGAACCGTCCCAGGAGCTGTAGAGTTTGCCGACCGACCACGGCTGAAGCAGCCAGCGGGTAATTTGTTCGCGGCAGACATCGGCATTCTCGGCAAGTCGAAAGGCTTTGCTGACGGCCAGCGCTACCAGCGCTCCTTCCACTCCACCCGGGCCTTGTACATCGGGATGATCGGTGATCACAACGTCCGGCCGCCAGATGCGCAAGGTCAGTACCAGTTGCTGCTGTAAACGTTCCAGCGTGCGAGCACTGTTGCCATTACCGAGGATTTCCGCCAGTTTTTCCGCCGATGCCGTTTCTATCACCTCAGGCACCTGCCAGCCGGTCAACGTTTCCCCGCAGATTCCGCCGAGCCTTCGCACGACGGTGTGGAATCGTTCGGAAGCGTGAGCCGTATGGTCGGGCGAGGAACTATCCTCGCTCAACACGCGCAGGGCCACGGTATGATAACCGGCGTCTGCAGCCAGGCTGGTGAGCAATTCACAGGGCAAAAACTCAGCGCGAGCGGTAACGATCAAAGCTGCGGCACGCTGAACGCCCCGGCGTTGCACCTGCCAGGTTTTGCCTCCGTCGCGGGTGTGCAGAATGGTTCCGCCAGCGCCAGCTGCCCAGCCGCAATTTTCGTTGACGAAATGCAGTGCGTATATCGGCAGGGATTGCGGTGTGCGCTGCACCTGCCAGGTCTTGCCACCGTCCCAGGTGTGCAGAATAACTGAACCAGGGCGACCGGCAACCCAGCCAAAATCGCCGACGAAATGTATCGCGTGGAAATCCCACATCTCGCGCAAGGGTTCCTCAATCGGCAGTGTCAACGGTTGCCAGTCCCGACCATGGGGATCGCGGCAGACGAGCAGCAGGCCACGATCGCCGCAAGCCCAACCAGTACGCCCTGTCCAGCAAACGCTGCGTATGGCACAACTGCCGCTCGAGAAACTGCTGCCCGGCAAGTTGTCGCTGCGAGCCTGGTAGAAAATCGGTTGCCATTGCGCTAAAGCAGACCCAGACCGCGGCCGGCTCAGTAAAGCCAGCTTCCCCTGACGACCGGCCAGGATACCAAAATCCGGTCGCAGCCACGCCGTCGCATACCAGCCTGGTTGGCGTGTCCCGGCAACTGCTCGCCAGCTCTGTCCCCCATCTTCGGTCTCCCATACGCCCGCTGGAAAAGCGTCGCAGGTATCCCCCGCAACGACGCCGCGTCGCTCATCGAAAAAGTGCACCTGGTACAGCCCGGGCATGGTGCGTTCGCTGAGAATCCGCCAGTTGGCTCCACCATCGCGTGTTCCCAGAACCACACCGACACTGAGCGGAAGTTCCGGCCATGCCTCTTCGCCTACCGCGAAGCCGACAAACGGTGAGACGAACTGCACCTGCCGTAAGTTCGCCTGAGTGCCGCTCATCTGTCGTTCCCAGGTTTGCCCGCCGTCTATCGTGTGCAGGATGAGTCCATCATCGCCTACGGCCCAACCTTCCTGGTCGTCCACAAACCAGAGGGAACGAATAGCGGCATCGCTGAACCAGTGCGAACGACCGGGCTTGGGCTGGGTGAGCTGACCTGGAATCATGCCCATCCACCATGTCAGCAGCGTCACCGAGACAATTGCCATTCCTGCCCAGAATCGTCGCATGGTCGGCCTCCTGTCAGCCGCGGTCGTTAGCCTGGCGGTTTCCGTGCCGCCAGCGGTTGCCCATGTCGTCTGTCCCACCGATGCGAAGCACAAGAAGCAGAGCTGGTTTCTTTCCGCGTGCGGAATCCACGGGCTGAATGCAGACCTCGCACACTACTTCAGGCGGGCTGATTATTCCATGATTGGGCCGTAGCCGTCAACCGCAACCGACTCCGTTGGCTTGACCGGGCCCGGGTTCGGCTGCCATGGCGCATTCACTGCCAGCCAGCAACTCGCCTGCGGCATAATCTTGCCGACCGTTGATCGGTATGGGCAATCAGGTCAGCACCGACCAGGTCGAATTTGTCGCCAACTCATAGCCGCCTTTGGCTACCAGGCGCAATCAGATCGGCACTGACCGGGTCGAATAAACCCGCTGCTCCCTGAGGTACTTTTTGGCCGCCGTCAACGCGGGCAGCGAAGACCACCTCCGCGTTGACCGACAACCATGAGGTAGCCTTCGCTGCTCTGCGAGCACCCTCAGCATCGCCTGCGCTTGCAAATTTCTGGCTGGTCGGTATAAGCTGGGCCATGCCCGGCAAGCGTGACCCAATCCAAGAAGCGTCGGCCGGCGGTCGAGTCCACCGTGCTATTTTGTCCGCAGGCGAATCGAACAGGGTAGGGCCGCCAGTAACGCGACCAGACCGAAGCTGGGGCATGGGTTTGCTGGGGCTACATTGTGCAGAACGGACCGACCCTCTCCGCAACGGAAAACCATGCAAGGCAATGATTCCGAAATGGTAAAGATGAACGCAACGGATTCCGCCTGGGAATTTGATCGGCTGCAATATGCCCGTCAAATTCTGCGAACGGAAGCGCGTGCCCTTGAGGAAGTGGCAGAGCGGTTAGGGCCACCGTTTTTGCAGGCGGTTGATCTGATCTATTCCTGTCCCGGGCGCATCTGCGTCACTGGCACGGGTAAGTCCGCCGATGTGGGGCAGAAGATTGCCGGTACTCTTAATTCCACCGGTACCCGCGCGTATGTGCTGGACGTAACGCGAGCGGTGCATGGCGACCTTGGCATGGTGGCACCGCAGGATGTGGTACTTGCTCTGTCGCATAGTGGCGAAAGTGAAGAGTTGGTGCGGTTATTGCCAAGTTTGAAACAGATGGCACTGGCAGTCATTGGGCTGACCAGCCAGCCGCGATCCACGCTGGCACGGTTGGCGGACGTGGCGATTGTTCTGGGGCCGATTCGGGAAGCCTGCCCACTTGGTCTGGCGCCGAGCACGAGCACGACGGTGATGCTGGCGGTGGGCGACGCCCTTGCGTTTGTGCTCAGCCGGATGCGAAAGTTCGGCCAGGAGGATTTCGCCCGCTATCATCCCGCCGGTAGTTTGGGACGGAGGTTGATGAAGGTGGAGCAAATTATGCGGCGTGGCGAACAGTTGCGGATCGCGCCGGCTGGGGAAACTGTGCGGGAGGTTTTCGCTCGCTGTTCTCGGAAAGGTCGGCGCACCGGTGCCGTGTTGCTGGTGGATGAAACCGGCAGATTGGTGGGCATTTTTACCGATAGTGATCTGGCTCGGCTGTTTGAACAGCGGCGCGACGCTGCTCTGGACCGGCCGATTGCCGAAGTCATGACACGCACTCCAATCACTGTCCCGACCGGAACACGGGTGTGGGATGCCATCGAAATCATGAGCCAGCGACGCATTAGCGAGCTGCCGGTCGTTGATGCCGACGGCAGACCGGTCGGGCTGCTGGACATCACGGACGTGCTGAACTGGATGCCAGGCGAAACTGCTTTAGCGGAATCTTCCGAGTGGGCTCGTGCAGCTTGAACCGCATTCACGCTTCCAGCGGAGAATAGATGATTGCTTGGCCAGCCGCTACTTCGGGCCAAGCCCCAAACCTTCCCGTGGCAATCCCGTAAAAACGCTGAATTTGCGGCCTTGCTAAGTCATGCTGCCACCGAAACGGCTGCTGTGGATGCTGGCCGGTCTGGCGGTGTGCCTGGCGTTGTACCAGGTGTACCTGTTTTTTCTGGGGGGTTATGACGGGTTGACACCGCTGCCCGCGGAATACTGGCCCGGTCAAAAAACAGACTTCGCACCAGTGCGCGACACGCCCAATCCCGAACCGCCTGTGGTACGCAAGTTGCGCCTGGCGTTCGGGCCGCAGGCTAAAGAGGCTGACCGTCCCATCCTCATTGAATCGGTGCAACACGGTTTGGTGCTGGCTGCGCAGAAAGCTTTTCTCAACCCCCAGGGCAAGCTCGAACTCGAACAGGTCGCCGTAGCTTTCTTTGGTAAAAAAAAGAGCGAATCCGCGCAACCCGACATCGCTACTCTTCAGGGCGACCGGGCCATCATCGAGTTTGATAAGCCGCTCACCAGTGTTCGGGATGTCGCCAATCGCAAGCCCGTGGCTGGCCGAATCGAAGGACGAATCGATCCCGCTACCGGCAAAGTCAATCAGGTTCACCTCCGTCATCATCGCCGTACTCCCAATCCGGACGATGACCTGCACCTGTTCACCGACTGGCTGGAGTATGATGACCGTCAGCATCGCATCTGGACGGAAGCTGCTGTTGAAATCGTGGATGGCGATCCCGAAACAGGCAAAATCACCGGTGTGGGTCTGGAGGTGTTGCTGGAAACTGAGCCATCTCGCTCACCGCCGGCGAAACCGAGCCGGGCGACCATAACCGGCGTGCGGAGCGTTGAACTGGCCAGCAACGTGCAGATGTATTTCCAGGTGGACGCCCATACCGCCTTATTCGGTGGAATCGGTAAACCTGGCCGACCCAACAGTCCGTCTGGCTCAGCATCAGCGTCATCCAAACCGACTGCCCCGGTTACTACCGCCAGCACTGCCGCTGAACCGGCCAGGAAACCGGCCCGTCGGTCTCCGGTCAAGGTGATTGCAGATGGACCATTCCTGTACCGCGTTCCGGAGGATCGGGCCGAGTTTTACCACCGCGTTCACCTGATCCGCATCGTGCCAGCGGAGGCAAATCCGTCCGGCACTCAATTGCTGGATGAGCTGCGCTGCCAATCGCTGACTTTGCAATTCCGCCGGAAAAACAACAGCGGCAAATCGAAATCGGAAGATTCCGAAGCAGCCGTCGAACTGGTTTCCGCTCGTGCTGTCGGCGAGCCTCTGGAACTGACGGTGGAAAGCGAAGGTCTGCATGCTACCGGCAGCGAGCTGGTGCTCGATCGCGGCAGCAATTCTGCCGTGCTGGTCGGAAAACCTCTGGAAGCTATTTACGATGGACATCGCTTGCAGGTAACCGGTTCGCTTACCCTGCGAACTCCAGAAAACCAGATTCGGGAACTGCGAGAAGCACAGGCACGCGGACCTGGAACCGCCTGGTTGCGGGGAAGAAGACAAAGTGAACAACTGACACTGGTCGTCCGCTGGCGCGAACAAATGCGTCTGGAACGGGACGGTTCTCTGGAACGATTGCTGTTGAGCGGGAACGTGTTGCTGGAAGAACCTCAGCGTGGTTCGCTACGTGCGGACCATCTGCTGTTATGGCTGGAATTGGCCCCACCAGGAAGTGCACCAGCAAACGGTTCCCAAGCCGACAGGGTTGCGTCTGCCCGGAACGATGGTTCTTCCGGCGCAACCTCCGCTGCGGTTATCCAGGGTGCTGTTCCCTCGCAAACCGAAAAGGCCGCCGGGAACCGCATTCCACGGTGTCTGGAAGCGTCGGGGAATGTCTCGTTACAGTCGGAAACGCTGGTGGTGCCTCAGACCGAACGGCTACGTGTGGAACTGCACGAAGCACCGCTCGAACCATCCGAAAACGCTATACAGGGTCGAGCAAACCCCATCGCTCCTTCGCCTCATCATGCGCAGACAGGACGAGCTCCCGGCCCAGCTTCCGATAGCAGCACCGCAGCGGCTGGCTCAATCAAAGATTCCAAACCGGCGAGATCCGCGGAACCGACTCAGCAAAAGCGTCCGCCACTGGTACTGCGAGCTCGCACCATTGAGACAATCGCTGTCGGTTCGCCAACTCGTGCCGAGCTCCGCTCCGTTTCCGCTCAGGGTCAGGTTCAGGTCGAACAACCGCCTGCCTCGCCGCAAAATCGTTCCTGGCAAATCCGTTGTGGCCTGCTCCATTTGCAACGTACTTCCCATGGTGACATTCTGCGCCTCGAAGGAACCCCTGTTCAACCCGCCAGCGTGCACTTCGGTCAGATGGCCATGCGGGGGCCGGTGATCAAAGTGGACCAGGTACTCAATACCGTGGAGGTAGATGGGCTGGGTTCGATGCGGCTGCCGGCTCGCAATGATTTTCAGGGCAACCCGCTCCGTGAACCTGCCGAGGTCGTGGTGGATTGGAACCAGAGTATGTTCTTCGATGGCCGACTTGCCGAATTTGATGGTGGCGTCCAGGCGGTACAAGGAAATTCGCGTCTGGCTTGCCGCAGACTGTCTCTGCTTCTCGACCGCAAAGTCTCTTTGCGAGAGCAAAAGCCTGCGGACCTGAATCGGTCTGAGGCTCCGGCAGCCCTGTCCAGGTTGATGTGCGAACAGGACGTTCGGCTCGAAAAAGCCATCCTCGAGGCCGACCGTTACAAACTGCTGCAGCGTATCGAGGCCAGGGAGCTGGCTTACGATCACGAATCCGGCACGCTCACGGCCTACGGACCCGGAGTAGTGCAGGTTTTCCAGCCGGCTAGCGAAATTCAGCACAATCCCGCTGGGGGCTTCCTGCCTGGCCCAACGTCGGGCACACCGACTAAACCTGGTTCAGTCCAACCGAACCAGGGGCGAAGCTCGGCTTCTGCCGCGACCACCGGTAGCTTCAAACTGACCCGCATTCGTTACGATGGCCACATGCAGGCCACCAAAGCGGATGATAAGCAGACCGATCTGGTCAGCTTCACCGGAGGCGTTCAGCTCGTGCATGTGACCGCCGCAGACCCCGACGAAGCCATAGATCCCGACCGCTTGCCCGAAGATGGTTTGGCTTTATCCTGTGGGGAACTCAAATTCACCAGTCGTAAGCTCGAAAACGGCGGCTCTTCGCAGGAATTGCTTGCGTTGCATGGTGTTCGTGTGCGAGCCCGGCAGTTTTATGCCCACGCCGACCGCGTTTCTTTTGATGAGGCCAAGGACTTACTGATCTTCGAGGGTAGTCAGGGCGCCACTTTGTATCGGCAAAAAGTTCCGGGCGGCGAATATGAACCGGTTCGGGCTAAGCGAATCTGGTTCTGGCGGCGCGACAATCGTGTCCGTTTCGACGGCACCGAATCCATTCACATCAATCCTTAAGAAGTTCCCCGTACAATTTTGCGGAACTTTCTTGACGCTAGCGCGTCTAATAGGTAGGATACGGATGACTGACTAACCCACCTGGCGGCCTTCCCTTCTCGCCGCAGCAACGAAACAGAGAAGACTCCCGCCGACCGAACCAGTCGTATCCTTTCGCCTTTCTCCCCGCGATGACACACGACTGCGTCTGATTCCGCATCTGCACGATGCGCCAGTTTGGCGTGTGCCCTGCGCGCATCGTCATCACGGCCGATTTCCTGCGCAAGAAGGCCTGTACTGCTTCCCTACGGGTGAAGCACGGGGGAGCAAATTTCAACCTGCTACCGGGACTCGCACACAATTTCCAACAAAAGGAGGTAGATCGAGATGACCTTACGTGCAACACGGCGAGGATTCACGCTGATTGAATTGCTGGTGGTTATCGCCATTATTGGCTTGCTCATGGCGCTGTTACTGCCGGCAATTCAGCGAGTGCGAGAAGCTGCCAACCGAATGCGCTGCGGAAACAACCTTTCGCAAATGGCGATGGCAGCTCACAATTTCCACAACGATTTCAACATCTTCCCCAGTGCGGGCTGGGATTGGCAGTCTCCGCGGGTCATCATTAGCGGCCAACCTGCTATGGCCCCGTACCAGAACTGGGGCTGGGCGTATCAGATTCTGCCTTACCTCGAACAGGAGCAACTTTTCCGCTTGCCCGCTGGTCAGGAAGCGACGATCTTGAGTACGCCCATCAACGCCTACTTCTGTCCCAGTCGGCGCAGACCCACCGCGATTAATTACAACCGCACTCCGTGGAACCTGGTAGCGGCGGTGGATCAGACCGGCACGCAGATTTCTCCGCCTCCAGCTGCGCCTTTCCCAATCGCTTTCCTGGATTATGCCGCATCGCGCGGAGTGAGCGGTGCCTACACAACTGCCGCGGGTTTCGTTTACAACAGCCCGCCTTATGGTGCGTACGAGTGCAGCGGCATTATTATTCGCAGTGGGTTGCAAGGTGGTCCTGCCTGGATCACTCGTATCTGCAGTCTCGACGGTGGCGTGCCGGACGGCACGAGCAATACCGTTCTGATCGGTGAGAAGTACGTCAACCTGTCCACACTGAACAGCGGTGGTGACCCAGGCGATAATGAAGGATATGTGGCGGGATTCGATGGCGACACAGTGCGCCAGGGCAACAGCCAGCCACTCCAGGATACGCGTGGAGTAACCAACACCGCTTCGTTTGGCTCCGCACATCCAGGCAGCTTCAATGCGGTCATGGCCGACCGTTCCCTTCGCCGCATTCGCTACAGCGTCAATCTGGATGTCCTGGTGCTGGCCTGCATTCGGGATGACGGTCAGCAATTTAACGTGCAGGACCTGGAATAATTGCCAACGTCGCCTATAATATAAGCGCCGACAAGCCCCCTCTGCATCTTCTCACGCATGTTCCCCTACCTAACCCCGCCGGGGTGGCGAACCTTCGGGTTCCGCCACCCCGTGTTGTTTTAAGCCTTCCTTGGTTTGATACAGGCAGTTGCGGTAGTTGGCTGGGACTGCCACCGCGTGTTGTTAAGTTTTTCCAGAACCTTCCCCGGCACCTGGATAAATCACCGTAAACGTGGGCACAAAAGATACCGCTTGTTTGTCGCATAGCGGCTGATATGCGTTTCCGTTCCGCAACTAACAATAGCGTGGTAATAACAGCCATTGTTTGGCAAATTGTTTTGCCGTGCGCCAGCATGTAATCGCCAGCAGCGCGTGCGAAGAACGGTATCAACTACTTTATCTTCGGGCCGATAGAAGAGCGGAAACCAACGGCCAAACCAGTTCCGTACTGGTCAGGCCAATGGCACCAAACAGGAGCTGGGCGCGGGACAGTTATTCGGGTTACCTTTGTCGCCAGCCAGCTGGCTCAGAGCACCCAATCGGGCGTCGCACCACTGGCCAGCAGCAAAGCCCGTTTCACGGCCACCTTCACCAGATGCACCTTGTAGGCGTTCTGGCTGAGCGGAGAGGCCCCCGCCGTGGCAGCTTCACCTGCCCGGGCCGCTAATTCGGGAGTAATGGTCTGGCCCTCTACCAGTTTTTGCGCTTCGCTGGCGACGTGGGGTGTGGGAGCGACGTGTCCCAGCACAATTCTCACGTCCGTTGCTTTGCCGCCGCTGAGGCGAAACGCCACCGCCGCCTGCACAAGTGGCCAGTCGTAACTCTGCTTGTGGCGAACCTCATAACTGGCGTTACGCAGGCCTTCCACCGGAATTAACACTCGTACCACAATCTCATTCGGAGCCAGCACATGTTCGCGTTGCTCTGGTTTCGTAGGTGCCTGGAAAAACTGGGCCAGCGGAATCGTGCGTTTTCCTTGGGGTCCGGCTACTTCCGCGCTGGCTCCCAGGGCAATCAGAGCCGGGGCCAGAGTGGACGGATTCACGATCACGCACGGGTGGCCTTTGGTGAAGATGGCGTGGTAGCGGTTTTCCCCATCCGTGGCGTAACATTTTCTACCGCCTTTGAGCAGGCACTGCACGTGTTCGTCGCGGAAGTACCAGCAACGGTTGCGCTGGCAAAGATTGCCGCCCAGCGTGCCCATGTTGCGAATCTGCGGCCCACCAATCTGGCCGGCGGCGTCGGTCAGGGACGGGAAAAGCTTTTTCAGTTCGGGATGATCGGCTATGTCAGCGAGTTTGACCGCGGCTCCAATGCTCACCACCCCCTTGGAACCTGCAGGAAGATTAGGCACGTCAATCCGCGTGAGAGCTGGTTCCTGGATGAAGTTGAGGCTGACCACTTTTTCGGGTTGAGCGACGTATTCTTTCTGCAGGTCGAGCAAATCGGTGCCGCCGGCGAGCAATTCCGTCGTTCCCCAGCGGTTGTCGAGCAAGGCAAGGGCAGCTTCCAGGGAAGTTGGTCGGTAGTAGGTGAAGTTTTTCATAGCCGGTTGCTCCTGTCGGCTTTTCGACAGCCGATGCTGCCGTAGTTATTTTTTCCCATGTAAAGCGGCCAGCACCCGGTCGGGGCTAAACGGAGTGCGTGGCACGCGCACACCCAGAGCGTTGCAGATGGCGTTGCCGATAGCCGCGGCAGTGCTGATGGTGGGCGGCTCGCCGATACCGATCACGCCGCGCTCCGGCATGTCGTGCATGTGAACGATAATCTCCGGCATATCCAGAATGCCACCGAGTTTGTAGAACTCGAAGTCCGGATTGACCATCCGGCCGGTCTGCTCATCCACGATCATCTCCTCGAACATGGCGAGGTTGATGCCCATGATGACGCCACCGGCCACTTGCGATTCGCAGCCGAGCTTGTTGACGACCATGCCGCAATCCTGTACGGCAACAATTTTCTCGAGTCTGACGACGCCGGTCTCGGTATCCACCCAAACCTCGGCGACCTGCACTCCGCCCACACCGGACCCGGAGAGACCCTCTTGCCAGTTCCCTTGGCCGCGCACCGATTCCATGCCGAGTCGAGCACAGGCCTGCCGCCACGAAAAGCTCTTACCGCTGGCCTTGTCGGTAATCTTGCCGGGCTCGAGGACAAGATTTTCCGGCCTGGCGCCCAGTTTGGGAGCGA
The DNA here is from genome assembly GCA_041640595.1 of Gemmatales bacterium. Lineage (GTDB taxonomy): Bacteria > Planctomycetota > Planctomycetia > Gemmatales > HRBIN36 > HRBIN36. Next base: position 1,121,029 of record JBEPZY010000001.1, on the reverse strand, counting down.
TCTTTTGCAGCAGCTGATCACGGGCATTGATAGCGGCCACCAACGCAGCCGGGGCAGTGCCGGCCGTGGTCGTGCTCCCGCCGGAACCTGTCGAACGGCCAATCTGGCTTTCGCCGATGATGACAGTGATGTCTTTCGGCTCCAGACCGAGCACCTCGGCGACGACGATGGCCAGAACAGTGCGCTCGCCGGTACCTAAATCCTGGGTCGAGCACTGGACCACGACCGAACCGTCGCTGTGTATGGAGACGAACACGTCGTTATCCGCGCGACCGGCGCCGCCCCAGGTGTGCAGGGCCATGCCCATACCGTGTTTCCAGGGGCCTTTGGTCGGACCTTTGCCGGGCGGATGCCACTTCTTTTTCCACTGCGACAACTCGGCGGCAATTTGAATTTCGTCGCGGTAAATAGTCTCGCGTAAGGCCGGGAACGAGGTCGGGGCGGTTTTCATTGCTGCCGGGTCGTTTTTGGGCAGGTTTTTCAATCGCACTTCCATGGGGTCCAACCCGGCCGCGTTAGCGAAGTCGTCAACGGCTGACTCGGTGATGAAGCAATTTTGCGGATGAGCTGGTGCCCGCATGGCCCGCGCCGCACCGTGATTGAGCCTGACAATGTCGGTGCTCACGCGAACGTTCGGGATCTCGTAAACGTAAGGGAGAATCGCAGTATTGACCCCAGCGGCGCGACCGATACCGGGAGTGCCGTAGCTGCTGGCTTCAAAGAGCGTAATTGTACCATCCTTGCGGCCGCCGATCGTCACGCTGGCAGTGGCGCTGGGGCGATTGCCCGCGGCCAGATGTTCCTCATCGCGGTCGAGGAAGAGTTTGACTGGAGCCTGGGCGATCCAGGCCAGCACAGCCGCGAGTTGCCCCTGAATATCCGGGCCGAACTTGCTGCCGAATCCGCCGCCCATATAGTGCGTAATGCAGCGGACGGTGCAGTTAATGCCGTGGCCGGCGAAAAATCCTTGCAATTGGCCCGCGGTTCCAGGCACAGCTTGCGTGGTGCACCAGATGACCAGACTTTTCGGGCTTTCCCACTCGGCAACCAGACCGTGCGTTTCCAGGCAGCAGTGCGTTATGACCGGTACGCCGTAGGTACCACTGACCAGCACTTCCGCTTCTTTCCTGGCGAGGTCGGGATTGCCAGCAGTACGAGTCCCACCCGGCAAAACGTTGCTGGCGTCTTTTCCAGGCACGGTGCTGGGAGCCTGGCGTTTTTGCAGAGCCGTACTTTCCTTGACGATGAACGGCAGCGGTTCAAATTCGATTTTGACCAGCCGCAACGCATCGCGGGCATGCTCTTCCGTGTCTGCGGCGATGGCGAGAATTTCATCGCCGTGATAGAACAACTCCCGATTCGCATCGGTGAGGCTGATGGGGAATAACCAGCCAGGCTTGCCTTCTTTGCGACCGCCGGTGTATTGCAGCTGTCCGACCGTAACAATGGCTCGCACGCCGGGAGCCTTCGCCGCTTCGGAAATATCCAGACTCTTAATGCGGCAATGGGCATGGGGACTGCGGAGAATAACGGCGTGCAGCATGCCCGGCCGATTGATGTCCTGGCTATAGCGTGCCCGGCCGGTCGCCTTATCGGGACCGTCCAGGCGTTGCACTTTGGTACCGATTACGCGGCGTTTTTCCGGCCATTTGATTTCCGCCATGGCTTAGCCTCCCTTCCGGCAAAGACTGCGCAGGGCGTCGCGCATTTGCTGATAAGTTCCGCAGCGGCAGATGTTGCCAGCCAGACAATGCTCGACTTCTCTGGGCGTGGCTTTCGGGTTGCGGTCGAAACAAGCCTTCATGGCCATAACAAATCCCGGTGTGCAAAAACCGCATTGCTGGGCGTCATATTGAGCAAATGCTGCGGGCACGCGGTGGAGCTGACCATCCTGGTAGAGATGTTCCGGTGTTTCGATGGCTTTGCCCTGCGCTTCCAGTGCCAGCATGGTGCAGGCGTAGATGGGTTTGCCATCCAGCAGAACCGTGCACGCACCGCAGGTACCGCGATCGCAGACCCGTTTCGGGCCGGTCACATCCATGTAATTCCGCAAACAATCGAGCAACGTCACCCGCGGCTCAATTTGCACATTGATTCGTGCCCCGTTGACCAGCAATTCACAAGCCACTGGCCGGGGACCGAATCCTGGCGTAGCAGGTGCCTTAGTTTTCTCGGCCTGGCCAAACGTTTCATCGGTCTGGAGCAGAGCCGTAGCCGCTGCCGTCAAACCTGTGCCGCTGAGAAACTCGCGCCGGGAGATGCCCGGCTTGCTACTGGGGTGGGGTGTTTCAGGCATGGGCATTCCTCCCTCAGGCTGGTGGGGATGGTAGGATGCAATCCCTTCGCTAGCCGATTGTAAAATTTCTCAGGTCAGGGTCAAGCTGCCGCCCAAAAATTTTTTTTCGAACCATGCGCCAGCAGTTCACTTGCTTAACCGATGAGCAACTCCTGCGGCAGTGTGCTGTGGACACGTACCGGGCCAGCGGTCCGGGCGGACAGAAACGCAACAAGACTGATTCGGCTGTGCGTCTGCGCCATCTGCCCAGCGGGTTACAGGTCATTGCCGAAGAAAGCCGCTCCCAACACGAAAACAAGCAGCGGGCACTGAAACGGCTCCGCCAGCGGTTGTTTTTGCTTTTACGCGAACCGTTTCCGCCCACCGATCCCGCCTCCGTCGCCCTCTGGCAAGCAGTGGCTGAACATCAGCTCAAACTCGGTCAGCGAGACACACGCTATTGGCCAACAGTGGGTCTGGTGCTGGATGCCCTGGTCGCTCAGCACGGCGAACTGGCCAGGACCGCGGCACTGCTCGGCGTGTCCACCGGCCAGTTAGTACGCTTTCTTGCCGGTCAGGATAAGGTGTGGGAACAGGCGAATTGCATCCGCCGACAGTTTGGCCTGCGACCTTTGCATCGGCCGGAGTGATGACGGTTACTAACGAACGTTGTGCGGATGTCATGAGCGGTTCGGCGTCGTGGGAAGCACACGGCAGCGGGCGCAATATCAGGCTCAATAAACAGTCCGCGAAATGTATTTGTGGCACCAGTCAGAATCGCCGGACAGGCGAGCCAGCGAATTCAAACAGTAACCGTACGCGCGGAATTATTTACTTCTCGGTGCCCTTCATCGGCCAGCGATTTGCAGCAATTAGCGGGACCTAAATCAGACGACAAACAGGACGATAAAGCGACACCGAGTCGGCAAATCACAGCAATAAGCCTGTCCCGGAACGTGCTTGTAGCCAGCAGTCAGGCCGACGCAACTCCCTTCACTCCACGGGTGACGTCTTATCCATCAGCGGTGAACGATTGCTGCAAGACGCGAGCCGGTCGGCTGCCAATAACCTGTGGACTGAGTTATCGGCGCGTTGCTTGCCGTCTTGTTTGGCGAAAATTACCTCGGCGTTTCTTCGTCATCCCAGCTTGCGTAACGGGACAGTGCGACCCAATTTGTTTCGCCGGTCGGACGGGCAGGACAGAGGCTGGGAAGCGGAAAATGACCAACTCACGATTTTGCTGTTTGGAGTGCTTACCTCGCAGGGGAGCATGGTTCACTTGGGCATCGCCAAAATGCACAGCTGGCAAGGCGGAAACAGCTGCGGTACCAGCTGCAAAATTGCGCTGCGAGAACGCCTATCGAGCCGCTTTTTCATCACGTTTACACAAATCCTTTCCGCTTCGGTTCATCGGATGAGGAGTCCTGTCTCCGAGGGACTGTCCAAGACGGTTGGGGGCTTGACAATCCTATATCTTGGGCTAAAAAGCGGCTTTGGCTACTACATCTAGTGCGAAAGGCGCGGGTGAGGTACCCAGACAGGCATAACCGGCCTGCCAACTAGTCTTGACTCGGTTGCCCCTGGATACCGATAATAGTGTACGAACGTCCACTAAAGACATAGCCAGGAGGATGGCGGTGAGCATCTTAAGCGACCATCAGATTCAGCAGGAGATCGTCATTCGACCCTTTGCCGATGGCAGTCCCCGAACCGGGGTGATTTCCTACGGGCTGAGCAGCTACGGCTACGACGTGCGTGTGGGTCGGCATTTCAAAGTCTTTACCAACGTTTACGGTGCCGTGGTGGATCCGAAAAACTTTTCGCCGACCGCTTTCGTGGACATTGAAGGAGATTACTGTCTGATTCCGCCCAACAGTTTTGCTCTGGCGGAATCGCTGGAATATTTTGAAATTCCCCGCGACGTTTTGGCGATCTGCGTCGGCAAATCCACTTATGCCCGCTGCGGGATCATCGTCAACATTACGCCGCTGGAACCGGAATGGCGGGGCAAAATCACCCTGGAAATCAGTAACACCACGCCCCTGCCGGCGAAAATTTACGCCAACGAAGGCATCGCTCAGATTATCTTCCTGCGTGCCGAACAGGTCTGCCGCGTCAGTTACGCCGATAAACGCGGCAAGTATCAGGATCAGAAAGGCCTGACTTTACCGTTCGTATTGGGGAACACATCCGGTTCTCGGCCCGATGCGGCCAGTGAACATAATTCCACTAATTGCGGAGTGCTCGCACGCTGATCGGAGTTTTGTTGCGCCAGCTTTACGCTCGGATTGACAACCATCCGCCAGGAGGTCGGATATGCGTATCCCACGCCGCTTCACCCGGGAAAATCAAGACCCATTAGGCTCCGTCTCGTTTGTGAATCGCACCAGCCGAATCACGAATCCCGATGGCTCCGTGGTCTTCGAGATGCGCGACTTGATTGCGCCGGAACACTGGTCGCAGGTGGCCGTGGATATTCTGGCGCAGAAGTACTTTCGCAAAGCGGGCGTGCCTTCGGCAACGGTTCGCGTGCCCGAGGCCAACGTTCCTGAGTGGCTGTGGCGTTCGGTGCCGGCAGAAGGTTGTTCTTTTGGCAGTGAACGCGATGCCCGACAGGTGTTTCATCGCCTGGCCGGTTGCTGGACTTACTGGGGATGGAAAGAAGGGGTGTTCGATTCTGAAGAAGACGCCCGCGCTTTTTATGACGAAATCCTCTACATGTTGGCTTGGCAGATTGCCGCCCCTAACAGTCCGCAATGGTTCAATACTGGCCTGTACTGGGCCTACGGTATCGCTGGGCCGCCGCAGGGGCATTATTACGTTGATCCGGAAACTGGCGAGACCGTCGCTTCGAAATCAGCTTACGAACGACCAGCTCCTCATGCCTGCTTTATCCAGAGCATTGCGGATGACCTTGTCAATCCGGGCGGTATCATGGATTTGTGGGTGCGTGAGGCACGCATCTTCAAATATGGTTCGGGCACGGGGACGAATTTTTCCGCTCTGCGTGCCGAAGGTGAACCGTTGTCGGGGGGCGGAAAATCCAGTGGCTTGATGAGTTTTCTCAAGATTGGCGACCGTGCTGCTGGCGCTATCAAATCCGGTGGCACCACTCGTCGCGCTGCCAAAATGGTTATCCTCGACGCCGACCATCCCGATATTGAGGAGTTTGTCAACTGGAAGGTGCACGAGGAACAGAAAGTAGCGGCACTGGTAACCGGTTCGAAGATTTGCAATCATTACCTCAACGCGATCATCCGCGCCTGTCATCATCCGGAACCGTCTAACGGCAACGGAACGCTGACCACCGAAGCAGATCGGTTCGATCCGCGCAAAAACGAAGCGTTGCGCCGGGCTGTTGCCGAGGCCCGCCGCGCTCAGGTGCCCATCAACTATATCGAACGGGCTATCCAGCTGGCTAAGCAAGGTGCCACAGCCATTCAGTTTGCCGAGTACGATACCGACTGGAATTCCGAAGCCTACGCTACGGTTTCCGGGCAGAACAGCAACAATTCGGTTCGCCTGACCAATGCCTTTATGGAAGCGGTACTGTCCGATGGTCCCTGGCATCTTTACTGGCGAACCGAACTGGAGCAGGCACGGCGGGAAAATCGGCCTCCACGACCGTGTCGAACTATTCGTGCCCGCGATTTGTGGGATCAAATAGCGGCGGCTGCCTGGGCTTGCGCCGATCCCGGTCTGCAGTTTGACACAACCATCAATGAATGGCACACCTGTCCGAACGATGGTCGCATCAATGCCTCCAATCCCTGCAGCGAATATATGTTTCTCGACGATACCGCCTGCAATTTAGCTTCCCTGAATTTGCTGCTATTCCATCGCAGTCGCCGGCCAGAATCGAATTTATCCAGCGAGGAGTTTTTCGACGTCGAAGCTTTCCAGCACGCGTGCCGGCTCTGGACGATTGTGCTGGAGATTTCGGTTTATATGGCCCAGTTCCCCAGCAAAGCGATTGCCCGGCGATCGTATGATTATCGCACTTTAGGTCTCGGCTACGCGAATTTAGGTACCTTGCTAATGGTCGAAGGCGTGCCCTATGACTCGCCGCGTGCCAGGGCCATTTGCGGTGCGATTACCTGTTTGATGCATGCTACGGCTTATAGCACTTCCGCAGAACTGGCCCGCGAATTAGGGCCATTCCCTCGCTTTCATGCTAACCGCGAAGCTATGTTGCGGGTTATCCGTAACCATCGCCGTGCTGCTTATAACGCACCGCCTGGCGAGTACGAAGGTCTAAGTATTAAACCGATGGGAATCGATCCTGAACAATGTCCTCGCTTTTTGTTAGAGGCAGCGCGGCGGGAAGCCGACCGGATGCTGGAACTCGGTGAGAAGTATGGCTATCGCAACGCTCAGGTTACTTGCATTGCTCCCACCGGCACTATCGGTCTGGCCATGGATTGCGACACCACTGGCATTGAACCGGACTTCGCTCTGGTGAAGTTTAAGAAGCTTGCCGGTGGCGGTTACTTCAAAATTATCAACAGTTCGGTACCGCTGGCTCTGGCTAAGTTAGGTTATAGCAGTGAGCAGATCCGTGATATAGAACTATACTGCCGCGGACACGGTACCTTACACGGTTGCCCCTATATAAATCCGGAAACCCTGCGAACGCGCGGTTTTACGGATGCCGTTCTATCTCGAATAGAGGAACTTTTGCCGACGGTATTCGACTTGCGGTTTGCGTTCACCCGCTGGACTTTAGGGGATGACTTCTTGCGGCAGCTCGGTTTCACGGATGCGCAGATACAGGCGCCTGACTTCGATGTGCTGGCCGCTCTCGGTTTTACCCGCGAGCAGATCGAGGCGGCTAACGAATATGTCTGCGGCACCATGACCCTGGAAGGGGCTCCCCATCTGAAGCCCGAACATTTGCCGGTTTTTGATTGTGCTAATCGTTGCGGTAAGAAGGGAAAGCGATTCCTCAGCACTGAGGCCCATATTCGCATGATGGCTGCTGCACAACCGTTTATTAGTGGCGCTATCTCGAAAACTATTAACATGCCTCACGATGCCACCATCGAAGATGTCAAGAATGCCTATCTGCTAAGCTGGCGACTGATGCTGAAGGCGATCGCCATCTATCGAGATGGTTCGAAACTTAGTCAGCCTCTAAGCTCGGTGGGTGAGGCATCGGATTTGTTAGCGATTGCCGAGGAACCACAGGCCGAACCGGTGCGCATCGCGGAGCGCATTATCCACCGCTATATTGCCAAGCGTCGCCGCTTACCTGATCGCCGCGCTGGTTATACGCAGAAAGCGCGGATTGGTCCGCATAAGATTTACCTTCGCACCGGGGAATACGAGGATGGCACGCTGGGGGAAATCTTCCTCGACATGCACAAAGAAGGAGCGGCATTCCGGAGCATTCTTAACTGTTTCGCCATTGCCGTGTCACTGGGTTTGCAGCATGGGGTTCCGCTGGAAGAATTTGTAGATGCATTTTTGTTCACTAGATTTGAACCCAACGGTCCGGTGCAGGGCAATCCGCATATCAAGATGACGACCTCGATCATTGACTATATTTTCCGCGAACTGGCGATTACCTATCTGGGTCGCTATGATCTGGCCCAGGTGGACGAAGAAGACCTGCGGGCGGACGCTATGCATCGCAATGCGGTCGAGCCGGAATATGAAGGTGAAGAAGTGGTCGCTGAGCGCGTGTACGACCCTGGGGAATGGAAAGAGGAGGAGTCGTTGCGGAACTCGCCCGCGTTTCGCAAACCGAAAACGCCTCACCTCCACCCCAGACCAGTCCGACCGAGTAACGGCAACGCTGCGGAAACGGCCAACGGAAGCAAACCTCAGCAATCGGGACCGGCTCTGCTCGCCCGCAGCGCTTTGGCGGAGGAGATTCGTCTGGCACGACTCAAAGGATACGAAGGCGATCCTTGCCCGGAATGTGGCCAGCTTACTCTGGTACGCAGTGGGGCTTGCCTGAAATGTGATACCTGCGGTGCGACTACCGGTTGTGGCTAAACTCAAACGGGGAGGAACAACCATGCATCTGAACAGGCGGGAATTTTTGCTCGCCAGCGCGGCCCTGAGTGTTGACCTGTCGCTGAGGGCTGCTCAGACGCAGCGCTACTGGCTCTACGTCGGCACGTACACAAGCAAAAAAAGCAAGGGCATCTACTTGTACGAGTGGCACACGGACGGAAAGCTGCGCGGGCATGGACTGGCTGCGGAAAGCGTGAATCCCTCGTTTCTGGCAGTTCACCCGAGCCGACGCTTTCTGTATGCCGTCGGCGAGGTGGGTAGCCTGGGCGGGAAACGCACCGGTGGAGTGCGTGCGTTTGCTATGGATACGGCAACAGGAAAGCTTCAGTTTCTCAATGAACAGCCCTCCGCGGGTGCCGGACCTTGTCATCTTGTGGTGGACACAGCTGGTCGGCACGTGCTGGTAGCCAATTACAGCGGCGGCACGGTAGCCGTGCTTCCCATTGCTGCTGATGGTCGTCTGGCTGAGCCGACTTGTGTCATCCAGCATCAGGGCAAAAGCGTTAATCCCAAACGCCAGGAAGCGCCGCATCCTCATTCGGTGAACCTGGATGCGTCGGGACGATTTGCCATCGTAGCCGATCTCGGCCTGGATCGCGTCTATGTCTATCGCTACGACGCCGAACGGGGCGAACTGAAAGCGAACGACCCGCCGTTTGCCAGTGTTGCCCCCGGAGCTGGTCCGCGGCATTTCGCTTTCCACCCGTCGGGAAAATTTGCATACGTGATCAACGAACTGGCCAATACCGTAACGGCGTTCCGCTGGGATGGCAGTCAAGGTACGCTTCAGGAAATCGAGACGGTGAGCACTCTGCCCAAAGACTTCCAAGGCACAAGCTATACCGCCGAAGTGCTCGTGCATCCGAGCGGAGAATGGCTGTTCGGCTCGAATCGTGGTCACGACAGCATCAGTGTATTCCGGATCGACACCCAGACGGGGAAACTGACGGCGGTCGGCCAATTCCGTGACGGCATCCGCTGGCCGAGAAACTTCAACATCGATCCGTCCGGACGGTTTGTGCTGGTGGCGAGCGAACACGGCGACAACATCGTCATCTTCGAGCTGAACCCGAAAACCGGCGAGCTAAAACGGACAGCTGTCGAGGAAAACGTACCGACCCCGGTTTGTTTGAAATTTGTACCTGTTGCAGCGTAGCCACTTGCGAGCAATCGGAAGCCGGTCGGGCGCACCATGGCGCGGGGGTAATCGTCTGGCTTGATTGGGGAAGGTTGCGTCGGGCTGGCCACGGGCTTTTCTCAAAAGAATGATGTCCGGTGAGGAGTGAAATTTGGGATTACACCCATCCGCAATGGCCTGGCGGCGAGTGCTTTCATTGGACGGTGGCCAGCGGTAGCACTCAGCGTATAATAGGCTGCTCGCCATCTGAAGGTGGGAACGAAGGAGGAATTGCAGATATGGCACACAAGAAAGGGCAGGGTTCAACGCGAAACGGGCGAGATTCACACAGCAAACGGCTCGGTGTCAAAGTGTTCGGCGGCCAATTCGTGCGTGCCGGCGGAATTATAGTGCGGCAGCGCGGCAGCAAGTTCGTGCCCGGTTTGTACGTTGGCCGGGGACGCGACGATACCCTGTTTGCTCTCGTGGATGGAATCGTACGGTTTGAACAAAACGGACGCCGCGTTCGTGTGGTGCCGATTCAAGAGTCGGCTGGGAGTGATGTCGCACCGCAAGCGGCAACCGTGCCCGCAAACTCTTGACGCGATGATTAGACAATCTACAATGCTGATTTCCTGCGTGCAGGGAAGAAGTCGGTTTCTTTGCAGCGCGGGAGGCACAGGAGCATGCTCCGCATGAGAAGCTATCAAGCCAAGCCAGGCGATGTCGAAAAACGCTGGTATTTGATAGATGCGACCAATCAGGTCGTAGGCAGGCTGGCTGTCGTCATCGCCCGCATCCTCATGGGCAAGCATAAACCGGAATACACGCCACACATTGACGTCGGCGATTATGTCATCGTCGTCAATGCCGACAAAGTGCGCTTCACGGGGAAGAAGTGGGAGCAGAAGTATTACGAATGGTTCAGTGGTTATCCAGGTGGGCGAAAGCTCCGCAGTGCCCGAGACATGCTACTGCGTAATCCAACGAAAATTTTGCGGGAGGCGGTTCGCCGGATGCTGCCGAAAAACAAGCTAGCACGCCGGCAACTGCTGAAACTGAAGCTGTACGCCGGGCCGGAACATCCGCATCAGGCCCAGCAGCCGATCCTGCTGACCGTCACGGAAAATACCTGGGCGCCGCCAATTCGATTAGCAGCCTCAACAGGAGTGTGAAGGCACTTTCCTTCTGGGTTCTAATTGAAGCTAACCGACGAATAAAGCACGGGACTGGCTATGAGCACAGGGGTAATCAGCTACTGGTGGGGAACTGGGAGACGCAAGACCGCGGTGGCGCGAGTGCGGTTGTGCCCCGGTAATGGGAAAGTCGAAATCAACGGTCGGCCGCTGGAAAGTTATTTCACCGAATTGCGCGACCGCAAGCTGGTCACCCTGCCTCTGGAAGTAGCTGAAATGCAGGGTAAGCTGGACATCTACGTCAACGTTCGCGGCGGCGGTTTTGCTGGCCAGGCGGGCGCAATTTGCCAGGGCGTAGCCCGAGCACTGAAGGAGATGTTCAGCGCTCAGGAACCGCCGACGACCGAAGCTGGTGCGGAACCACCGGCCGTCCATCCGATCGTGCGCAAACTACGCGAAGCTGGGTTGCTCACCCGCGATGCTCGCCGCAAAGAACGCAAGAAATACGGTCGGCGCGGTGCCCGACGGGGCTTCCAGTTCTCGAAGCGCTAGACCAGCTTCATTCCGACGCGCCATTCCAGTTCCGGCACGGCTGCTCCTATGGCCAGTCGGTCACGAAGGAGCGTTATGTGTGTGCCGACCGCCGCTTACCCTTTGATCACGCCAATGGGTCGCAATCGGGCTACCTTTTTCGACAGCCCCGCTTTGTGGACGGTTTCGACGACGAGGTCAACATCCTTGTAAGCGGCCGGTTGTTCTTCAGCCAAACCCTTCCAGCTTCGGGCACGGGCGATGACGCCGCGTTGCTCCAGTTCCTTTTCAATGCTGCGTCCTCGGGCTTCCTGCACTGCGGCTGTGCGACTCATAGCACGACCGGCGCCGTGACAGGTTGTGCCAAATGATTTCCGCATGCTGTCCTGCTGACCGACCAGTACCCAGCTGGCCCGTCCCATATCACCGGGAATAAGTACCGGTTGGCCAATGTGGCGGTATTTGGCCGGAATCTCAGGATGACCTGGCGGAAAGGCACGAGTGGCACCTTTGCGGTGCACCCAGACCCATTTCCGTTTGCCCTCGATTTCGTGCTCCTCGAATTTGGCAATGTTGTGGCAGACGTCATATACGACGGCCATCTGCAGGTCCTGCCAGGGTTTGCCGAATACGCTTTCAAAAACTTCCCGCGCCTGCCAGGTGAGCAACTGACGATTGCACCAGGCAAAATTCGCTGCCGCTCGCATGGCGCCGATATAGTGCTGACCTTCAGGGCTGTGCACAGGGGCGCAGAGAAGCTGACGGTCGGGTAGCTCGATGCCATATTTTTCCGGCGCGTGCCGCAGAGCATGCAGGGCATCATCGCAGACCTGGTAACCCAGACCCCGCGAGCCCGAATGGATCATGACGCAGACCTGGTTGGGAAACAGTCCCATCACCCGAGCGGCTTCCTCGTCGAAGATCGCATCCACGACCTGCACTTCGAGAAAATGGTTGCCCGAACCGAGGGTGCCGCACTGTTCCTCGCCGCGTTCTAAAGCGCGATCGCTGACGTTTTCCGGCTTGGCACCCGCTAGCCGACCTTCCGCTTCCGTGTGTTCGATGTCCTCTTCCGTGCACAATCCGCGAGAGATCAAATAGCGCGGCCCTTCCGCCAGCAGATGCCGCAACTCCTTTTTGTCGAAGTGATATTTCCCGGTCCGCCCCACACCGGTTGGTATTTCCCGAAACAGTGCATTGATGAGTTCTTTCAGCTTCGGCCGGACCTGGTCTTCGGTGAGATTGGTGCGTACCAGGCGCACACCGCAATTGATGTCGTATCCGACACCGCCAGGCGAAATTACGCCTCCTTCGTCGGGATCCGTGGCACACACGCCGCCAATACAAAAGCCGTAGCCCCAGTGGATGTCGGGCATGGCCAGGCTCGCCACCTGGATACCTGGCAAGAATGCGACGTTGGCCACCTGTTCCGGTGCCTGGTCATTGCGGATTTGCTCAATCAGCCGGTCATCCGCGAAGATGATTCCATCTACCCGCATGCCGGGTTTATAGCTCTTGGGAATCCGCCAGCGGGTTTCGTCAATTCTTTCCAGTGGACCTCGATAGGCTTGCGTCATGAGTCCTTCCTCCTGGTGCGACTATGCTGCCGTTGCCAACTCCTCCTTCCCTGTGCAAGTAAGTAATGAAAACTTGCTCGGACGCAGTGCCGTGGTCTTAGACGGCACCAGCTATTGTATGCCGCCGGGGACAATATGCGGGACACGCAGGATTATTCCGGGAAAACTCCCGCTCTGGTCGTTCACCAGGGACCGGCTAGCTGAAAAGGAAGTTCTTTTCCGCAACAACTCCCGATCCGGCCGGGCAAGTTTCGCATCCTAAATGTCCACGATGACTTCCGCTAACCAGCCATCGGCAGTGCGTTCTACTTTCAGACCGTGATAGGTGATCGCTTTGACTTCGTGGTCAAGTTGATGACGGGTGCGATCGAGCGGCTCGCCGCGCACCATGGCGGTCAGCTTCCACATTCCGGCAGGACTATGCGGGTTCGTAAGACCCGGCTCGCGACCACCTGGACCGGTTTCGCTAGCATCTTGTGCCGACTGCATTACCTGCACTTCAAATTCACGCAGCAGGAGCTTTTTCGCATCGAAAAGGTATAAGAGCGTGTCAAGCCAGTCGAAAAACAGATATTCCAGAGTGTTTTCCTGAAGCTGGACAGGGTAAGACTGGCGAGGTTGAACCTCATGCAGATTCTCGACGATCACGCTGAAAAGAGCGCGTCCGGCCTCAGCAAACAGGTCATCCAGTTGTTGGGCCTGCACGCGCAATCCCAGGTCGGCTGTATGCTCAAATACCTCGAACATTCGTTTTCTCGTTAGCAGTCAATCCTTCTCACAGGCAGAGTAGCAGCGAAATGCCGGCCAGAAGGCCGAGTAGTCCCCATTGCGGTATCCAGCTATAGCGGGGCAACGCGACCGATCGCGGCGCCGCAGTTATCAGCCTTTGTAAATAAGCAATGCGCTGCGCGATACTGCCGTGCCGCCAGGTCCACTGGTTTTTGGGGATACCGTTGAGGTCGGCAACTTTTTCCAGAGCACGTATGAAAGTCTGTACGCCTGTTGGACACAGGTGCGACGGTTTCTCATCCAGGAAAAAAGTGCCAATGTGAAAGCCGAGGCACACCGGTTGGTTACAAGAAGCTGCCAGGCAGCCGTAAACATCCGCCTCCCGTTCGCATCGCCGTGAGATAAACCCAAAAACCAGCCATACGTAAACCCCCATGGCAGTGAGCGAAAAGAGTAACTGCAACCAGTGTCGCCAGTGTTTGTTATCCGTAAAGTGCAAGGTCATGGTCACCCAGTTCACCTGCAAGTCCGGTGTGTACCGCTGTAAGAGCAAGCCACCGGAAAACAGTGCCAGCGTCATTACCAGGACGTAAAGCAGCATGTGGCAACGGCGAACATGACCGATTTCGTGACCCAGCACCGCCACCAGTTCCTCAGGAGTAAGACCTTCGATGAGCGCATCGCTCAAAATGATGTAGCGAGGCCAGGGGAGAATGCCGGTCACCATCGCATTGGCGACGTTATGGCGCGTGTGCCAGACGCGAAGGTCGGTACATCGAAATCCAAGTCGGCGAGCAGTGACCTGTAACAGGTCCCGCACAGGTCCCGCGGGCAAAGAGCGGGTGCCCCAAACTCGCACCAGCACCCAAGGCAAAATCGCGAGCGTACCTGCTGTTGAAATCACACTCACAGCAAGCCACCACCAGCTAAGTTGTCCCGGCAGTTGTAACAATCCTGGTGACAATCGGGTGGCCAGGTCTTGCACACTCACATACAGCAGCATCGGCAACAGCATCAGGCCAAGATGCACCCGCATTTGAAAGAGCACATAGTCCCGACGCGACCAGAATGTTACCGAGTCGGGTGGGTCGGAACTCTTATGCAACGCCTTCTCGGCAGGGTAGATGCCCCACCAGAAACTACATAATCCCACCACCAAGGGGGCAATAAGACAAAGCTCATCTACCAGCCACCAGTTGCCCAAGTGGTAACGTTCGCGCACCACATTGCCCCAATCGAAGACCATCAATGCAACCACCTGATTGAGCATGACCGTCAATCCGAGGGTAAAACGCAAGGCGCGGTACCAGCGGTATCGGGCACCGGTGAGAGTGCGTTTGCGGCGGCCAAACTTATTACCGAGAATCACTGCCGCGACTGTTGTAACAGCGACTGGTCCCCACGTACCCGCTGCCGAGAACCAGGGATGGGAGATAATGCCCTGCGGCATGTCGGGCAAGAGAGCGAGGACACAGACCATCAGCAAGAGCCAGTGCATAAGCGTCATTGCTCCCAGTTTGGCAAACAGGCGTTGTGTTGCTATTTTAACGAAAAGCAATGCTACATTGTTACACTGCCGACCCCAAGCATACATGCAGGCCTTTCACGAGGAGCAAATCATGTTCAGCCAATGGGCGACGCGCCTAAACTACGCTATCGATCAGGTGTTGCTTCACCTTGGCCTGCTGGTCTTGCGGGCTGGATTTGGGCTGATGATGTTGCTGGGTCATGGTTGGGACAAGCTCATTCACTTTGGCCAGGTACGGGAAAAGTTCCCCGACCCGATCGGGCTCGGGCCGGGAATCAGTCTGGCGTTGTGCGTTTTTGCGGAGGTATTTTGCTCCGCTCTCGTGACGATTGGCTTGTTGACGCGATTGGCTCTGGTGCCCCTGATCATCAATATGCTGGTGGCAGTGATGGTGATTCATGCGGCTGATGAGTGGGCGAAACGCGAACTAGCCTGCGTGTACCTGACGGTGTATATCGCGTTGATGCTGACCGGCCCGGGTATGTTCGCACTGGATCGCGTGTTGTGGCGGCGTCGCAGCGTGCCAAGCTAGGTGCTCACTGTTTCCGCAATCGCTGTTCAGCCCAGCTGAGGATGCCCAGTGCAACGAGTGCTACCGTCAGCAGCACGAGGGAACTGTACCAGGCCCGTGTGTAATCCAGTGCCTGGACTTCCTCGTAAATGGCAATGGAAAGTGTGCGAGTAATGCCGGGCCGGTTGCCTCCGACCATCAGCACCACGCCAAACTCGCCGACAGCATGGGCAAAAACCAGCACCAAGCCGGAGACAATTCCGGGCATGGCGAGCGGGAAAGTGATTCGCCAGAAGGTGCGCCACCGCGAAGCTCCCAAACACCACGCCGATTCAACCAGTTGTCGCTCCACGCGAGTGAACCCAGCCACGAACGGACGCAAGGCATACGGGAGATTGGCGATGACCAGGGCCGTAACTAGACCGGGAAAAGTAAACGGCAGGGTTTGACCGAAAGTCCATTCGCACCATTGTCCTACAGGACTGCGAGGTCCCAGAGCGACAAGCAAATAAAATCCCAGAACGGTAGGCGGCAAGACTATCGGACTCGTGAGAAGCAAGCCGCAGACAGTTCGTAACCACGACTGCCCACTGGCCAGCCAGTAGGCCAGCGGCAATCCCAGCAAAAACACGATGACCGTTGTCCAGCATCCCAGTTGTAATGTCAACCACAGGGCTTGCCAGTCAATCACAGTGCATTCTCCATGCGGTTCGACCAGGCTATGGCAGACGGAAAATCCGCTTATTTAGGCTATGGCAGGCGGAAAATGTGCCCATTATTTGTGTACAACTGGCCGGCTATACCACGGACTCGCTCAAGCAAGCCGGGAAACGCATCCTTGATTCGTGTACAACCGCCCGGCAATTTCACGGCGAGCTTGAAGTCGTCGAGTCGGGCGATGTGTATCCGTAGCGGCTTAGCACAGCCTGGCCAGCGGGGCTGAGCAAGAAATCACGCCACTGCTGAGCTAGCTGTCGCGCCGATGTTTTCTTCAGTAGGACTCCCCCCTGGATTATGGGTGGGTAAAACTCCTCAGGAATCTCGAGCCAGCGTGTTGCTTTATCTGCGGCCAGGGCCAACGACTTGCTCACGATCGCGGCATCGGCGTTGCCGCTTTCAGCAAACTGCAATGCTTGCATGACGTTGTCAGCCAGAAGCAGCCGATTTCGGTAAACCTCGGCCAGATTTAGCTTTTCCAGCAAAGCCATAGCCGCCTGCCCGTAAGGTGCCGTGCGTGGATTGGCAATAGCTAGGCGACCAATACCGGATTTCGTGAGCAACGTGATGCCATCGGACTGCTTAGCGAGAGTCGAATTGGCCGGGATACACAGCGCCAGCTGTCCCCGTGCGTAGCGGAAATAATCCTGAGGCGCGGCCAGACCGGCCTGGATCAGCCTTTGCGGATACCTCTCATCAGCGCAAAGAAACACGTCGGCGGGCAGGCCGTTTTCGATCTGTGCTGCCAGACTTCCGGAAGCCCCGAAGATGGTTTCCATCTTCACCGTCGGGTGGAGCTTGTTGAACGCATCATTGAGCTCGGGAAGAGCAAAGCGCAAATCAGCAGCGGCTGCAATCAGCAAGCGGCTCGATTGGCCTGAATCAACTACCGAGTTGGTTTCGCCGGTTGTTTGCGCTGAATCGGGTTGCGATTGGCAAGCAGCCAAAAACAGGATAAAAATGCACACACCAGTCGGAAGGCGATGCATGTTGAGGCACTCTCTCTTTCGTCCATCAGCTTCACAAGGGGTAAGCTGGCTGGGAGAAATTTCTCGCGCCGCTAGGCTATCAGGTCGGTAAACACGATGTATAGAATGGCGCACAAGCCGACCAGCAGGAAGGACGCACCGAGTCCGCTTTTGAGCGGGCAGGTCCCCGCGGAAAGCGGAACATGACGCAGCCTGCGGCAGGCTTGTATCTACCCCGGTGAGAAACCTGGGATGACCCGACGCCATCGTGCCCGAGAAGTCGCCTTACAGATTCTTTACCAGGCGGACCTCCATCCGCAACTGGACCGGCAGCGTGTCCAGCAATTTTTGTGGCGCCGGCTGAGACAGGAAGATTTGATCGCCTTCGCAGAACAGTTGTACCAGGGTACCCTTACTCACCGGCCAGAGATTGACGAACACCTCGGCCGTATTGCCGAAAACTGGCGAATCGAACGCATGAATGCCGTCGATCGCAACATTCTGCGTCTGGGCGCGTATGAATTGCTTTTTTGCCCGGACACCCCGACCCGTGTCATCATTGATGAGGCGATTGAACTGGCGAAACGCTACGGGACTTCCGATTCGTCCGCGTTTGTCAATGCCATACTCGACCGCCTCGCTCAGACCTGCCGCCAGGGCCAATGACTCGAAAGCCGATAGGAATTGTGCGGGAACTGCTGATGGCTGGCAACCGGAGCTTGCACCAGATCGCTTCGCGGGCGGGCGATGGATGACCGGGCGGGTGATGGATGAAAAGCTTTCGCACCGTAACTAGTCGCAGAAAGACCTTCAACTAACCATGCTCAGCGGGCTGTGGAACAAGATCAAGCAAGGGTTGGCGAAAACCCGACAGATTTTCGGGCGGCTGGCGTCCTTGTTCCGTCTCAAGGGCAAAGTGGACAAGGAATTCCTGGCACGGCTGGAAGAGACGCTTTATCTCGCCGACGTCGGCCCGGCCGCCACGGCGCAGATCGTTCAGCGAGTCCGTCAGGCCTTTCTCGACCGCGAAATCAGTGAAGATGTGCTGGCGTTTGTCAAGAAAGAGCTCGTGCAGCTCCTCAATCACAGCGATCGCTCGCTGCATTTCAACCCCGAAGGGCCAACGGTGATCCTCGTCGCCGGCGTCAACGGCAGCGGGAAAACTACTTCCATCGCCAAGCTGGCTCACTGGCTCAAGCAGCAGGGCAAAAAGGTTCTTTTAGCGGCGGGCGACACGTTTCGTGCAGCGGCAGTTGAACAACTCACCGTCTGGAGCCAGCGGATCGGCTGCGATATCGTCAAAGGGGAACATGGCAGCGATCCGGGGGCAGTAGCTCACAATGCCTGCGAAGCGGCAGTAGCACGCGGCATGGATGTGGTCATCGTGGACACTGCCGGTCGTTTGCAAACGCAGGAAAATTTGATGCGGCAGCTGGAGAAAATCCGCCGGGTTCTTGCCCGCCAGATCCCCGGTGCTCCGCACGAAGTGCTGCTGGTTTTAGATGCCACCAACGGCCAGAACGCCATTCAACAGGCTGAGGCTTTCAAAAAGGCGATTCAATGCACCGGCATCATTCTGGCCAAACTAGACGGCACGGCAAAAGGAGGAGCGATTATTCCTATCCGCCAGCGCGTCGGTTTGCCGGTGAAATTTGTTGGCGTGGGCGAGAAACTCGAAGACCTGGCGGTATTTGATCCAGAAGCCTACGTCGAAGCCCTCTTCGCCGAGTAAGCGGCTGGCAAACTTTATGGGGCCGCAAGTCAGCTAACCTGTGGGATCGCCTTTCTGGTAAAAGCTGGCGATGTGCCCTGGCTGACCAATGACGAATGCCACATAGGGCCCGCCTTCTTCGATGCCCAGCACGGCTGTTCCTGGCCGATGACGGAATTCTTCAAGCTGATCCGGACGACACCAGCGCCGGGGAATGAGTTTGACAACCACATGCGCAGAAGCATCATCGCGGCGGAATTCGAGGTTACACAACCAGCGCCCCTGTTCGTAGGTGTAATAAATCGCTTTGAGATGGCGGAAGTCCCAGCGGCGACGGAGCTCGTCGGGTAAACTAATGCCGTGCTCTTCCAGCAGGGCGGCAACAGTTTCGCTACCGATGTTTTCCGGCAACGGGATCGGCCCGGTTAGCGCTGCTAGATCCAGGGGACGCACCAGGAAAATTGTGTACCAGCTCAGGCTTACCGTAACCGCTAGCAGGACCAGTGCCGCCAGAGCAAGCTGCAGCACTTTGGGACGGAGTTGGTAACGCTTTTCCTGCCGTAACCGCTCGTGAATGCGTCCCATCAGGTCTGCCGGAACAGCCACGTTCGTCATGGCCTGATGCAACTGCTGGTCCCAAGCCTGTTCCTGTTGCCACCAAGCCGCACAACTGGAGCAGCGTTCGAAATGCTGGTGCAGCCATTCGCTTTCTGGCTGTGTGAATTCGCGGGCCCAGGGTCGGGCCAGCATTTGCAAGGCACGCAGGAGTTCACATGACATTTTCGCCCCTCCGCTGTCCGTAAACCGTTCTGTCTTCAGCCAGGCCCACCCTTTCGGGGTTGCTTACAGATGATGGCAACCGATCGCTCAAGGCCTCAGGACGACCATCGCCGGCAGCCAAACCGGTTGAGCTTTTGCTGGTCAGGTAACGTTTGAGCCAGCGTTTGGCTCGCCAGATCCGCGACATCACCGTGCCCATGGGAATATTCATCAATTCCGCAATCTCCTGATACTGGAAATCTTCCCAGTAAAGCAAGATCAGGGGTGTGCGAAACTCCTCGGGCAATTGTAACAACGCCTGTTGCAGCAGTTCGGCATCAATGTTCGTTGGCGGAGCGGGAAGACGTTCAGCCAGGTCATCGGTGTCGTCGAGTGAAATCGTTGGGCCGCGCTGCTGTTGCTGTCGGCAGCGACGCAGGTACTCGTTGCGGAGGATGCTATAAAGCCAGGGGCGCACCCGCTCGACATGGCGCAATTGCCGGCGGTGCGAGAATGCCCGCACAAAAGTTTCCTGCGTCAGGTCTTCCGCTTCCGTGGCCGAGCCGCTCAAGCGATAAGCATACCGATAAAGCCCCTGGTAATGTTGGGCGACAATTACGTCGGCCCAGCCGGATTCCGCGGGCGACCCCATACTGATTCCTCCATTAGAGTTAGACGCCTGGGAGCGGCAAAATATTCCAGCGCTGTGAAAAACACCTCTGGTGATCACCATACGAACCCCGGTTGTTAGAACCAACCGCCGCCAGCCCAGTTTGCGGAACCAGCCATGCCCTATCCGTTACCGGCATCCGTTTGGACAGGCGGCGACAATTCATCAACTGCGAGAAACTACCCGGACTTCAGAGCCGTGTAACAAACCAACGCTCAGCTAGCCGGCGATTCGGCTAAATGCACAATGGGTCTTTAGCCGGCCATTAAAGTTGGGCTGGCCCGAAGCGGCTGGCTTGTCGGTACATGCCTGGGCTGGTGTTTCCAGCGGCGGTGAAGCCAGAAATACTGGCGGATGTCCTTTCGTATCAGTTTTTCCAGACTGGCCGTCAATGCCGCTGTCAGCAACCAGTGGGCCTGCGGTAGATGCTGGAAGTTTTCGGGTTCGAGAATCTCGCCGAGTTCCACACAATAGCGCATCGGTCCAAGCCGACGGACGGCGACCGTAACCACCAGCGCGTTATGTTCCAGTGCTAATAAGGCGGGAGATTTATGAGTCGAGGCCCAGCGCCCGAAAAAGGGCACGAACAATCCCCGTGGACCGGCATCCTGATCGACCAGCATGGCCACCACCGCTCGCCGACGTAACAGTTCCGTCAGGCGGTCGAGTTCGCCTTTCTTAGCCAGCAGCTTTTGCCCGGTGCGTTGACGAAACCGTCGCACCCAGCGGTCGAGCCAGGGATTGTCCAGAGGCCGAGCTACTGCCCAGCTACGAAACCCGAAAAGTCCGAGAACGTAACTCGCCAGCTCCCAGTTTCCGTAGTGGGCAGTCAGTAACAAGCAGGGTCGGCCCGACAAAAGCGCTCGAGCCAGCGGAACCGCCGAATTCCCCAGTTCGATATACCGTCTCCAGGTGGTCGGCCAGAGTTTACGTGGCAAAAGCAGACATTCGACCAGCATTTCGCCAAAATGGCGGTACACCGCGCGCACCAACTCGTCCAGTTCGCTGGACGAAAATTGCTCGGGGAACGCCAGGCTCAGGTTCTGACGGGCTACCTCTCGATGGCGATGATCCAGCTTCCAGCCAAGCCACGCCAACATTCGCCCCAGCGCATACGCCCAGCTCACCGGTACACTTTGCACCACCAGCACGACCAGCCGAACAGCTAAGTAAATCAGCAGGTCGAGCCACGCTTTTCGTTCTTTTGCCATGGCGAAGACTTTCGGGTGGGTTTCACAATCCGGACTGCCCTCGCGCGATGCACACCCGACACCGACCAGTTGGAGTTTTGCGGGGACCTGAAGCCTGCGTTTTCGACAGGCTCTACTGGTTTTAGCCGCGGTGCGTTTCCCGCTCGTTCGGGGTGTCGGCGATAAGCAGTCCTGATGGCTTTTTCGGCAAAAAACAATGCTAACCGCAAGCCGGCGACTTGCGAAGACGAATTCGCCGGGACTGGCGGTTGAGAGATTGCCTCCAGCGATTCACATTCCCTTGCAGCATTATTGGCAAAGCTGAAGCGTGTGGGTGCATCGGCTTAATTCGTTTTCCGGGTTTGGTTGTTAGAGGCTGTAAACCCGGCTCCTGTTCGATGCCGGATGTCGGTTTGTCGCTGCAAATGCTGAACGATACTTCGCCGGTCACGCCGATGTTCAGCACGAACGATCGCCGCTCTGACGGTACTGACGCTGCTTGTAACCATTTGGCACCAACCCCAACCGCAATGGCAAGGCTAATGCAACTTCTCGGCAATGGCAGAACTTTGAGCAGTCCTGCGCCCAGCGAATGTGTGGCGAGTATAGCCCCGAATGCGAGCAAGTGCCTCTTCCCGACGGGAAAAAGCTACCACGCCGGAATCGGTCTCGTTTTGCTGCTGGTCGTGCCGTGTCTGGCCCTTGGTCAGGAGGCGAGCGACGAAATTGAGTTCGCCCGTCAGTTACCCCTGGCAGCGAAACAGCATGTGTACCTGTTCTTTCTCAACGGGATCGATCCGCTGGAATTCGGCAACCTGAGCGGATTAAGAGACTTTTGCCGCGACCTGGGTTTTGCCAGGAGCTGGTACGGCCAATTCTACCATCGCTGGTATTTCCAGCGTGTAATCGAAGAAATCCGGGAACGCGACCCGGAGGCACGGCTGGTAATTATCGGTTTCAGTGCCGGTACTTTGGCAGCCCGGGATCTCGCACAAGCTCTCAACCGCGAAAACATTCCTGTGGAGTTACTCGTCTATCTCGGTGGGGCAACATTGACCAACGCACCTCGCAATCGTCCCGAAAACGTCCGCAGGCTTATCCACATTCGCGCCAATGATCCGATCTTTGGCGGTTGGGCCATTGAAGGCGCTGACAATGTCAAATGCCAGGATGTCTGGCACTTCGGAACACCGATGCATGCGGAGACCCGGCGACGTATTGCCGCGGCCCTTGCTGAGATAGCTGGCCAGGTTCCGGTCGAGCAACTGCCGGCGAGCATTTGGCGACCTGCTCATAAAAACTCGCCCGGCATTTCCGAGGGCCAGGTTCCATCCGCGGCTGCGCATCCTTCTCCTGCTTCGCAATCGCAGGCACACCCACAGCAGGCGAACGTTTCCGCAGCAAACCGCGCTGGTGATAACGAATCCAGAGCCACAGCGGTGTTTTCTCCCGCACATCTGTCACGCCCTGAGCCATCGCAGTCCGTCTCACAGGTCAGCGCTCCGCCAGCAGGAGTAACGCAGAAACCTGCTCAGCCTGGCACAGTTATTGCCGATACCAGCGAAGCCTGGGGATTCCTGCGGGCTACCCGCCAGCTTCGCCCGGTTCCCCCGCCGGATTACAGCGGTTTGCCCTACCAGCCTCTCCGCACCGAGCCCTGAACACGGTACCGAAAGTGAGATGCCTTTTATTCCCACAATTCGGCGAAACCCTGAGTTTGCTGGTTACTGCGAAAGATGCGAGCCTGTTTTGCCGCCGAGAAATACTTGCGAACTGCGCTATCCTGCGCTGCACCTGTTTTCCGAATGGCAGCAGTTTGATGCTGCATAGCTCTTGCTGTGGCAGCTCACCGGTTTTACTCTGAAGCCGACTCGCTTAACCCGCAGCAAAGGGGTGAGGTCGCGGGTATCTGTTCGCTCGTGGCATTAGCTTTTGGTGAACCTTGCCTGGTTGCAACCGGGTTGCCGGCAGTGCTGAACAAAAATGTGCGGGCGGGTCTTTGACGATAGCGGCCAATGTTCGTATTGTGTATCTGCTCGAAAACCAGACGACGTCTGGTTGCGGGTAGCGTATCGGAGGAAACGGGGCCGGAGAGAGTCGGCTCGATTCAGACAACATTCCGCAGGAGGAGAATCTATGCTGAAACGTCCTGCCGCGGTGACCTTCAAAGGCGATCCCTTGACCCTGGTCGGTCCGGAGCTGAAGCCGGGTGACAAGGCTCCTGACTTTGTGTGTTTCCGTTTTCTGCCCGATAAGGGATTGGTAAAAGTTACGCTGGCAGATGCTTTGGGTGGGAAACCGACTTTGTTCAGTGTGGTGCCTTCCCTGGATACGCCTGTCTGTAGCACTCAAACGCAAAAGTTCAACGCTGCCCTGGCAGAGCTGGCCGGTAAAGTCAATTGCTATACGGTCAGCGTGGATTTGCCATTTGCCCAGAACCGCTTTTGCAGTACCTGCAACATCACCAATTCCATCCCCTTATCCGACTATCAGGATCGGTCGTTTGGTCAGGCATACGGCGTGCTGATCGATGAGCTGAAATTGCTGGCCCGGAGCGTTTTCGTTGTGGACGCTAATGGGGTAATCCGATACTGTCAGCTCGTACCCGAAGTTACTCAGGAACCGGACTACGAAAAGGCCCTTGCGGCCTTGAAATCGCTGGTCTAAACGCTCAGCCCAATTGTCCTGCGCAGGCCCACCCCTGCCTTTGCAAGTCCCAGCACCATCAACGGCGAGCGGAACATACTTTTCCGACTTGACGGATTTTGCGAATCCAGTCGAAAAGAACGCAGGTGCTGCAACCTGCGGATGCTAGTGCACTTTGTTGCTGCGTGGTAGCCGCGGTTGCAGTGCAGGCACAACTGCGATGCGATGTTTGTTGCATCTGGTGCGCCTGGTTGCGAGCGCATCCGCATGTTTCGCATCCGCCACTCTGGAATGGTTCTTCGTTCCGGGGCGGGTACAATCTTTCGCCTGCTTGTAAACGGTCCTGCCAAGCCCGATCGGCATCGAGCCATTCGCTGGCATCGTACCACTCCACTGAAGTGTGAAATTGCTGCTCCAGAAGTGTGCTCAGTCTGGCGACCGCTTCGGGATGCAAGCCGAGATAGAGCACGCCCAGCCGCAACGGTTCATAAACGCATTCCACCTCGCAGATCACGCCTCGTTCACCGTCGGTTTGGAGCTTTTCCTCAAGCCAGGAAGAAATCTCCGACACCCGACGGCAATGCTCCCGGAGGAACGGGTCGGTATCGTCCAAAGGTCGCAGGACGTCACCAATGGGTTTACTCACACTCCGCGGAACTGCGACTCTGCTGCTGGACTCACGAAGGCCATCAAGCCTTGCCATAACCGGCCAGAGA
The DNA here is from genome assembly GCA_041640595.1 of Gemmatales bacterium. Classification (GTDB taxonomy): domain Bacteria; phylum Planctomycetota; class Planctomycetia; order Gemmatales; family HRBIN36; genus HRBIN36. The sequence goes on along the minus strand of JBEPZY010000001.1, from coordinate 1,096,227 downwards.
ACTCGTCCAATTTCAATGCCGCGGTGAGAACGAATCAATACCAGTTGCCCACGCTGTAATTGGGCGTTACTGACAAATCGAAATTGGCCGCAATAGCCAACCAGGCCGTAGGTCAGCCAGTAATGCCGAACGCTGCTCTGTCCGAAATGTTCCTTGTCAGTTTCGGAGCCGGGCATATAGCTTCCGATAATTGCCGGAGTAGCGCTGAGACTATACGCACGCAGACACAGTTAGCTTTGTTTGCCAAACGTTCATTCCAGACCCAGGTACTGCTTCATATACATTTCGTAAGTTTTCTGGCCCATTTCATCGCTCAGGTCGAGCCGCAGCTCGTTGATTACCTTGATTCCCATAGCCAGCCAGTCCCGCCAGCAGTCGGCACAAATGCGCTCATAAATCAGTCGCCCCAGTTCATCGTTCATGGGTGGTTTGGGCAGCTGCCGGGCGAAAGGACCTGCAGGACAACCGGGACGCTGGCACCGAAAGCCACCAGCTGACTGATCAGCTGTCGGAACTTTAGCCGCCTCGGGAACCTGACCGCCAAGCTGTCGAATCCACTGGGCCATTTCTTCCCGCGGCATCCGATCGCCACGTCGGTCGGCTACCTGGTAGCCCCGCAGGAAAACCTCCAGAGCTTTCTCACGCTGCTGCAACCGGGCATAACATTCGCCGAGGTATTGGTAGGCTTTGGAGAATTCCGGGTTGAGTTGCAAAGCACGCTCGAAAGCACTGGCGGCTTCAGCAAACTCGCCGGCTTCCAGGAGCGCTTTTCCCAGACCAAAGTGGCCCAACTCATTTTCTGGGTCGTCCTGGGCCATTTTGCGAAACTGGGCGATGCGTTCCGCTAGTGCCGGGGTCATATCATCTCTCCGCAGCAAGCAGCGGTTTTCACGCCGCTGGACTTTCGGTTGAGCACAGTTTACCCGAGGGCTTACAATGGAAATACCAGACGCAACGAAACAGTGGGGACAGAATCTCCAATACCCAGCCCATTGCTATTTTAGCTGGTGAAGTTCGCCCGTTCTGAGGCTGCATGGGATTTATGGCTTCCGCTTCAGGTTTCGCGGAAAAGTTCATTCTAGCAGCAGGGTGGGTTCCCACCCGGCTTGTTCAGCCTTGGCGCGTAGTTTTTCCAGAGCGCGATTCTGGATTTGGCGGACTCGTTCTTTGCTGATTCGCAGCAGGTGCCCGATTTGCCGCAGGCTGTGCGAACCAGTGCCGGTCAAACCATAGCGCAGGTCGAGAACTTTCCGCTCGCGTGGCCGCAATTGTTCCAGCAAGTAGCGCAGCGACTCCGCCCGTTCATGCTTTTCGCGTTCCAGAGCACTGGCCACGTCGGGCATTGCTTCCGTGAGTTTAAACTCGCTGTCGTCGTCGAGGACTGCGTTGAGGGAGACCGGAGTTCGTGTGGCTGTCTGCAGGTGAGCCAGGTGCTCCAGGCTGGACCCTGTCCGTCTGGCCAACTCCTGTGCGCTGGGGACTTTGCCACCATGAGCTAGAGCTTCGGATTCCTGCTGCAACAGTCCCAGCTCTTGCAGGTGATGGGGCGACAGGCTGACCAGATGACTTTGTCGGGCCACGGCAATTTGCAGAGTCTGGCGAATCCACCAGGTGGCGTAAGTAGCTAATCGCGTACCATGACTGACGTCGAATCGGTCAATGGCCTGCATTAAGCCGCATACCGCTTCCTGCAACAGGTCGGCATAGCTTAAAGCGTGATGACGAAACCTCTTGGCAACGTGCGCTGCCAAACGGATATTCGCCGATGCCAAACGGTGTTTGTAGGTAACATAGCGATCGTACAACTTTTTTACTGCCGGTCGTTCTAACGTCTCGTCGTTGCAATAGTCGCGGATAAACTGGGCCATTGGCCAGGGTTCCATGGGAGGCCGATGAGCGCGTAATTTGGGGAATTCGCGCAAAATAGTCTTCACCAAGTCGCACTTACATTCCCAGAACTCCGCCAGCAGCTCCCTTTCTTCTTCAGGTGTCAAAAGGTCGGATGAGAAGGCTGTTTCGGGGGTAGCCGAGCCCAGAAGCGATTGCTTTTTCTTCTTCCGACACACCTTCCGCTTCTTGCCTTGTGCTTTCATGCCTGAGTCCTTTGCATGGCGAGAAGAGCGGGACGGGCCAGCTATTGGTTGTGGTCGATAGGCCAGGGCTGGTTTTTCGCCAAGTCACGCATTTTCCAGGGAATAGGCCGTTCTCCGGTATTTACGCTGTGAATGGTCGGATCGTTCTGGGACAACAGAATTTGCGATTTCCCTCGCTGGCCTCAATCCCTGCTCCGAAAGGAACCATCGTTAGGCGGGTTTTCATGGAATGCTTCCAGCCCTTTCCAGGACAATTGATTGTAAATGCTGGCAACGGCGATTTCAAGACGTCTTCACGAAAAATTTTGCTTTGGTGGCGAACAATTTTTCCCCTGTCAACAACTAGCGGGGACTGATATACCTTGGGAGCTGGGGACCTTCTACAATTCGGTTTGACTTTTTCCTTACGCATTGCGGGAAACGTGGGCTATGACGCTTCTGGTGCGATCCCCGGCTGAGCGGAAAGTCGCGCTCGCGGCACTGGCGTTGTTAATTTGGTGCCAAGCTCCTGGCTGTGTTCTCGCAGCCGAGGCTCAGCTGCATCCGCCACTCTGGACAGTAGCTCCTTTCGTCGGGTTGCTGCTGGCGATCGCTTTGTTGCCGCTGATTTTTCCCCACTTTTGGGAGTCCAACTTTCGTCGGGCTTTAGTGGCGGCTCTCTTTTCCGCTCCGACCACGGTGTATCTGCTCCTGGCTGGTGATGCAGGTCTGCACGTCTTGCTTCACGCACTGGAAGAATACGCCGCGTTTATCACCTTACTGGGCTCGTTGTACGTGGTGGCGGGTGGCTTGTTGCTGGCAGACCGTTTTGCATGCAATCCAATTACCAACCTTGGCTTTTTACTGACCGGGAGCATCCTGGCTAACTTCATCGGCACCACCGGGGCGAGCATGGTGTTAATTCGTCCAATCCTTCGGCTCAATCAGCACCGTCCACAACGGGGGCACATTCCGATTTTCTTTCTGATCACGGTCAGCAATATGGGGGGCTTGCTCACACCACTGGGCGATCCCCCTTTGTTTTTGGGTTTCCTGCGAGGTGTTCCATTCACCTGGACCTTACGCTTGTGGCGGGAATGGCTTATCGCCAACGGAATTGTGCTGGCTGTTTTTTTCATCTATGACAGCTGGCTTTTCGTGCGAGAAAAATCACTCGTGCCAGCGCAAAAGAAAACGCTAGACACCGTCAATGCGCCACCCTGGTTACGGGGCAAAATCAACCTGCTTTTCTTGCTCGGTGTAGTGGCTTGTGTGCTGGCGCAAGCATGGCTATTACAGCAAGGACTTTCACCACTGTGGGCGGCTGTCGGTATGATCGTCATCGCGTTGGCTTCCTTGCTGTTTACTCCGCGCGGTGTTCGAACGGCAAACGGTTTCACCTGGAATCCGATTATCGAAGTGGCGGTTTTATTTGCCGGGATTTTTATTACCATGGGGCCGGTGCTGGAGCTTCTAAAAATTCATGGCCCCTCCTGGAATTTGGAAAAGCCCTGGCAGTTTTTCTGGTTGACCGGGGTGCTGTCGTCGTTCTTGGACAATGCGCCGACCTATCTGACTTTTGCGACCCTGGCGGCTGCCCCTCACGAAATTAGTCAGCTGATTCACCATCGCCCCATCCTGCTCGAGGCGATTAGTTGTGGTGCTGTTTTCATGGGTGCCAACACTTACATCGGCAATGGACCAAACTTCATGGTCAAAGCGATTGCCGAGGAAAATAACTATCCCATGCCCAGCTTTTTCGGCTACATTGTGCGTGTGACGATTCCGATTTTGATGCCTTTGTTCGTGTTGCTGACCTGGCTGTGGTTCTGGGAGTAAGTAAAATTGGTAATGCCTCCTCGGGCGTGACAATTTACTCGCTGATGGCGTCTGGGCAACGATAAATCTTATCCCTCGACCCGCTTTTGCTGCTCCCACCTTTTTCTAACCGACCTGCCTGGAGATAGTGCGGTGCAGTGGTTGGCAGAACTATGTGTCAGGCGACCTGTCTTTGCCACCATGCTGACGCTGGCTCTGGTGGTAGCGGGCGCTGCATCTTACTGGCAACTGGGTGTGGACCGTTTTCCCAAGGTGGATTTGCCCACGGTCACCGTTTCGACTCTATTGCCCAATGCCTCTGCGGAAGAGGTGGAATCGGAAGTAACGATGGTGTTAGAGGACGCAGTGGCTACCGTGGAGGGTCTGGATGAGCTGCGCGGCATTTCGACCGAAGGACGTTCACTGCTGTTACTGACGTTTACCCTGAATCGCAACCTGGACGCCGCGGCTCAGGATGTGCGCGATGCTATTGGGGCTGTTCTCAATCGTCTCCCAGCAGACGCTTATCCTCCAGTGATTCGCAAACTGGACACCGATTCCTCGCCCGTGTTGTCGCTGGCCATTGCAGGTGGCCCACACCGCGACAGCCGTGAGCTTTACATCATTGCTGACAAGGCTGTCAAAGACATGATTGAATCCGCTCCCGGTGTGGGGGCGGTCAACATATACGGTGCGACCGAACGAGCCATTCAAGTCGAAATTGACGCCCGTCGCCTCGCCGCTTACCAAATTTCCATCACCGAGGTGCGTGACGCTCTCATCCGCCAGAACGCCGAGGGTTTCGGTGGCAATGTTCAGTCCGGACCGCGGGAATGGAGCCTGCGTACCTTGAGCCGACTTCCCGACGTTCGATCGTTCCGCGACCTGACTGTCGCCACCATCAACGGCCGCAAAATTACCCTTGGCGATCTCGGTCAGGTAACCGACGGCCAAAAGGAAGTTCGCACTCTTGCTCGATTGGACGGCAACCCGGCCGTTGTGCTCACCGTGCAACGCCAATCCGGCAGCAACACTATCGAGGTCATCCAAGCGGTCAAAGAGCGGCTGGTCAAAGCCCAGGCTTATCTCCGCGAGCATTACCCCGACGTCCATATCGAGGTGATTCAGGACCAGTCCCGCTATATTCTGGCGGCGTTGCACGAAATTCGGCTGCACCTGATTGTCGGCAGTGTGCTGGCCAGCATCGTTGTTTTGCTGTTCATGCGGAATTGGCGTTCGACACTGATCGCTGCCATTGCCATTCCCGCTTCGATTATCGCTACTTTTGCCGTAATGCGAGCACTCAACTTCACGATGAACAACGTTACCATGCTGGCCCTGGTGTTGATGGTCGGCGTGGTCATTGATGACGCCATCGTGGTGCTCGAAAACATCTTCCGCGCCATGGAGGAAAAGGGCTTGCCTCCGGTTCAGGCCGCCATCGAAGGTACCCGCGAAATTGGTCTGGCAGTGCTTGCCACCACTTTTTCTCTGGTGGTCGTTTTCCTGCCGGTCTCGTTCATGTCCAGCATCACGGGGCGGTTTCTGTATCAATTCGGCATCACGGCATCCGTAGCCGTGCTTGTCTCCCTGCTGGTATCGTTCACGCTCACCCCGATGCTTTGCAGCCGATTTCTTCGGCATGACGTACGCGAGGGCGAAGCCACATCGCGAAGCGGTTTTTATCACTGGATTGAAGTCGTTTACCTTGCCATGCTCCGGTGGTGCATGCGGCATCGCTGGATTGTGGGCGTTCTAAGCATCGTTGTTCTGCTCTCCAATGTGCCCCTCTATTTCCTGGTGCAACAGGATTATGTCCCTACAAACGTGGACGAGTCTGAATTTGAAGTGAGCATCCAGGCACCGGAGGGACTGAGTATCGAAGGTATGCGCAGCGTCGTCGAAGCTGTCGAGGAGGAAATCCGCCAAGTCGGAGGCGTCGTTCATCTCCTGACAACTGTCGGCAGTTCCGGTCTGGGACGGGTCAACAGTGCGAATATTTACGTGCGGCTGGAAGACTTAGAAAAACGCACCTTCTCTATCGTGCGACTGATACGCGAAACCTTACGCGGCCAACCCTGGAATGCCTTTCGCAACAACTATACTCAGCGGGAAAAAATGGTGGAAATTCGCCGACGACTTCGCCAGTCGAGGTTTGCTGATCTGCGGGTTTCTGTGCGTAACCTGACTTCCTTGCGCCAGGGTGCACCCGTGGATATAGATTTCGTGCTCACCGGACCGGAACTGCTCCCGCTGGCTAAGTACGCTCAGCAGTTATTAGATCGCATTAATGACCCTAACGGTGGTCTGGACGGCATTGTTGACGCCGATATAACCTTGCGCTTGGACAAACCGGAGCTGGTGGGCAGGATCGATCGCCAGAAAGCTGCGGAACTGGGCATAGATGCCCAAGAGATCGCGGTATCGTTACGACTTATGGTAGGCGGAGACGATCGTGTGTCGAGGTACCGCGACGAAAAGTTAGACGATGTCTATGACGTGGAGTTACGTTTAATCGGTGATGATCGCGGCAGTAAGGCCAAAATCGAGCAACTCTATGTTCGGTCGGGGGCGACACCGTTGCCACGACTTAGTTTCGGCAATCCGGTGGTCACAGGGACGACAAATCGCCCCAGGCTGGTACGCCTCGATACGGTGATGAGATTTGAGGAAGCCTTCAGCCCTGCACGAATTGACCGTGTGGACCGACAACGGATGGTGGCGATTCGGGGCAATGTTGCTCCTGGTTACGCTCTCGGAGATTGCCTTGCGCGTTTACGTCGTGCTGCCGAGGAACTAAATCTGCCCCCGGGTTATTCCTTCCGCGTGCTTGGTCGTGGCCGGGAATTAGAGCGCACGTTCCGCGATTTCGCCTGGGCGTTCGTGCTGTCGCTCATTTTCATGTACATCGTACTGGCCGCGCAATTCGAACATTTCATTCATCCGCTCACCATCTTGATTTCCCTGCCGTTAGCGGTGCCATTTGGGTTACTAAGTCTGTGGTGGGGTGGCGAAACGCTTAACTTATATTCAGCCCTGGGAATATTAGTCCTGTTTGGCGTGATAAAGAAAAACTCGATTTTGCAAGTTGACCACACTAATCAGTTGCGAGAGCAAGGCCTGGAGCGCTTGGAAGCGATTATGCAAGCTAATCGCGACCGATTGCGTCCTATCCTGATGACCACGCTTTCTTTCGTGGCCGGCATGTTGCCGCTGTTAGTAGGTCGGGGCCCTGGTGCGGAAGAACGGCGGTCTATTGCCGTTCTGGTCGTAGGGGGACAGACCCTTTCGCTGTTGCTTACCTTGCTGGCCACTCCCATTGTCTATAGTTATCTCGATGACTTAGCTATTCTCTGGTCGCACCGGCGTCGGCTACATGTGGATTTATCAGCGTCCGGCACGGAAAAAGACGCCGACTTGCAATTTTCCAGTATCCGGCACGATAAGGACAAAACCTCAAAACCGCTCACAACCGACACAAACGGCCCAGTCAATCGCTCATCACCCACATCGTCCCTTTCCGCACAGACACACGAAAGTTAGTTTGAGCTGAATCTCAGACATCTATCTTTGTAACTTAGATTCAAATTCGGCAATTAGCTCCTGACCAACTTCCTTGTACACATCCAGTAATTCGAGATAAACGCCTTTGCCTGCAAGCAAGTCCCAGAATTCCTGACCAATAAGCACCTGTGTCTTCAAGTCCAGATACTTTTTCGCAATCGAATGTCGGTAAGTTGTCCGGTCATCACCGAAAGGATTAAAGGCCATCGCATATTTAGTGACCACTTTTCCTTGAGGACGCATAGCATGGATCCACAGAAATTTTTCGGTAGTGGCTATACACTGATCCTTATTCGGCAAAGGGGATTTCATTTCGAAGTAATATTCCGTCCCGTCCAGACCCTCCAGGTACAAATCTATGACGATCGTTTTTCTGGAACCATTTGGAGCCCGAAAGGCACCTGCAACCAAGCTCGCCAGTCCATTGAAAGGGCTTTTCCGGATGTATTCTTGCTTCCGTCGGTTGCCAATGCTGCTAACCGCCTGCTGGACTGCCTTTTCTATTCCGCCCTCGCGGAGGTGGGTAACAATGGAGTTGATAGTGCTGCTAGCTGCGTTTGAAATATAGCCTTCAATTCTCTTTTGGGTTTCTACGGTCTTGTATCGGCGTGAATTGCTGGCCAAGAGCTTCGCTACCTTCTCAAAGAATTTTCCAAGGGCGGTGGAACAGGTCCTCTCGAATTGCCATGCCAGCAGTAACCACTGAGGGAATAACGCTTGGTGGAATGGCGAAAACGTGCCCGGCTGCACGCGATTCAGCTTCTCTGTTATAGTTTTCCGTAGCGAATTCTTGATCTCACTTCGAATATCATCAGAAATTAGCCCCGCCATATAATGACGTCCTCAAAGAAGTCGGTAGCTCGGCGTCCAGTGCGACGGTTGACGTGTCTTTGGAACCGGTGTTCGACTCGGCAGCCAAGCCTGGAGGCGATACGATCATAAAGTTGAAATCGGTCATACACAACAATCACGACTCGCCCTCCAGGGCGTAGCGATTCCAAAACGTTAGCGAACGCGCGGCTCATGTCGTCTAAATAACGCTGAATAGCTGCTTGAGATTGCCCTAGAGACGCTCGCCCAATTTCGCTCTCTACCTGCATGGGCAAATCTAGCAACTCATAAGCGTAGCGGTGTTGTTCATGGTAATCTATCAACCCAACATAAGGTGGCGAAGTGACTACTAAGTCCGTGGGAGGAAACTTCACGTTTCGAGCATCACCACACAAAATCTGAAAAGGAGCAGAAGTCCGCAGTTTCTGAAACTCTTCTATTCGCCGTAACGCATCGGCACAGTAACGAACAAGAAATTGTAGAGCGTCCTGGGTTGGCTTGCAGACCCGCTTGTGTTTATGGCAATAGTATGGTTGCGTCTGAGGTTTCTTGGGAAAATCAAGTTCATAGTGTGTAGTTAGCCGGGCTGACCGAGCCGCCCTGGAGAGTATGACTTGAAATAACAACTGGTACCGATAGTTCGGAATCAAAGACTTGAAATACAGGAGCTGTCTGAGTGCTCTTGGGGCATACCATGTTCGAAGGTAGGGCGAGGCTTGTTCGAGAGAATGAGTCGTTTCTTGGCGAAACAGCGGGCTTTCGAGACCCAAGCGCAGTCGTTCCAGAATATCCTGGACCTCGCGCTGCAGCAATAGTAAGTCGTAATGTTCGAGTTTAGCGCGGGTGAGCAAGCAATTAAATTCGCAAACATCACAACCCACCGACTGAATGCCTAGGCAGTTCGCCTCGACCAGAGTCGTTCCGGACCCGCAGAACGGATCGCACACCGTGCGGGGTTGATATTTGCGTAAGAAAATTTCTACCAACTGCGGGACGAATTTGCCAAGGTAGGGATGTAACCGGTGAACATGCTTGGTGCGTTCACGCTCCGGGAGGTCGCATTCACGCCAGTTCAAATTCAGCCTTTCCAAAGGCGTTTCCGGTGTTACAGACTGGATGTCCGTGAACGGTTTACTTCCGTAGTCTGGGTTTCCCGTAATTCCATAGCGACGCAATGGGCTTTTCTCGTGCCGCATGGTACTTATCTCAGCTTTCCGCTAAGCTGGGACGACTTGGCGACGGCGTTGGAGTATCTGGACGAAGCATACTGACGTCCAGCATTGTAAGCGCCCGGCGAAATATATGCGGTTCATTCCGGTTTCGCGGTGCCATTATATTTCGGTCATTTCCTAATCAATTGCGGTCTAAGTTGGCGGGGGAGAGTCGGTGAAAGTGACCGGTAAGGTGAGGGCGTGTTGCAGGCGCTGCAGGTATTCGGCACGCGGGATAAGAACGGCACCGAAACGCCGAGTGTTATCGTTGATCACCTGAATATCGAACAGCACGTAACCGCGCTGGCGTAAATGTTCGACGAGATGCACCAGAGCGACTTTAGAAGCGTCGCTGATGCGGTAAAACATAGATTCGCCAGAAAAGAAACCCCCGATGGCAATGCCGAAGATACCGCCGGCCAGTTCGTCGCCGTACCAGGATTCCACGCTGTGAGCGAATCCGCGTTTGTGAAGTTCGAGATAAGTGCGAAGCAATCGGCGAGTGATCCAGGTTTCGCCATCGGGTCGGCGTGCACAACCGCGAACGACCTCAGCGAAAGCCTGATTGATGGTGAGGTGAAACTTGCCCTGGCGAATAGTTCGGGCGAGCCGGCGGGGGACATGGAAATGTTCGAATTCAAAAATAGCACGCGGATCCGGCGAAAACCAGGCTACCGGTTCCCCTTCGCTATACCACGGGAAAATCCCTTGCCGATACGCGGCCAGCAATCGCCGTGGGGTGGGTTGTCCGCCCAGGCAGACCAAGCCTTCCGGCCCCACCCGATCCAGCGGTGGAAACCACTCCTCATCGGTCTGGGCTGTGAGAATGGGAATACCGAGAAAGTGGTAGCGCATCTTCCGTCGTCTTGCCGTACAGAGACACGGCGATCACTGGGTGCTTTTCATCAATGCGTGAACTTGGCGGACAATCAATTCTTCGATCTGCGGCGACCAGCGAGTAGGCAGACCGTAATAAATCATAGAACTATCGGCTTCGTAGCCGCCTTCCTTCAAAACGCGCACGGAGGGGATATAGGCCATGACGTCATTGGCGTAGCCCATGACCCAGGTGCGTTGTTCACCGAAATCTTTTTTGAAGCGGAGAGCGTAATCCACGAGCACCTCGCCACCGAGCATGATCCAGGCAATCTCATTGCCTAACCGCCACACCTGCACTGGATAATGAGGATAATGGTCGTCGAGCCGGCCAGAAGTTTCCAGCTGTTTTAACAGCCGCTGAGCGCGTTGTCGAACCGCATGGTTCTTGTCCAGCGTCTGGGCCTGCAGCTGATCTTTGGTGGGAAGAGTGTCGAGCGGTAGACGGATCGTCGAGTAGGCGGCGCGGAAATGTCCGCGAATCGGTGTCAGGTTGTACCGCAGGACGTTGGCCACGGCATCGGCCAATTCGCGGCCATGCTTCTGGGCCAATTCGAGTGTGCCGCGTGGATTGGGATTAGCGTCGCCACCGCAACCGGTCCAGAATAGCGCCACTGCGCCGGGGAATTTTTCTTCCACGTATTCCTGGGCGAAGCCTGCATAGTCGCCACAGTATTGGTAAAAGGATAGCGTGGTGTTGTGGCAGGCGTAACCGAAAACGATAGCGCGAATCTTTCCCTGGGGATCAGTTACTTGCAACACGGGCACGGAATGATCCACCGGTCCTTCCGGATTCTGGCCGATGATCACGCCTTTTTTCTGGAATTGGCGGCGGTTGATGGCAAAGCGGGCTGTGCCTTGACCGTAGGCAAGTTGAGCTGGCTTCAGATCGGCCAGCGCGTCGCTCACCAGTTTGACTACCGTTTGCCTGAGGAATTCCCGGTACTTTTTCAGTTTTTCCGGCTGGTCGGGCGTCAGCGGATACATGTCCATCAGGTTGCCGAAAATGACCGGGCCACAATGAGTGTGGGAGCAAGCAAAAACGACTGCTTCACGAGGCAAATTCGTTTTTTGTCGGATGTCCTGGTACATCTGTTCGGACAGATCGTGCGGCAAACCGATGACGTCCAGCGTAACCAGCACCAGTCGCGTGCCGCGTGCATCTTCCAGAGCTAAAGCTTTCGCGTACAGGTCGTTGGCTTTACCCTCGGACGGCTTGTTGCGTCCAGCGTAACCGGCGAGCCAGAGTCCTGGTTCGGGGGTAATGATCGCTTTAGCGACGCCGGCCTTGAACACAGCGGGTTCGCTATTTTGGGCGAAACTGGCCGTTATCGCGGTGAGTACCGCCACGCCTACACCGATCAGTCTGTACATAGCCGTTCCTCCTTTGTGCTGACCATTTGCGGATACCTGGAAACAAACTATTCGCTCCTGCGGCAACCGTCCAAAAGGTGTATCGCTACAATAAAAAGGACGCCCACCACGGCAGTGGAAAGCAAAGCGCCCTTGGTAGCAGGCCCGGTCGGGATTGGCATGTCAGTGAGCAAGACAGGAGGTGCACCATGTTGACTATGGCTGAGCCTTATTCACCCGATGCTTGTGCGGTGCAACCGTTAGATACCCGGCCAGAAAGTCTCTCTCCGGAAAACGACCAGGTAGATGAAGCTTTGCAGGAGTCGTTCCCGGCCAGTGATCCGCCAAGCTGGTCGGCAATCGTTCGCGTGGGTCCGCCGGTTCACGATGAGCCGGAACCATTGCCTTGCCGCACTTGAACCTAACATCGGGAGTGTCTGCTTATGTCAGACCGATTCGCTTTGCTGATGTATCTCAGCGGTAGTATTGTCCTGGCGGCATTGCTGACAAATCGTGGCGGGCTGGCCGATCAACCGCCTGCCGTGGAACAGCAACCAGTCTTCATCAGCGGACGGGAGGGGTACCATACCTTCCGCATACCCTCGTTACTCGTGACTGCGCGTGGAACATTACTGGCCATCTGCGAAGGGCGAAAAAATAGTCGCAGCGATTTCGGCGATATTGACGTGGTCATGAAGCGAAGCACCGATGGCGGCAAGACCTGGTCACCGTTGCAAGTCCTCTGGGACGATGGCCCGAACACCTGCGGCAATCCGTGTCCGGTAGTGGATCGCCAGACGGGCACGATTTTCCTGCTATTGACGCACAACCTCGGCTCCGATGCCGAACCGGCCATAACTGCTGGAAAGGCCAAGGGCACTCGCACGGTCTGGCTGATGCGAAGCGAAGATGACGGCCAGACCTGGTCGAAGCCCATCAACATTACCGCACAGGTCAAACGCCCCGAATGGACCTGGTATGCCACCGGACCCGGCGTCGGCATTCAGTTGTCCAGTGGTCGGCTCATAATCCCATGCGATCACAAAGAGCCAACCGCTGACGGCGTGGTTTGGCGTGCCCATGTCATTTATAGCGACGACCATGGCAAGAGCTGGCAACTCGGTGGCACGGTAGGGCCGCACTGCAATGAATGCCAGGCTGCCGAACTCAGCGATGGCCGGGTTATGCTTAACATTCGCAGTTATCGCGGCAATCACCGCCGATTGGTCGCCATTAGTCGAGATGGCGGTCGCACATTCGGGACGCTGTATGAAGATGCCGCCCTCACTGAGCCAGTTTGCCAGGCCAGCTTGCTGCGCTGGCCCTTCCCGGTCGAAGGGAAAAAGTCCGTACTGTTGTTTGCCAATCCTGCCAGCACTCGGCGAGAACGTATGACCGTGCGGGTGAGTTTCGATGATGGCCGAACCTGGCCCAGGCAACTGACTTTGTACGAGGGCCCGTCGGCATATTCCTGCCTGGCTGCCCTCGACCGCGACACACTCGGTTGCCTGTACGAACGCGGCCAAGCGCATCCTTACGAGGCCATTTACTTGGCGCGCATGCGCATCGCCTCGTTTTTAGAATAACGTCGCAGTTTGACAATAGCTGACCTAGGCGCGGTATCCGGTCGGGAATCTACCCGGTGTAACCTAATCACTCCAATGCTTAGTGCACGTAAGTATGCTATCCGATGGGAAACTAACAACAGGTCGCATTTACGCTACGGTTTTTCGCGGAAAGCTTCGGGGAGGCCAGCAACACAGCAAAACGCCGGTCCCGATTAACATGCCGCCCGTTAAGCAAAACATTTCCTTTTCGGGGTGTGCTACATGGTGCGGAAATTAATGTTTGCGATGATGACTGAGGCCTGATGCCGTTCAAGTTTCGCCAAAGAGGTGGAGAGCAGTCAGGTAGATCATCAGCGAGGGAGGTTGGGGTCGGGGGAGCGGTGGGGTACGGAAAGCTCGGAGCCGGGCAAAGGTCGAGCAGGGGAAGGACGATGGGAGCCTGCTCCCGGTGTCGGTTTATCCAATGCTCGCATACCGTCGTGGTTGGAGGGAAAACGGAAGATTCTGGGGGGTTCCCAGGGAACAAACAAGAGCGCAAGGGCAAGCAAGCAAAGCACAGCCAGCAGTGCATAACGCCCGTAACGCGAGGCGCTGGTTGAATACAAGGCTGGCTCGCTAACCGGTGCTGTCAGGCTGTCTGATGGGCGGATATGAAGCTGGGACGGAATAGTGTAGGAATGCAGCCCACCCGGAGATGAGTCTGCAACCAGCGAAGAACGGTCAACGCCGATGGTTGCCCTTTGCTGAAAATCTAAGGTAGCAATGCTATCGTTTGTCGGGGTTTGAAGTGGCGGCAGTTGCCGTATCACGGTTTGCTGGAAATACCAGCGCAGAAGCTCCTCGGCCAACTGTTCATATTGGTTCTGTGAGGAGGCGTTGTTATGGACGTCGCGGGTCATGCGAAAAACTCCCCCGTATTGGCCAATCGCGCCGCCAGTCGCTGGCGAGCCCGAGTAAGGCGCATGTGCACTGCTGAGACGTTGATTCCCAGAGTTTCCGCAATTTCTTCGATGGAATATTCCAGGGCATAGCGCAGGGTCAATATTTCCCGGTCTGTCGGGGCAAGCTCTTGCAGGAATCGGCGTACCAGTTGCAGTGCTTCGCGTTTCTGGAGTTGTTCCGGCGGTGTTGGATGGGAGCCGGAAACCGTAGCGAGGTATTCCGGCTCTTGCGTGCCGTTGCGGTGGAAAGCGCTTTTGCCATAATCTTCAGCGAGGTTGCGTGCTACACGAAGCAGCCAGGCTCGTGGATTACGGATTTCTTCGCCGCGTTGCCATTGTTGCCAGAGCCGCAGGAAGGTTTCCTGGCAAATATCGTTAGCGATCTCGGCATTGAGCCAGCGGGCGAAGACGAGGCTCCAGACTTCCCGTCCGTAGTGTTGATACAAAGCATCGAAAGCCGAGTAATCCTGCGCCTCGCCACGCGACTGCACAGCCATGGTTGTGTTCGTTTTGCCCGGGCCCGTTGCGTTTTTGGCTCTTTCGGTAGTTAAGACGATCAAGCAGTGGAACGCTAACAGCATTGTAAGCGCCGATGAACCAGGCCGGCGCGCATCGGGAGCCTGCCAGCAGAGTTGGTTGTTCTCGCCGTGGATTGCTGGGCAGCACGTCGCCGGCCGAACTATTCACCTGTGCCAAAATTTTTCAGCAGGCATATTTTCGCTGAAGGCCTACGGTTAGTGCGAAGTTGCGGCGACTTGGCGAAAAATTGCGAGCTATATTTGGCATGATTGCCAGATCGCCTACCCTGAAGGAATGGCAGGGCCAGAGATTCGGACGGAAACCGGCTGGGAGGAGAACAGTGTCCACGCTCACACCCGAACACGTGTCTCAACCCGAACAAAATCGAAAAGTGCCGGAAATTCCAGGGTATCGAATTGAGGGAGTCTTGCATGAGGGGAGCACGGCTACGGTCTATAAAGCGGTGCAGCCCTCCGCCGGCCGGTGGCCACCAAAGTGCTGCATGTTAGCAGCCGCAATAGTTGTGAATCCAATGGCCAGACAGTCGGTAGGCATGAAGCACTGATGCGAGCTAACCTGTCGCATCCTCATATCGTGAGCGTGTACGATGCCGGTCAGCTCGGCGAAACCTGCTATTTCGTGATGGAATACATTGCCGGGCACAGTTTGCGAGAAAAGATGCAGCGAGGTAAACCGTGGCGCATAAGCCAGGCGCTGGAAGTTTTGCAAGCCGTTACCCAGGCCCTGGAATATATCCACGCCCGCGGGGTGTTACATCTGGACCTGAAGCCGGAAAACGTGCTCCTGACCGAAACCGGTCAGGCCAAGATAACTGACTTTGGTGTTTCGCAAGTGGACGGTTCAGGAGACGCCTCAGGGGTTATTTGGGGTACCACCGACTATTGTGCTCCAGAGCAACGCTTCGGTCTGGGAGTGGATCGCCGGGCCGATGTGTTCTCTCTGGCGGTTCTCGCCTATGAGTTATTGACCGGGTATGTGCCGGGGCGGGTTTATGTGCCCGCGACCCGGCGCAATCTCTTCTTGCCTGCCGGAGTGGATAAAGTGCTGGCCAGGGGACTGGCACGGGACAAGGAGGAGCGATACGAGACGGCTGAAGCTTTTTATCGCGACCTGCGCCAGGCTTTATTGGATAAACGTCAGCATCCGGTGTGGGGTTCTCTGGCAGCGCTGGCAATCGCCGGGATAGTAGCCGTGCCCTTGTTGATGCGGACTTTTTTCAACGGCCAGGAACGCGTAGATGACCGACCCACCTCGCCATCCGTATCGTCCCCCACTCTCACGCCGTCAACAGATAAATCCCAGCATATTTCGCCAGCATCGCGCACTCAAAAAGAGGAAGTCCCCGACTAAGAGCTTTTTCACTTGCGGGAGGTATTTGCGCCATGAAAACCGCGCACAGTTCTGCCGAGTTCGCACAGGCACTTTTTGAGGAATCGGCGGATGCGTTGATTTTGTTTGATGTGGAAACTGAGCAGGTGCTCGATGTCAATCCGTTTGCCCAGCGGCTGACCGGTTACAGCCGCCGAGAATTGCGAAGCGTGCTGGTAACTGACTTGTTTCGCAGCGACCGTCCTCAGGATTTGTACCAGTTGCGGCGGGCGTATCAGAAAACGGGAATGTTTCACAGCAAAGATGGCTTCTGGATTCGGCACCGTTTGCTCAATTGGGTCCCCGTCAACATCAGCGTAACCCGCTTGCATCTGGACAATCAGGTACTCGGCCTGGTGACAGCGCGTGATGTTAGCGAAATGCACGAAATGCGCCGTCAGCTCGAACAGCGCGAAGCCGAATTGCGACACCTGTTCAATTCCATCAGCGATTTCCTCTGGAGTGCGGAAGTCGGTGCTGATGGTGTATGGAAATTGCGTTACATCTCGCCAGTGGTGGAGAAACTGACAGGCCGACCTCCGGAGTTTTTCCTCAACAGTCCCGATGCTTGGCTGAGCATAGTGCATCCCGACGATCGGTCGGCGATGATACAACGGTTTGAACAGGTGCGGCGGTACGAAATCACTCATGCCGAAGATGAGTATCGCATTTTCCTGCCGGATGGTAGCCTCCGCTGGCTGCGGGATAGTGTTTCCGTCGAACGCCAGAAAGATGGTCGTCTCCTGGTCCACTGCGTGGTTTCCGATGTTACCGAACGCCGCCAGATGATGGAGCAACTACGTTATAGCGAAGCTAAATACCGTGCTCTGATTGAAAACCTGGAGCAATGCGTCTTTCTCAAGGACCGGGAGTTGCGTTTTGCCGCGGTTAATCCCAGATTCTGCCAGGCGGTCGGTAAGCCCGAGGAGGAGATTCTCGGCAAGACCGATTACGATTTTTATCCTCGCCATCTCGCCGATAAATACCGTGCCGACGATATGAAGGTGTTGACGACGGGTCAGACACTGGAACTCGAAGAAGAAAATGTCAGCGAAGGACGCACGCGTCTGGTGCGTGTTGTCAAGCGGCCCATGCGCGATGAACAGGGAAATATCGTGGGTGTGCTGGGAATTTTCTGGGACATTACGCACCAGCGGGCTCTGGAAGAACAACTCCGTCATGCTCAGAAGATGGAAGCTGTCGGTCAGCTGGCCGGAGGCGTTGCCCACGATTTCAATAACCTGCTCACCGCCATTCTCGGCAACGTTTCGCTGGTGCTGGCGAATCTTCCTGCCGATGATCCCAACCGTGAACTGCTGCAAATCACCGAGAAAGCGGCGTTGCGTGCCGCCGAATTGACCCGACAACTCTTGAGTTTCTCCCGCCGTACACGTTTACGCCCGCAGCCAACTGACCTCAACCAGATTGTGGAAGAGACCCTCAACCTGTTGCGGCGCACGATTGATAAACGCATTACCATCACCAGTGAACTCGACCCTCAGGCCGGTCGAGTTTACGCAGATGCCGGGCAGATGCAACAGGTGCTCATGAATCTTTGCCTGAACGCCCGCGATGCTATGCCGCAAGGAGGACAGTTGCTGGTACGGACAAAACAGCTGGTGCTTTCAGCCGAAGATGCACGGCGACATGTAGCGGCCCGTCCAGGGAAGTTCATTCGCCTGGATGTGTGCGATACTGGGCACGGCATCCCGCCGGAAATTCGCTCCCGCATTTTCGAGCCGTTTTTCACTACGAAAGAACCGGGGCGCGGCAGCGGTTTAGGACTGGCGACTGTGTATGGCATTGTCAATGAGCATCGCGGTTGGATCGAATTGGAAAGCGAAGTCGGCAAGGGCACCACGTTTTCCATATTTTTGCCAGTGCACGATGCCGAGAATCCGGAAACCTGCCAAGCGAACTGAACCCCGTTATCACGGGGATGCGGTTGCTAAAATGCTGTTATCCAGAAAGCGGTCGCTGAGAAAGTCCCTGGTTTTGACGCTATGATTTCGCCGCACCTGGAACAATTGCGTCAGCTCCTGCAAGCGGGCCAATGGTCGCTAGCCGAGAATCTGTTTCACCAACTCCGGCGGACTGGTTATCAGATTCCGCCCGACCTGTGGAACGAATATGGCATCGCTCTGGCGCGGAACGGCCGGATGCAGGATGCCGAAATCGCCTTCCGACAGTTGTTGCAACATTATCCCGATTATGGCCCGGCTTACAGTAATCTCGGCCTGGTGTTGCGTCGGCTAGGGCGAATGCAGGACGCGGCTGAGGCATTCAAGCAAGCCCTGTCCATTGATCCCCAGGCTGTCGAGGCCCTTAACAATCTCGCATTAACTCTGCGCGACCTGGGGAGACCGCAGGAGGCCATTCAATACTTAGTACGTGCTCTGCAAAGTCGTCCCGATCAGATTACCTTGCACGTCAACTTAGCGCAGCTTTACCGCTCTCTTAATCAACATCTAAAAGCCGTTGAACATTTTCGTTCGGCGCTGGCGGCGCGTCCGGAACAAGTAGAAATATGTTTAGGTCTAAGCCTCAGCCTGCTGGCTACGGGCGAGGAAAGGGAAGCGGAAGCCTGGGCCCGGCACGCTGTACACTTAGCTCCAAGCCATGCAGAGGCATGGAACACATTGGGTACGATACTCTCCTCGTGCGGTCGCTACGATGAAGCCTTCGCCTGCTTTCAACAGGCACTAACTTACCAGCCGCAGCATTATTTAGCTCATCTGAACCGGGGCATGATCTATCTGCTACGCGGTAACTGGCAGCAGGGCTGGGAAGATTACGAATATCGGTTACTAATCCAGCCCCATCGCTGGCAAGATTATCGAGCACCACGCTGGCAGGGGAATCCATTAGCAGGGCGCACCATTCTCCTGGTAGCGGAACAGGGAATCGGCGATACGATACAGTTCGTTCGCTATGCGCAGGTGCTGGAAAATCAAGGGGCCCGCGTTTTATTAGAATGTCCTCGGAACTTAGTTCCCCTCCTGAGCCGCGCTTCAGGATTAGCTGTATGTTATGCCAGCGGTGATCAGGTGCCGGGCTATGACTATTATAGTCCGTTACTTAGTTTGCCGCGCTATCTAAATACCCGACCGGATAACGTACCGGCGACGGTACCTTATATTACGGCCGATCCTAATCTCGTAGCATATTGGAAGGATGTGGTTACTAAGTATGAAGGGGTGCGTATCGGTATTGCCTGGCAAGGCAGCCCGAGCTACGCAAATGATCGGCAGCGATCGGTACCCTTACGAAAGTTCGCGTGTTTGGCCAGCGTAGATGGGGTAAGGCTAATCAGTTTGCAAAAAGGTCCGGGCGAGGAACAGTTGCGAGAAGTTGATTTTCCGGTCGTGGATTTAGGAGCGGGTCGGGATGAGAGCAACGGCGCTTTTATGGACACGGCAGCGATTGTGCAGCATCTCGATCTGGTCATTTGCACCGACTCGGCCATTGCTCATCTGGTGGGTGCTCTGGGGCGACCCGTGTGGCTACTGTTGGGTCAGGTTTGTGACTGGCGTTGGGGGACGGAGGGTTCGACCACCCCCTTGTATCCGACGATGCGTTTATTTCGCCAGGAAGTACGGCAGGACTGGGATGGTGTGTTTCGGCAGGTGCGGAAGGCACTGCAGGAATTCGTGGCCAACCGACGACAGGAACGACCGCTTGGCCTGACGGCGGACCTGCGCGTGCCCATATCGCCGGGAGAATTGCTCGACAAAATCACCATCTTACGCATCAAGCAGGCGCGTATCCGGGACGAGGAGAAGTTGCGACACGTTGAAATCGAGCTTGCCGAGCTGGAGCAAATCGCGGCGTGCTCCCTGCCACAACTGGCGGAACTCGATTTTCTGGTGAGGGAACTGCAATCGGTCAACGAGACGCTGTGGGACGTGGAAGATGCATTGCGGGAGTGCGAACGCCAGCAGAAATTCGATGCAGAATTCGTGGCACTGGCTCGCTCCGTCTATCGCTACAATGACCGGCGTGCTGAGATAAAGAAACGGATCAATTTGCTGCTGGGCTCACGGTTGGTGGAAGAGAAATCCTATCGGCCGTACTGAGGGCGATGCCAGAATATCGGCGGAGGTTCTTGCTATGGCTTCACCATTATTTTCCTAGCTGCGACCAAGCCTGTGTCGGCGAGCGCTGCGATGTGGTCTGCGGAGTGTTCGCGCGTTGTTGCGGGCAACTACCGCCTGGAGCAATGGGAATGCGAACGGAGCCCGGGGGTTAATAATCGTTGCATGGCCCTTCCGGCGCAGCCCTCCATGCGGGACAGGTTTAAGCACTGAACAATCCGCCCTTTGGCGCGTATACTACTAACAGAGCCGGGCGAAGACAGCGCCTGGCAGGTCGCCTCTGGCTCACTGCGAGAAACTGGACTGTACTGAGGAGAGAGACCTATGCACTGGCCGCTTGCGTTCAACCTGGGAACACCGGAGCTGATTATCATCCTGATCGTGGGCGTATTGCTGTTTGGGCGACGGTTGCCGGAAGTCGGTCGCTATCTCGGCAAGGGCATCGTCGAGTTCAAGAAAGGATTGCGAGGCATCGAAGAAGATGTGGAGCCACCGGCACCAACCAGCTACGGCCCAAGTGTGAGTAATCGCACCGAGCCTCCGGCGCCCCCGCAACGGATTACCCCGACAGCACCGAAATTTGAGGAAAGCAACCCACCAGTGGCGTGATTGCGGTTACTGCATCCGGTTGCGATTTCAGGTAACTGCATCAACGGCCTGAGTGCGTCCTTTGTGGGCTGCAGATCATCTATCACAAGCGTCGAGCGAACCGCTGTAATCAGGCGGTCTCGATACGGGCAGCGCGTTCCAAACCGAAACGCTGGATGCCCATTTCCCGGAGTTTGAATTTCTGGATTTTGCCGGTAACGGTCGTGGGGTACTGTTCTACGAAAACGACGTAGCGGGGAATCTTGTAGTGGGCGATTCGGCCCCGGCAAAATTCCCGAACCTGCTCTTCCGTAAGCGTGGCTCCAGGCCGCAATCGTATCCAGGCACTGACCTCCTCGCCGTATTTTTCGTCCGGCAACCCGACCACCTGCACGTCGAGAATCTGCGGGTGCTGAAGCAGGAATTCTTCGATCTCCCGCGGATAAATGTTCTCGCCACCGCGAATAATCATGTCTTTGATACGCCCGGTGATGCGGAAATAGCCATCGGGGGTTTGCGTGGCCAGATCACCGGTGCGAAGCCAACCATCGGGGCTCAGCACTTCGGCAGTTTCTTTCGGCTTGTTGTAATAACCTTTCATGACACTGTGACCGCGAACGACCAATTCTCCGGGCTGGCCAACAGGCACATCTTCCCAGGTTCCCGGCCGCACAATTCGCACCTCCAGTCCCGGCAAAGGTTGGCCAACGGTACCGACGCGATGTTCCAGGCTATCGGTGGTGCGTGTTTGGGTGATTACTGGCGAGGCCTCGGTCAGGCCATACGCAATGGTGATTTCGCGACACTCCATTTTTTCGACGACCTGCCGCATCAGTTCGATTGGACACGGGCTGCCAGCCATGATGCCGGTGCGTAAACTTCGCAGGTCAAATTCGCCAAAGCGGGGATGATTCAGCTCCGCCAGAAACATCGTCGGAACTCCGTACACAGCCGTGCAACGTTCCTGCTGGATTGCCTGTAAGGTAGCCAGGGGATCAAACACCTCGGCAGGTATCACCATCGTCGTTCCGTAAATGACGCACATCAGCGTACCCATAACACAGCCGAAACAGTGATAAAATGGGACGGGTATGCACAGTCGGTCTTTTTCGGTCATGGCCAGGCGCTCCCCGACGTAGTAGGCGTTCATCAGCAAATTTCGGTGCGTTAGCATTGCACCTTTCGGGAAGCCTGTGGTACCAGAGGTGTACTGGATATTCACCACGTCGTGAGGTTGAACCGATGCGGCACGCTGACGAACTGCCTCGGGGGAAACTCTGTCGGCGAGTGCCAGGAATTCCTGCCAGTTGTACATCCCTGGCAATTTCGAGGATTGAATGCTGATGACCCGTCGCAATCGCGGGCAACGAACGGCTGGGCGATCCGTTAACGGGTGCTGGTGCAATTCCGGGCACAACTCCGCCAGGATGGCAAAGTAATCCGACTGTTTGAAGCGGTCGGTAAGAAAGAGTGTGGTGATGTCGGCCTGGTTGAGGACGTATTCGAGTTCATGCGAGCGGTAGGCGGGGTTGATGTTAACCAGCACTGCCCCCACGGTAGCGGTGGCGAATTGTAAGATCACCCACTGCGGCCAATTGGTGGCCCAAATGCCGATATGTTCCTGCGGTTGCACACCGAGAGCCAACAGCGATCGAGCAGCGCGCTCTACTTCTTCTGCAAACTCTCGCCAGCGGCAACGGTAGCCCAGCTGAGGAAAGACCATTGCTTCACCGTCGGGCCAGCGTCGCACCGTACTTTCGAGAACCTGCCCAAAGGTCAATCCATCTACCCAGGGAGACCCCGCCATCGTTTCTTCCTCCGGCTGACCTGCAGGGGAGCTTACAAACCGTCTGGCTTTAGGAAAATGCTAGTTCGTCCTGCACCCAATGCGCCGCGTAGGGCAAAGTTTCCTGCTGCTCCTGGCGGACTGGCTCCATTGTTAATCTACCCAGGGAGCGGGACGTTTCTCCAGAAAGGCACGCAATCCTGTCCGACATTCGACCTGCAGGCGAGCGGTAGCGCTCTCGTTCACCGCCTGCGCCGATGAGGCAAAAGGAGAAAACCTGCGCAGTAACTCCTTGGTTCTGGCCAGGGCTTGTGGTCCGCCCAGAGCGCAACGGCGTGCCCACTCCAGAGCCGTCGGCAGCAAGTCTTCTTCACGGACAACAGCATTTACCAGACCCACCTGATACGCCCGCTGAGCATCTATCAGTTCGCCGCCTAGCAGTAACTCCCGGGCAATCCGTTCACCGACCAGCCGCAATAAGTGAGGCAATACCATCGCGGCCACCAGACCCCGACGCACTTCCGGATAGCCGAAACTAGCTCGCGGTGAAGCGATGGCCAGATCGCAAACGGCCACCAGACCTGCCCCACCAGCCACTGCCGGGCCCGGCACCGCAGCAATCGTGGGTTTGGGACAGGTGTAGATGAGTTCGTACAGTTGAGCCAGGCGTTGTGTGTCGGCGTGCACCTGCTCTGCTTCGTTGGGGCTGTCGAGAGTGTCTGCCAGTTCCTGCAAATCCATGCCTGCGCAAAAAGCCGGGCCGTTAGCCGTGAGAATAATCGCCCGGCTGTGTGGCTCGGCAATCGCCCGTTGAAATGCTTCCGTCAACGCTGTTACCAGGGCACGATTGAGAGCGTTACGTTTGTCGGGCCGGTTCAACGTTATGATGGTAGCCGGTTTCTCGATATGTGTTACAACAAGTTCGCTCATACCAATCACTCCTGCCGTTCGCTCTCCGCTTCCGAGGGCGCTGGGGAATACAACGGGTCGCTTGCCGAGTCGTGGCCCAGATTGAATAGTAGCTCCGCTGAATGAGCCGTTTTGCTGAGCCGGGTCGAGTAGCGCCATGAGCCACGGGCTGGGCGACTTTGCCGCACTGCGGTTGCGCTGGCTTCATGCTGGCTTTCCAGACGTGTCAGGATTTGACGAGCACGGGCAATAACGGCTTGCGGCAAACCCGCCAGTTCCGCTACGTGCACACCGTAACTGCGATCGGCAGCACCGGACAGGATACGATGCAGAAACACGATTCTGCCACTTTCTTCGTGTACCGCGGCCTGGTAGTTGCGCAGTCCCGACAGGGCTTCTGCTAGCTGGGTCAGTTCATGGTAGTGCGTGGCGAAAAGTGTCCGGCAACCGATAACGTTGTGGATATACTCTGCCACCGCCCAGGCGATTGCCAGTCCGTCATAGGTACTGGTGCCGCGACCGATTTCGTCCAAAATGACCAGACTGCGCGGAGTCGCATTATGCAGGATGTTGGCCGTTTCTGTCATCTCCACAAGGAACGTGCTCTGGCCTCGAGCCACGTCGTCGCTGGCACCGACGCGGGTGAAAATGCGATCCACGATACCGACACGGGCGCTCTCGGCGGGAACGAAACTTCCCATCTGGGCCAGAAGCACGAGCAGGGCCGTCTGCCGGATGAACGTGGATTTGCCGGACATGTTCGGTCCGGTGATCAGCCACAGAAAGCCATTTTCTGGCGACAGGCTGACATCGTTGGGCACAAAAGTGCCGGCGGGCAGAATCTGCTCGAGAACGGGATGGCGAGCATTACGCAGGCACAGCACAGGTTCGGTAACGACTTCCGGTCGGCAATAATGGTTCAGGTCGGCCAGTTCCGCCAGTCCGGCCAGCACATCCAAACGCGCCAGCGCTTCCGCTGTTTCAATCAATTGCGGTGCTACGGAGGCGGTGCGTTCGCGGAGTTGCACGAACAACTCATACTCCAGTGCACAAGCGCGTTCCTCGGCCCGTAGCACCTGGTCCTCGTACTGTTTGAGTTCCTCGGTAATGTAGCGCTCTGCGTTTTTGAGCGTCTGCTTGCGCTGGTAATCGGGAGGGATTTTATCAGCATGTGCATGAGTAACTTCGATGTAGTAACCGAAGACGCGGTTAAATCCGACTTTTAACGACGGGATGCCAGTGCGGGCAATTTCGCGCGCCTGGAATTGAGCTATCCAGGCCTTGCCGCCGCGTGACAGCTCACGGAGTCGGTCTAATTCGGCATGATAGCCGTCGCGAATTAATCCGCCTTCCCTCGGGCTGAGTGGTGGTGCCTCAACCAGAGCGCGTTCCAGTTCCGTTTGTAAGTCCGGCAACAGATGCAATTGACTGCGAATCAGTTTCAGTGCCGGTGCCTGGGCTTCCTCCAGACGCGCTAACAACTCCGGCAAAACTCGCAGGGTAGCACTAACAGCCACCAGATCACGCGGCGAAGCACGCCCGGTGCTGATCCGGCTGGTGAGCCGTTGCAAGTCGTATAGCCTTCCGAGCAGGTTGCGTATCTGTCGCCGCCAGGTCGGTTTTTCCTTCAATTCGCCAACGGCATCGAGGCGATCAATAATAGCCTGCGGGTCGGTAAGAGGAGCCAGCAACCAGTCCTGCAACAATCGAGCCCCCATGGGCGTTACGGTGCGATCGATCGCGGCCAGCAAAGAACCTTCCCGCCGCCCTTCGCGCAAGGTACGCACCAGTTCCAGGCTTCGACGCGTTACCGCGTCCAGATGTAATACTTCGCCGCTACGGTAAGGGCGTAACCGGGTCAGATGTCCCGGCTGAGTCTTCAACGTCTCCTGTAAATACCGCACTAAAGCACCAGCGGCCTGTAAACAGATTTGCGTCTCCTCGAAACCGAAACTTTCCAGCGATACGACCCGCAACTGCTGCCGCAACGCCTCCAGGGCACTGCGAATTTCAAAAGTCCAGACCGGTCGATAGGTCAAGCTCAGGCTCGGCCACTGTGCCTGCACCTGCGACAGCCAGGAAGGTACCGCGCCATCGGGCAGGATTAATTCCGCCGGTTCCAGGCGTAACAATTCATCTACCAGCCGTTCGGTGGGAAGATCAGCGGCCCACATTTGTCCGGTGGAAAGCTCTACCCAGGCCAGACCGGCAAGGCGTTCACCTGGCCAGACCGCCGATAGATAATTGGGACGCTGTGGGTCGAGCAGGGCATCTTCGGTAAGGGTGCCTGGCGTAACAATGCGGACCACTTCCCGCCGCACCAGTCCTTTGGCGGTCGCTGGGTCTTCTACCTGTTCGCACACGGCGACGCGAAAACCTGCCTGCAACAACCGCCGCAGCTGCTGATCCAGTGCATGATGGGGAAAGCCAGCCATCGGTACCTGCTTGTCGCGGCTGGTCAGCGTCAATTGCAGAACTCGCGAGGCCGTTAACGCATCCTCGTAAAACAGCTCGTAAAAGTCGCCCAGCCGGAATAATAGCAACATATCGGGATGGCGTGCCTTGATGTCCCGATACTGTTGCATCATCGGTGTCAGGTTTGCTCGCTCGATGTCGTTTGCCGGATGCATCGTGGACGCCAGCTGATATTGATTGTCGTTCACTCTGACCGACTGGCGACTAGGAAAACGCCAGGCCCGCCGTGAATGCCACCCTTGAAATTATCCGTGGCTAAGAATGGTCGGCCTGCTGCGAATAATCTTACAGAGCAGGCGAGCCGCTGAAACCTTTTTGTCATGCTGCCCACAACCTCGAACCGAGGAAATAGTGCTTTTCCGCGGGGATTGAGTGACGGAACATTTGCGATTCGCGGGGAACGCATCGGATGTTACGGAGACCGACTATGGCGTTTGCATACGCACCAGGCAGCCGACCTGTTGAGCCTTACACCATCAAGCACGGTCTGGGCTCCGGTGGTTTCGGGGAGGTGTACTATGCTGTTTCCGATGCCGGCAAGGAGGTTGCGCTCAAGCTTTTGTGCCGTGAACCGGAAATCGAATTGCGCGGGATCCAGGCTTGCCTCAATCTGAATCATCCGCATCTGGTGACCGTTTACGACCTGCGTCAGGCAGGTGATGGCAACTGGTGGTTGATCATGGAATACCTGGCCGGGCCTACCTGGTCGGCAATTTTGCAGCAGCATCCGCAGGGTTTGTCACCGGAACGTGTGGCCTGCTGGTTTCAGCAATTGGCGAAAGCTCTCGATTTTCTGCACCAGCACGGTATCCTGCACCGCGACCTGAAGCCCAGCAATATTTTCCTGGCCGATTGGGACCGCGAGGAATGGGTCAAGGTTGGTGATTATGGTTTGAGCAAAGCGATCGCCGGCAGGATGAGCGAACAGCATAGCGCTATCGGCACGGCGTACTACATGGCTCCGGAGATGGCCCAGGGCCGCTACGACCATGGCGTGGACGTGTACGCGGCAGGAGTGCTGGCTTTTCAGCTGCTCACCGGACAGTTGCCTTTTACGGGCCAATCGGTGCAGGAAGTACTGCTTCGCCACTTGACGGATGAACCCGACTGGTCGAGGGTCCCCGCTGCGGTCGTGCCGGTTTTACGCACTGCCCTGGCGAAAGATCCAAGGGCGCGCTTTACCAGCGTAGGCGAGCTGGCTCAACATTTGTGCGATGCGATTTCACAAATCCAGGCCAGTCCGGCCAGAGCTGAACCGACAGATCGTATGCAACCAGCGCAGAAACCAATTTCCCCAGACAGGCCGAAAGCCGCTCCGGCAGCTGGTCGGGCTCCTGTTAAATCGAGCGCAAATGCCAGTGCGGATGCGACAACCAGCCGGGGGCTGGCATTGTTGAATTCCTTACTAGCCAGCGCAATCAGTGCGGTGATCCTGACAGTATTTATGGCGGTGGTCGGGTGGAATTTACGCCGGGACGTTCCCACAGACACCTTTATTTGGGTGGGGAGTTTCGCCCTGCTCAGTGCCTGGCCCTTGCTGTCGCTGCAGCGGCTGTGGTGGGACAGGGGGCTTCCGGAAGTCTGGGTGCGGTGCCTGGTCCGACTGGTGCTGGGTATGGTTCTAGGAGTGGCAGGTGCCTGGCTTGCTGGTTTTGCCTGGTTGTGGGAAAAGCCTCGCCTGCCTACGCTGGAGTTGCAAGAGCAGGCAATCGCTTACAGCATGGCACGGTGCGGACTGCGGGATGCTGCGTTTTTTGGCATATTGTTCCTGCTCACGCCGTGGGAGAATTTGATGCGGCGAGATCGACGGGTACGCTTTACATGGGACCCGGTCATCCTTGTCGCTTTCCTGGCGGGGCTGCTGGTCTGGTTCTGGCAATACTGGGAAAGACTTTCGTGGGAACGGGAATGGCCGAAAATCGCAGCCGTGGCCTTGACCAGTGTCGTACTGCAACTCGCCAGTCCCCGACAAGGGGTGCAGCGGTGAGACCTGAAACAACTGTGTCGGTTCGGCTTTTCGGCGATACACCGGCGATTGCTCTGCCCGGTCTCAAACTGAGAATCTGGCGGACCGGTGAATAAGAAGGTACTGCGGATCATGCGATGGCGATGGCGTAACTCAAGCTGCCGGATGCGTCAGTCAAAAAAGCCATCAGCCTGGGTGAGCATGTTTGGAGTTGGGCTGATCGTTTTGCTTCCGTCGGCGCGGGGCGGAGCGGCGGAAACAACTACTGCCTATACGTGGGAGGTGCGAGTGGAGCGAACTGAATTGGCCAGTCGGCGCCAGGAGGCCATCGAGTGTGCGCAACAAAAAGCCGCTGAACAGATTGCCTCCTGGTTGCGGCAAGTCTGGCCCGATGGTTCCTGGACACCAACACCACAATTCCTGCGCGATCGCCAGATCATCTACGACGTGTACACAGAATCGGTCATCCTGGAGTTGCCGGAAGGCCCGAAGTTGATGTTTGCCGGGGTGGCGTTGTGTCGGCTGACACCAGAAACGTGGAGGGAATTGCTGGAACAAAGTCGCTTGGCGGAATCACAACGGCGTTTGTGGATGCTCGGAAAATACGGTTTCGCTCCTGCTATGGTCGCCTGGTTGGTGCTTTGGTTGTTGTGGCCCAAGCCGACTTCCGAGCTCGCCCGGTAGCATGGTGTCTTACCACCCAAAGGTATCATGCCGGCGGCCCTTGTGCTTGACAGGAAGAGGTGGGTTCGTTATGCGTCGGCGAAGTGTTGCAACTTGGCACTTCACTGCACGGGGCCATTCGCCTGGGCCCAACTGTTGCCGAGACGGGAAACCGACTGCCCACGGGAGCAAAAATAAGCCAGCGACCATGTGCCGAATCCTGATGCTGATTGTCCTCCTGCTGGCACTAAATGGGTGCGTCGAACGGCGGCTGACCATCGTTTCCGATCCACCTGGGGCGCTGGTCACCGTCAATAATCGCGATATTGGAGCCGCACCGGTTGACGTTCCCGATGACCTGTTCGTTTACGATGGGGCCTACGAAATCGTACTGCGCAAAGACGGTTACGAACCGTTGCGTGTTCGTCAGGAGCTACGCCCACCGTGGTACTTGCGATTTCCCTTCGACTTTTTCGCGGAAGTGGTCTGGCCCTTCCGCATTCGCTATTACCGGGAGTTGACCTACCAGCTTCAGCTTCCGCCAGCCATCTCCCGCGAACAATTGTTGCAATCAGCGCAGGAATTACGCAGTTACGGACAAACGAATTTGCCGCCGCCGTGACGCTGCTGGCTGGCAACTATGGGCCTGGTTTTCTTCAAGTTCGTGGGACTGTTGCTTCGCCAAAGCTGGGCGGATACCGACACACAGAGGCACGGCTGGCCTGGCAGTTATCTTTCACGGCTAGCCCGGCGGTTAGCCGGTCAGGCTGCCCTTGGTCGAGGGAATACCACCGCCCCGCGGGTCAATTTCGACGGCATCGCGTAAGGCACGGGCTGCTGCTTTGAACACCGCTTCGACGATGTGGTGAACATTTCGGCCATAGTGGCAAAGCACATGTAAATTCATCGCTGCATGTTGCACTACTGCTTGCCAGAAATCCTGGGTCAATTCACTGTCGAACTGGCCCAGTTGTTGTCGGGGCATGTCCACCTGCCAGACCAAATAAGCCCGTCCGCTCAAATCAACGACTGCGGTCACCAGTGTTTCGTCCATGGGCACCAGGGCATGACCATATCGGCGGATGTTGGTCTTGTCGCCTAACGCTTCTGCGAGAGCCCGACCCAGACAGATGCCAACATCCTCAACCGTGTGGTGAGCATCCACGTGCAGGTCCCCACGTGCCTGAACCCGCAGGTCGAACAGAGCATGGCGGGCCAAAAGCTGGAGCATGTGGTCGAAAAAACCAATACCGGTCTGAATCTCAGCTCGACCCGTGCCATCGAGATCGAGGAGCAGGTCAATAGACGTTTCGGCAGTTTGCCGCTGTATGTGGGCCTGGCGCGCCATAGCGTTATTCTCGCCTAGTGTGCAGACCATCGGAAGAACGCCATTGGCACGGATGCGTCCGGGCTTGAAATCGGGGCACTGGCTAGACTAACCGCCTGAGTTCGTCCAGCAGGCGATCCATATCCGCATCCGTCCCGATGGTGATCCGCAGGCCATCTATTTCAGGATAGCTCATGTAGCGTACCAGGATACGTCGGGCCTTAAGCTGCTCGTAAATCCAACGGGCGGGCCGCTCAGCATGCCGACACCACACGAAATTGGCTTGGCTGTCCGGCACGCTGAAGCCGAGCTGCCGCAGGTGAGGGATAATGCGTTGCCGTGTTGCACGAATGCGGGCGACGTTGCTCCGCATATAGTCCTGGTCTTCGATAGCCGCTGTCGCCGCAACCAGACTTAACGCGTCGCAATTATAGGAATCTTTCACCTTGTAAAACTGCCTGGTCAGCTCCGGATGAGCGACAGCAAAACCGAAGCGAATGCCGGCCAGGCTATACGATTTGCTCAGACTGCGGGTCACGATCACTTTTTCTTGCGTGAGAGGCAGGGAGAGATAATTTTCGTCGGCAAAGTCTGCATAGGCCTCATCAATTACCAGGGGTGTAGGCCAGTAATGCAATCGTGATCGAGGCACCACCGTGCCTGTCGGTGAATTGGGGTTCGGAATGTAACTCAGATGTACGCCGTCAGGCACATCCTGCGGGTTCAAATCCCCCGTCGGCGTGAAGGGAATGGTGTGGGTTTCAGCCCCCTGAATTTGAGCAAGCGTTTCGTAAAGCAGATAACTCGGCGTGGGAAAGAGAACCCGGCCATGTTCGGGCACGAGTGTGCGAGTGATGATTGTCAGGGCGTCGTCAGAACCATTCGCAATCAGGATAGCTTCAGCGGGAATACCAAAGACTCGGGCGGCCGTTTCACGGAACTGTCTCCCAAGTGGGTCGGGATACTTTCGCAACCGATCGCCGGTCAATGCCTGACGCAATGCTTCGACCACACGTGGAGAAGGTGGAAACGGATTCTCGTTGGTGTTGAGCTTGAGATATTCGCCGTCCTGTGGCTGTTCGCCAGGCTCATAGCCGCGCATCTGCAAAATGTTGCTACGGACAAATTCCAGCATGGTTGCGGATTCTTTTGTGTTGTCCCGAAGTGGGACCTGGGGCAGGGAAGGAACACTGTATTAGGTCGAGGGTCGGAACAATGTATTTTAGCAGCAAATCATGTCGTTTCACTGGCCAGGAGTGCTGCGGGTTGGCCGGAAGCCTGGCGAATACGGACGCTGTGCGCGTGGGCCGGGAGTTTTTCCACTTCCGCCAGGCGAATCACATGCTCCGCCTCACGGGCCAGCGCTGATTCGCTGAAACGCAGGACGCTGGTGCGCTTCAGGAAATCGTTGGCCGATAACCCCGACGCGAACCGTGCTGTACCGCTGGTTGGCAACACGTGGGACGGGCCCGCCACGTAATCCCCCAGGGCTACGGGTGTGGAATTGCCCAGGAAAATGGCCCCGGCGTTGACAATGCGCTCGGCCAGCTGTTCGGCCCGTCGGGTGCAAACATGGACGTGCTCTGGTGCTAGCAAATTGACCAACCGCACTGCCTGCTCTGCATCCGTTACCTGCACCAGCGCTCCGAACCGTTCGAGACTGTCACGAGTCAGGTCAGCCCGTTCGATAGTTGCGAGTTGTTCTTGCAGAGCAGCATGCACGGCATCAAGAAGGTCAGCCTGCCAGGTAATCAAGATGCTGGCCCCCGGTGCGTGTTCTGCTTGCGCCAGCATGTCGGCCGCCAGGTAATCGGGACGAGCAGATTCATCCGCTACCAGTACCAGCTCGGTCGGACCGGCCAGCGAATCAATTCCGACCGTACCAAAAACGTATTTCTTAGCCAGCATCACATACAGATTGCCCGGTCCGACAATCATGTCCACGGCAGGCAATTCGGGCAGGCCGTAAGCCAGTGCTGCAATCCCGTGTGCACCGCCCAGCCGATAGACCTCGCGCACGCCGAGTTCGTAGCACACAGCCAGAAGGTCGGGATTGTTCGAACCATAGCGGGTAGGCGGGGCGATAACAGCGATTTCATTCACCCCGGCGGCGATTGCCGGGCACACTGTCATCAGTACTGTGCTGGGATAAGCGGCATTTCCGCCGGGAACGTGTACTCCGACTCGCCGTACCGGACGGTAGCGAACGCGGATTTCCTCACCCTCGCCGTTGCGCCAAACCGCGTCGCTGTGTAACAAGCCACTCTGGAACGTCAGGACGCGGTCTCGCACATGTCGCACAGTCTGCAAAAATTCCGATTGCGCCTGGCGGTGAGCTTGCTGCAACTCTTCCGGCGAAACACGCAGATTTTCCCGCCGCAATTCAAAATTGTCAAAGATCTGGCTGAACCGAGCAACAGCAGGAAAGCCCTGATCACGCACTTCGTTGCAAATCCGCTCAACACTGCGCGCAGGTGATAACGCTTCCCCGAAGGCGCGAATGGTCAATTCTCGACTCCGTGGAGTGATTCGTTCAGTGTCCAGGCTATGCTGACGTCGTAATTCGCCTATGAGGCTCGCCGCATCCTCATCGTTGGACCATACAATTCGGCGTATGCTCAAACTCATCGGCTCCATCCTCGTTAGCCAGGCTTATCCAGCCTGGATTCTTTGTTACTGAAAGCGCCTGGGCTTCTTTGGACTATAAAAGTTTCACACGCTAAAAGCAAGGTACTGCCATCCGCAGCAAACTCGCCGGGAACACTCGCTACGGTTATCGCCAGGCTGACTGGCTACGAGCTAGGCCAGCACAGTGGCAGGCGAATTTGCAACTCATTCATCGGAAGCGGCTACCCGCCGGGAATTCAACGAGGCCGTGTATGGGCTTTACCGTGTACAGATTGGCTGCATTTAGTTGAACCGTTCTGGTGGATAGGTTTGCTTTTACCTGGGGAAAGATGCGGACTGGACGATGGCCAGGTCGCGGCCGCCGAGTTTATCGGCCAAAGCAGGTTCCGTCGTGAACACGAAGACCGCCTGGTGCCCCTGAGCATCGGCTACCACGTACCAGGTAAGCATAATCGGCAAGTCCTCGGTTTTACCCTGCACAGTATGGCGATAGATCCAGCGGCCATCCGGAGATTTGATTTCGCCACTTTCGATAACTTTCTCCGGCTGGAAATTGGGGGCCTTTTCCGCGAATTCGCGTATTTGATCAGCGGTGAGATGCTGGCCGGGTTTCGCTTTGGGCCAGAACGTCACGTTCATCTGCGCAACCAGTTCCCCGCGATCGAGGAGTCGAAAGACGGCAAAGCGTTCCTCCTGGGCAACACGGTGCCATCCCCGGTCATAAAGAAACTCGCACTCGCCATTGGGTGCGCGGTAACTGAGCAAGAGAAAAGCTGGGGCAGGTTCGCCGGGCAAGTTTTGCAACACCGCCGGTGTCAAATGGGAACTGCGACCGCCGAATTGGCGCGATGCTTGAACCTCGGCCACCAGATGCAGGGCAGGGGTGATGGGGCCAGCTTGCCGCTCCTGGGTTTGTCGCCAGTGCAATTGCGTCCACCGTTCAAAAGTCAGGTCGTATTCCAGCTTTGCCTGAACGGTGTTGATGGTTTCGCAACCATCGGCGATGCCGTCCACTTTTCCCTCCACGACAACGACGGCCCGGTCGTTCTGAACCGAGGCGAATCGGGCTTGAACTTTTGACTCGGTAACGCCATCCAGACCGCACAACGCCTGGACTACCGGGATCGGTACCGTCCAGCTTTCGCCCACCGCCACCAATCCTTCCGGCAAAAGGTTGGGCACCATGAGCACATCGAGGTGTCCTTCGGTCAAATCGAGTTCTTCACGGGTCAGCGGCCCATTCGGCGAAAAGACCACTGTTTCGTCGCGCCAGCGTTGCGCTATCAGGAGCCTTCGTTCATCTCGGAGCTGGCGTTTTTCGGTCTTGCCTGAGGAAAGACTGGCCTGCACCGCGTGAAGGGGCTGGCGTTGCCAATCGGCCAGCTCGTAGTAGCGGGCTACACGGCGCGGCAGTCCGGGACGCACACCGATTGGGCCAGCCTGATTCGCATTCGGAGTTGCGTCAACCAGTGCCAGTACGTGTTCCCAAAAACTATGGCGAGCGGTGACCAGCGCCTTAGCCTCGCCTGATTTAGCTTTTACTTCGACGCGAGTCTGCATTTCTACCTGCCACTGTTGCCCCTCCTGGCAGCGCTCACGTAGTGCATAGCGGCTCGGTTCTGCGGAAAACAAAAGGGTACTCGTCAAGGCGAAAAGTAGGGATGGGACTATCAGTAATCTGCCTGCCATCTCTATGCTCCAGGGTTCGCGTCAGGCCCCGCCAAATTGTCGGGCCAGGAGTACCGGACTTTGCTTTTGAGGCGGCGTCGGTTGGGTACCATAACCGTCTCGGCTCCCCGGTCAACTTCAACTGGAGCATAGCGGTTGCCGAGGGCCACAGTTATACCCACAATAGCCAGACCAGGCGAAGCATCAGCATGCACTGCGGAAGCGGGTATTTTGTCTTACACCGTAGCATTATGCCTGGTTCCAACGACTAGACGGGAGATCGCTTCATGGCATCAAAGATGCGAGGTTGGTTATTTGGGCTATGGAGTGTGACGCTGCTGGTCGGTTTTTATGCAGTGCCGCGGGTTACAGCTAACGACCGGCTCAACATTTTGTTCTGCATTGCTGATGACTGGTCGTACCCGCACGCCAGCATCTACGGCGATCCGGTGGTAAAAACGCCGGCCTTCGACCGCGTGGCTCGAGAAGGCGCCTTGTTTAGCCGATGTTATTGCGCGGCACCGTCCTGCACACCGTCACGGGCCGCGATCCTCACCGGTCGTTTTCCTCACAGTCTCGAGGAAGGGGCAAACCTCTGGGGGTTTTTGCCGGCACGTTTTGCGGTATATCCCGACTTACTGGAAAAGGCAGGCTACCATGTCGGTTACATGGGTAAAGGATGGGGGCCAGGGAACTTCCAGGCCGGTGGTAGAACACGCAATCCGGCCGGGCCTGTTTATAAATCCTTTACGCAGTTTTTGGACGCTTGTCCCAAGGACAAGCCGTTTTGCTTCTGGTTCGGCAGTACCGACCCTCACAGGCCTTATGAACACGATGCCGGTCGGAAAGCGGGCCTTGCTCCGGAACGCGTACGTGTTCCGCTTTTCTGGCCGGATTGTCCCGAGGTTCGGCACGACGTCCTGGATTATTATTTCGAGGTGCAACGCTTCGACCATCAGGTAGCCGGGCTGCTGGCGGAACTGGAAAAGCGCGGCCTTTATGAACGAACGCTTATCGTTATCACCAGCGACAATGGCATGCCTTTCCCGCGATGCAAAGCCAACCTTTACGACCTGGGAACGCATATGCCTCTGGCGATTCGCTGGCCGGGAGTCACACGGCCTGGTATGCGTATTGACCGGTTTGTCAGCCACGTGGACCTCGCTCCGAGCTTTCTTGCGGCAGCAGGCTTACCAATCCCAGCCGATTGGCATGGTCGTAATCTGAAACCACTGCTCACGGGCGATGCGAAATCCTGGCTGGACGCAGTTTTTACTGAACGTGAGCGCCATGCTTATGTTCGACAGGGGAACCTGAGTTATCCGGCGCGAGCGATTCGGACGGAGCGGTTTTTATACATCCGCAATTTTCGACCCGATCGCTGGCCGGCTGGCGATCCGCAGCTGGTTTTCGCGGTGGGTCCGTTCGGCGATATTGACGACGGGCCGACCAAACAGATCATTCTGGCTCGGCGCAACGACCAGGATTGGCAACGTTATTTCACTCTCAGTTGCGGCAAACGACCTGCAGAGGAACTGTATGACCTTCAAAAGGACCCCGACGAACTCGATAACCTGGCGGACAAACCCGAATATGCGGCCATCAAACAACAGCTTGCGGCACGTCTGCAGGCCTGGATGAAAGAGACCGGCGATCCGCGGGCGTCCCAGGACGACGACCGCTTCGACAAGTTTCCCTATTACGGTGGCCCGTTCAAGCCAGAAAAGAGCCAGCCCCGCTGACTACCTTTACCCCGGCTCCCGCTGTTTTGCTAAAGGATAGCGGTCAACCATTTTCCAGGGCCTCTGGCCAGATTGATCCGCACCACCTGTTTCATTTTGCTGCCAAAGCGTGGCTGCATCGGTTGGCGAGTCTGTTTGCCACAACTCGCCTTGTCCGGTTACGCGAAATTGTTATGAAGGCCGGTTGCCGATACGGAAACGCATCTGCTTGGCTCAACCTCCGACGTGCCACCATAAGCTCGCCCTTTCACTCCGCTGCGGCTTTTCGGAAGCTCAAACCAGGAGTATGGCCGTGGACCTTGCCTGTTCGACACTGGCTTTCACACGCTACGACCTCGAAGAAGCCCTGCGAAGAATGGCCGATCTCGGATTCGCCCATGCGGAGGTTGCCATCACGCCGGGCAATCCGCATCTGACGCCCGAAACTGTGTGCCGCCATTTGAACGATGTGGTAGAACTGTTACGCTCCGTCAGCGGCATCGCCCCGGCAGCGTTGCTGGTGGAATTGGAAAGTACCGAACTGCGCCTGTGGCAGCAGCAATTTCCTGTGTTATGCCGGCTCGCAAATATCCTGGGCATTGTAACTGTAACAATTGCCGCGGCTCCCAGTGGCAGCGATTGGGCAAAGGAAGTGGAACGTTTGCGACAGGTGGTGAGTTGGGCGTTTCCGTATGGCGTGGTTGTCTGCGTGGAGACACGTCTGGGTACCCTCACTGAGACGCCGCAAGCCGCGGTGGAACTGTGCCGGTGTGTGCCACCATTGCGGCTGACGCTCGATCCAAGCCATTACCTGTGCGGACCAAATGCCGGCCAGTCGTTCGACGGGGTGTTTCCTTACGTGCACCATGTCCACCTTCGAGATAGCGGCACCACTCCGGATAAAATCCAGGTGCGTGTGGGCCAGGGCAAGATGCCGTTCAGTCGCATTATCCAGCAACTTCGCCGTTACGAATACAACCGCCTGATCACCATCGAGATGTTCGACAAACCGGAACCGCCCTACCCACTGGAGCCGGAGTTACGCACGTTGCGTCTGCTGCTGGCCGGGATGCTCTGAAATTTGTCCAGAACCCCTCGCTCTTTCATCACAAACCGCATCAGCTTTTTGCATCATACGCGGGTCGGGTTTGGCCATCTTACGACACCGGCGCGCTGGTTTGCATGGCTGGAAACCGCAAGGACTATTGCTTTTAAGCCACGGACTGACGGATGCACAAAAGGGTTCAATAGGCCAAGAGCGACAAAAGCGATTGGGTGGCTCAGGTATCGGAATGTGCATCGGCGAACTCGGCGCCATTCCGCTGAGCATTGTGTTCACGCTTAAGCTTGTCTGCAGATAAGACCTGGCTGCTCCTCAGTGATATACAGGTATTCCGGTGGGCGTTGTGTTCGCGGCTAGGCTCGCCCTCACTCAACCGTGCCCATTGGACTGTTGTGATTGCGGCGTTCCCGTGGACATGCAAAGGGCAGTAACACGGCTAAAGGGTTTCCCGCGGCAAACGCAGATAGGCAATGTCCAGTTCGTCTTCGCTGTCGTCGCTATCGTAGCGAACTGTAACGGAATCCTCATGTACGGCGGTCAGAATGGCTGGTTCGTACACCTTTTCGAAGCGTTCTCGCCGGGCCTGCACGCGCATGCCCACTTCCAGGTGCAACGGAAATAACTCCGCCAGAGCAACCGGGCCTACGTCGCCATCGTCGTAGTCAATCAAGGCAATGCCCGATGCAATCTCCCGAATCGTACCGGGATAAAGAAAGTGAGGTTCCCAGGGAGCTAACACGCGATCGCCTGGTTTCCAGAGTGCCGCTAACGCTTCCTCCTGCTCACGGGGCAGGCGTAGCAGCACGCGGGGAATCCGAATCCGACCGACGGGAAGCGTTTCTTCGCCGTCATCTTCCGAATAGCGAACACGAACCATCTCACCATCTACCGCGAGCACCTCAGCCCAATAATAGCGATTGACGTCCGGGTCTCGCCGCACCTGGACCTGGGAACCGACCTGTATCTGCAAAGGCCGGAGCGTGGATTCCGGTACGTACCCCTCGTCGCCATCGTCATATTCGATGACCAATCCCCGTTTGCCAACAAAGACCACCGTTCCGGGGTACAAAAAGTCCGGCTCCCACGGTGCCAGCACCCGGTCCCCAAGTCTCCAGCGAGCAGTCTGCCCCATGATTCACCCTCGCACAGTTCTAACACTCAGCATTGTATAAACCCGCCGCTCCCGTGAAAAATTCGACGTTACCATGATTCTCCTGGGTCTTAACTTCGACCCGAACGGCTGTTAAACATCCAGCGGCAGTCACTATGGGCAACGTTGCTTCCGACACGCTGGCAGCCAAGGCGGATTGGTCTGCAGAGTGCTGCATGCGCTGGCTAGCCGAACGTGGGAGCCACTTCTACATTGAAGGCGGTTTTTATGTCGGGCAGTCGGAGCGCAAGCCTGATCGTGCGCCCGTTTCCCGATAATTCCCCGTAAGGCTGGAGAACGACAGAATGAAAACCTATGCTTACGGCTACCCGAGGCTGGGACAGAACCGCGAATACAAACGGCTCATCGAAGGCTTCTGGAAACAGGAAATCACCGAACTGCAACTTCGTGAAGGTCTTGACCGATTGGAACGCGAGCGGCAGCGAGCCTATCACGCCAGTGTGGACTTTTATCCTGTTGGCGAGATGACGTTTTATGATGCCATGCTGGATCACGGCATCATGTTCGGTCTGGTACCGGAAGCCGTTACCGATGGACTGCGAGTTGGACGTTCCTGGGACGCGCCGCTCCATCTGGCAGTTTATTATCGCCTGGCTCGCGGTAGCGATGCCTGGGAAATGACCAAATGGTTCAATACCAACTATCACTACCTGGTGCCTCCAATCGGCGATAACACCGAGTTTCGCCTGGTGTGGGCAAAACCGTTGCAGTCCTGGCAACAATACCAGAATGGCGTTCCGTATCTGGTTGGCCCGTACACCTTTTTGAGTCTGAGCAAGGGCTATCACGCTGATTCCTGGCCCAAATTGTGGGAGCGTTTGGTCAGCGCTTATGCCGAGCTATTGACCCGGTGCGCTCAAGCAGGAGCCAGTTACGTTCATGTGGACGAACCGGCTCTGGCTGGAGATGTCCCATCGAAACACTGGCCCCTGGTGCAGCAGGGCTATGCCCAATTGGCATCGCGAGCTCCGATTTTGCTGTTCACTTACTACGATACACCGGCGGACTGGCAGGCATTCTTGCAATTGCCGGTGCGCGGTTTCGGTGTGGACCTGGTGCATGGCTCTGCCAGTGTAAAAGGGCAGGGCAATGCTAGCAGCGAGTTGCAGGCTGCGCTACAACGTCAGCCGCTACGCCAGGACCAAATCCTGATCCTGGGCGTAGTGGATGGCCGGAATGTTTGGAAGACCGACCTTCGTCGAACTGCCGACTTAGTGCAACGTTTGCGGCAATATACTGCGGCCGAGGTCTGGATCTCGAATGCCGGGCCGCTTTCGCATTTGCCCGTCAGTCTGGCCGCAGAAGACAAAATGGCGCTGCCCTTGCGGCAAAGGCTGGCTTTTGCGAACGAGCGACTTACGGAACTACGCTTGCTGCGGCGGTTATTGCTTGGAAGCCCGCACGAGGTAACCGAGGGCGATGACGAATCGCTGTTGCGGAACTGGAACGCATATTCTTCCGGAAACGAAGATTGGCGGAATGAAAGTGTCCGGCAACGTGTGGCCAGTTTGCGGCATGAAGATTTCCGTCGCACTGCTGAGTATCCTGAACGCGATGCGTTACAGCGCCAGCGTCTGAAACTGCCGATGTTTCCCACCACTACCATCGGCAGCTTTCCGCAAACCGAGGAAGTTCGCCGCATGCGGAACGCCTTCAAAAACGGGCGGATTTCTGCCGATGAGTATGCCGGTTTCATCCGCGAGCAAATCCGGCATGTTGTACAGGTGCAAGAGGAACTGGGTCTGGACGTGCTGGTGCATGGGGAATTCGAACGCAGCGACATGGTGGAGTTTTTCGCGGAAAAGCTGCACGGCATAGCGCTGACGCAACATGGCTGGGTGCTTTCATACGGTACCCGAGTGTATCGCCCACCGATCATTTACGGCGATGTTAGCCGGCCGGCACCAATGACCGTTTCGGAAATCACCTTCGCACAGTCGCTCACCAAACGACCCATGAAAGGCATGCTGACCGGGCCGGTTACGATACTCGCCTGGAGTTATGTTCGCCAGGACATTCCAACGTCTGAAGTGGCCTGGCAGATCGCTCTGGCTTTGCAGGACGAAGTCCGCGACCTGGAGGCCGCTGGTATCGGCGTCATTCAGATTGACGAACCGGCCTTTCGGGAAATGGCTCCGCTACGCCGAGCCCACTGGCCGGAGTATTTCGACTGGGCAGTGAAGGCGTTTCGTCTTGCCTCCCGCGCTCAGCCGCAAACGCAGATCCACACCCACATGTGCTATTCCGAGTTTAACGAAATCCTGCCTTACATCGAACAGCTCGACGCCGACGTCATTACCATCGAAGCCACGCGGAGCAAAGGCGAAGTGATTGAAGCGTTCGAGCGGCATAGCTACCCACGGCAAATCGGGCCTGGCGTTTACGATGTCCATTCGCCGGCGATCCCTTCTGTGGAATCCATCGTGCAAATATTACGGCGAGTCATCCGGGTAATTCCTCCGGAACGTGTCTGGGTCAATCCGGACTGCGGCCTGAAAACCCGTCACTGGGAAGAAGTCCTCCCCGCCTTGCGAAACATGGTGGAAGCCGCCCGCCAACTCCGCCAACAACTTCCCGGCCGGTAGCGAAACGCGCACTGGCCACAAGGTTCGGAGTGGACAACAGCGCGACTCCCGGCCGAGCGCCAGCACACACAGGAAGCGAATTATTACCCGGTTGTTACGGGTGGAAGCGGGGTGATGCCGTGTTCGTCGGCCAACAGCGGAGTGCGCGCATCTACCGGCAGCAAGATGGCTGCGTACTGAGGATGGGTCTGACAAAACAAGCCGGTCTTTTCCACGCCCAGGATAAAGAACGCGGTGGCCAGCGCATCGGCTTCGGCAGCGGTGGGAGCAATAGCGCTCGCACTCCACATGCCGGAAGCTGGCCAGCCGGTGCGCGGGTCGAGGATGTGGCCGAGGCGCTTGCCTTGCCATTCTAGGTGCCGGTATGTAGCGGCGGAGGTACCGAGAGCGTTATCTTTTAGATAAATTTCCGCCAGCACCTGGTCTGGCTGGTGTGGGTGGCGAATGGCGACGTGCCAGCCCCGAGGTTCGCCGGGTGGGTTTCCGATAGCGAGCACCGAACTACGCCCGCCTTGCAGAAGCGCGCAGGTGCCGTGCTCGCGGATTAACTCGGCTGCCCGGTCAAGCGCGTAACCTTTGCCGATGCTGCCGAAATTCAGGGCCAGGTGCGGCCGGAGAAACCGCACGGTTCGCCGTTCTTCGTCAAGCTGAACCCAGCGGCTGCCACTTTGCGACAAGGCGAACTGGCGCTCCTGCGGATTGGGTACCCGGGGCGGTCCGCGGAAAAAGCCCCAGCATTCGATGAGCCGATGAATGGCGCAATCGAATGCCCCTTCGGTCTCGCGGTGCAAACGGAGAGCTGTTTTCAGGAATGTCAGGAAGGGTTCATCGAGCGGCACTGGTTCCAGGAAAGCGCGGCGGTTGAGTTCGGAAACGAAACTATCCTCGCGGTACACACTGAGTTCGGCCTCCACGGCGTCAATAGCGTCGAAGACCGCTTCCGCCAGTTCGAGAGCGTTCGGCGTACCGTAGGGGACGATTAGTTCAAACGTGGTCGCCATAGCTGCATGACTGAACCGCAGCCAAACCAGTTCCTGGTCGAGCTTTGCCTGATCTTCTCCGGATACCTCTTGTACCAGGCCGAGGATATGTCCAGCAGAAGTGGCCAGATTGGGCAGGCTCAAAAATTCACGGCGATGCATTTTGTGGACACGCTGAGAGACGCAAAGCGAAGTAAACAAGGCCGGTTCAAAGGGCGTTTCTTGTGTTGAGCCTGACGACGGTTACACGGATACCATCAAGGCGATGAGTAGCTTCCGCAGGCTTTTCCCTTGATATTGCCTAATGACCGCCTGAATGCTGTGAGCATCAGGACGCTCGGCGCTGCCGCGGCTTTCCGGGGAATCAGGCTTCAGTCACTAACTCTCGTAACACCGGCTCGAGAGTTTTGGTGTTACGTTCGACAGCGAGGACAATGGTGCGCTCTTCCAGACCGTCAGGAGAAATCGCCACAGCGGGAATAATCTGTCGGCCATTGGGTAACGCCATTCGCACGGTGAAAGTACCGTCAGGCCGCAAGGTAACCGGTTCCCCCTGAAGAGTTACTTTTGCACCGGGTTCGGTGGCTCCGTAAACGATGAGCTCAGCTTCGACCTGGAACCAGAAACCACGTGCACCACGCCGTCGCGCCAGTGCTTCGGAGGCCATGCTGGCCAGCATTCCGGAAGCCAGCGGTCGCTGCAACCGTTCCCGAATCAAACGCCGGACTTCTTCGCTGCTCGTGCCCGGTTGGAATCCAGCGGACATAGCGAGGATACGCTCGTAGTTTTCCGGCAAATCGGCCCAGGCTTCATCTATGCGTTCACTGACGCCAGCTCGCGGGGTGGTCACCACATTGGAGCGCAACACCGTGTGGAAGCGACCGGAAGGAGTCAGGTAACCCAGGTCCACTCGAAAACTCCGAGGCGGATCGCTGACCTCGATATACCAGTTGCGGGCCTGGTCGTTGATGGGAATGTCGCGCAGGACGGTTTCGCTGGTTGGTGTGCTATCACCACTGGTAACGTCCACTAGGCGCAATGCCGGTCGAGAGCCGTGCCATTCTGCTCCCAGCGCAGCTGCCGCTCGTTCAATTGTGGCCGGGGTCAATTCCCAATAGGCATGGAGCCAGAATGGGTCGCGCACCAACAAAACCAGCCGATCCACGCCATATCCTGCGGGCAGGTCACGCGGCAATTGCGGCGACAATTCCCGCGTCGGGACACCGACTTCGTATTTGCTGGTTTCGACCTGCTCTTCAGGGGTCGCTACTCCACTTTCTCCAAGTCTGGCTGCGGAGCGTTGTCGTGCTGGCATAGCTTCACCAGTTTGCGACGAGGAAGCCTGAGAAGCATCGGCTGCACTTTTCTCTGCCGAGCGAGCTGCGCGAGACCGCGGGCCTCTGGTTTGCTTTGATTCGGTGGGCGTCGTGGTTTGTCGCCGTTGAGAAATTCTTGACGGTGTCCGTTCCCCGGTTGGCTCACCGGTCAGGGCTGCGATCAGTTCTTCTTTGGTCATGCGGGAATAACCGCGGATTTTACGTTGGCGTGCCAGTTCCACCAATTCATTCCGTGTCAACCGCTGCAACCGCTCTTGAGATGCCATCGCTGTTGATCTCCGTCTGGGAGGTGAATAGCTCGGCCACTCACCCCGGTTGCGTGATCTCGTGTATTTATTCCTGTACTCAGCGAGCTAAGAGATCCCGTTAGTCTCGAAACCCTGCCCTACCGGCATTACGCCAGGGAATTCTTGTGTCATGCCCCTAGTGATTCACCCGTCTGCGCAGGTGCGCCCTATCCAAATTTAGCGACCTGACCAATCTCTGAATAGGCATCGCAAAAATTGTACCGGAACCACGCCCAAACGTCAACGAACCGGCCGTTCGCCTATATACCAGACACGGACATAACCGTCGCGGTCGGCGGTTAAAGCGAATTCGCCGTCAGCGGTCAACACAAGATCGCTAAACCCTCGGCGATCCTCCCACAGGTTTTGATTGGGCTGGTACATGACCCGCAATGGCCGGCCGCCCTCAAGCTCCCAAAGTATCAATCGTCCAGAGCGATCGCAGGTGACGGCAAATTTTTCATCGGGCGTAAACTCAGCGGCGGTGAAATTCGAGTCCGCATACCAGGGCCTTGTACCGTGCTCCTGGGTCGGGAACAGTTCTCTGTGCAGGCGAAGTGCGCCTTTTTCCAGCAGCGCTCTCCAGTATCGCGCCATTGGCGACTTGCCCCCTGTCAGCAAGTTTTTGCCAGAAGCGTGGGCGAGGGCCCAAACCAGTTCATCGTCAGCCACCTGAACCGCGATCCTGTCACCCTGGCTGGCGTTCCAGACGTGCACATTCTTGTCGGCATCGCCAGCAGCCAGGATTACGTCGCCGTTTTGCAACCAGGCTCGCAGCACGCAGATCGGGCCAGTGCTCATTTCGAGCTCCCTTACCTGCTTGCCGGTTGCGGTTTCCCACATCGTGCACCGGCCGCTACTGTCTCCGGTGAAGCAAAATTTGCCATCAGGAGAAAAAGCGACGGCATTGACCGATCCGGGATCTCCGGTTAAGACACGCTCGTCTTTCTGTTTCTGCACATCCCAAAGGCGTGCCGTGCCGTCCTGGCTTCCAGAAAGGGCAAGCATTCGGCCATCGGGCAAGGTTATCGCCGCTATGTCCCAAACTGGGTGTTCCGCAGAATGTCCCGGCCACAGCTTCACTTCACCCGTTTGCCAGTCGAGCCAGCCAACCAGACCAGCATCTCCTGCAAAGACCAGCCGGGTGGTTTTGGGCACCAGCGCCAGCGCATGCAGAGACGGTCGTTCTCGCAAGCCACCGAGTTGGGCAACAGGGAACGATGCAACCAAGGGAGAAACATCCCAGCTGGCCAGCAGCGAGGACGAAACGTCACCGCGTTCATCCACCGCTCGAAACTCAACCGATACTTTCAGCGATGTTACTTTTGCGAGTTTCCATACCC
This sequence comes from Gemmatales bacterium, assembly GCA_041640595.1. Classification (GTDB taxonomy): domain Bacteria; phylum Planctomycetota; class Planctomycetia; order Gemmatales; family HRBIN36; genus HRBIN36. The sequence goes on along the minus strand of JBEPZY010000001.1, from coordinate 1,051,494 downwards.
AGTGAGGTTTTCCTGCCAGTGCTGGCAGCGTCTTCCAGGCTGTTTCGCCAGGGTACCGCCACTGAACCGTATGGATGGTGCGAAGCAAGGGCGATTGTGCCACCAGCTGCACCGCAAACGGATGGCCATAGACAGGGCCTTCTGGTGGCTCGATTCCGACGACTCGAACCAGTGGCCGGGGTGAAACGGTCGGGCGAACCAATTCCACCACCGGCGAGCTTCGACCGTGGGCATCTGTCGCGCGAAATTGCACATGGAGTTTTTCGGGCGGTGCTTGCAGCAGGTGCCATTCACAACTGGTCAGCCATTGCCACTGTTCGGAACCTGCCCACCGCCACTGCAACTGTACCAGCTGCGCAGATGCCCAGGGGTGAGCCAGGATAACTTTTACGGGGGCACCAGCAATCGGAGTATATGGCTGCACGGAAACAATCTGTGGTGGAGGCAAAACATCTCCGGCCGGAAGCCGGGCATCTGTCATCCTGACCGACTCTCCTATCAACCAAAGGCTGGCGAATAATCCCCACCACACAATTGGGTGCCTTTTCATGGTGATATTCCTGCCGATGAAATGCCCTTGTGAAGCAAGCCCATGCCGTTTGCCGGTGCGGTCGAGTTAGCCAGGCCCGACGCACACATCGAGGCGGTGTCTAAGGATCGCTGCGTGTGCCAGCAAGATATTTGCTGCCGGACGTTGCTATTTCGAGGAAGTTGCGAGTTGACACCGCTTCGGTTACCCTGACCGGTATGCCGGGTTTATCAAGCGCCGCAGGGTCTTCCGATTTCAGCTTAGGTTGGCTCTGGCGTCGTCGCAAGCCGGAAGGACGCAACAGGCGCAAAAATCGCTTCGCAAAAACCGGTCAAAAACAGGATGCGAGAAGTCCACAACCCACCTGCTCACGCGTGCGGAACGGCGTTTAACACCGGCGATCCGACTACGTGCTAAGGTGTCCTTTCAATCTGGCATTGGTTGCCCGGCATTCGTCGTATGGGCCACGTGTATGCACCAGAGACAGCTGCTGCCGCGTCCGTAAGCTGGCCAATGGCGCAATGCGGTTTTCGTTTGGCGATAAGCCAGGATCGGACCTGCTGGCTCAGTCGGGTAGTCAGTGGCATAATCGCACAATAATGTAGCTCCAGACCACCCATTGCGCACCCTTCCATCTTACCGACCTGCCGAGGAGCAGCACGATGCCTGCCCAACTGAGAACAGCGGTGAGCCTACGGTGTCGAAAACGGTTTGCCCGACTGGAGCCCAGATCAACACTCGCTTCCCGCTGGTTCCTGGCATTGGTTGCCCTAGCGCTGAGTGTGCAGCTTCCGGTCTGGACTTCGCTGGCTGAGCAAAATGAGGCAGTTGACTCTCGCAAACAGCTTTACGACTTTTTGCTCAGCGAGTGTCGCAAGCACTTTCAGCATCGGCGCCAGGAAATAGAACAGTTGCAGTCGGCGGAACAAATCCGCCAGCGGCAAGATCGCCTGCGGAAACAATTCGTGGCGGCTCTCGGTGGTTTTCCAGACAAGACACCGCTTCGCCCGCAGGTAACCGGCACGCTGACCGGCGTTGGTTTCCGAGTGGAGAAGGTGATTTTTGAGAGTCGGCCGGGGCACCACGTTACCGCAGCGCTTTATGTGCCGGAGGGCCAAGGGCCATTCCCTGGCGTTCTGCTTCCCTGCGGGCATAGCGCCAATGGCAAGGCAGCCGAGGCATACCAGCGGGCATGTATTTCGCTGGCCAAACACGGTTTCGTTGTGCTTTGCTACGACCCGATCGGCCAGGGTGAACGTTATCAGATTCTCGATGATGAAGGCAAACCCCGCATCCGCTCCAGCACCACGGAACACACGCTTAGCGGTATCGCGGCGCTGCTGGTTGGCTGGAATACTGCCACGTTTCGCATCTGGGATGGCATACGTGCACTCGATTATCTCTCCAGCCGACCCGAAGTAGATGCCCATCGTCTGGGATGTACGGGAAACTCCGGCGGGGGCACGCTAACGGCATACCTGATGGCACTGGATGACCGCATCCTGGCGGCAGCTCCGTCGTGTTACATCACCTCCCTGGAACGGTTGTTTGAAACTATCGGCCCACAGGATGCCGAACAAAATATCCCCGGCCAGGTGGCCTTCGGACTTGACCACGCCGACTACATCACCTTGCGTGCTCCGAAACCGACCCTGGTGTTGACAGCCACCTATGACTATTTCGACATTCGCGGCAGCTGGGAAACTTTCCGCGAAGCCAAGCGACTCTACGGCTTGCTGGGGTTTCCGGAGCGTGTGGAGCTGGCCGAATTCCCCACCAAACACGGCTTCCACAAGGGTCAGCGGGAGGCTATGCTTCGCTGGATGCGCCGCTGGTTGCAGGGAAAAGATGATGCCGCTACGGAACCTGATTTTCCGGTCTTCACAGATGCTCAGTTGCAATGCACCAAAACCGGCCAGGTGCTGGCAGACCTGAAAGGGGTTTCGGTTTTCGATATCTGTCGCCAGGAAGCAGACCGTTGTCGCCAGCTCAGAGCAGACTGGCTGAAACAACCGGCCGAGGCACGGCGAAAGATACTGGCAAACCTCCTGGCCTGGCGAGAAGTGACGCCAGCTAAAACCGTCTCGGTTCGGACTGGTGGAACTCGCCGGCTTTTGGAGACCGAGCCAGGCATTACCGTGTCGCTGCAACTGGTAGGTTCCTCGCAAGATGGCCCATTGACCGTGTGCGTGGTCGAAAGCGAAGCCCAGCTGGCGGATTTGTTGAAAGAGGGAAGTGGAATAGGACAGCGGTTGAATGGCACCGTCTGGGCCATGGTTCCGCGCGGCATGACTGCGCTGCCGAAGGCCAAACCCGGCAGCATGGATATGGTGGGCCCGGATTGGCGTGAGGCGTTCCTCGCCTTGCACTTGAATCGGCCGCTACTCGGACAGCGTGCCTGGGACGTGGTGAGTGTGACAGAAGCGCTACGTCAGGAGTTTCCTCATCGCCCTGTCCAGCTGGTGGGGCTGGGACGTTGCGGGCCAATTGTTCTGCATGCTGCTGTGCTTGCGCCCAAAGTGGACAGTCTGATCCTCGCGGACATGCTGGCTTCCTGGGAAACGATTATCCGCGAGCGAATCAGTATCGGCCAGCTAGCCAATGTGGTGCCCGGTGCACTGCGTCATTACGATCTGCCAGAACTGATGACGTTGCTGGCACCACGACCTCTCGAAATCTTCCATCCCGTTTCGGCCGACGGCTCCGAGCTGAGCGAAGAGCAAATCCGAGCCATTTTTCGCCCTGCTCTGGAAGCGTATCACCGTGCCGGCGCTGCTGACCGTTTCCATCTCCGCACGCGCGGCAAGTAGGCAAGGCTATCCTGACCGGAGCTAGCGCGAAGAAATGCCCAGGCTGCTCAGGTGTTCGTCCAGAAGGCGGATTTGTGCCAGCAACTCGGATTCGAGCTGGCGTTGCTGCTCGACGACTTCGGGCGGGGCTTTGCTGACGAACTGATGATTGGCGAGCTTGGCCCGCACCGTTTGCAGCTGGCGTTCCTTTTCCTGGCGCTGCTTTTGTAAGCGGCGAGTCTCGGCTTCCACATCCACCAGTCCCTGCAAGTGCAGGTAAGCTTCAAAATCGGCATGAACAGAAGTGGCAGCCAGTGGTGGTTTTGCGAATTCGGGGCCACAATGCAATTGGCCGATCCGGGCTAGCTGAACGATGAAAGGTCGGAGCAATTCCAGTTGCTCCGCTGTCTCCCGATCCGTGCGCACGGTAACTTCCACTTCGGCTTTTTCCGGTATCTGGAAATTGCTGCGAAGGTTGCGGATGGCCCGCACCAGTTCCTGCATCCGTGCGATTTGCCGCTCGACATCGGGTTGGTGCCACTCAGAAGGAAATTGCGGCCAGGGAGCGATCATGACGCTCTCGGCAGCTGGTTGCGGTCTCGGTAAACCGCGCTGGGGGGCCGATTCTGCCAGCGCTTGCCAGAGCGATTCGGTGACAAATGGCATCAATGGATGCAACAGCCGCACAATGGCATCGAGCACGCCTACGAGAACTCGCTGAGCCAGCTGCCTGGTTTCCGGCTCGCGCAACCGGGCCTTGCTCATCTCCACGTACCAGTCGCAGAACTCGCTCCAGGTGAAATCATAAAGCTGCCGGGCCACGTCGGCGATCTTATAGTTTTCCAGCGCCGCGGTTACCTCCGCACTGACCTGTGTAAGGCGGCTGAGGATCCAGCGATCCTCGATGGGCAGTTGCGTTGGCTCGACGGGCCCGGGCGTGTAATCGTCAAGATTGAGCAGGACGAAACGTGCGGCGTTCCAGAGTTTGTTGGCGAAATTCCGGCCAATCTCGAATCGCTCCGAGGCTTGCCGGGCTGTTGGCAGTTCCGGGTCTTCGGTTGGCCAGGGACCGCCGGGACGGAATGGCTTTTTGCATTGCGGACAGATCACCTTGCGCGTTCGCATGTACAAGTGTTCGAGCTTTTGCGGCACGAGCGTTTGGCAATGGGGGCAAACGTTGGCCACCGGCATCCGTACATCTTGCGTTTCCGTCGCCAGTTGACACAAACCGAACCGCAACGCATCCGTCCCGTACAAACTGATAATGTCCAGCGGGTCCACACCGTTGCCCTTGCTTTTGCTCATTGTTTCGCCGAAACCGTCCAGGATTTTCGGGTGCACGTACACATGGTGGAAGGGAATCTGCCCGGTGTTGTACAGTCCGAGCATCACCATGCGGGCCACCCACAGGGTGATAATGTCGCGGCTGGTAACGAGCACGCTGGTGGGGTAGTAATAGCGAAGATCAGGCGTGTCTTCCGGCCAGCCGAAAACTTCATGCGGCCAGAGTGCCGAGCTGAACCAGGTATCGAGCACATCCGGGTCCTGCCTGGCTTGCAGCGGTGAGTCCGGATCGGTCAGTTCAGGCAAGTCCGTCAAAGCGCAGATCAGCCACTGCTCGTGTTTGTCATCACGCTGCCAGGCGATATCCTGGCGTTGACCGAACAGTTTTCGCAAAAGGCTTTCGTCGGCGCGGGTGTACCAGATGGGGATACGGTGACCCCACCAGAGCTGGCGACTGATACACCAATCGCGTCGCTCACCGAGCCAGTCCAGGTAAGTGCGGGCGTAGCGTTCGGGGAAAAAGCGAATGCGCCCGGACTCGACGGCCGAGATGGCTTTCTCTGCCAGACTGGCCATCCGCACAAACCACTGTTCCGAAAGGTAAGGCTCGATCGGCGTTTTGCTACGGTCGCTGTGAGCCAGCTCGATCTGCCGATCCTCCACACTCTCCAGCAGGCCGAGCTGTTGCATATCCTCGATGACGCGCTGGCGTGCTTGGTAACGATCCAGCCCGGCATACTTGCCACCGTTTTCGTTGATGGTGCCGTCAGGATTGAGGATATTGATCATCGGCAGACCATGACGCAAGCCGCACTCGTAATCGCGGAAATCGTGGGCCGGCGTTACCTTGACCGCTCCGGTGCCTAAAGTCGGATCCACGAGTTCGGCATCTGCGATGATCGGGATTTCGCGATTTACCAGCGGGATCCACGCCTTCTTGCCAATCAGGTGCCGGTAGCGCGGATCGTCGGGGTGAACCGCGACCGCAGTATCGCCGAGCATCGTCTCCGGCCGCGTCGTGGAAAAGCGAATATACTCATTGCTGCCGACAATCGGATACTTGAACGTCCAGAAATGTCCTGGCACGGTTTCGTGGAAAATCTCGTCATCAGCGACGGCGGTCTGCAGGGTGGTGTCCCAGTTCACTAAACGGTAACCGCGGTAGATCAGCCCGTCGCGGAACAATCGGAAAAACGTTTCGCGGACTGCTCGGCTGCAAATTGGGTCGAGTGTGAAGCGAGTTCGTCGCCAATCGCAACTGCAACCCAGCTCCCGCAGCTGGTTCAGGATGCGGGCTTCGTACTGGTCTTTCCATTGCCAGATGCGGCGCACCAACTCTTCGCGGCCAAGATCGTGGCGTGTCTTGCCCTCCAGTTGCAGGATGAGCTTTTCCACTACTGCTTGCGTGGCGATGCCCGCGTGGTCGGTCCCGGGAACCCAGCAAGCGTTATACCCTTGCATTCGCCGCCAGCGGATCAGCACATCCTGCAGCGTGTTGTTCAAAGCGTGCCCCAGGTGCAACGCTCCGGTAACATTGGGGGGTGGAATCACAATGCTGAACGGTCGGCGTTTGGGATCCACGTCGCTGAAATAGTAACCTCGCTCTATCCAGAAGGGCAACCAGCGTTGCTGCGCTTCCTGCGGATTGTATTGCTTGGGCAATTCCCTGGGCATGGCGAGCGTCTCCCATCAGGAGCCGACAAAATTACTCACCTCAGCGCGACTTGTTCGCCTCTTTGTACAGTTTGTATTCGAAGCTATCCACGAGTGCTTGCCAGCTGGCCTCGATGATATTTTCGCTGACGCCGACGGTGCCCCAAACATCGTCTTTGTCGCCGGACTCGATGACGACGCGGACCCGGGCGGCGGTACCGGCCCTGGAGTTGACTACCCGCACCTTGTAATCCATCAGCCGCATCTCTTTGAGTTTGGGAAAATACGGCTCCAGGGCCTTACGCAATGCTGCGTCCAGTGCGTTGACCGGGCCATCGCCCTCAGCGACGACATGTTGCACTTCGCCCCGAACCCGTAGCTTGACAGTCGCTTCGCTGACCAGCCGACCGGCACTGTCGGCTTCCACGGTGACATGGTAATGGAGCCGCTCAAACCACGGCTGGTACAGCCCGGCCAGCTTGCGCACCAGTAGGTCGAACGAAGCTTCGGCCGCTTCGAATTCGTAGCCCTGGTTCTCCAGCTCACAAATGCGCTCAAGCACACGGCGCAGCAGGGTTTCGTCGAGCTGCAAACCTAAACGGCTGGTCTTGGCGGCGATGTTACTCCGACCGGAAAGCTCGCTGATCAGGATTCGCCGTTCGTTACCGACCAGCGAAGGGTCAATGTGTTCGTAGGTTGCCGTGTTTCTCACCACCGCGTGCACGTGCATCCCGCCCTTGTGGGCAAAGGCGCTAATTCCCACGAAAGGTTGATTGTTGCGATAGTTCATGTTGGCGGTTTCGTACACATAGCGAGAGACTTCCGTGAGTTTGCGCAGGCTGCCGGGGCGCAGCACTTCGTAGCCTTTCTTCAATGCGAGGTTGGCAATGATACTGATGAGGTCGGCGTTACCGCAACGTTCACCGATGCCGTTGATCGTGCCCTGCACCTGGGAAACGCCGGCATCAACAGCGGCCAGGGAATTGGCCACGGCCACATCGCTATCATTGTGGCAATGGATGCCGAGTTCGGTGTGTACGGCCTGCCGCGCCAGCCGCACATACTCCGCAATGCGGTCCGGCAGCGAGCCGCCATTGGTATCGCACAGAATAATACAAGTGGCGCCAGCGTCTTCGGCAACGCGAATGGTTTGCAGGGCGTAGTCGCGGTTGCTGTGCAGGCCATCGAAAAAATGTTCGGCATCGTAAAAAACGGTGCGCCCCTGGCTGCGCAGGTAGGCAATGCTTTCGCGGATCATCCGCAGGTTTTCGTCCAGCGACACCCCCAGCACTTGCTCCACGTGCAGGTCCCAGGTTTTGCCAACGATGGTTACAATGGGGGCCTGCGAGGCCAGAAGCGCATGTAAGCCGGGATCGTCTTCGGGCCGGCAATTGCGACGCCGCGTCATGCCAAATGCGCAAATGCGAGCATGTTGCAACGGAATGCGGCGAATCTCATCGAAAAAGTCGGCATCTTTCGGATTGGAGTAAGGATAGCCGCCTTCGATGTAATCCACGCCCAGTTCGTCGAGTTTCCGGGCGATGAGGATTTTGTCCTGCAGGGAAAAGTTCACTCCTTCTCCCTGGCTGCCGTCGCGTAGTGTGGTGTCGTAAATGGCAATGCGTCGGCTCATGGTTGTGCTCGCTGGCAATAAAAAAGGCCCCGAGTGCTTCTCTCAGGGCCGGTTGCTGCTCGCGGATTCGGACAGCGGGAGCCTCCCGGCCCATTACAGGCCGGTAATAATAATCACTGCCTCGCCAATCCGACCGACTCGAACCAGCATCAATGCCGTTCCTTGTGGATTCAGGTAAAGAACGGGCTGCAAGCTGCTCCCGCTGTGGAGTTTGCTGATATGTTACCAGTATGCCTGTTACACGTCAAGCAAATCAGCCCAATCGCCTCCTTTGCAGGCATATACGCTGCGGTGCAAAAACCGGTCGGCGACGTGTCCGAGAAAAGCGGAAACACTTCCGCCTACCGATACACCATTTTCGACTTCCAGTTGGCCGACTGGTTTGTTAGGGGGCCGCATTGGGCAGAGGGTTAGCCAGTCCGCAGGACTTTCGACTTCCAGTTGGCCGACTGGTTTGCTGAGGTACGGGGCTGGTTGAGTGGCAACCATAGGGGCCATGCTCGGCCACTGCAAAAATCTTTACTGTTTCATCAGGCATTAATCTTGTTCTGGTAAGATCCGGATAGAGCTTCGTCTGCTCGCCGGAGGGCAAGCTATGTCAGCTAGTCGCGCGAGAAAGCAAATGGTAGGCCGTAAGAGTGGTTTCACGCTGGTCGAACTGCTGGTGGTGCTGGCGATTATTATGATGCTGATGGGGATGATGATGCCGGCCGTACAGCGCGTGCGGCAGGCGTTCAATCGCGTCAAGTGTATGAACAATCTCCGACAGATCGGTCTGGCTCTGGAGATGTACCGTCAGACTAATGGGTTGCGCTACCCCGACGCGGCCCAGATGCCCAGCATCGCGCCGCAGCGACCCACCCTGGCTGATGAACTCTACCCATACGTCGAAGGCAATGGCTTGATTTTCCGCTGCCCCGTGGATCGCATGACGGATCCCAATACTCCGCAGTATTACCACTACTGGGAACGTGAGCGGGCGAAAAATTATCCCGACATCGGCTTGAGCTACGAATATCCGTCCAGCGTGGCCGGGAAAACGCTGGAGGAACTCGAAGCGCAACGGCAACGAGGTAGCCACCAGATCATGCTCAGCTACGACTTCGACAATTTCCACGGCCCTGAGGGAACGCCCACCAGTCGGGTGATTGTGTACGCCGACGGCCATTGTCAATAGGCCCTCGACAAAGGAGCTGGCCATGCGCGAGTATTTCGAACGTGCCTGGGAATGGACGCGCGAGAAGGCCCTTCGTGTCCGGGACTTTCTCCGTGAGGAACGGGAGAAGGTGGCCATTGTTGCGGTCGTGCTTATCCTGTTGCTTTTCCTGGGCGGGATGGCCTTCGCCTGGTGGTACAGTAACCGTCCCGATCCGGAACTGGAAAAAATTTTCGCCCTTCGTGAAAAAATTGACAACGAGACCGATCCGCAAAAGCGGTGGGAACTAATGCGGGAGATGTTCCAGAACATGCGCAATCTCAACGAAGAGCAGCGCACGATCCTCTGGGCCGAAATGGAGGAAAACAACCGGTTCAATGACCGTCTCCGGGAATTTTTCAGCCTCCCTTACGAACAGCGCATCAAACGCATTGACGAGGAAATTGACCGGATGCTGGAACGACGTCGGCAGTGGGAACAGCGAATGCAACAGGGAGGCTTTGGTGGTGGTCGCGGTCCACGTGGCCCCAGCGGTTCGGGTAATTCGGGAGGCGGTGGCAAACCTCCGTGGGCTGGGAATCCCGGTGGTCCTGGCCCTGGCGGTCCGGCTGCAGGTCCCGGCCCAGGTGGCAAACCTGGTTTCGGTGGGCCAGGAGGGCGCGGACCGGGAGGCCCGGGCCCACAGGCGGGAGGTCCAGCCCCATCTGGTCAACGCAGGCCTCTTTCTAGCGAAGAGCGTGACCGCCTGCGTCGCCTTTACCTCGATCACACCAGCCCGGAAATGCGAGCAATGCGTTCGGAATATCGCCGATTGATGCAGGAACGGATGCAACAGCGCGGTATCAGTTTTGGAAGCGGTCGCGGTTTTGGCGGACCACCTTTCGGCGGATTCGGTGGCCCACGCCCATAGCCATTGCCCCAAAACTTACGGTCGAACTCGGCCGCGGGCATTCATTTAGCTTTGCACTTTGCAGGGGCTTCCAGCCTCCTCGCAAGAGACGTGCCACCTGTGGGCAAGTTGATAAATTTCCCGATGGCTGGGCAGCTGTTTCGCACTTTGCATCAATACGCGAACGCTGCCGAGGATTTCACGCCCTGGGATCAAAGTGCTTGGCCCTGGGAATGAGTGGTTAGGTCGGTAGCATACTGATTCATGCTGCCGTAACGCCGCAGTTGGGCAATGGTTTATGCTAAAAAGTGCCACCCAGGCTGCACCAATTTGCTAACCCAGCGGGTTTACCACACGACCGGCGAATAGTATCAAACCCGAGCGGATGTCCATTATCAGGAACAAAAATGGTCGGTTGACGCGAAACGCAACAGGTACGGCCTTGAATTCGACAGTTGTTGCCGCCGCGGCTTCTGTGCCCTGTTCGCTGACGGTCGTCAATGCCTTATACCACATTCGGCCCACGTACAGGTCGCGGTTCCCCGTGATGCCGCTGAGATCGGCAACACCAAGAGTAAAAACGTCTTTGCAACCGAGTTCGGCTAACACGTGTTCCAAACGATAGCTACCCTGCACCTGGAAACGAGGTAAGGATAAGTCGACTCTATCTACCTGGGCACCCGATAGCCACCGTTGTAACGATTCACTTTGCAAGGATTGCTCGAGCTTGCTCAGCTCAGTTTGGTTGCCTCTGGGCATCAGAATGGCCATATTCAGCCCGGTACACGAATAAGGCAACAGCACCAGTTGCACCTGCTCATCTGCATAATACGGAAGCCAGAACATGCCGTGCATCATAGCAACTCGCACCGTTTTGCCGGAGTCGGTAACAAAATCCTGTTGCTGGGTCAGGCGCTGGTCAAAAGGAAACTTCCAGTTAGCCTGAAAGTAGTTGGCACTGGTGAGTAACAGAGGAATGCCCGCGTCGAGATCGTTATCCACGAGCAATTGCGTAATCTTGCCTTTGGTTTGGCGCTCGGCCCACTGGTTAATTCGCTGTCGCAGCTTTTCGGGAGGATCGTCATGAGCCAGGCGGTGAAACTCAGCCCCATAAAACTTACGACCCAGCTCGACATAGCCGGGTTGCAAGTTCCGCTCACCGCGAGTCCATAACGCAACGGCCAGATGCAGTTCACACCCTGCTTGTCCGCTATATACTTTCAGCCATTCACTCAATTGTCGCATTGCCTCATGCGTTCGTTCTCCGCGGCGGTCGTTAAGGTGAAGCGCAGTGAAAAGCTGGTCGGCTGTTCTGCCACGGGCACCTGCTGCTACGAGTGTCAGCGAATTGGCTATGGCCACGGGAGAAAAACAGTGATTACCCGGCTTGCTCCTCAACCTGGGATAAACGTCCCATGTGAATTTGTTGAGCGAGTCGGCAAGGCCTTTCACCTCGACAGGGGGGCCGTCGTCTTTACCCGCTGCGACTGGGAAACCACCAGCTACGATGAGCCAGGACATTGCCACAGCGGTTGCCATAACTGATGCAGAGGCTCGCTTCATGACCGTCCTCCACAAGCTCCGAAATCAGGCATATTCCGACATACACGACGACGCCGACCAAGTTTTCTTAGGCACGTGAAATTTATCGTCCAGGATCATGGAGCCGGGCCGAGTGATTTGCTCTGGCCTGAGCACTGTGTTACTTTTTGGAGGGCACTTATCCGGTTTCCGCGAACCGGGGGCACTCCCAGAAAAAAGATTGGGTCAATCAACGGGCGTTCGCGCCTGAAGTACGGTGTAAGCCACTACAATATGCGAAACGCACTATGCGAATTTGAGCCATTTGACCGACAGGGAGGATTGGGCCATGCGTATGCTGGTGGGCGGAGAATGGCGAGATAAACCGCAGAAAATTCCCGTGGTGCACCCTTATGATGGTCGCGTGGTTGACGAAGTGCCCCGCGCTGATGCTGAGGATGTCGAGTTGGCTCTGCGCACGGCTCAACGTGGCGCGGAGTTGATGCGGAAGATGCCGGCTCTGGAGCGTTTTGAACGGTTACAGCGGGCGGTCGAACTCATGAAACAGCGGCAGGAAGACCTGGCCCGTACAATCACGCTCGAAGAGGGCAAGCCGATCAACGAGGCCCGTTTTGAGGTCAATCGTTCAATTCAAACCATGCAACTTTCCGCCGAGGAAGCAAAACGCTTGTACGGCGAAGTGTTGCCTCTGGATGCGGCCCCAGGAGGAGCGGGGAAGTTCGGTTTCACCCTGCGTGTTCCGTGCGGGGTCGTGGTGGCGATTACACCTTTCAATTTTCCGCTGATGCTGGTTTGCCACAAGGTAGGCCCGGCCTTAGCAGCTGGCAACGCGGTGATCCTCAAACCCGCCACCGATACGCCCCTTTCCAGCCTGAAACTGTGCGAAATTCTCCTGCAGGCCGGTTTTCCGCCGGAGGCGATTCAGTGCTTGACCGGTCCCGGTGGCGAGCTTGGCGAGCTGCTCTGCCGCGATCGGCGCGTTCGCAAGATTAGCTTCACCGGCAGCCGGGACGTCGGCGAACGCATCTGCCACATTGCCGGTCTGAAACGAGTTACGATGGAATTGGGTTCCAATTCCCCGCTGATTGTTATGGACGATGCCGATATGGAAAAAGTGGTGCGGGCTACTGTCGCTACTGGTTACAGCAACGCCGGGCAGGTGTGCATTTCGACGCAACGGGTTCTGGCCGACCGGAAGATTTACCGCGATTATCTCGACGCGCTCAAACCTGCTGTCGAAGCGCTACGGGTGGGCGATCCCTTGCAGGAACAAACGCAGATGGGGCCGATGGTCCGCGAACGCGATGCCATTCGCGTCGAACAATGGGTGCGCGAGGCGGTGGATGCAGGCGCGAAGCTGATCACCGGCGGTGTCCGTCGTGGCGCAATCTATGCGCCGACCATCGTGGCGGATGTCAGCCCCACCATGCGAATTTCCTGCGAGGAGTTGTTTGGCCCGGCGGTGGCAGTCACACCCGTTGCCGATCTGGATGAAGCGATCCGACTGGCCAACGATACGGTGTACGGTCTGAGTGCTGCCATTTTCACGCAGAACATAGACCGGGCCCTGCGGTTTGCTCGGGAAGTTGAGTCGGGAAACATTCACATCAACTGGGGGCCCCAGTGGCGTGCCGACCTCATGCCCTACGGCGGATTGAAAGAAAGTGGCATGGGCAAAGAAGGTCCGCGGTACGCCATCCTCGAAATGACCGAGGTCAAGACCGTCATCGTGCACTAACCGGGCATTTAGCGAATCAGCCGCACGATGAACGGATAACGGTAATCCCGGCCGTTGTAGGCTTCGATTCCGGCCAATACCGAGAGCACGATATTGAGCACCAAGAGGAGACTGAATACCGGCCAGTTATGCCATTCCAGTATCTGAAATGGGCGCAGTATGCTCCCGCGAAACATGGAAAGTAATGCGAGCAACAGCAGTCCGGCCAGAAGCATGTTGAGCTGGAAATTGAGGGCCTCTTTACCGTGTCGATCCACAAAGGCGGACTGCTGCCGCTTGGCTAGCCACAGGACAAGCGGTACTAAGAAGCCGAGATTGGCCAGTAAAACAGCGCCGATAGCCCCTCCGACATGGCAGGCAAAAGCCAGCCATTTTTCTTCCTGGCTCATAGCTTCTGCGACCTTAGCGCACCCCCAGTAACAGCTCCGTTACCAGCTGGTCGAGCCGCTCGTAAGGAAGTCGGCGACTGGTCAAGGCCTGTACGTCAAACGCGGCGTTTTTGATCCGCGTGGCGGCATCTTTGCTGTAACGAGAGAATGCACCGGCCCAGTCGGGGTGGGCACCATGGATTTCCTTGAGCAGGTCCTGGATTTCCCGATCCTCGTTGAAGCGCTGCACCTTTTCCTTGAGGATGAGGTAATTGCGCATATTGCGTTCGACGAAATCCCAAGGGTCGGCCTCGCTGCGGTAGGGATGAGCGTCGAAGCCGATGGTGCGATCGTAACCGTGGTCCACCAACAATTTCACCAGGAAAAACGCCTCTTTGAGATTTTCGCTGGCAAAACTCAAATCCTGGTCGAAGCGGAGCGGTTTTTGATCGTTGAGGTGGACATCGAGCAGCTTGCCGGCGTCGAGAGCCTGAGCAAATTCGTGATAGACATTGAGCCCGGCCATCTTGATATGGGCGACTTCCGGGTTGGTGCCGACCATCTCCGGATGGTCGAGCGTCTGGATGAACGCCAGCACACTCCCCACCGTCGGCAGGTAAAGGTCGCCGCGAGGCTCATTGGGTTTCGGTTCGATCGAGAACTTGATGTTGTAGCCGTTATCAAGCACGTACTCGCATAAGAAGTTGACGGCGTCACGGAAATAGCCGTTGGCAGTGATCGGGTCTTTGCTGGCGTCCACTTCAGTGCCTTCGCGGCCACCCCAGAAGACGTACACCTCGGCTCCCACTTCGTGACCAACATCGAGACATTGCATGACCTTCTGCACCGCGAAACTGCGGATTGCCGGGTCGGTGCTCGTGAACGCTCCGTCTTTGAAAATGGGATGGTAAAACAAATTCGTCGTGATCACCGTGGCGCGGATACCGAGATCGTCCATGAGCTTGCGCACCTCGCGGATGCAACGGTCGCGCTCCGCGGCTGAAGCTCCGAAAGGAATGATGTCGTTGTCGTGGAACTCGAAGGCGTAAACGTTGCGTTTGGCTAATCCTTCCAGGCATTCCCGCACACTCAATTCCGGACGGGTCACGTCGCCGAAGGGGTCGCGCCCGCGATTCTGGATGCACCAGATGCCGAAAGCGAATTTGTCGGTCTTTTTTGGCGTGTACTTGTCGGTCATGGTTACCTCTCCACAGAGCTTGAGCAAAGGGCAGAGTGGAATCCCGATTTTATGTCAGGAGGTCTGTGCCAGCGCAGGTGTCGCCGCATGAGCTGAATGCTGGCGATACCAGGTAACGGCTTCCTGCAGCCCTTTTTCCAAAGCCGGTTCAGGTTGGTAGCCGAGTTCGCGTCGAGCTTTGTCAATGGAAAAATGCAGATTCAAGCCGAGGAACTTGACGCGGGCGCGGGTCAGTTTAGGCGGTTGGGTTTCACCTCGCCAGCGTGCCCAGGTTTCCATGCCCGCAGCTAAGATACGTGCCAGCCAGCGCGGTACACTTCCCTGCGGAGGCGGCAAACCTGCAACCTGCGCCAGGGTTTCAAAGAAGCGGCGTTTGGTCACCTCATCGCCGTCCGTGAGGTTATAGGTCTGGCCAACGGCTTCTTTTTTCTCGGCGGCCAGCAGGATGGCCTGCACCAGGTTGCCGACATAAATGGTGTTCATCCGCTGTTCGCCGCTGCCGAGATAGCGTACCTGTTTCTTTTCGAGGGCCTGGAGCAATCGCGGTAACACGGTGCGATCGCGAGCACCATAGACGAAACCGGGACGCAAAATCACCGCTGGCAGGCCATACTGTTGGTGATAGAGCCGCACTAATTGCTCGGCTTCCACTTTCGTCTGGGTGTAACCATCCATGTGCCGAGTGGGCAATGGCTCCGACTCATCAGTACCGTAATGGTCGCGGGCTTCGTAAACCCCCAGACTGCTCAGATGAATGAACCGCTGAAGCGGTACTTTCCGCGCTACCTCGAGCAGATGGCGTAGTCCCTCGACGTTGACCTGGCGATATTCTTCGACGGGCCCCCAGTCGCCTACCCGTGCCGCACAATGCACGATCACTGCCACCGACTCGCATGCCTGTTCGAGAGCTTTCGCATCAAACAGATCGCCGCGTACAACCTCCACGCCGAGCGATTCCAGCCAACTCGCATCGCTACCGGGTCGGACTAAAGCCACAACTGGCTTTCCTTGTCCCGCCACGGTCTCGGCGACGTGGCTGCCGATAAAGCCTGTGGCTCCGGTCACCAACCACTTTGCATTCATAAGCTGATCTCCCCAGGTATGGTGCGAATATGATAGCGATTTTGATGCGGCCAGGCACCTGGCATCTTCTATTGACCAGGCCAGGAACAAATAGGTATACCGGTTGAGCCGGACTACGCGGCACTCAAACGAGCAAAGCGTGTTGCCGACCTTTACTGGCAAACCAACTAGCAGCGTGCGGGGAGAGGATATCAGCCAGGATGCAAACAAGCTGCCAAACCACTGGCTTTAAGGGTTAGTGGAACTGCCAGGACCCAGCGCATGATCGCCAATTACCATCTACTGGAAATACCTTCGGTAAAAGCTGCCCCTTCCGGCAACGTCTGGATAGATGTTCCCTGTCCGGTTTGCGGCAGTGAAGATTCTCAGCCTGTATTGCAAGGTCCCGGCTGGAATGACTCCGAGCAAAGGATTTACGCTGTGGCGTTGTGCAACCGGTGCCGCGTGTGGTACACCAATCCGCTGCCTGCCGGGCTGCCCGAGATGGCTGGTGAACCGGTGAGCGATTTTATTGCCGCAGCTGGGGCGACGGCCATTCTCAAAACAGGACTCGGTCGGGCCGAACGACGCGGGCAATTACTTGTGCATTTCGGATTGGCTGACCCCGTTTGGCCACGCTGGGCAAGCCGGCTTGGCTGGCGGGTGATGTTGTGGAAAGCGCGGCCCTGCGAGGTTCCCGAATCCTGGTGGCTGGCTGGCGGATATGCGGTGTTTGGCAGCCTCGACGACCTGGTAGCGCTGTACCGGAACCAAATCACCTGCATTACCTGCGCAGATTGGCTGGAACGACAGCCTGAAGTTCCGCCGGTTCTCGCCAGCTGGCGAAATTTGTTGCACCCAGATGGACGGTTGTTGCTACTGGTGCCGAATCTGGCCGGGCAAGGTTTGCGAAAGTACGGAGGACTGTGGCGGGGTTTGGACTTGCCTTACCGCCGGGTGCATTTCACTGTCGGGTCGCTTACTCAGCTCTTGCAGGCTGCCGGGTGGCGCATTCGCCGGGTGCGTACTTACGGGTGTCTGGATTGGCTGGAAGCATCTGCACGCCGATGGCGAGAATGGTGCTGCTCGAATCCTCGACCGTTGCTTGCGCGCTGGTGGCAATGGTGGCGAACGTGCCGGGTTCGGAATTGGCTGGCTGCCAGTCTGGCGCCGCTGGTGGGGCAAGGAGATTGGCTCCTGGTGGAAGCTACGGCGCCAGAACCAGATTAGTCCAAACGCTCCCAATATCCCCCAGGGCGGAGAATTTCGCAGGGGCGAAAGTTAGCCTTATACTCCAGGGAACGGCATCCCCGCACGTAATAACCCAGGTACACGTAAGCCATGCCCCGTTGTTTGGCTTCCTCAATCAACGACAGGATGTTCCATGTGCCCGGCGAATACCGGCGGTAGTCCGGGTCGTAAAAAAAGTAGATCGCGGACAATCCGTGGGGCACAACGTCCACGTAGCCCACGCCGATCAGATGCTCGTCACGGTAATACTGCCACTCTTCCGTGGGCAGCGGATTTTCAACAAAGGAAGCAATGTAGGCGAAATAACCGGAATCTTCGAGTTGCGGCCAACCTTTTTCCCGCGCTTGAAAGGCGTGGAAACGGCGGTAAAGCTCAAGTTTTGCCCGCGAAATGGACGGCGTGGTAATGACCCGACGCGTGGCATCACGATTGGCTCGAGCGGCGCGGCGCTGACTGCGGTTGGGCCGAAATTCCTCGACCAGCACCCGCAAAGATTGACAGGCATGACACTGCGGACAGCGGTTCCGAAATAGAGATCGCCCAAAGCGTCGCCAGCCGCTTTCCAAGCGGTCCTGATACTCTTGCGGAGTTAAGCGGTTGACAAACTCATATTCCAGGCGCCAGATTTGCTCCGGCAAATAACCGCATGGCTCCAGTGGTCCGTAAAAGCGGGCCGAGTTCTGCATAACCGTTGGCCACGTTCCAGCATCGAGAGAATCGCAATTCCCGACCGGGTTGCCCGAACTCGTCAGCCGACCTGATAACGACTGGTGGTTCCTTTCGTTGTTTGCTACACGATTGTCCAGGTATGATGGAATCGGCTTTATCGACAGGAACCAACTAATGCTTCGATTTCGCGGGCCGGCTGCGAGTCGCGCCAATCGGTTGACCTTCCTAGGAGCCATTATAGTCGGTCACCGGCCTTTGCGAACCGTTGCCTGGTCGCCACCGGATCGCAGAAAGGGTTTCGCTCGCGTGTCCCTGTAGTGACAACCAAAACGTGGCCACGCTCAAACCTGTAGAACGTGGGAATCCGGTGTCTCGCTTTCCCTTTCCGCTACTTGGCATCGCGATAGGATTGGTCGGTGATTCTTTTTGGGCAATAGCTCAGCCGACTAGAAGGCCGCTTTAGTCGCTGCCAGCTCATTCGCTGTCTAAAAAGTGTCGCGGTTGGGTATCTCAGCCGGCGAAAACGATGGCAACCGTTGGTTGTTGCGGAGAGCCTAACGTATCGGCGTCAGCATGAAGTAATCGCGTGGACTGCGGGCGTACAGATGCCAGGTGTACAGGATGGGTTCGCCTGTAATGGGATGGAATCCGCAACAGGGTGGAATAATCAACGGGGGTGGGCCCACGCCGTTGGCCGGCTGACAGGGACGGTCATGCGGACCCCGAAAGCCGTACGGGCAACGGTACCAGTAGAAGCTCTGGATCGGAATAGGCGGGTGGAAATTCTGCCACGGATGCAGGAGGTCCTGTGCCGATCCATCTTTCGTGCTGCAGAACCATACGCCGGCTAGAAGCAGAGTTTTCAGAAAGCAGGCAATTGATACCGTCCGGCCCGAGAATCGTGTGGACATACGGCTCATTCCAGGTGTGCTAAGCTGTATGCCTCCACGCGGCTGAGTGATGCGCATGAGTTTCCCCCGTGCGGCGTTTCTGACTGTTTCCGGTGTGTTTTGAGTAGCTAGCGACCAACCACATTCAAACACAGTTGCGATGGCAGCCTGTATTGCTGAACAGGTCATCGGCCTGACTCGCCCGGAACTCCGATCAACGTGCAGGAGATTGCACCTAGATTACCGTTATGTTTGCTATCGGGACGCGATATTCCGACCAGGCACAGAATTTTTCTCCTGACGGTCACACCGGACGAAACCGATATGGGGATGCTGCCGCGCTAAGCTCAGTCAACGTGCCACGCTTCGGGAACAGCGCGATTTACTGTCCCGTCGGATTGGCGATCACTTTTACAACGGTGGCGTAGATCGGAGCCTGATTAATCGGTTTACCCGGCACGATGGCACGTTTCAATTCCAGTGTCACCATCATCCCGCTAGTCAAATCCTTTACTTCTCCTTTGACACCACCCAACCGATAGTCCGGATCGTTTTTGGGGTCGGGTTTGAACGGTTTGAAGACAGGCTTACCTTTTTCATCCACCTGATACGGAGCTGGCGGTGGTAGCCGCACTTTCACATCCTCCGCCAGGATGTAATCAATTTCCTGATGGCGTTCCACCCAGCGGAAATAAGTGCGCGGGTCAGCGGGATTCGCGCCGGGGTTGGGTTCCTGCACACGGAAGGTGACGGTAAGGGTAAGCGTGCGGCCGTCTTCCCCTACCTTGGAAATCCTGCCAGTAACGCTACCGGCAGGGACGAGCTTCACCTCTGAAGGCTTTTCCTGTGGCTTGTCGAATTTACGTCGGTTAACGGGTTCCTCTTCCTGCCCGTAAACGCCTTGCTGGAAAAACACCATCAGCCCACATGCCAGCAGCATTGCCCACATGGTTTGCCCGCGCATAGTTTTCTCCTTGAGCAGCTTCGCCATCATAACTAATATTATGCTAGCAAACCCGTCAGGGGAGATGCAAGTCCCGCCGCCACTTTTTCCGACTTGTGTAAACGCTGCTCTCGCCGTGGCTGGTCGGGTTCGTCTAGGCGTGTGCTATCGGGACTGTTATAATTCGCTTTCCTGTGCCGGTGTCAAAGGTGGTCGGTACATTTTCCCTGGCTGCAGAACGCTGGTCTCCCGCTCGGGATTGGGCAACGAGGGCCGAAAATGCCACGACGCAGCAAAAAAGACAGTAACGAAATTGCTCTGGTCGGCGACGTTGAAGACTGGGAAGCGGACGCCATTCGATTTTTGCTGGATTTGCCGGTGGGCGGCGAGTGTACCCTGTACATGGATTCGCCAGGCGGTTCGGTCTATGGCGCATTAGCGGTTTTATCGCTGTTGCGGCTGCGGAAAGTGCAGGCGAGTATTGTAGTGCTGGGAGAATGTTCCTCAGCATGCTTGCTTATTTTTGGTGGTGCAGTTCGCCGACTGGTAACTCCTCACAGTGTCTTTTTCTTTCACCGGATGCGCTGGCAAAGCGATCGCCGCATCATGGCCGATGAAGCGCGGCAATGGGCCCAGCATTTCGTTCGCATGGAAGAAGACATGGACGGATTGCTGGCCCGCTTGTTTGAACCACACCAGCACCACATTCGCGAATGGGTGCGTCAGGGGCAATTTTTGTTTGGACGTGAACTGGCCCGGCTCGGCATTGCCGAACTCATAGATTTGCCTTAGCAAGGCCGCCTTTGTCGCCTCTCTGCTCCTTGGGCGGAACGCTTGCTTTGGGGAAAACGTTGATTAAGATGGTCTAGGAGACCCGCAGGTTGTGCGGCTCTCGAAATTCCCCGACGTGGGTAAACCGATACAATCCTCATTGGGGACGGCTGAAGGTAAGCACATTCAGCCAGGCTTGCGTCCGCGGAAATGCTCAGCAGCAGTGTGGAGGGAGTGGTTATGGCTGCGGAGACGCTGACCATTCCGGAAAAGAAGACTAAGGAAAAAGACAAGGTCAAGCAGCAGCCGCCTTACCATGTCATTTTGCTAAACGACGACGACCATACCTTCGACTACGTGATCCACATGATGCAGACCCTGTTTGGCTATCCGCGGGAGAAGGGGTATCAGATCGCCCTGGAAGTGCATACCAAGGGGCGGGCTATCGTGCTTACCACGACCAAGGAACATGCCGAACTCAAACGCGACCAGATTCACGCCTTTGGCCCGGACCCGTTGTTGCCACGTTCCAAAGGCTCGATGTCGGCAATTATTGAGCCGGCCGAATAAATTACTCCGCGGGGACTTCGACCCAGCGACGTTGCTGGTGGCTTTGCAGAATGGCCTCACACAGGAGAATTTCCCGATGGCCATCTGCGAAAGTCGGGATCAGGTTGTCCCGATAGCGACCGGTCTCGATGGCTTCATAAATCGCCCGAAACAGTTGCTTGAAGGTGTCGGGAAAGCCCTCGTTGTGCCCGCCGGGATAGTCGGCACAGATGCGTGCTGGCGGAGACAGTAAGCTGGGATCACGCAGCAGCAGTTGATTCGGTTGGTCGCGGTAACCGAGCCACATCTCGTTGGGACGTTCGCTGTCCCAGGCCAGTGCCATCCGCTGGCCGGCAATTTCCCAACGCAGGCGGTTTTTTGCACCGGCGGTTACCTGCGAAACGATGAGCACGCCGGGCGTACCGTCGGCAAACCTGATCAGTACCGCCCCGTAATCTTCGGTGTCGATGGGCACCTCGTTTGCGCTTTGGGCGGTCTGGATTTTGGTCTGAAACGTTTCCGTGGAACCGGTCGGCTTATAGCGTTTGGGCCAGATCGTTCGCAACTCTGCGCAAACCGCAACGATTGGCTGACCCAGGATAAAAGTCAGCAGATCGAACCAGTGGGTGCCAATGTCGCCGATGGCTCGTACTGCTCCACCTTCGCTGGCCAGCACTCGCCAGTTGTAATCGGTCGGATAAAGCAACCAGTCCTGCTGGTACGATCCTGTAACGTGAAAAATTCGCCCCAGTTGACCACTGACGATCCGTGCCCGCGCCTCCAGGCAAAGAGGGTAGAAGCGGATGTTGTAGCACACGGCACATATTCGATCACTCGCTTTTGCCAGACGCACTAATTCGGAGCTTTCCTGAACATTCATCGCCAGCGGTTTTTCACAGACGACGTGTTTGCCGGCTTCCAGGGCCCGACGTGCCTGTTCATAGTGGAACCGATTCGGTGAGGTGATATGCACCACGTCAACCTCGGGGTCGGCGAGGAGTTCGTCGAGCGAGGCGTAGGCTTTTTCCAGCCGCAAGCGCTCAGCGGCGGCCTGGCTCTTCTCGGAAGTGGAACCGAGAATGCCTCGCACACGCACACCTAATCGCCGCAGGGCTTCAACGTGTACCGGCCCAATGAATCCCGTACCGATTACCGCTGCCGTAGCCACGATGTTTCTCCGAAATTGTGTCGCCTGGATTATCGCTCACCACTGTATGGAAAGAAAACCGCATCTTCTACCGTCAAAAAATCCTGTCGCCCGGATTATTGGCTCACCCCACACGTGCCTGTCATGCGTTACAATAGAAACTGGAATCTCGCTGCCCAACCCTTTTACGAAGGAGTCCGCCATGCGTCCGATTTTGCAGGCAATCCTGCTTGTAACCGTGTTAGCTTTGGCCAGCGTGGAGGTTGCTTCTGCTCAACAGGTGATAGTTGGCGTCCGCACCGGAGGCGTTGGTGTATATTACGGCCCCGCTTACCGCCGCTACTGGTGGGAGTATTCGACTTATCCGTATGGCTACGTTCCGTATCGTGTCGGAGTTTACGTCGGCCCACGTTACGACCCCTATTGGGGCGAACCGTATTACGGATATTATCCCTACGTCTATCCGCGTTACGTTTACCCGGTGGTGCCGATTGCCCCGCCTAGTACTGCTGAGTATCATGTCGTTCCGCGGGCTTACCCATCAGCCAGTCCAAACGGTGAGCTAACGGCACCACGTATTGCCACATCCCGCAATACCGCAGAAATTACGATCATTCTGCCTGTTGCCGACGCTGAGGTAATGGTGGAAGATTATCCGGTGCGTACTGGCGGACCTCGCCGGGTATTGGAGTCGCCGGAATTACAGCCGGGCAAGTTGTACACGTACACCATAACGGCGACGTGGAAGCAAGGGGAGGAGACTGTCCGCAAGAAGAGACATGTCACCGTTCAAGCTGGCTCACGGGTCGTAGTAGATTTCACCCAGCCGGAGCCGGATCGAAATTAGCCGTGCCGGAAACGTAATGCTGTTCGCCGGGCATTAAAATTGCGCACACCGAATTTGAGCGGGGGTTTGTAAGCTGCGGTTTCGGAAAAATTTGGGCACTAAAAAAAATCAGGGGCACGAATCCGCTCGTGCCCCGAATGCCGGGTTTGTCCGTTGCTTTGCCCGGTCAGAAAGCCAGGGCCGTTTCCAGCCCGTTTTAGCTACGGCCGTGCTTTTGGGTGACTCACAGCCACGAGCCGGGAAGGCCGTCGGGACGGGTATGGTGAGTCGCTCTAGATATCAAAATAGAGCACGAATTCGTACGGATGTGGCCGAAGTCGGACAGCATCCGCCTCCCGTTCGGTCTTGTACCAGATCCAGGTGTCAATCACATCGGGAGTAAACACATCGCCGCGTAGCAGGAATTCATGGTCGGCCCGCAGCGCCTTCAGGGCTTCTTCCAGGGAACCCGGCGTCTTGGGGACTTTTGCCAGTTCTTCCGGTTCGAGGTCGTAAATGTCCTTATCGAGTGGCTCGCCCGGATGGATTTTGTTCTGGATGCCGTCGAGCATGGCCATGAGCATGGCAGCGAAAGTGAGGTAGGGATTGGAGCTGCCGTCCGGACAACGGAACTCCAGACGCTTGGCCTTGGGGCTGGGGCTATAGACGGGGATACGTATTGCCGCGGAGCGGTTGCGTCGGCTATAGGCGAGATTGACAGGCGCCTCATAGCCGGGAACCAGTCGCTTGTAGCTGTTGGTGGTTGGGTTGGTGAACGCGCACAGGGCAGGGGCATGTTTGAGCAATCCACCGATGGCATATAGACCAATGTCGCTCAACCCGGCATAACCAGAACCGGCAAACAAATTCACACCGTTTTTCCACAGGCTGGTGTGCACGTGCATGCCGGAACCATTGTCGCCAAAGATCGGCTTGGGCATAAACGTGGCCGTCTTGCCATACTTGCGTGCCACGTTCTTGACAATGTACTTGTACTTGAGCACGTTGTCCGCCATCTCAACAAGTGGGGCGTACTTCATGTCAATTTCGCCCTGACCACCGGTGGCCACCTCGTGATGCTGCGCTTCGATGGGCACGCCGCATTGGATGAGCGTCAGCATCATCTCAGTACGAATGTCCTGGAGATGATCGGACGGCGGAACGGGGAAGTAGCCTTCTTTGTAACGCAGTTTGTAACCGAGGTTCGGTTTCTCATCGCGGCCCGTGTTCCAGGCCCCTTCGATGGAATCTATGTAATAGTAGCCGCAGTTCTGGGTCTGGTCGTAGCGAATGTCGTCGAAAATGAAGAACTCAAGTTCGGGACCGAAATAAGCGACATCGGCAATGCCGGTGGACTTCATGTAATTGACGGCTTTGCGGGCAATATTACGAGGGTCGCGCGTGTAGTCCTCCCGGGTCAACGGGTCTTGAATGTTGCAAATCATGGTAAGCGTGGGAACTTTGGTAAACGGGTCAATGAAGGCGGTCTCCGGTTGCGGAATAACCAGCATGTCGGATTCATTGATGGCCTGCCAACCGCGAATCGAAGATCCGTCAAAGCCAACTCCTTCCTCAAAGACCGCCTCGTCCAGAGCATCCGCCGGGATGGTGAAATGTTGCCACATTCCCGGGAAGTCCATGAATCGCAAATCCACGGCCTGGATTTGCTTTTCCTTGATCAGAGCCAGCACTTCTTTCGGTTTCACAGATGTTACCTCCTCACGGGTTTCTCTTAAATAGCTAAAGCCCTTCCCAAAGGCCACCCGCTCATCCATTTGGGAAGGATAAGCAAATTTTAGCAACGCTTATGCCAATGAGGCTCGATTAATCCGTTTGTTTTTTCTGTCATAAGCTAAGACCACGTGATGACTTACGATCGAGAAATGGAATCAGCAGGTGCGAGTCAGTCTGGCATGCTGCTCGCTAAGCAGGCAGAATTGCTAGCACTGATGGCATAATCCGAACAACTGAATCTGAGGTAAGGCTAATCATGAGCGATTACTTTGTAAGGCAGGCGAGTATTTCCGACCTCGATACCATCGTGCTTTTCAACCGGGAACTGGCTTGGGAGTCGGAAGGCCGCAAGCTCGATGAGACTGTTCTTCGCGTCGGAGTGGCGGCTCTACTTGCTGATCCCGACAAAGGCATCTATTTTGTCGCGGAGCACAACGGCCAAGTTGTCGGTCAACTGCTTATTACCTACGAATGGAGTGATTGGCGTAACGGTTGGTTCTGGTGGTTACAAAGCGTCTATGTCCATCCGGATCACAGGCAGCGGGGCGTTTTACGCCGGCTGGTGGATCATGTCCTGGAGCTTGCCCGTACTGGTAACCGCCAAGTGATCGGCCTGCGATTGTATGTGGAGTCCGGCAATCGCGTGGCTCAGGAGGTTTATCGCCGACTGGGTTTCCAGCCGACCGGGTACAAAGTCCTCGAGTGGATACCGGAACAACTGGCTACTTGCAAATCGCCTGCTAGGCTGTAGTATCGTTACGGCAGCGAGAGATTAGATGCGAGCGGGTGCGGTTTTTGCAAATCCAGAGCCATGCTCTATTATGACCACGCCGCGCAGCGCGAGAGAGGATGCGAGCGGACGCGCTCTTGCAAATCACCGGCCGTGTTATACTATCACCACAGGGTGATTCTGCGGGTTTTGCCCAGGCCTGATATTTCACAGGAGAATCTGCTGCCAGGGAATGGTTGGTGCTCAGCGTGTTGGAAGCCATCGCGCGAAAGAACCAGGAGCGGGTGTCACAGAACAAAAACGTCTGGCGTAATCCTATTGGAACCCAAACCAGGAGCTAAACCCATGTCCAACCCCACCGGAACGCCCGAGTGGATTAAATCGCAATTGCCCGAAAACAAGCCGGCATCACCTCCCGAGCGAGGTCGTGCAGTTTCCGGTCCGCCTGCTGGTAGTGAAGGCGGCCCTCCTATTCGTATTGCCTCGGAACCGAAACCTGCACCGTCCCTGAGCGGGCCAAGAGCAGTGGCGGGAACGTCTGTGATTCCCCAGGTGTTGTACTATCGCAAGGCATTTGCTCAAAGGGTCTATCCGCTAGTGGTCCGTGTGAAGGACGGTAGCCAAGGTGCGAAGACGGCACTGCCGTCCGGTTCGACGGTGGAAGTGCGGCCGGTGCTGCCCGGAGCAATCGTATGGCCGGAGAAGCGGGTCTTGCGTGAGCAGGAAACCGCAGCTCGCTTTTGGGTTCTGCCATTGGCTCTGGGCCGATTGCCTGATGGCCATGTCAACATTCAGAGCGGCGATGGTCCATCTCAACGGATTAACTTACCGATGCGGATCAAAACGGGGCGTGGATGGTTGTTCCGGCTATGTGTTTGGCTAACCATTTTGCTTCCGATTGGCTTTTTTGTTTTGCGGAGTCTGCCTGTGGACTATCAGCACCTGCGTTACACTGTCCACGATGAAGAAGGTCGGCCGATCACTCACCACGGCCGCTTTGCACTGGAGAAGTGGCTGGAGAAAAACTACAACCAGGCCCAGGTTGTTGCAGCCAATGAACGGAGCGTGCACAACTGGCTCGCTATTCTACTTTACCAGAGCCGCGAGGTGTTGCTCTCGGCTTACGATGGCTACGAGATGCTCCTGCAGGATAACATGCTCACCGAACCGGCAGTGCTGGCGATCATGCTGGCGATCACGCTTCTGGTAGGCTGGTGGACGGGACCGAAGTTACGCACGCGGACTGGCGAACCGCTCATGCTAACAGGAACGTCATAGTACGCCATTACGCCATAATCTTCCAGTTTCACCCATAAAAACCGTTACCATTCGCCAAAACTGAGCCGGCAAAAGAAGCGCTCGTAGCAACGGACAAGCATCGCCTTGCATGGCGAAGCGTCATTTCACCGCAACTTAACGGTTGTCGGCCAAGAGTACGCCGCACGGAGATGCTTCGCTGGGACCGAGAACAGCGTCGCGGGGATCGCAACCGGCAGCCACTTCCTTGCGACGGTTCAAATAAATGTCTTCGTCAACACCGTTGCAACGCCGGCACCGTTGAAATCGCACGTGCCCGCTGAGGAACAAAACGTTCTGGCCCAGCTTGCTGTGGTTGGGGCTGTTGAGTTTTTGCCAGTGAAGCGGCTCCTCTTCGCAACGCGGAGGCCGATCCGCCAGTACCGGAACATAGCCCTCATCGTCCAATCGCAGACCGTGCAGTCGGCCACTTGCGTCTCGATAACCGAGATGGTATGCGTAACAGCCGCCTAATTGCTGACACACCTTCCGGTATAGCTCGCGGTGATTTTGTAGGTCCGATTCGACCCATCGCCGCAGAGTCATTGAGTCAATCTTATCCAGGTCGTAGTAGCAGTCGGAACCAATTCCCAAGCCGGATTGGTTGCGTAGCTTGTGGCGGTTGGCCGGACAAACCATCGTAATACGGTCGTCCCAGGTTTGTGCTTCGCGGAGCAGCACGACAAAGACCCCGGCAAAAGCCAGTGGCCCGCGCTCAGGAATGCGCGGTAATTGACCGCCGTGGTGATCGGCGTAACACTTGAGCGTGGCATGCATCAAACGGAGGTTGTTTTCGCACGCAAGTATTTGCTGCCGGTGCCTGGCCTGCAACACCGCCGGGGGGAGTAATGCTCCGAGCAAGGCCGTCAGGGCAAGCAGAACGAAAACATCTGCACGACGTGTCCGGCGGCCAGTTGCCGATGGGTTCAGTGCGCTACTGGGAACAGCCGATGCAGTGGCTGATGTTTGCTGCCGTCGCCGGGACACTTCAAACGCGACAATGCGGCGAAGCGTGCGGTAGGTCAGATCGGCAGGCGGGTCAGTTTCATCATCCAGTGCCAATGCCTCGAGCCACGCCTGTAGCTGCCGCAGTTGCCGCTGCCCTTCCGCTGACTGGGCCAGCCAGGTTTCCACGGCAGCGCGTTCCGAAGTGTCCAGCAAGTTCAGCACATAACCAATCAGTTCCGGCTCAGTCATGGTGTCCGCGTTCCTGGTGCGAGGCTGTTTCCGAACTTTTATCTTGCATGGATTCCGGTTCCAGCTTTTGGCGAAGCAATTCGTAAAGACGCCGCAGGGCCATGTGCAGCCGCGATTTGACCGTGCCCAGTGGAATGCCCAGAATCTCGGCGATCTCGTTGTACTTCAGTCCACGATAATAGGCGAGCAAGACGACCGCCCGCATGGGTTCGGGCAATTCCAAAAGGGCACGTTGTACCAGTTCGGCCCGCTCCTTGGCTTCGAGATTCTGGAAAGGTTCCTTATCCTGAGCGGCGAGCAGTTGCAATAAAGAGCCGGCGTTTTGCTCCTCGCCTTGTTCGTGCAAGCGATCCAGGCTGACGGCCTGCCGGCGACCCGCACGGCGCATGGCATCTATGGCCAGGTTGGTCGCCAGCGTATATAACCACGGCCGCACCGCTCGCCCGGGTTCGTACTGATCGGCTTTCTGATAAAGTTGCAGGAAAGTGCTCTGAAAAATGTCCTCGGCCAGTGTCGGATCGCCGACAAGACGCCGCAAGTAGCCATAAAGTTCCTTTTCGTAGCGATGTACCAATTCGCCAAGAGCTTCCTTCTGACCCTTTTGCAGTCGGGCCATCAGCTCTTCGTCGCTACGCTGCTGCCAATCCTGCCAAGCAGACACTGGCCACTCGTACCTACGTTAGCTGGAGAGCAAAAGTTCACTCAAAAACCTGTTCCGCTGCGGCTTGTTCGGCGGACGAGGTGTGTTTTTGCTCCGTGAAGCTGGCCCAGGTTTGTTGCAGTCCTTTTACCAGCTGGACATAGCGTTCGCCGAAAGCAGTCAGGGTGAGTCGGCGACTGTGCGGGCCGGTAATTTCTATCCGGATTTCCAGCCGCTCTTCAGGCAGCACCGCCTGCACACGGTCTGCCCATTCGATCAGACACACGCCCTCTCCGCGGAAATATTCATGCACTCCCAGGTCCACAAAATCCCGGAGGTGTTTGAGCCGATAGGTGTCGAAATGGTAAATAGGCCACCGACCTTCGTATTCCTGAATAAGCACAAAGGTCGGGCTGTTGACGAATCGGCTGTCCGGGGTGCCCAGAGCGGAAGCCAGGGCACGCACCAGAAACGTCTTGCCGGAACCCAGTTCGCCGATCAATCCGATTACCGCACCAGGAAACAGCAGATCCGCCAGGTGCCGGGCGAACGCACAGGTCGCATTCTCATCTGGCAGTTCGCAAGTCCATTGCAGCGAGCTTCGCGTGTCAGTCAGAGTGCTCATAGCATGGTAATTGTATTCGCAGCCGTTCCACGAAACTATTCATGCCAGCGTGTTTGCTTGCTCTCCAGGGCACACGGAACGCAGGTGGCAAACATTGTCGGGGCGTCGTTGCACGCCAGACCGAAACCTGTTCATGTCGAAAACAATTCGCTTTGTTCCGACGTATCCGGTAACAAACGCAGGCGGCGTAAACCGTGAAGGCGTCGCCACGGGCGCAGTGCGCTCTGGAAATCCTGAAAAGAACGCAGGGCCGCTGCTGGCACCAGCCAGGTTACTTCCACAGCATCATAACAACGGGCACAGATTCGCCACCAGGCTCGCAGTCGCGCCAGGTCCTCCTCACTGGTAACGCGCCAGAAATCTTCCGACGATGTTTGCGTGTCAGAGCCGACTGCCGTGTTTCTCGCCGTCCAGAACCGCGAAGGTGACACCACCAGATTGCCAGCGCTGGTGTCCTGCGAGTTAGCTCGCAAAGTATTCCGCACGCAAATAAGCACATCCCGCATCCATTGCCAGCCAGCCAGCGCCGTTGTGAACCAGGCCGCGCTGAGTTGTTCCAACCCGGTTATGTACACCGCAGCAGGAGCACACTGGGTCAGGAAGGGCGGTCCAAGTCGGCACAAACGATCGCGCAATCGTTCGCGCCATTGCTGGATTCCCCACGCCACTAACTGCGCCAAGCTCGTCAGGCGGCGGACAAGCAATTCAGGTTCGCCAATCTCATATTGCTCGGCCAGGCGTGCGGCGTGGAGGCCAACAACTGTCAAAATAGCCCCTGGTTCAGTCTGCATTGTCTGGCTCGCGCTTCGGTGGTTCCAGGCTAAGTTGAGTTTGCCGCTACTCATGGCGAGGAGAAACTGTCGCCATCCTCGCCAATCTTCTAATCCGACCCCAGGGGACGCCATATCCCAGACCAGTTCCAGATCGTCCCGGCCAAGCCACGCAATGAGCGCTTCCAGCAGTGCAGTACGCACACTCACCAGGTGGTGCTGCCAATCGCCGGCAGATTTCTCACGGAATAACGACAG
Organism: Gemmatales bacterium; assembly: GCA_041640595.1. Taxonomy (GTDB): domain Bacteria; phylum Planctomycetota; class Planctomycetia; order Gemmatales; family HRBIN36; genus HRBIN36. The sequence goes on along the minus strand of JBEPZY010000001.1, from coordinate 1,021,357 downwards.
GTCTTCCCGACCAAGGATATCCTCGCCGGTTCTGTTGCAGTAGAGCACCAGTTTCAAGCCGGTATAGCGAGCCGACAATATAAGTTCCCGCACCAACACGGGAATCTCGCCGATGCGGATTCTGGCCTGGGCTAACTCAAATTCCGGCCCGAATATCCACGCCTGCCGACCCACCCAGCAACGCAGCGACTCGAAATGCTCGAAAATGCCCGGCCTTGTATCCAGCATCCAGCCGACAGCATCATTCGGCGAAAAAGCTGCGCTGACCGGTCCTGGTGGATTTCGGCAGACCGCTACAGCGGTTTCCGAAAACACGCTGGTTCGCTCCGCTCCCGGTAGCCAGCGAACTCGTGCCGCGGACAACTCCCAAGGATGATCAATCCCATGCCAGACAAGACAGCCCTGGCGGTGAAGTTCGGCGATAGGCTCGGGCAGAAAGTGCGTGAGCATCTCTTCAGCTAATTTCGCTTCGGCCAATCGTCGCCAGTCGCGCCAATCGTAACCGCTCGTCGCTTCGCCAACGATGACCCGGCCCGCAGAGTCACACGGTTCCGTTGTCCCTGGGGGCGTTTTGATGAGTTTGCCTACGGACACGGGCATCCGGCCCAACGATTCGGCCCAGCGTGGACGGCCCAGAGCCCGAACCAGGTTGGCCACACGCTGCTGCAATTCTGTTACCGTCAACGGTGTTCGTGGCGGCCAGTCCTGCTGCAACAGGTTCCAAACACTGGCGGCCAGTTCCTGAACGGCAAATGGGTCCCAGTCCCCAGCCTGGTGCGCTGCGGTGTGCATCCAGTTCAAAAGCCACATTGGCTCGAACGCCAGCCACTGGCCCGACTCGGTGACCAACCAGCGCTCGTTCCGCCTTGGCCAGGCACTTTCGGTCATCGCTTGCGGCTCAACATCGGTTGCACTTCCTGCACGAAATCACTTACGTCCTTGAACTCGCGATACACGGAAGCGAAACGGATATAGGCCACCTGATCCAGCGCCCGCAGGTACTTCATCACCAGTTCGCCAATCACTTGCGAGGGCACTTCCCGCTCGAAACGCCGATAGATTTCCTCTTCGACCTGATGCACCACCTGTTCGAGTTGTTCCTGGCTCACGGGCCGTTTGTAACAGGCCTTTTCCAGACCACGCAGGATTTTCGTGCGGTCGAAGGGTTCGCGGCTCTGGTCTTTTTTGATGACGTGCAGGGGATTTTCCTCCATCGTCTCCACCGACCAGACCCGCCGACCGCAGCGCGAACATCGCCGCCTTCGCCGGATCGGAAATCCGCCATTGCACGTCCGCGTGTCGGTTACTGCAAAATTGCCCCGCCGACAGAATGGACACTTCATGGCTCTTCCTCGCTGTGTGCATCCGCGGCTATTGTAACGCCAACCGCATCGGGCCGATAGTCCTGGCCGAGGAACGCATCCGTTCGGGCGTGCGCTACCAGACAACGTTTGACGCCGGGTAGCATTGCCGCATCCGTCCTTAATCCGGCAGCAGCATCCGCTATCAGCACACAATGCAAATGCAATGTGGCAAGGAAAAACAATGGCGGCAGGACTGACCCGCCGCCAAAGTAATAACCCTATCGCTCAGGCGACCGCGCAGCAGTGGTCGGCTGGCGACGCTCACCCGCGTTTCTCAAGCGCGCTATGCTACGCTGGGTAAAGACTACCCAGCCGTCCCAGACGTCACTCTCCAGTCGCAGACGCTGCAAAGAGGCACAATCCGCGGCTGAGGGAGCCTAATTCGGCAGCTGCAACGATTCGCCGCCCCGTTTGGTGGCTGCCGCCCGGTAGATGTTCAAATCAATCGAGGCTCGAACAAAGCGAATACTCGAATCCGCCATCACGAATTGTGTCCCACCAGGATGCCGACTGCGGAATGAATACACGCTCGGCCAACTCCCCGGAGCCGGCCCCGGTTGGCATCTGGCACGGACCGTCCTGGCCTACGGTAGCTGGAAAGTACGCCCGTCGTCGCGAATGGCTAACATGGCCAGCACATCCGTACCCGTTGAATTCCGCAAGAATCCAATGTGGCCGTCTCCAAACGAACTGTCGAAGCGGTGTCCTGACTGCGAAGAGGGAAGTGGGAATTGTTAGTTCGCCGGTTAGGAAAACGTTACCCCATTTTAGGGCCATGACTGTCGCACAAGCTGCTGGCTTAGGCTTTAGAATTGCAGGTCGAGGCGTTGCAGGCGGGCGACGGTTTCTTGCATGAGGGCGTCTTCTTCCTGTTCATCGCGGGCCTGGTAGGTGACGCTGAAACGCAAATAAGGCCCGGCATCGTCCCAGGGAACGCAGCAGACGGAATGTTCGGTAATCAGGAAATGGGCAAATTCCTCAGCGGTCTCGAAAGAGCGACCGGCAGCGCGACGCGGTGCCCGGACGTAAAGGAAATAGGTACCTCCAGGCATGCGGGCACGGAAGCCGACGCGGTTGAGTGCGTCCACAAGTTTTTGCAGACGGCGACGATACTTTTGCCGGGTACGCTGCCAGATCTCATCATGGTTCAAGGCAACGCAAGCGGCGTGCTGGATGGCCATGAATTGGCCGGAATCGCAATTGTCTTTGACATCGGCAAAGGCCTGGACAATTTTCGGGTGGCCCACCACGAAACCCATTCGCCAGCCGATCATGTTGTGCCCTTTGGAAAGCGAATGCACCTCGACGCCGACCTCTTTGGCTCCTTCGACCTGCAGGAAACTGAAGGGCGGACCGTCATACGTCAGCAGGATATGTGCGGCGTCCTGAATGACCACGATTTGATTCCGCAGGGCGAACTCAATGACCTCACGGTAAAAGTCGCGATTGGCCACCGCCCCCGTCGGACTGTTTGGATAGTTCAGCACCAGCAACTTGGCCCGCTTGCGTACCGCCGGTGGAATGCTGTTCAGGTCGGGCAGAAATCCGTTTTCTTCGAGCAACGGCAGATTGTACACCTGGCCGCCGTAGTAGCGGGTATGCGTTCCCGCTACGGGGTAGCCTGGCACGGTCATGATGGTGATGTCGCCGGGATTGATGAAACAGGCCGGTAACATGGCCAGCGCGGGCTTGGAACCGATGCAATGGTTAACTTCCCGCACCGGGTCAATGTCCACGCCGAAGACTCGCTTCATAAAAGCAGCGGCAGCGTCTTTGAATTCCTGAATGCCGTTATCCGCATAGCCGCGATTCTCCAGGCGATCCACTTCGCGTTTGAGGGCGTCGCGGACTACCGGGTCGGCCATGTCGTCGTTTTCGCCGATGCCGAAGTCCAGGAGTTTGCGTTCGGGATGAGCAGCCAGGGCGGCCCGCTTGGCCCGCTTGATCTTTTCAAACTTGTAAATGGCTGTACCCTTGCCGTAATTCGCTCCGCCAATGCGCTCGGCGAAAAGCGATTGGAACCAGGGGTCGTTGGCGTTGTGCTCTGGCATAGTTGGACAGCCTCGCAAAGGTATAGTCTGCGGGCGGACAGGTTGCAGGATTGCGCCCGCCGATACGGGAGGATTCGTCGCGCTGGGATTTTCTTAGGGTAGCACACGCGGACAGTCGTGGCCATTGCTGCGTCGGAATACGCCAGCTACGCGCGGGGGACTTACACTTCTCACGCCTGACTGGGCCATACGACCAGCACCCAATTCCCGCTGCCAGGTGTTTCCCGCTTTATCTAACCGGCAAAGTTTGCCGACAAATGGAGTTCTTGGCAGGGAGACGCTGTTCGCTTGCTTAGCCAACTGGGGAGGTTATGAGCTAAGATGGATTGAGGCGAAGAACTGTCGCCGCTACTCCTTGAAGGGTTCGCCCCGGCACCGGGGAATAATTCGCTAGCCAAGTGGCTGCCACCTCTGGAGGAAATATCATGCGGATCAGGAGCTGGCTGGTCGGGATAGCGTTGGCCACGCTGCTCAGTAGCGGTTGTGGCTTATGCGAAACGGTTCGCTGCTGGCGAATGAATCATCCTATCTTGGGACGATTACCGCCCCGGCCAGCCGCCCCGGTAATCGTCGAGCCAACAGTTCCGGCACCGCCACCAGGCCAGTCTCTGTATCCCGCAATTCCCAACGGCCGATGCTGTTCGCCGACCGTGGTTTCGCCGAACGGGATTCCGCCGAACGGAACTTATTATGCACCGCCAGCCAATGGCTCGTATTTAGCTCCGGCAAGCCCCAATTCTGGTATGCAACCTACGGTGCCACGACCGGACAGTTCGGCGACGCCCGGTTCCTCCCTGGCACCGCTACCGAGTCCGGGCTGGCGATCGGCCAGTCCGCCGGCTACTAACATGCTCCCACCGCAACCGGTACAACCGGCGGATCATCGCGTCCCGACCTCCAGCAAGCCGGACGCTACCGGAGGCGCAAATCCCGCGCCCTCGCCTACCGACTTGCCTGCGGACATTGCCCGCTGGCAGACTCCATACGAAGGTGTGGCCAGCGGCCTGCTGCCACAGCGGGAAGGTTGGGACTGGCTTCAGCAGAAGGGGTACCGCACGGTGTTGCATCTGAAACTTCCCGGCGAAGACGCAACCGCCATCCGCAACGAGATAGAACGGCGAAACCTTCGCTACGTTGCCCTGGAAGTTTCGCCGCAGACGTTGCAGCGCGAGTTGGTGCTGCGGTTCAGCGAATTGCTGGCGGATCGCTCATTGCAGCCGATTTTCGTGACCGACCGTGATGGCACGATAGCGGGTGCGATGTGGTATCTGCATTACCGACTGGCGGGCAAACTCAGCGAAGAAGACGCCCGCCGCCGCGCTGTTCAGCATGGCTTGCCGGAAACCGACACGCGACCGGAAGTGGCCGCCTGGTGGCTCGCCGTACAAAATGTCCTCAAAACCAACTGATTGCATCGCGGTGAGCCAGACGCACCATGCCAGAAGAGCTGTTCGGTCCGAGCCGACCACTACTGCCGCCGATCTACAACAGTGCCGTCTATACGTTCCCGGATCTGGACGCACTGGAAGCAGTTTATCGCCGTGAGGTTCCAGGTTTCATCTACGCTCGTGATGGGCATCCCAATGCCGAATGGCTGGCAGCCGAACTGGTGCGGTTGGAGAATGGCCGCTGGGCCATCGTTACCGCTTCCGGCATGGCAGCGATCGCGCTGACCTGTGCCGCCACGTTGCAGGCGGGCGATCTGGTCGTGGCTAGCCGGCGGTTATATGGTCGCACGTTGCAACTCCTTACGGAAGAATTGCCTCGCTGGCACATCCGAACATGCCTGGTGGACCTCGACGATGAATCCGCAGTCGTCCAGGCACTGGCCCAGCGGCCGAAATGGTTCCTGGTGGAGACGCTGTCCAACCCGACCTTGCGAGTGGCCAATTTGTTTCGGCTGGTGCGATGGTGCAGGCAACACGATTGCCGTCTGATTGTAGATAACACATTCGCCACTCCTGCCCTTTGCCGACCGCTGGAACTGGGAGCCGATCTGGTTGTGGAAAGTCTGACGAAAATGATCGGCGGCCATAGTCAGGTGACCCTCGGTGCGGTCATCGGCATGGAATCGGATTGGCACGATCGTTTCCGCCGCACCTGCAGCATCTGGGGCTGGACGGGAAACGCTTTCGATTGCTGGTTGGCCTGGCAGGGCTTGCAGACCCTTACGATGCGGATGCAGCAGGCATCGGCGACAGCGGCGAGGCTGGCCGATTGGCTCGCCCAGCTTCCGGGTATCTCGCGCGTCATTTACCCAGGGCGTACCGATCATCCTGACCATGTTCTGGCCCGCGAGCTTTTCCGGGAGCAGTACGGTAACATGCTGAGTGTGGAACTAAGCGGCGGACGCCAGGCAATTAATCAGTTTCTTCGCCGACAGCAAGTCATCGTCCTGGCCCCATCGTTGGGCGATGTCCGAACGATTTGCACGCACCCAGACTCCACTTCTCATCGCTATGCTCCGGCAGAGGAAAAGCAACGCGAAGGTATTACTCCCGGGCTGTTGCGAATTTCGGTGGGGCTGGAACCACTGGAAGTTCTGCAGCAGGCGTTTCTCCGCGGTCTGGGCTTAGCATGACCTCTCCAGGTTTGCGGATACAATAACCAGACGAAGAATCTCACCAAGTTCGCCCGACCTCGCATGGAGAATGAACATGAACTGGCGGATGGGAATGGTCGCGGTGGTCTTGCTGACGAGCACGCTTACTGCTCAGGCACAGGTCGGTGCACGGGATTTCCGCGATCGCGTGCTGGATCATCAACGGGTGATGTGGCGGTTGCAGTACAATCTGGCTTTGCAAACGGCCTGGCAGAATCCCTTCTATCCGATGGTTCCCGGATTGGCTATCCAGCAGGCCCAAACAGCTTACTGGCAACAGTTACACCGGGCAGGTTATGTTCCACCGTTGGCTGCACCGGTGCCAGCTTATTCGGGCGGTACCTATCCGCGAATTACTGCCGAGGAATTGCGTGCTTGGCGTGATGCCGAGCGCGTTACCTTCCGCGAGGCTCCCGGTATGCGGACCGTGGAACTGGCACGCATCCTCGCCGAGCATCGCCCGGACCTGGCCCGTTCTTTGCTAATGCAGGCCATTCGTGAAGCGGGAGAAAATTCTCCTGTCGCCCAGCTGGCCCGGCAGGAATTGAACAGGCTTGACGCCCGGCGAGAATGATTTGAACCGTGTCGGGTGCTCCGGTCTGAGGCTCTTCGACCCTGCACGGTGTGGGAGACTTAGTAAGTTGCGGGCATCGCGCCGTGAAACACACTGGTGCACCGGCAACCGAATATGACATTACCGACCGGCGAAGCATCGCTCTCTGATAGGGAGCGATTTTGCTGGATTAGGAGAACGCGAGAGCATCAATAACCTGAGCAAGCACGGAGCAAAATTATGGTCGGCAAACGCGGTAAACGTTTCGTTCTTCGCAAAATGGACATGAAGGAATCGCGTAGTCGTAACGCCCCTCGCAAATATCGGGAACGCGCTCGCCGCGATGCCCGAATGCTGGCTTTGTTGCGGGAAGGCACCTGGCCTTATAGCCGAGCCGTCCGCAACTGGCTGGTGCTCCGCCTCGGCAAACCGCAACACCGCCTCACTCCCGAAGATGTCCAGCGAATCTTACAATCTGCCTGACCACGACACAAAAATTGGGCTATCGTTGTTCTGTAACATCAACTTTTCATTTTCCCAAACAGGCGGCGTAGATTGCAATCGGAATGAGTGCTCGCCGGAGTGTCAAACTTGGCATACGCATCGGAACAGCAACACGAGAGTGGCCTGAGGCACGAAGGTTCTCCCTTTGATGCCGTAAGAACAGAGGCTGTAACCAGCAGCACAGCCGCTGGAGGGTTGCCCCACAAGCCGCCGCTTGGCATGCAGCTGGCGACCTTGTTGGTGATTGTCGTGCCGCTGCTGGGCATCATAGCAGTACCGTTTCTGGTCTGGGGCTGGGGATTTTACTGGCTCGATTTGATCCTGCTGGTGAGCATGTACCTGCTGACGGCCCTGGGTATCACTGTCGGCTACCATCGCTTGTTTACACACCGCAGTTTTGAGACGTACATGTGGCTGAAAGCGATCCTGGCCATCCTGGGTTCCATGGCACTGGAAGGCCCGTTGTTGAAATGGGTGGCCATGCACCGCCGACACCATCAGCATAGCGACACGCCACTTGACCCACACACGCCCCACCATCACGGTTCCGGTTTCTGGGGACTGCTCAAGGGTATATGGCACGCCCACATGGGTTGGTTGTTTCTTCCCGAACCGGCAGGTTGGCAGGACTATGTCAAGGATTTGTATAAGAGCACGACCCTTCGCTGGATCAGCAAGCTGTTTTTGGTCTGGGCAGTGTTAGGACTGGCTCTGCCGGCCCTCATTGGCGGATTGGTGCAGGGCAACTGGCAAGGTGCAGTTACCGGTTTTGTCTGGGGAGGATTGGTGCGGGTGTTTCTGGTGCATCACGTAACCTGGAGCGTGAATTCTGCCTGTCATCTGTGGGGCTGGCAGCCGTTTCGCACCGACGATCAGAGCCGCGACAATCCAGTCTTCGGTGTTCTGGCACTAGGCGAAGGCTGGCACGCGACGCATCATGCTTTCCCGACCTCCGCACGTCACGGTTTGCGCTGGTGGCAACTGGATGTCAGTTACTACGTGATCCGTTTACTGGGCTGGTTGCATCTAGCCTGGGACATTCGCCTGCCATCTCAGGAACGGATCGCAAACGCCCTCAAGTCCACCCAGTAGCACGGGCAAAACGGAGCACGAGCTTAAGCTGGCCCCGCCACTCGCCTTCTATAACTCTCAGTTCCGTAGTGCCAGTGTCAGGGAAAATCAAAATGACCAAAGAGCTAAGAGGTAGTTGAACCACAGCCAGGATAAGTCAGGATGTAGCAAGGGGTAACAACCGAAGGTACTGGACTTTTCTGTTAGACCGTTGCTACGGCAACGAGGATGCCATTTTCAATGCGTGCCTATAGCATCACTCAAAACGGACAGCACGCCGCTAAGGCGACCGAAACCTGGGGCGGAGATCGGTGTTTAAATAACATGAGATTCAAGTCGGGGAAAGCCCACCATTGGTTACCGGAGACATTTCGACATGCTGAGACAAATAAGTGCGATGATGCGGATCGTGATCGTATGCGTAGGCGTGATGGTATCAGTTGCTCATCCGCAACAACCACCGTTGCCGCCAGGAATCGTGCAAGAGCAGGACATCGAATTTGCTAATCCGGACAATCAACATCTCAAGCTCGACCTTTACCGTCCTGAGAAAGGCGGGCCTTTTCCGGTGGTTATTTGCATTCACGGCGGTGGATTTGTTGGGGGACATCGGGAAACTATGCGCTGGATGTGCGTGCGTCTGGCAGTGGAAGGATATGCAGCAGCGACCATCCAGTATCGGCTGGCACCGAAGTACCAATTTCCTGCTTGCGTCGAAGATTGCAAGGCGGCTGTCCGCTGGATTCGGGCCAACGCGAAAAAATACAATTTTGATTCCGACCGCATTGCTGCGATGGGCACCTCGGCGGGCGGGCACCTGGCGGTATTCCTGGCTGCAACAGCCGACGTCAAGGACTTCGAAGGTACGGGCGGCAATCCTAACTTTTCCACTCGCATTAGCTGTGCGGTGAATGCGTTTGGGCCATCCGATTTCACACGCATTCAGGGCAAAAGCAAATCCGAGCCGGTTCTGGTTCCTTTTCTAGGCGGTCCACTTCAAACGCATCGCCAGCAATATATTCGTTCCAGTCCTCTTTACTGGATCACCCCTAATAGTGCACCCGTGCTGACGCTGATCGGCACGAAAGATGAGCATGTCCCGGTGGAACAAGCCAAGTGGCTGCACGAGCGCCTCGACGCTTGTGGTGTGCCCAACCAGCTGGTCATTTTTGAAGGAGCGGGGCATGGCTTCCGCGGCGAGGACCAGGAAAAAGCTATTGATGTTACGCTCACTTTCCTGGCGAAATTCCTCAAACAGGCTCCGAGAAAACAGAGCGAAAAGCCGTCTGACCAACACGCCGTTGGATCGGATCAGACAAAACCTCCGGTCCGAGCACCTCGCAAGACCCCGTTTGTGCTGGTCATACCTGCTTATCGTAACTGCGATAAACTCATTGAAACCTGGAACAACCAGCTGGGGTCAGATCGGGATTTGCACGTTTGTATGCCCGGCCCGCAAGACCTCAAAGATCCAACCAAAGTCGAAGCCATCTTCCGCAAGGTCAAACGCGGGCAGCCGGAGATTGTTACTCCTTCTGCCGAACTTTTCCTTAGAGGGGAGGCAAAACTGCCATCCTCCGCCTGCTGGTTGTGGTATGATCCGGAACCTTATTGGCCCCACACTCCCCAAAAGGAAAAAGATGATCCCCTAGCAGCCGCCAAGGCATTACGCCAGTGGTGCGACACGCGTAAGCTCAAACTAGGCATGACCCCAATCTATAAACCGTTAGAGAAAAACTTCGATGTGGACTATGCAGCCCAGGTAGCCACTTTTTGCGATGCCTACATTCTGCAATGCCAGGACTGGCAGCTGGATCCTGAGCGGTTTCGACGCATCACCCAGCATCTGCAGCAACTCCAGAAAGCAATACACAAGGCGAATCCAAAATGTCTGGTCGGTTGTCAACTGGGCGTGGCCAGTCGTTACGGTGGTGTGGAGGCTGCTCTGAAACTCTACGACGCTACCCGTGACCACATTCAGCTTTACACCGCCTGGTGGGAACCGGAGGAGGACAAAGTTGTCGAGCTTCTCAAACACCTGGGTAAGCCCTGAAGGCTTACGGTCCCTGGGCTCTAAGTGGTCTAGCCCGGTGTCTCTAAACGGTTTAGCGCGGCAGTGTCCGCAACTTAGCAGCTCCGAACATTTAGCTTTCGATAGCAACATCCCTTACCTGTGGCTCGTTTACACTTCGCCTGAGCGACGGGCAGCTATGGAGTTTAGTACGTCGGGCGTAGTGCTAAAACTTAGTAGCGCACTCCGGTATAGCGTTGTGCTTAGACCTTGAAAAACACCACTGGTTCTTTGTGGATCGCCTTGTTCCGGGTGTGAGGGATATTGGCAATATAGGTGGGGCGTTAGCCGAAAAGCTGGTTGAACAAAGAAGGGTCTATTTGATAGAGGCGGTCGGCAAACTCGTTCACATAATACATATCGGGATAATACCGCTGGGCTCGTACCCGAATCTCGAAATCTGGTTGTTCGATATCCGGTTGGAACAGGACTAAACCGATGCCGAAAAGCAAACACAGGGATTCGAGTCGGCCATAGTCTTCGAGTGGAATCGTTCGGGGCATAACCACGTAAGATTTCGCGGAGAATAAACGATACGCTGCCGCCTGTCCGAACGCAACTACAGGTTGCGTGGGGTCCACCTTGATTTCGGCGGAAACAATCTCGATGTCGAACTTGATCCGGTGTGAGGCCAGAGGCTTATACACTCCAACCACGTCAGGTGTTCCCCATTTCTTCTGCAACCCGGCACCACCCAACGGCACCGCCACGGTCACTTCTTCGAGTTCGTTTGTAAGCCAGTCCGCGAACGGCTGATAGAAGTCTTCCTCTCGCGGCAGCTTGCTTGGAGGTGGGACAGTAGGTGACGACGAACTTTCGGCTTTTGCTTGAAAGACTCCTCTGATCGGCTTGTGAACCAACTCAGGGAACCGTCTATCCAGGTCCCAAACAGCTCCTTGTACCGTGTTTTTGGGAGTTTCGGGACTCTGTTGCAATATCCTGCCGATAAGCTCGCCGTAACGAATGCCACCAGGCGACTGCTGGATAATCTCAATTGCCCGTTCGCGTATCTGCTGGACACTAAGTTTGGCCATGGGCGAAAACCTCGGCTTTTTCGCAAATGTGTCAGGGACGTGTCCAATTGTATGGGTTTGGAATGCTCCGGCTCACATACCTGGCCCGGGTTGTCTGCAACGCCGGTTGCGCTGACCGGCAAGCCTACTTGCGAACAAAGCGATGGACACAGGAGGGCGAATTTCGATCAGTGCCCGACGATTAGTGCAAAACGATGCGGAATCAAACCGGGCCGGTTGAACGGAGATTTTGCTATCCAGCGGAAGTGGGCCATATCATGACGGAGCAGCAGCAGAGCCAGGAAACCGCGTTGCAATTGGTGAACCGATGCTGACATCCCAGCGGAACAGCGAGTAGCAGACCACATTGGTGGAGGTGTTGGGGAAAGCTCCCCGGGCAGGGCTCGAACCTGCAACCCGCTGATTAACAGTCAGCCGCTCTACCGATTGAGCTACCGGGGAGTACGCCAAGATTGAGCCCGATACGGGGGCTCAGCTGGCTGCAGAAATTCTCGTTTAGATTATAGCAACGCCACCGCAAGAAACAAGCCTGAGCGCGTATCGGCCAAATGGGGTTGCAAAAGCAAAGGTTTACGTGCCAGGGCAGGACGAAACGCCGGGCCGAGCCATCAGGACGCACGAGTGGGCAATAATAACCATAGCGAACCTGGCCCGGGTGGGAGTGCTTGTGGAAGCGAGGTAGTGATGAGTCACGACGATGTGCGGATGCGTGGCTTTCGCCAGCGCAGCGATGCCTGGGAGGCCCAGCGAAAGTTGCTGGAGTCCGTGCGGCCGCTGGAGGCGGAGACGGTCTCCCTCTGGCAGGCGGTCGGCCGGGTGCTTGCCGCCGATGTCCTCGCCGACCGGGATGTTCCGTATTTTGACCGTGCCGCCATGGATGGCTATGCCCTGCGCGGTGAAGAAACGTTCGGGGCATCGGTTTACAATCCGCTCACGTTTTTGTTGGTGGGCGAATCGTTACCAGGCAAACCGTTTCCACGGGCGTTGCAGAGTGGCGAAGCAGTGCGGATCATGACCGGTGCACCTCTGCCCGAGGGAGCTAACGCGGTTGTGCGAGCGGAACTGGCTACCGAAGCCGACGGTGTGGTCAGCATCCTCGAACCGGTTCCGCCGGGCAAATGTGTCAGCCGACGTGGCGAGGACATACGCGCGGGGAGCGTGGTTTTGCGTGCAGGCAGGCGATTGCGTCCTCAGGATGTTGCTGTGCTTGCGGCACTGGGATACGATTCGGTTCCGGTCATCCGAATTCCGCAGGTGGCTGTCGTGGTAACCGGAGATGAATTGTTGCCCGTCGGCAGTCGGCCCGACAACTATCGCATCGTGGATAGCAATTCCGTCATGCTCGATGCCCTGATTCGCCGCGATGGTGGCCGACCAATACATGGCGACATTGTGCCGGATCAGCGGGAAATCGTCCGCGAGCGATTGCTCCAGGCTTGTGCGGGAGCGGACGTGGTTTTGGTTTCGGGCGGTAGTTCCGTTGGTCAGGAAGACCACGCACCGCGAGTGGTGGCGGAGTTGGGCGAATTAGCTGTGCATGGAGTCGCCATGCGACCATCGTCGCCGACAGGGTTTGGCTGGGTGCAAGGTCGTTCGGTGGTGCTGCTACCAGGCAATCCAGTGTCGTGTCTGGCCGCTTATGACTTTTTCGCCGGGCCACTTATTCGCCGACTTGCCGGGCGCAGCACTGCCTGGCCATATCGTCGTCTGCATTTGCCGTTGGCCGAGAAGATCGCGTCGGAACTGGGCCGTCTCGATTACGTGCGTGTGCGCATAAACGAGGGGCGAGTGGAGCCGATCGCCACGAGCGGCGCCTCCATCCTGACCACAACGACGCAAGCCGATGGATTTGTGCTCGTCCCGGCCGATTGCGAAGGGTATCCGGCTGGGGCAAGTGTCTGCGTGTACCTTTATGACGGAGAACATCCCCTGCTGTCGGAGTAATCGCCAGCGTCCTGCCGATGCGAAGTGCTTCACAATCGGCGACGACAACACCTGGGTCTGACCGAACTGCAAACTGCCCAGGTAAACCGTGGTGACCATTAGGCCATTGGGCGACACCAGCGAGCTATGGCGGACTGGCAAGAACAATTCCTGCAGGTGGTAGATCGCGATGAGGCGCAGCGACGCTTTCGCTCGGCGCTGAACCTCCAGCCGCGGGGTGAAGAGTGGATAGCCCTGAACGAAGCCCTGGGGCGGATTTTGAGCCAGGACATCACCGCACGCCTGGATGTTCCGGGTTTTGACCGGGCCAATGTGGACGGGTTTGCGGTGCGAGCTGCCGATACCTTTGGAGCCGAGGAAACTCAGCCAGTCCGTTTGCGGTGGACGGGTGAAGTGATCCTGCCCGGTCGCAAACCGGAGCGGATGGTGACTCCCGGCACGGCCAGCGTCATCGCCACGGGAGCCATGCTGCCGCGAGGTGCAGATGCCGTAATCATGGTGGAGTTCACCACCTGGGAACCCGACCCGCGACCCGCCGATAGCACCACACCGCCCGGTGGTACGGTGCTGGTCAAGCGACCGGTCACTCCAGGCAGCAACGTAACCATGGCCGGAACGGACATCGGCCAGGGGGAAGTTGTGCTTCGCCGTGGTGAACTGCTGACGGCCAGGGAAACCGCTGTTTTGGCTGCTCTCGGTCTGGCGCGGGTTCCGGTATTTCGCAAGCCGCGCGTGGCCATCTTTTCCACCGGTGATGAATTAGTGCCGCCCGGCCAGCCGTTAGGCCCGGGGCAAATTTACGACAGCAACGCCACCATGTTGGCAGATGCGGTTCGGGAAAATGGTGGCGAACCGACGCTTTTCGGTATCGTGGCAGACAATGCGGAAGTTCTGCGTTCGGCGTTACAACGCGCGCTGAGCTGGGATATGGTTCTGTTATCCGGCGGAACCTCGAAAGGGGCAGGCGATCTTTGTTACCGTGTTGTGTCCGAGTTAGGGAAGCCGGGAATCCTGGTGCATGGCGTATCGCTCAAACCCGGTAAACCGCTATGCCTGGCGGTTATTGACCGTACCCCTGTCGTGATTCTGCCAGGCTTTCCCACCTCGGCGTTATTTACGTTCCGTGAGTTCGTGGCTCCGGTGATACGCCTCTGGGCCGGATTGCCCGAACAGGAACCGGCCACATTGCCAGCACGCCTGCCGGTTCGGCTGCATTCGGAGCGAGGCCGCACGGAATATGTCCTGGTCAATCTCGTAGAATGGCTCCCGCCTTCGGGCGACATCGTGCGTGCTGGATCAGCGGATTCGGGCCAGTCAGCGTCGGCTGAAGCGACTGCGGGAGCACAGACCGGCACACGGCCCGCAACGATCAGCAACCCACGTTCCAAAGACGTCGCCTCAGGTCCCATTTCACCGGCGACCCCGGCCGCGACCATGCAATCGGTTAGTGATGCCGCGTCGAGTAGTCCGGTGCGCTACGCTGCTTATCCTCTGGGCAAAGGTTCCGGCTCCGTTACCGCTTTCAGTCGCGCGGATGGTTTTGTGATCATTCCCAAAGGCTGCGAAATGCTGGAGGCGGGCGAAATCGTTACTGTGCACCTCATGGGCCGGCAGTTGCGTCCTGCGGACTTAGTGGTCATCGGCAGTCATTGCGTGGGCCTCGATTACTTGCTGAGTCAGCTCCATGCCCGGGGCTTCCGGACCAAGATGCTGGCTGTCGGTAGTCTGGCCGGGCTGACCGCCGCTCGTCGCGGCGAATGCGATCTTGCGGGAATACATCTTTTCGACCCGGGGAGCGGTGAATACAACCGGCCATTTGTAACTGGCGACCTTTATTTGCTGCCCGGCTACGGCCGATTGCAGGGAATCGCTTACCGTCCTGGTGATCCGCGCTTTGAGGGCAAGAGTGCTGCCGCAGCCGTGCGTGCAGCTCTTGCCGATCCCGAATGCCTGCTCGTCAACCGCAACGCGGGCAGCGGCACACGCATCCTCATTGACCGGTTACTTCAGGGAGCACGGCCACCCGGTTACGCGAACGAAGCCCGATCGCATCATGCGGTCGCGGCGGCCATCGCTCAGGGACGGGCCGATTGGGGTGTTTGCATCAGTCATGTGGCACAGGATCACGGTCTGGCTTTTATCCCTTTACAACAGGAGTGGTTCGACTTTGTCGTGCCCTGGCAGCGCTGGTCTCGCCCTGCCGTTGTCGCTTTTCGCCAGCTTCTGGCGGACCCCGCGATTCGCCAGGCACTGCAAGCGTTCGGCTTCACCTTTGAGCGGCCTGCCGATGTGCTTCCCTCTGCTACCAGTGGTTAGAAGGAAAAAGGCAAGGTAACGGAACGAAGGCCACCGCTACCCGATGGCAGACGAAGCTTGCCTATGCATTGTGTTTTTCCACACACAGCCTTGCAACCGGGTGCAGGAGTGCGCCAGCTTCCAGCAGCGGCCGACTTCTGATTTCTCGGTAGTCGCATTACCGATGGCGTCTCCTCCCAGTCCACGTCCCGAGAGCGAAAAACCGCTAAGAAGCAGTTGTCGGGATGAAGACTTTGACCGTTTTCCCGAGCTGCCCACTGGTGTACAGGTTCCGCAAGCGGTGAAGTACCGTCTCGGTGATTTCCAGCCCTTTGCGCATCATTAATTGCCCGGTCCGATTGACAATGTCTTCAGCGAGGATCATTCGCGGCTTCAGTTCACTGAGAGGAAGTTCGCGGCAGGAATGAGGGGCTGGCTCCCAGGGAATCTTTTCCAGTGCTTGCAAGACGTCCGGGTCGTACCAGCCAGCGCGGGCCTTCAGGCGCTGAATCACTTCGGGCCAGCTAAGTCCCTGGGTTTCCAGTGTGTCGCAGTCGAGAGCTACCTTGAGCACGCGGGCGCCGAGAGGGATATCGGTACCTTTCTTCCCGCCAGGTGGAGTCCCCTGACCATCAAAACGCAGGTGCTGGTCACCAATGATCGTGGCCACCTCCTCCAGGCGAGGAATTTTGGCAATAAGGTTTCGCCCGACATTAGGATGGGCGGCAAACATGGCAAACTCTTCCTGCGATAGTTCACAGCCTGCATAGATTTTACTCAGCACCGAGTCAGGAACTGTGACGCAACCGATCTGCGAAAGCAACGCCGCCACTTCCAATTGCCAGCAGTTGGGCACCTGGAGGATGCTGGCCAATTGCTGTACCAGGCGCTGCACCCGGCTGGCCTTGCCGAAGGCCAGTGGGTTGACCAGGGACAGAACCTCAGCCAGAACCTGAATACTGCCACGCAGGGTCTTCTCGAGGAGTTCTTTTTCGGCGGTGACAAGGCGGAATTGCTCGATGCCATCTTGCAGGGCCTTGACCAGAGCCTCAGGCGGGCAGGGTTTGGTCAGGAAACGAAAGACATGCCCTTCGTTGACCGCTGCAATAGCGGACTGCATATCCGCGTAGCCTGTTAAGAGCATG
Organism: Gemmatales bacterium; assembly: GCA_041640595.1. GTDB lineage: Bacteria > Planctomycetota > Planctomycetia > Gemmatales > HRBIN36 > HRBIN36. The sequence goes on along the minus strand of JBEPZY010000001.1, from coordinate 1,004,723 downwards.
CGGACGGTGTTGGGAGCAAGGTCACGGACGCGGCTCAGGAACTGAGCGCCGTTCATACCGGGCATGCGCATGTCAGAGACAATCACTGCGTAGGGGCCTCGCTCCCGTACCGCTGCAAGCCCTTGTTCGCCTCCCACCGCCACATCCACGTCAAATTGCTTCCGCAACTGGCGTTGCAGGCCGGCTAGGACATTGGGTTCGTCATCTACAAAGAGGATGCGTGCAGTCATGGGAGTCCTTCATGCTCAGCAAGACAGAGCTGGACTTCTCGCCATTCGTCCATCCGTCGAGCTAGTCCGAGCCGTTTCAAGTAGTCACTATCAGGCGGTGCCTCCACCAGTCCGGTCTGGGCTTCCCATTCCTGGGCGAGCAAAGTATCGGCAGCGTGGACCGCGGTCAGGGCACTGAAGAGTTCGTCGGCACAGGCGCTCGGTGTATGATGCCAGGCGACCGCCTCCACAATCGGCTCGGGAAATCCCCACAATCCTAGCACATAAGCGCCCACTTCGGCGTGAGTTGCTCCCAGTACACTTCGCTCAACCTCACAAAGTGGCTTACCTGTTTGCTTCGCCTGGTGCACAATTGCTTCGTAGGCCGCTGGCAAATTGGCAATGAGAACCAATCTGCCGACATCGTGCAATAAGCCTGCCAGGGTGGCGTGGGGAATGACACTTCCGTGGGCACCTGCTTCCAGAGCGATGGTTTGCGCCCACTTACTCACGCGCAGACTGTGTTGCCACATGGCATCTGCGCTGAAAGGAGGCAGGCCATTCGACTGAAACAAAGAAAATACACCACTCGCCAGTACCAGGAGGCGGATATTCTGGCATCCAAGTAAGGAGACTGCCTGCTTCACGCTACTTACCGGCATGCGTATGCCAAACAGGGCAGAGTTGGCGACCTGAATGATCTTAGCCGTCATACCAAGGTCCTGGCTAATAATCTCAGCAACCCGGACTAGGGACGGCTCTGGGGCGTCGAGTTCTCGTAGAACCTCCGCGTGGAGGGACGGAAGAGTGGGTATTGTTTGCAGTTGGGACAGCAATCGCTGCAAGTCCGCACTTTGCAGCAGGGCTCGCAGACTCAGGACACGTGCGATGGTGGCCTTGAGTACTTCAGGTTCGCACGGTTTGGTCAGGACGCGGTGGGCAAGCGAGACTGAGCGCAGAGCCGCCTCACAATCACACTGACCGGTCAGCACAATACGTACCACGTCAGGAAAACGTCGTTGCACTTCCGCCAGGAGATGTGCCCCGTCCATGCCCGGCATCCGCATGTCGGTGACCAAAACGTCAAATGCACACCGTCCCAGGTATGTCAGAGCTTCCGGTCCGTTCTGGGCGAACGCCATATCCCACTGCGACGAAAGCGGGCGCAGCATTCGCCTCAGACCGTCCAGGATATTCTGCTCATCATCCACAAATAGAATTCGCAGTTTCAATGCCTTCTCCCGAGTCGAGCGTTTCATCTAGTGGCAGGAGAATATGAAAGGTCGTCCCCTTGCCGACTTCGCTCTCAAACGTGATCTGTCCGCCGTGCTTTTTGACCACGATGGCATGAGCGATTGCCAGCCCCTGGCCGCTTCCTTTGCCGACCGGCTTGGTGGTAAAAAAGGGCTCAAAAATGCGGGAGCGAATTTTTTCAGGGATACCGCAGCCATTGTCGCTGACAGATATCCGCACGTAGCCATTGGCGCGACTGGTGCTGATCTTGATGATACCACGGTTGATTTCACCCGTGGCCACCCGCTCGGCAACAGCATGGGCGGCGTTTACGATCACATTGAGCAGCACCTGGTTGATTTCGCCCGGAAGGCATAGAACTGGGGGCAAGGAAGGATCCAATTCGGTCATTACATCGGCTACATACTTCCATTCGTTGCGGGCCACGGTGACGGTGCACTCAATGGAACGGTTAATGTCCACGGCGGTTTTCTCCTCTGTAGCGGGATGGGAAAATTCCTTCAAGGCCCGCACTATCCTGGCCACGTTGCTGACTCCCTGCAGAATTTGCTCAATGGCCTGAGGTATCTCTGCTCGCAGGTAGGGTAAATCAGCTTGCGCGAACAACGCTTCTGCCTGTTCCAGCATCTGCGGTGTGAGTGAATTCATCCTGAGCGCTGCGATCAGCCTTTCGTACTGAGCCAGAAGCTGGTCTAGGCTCGGAAAGGCGTCGCGCAGGAAGGTGGCGTTATCGCCAATGTACTGGATGGGCGTATTGATCTCGTGAGCCACACCGGCTGCCAGCTGGCCGATGGATTCCATCTTCTGGGCTTGGGCCAGCTGGGCTTCGAGTTGCCGTCGTTCGGACACGTCCTCTGCAACCACGAGAATGCCGGAGGAATTCATTTCCTGGCTGTTGAGCACGGCCAGCGATACTCTCAGCTGGCCAACTGTTCCATCCAGTCGGCGGTAACTTACGTTTTCAATTTCGACCGGCCGTTGCTGGCGATGGCAAGTTTCCAGGCCCTTGAATATCGCATCGTCGAGGAAGCCAATGCCAGCTGCACGAAGCGGCTGCCCCAGCACTTGTGCGGCTGGCCGGCCAAACGTGCGCTCCGCTACTTTGTTCCATTTCCGGATACACTGAGCGTTGTCCAGACCGATCAAAATGCAGGGCATTGCGTCAATAAGCTGTGCATTTTCCTGGTAAGCGGCGCGTAAGGCCTGTTCGTAGTGTCTGCGTTCTGTTACATCGCGCACGATGGCGCAGATAAGCATCCTCTTGGCTAGTGGGACAGAGTTCAGACTGATGGCTACCGGGAACTCGCTTCCATCCTTGCGCAGACCGTACAATGGTCGTTCACGTGAGTCCATCAGCTGAGGCGTGGGATTCCTCAAGTAGCGGGCAAAATGTTCGCGGTGACCCTGACGGAAACGCTCCGGGATGAGCGTTTCAACTTCTTTTCCGAGTAATTCCGCCCTAGGGTATCCGAACATCCGCTCGGCTTGCCGGTTGACCAGTACAATCCGCCTCTGTTCGTCCACGATAACGATACCGTCGCCGGCGCTCTCCAGGATGAGCCGGAGTTTTTGTTCACTCTCCATGGCTGCCTTGGCGGAGACAGTTCGCTGCCGATTCACCAGGACCAAACCTACTATACCCAGACCGCTCATCCCCAGGCAAACCAGTGCCGAGCGGTACAGGCTCGCCCGGTTCTGGGCTACTGCGCCATCGAAAGGCCGAATGATCTCCACCACTCCCCGAACATCGCCGACGCTCCAGTCACGTTTAGGGGAATCGGGATGGCTGTTGTGGCAGGATACGCACGCTGCTTGCATCCGTTCCGCCACTGCGTATCGCAAAGACGGCCGACCCTGGAATTCCTCAAAACGGTAGAAAGGCTGGTCAGGATTTTGGCGCAGCGCATGCAAGGCTTCCCACTCGAAAGCATCCCGTGGCCCACCGTCTTTCCGCCAGGGGAACGGATAATCACTGTACAATCGGATGTAAGCACCTGGGCGATGTTCGCTCAAGCGTTCCCCAGCCTTCAGCGCCAACGTCGCTGGCAACAAAGCGGAATAACCCGCGACCTGATGGCCTGGACGCTCATGGGGGCCCTGGTGCTGATTCGAGTCGACGAGGGATTCAGCGTGCACCTGCCGGAACGCCGTTATCAACAGCGCTAGTAGCTCCGCTCCTTGCGTAGGCAGTAACTCGTACTGGCGTTTTTCCAGGCGGTACAGTTGCCAGTAACTGAAAGCAGTGCCACATATCAGGAAAATAACCAAGACAGCAACAACTGCCTTATTCCACAACGAAAGCCCAGGTGACTTGAGAACATCCTGCTCTGTTTCCACCATGGCGTGGTGTCTCCCCGATCGCATCGAATCCTTCTCGTTAACAGGCACATCCCGCCCTTTCTTCCGATGCACTGAGTATTTACGTCTGTTTCTGTGATGGATAATACGTCTAGCGATATGGAATTACCCTGACATCCTAAGCATAGGTCGAGTTTCATGCAGAAGCAAAAACCCCAAGTCAGCCCTGTGCAGACTCTGATGCGACGAGAGGGGCCGAGGCACTGGTCTTCTCCTGCAGAGGTGCAGTGTGGCTCTGCTCGTGGTAAAGTGCCTCCGCCAGCGTGAACGGCAATAGAATCTGCGGTGGTCGGCTGAACCACGGTTGCCCGGGTGATGGGGCGGCCAGTCTCGTGGATTCTGGATGGCCTTTTTTGTCCATTGCTTCGTGCGATTTCGCGTAAACAAGCACCGATACGCTGAGAAAAAGACGTCTTGCTTCCATTCCCATTCCGGGCGATTCGACGCTGGCGATGAGACATGCAAGAAAACTTGGCCGGTTATCCCCTTTCGGTTGCCCCGTGCGATTCTCGGCGGAACCCACCCGGCGATTTGCAGGGGGGCCACGGCAGTGTTTTCTCTCAAGCGGTTGATGCATTCTCAAACGGGAGAGCGGGAGAAGTCTCGCACTTTTCTCGCCTTCCGTGCCGCCCTCGGTGACCCGCTTCGTATATTCCCAAACGGGAGAGCGTGAGGCCGGCGGCGGAAAATTGACCGTTCCAGAAGTCCTTGTACAGGCGAGTGTTATGGCGCAGACCGGGTTTGCGATTCGTCCAGGTATGCCGTTTGCTACTCACCAACTCGCCGCTACTATCGCCCACCTGAAAAAGGCGTGGGGTGGATTAGCCCTCGCGCGTCCGGCGAGAGCCGAATTTGCCCTCCACAGCTTACAAGACGGCAGGGAGCTGGTTTTGCTTGCTCTGGCCAGCAGCGGAATCACCAGACTCGAATAGGGTGCACGGAAAGCGACTGCTCGGCCGAGCAATGGCGAGCAAACGATTCGGTTAACTGCGATGCCAGCGAAAGCCAGACCGCCCCGGCGTCGCGGTAATGCTCCCTGCAATGGTCAGGTGGCCCCGACAACGCTTCTTCACCTGGAATCCGCAGGGATGGGGCGTAGATTGCCCTGGGTGTGAGAGACGATGGTCGGCCGAAATCACGCGATAGCCGAACCGTAGCGGTGGCCGGATGGGCAAGTCGTCCTCGCCGCCGAGAGGCGCGATAATCCGCGGACTCGCAACGAGGAAGCGTGATATTGCATCGGAAAATGTACGCGGCATCTTTGCACTCGCAAAAATCTGCGATTCGCAAGGGGAGGGCAAGCGAAGCGGAAACCAGCAGGCTTATCGCCAACCGCTCTCAGCAAACAGGCTGCGACCAGGAAAGCCAACTTCTTTCCGATTGCGGCCGGATTGCACCAGAGGAGGCTGACCATGTTTGAGCAAGCGGCAGCGTATTTCCGTCAGCTTCAGGACCGCATTTGCCAGGCGCTGGAGGAAGTGGATGGTCGAGCCCGCTTCCGCGAGGATTTGTGGGACCGACCAGGTGGTGGTGGAGGGCGTACCCGCGTTCTGGCAGATGGGGCTGTCTTTGAAAAAGCCGGTGTGAACTTCTCTCAGGTCTGGGGCGAGTTCAGTGAAGAATTCGCCCGCTCCATGCCTGGTGAAGGACGTGCATTTCAGGCAACGGGCATTTCCCTGGTCCTGCATCCGCTCAACCCGATGGTGCCGACTGTTCACGCCAACTTCCGTTTTTTGTGCAAAGGTGATACTGCCTGGTTCGGTGGTGGTGCCGACCTGACTCCCTATTATCCCTACCGCGAAGATGTGATTCACTTCCATCGCGTGTGGAAGACGGTGTGCGAGCGGCACGCTCCGCCGGTGGATTATCGTCGGTTCAAACAGTGGTGCGACGAATACTTCTACCTGCCGCATCGCCGGGAACATCGCGGCGTCGGGGGCATCTTTTTCGATTATTTGCAGGGCGATTTGGACAAACTTTTCGCCTTTGTCCGGGACTGCGGCGATCACTTTCTCGACGCCTATTTGCCGATTGTTCGCCGGCGAAAGGACGAACCTTACGGCGAACGTGAGCGATTCTTCCAGCAAGTGCGGCGGGGCAGATATGTGGAATTCAACCTGATGTACGACCGGGGTACGCAATTCGGTTTGAAAACGGGGGGACGGGTTGAGTCTATCCTGATGTCTTTGCCGCCTACAGTCCGCTACGTGTACGATTACCATCCCGAACCTGGCAGCCGCGAGGCTCAACTCACCGAATACTTTCTCATTCCCCGCAATTGGGCGGATGAACCGCTGTAAGCGCAGCCACGCTGCGTACGGTTGGCACGGCTGGCGTTAGCGCAACTTAAGCTGGCTGGCCGGAAGCCATAGCCTGCCGCGACTGGACGAAATTCATTATGCGGTCGAGCACGGCCTGGTTGGCGCGGATCACATGATATTCGCGGACAAATGCCCAGCCATTGGCCAGCAACGTCAACACCGACAAAACCGGATGCGTCAGGCCTATCCAGGAGTCGGGATCGGTGTGAATAGCGGCACCGCTACCGGCGGTAAAAATCACCACGAGCATGGCCAGCATCGCCGACGGATAAGCTTGCCGCTTCAACTGTCTGCTGGCGGCAATGCCTTCTTCCTGCGGTACGCCGTAAGCCTGGCTCACTTCCTTGACCCAGCGACCGGTGCCCAGCAAATAGGTAAAGACCAGACAGTGCACCAGCAAGACCAGGACGCTGGCAACAAGGGCAGCAACAATGTGCCAGCTCACAGGCAGGCTAAAACTGCCCCAGGCTTGCCGTTGCGGGATCGGCTCGACCAATTGGGTCATTCCCAGACCGAAGGCAACGAGCAGGGCACATGCGGTCAGCGTCGCCAGCACAGCAAAAATTCGCGTCACAGATCACCCCCCGTGGGCAGAATGTGGAAACTTGGCCACCATATCGGTTTTGCTCCTCTACGATAGTGTACCGCGGCCGGCAAATTTGTCCGCCTACTGAGCGTGACACCAGGGCCAGGTTTCCAGCGGCATCCCGACCAGGGCGAAATTTCCGAAGTCATCAGCGACCTGACAGGATACCTTTTATCGCCACGATTGTCGCTAAGACGAGCGATAGGTTACGTTTTCAGACAAAGCCCGACGCAAGCGCTCGACGGCCAGGGGAATGCCGTCGGCAGCGCGAAAAATTGCCGATGCCGCTGCCACAACGTTAGCCCCGGCTTGCACCACGAGCCGGGCCGTTTCTTCGTTGACGCCACCGTCGGCTTCCAGATCGCAAGGCAGACCGAGCCGATCTACTCGTTCTCGCAAGGTTCGCAACTTCGGCAACATTTGCGGCAAAAACGCCTGGCCACTGAAACCAGGATGCACGGTCATGACCACCACGATATCCACGTCCGGTAAGCGTTCGATAATGGATTCCGCTGGCGTTTCCGGATTCAACACCAGTCCCACCTTTTTGCCAAGCTGGCGAATGGCCGTATGTATCGCTGACCACGGAGTGTCAATCTCGGCGTGTACCATGAGGTAGTCGGCACCGGCTCGGGCGAATGCTTCCAGAAACCGCAGCGGTTCGCAAACCATCAGGTGAACTTCGATGGGCAGACGCGTAATTGGCCGCAACGATTCCAGCACCATCGGCCCCAGAGATAAGTTCGGTACGAAATGGCCATCCATGACGTCGAAATGCAGGCGGTCCACGCCGGCGTCTTCGGCTTCGCGTATTTGCTCGCCCAGCCGGGCAAAATCCGCCGCCAGAATGGATGCGGAAACCTGCACACGTCTAAGGGTCATGGTCGAACTCGCAATGGGCCGAGGGACTCATGCCGAAGCTGTGGAAGTCGCCGATTGTTCCCGATGTCCGCCAAATTGTTCCCGCAGAGCCGAAAGCAGTTTTTCGCCGTAGGAATTGCCCCGCCGTGACCGGAATCGCGCGAATAACGCCGTTGCCAGAGCTGGAATGGCAGTCCCCAGCTGCACCGCAGTCTGCACCGTCCATCGCCCTTCTCCGGAATCCGGCACCTGACCGGAGAATCGCTGCAACTGGGGATCCTTGTGCGTCGCCGTTGCCGCTAAATCCAGCAACCACGACCCGACTACGCTTCCGCGCCGCCACAATTCCAGAATGGCCGGGATATCGAAATGATAGCACCAGTCGCGTTGCGGTTGCGATTGAGCAGCAGCCTGGAGCAAATCCACTCCTTCTGCATAGGCTTGCATCAGGGCGTATTCGATACCGTTGTGCACCATTTTCACAAAATGCCCGGCACCGACAGGGCCGCAATGCAAATAGCCGAGCTCGCACGGTTGCGGTTCGCCGGTTCGCCCGGGCGTGCGCGGCGCTGCTTGCGAACCGGGAGCTAAGTCCCGCAGGATCGGTTCCAACCGAGCCACAGCCGATTTTTCTCCGCCTACCATCAGGCAATAGCCGCGCTCCAGACCCCAGACGCCGCCACTCACGCCAACATCCACATAATCAATCCCGAATCGCTGCAATTCGTGCCACCGCCGCAGATCGTCCTCGAAATACGTGTTGCCACCATCTACGATCATATCCCCAGCTTGCAGGAGCAACCGCAATTCGGCAATTGTGTCCTCTGTTACTTCTCCCGCTGGTAACATCAGCCAGACAATTCGCGGGCGAGCCAGGCGCTCCACCAAATCCCGCAAACTGGCGGCACCGCTCGCGCCTTCGTTTTGGAGTTGCTGCACCGCCGTGGGCTCGCGGTCATAGACGACCAGCCGATGACCGCGCCGCATCAGCCGTCGCGTCATGTTCGCGCCCATGCGTCCCAATCCGACCATACCCAGTTCCATACGCCACTCCGTATGCCAGTCAAATCGCCGTCCGCACTCCGCTACCGCCCATGTTTGCCAGCAGGCTAGCCATTGTCCGAATAATTTACCGCTCGGCTCAGCACGCGAATTCCCTGCTGTTCCAGGACCAGCACCTCGTCGGCCAGATCCAGAAACAATCCTACTTCGACCACGCCAGGAATGGCTCGCAGTCGCCGCAGCAACTCCGCTGGGTGCTCCAGCGGCCCGATCCGACAATCCAGCAGATACTGGCCATTATCGGTGACAACGGGGTAACCATTGGCATCGCAGCGTAATTCCGCCACTGTTGCCAGGACAGCTTCCACATGCCGTTTCGTCCAGTGCCAGCCGAAACGCATGACTTCCACAGGCAAACGTCCGCGCGTTCCCAGAACCGGAACCAGTTTTTCCGGCGTTACGACGTAGATCCGACGCTGAGCCACCGCGGCAAGAATCTTTTCGCGGGTCAATGCGCCACCGTAGCCCTTGATGAGATTCAAATGAGGGTCCACCTCATCGGCACCGTCGAGCAAGAGATGTAAATCATCGGCCGGGAGCATTTGCTCCACCGGTGCAGAATCCAGCCAGGTTACCGGCAGTCCGGCCGCGACGGCTTTCCGGGTGGTTACCTCGCTGGCCGAAACTACTACCAGTCCGGTGGTGCGGGAACAAAGCCGGGCGAGATACGGCAGCAACGCTTCCAGGGTGCGACCCGCACCGAGAGCGAGTCGGCTACATTCGGGCAACCATCTGCCGATATGCTCGACGGCTTGCTCAAGGGCTTTATGGTTATCGAGCGGAGAATTCAGCCCAGCCATGTTCCTTCGCCATTCTTGGTTCGGCAAGGGATACCAGAAACCTGGCGGCGTACTATGGGCGGGATCTAATCGTTCTTGATGACCGCCTCGGTCGGGAAATTGCCCAGGCCAGACAGGCCGCGTCAGTTCCATCCTACACAAGGGCGGCCGACAGATGAAGCAAAGGATACCGATCGCGGCGTCGAAAGTGCCTCGTTTCCTGATGAGCGGGAGAAAGACTTTTACGGCCGCAACGTGTCAGGTCTGCCGGAACCGCCGCAAGCAAGATTGGCACCCTAACACCTCCACCGACCGCAGCAACGTATAGCTTGCTCAGGAACTAACTATCCCAGAAATCGAGCCTCCCACCTCTATAAACCGCGGCGGTGCAGAGTGGCGCGCTTGGTGAGTTCAGCAGGAAGTACACTCTCTCCCTCGCCAGCCACGGCGTTCACGCTGCTACATTCGAGGCAGTCTCGGCAAAGCGCGAACAAGAACGGCAGCACATTCTCTCCAGCCGCGGTGTTCACGCTGGTATGGTTATGGATACGCTGGCTTGAACCCTCGTTTTTGTCAAAACGCGGAGACTGTGTCCGGGTTCACGCTGCTACGGTTATCTATGGAGACGCCTTCGAGACCAGGCGGCGCATCAACGATCGGCCCGTTCGCGCTGCTATGGTCCAGCGGCCGATGGTTTGAACGGCACGGGGGGCAGACCGCGTTTGTCGCGGTCGTACACACGGAAGACGATGTCTCGCTCTGGATCACCTCCATCGTCCTTGCGGTCTGTCCCAACAGAATAGATGACGATACCGTCAGCGGTGGTCTTGAACTGAAACGGCCCCCCTGCGAAGGAGTCGTGCGGGATAGATGGCAGATAACGCGGTACCAGTTCGTTCCAATCGTGGGGCAAACGACCGTGCTCAACGCGAAATTCCTCCGCTGCCAGTCCCGCCTTTGCCGCTTCTAATAAAATCTTGCTTCTTCTTAGTGCGTCGTTATAAAGTGAAATGCCAGCAATGCTATCAGCATTGCCAGTAAACCACCACTTTTGCAAGGCCTGCAATCTTCGTTCACATATTGATTTCCATTCGCGCGATACTTCATCATCCGATTTGTTAGCGGCTTTTTCCAGGCGGTTACAATCGCTTATTGCTTCGGCATGAAGCTGATGCTGGTGGGCCCATAAAACGATTGGGCCGAACCGTCTCATAAGCACACCCTTAGGCTTATCCCAGAGATAGTGCTGCAGCAATTCACCCCAGTTAGACGGCAGCCATGAAGAACCACCTCCCCAGTCGTCAGCTTTAGTCAAGCTGAGCTCGCCACGTCGAATCTGCTCAAATCTTTCATGCGCTAGTGCTCGTTCGGCGCGAATAGCCCAGAAAATCCGTTGCCGCGCAATCTCTTGCTGCCTCTCGAGCAACTGACGCACTATTTGCCGGTTTTCCTGCGAGAACTCAGTTAGCAGAAGATGTCGCTCTAATCGCCTAATGGCCCAGTTTTGAGAACCTGAGCCGATGGACTGATAGTATTCCGACGGGATGTCGTCCAGGGCCGTCACAACTTTCCACGCCGCCAACACGGCTATTTCTGCCTCACGATAACGCTCCTGATTCAAATAATGCTCATGCATTATCGCTAGTGCAGAGCGATTACGCCACAACACGGATTCTATAGAAATAGGGTAAGGGAGCGTCGGACTTCCTCCCAAGTATGGCCAAGGAGCCTGCGCGCGCCGGCGACGATTCACTTGCTCGATAAGGAGCGGCAAAGTTCGATCGTGAGCAACCCAGTCCTCTAACTCCTTCGACAATTCGGCAGGCAAATAACGGTTCGGATTTGATGCCAGATATTGATTCCAGCGATTCCAGAACCGCTGTTTCCTCTCGAGTGTTTCGGTGTAGGGATTCGCTCGGTACCGTTCGGCGATTTGTTCGATGAGGGGCCAGGCGTTTTCTTCGGGCGGTACTTGTTCGCGCTGGCGGATCAAATCCTCCCAACGCCAGTGCGGATAAATCGCATCCGCTTCCGCCATTGCCGATTGCAGCTGCGCCAGCCCACCGAACCACACCACGGTCAGCCAAATCCCAATCGGCCCAATGACCAGACCCAGCACACCTACCCCAACCACCACCCACCACACCCACCGCCGCCTCGGCCTGACAATTCCGGGGTTCGGCTCATGGGTTTCGGTCTCTGCTCTCGTCCGGTCATTCGAAACAGTTGCCGCCACGATCTTGCTCGCAATGTCCGCAACGGCATGGCCGCGATATTCGGTCAACTTGGGTTCACGGGACGCGATATTTGATTGTGCGGCGCCGCACGATGCTTCGGCGTTTTGCCGTCCGGAAAGCGATTCGGCGGATGCACTGCCCGACGCCAGCTGCGCCGGCAACGGTGACGAAGAAAGCGAAGTTCCGGCCGCCTGGCTCGGCTCAGCGTCAACATCGGACGCCAAGGCTGCGCCTGACGCTTGCTCTGGCCCGGAACCTGCCGCAGGTTCTTCGGACTTTCGATCTTGTTCCGACAGCGGACTGGTCTGCCCGCAGACCGAACCGAGGCTGGCTTCTTCAGGTTCCAAAGGCTGCTCACGGTGCATGGTTAGCCCTCAGCTTATCTTGCCAACGTTTCATCACCGCTCCTGAATGCCATCCTGTTCAGCAAAGACGCATTCGTTCGGCATGCGCAACTAATTTTGCCTTCCCGTGGGACAGTGTCCTCCGCCACACGGGTTGTTCGCCTGGGATGAAAGCCCGATCCGTCTCGGCAGAGGCATCCATGCCGGCGGCGACATTCCACAGGCGAAGCCGGGCCAGCACAGCGCACCGCCAATCTACGCTCTGCGAAATTCCAGCAGCGAAACTCTGCCAGTGCACCACTGGCACGAAGCTGTCCAATCCCCGCCATTGTAGCGATTCTACTGTGGCCTGCACGCGAAGGTCAGAGTGCACCGACTAAGCAGGCCGGAAATGGGCTAATTGACCGGTTCGTTGCTGACACCCGCCGCTAGAGAGACCGGTCTAAACTTCCAGGGGCGACGAAGGCGGGCTAATTGATTTGTTCGTTGCTGACACGGTCGGGCAGCTGGTCATTGATCGCCAGTCGCAGGAACCAATCCTGACCCCAACCGCCGAAGAGTTGATCCGCGGCACTGTCAGCCAGCAATTGGGCCGTGGTCAACGGTGGACTGCTCACTCCGCCTTTGATGAGTGAAATACGGGAACTGTAGCTGGTCGGCCCGACCCAGACGCTTTGAATCTGCACCAGTTGCGACAGGTCGTTGTCGTAGATGGTGCTATCGCCAATCAGAATGTCCTGGTCGTCGCCGACCGCGCCGCTACCGGGATCGTGTCCGTAGAGGATATCTGCACCGGCTCCGCCAATGAGGATGTCGCGGCCAATGCGACCATAGAGCTGATCATTACCAGCGCCACCGAGGATAATGTCGTTGCCAGCGCCGCCCAGCAGCACATCGTTTCCGGAACCGCCCACCAGAATGGCGTTGAGAGGCAGCGTTCGCTCAACTTCCAGCCGATCATTGCCATTCAGACCGAACAGGACTACCCGTTGGTAGGTGCTGCGGCTAAAGGTGCCGAGAATCGAGCCGTTCCGTGCCACTCGGAAACTGGTAGCCCCGGCCGGCGAGACGAAAATCTGGTCGTCGCCGTTCGTGCCCACAACGATCAGCGATTGTCCACCACCCGCAATTGGCCGAACCAGGATCGGGCCGAAGTTCACGATTACCGTGGCAACGGGGCCATTGTTGTACCCGTCGTTGGCAAACACCTGAATCGTGCGTGGAGTAGGATCGGGGATGGCAGCGGTGTTCTCGTAACGGACCGATCGCAAGACGGTCTGGAAGGCAGCCAGGGTGGCCGGCCCGCTCAATTCCAGAACGCCGGTCGCCGGATTGTAAAAGCCGACGATGCCACCGCTGGAGGTAAAAGTGAGGGATTCGGCCAGGGCGTTGGGCCGATTCATCAGCCGCACTACCATCCGCCGCAAAACTGGGCTGTCTATATCCTGTACGGTGCCAGCGGGAGCGATCAGAACTGATGTGTTGGACAGATTGACCGTATTGTCTCGACCAGGAGCAGCCCCATTCAAATCCACCACCGGTAACGCCGCTCCACTAAAAACCACCCGCGCCGTTGCTACGGGACCGGTTACCGTACCGTCGTTCACTTCCACCGTGATAATGCGCGTGGTCAGATTGGGGAAAGTCTTGTTGTTACGATATTGCAGGGTTCGCAGGGCGGCCTGGTAATCGGCCAGGGTACCAGGTCCGGTGATCAATAGTTCGCCGGTGGTCGGATTGTAAGGCGTTACAGTCAATGGGCTACCGGAGGGTAAGGTAACGATCAGGTCTTCGTTGCTGCCATCGGGTCGGTTGGTCAAAACGATGCGAGCGAATGCCAGCGTGGGACTATCGGGATCGCTTACTGTCAGGCCGGTTGTGTTCACAATGAAGACGCTGCCCGGTCCGGGTTGGTTGAAGGTGGCGGTGAAATCTACGCCAGGGGCGCTGCCGTTCAGATCCACGCTGGGCGGATCGTTGATGGGGTTGATATTGATGCTGAAGGTAAAGCTGCCACCAGAAGCACCGTTGGCATCGCGGAGATTGAAGGTGAAGTTGTCGGTCAGTGTCTCACTGCCATTGTGCTGGTAGCGAACCCGACTGGCGTTAATATCTGCCTGGGTAAACGTATCCCCGACATTAAGCGGGGTGCCATTAAGCAACACCCGGCCATTGCTCGGCAAAGTTGCGAGTTCATAGATAATTTGCCCAACGGGGTTGTCCACGTCAGTCGCCAATAAGAGCGTGGAGGCGATGATTCCCGTGCCTCCCTCGTTGACCGTGAGCGGATTGTTGTTGACCAGAGCGGGCGGATCGTTGACGGGACTAATGTTGACCGGGATGACGATCGTGCTCGTATCCGAACCGCCACCGTTATCCTGAATGGTAACCAGCAGATTGGCCGAGCCAAATGCGTTGGCCGGCGGCACAAATTCGATGAGCGCTTGGGTCGGGTCACCGAGATAAGGATAAGTAACCGATACCGGGCCGGTGATGGATGCGTTTGAGGTATTCGCATTCACCGACAGGATAATCTGCCCTAGCTCGACCGGGTCAATGCCGGTAATCAACACCTGGACGGGAACTGCGAATGAGTCCTCGACGAGATTCACCGGGTTCGGAATAATCGTGCCGACCACGGGCGGATCGTTGACCGGATTGACGGTGATGTTGAAGGTGAAAGGCCCACCAGGAGGCGAAGCGCCAGCGGCATCCTGGACGGTGAACTGGAACAGGTCGCTAGTGGTTTCGGAACCGTCATGTTCGTAAACAATCAAGCCGTCGGCAATGTCCTGCTGGGTGAACGTACCGCCCAGAGGTATGGGATTACCGTTTTTCAAGAGGGTGCCGTTGACCGGGCGAAGTGTCAATGTATAAGTGAGCTGGTTCGGAGCATGATCCACGTCTGTGGTCAGCAGGAGCGCGTTGGTGATGGTGATGCTCCCCCCTTCGTTCACGCTGGCCGGGCCATTGTTGACCAGCACCGGCGGATCATTGACCGGGTCAATCACGATGGTTCGGGTAACACTTGATGTATCCAGTCCGCCGTTAGCCGTGCCGCCGTTATCCTGGATAACGACGACGATCGTATCGCTGCCGTTGACATCCGGGTTGGGGATGAACCGCACGATGACATTCGCTCCAGCAGCAAGTCCTGTCGGCGGTGTTGCTGTGAAGGTCGCCCCGCCGTCGGTGCTATACTGGAACGTGCCCGTAATGCTGGTGCCATTCAGAAGGCTGGCGCTGACGCTGAGAAGCTGGCCCGCTTCATCGGACCCGCCGCCGGGTTGCAAATTCGTCAGCGTAATTTGCGGATAGGGCGGGAAGCTGTCTTCGGTGAGGGGATTCGTCCAGTTCGTGGTAACACTCAACACCGTGGGAGCGTCGTTGACAGGCAGGACGGTCAGACTCGCCGTTTCCGAGTTCACGCTGAAGGCATTGCTGCCGCCAAGTAATCCGGTCAAATCCACTGTGCTACCTGCGGTGCCGGAAGATTGATCCCAAGCGTGGAAAGTGATCGCGTTGGGCATCGAGCCGTTGAAATCAGGCAGCGGGATAAAGCGGAGCCTGGCGGTGCTGGGCAGCAGCAACGCATTGGTGAAACTGACGCCGATCACCGGACTCCAGGTAACTCCACCGTCCAGCGAATATTCCCAGGTCCCGTTGGTGGTATCCACGTTAATCAGTGCAATGCCTGCCCCTGGTCCATCCACGTCGGTAACACCGGCGGTGCGCGCCAGTAAATCGCTAATCCGTGTGCCAGAATTAGCAACGTCGTCCTCGCGAATGTCATCCAGGAACGGGTTGCCACTGGCATCCAGAACAGGAGCGTCGTTGACGGGGGTGACGTTGATCATAATCGTGGCCGTGGTGGTTTGCGGGCCTCCCGGACCATTATGACCGAGGTCGTTGACCGTAATAATGAGCGTTTCGGTACCGCTGAAATCGGGATTGGGCATATATTCGAGACCGTTGAGGGCATTGTTGATCGCCGTGAGCGTGCCCTCGAACGTCATCGTCGCATCAGCGTTGCCGTCGCCTGCCAGGAAAGTCAGTCCGGCATTGGAAGCCAGTGTGAGCTTGCCATTGGAGACGGTGAGGGTAACCCGAAGCGGCGAAGCCTCGGCATCAGGATCGGCCACCACGATTTGGTTACCCGTTCCTGACGAGAACACCAGTGGCAGAGGTGGATCCTCAGAAACTGTTTGCGGTGGGAGCGGGGCTACCATTGGGGGCAGGTTCTGGTTGATCAGGACGCCGTAAACCCCTTTGCCCCACGTGCTGGCAAACAACTGATTGTAGTACGGGTTGAAATCCAGGTCGGTGACCAGCAGGTCAGGCAGATTGTCCCAAAAACGGGTCCAGATCCACTGAGCTGTGGTCGGTTCATAAAAGCCGCGATAAACACCCTGATCGGTGGCCACATAAAGAATGTCGTCCAGGAAGCCTGGTCGTCGTGCTTCGACGACAATTGACTGGATAGGCGTATCGGGCAAGCCCTGGCCGATCGGAATCCAGGTAACCCCCGCATCGGTGGTCACGTAAACCTGACCGTTCGGCAATCCTTCGTCGCGAAACGCATCGGCCACGATATAGGCGGTTCCCTGATCGACCGGGTCAGAACCACTGATGGCAATATCGCTCCATCGCCCCTGGAAACCGGGGAAAGGTGTGACACTTACCCAGGGCGAAGGTCCGAGTATCGGACCAGTTGAAGTATCAACACCACCGTCTGCTTTTGTGAACCAACCCCGTTCTGGATTTCCAGATGGGTTCGTGGCTGATTGATACGTTGCAAAGGCGGTTATGGGAGCACTTGGGGTTCCCCCGGCAAAGACGTAACTAGGATTACCGCCGTGAATGCCAGCTAGCACCAATCGCCCCCGGGCCCCGGCGGCGATGGCATTCGAATAAAGTGCTTCAAACGACGGGTCTATTACGAAAAACGGATAGTAAGGTCGTATGTCAAACGTGACGTCAAGCAAGCTGTACCGGCCATAAGCCAATGTTTCGGAAAGGTTCAGGGGTTGGAAAGTGAAGCCGCCATCAGTTGAAGCCATTATGCGGAAATACAAAGGATTGGGAGAAGATTCCAGATGAATGGCATAAACGACGCTCGGGTTGAGCGGATCAACAATGATTTCGCCGGCGTCGGCGTAGTTGGGAGAGGTTAGGTTCGTGATCATGGGCGTAGTCCAGCCGACGCCATCGTCGAAACGAATCAAGCCGTTGTACGCGGTACCGGCAAACAGGATGTCCTGATTGAAAAAGCTGACTCCGACTTTGTTGACGTTAGTGATGCTAAGCGTGGCGTTGAGATTGCTCCAGGCAGTACCATCAAAGCGCCAGATACCGCCGTTATTGCCGACAAGTAAGCGGGAATTGGCATCGAATGCCAGAAAGTTGTGGCCCGGATGGGGCGGATTCGTCCCAGCGCTGGAAATGTCCTGCCATAAGCTGCCTCCGTTCGGCGACAAAAGCAGGCTATTGGGTCCGGAATCGCCGGCCAGGTACATGATGTTGGGATTGAACGGATGAATGGCTATGCGAGCGTGACGGTGATTGATAGGCGGACTGGCCGGGAGATTGGTCGCCAGTGTCCAGGTGGTACCGCCGTTGGTAGTCCGCAGAACCCGATACAGTGCACCATCCGGCCTGCTGCCAGCGTCGGTGATGACTGCGGCCATTATGTTCGGATTGGACTGCGAAATAGCCAGGTCAATCACGCCAACACGCGGTTCGAATTTGCCGGACGGGAAGGAAAGGACTCGCGTCCAGGAGTTGCCGCCATCGGAGCTTTTCCACAAGCCGTTCAGGTCGGAGCCACGCGGATCGCCTACGGCTGCGAACACCACGTTCGGGTTATCTGGCCGAACCAGGACGTCGCTGAAATACAGGTTAACTGCCGACACGGTGCTGCTGCTCAGGTCAACAATTTTGTCCCAGGTGATGTTCGTCCAGGTTCTGCCGCCGTCCGTGGACTTGTAAATACCGGAGCGTGTATCATCAGTGGCAGTAGTTCGCTGATGGGTCATGCCGACTTCAGTAAGGGCGACGTAAACGGTGCTGGCATTGGTCGGGTCCACGGCAATAGCGGTGATCACCCTTCGGAAAAACGGCCCATCCCGCAAATTGGTGTCGGTGCCTGCCGGCCCGTCCGGATCGCTATCGCCGTCGGTAACAAACCAGGTGTTGCCCCCATCCGTGGATACGTACAGCCCCTGACCGTACCGGGAATCCACGCTGAAATCGGCGCGACCGGTGCCCGCGTAAATCACGTTGGGATTGGTCGGAGCAACCGCAATGGCTCCGATAACTTGCGACGGCAGGTTCGGCTGATTGGTTATCCACGTCCAGGTAGTACCTCCATTGGTCGTTTTCCAGACCCCGCCGCCGTCTGTGGCCAGGTAGTAAATGTTCGGATTGGTCGGATGAGCGGCCACTGCGTTGACACGCCCAGCGAGCGGGTTAGTAGGTTGTCCGAAAGCCTGAATCGGAGCCGGGCCGAAATGGGCCCAGGTCAACGGATTCAGCGGGATGCTGGTCGAGGGAACGGTGCGCTCTTCGAGCGTTTCAAGCTGCGGACGAAACCGCGAAGCTCGGCTTCGCCGCGATCGCCGCCCTACCGTCTGGGCTGATGCAGTTCTGCGACGGCCAGACCACCACCGAGCAAGCCAGCGCAGCATGGAGGTCCCTCCAGGGTTGAATGGGGAGCGACTGATAGCGGCGAGACGTTGGCACCAGCAAGCCTCTTGTGCAAACGCCTCTGTTCCGGGCCGCGCCAATCCTGATCATCGGCTGCGGCAATTGCTTTTCCTGCTTCCGTCCCTGGCAAATTTAGGACACTGGCGCCACAAAGAACCATCCCTGCAAGCAAACGTGGCCGGTAAGATAAGCACGTCGGCCACGGCTGTAGCGCTAATCCCGATTGTACCACAGCTACACACCCTTTGCAATGCCCCGAACGTTCGGGATGTGACCACGGTGCCGACTGGAGCGTCTGCATCTTGCCGAATGGCGAGCAATGGAGCGTGCCCCACGTGGCCGGCTTGTACCCGCGTCAGTTGGACGGGGCAGCTAACCGCCGGCCGGTTACCGGCGAACTGTTTTGCAAAGACGCCACCTATTACCGGTACAGGAACCTGCTGCGGTTGCTGAGCCACTGGCGACCACCGGTCGTCTCGCCTTTCTGACAAGCGTAGCCGATCTCTGCGGGGCCTCGGTAATGCGACAGCAGGTGCTATCGTGTCAGCCCAGTCGTCGCTCATAGCACCACCGTCATCCACCTCGGCATGCAACAGCAGGTGCTCACCGTGTCCCTGAGTGGGCGTCAGCTTAGCCGCGGCCCTTTGCGGAAACAGCGGAGCAAGCCTCCCTGTGACCGGTTCGCATCCATACGCCTGCTGCCCATGCCCTATCGCCATTTGCCGGATTGCTCCGACTGCCAGGGCTTTGTGCTGCCGATGTTTTGTCGCCCTGGTACAATACGCAAGGGTAAACTCGCAACGGCCAGTGTACCTGGCGGGGAGGTTAATTACCGGCACTTTGCTGAGATTTTCCCATCGCGTTGCAACGATCAGGGCGTAACGAACGCACGAACAATCTGCCCGGTGCGAAGCGGGGAGCGTCAAATGGACAACGAACGAAAGTTTCAAGGGCAGGGCAACGAAGCGAATATGTCGGCATCCAAGACCTGCAATGCTGCTCCAAACGAAGAAAGCCAGCGTGGCGGGCAACGGTCGGGGTTAGATGTGGCGACAACCCGCCCGCAAACCGAGTTGAACCAGGCAGCGGAAATTGGTGTCTCCCTGCCGAAAGCCGACACTGCCGGCCACCAGACTGCTGGCGAATCGCGACAATCCGTTGCGGCACGGCCAGAGGTCGGTTCCCTCCCTGCGGCACCGTCAAGCGACCCGGCAACCAGAACCAGCTACGCTGAGCGGGAAGCTTCCGGTGGCGATAACGGCCCTGCATTACAGGCTGGTAAGGAATTGCCGGCGGGGCAGCACCAGGGATCACGGACACCGGTTACTGACTCGCATGGGAGAACCGCAAACGGTCCCGATTCAGCGGGCGTGAAACTCACCGCACCGGTACAGCCCGGTGGTGAATTAGCCGCCCCGGAAACGATGACGGACAATCCATCATACGGCCCATTCGCGGACATAGATCAGACTCGTAGCAGGCCGAGACGGCGATGGGTGTGGTGGGTGGTGGTTGGGGTGGGTGTGGTGGGTCTGGTCATTGGGCCGATTGGGATTTGGCTGACCGTGGTGTGGTTCGGCGGGCTGGCGCAGCTGGAATCGGCAATGGCGGAGGCGGATGCGATTTATCCGCACTGGCGTTGGGAGGATTTGATCCGCCAGCGCGAACAAGTACCGCCCGAAGAAAACGCCTGGCCCCTCATCGAGCAAATCGCCGAACGGTACCTGGCGAATCCTCATGCCAGATCTTGGGAGGGGAAGCCGCTTGCGGACCGCCGTGCTCAGCCTAATCGAAGGTCTCACGATCAACTGCAACTAGTAGGCCAGCTAGTGAATGCTGATCCGCATTTGGTCGCTTTGTTCGCTTCTTTGAGTACCTACGATAAAGCCCAGCCACCGGTACCGAGCTTGGCAGTGATCCCCTGGGAAACACCCTTACCGCATAGAGAAGTCTTGTCAGCTTTTAGGGGCTGTCTGCCGGTTTTACATGATTACTTCATCGTCACGGGGCGCCTGGCTGATGCCGATAGGCTCTTACGCACAGCCTGGAAAATAGCAGCTTCAGCTGATGAAGATCCGTTCGTTGAGGGCCAGAGAACTGGTATGTTCTTGGAGGAGGTCGTCCTGGGGGAGTTGGAGCAACGCTTGGCCTTGGGTGAAATGTCGCCAGGGCTGCTCGAAGAAATGCAACAGATCCTGGATAAGCGTTTGGTAATCAATCACCAGCGAGCTCTGTGGATGGTGCGCAGCGAACGAGCACTAACGCACGAGTTGTTCACGAACATCTATCGTGGCTCATTAACGTGGCAACAGCTTGTTAACGTAGTGACCGGATCGGCTCCATACCCCAAAGAAAATTGGCTCGAGACTGCTAAGGGATGGTTTAGGTACCAGTATCTCCTATGGGGTCTTAAGATTAAGCAGCCACGCACACACGCTTTTGCTTTGCGCTCTTGCAACAGTTTGGAACCAGCCGCTCTAATTTCAGAAGAGGAACTGGATCTAGAACTCCGCCGAGGAACAGGGCCCCGTCCTACTACTGACGATGAAACCTGGTGGTTAAACCTTTACGTATTCTATCGCTTCGATGACTCGCTCCATGCAGTGTGCGGCTGGCTTCTCCTTAGCCGCGAACATCTACTTGCAGCGAGGGCGGGACTGGCAGCGGAACGATTTCGTCTGGAGCAAGGTCGCTTGCCCAAGGACTGGGATGAACTGGTGCCTCAATACTTGCCTGATGTTCCACAGGCCGCATATTCCGGCGGCCCGCTCCGGTTCAAGACCAGCGCGGATGGCATCGTCATTTACTCACTGGGGCGCAATCGCCATGACGATGGTGGCGATCCCGACCATGACGTTGCGTTTCGATTGTACCATCGGGACAAACGCAATTTACTGCCAGGTCCGCGGAAACGTGCCTCGGTGCCGTAGCGAACGACCCTTGCGGGTTGAACAACCGCGATGGTGGCGGTAACCCAACCGCAACATGGCTACCCTCACCGGAAGCGCTCTCTGCCTCAAGAGCGGCTGGCGTAAGCCAGCTCTGGTGCGGGGAGCGAGTCGGTCTGCGAAAAGCGTTTGCGATTGCGAGGGCGATACCGAACCACGGCAGGCTGACGTTCGCCGGTCTTGTGCATGTGCGTTTGTGCGGCGCAAATGGCGCTAATCCCTGATGGAACGTAACGTCGTGCACCAAGAGCGGTCGGCGTAAGCCGACCGTGGCGAACGTAACACACCCGCCGGTCGGAAACGCATATCAGCAACGGCACCCGTTCACGCGACCAGGAGTGTCTGGCGTAAGCCAGCTGTGCGACGCGAGTTTCCCGTTCGGAGAGACACGCTCGGTGTTGCCGGTGTGATTCCCGAACCACGGCGGGCTGACGCCCGCCGCCCTTGTAAGTGAGCGTTCGTGTAGCGCACAAGTCTCGGTTTCGCTGGCAAATGTCCGCACCGCAGAACCACCAAGAGCGGGGGGGCGTAAGCCCCCCGTGGCATGCGAGCATCCTCATTCGGCAAGAAACGCTCGGTGCTGCCGGTGCGATTCCCTGACCACGGCGGGCTGACGCCCGCCGCTCTTGTGCATGTGCGTTTGTGCAGTACAAATGGCGCTATTCCCCGATGGAACGTAACGTCGTGCACCAAGAGCGGTCGGCGTAAGCCGACCGTGGCAAACGTAACGCACCCGCCGGTCGGAAACGCATATCAGCAACGGTACCCGTTCACGCGACCAGGAGTGTCGGGCGTAAGCCAGCTGTGCGACGCGAGTTTCCCGTTCGGAGAGACACGCTCGGTGCTGCCGGTGCGATTCCCTGACCACGGCGGGCTGACGCCCGCCGCTCTTGTGCATGTGCGTTTGTGCAGTACAAATGGCGCTATTCCCCGATGGAACGTAACGTCGTGCACCAAGAGCGGTCGGCGTAAGCCGACCGGGGCAAACGTAACACACCCGCCGGTCGGAAACGCATATCAGCAACGGCACCCGTTCACGCGACCAGGAGTGTCGGGCGTAAGCCAGCTGTGCGACGCGAGTTTCCCGTTCGGAGAGACACGCTCGGTGCTGCCGGTGCGATTCCCTGACCACGGCGGGCTGACGTTCGCCGGTCTTGTGCATGTGCGTTTGTGCGGCGCAAATGGCGCTAATCCCTGATGGAACGTAACGTCGTGCACCAAGAGCGGTCGGCGTAAGCCGACCGTGGCGAACGTAACACACCCGCCGGTCGGAAACGCATATCAGCAACGGCACCCGTTCACACGACCAGGAGTGTCTGGCGTAAGCCAGCTGTGCGACGCGAGTTTCCCGTTCGGAGAGACACGCTCGGTGCTGCCGGTGTGATTCCCGAACCACGGCGGGCTGACGCCCGCCGCTCTTGGGTGTGTGTTCGACATTTGCCGAGCAACCTTCGATTCTCACGGCGCAGTGGTCCTATGACGTACCACGGCGGGCTGACGCCCGCCGCTCTTATGCATTGCGAGTGAGAGCTTGCTCAGCATTCATCCCTTCACTTGCGCATGCGGTATCGCCAGCCCGGTGGTAATGTTTTCGGCTACTCTTTGCATGGCATCCATCTGCAGCTGGGGTGTGCTCGATGCAAGCTGGACTGTACGACCTGGGCCGGCGTCTGGCCAGCGCTTCTTTGGAAGAGGGCGTGCTCGATGCAAGCAGGATTGTACGACACCAAACTGCAAAGTTGTTCTGCATTGCAGATAAGCGGGGTGGCCAGGCGTGATGGTTGATGCGATGCCAGATTTCCGAGTTGCTGCGATCACCGTGAGGATGGTTCCGACCCTATAGAATGAATGAGCGGCATATTTGTCCGTCGCTCGAATCTCGGTAGTGGTCGGTGAAGGCAGGTGCATCAGGAAATTGTCCCGAGGAAATCTGAGTGAGGCTATGGAAGCGATACGAGTGCTCGTCGTGGACGATCAGGAAGCACATGCCCAGGCAGTGGCGGAAAGCCTGGAGCGGATCGGGTATGAGTGCGACGTGGCGAGCAGCGGTTCGGAAGGCATCAGCAAAATCGAGAAGGAGAACTACGACGTCATCATCACCGACCTGAAAATGGAGCCGGTTGATGGGTTGATGGTGCTGCGGAAAGCAAAGATGGAGTTGCCGGACGCCGAGGTGGTGTTGATCACCGGACATGGCGACATCAAAACTGCCGTAGCGGCGATGCAGCAGGGAGCGGCGACCTACCTGACCAAGCCGGTGGACATTAACGAGTTGCGGGCGGTTGTGGATCGGGTAGCACAACGGCAGCGACTGGCTCGAGCTAATCTGGAGTTGCAACGCCGTCTGGACGAGAAATTCGGCTTTGAAGGAGTGATCGGCAACAGCCCGGCCATGCATGCGGTAATCGAAAAACTCAAACAGGTCGCTCCGACCAACGCGACAGTCCTGATTACCGGCGAAACCGGCACGGGCAAAGAGCTGGTAGCCAAAGCGATTCACAATAACAGTCCGCGCAAAAACAAACCCTTTGTGCCGCTCAACTGCACCGCTCTGAATGAAAACCTGCTCGAAGACGAACTGTTCGGCCATGAACCGGGAGCATTCACCGGCGCGGATCGCCTGCGGAAAGGCAAGTTCGAGTATGCCAATGGTGGCACGCTGTTTCTGGACGAAGTGGGTGACATGCCGCTGACACTGCAGGCGAAATTACTGCGCGTGATCGAAGACGGGCAAGTCTATCGCATCGGCGGCAACGAGGCAATCAAGGTCAACGTGCGGATTTTATCTGCAACGCACCGCGATCTGGAAGCGCTGGTGGCTAAGGGAGGGTTTCGGCAGGATTTGTACTATCGGCTGAAAGTGGTAACCATCAAGTTGCCGCCTTTGCGTGAACGCCGGGAGGATATTACACTGCTGGCCCACCATTTTCTCAAGGAGATGGCCCAGCGGCATGGCAAGACGGTCACCGGAATCGCAGCTGAGGTGCGGCGGGTGTTGACCGCCTACGATTGGCCAGGCAATGTGCGAGAATTGCGAAATGTCATTGACAGTATGGTGGTGCATGACCGCGATGGCATCCTCGGTATAGACGATCTGCCGGAAGGGGAATTGTTACAGCGAGCCCAGGGAGCAGTGTTGCCGGCGACGGCTGAAAGTAGCTTGATTGGCAAACCGCTGGCGGTGGTCGAGCGGTTTTACATTCAGCAGGCTCTGGAGTTGACCGGTGGGAACCGTGAGGAGGCAGCACGGATGCTGGGGATCGGCGAACGAACACTGTATCGCAAAATCAAGGAATGGGGGCTGCAAGTGCGTCGCCGAAATAAGTCGGAAGCCACGCCGACACCGAATGCCACACCATGAGTCCGCCCCGCATCCAGATTCTGCCGCCACAACTGGCCGGGCAAATCGCTGCCGGAGAAGTGGTCGAGCGTCCGGCCAGTGTCGTCAAGGAGTTGCTCGAAAACGCTCTGGACGCCGGAGCAACACGAGTCGTGGTAGAGCTTGATCAGGGCGGACGCGAACGGATACGGGTGGTGGATGATGGTTGCGGCATAGTTACGGAAGACCTGCCGCTGGTGTTTGCCCGCCATGCTACCAGCAAATTGCAGCAGGCACAGGATCTGGAGCGCATACGCACGCTGGGTTTCCGCGGAGAAGCGCTTTCGGCTATCGGGAGCGTGGCGCGGGTGTGCGTCCAGTCCCGTACCGCCGAGGCAGAACTGGGCGGGCAGATTGAATGTGTGGGTGGCCAGGTCAGCAGTGTGCAACCCTGGGCGGGACCGGTGGGAACGTGCGTAGAAGTGCGGCAACTTTTTTTCAACACCCCGGCGCGGCGAAAATTTTTGCGGAGCGTTCCGACCGAACTCGGTCAGGTTCTCGAAACCGTGCAACGGCTGGCCCTGGCGTTTCCCGGAGTGCATTTTCGCCTGCTGCACCATAGCCGTGAAGTCCTCGAAGTGCCAGCTTCCTGGGGTAAGCTGGAGCGAATCGCAAACTTTTTTGGCGAGGAACTGGCCGACCGTCTAATGCCTGTTGAGTATGCAGTGGAAATGGTGCGGGTGAGCGGCTGGGTAGGACATCCCGATTGTGCCCGCCCGAACGGACGCTGGCAGTATTTCTTCGTGAATCAGCGCGCCATCCGTGACCGCACACTGACCCACGCGCTCCAGGAAGCGTATCGCGGCTATCTGATGGTGGGCCGGCAACCGGTGGCTTTCCTGTATCTCGAGCTGCCGCCCGAATTAGTGGACGTCAACGTGCATCCAACGAAAACCGAGGTGCGTTTCCGCCAGCCGCAAATAATCCACCAGGCCGTGTTACTGGGAGTGCGACGGGCTTTGCAAGGTTCGCCGGGTGTGTCGCCACTGGCGGTTAGTTCGATAGTAGCGGCGACCGCGTCCGATCCCGCTGACCGGGCTTTTCGGGTACGTTTCGAGCCAGCTGGCCGCATGCGTGCGCCATACGACCAGTACCGGCAACCGACCGACCAGCGGCAGCAAGCTCCGCAACAGCCCACGCCTGGCAAAGTGGAAGAACCCACTGTTACGCGCACCGCGACGGAAACCAGCATTATTTCGCAGCAGGAGTCGCAGAACCGCACGACAGAATCGTCGTCGCAAGAAAAGCCGCTTTCGGCAACATCGGAGTCAGCTGCGACGACAACGTTGTTTCCCAGTCCGCCCGCTCTTCGTGCGATGCAATTGCACAACACCTATCTGCTCGCGGAGACTTCCGAGGGTTTGCTGCTGATTGACCAGCACGCACTGCACGAGCGGATTCTCTATGAGCAGTTCAAAAGCCAGGTGCAGGCCGGTGCGCTACCGAAGCAAGCGTTGCTGATACCGGAACCGGTGGACTTGACCCCAGCCCAGGCAGCTGTGGTGCTGGAACAACGTTCGGCACTGGAAGCACTTGGTCTGGAAGTGAGTGAATTCGGGGGCAGCACAGTGCTGGTGCACGCCTTGCCAGCCTGCTGGAAGCGTTCCGCGACAGAACTGGTGCAGCTCGCCGCCGAATATTTCGCCGAACATTACCGCCTTCCGGAATTGCCGATTTTGCTGGACGACCTGCTCAAACGTATGGCCTGCCGTGCTGCCATCAAGGCTGGCGATCCGCTTGGTGCCGAGGAAATCGCAATGCTGCTGGAGTACCACGCTCGCTTGCCAGAAACGCATCACTGTCCCCACGGCCGGCCGACGGCCCTGTTCCTGAGTAAGCAGGAACTGGAACGCCAATTCGGTCGCGTTTGACCTGCTCATATATCCGAATACTACTGCAGCCGAGAACATGACGGCTTGCCAAAAACGCAAAGGAGGACTGTGCATGGCCAAACCGCGTGTTTTCGTTACCCGCCGGATTCCGGAAATCGGGCTGCAAAAGATTCAGGCGGCCTGCGATGCGGAAATCTGGCCCGGCGAACTTCCGCCACCGTATGAAATCCTCGTGGAAAAAGTGCGCGACTGTGATGGCTTACTCTCGCTATTGACCGACCGTATTGATGCGAATTTGATGGACGCCGCTCCCAGGCTCAAGGTGATCAGCAATTACGCGGTCGGTTTCAACAACATTGACGTCCAGGCCGCCACACAACGCGGCATCTGCGTAGGCAATACGCCTGGTGTGCTCACCGATGCCACTGCCGATATGGCTTTCTGCCTGTTAATCGCCGCTGCTCGGCGACTGGTCGAAGGTCATCTCTACACCCTGTCCGGGAAATGGAAAACCTGGGAACCGCTTGGCCACCTTGGTCAGGATTTAGTGGGCAAGACACTCGGAGTGGTTGGTATGGGACGGATCGGCTACGCTCTGGCCAAGCGCTGCCGGTTCGGCTGGGACATGCGGATTTTGTACCACGACGTTCGCCCCAACGAACAGGCTGAACGCGACCTCGATGCCCGGCGCGTGGATTTGGATACGCTGCTGGCAGAGTCGGATTTTGTTTCGGTTCATACCGATTTGAACGAAACCACTCGTGGAATGTTCAACCTGGAGCGGTTCAAGAAAATGAAGCCGACCGCGGTCTTCGTCAACACCGCCCGGGGTCCAATTGTAGATGAACGAGCACTGGCGGAAGCATTGCAAAAAGGTTACATCTTCGCGGCGGGGCTGGATGTGACCGATCCCGAACCGCCGCTTCCCGACAATCCGCTGCTGCGTCTGCCCAATTGCATCATCGCTCCGCACATTGCCAGTGCTACCTTCGCCACTCGCAATGCTATGGCCGAGATTGCTGCCGATAATTTACTGGCAGGACTGCGTGGCGAACCGTTGCGGGCCTGGGTCAATCCGGAAGTGGCTGCACACCGTCGCCGATAAGCCGCTTTTTACTCCCAGTAATGCAACGTCAACCGAGAGGATACGAAATCCCTCTCCGCAAAGCGGGGGCCAAGCGATGCCCATCGGGTTGCCGGTAGTGAAAAACCGTCGCCGACGGTGGCCGCGACGGATGACGTTGAGGCAATATCTGGCCGATACCAGCGACGAACGCAAAATCGAGTTGCTCGACGGAGAGCCCATCGTGAGTCCGCGACCGCGAAGCTGGCATCAGCTGCTGATCCTGTACCTGGGGTATCTTCTCGACCGCTGGGTGAGAACGCATGGCCTTGGCTGGGTCTGGCCGGAGATTGACATGATTCTCGACCAGCGTAAGCCGTTGACGTATGTTCCGGACATCGTTTTTTTGGCAAAAGAACACGGAGAACGACTACGTGATGGGCGGTTGTGGGGGCCAGCGGATTTGTGTGTGGAAATCGAATCGCCGGGTGACCGGCCACGACTTATGCGGCGCAAATACCGTGATTACGCCCGCTACGGTGTGCCCTGGTACTGGCTGGTCCGCGTGGACGAAGGGGAGGTGTTTGTGGAGGAGAACGAGAATCGGCAAGGGGAATTCGTAGTGCAGCAGGAGGTGGAATCGGGGGATTGGTTTTCACCGGGGTTGTTTCCGGGGTTGGAGGTGAACTTCGCGGTGCTGGCCAGCGGGGATTTCAAGCGAGCAGTCCGCGGCAAGGCCAAACGCCTGGTGTAAGGCACAATGTTGGGCTGAGTCCTATAATTTTCCCGTCCTGGCTTCAGGAGGACATTCTTCGGTTTGTGGATACGGAGTCCGAAGCATGCATGGCGAATTGCCTTACCGCCTGGTGATCGGCCTGGAGGTGCACGTCCAACTTTTGACAAAGACAAAGTTATTCTGCGGATGCAGTACGGAATTCGGTTTACCGCCTAACTCAGCAACCTGCCCGGTGTGTATCGGTATGCCTGGCGTCTTGCCGGTCATGAATCGGCAAGCGCTGGAATTAGCGTTGAAAGCTGCCCTGGCTCTCAACGCAGACATCGCCCCGTTCACCAAGTGGGATCGCAAAAACTACTACTATCCCGACCTGCCGAAAAACTACCAGATCAGCCAGTATGACTTACCCTTCAGCCGCAACGGTTGGCTGGAAATTCAAACGTCGAATGGCCGCAAGAAGGTACGGCTCATTCGTGTGCACCTGGAAGAAGATGCGGGGAAAATGTTGCACGACGAGACCGGCATGGGGCGGGACAGTCTCGTGGATTTGAACCGGGCTGGTACACCGCTACTGGAAATCGTCACCCACCCGGACATGAATTCGCCGGAAGAAGCGCGGCTGTTTCTGGAGGAACTGCGTTTGCTTTTGCGGGAGCTAAAAGTTTCGGATTGCGAAATGCAGGAGGGCAGCCTGCGCGTGGATGCCAATGTTAATATCCACGTGCCCCAGGGCGATGGTTACGTGGCCACGCCCATCGTGGAGGTGAAAAATCTCAATAGTTTTCGTTCCGTGGAACGGGCGATGGCTTACGAAGGCCAGCGGCAATACGAGGAGTTCCTGCGCACTGGTAAAAAACTCGGCGAAGTGCCCAAAGCTACTGCCGGTTGGGATGAGGATCGTGGTATCACCGTGGTCCAGCGCCGCAAAGAAGAAGCTTCCGATTACCGCTATTTCCCGGAACCAGACCTGGTGCCCGTAGTGGTGGACCAACCGTGGCTGGCACGTTTGCGAGCAGAATTGCCGGAATTGCCTGCCGCCCGTCGAGAACGATTCCAGACGCAGTATCAGCTTTCCGCCTACGATGCCAGCGTCATCGTGAGTCAAGGGCTGGCCTTTGCCGATTACTTCGAAAAAGTGGCTCAACTCACCGGCGATGCTAAAGCCGCCGCTAACTGGTGCACCAACCAGGTGCTTCAGGTGTTGGGCGCCCGCAAAATCAGCATTCAGGATTTTCCGTTGGCTCCGGAGCGTTTGGCGGAACTTATCCGCAAGCAGCGAGAATATCGCGTCAATCCTCAGCGAGCCCGTGAGGTATTCAACGAAATGCTCGAAACCGGTGG
This sequence comes from Gemmatales bacterium, assembly GCA_041640595.1. Lineage (GTDB taxonomy): Bacteria > Planctomycetota > Planctomycetia > Gemmatales > HRBIN36 > HRBIN36. The sequence continues at coordinate 974,708 of JBEPZY010000001.1, read as the reverse complement.
CTCGGCTGAGGCGATCATCAAGCGGCTGGGCTTGGACGTTGCGTTTTCCACGGAGCAATTGCGGGAACTGGTGAAAAAATCCATCGCCAGCCAACCCAAAGCCGTTGCCGATGTCCGTGCCGGGAAAACGAAAGCGATGGACGCCCTGGTAGGTATGGTTATGCGTGAGACGCGCGGCAAAGCTCCGCCCGACGAAGTCCGCCGCCTGATTCAGGAAGAACTCGCGGCTACGTAATTCCCTGAACCCCGGTCAATTTCTCAGCTTCCGAATGCCACTTGTTTGTAAACCTGTTCACGGTGGCAGCCGTGAGGCACTGCTATACGGTTAAGACTCCGCTGGCCGCAGTCTCGTAAGAATTTCTTCCTGAACGGGGAAGAGCTCTTCAAACGGAGCAGATAGGGGAAGTCCCAGTAGGACTCTCCGGCGTTCGTGTCGGCTGGGAATGGCTCGGTAAGTTATGAACTGCAGCGGCAAATGACGCGCACCATGCCCTGGCATCGGCAACACCACAACAGTCGACCGCGGAGTCCCACAGCTCGGCGAATAAAGGGTACGATGTTTTCAACGTTTCGGGCTCCTGCACGCCGACAGTGTCCCCGCGGACAGCCAGCCTGGCGGTTCCGGCAAAGAGAGTCAGCAACGCTATCCGCTTGATTCCGCAAAGCCAGGTAGGATTCCCGAAAAGCCTCGGCGAGGTCCGGGGCACAGGATTCCACCGGCGAGACGACCAGCACGATTCCGAGATCGCCACACGAGTTGATTCCTGCCCAGGCTATCCGCCCTTTGAAAAGGCTTGTTGCGACGCCCAGCATCGCGATCCGCCATGCCGCCCCTAGCCAGGACCGGCGAGAGCAATTCGGTTCGGCAGTCGCCAGCTCTGCAACTTGTGCCATCTGCTTCCCCACAAATGCGCCCAGGTGGCAGAGCCATAGGGCAGTCGCAACGAATACGAACGCCCCGCTAACGCAAACCATAGAAACGTTGGATGTAACCAGAATTGTCGCGGCGAAACACAACCAGCTAGCAATGGCTAACCGGCATGCCCAGCCCATGCAACCGGGACAACCGCCTACTCCATCGCGAAACCAGAATCGCCATGCCATGAGCTCGCCCTCTCTAGTTTGTCTAATGGCATCCTGGTATCGTGCATTCCCTATTTTCATAAGCCCATGTTACTCTATCTAAACGAGTGAGTCAATGATTTCTCTGTTTTTCTTCTGAACATTGCAAACGATGTATTTTTACGTCCAGTTCGACGCAGCGGCGATTGCACATCGGCTTTTTTCCCAGCCGGAGTTGGTGGGCTTTAAGAATCTCCGCGTGTTAGCTACTACCGCAGCCAACTGTTTCAGGTGGAGCGTATCCAGGCACGCAAATCGTCGAGCACGGCGGCATGTTCGCTCCAGGGCAGGCCGTCTATCCATAAATCACCGTCCTGGTTCGCAGGCCTCCCTGTTACACCGTCGCATAACGGCATCAGTTCCATGACTTCTCGCCATAACTGCTTTTGCTGATGTGGTTCTGCCCAGGCCAGGAAGTGATCCCGCAGCCCTCGCAAACCGCACACCGCAGCCGCAAGGGCATACGCACCCCAGTTGCTGACGCTAGCCGGAATCAGCCAGTCCGTCGCAACACGGCAAGCTATGCGTTCTCCGTAGCGAACATGCTCTGCCAGAAAAGCCCAGATCAATTTTCCCATGCCGATCTCATTGCCGCCATCCCCGATGCCGATGGTGGCAGATTTTGCTCCCTCGAAAAATCGGTGAGCTGGATAATGCCACGCCGTTATGTCGTTGCCGCTCATGTCGTGATAACGATCCCAGTCGTGCGGCGGTACCCGGGCAAGGAAGGTCGGCAGTTGCTCGGGCCAGCGTTGTCCGAAATGCCGGGGTGTATATGCCGGGCCAGGCCTTTCCACTGCAATCCAGCACGTCGGCCGGGGTGAGCATTCGATTGATTCACCGATATTCGGCCGAGTCGTCGCTTGCTGCCCGACAGGCACTCGCTGCCCGGCAGGCGTACCGACCGGCTGTTCCGCAAAGCTGCGGGTCGTATCGTCTGGCCAAGCCATCACCCGAACGGGAACTTTCTGAGCAGCCAGGGCTGTTCGCAACACCAGGGCCAATCCGCTTTCGGTAATCAACTGGACATGGTGTCCGCCAGCCGACAGGCAAGCGGCTAAAAGTACCGCACCCATCGGCCCATCGGTTTCCCAGCGACCGAAGCGGGGCAGGAAAAAGCCGGTAACGATGTTAACCCAAATTGGCTCAGTACTGGCCAGGTAATACGATGCTGCTACCAGATCGTTTAGGCCGATCTCCTGGACGCAGTCGTGTTCCAGTCCGCGTCGAGCGTAAGCTGGCCGGATGATTTGCCAGAGCCTGTTCCAGTGGGTATCCGAGATACGTCTGGTCATCGGTCGTGTGCAGGGTTGCGTCTGTTCTGCGGTGGCCTTGCTTCAGTATAATGGCGCAGCATATTTGCATATCAGACCCAGCAGTACAAGGGCGGCTGCGACTTAGTCTTATTTCGGCACTGAAGCGCTGGCGCTGCCTGCGATTTTTGCAGGCGGAGCTGCCGGAACCGGAGGGTCGGCACGTGCCCGTGCAAATGGAACTGCGGCGAATCGTCATCAGCGAAATTCAGGAACAGCAAGTCATTTACCTGAAGGAAGTCGAGGGCGAACGGTGCTTCCCGATTGTCATAGGTATCTTCGAGGCTACCAGTATCGAGCGTCGGGTCAAGGGGATTAGTTCCCCTCGTCCACTCACGCACGATTTGATTGCCAGCGTGATTACCGAACTGGGCGGCGAACTGCAGGATGTGATCATCAACGACCTGCAGGACCACACCTACTATGCACGCTTGCGTATTCGTCAGGACGGAGAATTGCGAGAAGTGGACAGCCGACCCAGCGATGCCATCGCCCTGGCGGTTACTTGCCGGGTTCCCATTTACGTCAACGAGAGTGTCCTCGAAGAAGCACTTCGCAGCTGACAATCTGCTCTGGCCTTCAGTGTAACGGGAACGGGTAACAGAACCCCGCATGGTGTTGCACTGTGAAGCTGCATCAGTGGCAAGTGCCCCGCGCGGTTAGAGCAGGGTGGGGCGGTCAGCTGGATGCAGGCGGTTGCGCCAGCTTCAACAGGATTTCAATGCCACGTTCGATCGTGTCGTCGTCGGCGGCGTAGCTGATGCGGAAATGAGTGTGTCGCTGACTGAAGACACTGCCCGGGATGACCAGCAGTTGTTCCCGAATGCAGGCGGTTACAAACTCCTCGTCCGTACCCCAGGGCACGGCTGGAAAAAGGTAAAATGCTCCGCCTGGCTCAACCAGCCGATAATGCCCGCGAAGTGCTTCGCAGAGACGGTCGCGTTTACGGCGATACTCGGCCACTGTGGGCGCTACATCCCAGTCCAGGGCTGCTATTCCGGCATGCTGAACGATGCTGGGAGCGCAAACGAAAGTGAATTGCTGAAGTTTCGCCATCTCTTCGATCAGGCGCTTGGGGCCGTGAGCATAGCCGAGTCGCCAGCCGGTCATGCCATAAGCTTTACTGAACCCGTCCAGCACCAGCACATTCGGGTTGTACTCAGCCGGGCTGGAAAACTCTCCTTCGTAACAAAAGGCACGATAAACTTCGTCGCTGACCAGCAGCAGTCCGAAGCGATCGGCAATTTCCGCAACAGCACGCACACGATCGCGGGAAACTACCACGCCAGTTGGATTGGCGGGACTATTGAAGAGGATCATTTTGGTTCGCGGGGTAATCACCTGCAGAAGACGGTCGGGGTCAATCTGGAAATCCGGATAGGTGTCCACGAAGACCGGTACTCCCCCTGCCAGCCGCACCAGGTGAGGATACATGACAAAGAACGGGTCGAATACGATTACCTCATCGCCAGGATTGACAGTAGCCAGAATGGCCAGCACTAATCCGCCGCTGGTGCCACTGGTGATCAGCACCTCGCGGTCAGCGTGGGGTAGCTGTTGGCGGATGCGCTGCCGAATTTTTTCGCGCAACTCGGCGATGCCTTGCGTAACAGTGTAGCCGTTGTGTCCGGCCAGGATGGCCTCAATAGCAGCCTGCTTGATCGGCATCGGCACGTCGAAATCCGGCTGGCCGATGCTCAAATTAACCGGTCGCGACAGCTCGCGGGCCAGATCAAAAACCCGACGAATTCCCGAAGCCTGGATTTGTTTTGTCCGTTCCGCTAGCCATTTTTCACGCATGACCAGTTCCAGCTAAAGTGAGGGCGGTTGATTCGTTGGTTGCGGGTCATGATACTAACCTCAGCAGCGCAGGTAAGCTTAGCGTATGCAGCCGTCGGTGACAGGCCAGAAATGGAGATTCCTGGGAGAAACGGCGATGCGGAAGAAAAGTGCCAACATTTTGGTAGTGTGGGGTTGGCTCTGGTTGTGTGGGTTGGTCGCGCAAATTCCGATGGCAACAGATCGCCCCAAGCCATTGCGGCCAGAGGAAAGCCTCAAGCAGTTTGAACTCCCTGCCGATTTGCGAATCGAGGTTGTCGCTGCTGAACCGATGGTGATCTGTCCAACGGATCTGGCCTTCGATGAGTATGGCCGATTGTTCGTCTGCGAGTTACACGGTTGGAACCTGGAGGGATATTTAGACGTTGTGGAGCTCAATAAGACGGGAAAGCTTGACACAGCAGTGCGACGAGTGCGGGTTACGGGCAAGCTGTTGGAGGAAGCGCGAAAACAGCAACATGGCACGGTGAAAGTCCTGGAGGACACGGATGGCGATGGGCGGATGGATCGGGTTCAAGTGTTGGCAGACGATCTTCCGCCGTGTTACGGTATTGTGCCCGCGCGGGGAGGAGCCATTGTTTTAGCAGGCACGCAAATCGTGTACCTGGCGGATCGCGATGGTGATGGCCGCGCAGAAGTTCGAGAGGTGTTGTTCACCGGCTTCCCGTTGACTATGCTGGAACGCGGCATCAATTCGCCGCGCTGGGGATTGGATGGCTGGATTTATGCAGGAGCGGGTGGCGGCGGGGCTAACGTGACAGGCCCCAAACTGGCAAAACCTGTGGCATTGGGCCATTCCGACTTTCGATTCCGTCCTGATGGCTCAGCGATTGAACCGGTCAATGGACGCGTGGGAACGGTAGGGTTGACCATGAATGATTGGGGAGAACGGTTCACGATTGTTCATGGCGGCCAACCGTTTGCCTGGGTGACCCCAATCGAGACGCGCTATTTACTTCGCAATCCGTTTCTCCCAGCACCCTCGCCGCAGGTGGTGACCGGTCAGCACCAGCGTGTCTATCCGATTAGCTTGCCCGATCCCTGGCGAGTTAAACGTGCCCAAGACCCTGCGTGGGTGAAATTCTACGGCGTTACCGAAACCACACCGCAGGGTTACTTTACCTCTGCTTGCGGGCAGCTCTTCTATCGGGGCGATGGTTTGCCGGAGCGTTACCGCCACAGTTATTTCGTGTGTGAACCGGCAAATAATCTCGTCCATCGGGCCGTTGTCGAAAGACACCAGGGGCAGTTCCGATTTCACCGACCATCGGAAGAGGAAAAGACGGAATTTTTGCGGTCGCGGGAAACCTGGTTCCGACCCGTCAACCTGACAGTCGGCCCAGACGGGGCGTTGTACGTTGCTGATTTTTACCACGAAATCATTGAGGACTATTCGGCGATCCCGCGCTTCCTGCAACAGCAATACGCAGAAGGGCTAATAGCAGGGAGCGATAAAGGCCGAATCTGGCGGATATGCTCAGCAAACAACCAGCGACGTAAGGACACAGCCTGGCCCGGACAGAAGACCTCATCCGAACTGGTGGCTCTGCTGGCTCACCCTAACGTCTGGCAGCGAGAAACTGCCCAGAGGCTGTTGCTGGAGCGACGAGATATGTCAGTGGTGCCAGCGTTGCAGGAAATGGCACGCTCAGCTCCCACACCACAAGCCCAGGTGCTGGCACTCTACGTCCTTTCTGGCCTGGGTCGCTTAGAGGCGAAAGACTTGATTCCTGGCCTGGCCAGTTCCAGTTACGGCGTGCGTGTTCATGCACTGCGGCTGGCTGAGAAGTTTTTACCGCAGAACCGCGAGCTTTTGCAACACGTGCTGGCACTGGCGGATGATCCCGATCCGGCGGTACGCTGGCAACTCGCTTTGACGCTAAGCGCAGCACCGCAGCAGGTAGCTGTGCCGACCTGGTCGCAACTAGTGCAAAAGCATGCCTCGGACCCGTGGCTTATCCATGCCGTGGCCATTGCGGCGTCGGAATGTGCAGACGATTTACTTATGCGCCTGGCCGACGGCGAAAACAAGCAGGCCCGCCAGGCCATCGTGCCTTTGCTCACGCAGACGCTTGCTCGAAGAGCAGAACCGGGCCCGATGGCTATCGTCTTACGACGACTTACTAGCGAGGCAGGGCAGGATGAGCCGGTCTGGCCGGAGGAGTTTCGTCTTATGGTTCTGGACAGCCTGGTGCAGAATCTCCAGCCAAAAGATGCTGAGAGGTTGGCGGAATCACTGGCTCCCAGCGTTCAGGCACTGGTGAACGCCAGGAGTGAAGCGGTGCGTCAGCGCGGCTTGCGTTTGGCAGCACTATTACGGCTGGAAGCGTTACCCAAACTGCAAGCCCACTGGGACACCTTGCTCGAAGACGCCCTCAATGAATCCAAATCCCTGCAGGACCGACTGCGAGCTGTGGAGCAGTTACGGCATGCTCCCTGGCCACGTTTACGCCGGCTGGGGCGGTTGCTGGCTCCGCAAAGCCCTCCGGAACTGCAGCTCGCCGTGGTTCAGGTCTGGACTACCGCTGATAGCAAGGAGATTGGGCGAGCCCTGCTGGAGAAGTTTCCGGTTCTGTCTGCAAAAGTGCAGGATTTCGTTTTGAGCCAGTGCCTGGAAAAGTCCACCTGGCGGCTGGCTCTGGTGGAGAAACTCGAAAAAGAGCCGGCACTTGGCAGGAGGCTGAACACCTTGCAACGCACCTTGCTTTTGCAGGACTTCCGGGAGGAAGTGCGTCAACGTGCCGCCAAGATTTTTGCTTCTCCGTTCACAGCAGAGCGTGCGGCGGTCGTGGAGAAATATCGCGTAGCACTGACCTTACCCCGGGATGCCAAGCGGGGTCGAGAGCTGTTCCTGAAACATTGTGCGAGCTGTCATCAGCTGGAAAATCAAGGAGTTGCAGTCGGTCCCCCTTTGACGGAAGCTCACGATCGCCCTGACGAAACCTTGCTGGCGGACATCCTCGACCCCAGCAGTTCCATCGCGGCTGGGTTTCAGACCTACGTCATCAGCACACTGGATGGCCGCGTCTTCTTTGGTGTGCTGGCCGAGGAGACAGCCACCAGCGTTACCCTGCTTCAAGACAAAGGTTTGCGCGTCAGTGTGCTTCGCAAAGACATTGACCAGATGCGCACGGTTACCAAGTCGCTCATGCCGGATGAGCTCGAAAAGCAGCTGACGCCCCAGGACATCGCGGATCTGCTCGGCTATCTTCGGGCAGTCCAGGCAGCTGCCCGCTCGCGGAAATAGCGTCCTTGCTGATACTGAATCATGCCGGCCCGAGCAGCTCAACCTGTTTCCGCTGTACACTCTTGTCAACCGGCGTTCGGGGACTACAGAATATCGTCCCCAAACCACGGGGCAGGTGCCCTAGCGTCGGCGAATCCACCACAACAGGCTCAATCCCACTACGCCCAGCAGGGCGTTCCCTGTCCACAGTCCGTAACTGGGATCGAGCTGCCCTTTCTTGCCCATGTTGATACCAAACATCATGAGGGGATAATAAGTCAGCACGATCGGTAAAAAACACGTTACGAAATTGCTCAAATAATCACGGCGGTGAAACCAAATGCCTGCGGCCGTGCCTATCAGCACGAAAAAGACGCAGCTACCAGCCAGGGCAGAACGCTGAGCCAGTTCGGTGCGCAGTTCGTTGACGGTGTTTTTGAGGTACTCAAGATGCTCCTGCTTCTGCCGAAAACCTGGAGAAGTAGCGGCGTCTTTCAGCTGGGAACTCATTTCGTCTAGCTGCTTGGTGATGATGGCAATTTCGTCTTGCAGTTCGGTGAGACGCTGGACTATCTGCGAATCGGTCATTTCGCGGGGACGTTTGTTTCGCCTGAGTGTGGCAGGAGGAAGAGGCACTGGTACGATTTCTTCGTCGAAAGCCAGTCGCACTTCCCGCGGCCCCTGGTAATCGCGAACAATCTCACCCTGAATCATGTGCACTCGCAGCAACTCTTCGCTCATGTCCACATGAAGCTCTGCTTCTCGTGCCACGGCAACAATCTCATCACGTCCCTGGGAATCCCGGCGAACGAAAGTCGGGGAAATCAACCGCCGCCCCTGTACTTCTTTCACCCAGATAGCATAGCCAAGTTTGGGTTCGTTGATTCGCCGATCGCGGCGAAGGCGAGCGTATAACCATTCCTCGACATCTTCAATAATCATGCTTTTCAGACGATGATGCATGCGGGGAATCAGGTCCTGCACGAGAACAAAAAGCGCCGCTGAGCAGACCAGGCCCAGACCCACTGCTGGACCGACCAGCCGCGTAATCGGAATGCCGGCAGCCTTCACCGCGGTCAACTCGTTATCGTGGGCCATTCGGCCGTAAACCACGGCTACGGTAAATAGACACGTAGCCGGAACCGTGTAGGGCAATAAGCCGGGGATAAGCAACGGCACCAAACGCAATGTTTGTTCCAGCGCCAGTCCCTGCTGGGCAGCTTCCTGCATGATGCCGACCAGCACCAGCACACTGGTGATCGTCAGCAGCCCGAGCAAAAAAACTCGCAGCAGGTCGGCAATCACCATCCGTTGCAATAAATGCCACGGCAGCACTTCCTGCCTCGCTTACGGAGTCCGTAAAGCCATTCGATAGCGATCGGACAAAAAGCGGAAGCGCACTGCTTATTTGCAGTGCACTACCAGGAAAAGCCGGTGTTACTGAGCTCGGCAACTATAACCGCTGCCCTACTCTGGTCAAGTGAAAATGTTTGGCAGGGCAGAGCACTGAAAAAGGGCTGCTGGCTAGGGTTGAGCTGGGTCGCGGCCGTTGATCCAGGGCCCGGCCAGGCGGAGATTGTAGTCCGGCGTCTTCACGACGCAACCGGTATCGCCTGCTTGCCAGCCGATGATGTTGTTCGGTTTGCCGCGTTCGTGGCTGCGTTTTTCCCACAGCGCAGCCCAGCTACCATCATCGGGTACGGGTTTGCGTTGCACTTTGTCCCAGCGATAAACCTTCCCGGTGCGGTAACTCAACACTCCCATATTGACCGTTGTGAAAGCCGCTGCTCCCAGCTCCGGTGGGCTGAGCGTATCCCGCCGGCCCTCACGGACACATCGCAAGAAGTCTTCCCATAAAGCCTGGGTGTCTGCGTGCCGGCCTTCTGGTGGTTTGCAATCCACAAATTCGCCGCGGATACGGTCTTCCAGTCGAGCCGGTGTACCGGCACCTCCTGCCGGTTCGTCTGGAATAATCTCGAAACCGCCTTTGACAAACTTGATGGTGCCGAGCCGGCCACGTATTGTTTCCTCGATTGGATAACGGTTGATCATGGTCGCAGTGACAATAAGCTGGCAACCTTCTTCGTAATCGGCCACCACCGTGGCAACGTCCGGAACATCCCGACCGTCGTATTCGAGGTAGATGCCGCCCGCTCCGACCACCCGCGCCGGATAACGAACGCCCATGGCTGCTATCAGGTGCGTCGTCTGGTGGACAAACAGGTCCGTAAACATACCGCCGCCAAACGGCCAGTAGCATCGCCACTGCGCGAACAGAGCCCGGTCAAACGGCAAATTCGGGCCTATCGGTTCGCCGTCGAATACACTGAACTTGTGCCCCAGGAACATGTCCCAGTCTATCGTCTTCGGATTCATTTCCCGCAGGATCGGATAATACCGCCACTGCCCCTCGATGGAATTGCGGTAATAGCTGGTCTGACCCTGAGCCACATGGCCGATTTTGCCGTTGCGGATGTATTCATAAGCAATCCGCCAAGTAGGATCCGCCATGGATTGCACGCCCACCGTCATAACGCGGTTGTATTTCTTGACTGCATCCACTACCGCATGGGCTTCGTCAATAGTGCGGGTCATCGGCTTTTCGCAGTAAATGTGTTTGCCGGCGGCCGCTGCGTCTATGGTCATTTTGGCGTGCCAGTGATCGGGAGTGGCGATGCAGACGACATCTACCTCCGGCAAATCGAGCAGTCGGCGATAGTCCTTAGTAACGTGCTTGGCGTCATCGAGTCGCAACCCGCATTTTTTCGCAGATGGATACAAGCCCTGGCTATAATTTCGCTTGATGACTTTGCCATCACGGACGGTTTCGTAAGTCCCTTCGAAGCCATCCCAAACATCACAGACGGCGACCGGTTCAACACCTTTGCCTTGATTTTTGAGGGTGTTGATAATCTCGATGTGGGCCTGGCACCTACCGCCGGTGCCAAGAAAAGCGACGCCGATCCGCTCATTAGCGCCCAAAACTCGACCGTAGCTGCGAGCGGTAAGGGCTAAGGTCGCCACACTGGCTGCCTTCAGGAAATTGCGCCGATGCAGGTGAGGCATGGTCAAGCTCCTTGATGCGGTTTTGGTATCGTACCGGTCAGCTAACGTGGCCGTTTTTGCGAAAGGAGCCACGCATAAAGTTCCTTGGTGTTGTAGGCCAGGTCCCAGCAATTATGGCCCACACCTGGATATTCGGTGTATCGTGGGGATGCACCCGCGGCTTTCAGTGCCTCGATCATCCTGCGCGAAAGCTCCACTCGCACAGCTTTGTCCTGGTCGCCGTGGAAACACCAAACCGGGATATGTTTGATTTTCTCCGCCCACTCGGGATTGCCGCCACCGCAGATAGGAACAATGGCCGCCCATTTGTCCGGATACCTGGCCGCCAGACTCCACGTGCCAAAACCTCCTAACGACAGCCCGGTCAGGTAAATTCGTTGCTCATCAATTTTGTATTTCTTCTGAACAAATTCGAGAATGGCCAGGGCTCGCTGGGCATCGTCCCCTTCAGCCATCCAGTTGCGGTTAGCGCGGCAGCGAGGAAATACTACGAAAAACGGAAAGTCCTTCTCCCCGTATTTGCGAATAGCAGGGCCGATGCCAACGTCCACTGGTTTTTGTTTGCCACCCTCGCGTTCACCGGCGCCGTGCAAAAAGAGGATCAGCGGAAACGGCTCCTTCCCCGTATAGCTGTAGGGAACGAACAGATCAAAAGCGACCTTTTCGCCGTTTGGAGCGGTCCAGACCTCGGTGATAAATCCATGCCGAATCGCCGTTTCCTGGGCCGAGGGTGATTGAGTCAAACCGCTCGTCAAAAGCAGGCTCAAGCTCAGACTCAGCGAGAAGCAGAAATTCGCCGTGCGCAGCATGGCAGGCTTCCTTTTTGATCATAAGCGTTGGGAATTATTGTAATAACCGGACACCGCTGGCCAAGCCCCGTAGCAGAAGTCTGTCAGTGGCCTTCCCCCTTCAGGAGCCGTTTTGATGGCCTGTTTGCTATAATCCGCTCAGATTAACGTGATGCAACTTCGGCGGGGCCAGGGTGGGCAGAATCGTAAACGCGACTCCGAAATTGTTGGTCAGCGGGTTATACGTCAGCCCGAGACTCACTCTCAAGTCGGTGCCCGTGCGGGTAATGATAAACGATTGGCCGAGGTTTTGACTGATTCCGAAATCATACGTGCTGGAGAAAGTAACGCTCCATTTCGGGCTGAGTTGGTAAGTAGCACTCCCGATGACGGCGTCGCTGCCGATGGGATCAAGCAAGCGGTAACCGAGATAAAACGACATGTGCTCACCGCGGTCGAGAAACAGGCCGATGCTGAACATCCGCGCTCCATCTCCGTAAGGCTCCACCCAGGCATTACTTACCAGCGTAGTGCGATCCCCGACGTGCCAGGTGTAGTCATATTCGAGGAAAGCAAAGCTGTGGCCGAAATTGTCGCGGCTGGCATCGGGAAAGTAAGTGGCTCGCACGTTCAGGCTCATCCAATCTACGATGTGTTGCTGGCCGGGAAAACCACGTTTGGTCTGCCAGCGTTGATCCACACCGAATCGCAGAAACTGCACGTCATCCAGCGTCTCCGGGCTATACTCGTAGCCCCGGCGAAGCGCGTACAGTTGCGGATCGAAAAACGGAGAACTCGCCAGGAAAAATTCTCGAGAACCCGGCGGAAAGAAGGTGAGGAAGTAAGTTCGCAAGTCGCGGCGCGCCTGGTCGGTGGCGTCGTCGTCCAGGCGATCGAGCAGAATCAACTCACGAAAATTGCGGTCTGAACGCACGTAGCGATAATCTGTCCAGAAAAGCAGTTTATGGGCAATTCCGTTGACATTGAACAGCAAGCTGCTGGCTTCGGGATAAATGCGGCACAACGGTAAACTCGCCCGCACTCCGCCTCCGGCGTAAAAGCGAGCAGTGCCATCAGGGTCCGTCATGGTTTCTTCATACCAGGTTGTATTGAGCAGCCCGTAGGGCACAACTTTCACCGCACCCAGCTGGAAAGGCCAATCCAACTCATTCCACCAATCCAGTCGGGCCAGTTCGCGGCGACCGCTATGCGGAAAGTCGGGCGAAGGTGGGAGTGGCCGGAAACGCAGAAATTCTCCAGGAATCGGTATCACCGGATAACCGACTGGAATATCGTCGCTGGGCGAAAAAATGGCGTAGCCTGCACTGGCTCGAGAAAACCAGGTCAAGGTTTGGAAAAAGTCCTGGCCCAGGATGTAAAAATCACCACGGGGTAGCCACGCTGTCTCGTTTACCCAGCCGCGTAAGTGAGGTTGAACCAGCAAACTGGCCGCCAAGTCATCACGCTGCCACTTCAGATAAGCGAAGGTCTCCTGGTTGATGCCTTCGTCAAATTCACGCTTGAAGAACTGTTCCAGAAAATTGCGGTCGCTGAGCCAGGAAAATTGGCCCAGAAAGGTCCAGTCCTCTCCCAGTTCCTGGCGATGGCGAAACGTATCCCGTCCCCGCCAGGGAGTGGGTGGGGCGAAAGTCCGGATACCTCCGAGTCGATCCGTACCGGAATCGTAGATGTGCCAGACCCGCATTTCAGTTTCGTACTTGCCCGGGATGCCGAAGAGGTTTTCGCCTCGGCTGGCCAGGGTGGTTCCCAGAGCGGGACCCCGTTCCGACAGATAGTCGGTTTCCAGATCCCAGCGAGTGTTCTTAGGTCGCTCTCCGCCCAGAAGTTCGAAAATGTCCCAATCCAGCATCAAGCCGAAACCAAAGACCCGGTCGGCTCGAACGCGAATACGGTCAAGAGGCCCCAGGGGATCACGGAGGTCGCCTTCCACGTGGGGCCAGTAGAAGAACGGCACACCTTCCAGCCAGAGCGAAAAGTCATCGGCAGTGCCGAAAAGTTGCGTCTCGGTTCGCACCTGACCGGTTTGGGGATCGATTTCAACCCGTCCAAATAAACCACGTTCCGGGACCTCTCGCAGTTGCAGTGTGGCCAGCCTAGCTCGTGCTTCGACTCCGGGATCGGAGGGCAGTCGGCTGGCGGAAACTTTCGCATCATCCGCCTCAAACAAATCAGCACTTACCTGACGAATTTCCGTGGCCCGCAGGTACACCGGTAAAGGCAGACGCGGTTCGGGGATCACCAACTGGGCCTGGCGCAAGACCGCAACATTGCGCTGAAAGTCAAAATAAGCCTGTTCCGCTTGCAAAAGCCGGGTTTTGCCCACCAGCGGTCCGCGAGCGGGAGTATGGCGAATTTCCACGTGGCCTTCCAGATAAACTTCGTAACGTTCATCCGTGGTTCGGCCGATTTGCAAGTCGGAGAGCAAGCGCTCGCCGCCGACGTTTCGGCTCCAGATCACCGCGCGGTCGGTGCTAATGTCCAGGGTTCCTTCGGCATCTTCTACGTAGATTACCACTCCGCCTAGGACCACAGTAGCGTATTCGGATGCGCCGCTGGGAAACGTTTCGTGGGAAAACGGGCTGGTTCCCCGAGGAGCGATGCGAATGCTCCGCAGCCGGTTCGCACCTGAACGTGGCAGGAGAGTCCCCGGACTGGATGGGCCCGGCGTTGAAGGCTTTTGCGGTGGACTGGCCGCAGGTTTCTCCGCTGGAGGCACTTCCGGTTTCGCTGGTGGCTCTGGTTGGGCAGGTTTGGCGGGTAGAGCGAAATTAGGTGGCTGAATGGGTGGTGTTTCCGGCACAGGCGGCGTTTGCCAGGCAGCTAAGGCTCGGCGGTACAGGGTATCCGTTGCCGCCGAACGCTTTTCCATTTGCTGATTCTGCAACCGGAACTCAGCGCGGGTTTGCAGGTCAAAAAGCACGGTTTTCGCGGTCTGGGCGTTAGCTCCCTCGCCCAGACGAACTTCTTCGCCGTATCCCCACAGCCGCAGCGGTTGACCACGACGTGCCTGCGAACCATTCATCCAAACTACGGCTTCCCGCATCCGTAAACGCAGCAAACCTTGCTCCAGCAAAACGTTACCGCGGGCCAGAAGGATGTCCAGGTTGCCATCGCTCCAGCCGATGATCTGATCGGCACTCAGGCGGATCGGCAGCGTAATATCTTCGCCAGCTGTACTGACGCGCATGGGTACAGATTCCTGCGCGAGCAGCAGCCAGGCGAAACTGCCTACGCCGGCCCACAGTGCGATTACCCAGATTCCCCGCGGACCCAATGCCCCTCCTCGTCGCGTTCCCGGCCCGGCTACGCACTGGCGCCGTGATAGCCGCTAATTCATCCTTGACCTGGGCCGTTGCATAGCCCCTGACCCGTCGCTGTCAAGGGCAACCCAGCTAAGCTAGCGAACTTTTCACGCATTTTGCCGGCCCGAACGTGAACTCCAACCACTCTCACCTGGAGAAACACTGGCCCGCGGTAGCGCGTCCGAACAGGCTCGCCAGGCCGAACGGGATCTCCTGCAACTCGTGCCTGGAAAGACCTTTGAAAAATAAGGGCATTTCTAACGTCCGCAATCCCTGCCTGCCGACAAAATAACCGTCCAGGAGATACTGGCCTGGTTAGCTACTAGGAACAAGAACGTACACGATTAGTGAGCAGCGTCCCCGAACTGCTATAAGACCCACTGGCCCTTTACATTGCCGCCACCGTTAATAGTTACTTAACCCCTGCCTTATCCAGCTCATGGGCAACTGTCTTAGCAAAAGGTGGAATGCCTGGTTCAAGCGCAGTCCGATCCGCGTATTTACAATGGTTTGCCCTCGGAGTTTCGAGAATTACCTTGGCAGGAAGCATGACACCTAAGCCAGCACCTCACCATACTCCTGGGGCCTATCCACTAATAGCGCATTTCGATGCCAACGTTGATTCCTTGTGCCCAGAAATCACCGTCGCGGAATCGGAACGCTGGTCGAGCTGGGCCAACCAGCACACCGCCGGGCGGCAGTTGCGATGGGTTGACCTGACGATCTATAACGTTACCTGGCCGTACCACGTTCGTCCAGCCCAGAAATGTATAGCCAACATAAACCTTGATATAGGGTGTGATATAGTAGCCAAAATTAACACCGAATTCCGGCACTACACTGAAAGTGTCGCGGTGGTAGCGGCCCATATTGGTCGGCAAGGCCAGTAACCCACCCGGACCGGTCACGGTACCAACTCCTGGGGTCGTAATGGTCGTTTGACCATCTATGAAAACTGTCTGGGTCGTGTTACCGAAGGCCACTTTAGCTCGGCCATCAATAAACCATCCTCCCCATCGTAATTCGCCTCGGATTCCGATCTGACCGCCGTTGAACGAATTGCGTGCTGCGAACATATCGTCAATCAAAAATCTCGTACCTGCGGGGACATTGCCGCTATCTTCTGGAACTAGTAAGTCCTCATGGATACTTAGATTCTCCCGCAATTGCAAATAACGATAGCCAAACAGAAAATCAAGGTTATATTGTTTATGCCATTCAGGATTGACACCATAGAGCCAGCTTCGTGCCAGATTGAGTTCAAACCCGATCAGGCGAGTGCGAAAGGAAACGTCCGCCTGCCCGGACAAGGGGATTAGCCCTGGCAAAGCCGGATTAGCAATTAACTCAGAATCTTCCTGGCCGGTTTGAGCATTGAAGAACGGCCGAGCCAGAATCGGAATGCCGCCGGAACTGAATAAATCATGGCGCGTTTCCTCGCCAAGGAAGAAGAAAGTGCTTTCCAGTGCCCAGACTCTGCACGGATCAAACCACCATCCTAATGTAAACCTGCCTCCAGAAAAAGCATCGTGATCCAGGCTATCGCCTAATAAAACTTGAGTACTCGGCCGCCCTAAGATACCTAAATCCTGGGTATTGCCCGTGGTAATCAGCGCGGGTACCGGCATGGATTTCACCCACCAGGCCAGATATTCTAAGTCCGAATAAAGGACATAGGGAGCGCCGCGATAATCAGCAGGTGGGCAATTAGCCCATCCCCAGGTCCAGCCAACGCCAAAACTTTCAGGGGCCGTACAATTAGGAGGACAGACAGGCGAGCATGGATCACAAATCAAGGTACTCGGTAAACAGATATTGCTCGGTTCACTGCAAGTGCTCGACGCACAGATGTCTGGAACCGGTTGGCACATTGCTGGTGCCGGTACAGAGAGCGTCGGTATCGCTGTAACCGGATGATGAGGCCAGGGATGTGAGGCATAAGGCCAAAACGTGGCCGGTTGCACGTTATCGCTTTCCTGCACACTTCCACGCAGTGTACTGGTATCGCTGTTAGAGGACCTGGTAGAACTGCGTCGAGGAACACCCAGGACAGCGGGAGGACTCCTATCTGTCTCAGAATTAGACGGATTAGCTTTTCGCGGAATTCCTAAAGTTGCTCGAGGCAGGGGCTGTGCCGGGTCACCATCAGGGTGTTGAGCACGGTAGGATGTTTCCTCAGCCGTTAGCACACCGGTTGTTAGGAGGCTGATAGTGCTAAAGATTATCATGCACCAGCGGCCACTAAGTCGCATACGCAAGACCTCGCGATTGGATTGCCGGTATAGGTTCTAGGGGCCAATTTCCTGGCACGAAGCTAGCTTTCTATCGCCTGCGTGACCCGAGAAAGTTCCTTTTGCTAGGAAACGATGGTGGATTACCACTCGGTTTAATGGGCAGCACTTCCCCAAAGTTATAATTCGTCCCATTTTGTCCAGAACTTACCTTGATATTGCTTATAAGATTGGGGCCTGTGCGTTGTCCGCCGAGAGAACCGATGGTAATGGTTCCATCGTCATATCCGTTAGGTTGCACTTGATAGATAGCATAGACGCCAGGCCTGAGGTTGCGGAATATATAGCTGCCATCAGAAGCACTCTTGGTCGTCAACCGAACGGATTGACCCAAATCGTTAGTACCGGTAAGGATCAGGGTAACACCGGCCAGACCCCGATCGTTTGCGTCCCGAACACCATTGTGATTGTTGTCAAGATAAACATAACCTCCTAGTGACGCCGGTAGCAATTCTCCGAACAGATAATTCATTGCTTGGCTGCCCGGCTGAAGTTTCAAGCCCGTAAAGAGATCATTTTGCCAGTAACCCCCGAGAATGCCGAATGTATCCTTGCCATCTAAATATCCGCCGGGTTGCACCTCGTAAATGGCATAGGTTCCGGGAGCTAGGTTGTCGAAAAGGAACCGACCGGAAGCATCGGTCTTTTGTTCGATTTCAACGTAATTGCCACGATAGTCAGTGCCCGTGAGGATAATTTTGACATCACCTATACCACGTTCATTCCGATCCCACCTGCCGTTATTGTTAGCATCGTGGTACACGCCACCGCCGAGGCGTCCAGGTGTAACGAGAGCGAAAGTATATCCTGTAGCAGACGTACCGCTATTAAGCACTATCTGCCCGACACCATTTGCGGCTAATACTCCACCTGCAGTCCCTACCTGGGTTTCACCATCCAGATAACCAGGGGGCTGAACCTTGCTAATCGTATATGTCCCTGGCCGCAGATTGGTAAATGCGAACGTACCGTCCGCTAGGGTGGTCGTGCTTAGTTGTACGTTGTTGCCGAGGTCATCGGTTCCCGAGAGCCTTATGGTGACGCCACTAACACCGCTTTCTCCGCTATCGCGTATGCCGTTCAAGTTCGCATCCAGGAAAACATATCCTTGTAAGCTAGTGGGTAAAACCTCGCCGAAATTATAGTTGCCATAGGTGGTTCCCTGGCCGAGCGAGATAAGCGAAACGGAGTCGTTCCCCAGAATTCCCAGGCTTTGTGCACTGAGACCATCCAGAGGAGCGATAGTATCACGACCATCTAAGTATTGTTGCGGTTGGATTTGCTGCAAGTTGTACGAGCCTGGACGTAAATTGGTGAAGCGATAGAAACCGTCGGAACCGGTGAGCACCTGGAGTTGCACTGTCTGTCCGAGATCGTTGATGCCGGTAAGCTGAATTGTAACGCCGGCAATACCCTGTTCGCCTGCATCGCGAAAGCCGTTCGCATTGAGGTCATGGTAAACAAAGCCCTGGATGTTAGAAGGCTGAATTTCGGCAAAATTGTTTTCGAGACTATCCTGGTTGCCGAGTGCGATGGTGATTATGTCTGTGCCAACGGTACCTGGAATGATCGTGCCACCCTGCGACTCTAAACCATCTAAGTAACCCGAAGGTTGTTGTAGCTGACGAATCGTATAGGTACCTGGTCGCAAGGCATTGCTGGGAATATAGCGGTAACGGATGGTTATATCCGCACCCGCGGTAGCGTTAATCTGGGCTAGGAGGTTCCCTCCATTGGCTGAGGAAGTAGTTCGTCCTACAGCGGTCAGGGTAACGGTACCCGTACCGACCCATGAACTAAGTATATTCGGATCGGTGAGGGTAATCGTTCGTGAACCGCTAACCGTGCGGGGTCCCAAAGTGGTACCACTCGTGCCAGCGAAGTCGCTATTACCATCATAAGGGCCTGCATTATAGCTTACATTATCGCTGGCAGTAGTTACCGTGGCATTTAGTCCCGGACCTGTGACTGTCAGGCTTCCGGAAAATGTGGCACTGACAGTAGCTGGAGAAGGATCAAGGTTTTCTACCTGGATAGTACTGGTTACGCGGCCTTGTATGACAATATCAACAGCAACCAATCTACCGAGGCTGGGGTCAAATTGAGAAACGTTCTGCGAGACAGATGTGTTTGTTCTTGTTTCGCTGAATGTTAAAGTTCGAGAAAAGACTTGCTCGGTTTGTGGTATGGTTTGGTCTCGGTCGAAGAGATAATAGCCGTTTGGGCCCGATACGGTTGTGGCAATTACTTGATTAGCAGAGTTTCGCAGTTCGAGTGTGATTCCGGCCAGGCCTGGCTCACCCGGTTCGCGGAGACCATTGTTGTTGAGGTCGTGAAATACGTAGCCGCTTATGTTCGCTGGCAGGTTTCGCGGTTCTAGAGATTCCAAGCGCGGTGTGAAACTTTGTTGCCGAGGCTTACTGGTTAAGGATTTGCTGACTCGACGATTGAGCCAGCGTAAGAACTTGACCAGCATTAAAGCTCCTCCCTGATTCTGGAAGCTATTTCATGCTGTTAGAGCGCTTCGGCAACTCACTTGTCTACCTAGAGCGATTCGCGCGGCTCGGTTTTCCGCCGAACCTATTAGCTGTGGCAAGGCCGGAAACACCGGCGTCTTCCTTACGTCCGTCAAACAAGGAGGATGGTGATACCGGTTGTGAGAAGTTTAGCGACTATATCCTATGGAGTAAAGTAAAATGGCTAGGTCAACCGAACTTGCAGCGGTCGAATAACAGGGCAATTATTGAATCAGAAGCCGGCGGAACTTGGCCAGTTACCGGACTAATCAAGCAATTCTGGTGGTAATCCTTCGGGCCAGGTGTGTTGTGGGGAATAACCTAGTTGACGGGCCGGTGTGAGGTCTAATATCTCATAGCGATGCGGACGACTGGTTACAAAGGCAACGTAATAGCGATCAGGAAGCGAACAAGTGGCAGCGATGCGGAAAAATTGGCCGACGTCGGCAGGGCTTAGATAAACTTGTTGAGCCCAGTCTGTGCGGCGAATCTCCTGAACTTGCTCCTTAGTTCGCGGGCACCAGCCAAGACGGGCCACGACCACTTCCATACCAGCACTCTCGGCTAAGGCTCGACCAGCAGCTTCCAGGAAAACTTTAGTTGCTGCATACCATCCGCGGGGGGTAACGGGATCGGTGGTGCGAATCGGAAAAGGACCGCGCTCACGCTGATACCACACAACTTGACCAGTGCTGGCGAGCAGAAGTCGCCTGACACCTGCCAAGCGTGCCGCTTCCAGAACCTCGAAAGTGCCAATAATGTTCGGATGAAACAACTCGCTGACCGGCTCGGCCACGTCATCGGGTGTCGCTGCCAGATGGATGACGACTCGCACGTGTTGCATGGCGTGGCGAACGGCCGCACGGTCGGTTATGTCGGCAACAACGTAGTCAGAAAGCGCGTAGGTGGGCAACCGATCTAAGCCGCGCACTCGTTGACCGTGAGCCAAGAGCTCGTTTACCACCGCCCGGCCAATGCGACCCGCAGAGCCGGTAACCAGTACCAGCTCTGGTGTATCCGGTGCTGTTGTCATGCGAGGTCTCCTCGAATTTGAAGACCAAAGCCACAGTTAGGCGATCGATCCTGCGCAGTGAGAAGGATAGTTGACCCGTGGCTTCCCGTTGTAACTTTTGCAATAACTTTGAGCGATTTTACAAATTCTGTGGCCAGGGAAAAAGGTTCGGCACTATCGGAGAAGCATTAAATAAACCAAAGTTTTGTTGCGGGCTGAGGTAATTTCAGCCGTTGAGCCGCGACGATTTGCTCCAAAGGAGCGGTTTGCTGGCACGCCATCTGCACACGACAGGGCCGAGTAGAAGGGAGAGGCCCATGTCTTTCCGCGAACGCCAATTATTGCGCTTACGCGAGCTATTACAGCAACTGCTTCAGCTACAAGAGCAATTAGAATGGTGCCAGGACGAGCGCACTAACGCGTATTTAGCGGACAGTATTTTGCGCGACCTGGAGCAGTGTCGCCGTATCTGTCTTTCGCTCAAGTTGCCGGAGCGCATTCCCCTGGCCAACTGAGTGCTGGTACAGGCCATTCCGACTAAGCCTGAAGAGGCGGTTTTCAGTCAGGCGTTTGCTGATGCCTCGCCTCGTTGACTTAGCCAGGCTGCGGTGGTTATTTCAATTCCTTATCCCCGATCCGTTGATGCTACGGCTCGGAGAAGGGGTACGCGAAGTTAACGATATGGCATGACAAGCCAAGCTGGTGCCTCCAGAGATTCGCTACAACCGTTATTGTTTCTCCCAGTTACCCCGCCTGGTTCGTCGCTAGCGCAGTTAGATCAGGTTTGCTCGGAACAACGCACCATAAATCGTGGCGTGCGGCCAGCGCTCCTGATCATAGCGAAGTAAATTCGAGGCCGATAAACCACGGCGGATAAGGGGGACTACAAGGCGGCGAGTAGCGTCAAGCGATACGCGCCGCTTCTGGGTGCAGGCTGTTCCCGGCCCGACCCGCTGATTTGCTTGGGAGCGGCCTGTCCTGCTGATGCCACAAGGAGGCTAGACGATGAGATTCCGTCGGATTGCGCTGTTGCTGTCGGCTTTGGTAGCACTGACGGCTGCCGAGCGGTCTTTCGCACAAGAGCTGGGAGCAGCACAAGCCTTACCAGCGGTCGCGACGGAGGACCAGACCCAGACGCATTCCTTTGCCTCGTACCGCTTGCAGACACGTACCTGCTACAGGCTCGTTTACGACACCGTTTTGGAAAAACGCTGGCATACTTGCTACCAGACCGTCGAGGAAACGGTGATGAAACCGGTAACCCGCACGGTTTACAAGGAAGAAACACGTACCTGTTATAAAACCGTGTACGAGACCCAGTACAAGCCGGTGGAGGTGATTTGCTGTAAGCCCGTTTACGAAACTCAGTACCGGGAGTGCCGCTATACGGTGTGCAAGCCGGTTTACACCACCACGATGAAGACGGTGGTAGAAACGGTTTGCAAGCCAGTGCAGGAAACGGTGCTGCGGGAATGCCGCTATACCGTATGCAAACCGGTTATGGAGCAACACTGCCATGATGTTACCTACCAGGTCTGCCATCAGGTGATGGAACAGCATGTCCGAGAGTGTCAGCGTGTGGTCTGCCGTCCTGTCCAGGAAACGGTGATGAAAGAATGCGTGTACACTGTTTGCAAGCCGGTCATGGAGACGGTCGAGCGCGAGGTGTGCGTCACCGTGTGCAAGCCGGTAGAAGAGACGCGAATGGTGGAATGCGTCCGTCGCGTTTGCAAACCGGTGTGCGAGATGAAAACGGTCACGCGGGTGGTTTGCGAAGAAGAAATCCGCACCATGTGTGTGCCGGGTCGCAAACACCATCGGCTCGTTTGGGAACCTAGCTGCTGCTACGTGGATCCCTGTACCGGTCAGACCTGCTTCAAACTTGGCGGTCCGCGCTGGATAGTTTGCCAGGAACCGGATCGGGTGGTTTGCTGCAAAGTGCGCGTGCCCAAGACGATTTGTGAGCAGGTGCCGTGTGTCCGCTACGTGGAAGAATGCATCGTCGAAAAGGTACCCGTAAAAGTGTGCCGCATGGTACCGACGACGGAAGTGCGAAAGGTGCCGGTCACCGTTTGCCGCATGGTGCAGGAAGTGTGCAAGCGCCAGGTGCCGGTTACCGTTTGCCGTATGGTACAGGAAGTGGTGACCGAGAAAGTACCCTACACCATCTGCCGACAAGCGATGGGTGCCTGGGTTGATGAGAAGGGGGTTGGTCATCCGTGTCCTGTGCCCGGAGCAAAATTCGTGGAAGGCGCTCACGTGAAACGGCAAGTGTGCCAGACCGTATGCAAGATGGTCGCGGAAGAGCGTGTGGAAAAGGTGCCGGTTACCGTTTGCCGCATGGTGCAGGAGCAGGTCACCCGCCAGGTCCCGGTAACCACTTGCCAGATGGTGCAGCAAGAGTGTGTGAAGCTCGTGCCGGTGACGGTCTGCAAGATGGTGCAGGAGAAGGTGACCCGCCATGTGCCGGTCTGCGTGGCCAAACAAGTACCGTATCAAGTCGTCTGCCGCGTGCCGGTCTGCGTTACCGAGTGCGTGCCGGTGAAAGTGTGCAAGCGTGTGCCGGTGAGAGTGTGCGAAGAAGTCCCGGTGGTTCGCTGCCGGTGGGTGCCAGTAACTATTACGGAGTGCGTACCGTGTCCGCCTGCGGCAGTATGCCCGTCTGTGTGTGAGCGTCCTGGCTTGCTGCGACGTCTGCTCCACCATCGCTTCTGCTGCGAGCCGGCCTGCCGTGAAGTTTGCCCGCGAGCTCCGATTAGCTGCCCGTTGAGCGCCTGCCCGCAGGCTGAGCATAAAGCCGGTCTGTGTGTGACAAGTGGGGCATGCCAGACTATTTGCCCGGCTGAATGCGGTTTGCGGTGCGGTTCGCTGGCCCGGTGTCTGGCGAGTCGGGTCCACTGCGAATCGGCTTGTGTGGACACTTGCCCCAGCCCGTGCATGCCGCGCTGCAGCTTGCTGAGCCGCTTGCTTGCTCGCTTGTGCTGCCACCACGTGGCATGTGAACCGGCATGCACGCCGGTGAGCGAGCCAGGCAAGCCGGAGACCGTGCCGGTGCTTCCGAAAGAGAAAGCTACTCAGTCGGAATAAAGGCACCCTTTCGGAGCCGCACACTGGACGGTGCAATCGCACATCACAAACGCCACAGCAGTTGACGCTCAATATGTCTCCTGACTGCCGCCAGCTACCGACAACCTAAACGTCGCTACAACCAGGCGGCTGAATTGCAACAGCGGGGATCGGGAACGCACCGATCCCCGTTGCTTTTTTCGCGGTAGGCGTGAGGTCAACCGGTCAGTTGCTCGATAGCACCAGCAATCCTGGTCCCAAACTGCGGTAAGTGTAACCCGATAGACTGGTGTTCTGCTAGCCGGGCAGATTTGTGGTTTGCACCGTTAGGCGTATAGACCCGAAACTCCTCAACGGACTGGAACGACTGCCGTCGTGGTCAACGTGCAAAACAGGAACCGCTAACGCGCAGTTCGCCGTCATTGTCTCCAACGAAGTTGCTTGGAACAGCGGGTACATCCGGAACATCAACGAATATCGCCGGGTGAGCCGTAGGAAGCTAAGCTATGCTGGCTAGTTGGCGTTGCGCTACCATGAGTTAACAAGCGTCGCCGAGTTGCCCGAAGCTTGTTCTTATGGTCAGTGTGCAGTTGAGGCATAAACTTTTGTGTACCGGAAAGTCTGATGCTTGTGGCAAGAGCTTGATCGTGTCTAGGCGAGAATCGCACCTGATAGAAAGGGGCGAAAAGTCAGCCAGGGCCCACCGTCATCAAACCGGAGATTTCGCTTGACAAAACAGGCAATAGATCGGAGGAACGCATGCGTGTTGCTGCGGCTGTGCTATTTGGTCTCGTGAGTGTCCTGTGTGCATGGATGGGGGCGGTTGAGCCGATCGGGAAGCCTGACAAACCGATTGGCCCCCTTTCGCCAAAAGAAGCGCTTGCCAGTTTTCGGCTGGTTCCGGGTTTTCGCATCGAGCTGGTTGCGGCAGAACCGGACGTAATTGACCCGGTAGCCATGGCGTTTGACGAAGATGGCCGGCTGTTTGTCGTGGAGATGCCTGGCTATCCAAATGGCGGTGTGGGGACGGGCAAGCCTGTCATTGCCGGTCGCGTGCGCTTGCTCGAAGACCGAGACGGAGACGGCTACTTCGAAACAAGCCGGATTTTTGTGGACGATTTACGGTTTCCCACGGGAATCTGTGTTTACCGAGGCGGACTGATCATCGCTAACGCGCCGGATTTGGTATATTGCCGCGACACGGATGGTGATGGGCGAGCAGACCAGCGGAGCGTGCTTTACACTGGCTTTGGGCTTCGCAACATTCAGCAGCTGGCAAACAGTTTGCAGTTTCACTTCGATAACTGGATTTACGGTTGTAACGCAGCTGCCGATTCGGAAATACGCGCGGTGCAGGACCTGCATGGCAAGGCCGTGTCGAATCCTGCAAACATTCCGCTGCATGCTCGACACTTTCGATTTCGCCCTGAAAAGCCGGGACAATTCGAGCCTGCATCCGGTGGTGGCCAATATGGGTTAACCGCCGATGATTACGGGCAATGGTTCACATGCACCAACAGCCAGCATATCCGCCACATCGTTTTGCCAGAGCGTTATCTTAGCCGCAATCCCTACCTTCGGGTGCAAACGGTAACCATAGATATCCCGGATGGAACAGAGGAGCATACCGCGGCAGCGAAATTGTTTCGCATCAGCCCATTCGAACCGTGGCGTCTGGAACGGACGCAAATGCGCCGGGAAGGGCCCGAGGCCAAGCGGTTTGCCAAGACCGAACTGGTACCCGGGGGCTATGTGACATCTGCGTGCGGCATTCTGATAGAGCGGGGCGGAAGATTTCCGCCGCCACACGCCGGATGCGCTTACGTATGCGATCCGGCAAACAACGTCATTCATCGAGATGTGCTCGCGCTGGCCGGTCCGACGTTCATAGCGCGGCGACTAGACCGCGATTGCGAATTCCTTGCCTCGGTGGATACCTGGTTTCGGCCTGTGTTTTTGTGTCAGGGGCCAGATGGAGCCATTTACGTCGCTGACTTTTATCGCGAGGTCATCGAGACTCCGTTGTCGCTACCGGAGGAAATTAAGCGACGTTACAACCTGGAGAGCCGTGGTCGGGGTCGCATCTGGCGAATTGTGCCGCAGGATGGACGTCGGTTGCCGCCACCGCGTTTGAGCCGGGCCAGTATTGCCGAACTGGTGGCTCTGCTGGAGCACGAGAATGCCTGGCACCGGCTTACAGCCCAGCGGTTGTTACTGGAAAGAAAGCCGGGGCCGGAAATTCGTCCGGCGTTAATGCAATTAGCCAGGCGCAGTGCCAGAGACGTGGGCCGCATTCACGCAGTGTGGACGCTTGAAGGGCTTGGTTTGCTGGAAGCCGAAGACGTTCTGACCGCGTTACGGGATGATTCGCCTCGTGTGCGCGAACAGGCACTGGTGCTGGCGGAGCCGTTTTTGCAACGCCAGGATGCAGCAATCTCCCGACAGGTCTTGTCCATGGTCAGCGACGGGTCAGATCGAGTCCAGTTCCAGCTGGCTTTCGCTCTTGGCTATATCCAAGACCCTGCAGCGGCGGAAGCGCTAACGCAACTGCTACGTCGGGAAGGTGCCAATCGCTGGATGCAGATGGCAATACTCAGTTCCGCTTTGCCCCATGCCTTTCGGTTGCTCGAACTGCTGGCGGAGGATGAGAAAATCCCGGCGGACATACTGGTAACGCTCGTAAGCATGGTTGCGGGTAATTCGCAACCTCAGGCAGTGGAGCTGGTCTTCCTCCGTCTTTTGAAGAATCCCCAACAGCCCACCGCGCAGCAACTGCAACTGCTGTCGAGCCTGGCTCAGGGTTTTGCGCGACAGGGCAAAAGCCTGGAAAGGTTTTTCCCTGCCGATTCCCGAGCTGGCCAGCAATTGAACGCCTGGTTCCGCACTGCGGCAGAGGTTGCTCTGGATTCCGCTCGACCGGTGGGGATGCGCATAGCTGCGGTTCGAGTGCTGGGCTATCGTGAACCCACGGAGGCAATGGCGGTCTTGCGTCAGTTGTTAGCACCACAGCAGCCGCCGGAGCTTCAGCTTGCCGCAGTGCAGTCCCTGGCCCAGGTCAATAGCCCCCAGGTCGTGGATGTGCTGCTGGAGCATTGGGGCAGTTTTAGCCCCACCATTCGACGAGCCGCTCAGGAAGCGTTTTTTGCTCGTTCGGAGCGATTGCCCAGGTTGCTCCAGGCCGTGGAAACCGGCACCATTCGGCCGCAGGACTTAGACCTCGTTTATCGGCAGCAGTTATTGCAGCATCCTGACCCAGCAATTCGCAACCGCGCTCAAAAACTGCTGGCACAATCGGGGCAAGAAGACCGCCAGAAGGTAGTGGCGCAATATCGGGTCGCACTGCAATTGACTGGCCAGGCCGAGCGCGGCCGCGAACTTTTCGCTAAACACTGCGCTATTTGTCATCGGCTCGGACAGGTCGGCACGGAAGTCGGGCCGGACTTGCTTTCCGCATTGAAGACCAAAACGCCGGAAGGATTGCTCCTGGATATTCTCGATCCCAGCCGAGAAGTGGACAGTCGCTATCTCAATTACCTGGTCGCCGACCGTTCCGGCAGAGTGTACAGCGGCATAATTGCCGCGGAAACAGCTACCGCCATTACATTGCGACGAGCAGAAGGCATGCAGGATACGCTACTTCGCAGTGAAATCGAGCAAATCCAATCTACGGGCAAATCGCTTATGCCGGATGGGTTTGAAAAACAACTCACGCCTCAGGATCTCGCCGATCTTATCGCCTGGCTCCAGCAGACGGCCAGGTAGGAAGAAACGGACCATACACATCCGTTGGGGATCAGAAAGCCGCAACGAAGCGTATTTATTCAGCCAGCCCAATTGCCAGTTTGGTGGCGGTGTATTAGACCAAGCACCGGCTCTGCACGGATGGAAGTGTCCCTCCTGGTTTCTGTGAATAACCATGCTGATTGATACAGCCATGTTTGCGTGAGGCTTTGTATCGGCGTGGAATGCCGTTGCTGTCGGCAGCCCACGCGAAAAAATGCAACATTTTTTCTGTGGCTCACCTGGGGTGATGGTCGAAAAAGTGAGCGAGCGGTCGGAGCGAAATGGCCAGCCAGTGCTACGGTTGTATCAAGGAGAACCTGACTATGCCGAGCGCACAACCGCTACGCACACGACTATGGAAAAAGCCTGGCTGGTCCGCATTGGCAATACCCATACTGGCAATAGCAGGGTGGGCGCAGGAACCGGCACGACTGGCAATTCCCGCAGAAGCTCCCCCGGATGATAATGCACCCAGCCGGGAGGTAGTTGCTGTCGAGGCTTCGAAGGCCGAAGAGTTGACGCTGGAAAGAGCCATCGAGTTAGCCCTGCAACGACAGCCGAATATAGCTGCGGCTCAGGCGAGCCTGCATGCGGCACATATTCAGTACCAATCGGCTCATTCCCCGTTCGCTATACTCACCGGGCCCCAGATTATTTACCGTCGGCAGCAGGCAACGCACGGTCTGGCCATCGCCCAGGAGAGCTTAACACAGGCTAAATTGGAAACCATCCAGGCGGTTACCCGGAACTACCTTTCCTATTTATATGCCCGGGAGCAAACCGGCATAGCTGATGAGACGGTGCGTAGTTTAGGTGTGATGGCTCAGCTGGCTAAAAAACTGGTGGACGCCGGTAGCCGCGAAGTAACCACTTCCGACCTGGAGCGAATTAGCACCTATGAACTTATCGCCCGAACACGATTAGCGCGAGCTCGATTAGGAGCCGAGCAGGCCCGGGCAGCCTTACGCGAGGCCGTGGGGCTTTCTGAACATGAGCCTATTAACGTAGCCGCTGTCAGTCTTGCTGATTACTACGACTCGGTCACTAAACACATGCGCGAACATAAGCTCACCATATCCTGTGATAAGGCGGTAGAGCTTGCTCTGGCCAATCGTCCCGAAGCTCTCCAATCGCACTTGTTAGCGGAAGTGATCGCCCTGGAGATTAAGGCTCAAGGTCTCACCTGGCGCACCAATGCCTTGACTTTTGCTGCGCGTTCGGACATTCATTCCAAGACTTTACCGGCCACAATCTTAGACCCCGATTATCGCCCGGGGCCGATTGCTCCTGAGATGCCTGCGGTATTATCCGGTACTCGCAGTGCCCGTCAGTCGCGTACCGAGGCACTATATCACCGAGCACTGGCGGGGGCCGAGAAGGTGGAACACCTGATTGCATTAGAAGTCCGTGTTCTATGCTCACGGTTGCACGAGCTGGAAGAGCAAGTTCGCCTATTACGGCAGGCAGTACAGCAAGCCGGGAAATTGCGCAAGGACGCCGAAAAAGCTTACGCTGCTGATCAGCTTAGTACCGAAAAAATGCTGACCGCCCAACTGTTAGATGCGCAAACCCGCGCCGACCTGAATGAGGCACTCTACAACTATTGCATCACCCTGGCCGCATTGCAGCGTGCTACTGCTGGTAAGCTCTGGGAAGCCCTTGTACCTGCACAGTAGAGGCTGGAACTCACACCCTGCGCCACTGCAAAACGATACGAAAACGTCGTGCCTGGCTAAGTTATGGCGGGGACGGTGCTGATTTACTCTGAATAAGCTGGGAGAGATAACGTATGGTACAACGCGTCAATCAAGCTGCATGGGGTCTTGCATTTGTTACTTTTTTGCTCAGCAGTCTGCTATCGGCCCGTGGCGCCGAGAAAGAAGGTAAGAATCGCTTGGCCCGTATAGGACTGAGCCAGGCCTTGTTCCGGGGTACTGATAGCCGACTCATGCTCGCACTTATGCAGCCGCTCAGCGAGTTATTTTCCAGTCAAACCGGGATAGTTTGCGAGTTTACCATTTTGGCTGACCCAGCGGAGATCGGCCGCGACCTGGACTCCGGACATTTGCAATTCGGCATTATGCACGGAATTGATTATGCCTGGATCCGTGACCAATATCCTGACGTCCGACCTTTGCTATTGTGCTCCAACGGCACAATTGCCTTGAAGGCCTATATTCTAGTCCGTCAGGACTCGCCATACCGCAATATCAGCGACCTCAAGGGAAAAACTATTGCCTTTCCGAAACGGAATCTGAATCATTGTTACCTCTATACACACAAGGTGATTGTCGAGGCAGGGGAGTTACCAGCGGCGTTTTTTGGACCCTCGCCAGAGCCCGCAAATATAGATCAAGCCCTGGATTGGGTCTTCGAGGGCAAAGCAGCCTGCACTGTGGTGGATGGCGTGAGCCTGGAAACCTATCAACAGCGCAAGCCCGGCCGGGCTAAAGCGCTGCGTATTTTGCGAGAATCCAACTATTACCCCACCGCAGCAGTACTCTATTGCCCGAAAAAGCTATCGGACGATGTTCGGGAGAAGGTTTATCTCGGGCTTAGTACAGCCCACGAGCGAGTGGCTGGTCGGCAATTACTAACCTTATGGCGACTAAGTGCTTTTGTGCCACCGCCACCAGAATACGAGCAACTCCTGGTAAGCGTTCTCAAGGATCACCCGCGTCCAATTATTCCAGCGGCATTTATTGCGGAATCCAGCTCCGCGGGTCAGTGAACTGAAAACTTAGGCGCCAGAATTTTTGCCCGCATCAATACTTAGATGGTGCACCAGGCAGGATCAATATTAAATGATGCCACCATAGCTGTGTTGCAGACAGTATTCACCAAACTCAAAGTAGTGCGCCGCGAAGAAATCTCCCCAATGGTTTTAGGTAAATGCGCTGGGCGAGTATCTTCATGGGGCTCGCACACGGGCATCTAGTACTTTTTCCAGGCGGTTTACGATCTTTTGATGGACTTTCGCTACCTCTTTATCCGTGAGTGTTCGGTCATCTGCCTGATAGGTCAGGGTCCAGGCCAGGCTTTTCTTTCCAGCCGGTATATTAGGGCCGCGATAGACGTCGAAAAGCCGCACTTCTCTCAGTAAGGGAGCACCTGCGAGTTGAATTTCCCGGCGAACCGCCTCAGCCGGTACATGTTCATCCACAATCAATGCGAGGTCCTGCCGCACAGGAGGGAAGGGTGAGACGCCTTGGCAGGTAAATCGTTGCGGGATCAAGGGCAGGAGCAGTTCCAGATCCAGTTCGGCGACGTAAATATCTCGCCGGCCAAGTTGGTAAAAGTCGTTTAGAGCGGGATGTAATTGACCGGCGTAACCGAGAAGGACAGGGTTGCCACTTGTTGTCGGAGCTTCGGAAGAAGTAGAGCTTGAAGCAGGGAGGGTTCCTTGCCATACCAGCGCGGCAGAGCGTCCGGGGTGCAACCAGGGTTGCTGCGACGGTTGCCAGGTTACGCTTGCGGTACCGTGCTCAGCATCGCCCAGATGCAGGGCCTGGAACAGTCCATCCAACACTCCTTTGAGGTCGAAAAAGTCCTGCGCGGATAGCCCGTCCTGGTGCTGCCAGAACTCAGGCCAGCGCGGACCGGTCAGAAGCAGGGCCAGGTGGCGGCGTTCGTCGGGAAACTTTTCGTTAGGCTGGGGAAGGTAAACCAGGCCTAGCTCGAATAACCGCAACCGGTCGTGTTGGCGCAGGTTGTGTGCGGCGATTTCCAAAATCCCGGTTAACAAACATCGGCGCAGCACCGAGCGGTCTGGATGAATCGGGTTGAGCAGGCGGACGTGTTCAACATCACCTCCGACTAGGGGTCGCTCTCGCTCAGCAGAAGTGAGTGCGTATGTAATGACCTCCTGGCAACCGAGAGCCACCAGCGCATCGCGCAAACGTTCTTCCAATAGCCAGTCCCGCCGTGTCTGATAGCTGGGTAAACGTTCCTCAGGCAAGGTAGGCGGAATCCGCTGATAGCCGTAAATGCGAACGATTTCCTCGACGAGATCCGCTGGGCCATGCTGTATGTCAAGTCGGTGCCGCGGTACGGTAACGCTCAGGGCGTCGGTTGCGGCTTCTTCAACGCGGAATTCAAGGCTTCTCAGAATACGGACAATTTCATGACGGGGAATAGCGGCTCCTACGAGGCGGTTTACATAATCCAGAGGGAGAAGAATGGTCTGCTCCGGTGGACGTGCGGGATAAACATCCACTAGAGGGGAACAGGCTCGACCCTGGGCCAGCTGCAAAATAAGCTGGGCAGCACGGTATGCAGCCGGTTCTACGATATCGGGATGCAAACCGCGACTAAAACGGAGACTGGCTTCGCTGGGCAAATCGAAATGCCTGGCCGTTCGACGAATACTTACCGCATGGAAATTGGCCGACTCCAGCAGCACCGATTGCGTTTCGCTGGTAACTTCTGTTTCCTGACCACCCATGACACCGGCCAGAGCAATAGGGCCGACCAAATCGGCAATCACCAGATGCTCGGGAGATAATTCGCGGTTCTGGCCGTCCAGCGTAATCAATCTTTCGCCTGGTCGGGCAGGGCGGACGATGATTTCCGGAGTTGGCCCGCCCACCCGGTCGCGGAGTTTTTCGTAGTCGAAAGCATGCAGAGGTTGGCCCCATTCGAGCATGACGTAATTGGTAACGTCCACGAGATTGTTGATAGGTCGCATTCCGGCCAGCTGCAGGCGAATTTGCATCCACGCCGGCGACGGTCGCACGGTTACCTCTTCGATGACCAGAGCAGCGTAACGAGCACACAGGCTGGAATCCTCGATCCGCACACGGACTCGTTCTGTGCCAGCGCTGGTTGCTTGATTGTCGCGATGGATCGGGGGATAACGTAATTCCTGGCCAGTCAGAGCAGCCACTTCGCGGGCCACTCCGATCACCGACAGGCAGCGGGCCATACTTGGCAGAACATCAAATTCCAGCACTACGTCGCCGAGGTACTCCGCCAGAGGCATTCCGACCGGCGCGTCCGGATCGAGGATGAGGATTCCTTCGTGGTCGTCGGCGATACCCAGTTCGCGTGCCGAACAGACCATGCCTTCGCTCAGCACGCCGCGAATTCGTGCCGGTTTCAACTGCCGTAACACACGCTCTTCCGAATAACCGTCAATGAGCATAGCCCCAACCAGCGCCAGCACCACTTTCAGTCCACGGTCGCCAGGCTTCAGATTACTGGCTCCGGTTACGACCGTGATGGTGCCTTTGCCGTAATCCAAATCCACCAAAAGCAACCGCTCAGCGTCGGGATGTTTGCGTACTTCGAGGACTTCCGCAACCAGGACCTTGTCGTCATCCCAAACCGGGCCCATTTGTTGCGGAGGTAACCGCAACCCTTCGGGCACGGGCAAGCCGACCGTGCGTATGCCTGTTACCTCGAGCCCAGCCAGGGTCAATCGTTCGGCCAGTTCGGCCACTGGCAAACTGATGTTGACATATTCTCGTAGCCAGCGCAGCGGCACTTTCATTGGCACACTCCTGATGCTCTGGTATCGGCCATTATCGCCAGGAAAACTATTATCGGCGACCGATCAAAACTGTTCGAGAAACCGCAAATCATTGCTCCAGAATAGCCGGATATCGTGAATGGCGTATTTGAGCATGGCCATGCGTTGTGGGCCCATACCGAAGGCGAAACCCTGAAACCGTTCCGGATCGTAACCCCCGTTGCGCAGTACTACGGGATGCACCATCCCTGCACCCAGAATTTCCAGCCAGCCTGTACCTTTGCACAGGGAACAACCGCCTGCCGTTTGGCCAGCCGTTTTCGGACTCCTGCCAGTACCGCCACAGAGAATACAATCCACATCTACCTCAATGCTTGGTTCAGTGAACGGGAAGTAGCTGTTGCGGATGCGGATGCGGCGATCCTCGCCGAAGAATCGTCGGGCGAAGGTACTCAGGGTGCCTATGAGATCCGCCAGACTTATGCGTTCACCGATGGCCAGTCCTTCGACCTGCTGGAACTGGATTTCACTGCGGGCGGTGATTTGCTCGTAGCGGTAGCACATGCCGGGCAAAACCACGCGAATCGGTTGGGGACAATACTGACGCATGACGTGAATCTGGCCAGGCGAGGTATGCGTGCGCAGCAGTATTCCGGGCGTGGTGGTGTGAAAGGTGTCCCACAGGTCTCGGGCTGGGTGATGCGGGGGCATGTTGAGCAGCTCGAAGTTGGTGAGGTCGTCTTCAACTTCCCGGCTCCTGTACACCTGAAAACCCAGTTCGGCGAAAATGGCAAGGATGTCCCGCATCACCTGGGTGGCGGGATGCAACCTGCCGCGTAAGACCGGGCGCCCGGGCAGAGTAACATCCAGCGCCTCCGCGGCCAGGCTGCGAGCGATTTCTTGCTGGTGAAGTTCCTGTTTTTTGCGTTCATAGGCCGCCAGCAAGGTTTCCTTGAGTTCGTTAACTTGCTGGCCGTATCGTGGTCGCTCCGCGGCGGATAACTGACCGATGCGTTTCAATGCTTGCGTAAGCAAACCATTTTTGCCCAGGTACTGGCTATTCCAGTGCCGCAATCCGCTTTCGTCCTGGACAGCGGACAATTCTTGCAGAGCCTGCTGCCGGAGTTGCTCCAGTTCCATAAAACCGTTACCCCTTCGCTCAGGGCAACGAGGATACCTACCCCGCCGGAGGCCCAGCCGGGTTAGCGCCCGGCAAATACGGACGTGCGAGATTGACCAGCTCGTCAAAAGCGGCCGGGTCGTTGATGGCCAGTTCCGCGAGCGACTTACGATCCAGGTCTATGCGGGCTCGTTGCAGAGCGGCCAGAAATGTCGAATATTTGAGTCCGCGTGCCCGGCAGGCAGCGTTAATGCGGAGAATCCACAATCGCCGGAACATCCGCTTTCGTTGCCGGCGGTCGCGGTAAGCATAAACGCCCGCACGGATGGCAGTAATCAGGGCCTGCTTCAGCAGATTCTTACGCCCCAAAAAATAGCCCTTGGTTTTCTTGCGCAGGCGTCGCCGAAAGCGAGTCGTCGTCTTACCACTTCGCGCCCGTACCATGATCAATCACTCCCGTTAGCGTGTGTTTTTCCGTGGATAGTTCCTACACATTTGCCGGCTCAAGCCAGGGACGAAATGAGTCCGAGGACCAATGATAGCACGGTCAGTCAATCGCTGCGGCAATCTTGGGAGCGATAGCACCTTCCACCGGAACCAAGGGTCGGCGGAGCCGCCGTTTGCGCTTGCTGCGTTTGTGGCTGAGCAAGTGCCGGCGGCCGCATTTCTGCCGCATTACCTTGCCCGTAGCGGTGACCTTGAACCGTTTTTTCGCACCCTTGTGAGTTTTCTGCTTCGGCATTTTAGTCCTCAGTGCAGCATGGTTTCAGTCGGTCCCGGCACAATTCATCCAGGCCCATCGGATGGCGTATCCGTAAAAATTCAGCGTTTTTCCGACGGCCAGCCTGGATTATATACCACCCGTCTGGCCAGGAGTTCGCCGGGAAGCAACTATTATACACGCCGTGCAACGACTGTCCCGCCGTCAACTTTTGGGAGCGAGCATGGCCACCAGGCGCCGCCCTTCGAGGAGAGGCTGGCGTTCCAGTTTCGCGAGGTCCTGCACTTTTTCCAGCACGTGTTGCAAGACCCGCTGGCCTTCCTCGACGTGTTGCATTTCCCGGCCACGAAACTGCACGGTTACCTGCACTTTGTCGTGATGTTCGAGGAATCGGCGTATCTGGTTGATTTTCGTTTCAATATCGTGCTCACCGGTTTTTGGCCGCAAGCGAACTTCCTTGAGCTTGGGCTGGTGCTGTTTGGCTTTGGACTGTTTCCGCGAAAGCTCATACTTGTACTTGCCGTAATCCATGATCCGGCAAACGGGAGGGCGTTCGAAGGGCGCCACTTCCACGAGATCCAAACCGGCTTCGCGTGCCCGTTTCAACGCCTCCGAGGTCGGCACGATGCCCAGTGATTCACCATTGACTCCAATCAAGCGAATAGGGCTGACGCGAATTTGCTCGTTAACCCGCAGACCCCGTTCCGGACCCGGACGCGACGCGCGTGGTGTGGAAATACCTGACCCTCCTGCTCTTAGCTTTACTGAAAGACCAATTCACCTATAGCCTGCTGGCTCGTCGTTTCTTTCGACCAGTTTCCCTTCCTTGGGAGAATTGGCGTGCAGCCCGCCATCAGCCACTGGATGCCGGCTTCATACCGGATATCCCTGGCTTTGTTTGTGAGCGGAAAAATCCTACTACTATCTAATAATGGGCGAATGACTTGTGGTCAACGGTTTTTGGCCGATTTTTTCGGATTGTTCTCCATGCTGGCCTGGCGACGCTCCCTGAACACTCGCGGAAGGATTATTGTGGTGGGTGATTGTCCGGTTGACCGTCAAATTCCAGCTGTGGCCGGTGGTTTCTTTCCGCCAGAGCGAGAACGGAAACAGCAATGCCTGCGGTAGAAATCCACGGCGAATCGTCCGAAGTTCGTCCACCAGGTAAAAGGCCTCGGGGTCGTGTTTTTCCACAAGTTGACTGGCTTCGTCCAGCCTGGCCCGAGGCAAAACGCTCAAAAGAAGTTGCACAGGCCCCATGAGACCTTGTCCGGATAAACAGGTAACACCAAAACCGGCTGAGCGAAACGCCTGCACCAATGGCCCAGCATCTTTACGAGTGATAATTTGCACCACCACATAGCCCAGCGCCATCCAGTTTTCGACGCACACTCCCAGGTAGTTCCCTGTTCCGAAGCCCGCGACGAAGGCCAGGAAATAAACCGGCACATGCAAGTTTTGCATCACCTGCCCGATAGCCAGCAGCCACAGGCTGATTTCCACCAATCCCAGCACCGGCGCCAAGATGCGCTGGTGTCGCGAGATCAAAATCGTGCGGACCGTGCTCAGGGTGACCACACAGGTTTCCGCCAGAAAGATACCCGCGGCAATCGTTGCCATTTGCAGCCAATCCATGCCGAGTTCTCCGGTCACCGAGAGAGTAGGTTGGTAGGAGCGGCGGGCATAAGGGTATCCTGCTCGGCCAGCCTCCACCCCACTCCCCGCAGACGCTGGGGTTGTTGTCGCATCGGAGGGGCAGCAGCATCTGCGCTTGCAGACCGGGTGTTATAAGTTCTGTCACGAGCAGAGCACAAGGCCAGTTCCGTGCCACGGGCTCGGCTGGAAATGGAATGTTTGACCAACGGGTTTACAAGGTCACATAGCCGAACAGTTTTTCAGCCAGTCGCGAATCCGTTGCAGCATCTGCGCGCTATCGAGACCTTCGCTACGACAAAGCGAGCCCAGTGTGAGTTCCCGCGGCACGGAGCGAACACGCCCTAGGTATCTCACGCCCCAGGCAAAAAGTGCATCTTCCAGATCGGGATACTCAGCAAGCAGGGCAGCTACCGAAGTGCGTAACGTAATCTGTCCCGCTCGCACTTCACGCTCTGGAGAAGACCACATCGTGGCCAGAACGTTGACGGAGAACAGGACGAGTCCACCGACTTCCAGAACTCCCGAGACGGGCAGCCAGATAAACACCGTGTCGCTGGCCAACGTCGCAAATTCCAGGCCAACGCGCAGGACGTTGCCCGAACCCACCAGCGCCAGGATCGGTAACACCAGTCCGGGCCAGCGCAATAGCCGATGGTCGAGGATGGGTAGCAGGCGTTGGGCCACGCCCACAATTAGGGTGGTGAGAAACCCCACAGTCAGGGCATGGCGCACTGCTCCCTGGTAGGCCGAAGGGATCGCCTGTCCTCGGACGCCCCAGACAGTTTCGCCGGCGAGCAGCAGCAGGAAAGCGATGACCAGCCAGGCGAACGCCAATTGCACGTAGTAGCGCAGCGATTCAGGGCCGATTTCCGGACGCGGCTCTGTCGGTCGCGTCCGGCGGTAGCCGTGCATGGCCCAGACAAATAACAGGCCTCCGGCTGCCAGACCCCCAGCGCCGACCCAGGCCGCGACGTTGCCAAATCCCAGATGCGCCAAACCGCGGGCTAATACGCCGGCATTATGAACTGCGACGCCCACCCTAATAGCCCGCCAATTCGGTGT
Organism: Gemmatales bacterium; assembly: GCA_041640595.1. GTDB lineage: Bacteria > Planctomycetota > Planctomycetia > Gemmatales > HRBIN36 > HRBIN36. The sequence goes on along the minus strand of JBEPZY010000001.1, from coordinate 937,334 downwards.
GCGGGTGCCGGTCATGCCGGGTAACAATCGTTGCCCGAATCCGTAAATCGCGTTGAGGGCGAAACCGAACAGGGCCAACTCCATCAGCAGCTGCCGATCACTTTGCCGAAAGTGGTCAGGCCCAGTGTGGCGGAAATAGCTGCGCAGTACCAGCTCGGCTATCGCCCACAGCAGCATCCAGATCGCCGAAGCCAGCACCGGCCAGCCCCACAGTGGAGGCGGCAGCAAGGCCAACTGGCGGACGACGAATGCCAGGTAGCAGCACGCAGCAGCTGTCAGCGCCAGGCCGCTGGCCACGCCTATCCATGGCGCCACCGACGGGAACAAAGCCCAGACAAATCCGCCCAGAACACCGAGCCAAAACATAAGCAGCAAGCCGTGGCGCAATAAATAGCCCGCTCGGGTACGGCCGGTGACCGAAGGCAGATATCGCAACGCAATGCCGACGACAAACAGGCCAACGAATCCCCAAAGTTGCGTCGCCCCGTGCGCTACCACCATGCCTGGAGATACCGCCTGCCAGCTGCTGCCCCAGGCAATGGGAAAAAGCAGGAACATGCCCCAACCGGCACCGAGCGTTAGTGTCAGAACCAGCGCGGAGGTGACGAATGGGCGATGCAGGTGCTCGGCCCGCGGTGCGTCCCAATCCACAGGCACTCCTGCTGCCTGCGACAATTCGGCCAGCAGTTGCCTCAGCGGCAGACCACGGCGTCGGGCGAAATACGTAAGTGGCTCCAGATGGCCGAACGGCAGCGGCCGGTTCGATGGCTCCCCGTACCGCTCGAGAACCTGCCGACACTTCGGATAGTCCATCGCGATCTGGCGCAAAGTCATGTCGGGCCTCAAGGGCATCACACCGCTGCCGTGTGCTGCTTCGTCTTCACTGGACATGACAGGCTCCTGCTGGATAGGTTCTCTTTGCTGACCTGTCCGCTCACGTTACTGCGACGGCAGTATGTTTGCGCAGTTCAGCGACCAGCAGACGCAGGAATGGTTCGGCGTCCGTGACTATGCCGACCGTTTGAATGCTGCCGCGATCCATGAGTTTGGTCACCGCAGCTGGGTTGATGTCCACGCAAACGACGCGAATCCAGGCCGGCAACAGGTTGCCCACGGCGATGGAATGTAGCAGCGTCGCCACCATCAGGCACATGCCGACGTTCCCCTGGTGAATGTAATGGCGCATGGCGTCCTGAGCGGCGAGGACATCGGTGATAACTTCCGGCAGCGGGCCATCGTCGCGGATGCTACCAGCCAGCACGAAGGGAACTCGATGCCGAACGCATTCATACATGATGCCGCTGCGGAGCACACCTTTTTCCACCGCTGCGGCGATGCCGCCGAGTCGGCGAATGGTGTTGATGGCTCGCAAGTGATGCTCGTGTCCTTCTTCCGCGGGCAAACCGCGTTCCAGATAGACACCCAGGCTGGTACCAAACAACGCCTGTTCAATGTCGTGAGCAGCCAGGGCATTGCCGGCGAACAGGATGTTCAGAAAACCCATGCGAATGAGCTCGCTGATGTGTTCCACGCCGCCGGTGTGAACGACGGCCGGACCGAGCACCGCGAGAATATTTTGCCCGGCGGCCCGCGTGCGTAACATCTGCGCTGCCACTTCCCGAACGGTTACCGTCTTGGGTTTCTCGCTGCTCACCGCGCTGGACATGAACTCAAATAAATGTTGACGACGCTCCTGGCCGACTGGAAACACACGGATTCCTTCGTGGCCGACCACGATACGGTCACCACGCTTGACATGCGCCATGGCGATGGTGCGGGCTCGCCGGGCTTCCGGTTCCACCAATATGCCGCAATCCATTTCCATGTTTTCGACCTCGACCCACTGCCCGCCCAGGCGAACCTGTGTGCGGTAGTTGGTCGTGCTGTAGAAACCTTCCGGAAATGCTCCGTCCATGTCCGCCGGGACGTACTGGCAATCTCGCTGCACGACCGGCGTGGCCCCGTGGTCGTGGATACTTTCGAGGATGTCCCGGAGCAGCTCCGCCGTCGGCGCGCGAATCTCGATTCGGGCATAGCTGGGGTCCTGCTGGCGCTGACCGACGCGGATTTCTTTCAGCACATATTGCCCGCCCCGCGTCAGGATTTCATCAAGCACCTTCGGCAACAGCAGCGAGTCAATGATATGCCCCTGCAATTCCACCTCTTCCAGGAACGGCAATTCCTTGCCCGTGTTGCTGAGCGTGTGCATAGTGCTCCTCGCTGATGGGTGAGCGTGTCAGTTCGCGCTTATGTTATTCATTGCTATGCACTGGGATCATGGCACCCCTCCGCCCAGTTAATTGTTACAGCCTGACCTTCAGAGAGAGACCGCTTGGGGGGAATCTCTCGAATTGCTCGCAGTTCATCACCGGCAAAACGGTTGTGCCTTGGAACAAGTCTTTGGTAACCCGGAAACTTTTTCGGCGAATGAAAGGCAGGGCACGGCAAAATTTTGTTTCAAGCCTTGGGCGCAACGCTGGTCGGCTAATGGCGCTGTTCTGCCATTTCGAACGCAAAGATATAGGCGGACACCGCCGGCCGAGGCAGAAACCGTTGTTACTTCCGGAATACTTGTTCGTCTTAATTGGGGGTACTACACCTGTCCAGTGGCTTTGCGGAATTGAAGCCCCTTGCAATTTTGCCAGGGGGCGGCAGAATGGTGTATGGGCAGGCGGGCTGGTATGCGATCTGTGCCGAGACCCTTTGGCGGCGACACGATTGAAGCGAATAGCCATCCGGGTGTCGCATAACAGCAAGGCTGGTAAATGCCGTGGAATAATATTGCATCAACCAGACGAGACGCGCAGCGACGTTCCCCCGCCAGCGGCAAGGCTGGTGAATAACGTGGAATAAAATGGCATTCTGCGACAGGAGTCCAGGCGATGGTAAGGCGGCGACTGGTCATTATTGCAACCGTGCTCAGCGGACTGTTTTTGTCCTGGGTTTTGTTGATGCTTCTGGTAGGTGAAGGCTGGAGAGGTGTGGCGCTGGCGCAAGTTCGCGCTACAAGTCCCACACAGCCAGGGCCCGAGACCAGTATTGCTGAGCGCGTGCGGCTACCCCGCGATCGCAATGCCGAACGCAAACTCGAAGAGGCTCAGCGGTTGATCAAGGAACAGCAATGGCGACAAGCGGTGGACTTGTTGCAGGGCATGCTCGATGAGAAAGAAGACAAATTCCTCCAGGATAGCCGCGGGCGCTGGGCCAGCGTGCGCTCGGAAGCCAACCGTCTGCTGGCCAGCATGGGCGAGGAGGGGTTGCAGCATTACGAGCAGTATTACGGTGCTCAGGCACGTGCAGCTCTGCGGGCCGCACTTCAGGCTGGCGATCCGCAAAAAATTGCCGAAGTGGCCATGCGTTATCTCCACACCGAAGCCGGGGCAGAAGCTCTGGCCGTCCTGGGTACGATTCAGCTCGACCAGGGAAGTCCGGTGATGGCAGCCTTGTATTTCGAGCGGTTGCTGGGGCGTCCAGGCGGATGGGATCGCCTGCCGACATTGACACTGGTCAAGGCAGCTTTCGCACTGGAGCGAGCCGGGCAAACGAACCTGGCCGAGCGGGTCTGGCGGGAGTTGCAACGTCGGGATTGGCGACGCGATGTGCCGGAACCCCTGGCCCGTTTGGAGCCACAGCAGTTGCGGCAACTAGCCAGCGCCAGCAACCGGGTGCAGCGCGAGCGATTTGATTGGCCTGTCTTCGGCGGGGATGCTCTGCATACGGCAATAAGCGAAGGGGCGGCACCGTTTCTCGAAAAGGTCCACGAGCTGCCCACTTACAAGGAGTCAGCTACCCGTAGCGAAATCGAGACCGCAGTGCGTAACTTACAGTCGAGGCGAATGGCTGTGTTGCCAGGTGGATTGCCCATCAGTGTCGGCGAACTGGCCATCTGTCGTACCACCTATGGAATTCAGGCAGTTCGTATTCGTACCGGAGAAATTCAATGGGCCTCCAGTTATGAGGACAACCTCGACAATGTTTTGAGCACGCGGCGTACTGCCGATTATGTGGCCCTGTTGCAGCAATACCGTAGTTTTGCGCCGATGGCTTTCGTGTACAACGGGCTTCTGGGCACGCTCAGCACCGACCATGAGCGGGTCTATGCTGTGGAAGATACGCCGTTACCGCCTGCGTTCTCGCGACGTCAACCGAACGTCTTTCCGCCAGGTGCGGCGCCATTGCCGATGGGAACGTGGTCGTTGGGGAACAATCTTTCGGCATTCGATCTCCGCGGTGGTCGGTGCATCTGGATGCTCGAAGGCAGTAAAAGCGCTCCGAACTCTCCCTGGGCGGAGACGTTTTTCCTCGGCCCGCCGTTGCCGCTGGGCGGGAAACTGTACGTGCTGGCCGAATGCAATGGCGAAATTCGGCTGATCTGTCTCGACCCGCAAAATGGGGCCGTGCAGTGGATGCAGCCGTTGTGCTATGTCGAAAGAAAAATCCAGGAGGACCCGGAGCGGCGAATGGAGGCCTGCCATTTGGCCTACAGCGACGGCATTCTTGTGTGCCCTACCAACGCTGGCGTAGTGCTGGGAGTGGACCTCCTGACCCGCACGTTGGTCTGGGCACGACCTTACGAGGGTACCGATTTTGAAGCCGCTGTGCCGAGACCGGGTCGGATAGTCATCGGGCCGGGCAATCCGCGCTACAACTGGCTTGACCGTCGCTGGTTCTATCCCGCACCAATGATTGCGGACGGGAAAGTTGTGTTTACGGCAGCCGATAGCAACGCGATCTACTGCGTCAATTTGCAGGATGGCAACCTGGCCTGGAATCCGTTACCGCGGGAGCAAAACGACCTGTACGTGGCCGGAATTTACCACGGGCGAATTGTGGTCGTGAGCCGTGATAGCGTGCGTGCGATTCGTCTGACAGACGGTGAGCAGGTGTGGCGAACCACCTTGCCTCCCACTACCGAAGGCCCCGGTGGCCGGGGTATCGCCAATGCCACCACCTATTTTCTGCCCACCCGCAATGGCGCGGTAGTAGCCCTCAGCCTGCAAGACGGCGCCATTCTTGGAATCATCGAAGCGCAGAACAAGGAACCTATTGGCAACTTGCTTTTCCACGACGGTTACGTAGTGGCTCAAGGGCTAACCAGCCTGGTAGTGTATCCGCAGCTTGAGGTGCGCAAGGCGGAAATTGCGAAAGCCCTCGAGAAGAATCCGAACGATCCGGAAGCGTTGACGGAGCTCGGCACGCTGCGGATTCACTGGGGCGAACTCGACAAGGCCTGCGATGATTTTCGCCGCGCCCTGAAGCAACCTGACATCTCGTATGCGACCCGCCGTCGAGCCCAGCGGAAACTTTTCGAGGCGCTCTCGATTCAGCTCCAGCGCGATTTCAATACCTACGAGAAAAATCTGCAGGAATACGAACAGTTACTGCAGATCCCGGCTCCGGATGGTGAAACAGAATCGGCCCGGGTAGCACGGGAGCAGGAAGAACGACAGCGACGGGCGCAGTACTGGCATCTGGTAGCCCGTGGCCGGGAAAACCAGGGACGCTTGCGTGAGGCTTTTCAGGCGTACTTAGAGTTTGCCAAACTTGGCTCCCAGGAATATGTCCTGCTTCCGCAGGATGGCTCGGTTCGCGTGATTCCGGAGTTGTATGCGGAAGCCAAATTGAGTGCACTGCTGCAGCGGCCGTCATCGCCGGAACAGCGGCAGGAATTGGCGGCGCTGGTTCGGCAGGAATGGGAGCAGGTGCGTGCGTCGCCGAATCGTGAAAACTTGCGTCGTTTTGTCAGCTTGTTCGGAATGGCGAGCGATTTAGCCGCGGAAGCGCGTTTGCTGCTGGCAGAGCAGTGCCTGGCTGCCGGTGAGAACGTGGAAGCGGAAATGGTTCTCCTGCCTCTGCTCACCCATTCGAATCCTCAGTTCGCCGCCTCCGGACTGGAAGCGCTGGCCCGGCTGCATGCACGTCTGGGCAAGATGCAGGACGCCATTTTCTATTACCGAAAACTGGCCGAGCGTTATCCGGAAATACGTCTGCCCGGTGGGAAATCGGGTCGGCAACTGTTCGACGAACTGGCGACGGATAAACGTTTCCTGCCGTACCTCGATACAGGAAATCGAACCTGGCTGCCGAGCCGACAGCAGATCGGGCAACCCCGCGTGGAGAGTGGCACCTTCCCGCAGCAAATGCAGGTGTGGCTGAGCACGCAAGGTGACCTGCTGCCACCATCGCGTCAGTATAGCCTGGCGATTAACGTGAACGTCTTTCCGCAACAACTACGCATCTTGAGCCGAACAACGGGGGACGATGATGCGGCAGTGCTGCGCACCCTGCCGCTGGAGCAACCGCCGGTAAATTATCACTTCCAGTTTGGCACAACCAACTCACCGCCGGAAGTTCCGTGTCGGGTGGTGGGGCATTATGCCTTCTTCGTGTGGGGTATCTATTTGTACGCCCTTGACCTGGAGCGGAAGGCGTTTGCGTGGAAAGTCAGTCTGGTGGGAGAAACTTATCCCTGGCCTCAAGGGATGCAGCCGAGTATTTTCTGGGACCAGTCCGTCGCCAGCTGGGTGCTCAATTACCCTGACGGTACGAGGGAGCGTATCAACGGGCAATTCGTGGCGACCCCTGGCTTTGTTGCCTATTTCAGCCGCGATCGCGGCCTGGTGGTTGCTGAGCCTACCTCCGGGAAAATCCGTTGGGAAAAACGGCTGGCGGTGGATGGAGCCTGGTTATTTGGGGACGGTCAGGCTTTGTTTATTGCCTATAGTCCGCCTGGACGCGAAGGCAATCACTCAGCAAAGCCGAACGCCAAGCCCATGGTGCTGTCCACGCGGACTGGAGAAGTGCTGTCCGTACCAGATTTCCTACCAGCCTGGACACGCTGTGAGAGAGTGCTTGGCCGACATCTGTTGCTCCGCGAAACCGGGGAAGATCAGCGAGAAGATTGGCGGCTTTACGATCCCTTGACCGGTCAAAACGTCTGGACAAAACGGCTGCGGAACGTGACTCGCCGCTATACCTCGTTTGTTCCCAATACGGTAGCTTTGAGCCTGCTCGTTCCAAAACAGGGCTCGGATGCCGACGCCGGTGTGCTGGCTCCCCATTTGCTGGTGCTGGATGTTTTGACCGGCAATCAGGTATTGCTGGCTGCACTACCCGAACAGTTCCCGGAGCAGGTCGAGGCAATACTGCTCGCTGACGACTACAACTTCTATCTTGTGTGCAACAAGAACAATCGCCAGAACGTGGGAGCCGGTGTGAATATTGCTTTAGCAAACGGCGTTCAAATACTCGCCTATGGTAACCTCTTGCGAAGCGTGTTTGCCGAGGGTCCGGTAGTCGCATTCGATCGCGGTCAGGAAAAAGTTCGCTGGCAATGCGAACTGCCGCCCCAGCTGCTTATCCTGGACCGTTTCGAGGAATCGCCTTTGATCCTGTGTGCCAGCTGGCAACGTGTGCCCCTGGACAATCAAAATCGGCGGTTCATAGACCGAACGATGGTGCATGGCATAGACAAACGCAATGGCCAGGTTTACGAATGCGAGACAGCCATGCGAAGCCAGATTCACCAGGTTCGGCTCGATCGAGCCAGGGGGCTGGTGGAGCTGGTAGCGGCGAATTTCCACGTGGTGTTCGACGTAGCTGACCCCCTGGAAACTCCGCGCGGCAAATCGGGTCAATCACCGGCAAACGGTTCTGCTCCCGCTGCAAAACAACAACTGCCGGGAAATGTTCCTGCTCAGCCGGTGCCTCCGGCAGCGCCTCCGATTCAGCGAATTATCGTTCCCGTGCAGCCAGTTCCGTTGCAGCCGGTGCCAGTCAATCCGGTTCAGCAACTGCCTGTACAACCGCTGCCCAAAAACGCAATCCCGCAACCTGTGCCCAATCAGGCCGTTCCCGTTCAGCCAGCGCCCGCAGTGCCAGCCCAAGCACTACCGCTGCCAGCACAGCGGGTTCCAGTCATTCCCGACCAGCCACTCGCAAAGCCGAAGGACTTGCCGGAAGCGAAGCCAGCACCTGCCGAGAACAAAAATGTCGAAGTCCCCAAACCGCAACCTGTCGAGATACGGATTCGTGCAGTGCCAGCGCCTGCAATACCCCAGGAACGTTTGAAGCAGCTTGAGCAAATCCGCCTTTTGCAGGAGAAACTTCAGCAGCAAATCCGCGACCTGCAAAACGACGGGCCCGGCATAGATCGGGAAAAATTCGAGCAACTCCGCAAGACATTGGAAGAGCTTCGCCGGGTGCAGACCGAAAAACCCCATTCGCCGTGATAGGCGGATGTTGGGCTGTGTGTTATGCCCGTACTGGAATACTGGGTCTTACCGATCAGGTCAACTGAAGGGTCATCAGGAACTCGGCATTGCTTCGTGTTTTGCGGAGTTTGCTGACGAGCAACTCCATCGCTTCTACCGGGTCCATATCGCTGAGCACCTTCCGCAAAAGCCAGACCCGGCGAAGCTCTTCCGGGTCAAGTAATAGCTCTTCGCGGCGGGTACCGGAAGCGTTGATGTTGATGGCGGGCCAAACCCGTTTGTCCACCAGCCGGCGATCAAGGTGCAGTTCCATATTGCCCGTGCCTTTAAACTCTTCGAAAATGACGTCGTCCATCCGGCTGCCAGTTTCGGTAAGTGCAGTGGCCAGAATAGTCAACGAACCGCCGTTTTCGATCTGTCGAGCGGTGCCGAAAAACCGCTTCGGCTTTTCCAGTGCTCCAGCGACGATGCCTCCGGTCAACGTCTTGCTGGTAGCCGGGGCTTCCGCATTGTACGCCCGTGCCAGTCGGGTCAACGAATCCAGCAGGATGATCACATCGCCGCCGAACTCGACGATCCGCTTGGCCTTTTCCAGAACGATCTCGGCAACGTGTAAATGCTGGTAGGCTGGCTCATCGAAGGTGGAGGCAACCACTTCTCCTTTTTCGCCCACCACATTTCGTCGCATATCGGTAACTTCTTCGGGGCGTTCGTCTATCAGCAGCACGATGACGTACATTTCGGGATAGTTTTTCAGGATGGCCTGAGCAATTTTCTGAAGCAACACGGTTTTGCCGGCACGAGGCGGGGAAACGATCAGGCCACGCTGTCCACGTCCCACTGGCGTGATGAGGTCCACGACGCGCGTGTTGATCTCGTCCGGTGTGGTTTCCAGAATTATCCGCTTGCACGGATGGATGGGTAGCAAATCCTCGAAATTAACCCGCTGAGCTGCCCGCTCTGGAGGCAAGCCATTGACGGAGACAACCTGGAGTAATGCGAAATTGGTTTGGCCCTCCAGCGGTGGTCGTACTACGCCGTGAATGGTCATGCCGGTCTGCAAATTCAGGTGGCGGATTTGAGTCGGCGAGACGTAGATGTCGTCGGGCGAACTCAAATAATTGCGCTCCGGCAGACGCAAAAAGCCAAACCGTTCTGGTAGCACCTCCAGCGTACCGGTGCCGTAAATGGTATGTCCGCGTTCACTCCGTCGGCGAACGATTTCCACAACGAGCTGCTGTCGCGTCATGCCGGCGGTTTGGGTAACACCTTCGGCACGGGCTACCTTGATCAGCTGCTGCACCGGCATGCGCTGCAAAATGCCGATGTCGGTTTGCTGCGGGGCGGTTTCTCCCGGCGCGAGATTCGGTTGAACCTGGACCTGTTCAACGGGCGCGTTATCCGCGCGACCGGATGTTTCTACGGTAGCCGTGCTGCTACGAGTTTTCTTGCCGGAAGTCTTCATGGCGGACGTCTCGCAAAAGGCAGAGAAATTGGCTCAAAGGTGCAAATGAGAGTGTCGCGATCTACGATGCAGTATCGCGGGAAATCGCCACAATCCGAGTGTTTGCTCTTTTGGGAAAGGTCACGCAGTGGGTTACTAACACTGCCAGGAGCCTCGGCGGGTTCCAGTCACCAGATATAGCATCCGGTTCCAACGACGCTGAAGGTATCCACGTCGCACAGAACCCGCGCGATGAATCACCAGTGGAAGGTTGATTGCGAAAGGGCTAAGCGATGCTTGCTACCTTGCGCCGGCATGGGCCGACTTGCGTTCGAAAACCAGGCGACCAGAAGCGTATGGCCATCGGATTCAGACAATGGGCGTTTCAGTTACCGACCGCCTGGTGCTTTGAAAAGTATCGTGGCAGTTCGCGCAGTAACATTCAGCTCAGCATTTGCGGGCTAGTTGTTGGTTCGTTTATCCACTGCACCACGCACTGCCACACCACTGCTATAGCGTATAAGCATTTTGGTGATCCGGCAATAGCCTGGTTGCGATTTACTTCCCGTCATCAACGCCCGGCGGCCTGAATCAGAGGATCGCCGTGTCCCAGCCGCACGTAAATCTGTTCCAGGATGCGGCGACTCAGGTACTCATCTCCCCAGGTGCCCACGCGGATAGACACCTGGGTTCTCGGTGGAGCTTGCGGTACGCTCGATTTTTCCGGCTCAATTTCAACCTTGATGTCCTCATCTTTTGGCGAGCGACTTTCGAGGATAAGTTTCGTGCCCTCGTTGCCGGAGTAAAGGACAGGCAAACCGAGGTCGGCCAGGGCAGCGTGAGCCGCTTGCCAGACACTATCGCTGCTGGCAGGGATCGTTTCTCGCACCGCGCCTTTCCAGTACTCATAAGCTGCAGCGCCAACAAGCCCCGCAGTGCCACCGGCAACGACGGCCAAACACCCTGAAGAGACGGCTGTGCATATCATCACCGTTGCCGCCCAGATCGCCCAGCAACTTCGCGACATAATTCCTGCCTCCGTAGAACTTCTCTTCGGGACATCTGATACCCAATAGGTTCTCTACGGCTGACCCATCCGAAAGCCGCCCGGTTGTGAGGACATCTGATGCGGTTTAAGTTCTTGGCGAGTCGCCCCATTTTGGTCGTCCATACCGCTAACGCCGATGCCGGTCAAGCGGAAGTCTGCCGGCCTGAGACGATACTGCTGGCTTGCTGGTAACACTTGGCGAAGGATTCAGCCAATGCGTTTGGGAACGCTCTTTCAGACCGGGAGTCGGTGATCCACCGGCGGCCAGTCACTGGTGATCCGAGCGGAGCGGCTCAGCATGTTGCGGGCATTACGACGAGAGCGTGCCCCTAGTTGCTGGGAGCGGGGAACTGCCGGCACAATTCACGCACTTGTTCGCGCACCCGCGACAACACGGTCTCGTTGTCCGGTTCACGCAGCACTTCATCAATCCAGCGCGCGATTTGCCGCATCTCCGCCTCTTTCATGCCGCGAGTGGTCAACGCCGGGGTGCCAATGCGCAGGCCCGACGGATCCAACGGGGGCCGTTTGTCGAACGGTATAAGGTTCTTGTTGACGGTGATTCCGGCCCGTTCGAGAGCTTTCTCGGCCAGTTTACCGGTCAATCCGCGCGGCGTCACATCCACCAGGATGAGATGATTATCGGTTCCACCAGTAACAAGCCGAAAACCCGCGCGAAGCAGTTCCTCGGCCAGCGTTTGGGCATTGAGGATAATCTGGCGGGCATACTGGCGAAATTCCGGTCGCAGGGCCTCGCCGAACGCCACTGCTTTTGCTGCGATCACATGCATCAGAGGTCCGCCCTGAATGCCAGGAAAAACCGCCTGGTTAATCTTCTGGCCCCATTCTTCCTTGCCAAGAATGAAACCGCTGCGGGGCCCGCGCAAAGTTTTGTGGGTCGTTGAGGTAACGAAATCGGCCACCGGCACCGGATCGGGATGTAATCGGGCTGCCACCAGACCGGCAATATGCGCCATATCCACCATCAGCAATGCCCCAACTTGTCGCGCAATTTCTGCGAAACGTCCGAAATCTATTTGTCGCGGATAAGCACTGGCACCAGCGACGATCAACTTGGGGCGATGTTCCCGTGCCAGCCGCGCTACCTGGTCAAAGTCAATTCGCTCCGTCTCCGGATGTACGGTATAGCCGACCACACGATACAGTTTGCCCGAGAAATTCAAGCGCATGCCGTGAGTCAGATGTCCGCCGTGAGCCAGATCCATCGCCAGAATCGTGTCGCCGGGCTGCAGACAGGCGAAATAAACCGCCATGTTCGCCTGAGCACCGGAATGGGGTTGGACGTTGGCGAATTCGGCTCCAAACAACTGCTTGGCGCGCTCGATCGCCAGCCGCTCTACCTGATCCACAAATTCACAGCCACCGTAATAACGCCGCCCCGGGTACCCTTCGGCATACTTGTTGGTCAGCACCGAACCCTGAGCCGCCAGCACTGCCGGACTGGTGTAATTTTCGGAGGCAATCATTTCCAGACCTTCCTGCTGACGGCGGCGCTCGCCCTCAATCGCTTCCCAGACCGCTGGGTCTTGTTGTCGCAGAATCTCCATGTCATCTTCTCCGGTTGCCAATTCATCGGGGTAACTATGGTCGTGCTGCTACCCGCGCGCACGCACATATCATACGAACTAATTTGTCGTGCGCGGGGTTGTCAGCCAGCGTGTCGCCAGCCAGCGCCCCAAAATTGGCAAGAAACTGATTACCAGCAGCGCCAGGATAATGCGGGCAGGGACGATTTGGCCGGTTACAATCGCGGTTTCCAATTCGGTGCCGGCCCATACATACAGCACCGTCGCCGGTAGCATTCCCAGTTGACTCAGCAACCAGAATCGCCACACCGGAATATCTGTCAAACCAAACGCCACGTTTATCATGAAGAACGGGACTACCGGATTCAGGCGCAGGCTCAGTAAATACCAGCCCCCAGCGCGATGCAACTCCGCCTGCAAAGTGGGCAAATAGTGGCCGTAACGCTGTCGCACCCAATCGCGGAGCAGCCAGCGGCTCAGGAGCATGGCCAGTGTTGCCCCTGCCGTGGAAGCGAAACTCACCAGCACCACGCCCCATAGCCATCCGAACAGAGCGCCGCCAACCAGGGTCAGTACCATCGCTCCCGGCAGGGCCAGTCCTGCAAACAGCACATACACGCCGAAATACGCGGCGCTGCTTACCCACCAGCGCTCGGCTACGTAATTGCGCCAGTCCTCGGCTTGCGACCGAAATACCGAAATCCAGTTTCGCCAGTCCACAAATAGCGCGCTGATAATCAACGACACCAGTCCCAGGAGCACAAACAGGCCTCCCAGGATCCATCGCCTTGACCCGCGGGTGGTTGGCATGCGTTCCGGCATGAGTGTTACCCGAAACGAAGCAGCACTTTTCCCGAACGTCCGGAAGCCTGAGCGTGCTTTAGAGCCTCCTGATACTGCTCGATCGGGTATTGCGCTGCAACCTCGGTGGTCAGCACACCACGCCGCATCAACCGAATGATTTGTCGAAACAGTCGCAGCATCGTCCAGGCGCTTTGCCGCTGCACCCATTCCGACAGCCAGAAACCCTCGATTTTGCGGGAATTGACCATCAGGTCGCGGGGGCTAAAGACTAACGGCTCCCCGGACAAAGTGCCATAAACGAGCAAATGTCCTCTCGGGCCGAGGCAGGAAATCACCTGCGAACCGAGTTTGCCGCCCACGCAATCCAGAGCATAGCGCAGCGAAACGTGCGGCAACTGATCACGCAGGAGTTGGCTCAAATCATCGTCCTGCTGCCAGACCAAAACAGCATCGGGCTGCAGGGAAGCAAGCTCCTGGCGTGCTGCTTCTCGCCGCACGACATTCACGGTGTGAAAACCCAGGGCCTGGCCGAGGCGAATCACCATTTTTCCGAGCGCGGAATTGGCTGCCGTCTGCAACAGCCATTCGCCTTTAGGCACCCGAAGGACGTGGGTTACCATAACCAGTGCCGTCGCCGGGTTCACGAAGAAAGAGGCTACCTGTTCGTCGGGCAAATCATCGGGGACTGGTACCGCTTGTCGTGCAGGGACAACGACTTGTTCCTGCCAGTTGCCGCCACGACCGTTCAGCACAGCGACGCGACGTCCTAACACCCGCCAGCCCAGCAAACCGCCGCCGCTTTCTTCCACAATGCCCACGCCTTCAAATCCCGGCACAGCGGGTGGCTCAGCGCGACGACCGTAAGTCCCGCGAATCAACAGCAAATCCGACGGATTGATCGGGCTGGCGATCATGCGCACGCGAACCTGACCGGGGGCCGGTCTCGGGACGGGGAGGTCGCGCAGTTGCAACACTTCTGCCGGCTCGCCGAAGCGGTCAAATACCAGTGCACGCATTAGCCACTCCGCCAGATTCCGAAGCGATAAAGAATTTCAGCGGCCTGTTCCAATTCGTCCAGAGCGATCCACTCTTCAGCCGTGTGGGCCTGGGCAATGTCGCCCGGGCCGAAAACCACACAGGGGATACCTGCCTCTTGCAGCGTCGAAGCATCGGTTCCGTAAGCGACGGTACCGATGTCAGCCCGGCCCCGAACCTCATAAACGGCTTCCCGCAGTCGCGCCACCAGCGCTTCCTTGCCTTCGGGTGACAGCGGCGGCAAAGCCATCCAGGGTTCTTCCTGATGCCAACCGTTCGGGCCAATGGTTCGGCCCAGGAAATCGGCCAATTCTTTCGGTACCTGGTCGAGTTCTTCACCGGGCAAGACGCGGCGGTCGAGGTCAATGGTGCAACGCTCCGGCACGATATTCGCGCTGATGCCGCCTTCAATTCGTCCTACGCTCAGAGTAGCTGGCCCCAGACAGGGGTCGCGTCGGTAACTGCGCAACCATTCTGCGTACTGCTCCACAGCCTGCACCACACCAGCCATGCGGTAAATAGCGTTGACGCCAAGTTCAGGCTGGGAACTGTGGCAGCTGCGTCCTTGAGTATGGATGCGCCAGCGCACGATTCTTTTGTGGGCCACGATAATTTGCAGCCGTGTCGGTTCCGCGACAATGGCTCCGTGCACCTCCAGCGGTAGTTTCACCAGTTCCCGAACGCCCCGAAAGGTGTACTCCTCATCCACGACACACGCCAGGACGATCCCGTATCGGCGTTCCTTCGGCTCAGCCATGAGCCGGCGCAGAGCCGCGAGCATCGCCGCTAGCGCACCTTTGACATCGCAGGCACCGCGACCGTAAAGCCGACCGTTCTCGATCCGGGGCCGAAAAGCCTCCACCATATCGCCGGCGGGCACCGTGTCCTGATGCGCTTCCCATAAAAACACAGGGGCACCTTCTCGGCCCGGACAGAACGCGATGATATTTTCCCGACCCGGCAGAACCGGCTGGCGGAGATAGCGCAAATTCCATTCCCGAAATAACGCTTCCAGAAAATCCGTCACCGCCGCCTCGCCAAAACCCGGTCCGCTCAGCGGCAACCCCATGGGATTCTGGCTCGGTCGCCGTACTAACTCGGCTAACAACTCAGGTAGCTGCCAATTCACTCCTGCTCCTCGTCGGTTGCGTTGCTGCTTTCCTGTGCGTCGCCCGTGTTCTCCATCTGCTGGCGGCGTAATTCTTCCAGGAGCTGCTGGGCACGTTCGAGGTCTCGCCGATGTACCCATACTTCGGCCGGGATTACTTTCAGCGTTCCCAGACTGGCATCGAGATAATCTCCGACCACCTGGCATTCGATTCCTTCACTTTCCAGAGCCGCCTTGATCGCAAAGGCTTCCTGGGTATCTTCAACGGCAACCAGACGCACGACATCGCGGGGATCGCTGGACGGCATACCTGACTCCTGCTGGCAATGATTTGATTATTCGTCCCATAGCGCGCCGAGAGGGAGGGCTATCATAGCCCTCTTTTTGGCCCTGCTGGCAGTGATTTGGCTGTTCCGACCATGGCCCCTGGACCGAATAGCATTATCGCCGAATTTCCAGTTGGATGCGGTCGGATGCGGTCTACTATAAGCTTCGCCAGATAAGGTTGCTGGCGACTATCCTGCACAGAAGTCTGTGGCTATCGCCTATTGTATCGGACAAGTCTGGAGCGGTTTGCCAGATTAGCGTAACACGCAGCGTACAATGGAAAGGGCTTAGCGCGACCCTGCTTCCGCGACTGCGCGAGAAGCGAACGTGAGAGGCAGATGGATGGTGAAGGCTGGAAGCGTCGCGGCTTCCGCGACCGACCGCGAGCATTGGCTCCTGCTGGTAAAGATTGGCGAACTGCTTACCGCAAGCCGCGATTGGCCATACAAGGAAACAAGGCTTTCGCTGGCCGCCGGATTGAAGCGACTTCATAGGGCGCCTGGCGACTTGCCAATTGCCTGATTGCCGTCTATTACCCCGACCAGATCACTGGGAAGGAGAACGAGCCATGTTCTACTTTGACCCGATTTATTTGCTCTTCATCCTGCCGGGCTTGTTGCTTTCTCTGTGGGCAAGCTGGCGGGTGAAGGCGAACTTCGATTATTACAGCCGCGTCCCGACTTCCAGTGGTCTGTCGGGCGCGGAAGCTGCCGAATTTATCCTCGAACAAGCCGGCATCCACGACGTTGAGGTTACGCTAACGGAGGGTTTCCTCAGCGACCATTACGACCCGATACACAAACGGCTGGCTCTGTCGCCGCAAACGTATCACAGCCGGTCCGTAGCGGCCGTTGGCGTAGCGGCACACGAAGCCGGGCACGCTTTGCAGCACGCCACCCACTATGCCCCATTGTGGATTCGCTCGGCTCTGGTACCGACGGCGCATATCGGTTCGACTATCGGTTACCTGGTGATGGCTATTGGGCTGTTCATTCACCCGTTCGTCGTGCTGGTCGGGGTGGGAATTTTCTCTGCGGTGTTGCTGTTCCAGCTGGTGACCCTGCCGGTGGAGTTTGACGCCAGCGCCCGTGCGAAGCGGCTGTTGCTGGAGAGTGGAATCATTGCTCCGGAAGAACGCGAAGGCGTGGACCGGGTTTTGAACGCGGCAGCATGGACATACGTCGCTGCCGTTGTCAGCACCTTGCTGGTCATTTTGTACTTCCTGTTCCGCGCCGGATTATTGGGCGGCTCGAACCGTGACGATTAGGCCAGAGCTTGTCGGCTGCAAGGAACGCAATACTGGGTGGAACAGTGAGGGAAACGCCACGGCGTCCAGTGATAGCCGAAAATTTTTAGGTTGGCGCAAGGCTTCTCAGGGACTATGTTAACTCCAGGGTAGCATAAAGGGCAAAAGCCTGGCAAATTCCCAAAGCACCGGGGGACACGAAAGGAGCGAGCCATGTTGCAGCGGATCGCGGTTGTGCTGGCGGGGATCGTCGCATTTGCCGGACCGGCGTTGGGTCAGAACAAGCCCGGCGGCCTGGCGGATGACTTTTACAAGCGTCAGCAAATCGAAGCCCAGCGTGTCGAAGCCGACATTCAAGCTTTCCTGGCCGAGGCTCAGAGGTTGCGCCACAACGATCCAGCACGGGCAATAGAACTATTGCAAGCGGCCCGGCGAATGCTCGAGCAGGACCGGGCATTGCCACCGGGTCGGCGAACAGAATTGCGGGGGCTGGTGGCTCAGCGGTTACGCGAGCTGGAGAATCACGCCGCTCAGGCACCGGCTAAACCACATGCACCGCCCGCTGCAAATGTTGCCGAGCCACGCACGGATGTTAAGCAGGAACTAAGCACTATCCGCCGACTGGTAGAGTTGCGCGAGTATTCGGCTGCGCAAAAGCTGCTGGCCGACCTGGAAAAGCGTTATCCCAACGATCCCGAGCTTCAGCGAGTAGCGACAGTGCTGCGACGCCAGACGGGGATGGCGGTCGAACTGCGGGAAGTCCGTGACATCCAGCGTCAGCGCGAGGAAGCAGCGGCCAAAGTGATGCGCGACCTGATTGCCTCAGCGACACCGATTACCGGCGACATCACTTACCCACCGGCCGAACAATGGGCACGCATCAATAAACGGGCGGAAAAATACCGGAACGGCATGGTGCCTTTTACCGAGAAGGAAAAAGCGATCCTCCGCTCGCTCAGCGAAACCATTACCGAGCCGATTAACTGGGATGGCGTCTCTTTCGAGAAAGTTCTGGACCAGCTGGAAAAGTTGCTGGGTCAGCCTATCGTGGTGGACGAGAACGAGTTGAAAGAAGCCAACGTGGATAAGAACACGCCCATCAGTGTCCGGTTGCCAAAGGGCGTGACCAAACGCACAGTGCTTCGGACAGTGCTATCGCGAGTCGGCCTGGAATACGTGGTCAAGAACGAAGTAATTCAGGTGATGACTCCGGCAAAGGCCGCTCAGCAATTGGTTACCCGGTACTACCCGATCGGCGATTTGGTAGGAGCAAATGGCTGGTTTGGAGCCTTCTCCTTCACGCCGTTAGGGCAATGGTTGCAGGCACAGCAGGAGGCATTTCAGGCAGCCCAACTCATTCAAATCATCACCACCACCGTAGCCCCCGAAAGCTGGCGTCAGCCTGATGGCAGTGGCGGACCAGGAACAATTGTTTACGACCCGGTTCGTAAGGTGCTCATTGTTCGTAACCGGGCGGAGGTCATTAACGCCCTGGGAGGGGGCTTGCAGCAATATCCATGAGCCGGAAGCTTTCTGTCCCATTCCCTCTCGAACAGGAGTGTCCCCGCCACGAGATTTTTCCGGGCGTGTTTATCAGCACCTGGTGGGGTACGAACCTGATGTGCTCGCTGGTGGAGATGCGTCCGGGAGCAGTGGTGCCACGCCATCACCATCCCCATGAGCAGATCGGCCTGGTGCTGGCCGGGAAGGCGCTGTTTCGCGTCGGCGAGACAGAGAAGGAACTGGTCGCGGGCGACCGCTACATCATTCCTTCCAACGTGCCACACGAGGTTATCGCGTCCTCAGAGGGGCTGCGTGCTCTGGATGTGTTTCACCCGCCGCGATCCGAGTATCAATAGCTGCTCATCAGCCGAACGAGTCCGCAGTTTTTCGGGAACAATATGAGTAGCCAGCGGCGGCTGGCAGTTGGCGATTGGGAAGCGGATGCGGCTATCACGTAGCACTCTTCGCGGCCGTTTGCCACGTGATTATTGATGGGTGGCACTAACACCGGCGAGGGTGGCGATTCAACCTAACCGCCCACATCAGCCGAAAGTAGAAGTAACCGGCTGCCCGGCGGAATTACAGTGTCGCCATCCGCGACCAATCGGCCATCTGCCAACGCAACGCGAAACCAGGGAGCCAGTTCCCCATCCGCACCGACCAGGTCTGACAAACCGACAAACTGTTGCTGCAGGTGCTTGAGAATCTCGCGCAGTGTTCCGGAGGGCACGCGCGCTTCATCCACGCCGGTGCGAAAGCGCGGCACTCCGAGAAACTCGACAACGACTTTTTCCCCTTCGCTCATCGCTGACCTGCTACATTGTGCGGTATCTTGCCGAGAATGTGCCGAAGTCTCAAGCATTGAGTTCGATCGCAAGCCCCTGGCCACGCGGCTGGCGGCGCAAGCACTGGCCCGACTTGTGTGTTAATATCCCGAAATCGAGCAGTCTGGCTCTTCCGAATCCTATGCGCAACTGTCTTGTCAGAATGCCTACCGCCTCTTCAACCATCTTGCACCGGTCAGACTCTTCCGAATCCTATGCGCAACTGTCCTGTCAGACCAAGCGCCCGGCCGGCAATTTTATCGCCTGTGGCCGAATTGCCTGGGATCATGCGGCGAGCGTTTCGTGTCAATCATGCGGCTCAGGAGCCGGTTCCGGAGCAAAAGGCCAATCGGTGGGCGTGTAGCGAATATCGAGGTGTGGCGTTTCGATGCGTTTGTTTTTCTCAAACCGACTGGTCATGACAGCGTCGAGAATGCCGGTGGTCAAAAGGGTGCGCTCGACAGGGTAAGGCGGATGACCGGTGTGGATCATGCTCTCGATGGCTTTCACCAGATAGGCGAAATGGCCAAAGGGGCGCCGGTTTTCGAGATAGAAATGCGTTGCCAGCGGTTTAGCCTGGCCACGGAGTTTACAGGCAAACGCGAAGGCTCCGGAAAAACCTTCGTACACATAGCCGTTGAGCATAGCCACGGCGGCACGCAAACCGTCGCGGTAATCAATGAGAAAAACGCCCCCTTGCCCGTTACCCGCCACGGCTTTGCGGTAGTCGCCTTTGCCTTTACTGGGAATAAGTGCGATGCCTGCCTCGAGCAGTTCCTGCGACCACTCGCCGCGATCCATGGCCTGCCAAATAGCCTCGCCGGTCAGGCATTGCACCGCACGCACGCCGGTCTCGAAACCCTTACGGCGTTCGACCATGCATTGCAGCGTTTCTAAAGCGTGGAATCCGTAGGATTCAAACGGGCCGTAACCCAGAGCTACTGCCGCTTCGATTTCGCAACCTCGCGGGAGTGTCAACGGGGGTTTGCGCCAGGTAAGCGGCAAGGATGACCCTGCCAGGAACGGGATCATCCGCCGTCGCGCTTGCTCATACATCCAGTGTGCGTCTTCCCAGGTCGCAGACAGGTGTTTGTCATTGAAGACTGGTACCACCTGCTTGCAGCGGTCGAATGCAGCGATCGTGCCTTCAAAAAATCGGCGACGCGGATACAGGTGCTGCCCCTTTTCGTTGAACGGATATTTGCCGTGCTCACCAATCAGGAGCACGCCATCCACCACCAGTTTGTTACCGCCCAAAGTCAGGGCCTCGTCAATGGTCTGGCACAACCGAAACCCATGCTTTTTCGCCAGCGCCCGGCTCATATCGTTGTCGGGAAATTGGTCCACATACATGGAGACCAATTCCAAATCCGGAAACCCGCCGCCCTTGTGATCGAATCCTTCGAGTATCTTGCCGACAATAACATCCGCGTGCGAATTGAGCCGGTATTCGGTAACCACTGCGGCTACTCGTTTTTTGCGTGGCATGAGAAGCCTCCTTAGTCCGAGAAAACGGCAGTGCGCTCGGTTGTTTATGTTAGCAACCGCAGAGCGAACGTCTCTTAGTCCCTTGACGAAGCGTGGTAGCAGTGGCTAAAGCAAACATGTCGCCAATGCAGAGGAGAACGATTATGGCGCGGCAGGCTTTGCTGACAGCGGTTGCGTGTTCGGCCGTCCTGGCGTTGGCTCTTGATTCGGGCCAGACCCAGCAGGTGCAGGTCCCGAATGGCAAAGCGCTCACGCGAGTGCTGGACGGAAAAACGTTGCCGAAAGATAGCCGTCTGGGCAAACCGCGGGATTATAACACCACGACTCGCATCCAGGTACCCCAGACGCGAGAAGCCTGGGAAATCCGTGCTCGGGAATTGCGCGAGCAGATTCTGGTGGCGCTGGGATTGTGGCCCATGCCGGAACGAACGCCGTTAAACGCCGTCGTCCATAGCCCCATTGACCGCGACGAATACACGGTCTGGAAGGTATATTTTGAGAGTTTGCCAGGGCATTATGTAACCGGGAACCTGTATCGGCCCAAACCGAAGCCCAACGTGCGACAGCGATTTGCCGGCGTGCTTTGTCCTCACGGACACTGGAGAAATGGTCGGTTTTACGAGGCCAGCGACGCGGAAGTTAAACAGCAACTGGCCAGTGGTGCAGAAAAAACGGAAAACGGGGCACGGTATCCGTTGCAGGCACGCTGTGCCATGCTGGCACGGATGGGGTGTGTGGTTTTTCATTATGACATGGTCGGTTACGCTGATTCTCAGGGTATCGCTCATCGGGGCGGCTTTGCGCAAGGGGCGGAGGTGGAGACACAATTGCGCTTGCAAAGTTTAATGGGTTTGCAAACCTGGAACAGTATTCGCGCTCTGGATTTTCTGTTCAGTCTGGCACCGGAAGTGGACACCCAACGCATCGGAGTAACCGGAGCCAGCGGCGGCGGAACGCAGACATTCATTCTGTCGGCAGTGGATGACCGGGTGCAGGTCGCATTCCCGGCAGTGATGGTATCCATGAACATGCAGGGCGGTTGCGAATGCGAAAACGCTTCGCTGCTGCGTATCGGTACTAACAACGTGGAAGTCGCGGCTTTGTTTGCCCCCAAACCGCTGGCCATGACTGGTGCCAACGATTGGACGAAAGACATTGAGCAGGTGGGGTTGCCCGAACTGCGGCGCATCTACGGGCTTTACGGGGCTGAGGATCGCGTCCTGGCTAAGTATTTCCCGTTTCCGCACAATTACAATCAGGTCAGCCGGGAGATGATGTACCACTGGTTCAATCGCCATTTGCAGCTGGGTTTCCCGGAACCGATCAGCGAAAGGCCATTCCAACCGATCCCGCCTAAGCAGCTTAGCGTGTTCGACGAACAACATCCACGACCATCGAACGCCAAAGATGCGGCGGCGCTGCGTCGCTATTTGAGCGAGACTTCGGACCAGCAGATGGAGGCGTTGAGCAAGGATGTCAAGCGCTATCGCGAGGTAGTCGGAACGGCTCTGCGTGTCATGGTTCAAGACCGCTGGCCGATCCCCGCCGCTGATGAACCGGGCCGATCGGTTGTTGAGATCGTGGAGGGCACTTTACAAAAGCATGAAGAAAAGGATTTCACGCTGCACAAAGGCCTGATAGCACGCACTGCGCGGCCGGATGTACAGCTGCCCGCACTGGGTTTGGAACCGAAAAACTGGAACGGTACTGTTTGCGTCTGGATTCACCCTGACGGCAAGGCCAGTTTGCTCGATGAGCAAGGCAAGCCCGTACCGGAGGTGCAGAAGCTGCTGAACGCGGGGGTGCTTGTGATTAGTGCGGACGTGTTTTTGACGGGTGAGTACCATTTGCCCGACAAACCTACCCCACTGCCGACCGTGAACCCGACCTACGCCGGTTATTATTTCGGCTATAATCCGAGCGTGTTCGCTTGCCGTGTTCAAGATGTGCTGACTCTGCTGGCAGCAGCGCATCAGCTCAAGAAAGATGGACAGGGAGTGTGGCTGGTCGCTTACAGCAAGCTGGGCCCGTGTGCGTTACTGGCTCGCTGCCTGGCCGATGGTGCCGTAGCCCGCAGCGCCATTGATTTAGCCGGTTTCGACTTTCACCTGGTGAAGTCTGTTCAGGACGAAATGTTGCTGCCTGGGGGGATGAAGTACGGGGGGCTATTCGGATTTGTGCCCCTGTGCACCGAGGGCCGTACAGTTTTATTCCACCCGGCGGCGGAGAGTCGGTTACAACGGCTGAAGCTGGCCAGTGGTGTTGAGTTGGTTCGGGAATCGGCCAATCTGGAGCGACTGGTCGCTGCATTGCTCCGATAAACGAAAACTTCCGAGCCAAGACTTTCTCAATGACTGGTGGAACGTCGTCGGATATGCGTGTGGAAAAGGCTACCTTTCCGCGACCGTTTCTGCTACAATTGAACAGTAGAGGGAGGGGAATTCCATCTGCGATAGAGCGGTTCGTTGGGTGAACGGGAGAACCATTTTGTTGCAGGACCGGCCCGGGCGAGGCCACCGAGGAGACTAGCCATGAGCACAGTCGCGGGGCTGACGAAAAGGCAGCAACCATCTGCTGGCCGACCCCGAGATGAGCGGTTGCTACGCGAGTTGCAACGCACCGCAGAGCGCATTCGCTGGACGGAGATCACGACCGCGGTTTTCATTCTGGCGGTGGCCTGCGCAGTTTACGTGTTGGTGGTGGCACTGGCGGACCAGGCGTTGCGACCAGAGGGGTTGCCGGGCTGGCTACGGAAGGTGTTGTTCGCGGGGTTTTTGGTGGGCTGCGGGATTTTTGCCTGGTTTCGTCTCATTGTGCCGCTGGGCCGGAAAGTGAGCTTGCTCTATGCTGCCTGGCGTCTGGAGAAATCGGCGCAAGTTACACGCCATGCGCTAACAGCTTATCTGGACTTGCGCGAACGGCCGATCCCGAATCTAGTGAAGGAGGCGTTGCGGCGAGAAGCCCAGGAGGATTTCCGTTACACCGATCCGGAGGCAGCTGCACAGCCGGGTCAATGTTTGCGCTGGTTCTTTGTTCTGGTGACTCTGCTCATTGTGATGGGCGTGTTCGCATTGTTCGTGCCGGAGCAATTTTTGTCGCTGGTGGCCAGAGCATTGGTGCCGTTTACTGATACGGCCATCCCGCCAGATACGCGGTTTGAGCTCTTGGCGCCGGAGAAAGACGGGCCTTATGTTGAACCGCACAAACAGGAAGTTCTGGAAATTCCCGTGCGGCGTGGTCAGCCGGTCACGGTTCGCGTCAAAGTACACGGTCTGGTGCCCCCCGAGGCCTGGCTCGAAACCTGGACGCAACCCGGAGAACAACCCGTTCGCCGCTCCATGACGGCGATTGACCAGTATCGCACCGAATGGCAGCTGGAGCTGGGAGCCAGTAGTGTTCCTGCCAGCGGATTGTTTTTCCGCGTAACAGGCGGAGATGGGCAATCGCGAGTGTATCGCCTGGTCGAGCGGTTGACCAATCCTCCGGAGCTGCGGCAGTTTGAGATCACAATTCACTACCCTGAGTACACGCGGCGGGAGGCCAAGACGCAAACCGTGGGCGAAATCGAGGCGCTGGTCGGAAGCCAGGTGGAAATAGCCGTGTTCGCCGACCAGCCGATTGTTAGTGGCGAATTGACGGTGGAATCTGGTCAGCCACCCCGGCAGGAAGTTTTCCAGTTGGTGCAAAAACCCGACAGCGACCCCAATCACCAGCCCAATCGGGTATTTTTGCCCGACCGGCTGACTCTGAAACAAGGGTGGCAGCGTTACAGTGTGGTGCTCAAGAACAAGTCGAACCAGTACAGCACGTTGCAATGGTTCAACATCCGCGTCATTGAGGACCAGCGGCCAGTGATTACGCTGGATCAGGTCGGCCAGGAAAAACTGCCTCCGGCCAACGCAAACGAATCTGGCCGGCCGGTGGTCAAACTCCCGGTAGATGCTACCGTGGCCGTGATAGGTACGGCGAACGATGATTTTGCGGCCGACCTCGTCTGGTTGGTGTTGCAAGAGGTAGAAGGTCAAAAACGGCTTCTTCGCATCGCTCATGAGGCTGCGGAAATAGGCCCGTTGCAGAAGCCCAATGGGTTTACGCCTATTGTGCCAGCAGCGTACCAACTTACTCTTGACCTGACTCGGGCGGTGGTCGTCAGCGATAGTCAGAAGTCTCCTGGACCGGCTGAGCCCGTGCGATTGGCTGCGGGAACGAAGCTGCTTCTGTGGGTAGAGGGTACGGACTGTAAACGACCGGAGCCGAATACGGGGAAGTCGCGGGAGGTGTTGCTGGAATTGACCGAACCGCAACGCCCGCCGTCTGAGCCGGAAAAACCGAATCCCGGAAAACCAGACAAGCCAGGTGCCCAAGAACGCGGAGCGAATGAGCAGAAACCCAGCCCGGACAATAAGCCTGAGACCGCAGATAAGCCAGCTTCCAAGCCGGAAGACAACGCGGCTAAGCCGAGCGGCTCCGGCGAGGAAAAGCCATCCCCCGACAAAAGCGGTTCCGGTAATCCGGAGCAACGCGGTTCAGGTCAAAACTCCCGTTCGCCTGATAAAAGCGAACCTGGCACGGTCTCGGGTTCGCAGTCCTCTGATAAACCCCAGAAGCCGGGGCCTGGAAATCAAGCTGGCGGTTCAGCGGCCGGGAAGCCCGAAGATAAGCCGCAAACGACCAACCAGGGCGGTGGAAGCGATGTAAACGCACAGCAAAAGCCTGCCCAGAATCAGCCCGGCCAGCCGAACGCCGGACAGCAGGCGAATAAGCCGATGGGCGGCGAACAGGGGCAGGGTGGTGCTCAGGCAGGCGGTCCGCAAAAGCCGCAGGGGAACCAGCCCGGCCAACCGAACGCCGGACAGCAGGCGAATAAGCCGATGGGCGGCGAGCAGGGGCAGGGTGGCGCCCAGGCCAGCGGTCCGCAAAAGCCGCAGGGGAACCAACCGGGCCAACCGAACGCGGGGCAGCAGGCGAATAAGCCGATGGGCGGCGAGCAGGGGCAAGGCGATGCCCAGGCCGGCGGTCCGCAAAAGCCGCAGGGGAACCAGCCCGGCCAGCCGAATGCGGGACAGCAGGCGAATAAGCCGATGGGCGGCGAGCAGGGGCAGGGTGATGCCCAGGCAGGCGGTCCGCAAAAGCCGCAGGGGAATCAGCCCGGCCAGCCGAACGCCGGACAGCAGGCGAATAAGCCGATGGGCGGCGAGCAGGGGCAGGGTGATGCCCAGGCAGGCGGTCCGCAAAAGCCGCAGGGGAACCAACCGGGCCAGCCGAACGCCGGACAGCAGGCGAATCGCCCACAGGGCAATAACACGCCGCAGGCAGGTGGCCCGCAGAAACCTGGAGGTGGGTGAGACGGTTGCAACTCTGCCCAGGCTGGGCAGTCGGGATCGGGTCAAAAACCTAGTGGTTCGAGCGGTGCTAGCCAGTCCAATTCGAGTGGCCAGGCAGGTAACCAACAGCAGCCCGGTCAGGGTCAGTCCGGTCAACCTGGACAGGCCGGGAGCAATCAGAGCGGCGGTAACCAGCAGGCAGGTGGGCAACAAAAACCTGGTCAGGGCCAGCCTGGTGAGGCGAGTGCAGGCCAAAAGCCAGGGGAATCGCCGCAAAATGGCAATCAAAGTGGGGGTAATCAGCAAGCCGGCGGTCAACAAGCCGGCAGCGGTCAATCCGGGCAGGCGAATGCTGGTGGGCAGTCGGGCGGAAAGCCTGATTCAGGGCAGGGTTCCGAGCCCGGCCAGGGAGGTGGTAGTAACAGCGGAAATGCCAGCTCTCAGCAGCCGCTAGACAAGCCGGGGAGCCAGGCAGGGCCGACCAGCGGTGGGAACACTTCCGGTGTAGATCGGCAAGGCCCAGCGCAGGACAGCCCGCTGGCCACGAAACCTATGAAGCCGAACCCTGAATTCTCAGAAGCTCCGGGCGACCTGACTTTGGACAGTTTGCGGAAGAAAATGGAGCGAGGCGAAATTGACAAGCCAACCCGTGAGCTAATGCAGCGCCTGGGTGTTAAAACGCCCGAAGAACTCCAGCGCCTGCTTCGCGATAAGCCCCAGGTCGTGCAGGCGGAACTGTCTCAGGGGAGACGGCGAGCAATAGGTCCGAATCGCGCTGCTACTCGTGAAGGGCAATCCGCTGACGTGGATGCGAGTGACCGGCCGGTTCTACCTCCTGAGCTGCGCGACGCTTACGAGGAATTCACCCGGCGGTTCCGCCCATAGGCAGCTCCAAGGGTGCTGAATTCCGACGTCCAGCCTGTGCATGCCGCTGATTGTTTTGGCATAGTTTCTGGCCACGGCTACGTGGCGCCATTCTGGAAGAATCTCGCGTCCTGCATACGATCTGGTCTTGTCGTGGCTTGGCGAGGACGTTATGGTGCGCGACCCAAACACGAAGACTGTGGCAGGGCACCATCCCGATGAGCTTGCCGATTGCCATCGGGCCGCCGAAACGGCTATCCCTGCTGCCCCGGCACGGCCACTGGCAACGGATAGTGTGCCGGCAGCGGAATCACACCAGGCAGGTGATGAAGTAGATAAGGCTCGCAGCGAAATGGCAGCGCTCCCCGGACGCCTGGAAGCTACTGGCAGCGCACCGACACCACAAAACGAAGGCCGACCCGAGCTCCCAGCTACAGCAAGCACCGATTCGGCAGAAGTCATGCCGGTAGTGATTCCTGTCGAGGCTGAGCAAAAACTGGCCTGGTGGCAACGTATCAGCCTGATACTTATCG
Organism: Gemmatales bacterium; assembly: GCA_041640595.1. Taxonomy (GTDB): domain Bacteria; phylum Planctomycetota; class Planctomycetia; order Gemmatales; family HRBIN36; genus HRBIN36. The sequence goes on along the minus strand of JBEPZY010000001.1, from coordinate 910,026 downwards.
CTCTGCTGATTGGTACCGTGCTGGGAATAGCCCGCAGCCTGAATCCTTATGACGAGAATGGTCAGCCGCGCCGCTGGGGGACGCATCAGCAGTTAGGATTGCCACCGTGCAGCTTTCAGCGATTGACCGGCTGGCCATGTCCGAGCTGCGGGTTGACCACGAGCTTCAGCCTGCTCATGCATGGAGACTGGCGAGCTGCTCTGGCTGTCAACCCGGCCGGCCCGGTGATGGTATTGCTAGCCGTCACCATGGCAGTCTGGTTCGCGGTCGCGGGGATAAGCGGCCGAACGCTAGGACTTCCTGACTGGCACTGGCTCAGTTCTCTGGCCGCCTGGACTATGCTCTGGCTCGTCTTGGGGTGCTGGCTGATTCGTGCCTTGCTTTACCTCCGCAATGGATCCTGGTAACAGTGGGCACCGCCGAACCATCGCGCCGACGGCCTGAAATACCGCGATATTTTTCGTCCGGGTGAACGAAGCGGGGAAAAGAGAAGCCTTGGGGATTGGGGCATGGAAGCGAGGAACGGGGTATGATGGGGCGAATGGGCACTGGCGGGTGGAAAAGTCGGGTTCGCGTTTGTGTATCTGGCATTGTATGCGTGGCCATTTTTTCGACAGTCATGAGCGGTTGTACCTTGCCGACGTTGATATACTTCACGGCAGTCATGCTCGGCAAAGACATGCGTCCACCGCCGCCAGTTGATCTGCTCAGTTATCGGGAAAAGTTGAACAAGCCACGCAAGGAGCCTCTTCGCGTCGCAGTGGTAACTTACACGGACGTAGGGACGCAAATTCACCTGGGCCCTTTAGCCCGCGAACTGGATGATGCTCTGTCCAAGGCTCTGGCTAAGGGGTTCGAACAGGAGAAGGAACGCCTGGTTGTGCTGGCACCCAGCGTGGTGCATCGCTGGCAAGATCGCAACGACCAGTGGCAGGCCCTCGAACCTTCCGAAATGGCCCGACAATTGCGCGCCGACTTGGTCATTTTCGTCGAGCTCAACAATCCTTCGCTCTATGAGAATGGCTCCAATCGAACGCTGTACCGGGCTCGGGCAGACGTAACAGTCACAGTAGCACCGGCGCGCATGCCCGATGCTGAGGATGTCCTGAGCGATTTGGTGATCAAGGAACATTTGCACGTGGAGTTTCCTCGCGGCAGCGGGCCGGCATCCGTTGACCCCGACTTGCCCCCGGAACGCTTTCGACGAGCGTTCGTCGTTTACCTGGCCCAGCAAATATCGTGGCTCTTTGTGCCACACGATCCAAAAGAAGAGTTTGCCTCGCAAAAATTCTGAACCTGCCTTTGTGAGTTCGCCTGCCCCCTGCATAATAAAAGACTACCGGAGTGCAACTATCCGGTCGCCCCAACTATTGTTCCGCTGCCGACCATTGTGTAGCATCGGAACGCTGGCGGAACGAAGGAGATCAATTTCGACTCGCGTAACAGGTTTCGGACACGATGCGACTAATGGAAAAATTATCGGAGTCGGAACGCGCATCATCTGGAGCAAAATCGAACGATTGTGGGGGGAAACGAAACGAATTCAGCGCTCTGGCATCACGCTGATACGAGGGAGATGCACTTCAGCTAATGGAGGTAGAGTCATGGCTGATGCGGTGGTAACTATCCGTGTGCGCGATAACGGACCTTATGTCGTCGAAGGCCCGGTGCAGGTGCTCGACGCGGAAGGAAAGCCATTCCCGCTTCCTTCTGGCAAACCCGCCATCGCCTTGTGTCGCTGTGGACATTCCCAAAACAAGCCGTTCTGCGACGGTTCCCATCGTACCAGCGGATTCCAGGCCAGCGAACGTGCCCCGGCTGCGCCGAGTTCGTAAAAGCCGGGCAAACGATTCACGCCGTTCCAGGCCGGGTCTGTCTATTCGCCCAGACTATTGCGAGAGGAGGGACTCGAACCCTCACCCCTTTCGGGACTGGATCCTAAGTCCAGCGCGTCTGCCAATTCCGCCACTCTCGCGGTCATTGCGATGCTTTCCATGTGGGCTTAGCAGGTGAGTACGCCAATCACCATAATAAAAATACACCGGCCGCCAAAGCTTAGCCAGTCCCGCCAGCATCGAAGGCAGCGCAGGCCAGGTAAGGACACAGACGGTTACGTCTGCGACGTAGTTGTATCCGAGACGGGCGGGGCAGGGCAGCCGGCGTCGAGATAACCTTGCAGCAGGATTTGAGCCGAAACGGTATCGAGTTTCTGTTTGCGGGCCTTTCCGCTCAGTCCAGCTTCGCGCATAAGCCGATCCGCCTGCTGCGTGGTGAATCGCTCGTCCCAGTAAATCACGCGCAAGCCTGTTACTTCTGCCAGCCATTGCCCGAATTGGCGGGCAGCCTCAGCAGCGTATCCTTCTTCGCCTCCGGTCTGGCGGGGTAAGCCGACCACGATCGCGGATACGTTTTTCTCGTAAACGAGCCTGCGAAAATAGTCAGCATCTTCGTGGGTCGAGCGCCGTTGATAGACGCCGATGGGCGAAGCGACGCGGCGTTCCACATCGCTGATAGCCAGCCCGATCCGCACTTCGCCGTAATCCAGACCCAGAAGCCTACCCGTCGATCGGGAATGGGTGCTCATCACAGAAAAGCCTCCTGTCCTGTGTCTCGCAGGAGCTCGACCAGCTGGCGAATATCGTTTTCTTGCTGTTTTTGGGCGACGAGCACGGCATCGTCAGCCTGAACAATGAGCAAATCTTCGACACCGAGCGTAGCAATGAGCCGGTTGGACTCACCGACGATGATGCAGCGGCGCGTCTTCAGCCCTACGTGTCGCGCCAATATCGTATTGTAGTCTGCATCCTGCGGATGAAGGCGTTCCAGTGCGCTCCAGCTACCGAGATCGTCCCAGCGGAATGGCGCTGCCAGCACCAGGGCAGTTCGACAGCCTTCCATGACAGCGTAATCAATGCTGATTTTGGGCAGGGCCGCGTATTCCTGGCGAAGCAGAGCGTCTCGCTGAGGCGAATGCCAGTTCTCCGCCAGTCGGCGCACGGCATTTTCAATACGCGGTTGCTGCCGGGCAAGTTCACGCAGGATGGTTTGCACACGCCAGACGAAAATACCGCTGTTCCAGTAAAACTCGCCGCTGGCCAGGTACTGTTCGGCGGTTTGCAAATCCGGCTTTTCGCGGAATTCGGCGACACGATAAACAGCTATGCCCTGCCGCTCGCCAATCCATGCGCCTCGCCGGATATAACCGTAACCGGTGGCCGGACGAGTAGGGACAATGCCGAGCGTGATCAGCGCATCCAGGAACTCCTGGGTTAGCGTCACCGCTGCCTGAATGGATCGGTGAAAAGCTCCGACCGGCTCAATGAGATGGTCGGCTGGGGCAGCGATCATCACCGCTTCAGGGTGGCGCTGGGCGATGAGCGCTGCTGCCAGGCCAATACAAGGGGCGGTGTCTCGGCCCATCGGTTCGCCGATGAGCTGGCTTTCCGGTACCAGGTCGTTCAAGTGCTCACGAACCTGGGGCAAAAGCTCGGCCGTGGTTACCGCCCAGAAGTGCTCAGCAGGAATGCAACCGCGAAACCGCTCCGCACACTGCCGAAGCAAACTTTGCTGCCCAACCAGTGCCAGAAGCTGCTTGGGTCGGGTGTGTCGGCTCCAGGGCCAGAACCGCGTCCCCGAGCCGCCAGCCAGCATGACGACATGCACTTCAATTGCACCGGCCATGAGCACCTCCTGCTTCACTCAAAACGAGAAGCTCAGTCCATCATAAGCCAATTCAACACCTGCGGGCAATTGCTTCTGGATACGATTATACTCCATTTCGTGTCCTAAATGGGTCAAATAGCTCTGCCGCGGTTTCAGACGTTCGATGATGGCCAGCGCTTGTTCCAGGGTCAAATGTCCGGATAAAGGCTTTTGCGGACGCAGTGCGTTGAGCACCAAAATTTCCACGCCTTCCAGTAATTTCCAGCTCCCCTCCGGAATCGCTCCCACATCGGGGCAGTATGCCAGCCCGTCGAGTCGAAAACCCGTGACCGGAATACTGTGTTCCAGCGGAACGGGAATCATTCGCTGTCCCAGCACTTCAAAAGGTTCCGTGTCAATCTGATGCAACCGGACATAGGGTACGCGCCCTTGCTGCCATAAAACCGGTTCGGCATGGAACGCATAGTCAAACGTGCGACGCAGGAATTGCGCAGTGGCCTGGTTGCAGTAAATGGGAACAGGACCACCGAGCTGTCGGGCAAAATGGCGAACGTCATCGAAACCGAAAATGTGGTCGGCATGGTGATGCGTATAAACGACCGCATGGACGCGGTGGACACCGGCACGCAACAGTTGCAAACGAATCTCCGGGGGTGTGTCAATCAGCAGATTGCCCTGCGTGGTACAGATCACGACAGAGCAGCGGCAACGCTGATTACGAGGATCGGGAGAGCGGCAAGTTTCGCAATCACAGCCCAACAGCGGCACCCCGGTTGAGGTTCCGGTGCCCAGAAACGTCAAGGTGCGGCTCATTTTGGCACATCCCGCCTCGCCTTACGTTCCCTGTTCCCAGGCAGAGAGGTAGCGTTTTTGCTCTTCCGTGAGCGTATCAATCTGAATTCCCATCGAGGCCAGCTTGAGGCGTGCCACCGTGTCCTCAATTTCTCGCGGCACGTCATGGACACGAGGAGTGAGCCGACCACGATTTTTCACGCAATACTCACTGCTCAGCGCCTGAGTGGCGAAACTCATGTCCATAACGCTCGGCGGATGGCCGTGGGCAGCTGCCAGGTTGACCAGTCTTCCTTCACCGATCAAGTACAATCGCCGGCCATCTTTCAGACGGTATTCATCTACGTGAGGATGAACCTGTCGCACAATCTCGGCAGTCATCTCGCGCAAAGCGGGCAGGTCAATTTCCACATCAAAATGACCACTGTTGGCCAGTATGGCACCATCTTTCATCACCGCAAAGTGTTCGCGGCGCAGCACGTGTTTGTTGCCGGTGACGGTGATAAACAGGTCGCCAATTTTCGCTGCCTCCAGCAACGGCATCACCAGGAAACCGTCCATAGCTGCTTCCAGGGCCCGAATCGGGTCCACTTCGGTGACAATGACTGTTGCCCCCATCCCACGAGCGCGCAGGGATACTCCCTTGCCGCACCAGCCATAACCCGACACCACGATTTTTTTGCCCGCCAGCAATATGTCCGTGGCGCGAATAATGCCGTCGATCGTGCTCTGTCCGGTACCGTAGCGATTGTCGAAGAAATGCTTACTCTGGGCGTCGTTGACCGCAATGACTGGAAATTGCAATACCCCGTCGCGTTCCATCGCCCTCAAGCGCGTTACACCCGTAGTCGTTTCTTCCATGCTGCCGAGAATTCCCTGAATGATCTGGCGACAGCGTTCCTTACCGGTTCGCTCAGCCCATTCGCGCACACGGGGATGCACATCCTGCAGCCGGCCTATGGCAACGAAGATCAGCGACGACACCAGGTCTGCCCCGTCGTCCATGGTCAGCATCGGGGCATGCTCCAACGCAGCGGCGATGTGGCGGTAATAGGTGTCGGTGTCCTCGCCACGTATGGCATAAACACGCACACCAAAATCTTCCACGAGGCTTGCAGCAACATCGTCCTGTGTGCTCAGCGGGTTCGAGGCACACAGCACTAACTCCGCACCTCCGGCTTGCAAAGTCCGCATCAGATTCGCAGTTTCCGCGGTGACATGCAGACAGGCAGACATACGAATGCCGGTCAGCGGCTTCTCCCGGGCAAATCGTTCGCGGATTTGGGCCAGTACCGGCATATCCCGGTCGGCCCAGAGAATACGTCGCTTTCCCTCTGGCGCTAATTTCACATCTCGGATATCGCAATCTACTCTCGGCATGGCGGACTCCTTGTCGTTGCTTAGAACGTTTTATTGTACAAAGCCAAGCCTGAATGCCACGATCACCCCGAAAACCCCTCTTCAGTAGCCCTGCTGACACTCCAAGGGAATGCCTGGAGGCTCCGGTTGGTAAGCATGGCAATAATCAAAAATGGGCTGACGCGTTTCACGAAAAAAGGGCACGGTTCAACCGTGCCCCTTACCACTCGGTTACAGGCCAAACGCAGCATTCAAGCGGGCAGGTTAGCGAAGTGGTTACGGTCCATCCGCAGGGCTGCTCCGATCCCTTGCCCGTATCCCAAACCCGGTCGGCTGCGGTAAAGGTTTTCGGACGCCCGCCAAAGTTTCCACAAAGCGTTAGCCATCGCTGCCTTCACGGCGAGGCTTTTGTGGCCGAAGCACGCGGACTTCCACACAACGCGGAGTGGTCTTTTCATCGCCGACCAGCATGGTGACGACCACGCGCTGACCCGAGACGAGGTCCTTGAGCTGAATCGGCTTGGTTTGCGGTTTTGTCACTTCCCGCTCCACACCACCTTCGCCGCGGACTTTTACCTTTACGTCCTGATCGGTTTCGGCCAGAAATTTGGTGTCGGAATCGTATTCGCAAGCAAATTCGCGTTCGCCAGAATCACCGCGAACCAGGAAAACGAGTTTGGAGCCATCTACTTTGCGGAACTCCGCAATTCTCGTCTGAGGCCTGGGCTTGCGAGGTTCACCTTCCCGGTCAGCGTAAGCCAGACCGGTCAGGGCAAGGATGGCTAGCGATAGCACGGCCAGTTGAGGTGTTCGACGCATGGCTTTCTCCCCGTATAGTGTGGCAGGTTCCACAAGCCGCTCAGCCCACGAGCAGCTTCCCTATGCGGTTAAACACCTGGCGCCTTGATAAGTTTCGCGTTTGTGCGACGTCTTGTGGTAATAGCTCGAAAGTCGTAGCATAACGTTCGGAGGGCAAAAGGACAGCGTGGCTCGACAATTGTCGCCCGCGAGAAAGGGGGTTATCATGCAGGAACATACCTGGAGCCGTCGCCAGTTTTTGCAGCGTACGGGAGTCGGTTTGGCAAGCTGTGGACTGACCGGTTTGCTGGGTTGCTCGTCTCAATCGGATCAAAACGGCCTGGAGTCGGATGGAGACACGCGACCTGTTTACCTTCTGTCGCCCGAGGAGCGTTTCACGGGACGATGTGTCGAGGTGGCAAAACCGGCGTTTGGTTTGCCGGGACGCTGGCCGGGAAAGGTCGTCGAAGTTCATCATCCTGCTTCCGTAATTAATGGTCGGGTTCAGCTCGAGGCAGTCCAGCAGATGGTCAGCCGCGGCATGCAAACCCTGACCGGAGCCGACGACCCGGTTTCGGCCTGGAAAACGCTGTTCCAAAAAGGAGACCGCGTGGCCATCAAGGTCAACCCTGTCGGCCTGACCGATGGCAAAAAGCGAAGCGCGATTACCAATATCGAGCTGGTCGCGGCTCTGATCGAGGGACTGAAAAGCGCGGGCCTGACCGAGCGCGACATTGTCCTCTATGAGCGCTACGCCGACCAATTTTGCCGGGCCGGGTACGAAAAGTTTCTGCAAAGCCGTTATCCGTCAGTCGGCTGGTATGCTTCCCACGCGCAGTACCATGGTCAGCAAACCGATCTGGAAGGGCGTGACCCGGATGAGAAAACTGGAAAGCGGCCCGAACCTGACCCGCATGTAGTCGGATACGACCCGGATGTGTTCCGCCGGTTGCCGTATGCCATGCCGAAGCTCAGTCCGCATGATCGGCCCAGCGAAAATTCCCATCTCAGTCGGCTGGTAACAACCGATCTGGTGAACAAAATCATTGTTGCCACGGTGCTTAAGGATCACCGTTCCGGTGGCATCACCATGTCTTTGAAGGACCTGTCGCACGGTTTCGTAAACAACGTGGCCCGTTCGCACATGGGCAAATATGCACCATCGCCGGAACTGGATAATACCTGCGGTACCTTTATTCCGGAAATGGTATCTCTCGAACCGCTGCGGCAAAAAGTGGTGCTGCTGGTCATGGACGCCCTGATTGCTTGTTATGAAGGTGGGCCAGGTACCTGGAACAACACCTGGGATGTGTGGGAGAAAAAGTCGCTGTTTTTTGCCACCGATCCGGTAGCGCTGGACCATGTCGGCTGGCATATTCTCGACCAGTATCGTGCCAGCCGAGGTTGGCCACCGGTGGCTGAGATGGGAACGGAAAAAAGCAACCCGCAAAAGGACGAACAATTCCGCCGACGCCAGCCGGAGCATGTGCAGCTGGCCGGAGAGAAAGGGCTTGGTATCTTTGCCGCGGACAAGGTCGAATATCGCCGGGTTACGCTCTCCAGCTAGCGGTACGGGCAAAAATTAACGTGGAACTCGCTGAGGACTTCCGGATTTCCCTTCCCACGCGGCTGGAGCCAGCTTTGCCGGCATGCGAGGCCAGAAACGGTTCGCTGACAATCCCGCATGCTTGAGTTGCGTTATCTGGGTAACTATAATGGCCACTTGGCCAGCCAGGCTAGGGTAGGGTAAGTGGTTATCCAGCTTGGCCTCGAGGTATTCGGTAGCAGACGGAGCGCTTGACTGTGAGGATGCACGTCTGGCGCCGCGGAGGAAACCTATGGCTCTCGGTCGCAATTACCTTTTCACCAGTGAGTCCGTAAGTATGGGCCACCCGGACAAGGTGGCCGATCAGATCAGCGACACCATTCTCGATTATTGCTTACAGCACGACCCACAAAGTCGGGTTGCTTGCGAAGTTTTGGTGACAACCGACCTGGTAGTCGTAGCTGGAGAAATCACAACCAAGGCAACGTTGACTCGATCGGTCGTGGATCGCCTGGTCCGCGACACCATTCGTGAGATCGGTTACACAGACCCGGCGGTCGGATTTTCTTGCGATACCGTGCAGGTGGACATCTGCCTTCATAAGCAATCGCCCGACATTGCTCTGGGAGTGGATAGCGGTGGTGCCGGGGATCAGGGGATGATGTTTGGCTACGCCTGCCGTGAGACGAAATCGCTGATGCCGCTGCCTATCTATCTCGCCCATCGCTTGGTCGAAAAACAGGCACAGCTTCGCCGCAGTGGGGAGCTGCCTTTTCTGCGCCCCGATGCCAAAAGTCAGGTCACGGTGGAATATCATCCCGACGGGACTCCGGCTCGCATCCATACCGTGGTGCTCTCGACCCAGCACGACACCAGCGTGGTAGAGCACCGAGAAGGGCGGCCGTATTTTTCCGAACGAGCGAAAAAAGCGATCATCGAACGGCTTATTTTGCCAACACTTCAGGCTGAGCGCCCCGACCTGGTGGACGAGGATATCATTTACCACATCAATCCGACAGGATGCTTTCTGGAAGGAGGCCCAGCTGCCGACACAGGACTGACTGGCCGGAAAATCATCGTGGACACTTACGGGGGGAGAGGACGGCATGGAGGCGGTGCTTTCAGCGGTAAAGACCCGACAAAGGTGGACCGCTCCGCCGCGTATATGGCACGTTACATCGCCAAAAACATTGTCGCTGCTGGTCTTGCCGACCAGTGTGAAGTGCAACTGTCGTATGCTATCGGCAAAGCAGAACCGTTGAGCATCTGGGTGAGCACCTTCGGAACTATTCGCGCAGGCCTCAGTGAAGACCAGCTGATTGAGTTGATTCGTAAGCATTTTGCGCTGACTCCGCGGGGGATCATCGAGGCGTTGCAATTGCGCCGGCCTATATACAGGCTAACGGCGGTACATGGTCATTTCGGACGGGAGTTGCCGGAATTTACGTGGGAACGCACGGACAAGGCTGGTTTACTCGCTCAGGAGGTCGGCTCGCGTGTGGTAGCGGTGGCATAAAACCATACAATCGGGGCAGGGGGGTGGCACCGTGTGGTGGCGTGCTGGACTGCTCGCTTGTGGTATTGCGGTATGCCTGTACGGCATTGCAGTTGTCTGGTATGCTGCTCAGGCTCCCGAGATTGGTCTGCAAGCTGCGTTTGGTACGGACATTCAAAAAATCAACTACACTTATTTGCGGTATGAGCCTGGGCCACCTCCGGAAGTGGGCGATGATCTGTTCAGTGTGGGGCCTCACCGCATTCAGACGTTTTCCGATGTGATTCGCACTGTAGCGGAGCTACGGAACTGGCGCGAATTTCCCCGGCTGGCAGTTTCGCCGGAAAAATTTCCCCGTGAAGCTCTGGAAACGCTGCCGGAAAAGGACACGCATGTACTGGTGTATGGTGACGAAGAATGGGTGCGGGTTCGTTTCCGCAAAGAAGATGGACGCGAAGCCGCGGTGTGGTGTCTGGTAGGAACGACTCCGCCGGAGGAGTTTACCCATTCGCTGTTATGGTTTGTGGTCAAGCTGGGATTGTTCGGGCTGGTGGCGCTGGTGTGGTGGCGACGACCCAATGACGACGCGGTTCGCCGATTTTACCTGCTGTGCGTGGTGACCATCGGCGCGTTTATGGGCGGTTACCACTGGTATCGTATAGCGAGCAGTCCGCCCCTGGTGCTCGTCTTTATGATCTGTGCTGGGCTGTTACCCGTGGTTAGTTTGCATTTTTACCTCGTCTTTCCCAGACCGAAAAAGTGGTTGGAACGCCGACCCTGGTTGACCTTGACCGCTCTTTACAGCGTGCCGGTGTTGCTGCTGGTGGCCAAAGTGGCGACCTATTTGCTGCTCGTCTGGACCTATCGCTTTGCTGCGCTGCCCGACAAAACAGACCGCGTGCAAACCATTTTGTTGTGGCTGATGCGGGAGGTGTACGCAAGCGTGTTCGTTTCGGCTGCATTATTTGTCGGTTGCGTGGTTAGCCTTGCCCACAGTTTCTGGCGAGCGCAGCCCAACAGCCGCGAACGCAAACAGTTGCAGTGGATACTCGCGGGGGCGCTGGTAGCTCTGGCCCTGGTAGCTTATACCGTCCTGCTGGCGGTTACCGATGCGGAACGTTTCAGTCTCGGTGGTGCAACCTGGCCCATGTTTCTGGCATCGCTGTGCTTCACCGTGGCTTACGGAGTGAGCATTTCTCGCTATGGCATGATGGAGGTCGGCCAGGTTTTGCACTGGGGCCTGGCTACATTTGTGCTCAGCGCATTAGCCGGACTGGTTTACACCGGTCTGCTCTTCGTGGTAACCTTGACGATCGGCACCCGTATCGAGAGCCATTCGCCGTTCCGACAGGCAGTTTTCGTCAGCATGACGTCCTGGCTGTTGCTGGTCGTAATGGACCTGGTGCGCTGGCGATTACGTACCGTCATCTATTTGCGGTTGCACCGGGAAAAATCACAGCTGGATCGCACCCTGCAGCGGATGAGCCAGACGGTGGGGCAGCTTCTCGATGTACCCACCCTGTGCCCCCAGCTGTTGCAGGTGCTGGTCGAAGCACTGGATGCGCGTCGCGCAGCTCTCTATCTACGAAACGGCGAGGAGTTTCGCCTCACGGTCAAACATGGCGACTGGCAACTACCGGATTCCCTATCCGCAGAAAGCCATATCGTTCGCGCTGCCGAGCAAGAATGTCCGCTTTATGTGCCGTGGGGCCCCTTCCGAGTGCTCACGCCTGCGCAGCGGCAATTAGAGCAGTGGCAGGCTCACCTGGCTGTTCCACTTGCTTACGAAGGTATCATTCAGGCCGTGATTCTGCTTGGCCGTGTGGAACCATTTTACGACCAGGAGGAAGGACACCTGCTTCGCGCATTTGCACAAATGGCAGCCTTAGCACTGCACAGTGCCCAGACGCATCAGCGGCTTGAGGTGCTTAACCGCGAATTGCAACAAAAGGTAGAGAAGATTTCCGAGCAACAGCGGCGAATCCATGTTTTGCAGAATCAACTTTTGCGACAGGCCGAACTAGCGCCAGCCCAAACCCAGGAAGGTGAGCCGGCAAATACACCCGTGCCGTCCCGAACATCCGCTCAGCCGAATGCCCTGTTAGTCGGCTCGAGCCGTTGCATCCAGGAACTCAACGAACTGATTCGCAAAGTAGCTCCCAGTCCTGCCGCCGTGTTGATTCGTGGCGAGAGCGGAACCGGCAAAGAACTGGTGGCTCGCGCGTTGCACCAATTGAGTCCACGTCGGGATAAACCGTTTGTAAAGGTGCATTGCGCTGCCCTGTCGCCGACGCTTCTGGAGAGTGAACTGTTCGGTCACGTCAAAGGGGCCTTCACTGGCGCTCATCGTGACAAAGTAGGGCGTTTCGAGCTGGCCGACGGTGGTACACTTTTCCTCGACGAAATTGGCGACATCTCTCTGGAAGTTCAGACGAAATTGCTGCGGGTGCTGCAGGAGATGACTTTTGAACGGGTCGGTTCCAGCGAGCCGGTCCGGGTGGATGTGCGCGTCGTGGCTGCCACTAATCAGGACCTGGAGCGATTGATGCAGGAAGGACGATTCCGCGAGGACTTGTTTTATCGCCTCAACGTCATCACCGTCCGCACACCGGCTTTGCGGGAACACCGCGAAGACATTTACGAACTGGCGATCCATTTCCTGCACCTGTACAACGCCCGTTGCGGCAAAGCCATCACCCACATCGAAGACGAGGTCCTGGAGCTGTTTAAGGCTTACGATTGGCCAGGGAACGTGCGCGAACTCGAACATGTCATCGAACGGGCTGTCGTCCTTGCCGAAGGGCCGAGCCTGACCGTCCGTGAACTGCCCCCTGAGCTTGTGTTCGCGGCGGAGTCTGCATTGGCAGGCAACGCGACCAATAGCCATACGCTTCTAAAAACCTCATCAGCAGCGGAGCTGCAAACGCAGCGTCACCGGGAATTGCCTTACTCAGAATGGCAGGCGCTTCAGGCTGTTCAGGAGCGGGAACGTTTGCTGCGGGCGCTGCGTGCGGCTGGCGGTAATAAGTCACGCGCTGCGCGCATGCTTCGCATGCCACGCAGCACCTTTCTTAGCAAGCTGGAAAAATACGGTTTGCTTCGCCGCGACGATACCGCTGCCGGATCGGCTGGGTAAGATGGTTTCGCCGGTGATTACGATTTCCCTCTCGGTGTTACATTCGGTACAATGGGGCAGTAGGGCAGGAGCGTGATTATGGCGGCGCAGGAGTTGTTACAGCATTACCTGAACCAGGCGCGTGCCTGCGAACAATCAGGTCAGCTACGCCAGCGCGACCGCTTTCTGGTACTGGCTCTCGACATCGCCTGGCAAGCGGGGAAGGTTTCCGATGCCGAGCAAATCTGGCAACGGCTGCGAGCAGTCAATCCCCACCACGTGCTCGTTGGTTTCGCTTCGTTGCAACAAGCCCTGGAGAATCCTGTAATTCAACAGTACCTGGTTCACGCGAGGACTACGCCTACGTTGCTCTCGGAAACGAAACCACCAGGCGAAACAAACGCCAGCCATTCTTCACCCGTTTCTAAAAATGTTGGCACGACTGCGGGGGAATTGTTGCTCCCCTTGCAGACCTCGCTTATGCACGACGCGAATTCAACGGCTGCTACGAGCTCCCAGGGAACTTGTTCCGTATCGGCTGGCACATTCAGAGAGCGTGAGGCGATACCGTCTGGAACCGATGCTAAGCAACGGGCGAACCCAATCAGAAATGCCACGGCTTTTTTTACGCTGCATGGTGGCCCGAAGTTGAGAAACACTCCGCTGGGCAATGCGGAGCAAGATATCGCATCAGGTGAACAGGTCGGCACAGTTCGTGGTTCCGAATCGGACTTAGCCAGAACAAATTACCTGAGTTCCTGGGTTGCTGGAAGCCTCGCCGTGCTTGTTTTCGTGGTCGGGGTGGCAGTGCTGGCTTACGTCCTCTTCGCTCCGTTCCTGCTCAGTGGGGCTAATTAGTGGTAACGGAAGCGAGTGGTCTTGTGGAAAAATGGAAAGGAAATTGGCCAGCATACAAACCAATCGGCGTATGCACGGATGCACCCGCGACCAGGTTGGATGTACCAGGACTAAGAAAAGTTGCTCAGTTCGGCGTAAGCCAATGATTGTCAACCGGCCTTCGCTGCTCGGAGGCCAGCGAATGGTCAGGAAGCGTTTTCGCCTGTTTTGATAAGTCCGTTCCAGCCAGTCCGGATTCCATCGCACTGGAGTACCCGCCTCCGAACATACGTGAACTTCGCCGCGCCGGTATTGAATAATCGCAGCGGACTCGCAGCCGAAAATCTGCACTAGGCCCTGAACCGCCAGCGAATATCGGTCAGCGTTGGTGGTAGCTCGGCCAATCTCGCGCAACAACCGTTCGCAGCACTTGACGAGAATCGTTAACCGTTTTTCCCCGGATATTTTTTCGCGTAGCATCCGGCTTTCGGCATGCTGCTCGGTTATGTCCAGGGCGAACCCTAATACTCCCACGATCTGCTCCCGTTCTCGCTCCGGTTGTAAAACAACGTGATAAAGGCGGCCTTGCCAGGAAAAGTCGTGCGAGACGGTTTCTCCCTTCAGCGCTCGCTGGTGCATCGCAATTGGAAAAAAATCATCGTCAGCGGTGGCAAAGTACTCATATAGCGTGTGCCCAACCACCTGGTCTGGTTGCAAATGTAGCTTCGCTAAGTATCTGCCCCGCGAGGAGGTGAAGCGTAACTCCGTATTTGTTGTCCAAACGACGCCGGGAAACTGATCCAGAATGCACTCAAGTTTCAGCCGTTCGCGCTGATGTTGCAATTCCAGTTCTTTTTGCTCGGTAATGTCAATAAACAGGCCATAGAGACGCCTTGGGACCTTGCTGAAGCCGTCGCATTCCACGCGAACAATGTCCCGCACCCAGACGGCCCGGCCATCGGCAGCCACAATACGATAATCAAAGCAGTGATCGCAACCCTGGCTGGTTGCCTCTCGGCAATAATGCACCGCGTATTCTCGGTCTTCCGGATGCAAAACCCGAACCCAAAAATCCTTTTCCTCCAGCCAGCGCCGCCGGGGATAACCGAACAGCAACTCTGCATATTCGCTCACATAATAAAACTTCCAGGTGACCGGATCGGCTTCCCAGAACACCGCGCGGAATTTCCACAACAGGTCATCGTAATTGGCAAGCGGCACACTTTCGTTCGTGGCGACAGCTAAAGTGGCACTCATATTCGGCGCTACCTTGTCCATCAGGCCAGTCTTGGAGTTACAAAGTTCGCTCGCCTTAGCGCGTTGGGCTTTGCGCAATTTCTCTCCTGAAAACATAAATTACTCTCGCAAAAAAAGCAAACGGAGCTACCGTTTCTGGCGGCGGCTTAGATTTAGCGAACCGCTTCAATGGCCTGACAATCAATTAGCCAAATGACTTTTATGCCCGCACAACAGAGCCAATTCAAGGCACGGCAACGATTTTGTTCGATAAAACAGACTCGATTTCGCGATAGCAGATCATCAACGCGTCCCGCGCCTGCTGACCACTAAGCTCCGGAGCTTCGTGACCAGTCCTTACCGCGTTCACTGCTGCCTGCAATTCAGCGGTAAATGCTGCTGTAGGGTCGCCGCCATCACTCAAGGCCGGCTGTTCCGTGCGACCGTCCGCCCAGTACACCGTAAGGGGAGAACCGAGCCGATAACTAGTCGTGGCTTTTTCAAAATAAAGCTCGAAACCGTGCGTAAACTCCCGTCCCTTCTGGCACAAGGCACCACTCGAACAGCTCAAACAGGAGGGCCCTTCGCGGTCATATACATATTGCGAAGTAAGGTGCACCACTGTTCCGTTTTCTACTACGCCACGAGCATAAACAGCACTCGGCAAGCCCGCCATCAGCAGAATGTAATGGGTGTCATGGATGTGCAAATCAATAGCCGGCCCGCCTGTCTTTGCAGGATCGGCAATTTCTGCAGACCAGTCTGGTTTACTAATAATACGCTCTATATGTCCGCCGAGCAGCTTGCCGGCTTGCCCTGATCGCGCCAACTGCAAGGCATAATGAAATTCCGGCACAAAAGGCAATACCTGGGCTACCATGAGGAACTTGCCAGATTGCCGGCAAACGTCAAGCATACGATCGGCATCCTCTAAACTCAAGGCGATGGGCTTTTCTACGATAACATGCTTGCCGGACTTTAGTGCCTCTATGCTAGCTTGGGCATGAAGGTGTGTCGGTAAACAAATATCCACCAACTCAATTTCCGGATCGGCTAATAGTTCACTCAACGTAGTATAGGCCTTGATTCCGCGCAAATCCATAAGTTGACCTGGCGGTCCAAAATTGCCACGAATGCCGCGCCAATCGCCAGCTCTTTTCTTAGGATCACGGCTAACGATGGCCGCGACCTGAGCATTTTGCAAACGCTGTGCAGCCAGGTAATGAATCATCCCCATGAAACCGATGCCCACAATCCCAATCTTCACCATGTGAAATCCTCCGCAATCAGCCTCCTAAGTGCTGGCAATATCAAGCAAATTTCATAAACATTTGCGGATTTACGTATTCTCATTCCAGGATCATTGAGCCATGTTCCCAATCAATCTTCAGCAGTGACGGGGTTGCGAAGAATGCCTAAGTTCTCAATTTCGATTTCCACTATATCTCCGGGCTTGAGAAAGACAGGTGGTTTTCTGGCAAAACCGACTCCCGGAGGCGTGCCCGTGAAAATGAGGTCGCCGGGTTGTAGAGTGACCACCTGGGAAATGTAGGCGACTAATTTATCCACAGTGAAAATCATCTGCTCGGTATTGCTTCGCTGCATGACTTGGCCGTTGAGACGCAACTCAATACTCAGCCGGTGAGGATCACGAATCTCGTCAGCGGTTACCAGAGCAGGGCCGATAGGAGCAAACGTATCGAAAGTCTTACCGGCTAGCCATTGTCCGCCCGGTTTGCGCAACTGCCAATCCCGAGCAGAGACGTCATGCCCTATCGTATAACCGGCCACGTAATTCCGAGCCTGGTCTTCCGCGATGTACCGCCCACGTTTACCAATGACTACGACTAGCTCCGCCTCATAATCTACCTCATGGCTGACGCGGGGCAGGCGGATAGGCTCTTCCGGGCCGATGATCGCACTGCTAAACTTGCTGAAGAGTACCGGTTCGGCGGGAATAGGTGCGCCACTCTCTGCGGCATGATCGCGATAGTTTAGACCTATACAGATAACCTTGGGCGGGTCAGGGATTGGTGCCGCCAAGCGTACTTGATCAGGCTCGTAATAGAACGCATTCGGCAAAGTCGGGAGTTGTCGCAATTCCAGGAGTGCTCTCTCGCCCATTTCCAGCAGCTGTCTAACGGACGGCGGTAAATCCGGTCGCGTTGCACAAATGTCCAGATATTTTCCGTTTGTCAATAAACCGGCTCGCAATCCCTGCGACGTTTGCATAGTTACCAGTCGCATATTTATCTCCTGATAAATCCTGGGGCACCAGGCTATCGTACAAGGCCCGCCTGCGTCAGGCCATTAGTCCGCTGGAAATACACGCCATCCTTGCCGAGCAGTTGTTCTAAAGCTTCGCAATCGAGGGTGGGAACATCCACGCTCAGGGACTTATCCAGGGCAAACAAAGCACGCCGATTTAATCGATCGCGGATTTCTATATAAACTGGGCATCGGCCAGGACTCCGTTGCAGAATGTTCTGAATTTCTTCAATTAGATACGGTGAATGTTGGCTAAGTGATAATCTCAATAGGACCGCTCGAGTACTTTCTCGCGCGAGTTGTTCATAGGTGAGTACCTTGGTTACAATCAGCACCGGCGATTCCCGTGTACGATCTAAAGTACCTCGTATAAACACGACGGCTTCCTCAACAATGTATTCCTGGCAACGAAGGTAATCGTCAGGAAAAATCAGGCATTCGATGCTCTGCTCTAGGTCACTAAGGGTGAAACGGGCCATCTTGGTATTGCCGGACCGGCTTTTGCGAGCATGTGTGATTCTGACGTCGCTAATCATTCCGCCCAGGAGTACTTCGTGTGAAGGATCCGTAGTCGCAGCCCGATCAAGCACTTGCTTGATAGTGGCTGGAGCCAGTGAGCGAATGCGATCCATCCATCCCGCAAGCGGGTGGACTGAAAAATAGAATCCGAACGCCTCTTTTTCCCGGCGTAGTCGTTCTTCGTAGGACCAGTCTTGCACGTGAGAGAGCACCCGCCGGGTAGGAACATTAGTAACGTTAGTATCCAGGCTGTCCAGAAAACTGCGCTGACCCATCTTGCGATCTTCTTGCAATCGTGCCCCGGCACCTAATGCTTCGGGAAGTGCTGCTAATAGCGCAGGTCGCTTGCCAAACTCATCTAAGGCACCGGCATTAATAAGCGTTTCCAGCGTGCTTCGGGTGACTATACGCGGATCGACGCGGCTGCATAAGTCGTAAAGGTCTAGATAGGGCCCGCGCTGTTTCCTTTCGTCAACAATAGCTCGAGCAGCACTGTAACCCACACCTCTGAGTGCTGCGAGAGCATAACGAACCTTGCCATTTTCCACGCTAAACTCTACGTCACTCCGATTGACATCGGGTGGCAAGATCGCTACGTTTATCTGGCGCGCATGAGCCACGTATTGGGCGAGTTTTTCGGACTTACCGATTTCGCTGGTTAACAACGCGGCCATAAATTCGGTTGGGAAGTGAGCCTTCAGGTAGGCCGTCTGATAAGCCACGAGTGCGTATGCGGCGGCGTGCGATTTATTGAATCCATAACCACCGAAGTGAACAATCTGGTCGAAAATCTCCTCGGCAGTACGAGGGTCAACACCTCGAGCTATCGCCCCGGCCACGAATTCTTCCCTGCGCTGCGCTATAACGTCGTGTTTTTTCTTACTGATCGCCTTGATGCAGGCATAGGCACTGGAAAGATCAATGCCGCCCAGTTTGTTCAAGATGCGCATTACCTGCTCTTGATACACCATGATGCCATAAGTTTCCGCGAGAATTTCTTCCATAACTGGGTGTTGATAGATTGGCTTTTCAAGACCGTGCTTGCGGTTAACATAAGCATCTACCATACCACCACCGAGAGGGCCAGGACGGTAAAGAGCATTGCAGGCGATAAGGTCGCGGATATTATCTGGCTTGAGACGTTGCAGCAAGTTGCGAATACCTTCTCCCTCGAATTGGAACACACCGACGGATTCACCGCGTTGTAGCATCTGATAAGTTTTAGCATCGTCCAGCGGAAGCCGATGCAGGTCTATATCAATCTGATGGTGTTGCTTGATTAGACGAACGGCCTGGTCGAGTAGAGTCAAGGTGCGCAGGCCCAGGAAATCCATTTTCAGCATGCCAACTTTTTCTAAATCTTCCATCGTCCACTGAGTAGTAACGACGCCTTCGCGCACCGCCGGCCGGTTTTTTTGGCTGTCTTCATCCCATTCACTGTCCTCACCCGAGTCCGCGCGTTGCGGAACAACGCGCTGAACGGGTACATAGTCAATCAAGGGTCCGTTAGCAATAACCACACCGGCGGCGTGTGTGCTAACTGTCCGATTCGTGCCTTCCAGTTTCAGGGCGATATTTATACATTCACGAATTTGTGGATCGGTTTCGTATTCGTGGCGCAAATCGAAATTAGTTTCCAGTGCTTCAGCGAGGGTGACACCGGGAGTGCGGGGAATGAGTCGAGCGATTTGGTCAATGCGAGCACGGGGTAGTCCGAGAGCGCGACCGACATCCCGAACCGCAGCGCGCGCTGCAAGTGTTCCAAACGTGCCTATCTGAGCCACGCTTTCCTGGCCATAACGTTGTCGAACATAGTCAAGCACTTCCTCGCGGCGGAGTTGACAAAAGTCAATATCTATGTCAGGTGCCTCGGTACGTTTCGGGTCTAGGAAACGCTCAAACAGTAAATCGTACTCCAGCGGATCCACGTGACTAAGTTGCAGCACATAGCTGACAAGGGACCCGCATGCTGAGCCTCGGGCACCATAGGGAATACCTTGCTCACGGGCAAAGCGGACGAAATCGTGAACGATAAGAAAATAACCGGCAAAACCTAAGCGACAGATAATTTCCAGTTCATGTTCTAAACGGTTGCGAGCTTCTGAAGGCGGCGGATTACCGTAGCGTAGTTTCAAACCCTCTTCGCAAAGTTGACGCAAATATTGTTCGGGCGTTAGGCCGGGGGGTGGTTGAAAAACGGGATAGTGGCGTTTCTTGAAATCAAGCTCTAAGTTGCAGCGGTCAGCAATTTCCTTGCTGCGAGCCACGGCATCCGGGAAATCAGGAAAGGCCTCATACATTTCGTTCGGTGCCCGAACATAGAACAGGTCACTCCCATAGCGAAGCCGATTAGCTTCGTGGCGTTGTTTGCCGGTATTGATACACAAAAGAATATCGTGGGCCTCGGCATCTGCTTGAGTAAGATAGTGGGCGTCCGCCGTTGCAACGAGCGGTAGGCCGAGCCGCTCTGCTACATACACGGCACCTTCTAAGCACCGCCGCTGGATGTCCAAACCGTTATTCTGGATTTCGACGTAAAAACGGTCAGGGCCAAATAGATTAGCAAACCAGCGTGCCAGTTCAATTGCTTCCTCTAAGCGATCTTGTAAAATCAAGGTGCTAAATTCGCTGGAAGCACATCCGCTCAGACAAATCAAGCCTTGATTATAGCGTTCAAGGAGTTCTTTATCTATACGCGGGCGATAGTAAAAGCCTTCCAGGAAAGCCAGTGAAGAAAGCCGAATAAGATTGCGAAAGCCTTGCTCGTTATAGGCCAGCAAGGTCAGATGATACGCCGCTTCACTCATGCCGCGCGTGTCGTGGTCGTGTCGGCTACCCGGTGCCACGTAAGCTTCGTAACCGATAATGGGTTTGATGCCATTAGCGACGCAATGCTGGTAGAACTCGATGGCTCCGTAGAGATTGCCGTGGTCGGTAAGGGCAATAGCCGGCATTCCCAGATCGCGGACCCGGGCGACCAGTTCTGGAATCCGGCTAGCGCCATCGAGCAAACTATAGTGGCTATGGCAGTGCAAATGGACGAATGGCTTGTCCATAAGATAAGTCTCCAGCAATTCCCTTTGGGAGGCATTGTAGGAAATAGGCCAGACGTTTCCCAAACATGTTAGGTTTCCAGAAACCGCGAACGCTTACCGAGGCGCAGCTGTCAGCGGAGGATTTCGTCGAGCAGATGGCCGAGCTTAGTTTTCTTAGCCTGAAGGTATCCGCGATTTTGTTCGGTAGGCGGCACCAGGATGGGAACTCGCTCTACGATCTTGAGGCCGTAACCGTCCAGCCCGACGACTTTTTTCGGATTATTGGTTAGCAAGCGAATCTGCCGAATACCGAGGTCGTACAAAATCTGTGCGCCGATGCCGTAATGCCGCAGATCGGCCGCGTAACCAAGTTCGCGGTTGGCTTCGACGGTGTCCAGGTGTTTTTCTTGCTGCAACCGATAGGCGTGCAACTTGGGGAGCAGTCCAATCCCGCGGCCTTCCTGGCGCATGTATAGCAGGCACCCTTTGCCAGCCTCAGCAATTTGCCTTAGGGCCTGGTGCAGCTGAGCACCGCAATCACAAAGACGGCTGCGGAAAATATCGCCGGTCAGGCACTGGGAGTGAATCCGCACCAGCACCGGTTCTTCCTGCACGGGAACAACACCGCCGCTATCGTCGCCAATTCCTCCCAGGCAGAGGGCCAGATGCGGTTCGGGATCCACTACCGACGTGTAAGCGAAGAGCCGGAATTCGCCGAATTCGGTCGGCAGGGTCAAAGCGAGTTCGCGTCGGACCAGTTTTTCACGTTGCCGACGGTATTTGATGATTTCCTCGATGGTGCACATTTTCAGATCGTGCTGCCGACAGAATTCGCGGAGTTCAGGGAGCCGGGCCATGTGGCCATCGGGGCGGAGGATTTCGCAAATGACGGCCGCTTCTCGTAAACCGGCTAGCCGGCATAAATCCACGCTGCCCTCGGTATGTCCGGCTCGCACCAGGACACCGCCAGGATGAGCCCGGAGACCGTGGACATGCCCGGGACGTACCAGGTCGCCTGGCTGGGCACGGGGGTCAATGGCCACGCGGATGGTGTGGGCACGGTCGTAGGCGGAAGTGCCAGTGGTGATGCCCCGGCGGGCGTCGAAAGAAACGGTGAAGGCAGTCCCCATCGGGTTACTCAGCGGGACCTGCAGGCCAAGCTCCAGCCGGTCGCAGATTTCCGCGGACATGGCCAGACAGAGCAGGCCTCGGGCTTCACGCAGCATGAAATTGATCGCTTCGGGCGTAACCTTCTCGGCGGCCAGAACAAGGTCGCCCTCGTTTTCTCGAAATTCATCGTCCACCAGCACAATCATCTTTCCCGAGCGAAGCTCCTCGAGAGCTTCCTCGACAGTGCAAAATTCGCCTGGATGGTGTCCTTTTTTTTCTGGCATTGTTACCTCATCGCCGATGGCTTTGAGAAAACCGGCTGGCTTTCGCGTCTGGCATCTGGCCGTGCCGACCGGTCACGCTGGGGCGTGCGCTCTTGCTGTTTTTAGCTGGCGCCCGGTCGGTCCAGCCGATAGACCAGGCCGCGATCTACCATTTCGAATCCCAAATCGCGGAGGTTTTTCCGCAATTCCTGGTCGGATTCAGGTACATGCATTTCGACCAGGGTGTAGTATTGTTCCTCTAACCATTGTAAGCTGGAAGCCAGCAAGAAGAATTCGAGCCCCTGGCCTTTGAACTCTGCGGCAACTTGCAAATCCAATAGCCCAACCGAAGGTTGCTTCCATCGCCAGCCGAACAGTTCCATTTCCCACATGTCCACCTGAGCAACGGTGCGACCTTCCAGTAGGGCCTGAAGACGAAACATTTCCAGCGGCGAGGTAACGCAGGCCTCGAACCAGTTTGTGTGAACCGGACGTGGGATGACTTCAAGTTCACATTTCGCTTTCCAGACAGCAGCTTGCGGGCTTATTCTCCAGGGGGTGCCGTCGAGGATTCTTTGGTACACGATGTGTGTGGCCTGCACCGCATAACCATGCCGCTGAAGAAAAGGTTTGGCAAGGGCATCGGATTCCAGGACTCCTGAAGGTTCACTACCGCCGTAAAGTCCCCAGTAAAACGGGCACAAGGGTCTGTGGCAGCCGAAATAAATCTCTCGCGCTTCATGCTGGCGAAGGTATGTCTCAGCCTGACGAAGCAGCTGCGTTCCAACTCCTTGGCGTCGCCATTCCGGATGAACCGCGAGCACACAAATCACGCCACGCTCGTAACTGATTCGCTGACCTGTGGAGTCCGGACCAAAACCAGCATGAACAAACCCGACGATCTGACCGTCACATTCGGCAAGGAGCAAACCTTTGGATTCGAAGTAAGGTCGTGCGAGCACCGCCAATTCCAGACAATTGACGTTGGGGAGAATAGCAGCCCCGCGACCAGTCAGGGCCACATTCCACAGCCGCACCAGCGCGGGCGGATCGGTGTTACGGAATGGTCGAATCCGCAAATTCACATTCACTCCCCGTTGACCGCAAGGGGCGCTCGGTGGCAATCTTTGATTTATAGTATCGCCAGCCGCGGGTCAGTGAATCGAGAGGTTGCGTCAAGTGTGTACCGCGAGACTGTCGTGGTAACCGTAATGGAATGATTGAAATGAACGAGCGAAGAAGACCGCTGCCAGAAAAACCTTGCCATTCGCCGACGAAGAACCGCCAGGTTGGCCTACCAGATAAGCTATCGTTCACCTCCGTTTTCATGCGAACGCATATTCGATTCGTTTGCCGATGGCACGCCAAATTAGCCGTGGATCGCCTCGGCTCGACATGGTTTGCGACCTTTTTGTCCGTGGTTCAGTCGCTCACATTAGTGGATTACCTCGCTCCACCTGGCAACCGCAATGCACTGGATTCGGAGCATGAGGTTATTGGCGTTTCCTGCTTGCCCTTTGTGATTCAGGCTGATTGTTGCAAACGGGCGACCTTAGTCCCCAACGGTGTAGATTCCGGTTGGGCAAACTCTGCCGGTAGGAGCGAATTAGCACGTTCGCGCAAAGAATGCGGGCGGGGGATACCCGCCCGCGTGACCAAAGGCATACCTTGGAACGCTCCCGCTTCTTTGGATTTAGCTGGCAAGTGGGAGCCTAATCGAGATTGAGATTGACCAGGTAATTGTCCAGGGCCTGCCGCTGTTTCAAGATATCCTGTTGCAGGGCCTTGATACGTTCCTGATACTTATCAATCAAGGGTTCCTGCTCATCGAGTTTTTTCAGGTAGCGTTTGTAAGTTTCGCTGCTAGGCGGCAGAGCCTGCATGTTGGCTCGCAGGCGTGCCTGATCGTCCACCAGTATCTTTAGCTCGGCCTGTGTTTGCGTCAGTTCCTGCTGCAACTGGGCCAGACGGTGCTTCCTTTGCACGATTTCACTCAGGGCATCCTTGACTTTCTGGCTGGTGATCGGGCTTTGCAGGAAAATGCGGATAGTCTGGTCGTCCGCGTTGCTTAGTGCCACCGTGCTCACAACATCGCGTTCCTCGATGACTTCCAGCTTCTTGGTTTCGCCTTTAGGCACCGTTACTTCAAAGCGATAAACATCGCGAGCACGCTCGAGCGGTTTCTCCGGGGCGATGAGTTTGAAATCGGGACCGCGATAGGGATGTTCTATCAGGACTACGCGATCCTGTTCGGAACGATTGCGAATGACATAGGTCTTTTCTTCGCGTACTTTGTTCGTGGCATATAGGACACCGCGCTGCACACGCACGGCCACCAGCCGATCCGGTTGACGTTTAGCCTGAGGCTCGACTTCCGTGCCTAAATCAACGGCGTAGCTGAGCAAGCGTTCCTCGCCGCGTTGAATGTCGCCGATCTTGGCCTCACCGGCGTAAGTCGAATCATCAAACACCGTGATCGGGCCTTGAAGTAGATGCAAACCGGTGGTGTTCTTCAAATAGAAGCCCAGGAGGGGATGTTTAGCCAGATGGCGTTCGTTGTAGATGCTAACCCGTCGGCCTTCGACTCGCTGAGTGATGACCGGCAGCAAAGCCGACTTTTGCCGCGGGAGCGTGACAGGATGTTCGATGCTATACTCGAAGAAATCGCCCAGGTCTTGAGCGGAAGCCACCGATTCGATGCCGCGAGCCAGGTTCTGGCCGAACTGTCGCGCGGCAGCAGCTCGCCGGAGTTCGAGTTCGTTCGCTTCGCCTCGGTCACGTTTGGCCGCATCGGCTACGGCGGCGTGACCTGCTTGTTTTTCGCGATTGGCTGACTGCAAGCCCCCCTGCGGAGCTCCCGGTGGCAACGCTGCTCCAAGGCCCCCCTGTTCCATCAATTGCATTGCCCCAGTATAAGTTACCGGCCGCAGGTTCGCCAATAGCTCCAGGTCCACAACCGGGCGGGGCACATAAAGGGGCTGGTACAAATCCATGATGAACGAGATGGGCCGACCGCTCACCAGACCCACGCGCACGCCTTGCCAATCTTCATCGGTTTGATTTTCGACAATCGCCCAGCCCTGCAAATACGGTTTGCCTTCCTTATGGAGCACAAGCCGATAACTCATCTTCCAGATGGGATTTTCCTGGAGATAACTCACGCGCACCGGCCGTTTTCCCTCGCCACTGAAGATGACGGACACGGTCTTCTTTTGCGTGTCGTGAGCATAGGCGAGAGTCTCGAGGGCCCGGCGAAACTCCGATTCAATGTTGGGATTCAGGAAACGGATGCGCTGAATGTCGGCCAACTTAATCGAACGCACGCCCTCCGCACACCACAGGTTCAGGACATCTACATCTATGCTAGTGTTGCCAGCGGGTTGTTTCTGTTTTTCCACACCGAGAATGGAGCCGGTAAGGGTTCCCGGCTGGGTAATGGCCGTCTGTTGCAAGACTACTTCGACGCGTTCGCCACGGGCCTGGATGAGAATTTGTGCCAGGCTCGGATTGCCGTGGAGGTTGATGGCGAAGCTACGCAGGGTCTTTTCGACCGGGTCCTGACTGTCGTAGGTGACCGTGGAGACGGTTCCGCCGCCGAGATCGTTGGCGACGAGACTTTTCAGCACGTCGTTGATGTGTTCGGGGCGGAAATTGAAGTCCGCGCGAACCGTGCCTTCGACTTCACCTTCACGTATAAAGTGACCGACACCGGCACTGAACAAAGTTACGCGCGTGAGCGGCAAAGGAACCGCAGGTTCTTTCAGCTGAACCGCTGGTGTAGCCGTTGCAGCCTGTTGAGCATGGGCTTGTTCCCGATGTCCGTGCCATAGCCAGGCACCAAAAGTTCCCAGCCCGGCACTGGCCAGGACGCCTAAAAGCAGGAGTTTACCCCGTACTCGCATGTGTGTACCTCCCTTTGTTGAAAAGGCTTCGAATCCACCTCGCCGTGGATATTCTGCTTGACCCATTGGTAAGACGAACGCCAGCCAAAAAAGTTTTCCTCAGTACCCCTATGTGGCGCGGTTTCTCGTAAGGACAACACCAGGATCGATCGTGGGGCGGGGATAAACCGCCAGGGTTGGCCGCTTTGCACATGTATTCCGGGCTGCCGGAGCGGCAAACAAAGAATGGTCAAACTAAAATGAAATATCACTGGAGGAGGTGACCGCAGCGATGCACCGGGAGATTTCCTACCTGGACAGCATGTTTCGGCGTGAAAGCCACGCCGGACTCTACCTGTTCACGGCGCTGATTGGGGCGCTATTAGCGCTGGCGATCTGGCCGGAATTGGCTGGATGGTTGAGCAGCTGGTGGAATATTGCGTTACCACGCTTGCCGAGCGGCTTAACCATCCTCGGTCGCCATTTCGATTGGGCACTGGTGGCAGCCGTTTTCGGTGGGGCAAGAATTCTTTACAGTGCGTTGGAAAGTTTAATGGCGGGGCGGTTCGGTGCTGATCTGGCTCTGGCTTTGGCGGTAGTAGCGGCAATTCTGATTAATCAACCTCTGGTTGCGGCAGAAGTGGTGTTCATCGGACTGGTGGGCGAATGCCTGGAGGCTATCACGTTCCAGCGAACGCAATACGCCCTGCAACGGTTAGCTGAAATTTGTCCCACCATGTGCCTGGTGTTGCGGGATGGCCGGGAAGAACGTGTGCGGGTCGAAGATGTGCGGGTAGGCGAGCGGGTGCTGGTACGGCCAGGCAAACGTGTCCCCGTGGACGGCATCGTCGTCGAAGGTCGCTCGGCGGTGGATCAAAGCACGCTTACGGGCGAGAGCGTTCCCGTGGATAAAGGGCCGGGGGACGAGGTCTTCGCCGGCACTCTGAATCAACATGGCGCCCTGGTAGTCGAGGTGCGTCGTGCGGCGGAACATACCGTACTGGCGCGGGTGCTGGAACTGACTGCCCAGGCGCTGCGGGAAAAAGCACCGCTGGAACGCACGGCAGACCGACTGGCTCGCTATTTTCTCCCCGTGGTTCTGACGCTGTCGCTGCTTACGTTTCTGGCAGGCTGGTGGTGGTACGGCGGAGGTCGCGTAGGAGCATACGAAGCGGTGTATCCAGCGCTTTCGGTGCTGGTAGTCGCTTGTCCATGCGCGTTGATTCTGGCAACACCAGCGGCGATCATCGCGGCCCTGGGTCGCCTGGCCGGAACTGGTGTTCTGGTCAAAGGTGGGGCGGCCCTGGAACGCCTGGCTCAGGTGCAGGCGATTGCTTTTGACAAGACCGGCACGTTGACGCAGGGGCGTCTGCAATTGCAGCGAGTTATTCCACTGGTTGCCGACATGAGCGCCGACGACGTGCTTTTATGGGCAGCTGCCGCGGAACAGCGTAGCGAGCATCCGCTTGCCCAGGCGATAGTGGCGGCAGCTCGTCAGCGGCAACTGGAATTACCATCGGTCGAAGACTTCCAGGCTCATCCGGGAGCCGGTGTCAGCGCTCGCATTGCGGGCAGGGTCGTGCTCGTCGGAAATCAGCGTTTTCTGCTTGCCCAGGGGATTTCGTTCGGGCCGGAAGTCGAACAAGCTATTGCGGTTCTCGACCAGGAAGGTGGGACAGTTCTGGTCTGTGCGGTGGATGGGCGCGTGGTTGGTGTGCTGGGAGCCAGCGACGTGATACGTGCCGAAGCTCCGGTGGTAGTCCGGCAATTGCGAGAGCTTGGGCTGGAGCCGATCGCCTTGCTCACAGGTGACAGGCAAGCAGCCGCCGTGCGAGTGGCTGAGCAGGTTGGTATCACGGAAGTGGTGGCAGAGCTGTTACCGGCCCAGAAAGCCGAATGGCTCGATAGCTGGAGACAGCGCGGCTGGCGTGTCGCCATGGTCGGTGACGGGATCAACGATGCACCAGCACTGGCTCGTGCCGACGTTGGAATCGCGCTGGGGAGCATTGGTTCCGACGTTGCCGCGGAAGTGGGCGATATTGTGCTGATGGGCGATCCGCTCAAGCCTCTGCCCTTGCTGGTCCGCCTGGCCCGACAGACGGAGCGGATCATCCGGCAGAACATCCTGTGGTTTGCGTTTGGAGTAAACGCTGTAGGGATTGTCCTGACCGCGTGGCTCATGCCAGCCTGGTCAGAGACGGCCCGGCATCGAGCGCCTCTCTGGGCTGCTATTTATCACCAGATTGGCTCGGTTGCGGTATTGCTCAACGCCATGCGGCTGTTGTGGTTTGAACGAGTCCAACACTGGCGATGGTGGCAATGGCTGCGGGAAACTTCTCAGGCGATGGATCGCTGGCTGGAACGACTCAGCTGGCACGAAGCCATGCATTGGGCGGAGCATCACCGCCGCGCTCTGGCTATCTCCGGCCTGATAGCTTTGGTGGTACTTTACTGGAGCACGTGCCTAGTGGTGATCGGCCCGGATGAAATTGGCCTGGTCAACCGCTGCGGTCGGGTGTTGGAAACGCCTTTATCACCGGGCCTGCATCTACGCTGGCCCTGGCCATGGGAACGAATTTTGCGCGTGCAGCCTCAGCGTGTCCGCATTGTCCCGATAGGCATGCGCATGGCCATAGGCGGCACAGCGCCAATGACCTGGAGCAGTCCGCACGGAGATGGTCCGGGTTCCGATCGGGAAGAAGGGTTGATGATCACGGGGGATCGCGTTCTGGTCGAGCTTCAGGCCGTGGTTCAGTATCGCATATCCGAGCCGCACCAGTATTATTTCGCGGTGGCAGACCCGGAAGCCGTGCTCCGTGCCGAGGCCGAGACTGCCTTGCGAGAAGTGGTGGCTGGTAGCGATTTTCTGAGCCTGTTGTTGACCGCACGGGAAAAGTTGCAGCAGGAAGCATTCCAGCGATTGCATTCCCGTATCAGCCACCTGCAGCTGGGGATAACGCTGGAAACCGTGGCGGTGCAGGATTTGCATCCGCCGCCGGAAATTGTGGATGCCTATTACGACGTCACGCGGGCACTGTTGGAACGCAACCGCCGCATCATCGAGGCCAACCGCGAAGCGGCAGCAGCCATTTCTTCGGCCCGGGTGGAGGCGAGCAAAATCGTAGCCCAGGCGGAAGCCGATCATTTCCAGACCGTTGCTCGTGCCAGAGCTGAAGCTCAGGCCATTCGGGAGCTGGAGAATTCGCTACGTCGGCCCAGCGTGCATCAATTGAATTGGCCGACCTGGCCTGTTGCAGATGGCACGCAGCCACTCAATTTGGCTGTCAATCTCCATTGGGCCAGCAACCATAATCACAATCACGCTGAGACTGATTGGGCCTTGACGCGGCTGCGGTGGACACTCGAACTGGTGGGTCAGGCACTGGCTGGCAAACCGCGCCTGATTCGTGATCCGCAACTCAAGGGACGTCTGCATGTGTTGCCAGATGCTTTTCGGCCACGCATTGTCGTGCCGGGCGAAACTTTCCCACCGCGTCGGCCTATTCAAGAGGAAAAATGATGCCACGAATGCAACCGCCTCGTTTTCCGTCGGCGGAACATTTTTCTTCGCTGTCGCTGCGAGGCGGAGTGATAAAGGCACGGGACAATCGTGCCTCGGCTCGAATCTGACAACTATTTGTCCGATTAGCCAGGAGTGCTAGCGATGCGTCGCTTCTTGTGGGGATTGCTCATTCTGGGCGTGGCTGCCTGGTGTGTTTACAGTGCGATTATTTTTGTGGACCTGGGAGAGGTGGTGTATGTTACCCGCTTCGGCGAGCACCGCGCGACGTTCGACGGCGAGGTAGAAGCCGGACTGCACTGGAAATGGCCCTGGCCGATTGAGAGCATCCTGCGCATGGATCGCCGCATTCAGGTGCTCGATATTCCCACGCAAGAATTGCTCATTCGTACCGGTGGCCACACCGGCATGTCCAGCCCCGGTGATACACAGTTCGTCTCGGCTGATGACCGTGTTCCCGAGGTCCAGCGGGAAACGCCGTTACGGCTGACCTTCGATGTGTACCTGGTATGGCGAATCGCCTCGCGGGATACCGATGCCGTGGAAAGTTACCGGCGCGATCCCGTCAACGCATTTCTCCGCAGTTTCGGAACACTCGACCGGGCCCAGGCCTGGCTTCGCAATCAGCTAATCAGCCGGCTTAAGGTGGAAATGGCCGAATTGAGCTATAGCGACCTTGTCAACACCGACCCCCGTCAGCGTACCGTCGCAGAAATGCTGCGTAACTTGCTCGACAGGCCTTACGAACGCGAGCCGGGTGATCCGGAAAAGCTTAGCCTGAGGCAACGGGCATTGCAGCATGGGATCGAAATCGTGGACGCGCAGCTACGGCGTTTCAATCACCCGGTGCAAGTGCGGAAGCAGATTTTTGAGCAGATTGCCGAACAGCAGCGACGCCTGGCTCAGCGCTTTCGCAATCAGGGTGAGGAAAAGGCTCAGGAAATTCGCGCCGCCAGTCTCAAGGAGGTCAGCAAGATTCGCACCGAGGCCGAGACCCGGAAGCGCGCTCTGGAAAGCGAGGCCCAGAGCGAAGCCAACCGTATTCTCAACGCTGTTTATCGTGAAGCACCGCTAGCCTACGAGTTGCTCCTGTACCTCGACTTTTACCGCGAATGGCTCGGCGATGGTCGCACGCAGATGATTCTGTCGCTGGATCACCCGTTGTTGAAGTGGCTACGTGACTTGCCGAACCTGGCCAGCGATAAAGAACACCGGTCGGTGGTCAAGCCGAACAACAGCAGCCCAAATCGCTAGCCACAATGGCACAGCGGGCTACTGCTCAACCGCAACTGGCGAGCAATAAAAACGCCTTGGCAACAAGGAGCTGGGAAACATGCAGCGTCTGGCACTGGGATGCATAACACTGGCAGGGCTAGCGTATCTGGCCACGGGAATTTTCCAGGTGAACGCTGGCGAGCTGGCGCTGGTTCAGCGGTTCGGGAAAGTGTACCGGGTTTGCGGCCCCGGCTTGCATTTTGGTTTACCCTGGGGATTCGATCGGGTTACTTTCGTACCGCTGCAACAACAGCAAATCCGTGTCGGCTTTGAAGCTGGAGAGGAGCGTGTGCTGGAAGTGGCTCCACCCGGCCAGTTACTTACCGGAGACGATAATCTGGTTAACGTCCAGGCTACGATATTCTTCCGCCCCGACCCGGACCGTGTTCCCGATTATGTGTTGCATCAGGATCGCCTGGTGCCTCTGATTAGCCGGGCCGGAGAAGCAGCACTTGCCCATGTGTTTGCCCGGCAACCGATCCAGGAAATTCTGCTTAACCGTGCCCGCCATCTGGAACCGGAAATTCATCAGCGCGTTTCGCAGTATCTAAAATCCTATCGCCTGGGCGTGGTGATCGAGGCAGTAACGCTGGCCACGCCACAACCACCGGAAGAAGTCGCTGAGGATTTCCAGGCCACGACAGTAGCGATGTCGCAGGCGGCACGGTTGCAGGAAACGACTCACATGGAAGCGGAGTTAGCTCGTTCGCGGGCCTTGCAGGAGGCCAATCTGGTCATCACTCAGGCTCAGAATCAGCAGCGGGAGAAGATTGCCCAGGCACGCTCACAGGCTTACCGACACCGTGCGTTGTGGCTTAGCCTGGCCGAATCCAGCGATCCACAACGGGCCGTACAGGCATACTACGTGCGGGAGATGGCAAAAATTCTTCGTACCATGCAGCTACGCCGACTCAGTGATGGTGACAGCGACTTCTACTTCGTAATGCCCGGCCAGGAACCCTGAGCGTTTCGGTAGTCTCGCAAGGAATTGGGCGTGTGCTCGTGAATGCCGTTGGTTTTTGCACAAACATGGAAATGGTTGAGCCCGTAGGCGTGAGGCTTTCCGCGATTTACGCAACGGTAGCCACCCGTTATCGTGTATCGATTTTTGAACAGTGCGACCACGCTAACTTTGCTCTGCGGGCGAGCCTGTCGGCGATTCATCACCGTTATCCATGTCGGACGAACTGCTGGCAACGGTCTTGGGCCAGGCCCCTGGAATGAAAGCGGTGAATGCGACGAGAGCGTAGAGCAGCAATATCGGTTCGACCGCAGCCAGGCCCCAGTGAAGCGATGCAAACGGGCCAAGGCCATAAACAAGCAACACCGAGCCCAGAATGGCACTCAGCGGCCACTGTCTCTCGGGATGTGCAAAGGACCACCGCCACCCCAAAAGGACGCCCAGCCAGAACAGCCAGCGCGTGGCGGGCAATAGACCGCTCACGAAAGCCGGTCGTATCCACGCTGGGATCGGGATTTCGCTAATCGGCACCTCGGACGGGCGGGGCGTCGGTATTCGGTGCGGGAACAGTTCGGGCGTTTGCTCACTGCTTTGAACAAGGCGAGGGTCGGGAGCAACCGCGGAAGACCCTGTGGCTGGCCAGCCAAAATCGTAGGCAGGCTCTCCGACCAGAACAGCGCCCCACACCATGAGCCGGTATTGCAGCCACGAACGGGGATGCTGTCGCCAGATGCGTAGCGTCCGGTGCGCCAGTTCACGCCAGTCCTGGACTGTTTTGTCCTCGCTGCTTCTCAGGTTGTGCGGAAAGCCATCGGCGACGGATTGCCAGAGGCCGGTAGCGAACGGGACTGGTTCGCCGGTTTGCAGCCAGTGCCGGACAAACCACGTGCCGCAAACATTGGCCAGCGCAAGTACGACCACCAGACTGGCCAGCCAGCCGTACCGGACTCGTCGCAGCTGCCACAGGTGCCAAACAGTAACCAGCACGACCGCTAGACCCCAACCCGGCCGCATGACCATCAGGCACCCTCCAAGGAGTCCGACCAGTGCAGAGGCCAACACCCCGCCTGTTGCAGCACTGATCAGCGTCAGGGCCAGCCAGTTGGTTACCAGGCAGCTCGTCAGCGGCAGGTCGCTCAGCGAAACCAGATGCAATAAACCAGGCGGATACATGGCCGCGACCAGCACCGTCAGCGTGACGAGAAGCCGATTGCCAAAAACTCGCCAGGTTACCACGGCCAATCCCCCGATCGCAGCGCTTTGGAATAACGCCTGGAGTCCGCCCAGCACCCAGTACCACGGCACTCCCAGTTCCTTGCCGCTGGCACAAATGTTCCGCACCACCGGATAAATCACATAGCGGCTCCCCAACGGCAGTGAGGCTAGCTGCTGTTCGCCTGGGGCACTATTGGTTGGCAGGGTTTCGTCAGTGGTTGGCTGGCCATCAGCGGAAGCGGATAGAGTCTGGTGGAACAGAGAATGGCCGAGCTTGTCCAGAGGTTGCGGTATTTGTAACGTTGCCAGCCACGCGAGGCGCACCAGCAGCGTACACACCAGCCCCGACCACCACCAAACTGTGCCCGACTGCATAAAGGCTACCTCACTTGCTGCCGCGACAACTGCCGCTCAGCCAGCTCAATGGTGCGGAGCAATGCCAGAGCCTTATTGAGTGTCTCCTCATACTCACGCTCGGGGACGCTGTCATACACAATGCCAGCCCCAGCCTGGATATATACGGTTTGACCGAGGATGACCATGGTGCGCAGGGCAATGCACGTGTCCATATTACCGCTGAAATCTATGTAACCGACTGCTCCGGCGTAGGGTCCGCGACGATGCGGCTCGAGTTCGTCAATGATCTCCATCGCACGCACTTTCGGGGCACCGCTGACCGTTCCGGCAGGCAAGCACGCTCGCAACGCATCGAAGGCAGTTTTGCCCGGCTGCAATCGCCCGCTCACGTTCGAGGTGATATGCATCACATGGCTGTAACGCTCTACCACCATCAAGTCACTCAATTCCACCGTGCCGGGAATGGCTACGCGTCCCACATCGTTGCGGCCCAAATCCACGAGCATGATGTGCTCAGCTCGCTCTTTGGGATCGGCGAGTAATTCTTCGGCCAGGCGTTTATCCTCTTCTTCCGTGCGACCACGTC
The DNA here is from genome assembly GCA_041640595.1 of Gemmatales bacterium. GTDB lineage: Bacteria > Planctomycetota > Planctomycetia > Gemmatales > HRBIN36 > HRBIN36. The sequence continues at coordinate 876,195 of JBEPZY010000001.1, read as the reverse complement.
GGCGTGTACCAGCCAGGGGGCGAATGGTAATTTTGTCCCCCTCCACGCGCACCATGATCTCGGGGCTGCTTCCTACGAGCGTCAGTTCACCGCATCGCAGATAGAACATAAACGGACTGGGGTTGACCACCCGCAGGATGCGATACAGGTCGAATGGATCTGCCTGCGTCTGAGTTTGCAAGCGTTGGCTGATCACCACCTGAAACACATCGCCGGCACGGATGTACTCCTGGCAGCGACGAACGGCAGCGCAGAATTGGTCGCGTGTGAAATTGGACTCGATACGCCGCCCCGATTTTTCCAGGATTGCCAGCGGCGTAAGGTTCGCCCCCACCGCGACACCTGCGTGTGCAACGTCGTTCAGCTGAATGTCTGCCAGGGGTGGCTCCTCGGTGCGCCTGCGCAGTTGCTCCACTAATTCGTCCACTCGCCGGCAGGCGTCACGGTAACACTCCTGGAGTCGCTGGCGGTCCACATGAGCTAATGCCACCACGGCCAGGGTTTTGTTAATGTGGTCGAAGATGACCATGCGGTCGTAGAAGGCGAAGCAAAGATCCGGCAGACCGCGATCGTCAGCAGGCGGATGGGGCAGACGTTCCGTATAACGCACCGCATCGTAGGCCGCATATCCTACCGCACCGCCACAGAAGCGGGGCAATCCAGGCAGGTGCGGTGCCCGGTAGCGGTGTACGTATTCTTCCAGCAAACGCAGGGGGTCGGGATGCTCTTGTTCGCAGACGGTGCCCGCTGTTTCGATGCGAACGCGGCGGTCCCAGGCTTGAAAATGCAGGAATGGTTCACCGCCAACAAAACTGTACCTCCCCACGCGCTCGCCACCCACTACGCTTTCAAACAGGAACGACCAGGCGCTTTTTCCAAGCCGTTGGAATGCCGTAACTGGCGTGAGAGTATCACCCAGAAGCTGGCGATACACCGGTACCAGCGTGTACTGCCGCGCCAGTTCACTGAAAGTGGCCAGGTCGGGAGCATGCATGGAGCAACCGCACTTTTCCGGTTCCTGAGTCATTTTGATTATTATTGCAACCTGCCGCGAATTTGCACATAGAATCGCCCCGTACCTGGCAGTCGGTAAAATAAACGACTGCTGTGGGCAACGAGTCCGGTTCTGGGCAATGGCAGAGGGTAAGCAGCGATGGAGATGGTCGGTAAACGATGGATAATTGCCGTAAATGCTGCTGTGTGTGTAGCGGGGGGGCTGGTTTATGAAGCCAGCGTCTTGGCTGGCGACGAACGACGAGGTGATCCCCAGCGTGGCCGAGCAGCGCTACTGGAGCGAGCTTATTTGCCGGTTGCCTGGTCCGAGCAGGCTTACCAAAACGTGTGGAAAATCTGGGGTCTGAAAGAAAAACCAGCCAATTTCGAGGCGCTGTTCCGCGAACGATACGGTCTGCATCCCGCTCCTTATCCGAACGATGGCTTGCCCATGGGCTTGCGCTACACTCGCGGGTTACTGGGGCGTGGGATTACCAACGATTGTTTGCTGTGTCATGCCAGTTCGCTGTTCGGGCAAAGCATCATCGGCCTGGGGAATGCTTCGCTGGACATGCAGGCCCTTTACGAGGAACTCTTCGCGGCCGAGGGAATTCGGCGTATCGTACCCTTTCCGTTTACGCAGGTGCGTGGCACTACAGAAGGAGCCAGCATGGCCGTGTATCTGCTCCGTTTCCGCGATGAGGAATTGCGGATTGTCCCGCCTCAGGATTTTCCCATCACGCCGAGCATGTGCGAAGATGCGCCTGCCTGGTGGCTGCTGAAAAAGAAGAAAACCATGTACCACACCGGCAGCACCGACGCGCGCTCCGTCCGGTCTTTGATGCAGTTCGTACTCAACCCACTCAACGGGCCGGAATATATCCAATCACTCGAAAGCACCTTCGCGGATATTCAGGCCTTTATCCTCAGCCTGGAGCCACCCAGGTATCCTTTTGAGATTGATCGTGCGTTGGCAGCCAAGGGGCAAGCCCTTTTCGAGAAGCACTGCGCACGCTGTCACGGAACTTATGGGCCGCGAGGCGTGTACCCAAACCGGGTGATTCCTTTAGAGGAAATCGGCACGGATCCCTTGCGTGCAAAAGGCATCCCCGACGCCGCCAAACGCCACTACGTTCGTAGCTGGTTTGGCCGGGAGCGCGACGCATCGGGTCAACCCATGATTCTCCGCGACGAGATTGGATACCAGGCTCCGCCTCTGGATGGTGTCTGGGCCACTGCGCCGTATTTTCACAATGGTTCGGTGCCAACAGTGTACCACGTTTTGAACAGCAAGGCCCGGCCAAAAATCTTCACACGCAGTTTTCGCACGAATGTCGAGGATTACGATCCGGTTCGATTGGGCTGGAAATTTCGTGAGCTGGACCGTGCACCTGGGCCTGAAGTTCCTGCTCTGGAACGCCGCAAAGTTTACGACACGTCCCAGCCCGGTCGCAGCAACACCGGGCACACTTACGGCGACCAGCTGACCGATGCCGAGCGCTTTGCCATTATCGAGTACCTGAAAACGCTCTAGCTCAGCCGAGTTCCGAGCGCGAACTTCACTGAGGCGCCAGCCAGCATGTCAGGCCTTTTGGACACGGGCGGCAAAATGACCTGCACGTGATCGGTTCACGCTCCTACGTGGATGAGCTCTGGTGACTCCGCGTTCAGCTGGATAAAGATAGGCCGTTTCGGGTCAAGCTGGCGGATAGCTCCCGCCAACGCGGTGTCCAGCGGGGCATCGTGCAATTGTGGCTCGGTATGCACCACCCAGCCCAGAATAGACGGATGATGTTGTAGCAACTGCACCAGTCGGCACACCTGCTGCTGGGCCCGTTGGATGAACGCGTGCTCGGTAGCATATCCGCCGCGCAATGGCAAACGGCACAAAACGGGCTGCCCAATTTCGTCGGCCGACTCAAATGGTTTCCCTTCAGCAACCGGGGTCTGAATATCCACGATCGGCAGGGCAGTGCCCACCGGCAACAGATGCTTATTGAGGCGGATAGCCTGCCGAGTTTCTTCCCAACTGCAAGAGCGAAAGCCTACGTAACAACAGCGAGCGTCCAGGAGAACGGAACGGTCAGCCAGTTCCAGTTGCACATAATGTCGCGCGGCCGGTTGGCCTTCCTGAATGTCCCACACGTAAATTCGCGGGCAGGGCACCTCGATGGAAAAAGGAGTCTGACCGGCATTCACGGTCAATCGCTGATAATGCAACGTGTGATTGTCGTAAACGACGTACAGCTCACAGTCGCTTGCAGCCTCGGCAAGGATTTGGCCTTGTACGTGCAGCAGAGCCCGTGCGGGTGACCATTCTGTCCACACCGAAACTTCCCCAAAACGAACCGGATGGAATACCTCCAGCCTTACTTCGCCAAGAATAGCCGGGCCGTTCATACAAGCCGGGGTCTCACGGAGCATCCATTTGGCATGCTGAAGCGCGATGGGGGTGTCCGGTACCTCGAGTTCGACTTCCAGACAGTTGCGTTTTTGCAATAACGCTGTGATGGGAAACGTGAACGGATCCAGGGCGCCTTCATGCTCCCCCAGCAGCACATCGTTGAGCCGAACGCGCGCGAAATAATCCGCCGACTCGAAATAAATCCATATCCGCTCCCAGTAATCCAGTTTGCTCACCCAGTGGAAATAACGGCGGTACAGGACACGCCCCCGAAAATGAGTAATTTCGGCATCGGCCGATCGAATCGGAATCCAGATTCGTCGTGGTAGTGGTAATTCGCCGGGAAGGGTTTCCGCCTGGCCGTCGGCTCGCAGTGCGGTACGGGCCAGAGGTTGCCATTCCCAGGGTCCCAGTAAGCGTATGCTGTCTTCCGGCATGACTGACTCGCCATTCTGATGCTGAAGCGTATTGTATTGTTCAGTCAAACACGCTCCTGCGGAGGATGACGATGAGCATGGCACGCAAGATTCGCTGGGGAATTCTGGGAGTGGCGAAGATAAACGAACGGGTCATTCCGGCTTTTGCTCAAGCCAGGTACGCAGAACTGCTGGCCATAGCCAGTCGTTCCTCGGAGAAGGCAGAACAGGCGGCAGCCCGATATGGCATTCCCCGATTTTACCCCAGCTACGAGGCACTGCTGGAAGACAAGGATATTGATGCGGTGTACATTCCGCTACCCAACAGTTTGCACGCTTCCTGGACGATGCGTGCCGCGGAAGCGGGAAAGCATGTGCTGTGCGAGAAGCCAATCGCCTCTAATGCCGAAGAAGCCCGGCAAATGGTGGCGGTGTGCCGACGAAAAGGTGTGGCCTTGATGGACGGCTTTTTCTGGCCGCATCACCCGCGCACCAGTCGGTTGCGGGAGGAAATAGATCGCGGCGTGATCGGAGAGGTTGAGCTGGTACGTGGTTCTTTTTCGTTTCTGCTGCCACTCGAACCGACCAACATCCGCCTGCAACCGGAGCTGGCTGGGGGATGCGCTATGGACGTCGGTTGTTATCCGGTTTACGGTGCCCTGTGGGTTTTTGGGCGATTGCCAGAACGCGTCTTCGCCACGGCTCAGTTTATGTACGGGGTGGATGTGGCAATGCAGGGCGTTCTGGATTTTGGTCAGGGCAAGGCAGCTATTTTCGATTGCAGTTTCAAGTTGCCGTTTCGGCAATGGCTGGAAATTGTCGGAACCGAGGGCCGAATCTGGGTACGCGAAATGTGGTTGCCATCGGACCCGGCGACCTTTGTCATTGAACGTGCAGATGGCCGGCAGCAGGAGGTGGCCATTAGCGGCGTCAATCAGATCGCAGCCATGCTGGACAACTTTTCGCTCGCGGTTCTGGAAAAGCGCTCGTCCGAACCTACCCCAGAGAAAGCCGTTCAAATTATGCAGGTACTCGATGCGTTGCGAGAATCTGCAAGGACCGGCCAACCGGTTATGGTTCGTTGAGGGCGCTGCTTGCACTTCCGCTTGGCGCTACGGAAATGCGGATGACCACCCGTCGGGGCCCGGCCGCAGAAACTACCGTTTCCTGGGCGACTTGTTTACAGTAAAAAGTCGGCACCTTGCCAGTAACAATTACCGTTTCCGCGCCTTCTTCGACTTGCAGGTCGCGCAACGATGCCAGACCGGTTCGCAAGAGAGCCTCCCTCACACTCCCGACAGCCGCGACGCTCGCTCCAACCATCTTGGCACCCTCCTGTACCGCGGGATTTTGGATTCCATCCACCTCCTCACCAGAACATTGTGGCGGGTGGAACGCCATTGTCAAGTGTGCAGCTGCGCAAGTCTTCCTAAGGAAGGGCCAAGACGTTGGGAAGCCAGGGTTGCATTCCCGCGATCCTCTTCAAGGAGGCGCCACTCCGAAGCAACATTCCAACAAGAGTGCGATGGAATGCTTGATAGCCGAGACAATCCACAAGACCGACCGGGCTAATGCGACATCTGGGATACCGGTTCCGGCTGAGCATTTTCGGCTGCGGCCAGATCGGCTTCTAACGCGCGAGTGAATTCTTCATCCATCTGCCGCATCTGTGCTGTTTCACGTTTGGATTGCCACCAGGCCCAGGCAATCGCCAGTGCCGCCACCAAGCTCACCAGAAGTCCTATGTGCGGCTTATCGCTGGTTCGCACGTTATAAGCAATCGCCAGAGGCAGCGTGAGTAAGCTCACCATGTTCATGACTTTGATGAGCGGGTTAATGGCCGGGCCAGCGGTATCCTTCAACGGGTCGCCTACCGTATCACCTGTGACACTGGCCTTGTGGGCCTCTGAGCCTTTGCCGGTAAGACGCGTACGAGGCTGGTCTTCGATCGTCTTCTTAGCATTGTCCCAGGCACCGCCTGCATTGGCCATGAACACGGCTAGCAGTTGACCAGCCAGAATCATGCCAGCGAGGAAACCTCCCAGAGCCACTGGCCCCAGGACAAAACCGACCAGGATAGGGGTACAGATAGCCAGTAACCCCGGGCCGACGAGTTCCTTTTGCGCAGTCGCCGTGCAAATGTCCACTACACGTCCATAATCCGGCTTTTTGGTGCCGGCCCAGATATCGGGGTCTTTGAACTGGAGCCGACACTCCTGCACGATCAGGTAGGCTGCCCGGCCAACCGCGCGGATCGTCATGCTGCTGAACAAAAACGGTACCGCACCACCAATCAGCAAGCCGATGAACACATACGGGTCGGCGACAGTCAGCTTCGCGGCTCCGTCGTAAAATTCCTGCATGGTCAGCTGGTTGATTTGTTCTTCGCTTCCCTTGGCCATAACCGCGATGAAACTGGCGAACAAGGAAACCGCCGCGATCACTGCCGAGCCAATGGCGATCCCCTTCGTAATCGCCTTGGTCGTGTTGCCGACCGCATCCAGGTCGGCAAGTATCTGGCGGGCACGCTTGTATTGTTCCGGCGGCATGTAATCGGGGTGATTGGGCGGCAGTGGCCGTCCCTGTTCGTCTCGGTTGTAACCCATTTCACCGATACCGTTCGCGTTGTCTGCTACCGGACCGAAGACATCCATGCTGATGGTGTTTCCGGTCAAGGTGAGCATACCGATTCCGCACATGGCCACGCCAAACGCGACGAAAATCGGGTTGGTTCCTGCGTACACCAGCACCGACGCCAGAATGGCTGCCGCGATAATGATAATCGCCCACACCGAGCTTTCATAACCGACCGCGAATCCCTGGATGATGTTGGTAGCGTGCCCGGTTCGGCAAGCTTTAGCCAGGGACTTCACCGGTGCATATTCCGTTCCTGTCCAGTACTCGGTGCAAAAGTTCAGGGCGATCGCAAGCAAAATGCCTACCAAACACGTCCACGCCGGCCGCATGTCCAGAACGCCCGTTTGCGGATCAGCGATTCCCAGCGTCACCCAGACCGGCAGATTCTGTTCGTATTCACGAATGCGCTCCCAATGAGGATAGCTGGGATCGAAACGCAGATAAAAGAATCCCAGCAACAGGAACCCGGCAATGCTTATCAGGGAACCGAGCCAGAAACCCCGATTGACAGCACGCATGGCGGCTTGCACATCGCCTTTGTCCCCAGCCCGAACCATGTAAGTGCTGATGATGCTGCCCAAGACACCTATGGCCCGCACCAGCAGCGGGAAAATGACGCCTTTATGACCGAAACTGGCGTAACCAAGAATCATGGCGGCAACGATGGTGACTTCGTAGCTCTCGAAAATGTCGGCGGCCATACCGGCGCAATCGCCCACGTTGTCGCCCACATTATCGGCAATCGTGGCAGCATTACGCGGGTCGTCTTCGGGGATGTCTTTTTCAATTTTGCCAACCAGATCGGCTCCGACATCCGCGGCCTTGGTATAGATTCCTCCACCGACACGCATGAACAGGGCCAGCAACGTTCCGCCAAAACCGAAACCGAGCAGGGCCTCGTAGGCCTTCTCTCCGAAGTAGAGGAAGATCAGCGAGCCGCCCAAAAGTCCCAGCCCGTCCGTGAGCATGCCGGTAATTGTTCCGGTACGATAACCGATCTGCAACGCTTTGCCGAAACTTTCCCGAGCGGCAGCTGCCACCCGTAAATTGCCCGCGGTAGCCAGACGCATACCGACGAATCCGACCGTCCACGAAAACAACGAACCCATCAGGAAGGCGATGCCCCTGCCGAAAGCGATGTGTAGTTGCTCGACATAATCCGCAGTACCAGGAGTTTTGTCGAACGGCCATTTGGTAATAATGAGCAACGCCGTGATCACAACGATCAGCGGCAGAATAGTGCGGAACTGCCGGAACAAATAAGCATCTGCCCCTTCACGGATAGCGCGTGCAATTTCCTGCATCCGCGTCGTACCGGTCGGGGCACTGTAAACTTCGTTGACCAGCATGAGCGCATAGCCCAAACCAGCCAGCGCGATAACTACGTTGGCAATCAGGGCAATGCGTTCCATCGTGCTATATTCGGGGTCGGTCAAAAAGCCGAAAGGTTGCCACTTGGTTTCGCTGTGTTCAGAAAAGCTCCCCATCAGGCCGATAGCCGTGAACGCCACCATCAGCCAGAGCCAGCGTTGAGAAAAAAGCGTCCGTCCCTTTGCTAGAGCTTTTACCATCGTCGGAATCCCCTCCGAGATTGATTATCAACCTGCCACACAGCCGACCGAGTTGCTAGCCAGTGGGCGGATGGATGTTCCATCATACTACCTAATAGTCCTTTGGCAAGTGGGTTGCTATGATGAAGCCTGCCGCTTACAAAGTGGCATCCGAAGGTCAATCGCCTCGACTACCGGCGACAATTTGCCCCACGGCGAGTGGAGTGGCTGACCAGCTGAAGGAGGAAACCGTGCGCAGGATAATTGTGGCCTGTGGGTTCTTTGTATCGGTTTGCACTATCTGGGCGGATGAAATCGTCCTTGTGGCAGGCGGAGGCACTGGTGGAGACGGTAGCCCTGCGAAGCAGGCTAAGCTGATCGAACCCTTCGGCATCGAATTTCATGGAGGAAACGCATACTTTGTGGAAATGGAACCGGGACACCGTTTGCGGATGATAGATAGCCAGGGCAGGGTGACCACTCTGGCCGGTAGGGAAGGCAAATCCGGTTTCGAAAGCGGCGTAATTCCAGCTCACGAGGCTTTGTTTCGTGGCCCGCATAATCTGGCCATCGCTCCGGATGGCACCATTTATATCGCTGATACATTCAATCACTGCATTCGTGTTTACGATCCGAAGAAGCAGACAGTGGCCACGCTTGCCGGGAACGGTCAAGCTGGATTTTCAGGTGATGGTGGCCCAGCCAGTCAGGCACAGTTCAACCAGATGTATTGCGTTGCCCTCGATCCGGCCGGCAAGCGGTTGATTGTTACCGACCTGGGCAATCGCCGCATTCGGGAAATTGATCTGAGCACCGGCAAGATTCGCACGATTGCCGGAAACGGTCAGCGAGGCGTTCCCCAGGACGGACAACCCGCAGTCCAGCAACCCCTTGTCGATCCGCGGGCGGCCGTTGCGGATCGCGCAGGACGTATCTGGATTCTGGAACGTGGAGGGCATGCCTTGCGGGTCGTGCTGCCAGACGGCACTATCCGCACCGTCGCCGGGACGGGAAAGCCAGGCGCCGCTCTGGGCCCAGCACTGCAGGCCGGCTTCAACGGTCCCAAACATCTGTGCGTGGACCGGGACGACAGCATTCTCATCGCGGATACTGAGAACCACAGGATCGTGCGTTACGATCCTCGCAGGGAACAGGTCACACTTGTGGCCGGGTGTGGCAAACGCGGTGCATCAGGACTCGGGGGAGACCCGAAGCAGGTGGAGCTCAATCGCCCCCACGGAGTAACCGTCCACCCGGAAACCGGCGAAATTTACATCTGCGATTCTTCCAACCACCGCATCCTGAAAATTGTCCGCAAGCCCAACCAGTAGCACGCAGGAAGAGTCAAACGGTAACGTATTGTGCCCGCTTTTGGCTGACCGCTATTCGGACAATAACCCGGCACTCACAAGAATCCGCCGCATCTGTTCCAACTTTTCGCCGCTGGGGAAAGTAACGGGAGAACGGCACGGGCCAATAGGTTTTCCCAGAAGCATAAGAGCGGCTTTGACTCCGCCAGGGGCAGTGGCCAGGCCAAGACTCAACCGTACCGGATTCAGTCGCCACTGGGCTTGTTTGCTCGCTTCTCGGTCTCCTCGCGTAAAAGTATCGTAAATTTCGGCACACAAACGTGGCGCTACATTGGCCGATGCCGGGACGGCACCCTTGCAGCCCAGGTCGAGACTGGAGTAGATCAGGGTGTCGCGCCCCTGCAGCACCGCAAATCGTGCCGGTGCCATCCTCAGGTATTCCATTGTGTTCTGCAAATCCCCGCTAGAATCCTTCACGCCAATCACGTTGGGTAATTCGGCCAGGCGTGCCAGGGTATCCGGTTCGATTCGCAAACCGTTGCAGGTCGCTGGATTGTTGTACAGCATAATGGGCAAAGAAGTGCTTTCGGCGATACGACGATAATGCTGGTAAATCTCCTGCTGATTGGGGCTGATAAAATAGGGCGTAATGATGGATAAAGCGTCCACCTGTTCGCGTTCGGCCAGGCGCACCAGACGTAAAACTTCTCGGGTGGTTTCTGCCCCAACTCCTGCGACGACGGGCACTCGACCACGCACGTGCTGGACAGCCGTGGCCATGACAGCCTGTTTTTCATCTTCGCTCAGTGCATAAAACTCGCTATTCGTCCCCAACACGAACACACCATGCACACCATTTTCAATCAGGTAGTCCAGGAACCAGCGCAATCGCGGCAAATCCAGGTCTTCGTTGTCCTGCATCGGAGTAGCTACCGGCGGGATAATGCCACGGAGAGTTTTCACGGATTGCCCCCCATCTGAGCTGGCTTGGCATCAGGCCACGTGTGCCATGTGAGCTTCAGCGTGCGGCTTCACGTGCATCGGCTGCGTCAGTAAAGCGGAGCCGCTGGCTCACGATAGCAAATGCCGCTGAGCGTTACGATAATCACCAGGACAAGATTCGTCGAGTTGTCCACGGGGCAGAATCGAAAACCGGTGATGGCTGTCTCGCTTATAACGGGTACTGGCAACCGCTGGGCGGAGTGGTACAATGCCGTCGAGCGGTGAACCCCGCCTTCCTGCCTGCTCAGTCCCACCTGCAGCTAGTGGAGAAGCAAAATGATGATTCGGAGCCAGCGCTGTCAGCTTGTCTATTTGGCCGTGAGCGCAATACTGGCGAGTACACTCGTCCAGGCCGCACACTGGCCGCGTTTCCGCGGCCCCAACGGTCAGGGTACCGCTCCGGACACGAACTTGCCGATTCAGTGGAAGGGACCTGATGATGCCGCCTGGAAAGTCGCTCTGCCCGGCGAAGGGAACTCCTCACCCGTCATCTGGGGCAGTTACCTGTTTGTACAATCGTCGAGCACGGATGGGCAACAACGGTACTTGCTCTGCATACGGACAGAGACAGGACAGGTGTTATGGCAGCGACAATGGAAAGGCAAAGCCGCTCCCAAACATCGCAAGAACACGTTTGCCTCCAACACCCCGGCCACTGATGGCGAACGGGTTTACGCGCTTTTGTGGACCGGCGAAAATTACATTTTGGTAGCCTGCGATTTCACCGGCAAAACCGTCTGGGAGCAAAACCTGGGAACGTACACCAGTCAACACGGAGCCGGTCATTCTCCCATTGTTTATGACGGCAAAGTCATCGTAGCCAACGACCAGGATGGCACCTCGGTAATTGTGGCTTACGATGCACGGACGGGTAAACTGCTCTGGCAAACGCAACGCCAGCCATTCCGTGCCTGCTACTCTACTCCCTTTATTCTGGAACGACCGCAACATGCCCCGGAGCTGATCGTAGCCAGTACGGCAGGGATCACGGCCTACGACCCCGCTAACGGTAAGGAAATCTGGCACTGGGAGTGGCGGTTCGATGGCATGCCGCTGCGAACGGTGGCTTCGCCGATTTATGCGAACGGGCTGATCATCGCCACGAGTGGTGACGGTGGCGGTGCCCGACATGCAGTGGCCATCCGTCCGGGTGACCGCGGTCGAGTGCCGGAATCCCATCTGGTCTGGGAAAATAAGCGTTTCCTGCCTTATGTGCCGACCATTCTGGCGCATGGCGAGCATTTATATTTCGTAAATGATTCGGGAATTGCAGGGTGTGTCCGGTCTGCTACTGGCGAGCGCGTCTGGATGGAACGGCTGGAAGGAGGCGGCAGCTTTTCGGCCTCGCCGGTATTAGCTGGTGAGCGGATTTATGCGGTTAGTGAAGAAGGAGAGGTGTTTGTTTTCGCCGCAGCACCGCAATTTCAATTGCTCGGTCGTGGCAGCGTCAGTGAACAAGTATTTGCGACCCCGGCTATCGCTGATGGTCGCATTTTCATTCGCGGACGCAAGCATCTGTTCTGTTTCAGCAAACCAGCTTCGACACAACGCGACACCAGGCCCGATTGACCTTATTATCCCAGGTACTCCTATACTTCCTTTGGGGATACGGACTTATCTTCCTGAACGGTGTCAAAAGGTGTCGCTATGCGCATTGTCGTAATAGACAATTACGACTCGTTCACCTACAACCTGGTGCAGCGGCTTGGGGAACTCGACAGCCGCCTCGACATCCGCGTTTTCCGCAACGATCAGATCACAGTGCCGGAAATCGAAGCCCTGAAGCCGACCCATATCATCATCTCTCCCGGGCCATGCACGCCGCGCGAAGCTGGCATTTCTAATGACGTCATTCGCCATTTTGCCCCTAAAACGCCGATTCTGGGAGTGTGTTTGGGCCATCAGTGTATTGGGCACGTATTCGGCGGCGAAATTGTTCGCAATTTTCGCATCATGCACGGCAAAACGTCGCTCATTTACCACGACGGTCGCGGAGTGTTTGTGGGTCTGGCTAATCCGTTCGAAGCCACACGCTATCACAGCCTGGTGATTCGCCGGGAGACGTGGAATCATCCCGACTTTGAGCTGGCTGCCTGGACTGCCGAAGGCGAGATCATGGGCATCCGGCATAAAAGCTGGCCTTTGCATGGCGTACAATTCCACCCTGAAAGCTTCTTGACGATCGAAGGTCCGAAATTGCTGGCCAATTTCCTGCGTCTGTGAGTCGGTGCTTCCCTGGCTACCATCAGACTGACAAAATCTGCCGTGCCAGGACTGGCTGAAGAAAACTATGCTCCGAGATGAACCGCATTCGGTGGAAAGCGCTCTGGCAAAGGTATTGTCGCAGGCGCATCGGTTGCCGCCGCAGGTTGCCTCGTTGACCAGTGCACTGCTGGGTTTGGTGCTGGCGGAAGACGTTTACGCTGACCGCGATAGTCCCCCCTTTGCCAAGTCGCTCGTGGACGGATTTGCCGTACGCTGCCAGGATGACACGTCTGAGCGCCGGGTGGTGATGGAAATCATGGCCGGGGCAACGCCGTCGCAACCACTGGCCATCGGCGAAGCAGCCCGCGTAACCACTGGCGCTATGCTTCCGGCGGGTGCGGATGCTGTCGTTATGCAGGAACAGGTGGAACCTGCCGGTGCAGATCGCATACGCCTGCTGCGCCAACCTCGCGCTGGCGAGAATGTGCTACCGCAGGGAGCGGAGATGCGGCGGGGCGAGCTGATCCTGTTGGCCGGAACCGTGATTCGCCCTGCGGAGATCGGCGTGCTGGCCAGCGTCGGAAAAACAGCCGTGCCCGTGTACCGCCAGCCAGTAGTTGCGATTTTGCCCACCGGAGACGAACTGGTCGAGCCTGGAATGACGCCTGGTCCCGGTCAGATACGGAACTCTAACGCAGCCATGTTGGCGGCACTGGTGGCCCGGAATCATGCGTTGCCGCGCTATCTGGGTATTGCCCGAGATACTCTCGATAGTCTCCGACCACTCGTGCGCGAGGGATTGAAGTGCGATGTGCTCGTGCTGAGCGGCGGTGTATCCGTCGGCCCTCTTGATCTGGTTCCGCAACTGCTCCAGGAAGAAGGCGTGCAGCTGTTGTTTCATAAGGTATCGCTGAAGCCGGGCAAGCCGTTACTTTTCGGGGTGTACAACGACAAGCTGGTCTTCGGATTACCGGGCAACCCGGTAAGCAGCTTCGTCGGCTTCGAGCTTTTTGTTCGGCCAGCTCTGCGGGTGATGCTCGGCAAAAGCGAACCACATTTGGTTTACCTCCAGGCCACTTTCGCTGCGGAGTTTTATTATCGCACGGACCGACCTACGTATCATCCGGCCAAGCTGTGGTTCGACGAAGGTGCCTGGCGTGTGCAAGCGGTACCGTGGCTGGGATCGGCCGACCTGCGAGCATTGACCCGTGCCAATGCATTATTGCGTTTGCCGGCGGGAGAAAATCGCTTCGTTCCTGGGCAAGCGGTGCAAGTGCTGGCCATCGATCCCCCGTGGTGATGGCAGGGCACCGTCTCAGGCTGTACTACGTCCACTTTGCCGGTGTAACCATTTATGCCGATCACTTACTCAAGAGCGTGAGTCGGCGTGTTGCCAGTGGTTGACCTGTTGAAGCCGAGCGGACATTTGTGAAAAGGTTGGCCGGTTCGCTATAATGGCAGCTTTACAAGGTCGCACTTTGCAGGAGTCAATCAGCCGCACAGCGAAGTAGATGAGGGAATCAGTGATGCATGCCACTATTAGCGAGGTACGGGGTCGGGAAATTCTCGACAGTCGGGGCAATCCCACCGTCGAGGTGGAGGTGATGCTGAGCGATGGTACGGTAGGCCGGGCCGCTGTTCCCAGCGGGGCCTCGACGGGTGAACACGAAGCTGTCGAGTTACGCGACCAGCAACACCCACAGCGTTATCTCGGCCGAGGTGTTCGCCAGGCCGTCCGCAACGTCAATGAGGTCATTGGTCCAGCAATCCGAGGTTGGTCGCCTTTTGAGCAACGGCGATTGGACGAATTACTGTGTCAGCTGGATGGCACGGAAAACAAATCCCGGCTGGGGGCCAATGCCATTCTCGGTGTGTCGCTGGCTGTGGCGCGCGCCGCTGCTCAACATTTACGCTTACCGTTGTGGCGCTATCTCGGCGGGCCGCATGCCCATGTTTTGCCTGTGCCGATGATGAACATTCTGAATGGTGGTAAACACGCGGACAACAACGTGGACCTGCAGGAATTCATGATCATGCCCTGGGGTGCTACCAGCTTTGCTGAGGGTTTGCGCATGGGCGTGGAGATTTTTCACCGGCTCAAGGAAGTGTTGAAAAGTCGCGGTTTGAGTACCGCAGTCGGTGATGAAGGTGGATTTGCCCCTAACTTGAAGAGCAACGAAGAGGCGCTGGAAGTGCTGGCGTTAGCAGTGGAGCGTAGCGGTTATAAACTCGGCGAACATGTCTGGTTTGCTCTCGATCCTGCCTGCAGTGAGATGTTCGACAAAGAAAAGCAGGCTTATCGCTTTTTCAAGAGCCAGCCTGACCGCATCTGTACCAGCGATGAAATGATTGACTTCTGGAAGCGCCTTTGCCAGCGCTGGCCGATCTATTCCCTGGAAGACGCTTTGGCAGAAGACGATTGGGATGGCTGGAAGAAGCTGACCGCTGCACTGGGGGAACAGGTTCAGCTCGTTGGGGACGACCTCTTCGTTACTAATGTCAAGCGATTGCGAAGGGGGATTCAGGAAAAAGCTGCCAACGCCATTCTCGTCAAAGTGAATCAGATCGGCACCCTTACGGAAACGCTGGAGGCTGTGGAGCTAGCAAAACGCCACCGTTTTGGCGTGGTCATCAGCCACCGTAGCGGCGAGACCGAGGACACCACCATCGCGGACTTGGCCGTTGCGACGAATGCCGGCCAAATCAAAACCGGCGCACCCAGTCGCACCGATCGCACGTGCAAATATAACCAGTTGCTACGCATTGAAGAAGCATTGGGTTCGGCAGCACAATACGGCCTGGACGATCGCCGGCCCACCAGGCGATAGCTGGCCCAATGATCGGCAGGATCACCCGATGGCCACCGGTCAGCCGACCGGCGTTATTCATGGCGCTTGTTAGGGTCGGCGAGAACGCGTGAGGTGTTGTGTAAGAAGAAAAAATGCAAGGTCACGAATCACAATTGCACTGGCCGGGACGGGTTCTGCTTAGCTGCAACGCAAATTGGGTGGAAGCGAATCAAGCGTTGTGGTTGGATCAGGGCTTTTCGACCTGAGCCGCTTTTTGCCTGAGCACGGCAAACTCAAAGGCAATATCACCGGCCCGAGGTAACAGGTCTTCCGCATCACGTATCCAGGCCAGTGTTTCTTCTGGTTTTTTGTCTTCGAGTGCGAGATAGCCGGCGGCAAGCAGCCAGCGTAAGCGGCGGCGCAACTCGTTGTCATTAGGAGCCCGGCGAGCCAGTTCCAGGGCCAGTGGGCCAGCCGCTTGCCAGCGTCGCTGCGCCAAGTAGGCCTGCACCAGCAACGCCTGAATCGAGTCAAGATGGGGCCGCAGACTTTCAGTCTTCTGCCAGCGGCTGCGAATTTCGGTAAGCATTTCGATGCGGCGAGCTGTTTCGCGCTGATGGGCCAGAAGTTGATCCCATTGAGCCACCAGATCAGGATTGCCGCTGCGGGCGAGAATATCGAGCATCGCTGACCAGGCCTTGAGCTTGACGCGTTCGTCTTCGGTAGCCTGACAGCGCTGCCACAGAAACACTAAGTCGGCAGGGGTGCCCAGTTCTCCCATAATTCCGGCCGCACGGCTGCGCACGCCTGGATCGCCATCCTGCAGCATAAGGCTTTGCAATCGCTTTGCGATCTCCGCTTTTCGCTGGTCATTTCCCAGCACGCCGATCCGGCCCAGCGCACCGACCACATGAAAACGAACGCTGGCAGCACTGTCGCCCAGGGCCTGGAGCAAATCTGGTAGTACCCGCTCATCGGCGATCGGCTCTAACGCTCGCGCTGCTGCTTGGCGAACACCTTCCGAAGGATGGCGGAGCAGTTCCGCGAGAATGAGTGCTGCCTGGGGAGCACCCGTAGCGCCGATGCTCTCAGTAGCTTCTGCAACTACGGTGAGGGATGGGTCTTTGAGAGCTTTTTGCAACGCCGCTAAAATCGGGGCCATCCGCTCGGGTTGCTGTAACGAGCTGGGCAATCGTCCCAGGCTCCGCGCCGCCGCTGCCCGCACCGATACGCTCCCCTGCTCGAGGATCGTGAGCAACCGCCCGAGTACCTGAGGATCCTCGAGCCGCTTTTCCAGAGCCAGTACCGCCTGCCGTTGCACGGTTTCCACGCCATCTTCGGTTAGCTGGAGCAATAAACGGGTAATCTGCTTTTGCTGGGCGGAATCCAGTTCCGGTAACGATTCGACCATCCAGACAATCGCCTGCACACGCACTGCTGGATAGTCGCTTTGCACCAGGGTTTGGAAGTGATTGAGACGGTCTGCCAGCGGCGTCTTGCTGTAAATTTGCTGGTGAAGCTGGACAATGTAGGCTTCTGCTCGACTCAGCTCGGCATTTAGTCGCCGCACCTGATCAGACAGAGCGGCATTGCGGGCCGCCAGCCATTCTTCATCGGTAACGTCCTTGTGCTGTTGCCACCACTGCTGCCAGCGGTTGACATCCAGCCCGTAATTCAAGCCGGTCAACTCCTCCAGTGCAGCAGCTGCCGCTTCACGCACCGGCGGGGCTT
The DNA here is from genome assembly GCA_041640595.1 of Gemmatales bacterium. Lineage (GTDB taxonomy): Bacteria > Planctomycetota > Planctomycetia > Gemmatales > HRBIN36 > HRBIN36. The sequence goes on along the minus strand of JBEPZY010000001.1, from coordinate 859,158 downwards.
CGGAGCTCAGCAAACTCAAGAGCGGAGCAATAGCGGCCCGTTGTTGTGTGCGTGCCAGTGCCGTGGTGGCAGCTTGACGTGCGGTCATGCTGGCCGTCGCGTCTTCCGCTATCGCCACTAAAGGTCTCACCACCAGCCGATAATCCATTCGGGCGAGTGCATCTATAGCTGATTGCCTGATGGCTGCCTGCTCGGAGCTGAGGGCCCGCAATAGAAGCGGGATGTATTGCGGATCGCGTCGTAGCCGAAGAGCACCAGCCAGCGCCTGGAAGACATCTGCCCGGTCCCATCGCCGCAATCCCTGCCGCACGACTTCACGGCTTTCCGGGCTATCGAGTTGAAGGAGCAGAATGGCTGCCTGGCTTTGCTGGATGGGGTCAGCTCGGTTGTAGAGAAGCTCCGTCAGTCGCGCTACATCAGCTCCGACAACAGGGTTGGCTGAACTCGGCTGCTGCGCAGCAGCCCGAGGCTCTGCAACCCACAATGAAAACCAGCGTTGTGGCCACAAGATAAACGCACCCGCGGCAACCGTAATCATTGCGAGGCAAGCCAGGAGATAACGGGGCTTTACTGCAACAGGGTCGCACAGCCATGCTAGCAGTGGTTTGCCTGTGCTCAGCAGCCTGGCTCGACCCGAATTCATTGTCTAACTATCCACCCCTGGGATTCGCTTTCCCGTGTTTATCTGCCCACAAGATGACAGCCGCCACTATACCCTGGCTCTGCTTCTCGGTCAACCTCATGCTTTTCGTCCTGAAATCAAGTTTGGGGTAAGGCAGGTGGCTACAGGGAACCACCGTTTCGTAGGGCAGCATTGGATTTTCGGAGCTAGACCCTCTTTGGGTAATAGATGGCCGACTATGGCACGATGACGGGGATCGGGCGCGAGATTTGGCTTGCTCGGAGCCGTCATTGCGCGCAGGATGGCCGACCGATGAAGTCCTGCGATGTCAGTATCGGCGGCACTAATTGCGAACATCTGACGAAGGCTGCGCCCTTCTCGTGTGCGTCTTGACTGGGTTTATGGCAGCAACTACCATGAGAAACAGGAGCAAGGTTGAGACGACCGGGCGTTATAGATTCAGCAAGATTGCTTCGAGGATGGCAACAGCAACTAACCCTGGAAAAGAAAGTGGGGTGCGTGATGGTGCGGTCTGCAAAACTGCTGGGATCAGGGTTGGCCCTCGCAATTGCTTTAGCCCTGCTTGGACTCCGCCAGGATAGTGTTCCGGCCCAGGATAAAAAACTTCCGGAAAAACAGAAATTCAATGCGACAACTCCGGATGGCGTGAAATTGGTGGGGGACTTTTATCCTTCCCCCAAAGGACGTAATGGGCCGGTAATCATGCTATTGCACGCGGTGGGACGGTCTGACACCAAAGACACCCTCAGCCGCAAGAACTTCCCGCCAGCTTTCATCGAGGCCTTGCAGGAAAAAGGATACGCGGTGCTCACCTTTGACTTTCGTGGTTACGGCGAAAGCATCCAGGTGGAGCCGAAGTTCTGGGATACCATCAATTTGCCCGTCAATCGCGCCAACCCACCCTCGACTGTGGATGCCAAGCAGTTTACTCAGATACAGCATTTTCTCAGCATGGGCAACGATTTGATTGCCGCCAAGGATTGGCTGAACCTGGCCAATAATGGCGGTGATTGCAACTCGGCCAGCACAGTGATCGTCGCCTGCGAAGAGACTGCTATTTTGGCACTTGCCTGGGCTTACGCGGAATACGTTGATCTGCAGCGCCGCAAGGATCCCAATTTGCCAACCAGCGAGCCGCAGGGTAAAGACCTGGTTGCCTTCATCTTCTACAGCTACCGCGATACCTTGAATTCTTTGCCTCTGGGAACTCGCCTTGGCGTTTGGTTCAGCAAAGTGCCGGACCTCAGAGACACGCCTATGGCCAATAACGTAAGCGTCGAGGATAAACGCAGTCAGTCCGCCTGGAGCCGAACCTTGACATACATTCGTCCAGAAACGCTCAGGAAAAAATACGAAGAACGAGGCACCGGTACTAACGTCATCAAAAGCAAACTTGTTGGTCATCGTTTGCTGACGGGCGTAGCCAACTACAAAGCCGAGGAGTGGATAAGTAGCTACCTCGATAGATACCTCGCCGGCGATCGGCGGTGGCGACAGCAACCCCAGGTGGGAACAACCACGCCTTTCAATACGAAACTGCTGGGCTTTTAGCAGCGCCGGTTACAGGCTCATTGGCCGAAAGAGCATCCGTCAGATTGAATTCGGTTGCTCTCAACTAACCGGAGCGGCACGCTCATTAGCCAGCGTTGGGGGCTTGGCGTCTAGTTTCACCGTTTTTTCGCGGGGCGTTGCGATGGCTCGCGGTGGTTGCGTTGGGAAAGCGGTGCACTAACTCATAATGTCGTGCACGACCCGACCGTGGACATCAGTAAGGCGGAAGTCCCGACCGGCATAGCGGAAGGTCAGTTTTTCGTGGTCCAGGCCGAGCAGCCAGAGGATGGTCGCGTGCAGGTCGTGCATGTGCACGGGATGTTCGACCGCCTTGTGTCCGTAATCATCCGTGTTGCCGTAAGCAAAACCGGATTTGACACCACCCCCTACCAGCCACATGGTGAACCCTTGGGGATTGTGATCGCGACCGTCCTTGCCCTGAGCCATGGGCGTTCGGCCAAACTCACCGCCCCACAGGACCAGGGTGTCTTTCAGTAGGCCACGCTCTTTCAGGTCGGTCAGCAAAGCAGCGATAGGTTTATCCACTTCTTTAGCGTTGCGTTCGTGTCCAGCCTTCAGGTTACCGTGCTGATCCCACTTGAAGCTATGCGACACCTGTACGAAACGGACACCGGCCTCGATCAGCCGACGGGCCATCAGACATTGCCGACCAAAGTCGTCGGTCGGCTTTTCGTCAATGCCGTAGAGTTTGCGTGTCGCCGCCGACTCCCGCGACAAGTCGAGAATTTCCGGTGCGACCCGCTGCATACGAAAGGCCAGTTCATACGACTGGATTACTCCTTCCAACTGTTCATCCTCGCCAGCCCGCCGAAGGTGCTCCTGATTGAGCCGTTGCAGGAAATTGAGTTGCTGACGTTGTACATCCGTCGGCAAATAAGGGTGATGCAAAAAACGAATCTGGGCAGCGCTGGCAGGTGTGTCAGCATTACCGATGGCGGTGCCCTGATAAATGGCGGGCAGGAAAGCGTTACCGTAGTTCTGGGCACCACCATGTCCACGGGGCGGACAAATGGTCACGAAGCCAGGCAGACTGCTGTTTTCCGTACCCAGACCATACACGATCCACGAACCCATCGAAGGCCGGGTCAGATTCTCGCTTCCGGTATGCAGCATCAGAACTGCCTGGCCATGACTCTGCCCGTTGGTGTGCATGCTGCGGATGACGCATAGCTCGTCTGCGTGCCGAGCCACTTCTGGAAACAGCTCGGAAATCCACAGGCCGCTTTCCCCATGCTGACGGAACTTCCAGGGGCTGGCCATTAGCCGCCTGCTGGTGCCGGCAGAAGCGTTGAAGGTCTTCGGATCAACCGGGGCATCCTTGCCATCATCTTGCTGGAGTTTCGGCTTGTAATCGAATGTATCTACGTGTGAAGGGCCGCCGTGCATGAACAGGAAAATGACCCGCTTTGCTCGCGGCGGATGATGCGGTGGTTTCGGGGCCAATGGGTTGTCACTGGCCGATGCCTGAGCGGCAAGTCCTGCGAAAGCCAGGTAACCAAAGCCACATGCCGCCCGTTGCAGTAATTCTCTGCGTGTCCAGGTCATGGCACATCTCCAGAGTATTTCAGATTATCCGCCGCGCTTTGCCCTTGACAGCTTTTTTGTACTCGCCTCTTGCCAGGGGGCCAAGCCCGAAAATCAGCCCCGGAAATAGCCCCGGCTCAAACCAGTCCTGCCCGGTTAGCTCTTGCCGCAGCACGTACTCCTGTGCCTGCCCTAACTCATACTCCAGCAATTGCCAGTCCTGCTCCCAGCGGTGAATTTCCCAGTACCAGCGAACACCGTAACGGGCGTAGTCCTGGTGTTTGCGAAGCAGCACCTGCGGTTTATCGCTGGAGGAAATGATTTCCACGCACAGGTCGGCAGGGCCGAAGATGCGTTCCCGCCGCAGACGGTGGAGGTGAGTTTTGCTCAAGTACACCAGGTCGGGGCGGTACACGATGCCGCGTTTTTCGTCCAGCACCATGTCCAGGTCGAACCAGATTTGCCCCAGATCGTTTGCGTAAACCCACCGTTCGAGAAGGTGCAGAAGCCGATGCGTGATGTCCTGATGCCAGAAACCCGGGCTTGGCGACACGATGAGCACCCCGTCAATCAACTCGCTTTTCTCATCATCCTCCGACAGGGCCAGGTATTGCTCCACCGTCCACCGAGGCACCAGTCGCTGCTGCTTCGTTCGTTTCTGCCCCGTCGCCACTGACATCATTTCGCCCTCCAGCATGCACCGCCCGAATTATAACAACCGTCTCGCCTGACCCTTTACCGCTTGCTTGTACTCGCCGCTTGCCAGAGGGCCAAGCCGGAAAATCAGCCCCGGAAACAGCCCCGGCTCAAACCAGTCCTGCCCCGTTAGCTCTTGCCGCAGCACATACTCCTGTGCCTGGCCCAACTCATACTCCAGCAATTGCCAGTCCTGCTCCCGGCGGTGAATTTCCCAGTACCAGCGAACGCCGTAACGGGCATAATCCTGGTGTTTGCGAAGCAGCACCTGCGGTTTATCGCTGGAGGAAATGATTTCTATGCAGAGGTCGGCAGGGCCGAAGACGCGTTCCCGCCGAAGACGGTGGAGGTGCGTTTTGCTCAAGTACACCAGGTCGGGGCGGTACACGATGCCGCGTTTTTCGTCCAGCACCATGTCCAGGTCAAACCAGATTTGCCCCAAGTCATGGGCACGGACCCAGCGTTTGAGCAGAAACAACAATTCCCCGCATACATCCTGATGCCAGAAACCCGGGCTTGGCGACACGATGAGCACCCCGTCAATCAACTCGCTTTTTTCATCATCCTCCGGTAGGCTGAGATACTGTTCAACGGTGAGCCGTTTGCGTTCGAGATCAGAAGATGCGCGAGCGGGGCGTAGTGCTGGCGACTTTTTTGCGGCAAGTGAGCGATTAGTCGGCATAACGAAACTCCGTGCAACCGATGAGTGCCTGGCAGAAGGCGGTCCACGCTTCCAATTCGGGGTCTTGTCCCGCCTTCAAATGCGGAGCCAGTTCTTTGGCATAGTCCCTGAGAAATTGCAGGCTCTCACGGATTTCCTGGTCGGCAGGTGGTCGGCCAAGCAATTTCACATAGGCGAGTTGGATGCGCTCTGGATCGCTTTTACTTTCCTGCAACAGCCGCTTGGCTCCGAGCTGCGCATGCTGCAATACGAACGGACTGTTCAGCATGAAGAGTGCCTGCGGGGGAACATTGGTGATGTCCCGACGACCGGTAGTAACATCGGCGTTGGCGAAGTCAAAAACCTGGAAAAGTGGCGGCAGGTCGTTGCGTATGAGAGGAAAGTACACGCTTCGCCGGCGGATTTTTTCCAGGTCCGGTTTGCTGCGTGCATTGGGACCAACCGCCCACTCAGAAAACTCCGTGACCGTGGAGCCGCCCATCGTGAGATCGAGCTGACCGCTGAAGTAGAGAATCGCATCCCGCAGCACCTCCGCCTCTAGACGTTTGCGATTGGCTCGCCACAGCAGGTTGTTTTCCGCGTCCACGGCTAAGTTATGCTTCACCTGGGGCGGAATCGGTTGTGGTATGCGACTGGAAAGCTGGTAGGCACGGGAAAGCACCAGCTGGCGAATCAGCCGCTTCACCGACCAGCCATGACGAATGAAATCATCGGCCAGGTAATCGAGCAGTTCCGGGTGAGTCGGTTTTTCGCCGGTCGTGCCGAAATTATCTACGCTGGCCACCAGCCCTTCGCCGAACAAATGCTGCCAGACGCGATTGACCGTCACCCGTGCCAGGAGTGGACTGGCATGAGTAGTGAGCCACTCGGCTAACTGCAAACGGCCACTTTGGTCCGGCGGAATGGTCGGCGGTGTGCCTCGCGTCAAAATTTTCGGGAATCCACGCGGTACTTCCGGACCGAGATGCTGATGGCTGCCGCGAATGTGAATGCGGCAATTTTCCGGTTTGGCAGCTTCACGAACTGCCATACACATGTCCGGCTGCGGTGGCCGCTGGGCTTCCAGCTGGCCGATTTGTTGTTTCAGTTCGCTAATCCGCTGCTGGGTAGCGCGAATCTGCTGGGCAATTGCTTCGGGCACACCGCTGAGCATTTCCTGCATGGCCGGGTCTTTAGCCAGCTCACCTGCGGGACGGAATAGCACCGCGTCGGCAATCACGTGACCCGTCGTCCCGGCGTTGGAAATAGTCACGCTGCCACTTGTCCCAGCCTCGAAATGGAACGTCCCCAGGCGTTGGAACAAGCCGTCCACGCTGGGTTTCTGTCGCTGGTTGACGTGTACCACCGTCTCCCCGCGACTGTGCCGGATGATCACCGGCACCTTAGTATCGCGGCTATCGCCCGTGGTATAGGAAATGAGCACTTCGTATTCGCCGGCTTTAGGAAGTTTGGGCGTGTAGATGATCCGTTTTTGTCCCTTACCGCTGCGGTCATCGTGAACGTAGCCCTGACCGACATACGGTTGGGCGTAAGTAGAACTTTTCCATTCGCCGACTTTCTGTGCCTGGGTATCATCAACGACGATTCCGGGCAAACCAGCGACCAAACGCATACCGGTCTTGGTTTCCGCAGCTTTTAGCTCAGCTTCGGCTTTACTCAATTGCTGCCGCAATGGTTCCAGTTTCTTGTTGAACGCCAGGTATTCCTGCAGGCGTTTTTCGCCCTCTATGCCCAAGGGTCGTTCTACCCAGCCCGAAATCACCGCATTGTTGCCTTTGATGCCTTCCAGAGTGACGGTGCTGGTGAAAATTCCAGCCAGTGCGTAGTACTCGCGGGTCGTAATCGGGTCGAACTTATGATCATGACAGCGTGCGCAACCCAGGCTCAAACCGAGAAACGCTTTGCCAATCGTGTCCAATTGCTCGTCCACCACGTCCATGCGCAACTTGGCCTTATCGCGCTCGGCGAGCACTTTCGGCCCGATGACCAGAAATCCAGTAGCAATCAAAAACTCGTCGCGTTCCTCGGGTGAGCGGGCAGGTAATAAATCGCCGGCAATCTGCTCCTGCACAAACTGGTCGTAAGGTTTATCGCGGTTGAAACTGGCAATTACGTAATCACGGTAACGCCAGGCGTTGTAAAAGGTAAAATCTTCGTCCTTGCCGTTGGAGTCGGCGTAACGGACAACGTCCAGCCAGTGACGACCCCATCGTTCGCCAAAATGCGGCGAGGCCAGCAGGCGATCAACTACCTTTTCCACCGCGTTGGCATCCGTGTCGTTAATGAAACTGGCGATTTCTTCTGGGGTCGGCGGCAAACCGACCAGGTCGAAATATAGCCGACGCAGCAGAGTGTAACGATCCGCATCAGCAAGGGGTTGAACTCCTTTTGCTTCCATAGCTGCCAGCAGAAAACAGTCCACTTCATTGCGACACCACTGCGAGTTTCGCACGGTCGGGACGGACACTCGACGGAGCGGTTGGAAAGCCCAGTGCTTGCGGCCTGCTTCGGAAACGTCGCCAGCGTAACCGGGTTTGCTTTCCGCTGGCATAGGTGCCCCGAGGCGAATCCAGCGCTCAAAATCGGCGACCACATCCTGGGGCAACTTCTTTTTCGGCGGCATCTCGATACCGTCATGCCGCAAGGCCGCGATGATCAGGCTTTCCTCGACTTTACCAGGAACCACCGCAGGGGAGCCGGATGCACCGCCCTGGAGCATCGCCTCGCGGGAATCCAGCCGCAGCTTGCCTCGCAATTTTTCCGCCTGGGCCGAGTGGCACTGGTAGCATTCCGCAACTAATACCGGACGAATCCTTTTTTCGAATAATTCCAGGCCGGCACGCAAATTCGGATCATTCCGATTGGACCGACTGGCTTCCGGTTGGCTGGAAGGCTTGGCAGCAACAGCGGGCGATGATGGCGCCGATGGCTTGGCAGGCTTGGACTGATCGGCGCCCAGCGCGAATTCTGGCCCAATTTCAAAGCCGAGCCAGCCCCATGTCGCGACCAGTAAACACGCCAACACCGTTGCGTTCGCCATGTACCGTTGCATCGTTTCCTCCGGCTCTTTGGGCAGGTTCACCGCACACGTGAAGGAAGGCAAGTAACTGAGGGAAGGTTTGGAAGGATTATCGTCGCATCAGCGGCTTTGCCCGTGAATGATCTTTTTCTCACGGTCGCCCTAAATTGATAGTTTATGGCCACATCAGGGCCGGTCAAGGAAAAACCGTTGCGGCACTAAGCTGCAAGGCGCCGACTGAGTGTGTTTGCCGCGAAAGGACACGACCGTGGTCACCGTGAGGCAGGCTCATCGCAGGATGATTGTGTTCCAGCCTGGGCGAATTCGCGTCGCCGCAGCTCCTGTCGCCGAATTTTGCCCGAGGTGGTCTTTGGCAGGGCTTCGATAAATTCAATTTTTCGGGGGCATTTGAACGCGGCGATGCGGCCACGTACATGTTGCTGAATCTGTGCCGACAATTCCTCGCTGGGTACATAGCCGGGACGCAAAACCACGAACGCTTTGACAACGTTGCCGCGTATCGGATCGGGACTGGCAACAGCAGCTGCTTCATGCACTGCCGGGTGCGTCAGCAAAGCTGACTCCACCTCGAACGGTGAGATGCGGTAACCGCTGGCCTTGATGACATCGTCGGCCCGCCCCTGAAACCAGAAATAGCCGTCACCGTCTCGCACGAGCACGTCGCCCGACCAGTACCATTCGCCGCGAAACACTTCCGCCGTTTGCACTGGCTTGTTCCAGTACTCCTTCATCATGCCGGGATGAGTGTCCCGACGCACGCAAAGAACCCCTGGACTGTCCGGGCCAACCGGTTTCATTTGCTCGTCCATCAATTCGATAACCGTGCCAGGACCAGGACGTCCGCAACTACCCCGTTTGATTTTCTGCCCAACCATGTTGAAACAGTACACCATACATTCGCTCATTCCCAGACCATCCAGCGGCACCACGCCGTAAATGCGCTCCATCGCCTGGATCGTATCAGGTGCCAGGGGCTCACCGGCACTGACGGCATGTCGCCAGCAACTCAGGGCATAACGCTGTGCCCGATCTGCCACCAGTAAAAGCATGCGGTACACCGTCGGCGGAGCAGTGAAGTTAGTAATGCGATATTTCTCGAACAACTGTAACCATTTCTCGCCGTCAAAGCGACCGCCCAGCGGATCGTATAAGACCACCGTCAGCCCATGCGAGAGCGCGTACAAAAAAGTGCTGGCCACCGGCAACAACCAGCCCAGTTCCGACGGACAGGCAACAACATCATCGGCCTGATAATCGTGCCAGAACCGCACCAGGCTTTCGTAAGCTACAGCGTATCGGTGCAGGTGAACAACGCCTTTCGGCTCGCCGGTTGTGCCCGACGTGTACGCGATGAAAGCGATGTCATCGTGGCGTGTCTCCGCCGGAACGAAATTCTCGTTGCCACTTTCCACCAGATGCCAGAAGTCCTCGTAACGATTGGGAATCGGCTGGTGCCTATCCGGGTAGGCAACGACAATAAGGTGTCGCAAGCTCGGAATACTTGCCGCTGCGTCCTCCAGTGCCGGCAACAAATGCAGGGTAGTGATGGCGGCTACTGCTTCAGTGTCCTTCAAGCGATAGGCGATTTCTTCCTGGCGGAATTGCGTGCTGGTCGGGATGAAGATGGCACCAAGTTTGGCGATGGCGAGCGCGGCGATGTAAAACTCCGGCACATTAGGAAGGCGCAATAGCACACGGTCGCCGCGACGAACGCCGAGCTGGCTGAGCGAACGGGCCAGGCGATTGCTCAGGGCATCCAGCTGGGCGTAGGTGAACCGCTCGGTGTCTCCGTGGGCGTTCTCCCAGAGTATCGCCCATTTGTTTCCCAGCCCCCGTTCCACCTGGGTCTGCGTTAAGTGCACCCCAAGATTGAACCGTTCGGGTATGAACTGCCATGGATTCCAGGAACGCCAGAGTTCCTCGTACGTCATAGCTCCGCTCCCCGTGTTTGCGTCGAACATCCGCGTGGTTGTACCCTGTACAATCCTACGTTTGTTCCGGCCCGGAAATAGAGCACAACGGTGCAGAAATCGCGGCTCGGCAATACTGGCTGACATGCGATGTGGAAATTTGACGGTGCTAACGATTCTGCGAATAATGTTCTTGCCAGCGTCACTGCTTCCTGGCTGTGGCAGCAAACTGACACCTGCCAGACAGACGATTCCGACAAGGGAGTGGTGTACCGGGAGTAGAGTGAATCTGGCGGGACCTGGCCATGTATCAATTGCCAGCGTCGCACCCATTGCGTCGGCTCTTGACGGGCGTTACCGAGCAGGCGTTTGTAACCCGGCTCGGTCTGGGAGATTTCGCTGTCATTGATTACATAGCAGGAATGCTTCTGCGGTTTCTTCGCATGGACGCGGTCTATCGCCTGCGCAAGCCAACGGGACGCCCCATCGAGGAAGTAGTGGAAATGGTCATGCTTGCCGAGGAATTACCTCCCGAAGGGCGCACTCGCAGGGAAATCCATCGTCATATCGGCGACTTTACGCTTTTCTGGACCGGCTTGTTTCCCGAAGCGCTGCAGCGGCTGCGGTCTGTGCACAGCAAGGATTTCTTCGTGGACTACTGCGAGCAGGGCAAACGCTCTTATTACATCGCCAGCACCTTCGACGAGGAACCGTATCGCGAAGAAGCGGCGGTGCTGCGGCGACTCAGCCACATGTTCGAACTGTGTGCCTACGGTCTGAGCGAGGTTCGCAAAGAACTCGAACAGCAGGAGCGCGAAGGTTTACTGGCACCACTGAAGCAGATCATTCACTGACTTTGTGAAAGCATAAGCGGCCAGGTTGCTGCTAACGCTGGTCAATTTCGACATTCGTTTGCCGCGCGCACCTTTAACCCGCCATTCCACTCGTGTCGGTTAGGCAACCTTGTTTGTGTGTGCATTAATCAACGGAGGGTGTGCCTATGCAAGATGCACTCATGTTGATTGGCGACCTTGCTTCTGTCTGCGTGAGCGTAGAGGTGCCCGGGGATGCCATCGTACAGGTGATGCAGGGTGCGGGTTATTTCCGCGAATCCGAGGAAGTAGCGCCTCGTTCCACAACGTAAAGCCCGACGTGCCGGCGGCAACGTACAAAGTCCACCGCCGGTGTATGCCACAAACGAATGGCGATGAACCGCTATAATGCGGTCCCCTTGTGAAAACGGGGATGCGTGCGTGATGCGTTTTCCAGGTTAAGTCCAACAAACACAGTCGGGGTGGCCGGATTTGAACCGGCGACCTCTTGGTCCCGAACCAAGCGCTCTAAACCAAGCTGAGCTACACCCCGTAGCCGCTTTCGATCGGCACAATAATCCTAGCGGCCTAGCGTATCCTGTCAATGCTTGCACCGAATCCTGTAGCAGCAATGTCAAGGATTCAGCCCGTGGCTGGCTGGAGGTAGCTGCTGGCCAGATCAGGGTTCTTCCCACATCTGCGGGTCGGTGCCGGTGGTCATCCAGTGCAAACATCGCGACCAGTTGGAGAGCGAACCGGGAGCCCATTCGCCAAGCATTCGCGGCCCGCTGCTTCCGGTAAGACTCGGCACGCTTGCAGGTTCCTGATCGAGCAAGAGACCAGCCAGAATGGCCGACCGTATTGCTTGAGTTGCTTCGGCGGGCACGCCATGAACGTCGGAACGCTCCACAGGCAGGCCGACAAGTTTTTCCTCCAGCAGTCGCCATAAGAACCCGTTGCGTTGCCCGTGTCCGGTAACAATGACACGAGCAGCATCGGTATCCTGGACAAGCTGCTTGAGGGTGTCGGCGACAAGTATTGCCAGCCAGTGATGGGCCGTGCACAGTATGTCAAAACCGGGCCAGCCGCGTTGCCTGGCCAGTTGAACGGTGCTTTGCGTCCACTCATAACCGAAGGCCGACAAACTAATTCCGCGAGTGTTTCGCCGTAATAGCGCCGGATGCGATTGCCAGCGCGCCATCAGGTCGTGGCGAACTCGCCCTTGAACAGCCAGATGCCCCAGGCGGTCGCTGGACTCCCTTCCGAAGTTCAAAGCCCACGCCAGAGCAGTTAGCCAAGCCAGGCCGGGACCGACCACGGCTCCACGCATCTGTTGCCAGGAACCGTTCCGCGGCAGCCAGTGCATCCAGAAAATGTCGCCCAGATGCACGACGACGCGGTCTTCCGCCGGGGAGTGGAAAAGGATCCAATCCGCCGTCGCCACCACGGGCATGCCTTGCCCGCCTGCTGCAAAATCCCGTAAACCGAAGGCATGAGCCATGCTGATGCCCGTCAACTCAGCAAGCAATGCAGCCAAAGGCAGCTGCAAACCAAACGCCCCGTGTTCGTGTGGTTCTAATATCAGGTAAGGCTCGAACAAACCGGCACATAATAGCTCATGCCAACTTATGCCCAATCGGTCTGTCGCTTTTCGCAAGGCTTCGAGAAGAGCTTGGGCAAGAGTGGCCGAGAGCGAAATCCACAAGCGAATATCCTGGACGTTCCCGGTGGCCCAGATGCCAGACCCGTGAAGAGCGACAGGGCAGGGCAGTACATCGGCTGCGATTCGTTGCACACGCAAGGAGGTCCCGCTGCCGGTAACACAGATCGCTGCCGCTTCCAGAACACCGTGAGACGGTTCAGTGGACAGCCCAGCCAGGTAGCGCTGGCTTATCATGCAAAGCGTCGCCTACCAGTCAGTGCTGTTCTGCGGGCGTGCAAGTCGCGTAGTTAATTCCGGTGCTTTTACACCACGGCGACGTGCTCGCTCGGTCAGTTTGGATGTTCAAGCCACGCAATTTGCTTCGGAGGCTGCATGCCAGAGAAGGTCAGGCTGCCAGTGCCAGTACCGAGTCGCGTTTGGCACAGGCCTGCACGAACGCTTCAAAGATTTGCAAGTCCAACTTCGAGGCGGTTTCCGAATGCGGATGCCACTGAACTCCCATGGCCCACCATTCTTCGGATTCGGATTCGATAGCCTCGATTACGCCGTCCGGAGCAGTTGCTGCCACGCGGAAGCCCGGAGCCACTTCCTTCACTGCCTGGTGGTGGTAACTGTTGACGAGGATTTCTTCCTCGCCGTAGATGACTTCCAGTCGGCTGCCCGGTTGTAATTTGACAGCATGGCGATGCACGCCACCGGTGGGATCAAGATGGGGCAAACTGCGCGGCAGATCTTCTGGAAGATGCAGGTACAGTGTGCCACCACAGATGACGTTGAGCAGATGCATTCCCAGAGCGATGCCCAAAACAGGCAGTTGCCGTTCTACCGCGAGTTTGCAGAGCAATCGATCCGCATCTTCCCGCTTGGTTGGAATGGGATGAACGGCATGGTGTCGTGGCAAGCCCAGTCGTTTCGGATCCAGGTCTCCCTGACCGCCCACCAGCACCACGCCATCCAAATGATCCAGCAAGGCGTCCAGGTCTGCCGCTTTCAAGACCGGCGGAATGATGATTGGCAAACCTCCTGCGGCGTACACCGATTCGGCATAACCGATGTGCAACCGTAGTTGTCCGCTACCTTCCAATTTCCCCGGAACAAAATCAGTGTTGATTCCAATGCGTGGACGCACGTGTCGAGCCATGTTCGTACCTCCATGTACGGGACACTGCTTGGGTCGCATCATCTTCCTTGGGTCAGCTGACGATGCAGCTGGCCCATAAATTTACTCCGGCGAATTCGCGTTTTCAAGAGCGCTTATCCGATGGCCGTGCCCAACCTGGATTGGCAACAGTAAGCCGATTTGTTATGCAGCAATATCGTCTCGCCGTATCGAGAGGCCGACCGCTTCCGGTCGATTTCGGTGCAACCGGGCAAAAAGCATCGCAGCACGCAACGAAAAAACCTTGCCGCCCAGGTCGTTCCCCGATTGCTTCGGCTGTGATTCACAACGAGGGCAACTATAAACCAGGACGCGGGGATTCGAGATAATCGGTATGCACTGCCTACTTCGGCCGCTGTGGGCAAACCTGATAGGGATCGCCTTGCTGGTAGTCGGGTGCGGCACGTCAGCTCAGGAACAGGTAGCTGCACTGAACCGCGAGGGTGTCGCTAATCTCTTGCAGAACAACTATTCCGCAGCCGAAGCACAATTCCAACGGGCTCTGACTCTTGCTCCCAACGACCCTCACACCCACTACAACCTGGCGGCACTGGCTCATGCTCAGGGTAAACTCTCCGAAGCGGAAGAGCATTACCGCCGGGCGTTGTCGCTCGACCCACATTTATTGCCTGCCTGTCGTGGATTGGCACAGTTATTGTGGCAGGAGAATCGTCAGGATGAGCTTCGCCAGCTTGTAAGTGAGTGGCTAAGGAGCCGCCCCGATTCCGCGGATACGCTGGCACTATATGGGTGGTACTTGTTGCGACAGGGCGACTATCCGGCCGCAGAATCCGCTTTGGATAGAGCTCTTGCACTCGATCCCCGGCATGCTTTTGCTTTAGCCGAGCGTGGCCGACTATATGAGATTTACTCCTACCCCGACCGAGCCCGCAGTTTGTATGAGCGCTCCCTCGAGCGCGATCCCTGGCAACCTCAGCTACAAGCTCGGCTTACCCAGTTGCGCCGAAAGCTGCCCTGACATTTACCGTCGCCGCAAGGTTAGGTTCTTATACAGCCAATGATCTTAGCGGAATTGCACTATTAGACCCCACGACTATAAGAGCTTATAAGAGCACCAGCTCTGCATGCGCTCCCGGGACTGCTGGTGCTTATAAGCCGCGGATGCAACTAATCAAGGCACCTGCAGAAACTCCGGCCCCTGCACGCGACTGCTCCACGTTGTTTCGGGCAATACAAACACTGCTTCCGGCAGGGAGGAGGCTCGGGCATAGTAATAACGTTTTTCCTTCAGACCTGGGAACTCCTCGATCTTTGGTTCCCACAGGTTACCTATAATCAATTGCTGTTGGATTTTCTTGTCGCCAGAAAACACCTCAATCACCAGAGCGGGCGGCGACTTAGTATCCTGCGGATCCAATCGGTATTCCGCTGCCAGCTTGCCGCTATATTGAAGGAATCGCTCCGTGCTTAGAAGTGTTGCCGAACTGACGCCAGTTTTCCATCCTAGACTCGCCAGCAGGCTTTCTACTTTCCCGACATCGAGCCTGAACGTATCTTTTTTCTGCTCTTGGCCATTAATCGTCCAGCTTAGCACCTGCCAGCGCGGAGGTTCTCCTTCCTTGTCGGAGCGATAAGCCAGTTGCATGGTTATATGCTGCGGTTTGCCATCCTTATCTTGGCGGTGCCAACGGAGATGGATTTCCTGGGCTTGTGTGTTATTCGCTTCAAAAACGGTGCCGCTGCGTGGTTCGATATCCAGTTCCCGCACCACTTCTCGCTTAAGCACAAACACAAACTTATTTGCTTCAGGTTGGTCTGCCGTGGCTGGTTTGTAATGCAAATTCGCGTAGTACTGGCCTTTTTCCGGCCCTTCTTTATCAATAGCTCTGCTGATACTATACACGAGTTCGTTAGGATTCGTTTGGTCCTTCGGCTGTTCCCAGACTCGTATGCGTATCCAGGCCTTGTCGCCAAGTTGATAAAGGTTGGTTAGGTCCTGATCGCTGGCGGTATCTGTGACCAGTTTATCGGCCTGCATAATCTTCAAAGTGCTCAAGAGAGCATCTATGTTGGCGGCGGGTGCTTCAAAGGGCTTTTTGATTTTCCACTGGCCGCCTTCTTTTTCAATGAGCAAAGTGGTTGCCCCGCGAGTGTATTCCAAACGTTGCACATAATCGGAAACGAAGCTTTTCAGGCTACGGTCGCGGAAGTAATAGTAACCGCCAGCTAAACGTTCCCTTAGCTCAAAAGGTCCGCTAATGCCACTAACATTCTCCGCTGGATCGGGTACTGCCAGGATCAGCGGCGGTTGATCAGCCAGCCGGCGCTCGATATAGGTTACTTTCCGTTTTTCATCGTGCCTGCCAACACGCAGACTCACCAGCGGTTTAGATTCGTCCCGTAGTTTCGGTTCACCTTCGCCTTCAGGTTTACCCTCCTTATCGCGCAAAATACCATCGCTCCAGATACGAACCGTGCAAAGCTCCTTGCCCGGGTCAAGGCCTAGGTCAATCGGATCGTCACCAAACCAGCGACGCTGACGGGTAGTATCGTCCAGAAATGCCGTGGCATCGCGCAGCTCGAGATTATGCAGGGCCTCAACAAATTGGGCCACCACCTGAGGATGCGTCGCCAGCTTGCTGCGCTGATCCGTGTAGAGGTACCACTCGACCGGAGCAGTCGCGGTCTTATCGCCGGACTTGTCTCCCTCTTTCGGCAACTGCCATCGCCGCAGGCGAACTTGTTTTACTGGCCCTGCGGGATAGTCCAGGGTTATAGCGTCCACTTTTTTCACGTCGTAGCGTACCAGGTGCCGGTCGCGGTAATCATCGAGCTTAGCGGGTACCAGATCACGCAATTCTTTGCCAGAAACGCGCACGGCATAATTGTCGGTGTCAAGTTTAGCATAATACCGAAGGTCTTCAGCCTGTTCGTACTGTCGGGCATTCCAGGCAGCCAGACTAGCCAGGACGTTGTTCCCAACCTGTTCCGCCACCAAGGCCGCCAACCACCGACTAAATGGTGCGGAACTAGCAGCGTAGTCTATATCTCCTATCAGTAGCTGATGTTTAGTAGTTTCGTCTTTTTCACCGCTCCCCTTTTTTTCCAGCGTCAGGATATAAGATGCCCGATCCGGCTTGAGACCCCATTGGGAGAGCTTGTCTTCAGTAACATCATCTATATATCCGTTTTCTTTCACCACCTTAATCCGTTCCATGGCATCAGCCAGGTCTCGTGCTTTGTTTTCCAGGGCGTAACCGATTGGCGGAGTAACAAAGAGCCAGCTGTAGGTCGTGTCATTTTTCAACTCCAGCTTACGAGCTGGCGTGTGAATACTGATGCTTATCAGCCGTTCACCGAAGCTGATTTTCGGTAATAAATCCTTGTTGCGGAAGGTCTCAACTTTAGCAAACACGCGCTCCAGGCGAGTCTTGCGGACTGCAAGAGGGCGACTATGGAACGTACTGTTGACATAAACTACGGGCGTATCTCCCTCGCTTTCCTTGCCGATTCGTACATGAATAGGCTTGTCTTCTTTCTCAGCATATAAGGTAATAACTGCGCGGGGTGAATCCAGTCCAACCATCTCCGGCTCACGGGGCACGGGAATTGTATAGTCGGCTTCGATACCGGTGATGTCGAAAACGAGCGAGTCCACAGCACTATGGTCGGTCTTATATTCGGCCGGTTTGGTCAGATGCCACTTTCCTTCCTTCCTGACGAACTCTAAAGTTTCTTTGCCGCTGCTTTCGGTAGTGCGTTCGATGACCAGTCGGGTAATATCGCTTGTCTTATCTCGCCAGGTTCCGACCAGCCAGCGTTCACGTTGCTCTCGCACTTCCGGGGTGGGCACATTCCACCATTGCAGAGTCAGGAAAATCCCGACGGCAAGGCAGAAGATGCCAAAGAGAATCCAGGTTGTCCTGAGATTCATGGTGGCAGGTCCCCTCTGATGGTTTCCGCTATTAAATTGTTCCCACTAATTGTTGGCTAAGTTTTCACTGATGTCGGCGAACTAAATAGACGCCGATGCCGCTGACTATGACCAGCGCGAATACCATCAGACCCTGAACCATAAAGCTAAGCAAGGAATATTGCTGGAAATTAGGACCAGGCTCAAACGATTTTTTGTCGCGCGGGGGAATTCCGACATCTATCAATTCCGGGCGATCTCTTAGCCAGGCTAATGAAGAAGCGATGAGGTTGAAATGAAAGTCCTCGAGGCCAGCCAGGATTGCCAGCCCGGCACTGCCAAAAACGACCAGTCGGGGCGTTCCCTCCCCAGCTACACCGGCATGAAACGGATCCCGCGGCACACGGGAGGATCGCTCCCGCACGGTCACGGCCACGGTTTGCGGCGGGTTCTTGATGCGTTGTTTGAAGCCTTCAGGATCTCTATCCCGATGCTCCAGGAGATGTTCTTCCAGATCGTCGGCCAGAAGCCGGTCTTGCAGTAAATAAATGGGAACGGCTGTTTGAAGCAAGGGCGTAACTACATAGTCACCGCCCTGGCCAGAATCAAGGCTGCGGCACAACGGGATTGCAAATACCGTCTCTAATTGACTGGGAGATAAACCGGCTCGCAGGCGTTCATCTGCTCGCGGATTGATGCGTACAAATGCGTTGAGCATTTGCCCACGCACCAGCGAAAACACGACATCCCGACCTACCGAGACGCCATAATCTTTGAGCATCGCTTCTAGTGGACAAGCAGTGGGCGCTCTATTTTCTAGATGTGCACCTGTAAACACCATCAAACGCCCCTTCCCACGGCGAACTTGCTGGATCATGAACCAGTCCATTGCCGAGGGATCGAACAGAAATAAGGGCCCCTGAAGGGCAGCGCTCACCAGTCCTAAACTTTGCGGCAGTCCCAGTGGTGCCGGACTGCCCATGTACAGTTTCAACATTTCAACATATCCCGGCGGTGCGCTAAGTGAGTCGGCAACGATCAGCACCTCGGCTTCTAAGAGCGCCTGTAAAACTTCTGTTGCTGGACCACCAGAAGCATCTCGCTTGGTCAAGTCCACTTCTTTTACACGGTAACCTTGCTGTTCC
Source organism: Gemmatales bacterium (assembly GCA_041640595.1). GTDB lineage: Bacteria > Planctomycetota > Planctomycetia > Gemmatales > HRBIN36 > HRBIN36. Next base: position 840,438 of record JBEPZY010000001.1, on the reverse strand, counting down.
AATCGATCTTTCAGCCTGAGCAAGTTACGGTTTTTATCGGCGTGACCAGGCGTCATTTCCCCGGCACCGGTAGTAAAGTAAATCGCAGGTTTTTCAGGACCTTGCATAAGCGTAACTAAAGCTGAAGCCAGTGAGCTTTCTCCCTTAAACACAGGAGGTTCGCGACCGAATCGGCTTTCAGAACGCAAGTCGTCCCGGCGAATGAATTGATAAGCATTTCGATCATCGGGGTCATACACCACCAGGATACCCGCCTGATCAAAAGACACGCGATAACGCTGGAATAACTGTTGCAGCAATTCACGGGTTCCGCGCAGAAAGGGATAATGAACACGGAACTTTTCCCGATTATAGGTCTGGCAAAGGTCTAAGTAATTTCGCATCTCAGGATAAAGACTATCCTCAGGGTCGATGAGCACATAGACATGTACGGGCTTATCGAGCCGGCGGAGAAGATTTTGCATCCTTTCGTGTACCGTATAGGTGCCTGTAGAAGTCCAGTCAAACGGTCGCGTTCCATAAGCAAAGGCGATGCCGTTGACAACAATCAAGATACCAAGCAACAGGACTGCGCTGACAAATGTGTTATAGCCGTAGATAAGTCGGCGGACGAAGGGATTTTCGCGGGCTTCGTTTACCATGAAGCTAAATGCCAACATCATTCCCAGCAAGCCGCCTACGGTAAAAACGATAGGCTTCCAGGTAGGCCATTCTCGCCAGGCCTGGAGTCCGCGATTGACGCGAGTGAACCAGTTGTCCACTGGGCTAAGGGAGTATTCCAAAATTACTGGCGCCAATCCGAGGGCAGCTGCGACAACAAATGCCTCCAGGGCTAGCCAGCCGAGAAAATTCGCTTTTTCCGCACTCGCCAGGGTTTGCTCCGATTCTGCATACTTATGACTAAGCCACAGGCTTAGTGCCGTCCCAACAGAAATAACAAGGCTGGCGATACTGAAAGCCAACCAGGGGACATAGGGGAACCTCGGTTGCTGCTGCCCAGTGGCCTGGTAGATTTTGAATGCAAGCCAAACCGTCGCCACCAGGGCTATAACAGCGGCGAACATCATCAACAGCAATGCAGGCCTCCAGCGTTGCTCTTGGCGACCGATCCAGGGTGCATTGCTCGACATAGTATCGTTGCCTCCTTGTTTACTTCCATTTGCGCGATTCAAGGATTCTCACCGTCAGAAATACGAAAAGCACCGCGATGCTGACGTGATAGAGCAAATGTTGCAAGTACATACGTCCCTCGAGGAAGTTATCGTATTGTTGAAGAATCGCTATTTCCCGAATTACGTTGGCTATCCATCCCCCTGCGCCGCCACGGACCGAGGTGAAAATCCAGTGTAGCAATTGTGGGAAAAACATGGCGAAGACGCCGGCATAACTCAACACCGCCGCGATTACCTGGTTTTCCGTCAGCGCCGAGAAAAATACCCCGATGGCAATGAACGATAACGCCATAAAGCCGGTTCCTACATAAAAACTAAGCATCGGGTTATAGTCAAATGGCTGTCCCATCAGAAAACGAAAGATCAGCGGGAACACAAACCACATCCCCCAAGCGACCAGGAAGAAAGCCCAGGCTCCTAAAAATTTACCCAACACCACCGTGGTTTCGCTCACCGGAGCGGCTAATAAAACTTCCAGCGTACCGGTGCGCTTTTCCTCACTAAATAATCGCATCGTTACGAACGGGGGAATGGCCAGCAAGGCAAAAACCGGCAGAATCTGATAGAAGTACCAGCGAATCACCGGTTCGGTGAAAACATCACGCAAGCCCGGGTCGGAAGCTCCTGCTAACAGAATGCTCATCCAAACCAAGTACTGAAAGGCAGCCAGCAAAGCGATAGCTGCCAGGACTAAATAAGCTGCCGGAGTGTAGAAGTAGGCTAATAGCTCGCGGCGAAAGATGGCTACCAACTGGTTATTCGACACCGTCACCAGTCCGGTAATGATTTGCAAGGCTGAAAGTATCACTAATAATAAGCCGTTAGGAATGAAGTACGGGCTGGGACGCCAGGTGTCGCTCAAGTAAACGGATAGTGGCGGCAACGAACTACGAATAATGCTTAGGAGGGCTACGAGCGCGCCTGTCAGGCACAAACAGACGATGGCAGCATAATAACTCAAATCGTCATCGGTGCCGCTCAGGTTAACCTGGCCCAGGAAAAATACCAGCCCCAGCAGTCCCGCCACTAACCCCGCGGGAGCCACTATACCGGGATCGTTAGTCTGAACGAGATCGCGAATCACGAAGCCCAGTAACACTACGGTCGCTCCGAAATTCGCTAGCGCCAGCAAGTATGCCGCGGCTTGCCGCCAGGTCCACTCTCTTTCGTGCTTAGCGGCAGTAATCAAAAAAACTGTCCCGGCCAACATAGAGAGCAGACTCACTGAAGGCAGTGCACTCCACTGGAAACGGACGACCAGGAGAGCCGGGACGATGATGGCCAGAGCTATCAGGACAGCGGCAGCAAAGGTAATTCGTGTTACCGCTACGTCTGTTCCGATTAGGCTGTTCCAGCGAACCAGGAAAGAGCCGAGTTGGCTCAGGCGGGAGAAAAACCAGTTTACCGGCGGGGCAGAAGGGGAGGCAGCTTCGGCGGTCGAATCGTTCATGGTTTCTCGAACTCGCTCTCCGCCGTCAACCTGGTTCGATTCCGACCCCTGGTCGGACGCCACAACCCACGGTGAAACGGTCACGGCGAGTGTCATCAGACCGGCAAGGATACTGACGACGATAGCGGCTACCGTACCCCATAAGCCGTGGATGACCCAGATAAACCCGGCGAGAGCACCGCTTACCAGAGCCAGCCAGGCGAGGGTCATATAACTGCGTCGGATTTCAAGGGCTCGATCAAAAGCGGCATGGAAGTAGAGCATTGCAGAACCGGCCGTGACCCAGAAGTTTATCCAGCCGCGGCCGAAGAAAGGAAGTTGACTGGATTCGCCCCCGATGATCAGGCGAATGGCATTCCAACCGGCCATAACAGCGCTGGCTAGCAGGACGAACAGTCCAAAGATGCCCACGCTGCGGGCGAAGTGAGGAGCTTCCTCTTGCAGTCGCGAGGGGCCGAAAAGTTCTTCCTCGGTTTGCTTTCGAATTTTGTCGGCAGCCAGTTGAGGCATCGGCGTCACCTCCGAGAGATACCCCGTGAGCTAGGCGGCGTAGGTTTGAGTGCGACCGGCGGTTACCTGGATAAACAAATCACGCAGCGACCGCCGCCGCAGGTCAAGACGGCGGATAGGCCAGCGCTGCTGGAGCAGGCGTTCGGCAATCGCCAATCGCAGGTCCCGGTTGTCCACCGTTTCGAGGTGGAAGCCGCAAATGCCGTCCGCACCATCTTCAGTGGGCACCGCATGCACTCTGCGGACGCCATCAATACTTTGCAGGAGGCGCTGCGCTTCCTCGGCGGGAGCTTTGACTTCCAGAACAATGTGGCTATCACGCTGAAGCGAACTCAGACGGTCCTGCAACGCGATTCGCCCCTGGTTGATGATGATCACCCGCTGACACACTTCCTCTACTTCCGGCAAAATATGGGTGGAAAGCAGCACGGTGTGGTCCTGACCGAGCTCGCGAATCAAATTGAGTGTTTCCTGCTGTTGTCCGGGGTCGAGTCCGGAGGTTGGTTCGTCCAGGATCAGGATGGGCGGATCGTGAACCAGTGCGTCAGCCAGACCCACACGCTGGCGATAACCGCGTGACAGCGTGCCAATCAAACGCCGTCGCACCGGCAAAATGCGGCATCGCTCTAAAACATATTCGACGCGTTTGGTACGCATTCGGCGATCTACCTGCTTCAAACGCGCACGGAAATGGAGGTATTCCTCAACCCGCATTTCGTTGTAGAGCGGCACCTGTTCCGGCAAATAGCCGAGGTGCTGGCGAACCTCGCGGGACTGCTGCATAACATCGTACCCAGCTACTTTGGCCGACCCGCTGCTGGCCGATAGATAGGTGGTCAGAATCCGCATCGTTGTCGTTTTGCCTGCTCCGTTGGGTCCAAGGAAACCGACAATTTCGCCCTTATCTACGCTGAAGGTAATGTGATCGACCGCCAGCACCTGGCCGAAGTATTTTGTCAAATTGCGCACTTCGATCATCGCCATGGACTTATCCTCATCGAGGAAGCCGGAGAGAGGAAAATGGCCTTATATATTTTTACGCCGCCTGGACAAAAACAGGCCAACCTGGCCAGATTTTTACATTACTCAGTGCGGCAGGCGAAACAAGGGTCGGCTAGCTTGAGAAGTTCCGCGATGGTATAATCCTGAGGGGGAACGACTCGCTGGCCGGGACAAACGATTGCAGCTTCCAAACACCAAGGATTCGGACGATCTGACGACGCATCGAGCCATGCAGGAACTCACTCTGAGCAACCTAGTCCAGCGAGTCCAAACACTCGGTTTGGTAAAGCCGGCAACGATGGAGGAAGTTCTCCACGAACTCCCCTCCGATAGTAGTGCGGAAGACCTTTTGCGCGCGCTGGAACGGCGGGGCTTGTTGACCGCCCTCCAAATCGAGAAGTTGCGGCACGGAGACAAGATCGGTTACTTCCTCGGCGGCTATGTGCTGAAGTATAAGATCGCATCGGGTACGTTTGGCCGCGTTTACCGTGCCGAAGACCCCAGCAACGGGCAACCCGTCGCCATCAAGGTTTTACGACGCCGCTGGGCGGAGGACAAACATGTTGTGGAACTGTTCGTCCGCGAGGCATGTCTCGGCATGTCGCTCAAGCATCCCAACATTGTCCAGACCCTGATGGTGGATCACGATAAGGCGACGGATCAGCATTTCATGGTCATGGAATTCGTTGAAGGCGGCAATTTGCGAGACCTGCTGACGATTCGCAAACGTTTTGAAGTAGGGGAAACTTTGCGGTTACTGGAAGATATGGCGTCGGGTCTTGCGTATGCATTTTCGCGCGGGATTACCCATCGCGACCTCAAACCCAGCAACGTGCTGTTATCCGCACAGGGTACGGCAAAGCTCGTAGATTTCGGTCTGGCCCAGATTTTCCGCTTCGATGAAAGTATTCTGGACGAAGAGGAACGCGTTCAGGTGGAACGCACCCTGGACTACGCGGGTCTGGAAAAAGCTACCAACGCTCCGCCGAATGACACCAGAAGCGACATCTTCTTTTTGGGCTGCATAGCGTACGAGATGTTGACCGGACGACCGGCATTGCAGCCGACCCGCGACCGTCAGTTTCGTGGCAGCAGGGAACGCTTTCTGGCTATTCCGCAACTGCGTCCGGAGGAAGTACAGGGTTTCTTACCGGTGGTGCATCTGGTGCGTTCCATGATGGCTCTCGACCCGAACCTGCGTCCTCAAACACCCCAGCAATTGCTCGAACAGATTCGCCAGGTGCGAGCCCAGCTCGGGCAAACCCTGGGAAATCGCGCGGAAATAGCCAGCAACTCTACGCCCACGGTCACCGTCTTTGTCGTGGAGCGGAATGAGCGTCTGCAGGAGCTTATTCGCGATAAGCTGAAAAAGCTCGGTTACCGCGTGTTACTGTCAACCATGCCCGAGCGGGCGTTAGAACGGTTCGAGCAGCAGCCTTATGCCGGCGTGATCGTGGATGTTGGCAGCGTCGGAGAAGAAGGGGCGGAGGTTTTGCAAAAGCTGATTCGTCGTGCCCACGAAAAAAACCTGTCCGTTGCCGCCTACGCCATTGTGTCGGAAACTCAGAACGATCTCGCGGAGCAATTGCAAAGCGAACCGATGGTGCACGTTTTGCGACGGCCCCTTAGCCTGGGCGATTTAACCAGAGCGGTTACGCAAAAATTACCTCCGGACCCAGCTGGAAAGCGCAGCGACAGGTGAAACAGAACTGTGGCAAGCGCCGGTGATAGTCAGCAAAAGGGCACGCGCTCGGCCAGCCGGTTTTCCAAAATGATCAGCCCATACTACCGCCGGTCATTAGCTGCTTGGGCTGACAGCAAACTTGCTACGGTCTCCAATTTTCCCGCGGCCGAATCTCGTGCGACCAATGTAAGAAAGTTCTTCACTTCGGTTGTTCTCGCATTGGAAAATGCCGGTTGCCTGGCAGTTGGTTGTCCTGTAGCATAACTCTTCAGGAGCCTCGAGCGCAAAGGGATGTGCAGGGGAAGCGAAAGCTGACCATGCTTGCTCGAACCGCTTTTTAGCTTGCTTCAATCGGCCCTGCCTTTGATGTGGTTCGGCACGTAAGCCAGTGCCGAACCCCTGCCAGAAGGAGCCTGCCATGCTGCGTTTGGTAAGTCCGCGCGGGGTACGCTTTTGCGATGGGTGGTCTCGCCGGGAGGTTTTGCAGATTGGTGCCTCAAGCGCTTTGGGGCTGAGTTTGCCGGGATTATTGCGAAACCAGGTCATGGGTGCCCAGAAACGGTTTGCCAAAGCGCGAGCCGTGATTGTCCTTTTTCTTTCCGGCGGGCCATCGCATCTGGACACTTTCGACATGAAACCGGAGGCACCGGAGGAAATACGCGGCACGTTTCGTCCGATCCGCACCAGAGTTCCGGGATTGCAGGTTTGCGAGCATTTTCCCCGTACAGCTAAGCTGGCGGACAAATTGGTGGTGATTCGCTCCGTCCATCACACCACGGGCAATCATCCCGCTGCATCGTACTGGATGATGACGGGCAACCCGATCAATCGCCCCGCTCCGCAATCGGTAACGCTCAGCCGGGAGGATAGACCCCACCTTGGTTCGGTGCTCGCCCGTTTTCTGGGTCCTCGACGGGCCGGACTGCCGGCTTACGTAACCGTACCCGAGCTTATTTCCCCCGTCGGGCCACCGCGACCTGGACAGCACGCTGGTTTTCTGGGAGCAGCGTATGACCCTTACCGGGTCGAGAGGGATCCGAACTTGCCTGATTATTGCCCCGGAGAACTCAGGCTGCCCGACGATCTGAACCTGGAGCGATTGGAAACTCGCCGCTCAATTTTGAAAGTGGTCAATCAGCAAAGCCAGGCCTTGGAGAAGGCGGAAAGCGTGTCGGCAATTGATCCCTATCTGAAGCAGGCATTCGACTTGCTGTCGTCGCCCACAGCCCAGGCAGCTTTCGATATCACGAAGGAACCAGAGCGAGACCGGGATCGCTATGGTCGGCATACGTTTGGTCAATCAGTATTGCTCGCTCGTCGGCTCATTGAAGCGGGAGTGCGGCTTGTGCAGGTTAATTGGGTGCGTCACGACAACGGCAAGGGTGGCCAGGGATACGACAGTCATCGCGACCACCTGGCCTGGTGCGAAAAGGAACTGTTTCCGCCCACCGATGCGGCCCTGGCTTCTTTGCTGGAGGACCTCGAGGCACGAGGATTGTTGCAAGAGACGATGGTCGTGGTGATGGGAGAATTTGGTCGCACGCCGCGATTCAACAGCAATGCTGGCCGCGATCACTGGCCGCAGTGTTTTAGCGTGGTCCTGGCCGGAGGCGGCTTGCCGGGCGGAGTGGTGTACGGAGCTTCCGACCGCATCGGAGCATTTCCCACTTCCCAACCAGTTACGCCGCAAGACTTGTTTGCCACGATTTACCATTTGCTTGGATTGGACCCGGAAACGCTGATATACGACGCCCAGGGACGTCCGTATCATCTGGTGCAAGGGCAGCCGATCACGGCCCTTTTGTGAAACGCGGTTCCACTAACGGATTTGTGCCAACCGAGCGGCGACGCGCGTGGCTTCGATAAGACTGGTCACATCCGCCACGCCCCGTCCGGCAATGTCATAACCCGTTCCGTGCGCCACGCTGGTTCGCACAAAGGGCAAGCCAAGCGTAACATTAACGGCTCGGAATCCGGCCAGGAGTTTGAACGGAATATGGCCCTGGTCGTGATACATGGCTACAATGCCGTCCACTTCTCCGCGAGCTGCTCGTGGAAACAGAGTGTCGGCAGGCCAGGGGCCGGTTACTTCCCAGCCGCGACGACGAGCTTCTTCGATCGCCGGCCGAATGATTCTGTCTTCTTCATCGCCGAATAATCCGCCATCGCTGGCATGCGGATTGAGAGCACAAACGGCCAATCGTGGGGGACGGCGCAGCAGTCTTTGCAGCAGGTGGCCGAGCAGTTCGGTTTTTTCAAGTACGGCCGGTGTCGTAATCCGTTCAAAGATATCCCGCAGCCGGACATGAAGTGTGACGTGTGCTACGCCCCAGCCATTGAGGGTTTCGCTTTGCCAATCGGTGCTCGCTGACCGGCTGGATAACCCATCACCCGGTGCAGCGGGATCATGGTTCCGACATGCGAATAACATCATGGCGAACCGTTGCACTCCACACAGCTCCGCCAGTATCTCGGTGTGTCCCGGATACGTTAGCCCCGCCGCCGCGAGGGCTGCCTTGTTGATCGGAGCTGTTACGATGGCATCCGCATGCCCCGTCTGAACTTCCGCCACTGCGCGGCACAGAAAATCGTAAGCAGCCCCACCGGCAGCCGGGTGAACCTGACCGAAATCCACCGCCTGCAAATCCCGTTCGGTGGCTTGAATGCAGGGTATGACGGTATCCGTAACTGAATCGCTCACGGCGTGGGCTACCGGCTCGATGCGATAGGGCAAACGGAAAAGGCGTGCCTGCCGCCGTAAGCTAGCCACATCTCCCACGACGGTCGGCACACCGAAACGGATCAACTCCGGCCAGCCGCGAAGCACGATCTCCGGCCCGATGCCAGCGACATCACCCAGCGTCACAAGCAGCCTGGGGCGGTTGGAGCGTTGCATGGAAGTTCGTTGGTCGTCACAATTAGTGGGGAATATGGCCGTAACGATTCTACGCAAAGTGTCGGTCGTGCTGAGTCCGAGGGCGAGGATAGCCGGTGCAAACTTGCTGCAAAAGCATCCTGCGCATCCAGCGCAGGCTAGATTGTAGCAAACGAAGGCTCCTTTCCTTATACTAAGAGCAAAGCCAGCAGGAGGGACGACTATGCGTCAAAGCGTTCTTGTAGCGGTTGTAACGGGCATACTGGTCCATTTGAGCCTGGTGGTCGGACAGAACGAGAACAAGCCGGCCCCTGCGAAGCCTTCTCTCGACCGGGCCGAGGTTTTGAAATGGATCGGCAAGCTCGGATCGCCGGAATTTCGCGTGCGTGAGGAGGCTGAAGAGAAGCTGGCCTCTTTTGGCGTAGAGGTGATCCCGTTTCTGGAGGAAGCTTTATCGAAAGAGGCCGATCCGACCGTGCAGCGCCATCTGCGACAATTGCTGGCTCGTTTCAATGCGGCCCCAACACTCACGCCCACGCGGTTGCGGCTGCAATTGAAAGGCGTGACGTTGCAGGAGACAATTCGTGAGCTCAGTCAGGCCACGGGTTACCGCATCGAACTACCCGCCATGCCAGACACCGCCGAAGGCCGCGTCGTTTACAACTGGGATTGGCAAAACGTTACCTTTTGGGAAGCCCTGGATGACTTGTGCAAAAAAGCGGGTGTCAGCTACGTAGAGGGATGGTACAGTGCCAATGGTAAAACCATTCGTCTGGAACCAGGAGAATCGCATCCGAGCTACACCTCGCTAAGCGGCCCGTTCCGCGTAACTGTGGTGGGCTTCCACTACAATCGCTCGCTATCGTTCATGACCGGCCCGACTCGGTGGAATAACAGCGGAACCATCCAACGGAGCGAGTCGCTGAATGTGAGTCTGCGGGTCACCATCGAACCTCGTTATGCATTCACAGGGGTGCGGGATGTCCACGTTGAAGAAGCGATAGACGATACAGGTGTGTCGCGCCAGATGCCCCGACCGGATAATGGCAACCGGTTCGTCAGTTACTACTATGGCGGCGGTCGCATGTACCAGCAGCAGGTTTCTGCCCAACTGCTACCGGGCAACCTTGGTGGCAAGCTGAAAATCTTTCGCGGCCAGATTGATGCCACGGTGGTAGCAGCGGAAAGGCCCATTATCACCTTCGACGACGCTGCTTCGGCCAAAGGCAAACGTGTGGAGAAAAACGGGACGACGGTGCAGGTAGAAGAAGTGCGCGATGACGGCCAATCGGTTCAGGTACGGCTACGAGTGTCGCGCGTGGGCGAACCCAACCGGCGCGATCCCAACTGGGTGCACAGTGTACCGCAGCGGATCAAACTCTTCGATGCCAAAGGGAGCGAACTCAATAGTGGCGGCGCCATGTCCTGGACTACTAACGCCGACAGTGCTGAGGGGACCTTGACTTTCTACCGCGACGACGGCAATGCAGCCCCCAAAATCGGCATCGGTCGGATTCTCGGGGGCAAACCGAAATCCGAGCAATTGAAGCTGGTTTACTACGAGTGGGACATAGTGCCGACGCAAATTCCGTTTAGTTTCCGTGATGTGCCGCTACCCTGAACATGCAACCTGGCAAGTTTGTCCTGAAAACGAGCAAAGGCGGGATCATGGAGGGTCAGGCGGGAGCTATTTTGCGCGGTAAACAATCCGACCTTTTGACAGGTCATACGGCGACAATTCCACAGTGACGCGGTCGCCGGGAACGATGCGGATGAAATTCTTGCGCATCTTTCCGGAGACGTGAGCGGTTACAATGTGCCCATTATCGAGTTCGACGCGAAATTGCATGTTGGCCAGTGCTTCTTTGACACGGCCTTCCACTTGAATACCCGGTTCTTTTGCCATACGCCTTGTTCACCTCCTTTCTTTCGCCGGCGCCATATTTTTTGAGAACCGACCAGAGCATTATACCGGTGGTGGAACCGATACTGCAGGTTGGTGAGCAGGCGTATTATAGTGCAATCGGCACTGCCCGGTTGGAGATACTTTCGTACCGGAGGCTCGAGGCATGGCACACCCGCTTTTTACGCCAGAAGTGCGGCAAATGCTCGAAGAAAACGATGTTGCCGCGATGAAGGCATTTTGCGAAGACCTGCATCCCGCCACCGTAGCGGAAGCGTTGCATGATGGAATTGAAGTGGAGGAGGTGTGGCGGTTTCTGCAGAACACGGACATCAAAACGCAAGCCCGCATCTTTGAGTACTTTCCGCCGGAATGGCAGATTCGCATGGTCGAAGGGGCGGGTCGGCACCACATGGCACGACTCATCGAACAAATGTCCCATGACGACCGCGTGGACCTGTTGCAACGCCTGCTCCCGGCTGTGCGGGAAGGTTTGCTCCGTCTGGTAGATGAAGCTGACCGCCGCGATATTGCCACACTCCAGAGCTATGCCGATAACACTGCCGGCGCGATAATGACCACTGATTATGCCTGGGTCCCTGCCCGCATCACCGTGGCCGAAGCTCTGGAACGATTGCGACTGCAGGCGCCGGACAGCGAGACGATTTACTACGTCTATGTCCTGGATGAGCAGCGACGCTTGCTCGGAGTAGTTTCCTTGCGCGACCTGATTCTGGCGCCACGGCATCGCCTGGTGGAAGACTTGATGGAACGGGACATCATTGCCGTGCACGCCAGCGAAGACCGGGAATCCGTTGCGCAAAAGCTAAGCCGCTACGATTTGCTGGCTATTCCCGTCGTGGACGATCAACAGCGTCTCCTCGGCATTGTAACCTACGACGACGTCATTGATGTGGTCGTCTCGGCAGCCACCGAAGACGTACAAAAGGGAGGCGGTTTGTTGCCGATCGAGAATTACCTGGAGGCGGACTTTTTCTACGTTTGGCGTCGCCGCGTCGGCTGGCTGGCGTGCTTGTTCGTGGCGGAAATGTTTACCTTTACGGCTCTCGCTTACTTTGAGGAAGAAATCGCCAAGGTGGTGGTACTGGCAATGTTTGTGCCACTGTGCATTTCTACCGGCGGCAATTCCGGTTCTCAGGCTGCTACCTTGATCACCCGTGCTCTGGCTTTAGGACAGGTTTCGGTGCAACAGTGGTGGAAAGTGCTGCGGCATGAATTGCTCATGGGCCTGGCTCTGGGAATGACGCTGGGGCTGATTGGTTTTGTTCGCAGTTATGCAGTCGAATGGGTCAATCCCGACCTGCTCAATTTACGGCCTGGCAATCGAGTCGCTGGAGCAGAACCGTTGGCGAATACCACCGAGCGGGCTTTTACCGAGGAAGTCAGGAACGACCTCGTCACTGTGCAACGGTTAGAAGGCTGGCGTTTGGGCGTAATTGTGGGCTTAGCTGTAGCCTGCATCTGTTTATGGGGAACCTTAGTCGGTTCCATGCTGCCGCTTCTGTTTCGCTCGGTTGGGCTGGATCCCGCCTTTGCTTCCAGCCCGTTCGTGGCGACGTTTGTGGACGTAACCGGGATTGCCATTTATTTCAACGTCGCCCGGATGTGGATTCCGAATCTTTAGCCCGCTGACGTCCCCTGTTATTTGCGCAGTTCACGGATTTGAATGTTGCGAAAATCAACGCGGTAGTTGTAACTTTGGAAGCCGATGTGTCCTTTTTCGTTGAGGAGGCCGGGATGAGCCCGTTTTTTCGATTTGGGATCTGGTTGGGCACGATCCTTGTAGTCATCGAGGTTGGCCTGCACCACGGTCTCACCGTTGAGGACGATGGTGATTTTGCGGCCATCGGCAATGATGTGCATCGAGTTCCATTCACCGTGGGGCTTGGTGGCATGTTTTTTAGGAGCCACCACATCGTAAATCGCGCCGCAGTATTGTTCGGGGCGTAAACCTTTCCAATTTTCATCGTCGAGGAGTTGAATTTCCATTCCCTGATAAGCAGGATCGCCTTGCAGGGGCGCTCGCAACGCCACGCCACTGTTACCCATTTTGGGTAGCCGAAACTCGAACCGTAACTCAAAGTCGGCAAACTCCTTTTCAGTCATGAGCCAACCGCCACCGCCGCCTTTACAGTAAAGCAATCCCGATTCCACGCCCCAAACTTCCGGCTTGCCGTTATACACTTTCCAGCCGGTCAAATCTTTCCCGTTGAAAAGCGAAACCCATTCGCCCGCTGCCTGCGCTTGCAGCCTTGGGAAGCAGGAACATGCAGGCCAGACAATGGCGATCGGCATGGTGAAAGTAAACAGGAGCATCGTCCAGTTGCGGTACTTTCCCCACATCGCTGTTCTCCTTTCGGGTGCTAATGCCAGGGGCCACGTCGTCCTTATAGCTGAGGGCACGTGTAGCTTGTTTTCGCAAGCTACGGGTTCAACAAGCGTGCAGTATACACGATCGCCTGGCCGATGGCAAACCTTCGCCGCGCGTTTACTGACTGTTGCCGCTGAGTTCTTTCAAACGCCGGCGGGCTTCTTCCACTCTCTGCGGGTCGGCATCGTGGTTGATCACTTCGCGATAGAGTTGAATGGCTTTGCCTCGTTCTTGCAAAATGCGGTCGTAGATGCGGGCGGCTCGCAAACGGGCATCGCTACTGGTATTGGGATTCCACTGAAAACACCGTTCGTAATACCAGGCCGCCCGACGATACTGCCGGAATGGACGGCTCTCGTAAATCTCGCCGAGCTGGTAAGCCGCGTCGTCAATTTTGTCGCTCTGCGGATAGTAAGTCAGAAGTTGTTGCAGCAACAGTTCCGCCCGCCGCATATTGTCCTCGTATTCCTGACCGTAACCCCGTCCTTTATAGAGCAGGGCACGCCGGAATAATTCGTTCGCCTCTGGAATGTTGAACTCCGGTTTCAGCGTGGGGGGCGGGACATCCAGCTCCAGAAGGTAAGCCCGTTTGGTGATGCGATGAAAACCGATCAACTCTTCCTCGACCCACTGCTGACGCTCCACGTCGCCGGTTCGGACATAGTACTCGCGAAGCTGTTCGAGAGCTTGCTGGTACTGTTTGCGAGCTGCGATTACTTTTTCCACGAGCGGCATTTCATTCTGGGGAAGGTTGGGCTTGCCAATGGTCTGCTTATCCTGAGCAACGCTTACCGTCGTCAACATCGTCGCAGCGCAGCTGACCAAAGTTGCACAGATCGAAGCGAAGCGGGCTGTGTTCATAGCGAGCCTCCGTGCCTGGTTCGCAACGGCTTCAAAGCAGCAAATGCAGGAAGACCGCTCCGGCAGCGGTTAGCTGGAGCTGGAAGCCGGGGCTGGTGGCGGCGGTGCAGGGGTCGGGCGTTCGACCCGGCCAAAGATCATCCGACCGGCAGGGCTCTGGTGTACGCTGGTCACGGTGATCGCCACCTCCTGACCGATGTAAGAGCGTCCCTGTTCGGCCACGACCATAGTTCCATCTTCCAGCCAGCCGACAGCCTGTCCGGGTTGCTCACCTGGACGCACCAGGCGTATGTGCAGAGTTTCGCCTGGCAAGGCCGCGATCCGTACCGCGTTCGCCAGGTCGTTCATGTTCACCACTTCGACACCTTCGACCTGAGCCAGTTTGTTGAGGCTGAAGTCGGTGGTGATGATGCGGGCTCCGAAGAGCTTGGCTAAGCGCACCAATCGCTGATCCACGTCGTCGAGGTTGGACAGCTCGGGCGGATCATTTTCCAGCACCTCGACTTCGACGTGAGGATTGTTCTGCAGGCGTTTCAATATATCCAGGCCGCGCCTGCCCCGTCGGCGCCGTACCGGATCACTGGCGTCGGCAATGTTTTGCAGTTCCCGCAACACGAAGCGCGGCACGATCAGTTTGCAATCCATGATGCGGGTATCGGCTATATCGGCAATGCGCCCATCTATGATGACACTCGTGTCCAGCAAAAGCGGCTTTGGGCCTTTGATCTGCCTGCTAAACTCGACATAAGGGATAATAAAGCGAAAGTCGTTTTTGGTTTGCAATAACGTGCTCACGCACAGGTAGCAGAACAAAAAGGCCAGGAACAGTTGAGCCAGACCCCAGATCTGCTGGTTCAGGCTCGGTTCCAGAATCGGGCGAAGACCAGCGCTTAGCAAATACGCCAGCGACAGCCCCACCAGCAAGCCGAGATAGATTGCTGAAAAGGTCGTGATGTCCTTCTTTGGCGTAAACATATCGAGCGCGACAACTGCCAGCCCCACCAGCATCACCGCAGCAAATACCAGGTAGGGTCCCACTAATTGTCCGAACTGCCCGAGATTCTGAACCCACCAGCTGTCCTCTGAAAACCAGCTCGAAGAGTGCATGGCTAAAGCAGTGGCCACGCCCATGACCATGGCCACAAAAACACCGCGAAGAATGTTGAGCAACATTGGAATCTCCTCCTTGGTGCGAGTCGGTGAGAGCCAACCCGCAACCTGGTTTGTCCCGGAGTGTCGGTGTACCCGGCCAACCGACACTCTCCCTGCCCGTTACTGTTCCGAAAAGCCTCCCTACATCTGGTAAGGCGAGCCTTTCTCAGGGAGGCCGCGTTACCTGAATAGGTTGCCTGTCCCCTGTTCGTCCGAGTTAACTTTACTCACGCTGATACGGATGGAACAGTCTCAGGTACTCGTCTTGAGCAAATCGGTCTGTCATGCTGGCCAAGTAATCGCAAATGGTCTGCTCCAAACCGTCGCTGGCAATGCGCTGGCGGAAAAAGGGAGGCAGCATTCCCGGCACGCGACGGTACTCGTCAAACAACATCCGCAAAAAGCGCTTCGCTTTAGTTGTCATCCGCTGGACACGGTAGTGGTGATAGACCCGATCCCTGAGGAATTCCTCAAGCTGCGCTTTGAGCCGAGCAATTTCCGGGCTGGGTTGCACTATCGGTTCCGGGGCTCGCCGGGCATCTTCGACACTGCGTACCTGAAACGACCGCAACCGCTGTCGGGTATGAGCGAGAAGGTCCTCTACTTGCCAATCAATGAGTGTGCGAACCAGGGCAGCCGGGTAGTTTTCGCGGCTGACCTGACCGTAACGCTCACGCATCCGCTCCTCCGCGAGCCGGCAGAAAGGAACTTCACGCACCTCATCCAATTCGATCAGTCCTAACTCCAGTGCATCGTCGAGATCGTGGGTGTCGTAAGCCAGGCTGTCAGCGGCATCCACGACCTGAGCTTCCAAAAACGGTTGAGCGAAGGTGCGGAAGGGTTTTACCTCCGGTGCTTCCGGACGCTTGCTGTGATAAGAAAGCGATTCCAGCACCTCCCAGGTCAGGTTCAAGCCGGGAAAAGCAGGATAGCGCCGCTCCAGAAACTGCACCAGGCGCAGTCCGTGCCGGTTATGTTCAAACCCGCCGAACTGGGCCATACACTCATCGAGTGCGGTTTCGCCAGCATGACCGAAGGGTGGATGGCCGAGGTCGTGGGCGAGCGCGATGGCTTCCGTCAGGTCCTCGTTCAACCCGAGCTGGCGGGCAATAGTGCGGCTTATCTGAGCCACTTCCAGGGTGTGCGTGAGGCGAGTGCGGTGCTGGTCGCTGTAGTGGTTTACCAGAACCTGAGTTTTATACATCAGCCGGCGGAATGCCGCGCTATGAATAATCCGATCGCGATCCCGCTGATACAGAGTACGGTACGGGTGCTCCGGTTCCTCATGAATTCGGCCACGGCTTAACCGTGTACGCATGGCATACGGAGCCAGAAACCGCTCTTCCCATTCCCAGGGATCCAGCGGGCGAAATATCGGTTCGCTCTCGCCTGGCCTGACTTCGGGGGGCGCGGCAAAAGCCGAGCTGTTACCAGGAGGCTCAAAGCGTGTTACGCTCAGACGGTTTTCGACAGGCATGGCCGTTACTCGGGCAAAAAGCTCAAGGAAAAGAGGGCGTCAGTTGCCTGGCAGGCTAACGCCCGCAGCTCCCGCTTTGCGGTTTGCCTAAATGGGCCGTCAGCAAATCATACAACGCTTCCAGCGATTGGACGATGACCTTAACTTCGGCCAGAACCGGCATGAAATTAGTATCGCCTTCCCAGCGGGGCACAATATGCCAGTGCAGATGACCGGGCAAACCAGCACCGGCTACTTTGCCCAGGTTAATGCCGATATTGAATCCGTCCGGTCGCATAAGCTCGCTGAGCGCGGTTACCATTCGGCTCAAAGTTTGCTGGGAATCCAGCATTTCGTCAGGGGTTAATTCCGCCAGGCTAGCCTTGTGCGCTTGGGGAGCGACAAGTAAATGACCGTTGTTATACGGATAGCGGTTGAGGATCACGACACAATGAGGACTACGGTAAACAATCCAGTGGCGGCGATCGTCGCCCGCGGCCAGACCTGTGCAGATGAAACAGGCATCGTTCGCCTGCCGGTCCTGGACGACATACGCCAACCGCCACGGAGCCCATAAGTTTTTCCACACCGGATGTTCCTCGGCTTGGTGCTCTAACCACGGCGGCGCCATGACCGTGAAATCCATGCTCTAATCAGAGACCGGGCCGGTACGCCTTGGTGTTCACGTTGCCCATTATATTTGTTGCCGCCAGGAACGCCGTCGGTCAGATAATTTTATTGGCCCACTGCGGGCTGAGCAAATTGCTTCGGCATGCTAGGCGGCTTGCCGGATTCGGTTCGGCTTGACACGGGATAAGCGGCTGGCACAATGTACATGCACGATGTAACACATGCAGGTGGGTTCTGGTTACGGCAGCAACTGGTGGATGTGCAACCAGTACCGCCACGGCATGGAGAATGCACGCTTGAGCCGTTTGTCTTTCTGGGAACTGGTTGATCGCAGCATGGGCAGCGAACGCATAGTCAACACGCCAGGAACTTTTACGGAGCGGACGATGGTCAAGGGTGTCCTGAAGCCGGCAAGTCTGAGCCTGCTAGTCGGCGGAACCGTAGTGCTGGCAATGGTTTGGCAGGGTAGTGCACAGGAACTGCCCCCTGCTTTCAACGTTCGCCCCATTCCGGAACGGAAGGCACCCGAAGATCCTCCGCGAGAGGATTTGTGGACGCTGGATTTCCATTTCAAGGATCCCCGCACGATTGAGGTAGATATTCCCGGTCGCGGTCGGCGGATTGTATGGTACCTGTGGTATCAGGTATCCAATGACACCGGGCAGAATCGGCGATTCTCCCCGATGTTTGTCTGGGTGCAGACCACACCAGGCCGAGAAGGGGCATACCGAGACGAAGTGATTCCGGTCGCAGTGGAAAAGATTCGACGTCTGGAAGACCCGCAGAACGTGTATCCAATTAAGGATTCCGCGACGATCACCCAGGTTTTGATACCGTTCGTAAAGCAATTCGACGACCAGGGCAAACGCATTGCCTATCCCGAATACGTTACTGGCGTGGCGACCTGGATTGTAGCGACGCCGGAAGAGGTGCGCACGTTGTCGAAGCAGCCCGAATATGTGCGGAATTATCTCCGACCGGAGCCGGGAGATTTTTACATTTACGTGTTCGGCCTGTCGAACGGTTTCGTTATGGTGGACGACCCCAACGGAAAACCGATCATCAAACAAAAAGCACTGCGGCTGAAATTCAAACGACTGGGTGATGAATTCCGGCAACATACCGATCAGGTGCAGTTCGATCGCTACGAATGGGTTTACGCGCCGCTCGACTTACAAGTTCCGCCGCGGTAACCTGTGAAGAAACCGTAACGGTGCCTGCATGCAATTAGACGGTGCCTGCATGCAATCAGCATGAACCGGTTGCGTAACGCAGCTCGAACAAATCGGTGCTAAGCGACCAGGCGATCGGTTTTTCAGCCCAGACAGGTTCGGAAACGAGAATGGCCCCGCAAGCTAGCCCTGGTCAGGTTTGGGTTCGGGCCAATCGCTGGGAAAGACGTCATGGAGGGGCACCTCCCACTGGCCGAGCCCAGCCCGTACCAGCACAGTGGCCCTGCGTGTGTCCACGCGGATCACTTCTCCTTGTTCGCGCAGAGAAACGATGCGCACACGATCACCAGGCTGTAAACGAGCCCGAGCTTCTGCCAGGGCGCGTTTTTGAGCTTCTTCGCGTTCCAGTTCACGGAGCCGGCGCTCCCACTCTGCTTTCTGCTTTTCAGCCTCGGAGAGAGCTTGTAAAGCCTGCTGGCGAGCGGCTTCCGCTGCCTGTCGGGCTTGTTGCAACCGACGCAGTTCCGGTAACCGCCGGCGACGTTTGAGCCAGTACCAGGCTCTTCGCATTAACCGATTCGGCAACCGCAGGCGTTTGGCGATTTGCAGCGCACAACTCATGCCAAACTGGCCGATGAGCAGGCGATAAGTCGGTTGCAGCGTTTGCGGATCAAACTCGACCGCCGCATTTTGTGCACGCGGATGAGCCAGGGCAAACAGCTTGAGGTCTCCCAGGTGCGTCGTAACCATGGTCAAACATCCGATACGGTCGAGTTCTTCCAGGATGGCGCGGCCCAGAGCGGCTCCCTCGGTTGGATCCGTACCGGCACCCAGATCGTCCAGGAGAACTAAACTGCGAGCATCCGCCGTACTCAGAATATCACGGATGCGGGTAATATGGCCGCTAAAGGTACTCAGCGATTGTTCCAGGCTTTGTTCATCGCCGATGTCGGCCAGGATATGGTGAAAGACGGGCAGGCAGCTTCCTTCGGCGGCGGGAATGAGCAGACCGGATTGCGCCATCAGACACAATAAACCCGTTGTCTTCAACGTAACGGTTTTGCCACCGGTGTTGGGGCCGGTAATGACAAGAATGCGAAAGTCGTCGCCGAGTCGAACGTCAATAGGTACCACCTGGCGAACTGGCGAGGGCAGGGGAGTGGCAGGCCGGGTAAGCACGTTGGCTGATGTTTGCTGAGCATCCGCACTGACGGATTCGGGGCCGGTCGAGGGATTGTTCTCCGCGGATGCAGCCACGGGCGGATGGCGGAAGTAGTATTCGAGCAAGGGATGCCGAGCCTGACGTAGAACCAGCTGCGTTTGGCTGGTGATGACCGGTACGGTCATCTCGTAATCCAGGGCAAACCGTGCTTTGGCGAGGGTGAAATCCAGTTGGGCAGCAGCGGTCAGGGATGCTTCCAACGCATGGGCCGCCTTGCCCACTTGGGCTGTTAGTCGCCGCAAAACACGCTGCACTTCCTTTTCCTCCTCGGCCTTATAAACCGCCCGTTCCGCAGCAAGCGATGCCAGGCTGGCCGGCTCAATGTACACGGTATCGCCGCTGGCCGATGTGCGATGTACGACTCCCGGCAAACGATGACGGTAATTGGCAGCAACCGGCAGAACGTAATGGTCGCCGGACATGGTAGCGTTGGGGAAACGCAAGATTTTACGGATTTCCGGATCGCGCAGCAAACGTTTAATCACAGCCTGGATTCGTTCTTCCAATTCTCGCAGTTGCCGACGAACCTGGGCTAACTCCGGGCTGGCCATATCCAGAACGTAGCCACGAGCATCGAGGCAACCCTCAATACTTTTGGCAATCAGGCCGTGGTCTTCGACTGCCGCGAGCAAGGTACGCAGTTTCGGGAAGCGCTCGTCCAGCTGCATCCGCCAGCGGTATAGGGCTGCCAGACTCCAGGCCGTCTCCCGCACCTGGAGCAACTCTTCTGCTGACAGCGTGCTGCCAATGCTGGCTCGTCGTAATAACAGGCGGATATCACGAAGACCACTGAGGTTGACGTTGGCTCCTTCCCGGAGAGCGCGACATGCTTCCTCGGTGAGCGCAAGCTGGTCGGTGATCCAGGCACTATCCGTAGAAGGTTCGAGTTGCTCTGCCAGCTGGCGACCCAGGGTCGTCTGTGTGTACCCAGCTACCAGGGATCGCAGTTTCGGGTATTCGAGCAAATGCAGCGTGTGGCTATCCATAGGCGGTGAATGTTGCAACTGCTTCTTAGGCAATAGTCAGGAAGAAGGACAGCGACTCTTTTGCGGCGGTCGTCAGCGAAATAATTTACCTGTCTGACGCACCGTCCGTTGCCTGCACCGCTACTGATTCGCATGCGACAGTGTATCGGGGCATTCGGCAGCGGGTGCCCGCTTGCAGGGCAGAGCGAGTAAGTCCGGCTTCACGCGGCACAGATAAGTGAGCAAAGATGCGGTAATGCACGCTTCGACAGCGACGACCGGAAGGTAAGCGACAAAAACCAGCATAACCAGGGCCGACCAGCTTTCCAGACCACCCAAATACAGAACCAACGCATTGAGGGATACCGTCGCCAGAACTGTTCCCCCGCCAAGCAGTGCTCCGGTGAGCCAGGCCCAGCGTAGTCTCGCCAATGCCGGAAATCGTCGAAGTACCGTTTGGCCCAGCACCCACAACACTAACGCTGGCACGGTGTAAATGACCGTGTTCACGCCGAGTGTCAGGAGTCCTCCGTGATTCAGCAACAAGGCTTGCAGAAGCAAGGCCGGGAAAATTGCCAGTGCTGCCCGCGGTCCGGCCAGCAGAACGGCTAGGCAGTTCAGCAGCAGATGTACGCTGGTGACTCCTAGGGGCACATGGATAGAAGAAGCGACAAAACAGGCGGCACTCACCAGCGACAGACGTGGAATTTCCTCGGCCTGGATGCGCCAGGCAGAAAGTGCCAGTAGAACCACAGTGGCTGCCCAGCCGCCCAGCCACCATTTTGTCGCCAGCACGCCATCGGGAAGGTGCACCGCCAGCATAGTCAGAATCCCAACTGTCATATACACAGCCGCCGTGTTCCTGCCGCTTATTTGTCTATCTTGGCCGAAGGCGAGACGCCAAATTGTCGGCGAAACGACTCCGCCAGGGCACGGAATAACTCCTGGGCTGTCGAACCGACCAACTCTTCTTCGCGGGTGAAGCGCCAGCGGACGACATCCACGTCACGATGATCAGTGTCCAGATCGAACCCGGCAGTGAGTCGTTCCAGCTGGGCCAGGTTCCAGCTTCCTTTCGGCACAGCAAAGGCACACTCCAGGTAATCTGGTTGCTTCGTTCGCCAGCGTGCCCAGGGTCGGCGAATATCTGGTAAGCGCAATACCACGGCATCGCGGTAGCCCCAGTCGAAAACCACATCGGGCACCGCTTTCTGCACCCATACCACCAGCGCGGATAAAAGCGAAGCAGGCCACTGACGCTCTTGACCAGGCGGAAAGCCCTTCGCAGACAGATGCCAGCGTTTGCCATCTACTTTCCAGGGCATGAAGTCTTCGGGTTTACGTGACAACAATTGCATCTGGCGGCTGAACGATTGGACGGCCTGTTTGAGGAACTGGCCAAAAGCCTTGCTCTGAATTTCAGAGAGGCGGTGCACGCCCAACTCGACCTGTTGCCAGGGACCGCGCTGATTCTGCACACGCACTCGCGGAGCGTCGCCAAGACCCTCCAGGCCAGGCGTTTCGCTGCAGGGCCGAATGCCCAATTGCGCCTCCAGCTGCTCCTGGCGGAACGTGTTACGAGCCACGCGAAAGCTCAACCAGACCAGCCAGGCATCTCCGGTGTAAGCATGCAAAAACCAACCCTTGCTGCGTTCCTTCCAGGCAATCTCGACCCGTGTGCGGTGATTCCAGTCCGTGGGTGCGAATTCGCCGAGCTGGTGAATTTTTTCATCGAGCCAGAGCAGAATACGGCCATCCCATCGGCAGGGTTGACCGTCGCTGCTATGGCGTTCCTGAGTATGCCAGCGCACGCCATCTGCTTCCCAGGGTGCAAGCACAGCGGGGAGATCATCGCTGGCCGTCGGCACCGATTCTTCCGACTCAACCACCACGGGTCGCCGATCCGCACGGGGACTGCGCTCGAGTGTTTCGGCCAGAAATGGACGTGTATGCGATGGCAGACTACCGTCCGGCCAGGTGAGCAGCGATCCATCGGGCAGTTTCGGCGGAGCGGTGGTTGGTTGGCGACCACTGGTCACGTCTTCCGGCGTCCCGCAGGCGACCACATAGCCACCTGCGTCGCCTGCTTCGGGACCGAGATCAATGACCCAATCCGCGGTTTTGATGACGTCCAGGTTGTGTTCGATAACGACGACCGTATTGCCCAGATCTACCAAGCGATGCAGCACCTCCAACAGTTTGCGGATGTCTTCGAAATGCAAACCGGTGGTCGGCTCATCGAGGATATACAGGGTTCGACCAGTGTTCGGTCGGGCCAGTTCGGCGGCGAGCTTCACGCGCTGCGCTTCCCCGCCGGACAAAGTTGGCGCTGGCTGGCCTAATGCGACGTAATCGAGCCCGACATCGGCCAGGGTTTGTAAAATGCGGCGGATACGCGGAAAAGAAGCAAACACCTCCAGCGCCTGGCTCACCCGCATGTTCAACACGTCGCTGATGCTATAGCCCTTGTAACGGACTTGCAGTGTTTCAGCGTTATATCGGCTACCGCGACACACCTCGCATTCCACCCAAACATCGGGAAGGAAATGCATCTCGATACGTTTCTGGCCATTACCCTCGCAAGCCTCGCAGCGACCTCCCGGGCGATTGAAACTGAAACGGCGAGCCGTGTAACCACGAACACGGGCTTCCGGTAGCTGGGCGTACAGTTCACGCAGCAGGTCGAACACACCAGTGTACGTGGCCGGGTTCGAGGCCGGAGTCGAACCGATTGGGCTCTGATCCACGTTGATGACCTTGTCCAGGTGTTCAATGCCCAGGATGTCATCGCAGGCGGCAACCGGAGTGCGAGCCCGATGCAATTTGCGAGCCAGCGTGTTATACAGAACTTCTTGCACCAGCGAGCTTTTGCCTGAACCACTCACCCCGGTTACTGCTATCAGGCAGCCCAGAGGAAAAGCGACATCCAGGTTTTTCAGGTTGTTTTGTCGGGCTCCCCGCACGATTAACCAGCGGTCCGGCGCGGGCGGTCTGCGAGATGTCGGTACCGGGATAGCCTGACGGCCGCTGAGGTACTGCCCGGTCAGCGAATGCTCCTGTTTCTGGACGGCCTCAGGGCAACCATGGGCGACAATCTCACCACCCCGGTCACCGGCACCGGGACCGAAATCTACAAGGTAATCGGCGGTGGCAATCACCTCGCGATCGTGTTCGACCAAAATCAGCGTGTTGCCTAGGTCGCGTAGCTGTTTCAAAGCGCGAATCAGGCGGCGATTGTCACGGGGATGCAAACCGATGGTCGGTTCATCGAGCACGTAGAGGACGCCGGTCAGGCCGCTTCCCAGTTGCGCGGCAAGCTGGATTCGCTGTGCTTCCCCGCCAGACAAAGTCGGTGCCGGGCGATTCAGCGTCAGGTAATCCAGACCAACGTCCACAAGGAACTGCAAACGTTGCTCAATTTCCCGTACCAGTTCGCCGGCGATCTGCTGTTCCCGGTGGGATAAGCGTAGTTCGCGGAAAAAGGCAAGGGCCTGGCCGAGCGGCAGTTCTCCCAGCTCGTGCAAGGTTTTTCCGCGGAAGCGAACCGCCGCGGCATCGTCGCGGAGTCGGGCTCCCTGGCACACCGAGCAAGGTACGTCGCTAATCAACGCTTCCAGACGCTGTCGCCAGACAGGACTGATCCGCGCGGCCTCCTCCAGTGCTGGAAACAACCCCTTGTATTCAACCCAGAAGCGTCCAGACGCATCTCCGAATTCACCAGGTTGCGAGGCGTCGCCGCAAGTATCATTCGCATGGAGTTTTTCGGTAGGCGTTGACAGCGGATTGACAGCGACGCTTACATTCCCGCCTCCGTAGAAAAGGATGCGCCGGGCAGCAGGCTCCAGTTGGCGAAGCGGAACATCCAGGGGCAAACCGTGATGTCGGGCCACTGCTTCCATGATTTGCCCGAAGAGCGAATCTCGTAAGTCCGACCAGCCGACAATCGCACCTTCGCGTAAACTGCGACCGGCATCGCGGATTAGTGCATGGGGATTAGCGCCCTGCTGGACGCCCAGGCCTTCGCAGGCCGGGCACCAGCCCAGCGGACTGTTGAAGGAAAAGTGATGCGGGTTGAGGGGCTCGAAGCCACGCCCGCATTGATGACAGGCCAGGTGCTGGCTGAATTGTTGCTGCCGCCAGCGTTCCTCGGGCAGGCCGTCCTCGACTATCGCCACCTGCAAAACACCGCAGCCCACTTCGAGCGCCTGCTCCACCGCATCGGCTAGGCGTGACCGTTGGTTGCCGCGTACCACCGCCCGGTCCACGACCACCTGCACCTCGTGCCGCCGGCGACGATCCAAGTTCGGCACTTCTTCCAGAGTGTAGGTTTTCCCATCTACTCGGACTCGAACGAAACCGGCACGCCGCACTTCTTCCCACAAATCGGCGTAGGACTCGGTTTCGCGCCGTTCTAGCGGGGCCAGAATGTAAAGCCTGGTGCCTTCCGGAAAACTCAGCAAACGGTCTATGATCTGGTCCGCGGTCTGGGTGCTGACCGGTACCTGGCAACGCGGGCAATACATTTGTCCAAGCCGGGCGTAAAGCACGCGCAAATAGTCATGGATTTCCGTAACCGTTCCCACCGTCGAACGGGGACTTTTGCTGGTGTTTTTCTGCTCGATACAAACGGCCGGCGAGAGTCCTGTGATTTGTTCCACCTTCGGCTTCTGAATGCCGCCCAGGAACTGTCGGGCATAAGCGGAGAGGGATTCGATGTACCGCCGCTGTCCCTCAGCATAAATGGTGTCCACCGCCAGAGAGGTCTTGCCGGAACCGCTCGGGCCGCAAAATACCGTCATCTGCTCGCGGGGCAGGGCAACCGAAATGTTTTTCAGGTTATGCTGCTGAGCCCCCCGGACGGTGATGTGGGTGATGGCGGAGGTTCGCGCATCACTTGCATCCGAAGTCGAAGTTTGCTCACGTGACGGAACGGAAGTTTGCTCGCGGCGAGACCTGCGTGCCCGGGCCTTTTCGGCTGGCATTGCGGTGGGAGCTACCGGGTTTAAAACACGCTGCAAGGCCTGGCCGGTATAAGACTGCGGACATTGAGCAATGGCTTCGGGCGGCCCGACGCAGACAACGTAACCACCGGCCTCACCGCCTTCCGGGCCCAGATCAATGACCCAGTCGGCGGTCTTGATAACTTCGAGATTGTGCTCAATCACCACAACGGTGTTGCCGCGATCTACCAGTTCGTGCAGAACACGCAAAAGCTTGGCAATGTCGTCAAAGTGCAAGCCAGTCGTTGGCTCGTCCAGAATGTACAGTGTTCGGCCGGTGCTTTTGCGGCAGAGTTCCCGGGCGAGTTTGATCCGCTGGGCTTCGCCACCCGATAGCGTGGGAGAAGGTTGTCCCAGTTTGATGTAATCCAAGCCAACGTCGTGCAAGGTCTGCAACATGGCGCGGATTTTGGGTTGATTGGCAAACAGCTCCAGAGCTTCCTGCACGTCGAGCTGGAGCACCTCGTGGATGTTCTTTCCCTTGAATTCGACCTGCAGGGTTTCACGGTTGAAGCGTCGTCCCTCGCAAACTTCGCATGGCACCCAGATATCGGCGAGAAAGTCCATTTCCAGGCGATTCGCTCCGTGTCCCTGACAGGCTTCGCATCGTCCGCCCGGAACGTTGAAGCTAAAGCGTCCTGGTTTGTATCCGCGAACTCGGGCCGTCGGCAAACTTGCGAACAATTGCCGGATTTCGTCAAACACCTTGATGTACGTCGCCGGGTTCGATCGCGGCGTTCTCCCGATGGGAGATTGGTCCACGGCGATTACTTTATCGAGATACTGCAAGCCCGTAATTTTTCGATGCCGACCAGGAGGCAAAATCCGTCGCAAGCTCGTTTCGTCGTCTTCGTCATCGCTGTCGTTTTTATTCAGGTGCCTTCGCAACGCTCGTAACAACACGTCGTTCACTAAAGAGCTTTTCCCCGAACCGCTCACTCCGGTTACACAAACGAATAGACCCAAGGGGATTTCCACGTCAATGTTTTTGAGATTATTATGACAGGCTCCGTAAATGCGGAGCCGTTCCTTTCCCGGAGACCGACGGCTTTGCGGAATCGGTATCTGTTTGCGGCCACTCAGGTACTGCCCGGTCAAGCTCTCCGGATGCTGACAAATGTCGTCCACACTGCCGCAGGCGACGATTCGACCGCCACGCACACCTGCACCAGGTCCGAAATCCACCACATAATCGGCAGCCCGAATGGTGTCTTCATCGTGTTCCACGACCACCACCGTGTTGCCCATGTCGCGGAGCTGCTTCAAGCTGGCCAGCAGGCGAGCGTTATCACGCGGATGCAGGCCAATGCTGGGTTCGTCGAGAATGTAAAGCACACCCACCAGCCCACTTCCGATCTGTCGCGCCAGCCGAATACGCTGAGCCTCGCCACCGGACAAACTGGGTGCCGGCCGATCCAGCGTCAGATAGTGCAAACCGACATCGGTCAGGAACTGTAACCGTGTGCGAATTTCCTTGAGCACCTCAGAAGCGATATGTTGTTCCAGCGGCGTGAGATGGCGAACGAGATAATCGCTGCTGTCATCGTTGGACTGGGGCACGGCAAACCAGCGCGCCAGTTGACCAATTGGAAGGGCACACACTTCGGGTAATGTTTTGCCTCCAACACGTACCGAGCGAGCCTGCGGATTGAGGCGGGTTCCTCGGCAGGCAGCGCAGGGGACAATCCGCATGTACTTTTCCAGCTGTAAACGTCGGGGCCCAGTAGGAGTTTTCTTGAAGCTGCGGAGCAGTTGCGGAATTATCCCCTCCCACTGGCCATAATGCTTCCAGACATGATCTCGGCCACGCCAGGTAAACAGGATTTGGCGGTCGCCGCTTCCATAAAGCAGCCAGTGCCGATGTTGTGCTGGCAGTTTCTTCCAGGGGCGATTCAGGTCAATTCCGAGCGACTCTGCGACACCCTCGAAAATGTGGCGGCGCCACCGTCCCATGGCATGGAGAGGCCCGATAATTTCGACCGCACCTTCAGCAAAACTCAGATTCGGGTCGGGCACCAGCAGCGCCGGGTCGAAATCGTATTTTTCGCCCAGTCCCTCGCACTCGCGGCACATCCCCTGCGGGCTGTTGAAACTGAATAGTTGCGGCGACGGCGGATCGTAACTCACCTGGCAATGGGCGCAGGCATATTTCGCCGAGAGCAGCATCTCCCTCGACCGCAGTGACTGGTTGCTTTCCTGCTCGGAATTACGCCGCGCACGAGTGTCCACAGTTTCTTCAGGCTCGACTAGAACCAGCAAGGTACCGTCGCTGAGCTGGAGAGCCTGTTCGACCGCATCGGCAATTCGGCTTCGCGCTTTTGCTTCAACCATGATGCGATCCACTACGATCTCGATGTTGTGCTTGAGCTGACGATCCAGGCGCAATTCCTCGGTAATGCGCACCAGCTGGCCATCCACCCGCGCTCGCAGGTAACCGCGGCGTAACATTTCCGCAAACAAATCCTTGTATTCCCCCTTTTGCTCACGAATCACCGGCGCGAGGACGAGGATACGGGTACGCTCGGGTAATGCCAGAATCTGCTCGACGATCTGGTCGCGGCTCTGGGCCTGGACTGGTCGGCCGCATCGCGGACAATGACCCCGTCCCACTCGGGCAAATAAGACACGCAGCAGGTCGTAAATTTCGGTAATCGTTCCTACGGTCGAACGAGGATTGCGTCCGGCCGTTTTTTGCTGGATGCTGATGGACGGCGAAAGTCCGCCGAGATAGTCCACGTCTGGCTTTTGCAGCTGGCCTAGAAACTGTCGCGCATAGCTGGACAGCGACTCCAGGTAACGCCGTTGTCCTTCGGCATAAAGAGTGTCGAAAGCCAGCGAGCTTTTGCCTGAGCCACTTACCCCGGTGAACACGATCAGGCGATTGCGTGGTAATTCCAGGCAAACATTTTGCAGATTATGCTCGCGTGCACCGCGGATGACAATCTTGCTCGTTTCCATTGCTGCTAGGATTATTACAGAGGAAAAGCTGCTGCCCGGGCGTGTTGGCTTTTCAGAACTGCAACCAGAGGCAAGAGATACCCGTTGACCGGAAATCATTGTATGCTAGCGCTAGCAACCGTCGCAGGGAACTCGGCGTCGCCCGCCCACGTCTAAAGAGAGGGAAGGCGTGGCCGACGAAGATCGCCTTCTGATTGACCGCTGCTTGCAGGGCCACGTGGAAGCCTTTGGCGAGCTGGTGCGCCGCTACCAGGATCGCCTTTACAATGCTCTTTTTCGCTTCCTCGGCAATCCGGAGGATGCCCGCGATGTCGCTCAGGAGGCCTTCCTGAGCGCATTTCGCAATCTGAAAAAATTTCGCGGTCGCTCGCAATTTTTTACCTGGCTCTACCGGATTGCTCTGAATCACGCCCTGGACTTGAAGCGACGGGCAAAAACTTCACGGGCCTTGCCAGAAGCAGAGGATTCAGCACACCCCAACGAGCCGCCGGATCGGTCGGTTTCGGCCAGCCCAGACTGGCATTTGCAGCGCAGGGAAGAGGACGAACGCCTGCAACAAGCCCTGGCCAAGCTCTCCAGCGAGTATCGCCTGGTTTTGATCCTCCGCGACATGGACGAACTTAGCTACGAGGAAATTGCCGAGGTGCTGGACATCCCGATTGGCACGGTTCGCAGTCGCCTTCACCGTGCACGCCTCGAATTGCGGCGATTGCTGGAGGAAATGGAAAAAGATAGCGCCAACTCGACCTATTTGCCGGAATTGCAGAGATAAGGGCATACGGAATAAACAGCCATGACCGAGGCAGAAAAACAGTTGCTGACCGCCTACTTGGACGGCGTTCTGAGCGCGGCGGAGAAAGAACGCGCAGAACTGCTGTTGCGAACCTCCGTTGAAGCACGTCAGCTTTTCTCCGATCTGGTCAGCGACTCGCTGCGGTTGAAGTATCTGCGACGGGAGCAATTGCCGACGGCTTTCGCTGACCGCGTAGTTGCGATCCTGCGCGAAGAAGTGGCCAGGTTGGCTCGACGGCAATTGTGGCGGTTACGTATCCGTCGCTGGGCACCGGTAGCAGTTGCGGCGGCGCTGCTACCGTTTATCGCCTGGGGCACGTTTGCCTTGCTCAGTCAAATTTTGACAAGACCAGAATCGCCTTCTGTGGCATCGTCGAGCCAGTCGCAGCCGCAACAGCAAGATTTTGATAGACCTGGGCCCGTGGCATCTGACGCGAATCAATTAGCCAAGCACACCTGGGCCGAACTTGAGCAGAAGCTGCGTACTGGCTGGCAGGAGAGCGTTAGGGCAGGGGAGAGCTGGCAACAATTATTGGCCCAGTCCATCGAGCCGCTTAATGAACTGGCCCGAGCCGCCTGGAACGAACTGGAACCGCTGGTGCTCGGTGATTGGAACCCAGCGGTGCCTGACATCGGTAATCCCGCTGTACTGACCAGCCCTCTGCGCGACACCAATCGGCAGATGTTCCGTTCTCTGGAGTTTAGTTTGCCTCCCATCTTCAGCTGGCAAAACTTCGGTCAAAACGAGGTGCAGCAACTTTTGGGTACCAAGCGGTTCCTCGTCCTGGATGTTTCCTGTCGTGACGGTCGGCGTACCTGGGAGCGGGTGCAGGCAGCTTTCCGAAGTCAGAAGATTCCAGTCCTGCTGGACAGCCGGCTGAAAAAATTCTGGGATCACCACCAGAACACTGTCTTTTTCGTCTATGTTGAAAATCTCAGCCGGGCCCAGGCAGGGGACTTGTTACTCGCTTTGCATCGCGAAGACGTTCGCGGTGCTGGCAAGTCCCCGAGCGAAGCACAAATCCGCAGCATACTGGCCCAGCCTGTGGTTCCGGAAGTTCGGCAACGGCTGGCGGAGTTGTTGGGTTTGCCGACCGGCTTGCTTCCCGAAGCAGACACGTCGCCATCTCCTGCTGCCGACCCTACGGTCGCGGACGACACACTTCGTAAGCTGGAACAGCTAGCCGCGAGGCAGCCGGTCCCGCCCGCCGTAGCCCAGGCAGTAGCATTCAGTCCGTTGCGTTACCCGCCCAGCAAGGAAATCCAGCGGTTTCGGCAACAGCGCGGTCAGGTGCGTGCGGACGCTTACCATCTTGTTCTAATCTTCCGTCCGGAACGCTGAGAGGGTATCGTCAACCCAGGCAGTCAGCTAGCTGAGTTTGCTCTGGCCATTGCGAAATCTGCCCAGCACACTGGGACTCGTTTGTGGTTGGCTTGACGCCGGCTTGCTCGGTTGTACGCTGAACGTGTACTCCAACCATTCGGACTGCCGCATTTCCCCCAGAACCACCAAGGAGACACGACATGACCCAAGCGATGAATCGGCGGCAATTTCTGCAAGCCAGCGGGCTGGCAATAGGCGGACTAAGCTGGGCGGTCCACGAACCGACGAGTAATGCCTGGGCACAACAGGCCGACACCAAAAACTCGTTCGGTGATTTTATCGTCGGGGCCCAAAGTTATTGTTTCCGCAATTTTGACCGCGAAGGAGCGTTGAAACGCATTCAACAACTGGGCCTTCGCTACGTGGAGTTTTTCCAGGCTCATTGCCCAGCCAATAGCACGCCTGAGCAAATCAAGGCCATCCTGCGGATGTGCAGCGATTATGGCATCACCCCCATTGCTTACGGCGTGCAACGTTTCACCAAAGACCATGACGCAAACAAACGGCTTTTTGAGTTTGGCGCTGCTCTGGGTATAAAACACTTCAGTGCCGACCCCGACCCGGACAGTTTCGACAGCCTGGACAAACTCTGCGAACAGTACAAAATCAGTATCGCCATCCATCCCCATGGGCCGGTCGGCAAAGGACTGCATCGCTGGTACAGTGCCGAGGTCATTCTCGCGGCCGTCAAGAATCACCACCCGCTGATCGGCACCTGTCTCGATACCGGGCATTTGATTCGAGCGGCGCAATTGGGCAAGAAGCTTGACCCGGCCGAGCAAATCCGCATTATGGGAGAACGGAACTTCGGCTTGCATCTCAAAGATCACGACAACCAGCGGAAGACCGACGTGATCTATGGAAAGGGCGCCCTGGATGTCGTGGCCGTCATTCGGGCGCTGAAGGAAGTAAAGTTTAATGAGAAGGCTCATCGCGGCTACATCAGCATCGAATACGAAGCCCATCCGGATAATCCGGTGCCTGATATGGCCGCGTGCATCGAGATTCTCCGGTCGGCCATTCGCCAGGTGGGATGATGCGCTCCTCGGGCTAATTGACGATTGCAAGTCTAGCGTTTTCCGGCTAGGACAGAGCGGGGGAAAACGCTGCCAGGCATCTGGCTGAATCCCATGTGCTCACTTCTCCCCTGAATGGAAACTTGCATGGATGAGTACCTGACTCCCGCGCAGATTCAGGAGTTACGAAAGAAACATTACAACGCCACGCTGGTTTACTTGCGCAAGCCCCATAGTGAACTGGCGGTGATGCGGGTGCGCCCGGATTTTCCTATACCGCCTCACAAGCCTGGACAGTACAGCACTCTCGGTCTGGGCAACTGGGAGCCGCGGGTTCCCGGCTGCCAGGAGGAACACCTTAGCCCATCCGACTGGACGCGAGTGGTGCGACGGGCTTACTCGCTGTCCCATCCGATTCTCGATGAACAGGGGCGCTTGATCGAACGCGACGTCCTCGATTTCCTGGAGTTTTACATCGTCCTGGTACGTCAAAGTGGCACGGAAAAAGCCCCCGCACTGACCCCACGACTTTTTGCTCTGCGCGAAGGCGACCGCCTCTACCTCGGCGAGAAAATCACGGGCCATTACACGCTCGATCCCGTCCGCCCGGAAGATACAGTGCTTTTCCTTTCCACGGGTACGGGCGAAGCGCCGCACAATTACATGATCTGGCGGCTGTTGCGCGACGGTCATCGCGGACGGATCCTGGCGGCTTGTTGCGTTCGCTACTGGCGCGACCTGGCTTATCTGGAAACGCACCGCCGGCTGGTTTCCATGTTTCCCAACTATCGCTACTTGCCGATGACCACTCGCGAGCCGGAAAATGCTGGCCGTAAAATGTACATACAGGATTTGATTGTGAGCGGCGAGCTGGAAAAAGCGCTGGGTCAACCACTGGACCCGGCGACGACTCACGTCTATCTGTGTGGCAATCCTAACATGATTGGTGTGCCCAAACGCGATCCGCAAACTGGACAATGGCAGTTCCCGCAACCGACGGGAGTCGTAGAACTACTCATGCAACGCGGTTTCCGACCCGACGAAGGCAAAGTCCGCGGCAACATTCACTTCGAGGAGTACTGGTAGCATATCCGGGGAGCAATCCAGCAGAAGGAGGAAACGGGTGTCAGCGGTTGATATTGTTGGCGGCTATCGGTTGCTGAAATTGATGAGCCAGGGGCAGACCAGTCAGGTCTGGGAGGCAGTCGAGCCCACCAGCGGTCGCCACTATGCTGTCAAAGTGTTGCTGCCAGAATCGCTTCGCTCTCCCCAGCACATTCAGATGATGATTCACGAAGGGGAGGTGGGACAGAAGTTTTCTCACCCCAACGTCATCCGCGTGATCAAACTCGGGCCGGATCGCAAGAATCCCTACATCGTCATGGAGTTTTTCCCGGGCATGAATTTGAAATTGCGCACGGCCCGCCGAGTGGATCCGCGCACCGGGGAACCGTTGCAGCAATACCTGGTGGTGAGGGAGAACATTCACCGCATCATTGAACAGATTGCCAAGGGACTGCTTCATGTTCACCAGCGCGGCTATGTACACCGCGACGTGAAACCGCACAACATCCTGGTCAACAGCAGTGCCGAGGTGAAAATCATTGACTTCGCGCTGACGAAGAAAATTCAAAAGTCCAGCTGGCTGAGCCGAATTTTTGGCAAGAAAACCACAGCCGCCGGTACACCGTCGTACATGTCGCCAGAACAGATACAGAATCTCGACATCACGCCAGCTTCGGACATTTACAGCTTAGGCGTGACGCTTTACGAACTGGTAACCGGACGGCTGCCGTTTGCCGGTGCCACTCCCGCAGACCTGCTACGCAAGCATCTGTACGATAAGCCCGCCTCGCCGCAAATCGTCAATCCTGAAGTCACCGACGAATTCGCCCAAATGATTATGCGGATGCTGGAAAAAGACCCGAAGAAACGTTTTCCGGACCTGGCGCAGTTTCTGAGCGAGTTTCGGACGGTTCGCGTTTTCAAAGGCGATAAACTCGAACTGGCCCAGAGTTAGAGAGACCAGGGCCTATCCTGCCTGCGCCCGAACGGCACTGGCAGCGCCTGACGCTTTTGCTAAACTCACTGTTGCGTCTGATTGAAATTTGGGCCTGTCCATTTCTGGCATGAAACCGACCTGCTAGCCGTCCCAATTTGTCAAAATCGCGAGTCAATCCATGGCCACGACCTATCGTCTGCCATTCGAAAAGGAAATTTACGAACTGGAAGAGGTGCTGGCACGGCTGGAGGCCGACGTCGAGAAAAAGCTGGCCAGTGCCGAAGAGTTGCAACGGGTTCGTCGGGAACTCACCAATCTGAAACGAAAGATTTATAGCAATCTTTCCGCCTGGGAAACCGTGCTGGTGGCTCGTCATCCGGAACGGCCTCAGTTTCTCGACTACGTCGAAGCTATTGCGGAAGATTTTGTCGAACTGCATGGCGACCGGGCTTTCGGCGATGACCGCGCTATTCGCACCGGTTTTGCCCGTATCGGGGATTACAAGGTCATGCTCATCGGCCATCAAAAGGGGCGAACGTTGCAGGAACGGCAGCAGTGTTTTTATGGTTGTGCCCATCCCGAAGGATATCGCAAGGCGATTAAGAAAATGAAACTGGCTGCCAAATTTCGCATCCCCATCGTTTCTTTGATAGACACGCCCGGAGCCTATCCAGGCATCGGAGCAGAGGAGCGGGGCCAGGCTTATCTGATCGCCGAGAATTTGCTCGAGATGTCGCGCCTTCCCACGCCGATTATTTGCGTGGTTATAGGCGAAGGCGGTTCCGGTGGCGCTTTGGGAATCGGTGTGGGCGACAAACTGGCCATGCTCGAGTTCGCCTATTATTCGGTAATCAGCCCCGAAGGTTGTGCAGGCATTCTGTGGAAAGAAGCTACCGATGAAACCAAGGCCCGTGCTGCCGACGCATTGAAACTCACCGCTCGCGACCTGCAACGCCTGGGCGTGCTCGATGATGTGATTCCCGAACCACTCGGCGGCGCTCACCGCGACCCACGAAGCATGGCTAACACACTGAAGACTTACCTGCTTCGTTACCTGCGAGAGCTGCGGGATGTTCCCACCGATGTCCTGTTGCAGCGGCGGTATGAAAAGTTTCGTCGCATGGGAGTCTTTCTGCGCGGCGTAACTGCAACCAGCAACCAGACCGGTCAGGCCGGGTCGAGCAATGCTTCAGCTACCCACGATTCGGCAGACGCTCCTTCCGCCAACCTGACCCTGGACGAATCTGCTGAGGCGACCGAAAACAGCAATTCCGACTCCCAGCATTGAACCGCGTCCTGGCGAAATCGTCGCGGTGATGTATGGTTCGGCCCGATGCTCAGCTAGATTTTGGTACGCGTGCTAATCGAACATAACGGCAGTTATCGGAAGTTGTTTTCGGGCGGCCAGCGGATTCCGTTCGATCGCCGGCCATTCCCAGTGTTCTTCCACAACTTCCGATAACCGCTCTTATGTTCAATTACGCTACTGTAAAAACCCAGGAAAATCCGTGGTTTGTTGTTCGAACCCCGGAAGTGAAACCGAGCGCATTCCAGGCTCACGTGACAGCCGAATCGGCGAAGGGCTCCAGTCAGGGTTGCTGTTCCGGCTGCCAGCACGTCCGACCGAGATGGTCAACGTATCGCTTGGAGGATTCGAGGACATTGCTGAGAGGGATCGCGCGACTGTTGGGCGTGTCGAGTCGGTTTGGATTCCGTACAACGTAAGCGGCAACGGGTGGAAAGGACGGGATGAAGCATGAGTGAAGCTCCGGTATGTGATGGCAACATTGGGCCGCGCGAACGGCGTAAGCGACTGGTGATTGGCTCGCTGAGTCTGGTTGTCGCCCTTGGCCTTTACGTCGTGCTGATCGCGTTGCAGGTCGAGCGAATCTGGCGCCTGGCATTATTTCTGCCGATCTGGTTCTGGCTTCTGGCTTGGTTGGAAGCGCGGGGTTCGACCTGAGTCGTCATGGCTGCACGCGGGACGTGCAATTGGGATAATGGCGAAGTTGTGCAAACCGACGTCCAGGCGGTTGCGGATGCCCGCAGGCGGACCCTACGGATTGTCGTACAATCGTTGCTGACTGCCCTGCTTCTCACCATCGTCATTTACTGGCTGCCATAATATGCCTGAGCACGCCTGGCTGAGGGCGAAGAGGATTCGGGAGATGAAATATGCCTGGGGAGCCCGAACGGCTCTTGCGTGTCGGGATGGTCGGGATGGGCATGATTTTCGACGAAACCTATCGCCCGACCCTGGAAAAATTGCACCGGCGTGGACTCTGGACACCCGAAACAGGGCGAGTTGCTGTTGAATTGGCCGCGGTAGCCAGCAAAACTGGCAGGCGGGCAGAAAAGTATCGTCAACAGGCTGCCGATCGTATTGCCCCGTTCGTGAGCGTGACCGAACCGGACGCGGTCAAAAAGCTTTTGGAAGTCGGCGTGGATGTTGTCTGCGTCGCTACTCCCGATGACCGGCACTACCAGGCGGCACGATTGGCCCTGGCTGCCGGCAAACACGTGCTCATCGAAAAGCCTTCCGTGTTGCGGATGCAGGAACTCGATGACCTGTTGAACTTGGCCAAGGAAAACGGCGTCCTGGCCAAAGTCGTCTATCACAAGTTGTTCGATCCCGACCATAAACGTTTGCGAACGCTTGTGGCCGACAAGGTCCTTCGCCACGTCAATCACGGCTATTGTTCCCTGTTGGAGCCAAAGCAAATCGGAACAGCGCAGTTCGCCGAGTGGATTCACGGTCGCAATCCGGGAAGCTATGTTGCGGTGCATTACGTGAAGCTGATTGATTTCACGTTTTTCCATGGGACAGCAGCGAGATTGGCGAGGATCACGGCGACCGGGCAGCGTGGCATCGTTGCTGAGCCGAACGGACCGACCTGGGATTCGGTGCAACTGCGAATCATCTACGTTTATCCCGACGGGCGAGAGGCAGCATTCGATATCCATACCAGCTGGGTTACGCCTGATAATTTCCCCGGATATGTCGAGCAAGAGGTGCAGTTTCGTTTCGATAACGCGGTTTGGAACGCCCATCAGCGTAAACGCGGTGTGGAAGTAACCATCGAAGGAAGAACGCCACACGAGTTCAAAATCACGCCCAATCACCATTACAACGCATGCTTTCTCGAACCGTGGGGCGAACGCACACAGCGCGGTTATGGTCTGGAAGCAATTGAGCGATTCTTTGAGGAAGTGGCTTACGTGGAATTTGGCGGACCTAAGAGCCAACGAACGGAACGATTGCAACAGATGCGAGCGCTGGCTTACAACGACCTGTCCGCCGACCGCCATACCGTGGCTGTGGTACATGCGCTGGAGGCGATCCTGCAGCGACATGTTCAGGGCGAACCGGATGCGGTAGTCTGGGTGAATCATCCCCGCGGTGGCCTGGTGCTGGCCAGTCCGGGTCAGTCAGAACTGGAGGTGCTTTATGAACCGCGAGTGTAACGGCGAATTAGTGGGATTACCGCCCATTCGCGTGGATTGGCATCAGGCATCGGCTATCCAGCATTCTGGCGAACCCCGGGGCAATGCGGTTCGCGCTATCCTGCAGCAGTTGGAACCCCGGACGCAACGAACCTACACGCCGACGCAAGCGGTGCTGGCTAGGAGTGCCGGCATTTTTCACTGGACGCCGGACGGTCGGCGGCTTTACGATTTCACTTCCGGCGTGCTGGTTGCCAATCTGGGACACAATCCGCAGTTGTGGCTGGAACGGTTCTGGCATTACCTGGGCTGGTCTTCAGCGTGGCGGGAAATTGCGAACGGTAGCGCCCCAGGCAGTTCTTTTCCGGGGGCCCAGCAGGCTAATCAACCATTTGCCGTAGCGGTGCCGCTGACCAGTTACAACGCCCTGACCGAATTAGAAGCGGAAGCAAGCCGGCGACTGGTGGAGTTGGTGCGTAGCCGACCCGGCGGAAAGCGGCTCGAACAGGTGTTGTGGGCCGCTTCTGGGTCCGAGGCGGTTATCAAAGCGTTATGGGCTGCTTTAGCTCGCGATCGGCAGCGCGACATCATCCTGGCTACCCGATATGGCTTTCATGGCAAGAAGGGTCTGGCCGGCGCTACCACCGGTTGCGAAACCGACCGTGAGCGCGATCCACGTGTTCGCTTTATCAGCTTCCCTATGGAAGAGTGCCGCGATGTGACCATGCGGGATCATCCGTTTGACGCGACTCCTTACCAACGCGAGCTGGACAGTTTACTGGCGCAGTATGGTCGGCGGATCACCGCGGTGATTACGGAACCGTATCTTGGTGGCGGTGGCTCTTACCATCCCCCGAAAGCCTATTTGCAATTGTTGCAGCGTTATTGCCGCGAGCATGATTGGGTGCTGATCCTGGATGAAGTGCAGTCGGCTTTTGGCCGGACGGGGAAATGGTTTGCTTTCGAGCACTACGGAATCGAGCCGGACATGGTGGTGCTGGGCAAGGGTCTGGCGAACGGTGTGCCTGGCGCGGCGGTAGTTGGGCGAGCCGACCTGTTTGCTGCACTCGATTACGGCGAGGGTTCGGATACATATAGCGGCAACCCACTCACCTGCGCCGGGGTTCTGGCCACGCTGGATTGTTATGCCTGTCAGCCAGTGCTGGACAACGTGCGGGAGGTTTCGCCGATCATCGAGGCGGGGCTTGTCCGATTGAAAGACCTGCCATTCGTTGGTTACGTCCGCGGGGAGGCTGGCGGCATGGTCTGGGGGATAGAAATGTGGGACTGGGGCGGTCGCAGCGCTGCCGATTGGGCGAGCGACTTTGTTCTGGAGTGCTATCGCGGCAACGGTGAGACCGGCATCCACCTGCTCGGTCCCCTGGCGAAAAAAGTGATACGCATTGCCCCGCCGCTGGTCATTACGCCGCAGGAAGCCGAGGACGCGCTGGAACTGATGTACGTCAGCGCATCACGACTGGTGAACAGCTGTGTGTTGTGCTCCTGAGGTTTTCAGGGAAGCTCTTTCAGCTGTAAATTGCGAAACTCGATGAGCCAGCCTTCGGCTTCCAGTCCGATTTCGCCGCGGGCTACCTGACACTCTTTCCAGTGAGCGGTAACGTAACCGTTGATCCAGAGAATGATCTCCGGACCGCGGCAGGTGATTTCGTAAACGTTCCATTCGCCGGCCGGTTTGCCACGTTGCGGCTTTGTATCGCCGACACGAAAACGAACTTTCTTGCCGCCGGCCAGGGTATCGCCGAAAAGGAAACCAACATTTCGGTCGCCGACCTGAGCCTGATGCCAGATGCTACCATCCGGCGAGTTTCGCACATAAACGCCGCTGTTATAACCCTTCTTCCCTTCGACTGGGACAAACCGCCATTCGACGTGAAAAATGAAGTTAGTCAGTTCCCGCTGGTATTGCAGATTCTCATGTACCCCCACGCCGTCGCAAATCAGTACCTTGCGGGTTTCATCCACGTGCCAGGGATTTTTCGTGCTGAGTTTGCCTCCTGCCGGAACCGGTACACGATGCCAGCCTTCCAGGTTCTTCCCAGGAAGGATATCTTTCCAGCCTTGCGGATCGGTTTCGAGAGCACTTTTGCCAGGTTGATCGGCATCGGCCTGCTTTGCCAGGTACGAATTCGACTGGAGCAGCAGTGGCAGAGCAAGTACGAAAACAACGAACCAGTTCCGCGGGCATTGCTGCATGGTGGGACCTCCTGTGGTTGGAAAATTGCTCAGGCGGGCAATGAGCATTTCTCGCTCGCAGTACGTATCATAACAAAGCCAGTGTCGGTTGGCAGCTTTTCCCCTGAAAAGCAATCCACAGCCTGCGAACCAGCAACTAGAGCCCCTCTGCTGCAACAAGGGTACGAGACGAACAAAGAGAAACTGGCAAGCCTCCTGACACACATGCGAATTCGCGCCTGGCTCAGTCTAATCGCGCTGCTTTTGATTATTGGAGCCACATGCTTCGGCGCCCATCTGGGCTGGATGTCAGCGCTGGGGCAGACCGTGGACGATCTGGTGCTGGCGCTGCGCGACTGGTCACAGGCCCGCTACGGTCTGGAAGCCCTGGCCAGTCATCCGGCTCAGGTGAAGGGTTTGCTCGGGGTGACGCTGGTGAGTCTGACTTGTGGGGCCGCCAGTGCGCTGGTGATCAGCAATCGCATGGCGTTTTTCAGCGATGCCCTGGCCCACTGCGCTATTGCCGGCGTGTCGCTGGGCTTGATTATGAACCTGCTCGGCTGGATCAGCGGCGAGGAAGGGATTTTGACGGTCATGACACTGTTAGGAGCGGCGGTTGGGCTAGGCATTGCCGCGGTGCGGGAAAAAACCGCACTGGCTAACGATACCGTGATCGGCGTCTTTTTTGCTGGAGCCATGGGCCTGGGGGCGGTGCTCATCAAAGGCATCAGTGCTGCTCGTGTTCGCGGCTTCAGTCCGGAGAATTTTCTTTTCGGCGAGCCCCTGGCCGTTTCCGGTCTCGACCTGGTGCATTTCTGTTTGCTTCTGGTTGGGCTGGGATTGTTTTTGTGGTGGCTTTACAATCCGCTGGTGTTCATCAGCTTTAATCCCAGCCTGGCGCATGCCCGTGGTATATCGGTGCGGCTGGCACAGTATTTGTTCATCGTCCTGCTGGCGTTTGTCGTGAACTATTGCGTGAAAGTCGTGGGGGCATTACTGATCAACGCCATGCTGATATTTCCCGCAGCCACGTCCCTCAACCTGGCCAGGAACCTTCGGCAGTATTTCTGGATTGCGATTGGGGTAGCTCTCCTGGCCGGGCCGGGCGGAACCTGGCTCAGCTACACTCTGGTGCTGG
Source organism: Gemmatales bacterium (assembly GCA_041640595.1). GTDB lineage: Bacteria > Planctomycetota > Planctomycetia > Gemmatales > HRBIN36 > HRBIN36. The sequence goes on along the minus strand of JBEPZY010000001.1, from coordinate 800,065 downwards.
AGATCGGCCAGGTGCGTCTGGCACTGGGATCGGGCGGCATCATGGTCGTGGTGGGTGTCGTCCTCTTTTTTACGTCCATGCTGATAGGAAAATGGCTCCGGGGACCGCGTCCGGTTGTGCCACTGACTCACTAGCCGCTGCTTGCTATCGCTTTTTGAAAGGGGCGTCTCTCCGCGGCCTGGTGCAGGTGGAGACTATCCAGAGGCGCAGGGCTGTCGAATTGCGATGCGACCAACCATCGCAAACGACCTATCCGACAAGCCGGGAGCTTGACTTGCAATGACCGAAAACGCGGTGGAGCGATTTCTTGTCATTTTCATCAGCATTTTTTTCGAAGCATTGCCTTTTATCGCATTGGGAGCGGTAATTTCCGGTGCTTTGGAGGAACTTTTGCCGCAGGGGACCATTACAAGGTTGCTGCCCCGGCGTCGAACTGTGGCGGTGGCGGTGAGCGCTTTGCTTGGTCTGATTTTCCCGATGTGCGAATGCGGGATCGTGCCGGTCATGCGTCGGCTGTTGCGTAAGGGACTCCCGCTCAGCTGTGCGATTGCTTACATGCTGGCTGCTCCGGTAATCAATCCGGTAGTGATGGCCAGCACCTGGGCGGCCTTTTCCGGTGATCGCAGCGGTCTGGACGGCTTGACCTCGCTGCAAATGGTGAGCCTGCGCGTGGGTTTGGCTTTTCTAACTGCCTTCACTGTAGCGCACGTGGTTCACTGGGCTGACCGCCGTTATGGGCTGGATGCCCTGCTATTACCAATCCGCGGCGTCAACATGAACCGAAACAGTCGGGAATATGGCAACAATCCAGCACACGATCCACCCGGTACCATCGGTCTGGAAGTTATCGAATCCCCGAGCGCTCACACTGCGGCAAAAGAGCTTGGCGAGCACCATAGCCACTCCCATCCTCATGAACATGGCACCATGCCGCGGACTACACTGACCTGGCGCATCTGGTTCCGACTGGTCAACATCGCCGAGATCGCCATCCACGATTTCCTGGAGATCACCTGCTTCCTGATTCTGGGTGCAACGCTGGCGGCCATTGTGCAGAGCGCCGATTTACTCAGTTACGCGCCGATGCTGAAGAACTCCCCTGCCCTGGCTGTGCCGGCGATGATGCTTCTGGCCGTGCTTCTTTGCCTGTGCAGCGAGGCGGACGCATTTGTTGCTGCCAACCTGATCGCCATTCCTTTGGGTGGAAAACTCGCTTTCCTGGTGCTGGGCCCTATGCTGGATTTGAAGCTGTACCTGATGTACACTCGCGTCTTTCGACCGCGGCTAATCTGGACGATCATCGGGAGCGTCGTGCTTACCGTCGGTTTGCTGACCCTGGCTACGCATTATCTGGACCCGATGGTGCGAAATCTGGTGTCATCTTTTACCAGTGCGGGAAGCGCTGGGGGAACGTAGCGTACATTCTGGCAGTCGGGGCGCCAACATAAACGAATCAGCACGTGGGTGGAGACGAATTTACCTCGCGGTTTGCGAGCTTTCGTCCGTGCGATTAGAATGGCGAGGAGCTCATAATTTACATGCCGCGTGAGGACATGGGTATGCAGAACAAACGCTATCTGGTGGAACAGCTTTGGATGCTGGGCGTCGGCTTGATTTATGCGGGGACAATGGTGTTTGATTACTGGCGAGCGGCCAGCGGGGAACGTACACCTATCAGCACCGTGGTGCCCTGGATTCAGCAGATGATTTTGTACGCCGGGATCGCGCTGGCCGGGTTAGTTGTGCTTCGCGCCAGCTGGGTGATCTGGTCCACACGGCAGTTACGCCAGCACGGTGGCCTGCATCTGGTGGGTGTGGGCGAACATCATCACCACGACCACGACGAGCACGAAGAATGCTGCTGTGTGCCTGTTTCGGAACTGGCAGCTTTGCGGGAAGGGGAAACCGAATCGCCGCCGGTATCCAGCCATGCCCACGGTCACGAACACGAACAGGATTGGTCGCCGTGGCGGTTCTTTGTGCTTCTGGCGCCAGTGTTGCTTGTGCTTCTGCCGCTGGATTGGGGTGAAATGCTTCGGGCTTTCGAGCGGAGCAAAAGCCGGGTCGCTACGGAAGCCATCAGCGGTGGGCTGGCCACTCCTGGAGATAGTTTACTGGCATTCGGCTTGTGGAGTCTGAGCCACGACCCGTTAGCGCGGAGCGTGGCGGCTGCGATGTGCCAGTACCGTGCGGCCGATCAGCCAGCCAGCCTGGAAAAAGCACTCGATTATCTGGAAGAAAGCACCGAAGTGCCGGAATCAGCGATTCGTCGAACTGACGTTGTCCAGTTGGAGCAGGTTGCCTACGTGCCAGCCCAACGGGAACACTGGAAACAATTCCGTCGCGTTGAAGTCGAGGGGCTTTACCAGCCGGTGCCCAAACGGCCAAACCAGTTCGCAGTGGTACGCCTGCGCATGGCCTGCTGCGTCAACGATTCCCGGCCGCTTTCGGTCTTTGCAGTTTCCCGGCGACCGGTCAGTGGCATTCAACCTGGGGATTGGATTCGCGTTCAGGGGCGGCTGGATTTCGTCAATTTGCCGGATGGCTCCTGGAAGGCCGTGATCCATGCCTATCGGGTCGAGAAGGCTCCCCTGCCTCCACCGGCCCAATTTTATGTTCAGTGACCAGCCAATGTCGCAAAAGGAGACCAGATATGCCACGAACGATGCTCATGAGCTTGTCGCTAGCCCTGAGTCTGACGGTCGGGCTGCAGGGAACAGTCCGCGGCTGTCCGTTTTGCAGTGCTCAGGGCGTAACGCTGGCTAAGGAGCTCGAGCAGGCGAGCTTCGTTGTTCACGGCAGACTGACCAATGCCCGCCTGCTCGACGCTCAGGAAGGTACCGGCACGACCGATCTGGTCATCGAAACCGTCATCAAACCCCACGAGTATTTGCAGGGCAAGAAAATCATCACCCTGCCTCGATACGTGCCTACCGGAAACCAGCAGGATATTCGCTTTATCGTTTTTTTCGACATGTTTATGGGTAAGCTCGACCCGTTCCGCGGCATCCCCGTGAAGGACAAGGCACTGGTGACCTACATGCAAAAAGTGCTTGAGGTGAAAGACGCCAAGCAGCCCGAACGCCTCAAAGTGTTTTTCGAATATCTGGATCATCCCGATCCGGAAATCAGCGTGGATGCCTACAAGGAGTTTGGCAACACCAGCCTGGCCGATGTGCTGGCATGGGTGCGTAGCAGCGATCGCGATTACCTGCGCCGCAAGCTTATCGCCTGGCTGCGCAACAAGGAGACACCGGCGCTCCGTTATGGCTTTTACGCATTCTTGCTGGGACTGTGTGGCCAGGCGGAGGATGCTGCGGTGCTGCTGGAATTAGTCCACAACCGTGAACGCGACATTGTTTCTGGACTGGACGGCGTGCTGACGGGGCTGACCTTGCTGCGACCCGAAGAGGGCCTGAAAGCGATAGACCAGATTCTCAGCAACGAAAAGGAAGAATTCACACGCCGCTATGCCGCACTCCGGGCGGTGCGCTACTTCTGGGACAATCCCGCTCCCGGCATGAAACAGGAAGCGTTACTGGCAAGTGCGGCGAAGCTGTTGAAGCAAGCAGACATAGCCGACCTGGTCATCGAGGATCTCCGCAAATGGCACCGCTGGGAGTTTGCTGAGCAAATTTTGGCTCTGTACACTCAGCCCTCGCACAATGTGCCTATCTGCCAGCGTGCTATTCTGCGTTACGCTCTCACCTGCGCCCAACAAGCTCAGGGAAAACCTGCTGAACTGGCTCAGGCATTCCTGGCGGAGCGCCGGAAGCAGGAACCCAACCGTGTCCGTGATGTTGAGGAGTTGCTCAAATTCGACGAACAGTTGAGCAAGCCGGGTGGTCGCTGAGCCGAAAAATTCTGCCGCTGGAAATGGCGTAATCGCTGCCCTGCCCTCGACTATTCGCCCTTGGTGTCGTGATGGGTTAGCTTGTATAACAGCTAGCAACTGCTGCTTTGCTCGCGCAATTGCGTCAGTTCGCCGATCTGCTAAGCCTCAACTTCAGGAAATGAGGAATCCAACTATGCGCTGGACTTGCGTAAGCGGTTCGCTGCGGCCAATTGAAGCAGACTGGCTGATTGTGCCGGTGCTGGAAGATGCGACCGGTAGTGCTGCGCAGGAGTTCAATGAGCTGGCGAATGGGCTATTGACGCGGCTGCGTGAAAGCGGGGATGCGCGGGGAAAACTGGCGGAAACGGTGCCGCTCTTTGCGGGACCTTATGGCTCGGCCAAACGCGTTTTGCTCTTGGGACTGGGTAAAGCCGAAGAGCTGGATCGGCGGTCGCTTTACCGTGCCGGCTTTGCTGCGGGGAAATACGTCTCTTCTCGGAAGCACCATCGGATTGCCCTGGCCATTCCCGAACCAGTTGGACAACTCACCTGGGCCGACATGATCCTGGGTCTGGGGACGGGACTTTATGCCGCGTACCGAGGGCCAGGTATCCGCCAAACTCAACCGGATCGTCATCCGCCGGAGGAAACCTGGCTGATTGTTCCTTCCCAGGCCCCTGGCGAAGTTGCAACGGCGACATTACGGCGAGTGGAAACTGAAGGCCGCGCTATTCAGCTAGCCCGCGACCTGGTCAACGAGCCTCCGTGTGATCTGTATCCGGAAACTTTTGCCCGCCGCGCCGAACTGGTTTGCCAATCCGCGGGCATCGAATGTACCATCTGGGACGAAAAACAGTTGCTGGCTGAGCGAATGGGTTGCCTGCTCGGCGTGGCTCAGGGTTCTGCACGACCACCGCGGGTCGTGATTCTGCGTTATCGCAACGGTGGCGATAAACCGACGCTGGCCTTATTGGGCAAAGGCGTCACCTTCGACAGCGGCGGTCTTTCATTGAAAACCAACGAGCAGATGCAGGATATGAAAGGAGACATGGCCGGGGCAGCAGCGGTGCTGGCAGCGGTGCAGGCGATCGCTGAACTTCGCTTACCGGTGAACGTCCTGGGATTGCTCGCGCTGGTGGAAAACATGCCCAGCGGCCAGGCTTTGAAACTGGGCGATGTCTTAAAAGCACGCAACGGCAAAACCGTAGAAATCCTCAACACCGATGCCGAGGGCCGCTTGATTCTCGCCGACATCCTGTGCTACGCGGTGGAGCAGAACGCCGAGCATTTGCTCGACCTGGCCACCTTGACCGGTGCCTGCATGGTGGCTCTGGGAACTGAAGTGGCTGGCTTGATGAGCAATAACGAAACCTGGGCCCAGCGCGTAAGAGAGTCCGCTACTACAGCCGGTGAGCAGGTCTGGCCGTTGCCTATGTTCAAAGAATATGCAGAGCTATTGCGCAGCCACGTCGCCGACGTCAAAAACGTCGGTGGCCGCTATGCGGGGGCGATCACGGCGGCCAAGTTTCTCGAACATTTCGTCGCGGACAAACCCTGGGCACACCTGGATATTGCCGGGCCTGCCTGGGCCAGCGATGATGGCCCGACCCGTGACCCAGGCGGCACCGGCTTCGGTGTGCGTACCCTGGTGGAATTGGCTCACCGCTACCCGCCGCAGAGTTGACCTGCCCGGCGTCATGGCCCTGCGAGCTGCTCTGCCCTTTCCCGCTAAATTAATACCGGTGCTCAGCGCCGCGAAATCCTGGCAACAGCGTCGGGTCACCCTGACGAAAGCAGGCCGGTTTACTTCAGATTGAGATGTTTGACCTCGACCCAGTACAAATCCAGGCCGCCCTTGCCGCCGGGCCGATCCGAAGCGAAAAACAGATAAACTCCGTCCCAGCTTAGCGCCGGGGCAAGCGTTCCTTCTTTGCCGGGATGATCGTTCAATTCCTCGATGGGAACGGGCTGACCCCATTGACCGGTCGCATTCCGGCGAGCGTAAAACAAACCCCAGCGGCCATCGGGCAGTTTGCCTTGCAAAAACATCAGCCGGCCATCCGGCGTCAGCGTCGGTCGTGCAAAACCGCCGTCGAACGGCAATTTTTGCACTTTCGTGAAATTGCGCTGCTGACTCCCTGTTGCCAGGAAAACCTGCCAGCCATTTTCGCCCCGGCGACTGAAATACATCTCCCGCTGGCTGACAGTGATCCACGGGTCAGCTTCATCCTCGGGGGTGTCAATGTTGGGCGGCAAAGCAGCTACGGCAGCTCTCTGAAATGGCTCGTTCAATCGCAATCGCCGCGTGAAGTAGATGTCGAAGCTGCCCCCACCCCGTTTGGAGGCGAAAAAGAGAAATTGCCCCGCGCCATCTCGCACAGCTATGGGGCTGATGTCATCCGCTTTGCTGTTGACCTCGACAACTGGCTCAGGTTTCTCGAATGGACCCCGCAAGGCCGGGCGTGTCGCCTGGTAAATGTCCCAATCTCCCTGGCTGTACCGTCGGCAGAAAAAGAAAGTCAGGCCTTCCTGCCCCATGCTGGGATAGCATTCATCCGCTTCGCTGTTGAGCCGTTCCATGTTGACAATTTTGAGCGGGGCTGGTTTCTCTTTTTGCTCCTGCGCTGCCTGGCTTACAACGAGGGCCAGTGTGGTTAGCCCGATCAGGCTAGGCAAAATTCTCCCATTCCTCATATCTCCGCTCCTGACCATGCTGGAAGGTTTATCCGTGCGTCTGGTGCCGACTCAGGGCTTCACGGTAACAGGGCAAATCTTCGATCCGCGTTATGCCAGGTGGCAATTCCGCTTCTTCGATGAGCATATTCGGATACCCTTCGCGGCTGATGCCGAAGCGTGGTCCGCAGCGCGTGCAGACGAGAAAATTACCTTCCAGGCGTAACTCAGCCTTGCCCAGCGGACAGACGAGGATTTTGAGCAATTCCGGATTGAGCATGGCTATTCCTTGGACGGCCCTTGCGTGATCAGGGTTCCCGCTTTTGCAGAAAGATGAACACGCCTTTCTTATTGGCGACCGCAATGTCCGGCAGGCGGTCGTTGTTGATGTCGGCGACCACGAATTGTGTACCAATCCCCGAATCGTCATCCACCTGGTGCGGTATGAAACGCGGTCGCCCAGGCTTGTCGTTTTTGGCGCCTGGAGCGGGCGGCACTATCTCAAACCAGTATAGCACGGCTGGGCGATTCGGTTCTTCTGGATCAAGCGGGTCTTTGTCACCTTTGGGGCCATGTGCCCACCAGCGTTTGCCGGTGACGATGTCCGGTCGGCCATCGCCGTTGATGTCGGCGAAAACGATGGCGTGAGTTTGCGTGAAGCCGGTGTAAATATCGTGCTGTTGAAAGCGGCTTCCTTGCGAATCCGGTAACTGCCGATGCCACCAGATGCCGCGACCGTGAGCCGAACTGCTAATCACATCACGCAGCCCATCGCCATCCACATCGTAAACGATCATGTCCGCACAAGGGCCACCCAGATTGGCAGCATGAAACTTCCACGGTTTGGTATGGTGTTTTCCTTCGGGTGGCTGTTCCCACCAACCGGCGGTCACAATCACATCCAGTCGGCCATCGCCGTTGACGTCGCCTACTCCCAGCCCGTGCGAGAATCGTTCCGTGCCAGGAGCTTTGTTTTCGCTGATAGCGTGAGGAATCCACGGCTGAGTAGGGTCTTTCGGAATCTCAAACCAGCACATCTGCCCTTCGGGCTGGATGGCCATAATCAACCGACGCTGCCCATCCCCGAAGAGGTCAACGAATTGCGGCGTCTCGTTGCAAGCGCTACGCCAGACCAGATGCGGCTTCCAATAACCCCCCTGCCCTTTCGGGTTTTCGTACCAGTAACACGGTTCGCCAGGAAATGGCAGGATGATTACGTCGGGCCAGCCGTCTCCGTTGAAGTCATCCGCGAAACAGCCGAAACTGTTGCTGTAATTGAGCGGATCGTGACCATCGTCCGGGTTACCCTTATCGCGGCGCTGTACCGGTCGTAGAAAGTGTCGTTTCCATTGCGGAGCTTCGTACCAGACATCACCCGCAATGACGTCGGGTTGACCATCGCGGTTGACGTCGGCAACCGCCACACCTTCGGACCAGAATTTGCGGTCGAGTACCATTTTTTGCCAGCGGATGGAAGGCTGCGCCGGTTTGCTACTGGTTTCCTGGGCGGAAATCCATGCGAGAGACCAGATACACCAGCTAAACACTGCCGGCGCGATTAGCCGTTCCAGGATACGCATAGCCTTGCTCCCTTGTGTTGACGCAGTTTTCTGGCCTATTGTAACGAAAACCTGACCCAGAGTGGCCCCCTTTTTTCTGCCGAAAATATGGCCAGGCGCGAACAAGCAACCCGTTTGCGTAACCATCTCGCTACAGTATCCGTGTCTATTCCGCTCAATCAGTGCAGCGTTTCCCGATGACAACGATTCAGACAAACCGGGAGAGCAAGGCGATGGCGAGGACGAGTGATTCGAGGTCGGACGAAGCGAATGAACAGGGTGGCGTCCCTGAAACTAACGTCCACGGGCCGACTGAAGATGAGTTATTGCTGCAACGCGTGCGTGGGGTGCGACCGCGACCGTTGGACAGACGGCGTGGGCGATTCACGCGCGAGGATCCGTGGCGAGTGTGGCGGATTGCCGGCGAGTTTGTCCACGGGATCAACCGACTTGCGGATATTGCCGCAGCCGTGTCTATTTTCGGTTCGGCACGCACGCCACCAGAACATCCCATGTACGAAGCGGCCCGGGAAACGGCTCGACTATTGGCCAAGGCGGGATTCGCGATCATCACCGGTGGCGGGCCGGGCATTATGGAAGCAGCCAATCGGGGTGCGGTCGAGGCTGGGGGCGTCTCGGTCGGTTGCAACATTCAGCTTCCGTTCGAGCAACGGCTCAATCCTTACGTCCGCATTGCTGTCGAGTTCCATTACTTTTTCGTCCGCAAGACCATGTTTGCCAAGTATGCTGAAGGATTCGTGCTGTTTCCCGGAGGATATGGCACACTGGACGAGATGTTCGAAGCCCTGACCCTGATTCAGACGGGCAAGCTGCGCGAGTTTCCCGTCGTGCTGTTCGGCTCGCAATACTGGGGCGGTCTGGTCGAATGGCTGAAAAACACAGTAGCTTCTGCCGGCAATATTTCGGCCGAGGAACTGCGCTTGTTCCGAGTTTGCGATTCGCCTGAGGAAGTATGCGAGCTGATGCTGGCGAATTACCAGAAGATGCAGAGGCGACGAAGACGCTGAGCCAATCAAGGCCAGATGCCGCGTTCCAGAGCGACATTTGCCACCCGCTCGACCGCCAGCACCAGAGCGGCAATCCGCAAGTCGGCGGGCTGACGAATCGTCTGTCCGTCCTGGCCAACGAGTTCGCCACGGGCTACGCGCTGGTTGAGTTGCTGCTGTTTCTCCAGCACTGCATCGGTAGCGCGTTCCATTTTGACGCGAAGTTTTTCGTTGACTTCTTCCTCCTCCCAGCGCTCGTTTTCGATGTTCTGCACCCACTCGAAATAGCTGACGGTAACGCCACCGGCATTGGCGAGAATGTCCGGCAGTACCGGGATGCCCCGGGCGAACAAAATGTCATCTGCGGCAGGCGTGGTCGGGCCATTCGCGGCTTCCGCAATCATTCGGGCGCGGACTTTGTCGGCGTTGTCGGCACGAATCTGGCATTCCATCGCCGCCGGAATGAGAATATCACACGGCAAAGCGAGCAACTCAGCGTTGGTAATGTTGCGTGCTGAAGGAAAGCCCTGGACAGTGCGGTTTTTCTCCTTGTGTCGCCAGACGGCATCCGGGTCGAGGCCCCGTTCGCTGACAATGCCCCCGGTGGAATCGCTCACAGCGAGGATACGTGCACCGGCCTGGTGAAAGAGTTGTGCGGCGATACCCCCGACATTACCGAATCCCTGGATCACCACGCCAGCCCCCTGGACTGAGGTAAGCCCGGACAGTATTCCACGTGCCAGGGCGCGCTGGACAGCAAACAAACAGCCGCGGGCTGTGGCCTCGCGTCGGCCTAATGAGCCGCCGAGATCTACGGGCTTACCGGTGACGACGGGGAGGTTATTTCGCCCAGGATGCATCATCTGGTAGGTGTCGTAGACCCAGGCCATGGTCTTGGCGTCGGTGTACATATCGGGAGCGGGAATGTCCTCGAACGGACCGATATTGTCGCCCAGCTCTGAGATGTACCGGCGGGTGATGCGGCGGAGCACTGTTTCGCTCAGCTTTTTCGGATCGCAGGCCACGCCCCCTTTGGCACCGCCATAAGGGATATCTACGACGGCGCATTTCCAGGTCATCCAGGCAGCCAGGGCCCGCACTTCGTCGAGATTGACGTCCGGGTGATACCGAATGCCGCCCTTCCCTGGCCCGCGCACACGGCTGTGCAAAACCCGATATCCCGTGAATGTTTGCACCGAACCATCTTCCATCTCGATGGGAAATTCCACGATGATGGACCGCGCTGGTCGTTTCAGGAAATCAATCAAGCCTTTCTTGATGGTAGGCAAATACCGCAGAGCACGCTCGAGCTGTTGCACGGACATGCGATAAACATTCAAATCCTCCGGCGTCGTTCTGGCGGATAAGCCTGACACCGCGCTTTCCTGCTGCATAGCTTGGACCTCCCCAGGGACGACCGACCGGCCGCAAGAAGCACCGATCGGCTCACGAATCGAATCCGTCCGACTTATTCCTTCACGCCAAGGTAGCGCTTGAAGATCGGTGTCAAAATCAGGATGACCACTGCGGCGGCAAAAGCTCCCACAGCAAACATGGCGAAGTAATCCGCTCGCCCGCCCAGCTCGTAGCCGTAAAGCTGCCACGGTAACTTGATTTCGCCGCGTTCCACCTCTTCCACGTAACTGGCGATGATGCCGCCTCCGAGATTAGCCAGGAAACTGGAGATAAACCAGATGCCCATCAGCAGCGACACATAACGCGCGGGCGCCGCCCGGGTCACATACGCCAGACCGGTCGGTGACAGGCAAAGCTCGCCCAGTGTGTGGAACAAATACATGGCCGTCAGCCAGAACATAGACACAGGCTGGCCGTGCTTATGGTTCAAATAGGCTCCGATGACGATGAAAACGTACCCCACGCCCAGCAACACCAGTCCCCAGAAGATTTTCATCGGCTGCGTGGGATTCCAGCCGCGTTTTTCCAGGGCCGACCACATCCAAGCAAACGCTGGAGCTAACGCCAGGATCAGAAACGGATTCAGCGACTGAAACCAGGTAAAGGGCATTTCCCATTCGGGCGTACCGAAAACACGTCCGAATGGCCCTAAGGGTACGCGACGGTCGGTAAACTTTTCGGCAAAGACGTTGAGCGTGGACCCAGCTTGCTCAAAACCAATCCAGAAGACGGCGTTGAAGAGCATGAAGATCAGGATGCTGGCTGTCAGCCCTCGCTCGCCCGGTTGCTGAATAGCGACGAGCCAGGCCGCACCTGCCAGGGCTAACAAAACCGAGCCGTAAGCCAAAAGGTAATGGCCGTAGGGATGTTCCCAGATCGCACGGATAGTGTCGGCCAGCCAGCCGAAGCCGCCAATATGATAAAACACCCCCACCAAAGCTGCGAGCAAAACCGCCAACGGAACCTGAACGGCGGCGTAATGCCACTCGTGATACTTTTCCGGAGGCAGGCCAATACCACGCAAATACCGGGGCCTGCCCCAAACGTACAGGCTCAGCCCCGCCAGCATTCCCACTGCAGCGGCTCCGAATCCCATGTGCCAGTTGACTTTCTCTCCCAGAGTGCCGGCCACGTAGTTGCAAAGCAAGGCCCCCAGATTGATACCCATGTAAAAAATGGTGAAAGCACTATCACGGCGTGGGTCCCCGGGTTCGTAGAGCTGGCTGACCATGACCGAAACGCAGGGTTTGAAATAGCCCGTGCCGATGACAATCAAGGCCAGCCCGGCGATAAACATGCTCATGCCCAGTTCCGAGAATGCCAGACCGTCCAAGCCGGAAATAGCCAGCACAATATGCCCCAGTGCGATTACAATTCCCCCGACCAGAACCGAGCGATGCGTGCCCAGCAGACGATCGGCCACAAAACCACCTATGAGCGGCAGCAAATAGGCTAATCCTGTGTACCAGCCGTACAGTAAATTGGCCTGCCCTTCTGGCCAACCCCGGCCCGGATTTATCGCATCCATGCGATCGCGGATCAGGTACGGTACCAGGATAGCCCGCATGCCGTAATAGCTGAACCGCTCCCACATCTCGACGAAGAACAGCAAAAACAGTCCGCGGGGATGGGATTCGACAACTCGGCGTAATCGGCCCCACCATCCGCCAGCCGGTGCGGGCGTGGCTTTGTCCAGTGCAGAAGAGGCTTCGGCGAGCGAATGGGGATCGTTTCCGTGCATGGCAGGGCGCTCCGTATGGAAACCGGCTCCAGCGCGGGGAATATGGCTACGTTACCGATGTCGCCCATTCTACAACGAACCGCTCGGCCCTGCCAGACGAATAGAAGCGTCAACCCTTTGTAGCGCTCTCATCGCAGGAGTGGAACCGACGAGTAGCCGCGAAAGTAAAGTAGCCTTCATCTGCAACTGAAAGCAATTCGCAAACAGTGTGTTTCCGACACAGCACAGAGCCTTTTCCAACTTCAGTTTGAGACAATAACAATCCACAAACCATGCGAGGCTAGCGTTGCGAAGCCAGCTACATCTCAACTGCATCTGATAGCCCTATCCTTCAATCCGAGGCAATTGCGGATAACGCAGAAATAGTGGCTTCGCAAAAAAGAGAGAGACAGCAGTTGTCGCTGTCTCTCCCCAGCGTGCGGCGCATGCGGCAAACTGACCTGTCTGCCGCGACTTTCCCAATAGTATTCTACGGTTTGGCCGGTTTGCGGGGGCGGAATTGCGGTTTGCCGGGCTGACCACCGCCACCGAAACCGAAACGGATTTCGCCAGTGAACGGTTCACCACCCAGTTCTTTCAGCTTCGCCTTCTGCTGGTCGGTGAGAATGCTTTCGTATTTGCTGTTGAGTTCCTTGAATCGTTTGAAAATTTCCTCGCGGTTACCGGCCTGGAAACTTTCGCGCAATTTGGCCGCCTCTGCATCAAGCTGGCGGATTTTTTCCTTCTGCTGGTCAGTCAGACCGATCTTCTCAGCTATGTCCTGATCAGTGAGGATGGTTCGATAGTTGCCCTGCCGCAGGTTCAGTTGCAGTTGAATCTGCTGCAGGCGTTTGGCCTGTTCGGGCTTGAGAAGCGCGGCGAGTTCTTTGTCGGTTTTCTCGGCCTGCTCGCGCAACCGTTTGGCCGCTTCTTCCCGGCCAAGATTACGTAAATCCTGGAACAGTTGTCGCTGCGATTCCTGTAAGGAACGGATTTTGGCTTTTTGCTCGTCGGTAAGCTTCAGGTCGGCCTGCACGGACTCCTGACTGAGCAGGAACAGTCGGCCACCTCCACCGAGCCTCCCGGCGAATGGGAAGCGAGGTTTGTCCTGAGCATGGACAGCTTCGCAAAGCCACAGGCCCAGCAGCAAAGTAGCGGCAATGTGAACCCAGCGCATGGTCAATCCCTCCAGATAGCAGCAACACATGGAACCGACACCCCAGTGTGCCGGTTCACCAAGTCATGATACCAACGGCTGAATTAAGGTTTCGTGAGAGGCGGAGCGGTTTCACCGGCCAATCGCCAGAACGCCGGTTCCCGGTGCAACACGAACAAATCCGGATCGTATCGAGTGTGCCAGCGGTCTTTGTAGCCCAACGCGAACGTCTTTTCGAGCAAATCCAGTGCCCGGCGCTGGTAAAGCTGCGTTTGTGGATCGTGCGGCGGTATTCCGAATTTCTGGATGCGCAGTTGAGCGAAAATGGCCCAGGCACAGGCCATGTTATAACTGCTCAACGCATCCGTAGGAAAACCGGCGAGATGTTCTTCGGCGATGCGTTCGGCTTGTTCCCAGTTTCCCTGCAAGGCAGCGACGATGGCCTGGGCATAAGCCAGCGTGGACAGGTGTTCGCCGCCATCATCCCGTACCTGGCCAAACTGCTGAAGAGCCTCCTCCCATTTGCCCAGAAGCAAAAGCATACCGCCCCGCTGTGTCCTGGCGAAGTTAGCCTTCGGGTTGATCGCCACGGCTCGATCCAGTTGTTTCAGAGCCGCTTCCCATTTACCCTGGGACCGCAAAAGCTCCGCTCGTTTGATGAATATGTAAACGTCATCGGGCTGGAGCTGTTCTGCGATATTGAGGTCGGCCAGGGCTTCTTCGGTCCTGCCCATTCGCCAGTGGATGTCCGCACGCAGATAGAACGCATAAGCGTACTGGGGACTGCGCTTAGTAGCTTCTTGAACCGCAGCCAGTGCGTCCTGGTAGCGGTCGAGCTTCATCAGCAACCGGGCGCGAACGGCATAGAAAAGTGGCGACAGTTGTCCCCGGGCGTTGGGAGCACTTTGGGCAGCAGATAATCTTTCACATTCGGCCAAGGCTTCCAGAGCTTCCCGTTCGCGGAAAAGCATTTCCAAAGTCAGGGCCTTGCGGAACCAGAGGTTCGGATCGGCTTCTATTTCCAGCAGACGTTCGATGGCCGCGAGCATGACATGCGGCCGGCGTAATGTTGCAGCGGTTTGCAGCAACAATTGCAGCGCTTCCCGATGGCGGGGTTGCAGTTGCACTACTGCCTCCAGCTGGGCGAGACACTCAGCGTAACGGTGCAGGCGATGCAATACTTTTGCGTAAGCCAGCCGCGATACCTGGTCGTGAGGGGCAAGCTGCACACAGCGCTGGTACGCGGTTGCTGCTTCCTCGAGCTTACCCTGGCTTTCCAGGGCCTGGGCACGGAGTTGCCAGACTTCCGGCAAATTTGGATGCAATTGCAGAGCACGGGCAAAGTCGGGCTCGGCGTTTTCCGGTCTTCCGAAGCGTAGCCAGGCCAGACCTCGCCAGCAAAAGGCATCCGCGTCTTCGCCGTCGCTCTGGTTCAGGTAGCGCGTCAGGTGAACGATGGCTGTTTCCCATTGCCCCTGCATCAGCCGCAACAAGCCACGCATTCGCTCCGCCAGTTCCGGTGGCGGATTGAGTCGCAAGGCCGTCTCCAGGTCTTGCATGGCTTCGGATATGCGGTTCCGTTGACGGAGCACTTCTGCCCGTGCCATCCAGGCCTCGGCGTAACGGCTGTCCAGCCGAATCCCTTCCTGCAACAGAGCGAGGGCATACTGAGTCTCTCCCCTGCGGGCAGCTAATCGAGCACGGGTTACCAGCACCGATAGGTCGTCCGAAAACCGCTGGCCAAGCCGTTGCAGTAGTAATTCACCCGCTTCGTGTTGCCCCTGACGATGCAGAACCTCGGCATGTTTCGCAAGCCAGCGGGGATCGCTTTGCGGAGAAGCTGCTGCCACCGACATGCCAACCGGCAGGCAAGCCAGAAAAAGCGTGGCTGTCAAACCAACCCGCCTACAGTCATGCCGGGTCAGGGCGAGGGCAATGGTTTCCCGCATGGTCAATCCCCACGCTGCGATGTGTTTTCCATCCCCTTGGGCAACTTTCGGCGACTTAAGGTCAGCCGCCGAATGTTTGACGGCTCCAGGGGTTTTTATACCGTAGCCTTACTCGCTATGCCAGTGCTCGCGGTAGTCGTCGCTGCTTAGCACAGACCTGGATGCCCACCGCTGGCGACGCAGTGAACGCTGGCCGAAACGGCTCCGAATATTCTCGTCATACAGGGTTACGCATGGCAGGAATGACAACACCCCATATCCCATTGCGGCTGGTAGTGCTGATCAGCGGCACCGGGACAACGCTGCAGAACCTGATCGAGCACATTTCGGCTCGAAAATTGCCGGCGGAGATTCGCCTGGTGATTTCCAGCAAGGCCAACGTGCCTGGTCTGGAAAAAGCAAGCCGGGCCGGCCTGCCTACCGAAGTCATTGAACGACGCAATGCGTCCTCGGTGGAGGAATTCAGCCAGCAGATTTTCGATCGCTGCCGGCAAGTGCAAGCCGACCTCGTCTGCATGGCAGGATTCCTTCACCTGGTGCGTATCCCCGAAGATTTTCAAAACCGGGTCATGAACATCCATCCGGCACTGCTCCCCGCTTTTGGTGGCAAAGGCTTTTACGGTCTGCGCGTGCATGAAGCAGTGCTGGCCTACGGCTGCAAGGTGTCCGGATGTACGGTGCACTTTGCCGATAACGAATACGATCACGGGCCGATTATTTTGCAGCGTGTCGTACCGGTGCTCGATGATGACACACCCGAATCGCTGGCGGCTCGCGTGTTTGCGGAAGAGTGCGAAGCCTATCCGGAAGCGATTCGCCTCTTTGCTGAAGGACGATTGCGAGTGGAAGGCAGGCGGGTGCGCATTTTGCCCAGGCCACGACGATGAATTTGCCGGAAACATGCCACAAGCCCGCAGGCGTTCACCAGCAGCGCATCACACAAAACGAGTCGTGAGCTGGCAGTCTCCGCGGAACAAACACGCCGAGTCATACCCCTTCCGTAACTTCGGGGATTGAAACCGAACGGTCCTGCGCGGCATTACGGACGTTGCTCGGTTTTCTGCCGGTACCATTCCACAGTGCGCCGAACGCCCTCCTCAAAACTAATGCTCGGTCGCCAGCCCAGTTGCTGCTCGGCTTTGCGGGTGCTGTAAACGAGTTCGCGTCCCAGCAGCCAGATGCCGTACCGCGTGGCAAACGGTGGTTGTTGCAACCGCCAGAAGCGAAACGCCGCTTCCAAAGCGTAACCGGCAGCGAATGCCACACCGTAAGGAACGCGCCGCCAGGGTGGTGGATACCCCAGCTCCTGGGCAAACGTTCCCAGATACTCGCGCTGCGTGATCAACCGACCATCGTTGGTGATGTTGTAAGCCTCACCAATGGCCCGTGGCGATTCCGCAGCCAGTAAGCAAGCCTCAGCCACATTCCCGGCATATACGGAATTGATGTGGTTCGACCCGTTGCCAATCAAAAAGACCAGCCCCCAGCGCAGCGACCGAGCCAACCTGCCAATACTGGTGCGGTCATAAGGCCCATAAAGCCAGCTGGGACGGATCACGGTGATGGGCAAACGCTGTTGACGATAAGTTCGCCACACGACCTTCTCTGCCAGAATCTTGGCGCGGGTGTAGTAGTCCCAGACCCAGCAGGTACGACCGAGCGGCCAATCCTCCGTGATGGGGCGACCGTTTGCTCGAGGGTGACCGTAGGCACTGGTCGAGCTAATGTGAATGACCCGTTCGACACCGCAGGCGAGACTTGCTTGAAGCAGGTTGTACGTTCCGGCCACTGTGTGGGTGTAAAACTCCGGCCAGGTGCCCCAATCCCCGACTTTCCCCGCAGCGTGATAAACTACACTCACCCCGCGACAGGCAGGTAACAGCGTCTCTGGTCGGGTCAGGTCGCCCCAGACTATTTCCACTCCGTGCTGGACGAGGAAGCGCGTATCGGCACCGGGCCGCACCAGAGCACGCACCCGTTGGCCGCGTTTACAGAGCAGCTCCACCAGATGGCTGCCCAGCAGGCCTGTGGCACCTGTTACCAGGTGAATGGTCATATACCGGCATCCCCTTCCAGTTCACCGCTGACTCGTGGGGCAATTGCGGTCCGCTATCAGAGAAAGCTGAACGATGCGAAGGCGATTGCACTGGTTATGCTAGTTCACCGCTTCGCGAGTTGAAACTGTGTTATCGGGTGAGCGATTAGTTCACCGCGTGGGTTGCCAGTCGGATCGCGTTTGGTCGGCAAACGGCGCTGTGAGTTCGTGAGTCATTTTATCCGGCGGAAGGTATCCTTCCTGCCCCGCGAATCCACAGTGGTCATTTCATCCTGCTCAAAAGACACTCGTAACTTTTCGGTCTGCGGTTTGCCTTCGACATCAATGGTCACCTCGACGCTGCTGTCGTCAAGCACGCGATATGTGCCGCGGATCGTTTTCTCGGCGGCGCTGATCAGCAATTTGCCGTCGCGAGCAAACTCGATGACGACTTTGACTTTGTCCGCCTCGACCGGCTCCCATTTACCGACGATAAGCTCCGAGAGCTTTTTCTGAGCCAGAAGCGGCAGGCAGAGCGCGAGCGTGGCTGCGAGAATGAGGATTGCCCTCACGGCGGGACGCATAGGTTACTCCTTGGTGAAAGCCAACGGGCAGGCCGTCGGCCAGGTTCTTCGGGCCGGTGTACGCCCCCGACCACGGATGCCAGTCCGCGTGACCAACTCCCGGTGCTACGGGTCCACCGACCGGTGCCGATACTTTATCACGTCGCGCGGTTCCAGGCCACCAGAACGCCAAATGCCTTCGGGTCGAGTGGCGCCAGTGCGGTTACAATTTGCGCGGCAAGCTGCAAAATCTTCCTGGTGGTGAGGAACGACCGGTGATGCTTTCGCAACAACAAAAGGAACAACTGCGACAGTGGGATATCGCGCACCTCTGGCATCCGTTTACACAAATGGCCGAATACGCCCGCTCCGAGCCACTCATCATCGAGCGGGCCGAGGGATGCTGGTTGATTGACATCAATGGTCGGCGCTATCTGGACGGCGTCGGTTCGATCTGGTGCAACGTTTTCGGTCATCGTCGCCGGGAACTGGACCAGGCAGTGCAAGCGCAACTGGAGTGCGTCGCCCATAGCACCTTACTGGGCATCAGTCATGTTCCGGCCATTCGACTGGCTCGCAAGCTGGTGGAACGAGCGGCACCGCTTGGCCAATGGGGCGAGCCATTGACTCGCGTGTTCTTTTCGGATAACGGCGCCACCGCAGTGGAGGTGGCGATCAAAATGGCTTTCCAGTACTGGCAGCAACGCCCTGCCGAACAGGGAGGCCCCAAACCGAAAAAGACGAAGTTTCTCTCTTTCGGCGGAGCGTATCACGGCGATACTTTAGGCGATGTGAGTGTGGGCGGCGTGGATTTGTTCCACAGGATGTTCGGCCCGTTGCTCTTCCCAACCTATCGGGCACCCCAGCCGTACTGTTATCGCTGTCCGCTGGGGCTGAAACGTGAGACCTGTCAGATAGATTGCCTGCAAGCCTGCGAACGGCTACTGGGGGAGCATCATGAGGAAATCGCCGCCGTCGTTATCGAACCACTGGTGCAGGGAGCTGCCGGGATGATCGTAGCTCCGGAGGGTTTTTTGCGCGGCGTGCGCGATGCGACCCGCCGATACGATGTTCTCCTGATTGCCGACGAAGTAGCGGTCGGCATTGGCCGAACCGGAACTTTCTTTGCCTGCGAACAGGAACAGGTCGCCCCGGATTTTCTCTGTCTGGCCAAAGGATTGACCGGCGGATATCTGCCCCTGGCGGCGACGCTGACCACGGAGCGGATTTACCAGGCATTCCTCGGAACGGTAGCGGAACGGCGAACGTTTTTCCACGGGCACACCTACGGCGGCAATCCGCTGGCGGCAGCAGCAGCTTTGGCGACGCTGGAATTATTCGACCGCGAACGTGTGCTCGAGAAATTGCCGGAACGGATTGCCCAGCTGGCAGGCTGGTGCGATCGGTTTCGTCAGTTGCCTCACGTCGGCGAGGTACGGCAAAAAGGTTTGCTTGCCGGTATCGAATTGGTACGCGACCGGCTCACCCGCGAAGCGTACCCGTATGAGCAACAGATCGGAGCGCAGGTATGCCTGCTCGCCCGGGAGCGCGGTGTATTGCTACGACCACTGGGTCATGTTCTGGTCATCTTCCCGCCGCTGGTGATTTCCAGGGAAGAACTCGATTTGCTATGCAGCACGCTCGAATGGGCCATTCGCGAGGTTACCGAGAATCCGCCCCCGCACTGAAAGTAACGCCAGTCGGTTACTCCGCTGGTACCGATGCTCGCCCGAGCCGACGCATCTGGATTTCCGCTTCCATTCGTACCAATGCGGGCTGCGATGGTTGCCGGGCCTCCAGGAGCCAATCGGCGAGATTTGCGGCTCTGGTTTCAGCCAATCCGCGTAAGACACCGGCGCGAAGCCAGAGATTATCGCTCTGCCAGAGTCGCCTCACCAATTCGTGATCGGTACTGGCTGCAATTCGGCCGATCGCCCTGGCTGCCGGATAACCCAGAGCCATTCCTTCCGGGCCGAAGAATGCTGAGGATGACGGCGACGGGCCAGCGTATTTCGCCAGGGCTTGCACTACCTGGGCCCGCGATGCCGAAGCATTGCTACTCGCATCGGGCAGCTGTTTCGCCACTGCCGCCAGTGCTTCACAACACCACCAGAAACCGACGGCGTTCCCCCGTTGTGCAAATTCGTTGAGTTTTTGCAGCAGCAATGGTGTCAGCTGGGGCTGGGGTTGTAGCGACAGCGATTCCAGCGCCAGGTATTGCGCATACGGGTAAGGAGAGTCCAGCCAGCGCAGCCACATCTCGCGTGTTTGCTGCGGTGGCAGCTGGCGCAACGCCTCGGCAATGCTGGCCAGTTCGTGGGCATGTTGCACCATCATCCTGTCGGCACCACGTACAAATGGAATGCTGAGATTGCGGAAGTGTTGCGGCAAAAGCAGCTTCTGCCAGTCCGTGAGTGGTTGTGGTAAGGACAGGCGTTGCGGTAACGGTGCGGGCTTCGTGCTTGGCCAGGAGTAAACTCTGGCGGGATACTGACGCTGAACCCAGGAGGTATCGTTGACGGGCACCCAGATGGGCGGCGTTTCCGGTGAGGCTCGCCCCTGCGTTGCTTCGGTATCTTTCACACCTGGCCAGGCGACTCGAAAATGGGGCACCGGCTCACCGCGTAACCGGGCTTGATCGCGAATGTCCGCCAGAGCATAACGGGCCTGCTGCTGCACAACCGTCAGGGGGTCCTGGCACAGCCGCAGCAACAAAGGAATGCCGTCGGTTTTGCCTCGCCGGGCCAGTCCTCGTGCTAGCGCGTAACGCTGGTCGCGGTAGGCCGAGCCAGGATCGGTGAACCGTTCCAGAGCACCCAGATTCGCCGTGTGCATTGCCAGAGCCTGCACCATGTAGGCTTTATCGCGGAAGTTGTCGTCTGGCATGCCTTTGCCGATGCTCCAGATTTCCGGGAAAGGATACGCTTTGCTGGCTTCGCGGAGCAAAACCGCTTCGGCACCATTCGGGTCTGGATTTGGCGAGCGAAAACCCTGTAAAGCTAACAGCACCGCCGCATCTATCCGTTCGCGGTGATATGCGGAGGTCAAATAGGGCACGATAATTTCTTCCGGTACCTCGCCGGGTTGGGCCAGGCAGGTCAAAAGCCATAATGCTTCTTCTGCCCCGACGGCAGGAATGACCGGGAATGGTCGGCCGTGCTCCTGGAACGGCCGTTCTAAGTTGATCCCCTGCAAGACCGCCTGGTAAAGCTGCTGGGACTCTGCTTCGGAGAATTTTGGTTGAGACACGGTTTCGGGACGCCCGGTAGTCTCAGCCGGTGAGTTGTGCTGCAAGGTCTGGCAAAGCATCCGCACGATCGGCTTGCGGTAACCGCCTCGCTCAAGCAACACTCTTGGCCAAACTACGCGGGCAGTTTCGCTGCGGAACCGGTCTTCAAAGCGTGGCTTCTCCATGAAAGCATTGGGCAAAAGCGCGATCAGCAATGGGATGTCTTCAGGCTCAGGACGGGCACCGGCCAGCACCAGTCCCTCCAGAATCGCATATTCCTCCGGTCGGGGACCGTGCTGGAAATACCGCACGTTGAAAACGCGTTTGTTCGGTACGTGACGACGCAACGCGTGCCACAACGCCTGCACGGCTTCGGGACTGCCAATTCGGCCCAAGGCCCGGGCGGCTTCTTTCGCATAAGCCTCCATTTCCGCCCGATCCAGCCAGGGTACCAGCAACGCTACCGCTTCGCGATCGCGGCATCGCCCGGCCGCACGTAGAGCCGACAGTGGCGGTAAACTTTGCCGCAGTGTCGCACGGATTCGCTGTAAGTCATCGGGGCTAATCTGACTGAGTCGGCCCAGCCTTTCCATGACGAGTTCCGGGTCGGCAGGCTGGTCGAGTACCTGCAATGCCGAACGGGCATGGAAGCGCACCAGCTCGTCACGATCGCGCTCGGCCAGTTCGCGTAACAGGGGTACGTGCTCGGTTCTGCCCAGCACACACAGGGCCCAGGCAGCGTTTCGTCGCACGTGCACATCGGGATCGCGGGTCAATTCGACAATTTTCAGCAGGGCCGCGGTGGCTTCATCCTCGAGATATGCCAGCATTTCGCAACCGCGAGCTCGGACCCAGGGATCGCGACTGTCCAACCAGCGGCGGTACATTTCCGCTTGGCCGCTGCCGACTATCGCTTGCCGACGGTAATAGTCCGGCTCATTGCGGCGATATTGCAGGTTCGCAACATGGCGACCGATACGCACTGGAGGATGTCGCAGAGCTTCGAGAGAAACGTTGGGCGCGGCCACCTGCTGCGGTGCATGGCAACCGTAGCAGGAGCGAACTTCCCCGCTGCGAGCGCTCATGTAAGCGATCTGCGTCAGGCTGACTGGCCGACCGCGCTCGATGGAAGTGTTAGCAAGTGGCCAGGCGTGCAGCACTCGTTGGCCGGCTGCGTCCAGCACGTCGAGAAAGATCGGGGTATCGGCAGGCACTTCAAAGTAAGCTGAGCCGTCTTCGTGGATCGGCACCACCCCAAGAATCCGCGTTTCGAGATTGGTATGGCTGCTGGTCGTAACTGCCGTGTACTCCGCCTCCATCACACGCAGATAACGAGCACGGCTCAGTGCGGCAGTGCGTTCGGGAAAATCCGACTCCCGCCCTGCTACGACCACAAACCGCGACCAGCCCGGCGTCGGTGTCGGAGACGCTGATTCCTGCGTTGGCCCTGTGCGACTCGGTGACGGCAATTCTTCTAGCTGCCCCAGACCCGACGCATACACTTCGGGATGCTTGATCTGCTGGGGTAAGCGTCGCGGCAACGGTCGCGGCATCCGAACCGGCACGGGGTCGAACTCGGCATAATTGGGGATGTCGTAAATCAACCTTTCCTCGCGCGTGAACGGGTCGGTTATGTAGATGGCACTGTCGCGGGCGCCGGGTTTCGTGGCCGAATATAAAATGCGACCGTCGGGCAATGGATAGGCGGTGCTCCGCGTGCCCAACGGCGATAGATGGACGCGATGCGTGGTACCGCCAATTTGGATCGAAGTCGCTCCTGGAAAGATCGGCACCAGCGCATCACGGGGATGCTGGCCGGCTCGAATATCCACAATCGCCGGGCCCAGTTCGCATTGCACCAGGATGCGGCCATCGGGCATTTCCCGGGGTGTCGTAAACGATACACCGCTATGCCGTTCCCGTCCGAAAAAGCGATATTGCCCTGCTCCGAAATAATGCCGTTCATCCGTGCCATCGGGATTGAGCGTAACCAGCACCGTTTCGTGTTTATCGAGCGGCGGAACGTTCAGGTGAAACGCATCCCAGAAGGCACATATAATCCGTCCATCGCGCAGAACGGACGGCTCGAAATAGGTTCCTGGGTTGAAGGTGATCTGGTGGATTCCCGTTCCATCGGGATTCATGACGAACAAGCATTCCGTCCGCTCTTCGTGGTACTCCTCCAAAAACCCGGTGCGGTCGGAGACGAAAACAATTCGTCCATCAGGGAGGTAACAACCAGCGAAATCGTTAAACGGCCCATCCGTCAGCTGGCGAACCTTACCGCTCTCCACGTCCATTTCGTATAGATGGAACCAATCTTCGCCATCTTTACGCATGCTGAACAGGATTTTGCGACCGTCGTAGGAAGGTTCCGGTTTATAAACTGCCCCTTCAGTTTGCAGAAACGTCAGCTGGCGTAACTGGCCATCCGGTCGGGCCGGTGTCAGCAGATAGAGATTTTTCCCCAGACGCATCGGGCCGGTGGTGCGTTCTTTGCGATGATAGGTGGCCGCTCGCGGGTAGAGGTAACCGTCTCGCCAGTGATAACTGCCTACGTAGCCTTCCTGCACATCGGTCGCCTCATCAAAGACCGGAGCGGCAACGAAGACGATGCCCGGCAGGTCTCCGGCAGCTGGAGCCTTATCGGTTGCCTGCCCACCGGCTGTGTCAGTTAGACTTATCCACGCCATCACCAGTAACCATCCACCGCCAAGAACGCCAAAGCCGATTGATGCGGCGATTTTCTGGCCGAGACAACGGGAACATCCACCGCCCTTGCTTTCGTGTGACCGGTTCATCTGCGCCCTCCGCTGAGGCAGGTTTAGAAGCTCCCGGCGATTTGACGGGGGAGCGGGTTTCGGTTCCTTCCTACCGCCGGGATATATTCGGATGGCCGGGGTTGGCTGGCCTGGGAAGGGCCGAAAAAAATGCCTGGGCAGCATGACGGTTACCTGGCATTTGCTGCCAATTTTAGCCGGTTACGGCATAAACGCCTACGCTGCAAACGCCGCATGGGTCGAGGCAATTGTCGCGGCATGGACGGCCGCAAGGGATTATTCTGAGAAATAGCGAAGTGATACTTGCCGGCGTCGCCGGTCTTTAGCTAAACTTTCATCAGGGAACTTTCTGCCGGAAACCAGCGTCAAAAGTGTAAAACCAATAGCTCGGGTGTAAATTATCGAGGGATGGCTGCCAGCGCTAAGCTCGGTGCTGGTCAAGAAACACGTTGAAGGAGGGACGATACATGTCTGCAGGGGCGAAGCCGACCGGCAAAACAACGCAAGGGGTGCGGGTGCTGCGGGGGTTTGTGCCGCTCAGTGAACTCGCCGATACCCGTTTGACCTGGCGTGATTTATTGCGACTCATCCCGGCCATGCTGATCAGCGTTGTGTTCAATGTTTCCGTCCTGGTGGCCCTGCTGTTGTTCAACGCCTGGACGCAAGGGCAAAACAGTTCCGGTGAACGAACGCTCACTGAGTTGACTAACGAAGAAACGAAGAGCGATATTATGCCGGATGACCCAGAGAATATGCCCATCAATCCGTTTGCCGATGACCTCATGGATAATGCCCCTGATGTCACCGCAGCGCCGGAGTTATCGTTGCCATCGGAGAATCCGACCGATGTTCCCGAAAATGCTGGTCTGGAAGTTGATCCGTCCAAGTTGCAGCAGAACCTTCCAGCCGGCATAGGTTCGGGCAACGAAGGTGGTGTCCAAGGGCCTGGAATGGCGGGTCCAGAAGGATTGGGCGGTTTCCTGCTGCACACCGATGATGCGCGGCGAGCTTACGGAGCAGTGGGCGAAGGCGGTGCTTTGCCATCGGGACTGGGTCTGGGTCTGCTCGGTGGAGGCGGAGGCGGTTCGCGTCAAGGAGGCGGCATCGGTTTGCGAGGCGGTAGAGACTTGAACCTGATCAAGAGAATGGGCGCCACCGAGGAGTCGGAAGCCGCCGTCGCGCGTGGTCTGGCATGGTTGGCGCGGCACCAGTCGCCAGATGGGCGATGGTCGGGCGACAAATACCATCTGGCCAAGCCGGGCTGCCGTTGCCGAAATCAGTCCGAACAGAACGTTGGTGCCCATGACGTCGCAATGACGGGATTCGCCCTGCTGGCCTTCTTGGGAGCTGGTCACGCCCACATGGCTCCGGAAGGGGCAAACAATGTGGCCAAAAATTCGCCCTATCGCAACAATGTCTTGCGGGGGTTGATGTTCCTGATCCAGCAGCAGGATCAACGTGGGAAAATAGGCAAGGGAACCACCTACGAGACCGCCATCGCCACGATTGCCCTGTGCGAAGCCTACGGCATGACACGTGATCCACGTTTGCAGGGGCCAGCGCAACGAGCGCTGAATTATCTGGTGAACATCCAGCATCCCGTGACCGGTGGCTGGCGTTACGGCGAGCGCGATCCGGGGGATACTTCAGTCAGCGGCTGGGTCATCATGGCCCTGCGCAGCGGGCAGATGGCCGGCCTGAACGTGCCCAGCTCCGCTCTCGATGGTGCTCGCCGATTCCTCGATCAGGTGTCTGCCAAAGCTAAGATTGGCGACAAAGAGTATGCGAAGGCCTTGTATGGCTACACTCCTGGTAGCGGCGGAACCCCGGTGCTGACGTCCGTCGGGTTGCTGTGTCGGCAGTACCTCGGCTGGGGGCCGCTGGTGCCCGATCTGCATGCCGGCTGCACATACCTGTTGGAACGTTTCCGACCGCCGGACAAAGACAAAGTCAGTAATCCCAGAGGCCTGAATCTGTACGGCTGGTACTACGCCACGCAGGTGATGCATCACATGGAGGGCAAGTATTTCGACGAGTGGAACCCCAATATGCGCGACCTGCTGGTCAAACTGCAGGATAAGTCTGACCCATCTGCTTGCTCCTACGGTTCCTGGGCCGCTGAATATTTCGATTACGGTCCACGGGCCGGGCGCATTTACTCCACCAGCTTGTGCATTCTCACGCTCGAAGTTTACTACCGCCACCTGCCGATGTATCGCCGTATGGAGCTGGCTGAATAACTCGCCGAGACTCACGTAAGCCAGGGGCAACCAGCGGCCGGCCGTTGGTTGCCCTTTTGCTTCCGTCTTCAAGCAACATACGCTGTTGGCGCTGCCGAATTATTTGCCAATTTGGTCTATTGGCGGACTCTTGCAGGCGCGACCCAAGTTCTACAAACTCGTTTCGGGCGTACGGGCCGCAGGTTCCATTCTCGACTGGGCCAGTGCTTTCGCAAGTCTGCGTTTTTACCGGCCACGTCGCCATTGCGTGCGGTCTCGGCGAACATGTTTTCGCTAACGAAGGCTGGACCGCAGATTGGTGCGGCAGCGACGTCTGCTCTGCGTCGGAACTGCTCTGAAACATGACTTCTCACGTGTCGGTAGCGCGGTCAAACCTGGAGTGCGGGGACGTAAATCGCTCTGGTCTTGCGCGACTGTGCCCTATTGGCGGTCTGCCGGGAACCCATAGCTACAGTGCGAAACTTTGGCTGCAATTTTGAAGTCGGTTCAGGGGAGCTCATTGTAGATTTGTCGATAAAACGCGCTATCAACGATCCGATGGGAGGATACGGATGGCGTGAACGGTTGCAGCGCCGGTACCATCGCGGGCTAGAACGCTGGCGTGGCAGATGGCCTGGTTGGCGGTGTGCACGGGCCGCAAAGTGAGCGTTACTGTCTCGGTCTGGCCGGGCACAAGTCGGGCGAATTTCCACACTGCCTCGTTGCCGCGAACCTGCGTTGCTGGGCTGCTACTGACCAACTGGATTACTTTCGGCAGGTGCAGGACCAGTTCCAAGTCGTCAAGTGCGGAGTCGCCGGCGTTGTGCAATGTCAGCGTGCAGGTTATGTTCTCAGACAGGGTAGTTTGTTGCGGCCCGGTGAAGCGCAACTGCAAACCGGAGCCAGGCGCAGTTCGGGATGGCTCGGGGGAAACGGGTTTTTCTGCCGGAGGTGCTGCCGGTCGCGGTGGCGGTAATAGCAAGTCCGGCTGGCTACCTTCAGGATAGGCGCGCGGCATGGGGGCAATTTCCGTAACCGATGGCTGCCCGACGGCTTCTGCTTCCGCAAAAATTGGCGAGTAACTAACGCCCATTGGGTATCCGAAAGCGGGGGAAGTGTAACCATAGGGCCAACCGCTGTACCAGCCCGGAGCAAACCACGGATGACCATACGTTTTGGCGCCGGGCGGTGTGCCGAGGTAAACGTAACAGTTGTGGTAATGGTACCAGCCCCAGCAATGACATCCCTGCAGCGTGGCCAGGAGCAAGAAAACCAGCGCCGTCCCTGCCATTTTCGTATTACGGTCCATCCGCAATTCCTCCGAGCGTCTTGATGCCTTATCGGCAAAGTTCGTCGTTCGCTGGCAACGTTGTCGCAGGTTCAGGCGTTCTGCGGTTTGTGCGGTTATCACAGTTGCCAGATATGACGGCGGTTCCGGCCGGGTGCATTGCCAGTTCAGTTCTGCCTTTGTTAGCGCCAAGCAAGTTGGTCATGGTCGCGGTTTTTCCATTTCGCCGGGTCTAGCTGTTCGCAGCAAACGTTGGTGAGGATCGCCGAGACGCGGCAGGTATGGTCCCCGCCGAACAAAGGTTCGCAAGTACGGCATATCCGGTACGGTCGGTACGCTTGTAAGCGGAATGGCAGGTGAATTTTCCGGTTGTTCAGGGCATGGAAGTCGCTGTTGAAGTAAGGATTTCGTGTCTCGAAGCAGCGGGAGAGACGGGATGGCGTGGATCACTTGGGTGGAAGATGAGCCCGGTGTGCAGGAATTGCTGCGGAAACTCCTGGAGCTGTGGCATTTGCCAGCGCAAGGGGCACGTTCTGCGGAAGAGGCCTGGGCACTTTTTCAACGCCGACCTACGCCGATAGTCCTGGTGGATATTGTGCTGCCTGGCCGGGATGGATTCTGGTTTGTCGAGCAGGTTTTGCAAGAGTGGCCAGAAACCGTGTGTCTGATGATGACCGGCAGTGCCGAGCGTGAGACTTTGTTACGCTGCATGCGGATGGGCGTGCTGCGCTGCTTTGCCAAACCGCTGGACATAGACGACCTGCATGCGGTCTTGCAGCGTCAGGTGCAACTGGTACGCGAAGAACGGGAACGGTTGCGGCATGTCCGCGAGCTGGAGCAACAATTGCGGCAACGCCTTCAGGAACGGACGCATAAGATTTTGCGTGCTTCCGAATCATTATTAACCGCGTTGAGCCTGCATGACCCGATAGCGGCTGCTCATTGCCGGCGGGTGTGCCGGTCTGCTCGCCTGGTCGCCCGTCTGCTTCGCCTGCCTGCACCGCAACAGCTGGCCCTGGACCTAGCCGCTCGATTCCACGATGTTGGCAAGATGGGAGTCCCCGCGGGCTTGCTTTACCGACCTGGCCCTCTGAATGAGTCGGAACGCCGAACCATTGAACAGCATCCGCTCTGGAGCGTGCAAATTGTTCGTCCTGTCGTGGATCATCCGCTGGTATTAGCGGCTATCCGACACCATCACGAACGGTGGGATGGTAACGGTTATCCCGACGGTTTAGCAGGACAGTCCATTCCGCTGCTGGCCCGACTTCTGGCAGTGCTGGATGTGTTCGACGCGATCACCAGCCTTCGCCCCTACAGTATGCCGCTGGACTGGCAGGATGCCTGTGCCGAACTGGAACGCTCTGCCGGAACACAACTTGACCCTCAATTGACTGCCGACTTTGTGCGCCTAGTTCGACGCCGACCAGATTGGTTTTTGCCACAACCACCAGCAAAAACCTCGGCTCTGCCGCAACCAGGCTTGGCAGTAGTGCCGGCCTAGGCGTGGATTTTCGTTGCCCCGGATGTTTCGGACATAAGCAGAAGCTGGCTCGTAAAAAACAGAAGCCAACGCGATCCAATCGGACGGTTCGTTCGTCACATACTGGGGCTCTATCACCGAAGGGGCTCTATCACCGAAAAGTCCACGAGAGATAAGAGGAGACGACCTATGCACGACGCTACAAAGACCAGGCTGGTTCTGGCAGCGCGGGCAGGCATGGTAGTGGCGATGGGAGCGTTGATAATTGCTGGAGCCTTCTGGCTTCTGCAATCGCCTCCGGTGCAAGCAGGAGTTCTCTCCGTGGACGGTGCAGCGGCCTTTCAAACGAGCGAAAAATTGCTGGTGGCGGTAACCATTGAGAATCCACAAGCCGGCAAAGTTCAGGCACCCCTGGCCGGCACGCTCAAGGTGAGTTTGCTCGATTCCGCAAACCAGGTACTCTCGACGCAGCAACTGGCCGTCAAACAAACCGACCTGGCCGAAAGCTACCGCTTCGAGTTTCCGCGCCCGCAGCAAGCTGCCAGCGATTTGCAGTTGCGGGTCGAGTTTGGCAAAGAGCAGATTGTGGTGCCCCTGAGCAAAGTGCTGCTGGTCAAGGCTCACGAGACGGCGGTGCTGGCCAGCAAGGAATGGCATGCGGGTAGCCGGGCGGCGCTTCGTCTGCAGGTGCAGGGCGCGAAGTCGTTGACCGAAACGGTTCCGCTCGGCGGAGCGGAATTTGCAGTGTGCCTGGTGGACAAAGACGGCAAGAAAATCCCTCTGGAGCAGGGTCGCACCGACGCCAAAGGTTCGGCCATGGTGACCGTACCGGTTCCGAATTTGCCGCCTGGGCAGTATAAGGTCGAAATCCACACGCGCAGCCCACTGGGCGAAGAAAAGCTGGAACAGACGGTTCAGGTGAAGGCCGAGCCGAAAATTCTCCTCGTCAGCGACAAACCTTTGTACCAGCCGGGCCAGATCATTCACCTGCGTGCGCTGGCTCTGCGTCCGTTCGATTTGACTCCTGTGGCCGACAGTGAAATCCTGTTCGAGATCCAGGACCCGAAAGGCAACAAGGTCTTCAAGCGGTCGGTGAAAACCTCGGAGTATGGCATCGCTTCAGTGGATTTCCAGCTGGCCGATGAAGTCAACATGGGTGATTACCAGATCCGTGCTGCTCTCGGTCAGCACGAAGCCAAGAAGACGGTCACGGTGAAAAAGTATGTGCTGCCCAAGTTCAAGGTGGAGTTGACCACCGACAAGAAGTTCTACCTGCCCAAAGAAACGGTCAAAGCCGAGTTGCAGTGCGACTACTTCTTCGGCAAGCCGGTGGCTGGCGGTACCGTGAAAGTCTCGGCCAGTACCTTCGACGTCGAATTCAAAGAATTTGCCCGTTGGGAAGGGAAAACGGACAGCAATGGGCATGTGAAGTTTGAAATCAAGTTGCCCGACTACTTTGTCGGGCAGCCGCTGCAAAGGGGCAATGCGCTGGTTAAGTTCGAGGTCACGGTAACGGATACCGCTGAACACAGCGAGACCATTACGCGGACTTATCCGGTCAGCGATCAGCCGATCCGTATTGGTTTGATTGCCGAGGGTGGCCGGCTGGTACCCGAAATGGAGAACCGCGTTTTCGTGGCAGCGGTTTATCCTGACGGCAGCCCTGCGGCCGATTGCACCGTGCGTGTCTGGTTCGGTGAGCGGGAAAGTTCCGACCAGGGGAAACCGCAGGCTTCGGGCAAACGTGGAGAGCCGATCGCAGTGCTGAAAACTAACGCGGCCGGGCTGGCAGAGTTTGTGCTGACTCCGCGTAAGGAGAACCTCCGGCAAGCGTTTGCGGGTCCGGGTTTCGCAGACGACATAGGTCCCGGCATACGCCCGATTCGGCCGGGCCGACCTGGCATTCGGCCCATGCTAGGTGGTCAGCCTGAGCCACAGACAATAGAGTTGCTCGGCGGGCAGACGATTACCATTCCGGGGCCGCGACTGGTTTGCGACCTGGTTGCCGAAGCCCAGGATAAACAGGGTCATCGAGCGCACACTGCGGCCCAGCTCAATTGCGAATTATTCGGCGAAAACGTCCTGTTGCGGCTTGACAAAGCCGTTTACCGTGCCGGTGATACGATGGTCGTGGACATTCGCAGTTCCGCCGGTTTGCCCACGGTTTATCTGGACATCATCAAATCAGGCCAGGTGTTGCTGTCGCAATGGCTGGACGTTAAGGACGGAAAGGCCAGCGCCAAGCTGGACATTCCGCCCGCGCTGTTTGGCAGCCTCGAGGTACACGCATACCAGATGCTGGCCGATGGGGAAATCATCCGCGACAGCCGGGTCATTTACGTCCAGCCCCGCGACGAACTGAAGATTGAAGTGGCGCGGGAAAAGGACACATTCCGACCTGGCGAAGCCACCAGCATTCGCTTCCAGGTAACCGACACAGCTGGCAAGCCGGTTCCGGCAGCGCTGGGCGTGATCATCGTGGATGAGGCTGTTTATGCCCTGCAGGAGATGCAGCCAGGCCTAGAGAAAATCTTCTTCACGCTGCAAGAGGAATTGCTCAAACCGAGAGTGCAAATCGTGCAGCCGGGTCTGCCTTTCGACCAGATTGTGCGTCAGCCGGTGGATGTATTGCCGGCGGAGCAGCAGCAAATCGCTCAGGTATTGCTGGCACCGGTTCGGCCCAAACCGCCGCAACGCTGGGAAGTCAACCCGGTTATCGAGCGGCGATTGCGAATTCAGGAGCAGATTCGCACCCTGGGAGAAGTGCTGTGGGCCTATATTCACAGCCATCCCGACTGCATCGAGTTCGACGCGAAGACTGGAACCAGCCGGTTCAAGAAAGGAATTCTGCGGCAGGCAGTGCGGCAATTTTTCGGCGAGGTGGACAAGGAGATTCTGCAGAAACTCCTGACGACGCCTTTCGGTGAGCCGGTAACGGAAGAAAGTCTCTCCAGTTTGCACCCCGGACTAACAGCGGACCGCCTGGCAGCTGCAATCACCGCTCAGAGAATGGCGCAACACTACTGGGCCGTCATCCACTGGAGTCAGCAGCGCAGGCAACAGCTCTTCCAGAACGGCCGATGGACTTTCCCGGAAGGTTTCCTCGAGGAGGCGGTAACGGTTCAACATTTTGGCCTGGGTCCCAATCGCCAGGTTCCTCAGCTCAATGCCGATCAGAAACGGCAACTGCAACGCCAGCTTCAGGATGCCTGGGGCCGACCAATTCGTCTCGTCGCTGTGGATAAAAAACAACCGGAGGCTCAGGCAGACCAGTTCGCCTATTATGCACTGGTTTCCGCCGGTCCGGATGGTAAGTTCGGCACCGCCGATGATATTCGACTGGTCACACCGACCGAGGCGGAATTGGTTCATCTGTGGTGGGTGGAGCCCGGTGAGCGGAAAGCTCTGCTCGCCAGCTACCGCGGCAACGAGTTGATGGATCGGCTCAGGCTCCGTAACCGCTTCCTGGACGTAAATATACGAGAGCTTGCTCTCGACGGGCGAGAGTTCTTGAGAGCAGCGGGTGAGGCGAAATTTGCCGCCAGGCCTGCCGCTCCTCGTGCGATACCTCTGGCCGCTCCGGCAGCAGCAGCAGACCGTGGTGGTCTGCAAGGTGCCGCTGGCGGTGCCGGTGGCGGTGAAGCTGGCGAACAACCTTCCATCTACGTCCGCGAGTACTTCCCGGAGACGCTGCTCTGGCAGCCGCAGCTCATTACCGACGAGAAAGGCGTTGCCCATCTGCCGTTGCAACTGGCCGACTCGATCACCACCTGGCGACTGACTGCCTCGGCATCTTCCAAAGGTGGACTGTTGGGCGGCACCACGGCTCCGTTACGGGTCTTCCAGGACTTCTTCGTGGACCTCGACCTGCCGCGTACTTTGACCCAGAACGACGAAATAGCGTTCCCGGTTGCCATTTACAACTATCTCAAGGAGCAGCAAACGGTAGTCCTGACACTCAAGCAGGAGGACTGGTTCGAGCTGACCGACGGCCAGGGCTACGAACGCAAGGTGGCCCTCAAGCCGAACGAGGTTACCTCGGTCAAATTCCGCTTCCGCGCCAAGAAAATCGGTGACCTCCCGCTGACGGTTACCGCCCGCGGAACACAGATGAGCGATGCCATCAAACGCACCATTGAGGTGCTGCCCGATGGCGAAAAAATCGAGAAATCCATCACCGACAGGCTCACCGGTCAGGCCACCCATCAGGTGGAAATTCCCGACGGTATTGTCCCCGATTCCGCGAAAATCCTGGTCAAGATTTATCCGGGCGTGATGAGCCAGGTCATTGAAGGTGTCGAAGGCATGCTCCGCATGCCGTTTGGGTGATTTGAGCAAACGTCGTCCGTGGCCTATCCCAACATTCTGGTCGCGGACTACGTGAAAAAGGCCCGTGTGGCCAACCCGCAAATCCTCGCCAAGGCGGAACAATACCTGAACATCGGCTATCAGAAGCTCCTCACCTTCGAACGACCCGGCGGTGGTTTTGATTGGTGGGGCAACGGTGAATCTCTCGTCTGGCTCAGCGCGTACGGCCTGATGGAATTCACCGACATGGCCAAAGTCTATCCCATTGACACCGGTGTCATCACCCGCACGCAACAATTCTTGCTCCGCAAGCAGGAGTCTGACGGCACCTGGTCGCAAATTGGAGCGACCCACGGCGAAACCATCGAACGAATGGGTAATCCGAAACTCCTGCTCACCAGCTACGTGACCTGGGCGCTACTCGAAAGCGGTTATCGCGGTAAGGAAGTGGACAAGGCTATCGCCTACATTCGCGAGCATCGCAACGAAGCGGGCGATAATGCTTACGTGCTGGCACTGGTTGCCAATGCGCTGGCCAGCTACGATCCCAAACACGAAACCACTCTCGAAGTGCTGCGGACGCTCGACAATCTTCGCAAGGCTCTACCGGAATGGAACGCGATCTGCTTCCCGGTCGAGCGAGGCGTTGGCTTGACGTACGCCCGTGGCGACAGCCTGGCCGTCGAAACCACTGCTCTGGCAACCCTGGCGATGATCAAAGCGGGTTTCAACCCCAACAGCATCAACCAGGCCCTGACTTATCTGGTCAAGTCGAAACAGGGACCTACCTGGGGCAGCACCCAGGCCACCATTCTCGCTCTCAAAGCTCTGGTTGCCAGCTACGGCGGCATTACGCAGACCAAAGACGCCACCTTTACCGTCACCATCAACGGCGAAAAACTGTTCAGCGGCGAAGTGACCCAAAACAATTCCGACGTGCTGCAACTGTTTGAAGTGCCGAAAGACAAGCTCCGCACCGGCTTGAACGAGGTGCGGATCAACGTGTCCGCAGAAACGGGCATGATGTACCAGATTGTTACTCGCTATTACCGGCCGTGGACGCAACGTCCTGAACCGAAGAAGCCGGTGATAGACGTGTCCGTGGAATACGACCGCACCGAATTGCGTACCTCCGACACGCTCAAAGCGAAGGCCACGCTTCGTTATCACGGTGAAGTCCCGACCTACATGGTGATCGTGGACCTGGGCATTCCGCCCGGCTTCACCGTGGATGGTGGTGAATTTGCCGAAATGGTATCGCAGAAGAAGATCGAACGCTTCTCCATCACGCCTCGGGTGGTAACGCTGTACCTCGGCGACGTCAAGCCGGGCGACGTGAAAGTCTTTGAATACACCCTCAAACCGAAGTATCCGATCCGCGCCAAGACACCGAGCACGGTAGCTTACGAATACTACACCCCAGCGAACCGTGCCGAAGCCAAGCCGGTCGAAATTACCGTCCGCGAATAACTGACCGGAAGCTGGCTCGCCACACCACGGGAGGAGGCAATCCTCAAGCCTCCTCCCTTTTTGTTGGGCCAACGGCAAGTGCAGGGACCGCCCTTCATCGTTCCGCTCCTGGAGCACGTGGTTCTCTTTTGGGCGAAACAAGTGTGAGCCAGCCGGGAAAACGTATCGAACCCGCAGATGGGATACGCATACTTTGCGCAGCGCTCACGCTCCCGACCAGGAGCGGCTGGCGCGAGCCAGCCGTGCGACGCGCGCGTTTTGGTTCAGCGAAAAACGCTGGCCAGTGCAAATGCGTCATCGAACCACGGCGGGCTGACGCCCGCCGCTCTTCGTTCGGTTAGTCGTTAGTGGGTGAACATGGTTCGGTGTGCATTGCAGGCCCGTCTCGTTCCGAACCACGGCGGGCTAACGCCCGCCGCTCCTGCGAATGTGCGTGTCCATATTGCGACAAGCGTATGTTGCATCAAACGTCCGTTCGTGCACCAAGAGCGGCTGGCGTAAGCCAGCCGTGGACTATCAACCCCGTTGCAGAGCGTTACCGAATCACGGCGGGCTGACGCCCGCCGCTCTTCGTTCGGTAGTCGTTAGTGGGCGAACATGGTTCGGTGTGCATTGCAGGCCCGTCTCGTTACCGAACCACGGCGGGCTGACGCCCGCCGCTCTTGTGAACATGCGTTCGTCCATCGCAAAAATCGCTTTTTCGTCGACAGACATTCGCACGGCAACACAAGAGCGGGGGGCGTAAGCCCCCCGTGGCATGCGAGCATCCACGTTCGGCAAGACACGCTCGCCGTTGCCGGTGCGATTCCCGAACCACGGCGGGCTGACGCCCGCCGCTCTTCGTTCGGTAGTCGTTAATGGGCGAACATGGTTCGGTGTGCATTGCAGGCCCGTCTCGTTACCGAACCACGGCGGGCTGACGCCCGCCGCTCTTGCGAATGTGCGTGTCCATATTGCGACAAGCGTATGTTGCATCAAACGTCCGTTCGTGCACCAAGAGCGGCTGGCGTAAGCCAGCCGTGGACTATCAACCCCGTTGCAGAGCGTTACCGAACCACGGCGGGCTGACGCCCGCCGCTCTTGGATGGGTGTTCGATAGCCGCTGCACAATGTTCGATTCTCGCGGGGCAGCGTTCGGTTCACAGAACCACGGCGGGCTGACGCCCGCCGCTCTCGTGAATGTGTGTATTGGCGCTGACGGCGTCGCTTATGTTCGGCCCGACGAACGTCGTGCACCAGGATTGCAATGCCCGTGTGCGATTAGGGCGGCAACAGTTGCTGCCCCAGGAATTGTTCTTCCTCTTCCGGGATGATGATGCGTGGGGTGATCATAATCATCAGGGAGCGGGCTTCGCGGCCGTACGCAGTGTTGGTAAACAGCCGGTTCAGGTACGGAATTTTGCTGAGGATGGGCGGACCGAATTCGGTGCGTCCCTCGGACAGGGTTTTGAAACCGCCCATCAGTACGGTTCCGCCATCCGGTACCATAACCGTTGTTTGCACCGAGAGGATTGACTCGATTGGCAACTGAATGAACTGGGTCAGCTGCACCTGCGAAATGGAGCCGTCAGGGTTGACCACGGGGACGTTGATCTGGATCGGGAAAAGGGGAATGTTCTGAGCCAAGGCGGTGAATGTCGGGGCGAGACTGAGGCGAACGTAACGGCGATCGGAATGAACCACCGCTTGGAGAAACAGCTGCAGCCCGGTTGGGAAAGGCTGTACCTGCGGTACAAGGGTCACTTGACCAAACGGGCCAATCAGCGGAGTGGCACCAGTTACCAAGAACTGCACATCCTGAACCGTCAGGTTAGCCGTCTGTCCGCTGAAAAGTGTGATTTTGGGTGCCTGCATGACGTTAGCGCGGGTGTCTCCTTGGGCGGCTTCCATGAACAGGAAAACCTCTATGTCGCTCAAGTATGCAAAACCGAAGGAAAGGCCGCCGTTGTTCCCCACAGCGTTGGGGAAGTTGCCGAATGGCGGAATGGCTCTGCTGAAGCTGCTGTTGGTAAACGGTATATCGAGGTCCTGACTGAACCCTGCCCCGGTGGGCGCCAGGCCAACTACTACTTTGTCGAGATGGTCCGGCTCGTTGATCATTCCTGGAGGTGCGAAGGATTGGGCCACCACCATGCGGTCGAACCGGGTCTGGTCGTCGTCCACCTGGAAATTGAAGTCAATGCCGATGCGTTCGTAAAACGCTTCGCTCAGCGTGATGAATCGGACTTCGACCGTGACCTGTAGCTCCTGCAGTTGGCGAAGTCGGGTAAGCAGTTGTTCGACCTGTTCCTGGATTTCGGGATCTGCGCTGACCACCAATTGCATGCCCAGCGGGTAGTAGTCAATGTGGCCCGGTCCGCCAGCGACATCCCAACTTTTCGGTTCAATGGTTTCGTGGATGAGGCGGATGAGGGTTTGCTCGAGGCTGGCGGTTTTAGGTGGTTCGACTTTGACCTGTGCTTGTCCTGGCGAGGTGCTGCCAGCCATGCTTCCCTGGCTGACGGTAGTGCCGCCGGGCAGTGTCCACGGCGCTGTCAGCGCGGGCTGCTGGTTGTTCATGTTCTGCTGGATCACGCTGAGGATGCTGGCGGAATTGTTGCCAACGTTACCGAAATCCTGCACCGGCAGGATCAGGTCAGCCACCGGGTAAACCTTCTGCACCAGCTTGCCGCGTTTGCCTTCTTCGGTGGTAACGATGTACACACCATCGCGCACCACCCAGGTCAACCGGGCATTTTGCAAGATGAGGTTCAAACAGGTACGCAGCGGGCGGTTATCCAGGCGAATGGTTACAGGCTGATTCAAAGAAATACCAGCGGCCTGCAAAGCGGGTTCGTCCGGGACAATGTTGATACCATACAGGGAACGAAGATGGTCGAGCACTTCGCTGAGCGGCTTATCGCGAAAATCAATGGAGACCGGCTGCTGGAGCCGCTGGTAGAGGTCCCTGTCTTCCGGAGTTTCCGGGCGGATAGGCTGAATGGCTTTGTTGCGGCGGCGGTTGCGTTCGGCCCAATCTTTGGGGTACTGCCAGTCGCTTTCGGGAGCGGCAGAAGCTTCGTTGACCGACTGCATGGCCAGCTCAAATCCGCGCTCTTTCTGGAACTTAATGCGCTCTTCGTCGCTGAGGGCTCGTAGCGTGCGTGCCCGAATAAGTGCCGCCTCGGTGGCCGGGTTATCCGGGTCAAGTTCCTTGGCTTTCATGGCGACCACTTCAGCTTCCTTGTACTTGGCCTCTTTGAGATACTGGCTGTATTGTTGCATCAGCTGGGCCACCTGCTCCTTGCGGTTAATGTCGGCGAGAATTTCGCGTTCTCGAGGACTGGAGCCGCGCAAGGTCTGCTGGCGGAGTCGGTCGTAGGCCAGTTGTTGGCGGCTGGCCTCAAAGGTTCGGATGCGCTGCTCGAGTTGGCGTTGCATAGCCAGGACAGCTTCGCTCTCCAGGGGCGAATGTTTGATTTCGTGCAATGCCTGCTGGAGAACTTCCACGGCTTTGTCGAGTTCGTTGTTCTGTGCGAAGCGATTGGCCTGGCGTTCCGCTTCGAGTTTGATGTGGCGGAGCCGCTGCAACTCCACTTCCCGTTGTTGCTGCACCTTGTCCAGGAGATTGTCGGCAGTGGTAGTGGCAGGTTTGGGGCGGTCGGTGGCGGTTGCCTGACCGGGTGCGGTTTCTGGAGTTGGTGGCAACTGTCCTGCCTGTACCAGTGCGTGTGGCTGCATCTCCTTGCTTGAGAGGATTTCCTGCATGTGAGTGCGTTTGCGTTCGTCGAGCAAACGGGGATTGATGCTCTGGAAATAAGCGGCGGCCTGGGCGTATTCGCCACGGCTATAAGCTCGGACACCGAGTTCGTAGAAACGATTGGCTTCGCGTACCGATTGGCGATATTGGGCATCGTCAATCTCCGCGAGCAACTGGCTGGCTTCGACGCGGAGGTGAGCATGATCGGTATAGACACGGCGGGCAAGTTCCTGGGCGCGAACCAGTTCCCCGGCGCGCAATTCCCGCCGAGCCTGCTCGAGCAAACGTTGACCTTCATCCTGGTTGGGAAGTTGAGCCACAGGGGCACCCTGACGGAGACGCTGAAGTTCGGCGAATTGCTGATCGGTTTGCAACGTGTCGAGATGTAATTCCGATTGCAAAGTGCGGACATACTTGAGGCATTGTTCCGCTTCAGAGTAGCGGCCCATTTGTTTCCAGGTGTGAGCGGCCCGGCTGAAGGTTTCGATGTGCCCATGAGCCTGGTTTTGCAAATCGAGTAAGACCTGTTCGGGAGTTTCGTCTTCGGGGCGAAAGGCAGCACGAAGTTTCTGAGCTTCGCGGGCGCGACGGATAGCGGGCAGGACTTGCCCCTGACGTTGCAATTCGCGGGCATCGGCGAGCAACAGCAAGGCCTGCTGGCGCAAACGAGCAGCCTGTTCGGGTTGATCACGGTCTCGTTGCTGGGCCAGCAGTGCTTCTACAGCTTTTTCGATCTTGTCGGGTGAATCTTCGTCAGCTCCCCAGGTAACCGGATACTGACGGGCCTGGCGTGCCAGTTGCAGAGCCTGCACAAGTTGACCTGCCTGGAGTGCTGCACGAGCCTGCACCAACAGCATCTGGGCCTGCTGCTTGGCGGGGGAAACTTCGACTGGTCGCGGAGTGGCCTGCTGGTTCGCAGTAGCAGTGTCGTTCGGGATGCGGGGACGATTGGCCTGCTGGCGACGCGCTTTGATTTCGGCCAGGAGACGGTCAGGATGTTCGCCGCGGTGCCAGATGGAATAACGCGGTTGTAAAGCGCGGGCCTGGTAAGCGAGTTTTTCCGCTTCGTCGAACTGGCCTTGCTCCAGCTTTCGCCGGGCCTGGGCCAGTAAAGCGTCGGCCTGTTGACGATGTGCTTCTTGACGAGCTTTGTAAATGTCCGCGAGCAGTTTGTCGGGCGTGTCCTCGAAAAGTCCCCAGCGGCAATCAGGAACCACCCGGATACGGCGAGCGAGAGACTCCGCCTGGTCGAGCTGGCCTGCTTCGAACAGATGCCGGGCCTCTTTGAGTTTCGCACGCGCATTCTGGCGTGTCACAGGTTCAGCGTCGCTGGGGTTTGTGGATGGGGCAGGCTTAGCCGGCTCCGAAACGTTCGAAGCTGCTCGCTGCGATTGCTCGGCTTGAGCGATGGCCTGGCGGATTTTCTCCGGGGTATGCGGCTCATAAGGAGGCAATGTAACCTGCAACCGTTCGGCCTGGGCAAGCAATTGCCGAGCTTTGGGCAGGTCACCCTGCTGCACCGCCTGGTGGGCCTCGCTCAGCAGTCGGCGAGCTTGCTGTAGCTTCAATTGCTGCTGCGTCCCCTGCCCTTGGGTGCGACGAGCTTGCTGGACGTCGCGCAGGACTTTATCGGGTGTATCGCTCCACGGCAACCAGGAGGAATGCCCGGCCTGTTTGGCCTGCTGTGCCAGTTGTTCGGCGCGGTCGAGGTCGCCTTGCCGAAACGCTTCACGCGCCTGCGCCAGCAGTTGATCCGCATCGGGAGTGGCGGCAGTAGCGGCGTTGTCCGGTTGCTGACGCGATCGGGCTGCTTGAACGTCGCGGAGCAGTTTGTCGGGGGAATCGCTCCAGGGGAAAATAGCCGAATATCCGGCTTCCTTCGCCTGTCGGGCCAGCGTCTCGGCTCGGTCGAGTTCGTTATTCTTGAGAGCCTCGCGCCCCTGCGCCAGCAACGACTCGGCGTCGCTGCGCGTCCCGTTGCTTTCACGGTTGAAGAGCGACCAGCGCCGATTGTTCCGGCGAGCTACGCGATCGCTCAGTTGGTTGACCAGGGCCTGTTCTTCCGGTTTGAGATAGTTGCTAGATCGCAGCTGTTTCAGAAGGTTCTCGGCCTCGTTCCACTGACCGTTCTTGACCGCTTCCTGGGCAGCCTGCAACTGTTGCAGGGTCTGCTGGCGACCGAGACGAGCCACCTCATTGCGGTTGCGGTATTCGTCCAGGCGTTGCTGCTCGGTTGGACTGAGTTGCTGGCGACCCTGCTGGGCCAACTCGAATAACCTGGCGGCTTCTTCGTACTCGCCTTTGCGGTAGAGATTGATGGCTTCCTGCAACGCCGCCGCCGGACGCATGGTTGCGCCAGCCGGCCGAGTAACGGTATCCGCTTGCTGTCCCGTCAGGCTGCCCACAATCCCGATGACCAGCCCAACACTCGTCCACCAGGCCAGCCACTGACCCCTGTTCACCGTGCTTCCTCCTTGTGCTTCCCGCCTAAGCCTGCTCGCTGCCGGTGTCCCCCGCATTGCCGGCAGAGCGATTTTTGAGCTTTCGCGGTTGCTTTTCGGGTTGCGATGCCAGGCAACGGTGGCCTTCACGGCGCGAGTCTTTTCCCCGATCGCAGATGACGAGCGCACAGGCCCCTTGCCAGAGAGCGGCTCAATAATGTACCGGTGCGTGCCGGTCAATAGCGGTTTTTGCCTGGGTAACGCCCAGCCTGCACCGATTCCTGTTGCCAATTCGAAGCGGCTTTCCTGTATGTGCAGCGATAACGTGGTCAACGGGCACCGACTAACGGCCACACTTTCCGCTTCTACTGCTCGATATGGGAACCTGGCCGCGGACTAACCCACAATGTGCCTGAACAATCGGTCAGGCGGAGAGATCGCTCTATTTGCTGCTGGGGGCACCTGGCCTGTAAGGTTGCGGAATATACTGCACCGTCGGCTGCTGGCGAACCGGTTGCGGAAATAGCGTCATCAGTTCGTAGAACTCCACAGGCATGTTGCTGGAAACCGGTAAACCGAGTTCCCGTGCTTCGTCGAAGCTGATTGGATGATCGTGTGTCCAGGTACCCTGGGTGAGTTTGCTGGCCAGAAGGCGGGCCTGTTCTGGCGGCATCTTCCCCTCCAGCAATTCGAGCACTTCCCGCTCGATTTGCGCCAGGGCTTTTTCCGCGACATCGGCCAGGATCAGCGTGCGATCTTCGACATCGTTGACATTCTTGCTCCGCACCGCTCGGACGATGGAAGCGGCAGGAAATTCGCCCAGTTGCGGGTCCACCGGTCCCAGAACCGCATGGCTGTCCATAACGATCTCATCCGCAGCCAGTGCAATCAAAGTCCCGCCTGACATGGCATAGTGCGGCACGAACACGGTTACCTTGGCCGGGTGGGCCTTGATCGCCCGGGCAATTTGCAGACTCGCCAGCACCAGCCCGCCAGGTGTGTGCAGCACCAGATCAATGGGCACGCTTTTGTCGGTCAGGTGGATAGCCCGGATTACTTCTTCCGCGTCGTTGACGTCTATGTAGCGGAAGATGGGTATGCCCAGAAAACTGAGCGTCTCCTGCCGGTGAATCAGAACGATAACTCGGCTGCCCCGCTGACGCTCGATCTGTTCGATTTTCCGCCAGCGGGCTGCCTCTAGCATCCGTTGTCGTAACCACGGTTGCATCATGCTCAGCATGAGAAAGAGCCAGAAGATGTCTCCGATGCCCATGTTCAGCCTCACCAGGGTGCGTATTCGTCCGCGTAGCGTTTGCGATGCGGACGGCGGGCAAATAGAGGCGCTAATGACAACCCAGCGAGAAATCCGCCAATATGCGCCCACCATGCTACACCGCTGAACGCCACATCTTCGGACAGCGAGAGCACACCTTCGAATAGTTGCGTGAAGTACCACAGGGCGATAAACAGCACCGCCGGCAACGGTACAAACCACGGAAAGATGAAGATGGGAATCAGGGTAATGACCGTCGCGTTCGGAAACAGCAACAAGTACGCCGCCATCACGCCTGAGATTGCCCCACTGGCGCCGATCGTTGGTACTTCGCTGGTCGGATTGAACAAAACATGCACCCATCCGGCTACCAGGCCGCACACCAGGTAAAACAGCAAAAACCGCACCGGCCCCATGCGGTCTTCGACATTATCCCCAAACAGGTAAAGCACCCACATATTGCTCAGGAAATGCAGCCAGCCACCGTGCAGAAACATGCTGGTCACGAAGCAGTACAGTTCCTGCAGCAATTCCGGCCAGGCTCCCTCGCGGATCAGCGCGGTCGTGTACGCCGGATTGATCCCGTAAAGCCAGAACAGCTTTTCCAGTTCCGCGGGCCGTAACATCTGCTCCAGGAAAAAGACCACCGTGTTCAACCCGATTAGCGACCACATCGCTAAAGGAAACCGTCGCGAGGGAATGGTATCGCAAATGGGTAGCATATTCGCTCGTAAGATCGCTCGTGTTGGCCAGCCCGGTTAGGAAGCAGCAAAGAGAATTGGCCAGTTTGCCAATCGCAGTGCCGCGAGATTCTCCTACGCCAGCAGCACATCGGCACAGATGAGTGCCAGCACGCCGATACTTACGATACTGTTGACGTGGAAAAAGGCGAGATTGATCCGGGCCGGGTCTTGCTCACGTACCAGCCAGTGCTCCAGAACCAGCAGACCGGCCACCGCAGCGATTCCGGCCAGAAAAATCGGGCCCAGCTGGGCCGACCACCACACCGCCAATAACCAGACCACCGTCAGGGCATGACAGATTCGCGCCAGCCACAACCCTGCCCTTTCTCCCCAGCGGGCGGGGAAACTCAATAGCCGTGCTCGCCGGTCAAATTCGACATCCTGAAGTGCGTAAATGGTATCGAAACCGGCCACCCAGAACAGCACCGCTGCCCCGAGCCAGACCGCGGGCCAATCGAGTCGGCCAGCAATGGCGATCCAGGTCGCCCAGGGGGCCAGCATCAGCGATGCCCCCAGCCAGAAGTGCGACAACCACGTAAACCGCTTCGTGTACGAGTAGCCGAGAATGAACAGCAGCACCGGCAGAGAAAGATATGTCGGCCACCAGTTGCCGCTGGAAAAAATGAACAGCGTCGTGGCGGCAAGAAAACCAACGCTGCAGACAGCCGTAAAAATGCCCACCGCCAGAACCGACAACCGTCCGCTGGGCAAATGGCGACCGGCAGTCCGCGGGTTGGCGGCATCGTAATGGCGGTCGGCCAGACGGTTGAATCCCATCGCCGCGCTGCGGGCCAGCACCATGCACGCCAGTATGCCCAGCAGGTCGAGCCAGCGGAATGGCTCAGTCCGCCAGGCCAGCACTGCACTCGCCAGCGCAAACGGCAGAGCGAACACCGTATGGCTGAACCGGATCAGTTCCAGGAAATCCCGTATTTTCCGCCACATGTTCGCCTCGCCCGATTGTTAGCGATACGCCAGCCGTGTCGGTCAGGGTACCGATTGCCGCAGCAAAGCGACCCACTCTTCCGTTCCACACCAACTCGCTTCCCTGCCTCACCATTGTTATAGCCCGATCGAACCACAGGCAGTCCGTAAATTGTTGGGCAAGAATCGCAAGTTTGCTGCCGTAGCGGAATTCTTTGCGATTCGGTTTACTTGCCATCCAGGCCGGGTGGATCGCGCTCGGCGATAACTCATTCCTGAGCGGTACCATGCACGGTGCTGGTTTTTCCGACCCGTTTCCCATAAAAATGCCTCGCACGCCACCCGTGAAGAGCGAATCAGGAGGCCAACCATGAGTGCACGTGTGTACCGATTCTGGACAGCGCTGGTCGCAATCTTCAGCCTGGCCGGCGGCAGCGCCGTCTGGTCGCAGACCCCGGCTCAGCCACCCAAACCGATCCGCGTCCTGATCATCACCGGCGATCACGGCCACGCCTGGCGGGAAACCACGCCGTTTCTCAAAGACCTGTTGACTCGTGCCGGCCATCAGGTGGATGTGACCGAAACGCCACGCAAAGACCTCACGCCGGAGAATCTCGCTCGCTACGACGTTTTCGTCCTCAACTACCGCAACACGCCCAAAGGGGCTAAGGAAAATCCGGACAGCGTCTGGTCGGAAGCGAATCAGAAAGCGTTTGCCGATGCCGTTCGCAACGGCAAAGGGCTGGTCGTGTATCACCACGCTTCCGCAGCCTTTGTCGGCGACAGTGATTGGGACCGCGAGTTTGAAAAAATCATCGCCGGGGGCTGGCGACGGCAGGGATACCACGGCAAAATGCACGAATTCGTCGTTACCGTCCGCAAAGACCATCCGATCACCCGCGGCATCAAGGAATTCAAGCATGGCCGCGATGAGCTATACCAGAACTCCGTCATTCC
This sequence comes from Gemmatales bacterium, assembly GCA_041640595.1. GTDB lineage: Bacteria > Planctomycetota > Planctomycetia > Gemmatales > HRBIN36 > HRBIN36. The sequence goes on along the minus strand of JBEPZY010000001.1, from coordinate 755,298 downwards.
GCCCGACGCCGAAGTCCTGGCTACCGCTTATTCCGACAAAAGCAAAGACCCGAAAAACACCGGCCTGCATGAACCGATGGTCTGGATTGCCCGCTACGGCAAGGGGCGGGTGTATCACAACGTGCTCGGCCACGATGTCGAGGCGATGAAAAGCAGTGCCGGGTTCCAGCTGCTGTTCATTCGCGGTGTGGAATGGGCGGCGACCGGGGAATGCTACTATCCGGCCCCGATAAAGCCTGCGAATCCGGCTCCGTAACCGCTGGCTGTCCCAGCAACGCCAGTAACCGCCGCAAGGTAATCGCCCATTTTTCCGGCGTCTCGTAAGTTCCTTCCTGGATCGCCCGCCGAACTCGCGCGACCAGTTCCCAGCGCACCGGGGGATCGTTATTGGCAGCGGATGTGGGTTGGCTGCTCATAGCTCACGGATGCTCGTTCCGGGTGTCCTGACCTGGAGCTATGCGGGAGTGCGTTTGTGGTATCGTCCAGGATCGGGCACGACTTTGGCCCGACCAGGGCACACCCCCGCTTCGCCCACCGTCATCCAGGCCGGACACACCTTTCCTGGCGTTCACAACCGTTATACGAGTCAGACCGACCAGGGCTAGCCTGCCCCTGCGAATCGCCAGCATTTGTGCCGACCGGCGATTCCGGCAGTGTACCATGCACCTGGCGGTTCCCGGGCCGTGAAGCGATACTGCCGGAAAATTTTGCAAAAAGGGGCTTGACGCTGCCAGGCTGGCTCAGCTATCATAGAAGCAGAGACCGGGCAGCCGTGCACCTATTTCGATTCAGCGTTGGACTCGCGGGGTGTGTGGCACCCGAAAAGTGTGGGGAACGGTCGCAGCGAACCGACTCGCATCAGGTAGCCTCAGGAGGTCGAATCATGCAACGCCGAGTTCTTGTCTTCCGCAAAGCCTTCACGCTCATTGAACTGCTTGTCGTCATTGCCATCATCGGCTTACTGATGTCGCTGCTCTTGCCGGCCATTCAGCGTGCCCGCGAAGCGGCCAACCGCATGCGCTGTTCCAGCAACCTGACCCAGATCGCTCTGGCATTCCATAGTTTTCACAACGATCACAATTACTTTCCCACAGCGGGAGCGTGGCAGGTAAGTGTCGGGCCCACTACGACTTGGTCGAACGGTCATCAACCAAGTCCACCCCCTCCTCCGCCTCCCGCTCCACCTCCGCCTCCCGCTCCAGGCAGGTACCAGCGACTTGGCTGGGGTTTTCAGATTCTGCCGTATATCGAGCTAGGCACCACCTACAACAACTGGCCAAGTTCGCAGCCAGCGAATGCTATTCCAGTAGTACCGCTGTACTATTGCCCGTCGCGTCGCCAGCCGGAACTTTATGGCGGGATGGCGCAGACGGATTACGCCGGCAACGGTGGGCCGGTTTTAACCCCAACCGGGCCCGTGAATACATGGGAGGCCCAGATGCTCGGCCTGTTGAAACCCAGTCTAGCCGAGGATGCGAAACTAACAATCCTGGCATCCTACCGGCCGATCAACATGATGAGCGATGTTCCAGACGGCTTGTCCAATACCCTCTTGCTGGGCGAAAAGTGGGTGATTCGTAATCTGATGGAGTCAGGTGCAAATTGGGACCAGGGCTTCTGGCCCGGCTACAACTACAGCACCATCCGCTGGAGTGGCGGCCAGACAACAATTCCGCCCTCACCCCCCGCCCAGTGGGTGCCTCGGGGGGACCTAATCAACGCAACTTCTGACTCTATTAGTCTAAACCCCATTACTGGAAACCCCGAGCCCGCTTTTGGTGGCCCGCACGTGGGTTCGGTGAATGCCGTGATGGGCGATCGGTCGATTCGACGCATCCGTTTCTCCGCAGAGCTCAATGTGTTCTTCTATCTCTGCAACAGGGCTGACGGTAAGTCCATTGACTGGACACAGGTTGAATAATCTGGCGGGTTCGTTCGAAGAAAGCGAGCACTCTGCCCCCCCATTTTGCCGACTGGCAGTTGGAGTGGTATTGCTTATGCGCCTCCAGGGCTTGCTGGGGCATAACTGAGCATCCATCGCCCTGGCCGCGCTCGCAAGAATGTGGTAATGTTGAAGGAAGATGCACCACACACGGTTGGCGTGGTGGTGCGCGCTCAACCACGTCCTAGTAGCGGGAGGAAGGCGATGGGATCCGGCGGGTCGAGCTGGTGGCGGAAATGCACCGAGTCGAGGAGCAGAAGTGCTACCCGGCAGACAGCCCGCGCGAGTTTGCAGTTGGAGGAGCTGGAGTCGCGGTGTGTTCCGGCACGGCTCGGCACTCCGATTGGCGATGCGGACGACACGCTGGCCGAGGCCATCAACGTCGGCAGCATCTCGCCCACGCGATCGGTGCGGCGAAGTGCCTCGATTGGCTTTCCCGAAGACGTGGATATGTACCGGTTCAGCGTGGCGGCTGGCGCAACCGTGGAATTCATCGTCCAGGCGCGAGCACCGGCCACCGATCCGTACCTGCGGTTGTTTGACCGTCGGGGAAACGAACTGGCCTTCAACGACGATGGCCCCATTCCCAACCAGCCGCCCGGATTCAGCCCGTATCTGAAATACCAGTTCAGCACCGCCGGCACCTATTACATCGGCATCTCCGGCTACCCCAACATGAATTACGACCCGATCCAGGGCACCGGAGATGTGGAAGGCAGCACCGGGCCGTACTCGCTGATCATCAAACTCGTTCCACCGGAAGGCGGTGGCGGCGGAGGTGGTGGCGGCGGAGGTAGCGGGGGCGGTGGCGGCGGGGGTGGAGGTGGCGGTGGGACGCCCGCCAGTCAGTTCAATATCACTTTGCGACGCGGGAGCGGTCTCACCGATTCGCAATGGCAGGTTTTCCAGCAGGCCGCCCAACGCTGGGAGCAAATCATCGTCGGCGATGTGCCGGATGCCGTTTACCAGGGCCAGCCGGTCGACGACATCCTCATAGATGCCAGCGGTGTGCCGATTGACGGTACCGGTGGCATTCTCGGTCAAGCCGGACCCGATTTTTTGCGGTTAGGCTCATTCCTGCCGATCCACGGCACGATGGAATTCGACACTGCCGACTTGGCCGACATGGAACAAAGCGGATTGCTCCGCGACGTGATCTTGCACGAAATGGGGCACGTACTCGGCTTCGGCACGATCTGGGATTTGAAGGGGTTACTGAGCGGAGCGGGCGGGCCGAACCCACGCTTCACCGGCTCGCAGGCCACGCAGCAATATCGGGCGATTTTCAACACCAACGAAACCTCGGTGCCGGTGGAGAACACCGGCGGTGCTGGCACGCGAGACAGTCACTGGCGCGAGAGCGTTTTCAAGAACGAACTGATGACCGGCTTTGCCGACCCGCCACCCAATCCGTTGAGCAGAATCACCGCCGCGTCCATGGCCGATCTGGGCTACGTCGTCAACCTGAATGCAGCCGATCCGTATTCGAAACCGCCGTTCCGCAGCGGTGGCGGAGGTAATTCCGGCGGCGGTTCAGGGAACGGTGCCCCGTGGCGGATCCTTCGCCCCGACCATCCGATCTCGAAGCAGGTGACGGGGGCTGTGCACGTGTCGCGACTGATCACGTTCACCGCCGATGAGCTATCGCGGCTGGCCGATGTTGCTGCCGAGCCCATCCGCTGGCCCACACCACGTCGTAACGAGCGTCGGTAAGCATTGTCCCGACCGTGCACGTCAACCTGCTGGCGCTGTACAACCTTTACCTGATTGTGATTTTCGCGCTGGGCACAGCAGCGCGGTATCGCGTGTACGGTCAAGTGGTTTCGCTGGTGCTGGCATTACCGCAACGCTGGCCGAAACTTTCGCAGCTGGTACTGGAACACCGCTGGCTGTTTCTGAACTGGCGCACCCTGCTGCCCAGTGTTCTCACTCTGGTGCTGACTGCGGTAAACTCCGCCGTGTACTACCTGTTGCTGCCGCAAGCGACGCTGACACCGCGTGATTTGAGTGGGCACTTCTTCCTGGCCGGGTTGCTCAGCGCACTGGCTGCGGTGGTGGTGCTGCTGGACGGCTACGCACTTTCCATCCGCGGCGACATTCGCACGCCCGAACTGGATAAGCAGCTCGACCAGGCGGAATTCTGGCTTTCGAGCCGGTGGGCGAATGTGGTGGAATGGTTCACCCTACGGCGTGTACGCCCCCGGCAGATGGTAGCGGAGCATCTCCGCAATGCCCTCGAGGCTGTCGCAGAAACGATCAACTGGGCCATGTGGTACTGGTCAGCCCAATTGCTGGCGCGAGGGTCGCTCGCGGTGGCTTTGTGGTTCACCTGGTACTGGCTGACGCAGCGCTGACAGAAAAGGAGAGCAGATCGGCCTGCCTGGCAGTTTCCCGACCGGTAAGTGCGTCGTGGTCGGTAACCGTCGCGCTTCTACAATCTGATGGAGCCGCTTTTTGCACCGGGAATGCTGGTCAGCTGGTATTTAGCCCTGGCTGAGAAACTTTTGCTCCGGACTGCTTCGAGCCCTTGCGATGAGCGAACCGAATGCATCTGCGGTGCTGGATTTGTTTTTGCCGGTAGTCGCGGAATGGTTCCGCCAAACCTTCGGAGAACCCTCGCCGGTGCAGGTGCAGGGCTGGCCAGTGATCGCCTCCGGGCAGCACACGTTGCTGGTGGCACCGACAGGTTCGGGCAAAACGCTGGCGGCGTTTCTGCTGGGGCTCGACCGGTTGTGGCGAACTGCAAGCGAAACCGATACCGTGCGGGTCCTGTATGTTTCGCCGCTACGGGCGCTGAGTTATGACATCTCGCGGAATCTGGAGTTGCCGCTCCGCGAAGTTCCCCGGGTCGCGGCGGAGCTGGGCGTAAGCTTACCGCGCTTGCGTCTGGCCGTGCGAACCGGCGACACCTCTTCCCGCGATCGCGGTCGTCTTTTGCGTCAACCGCCCCACATCCTCATTACCACGCCGGAATCGCTCCATCTCCTGCTCACCTCACAGGGTCGGCAGATTTTGCGGCGGGTGGAATGGTGCATCGTGGACGAATGGCACGCCCTGTGCCCGAATAAACGCGGTGTGTTCTTGACGCTGTTGCTGGAACGACTGGCGTGGTGGGCAGGTCGGGATTTCCAGCGTATCGGTCTGTCGGCCACGCTACGACCTGTCGAAGCGGCTGCCAGCATGCTGGCGGGAACTGGTCGGAGCATGACCATTGTGGATCTCGGGCAATCGCGGCCACTCGATGTTGCCGTGCTCGCGCCTGCTGCCGATAGCGCTTTGCTACAGGAAACCAGCGTTTGGCCGGCGATCGAATCGGCCACGCTCCACCTTATCGAGCAGCATACCTCGACCCTGGTCTTCACCAATAATCGCCGGGCGGCAGAGCGAATGTCGGCACGGTTACGGGAAAGTTGGGAGATCGGGGCGGGCGATGCGGAGGATCCGCACGCCATCCCCGTGCGGTCGCATCACGGCAGTTTGTCGCTGGAAGTGCGTCGGCAAACCGAACAGCAACTCAAGGCTGGTCAGTTGCGGGCGGTGGTAGCCACGGCGTCGCTGGAACTGGGATTGGACATCGGTTCGGTGGACCTGGTCTGCCAAATCGAATCGCCTGGTAGCATCTGGCGAGCGTGGCAACGGCTGGGCCGGTCCGGTCATCGCGTTGGTGCGGTCTGCAAAGGACGATTCCTCGCCAAGACCGCTTCCGATCTGGTAGAACTGGCGGCACTGGTACGGGCCATGCGCCAGGGCATCCTCGAAGAAACAACGACGCCCCCAAACTGCCTGGATGTGCTCGCCCAGCAAATTGTGGCGATGGTCGCCATGGACGCCTGGCCGGTGGCTGAATTGCGGCAGGTGATTCGCCGGGCCTGGCCTTACCGGCAGCTGCCGGATACGGCACTCGAAAACGTCTTACGGATGTTGAGCGCTCGCTGGCCGGGGCTGGATTCGGCTTTATGGCGACCCCGTCTTGCCTGGGATCGGGCCAGCGACACGCTCTATCCGCTGCCCGGCAGCCAGCATCTCGCCCTGGTCAATGGCGGCACCATTCCCGATACGGGTCAGTATAAGGTGATACTCGCAGATACCGGCGTGGTGCTGGGTACGCTGGACGAAGAATTCGTTTACGAACGGCGGCTGGGCGATGTGTTCGTTTTGGGCACCGGCGTGTGGCGAATCGAGGACATCGGTGCCCAGGAAGTGGTCGTTCGCCGAACCTCTCCCCACGAGCCAGCCGTCATGCCCTTTTGGCGAGGTGAACGGCTGGGGAGAAGCTGGGAACTGGGACTGGCGGTAGGCCGGTTATTACGCGAACTCCGAAACCGTCTGCATGATCGCGATTGTCTCGATTGGCTTCGCCGCGAATGTGCCTTAGAACCCCACGCCGCCCGTCAGCTCTGGGACTATGTTCATCGGCAGCTTGAACAAACCGGCGTGGTTCCCTGCGAGGACACCATCCTGGTTGAGGCGTTTCCCGACGAAATGGGCGACTGGTATCTGGCTGTGCTTTCGCCCTTTGGCCAGCGCTGGCATTTCACGCTGCGATTGGCGCTGGAATCGTGGTGGAAGGAACGTTACGGCTGTGCGGCCCCCGCAGTGCACCACGATGACGGAGTGTTGATCCGCCTGCTGGATACCGGAGAACCGCCCGTTGATGTGCTGCACGAGTTAATGCCGGAACGGGTCGAAAAAGATGTGCTGGCGTCGCTGGGAAGTTGCGCATTTTTCGCCATCCGCTTCCGACAAAACGCGATGCGCTCGCTTTTGTTACCGCGGCTTCATCCGCAGCGACGCACACCGTTATGGTTGCAACGGCTCAAAGCCCGCAACCTGCTGCAACTGGTGGAGCGCTGCCCGGATTTCCCGGTGGTGATGGAAACCTACCGCGAGTGCCTGAATGAACATCTCGATGTGCCACGGTTACGCCAGGTGCTTGAAAAGATTCGCAACGGTGAAATTGCTGTGCGGCGTATTGTGCACGACTTCCCCTCGCCATTTGCCGCTCAGTTGCGGTTTCAGTTTACCGGCGCGTTTATGTACGACTACGACCGGGTCGAACCCGCCCAGCGTTCACCGGCGGTAAATGTCGAACCGCTCCGGCAACTGCTGGCTCCCGCGACCCCGGAAAGTTTAGACGAGACGGCTCTGGTTAACGCACAGCAAACCCTGGATTTCCCCATTCGCTCCGAACACGAACTGGCGGAATGGCTTCGCCGTCGCGGCGATACCCTGCCCGACGAAATTCCCGCGGAACAACGGCCCCGCCTGCAACGCTTAATCGAACAAAAGCGAGTGGTCTTGTGGCAGATTCCGTGCCAGTTCTGGCAACCGCAACGCTGGATCGCTGCGGAAGATTTGTCGCTTTACCGGACAGCTTTCGGGGAGGCAAACGATCTCGTCCAGGCGGACGGTGACGCTGACCGTCCTCGACAGGCGGAAGTGGAATCGGCATGGCGAGAGATACTCCGGCGGTTTTTGAATCAGCGTGCCACGACGAGCGTGGAGGAGATTCAGCAACGCTATCCGATTCCAGCCGGGTGGTTGCACCACACACTGCAATCCTGGGTGAGCGAAGGCTGGCTCTGCGCTTTGCAGGAACCTGACGGCAACACCCGGTACGTTCGGCGTCAGCTGAGAGAACTGGCGGCGCGTCAGCAACGCCTGCGACGCCGCGCTGCGTTTCACGAAGTAAGCATGCTGCAGTTTGCTCGCTTTTTGTTGCACTGGCAAGGACTGGCCGGCGTGGAAAAGCACCGAGGCGTGGAAGGTTTGCGGCAGGTGCTGCGACGACTCCAGGGATTGTGGCTGGCGTGGCAGTGGTGGGAGCCGTTACTCCTGCGTCCGCGGTTACCGGATTATCAGCCCGCCTGGTTGAACCATCTGGTGCAAAGTGGCGAATGGCTCTGGTTGACTCGCTCGCCGAACCATGCCGATAAAGCCGAAACCAGTTTCCGCTTGGGCGAATGCGAACTGGCGTTCCTGCCGAGGTCGGATGCCGATTATGCTTCTTTCCTGCACGGAGAGGTTACACCGGAGCTTTCGGCGGAAGCATTGCAGGTCCAGCAACTGCTCAAGGAACGGGGAGCCAGTTTCGTAGTGGATTTAGCTCGCTATAGTGGCCAATCTCCCGGGCGCATACGCCGGGCTTTACTGGAATTGCTTGCGGCGGGACTGGTTTCCAATGATCAGCTCGATGTGCTACGTTACGCCGAACGCTGGGACGCATGCCGCGACGGTTCCTGGCGACCGAGGATAGGCAGCAGCTATCTCACCGGCAACAGCGGTGAGGGGCGGTGGTTTCTGCTTCCTTCCGGGAAACCCGCAGCTGAATTGGTGGTGCTCTGGCGTGTGCACGTTCTGCTGGAACGTTACGGTATCGTTTGCCGTGAACTGGCGGAATGGGACAACTTAGGCCCGCCCTGGTCCGTGTTGCGCCTGGCGTTGCAGCAACTGGAATGGGCCGGGGAAATTTACCGCGGTTACTTTGTCGCGGGTCTCTGCGGAGAGCAGTACGCCTTGCCCGAAGCTGCACACCTGCTGGCATCGGGAACATCACCTGCCACCGAACTGATGACCGTCCAGGCTGTTGACCCGGCCTGTCTGGCAGGGCTGAGTACGGCAATAGATACGAAACTCGTCGGCGAAATAGGGAAAAGCTTCCGTCGTCTCGGCAACGCCATGATCTGGCACCGCGGCCGACCGGTCTTGCTGGTAGAATCTTTCGGCAAAAAGCTGAGTGCTTGCGAAGGGGTTTCGCCCGACGAGTGTCAAACCGCGGTCACAGCGTTAGGCGAACTGGCGGTCATCTGGCAACCCTGGCTTCGTGGCCGACTGCGAGTAGAAACCTGGAACAACACGCCGATCCTCCAGACACCCGCCGCTCATTGGCTGAAAGCGTGTGGATTCGTTTGTGAATACCCTGCCCTGACGCTATACCTTAGTGCGACAGCCACGTCAGGTATTTCGCCCACTGCGCAAACGCCGGCGCGAAGTAGGAGCGATTCTCCGTAATTTCCCTAGCAACCACAATAGCAGCGTTTCTTGTGCATACATTCGATTAGCGGCTTGCTGGAAAACAACGCTGTGCGGCCCGTCGAGCACTTCGTCAGTAATTTCTTCGCCGCGATGTGCCGGCAAGCAATGCATAATCCGCACATGGGCCGGCGCATGTTTCAGCAATTCTGCATCCACCCGGAATTGGGCAAATGCTTGCCGCCGCCGAGCCTGTTCGTTCTCCTGACCCATGCTCGTCCAGACATCGGTATAAATGACATCGGCCTGACGCACGGCTTCCGCCGGTTCGTCAAAATACCGCAGTACCGCTTGCGGAAATTGCTGCTGCAAACCGGGGTAAAAGTCCGGCTCAAACCGAAACTCCCGCGGGCAAGCGTGATGCCAGCGCATACCCAGCATGGCACAACCAATGGCCAGCGACCGGGCAATGTTGTTGCTATCCCCGATAAACGCCACTGTGCGGCCTGAGAGATCACCTAGCAACTCGGTCATGGTCACGAAATCGGCGACCGCCTGGCACGGATGTTCGCGATCGCTCAGGCCGTTTATCACCGGCACACTGGCGTACCTGGCAAATTCCTCGATCGTCTCGTGCCGAAATACGCGCAAGACGATCCCCTGCACGTACTGACTCAGCGTGCGGGCACAATCGGCCAGGCTTTCACGCACACCGAGGCCAACTTCCTGACCGCTGAGAAAGATGCTGCTGCCACCGAGTCGGGCCATGCCAGCCTCGAAGCTGACGCGCGTTCGCAGGGACGGTTTCTCAAAAATCAGCCCCAAAACGCATTGCCGTAGCGGTGTCTCCGATCGCTTTCGCTTTTTCCGCTGCACCGTAACGGCGATAAGTTCTCTCAACTCTTGCGGACTTAAATCAAGCAGGCTGAGCAGATGACGCATGGCAACTTCTCCTACCTTGGACTGGAAGTAGTGGCAACTGCGGGCTGATGGGCTGCACTCATTAGAACATCCGCTAGAATCTCGCATCCCCTGTCAATTTCGTCGTCCGTGATGGTCAGGGCCGGCAAGAGGCGAATTACTGTCTGCTGCGTGCAATTGACCAATAGCCGTTTCTCCAGGCACGCCTGAACGATCGGGGTGCCGTCGCCATGCAACTCGATGCCAATCATCGCCCCCAGGATTCGCACTTCGCGTATCAGTGGGCAACGCTGTTGCAGGTCGAGCAGGTGCTCTCGAAACCGCTCTGCAATCACCCCGGCTCGAGCCAGTAAGTCGCCATTTTCAATCGTATCTATAGCAGCCAGAGCGGCCCGACAGGCAATCGGATTTCCTCCGAAGGTGGCTGCGTGCATACCAGGTTGCAGTCGGTCAGCGACTTCTTTGCGGGCAATAACTGCCCCTGCGGCAAGCCCGCCGGCCAGTCCTTTCGCCAACGTCATCACGTCCGGCTCCACGCCCCAGTGCTGGTAGGCAAACCACCTTCCGGTTCGCCCTAAGCCGGTTTGTACTTCATCAAAAATGAGGAGCAAATTATGCTGGTCGGCCAGTTGACGTAACGCTGGCAAATAGTCCGGGGGCGAAATGCGAATGCCTCCTTCGCCCTGCACCGGTTCTACCAGAATGGCGCAAGTTTCATCGTCAATGGCTTCCGCAACCGCGTCCGCATCCCCAAACGGTACGTGCCGAAATCCAGGCAGCAACGGCTCGAAACCGTGATGATATTTCGGCTGACCGGTGGCGCTCAACGCTCCGAAGGTTCGGCCATGGAAACTATTGAGCATGGCGATGATTTTGTAACGATTGGGTCGGCCATGCAACCGCGCCAGCTTGATCGCCGCTTCCACGGCTTCTGCACCGCTGTTGCAGAAAAAGCATTGCCCACCGAAGCTTCGCTCGCTCAACGCTTTTGCCAGTAACCCCTGAGCCTCCATGTACCAGGTATTGGGGACATGGATCAATTCGCCTACCTGCTCCCGCACTGCCTGCACGACTCGTGGCGGACAGTGCCCCAGCAGATTGCAACCCCAACCGGGGAACAAATCCAGGTAGCGGTTTCCCTCCGCATCCCAGACGTAGGAACCCTCGCCACGCACCAGGCACACCGGAAAACGCCGATAATTGCCGATGACATAGCGCGAAAACAGCTCTATTACCTGTTGCGAACTCAGATGGCCGTTGTGAGCCATGGTGGTTCCCTCACTCGGTGGCAAATAGCCAATTGCACTGACAGCGTCAGGATGGATCCAGCACGATTTCGGTTCCTATACCCCGGTCGGTATAAATCTCCAGCAGCAAAGAATGACGGATTCGGCCGTCAATAATGTGGGTTTTACGCACACCGGCAGCCAGAGCTTCGAGGCAACCTTCGACTTTCGGGATCATGCCTTCCTCAATGACGCGGTCGCGGATCAGTTGCCGACACTGCGAGGCGGTAATGCTGCTCAGCAGCGAACCGGGATCATTCCGGTCGAGAAGCAGGCCCGGCGTGTCGGTGAGAAACACCAGTTTCTCAGCACGTAAATGGGCAGCGACGGCAGCGGCTGCGGTGTCGGCGTTCACGTTCAACCAGGCGCCATCGTCGCCAACCGCCAGCGACGGAATCACCGGCACCACCCCGGCTGAGCAGATGTTGCGAATCAGGTCGGTGTCCACACGAGTCACCCGGCCAACTCGACCCAGATCGATAGTTTCGCCGTTTTCGCCCTGCAAGCGCAGCCGTTCTCCATACAGCGCTCGCATCGAGCCGGTGTGCAAACCGATGGCCCGCCCGCCCAGTTGTTGAATCCGGTGCACGATGTCGGTGTTGATTTCATCCCGCAAAACCTGCACGACGATCTGCAAGGTCGCTTCGTCTGTGATGCGGCGTCCCTGGACTTTTTTTGGCGTCAGTCCGCTGCGTGCCATGGCACGATCAATGGCCTTGCCACCACCGTGTACCAGCACCGGACGCATGCCTACCGTTTCCATAAATACCACATCCTGCAAAGTCGCCTGCAGCGCCTCGGTTTCTTCCATGGCGCTACCGCCGAGTTTGATGACAGTGATCCGGTCGCGAAATTGCCGGATGTAGCTCAGCGCTTCGATCAGGACTTCGGCTTTGCGAATGGCGTCGTGCATTTTGGTTTCCGTGTTTTTGCCTGCGGCAAAGGAATGGTAAAGTCTATACCGCCATGCCTGGCCGTCAACTAGCCGAGGCACTTAATGCCCTTCTCGGAGCGCTTTTATCCGAGGCCCAAAAGTGCGGATAGGTCAGGGCCGATCTTCCGCCAGCCGACTGAAAGTGTTGTGTGCCAGCCACAGCCAGCAGGATGTTTCCCAGCAATGCTTCCAACGCGAGTTGTCCAAAACAGCCTCTCGATCGCGGTCATTGGCTCAGGCTAGGCTTTGCAGGAGTTTGTTCACATCTGATTCAGCAAGCCGGCCCGCATCATCCCAGCCGCGTAACCGATAATAAGCCTGGCGTGCCAGCAGAAACTCATCGCGTCGCAAGCAATGTTCCGAGTGCGGTGGGCTCTCCGATGTGCGTAACATTCCTCCGTGCTGCTCCGAGAACTGGCTCGCGGTCGCAAAGAGCATTTCGGGCAGCATATCTTCTGCCTGCGTCCAGCCAACCCATTGGTTGAACAACTTTTTGGCCTGAACAATCCGCTTTGCCGTCTGCCGCAACTCCTTGCCTGAAACATCCCAGCCCGTGATCAGTTGCAAAATCCGTGCTCCTTCCTCGAACCAATCAGCAATGACATGGCGGAGAAACTTGCAAAGGATGAGCGAGTCTAACAATGCCGCCTGATCTTCACATTCGACCACGCGTGCGGCCCAGCTTTCGGGGTGTTGGTCGCGCTGTCCCTCGATGGAAAAGTCGGCATCGTAGGCGCTGGAGCGATTATGGTCGGCACCCCGCGCGGTAACGGCTAAACCTAATGCCAGATGACGCAGCCGCCGAACATCATAACCCGGCAGCTCCAGCCCCTTGCAATGCATGGCAATAGCCAGAGCTTCCTTGCCCAGCTGAGCAGCCGCGAGCCGGCTACCCTCGGCCAGCAAATCTCCGAAACCTTCACGCCTGGCGATTTTGATCAGCCAGCGTCGCATCCCCGTCGCATCCCCGAAACGCAAGTCCACTTCCGGCAACCAGCCGCGTTCCGCGCAGGCCATCGCCCAGGCCAGTGTCCCGCCAGCAGAAATCGTGTCCATTCCCAATTCATCGCAGAGCCAGGCGAGCTGCAGAACTTCCCGGGCATCGTACAGGCCGCACATCGGCCCCAGGGCAAACGCCGTTTCATACTCCAGCCGCACTGGTTCCGGACCCGCATAAATGTGTTCGCAACCGATCGTGCAGGCGACACACCCCTGGCGAATCCTTTTCTCACCGCCCTGCAGCAATCGCTGCAATTCAGCTACAAGGTAGCTTGTTCCGCCCTGATTTGGCTCACTCTCCGGTTCGCGTTTGCCTGGTTGGTGCTGGAAATTGCGTTGGGGGAGGATTCCTAGACGGTGGAATACCGATAGATTGGCAACCGTGCCGAGTTCGCGGTATTTTTCCGTGGCTGGTCCCAGCGAACGCCGCGACAATTCCCGTGCATACTCAGCCAGGGCTTGCGGCCGGGCAAACCGCACGCTTTGCCGACCACGCACGCCAATTGCCTTGATCCGCTTCGCTCCCAATACCGCTCCTAAACCCCCTCTTCCCGCGTGCCGATGTCCGTGGCTCACGCCGGCGTAACGAACGCCATTTTCTCCGGCCGGCCCGATGACTAAAAATGCCCAGTCTTCGCCCAACCAGGTTCGCAGGAATTGTTCCGCCTGGGATGCAGTGAGCCCTGCGAGGTGTTTTGCTGGCACTAACCGAACCTGGTTCTCGTCAATCAGGAGCACCGATAGCTCAGCAGCCCGGCCACGAATTACCAGAGCGTCGTAGCCAGTCCGCTTACCAGCCAGGGCAAACTGGGAACCACACAGCGCATCGTTGAACCGACCGGTGAGCGGCGAACAAGCCACCAGCGCGAACTTCGCCGACGTGGTCACCGGCGAACCTATCAACGGACTGAAAGCGCAAATAAACGGAGCGGATGGGCTCAAGGCATTTTGCACAGCCTGATACCAACTGCTCTCATCGCACGGAACAGGCCCCTTTGCTGAACGAACTAACGCTTCCGGCCACTCGCGGAGCAACAACCATGCCCCCAGCCCAACACCACCCAGGAAATCCCGTAACACGCTCTCCCGCAGTGGCACAGATTCCGCTTGTTCTGTGCTGACGTCAATGCGCAGATACTGGCCGTGGTATCCGAACATTTCGATTCCTCTTCATTTGTACGCAGCACCTCCGGTTTCGCCCAGGCACCCGGCCTGTTTTGCTCCCCAGCTTGCAGGATGTCAACAACCCTTGGGCAAACGCTCTTTACCTGCCTGCGGATTCCAGGTAAGAACGGTTCATCTGAAAACCCTTAGTGGATTCGCCCGAACCAGCAGGGAACCCAACGCATGCGCCAGCCCGCAAAATGCCTCCCGCTGCTAGCACGGCACTACTGCGCAATGCTTATTTAGCCGCTACGGAACAACCTCCATTGGCCTGGTAGTGGATATGTCGTGTACATTTTTACGGCCACTTCTATGCCGTCCGTGGATAGTCGTTGCCGTCTGGGGACTTCTGGCCCTAATTGTAACGGTGCTGGCGAACTGCCTGGCTCCCTACATGCCCCCGGACAGCGGTGATTTCCTACCCGAACACAGCCCGACTGTTCAGGGGTACCAATTACTGCGTCAGTGTTTCGATGAAGACGTCGCTGAAAGTTCCATCGTCCTGGTTCTGCATCGCGATACTCCCCTGGGAAAATCGGAACAACAGTTGGTGCAACACGTAGAAAGGGCCATCGAACAATTGCGGCGGCAACATCCGGAATTTCGTCTTGGAAAAATCCGCTCCTGGAACTCGCCCTGGTTTGGCTGGCGCTTGGTTAGTGCCGATCGAAAATGCACACTGGTCATCGTGGATGTCAATTGGCCTTTTGTTCACGATCGTGCCAGCGAAGCCGTCCAATCTGTGCAAGCGGTTACTGCCACGCTCGTTCAGGCTCACAATGCTGCTTATCCCGCTGAACCACCTGTCCAGCTTACGGTAACCGGCACGGCTGGATTCGGCCGGGATTTAAATGAAGCCATGTATCACAGTCTCGACGTTACCACATGGGCCACGTTGGCGCTGGTGGTAGGCTTGCTGCTGGTGCTTTACCGCGACCCTAGCATGGCTCTCGTACCAGTGTTAACTGTTGGCACAGCCGTTTGGGTATCGTTGAAATGCCTGGAAATAATCTCCGCCATTTTCGGCGTACCGCTGATCAACATAGCGCGGATATTCGTGGTGGTTGTGCTGTTCGGAGCCGGCACCGATTATTGCCTTTTCTTGTTGGGCCGTTTCCGCGAGGAGCTGACTTACCGGTCACCTGTCGAGGCTATGGAAGTCACGCTTCGCCGAGTGGGCGGGGCTTTGTTTGCCAGTGCCGGCGTGGTGATCTTTGGTTTAGCGATGATGGCCTTTGCGGAATTTGCGCGTGTCAGCGCGGTGGGTCCGTATGTTGCTGTAAGCCTGGCAATCTGCCTGGTTGCTGCTCTGACGTTGGCTCCTGGCTGTTTGCTGAGCCTGACTGCCTGGCGTCGCCCAGAGGTTGTCGCCGGGCGTCACAGGGTTCCCAGCCATGAAACGATTGGGCACTTTTGGCGATGGATCAGTGAACGACTCGCGGCTCGACCGGGAACCATCTGGCTCGCCACGACTTTTGTGCTGGTACCCTTAGCATGCTCCGGTGCCTGCAACCGTGCCACGATGGACGTTTGTGCCGAACTCAGCCCCCAGGCCGAAAGCCGACAGGGTATGGAAATCATCCGCCAGCATTTCCCTGCGGGGGAAATCGGGCCACTCACCGTTCTTCTGATCGCTCCCGAAGAGACATCCTCCGCAACTTTGCGGCAGGCTGTACAAAAGGTCAGCGGAGTGCTGGCGGGAATAGACAATGTACTGGAAGTTCGCAGTTGGGCACATCCTTTGGGACGCCGGTCGGTAGTTTCCTCTTCATCTGGTGCCAGCCCGGCTGGTCTTCCTGGACTGTCTCACAGCCTCGATTGGCTCAGCACTCAGTTAGCTACTTCTTATTACCTAAGCCGGCATGCCACGGGATGGGTAACGCGACTGGAAATTGTTTTAGGTTCCGACCCATTCTCCCCTGCCAGCGTTGCCACTTTAGCGAAAATTCGCCAAACGTTGCAGGATTACCTTGCCCACGGGCAATGCCCGTTCGTGCGATTTGCGGTTTACGGGATTACCTCCTTTACCGCAGACCTGGCGCAGGTGCATGAGCGAGACCGCTGGCGGGTGAATACACTGGTTTTACTCGGCATTTTAGCCATTCTTATCGCCGTGGTACGAAGCCTCGGCTGGGCCATTTATTTGTTGGCCACCGTACTCCTTAACTATTTCGTCACGCTAGGTGCGGTAAGCTGGCTGGGCACCTTCTGGCTAGGTACGGAACTCGGTGTTACCGATTGGAAAGTCCCCTACTTTCTCTTCGTCATTCTGGTGGCTATCGGCGAAGACTATAACATCTTCCTGATGAGTCGCATTCGTGAAGAGCAACGCCGTCTGGGAGCCGTTCAGGGAATTGTTCACGCTTTGGCTCGCACAGGGGCAACTATCAGTATCTGTGGACTAATCATGGCCGGGGCTTTTAGCACGATGATTTTAAGCAAATTGGTTACATTAACTCAACTGGGACTGGCGCTGGCGATTGGCGTATTGCTTGAAACGTTTGTAGTTCGCCCCATACTAGTCCCGGCAGCCTTACTATGGTGGTACCGTCGCCGATGGAGTGATAACACCAACACGGTGGTTTCGATGAATCGCGAGCATGGCTCTACTCAGTTGGCCGACGGGTTATCGCAGCCCGACGGCCTTAACGCCAACCGTGATAATCTTGCTGCCTAGATACCACTGAGCATGCAGCACTAGCCGTTTAGCTATTCACAGCATGTTTTTAAGATGGTTTATGTTCATGCTCGTTAATAAGGAACTTAGGTAGCGAACACTACGAGCTACTGCACGATCTTCCGATTTATAGCGAGGATGAAGAAAGTCAATCTCGATGGCAAGCAGACCTGCATAGCCGACACTTCGCAATATCTCCAGGATTCGCGGAATTTCTACCGCCCCCTCTCCGAGTGGTACGCTGGGCCAGAAGCCAAACGTTCGTGGATCACCCCTGTAGGCGGTTACGTCCTTGATATGCGTGGCTCGCACCCACGGAGCCAGCTTTTCTGCCACCTCCACTGGATACTCGAACATCCGCAAATTGTTCGCCGTATCTAAACAAACACCTAAATAAGGTGAGTTGGTCGCTTGCATCAACTCGCGTAACTGGTCGGCAGTTATGTCGAGATGATTTTCGAGAGCCAAAACGACGCCAACTCGTTCAGCGTGTCGAATGATCCGTTTCAACGCTGCAAGCATCAGCCGGCGATGTTCGTTCCAGCGTGGTGGCTTCGTTCGCCAGCTCCCGCCAACAATTCGCATCACTTTGGCACCTATCTCCCGGGCATATTCTATGTGACGCACAAGGTCAGCTTCCGCCTCGGCGTTCGTACCGGAATACAAACCATTAGGATGCCCCCACGCCCACACCACCTCTAAATTCTTACGTTGCAAAGCCCCTTTTAGCTCCTCGCGGAATTGCGGTTCCTGCGCTGGCAAGTAACATGATTCGAGGGAAATTCCCGCACAACCTAGCCGTTTGGCACGGTCCAAGATTTGCCAGACAGTGCGTCGTTCTCGAATGTCTTCTTGCAGGCCTTCGTAAAATTCGCCGAAGTAGCGATGATAGCAGTACGAATCAATGGCCAGTTTCATGAATGTCTCCCTGTCAATTTGTCCGTGAGCCTACCTGATTGATTCTAAAGACGATTATGAACCAACAAAGCAAATGGCAAGCATCGCTAAATACAGCGTACATCCGTTCGTTCGAATGTATAGAAGCAACCAGGATTCGTGGAGCGCTAACAAGAGGAGCGCCGCTGGCATCTAAACTGCGGATTAGGTCTGAACACTCGCGGATTCTCGATCGCGCTATAGAGGCAATTACTACACCATATACGCTGACCTCTTACGCAGTAGCGCGCAACGCCCATTTGCTAGTTCCCGCAGTGTAGCTTAGCCGCTCGGAAGCAGAACGTAAGTAAACGTGGCGGTATAGATCAGCCAGCTCATGCGATAGTTCCTGGCCACGCCTTTGCATGACCCTGGAGGCCACGGTTAAATGCTCTTCGAGGTCGTCGCAGGAACGTATCTCTCCGCGAGTGAATCGGCAAAAAGAAGGTACGAAGTTGGGAGCATAACCCGCCCAGGGCAAGATGCTGCAGAAAATGCCAAACTTACTGCCCGTGTTCACGAGGACACCTAGGCCGATCTTAGTGTGGTCTCCGATGAGCGCGCCCAATTTTAACATGCCGCTATTATGCCGCTGGCCGCCATGCGTTATAGGTACGGGATTGTAATCATGTCGCAAATCGCTGATTTGTACGCCGGCAGCAATGTTTACCCACTCGCCTATCCAGGAATGGCCGATGAAACCGTCATGGTACTTATTACTCCAGCCCTGAAGGATGGTGGCTTCTACCTCGCCACCGACTCGACAACCTGGACCGATACTAGTACCGCGACGAACACGAGCACTAAGGATTATACACCCTGGGCCAATATAGCAGGGACCTTCCAGGCGGCTGAAGCTATGAATCTGCGCGCCCAGGTCCACTATGACTGGACCGTGCCGCGTATCGAAAACAATAGGCGGCTCTAGTTCCGCTTCCCGGGCAACATAAACCTTAAGTGGGTCGCCGTGGATGGTTATCCCCTCGTGGCGAAAATGGTTTTTCTCCTTCTGCAACCAGAGTGCCGCCTCTTCTGCTATAAGATTTTCGTTGAGCGCGATTAACTCCCAGGGAAAATGTATAACCGTTCCGCTGACAGGTTGCATCCGCATATCCGAGCTTAGGTGATCAAGTTGCAAAGGCCAATCGTATGCAACAGTGCGTAGCATATCGCGATCGAGGCGAAATATGACCGGGACGTTGTCACAAACACCCATAGAATAAAAAGGTTCTAACCTTAACTGTTCTGGTGGAATCCAGCGAGCATTGACCAGGACGGTATCTCCAGCGCTGAGCCAGGCTGGGTCGTTTACCGGTATGTCAGGGTACAACGATTTCGCCAGCGGCACTATATGAGGACGCACCCATAATCCCCAGGAGATTGGCCGAAAAAGTTTCAACAGCTTATCAAGAATTCGACTGGTGCCCACCAGCACCTCGGTCATGGGTCGCGTCAAGGTGATGGGGTCTAAGCTGTCAACAACCGGGTCCTCATAAACGCACAGACGGGTCATAGGGGCCTCCTGGTCTAGACCTGGTAAAGCACACACATGGGTTTGTTTTCCGGCCGTGTATCGGTCGCAATCTCGGTACCAATCGGCCTAGGGGAATTGCTAGCGGTCACAGCCTCGCATCTTCTGCGTAATCCTTCTAAATGTGAGCCTAAACGCAAGCCTAGCGGCGATTCCAGCCATAATGCAAGGTCTGCGACTTAGCGTTCGAATTCACACCAGGGGCAAAAGGCGCGGATAATTGAGAAATCTGATTTTGTGGCGGCAAAAAGTTGCGTTGCCAGGCGTTCTCGGCCAGTTCTGCCAGGGATGCCAATCCATAACATTGCCGTAGCGCCGGCTCAAAACCCAGGCGGCGCACTTCTGCCAGGAAGTGCACTAAGTTCCACCTGCCTTTATGTTGAAGCAAGTATTCTATCAGAAGCAAACTTTGCCCGTAAAAGATAGTGGGTTGGAACTGAGCAGGATAATCCTCCAGGGTAATGAGCGTTTCGATAGGTAAAGCGACCTTCTGTTGGCATGCACGGCGTGCTTGCTCGCGGTAATGCTGACGGAACTCGGCAGGCTCTGCCAGAATAGCCAGTGCTTCATCGGCCCATCGTGGCAAAGGTCGGTCGCCAAACCGACCAGCCAGGGCGATGTGTGTCGTTTCGTGTGGCACAATGCGGATAAGCAAATCCGGGGCCTGGGCATTGAGGTCTATACGTCTGGCGACGATTCGGCCCGAAGTGTGGCTATCATGCGTGAGTGTAGAGAAACCACAGGCGGTGGGGTGGACACCCGTGCTTCGGGCGAATGTCTGGCCATCAGGATGCAGGTAAATGTCGCATGGATTGGTCCAGTTCGGTGGTTCCAGTTCGCCAAACCAGAACCAGGTGGTTGCATAGAGCGTTTGTTCAGCCTGTACGAGCACACGCTCGGCTAGCCCCGCCTGCTGATGATAGATGCGAAAATGTGTCGAACGGCTTACGTACCATTCTCCGCGACGAGCAGCTTCGTGCTGAATAGGAAGCCGGTATCCGTGAAGCCTTAGCTCTACTTCCTTGACAATTTGCTGGGCGAATGGCCAATCAGGCACCAGCTCTAAAGCATGTCGGGCTTCACTATAGATGACGGGCCAGTAAGGATTGTTCAAAGCTGGTTGCTGCAAGCGAGTATAGACCTCATGCAGAATGGAGTAGGCCCAACGCTGCCGCTGAAGCAGAGACAGAGACTGTCCACTGTGATAAGCGCGCCAATAAAGGAGTCGCGCTCGGGGATAATGTCCCTGCGTGAAGGCGTCGTCGGCCGAGGATAGTAAATCTTCCAAACGGACGGTACTAAGGGGTGGTTCATCATCCATGCGACCGCGTGCCACGATGCGATGAGCGGCCAGCTCGTTGACCGGAGAAACTTGCCACCGCTCGCGCAGGCTTCCTGCCCGGGACGGATTGATAATGGCCAGTCGGTCTAAATAAGTCGGCAACAGATCTGTGCGGCCTAGCTGGTGCAACTCGATTAGGTAGGCTTCGTAGGCTTGCCCTAAGAGTTCCAGGTACGCCGCATCGCCGTTGATATGAGGTAGCTGACGTTCCAGCACGCGTACAGCAGTGCCCGCTTCGCCGCGTTGCAAGCAGAGCCGGGCTTCCCGCAATGCTTGCTGCACTAACAGCGATGAAGCAGGATCACTACCTGTTACGACACCACCGGTTACCACGAAAGCAAGAAGCCCGACGAGCCAAGCCTGGTGCGTGTGCGCCACCATTTCGTGCACCTTCAGCATCCTTGCCTGGTAAAAACTTCAGCCATCCCTGGCTAAAGGGCCAGTCGCTCAAGTTGTGGCAACACCTTAGCGCACGGAAACGAAAAATGCAAGACGACATTTCGGCGACAAAAAAACGAAACGGACCACCTTGGTGGCCCGTTTTTGCTAATGCCGTCGCAAGTACAGTTGTTCTGTGCGATCGCAGACCGGCCGCTTTAGAACCGCGACTACCAGTCAATTTCGAGACCGACAGAAAAGCCGTGAATCAGCATGCTTCCAGTTTCGTCCGTGCGCCCTGGCTGGCGACCGAAAACGCTGGTGCGATCGAGTAAGACGGTGGTGGCAAATACTTGCCTGTTGACGTTCAACTGGTCGGGAGCCAGAGCCAGGCCGTCGAGGAAGAGCACGCTGTAACCGCCGCGAATCGAAATGTTCTCGGTGAGGCGCCATGCTATTTTGGCGCCGGCTTCGAGAGATACGCCAGTGGATCCGTCATCGCGTGCAATGAGCAACCGTTCTGTTTCGGCGGGGAAGGATGCAGGGTCGCGCAGGAAGTTGTTGACACGGCTGCGAATGATGTTCCCATAAACGCCGACCTTCGAGTATAACCCCATGCTCAGGCAATGGAAGGGCGAAACGGCCAGGCTGGCACCCACGTGGCCTCCGATGAGGTGGTTATCTACGTCGGCGTGCGTTCGTTCAGCCGATAAGAACAGGTTTTCCGAACCGGTGAGCATGATTTCGTCGCTGATCCAAATGTACCGGGCTCCGAAAAACCAGGAGAAAGTGCAAAACGGCCCGAATGGGCGAAAATTGCGAAAGTTCGCTTCGAAATTACGCAGTTCGGTCTCATAGTTGTACCGGATAGCATCCACTGCGCCACCGTTGATCGTCAGGTATGGCGAATCAATACCAAAAAATGGCGGGTTGCGGTTGACAAGCGTGGCTTCTTGCGACCAGTCAAAAATGCCGAAGAAACTCGCTTCTACCGACCATTCCGGTTTGATCGGCAGACCGATCAAGACATGGAACCCAGGTTCGTAATTGAACCGGTCGCTGTCCGTCGTCAGGTCGCGGAGTTGTCGCACCGGGAGCGTTGTCAGGTCAACCTCACGACCGAGGAAAGTTTCGCTTGGTCGTTCGCGCCGCAGATAAATGAAATCGCCTACCGCGTACCAGCCAAAATCATCGCTGCAACCGCTTTCGGTACAATCGCGAGACAAACCATGCTTGCACCAACCGCTACTGCAACCCGGCAGAGTCGGCTGATACATCCCGGCATCTTCAGCCAGCTGAGCGGCTTCCTGCGTGTCAGGAGTAGCCTTGCGTCCGAAGGGCCAGACCCACCATTTCGCCTGTGCCTGGCTCGCCACGAGGCTAAGCACGATCGCTATCAGCAGCCGTTGCCGCTTCCCCCGCATGATTTTCTCCTTCCTAGCCACGACCACAAATTCTGGTTCTTCTGGCTAACCCTTTGCACGTTCGATTTTGGTTGCGGACCAGTCAGGCTGCGATATGTCCCCAAGATGCATCGGCGGGAAGAATTTTGGATCGTAGGCAAACCAGGCGACATGGTTGGTGGCTTTGTTCCCATTTTGCATACCTTCACTATCTTTTTCCCAGATTGACAGCCCAGCCGTGCGCACTGCCGCTTGCCCATTGAGCACTCAGGGCGTAGGACAGACGTTAACAGCAACGATGGCAACATCAGCGGTGCTCTGGATTGACGAATTTGGGGGAACGTTGCTTTACTCCCAACGACGATTGAGCGTGGGCGGGTTGCACCAACCAACGCGGTCAGACCTGGCCTTACTGGCTCCGTTGCGGCCAATACACGTCTGGATCGAGCGCGAATGCGAGGGTTACATCTGGCAGGCGGAAGGACGCTGCCGTTATCAAAACCATGAAGCTGCTCAAGGAATCTGGTGGCCAGACACTACACTCACTTTGCTCGCCGACTCAGGGCGAGAGGCATGCCAGCTTCATTTAGCCATACCGGATCGCCGACTATTGACGGCCCGGTTGACCTGGTCGCCACCAGCGCGACCAGTTTTGCACTGGCACGCTGCCATTCTTGTAAGCCAGGCCTTGCGAATTGGTGCAACGCCAACTTCTCACGTATGCGTCCCTGGCTTACCAGAGCTCTGGCTTTACCCAAGGGAAGATGGCTGGTTGCTGCGTTGCTCGGTGGGCGTGGAATACTCTGGCCGGTGCCACGTCGGCGAACTGGACTTACCTGCATACTGGCAAATTCGCGTACAGGGCAGGCATTTGGCCTTAGAGCCCGCTCCCTGCCACGGAGTCTGAGCAAGGCCAGCCGACAGATATTCGCGCCATCATGCTCAAGGACAGCACGGGCGTTCCAGGCGAGGTCTCCTAAGCGTTCACTTGCCGGGACCTGGCGTGGGCTGCGATTTCTCGCGGGAATCTGTGCGTTCCAGGATCAGCAACTCCCGACCAGAGCCGGGACGGGTCACGAAATCATCGGGCCGCGGTGTCCCAGGCGGGCTTACACATAACTTGAGGCGCTGCGGTTCCAGTTGGTAAATGCCGAGCCAGACCTCGCCCTGCTCTTTGCCATCGAGATGTATCAGGTCCACGGCCTTGGGTCGGACAGTGGGGTCGAGCACCAAGCGTAACTTCTGGCTGCGCTTGCCGGCCTGGATTGTCATGACATCATTCTCTACAACTATCCGAAGCGCTTCCAGAAACGCCTTGGGACGCAATTGCCCATCTCGTTCTCCTGCAACTGCCCTCCACGTGCCTTGCCACCGCTCCAGCTCACGCTTTTGCCGCTGGTCTTTTTCCTGTGCGGCCAGCATACACCAGGCAAAGCTGCTGGCTAGCACGGCAATGCATATCATCAGATAAACCCTGTACAGTCTGGGAAACGAAAACTCGCCGAAACTTTGCGATTCTGCTACACTGGAACCGTGCCTCAGTGCTGGCATGGGGCTTATCCTGCGACGACGAGGAGACATTTAGTCATGCCCTTAGGTTATCTGTGCCTGGTGCTGCACGCCCATTTGCCCTTCGTGCGGCATCCCGAGTACGAAGATTGTCTGGAAGAAGATTGGCTCTACGAGGCCATCACGGAGACTTATATCCCACTTCTGGACATGATGGAAGGTCTGGAGCGAGATGGCGTGGAATGGCGGCTCACCATGTCCATTTCCCCGACGCTGGCCGCCATGCTCACCGATCCGCTCCTGCAGTACCGTTACCTGCGTCATCTGGACAACCTCATTGCCCTGGCTCGCAAGGAACTCGACCGCACACGCTGGCAGCCTGAATTTCATTGCCTGGCTCGCATGTATCTGGAGCGGTTCGAGCATTGCCGCCAGGTCTTCACCAGCAAATACGGGAACAACCTTTTGCAAGGTTTCCGCCGATTTTTCGAGACCGGCAAACTGGAATTGATTACCTGTGCTGCCACACACGGCTTCCTGCCGTTGATGACCATCAACTGGGACGCTGTCCGGGCCCAGATTGAAATCGGTTGCCGCGAGTTTGAGCGCCACTTCGGACGCCGACCCCGTGGAATATGGCTGCCCGAATGCGGGTATGCACCTGGTATCGAACGCTACCTGGAGCAGTCCGGCCTCCGATATTTCTTCCTGGACACGCATGGGGTGCTCTTTGCCGATCCGCGACCACGCTATGGCGTCTATGCCCCCATTCTTTGCCCAGGTACTAATGTCGCCGCTTTGGGGCGGGATACCGAATCTTCTAAACAAGTCTGGAGTGCCATCGAAGGCTATCCAGGGGACTATAATTATCGCGAGTTTTATCGCGACGTCGGCTTTGACTTAGATTACGACTATATCCGTCCGCACCTGCATAGTATTGGCATCCGACACAATCTGGGAATCAAGTACTATAAAATCACCGGGCCCACGGATCATAAGCTCCCCTATGTTCGTGAGGCGGCCTTAGAAAAGGCGGCTGAACATGCGGGTAACTTTATGTTCAACCGCGAAAAGCAAGTTGAATGGTTGCATAGCATTATGGGAGGTCGTCCACCTTTGGTGGTCGCACCTTACGACGCGGAACTGTTCGGGCACTGGTGGTTCGAGGGACCCGAATGGCTCAATTTCTTACTCCGCAAGATGTGTTATGATCAGCAAACTATCAAGACCATCACAGTTCCCCAGTATTTAGAATTGCAGCCCCGCCTGCAGATTTGTCAGCCTGCATTTTCAAGCTGGGGTTGGAAAGGTTATTGCGAGGTGTGGTTAGAGGGCTCCAACGACTGGATTTATCCTCACCTGCACATGATGGCAGACCGTATGGTGGAAGCGGCCAGGCGATTTCCGAAAGCGACGGGAATATTAGAGCGCGCTCTCAATCAGATGGCACGGGAATTACTCCTGGCCCAATCGAGCGACTGGGCCTTCATTATGAAAACCGGCACTATGGTCGAATATGCCCGAGAGCGTACCCGCGTGCATATCCTCAACTTCAACGCCCTGTACGACCAGGTCAATAAGAATGCTGTGGATGAGCCCTGGCTAGCGAAACTGGAAGCACGTCATAATATCTTCCCCAATCTGGATTATCGCGTTTATGCTGGCAGTTCATAAGGAGCCGATTCTGGCCCATATAATATTTGCCGAGTGCAGTGAGGGACCAGCGATGCGGGCGGTGATTCAACGTGTTAGCCGGGCAGCCGTGCGTGTCCAGGGACGGGTAGTGGGCCAGATTGAAAGGGGGCTGCTCGTGTTTCTAGGCGTGGCTAAGGAAGACACCCACGAAGATGCTGAACGTTTGGCCGAGAAAATAGTGGCCCTGCGCATTCACGACGACCAGCAGGGCAAGATGAATTTAGATATCCTTCAGGTTGGCGGCTCTATGTTAGTGGTCAGCCAGTTCACATTGTTGGCTGACTGTCGCAAAGGCAGACGACCGAGTTTCGTAAATGCTGCTCCGCCCGACCAGGCCCGACAGCTATATGACCGGTTTATTGCCGCTGTGCGATCGCTCGGTGTGCATGTGGAGACCGGCGTTTTCGCCGCGGAAATGGAGGTGGAACTGATTAACTCTGGCCCGGTTACTATTCTTCTGGATAGCCGCGAACTCTTTGGCAGAAACCTTTCCGATAACTGTTAGTCCTGCACGCCAACCGCCCATCGCTACCAAGGTACCGCGTGTTCTATAACTGCTGTAAGTACCAATTGGGTAGCCCAAGGAACTACGCAACTTGTTGAGGTGAAGAACCTCGTCTTCGATGGTTCAAATAGAGTCTGATAACGATCAACGCAGCGCCCAATGTTATAAGTGCCAGAATAATGAGCGTCCAATTGATTTGTCGGGCGGCTTCTTCGGCCACTTTTCCAACGGTATTTTCCGCCGCAATTTTGGTAATATCCTTGACGCCATTGATAAATGGTTCGGGATCGGCTAGGAATGCCGTCAGGGCAGCTGATACCGCTAGAGCTCCCTTATGCCGCCAGATAAAGTCCATCACAGTGTCGGCCCAGGTTGGATCAGGATGCTTAGTTACGACCTCCAATAGTTCGGTGGTACGGCCGATTTTCGCTAAGTCGCCATTATTGGCCATGATAGCTAATCGACGTGCCTGCTGATTGGACAGGTTAGCTAACGTTTTAGCGGCGGGCTGGCCTAATTGTTCGATGACCGGTTCGGCTATCTCGCCATGCTTGATCAAGGCACGGGCAGCGTCGTCCCCGTGTTTGAGGAAGATGGCTGTGCTTCTTGGTCGCTCAACAATCCAAACTGCTTCATCGCCATAACGAATCAGCAGCTTAACCAATTGCGGCGATCGTTCTGCCGTTTTCTCCAGCGCAAACAGCGCCCTGAAACCGCCTTTCTCGACGGCTTCGAGGACTTCATCACCATGCCGAAGCACTAAACGTTCCAGACGACGAGTCAACGATTCTACAGTTTCTTCGGCAGCTTCTTTGCCGAACTTTCTAATGAGGTACTCCGCTACTTCACGAGCGGCCTTTCCCTTAGCCTGGGCGTAGCTGCTCGGTACTGATATCAAGCTGAATATCAGCAATGTGCTCACGGTCGCAAATGTGATTAGATACTGGCCGAACATATTAGTTGCTCCCCTGTGATTGGCGAAGCATAGTAATCACTGCTTCCTCTCGCCATTTGGCGCGATCACTGGCGACCTTGGTTAGTCGAGCATAGAGCCCCGGCTGCTCGTTTGATCCCTGAATAATCCACATCTCCAGGTCTCGCAATTGGTTATCCAGCTTAGTGGCTAACTGACCCACTGGGTCAAAGTACCAATCCCATATTTGGTCTAACACAATGGCGATAATCAAGCCTACACCGAAAGAAGCCCAACCGCTGGCTGCCCCGGTACCGAGTATTCCCGCGCGGACAGCTAGCTGCCGCAGCACCGCAACGAGAATCTCCGATGCAACCGTAAGAGAAACTTCGCGGATAACATCCTCCTTTAAGCTCATGCTGGGGTCGGTGGCTATCCGGGCTATAAGTTCGTCATAGCGGCGGCGAAGCTCTTCGTTACTAAGTCCGGCTAAGGACGGAGCGTGGGTGGCTAAATCAGCTTGCAAGGCGACCAGCATCTTGTTCTCAGCGTTGTTTATGTCCTGCAAGCACAATGTGATGGTGCGCTCGATTTCTTTTTGCAAACTCTCTGCGGAGAACAGATGTTTCTCGAAAGCTTCTCGAATATGGCTGTCGCCGTAAAAAAGTAATTTGACCTTGCTCGTGAAGCTGAGCGCTTCCTCGGCGAACGGGCGACAGCGCTGGCGGCGATCAGCGAAATACTGCCGTAGTTCCTGGATTCGCCGATCGACAGCGTCCTGGCATTCTTGCTGACAGCGTTCCAAATGGGGACCAGCCAATCGGCTCGTTTGCCAGGCACGGTACTGGTCCCGGGCCAGCCGAAACCCAACCAGTCCCAGCAGAATGCCACAGAAGAGGAGTATCCACGCCTTCTTGCTCATGGTACCTCCTGCGAGTTAGACGAACGCTGGAGCGCGTCGGTCGTAGGCCCCTGCTAACATATACGGATGTGGGGAGCGGAATGTGACATCGGAAACGCCGGCAGCGCGGGATTGAAGGAGTCCGGTAAGGCGAATAAAATCACCCGACGGACGAAAGAAACCGGTCTTTCGTCCGCGGAGACATGCAAGGCTCAAAGGAGGTGATGCTATGAAAATCCGACTGGAATACTGCTACCAGTGAAACTACGAGCCGCGGGCCGTCAGTTTGACGAGCCAGGTGCTCACCGCCCTGAAAAACAAAATCAGCGAGTTCACCCTGGTGCCGGGAACTGGAGGTTGCTTTGAAATTCAGGTAAACGGCGAGACCCTGTATTCGAAACTCAAGACTGGCCAATTCCCGGACGAAAACTGGGTGGTGGAGCAACTGAAAAAGCGTGCCGGCCTGTAACAATGCCGGAGTCCAGCTCGGTCAACAGCCGTTAGGTTCTACTGACCGAAACAAAGCTCTGGAGGCCCGCGAGCACAATAACTGCTCGTGGGCCTTTTTCGTAACCGGGTACAATTCAGGGTACAATTCAACCCGACCCATGATGGGCAAGTCCCAATGTGGAACTTTGGTCGCAGAAAACGGCTGACGGATTACGCAACTTGCGCAGGTTGAGCAGGCAAGCTGCCCGCATCGGGCCTCGCGCAGGTGCTGCGTGAGTTGCCGACAATCAAAGATTCCAACGTTCTCGTGGGCACCGCGACAGCCGACGACGCAGGGGTATATCGTCTCAGTGATGATCTGGCAGTGGTGCAGACGCTGGACTTTTTCCCGCCGGTTGTGGACGACCCCTATGTGTACGGGCAGATCGCCGCCGCGAATGCCCTGAGCGATGTGTACGCCATGGGGGGAACACCGAAGACCGCGCTGAACCTGGTGGGATTTCCGGACGATGAGTTACCGCTGGAGATTCTTGCCAGGATTCTGCAAGGCGGCGCTGAGCGATGCCGGGAAGCTGGCTGCGTTGTTATCGGCGGACATACGGTTCGAGATCGCGAGATTAAGTATGGATTATCAGTTCTGGGCGTCGTTCATCCTTCTCAGGTGATCACCAATGCGGGTGCCCGACCTGGAGATGTGCTGGTACTGACAAAGCCGCTAGGCACCGGGTTCGTTACCACGGCTCATCGAGCTGGCAAATGTCCAGAAGCCACGTTGCAAGCAGCTATTTCCAGCATGATTCAACTGAATCGCGAAGCGGCAGAAGCGGCCAAAGCGGCACGGGCTCATGCGATGACCGATATTACGGGATTCGGCCTGGCCGGACATGCTTACGAAATGGCCGAGGCAAGTGGCTGCACTTTTCGCATTTATCTGGAGCGGTTACCCTTACTTCCTGGCGTTGAGGAACTGGTCGAGCGGAAGTTTTTCACCCGCGCCAGCAGGACGAATCGCGCGTTCGTTGAGCCCGGCCTGCGTATCGAAGGTCGGCCCGACAGAATTCGCATGGAAATCTTTTACGACGCTCAAACTTCAGGCGGGTTACTCATCGCGGTAGCAGAGGAGAATCTTTCGGAACTGGAAACGCGGTTGCGCGAAGGCGGTTGCCTGGCCGCGCGTGTTGGCGAGGCGTTGCCGGCGACGGATAGTTTCCGCCTGGTCGTGTGTTGAGCGGCGCTGAAACAAAAGAAGTGTGTTACGTCCCCCGCACAATTAGCGGTTTGCGGTAGTGGTAGTGCGTTCAAGATGCTCGAGCAAAGCTGAAACTGCCTCGCTTTGCGAATCGGCAACCGCTTCAAGTTCGCGTTGAGCCTGGCCGGAACTAGCTGCCAGGACACACAGAAACCGCCATTGTCCGTCTTCCGTTTTTTCCAATCGGTAGCTCGTGATTCCTAACCTTTCACACCGCTGCCGCAATCCGAACGATTGCAAGTCGGGCGAAGGATTCATTCCCGTTTCCTTGTTGCCGTTTTCTGACGCGGAACGTGCAGCAGGATTTCCCCGAGAAAGTTGATCCGGTTTCGCATCAGGGACACGTGAATTGCCCTTCCTGTCGTTCGTGTTGCCGACAGTGGAACTGGGCGGAAGCAGTCCAAGGACTTCCGGCGGCGGTAAGGTAATTGCAGAAGGTGGCGGCGAGGCCTCTTCGTCAAGACGGCCGCGAACGACCGGTTGAGGATGCGAGCGTACACCGTTGTCGGCCGTTGGCGTTGACGCTGGAGAAGGCGGAACGCCATTCCTGGTGCTGGAACCCGGATGAACCCGGTTAGGATCGGTTTGCACGACCGTGGAGCGGAGCGGATTGTTCATCATTTCGGGCATGGGAGGCAAATACGGGCTGGGATGGGCGACGGGCCGGCGAATTGCTGACGGCATGGCTGCATCCTGGGAAGCCGGCAGAACTCGCGGCCTTTGTACCGGATTCGCTTGCTGGTTGCCATAGGCGGGAGCAGGAGGGACGACCGAAGCCGGCACCCGGCCGGCAGGACCTGGTGCGGGACCTCAGGTACTGCCGCTGCAAATCGGAGTAAGGAACTGACCCACGGCCAGGCTATACCAGGCGACTGTTCCACAAGCGACGCCGATCATTCGTTTCATGTCAGCATTCCCTTTTGCCGTGTCGGAAGAACAGCCGCCAGACAGTATCAAACCGTCGCAATTATGGGAAGCTCAATTGTTCGCTTTTGTCCAAACCTGCCTCCTTCTTCGGTACCGGAGAAAAGCCGGTTGGTTCTCTAGCGTCAAGGGGGCGAGGCGTTTTTCCCGGATATTATTGGGATTTGGATAAACATCGCAGGCTTTGCGGGTATTCCCGCTCAAACAAAATTTGAGCCTGGCGCTTACTCTGCCGAGAAAAAGTCATATAGTGTCCATTACGAGGATACCGCCAAAGCAAGGCTGTCGCAAGCGACGGCATCGGAATAATGGACTTGGCTGCTGATGGGGAGGCTCGCACGGACGGATGGTGGTATCCTTGACTAGAGGGAACGGATTGGATAAGCCGGAACGGTTGTAAGGGGACGAGCTTCATCATGCCGTTACTTGACCGCAACTTGCGTAGCGAAAAAGTCGGCCAGTTGACCGACCTGCAGAAACCGTTGCTGTTGCGACCGGCGGACACTGTCCGCGAAGCGGTGCGGCGTATGCAGGAAAATCGCACTGGCTGTGTTCTCATTTGTCAGGATGGGCAACTGATCGGAATTTTCACCGAACGGGATCTGCTGCGGCGAGTGGTCGCAACGGGAAAACCGCTCAATGTTGCCCTGCGCGAGTGCATGACGCCGAATCCGGTCACGGTGCGCGATAACGAAACCATCGGGATCGCGTTGCGACGAATGCAGCACGGCGGTTATCGCCACCTGCCCGTGGTCAACGAGGCCGGTTTTCCAATTGCCATCCTGTCCATAAAGCGGATTTTGCGCTACATTGCAGAACACATGCCTGACCTGGTCTATAATCAGCCACCCGATCCTAATCAGGTGCAGCAGGAATACGGGGGCTGAATCGCAGATGCAGCACCAAATTTTCGCAGCAGAGAGAGATTTATCGCCTGGCCAAGCGTAAGATGGATTAGAAGGACGCAAAGGCTTGAGCCGGCAATCCTGGCCAGCCGAAGTCGTCTTGAGGAGTGAAAGACCCATGAGCGCGACTGTGGAAGCGACAACCAAACCCGATCGGACTAAATCCTACCGAATTGAAGAGCGCCCCGAGGTTGTTGTTCGCTTCGCTGGAGACTCCGGCGACGGTATGCAACTGGCGGGCACGCAGTTTAGCAACGCCTCTGCGGTGTTCGGGAACGACATCAGCACGCTTCCTGACTTCCCTGCGGAAATTCGAGCACCAGCAGGTTCTTTAGCGGGTGTCAGCGGTTACCAGATTCATTTCAGCAGCTATGACATTTACACCCCTGGCGATCGGGTCAATGCTCTGGTAGCAATGAATCCCGCCGCTCTCAAAACCAACATCAAAGACCTGGAAGAAGGCGGCATTCTGATTGTCAATTCGGATTCCTTTACCACCAGCGATCTGCAGAAAGCCGGTTATAAAACCAACCCGCTGGAAGATGGCAGCCTGAAAAAGTATCGCCTGCTGGCGGTGCCCATTACTCGTCTGAATCGGGAGGCTCTTAGCGACCTCAAGCTCAGTCCCCGCGAGGTGGATCGTTGCCGCAACTTCTTCGTTCTGGGTCTGGTTTACTGGCTCTATGAGCGTCCACTCGAACCGACGCTTCGCTGGATTCGCGAAAAATTTGCCCGCAATCCTGCGGTCATGGAAGCTAATATTCGGGCTCTGAAAGCCGGCTATCACTATGGTGAGACCCTCGAAGAGTTACCGGTGCAGTATCGCGTGCCCAGGGCCCGAATTGCTCCAGGTCGGTATCGCAAAATCACAGGGAACGAAGCTACGGCTCTGGGTTTGGTGGCCGTCTCGCAAATCACTGGCAAGACCCTGGTCTATTGCAGCTATCCTATTACACCAGCCAGTGACATATTGCACACGCTGGCGGAGATGAAGCGGTATGGCGTAATCACCATCCAGGCCGAGGACGAAATAGCTGCCGTGGGTTGCGCTATCGGTGCGTCGTTCGGCGGTGCTCTCGGCGTAACGGGAACCAGTGGGCCGGGTTTGTGCCTGAAATCGGAGGCCATCAACCTGGCGGTTATGGCAGAGCTTCCCGTGGTCGTGATAGACGTTCAGCGAGCGGGCCCCAGCACGGGCATGCCCACCAAAACCGAGCAGGCCGACTTGTTGCAGGCCCTGTTCGGTCGCAACGGTGAATCTCCGCTAGCCGTAGTCGCCCCTGCTTCCCCGGCGGAGTGCTTCACCATGATTATGGAGGCCGTTCGCCTGGCAGTTCGGTTCATGACACCGGTCATCTTCCTCTCGGATGGTTATCTGGCGAACTCGGCAGAACCCTGGCCCATTCCCAAGCTTGAAGAGTTGCCAAAAATCGAAATTCGGCACCCGACCGAGCCGAATCATGATGGTCAGTTTATGCCCTACAAACGGGATGAGCGGCTGGTGCGACCCTGGGCATTGCCAGGCACACCGGGCCTGGAACACCGCATCGGAGGGTTGGAAAAGGAAGATGTAACGGGTAACGTCAGTTACGACCCGCTCAATCACGAGCACATGGTGCGAACACGGGCTCAGAAAATTGCCAATATCGCTAACGAAATCCCACCTTTGAGCGTCAAAGGCCCGGAGAGCGGCGACCTGCTGGTGATCAGTTGGGGTAGCACGTATGGTGCTATCATGGCTGCCGTGGAACGTGCTCAACGAAAAGGACTGAGCGTGGCCTGTGCCCAGTTACGTTATCTCAATCCGATGCCGAAGAACACGGGAGAAGTGTTGCGGCGTTATAAGCGCGTACTGGTCCCGGAACTTAATACCGGCCAGCTACGCCTGCTTCTGCAGGGACGTTATCTCGTTGACTGCGTCGGATTGAATAAGATTCAGGGCCGGCCATTCCTGGTCAGCGAGATCGAGGAAAAAATCCACGAACTTCTCCGCGTCTGAAACGGCCGGGGACTGAAACGGCCGGCAATATCAGAACACTAAGGTGCGGCCGGGTTAATACGCGGAACCAGACGTCGCTTCTGATGATCAATTGTCCAACAGACTCAGGCTTACCAGAATAGGGTACTGTGAACAGTGCCCGGACCGGTGACTGCGAGAGACGACCATGCCTACTGCAACGCTACCTACACTAACTGCGAAGGATTTTGCCAGCGACCAGGACGTCCGCTGGTGCCCGGGATGCGGTGATTATTCCATTCTGGCGCAGATGAAAAAGGTCTGTGCCTCGCTGGGCATTCCGCGAGAGAAATTTGTGTTCATCTCCGGTATCGGCTGCTCCAGCCGCTTTCCTTATTACATGAACACCTATGGATTCCACACCATTCATGGTCGGGCGCCCACGTTCGCCACTGGGCTGAAGGTAGCCCGGCCGGATTTGCTGGTCTGGGTGATTACCGGCGACGGTGACGGTCTTTCTATCGGGGGCAATCACCTCCTGCACGCGCTGCGCCGCAATGTGGATATCAAGATTGTGCTGTTCAATAATGAAATTTACGGCTTGACCAAGGGGCAGTACTCGCCGACTTCCCGATTGGGAACCCGCACCAAATCGAGTCCACTCGGTTCGGTGGAAAACCCCATCCGACCGATTACCGTGGCCCTGGCTGCGGAAGCAACCTTTGTAGCACGCACTGTGGACGTGGACATCAATCACCTTACCGATACCCTTCGTCGCGCGGCTCTGCATAAGGGGTCGGCTTTTGTCGAGGTCTATCAGAACTGCAAGGTTTTCAACGATGGTGTCTTCGAATATCTGACCGATAAAGAGGTCAAAGCAGACCATATTTTGTACCTGGAGCACGGTAAACCGCTTATTTTCGGAAAGCAACGTGACAAGGGGATTCGACTGAACGGGCTGGAGCCGGAGGTCGTGGAACTGGGCAAGGGAATCAGTGTGGACGATCTGGTCATCCACGACGAGAAGGCAGCCGAGCCGACCCTGGCCTTTATTCTTAGCCGCATGTACTATCCCCAATTTCCCGAGCCAGTGGGTGTGTTCCGCGCCATTGAACGCCCAACCTTTGAGGAATTGCTCAATCGGCAGGTGGAGGATGTCATCAAGGCCAAAGGTCGGGGCAAACTCGAAGAGCTTTTCCAGAGCGATGACATCTGGGTGGTGGAAGAAAGCGAAGCCAACGGACCCGCGGCCCAGGATTAACTCCAAGCGAGCAAACACGTTCGTCTCATATACTGTGCAGCAACGCCCATCTACTCGGTAGCGTCAAGCGCTGCCGGGTAATAGACAGTGCTGCGGAGGTGTTTCTGTGATTTGCCCTTTTTGCGGCTACGACAACCTGCCTGGCGAAGAGAGTTGTATGTACTGCGGGCAACCATTGACTCCGCTGGACATGCCGCAACCCCGCGATGAACTGAGCCAGGCCTTGATGGACACGAAAATCAAGCAATTGCGTCCCCAGAAACCGGTTACCGTCTTGCCCAATACCCCGGTACGAGAAGCTATCCGCCGCATGGTGGATTTTTCTATCGGTGCTGTCCTGGTCGTTAATGACGCCGGGCAAATTGTTGGCATATTCAGTGAGCGCGATTTGTTGATGCGTGTGGTCGGACAACACGAACAATTCGAAAATTTGCCGGTCAGTATGTTCATGACTCCCAACCCGGAAACCGTTCACCCCGACCATCCGGTGTTGTTCGCAGTCCATAAGATGGATGCTGGCGACTATCGCCATCTGCCGGTAGTCCGTAAAGAACGACCGCTGGGAGTAATTTCGGCTCGGGACATTTTGCGGTTTGTAGCGAACTACTTATAGTCATGGCCGGGCTTGAGGCAACCCTTCGGATTTGCGACTCTTTTATCCGCACTCCGCAGCTAATTGTATCAGTTACCCTATCGGAGCCTTGGAGCACAAATGTCTGAATGTCGCAGTACCAGGAAGCTCGTCAAACCGATCCCATGAGTATAGCCTTTGAGCCTGACCGCCTGCTTGTCGAAGGCACTATCTCCGAGCCACGCTACTTACGAGCCGCTTCTGGTTTTTATCGCCTGGTGTTGGTTCTTCAACGAGAAACGAGCGACACACCACTGGGGGTAGTGCATTTTGCTTTCGGTAACCAGGTGCCTTTCTGGGACACTTCGTCCTTGCGGACTTCAGAAGACCTGGCTCCGGACAGCGTCAACACCAATGCCATTGCTCTTGGTCCTCTTTACCGTGAGGCTGATGGTTCGTGGATACCTCTGGCCGGCTTGCCTGCCAGCTGGTACGATGCGTGGCTCGACATCGAGCAGGAGTCTGGCCAGTTCCTGTCGTGGAGTGTGACCTGGAAACTTTACGCTGGCCCTGTCATCGAGGAATTTTTCTCACTGGCACCAAGTGGGCTGGAATACGTTTGCCGGATGCAGTGGACGATCCCCGGCTTTCGCTTGCAAATTCCAGTAGCGCTCAGTCGCCCTAGCGATGCACCCAAAATAGAAGGTTCCCGGCTAATCCTGGGCGGGCGTGGTTACACGCTGGTAGCACACTGCCAAACGTCCGACAGCCATTGGATATTGCAGCCTTTGCAACTACCGTCTGCGGCTCCGTGCTATCTGCGCGCCTTGCTTCATTCGCCCCAGGCAGTGGAGTACCGGATTACTCTGGACGCATCGGAGGCGTGAACGGAAGGTGAGTTTGGTGTGGTTTGCACGTCCGTTTGGTGGTTCTATCGCAACCCTGGCCAGATGCGAAAACCACGGTGTGCCTTATCCTGCGCAGGTGCTATCGTGAAAAACCGGTTAGCGTTTATGTTCGTGCTGATGCTGACGTGCCTGTTCGGGAGCAATATGCCAGCCGCAATCGTCACAGGCAGGAGCAGTATCATAACAGTTGTGGCAGTAAAACGGACCCCCGAAAAAGAACTGCTCTAACCTAGGTCTGTCCTCGGCAGGGATTTCGGCTGGCGAGGCGGGTAATGGTTCGCTTCTCCCGCATCGTTCGCAGTTGCGTTGAGCTATCTCCCGCAGGTGCGCTACATAATGGTCATGCAATCCGCGCGGCAAGACGCCCGTCCCTTCGCACAACGGACACGCCATGTTCAACTGGGCGATGATAGCCCGACGAATGAAATCGCTTTTGTTCGGCAACTGGTCGAGCACACGCGCCAACTCCTGCTCGACCTTGAAGGCCACGAGCACAGTTTTCCTGCCCCGACGCCGCGATGTCTTTTCCCTGGGCTGCCCGGTCACCGGCTCCGTGGCAGTTATTTCATGGGATGATTGCGACTGATGACTTGCTGCCTCATTCATAGCCATACTTCCGCGTTTATGCTTTTTGTGTGCCGACTCCGAGTAATTGCCTAATGCGGCGCTCCAGGCGTCGCAGGACTTCTTCGTCACTCGGATACGGCGACGGAATGGCCGGTCGCAGGCGAATCGGTACATCGTCCATGCGATAAACCGTGCCTGCCACGTTGATGCCATATACCGCCGTCGTGAAAGCGACGGTAGCGTGTCGCGTGGTGGGGGTCTCTTTAGGATCCAGGGCGATATACGGAATCCGGCGCAAATGTTCTCGGGCCGGCTCCGAGAAATTAGCCATGGGGTCGGAAGCAATAATCAATGCCGCGTCTGCTTCGCCTCGGGCTAGCAGATCGGCGGTCGTGTATTCCCCCGGATTAAATCGCGGATAACCCCGGGCCAGATTCACACCAAAAGGATAACCGGTCTGCCAGCTGACGACATTATCTGCTCCAGTCACGTTCCCATGACCACGCATTGGTTTGATGTAAAACTTGGTGTACTGGTTCAAATCGCGAGCGAGTGCCAGGGCCGCCTCTACGTTGAGGTGTTTGCCCCGAGTCATGGATAAACCCATACCGAAAAAGAGCACGCCAAACTTGCACGATTTCATTCGCTGAGCCAAGTCCTGTAGTTGCGCTAACGAAATGCCCGTTTCTTCCTCAATGGAAGGACCCGGAGAATATCCTTTGATCAGGGCTCGAAGTGCCCAGAGAGCTTCGAAATCCCTGCGCGGCTTGATTTGCAGGAAAATGTCCGCTGCTGGAGCGGTCTTGGTGCGTCGAACGTCCACAAGCACCACAGTCCGATCTTTGCGGCCGTTCGGAACGAATAAACCACGGGGCATGGTCGAGTATCGGGTCATGTGTCGCGGGTGCGATTCCGCCGGATTGCAACCCCAGAAGACCACCAGATCGGCGCGATTCTTGACCTCGCCCAGCGAACAGGTTACCTCACCCACTCCTTGAAACGCCATTCCGGACGGTCCGTGACAAACCGACGTGGTAGTATCAACGCAGCCGCCAATCCAGTCGGCGATCGCCACCGCTATACGCTGAGCTTCGCAGGTGGTGTCCGATAGCCCGTAAACGACCGGATACCTGGCCTTAACAAGTATTTCCGCGGCACGCTCCACCGCCTCTTCCAGGCTGGCTGGTTGGCCTTCAATGAGTGCCACCGGCCGATCTTCGCCGTGATGGCTCAGGAACCAGGCTTTTCCCAGCACACAGGCGTTTTTCGCTTCCACAATGCGGTCGCCCTGCACCTTCAAAACCATATCGTCGCACACGCAGCCGCAAAACGTACACGTCGCGTTTTCAACGATTCGTATATCCGTCAGCGTGGCGCTCATGGTCGTCTCCTGTTATCGGGAAGCCGGTCCAAAACTTCAGCTAGCTGGCAGCGGTTCGATGGTTACATCGATTCCTTTGCTATCCGGCATCCCTGTCCCGTGAGTGTCGCCCCCCATGAGTCGGCTGGACGCATCCCCGTAGGCGATGAAAACCACACCCCGCGGCAGTTCTCCTCGTTTGTCCACCTGTACAATCACCTCCGCACTACCCCACTGGCTGCGAATTCGCACACGACTTCCAGGTTTCAAGCCCAGCTCAGCCAGGTCAGCACTGTTCATCCACAGCGTGTGGGTCTCCTCCAGATATTCCTTACCGAATTTGCTCTCGTTCAGGCTGGTCCCTTGCCGCGAGGTACGGCCAGCAATGAGCACAAAAGTTTCCGCCATATTCATTCGTGTGTTTGTGCGATACATCCGTTGGCAGCAACCTGCACGTGAATATTCTATCCGCATGGCATCTGACCAGACCAACTTGCAAAAAGAGGGGCAGGTCATGAACGACTCCGTGCTGGCCGAGTATCGTCGCCATGTGTCCGTGTTATACAGTGCGGTGCTGGCGGATGTTCTGGATACGCTCGGACATCGCACGAGTGCCCTGCCCCACTATATTCGCCCGCTCGCACCTCACTGGCGAATTGTCGGTCGTGCCGTAACACTGGCGCTGGGCCCTGCCACGGAAATGCCGGAGATCCCATACGCCCTGGAAATGGAATGCGTAGATCAGCTCCAACCGGGAGATGTGTTACTGGCCAGTACCCGCAATGATACCAGTTGTGCCTTGTGGGGC
Organism: Gemmatales bacterium; assembly: GCA_041640595.1. GTDB lineage: Bacteria > Planctomycetota > Planctomycetia > Gemmatales > HRBIN36 > HRBIN36. Next base: position 716,330 of record JBEPZY010000001.1, on the reverse strand, counting down.
GAGTTACTTTCGACAGCCTGTAAAGCACGTGGCGCTGCAGGCGTCGTCACGGACGGCTTGACGCGGGATGTTGAGAAAATTCTCCGCCTCGATTTTCCCGTGTTCGCGGCTGGATTCTGTCCGCTCGATTCCAAAGGTAGGCTGCAAGGGCTATACATGAACGGACCGGTTCTGATAGGTGAGTGTATGATTCACCCTGGCGACATCGTTTTTGCTGACTTCGACGGAATTGTGGTCGTGCCGCTTACGCTGGCCGAACGGGCACTGCAGCTGGCTCTGGCGAAGGTAACCGGTGAAAATCGGGTACGAGATGAACTGGCGGCTGGTAAAAGCGTTCGAGAAACCTTTGCTCGTTACGGCATCTTATGATGTTCGTTGCAAAATTTCGCCTTTGGGCAGTTCTGCAAAATCCCCGCAGTAGCGGCAGAACCGGCCAGAACATAGCTCCAGAAGCCGTTCGGACAAGTTTGTGTCGGATGCGTGGGCGTTAGGTTGTGCAGCGTGTCCCACGCCATTACCTTCTTGTTGCTCACCAGCGAGCGCAGCCGGACGGAACCGCCAGAACGCGAACTGCCTGGCCAGAATGCGTAGCCACACCAGTTCATAGACGCCGCTGAGACGGTACGTTGGCAATGGCCGAAAACCGCTGTCCTGGTTGAACAGGACAATGCTGCCGCGTTTGAGACCTGCTCCAGCACGCCAGCCCACCCGGCCAAAAACGCAGACGGTGCCGGCAATCAGATTGACACCGCAAAAATCGCCAACGTCACCGCCGATCACGATCAGACCCCGCCGTAAACCGTGTCCGACTTCGGTGCCCGCGTTCCCTTCGACAAGAATGACGCCACCCCGCATGCCAGCCCGACTGCCACGATACGCCGCGCCAACAAGGTGCCCCGCATTACCGTGGACATGAATTTTCCCGGCACGCATTTCCGCGCCGAGCCAGTCGGAAACCGAGCCGAATACTTCAATGCTGCCACCGCGCATTTGAGAACCGAGATGCATACCGACCGGCCCATGCACGATCAGCCGGCCCGCTGTCATGTGGGCGCCCAACCATTTCACTTTGGACAAATCTCCCTCGATATGAATTTCTCCATCTTCCCCGCTGCCCTGCACGTCAAAAAAATCCCCCAGTTTCTCCTCTCGATTACCGTACCAGACAGGCTGTTGCAAAATCTCAGCCGGTTTTAGATGGCACAGGCTATCCGGCCGAATGCATTCGGCTTCCAGTGGAACGGTAAGGGCGGTGCGTAGCGTAATTTTCAGCATGACTGCCTAGGGCACGGATTCGATCAACGTCTGGGTTTTGACTATTGTGTATTCGTCCGGGAAAGTGTGGAATGCGTAAACCAGGAGCGAACGAGGGCGAGCTTGCGGGTTGAGATAACTAACTGGGACAACAGCCATGCGGCCACCGGCTCCCAATTGAATGAGGATGCCCTCTGTCTGCCCGTCCTGGACAATCTCATCATGTACCTGCACGAACACTTCCTGGGGCAGGCGTTCCTCCTGGAAACTGGCCTGATAGCGAACTCCGGGTAGTTCTGCGACTTCCGCCTGACGTTCTCCGCGTAAGGGCATACGCACCAACCACTGTTCCGGTAACGTATCCTGTTGCGACGCCACAACTTCCGTCAATTGGCGTTTACCGTCGGTCCAGGTCAAGACGTGCCCACTGCAGGTAATCCACACATGCAGCAAAAAATCTGACCGCTCCAGCCGGTGAGTGGACAAAACGTCAAACAGCTCGGGGTGCAACGCCCGATTATAGACGCAGAAAAGCAGATCAGCCACCCGCGGACGACACAGCAGCACGACAAGGTTTCCTGGCAGATGGCACCATGAAAATTCGCCCTTTTCCACGATTATACGCCGTCCTGGCGTGCTGCTCAATTCCGATTTGGCTGGCGGCAGCTAGATAAAGACAATAGCTAACGTTGAGCATCGCAACACCGCTAGGGGGCACCTACTTAGCGCAAGTTCGGCTCTTTTCCTGCGTTATGCTAGTGGCAAACAGATGGAGGTATTCCGTGCGTCTGGCATGGCGGCTTGCTTTCCTAATCGGCATGACTGTCGCAAGCAGGGCTGAAACGCTTTTGGCCCTGGAGCCGTCGCCGGTCCGTGTCGGCATCCGCAACGACCTGAAAATTCCTGTACTGGTCATCGGTTTGACTCCCGGAGCCGGTGCCTCCATTCGCCTGGTGCCGGGCGAAACTGTCTGGGAGCGTTTGCCAGCCCAGAGTCGCCGTCCCGTTATCGTTCGAGACGCTCAGACCGGCCGGGTGTTGCTACAGACCCTCATCTTCGTTCCAGACCAGGGCCCCGTTCTTTACAGTCTTCAGTTCCGCCCAGGATCACCGGGGCCGATGTTATTACCGACGAATCCGCAATAAACAGCCCGGCAATTCCTGCGGTTGGCGAGACTATTACGGCAACAACGTTGGCGAGTAGCGGCAACCGGGAAGAAGCGAATTACGAAGGCGCGAAGAACCGCCGCAGCCACCACGCGGGAACCATCAGCACAGCAATAAGATACGCGACAGGGCCAACGATTGCTGCTGCCAGAAGCGCGTCCAGCACAGTTATCCTGGCCAGAAGCTTTCCAACGACTTGCTGTATCTGACCAGGGGTCTGTGTGGATCGCACACCAAGGATCAGCCGCACTAGCCCAACTCCCCACCAAGCAAACATGGTCCACCACACGAACCATGACCAGCGTGGATGCTCCGAGACGGATGCGTAATCAGAAACTCCAATGATGGGCCAAACGCCAGTCGCCAGCGTCATCAAAAACGAAAGCGTCAGGAACAGGCCGGAAGCGAGGAACCAAGCCCGGCTGACGTTCCCGGTCTCGCCCCGCGCTAGCGAGCTTACGCCGATGACATAAACGCCATTGGTGGCAGCGACGTACAGCAACCACGAGGAAAAGACTTCCGGGGTCAAACTGCCACCCAGGATCACATTCAGGAAGCGGCACGCTCCCAGGACAAACGGGCCAGTCCAGTTTTGCTTGAGCCAGCCGTCATAGGCCAGGATAAGTAAGGCGAGACAACCACTGAGCGCCAGGGGCAGGCAGGTCGCATTCCACCACGAGGTCAGGCCTGCGGCGAGGATGCCCGTCAGCATCAGCCCGCTTGCAATTGCAGCGGCAGTTTGACGGCTGATACGGCCGGAAGGAATCGGTCGCCAGGGGCGTTCTACCGCATCCACTGCGGCGTCAAAAAAATCGTTCCAGGCCATGCCCGAAAGATAGAGGCCACTGCTACTGATCAGGAGTCCCAAAAGACCGGCCAAGTTGCCTGGAACGACCATTCCCTCCGGGCCATGGTGCACACCAATGAGCCAGCCACAGGCAACATCAGCCCAGGCGGTGGGAAGGTTGCTGATGCGTAAAAGCTCGCCGATGGTAAGCCAGTGTTGCAGATGCAGATAAGGTTTTGTTGCCGGCATTCGCTATCTCCACAGATACAATATCCAGAGTAACTCGCCTACGCCCTAGTCGGCGTAAGCAAACCAGTGTGCCGACCTTATGGACAAACGAACCATAAGGCCATAACCCGAGGGTTGCCATGTCCAATACCCACACACCGCCGGATGTGGTGCATTTGCGATTGGAAGATAACGTAGCCGTTGCCGCTCGCAATCTCGAAGCTGGCCAGGCAATAAGTTGCAACGGACAGCGAATTCGGTTGACCGGAAGTATTCCTATGGGGCACAAAGTGGCCCTGCGACCAATTGTTCGCGGGGAGGCTATTCGCAAGTTCGGGCAGATCATCGGCTTTGCCAGCCAGGATATTGTTCCTGGCGAACATGTGCACGTGCACAACGTTCACCTGGGGCGTTTTGAACGGGATTATGCGTTCTGTACGGAGGTCCCGCCACCGGTACGTGCAGAGGAAGTACGCTACTTCCACGGCTACGATCGCGGCGACGGCAGGTATGGCACACGAAACTACGTGGCCGTTATCAGTACGGTAAACTGTTCGGCCAGCGTGAGTAAATACATTTCCGAACGCATCCGCCACAGCGACCTGCTGCGTCAATATCCCAATGTGGACGGCGTGATTGCCATCACTCATAAGAGCGGTTGCGCAATTCCGTTTGAAGGGCCTGACCATCAACAACTGGAGCGTACTCTGGCGGGATTCGCTCGCCATGCCAATATCGGTGCCTCCATTCTGGTCGGATTAGGCTGTGAAACCGCTCAGGCTTTGCATCTGGTGCAGGGAGGCCTTTTGCAGCTGGGACAGAAGCATTCGTTGCCTGTAGTGCTGACCATTCAGGAATGTGGCGGCATTGCGAGAACGGTCGAAGCCGGTGTGCGTGCCGTTGCTGAGATACTGCCCCGCGTCAACGACGTGAAGCGCGTTTCTCTCCCGGCAAGCAAGCTGGTGCTGGCCACGCAATGTGGTGGCTCCGACGGTAACAGCGGCGTGACGGCAAATCCCGCGCTGGGCTACGCTTCCGATCTGCTGGTCGCCCAGGGCGGTACCGTGGTTCTCGCAGAAACACCGGAAATTTACGGTGCCGAGCATCTTCTTACTCGCCGGGCGATCACACGTGCGGTCGGGGAGAAACTGGTCGAGCGGATTCGCTGGTGGGAATGGTACACGGGACTGTTCGGGGCGGAAATCAACAACAATCCTTCTCCAGGAAACAAGGCCGGTGGCTTGACCACGATCTACGAAAAATCGCTCGGTGCGGTAGCTAAAGGTGGCACCACAGCGCTCATGGACGTTGTCCTGTATGCCGAGCCTATTCGTTCCACGGGTTTGGTGGTGATGGATACCCCCGGCTATGATCCCGTCTCGATGACTGGGCTGGTAGCGGGCGGTTGTAACATTGCAGTTTTCACCACCGGTCGCGGTTCGGTTTACGGTTGTAAACCGGTACCCACGATAAAGGTCTCGACAAACACTCCGCTTTACGAGCGAATGTCCGACGACATGGACATAGATGCCGGCGTAATCCTGAGTCGCGGGGTTAGCGTTGCGGACGTGGGCAGGATGATTTTCGAGGAGATTCTTGCAGTGGCCAGCGGCAAAAAAACCAAAAGCGAATTACACGGTGTCGGCGAGGAAGAGTTCGCCCCCTGGACTATCGGTCCGACGCTCTGATACGCTCCCGTTCCGGGTTACGGCGAGTCGCTTCACTGCCCCGGCTGTTCATAACTAACGGGGAGCGGAGGGTTTTCGAGGCGGCGATGGATTTCTTCCACTGTGCGGGTAAGCTCGCCTGTCAGGTCGCAGTCGGGAAGCTGTTTCCGGAATAGCCGTACCATTTCCCGATAGTACCAGAGCGTTCCGTCCCGACCGCCGGAAAAGAAGGAAAAAACCTCTGGGCCGATTCGCCGCAGGGCTGCCAGGATAGAGCGAGCGTTGTGAAGTTTGTCCGCGAGTACAACCAGCAAAGCTTCCGAAGGCGCCTGATAAAGTCGTTGCACGTGCGCCCGCTTTCGCGTCTCCCAGGGGGGCTTTGGAAACTCCAGTGTATCGGAACACCAGTCCACGATCATGGCCACACGGTCGCCGAACTGCTCACGAATTTGCTGCAGGGTACGCTCACCGCCAGCATCTTCGGCAGCGTCGTGCAATAACGCAGCGATGATCTGGTCTTCATCACCGCCTGCCTCGCTTACCAAAGCTGCCACCATCAGCAAATGGGATATGACCGGGGCACCACCCACTTTGCGCTTCTGTTCGCCAAACAAACCAACCGCGTAGTCCAGGGCTTTTGCCAGTCGCGCACTATAAGGCATGGTTTGCAATGCTCCCTGCATAGTCTCGGCAACGCTTCTGAGCAGGGAAACATTATTGCTGAGCAGCAACAAAAAGTAAAGCACAGCCCACGCAAGTCATCGGAAAAAGCAAAGCCGCGTGCCTCCAGCGAATTCACGCAGCGAGCTTGTTAGAGAATCCACGCAAAATGCCAAAAGCGACCAGAGCAGCCTGCAGGCGATGCACTGGTCGAATCTTTTTCGGACGCCTAAGGAAATTGACTACTGTTCCTGATCGGTACGATGTTGCTGCTGTGCCTCCTGTTCAACGGCTTTCTTGTGTTCCTCCTCGTATTTGCGGATTTCCTCTTCCGTTGGCGGTCGAGTACCGTTACCGCAGCCGGTCACAGCCGCCCCAACCATGACCGCAACAAACACGCGCAGCAGCCATTTTCGCATCGTGGTGCCCCAAAACATCCTGTAGCATCTCCGAGTTGCTCATTCGAGTTGACTGAAATTGACCGCATTGCCATCATCACGGACACACAGGTTCTGGAACATCATCGGGTTGCAGGTAAAGCGAATCTTCCTGACACTGTGGTCCGCCATTACAGCATTGAACGAGCCAGGATGCCGCGAACCAAATCGCCAGGAACTGGGTCCGCTAGCTGAGTTGGCCAAATCATGCGGATCCTGGTTATCGGGCCCAGGTGGGCCGCTACTATAGTTAGCGGCTAGTGTGGCGTTACCGAAGCGGAGCACGTCCGCATCCCAACCAGGGGTAAATGGCGATTCATTGTCATCGCAGCAATAACCTGACTGTCCCATAAATCGCACAGAAACTTGCTTCTCACCCAGCAATATCGTGTTGCTGGTCCCATCGAAAATCTGGTCCACGGAAACTGGGAAAGGTCTGCTGTTGTGCACGAAAACACCATTGATATTAGATTGGGAACTGGAGCTGCCTATATTGCCTGCATAGTCACTTCGACTCGGGGCATTAGGACGCCGGCGCGTCGGGCAATAGAAAAGAGCAACGATGTAATTTTGCACCTGACTGGCATTGGTATTCCTATGGACATAATCTAACTCCAGGTAAGGCAAAATATGGTACGTCCAGTTCCACTCTGTTCGCAGATCAGGATTGGAGTGAGGAAACGGCGCGCAACAACCCCCTGAGCCACTAGGGTCGGGACAATAGCCAGCAGGTGTGTTGGGATCCACCGGGTTGTCGCAAGCATTTTTACCGCCATAGGGAAATGCGCTATGGGTGTTGTGATAATTGTGAAGTGCAATCGCCAGTTGCCGCAGGTTGTTGCCACAACGCATGCGATTGGATGCTTCCCTCACACGCTGGATGGCCGGTAAAAGTAACGCCAGAAGCAAGCCGATGATGGCAATTACCACGAGCAATTCAATGAGCGTAAATGCTCTTCGCCTGTACATGCTCCGCCTCCTTTGATGAGCAGCATAAATTCATCCGGAAAGGCCACACTTACCAAATTATAAAAATGCGCTGGGGCCGCCGTCAAGCAAAAACTATTAGCGGTTCCGACCACGGCAATGAATGAGTGCGCGAGCTTCGTCTAGCCGCTGCAACAATGTCTCTCGCCGCGGATGGGCCGTGTTTTGAATAATCGCCTCGCTTTTACCAAGGGCATGTTCCAGCAAGTCCCGATCCGCTCTGCTTAGCTGTGCAAAGGTCGGTAACCATATCGCCGAGGAATGCGCCACCAGGCAATCCCCTCGCCAGCAGCGAAGGGCCAGCCAATTGCCAGGTAGTTCGGCGAGCTTGTCGAACCGAATTTGCCAGCGCAGTTCCGCAAGCCAGATTCGAGGCGAGTGGTTAGCATCTCTCTCGGCATTCCCGACACTCGCTTTCGATCCTTCAACCGCTTCAACTACTGTTTCGCTCGCGGAAGCACTTTCCATCACCTGTCCAGCACATATCAACTCCAGACGCATAAATGGCAAGACACTGCGAGCTTGAACCTGAATGTCCAAAACTTCCGGTTCGGACTTTTGAGGGAGCGGAACGGCAGTCTGTTGTGAGGATGCATCTTCAAGGCGTTCAGGGGGACCGTGTTGGAGTTCGCCAGCAGGAGGTGGCCAGTTCCAGATGTTCTGCTGCCCGTTGATTTGCCAGCGCAGAACGGGACCGCATGTAGCGTAAGTTTGGCCTCGTTTGACAGCCGCCACCCAGGCAGCTGGCGTTAGTGGCTCGGCTCCAAGAAACGTCGCCGTGCGAACAGCCCCGAGGGGAGTAGCGTTGGAGCGCTTGCCACTGGCTCCGACAATGGCCAGACGCTTGCCCAGATTAAGTAAAGCATACCAAAGAGCTAACCCTCCGGCAGTCAAACCGGTGTCGGGTTGCAGGCCGGATGTGCAGTCAGCACAATCGTCTGGGCCCAATTTAGCGGGTTGATTCGACGGGTCCGAAGCCTGCGCTTCCTGAGCGCATAACGTTTCGCCGCACCATTCGATCCCGTCTATGTCTCCAAGCACCGCCAGCAGGAAGCGTTCTCCCATTTCACCGGGAAAACCGGGCCAGATGACCAGTCCGCCTTTGCGGTGGCACTGGTAGCACCAATCAGCCAAGGTGTAGTGTTCAAAGCCGGTTTCTCCCGACACCAGCGGAAAAACAATTCGATGACAATGGAGCAATGCCAGGTCGCCCCAAGCACCACCGCGCTGGTAGGTATTGACCACTACCTTACACCCGTAACGTTCCAGCAAGACTTGCTGCCCACTGAAATCCAAAAGGTTAGAAATGCGAGGCAGTCCTGGCCGATCCCAGCGGGCTGCCAGGACATGAACGAGATCAAGGTCTTCTGCTGCACCTTCAAGAGCCGCGGCAGCAGGCGTCAGCCAGTGAGCACGTGTGTCTGCCCAGTACCACCCTGGCTCCGACGAAATCGCCTGCCGCATACGCAGACGAACAGCGATTCGTCCCAGGCCCCGGTCTTCCTCTGTGCAAAGAGGTAGATAGCGCAAGCCTCGCCGAACCTGGAAGAACAACCGTCCGGGAGGCAAACGCACTTCACACTGGCCATCTATGTAAGTCCAAACGTCGCCACCTTGCACCAGATGTCCGCCGACTTCCTGGCCTTCTTCTACCGAGGGATTGCGCAGGTAACCTAACGGTACGTGCAGCTGGCCAGTGGTATCCCGGATTAAGAGTCGGCACGGCAGAGAAGCGCCCGTCTGAGCATCACAGACGCGCACGTGGACGACTTGTTCCATGGCCAGTCCTGCCTGTCACGAGATAAAAGCCATCACCAGCAGTAATCCGGTTGCTCCTCCGAGGATGGTCAATAAACCGAGGCCGACTACCAAAACCCCAAGCCCAGCTTTGCCGAAGAAAAGGGCCAGGAACGTCTTGGTCAGCGTATTGCTCAGGGCGGCCAGGCAAATACCGAACATGGCCAGGTGCGGCGCAAGTTCACCTCGGGCCGCAAATTGTGCCAGACTCAACGTGATGGAGTCCATATCAGCCACACCAGCCAGCACCGAGGCCAAAAGCAAGCCGGACTCGGAAAAATAATACTGAGCCATGCGAACCGCGAATAGTATCAGCACGAATAACCCTGCCAACCGTATGGCTGACCAGAGCGAGAACGGGTTTCGTGCAGGTAGTTCGATTGGTTCTCGCGCCACCTGCGGAGCCAGCAGTGCCAGGGCTGTTCCTCCGGACAGTAATGACGCCAATACGAACGGCGGTGCGAGATACCCAAGCAACTCCCACTCCACCAGGCTGGTCACCACCAGCACCCGGAAACTCATCGCCGCCCAGGAAAGGCCGATCGCCAGAGCATAATGCCGGCTCAGGTGGGGTTCCTGGCTGGCCCGTTGTGCCAGCGCCAAAGTAACCGCAGTGCTCGAAATCATTCCTCCGAGCAGACCCGTGAGTGGCAATCCCCACCGGGGCCCGATCCAGCGCATAACGACGTAGGCTACAAAGCCAACCCCACTCACCAGCACCACCAGCAGCCAGGTGCGAAATGGATTGAACAAACGAACCGGCTCGGGGCCATAATCCACGTCGGGCAACAAAGGCAAAATAATGACAGTCGTAACCGCCAGCTGTAACGCCGCGTATAAATCTTGCTCCGAAATTCGCCGCACCCATTCGTGCAATATTCGGCGCAACGAGAGCAACACGGTGGTCGCAACCGCCAGCCCTGCCGCCAGCAACCAGTGTCCCTGGTAAGTCATGGCTCCGAACAGGTAAGTTAACAAAGCGGCTACTTCGGTTGTCATGCCGATGTCACCACGACTTCCGGTCAAAAAGTAAGCCATCACCACTATCGCCGCAAAACCTGCCGTCAGCGCCACGAAAACGGCCAGATGAATCTGCTCTCCAAACCAGGCAGCACTGCACCCGAGCAAACCTATCAACGGGAAGGTGCGAATGCCACCTGGTAGGCCCTGATTCTCCGTTGGAGCCGACCTTTCTCGTTCCAGGCCAATCAAGCAACCGATAGCCAGGGCAATACCGAACGGCGCGAAGGTCTGCCATTGCGATTGCCCCCAACTGGGCGCTTGCGAGGTTGCGACAAGAAAAGCCGTCTTCGGAAACATCTCAGTCGCCGATGATCTTGATGAGCACACGTTTGGGTCGGCGGCCATCAAACTCGCCGTAAAAAATTTGTTCCCACGGCCCGAAGTCCAATTCCCCGTTGGTAATCGCCACGACCACTTCCCGCCCCATGATTTGCCGCTTCAAATGCGCATCCGCGTTATCTTCACCCGTCCGGTTGTGGTGATAAACGTCGGGATCGGGATTGTGAGGAGCCAGTTGTTCCAACCAACGCAAAAAATCCTCATGCAGGCCACGTTCATCGTCGTTGATGAACACCGAACTGGTGATGTGCATGCTGTTGACCAGGCAAATCCCTTCCTTCACTCCACTTTCCCGCACCGCCTGTTTCACTTGAGGCGTGATGTTGACAAAGCCGTAGCGTTGCGGCAGATGCATCGTGAGATAGCGTGTGAAAGTTTTCATTGCCAGCCCCTGACTCCTTCCTTTTCGACACTGCCATTTTACTGGCTGCTTCCAGACCCAGGCATCGCCGTTTTCCTGAACTGCTCTTGCTCGCATCATCGCCGGCTGCTACATGGCGGGGTCGGGAATGCCTTTTGCGGGCACAGCTTTTCATAAGTTGCGGGATTTTCTTCGGCCCACATTGGGAGACAGATTTACTCCGGTGCGGAGCATCTTCGAGACCGGCGCTATTCGGGAGGAGAAAATATGTGCGGTATCATTGGTTACACCGGTCACCGTGAGGCTACGCCGATTTTGCTCGAAGGTTTGCGTCGGCTGGAATACCGCGGCTATGACAGCGCAGGGCTGGCAACGTTGTCTGGCAACACCTTACATGTTCGGAAAAAGGCTGGTCGGCTCAGCGAATTAATACGGTTGGTTGCGGAAAAACCGGTTTCCGGAAAACACGGCATCAGCCACACGCGATGGGCTACCCACGGTGCTGCAACAGATTACAATGCCCATCCGCACATCGGGGGCAATAACCTGGTGGCGGTGGTCCATAACGGCGTCATTGAAAATTACGCTCATCTCAAAACACAACTGGAAAGCGAAGGTTTCGTCTTTCGCAGCCAGACGGATACGGAAGTTATCGCCCATCTGATTGCCTACTACTACGAAGGGGATTTACTCGAAGCCGTCCGCAAAGCCTTGCCACGCCTGAAAGGCACTTACGGTCTGGCTGTTATCAGTCCACGGCATCCCGGCCTGCTCATCGGAGCTCGGTTCGGTTCGCCGCTGGTAGTGGGGCTGGGTGAACAGGAAATGTTCCTGGCCAGTGATCCCAGTGCTCTGGTCGGTTACACCCAGCGGGCGGTTTACCTGAACGATGGGCAAATCTGCGTGCTCACACCAGAGCGCTGGGAAATATTCGATCGTGATAGCACTCCCGTAGAGGCGAGCATCCATGCCCTGGATTGGCAACCTGAGGATGTCGAACTCAATGGTTTCGACCATTACATGCTGAAAGAGATTTACGAGCAGCCGGAAGCCCTGGAAAACGCCATGCGAGGCCGGCTCGACGAAACCGATTCGACGGCCCACTTTGGCGGACTGAATCTTTCTCCGCGCCGCCTTCGCCAGGTGGACAGAATCATTCTTACCGGATGCGGCACCTCGTACCACGCCGGACTGGTGGGAGAATACCTGTTTGAAGAACTGAGTCGAATTCCCGTCGAAGTCGAATACGCAAGCGAATTCCGCTATCGCAACGCCCCCATTGAGCAAAATACGATCCTGATCGCGATTACACAGTCCGGTGAAACTGCTGACACGTTAGCAGCTGTACGCGAGGCGAAACGGAAGGGAATACCAACATTGAGTATTTGCAATGTCGTCGGTTCGACCATAGCACGCGAGGCAGATGGTGGCGTTTACCTTCGTGCCGGTCCGGAAATAGGCGTTGCCAGCACCAAAGCATTTACCTCCCAGGTGCTTGTCCTTACCCTCCTGGCCCTTTACTTTGGACGCATGCGCCACCTGTCGGCAACACAGGGAGCCCGTATTATCGAGGAGCTACGTCGTTTACCCGACCTGGCGCGACAGACGCTGGCTTGTCATGAGGTTGTTCGCAACATTGCGGCGAAGTATTATCATGTCCACAACTTCCTTTATCTGGGTCGGCAGTATCTTTATCCGGTGGCCTTAGAGGGCGCCTTGAAGATGAAAGAAATCAGTTACATTCACGCCGAAGGTTATCCCGCCGCCGAGATGAAGCACGGACCAATTGCCCTGGTGGACGAAAACACGCCTTCGGTTTTCCTGGTGCCGCGTGGTTCGGTGTTCGACAAGGTCATCAGCAACATGGAAGAAATTCGTGCTCGTGGCGGTCCAATTCTGGCGATAACCACGCCCGGCTGTAAGGAGGCGGTCTGCCGCGCCGATGACGTGATTTTCATTCCCGAAGCGCCGGAATACTTGCAACCGATCCTGGCGGTAATTCCGTTGCAGTTACTAGCTTATCACGTGGCGCTTTTGCGAGGTTGTGACGTGGATAAGCCTCGCAACCTGGCCAAGAGCGTTACTGTGGAGTGAGACGGGCCAAGCGTCGCTGCAATCGCCGGCCATAAGAACGCAACAACCAATCGCTGAGACCGGGCGGCAGCATACGACACAGTCGCAGTACCCAGGCCGTTGTCCAGGGAAACGCATAAAAGGCCTTGCGCTGTCGGATAGCCCTGACTATAAGCCGGGCCGCTTCTTCGACAGGCATAATATCCGGTTTGGGAAGCGGTAAATGGGCGGTAAGATTGGTGCGAATCCAGCCCGGACTAACAATGGTGCAGTGGATGTTGCGTGGGGCCAGTTCCAGACGCAAACTCTCCATCAGGGCATTCACTCCCGCCTTGCTGGCGCAATAACCGCCAAGAAAAGCCAGACCGCGGAACGAAGCCAAACTGGAGATGGCCACGAGATGGCCGCGTTTGCGTTCCAGCATTCCTGGCAACACGGCGGCAATGCTATTCGCCACACCAATCAGGTTCACTTCGATTTGTCGGGCAAACGCATCGGCATCGAAAGCAGTGGCCGGGGTAGGACAGCCGATGCCGGCATTAGCGATAAGGATTTCTATCGGGCCGAGTCGGCGTTCCAGGTCGGCTACTGCCTGAAACAAACCAGTTCGATCCGTGACATCCGCTTGTGCATAACCGCCAGTGCGACCGCGCGTTTTCAACTCCGCCATCAGACTATCCATCGGTGCAACATCGCGGTCAATTGCGGCAACCACTGCCCCACCAGTCGCCATCTCCAGCGCCAGTTGACGACCCAGTCCGTGCGCCGCTCCGGTGATGAGTACCACCTGATTCAAAAAAGGTAAGTCCATTTGCCCTCCCCTTACTGGTAGCTCGAGCCGACTCCTTGCTTGCCCGTGCAGCCGATACAGGCAGATAGGTCGTAGTTTTGCGTTTTTAGCGCGAAATCCGACCCGTGCTCCAGACCGCAATTTAGAATACACTCCACGACCGCAAAGAGGAGCGAATGCCTGGACGCGCAAAGGAAAGGTACCGCACCCAGCCGGGCCAAAACGGGGAAAATCGTCCCGTTGCCTGTTTAGCCCGATTTTCTACTGGATGAGGGAGAGGTTGATTTGCTGGCCGTCTTCTTTGACGGCAAGGAGGTAAAAGATGGTCATATCAATTCGGTAACTGAGGGCACGGACGGAGCGATCGACAAACACAAAGTTGACGCGGGCAACATGGGCGGAACCAAACCGACGCGGAGCGTCTCCGGTGTCGTCCACCAGCGGCTGGGGTAAATTCTGGTTGGGAGCGCGGGCCCAGCGCACCGTGTCGCAAACGAATCCGGCGGCAAAGCTATCGCGGTCTTCGTGTGGCCCGCGTTGGTACTGAGTTCTGCGGACGTACTTTTCACCTGCCAGGAACGTGTTGGAGGTACCATCAGGGAATCCGCTATCCAGCGTTACGACACGCTCGAATGGAGGCGACTCGCTGGGCGTCCGGGTAACGATGGCCCCACTGGCATGTCGGATAACGACAGCACCCCAGCCCGGCGCGAACAGCCCCGATTGCCCTTCAAAGGCTCCACCGTTACCGGCGTAATCTATTTGTGCTATACCGTTCACATCTACTCCTGGTCGCCTGCGAGACGGGCAGAAGTACAACGGGATCGGCGTTTGTCTTACCGTTGCGTCATTGGGGTTGAGCCATAGGTCCCGCTGTTCGATGTACGGCAAAATCTGATAAGCCCACCCCCAGGCTTGATTCGGCCCAGTGGCAGGCTGGCCACCAATAAAGGTTCGCGGCAGGGTAAAATCTGCAGTTGTTCCCGGATCGTTATTGATTGAAGTACCACCGGTCGGGAAGTAACCGAAATCGTTGTGGTGGTTATGAAAAGCAATGGCAATTTGCGACAGATTGTTGCCGCAGCGCATGCGATTCGATGCCTCGCGGACTCGCTGGATCGCTGGTAAGAGTAAGGCCATCAGCAGCCCGATAATGGCGATCACCACCAGCAACTCAATCAATGTAAATGCTCTGGGGTTAGGACGTGTGCAAGACATGGTACAGCTCCTCCTGATTAGACGACCTGGAAATTGTGACAGCGAGCCGCCGAAACATGGACATTGCGACACCACCACCCCGCGTCGCAATCACGTCTTGCTATCAAAGACCACCACCCCGTACCATGTAGCCTATCCGCAGCAGCGGAGTGTGGCAAGGGGATTCATTTCAGTGTGCGAAGGTAGCTGAACAAGTCGGCCACCTCTTCGGCGGTCATGGCTTCCAGCAGGCCATCGGGCATAACGCTCCGCCGTGTGAAGCCGGAACGATACACTTCCGACATCGCAATCCGCCGATCCTGTTCACCCGGGCGCCGGAGGACAAGTTCATTTTCATCCTGGCGAACCAGGAACCCTTCCAGCAGGGTGCCATTGCGTAATTCCACACGGTAGAGCCGATAACCGGATTCCACAGCAGCACTGGGCGTCAGTAAACTGCGAAGCAGAGCTTCCGTAGTCATGGCTCCTGCTCCGCTCAGGGTCGGGCCAATCTGGCCCCCTTCGTTACCGACACTATGGCAGGCCAGACAGTGCTTGGCAAACACCTGCCGACCGCGTTCCGCGTCACCGGCCCGACTCGCCAGTTGCCGATACCGCGAGAACTTCTCGTCCAGCTGCCGTACCTCGGCGGCGGTGAGAATGGGTGGAAAATCCGTTGTTCGAGCAATGCGAGCACTGCCATGCAGTCTTCCCCAATGTTCGTCGTGATAATAGCGCACCAGTTCGGGCGGACGCGGTTGGTCGGCGTAGCTACGATCGAAATCCCGGCGGATTTCCTCAGCAGTACGAGCACGGCTCCAGATACGGAATTCGGCAAACGCTCCTGCTGTGCCCTGCGGGGGATTACTATGTCCTAAACGCAGCTCTGCCAGCTCGCCCGCAAAAGGACGACCGCGGTCGTTATCGAGTTCCCCGTTGATGTAAATGGCAAAATGGCCCTGGGAGTTTCGCGTAACTGCCACGTGCGTCCAGACCAGCGGGGCGATAGTCCGCTTGGCGATGAGGACATCGCCGATCTTCGGCCCGCACCAAACCCGGAAGCGAGCATCATGGAAATTGAAATCGGCCACCCCAGGACGTCCCAGAATACTATCCGCATTCGTGATCGGCGGATCGAGTCGAACCCAGGTTTCCACGGTGAACTCACCTCGCAAGGTGATGGGTTCATCCACGTAAGCGTCGTCCCGACCATCCAGTAGCAGAACCGGTCGGAAAAACTTTGCCTTGCTCTTCAGAAACGAAGCGAGTTCCTGGTTCTGCCCAAGCACGATCTGCAGCCTTTCCAGCATCGGCCCATCGAGCCAGTCGTCTTCCAGAGTGCCCTGCCGCAGCGATCGCACAACTGCTGCAGCACCGCGACGGTGGCTAATCAAACGCTCCAGACCGAGCTGGCGCTCTTTCTGATTGAGGAAGGGAAGCAATTCCAAAAACCGCTCCGGAGCTGGCGGATCGTTAGAATCCGCCAGTGCCAGTACCATTTCGCTGCGAAGCTCGCCCGGAGGAAGCTGGCGAATGAGACGAGCTAATACATCTCCCGGAGCCATCTGCAGTTCTCGCAGGGCCCGTAATGCAGCTACTTTTTCAGGAACCGGTGCGGTTTCGGATTGTACCAGATTGAGCAACGCTTGTTTCATCTCGGCTAACTGGAAAGCTGTCGTTAACCGGATTGCGAGTTGCCGTTCCTGAGCGTTGCCCTGCCAGAGTCGCTGGGCAGTCTCCGCAAGCAATGGTTGTATCTTTCGGCTCAACTGCAGGCGATGCCGCATGACCATGTCCAGGCACTCTTGCTGTCGTAAGTAGCGACGCAAAAGAGTAGCTACGCTAGGTTCATCTGCCACTTCCGCGAGGCGCAAAAGTTCTTCCTCGTCGGGAAGTCGCGGTAAGCGGGACAACTCGCTCGCCAGCAAACGCGCGGATTCGGCTGGTGGCAAAGCCAGGATGGCCAGCAACCGATTCTCGGCTGGCACAGCCTGCGCCGCAGGACTTTGCAAGAATTGTCGCACCAACTGCGGACGCTTTTCCAGGGCAGCACGAACCAGATAACGCTCAAAGTCGCGGTCATGAGCTGGACCTACTTTCGCAGTTACGCCTCCCTGTTGCAGTTTCATAGTCGGCCCCGGCAGCTTTTCCTTGCCCATGTGCACCAGAAGGGCAACTCCTTCTTGCGGCAGAGAAGCCAGACCATCGAGGGTATGAATCACCTCGGCCCGAACCTGGGGGTCAGGGTCATCGGCCAGCGTTTTCAGCGAACGCACAACCGCTTCCGGGTCGAAATTTTGCGTCCCCAGAATGCGTACCGCTTCACGGCGGATATTGCGGTTGCGGTCCTCCAGCATCTGGCACAACAATTCCAGCGGTGCTTTCCGCAAACCTTCCAGGGCCCACAAACATTGGATTCGCAAATCGGCAGGCTGGGAAGCATCACGGGCCCAGGCTTGCAAAGTAGGAGCCAGGTTTGCCGCTTGCCGATCTACGATTTCCTGCCAGGCCGATCGGCTTTCCCAGCTGTTAGCCGCTTTCAAGTGCTGCAACAAATCCGCCTCGCTAGCTTTTTGAAGGTTAGGAACGTCCCTGCGCTTTTGCTCGACGTGCCGAATACGCCAGATGCGGCCTCGGATTTTGTCGCGTTCGGGATGGTTGCGGGGAACTTCGTTGTGCGAGATAATCTTGTTGTACCAGTCCACCACGTAGAGGCACCCATCGGGGCCAAAATGAATGGCCACCGGACGAAACCACTCGTCGCTACAAAGCATAAAGTCGGGCAGTTTCTCGAATCGAAATCCAGGTCCAGCGCGATGCATGCGGATAGCCTGAATGCGTTGCAGGATGGGATTGGCCACGTAAAACACGCCGCGATAAGGTTCCGGCCAGACGTCTTCGTCTTCCGCATAAGCCAGACCGGACAAACCAGTGCCGCCGAGTCGAAAATGGTCGCACAGCGCTGGTTGCCATGGTGCATAAGGACGGAGCTTCTCCATAGCATGGCCGGGGAAATTGCTGCCCACCAGCAGCGGAACGACACTATAGCCCAGATCGTTGGCTTCCTGAATGAACATTTCACCCTGGCGATTAATGACAAAACCCCAAATGTTGTTCAGGCCGCAGGCCACCAGTTGCAGTCGCGTGCCATCCGGTTGAAAGCGGGCCATTTTGCAGTAATCGAGGCGCACCTGCTGACCGTCTCGCGTCTGCACCAGGGAACGGTTGAAGGCACCCTGGGCAAAATAAATCCAGTTACCCGGCCCACGAGTGAATTGGTGAGGAAACAGGTGCGAATCCTGAATGCCAAAACCCCGCAGCACAACTTCGCGTTTGTCGGCCCGGCCGTCTCCGTCGGTGTCGCGCAGGAACCATATTTCCCGACCATATTGCACAAAGGCGCCGTCCCGGTAAGGCAACAAACCCAGGGGTATGGCCAGCCCATCGGCAAACACGCGCGGCTTGTGCGGGCCGACACCGTAAGGAGAATCGAACACCAACACCCGATCCCGACCTCCCTGGGCAAACAAAGCTTCCGCCTTTTGGGGATCGTCATTCGCATCCACGGGATATTCAACGGCGGTCATTGTCCACATTCGCCCCGCGCTGTCCCACACCACGGTTATGGGCTTGGGAACATCCGGTTCACTGGCTATCAGTTCAACGGTAAATCCTGGCGGTAAGCTGAACGTCGCTCGCTCTTCCTCGGGATTCAGCGGAGACTCACGGCTTGGCTTCGGAGGTGGCGGTGCACCAACGTACTGCCCGCCGTCAAGTCGGCTGGCTTTCAGGAAAGCACCAAGTGTGAACAAAGTCAGCGTCAGCACCAGTCCAGCTATGCAGGTGTAGAATCGGTTCGACCGCGGCATCACAGCCTCCTTCTGGCTCACCCATCATTACCAGCCTTGCGATTAGTGTAAGAGATTCCCCAGGAACTCCCCAGACCTCCAGTTATGGTTCAGACCTGATTCTCCCAAACCTTGGTTCAGGTCGAACCGGACACTACTGAGCGAAGATGGGGCGGGTGTTTCGACAGGAGCCAGGAACGCTCTCCGCTAGGCAGTCAGTGTATCTGCGAGCCGAGGCATCCCTGTTTCGACAGGATTCAAAATCGCTCTCAGCCCCACGTTATGGAAAACCCGTCGGTTCGCGGAACTCAAGGAATCACACCGAGCTTGCGACCGACATGGCAAAAGGCGGCAACAGCCCGTTCCAAATCTTCTTGCTCGTGAAGTGCCGAGACCTGGATACGTATTCGTGCCTGACCCTGCGGCACAACGGGGTAACTGAAACCGATCACGTAAATGCCTTCTTGCAGCAAATCATCGGCCATACGCACCGCCAGTGCCGCCTCCCCGAGCATGACCGGAATGATCGGATGCTGGCCCGGTTTGAGTGTGAAACCGGCCTTGGTCAGCGATTGCCGCAACCATTCAGCGTGCTCGTTCAAACGCTGACGCAGGCGCTTACCTTCCTCGCTGCTAACAATCTGCAACGCAGCAAGTGTGGCAGCACATACGGCAGGAGGTAATGCGTTGGAAAATAGATACGGTCGCGAGCGCTGGCGCAACCATTCGACGATTTCCCGGCGCGCGACAGTGAAACCGCCTACCGCTCCACCAAGCGCTTTGCCCAGCGTACTCGTAATCACATCCACACGTTGCTCGACACCCAGCAATTCCGCCGTGCCACGTCCATGTTTTCCCAGCACACCTGTAGCATGACTGTCATCCACCATGACCAGAGCGTCGTATTTGTCGGCTAACTCGCAAATATCTGGCAACCGCGCTAGATCACCATCCATAGAAAAGACACCATCGGTTACGATTACTCGAAAACGACTGCTCTGGGCTTCTTTAAGCCCGGCCTCAAGGTCGCCCATGTCGGAATGCCGGTACCGTCGCCGTTTCGCTTTGCACAGACGGATACCGTCAATAATACTGGCGTGGTTCAACTCATCGCTCAGAACGGTGTCCTCTTCACCGAGCAACGCTTCGAAGAAACCTCCGTTCGCATCAAAACAGGAAGTGTACAGGATAGCGTCGTCCTTTTGATAAAATTGGGCGATAGCGGTTTCGAGTTGTTTGTGCAGTTCGTGGGTGCCGCAGATAAAGCGCACCGAAGCCATACCAAAACCGGCCTTATCCAGCGCTTGTTGCGCAGCCTTAACCAGAGCCGGGTGAGTAGCCAGACCGAGGTAATTGTTGGCACAAAAATTCAGAACCTGTCGGCCTGCCGTTTTGATCTCCGCTCCTTGCGGGGAGGTGATGACGCGTTCGGTCTTGTACAGGCCTGTTTGGCGTAATTGCTCCAGTTGTCCTCGCAAATGTTCGGCCATGCGCACAGCAGTCATGCTGTTTCCTCCGACGTCGCCGGTTCTAAGACGAGCCGCCCTTCCAGGAATTGTTCAATTTTTTGCCGCGACCATAGCAAGGGGTGATACTCGCCTTTCAGCCAGAGCGGAATGAAGTCATCATAGTGCCGGCTGGCGGGATGACCGCTTTGTCCGGTGGTATGGATAGCCAGGGCGCTATCCCAGTCCGTCAGGTCGAACAACTGCCGGTAGGAAGCTGTAAAACCCTGGGGCGTGCCCGTGAGCCAGTTGGGAGTAAACGACGCCTGCCAGACAGTATTGACATCGCCTCCGTAGGCATACGGGCCGCGATTGAAAAACCGGCCGAGCAGTTTTTGCTGGCCCAGAACATGGCGGAATTCCACGCGGTGCAGTTTACCCCATTGCCAGCGATGAACCCCCCTGCCAAGTCTCTTAGAAAGGTAAGCAAGCGTATCGGCGAAGGCCAGCGCGAGCAATTCGGTAACGGAACACGGCTGCCCGGATTCATCCCGGCACCAGCCAGCCGCTGTTGGCGAAGACAGCAGGCGAATGGCTGTGAGGGCAGAGCGATCCAGAAACGGTAATGCCGCCGGATTCAACACAGGATGAAATCCCAGGCCCAGGAAAAACGGCGTCCATTCTCCCAACCATGGCCGATACAATCTCTCGCATACGAACTGCAACCACACCTCGTAAATGGTGCCGCCGACACTTTGCGAGTCCAGCACCAAATCCCAGCTCAAGAACGCTTGCAGTGCATTCGCGGCCAGCTGCCCGTAACTGCGGACACGGGAGTTTTGTACCAGTTGCTCGCTATGCTGTCGCACCATTTCCAGGAATGGCCTTGCCGCATCGCAGTGCTGGTCAAGCTGAATGCGCCGAAAGCTCTGGAGGTTATGGCGCGGCTGGGATTGCAACAGTTCAATAATGCGTTTGGCCCGATAACCATTCAGCGGTTCTCGCGTCAAAAAATACGGATATTCCTTACCCGCAACAGCGTGATTGGCCGAAACGATCCATCCACGTGGTGGGTTATACTCGTGCGGTAACTGCTCGAATGGTATCCAGCCCTGCCACTCATACTCATCCGTCCAACCGGGCTTGGGAATCTGACCGAATCCCTGTCGCCGGACTGGCACTAGGCCGGCCATTTGGAAGCCGATGTTGCCCATACGGTCGGCGTAGATGAAACATTGCGGCGGACTCGTCCAGTCGCGCAGCGCTTCACGAAATTCCTCCCAGTTTCGGGCACGGTTCAACTTGAGGATAGCGCGAGCGATCAGGTTTGGTTCATCGGCCGTGTGTCTTAGCGCCAGCGGTTCAAACAGTGTGCGTATCCTTTCTGGAAACCATTGTGCTGGCGACGACCGTGACGGCAATAAAGCATTGATAATTGGGCCGTGTCGGGTGCGAATTACATCCACCCAGGCGGGTCTTTTCCAGCCACGCACACGAATGGGCACATGGCGTACCTCAACGGATTTCCACTGTCCGCAATGCTCCACCTCCAAACTTCCATTCTGGCGAATACGTTCCCAGTACAGGTCTTGCGTGTCGGGCAAAGCGGCCGTTAGCGACCAGGCAATATCGGCATTATGGCCGATAACAATTCCCGGCGCTCCAGCAATTCCTGCTCCTATCACCTCCCATTGCGGACATTGCAGGTGGCATTCGTACCACAAGCCAGGCATTTGAACACTTAAGTGCGGATCCCCGGCCAGCAAGGGAAATCCGCTTTCGCTTCGCTGACCACTAACCACCCAGGCATTGCTCAGCATACCTAGTGCTGGCCAGCCCGCCAGCTGTTCCGGCAAACTGAGTTCTGCATGTAATTCTTCCGCAAACTGCCGCACGGTTTGCTCCGCCATGATCACTGGATGCTCCAGCGGATATTCCTCTACTAACTCGGCAGCGCGTTGTGCTCCCAATCGTGATACCAGCACCGAATGCAATACCTCGGAAATCCAGTTCACGGACAGGCCCCAACTCATGACTTTTGACCACACAAGTGTATCCGTCGGTTGCCAGGGTTCCGGCAAATAACGCAGCAAACGGAATTCTGGGGGTAGCTTTCTTGTCATACGAATCAGCATCGCATTTACCCCGTTAGCGTAGCTCTGCAACAATTGCCGCGTGGATTCGTCAAGGCTTTGCCAGTCCCGCTCGGCCGATTCACTCCAGCCCAGGATGCGGGCAGGCTTGTCCAGAAGCAAAGCCGCTTCCCCGAAAATTTCGCTGAGACGACCATGACCAAGCCGGCGGAACATTTCCATTTGCCAGAGCCGGTCTTGAGCATGTACCACGCCCTGCGCAAACACTAGGTCCTGTTCGCTGGTTGCGAAGATGTGTGGTACGCCCCAGCGGTCGCGGAGAATTTCCACTGGGGCCCGTAGTCCGGGCATGACGATGCGGCCACTGAGTTGCGGCAAGCCACGCCGCCACCAGTTCCTCCAACCCAGCCAGAGACTGCTGGCCACCAATGCCAGCAAACCTGCCGCCAGCCATTGCATACTTTCCTCCCTGCAGCAATTCCATGGCTGCATTTTTGTGTTGCCGCTCTACCCTATCTGGCATTACAACATAGGTTCAGTCAGCCCTTCCTGCCACGCTAGAAGAACTCGGAGGAACTCCCATGCCATCCGGCGCTCGCTGGAAACTTTCCGTGATGATGTTTTTGGAATTCTTCATCTGGGGTGCCTGGCTCCCACTCATTCCTGGTTATCTGGCAAGTCTGGAATTTAACGCCCAGTGGCAGCAACCGCTGATCCTCGGAGCTTTCAACATAGCCGCTGTAACGGCTCTTTTCTTCTTCACGCAATTTGCTGACCGCCACTTCGCTGCTGAACGTTTCGTCGCCTTTAGTCATTTGGTCGGCGGTCTGGCAATCATGACTCTGCCCTTCATCGCTGCCTTGAAACTCGAAACAGACGTCCGGTTTTGGCTCTTCTTTCTCGCAATGCTAGTGCATTCTCTGTTTTACGTGCCGACCATTTCAATCACCAATTCCATCGCCTTCACACATTTGCCCGATCCCCAGCGCGATTTCGGGCTGGTGCGCCTGTGGGGTACCATTGGCTGGATCGCTCCCAGCTTGCCGTTCGTGTTTCTTCTCGCCGATTGGGATCGCATTCCAGCGTTTCCCTCGTTCTCCGACACCAACTTGACCACCTGGTTGGAGGAACTTGTCCATTGGTTCGGCATGGTATTGGGAACGTCCAAGCAGGGAGCCGCTCTTCGCCAAGCCACAGGTTACACTTTTATTGCTGCGGGTTTGGCCTCCTTATTGCTTGCCGGATTCAGCCTGACGCTGCCTCATACGCCTCCGAGACGGGCTGACATGTCTGTCGAACGCCTCGCCTGGCTCGAGGCGATCAAATACCTGCGTGTACCGGCGTTCTTGTTACTGTTCATAATTACGTTTTTCGATGCTGCCGTTCATCAAACGTACTTTTTCTGGGCCCAGCGTTATTTAGAGCAAGCCGTTGGCATTCCCGGCAACTGGGTCATGCCGGTCATGAGCGTCGGCCAGATTGCAGAAATTTTCACCATGGCCATTCTCGGCTGGACTCTAAAACGTCTCGGCTGGCGGTGGACCATGACCCTGGGCATTCTGGGCCATGCTATCCGTTTCACGGCTTTCGCTCTTTGGCCTTATCCCTGGGTGGCTATTGCAGCTAATCTCTTGCACGGCATCTGTTACGCATTCTTTTTCGCTACGGTCTATATTTTTGTGGATCAATATTTCCCTAAGGATGCCCGCTCCAGCGCTCAAGGTCTATATAACGTCCTAATCCTGGGAATAGGGTTTTTTTTGGGGAACTTTGCTGCCGCTCAGCTTGGTGAAGCTTACAAGCTGCCCGAACCCCAGGGCAGCCTGGAATATAAATTCCAAGACATGCTACTTTGGCCAGCCGGTGTAGCCTTTACGGCGGCACTTGTGCTTGCTCTGTTTTTCCGGCCGCCGCAAACTCCACCAAGCTCCTCTGAACCCGAAGCAATCCGATGATGAGTAATTTTCGCAGCACCAAGCGCATCAAAACGCTTTTACCTCGCTCAGCGTCAGCCACTATTAATAGTTTGCCTCAACTGTGTAAACTGCTGGACTTTTGTCCGCCTGGTTAGTCTCATCGGCTGAATTCAAGGGCGGACCTATCCTAACCGGTGTATAAAACGGAACAATGGCACCCACCGCAGTGTTTCTGGCCATTAAACCCCTCGACATTGGATGAATGGTTATTCCATATCGAGCATTGATAATAAGATTGGCATGCAGAATTCCCGACGTATTATTAGGTTTGGCAGACTCACCCGCAGTGTCGCCGATCCAAATACCCCACGTAGAAGGCGAGTCGCCAGGCCAGGGTGCGTAATTAGGAATCGGTGATAAGCCGCTATTGGCCACTATGTTGCTGCGAACCACACTCCCGCCACCTAACGTCGAAACGCTGATCCCTACACCCTCGCTTGTTTGCCCTGTACCGATGCTGTTATAAACAACGTTGTTCTCAACCAGAGACCCAGGTCCTGTAACTTCAATCCCAAAAGCATATCCGCTTAGATGCACGCTGGTTCCACCCGTGTTGATTACCAAATTATTGCGCACGATGTTCCCGCGCCCTTCGATTCGCATGCCTCTAAAAGTGTTATTCACTAGTCGCAAATTTGATATCAGGTGTCCACCATTAGCGAAACCGGTGCGATTCCGTACCACATTATCTTGATTAGCACTAAGCAACACTCCATACAAAAAACCTTGGATTGTGCCGTTGCGTATTTCAATGCGGTTTTGCTTGAATGCGTAGATACCGATAGCCCTCGTGTCTTTAGTGCCCGGTCCTATGATGCTGAATCCATTGAGATCAATCACGACATCGCTGGCACGAATTTCTATGCCTATCCCACGTGTAACCCTAATATCATTTTGTAAAACATATTTGCCCGGCGCGGTGATTACTACCGGCGCATATACAGGAACGACTCCTTGCCTTACGTCGCTATAGCCATTGAGTTGCGAAGGTGCGACAGTCGCGCTGTTAGTAGGGAGTAAATCAATTTCCGTGGTTACCACGCCGTTACCCGGATCCATAGAGTTATTCGGAGCAGGAACTACAAGTGGATCGGGCCGCCCTGGAGTATATATTGCTATTTGAGCCTGGGTGATCGCATTAGCAGCAATTAACCCGCCACTATTCGGGTGATAAGCGATTCCCACCCTATAATTTATGATGTCATTATCCTGCACAATCACGCTGTTGTTTTTATCGCCAACGTAAATCCCATAGGTGCTGCTGTTAAAAACCACCCCATCTGTCCCGGGCCTGTAGCTCCAGGTCGGCGAGAGACTGCTATTACTCAATTTATTGTTAGCGATGATTGTACCGCCTCCATATCCTGTCACCGCAATGCCATAACCATGGCCACGGATGGCATAAACATAGTTGTCCGCTATCAAAGCTCCTGGACCCAGTGACTCGATGCCCATAACGACTGGACTAATATATACGGAAGTCCCGCCGGTGTCCTCTACGACGTTATTACGAACCATGTTACCCCGCCCTTCTATGCGGATACCTCTGAAGGTATTGCCGATCAACCGCAAATTTTCGATGACGTGACGTCCCTGATCGAATCCGGTACCGGATAGCGCACGGTCGGAATCATCGGATATGTAAATCCCATACATAAAGCCCCGAACAGTACCATTGCGGATTGTGATTTGATCTCGGTTCCGCGCATAAACTCCAATGGCCGTGTTGCTCGATGTTCCTGGACCAATGATCTGATAGCCGTTTAAATCAAGGGTTACGTTGCTAGTGTTGATGGTGATGGCTGAGCCGTTACCGCTATAGAGAATATCATGTTGCAGGACATAGATTCCTGGTCGGGTAATTGTCATCGGCCCGCTGACGGGATAGACATCTCCAGCGCCAGTGGCAAACACAATACGGGCCGGTGACGGGTTGCTAGTGCTTCCGTTTCCGATGTTAGTATCCTGCGTGGTCAGAACAGGCACACGGTCGGCGATATTTGTGGAGGCGAAATAGACGGAAGAGTTGGCTGCGAAATAGGGTATGGAAGATCCGGCGGAGACATTCCGATCTATAAGTCCTGTTGCTGGGCTTGTAAAGCCGACGTTGTAAGTAAAGTTGGCGACTGTGTTCTTGACGACCAGAACTGGGTCGCCATTCGCATCGTTACGGATACCCCAGGTCACAGCCTGGTTGATCAGGCCCTCGTAAGAAGGCCGATATGCGGCCGACGGACCGAGGTCAGCTTGCGTTACGGTGTTAGCTTGCACGACGGTTCCGCTCGCCAAGGCACTCACGTAAATGGCCACGCCTTGCCCACGCATAGCGTAGATGTGATTTTGAGCCACAATATTGCCCGGGCCAAGCACTTCCACTCCTGCGGCAAGAGTAGGACTATAGAGATTGCAACCGCCGGTATCCTCTATGATGTTATTGCGGATTACGTTACCTCGACCTTCGACTCGGATGGCTCGGAAAGTATTACCATAAAGCCCGACATTCTCTATAACATGGCCGCTGCTATCGAAAATAGCTCGTCCAGCTAGGACTGCATCAGCTCCATCTGCCAAGTATATGCCATATTGAAATCCGCTTATAGAACCATTGGTAATGCGAATGCGGCTGCGTCCGGTAGCATAGACGCCGATCGCGGTGTTAGAAGCTGTGCCCGGACCAATCAAAGCGTGGCCGTTGAGGTCAATTATTACGTCGTCGCTTTCGATCTGAATGGCTATTCCGGAACTTACACGTAGATCAGCATCGAGGCGATAGTAACCCGGCTGGGTAATCACTGTCGGTGTCGTTATGCGCCGCACGGCAGATTGGGAACCGACCGATGAGTTAGATATAGAGCGACGGGGAGCAGGCGATAAAGATAGGCGCCCCGATGATCTAATGAGACCATTGGCGGAAGCTACGATATAGTCCAACCGGTCGGCTGTATTTGTGTCCGAAAGAACGACAGGTCCTGCCCCAGAGGGCGCGAAAAATGGGATTGCGGTGTTTGCCACAGAGTTGTCCGCGATGAGTCCTCGTGCGGAGTCGAGAAAAGCTATGCCATAATCGAAATTAGCAACCGTATTTGCGGACACAATGGCGTTGGTCGTCGGCCCACGAACAGCAATGGCGTAGGTAATAGCTTGATCGTGCAAGCCTTCTACAAGTGCGGAGTAATTCGGTACAGGAGCATACGCGGTCGCAGTAATGATATTGTTTTGAATGGTTGAACCTGCACCGAGGTTGCTTACAAGAATTCCGTAGCCATTGCCTCGGATATTATAAATGACGTTGTTTTCGACAACTGTGCCCGGGCCATAAGTTTCTATAGCGGCGGCATAAGTGGGATTATAAACCCGGCTACCGCCTGTATCGTAAATGATGTTATCACGGATTACATTGGCGACGCCTTCTACGCGAATAGCACGGAAAGTATTACCATAGAATCGCACGTTTTCGATGACATGGCCACCCTGATCGAAATAAGTCCCGCGTGATACAACGTAATCGGCGGAGTCAGACAGATACACACCATAGAAGAAATTATCAATGGTGCCATTACGAATCGTTATCCGGTCACGGTTGCTGGCCCAAATACCGATACTGGTGGTGTTAGCAGAGCCAGGCCCGATAAGAGAATAACCGTTCAGATCGATCACCACATCGCTTGCGGCGATGGTGAGCGCAACACCCGATTGAACCACGATATCGTTCTGAAGTTGATAGACACCCGGCCTGGTAATGGTGGTTGGGCCTGTGATAGGAATCGTTCGAGTGAAACTGGGTGCTGTGAGCGCGGGAGGCGTAGCCGGTGATGGACGCAATTCCGAGGAGGCTGATAGCGGTGATGGACGCAATTCAGCAGGACAGGCACGGCTTTCGAGGAGTTCGCATTGTAGATGCGTATAGCGAGAAAGGCAAGGATGTTTGCTGTTGTACTTGGTTGCAAGGAGCTGCCGTAACCAGTTGTATAGCCGCCTTACCAGCATGCCCTCTTCCTTGATCCTGGGTCTGTTGCTTAGATACAATCGGCCGTGGAAAAGGCGGTATTTCACCTGGATGGAGTAGCCGTTACGGCGGAACTGCACTGTCGCTAAAAAGAATGCGGTTTAGCAAACCCTGCTGGAAAAATCAGTGCTAGCGGTTTTGTTTGATGTAACAAGGCAAACCACGCTGGTCGAACATAAATAAGAAGCCGTTAACGTGCTGCATACGGTGCAAGCTGTAACAGCGGGTCGGGAATGGCCTGAGTAGTTGGCGGCGCAACATAAGTGCCGACAAAATCAGCATCGCAACCTTTTTCGGGGATTTTATTTTCCCACCCCAGTGCCCAGTAAATGCCATTGATAAGCAACTTTCGCACGGATTCCACTTCAAAATCCTTAGGATGGCCCAGAGTGGTAAAGAACACACGGGCTTTATGAAAATGCTTCGTCCAGGCAACGGGATTAGGGGTGCCGAAGACGTCTTTAGAAGGTTTATCGCCTTTGACGGCTATACCGTTAGCCAAGATGGTGCAGTCTCCCTCAAGGGGCATGACATGGTAAAGCCAGGAACGCACGTGAAATTCCGGGGCTATTCCGCGGGCGATCGGGTGATCTTTGAGTGCGAGATAGACAAGTGTGCTCGAATCGTGTCCGTGGTGGCGTAACCATTTTTGACCGAAAACTAGCCGACCAAAGTCATCGTTCCATCGAGCGTTGGGACCAGGCGGGTAGCGAAAAGCATGGGTAGAAGTGCGTAACCCGACGATCGGCTTGCCGGAATGAACATAGTCGAGAATTAATTTGAGTTGTTCTTGCGGCAATTGCCGATAACGAATAAAGAAAACAGCAAGATCAGCGTCGCGGAGTGCTTCCAGGCCACGAATGTTAGTCAGGTGTTTTGGTTTGATTTCGCCGGTATTTTCATCAATGGCGTAACAAATGGTACAACGCATTCCATGCCGAGTTTCCAGAATCTTAGCGAGCATGGGCATGGTAATTTCTGAACGATACTCACAATCGCCAGTTACGAATACCACCCGTGCGGTTGGCCGGGACGGATCGTTTTCTTGTGCGAATCCCAATAATGATACCGCGCACATAGCGGTTAATAACCAGCCGCGCATGTTTATAGGCTCCGCTATTAGTCCCGTTATCAGCTAATGTTCGGACAGGGCTAGTTTATTCCAAGCACTGGAATATCGCCAGAGCTAATACCCGGCCGGGAACTTATTGGGATCAGCGACGATGGGATCGGGAGGATCGCTTTGCAGAGCTCGCAGGAAATTGGCCAGGTCTTGCTTTTCCTGCTCGGTTAGATTCAGGCGGAGAGGAACGATTGGTTTGCCGTCGAAGACGTGAACCTGCGGACCCTTGTAGTTTTTGGGGTCGCGGAGGTAAGCTTGTTCTGCGGCAATATCCCGCATTTTCGCGTCAAGCCAGGGATTCGGGTTGCCCCCTCGGTCGTAGAAGTTGATGACATCTTCCAGGGTCTTTTCGCTACCATCGTGCATGTAAGGGGCAGTGCTGAGCAATCCGCGTAATGTAGGCGTCTTGAAAGCGCCGACGGCTTGGGGATCTTTATGGCCTAACATTTGTGCTCCGAATCGGCCGATGTTATCCTTGGAGAGCTTAGCACCGTCCTTGAATCCGACTCCCAGGTTATGGAACTGGTTATCTGTGAAATTGTCACCCGCATGGCACTGGTTGCAACGGGCTTTTCCGAAAAACAGAGCGCGACCGTTGGCAATACTCTTGGCCAGTGCTGGAATTTTCTCCTGGTCCTTAGCGTTTTCTGGATCAAGCTGGAACGGGCTGAGTGAGTGCTTGTCTTTACGAGTGAATGCGTCTTTGAGGACTTTCTCGTAATCCTGTGCCTGGATGGTGAAATCCGGTACGCCGGCCGCCTCGACACGCTCACGCATGGCTAGCTCTGCCCGGTCGTGGATGGAATTACCGATTAACACCAGGCGTTCGTAAGTGGCAATAGCTTTGGCGCTGGCATCCCGGGTGGGCAAGTGGCCAAACGCACGCTTGAACAATTCAACAAACTCCGTGTTTTGTCGCAATCTTTTGACTGCTTCATGCCAGGCATTGCCCTTGCCATCGAACATTTCCAGAGGATTTTGGACTGGCCCTTGCGCCTGATCTTCAAGGGAGACAGCCCGGCCATCCCAGAACTGCAAAAGGTTATATGCTGCGTTCATGACCGTCGGAGCGCTGACGGTCCCCTGCTTCCCGAAGATACCTGTGGACACCGGAGACTGGTCCGTAAATCCCTTGTTGGGGTGATGACAGGTGGAGCACGAGACGGAGTTATCCGAAGAGAGGATTCGGCTGAAGTAGAGTTTTTTGCCCAAAACAAACTTGCTCACAGTGAGGGGATTTTCTGGTGGCACTGGTGGGCTTTGCGTAAGGCCCAGGGGCACTTTGATCTTTACCACTTTCCGTTCGATTATCTGACCGGTTTTTGGATGCATCACCTTTTCCGTGGCTTCGTTCCAAAATGCCGGCAGCTTATTCCATTCTTCAAGTTGCTGGGTCCGGTTCACGAAATAAATGGGAACTTGCTGCTCGAAGGGTTCCATCACGTTTTCATCCGGTAGCAAGACGTCGGGATCGGGCGTAACGGTTTGGCCGGCACTGGTCTGAGTAGTCGCACCTGCACCGGGCTGAATTTCGCCGTCTTTACTCTTCTCGCTATTCAGCTCGTGAGGTTTCACCTTCAACGGTTCGGGTTGAGCTGCGTTATTTTGGATTTGCTTGCCAGCTGAGGCGTCCTGACCGTCCGATTTTTTCTGGGGGTCAGTTCGCGTGTTCTCAGGGCGAGACAGGCCGGCAGTTCCGGAAGTTTCCCGAGTGACAGGCTTCTTTTGGGCCTCCGCCCGGTTACCGCTATCCGTTGCCCGCGAACAGCCGGAGAGAAGTAGAAGCAATCCCATGCCGCAAACCAGTGTCCATTTGCAATGGTGCATAGCTTGGCTCCTCCAGGTGTCTCGTTCCGAATTGCTATTGCGTTCAAGCCTTAGCGGATTGTTGCTCGGCGTAGAGTTCGGCCAATTGCCGAGCAACCTGTACGAGTCGTTCCTGGTTTTTTTCGACATAAGCGGGAGGGCCGCCTTTGACAGCTACGGCTTCGTGGACTCTGGCGGTAGGTACCATCTCAATCGCGTCCCAGGGGCACCACCGTTCGCAAAGTCGGCAGCCAATACACCTTTCCAGGTCAATATCCACGAAGGACTGCAAAGGCGGAAGGTCTTCGCCGGGTATCTTGTAAATGCAATCAACGGGACAAACCTCGATACAGGCCTCGCAGCCAGTGCAATTGTCTGCGAAGACGACGGCCAGTTCTTTCGGTAGTTTTTTCCGTGCTTTCCCGGCACCTTTGGCCATGACTCATTCCTCAGCGAAGGGTAAATGAATGGATAAGAGACATCAGCGGAATTAGTTTAGCAGGCCGCCGTCATTTGGCCAGTTATCGCAAGCAATTATTGTTATTGATAGGGATTTCGTCAAGTGTAGTGTAACAATTGGGTTTTGGACATTCTTCGCTCGAGCAGTCGGCAGTCGCATCTGGTTCGCCGAGCTAAAGCACCAGAATTTTGCCCCTGGCAAATTAATTGGCTCCAATTATAATCCTAAATGGGCGAATCCCGAAGGCTTTTCCAAAGGAGGCGTAGTATGGCGCTTGAGGTCCAAAAAATCACCGTGTACACCGGGGAAATCGACGACCGGCCCGGAGCCCTGGCAGAAAAGCTGGCGCCGCTGGCACAGGCCAAAGTGGACCTGGCATTCGCTTTTGCCCGGCGTCGCCAGGATGTTCCCGGCAAAGGCGTGGTCTTCCTTGGGCCGATCACCACAGCAAAGGGGAAGAAGGCAGCTGAAGCCGCCGGACTTGTGCCCGCCTCAGACATCGCAGCGCTGCGTGTGGAAGGTCCGAATAAACCCGGAGCCTTGCATGCGGTTACGCAAGCCCTGGGCGAAGCCGGGATCAATCTCCGCGGCGTCTCTGCCGGCGTGATTGGCAAACGCTGGGTGTGCTTTCTCGCTTTTGACAATGCCGACGATGCTGCCCGAGCAAGCAAGGTCCTCAAGAAAATCAAATAGCAAGGCGAAATAACCCTTCCCTGACAGCCAACGGAGCAAAGCCAGCTGCCCAATTGGCCAAGACGCAAAACAAATCGCAAGCGTCGGCAATTCCGGCACCAGCACGGTAAATTGGCGTGCGCAAAGTGAATCTCCTTGCTGAGTGCGCACCGTCCAGCCTGGTGGATGACGAAGGCACTGGCTTCCCCGCTCCGGTGCATCAGCTGGAGTAACACAGTTAGCAGCGCCTACACCTTCCCGATTGGTGTTCGGGGCGGTTCGGGTTGCTGATCCTGCGTTGATGACCGTAAAATGCATGAGCACCAGGAACGTGCCCGGTGTGTTCGATGAACGACTATGACGCCCACGGAACGAATTCGTAATTTCTGCATTATTGCCCATATTGACCACGGCAAGAGCACACTTGCCGACCAGTTCCTGCTGCGCACTGGCGCGATCAGTCCCCGGGAATTTCGGGAGCAGGTTCTTGATGACATGGACCTGGAACGTGAGCGGGGCATCACCATCCAGATGCACCCGGTGACCATTTACTACGCTCCCGCCGGCGAATCGGCTGATGGCCAGAAATCGGTAACCTACGAGCTGAACCTGATTGATACGCCGGGACACGCCGATTTTAATTACGAGGTATCGCGGAGTTTGGCGGCCTGCGAAGGGGCGATTTTGCTCGTGGATGCTACCCAGGGAGTGCAAGCCCAAACCGTGCATAACGCTTTTTTGGCGATGGAAGCAGGCCTGGTTATCGTGCCCGTTGTCAACAAAATTGATCTGCCAATCGCCCGGCCGGAAGAGACCGTTTTGGAAATGGAACATAGCCTGGCAATCGACCCCAAGGATGTGCTTTTTTGCAGTGCCAAGACCGGCCAGGGAGTTGAGGAAGTTATGCGGGCTATCCTCGAACGCATTCCCCCTCCGAGCGGTAGCCCTGAGCAACCCCTGCGGGCCTTGGTGTTCAACAGTCATTTCGACACTTATCGTGGCGTGGTGGTGTATGTGCGGGTCAAAGAGGGAGTGTTGCGACAGGGGCAGCGGATTCGGTTTATGCGTTCCGGGCGGGAATACGAGGTGCAGGAGCTCGGCCAGTTTCGTCCAGCGATGAAACCGTGCGATGCACTCGGCCCGGGTCAGGTCGGTTATCTGACCGCTGTAATCAAAAACATCCAGGACGTCCGCATTGGCGACACCGTCACCGATGCCCGTCAGCCCGCTGATGAACCGTTGCCCGGATACAAAGAGCCCAAGCCGATGGTTTACAGCGGATTGTATCCGGTCAACAATGCCGATTTCGAGGCTTTGCGCGAAGCGCTGGCGCGATTGAGCCTGAACGATTCGAGTTTTACCTGGCAACCGGAGACCAGCGAGGGACTGGGGTTCGGTTTCCGGTGCGGTTTTCTGGGCATGCTCCACCGGGAAATCATCCAGGAGCGAATCGAACGCGAAAGCGGTCTGGAGTTAGTGCATACGGCCCCGAACGTTACGTATGAAATCGTCAAGCGTAACGGCGAAGTGGTTCATGTGCAAACCCCGCAGGACGTACCAGATGCCGGACAGATTGCAGAGTTCCGCGAGCCGATTGTGCGGATCAATTTCATCGTGCCTGCCGAGAACATCGGGGCGATCATGCAACTGTGTATCGAGAAGCGCGGCACGTTTATTCGCACGGAATACCTCAGCCCTACTCGAGCCATGCTGGTTTTCGAAATGCCATTGGCTGAGGTGATCTACGACTTGTACGACAAGCTGAAATCAATCACGCACGGTTACGGTACGATGGACTATGAATTCATCGGCTACCGACCAGCGGACCTGGTCAAGCTGGACATCTTGGTGCACGGAAAGCGAGTGGATGCACTTTCGACAATTGTGCACCGCAGCCAGGCAGAACGACGTGGCCGGGCTTTGGTACGTAAGCTTCGTCGGGAAATAGCCCGGCACCAGTTCGAGATAGCAATCCAGGCAGCCATTGGCAGCCGTGTCATCGCTCGCGAGACGATTGCTCCGCTGCGCAAAAACGTAACCGCCAAATGCTATGGAGGCGACATTACCCGCAAGCGAAAGCTCTGGGCTCGTCAAGCTGAAGGGAAAAAACGGCTTAAACAGGTCGGCCAGGTGGAAATTCCGCAAGAGGCTTTTTTGGCCGTTCTCCGTGACGACGAGGAAGATTAGCCCCTTTCTTCCGGACGTGTTCCGTTAGCGCTCGGCCTACGAAAGCACCTAAGATAAGGGATTGCCGAAAATGATCGAAAGCGAAAAACCAGACCCTGCTGGCGGGAGGGAGACAGAATCAGCAACCGGCAACCGACCGGTGCCGGTTGAACCGGGCGAGTCGCCAACATCAGGTAGGGCGACCGGGATACCACACGAGGCTGCCGATCGACCGATAGTGCCGGCGCCGAATATATCAGGTCTTGCCAGTAGCGCCGGTGATGCAACAGACACCAAACCTGGCAAAGCAACTGAAGAAAACCCGCTGTCGCCGGCAAGCGATGCCGGGACGGGACATGGCGGTACGCAGTCTTCCACTTCTGGACAGGACCAGGGGCGTGCCACTACGTCGCCGACATCATCCCCAGCTGCCACCGTCAATAATGCCGACGTTTCGCCCCGCACCGGAGGAGGTGAATCGCACAAATCAGCCTTTCGTGAATTTCTGGACACTGTGGTGTTTGTCGTGTTCCTGGTGCTGCTTTTGAAAACGTTCGTGGCTGAGGCGTTCGTCATTCCGACCGGTTCGATGGCGCCAACCCGGCTGGGCAACCATTTCGTCAATACATGCCCGCAATGTGGCTGGGAGTATTTCGTTGGTGCGGGAGGGGATGCCACCCGGCGACCTGCTATGGTGCCGGACTATGTGGTTTGTCCCAATTGCCGCCACGCTCACAAACCTGGCTGGATTGAAGGCGGGGACAAGGTGCTGGTGCTCAAGCCGGTGTATGATTTTCGCCGACCCGATCCGCAACGCAATCGGCACGACACGATTGTTTTCAAGTTTCCGGGCTGGGGCGAACGGGCTATTGGCGACCAAATTTACGAAGGTCCCACTTCTCCGCATTACAACCAGGCCTTTTCGCCGTACAACTACATCAAACGATTGTGGGGCTTTCCTGGCGAGCGGCTGGCGATCTGGC
Source organism: Gemmatales bacterium (assembly GCA_041640595.1). Lineage (GTDB taxonomy): Bacteria > Planctomycetota > Planctomycetia > Gemmatales > HRBIN36 > HRBIN36. The sequence continues at coordinate 680,986 of JBEPZY010000001.1, read as the reverse complement.
AAGGCGATGTTTATCTGGCCACGGATGAAGAGAACCCCAGGTTGACTGTCATTCGCAAGCGTCCCGACCGTCTGCTCGACATGCGCCAGCTGGTTTACGATTGCGACCACGAACCGCAAGCCCTGGCAAAACATTTTTCCCGCTGGGCAGATGAAACCGTTGCCCCGGCTCCAGGTTTATCGCAGCACCAGAGGCCAGCTGACGGTGATCGCTGGCAACGGCAACTCCTGGCTGGCTCGGCAGGCCTGATGGCCGAATTCTCAGTTCGCGCTGGTGCAGAGCCACGGTGGTTGCGTTATCAGCATCGCGTTCCCAGGGAATGGACTGCTGCCGGCACGGACTCCCCGAACAATGATGGTGCCTGGCAACGCCGAATACAAGTGGAAACAACAGCGGACCAGTTGTCGAAAAATCCGCCGGCCCCCCAGCTAATCACTGACTTTCTGGCGTACAACTGGACGAATTTCGGACGCTATAGCTGGCACTGGGTGCGTGATTTGATGATCGAATGCGAAGTCGAGGTTGCTCGCGCCGAGGGAGCGCTCGCTCTGGAACTGGTGGCGGGTGTTGACCGTTACCGTGCCGTTTGGAATCTACAGACCGGCGAGTGTCAGCTACAGGCCTGGCGAGAAGGTCTTCCGCTGTCGTTAGGAGAAAATGCCCGGACGATGACAGATTTACGGCGACCGGGGCGTTATGGGCTAAGGTTTGCCGATTTCGACCAGCGACTCACCGTGTGGGTGAATGAGCGGCTGGTGTTTGGTGAAGGGATTGCAGTTCCCGAACTGCGTCGAGATCAGCATGGCCCGCGGATAGCCGATCTCTCACCCGCTGCCATCATGGCTCAGCAAACCGAGGTGAAAGTGCGCCATTTGCGGTTGTGGCGGGACATTTACTATACCCAGCGGGACCCGGAGGATGTTCGCCTGTCACTTGTGGATACTCACGGGCAGGTGCGAGATCAGGTGGATATTATCAGCCTCAAGGATGTGCCGATTGAAAAATACTGCGACTGGGCGGCTCGGATATTCCGGAAACTGGCCACCGAACAGCCCGAGTCACACCGCGGCGCTTTGCCGCCCGAACAAGCGGCATTACATCGCATCCGACCAGAGCGGTGGGCACCCTATTACCCACGCGGTGTAGTTACCCATCAGGTAAGTACATCTGGCGAAGTCGCATTTGGCAGCGAGGGAACTTACCCCGACCCCGCCTACTATCCGGATCGGCTCAACGGAGGGTCGCGCGTCTTCGGCCCGGATGAGTATTTTGTCCTCGGCGACAATAGCACTTCCAGCCAGGATAGTCGCGCCTGGGGGCAGGTACCGGAACGATTGCTCATGGGGAAAGCGGTAGTTGTGTATTTCCCGTTCTGGCCCTTTGGTTCTTCGCGTCTGGGACTGATTCGCTGAGATCGCCACAATCACTCCCACTGGCGGAGATTGATAACGCCTATGCCGACAAGTTGCGACATTTCCATCCGCGTCCGCTATGCTGAAACCGACCGCATGGGATTACTGCATCATGCTCAGTATCTGGTCTATTTCGAGCAGGGACGCACCGAGTTGCTCCGCCTGCAGGGTATCAGCTACCGCGACCTCGAGGACGCAGGATATTACCTGGTGGTAGTGGAAGCGCGGGTGAAATACCGCCGGCCCGCCTATTATGACGACCTCCTGCTATTGCGTACCACTTTGCGACGAGTAACAGGGGTTCGCATTGAGCATGGCTACGAGGTGTATCGCGATGGTCAGTTGCTAGCAGAAGGGGAAACCGTCCTGGCTTGCGTCAATCGCGAAGGGAAATTGCAGGCCCTGCCCCCGATATTGCGGGGTGAAAATTGAACGAGCCTTGAGGAGAGAACCCATTTTTGTGCGTACCCTGCCCTGCCGAAATTAGTGAGAAAATTGAACGGCGCTGCCCGGTGCTGGTGTTTATCACGGAATCGCTCGCAGCAGGTTCGCACGTTTCCGGAACTGTCCGATTGCGGGTAACTACCAAACAAGCCCGCACCGTGGCACCATTATGGACAACTGCGTAGCTTAATTGGAGACGTCCTCCTTCTCGCGCGGTCGTTGCAGTCAACGCTTCAAGCTACGCTGACAAGCATGCCTCAAGGGGGTCAATAACATGAAACGGTTCGTCATCGTGTGGATGATCCCGTCCGTGCTTTGTTTACTGCCAGGCATTGCCGGGATCGCCCTGGTTCTGGCCATGCCGGAAACTGCTCTCCGCTTTTATCTCGACCGAGTCCGGGAATCGTATCTGGACTGGTTGATTCTTGGACTGGGCACGGGTCTGGCTATCATTCAACTGTGGCTCGTGTGGCGAGCATTGCGCTGGCAGGAGACCGATTTCGATACTCGGCCGGATGAAGTTCTCCAACAAATGGCCTGGGCAGCTGAGTGGTTTCCACTGTTAGGGCTATTCGGAACGGTGGCCGGAATTTTGCAGACCTTTGCTACCATCGGTTTGCGGCAAGTCGTGCCGCAGCAGGAAATCCTGCGACTGTACGCACCTGCCCTGACCACTACAGCCAGTGGCTTGCTGATGGCGTTGGTGAATGTCGTGCCGTGGTGGCTCGTAGTCGTTGGCCGTCGTTTTATCCTGGTTCTGGCTTTGCGACGGTCTCGAATCGAGTGAACATGCTCCGAAAAGGGGGCGGATACCTATGCAGGGACGTTATCGCAGTATCAGCCGGTTTCTGCTACCGATGGCCGATGTGATGGCGCTGCTTTTCTCGTTGTTCCTGCTATTGCCGCATCTGGGCGACTGGCCTGGCGGGGCAACCAGTTCGGTATCTCGTCACGGCATCTGGACGCCAGCACAGCAACATTTGGCTTGGGAGGAATTGGCCAGACTGCGAAGACAGGTGGATGCTTTGCCTGGCTTTCGCGATTACCTGGTACCGTTGCGAATTGAGGGCGACACGGGCCGACTTTTGCTTCAACTTGACGGGCGTGAAGTGGAAGTTACCGAGAAAAACGTGCAGCAGATCATTGCTGATTTCCGCAGTCGTGCAGCCCAGGCAGGACAAAAACGGCTGACCTTTTTGCTGATTGCGGACTATTCCAAGCCGCATCCCGACCAGCAGGATGAAGCTCGCTTTCGCCGCTGGTTTGCCGGAGTACGATACGAGTACATTCCGCCGCCACGGTATTAGTCGCCGCTATTCAGGGCCCGCGTAGTAACACCATGGTGGAGCTAGCCAACTGTGCGAGCGAAAGTAAATCGCAGACCGTTGAGGTATGCTCTGTTTGTTCACGAGTTCCGCACGCGCGTCGGTGAAGCGAATGATGCTGCGGTGCGATCTTTCCGCGCGCTGCGTTTGGCCCGCGTTAGTTATCAGGCCTGGTTCGCTTGACGAGCCGTTCAGCAGGTGCGATCTTTCAGCGTAAGGCGGCTGGCCCGCGTTATGGCGAATACGGCTGCTGAGACGCCGGGCAATCGCGCAACGGGACCGGTCTGGGAAACGCATCTCGACTTTGCTACGATAACTGTCGGCTCATTCTCACTCAGGAGTTGCAAGGCCGAAAATCAATGGCCAGCAGGTGCTGCGAGCTTGCGCTATAGAGCAAGCTTTCGGGTGAGCATGGTGATGACGCTTCCGCCGTTCTCTCACCTATGTGCAGGAAAGATGCCATTCGGCAAGCAACGCTCCAAGCCAATAGATTTGCTCGATACGCGGTATTTCTGCGATTTCGCAAGAGACACACGTACCCTATTCTTCGTCGCGGCTTACAGGCGTAAACCAGGAGGCAAACCATGGTGGAGTTGTGGCACTGGTTAGCGGAACTGGCCTGGTGGATACGCTTAGGCATCAGTATCGCCGCATTTATCGGAGGGGCGTTGTTGACCGGCTGGCTGCTTGGTCTTCTCGCCGCCATCTCCGGGCAGGAGGCTTCAAAACGGACGGTGTTATGGTCACGGCTTGGCGGAGGCACCATCGGAGGTATCCTGGCATGGCTGCTACTGCATTTCGGGTCGCCGGGCAGCGGTCCTGGCGACGGGGGTACCGAACCTGGAACGTACACGAAACCGAACACTGCTGAGGTGTTGCCACCTGATCCTGCTCCTCCATCTCCGGCGGTGTTCGCTCCTGCCAGAGATGAGCTCCCGAAGGAAAAGCTCATTTTGCGTGTCAAACTCCTTGGGCCGAATTCCGAACCCCCGTTTGTGCCGCCGGACAAATACTTTCTCGTTCTCGGCGTGGTTTCCGCTACTTCCGCAAATGCTCCGATGATTTTTCCCTCTACATGGCCCAAGGAGCCAATCAATGCTGAAGCCATACTGCTGCGGGTGGGGCAAATCCGCCGGGAGTCAGCTCTGGAGGCGGTGGAACTGCATGTGACCCCGTACAGCACCAGCCTGCGCCACAACGAGGTAACCAAGCTGCGACGCCTGCTGATGGAAGCGAAAGTGCGCTTCGATCATCCTGACACAGAACAACCGAAATACTCGCCCCTGGTGGATCGCTGAGCGAGTTGACTGCGCAAGTCAGCGAGTGAGTGGAACGGAATGGCCGAAGCTGGCGAACCGTCCGTAGCGAACAAAAAGGCCCGAAAAGCGAAGGTAAGCGTAGCGTTTGTTGGCGAAGACGTACAGACGCTTGCGCGTCTGGCTCAACTTGCCGAAAGTTTACCGGCCAGCATTTCCTTGCACGCAGACGGCATCATACCTGATTATGCCGATGCGATCGTTTTCCTGCTTGACCATGAAAAGTGCGCAGCCAGTCCGAAAGACAGTCTCCGAGTATTGGTCGAGGCCCTGGTTCAGAGCCTGGCTAAATGGGGACGGCGACTGACGCCGGGTCAAAGGCCGTTTTTTGTTGCCCTTCACAATTGGGAGAAGCAAGTCGTCGCCATGACTGTCCCCGACGCGCTGGAATGGCTTGAAAATAGAAAAGCGGAGTTGTTTCAGCAACTGGTCGCCGCCCTGTCTGAACGGCATATCAAACTGGAAGGCGGTTTTGGCGGCGTCAACTGCCGGTTCTGGGCTGTAAGTCTGGCGGAACCGACGGATTTGCCCGACTCGTATCCGCTAGCCCGTTTCGGTGTGGCACCGTTGCTTGAAGAAACCCTGCGCTCAGCCCACGAATTTCACAGCCGTACCGCCAGGCAAAGAATCCTGCTCCCCGTAATGGCCCTGGCATGCGTCGCGGTACTGATAGCGGCTACAGCTGGCTTGTGGCGACTGGCGACTCGATGGCAGCATGCTTTGCGGAGCCACCAGGCTCAGCCTGACGATCCCACGACATTTTTGCCGCCAACCGAGCGGTTAGCCTGGTGGACAGATCAAGGGCGAAGGTTGCTCCGCTGGGAAGATTGGCGCCGGGGACATGCGCTGGTGCTGGATTGGCCGGGGTGGATCGCCGAAGTCCATCGGTTTCGCCAGGCCAGCGGACAACTGCCGAAACCTTCGACACCAGAAGCCAAACTACTGGTTCAGGCTCTAATGGAAGTTACCCACCACCTCACACGCGTACAGGAACGTGCTTTGCTTCTGGGAGCGCACGGCGATCAGCCAGCATTTTCGGATAACAGCGTTGAGCACTCAGGAGCGCTGGCGTTTGTGCCGGCGATTCATGCTGGTCCGTCCGGGACGCGCGAGGCTTTCGATAACTTTCTGGCCGAGTTGAAGGAAAGGTTGACACGAGCGCAGCGAGACTGCCCGATAGCCTGGGCGGACCGCGAACCTTTACCTGGCGATTTGCCGCTGGAAGTAGCCGAGGATTTACGCCACCTAGCGGAATCACGCTATCGAGCGGTGCTGGAACCTGTGCGAGCGGAGATTCGCCGTAACGTTTTGCGGCTGGGCGACGGTAAGGAAACGTATTCTGCCTGGCGTGAGTGTGTTCAACACGGCTGGCTGAGCGGAGCTGCTCGCCGGGAACTGGCTCACTGGTTGTCGGTGGTGCAATTGCTCCAGTGCTGGGCCGGGCGTCAGGCCGTGGATCCTCTCGATGAACTGACCCAACTGGTTCTGCAAGAGCAAATCCCGCTTCCGCTTGGGCGATTATTCCTCCTGTGGCCTGCCAATGTATCGCCCTTATCCGTGCTCGCAGGAAAGAGCCCGTCGGACCTGAATTTTCCGGAACCGCCTGCCGAACTGAAACTGATTTTCCTCAGTCCTGGCGAACCGGAAACCGTGCTCAGCTACCAGCGAGTCGGATCGTCGCCGTTAGCGGCATCCGAAATTGTCCCGAGAATCGGTCTGCACCTTCCAGCTGATGGCCGAACTGTCATCCCGAACTTTCGCGGCTATGGTCAATCACCCCGCTACGAGTATCGCCTGGTAACGCATGTTGCCTGGCCAGGAGAATGTTACGCCTACCGACCCGGTGTAGCTATCCGCATTTGGGGACGGGTACACGACAGCTCCGGACGAGCCTGGCAAGTTTCCTGGTCGGAGCGTGAAGCCCGCTCGCAAGTGTTTGGCTTCACAACACTGGAATTGACGCCGCGTTGTCACTCAACCGATCAGCCGCCTGAATCTGGCGATTGCTTACCCGGCGTGCGTCTCCAATTGAGTGTGCCACTTCCCTTACCCGATCTGTTGCCCTGAGTCAGGGAACCAGAATGTCCACGATGTTCAGGAAAATGCCCATCAAGGAACCGCCAGCAATCAAACCGGCACAAATGGCCTCGTGATTTTGCACGACCGAGCGATCCCACCAGCTTTCCGGCCGCCGCAATTTTTCTGCAAGCCACACGCTGAGCGCTCCCAGGAACATGATAGCACAGGTATCGAAACGGATCACGAAACCGAGGCTGAATCCGATGGGAGAAATAAAAAACCAGGCGGGGCGTCGCAAACGGAACCATTCCAGCACAAGTCCAGCCACCAGTGCCATCAACGCGGCCCAGCGAGCCGATTCTGGGATTACGTGAACGCCCTCCGCCAGCACATCCGCTACCGCTCGCCAGATTGACGCCGAAGGCATTGGGTAATCGCCGAAGCTTATCTCAGCCACTGTATCCGACGGTTGGAACGCCTGCTGCCAATCCAGTCGCCCCTGGTCCACGCGCATAAACACCAGATAGAAAACCGGCGTCGCTATCAGGGCTCCCGCCAGTGCTCCAAGAACGTGTCCGACGGCTTGCTGGCGTGGCTTGGCTCCTAGCATATAGCCGGGTTTAATGTCCATCAGCAGGTTAGCAGAATTGCTCGCCACCTCTCCGGTAATCCCGGCGGTCATCAAGTTGACCCCTTTGTCTCCTGGAGCCACTAAAGCAAATATCAGCTGGGTCAACTTCCCCATGGCACCGATCGGCGTGATCGAAGTCAGCCCTGTGGAATTGATAGCGATCAGGCTGAAGAAAAACGTAAGTACCACCGCGAGGAGACCATAAACCGGCGCGATGCCAAAAAATGCCCAGCCCATCCAACAAACCAGTGCAGTCAGACAGGGCACGCCCAGTAATGAAAGCTGGATGGGCAGTTCGATATGGGCCAGTACATCCTGATCATTTTGCCTGTTGCGGGAAAAGAGTCGGCGAATCGGTGCCCAGATAATTTCCGGTTTGGCGAAAAAAGCGAGCAAGGAGGCGGCAGTCATCATGGCCACGCCGGCCCACAGCGACCAGAACGTGATTTCCCGGAAGCCAATCGTTCCCGATAAGCCAGGCTGGATTTCTCCCCGTTCTATTAGCCAAGGAGCCAGTAGCACAAAGTTCACCACGGCTCCGAGTAACATGGAACCAGCCACACGTAGGCCGACTAAACCTCCCGCACCAAACATGGCCAGGTCTAACTCTATGCCCACCGTCAAACGGTCTAGCCGCGTTCCCAGCAGCCTGGGAATCTGTTCAGCCTGGCGGTAAATACACTCCCAGACGGATTCGCATACCCGCCACGGGAGATGCAGCAGGTGTGTAACTTTCTCGCTTTGCAGGAGTTTGACGGTTGCCGCCAGAATAGTGCAGCCGGCCAGCAGCTTCGCCTTGAGCAACCCGCCGGATGCCTGTCCATGATGCAGAGCGTCCATGACGATACCGGCAGCACGACCCTCCGGAAACGGTTGTTGTTCATCGTTGATGAAGCGACGCTTGAACGGAAATGCAAAGAGCACACCCAGCACGGCCAGCGCAAACACCCACAGGACCGTTTGCCAGATGGGAATTACCTGCTGTTTGACCATCATGTAAGCGGCCAGGCTCGAAATGAGTGGAGAGGTCATGTAACCCGCAGCAGTAGCCACGGATTGCATGGCGTTGTTTTCCAGAACGGTTAACTCGCGGCCCAAACCTAGCCGTGACAGCAGCTGGAAGGTAGCAAAAGCCAGGATCACCGAAGTGATCCCCACGCCGAGTGTCCAGCCGGTTTTTGCCCCAACATAGAGGTTAGTTAGCGACAATAAGCCGCCCAGGATCATGCCGGTTACGGCAGAGCGAACAGTGAGTTGCGGCATATCGCCGCGGAAAACGTTTTCCAACCACCAGCGGTCTTTCTCTGCCAGCGACCAGGTTCGTATTTGCTCTGGATTGAGTTCCTGAATGGGCATGGTTGGCTCCTGAGATACTGCCGAACTGAGCGGCTCTTGTGCCCGTTAGCCTGACGGCTACCCGTATGGTCGGTTTGACCGATCACACGGCACGATTTCAAGCCTTTTCAAAATCCGCGGCCTTCTTCCATAGCGACGAGGTAACCCGTATCAAGCGAGTGGTCGAATGTTCCAGCGACATTTCGTCGCAGTGAGCGCAGCTTATTCCGCGTTTGCCCATGCTTACTGTTTCGGTCTTCCCCGGGCCACGGGACGCCTTACGGGAATTTTTGGATCGGAGCCGGCAGCGATTCGGAGCAAACAATCATGTGGTGGCGCGACCCATTTTCGCTAATGCTCGTCTTTCCGACAAGAGGGCTTGTTAAGTTCGTGGCCCTTTGCCGACGACCTTTACCGCACCGATTTCAGTTCTGCCTTGAACGAAGCAAGGGACGAGCCTTTCCGCAGCACCGTGGACAGGTAACGCAAACTTCGCATACGCCTTTGGCGAATGGGCACGAATATTTGCCGGCCGCTGGAGTTGCGGTACATTGAAAGACCAACCGGGGTGGAATTATGGCCAGGTACTTTCATTTTCGCACTGCCGAACAATTGCTCCGGGCTGCGGCAGCTCTGCAGGTGGAAATTTACCTGCAAGACGATCTGTCGCCGCTGTGGCAACCGATTTCGATAGGGCCTTATCGGCTGGGAAACCGTTTGTGCATTCAGCCTATGGAAGGCTGCGATGGCACCCTGGAGGGCGCTCCGGATGAGCTAACGTTCCGACGCTATCGCCGTTTTGGTGCTGGCGGTGCGAAGCTGATCTGGGGCGAAGCGACGGCGATTCTTCCGGAGGCGCGGGCTAATCCACGCCAATTGTGTCTCATCCCCGAAAATCTTTCCGCTCTGGAACGCCTGTTAGCGGAATGTCGCCAGGCACACCGTCAGACCTGGGGCAATGACAGCGACTTGCTTGTTGGCCTGCAGCTGACGCATTCCGGACGGTACAGTCATTGGCGGCCGTTATTGGCCATGCACGATCCTTTGCTCGACCCGATCACTTTTGACCGCAGCTCGGGCAAGTTTGTGGACAGCAGCTATCCCTTACTCAGCGATGCGGAACTGGAACTTGTCGAGGAAGCTTTCGTAAGGGCAGCGCGGTGGGCCTATCAGATCGGTTGCCAGTTCGTGGATATCAAACAATGCCATCGTTATCTGCTCAATGAATTGCTGGCGGCACGGTTACGACCGGGGCAATATGGCGGGGATTTTGAAAATCGCACTCGCCTGGTCCGCAACATTATTACGCGGATTCGGCAAGAAGTACCACAGTTGCTGATTTTTACCCGGCTAAACGTTTATGACGGGTTGCCTTATCGTCGGCCGCCGGGCAATCCTGACGGTCCCGGTGAACCCTGGCCGTTTTCCCTGCCGGTTCTCAGCGCCTGGGGGACTTCACCGCTCGATCCACAACAACCCGATTTGGAAGAGCCAATTCGCTGGATCGAGCAAATGCGGCAGCTAGGGGTGACGGTGGTGAATATCAGTATGGGCAACCCTTATGCCTCGCCGCATTTGACTCGGCCGTTCGAGTATCCACCTCCCGACGGTTACGAAACGCCGGAACCGCCACTGGTCGGCGTGGCCCGTCATTTTCGGCTTACCGAAGCGGTGCAGCGAACGTTTCCCGACCTGGTTGTGGTAGGCAGCGGGTACAGCTATTTGCAGGAATTTTTGTTCCAGGCAGCAGCGGCTAACGTTGCTCGTGGAAGAGTTTCCATCGTCGGAGTTGGACGGGCCGCTCTCGCTCAACCTGATTTCGTCCGTCAGCTTGTCCAAAGTGGCGGCCTCGACCGTCGCCGTGTCTGTCGCACTTTCAGCTATTGCACGGCACTGATGCGTTCCAAGCACCACCCACTGGGACAGTTTCCTACCGGATGCCCGCCTTTTGACAAAGAAGTCTATGGCCCAATCTGGGCACAGGCCAAGCGTAAGTGACGCCCCCACACGAACAGCACCGTTGTCGGAATCAGTGAATGGGGCAGGTTGAACCTGCTAGAAAGCGCACAGGTGATTCCGCGGTTCGATCAGATGGCATCACGCAACGAAAACAACAGCGTTCTCGGCTGGTGCCGCATTAGCTCCAAAAGTAGCAGTAACTGGCGACAGAAGGCGACAAGGATTGGCAGTTTTGTTGATGTTAGTGCTATCGGCGTTAGAAGCACAACGGGAGGCAACAGGGCGTCAGCTCACATTACCTTTCCAGTTGCAGCGTGCACCATAAACTGGGATCCTCCCAGAAAGGAAAGTCCGGACCCACAGTCAGGGTTTGATCCCCTAATTCCAAATCCCGTATCCAGTAGAAAAAACCCAGGCGCGGGTGGTTTTCTGGATCGTATCCGTGAAGGGCACTGGCAGCGATAATCGCTTCCAACAGATAACCCTCCTTCCGCCGTTGCACGTACAACGCCAGGTCGCCCGGGGCACAACTCGGAGCGTTCTGCAACGCTCGCGGTATGGTCAACTGCCCTGCTACCGGCGATTCACGATCCTCACCTCCTCCGCTCGGCAAGAAGTAAAAATAGTGGCAATAGCGATCGGCTCGGTGAATTTGTCGAGCCCCACGAGTGTTCACCCAGACATGCAGCCCATCCGAACTCCGTGGCCGCTGGGCATCACCGAGTGGCGGGCGGTCTTTGCCCTGCACGACGACCTGAATGCCCAAGCCCTCTTCATTCCAGGCAACGCGCACCTCGGCGAAGGTCTTTTGTCTGTTCAGTTCTCCTAAGTGAGGCAACGCATACTCGGCCGGCAGATCCAGTAACCGTTCCGTCCGGGCACGTGGTTCAAACGACCGATACCGGCACGGAAAGGTAAATCGAAACAGGAAGATCGGCGGTATGACTTCGGCCATCAGCGTTTTCGCGGTCGCTCATTGGGTCAGGACGGGCTTATCATCGCCGCCTGGAACGGCGTCGCCGTTTGGGCACAGACTGGCAATTTTCGCAAGTTTCGTCTTCCTCTTCGCTGGCAGCAACATAGACGGCGCTTACGGTGGTGGTCATGCCTCCGCGTGGATTGAACTCTGCTATCACCTCGCAATGACGGGGCTGACAGGCTGCTACAAAATCATCCAGTAAACGGTTCACCAGCGTTTCGTAGAAGATGCCCACTTGCCGATACCGCTGCAGGTAAAGCTTCAGCGACTTGAGTTCGACGCAGAGTTTGTCGGGGATATAGCGGAAAGTGATCGTTCCGAAATCCGGCTGCCCGGTGCGTGGGCAAACGCTGGTAAATTCGGGGCACTCGATCTCCACTATGTAATCGCGCTGCGGATATTCGTTCGGGAAAGTCTCGAGCTGGTCAGCGCTGGGTTGCAAATCGGCAGCTGGTTTGGCAGCCACTTGTGCGGGCATGGGAGGTCCTCTTGATGACGGCACTTGTTCAGCCGATCTACACGAGTTCACGTAGCCGCTGTCGGCTCCGTCAGTAAATCCGATGCGCTCAGTATATGATAATCATAGCAACGGCACGTGGGCGATAGGCAGTTCTCGACCCGGCCATCTCGGTGTGGCTATGCAAAGCCGAGCGGTAGTACTGCTAAGCGGCGGGCTGGATAGTGCGACCACCCTGGCCATTGCCAGGGCCCAGGGTTTTGCCGTTTACGCTTTAACCGTGGACTACGGCCAGCGACACCGACGCGAACTCGAGGCAGCGAGGCACATTGCCGAAGCTCTCGGGGTTAGCGAACACCGAATCGTTCGCATGGACCTGCGTGCCATCGGGGGTTCAGCCTTGACCGGGGAACAGGAAGTGCCCAAGGATAGACGAATCGAAGATATCGAGAGTGGCATTCCAGTTACCTACGTCCCGGCCCGTAATACGGTTCTTCTGGGCCTGGCTTTAGGCTACGCGGAAGTGGTGGGGGCGTTTGATATTTTCATCGGCTGCAACGCCATTGACTATAGCGGTTATCCTGATTGCCGACCGGAATTTCTCCGGCAGTTTGAGGCATTGGCGAATGTGGCTACAAAAGCTGCGGTGGAAGGACTGGGCGTTTTCCGTGTGCACGCTCCGCTGCTTTATTTCAGAAAAGCCGACATTGTCCGGGAAGGCAAACGTCTGGGCGTGGATTTTCGTCTCACGCACAGTTGTTACGAGCCGACGGCCGAGGGTCTGGCTTGCGGGCGCTGCGACAGTTGTTTTCTGCGACTCAAAGGATTTTTCGAAGCCGGTGAACGCGACCCTATTGCGTACGCGTATGTGCCGCCTGAATTTCGTTCCGTCGCCGCAGTTGCTGCCGCTACCCAAAGTGCCAAACCTTGACGGCCTACCCTTGCCAACATTGCGTCGGAGCGATCTTGAGCTATCCGGCGGTTCGGGCACTGGAACCATTGGCCTGGGGCGTGTAGCTTGTCGGAAAATTGTCGCGCACAGGTAACGGAGCAATTCAGATCAGTGTCTGGCTAGCTGCTTGCAGGAAATAGGCAGACTTATGGAAAAACGGCTGCGAATCGAAGGGATGCACTGTGCTTCGTGTGTAAGCCGGGTGGAGGCAGCACTCCAGCAAGTTCCGGGCGTACGCACGGCCAGCGTGAACCTGGCCCAGGGTGAAGCTCTGGTGGTCACCGAAGAACCTCCACCTGGTGATGAGGATTTAATCGCAGCCGTAAGTCGGGCTGGTTACCGTGCCACCGTTTTGGCCGCCGATACTTTGGAGCGTCGCACTAAACCCGATTTTTCAACGGAACGCTATCGTTTGCTTATTGCCGCCGCGCTAGCCGTGCCGGTGATTGTGATTTCCATGCTGCACATTTCTTTTGCGTGGCGGAATGAGTTGCTTTTGCTGCTCTGTTTGCCGTTGCAGTTCTGGTGTGGCTGGCCTTTTTTGCAAGGTGCCTGGCAACGCCTGAAAAGTCTTACGGCCGACATGAACACGCTCATCGCTCTGGGAACGCTGGCGGCGTTTTTTCACGGAGCCGCGGTAACAGCACTGAGCTGGTGGAACGTGGATGCGGGCGAAGTGTACTTTGAGGCCCAGGCAGGAATCATAGTCCTGGTCTTGCTCGGCCAGTTCCTGGAGGCACGCGCTCGAGGTCGCGCTTCCGCGGCTATCGAGCGGTTACTGGCTCTGCAACCGCAACAGGCGAGGGTCTGGCGACAGGAACAGGAAATCGAAGTGCCCATCGGTGACGTGCGGCCGGGCGATGTGGTAATTCTTCGCCCCGGCGACCGCGTTCCTGCAGACGGTGAGGTGATAGATGGTGAGTCGGCAGTCGTGGAAAGCATGTTGACCGGGGAACCTTATCCGGTACCCAAAAAAACAGGTGATCGCGTCTTCGCCGGGACTCTGAACACGACGGGGGCTTTGCGGGTTCGAGTAACGGCCAGCGGCGCGGACACCACGCTGGCGAAGATTGTCGCTCTGGTCGAACGGGCACAACTTAGCAAGGTTCCTGTTCAACGCTTCGCAGATCGCGTGGCTGGCGTATTTGTGCCGGTAGTAGTTGGCGTGGCGATGATTGCTGCGATCAGCTGGTGCTGGTGGGAATGGCCCCATGGTTGGAAACCAGCTTTGTCAGCAGCATTGGAAGCCCTGGTGGCGACGTTGATCATTGCCTGCCCGTGCGCTCTGGGGCTGGCAACGCCAGTTGCCCTGGTGGTTGCGACAGGTCGCGGCGCTGAATTGGGCATTTTGATCCGCGACGGCGCTGTGCTCGAACGTGCCGCCCGAGTCCATGTCGTGTTGTTTGACAAAACCGGGACGCTCACCGAAGGTCGGCCGGAAGTACAACAGGCTTTCGCACTGGATCCGCATTTCGGCCTCGACCAGGTTCTGCGGCTGGCAGCAGCAGCGGAGCAGAGCTCAGAGCATCATCTCGCCGCGGCAATTCTGCAATACGCCTCTGCTCATCAGATCAAGCCGCCGGTTGCGGATCAGTTTCGGGCACATCCAGGTCTGGGGGTCGAAGCGACGGTCGGAAGTTTGCGAGTGCTGGTCGGCAATCGTGATTTCCTGAACCAATTTGGAATAACGCTGCCACGCCAGGCGGAATTGCGAGCGGAGGAGTTGGCCGTCAGAGGTATGACACCTATATTTGTCGCTGTTGCTTCCAGGTCCGAAAATCTGTCATCCGCGACGAGCGCGGCACGCTCCGAAAACCAGGCTGACGGTCGGTCAGGGCGCGGCGACTGGCGTGTGTTGGGAATATTGGGAATCGCCGACCGTATCCGTCCTGGAAGCGGTGCTGCCGTTGACCAGTTGCGCGACCTTGGCGTCGAACCCTATTTGGTGACCGGCGACCATCCGCACGTTGCTGAGGCTGTTGCTTCTCAGCTCGGTATCCGCTACGTATTTGCCGGTGTTAAACCGGAAGCCAAGGCAAGCAAGGTGGCTGAGTTACAAAAGGCTGGACGGATAGTGGCTTTCGTCGGCGACGGGATCAACGATGGTCCCGCACTGGCCCAGGCCGATGTCGGCATCGCTTTCGGCAGTGGAACCGATGTGGCTATCGAAGCTGGGCAAGTTGTCCTGCTTCACAACGACCCATTAGCCGTGCCGACCATGCTTCGCCTGGCACGGCGAACCCTGCGTGTGATTTACGGCAATCTTTTCTGGGCTTTTTTCTACAACGTGCTCGCAATCCCGGCAGCAGCTTTTCGCTGGCTTCATCCGATTCTGGCCGCTGCGGCAATGGCGTTCAGCAGCTTATCCGTTGTGCTCAACAGCCTGCGTTTGCGTCGCTTCTCGCCTCATGGCTTGTAGGACAGGCGATCGGTCTTGCGATCACGGATGGATTGTTTTAACGCGTGTTACGGTTCCGGCATGGCCGCATGACGATTGGCCGCAGAACCTCGCAAACACGCACAACTACTTCGCCGACGGTTATTGCCCTCGGATAAGCGGCGTTTACGGGTGGGAAGTAACTTGTCGTGGTTCGCGAACCTCTGGCTGCATGAGGATGGGCTGAACCATCACGTGCGAACAATGGGCCGTTCCCTTCGGCTTGGCCAAATCGTCAGCTGTGGAAAAAGCTCGGCCAGGCGTTGTGCCAGCGTTTCCATCGCAAAACGTTCGCTGCTGAAATGACCGAGCAAAACAACCGAGACCCCCTCGGCCTGGGCTGCCAGCAAATCATGAAAACGCATCTCGCCGGTCACAAAAACCTCCGCTCCCGCGCGAAGAGCATCGGCAAGGAGACTCCCACCAGCACCGCAACCGATGGCCACGCGACCGACAATCTGTTCGGGTTCCCCGACATAACGCACGGTCTCGAACTGCCAGTGCCGGCGCACTTTTTCGACCAGCTGTTGCAATGTAAGCTCGCGCGGAAGTCGGCCAATTCGACCAGCACCGCCGGGCCGCTGAGCCGGTCGCAAAGGATAAACGTCGTAGGCAGGTTCTTCATAAGAGTGAGCTGCTCGCAAAGCCCGGATTGCTTCATCCACCAATCGCTCTGGACAGATAACTTCGAGTCGCCACTCGGCCACTTCTTCGCGTCGGCCCTTTTGCCCCACGGTGGGATGGGTTTGCTCGGTACCGAAAAAGGTACCGGTACCTGGTAACCGGAAACTGCATTCGCGGTACTGCCCAATTTGTCCCGCACCCACAGCAAACAGGGCATCGCTCACGCGAGCTAAATCGCTTTCGGGCACAAAAACGACAATTTTGCACTGCCGTTCTGCCAGAGCCGGACGCAACGGCCGCACCGATTCCAGTTCCAGCAACCCAGCGATCTGATCGTTGATGCCGCCCGGAGCATTATCGTAAGCGGTGTGGGCACTGTAAACGGCGATACCAGCACGCGTCAGGGTCAGGGCCAGACGCCCTTCCTCGTTTTGATCATTGACGCGCTGTACGGGTCGGTAAAAAAGCGGGTGGTGGGTCACAATCAGGTCCGCATTTTCCTGACACGCCTCAGCGACGGTTGTGCTCGTGATGGTCAAACAGGTCATCACCCGCTGCACCGGCTGATCCGAGCGCCCAAGTAACAGGCCGACGTTGTCCCATTCTTCCGCCAGTTCCAGAGGTGCCAGCCGATTCAGGACGGCCATCACGTCCCGCAGCAGTGTCATACCATGGCCCCACGCAAAGTCCGAATTGCCAAGCGAGCCAGTGGCGTTATTTTACACATCGCAACGCGAAAAATGCACCAGCCCCATCAACGCTGCTCCCATCACCACTAACCATGCCCAGCCAATCGCCTGTGCAACGACAATTGCGTCATACTGTCCCCGTAACAGCAACGGTAACCATCGCCACAACCCTTGCGGATGAAGCAGAGTCAGCCCGCTAATCCAGAGCAAAGCAGCCAGGCCGTGTACGACCACCCACGTCAGCAGCATGGCCATCGCTGTGCCCGGACTGGTCGTACTGAAAAAGACGCCGATGGAGATGACCGCTGCCAGCACGCTCGCCTCCAGTAACAACGCCCACAGGGTTCCCATGAGCGATATGTCTTCCCTACGCAACAAAACGCAAGCTAGCAATACCACAATGCCTACCGCCAAAAAATATCCCGCCAGTAACGCTGCCAGTCGCCCGTGCCATTTGCCTAAAAAGTAAGCATAGCGGCTGATACCACGGCTCAACACCGAATCCGCCAGGGTGCCCCTCTCCGAGGCAATCGTACCAGCGCTCAGAATAACCATCAGCGTCGGGCCGAGAAGTAGTCCTGCTTGCAATACTTCCGCCAGAGTCACCGTAGCAGACTGGAGAATCCCCGCCTGGTGGTAAATAGCTGCCCGATGCAGGACGTAACCAATAGCCAGCACCGCTACCAGAAGCATAGCCACACGGAACATCCAGCTACGCCAGGTTTGCCGCCATTCCATACCAAGCACGGCTGCGTAAGGCAGCCACCAGTAAAATCGGCGTGGTGGATTGCTGGCAGCGATAGCTGCGGCGTGGCTTGCCATCAAGCCGCCTCCCGATAACTCCAAGCGCGAGCGAAGCCCCGCGATTCTTCCTGTTCGACCAATTGCAGAAATGCCTGTTCAGTCGGCTGTCCAGCACTGCGCACCGAAAGAACATCTACCTTGTTATCGCTAATCGTCATGAAAATGCTGGCCAAAGCGCTCGAGGATAAACCTGTATCGTTCAAAACGATTTCAAGCCGTTTTTGGCGCAACTGTGCCTGTTTTACTTCGCCCAGCCCACGCACGGTTTGAAGGACTTTGGCAATGGCTTTCTGGTCGCCGTCGAGTTCGATTTCAAACTGACGGCCTCGCATTTTCCCGCGCAAATCCTGAAGGGAACCGCTGTAAATCAAATGTCCTTCACTGAGCACGGCTACTTGCGTGCATACCTCGTCCACGTCGCTGAGGTTATGGCTGGAAACGATCAGGGTTTTCGCCTGGCTCAAGTTCTTGATCAGCTCGAGCATACTGCGGCGGGCTTCCGGATCGAGACCGTGTGTGGGTTCGTCCCAGATCAACAGCTCCGGATCGTTGATCAGACTAGCTGCCAGAGCCAGTCGCACCATCATGCCGTGTGAGAAACCGGCTATAGGTTCGCCCGAAACTTCCAGCAAATCCACGGCTCGCAATAACGCTGCCAGACGAGGTTTACGTTCCTGCCGGGACAAACCAAACAAGCGACCCATGTAGTCCAAATAGGCAATAGGCGTCAAGCCACGCGGAAACTGCGGATGCGAGGGAATGTACCCCATTCGCCGACGCAAAGCGGCAGCATTGGGCGTCATGTATTGCCCGAAAACTTTGACCCAGCCCGCAGTCGGTCGGTGCAAACCCAGCAGTAAACGCAACAACGTGGTCTTGCCAGCTCCGTTTGGACCAACTAAACCGAGAACGGCCCCGGTCTCCAGGCGCAAAGTAACATCGTTGAGGGCAATTCGCCGGTTCTGGTAGATTTTGGTCAGGTGCTGGGTTTCGACGACGGGCACTACTTCGTCAGCCACGGCGAGTCTCCGCCATCCAGGACGTAACGACAGCTGGCCGCGGATTATAAACGAAGCTGCTGGCCTTGCCTAGCCCGATTTCAAGAGCCCCAGGAGTCCCAACTTCGTCCAGTCCTGGCTATAATGTCCGCGACTCGTAGTAAGGCCGCCTGGGTACATATCCAATCGGTCGGAACAGGCACGCGTGGCTAGACCGGGTCAATCTATCCTAAGAATGCGTGGCAATTCTGAAGCGGTCCGGCGACTGGGAAAGGAGCGACCATGAACGGCCGAAGAACGTTCGCGGGACTGGTGTGCTGCGGCTTGGCTCTGATGCTGCTCACCTGGCCGGTTGCGGATAGTCGTGCACCCGCGGCCCATGCTCAAGAAACGGCCAGCGACATCCTGGAATTGTTACCCGCCAAAACGGAATTTGTCGTGCAGGTTCGCGGACTGGACGGTTTTCAACAACGCCTGGACAAGCTGTTACAAGAAACAATGCCCGCAGCTGCCGACGCTGTGCGCAAAACTCTTCAGGAACAAATTGAGGCTTTCCTGGAGGGCCGCGATCGCAAACAGCTCGATGGCCAGCGTGCCATTTTCCTGGCTGTGGAGAAATGGCAGTCGTTTGCCGATCATCCGCCTGCTGTTGTCATTGGTTTGCCGATTCGGGATGGCGAGGCTTTCCTGAAGGGATTTTTGTCCGGCGAGGAGTACAAACAGCTTCAGCTTCGACCAGAAGGTTACCGACGCACGGTCATTGCCGGCCAGGAGGTGTTCATATACTTGGCCAGCGACTACGCCCTTTTGACACCGAAAGCGGAACTGGCCGGTCAACTGGTAGCGTTGGCTCGAAATAAGGGTCAAGCGAAACCGCTCTCATTACGCTCCCAGTTGCGAGCGGAAGAAACTCGACTCTGGTCGCAAGCTGATGTTGCCGCGTACCTCAAAATACCGCCATTATTCGCACTCGTCGAAGATTTCCTGAAGGAAGCTCGGAAGCAGCTGCCGGAACTTTTGCGAGGGCAAACGTTTGGCCATTCCCAGCAAGCTGTCGCGGAGATGGTTCTCGATTTTGTTGAGCTTGGTCGTGATCTCGATTACTGCCTGATAACCGGCAGCATCGAAAACGAAGGTGTCCGTTTGCGGTTGGCAGCACGAACCAGAGCGAATTCTCCCCTGGCACAGAGCCTGGCTAATGCCCGCCGGCATAGTGTCGCCGATCTCGACCGGATGCCGGAAAATTTACACCAGTACGGAAGCTGGGACGAGGATTGGATGCTGGAGCCTTTTTTGCGACGTTATGCGCGTGCCATTCGCCAGGCCGGAAATGAACTTTCTCCGGCTTCCGCTGCGGCGGAGCGACTGTTAGCAGATACTGCGGAAAAATTGTTGCAGTGTGGCATTCGCCGCTGGCAATGGGCCCAGGATTCTCAATACCGCGGTTTGTGGGTTTTCCAGGCAGAAAAGCCCGAACAGGCCAAGCGAGTGTTGGTGCAAGCCTGCGAACAACTCGCGGGTTTGCTTCCGAAAGACGCAGTGCGTATGCGAGTGCAAGCGGAAGCGGGTCAATTGCTCGGCTTACCCGCTAGTCGCATAGACGCGGAAATCCGCTGGTCGCATTTCAGTACCGCTCACGGGGAGAGTGCTGCGGCGGAAGAGGCATTTCTGCGGCACATGTTCGGCCATCAATGGACGATATGGTTAGCCGCTGACAATCAGCAGCTTTATATCCTGCTCACCGGCGAGCAAAAGCAAGCCGAGCAGTGGTTGCAACGGTATCGTTCCAGCAATGCCCCGCCTTTTGCCCGACTGCAGAAACATCGTGCCCCGCTGGGAGATGAATTGACCGGCCTGATGATGCTGCAATTTCCCGGATGGTGGAGGCATGTGCTGGAAGGGGTGGAAAAAGCTTCTGCGGTTATGGGACTGGGGAACCTGATCCCCAAAGATGCCTATCCCGGTAACACCCCAGCATTTTTCTCGTTGGGGTTCAAACTCGAAAGGGACACCATCATCTTTGAGCTTTGGGCACCCAAGGAAACGCTTAGCGAGTTGAACAGCTTGTGGATTTTTGCAGTGCACGGGCTCTTCTAGCACCCACCCTCGCTCGCGTCTCGGCTGACGAAACGCTGGTAGCTGCCGATTAGACAAGGGTAACCGTGCTCGAGCGGGGAACGTAGTTCGTTTTTGCAGCCGGCCAGATTACTGAGTTTTGCTGAGACTCGGATGCACCTTTCCAGAGTGGGCAATGCGGACTACTATAGTTTGCCCGAAACTTGTCGGTGCAAATGCCCAAAGCGCAACGCGGTACAGGCGGAAAACCACCACTGCGAATTATCGCACCATCAAGTGCAGAGTTTGGCCGATGAGCGATTTCGGCCTGCCGATTCAATGGAGGAAATTACACGATGCAAACTCGTCCTCGAACCAGACGCAAGAAACTTTTGCGACAACGTCGCTGTCCGAAATGCGGCAAACTGCTCCCGACTCGTGCCAAGCGTTGCAAAACCTGCCATTTTCCCGCACCGAAAATCAAATGAGGGCAAGCGCACTGCACAGGGTTACAATCTATTGGGGAGCAGGAGCGAAGCAGCTACGGCCGCGGCTGATTGTGCCGGTCGGTCACGTTCCGTGCTTGGCTTGATTGGCTGAGGCAGATTCTACGTCTTTCAGACTTGGCAATCGGCGAGACGAACGTAGAATATGGTCGGCTGCCATGATTGTAACTGGCCAGTGGACAGGTAGCTCAGTTGGTAGAGCGAGGCGCTGAAAACGCCTAGGTCGCCGGTTCGATTCCGGCCCTGTCCACTCGTACCGGAGAGGTGGCCGAGTGGCCGAAGGCGCCGGTTTGCTAAATCGGTAGGGGGTTTACAGCCCCCTCGCGGGTTCGAATCCCGCCCTCTCCGCTCGGATAAACGCAAGCTGCCCCCGAACAACGTTGTGGAACCCCGTGGTTATAGCAACCAGTTTCCCCCTGTGTTTTCCTCACACCCATGCGAACGGTAACTGGTTGGAGCTGGCGAATCGCCAACGTTGATTACCTGTGGCATCCCGGTTGGTTGGCCTAACCGTACCGATAGCTCGTCCCTGTCGAGTTAGCGGTAGCCAGCCCATGTGTGCCAACGTTCAGACTGGTTGGATATACGCTACCGACAGGCCGTGTAATGCGCGTACAAATTGCCCGATGGTGGACAGGCAGGGCTTAGCCGACTTCACTCGAACAGGGCGACTTCCAGAGTAAGGCCGGGGCCGAAGGCGAGTGCCAGCGCTGGCCGCGGCGCGTTGTGTCGCCGTAAATGCTCCAGCACAAACAGCACGCTCGGGGACGACATGTTGCCGTACTCGCTTAAGATGTGCCAGGAGGCTTCGAGAGCGGCAGGGGAAAGTTCGAGTGCAGCCGCGACCGCTTCCAGGATTTTTGGCCCGCCGGGATGAATCGCCCAGGAACCGATCCGGTCCACTGACCAGCCGTGTCGCCGCAGCCAGTCGCCGAGCCAGTCGCGTAAATATCTCGGTAGCACAACCGGCAATTGCGGTGAGACGTACATTTCGAAGCCCTGGTCACCAATGGTCCAGCTCATCAGTTCGTAGGTATTGGCGAGCAGGGTGCTGCCGGTAGCGGTGAGTTTCCACGTATCCGGTGGGCCAGTGTTAGCCAACACTAACGCCGCGGCGCCGTCAGCGAACAGGACGTTACCCAGCCACTTTTCTGCCTCGGCTGTGTATTGCCAGTGCAAGCTGCAAAGTTCCACGCAGCAAAGCAGCACACGACCGGTCGGGCAATGAGCAAGAAATCCCTGAGCGGCACGTAAGGCATTGATCGCCGCATGACAACCCATGTACCCGACATGCAACCGCGCGACCTCAGCGGGCAACCCCAAGCGCTGAATGAGTTGAACGTCAACTCCAGGAGCACTGAATCCGGTGCACGAAGCGGTGATGAGATGGGTGACGGCCTCTGGAGGACATCCCGATTCCGTCAGTGCCTGCCGTGTCGCTGGTTCCGCCAGTTCGGCCGCATACTCATGGTAGAAACGCATGCGCAGAGCGGTTGTGGGACCGGCTCGCCCATTTTGTGCGGCGTCGGTCGCATGAGGTATAACGTCGCGTGCTTCGGTTGACCCGCGGACGGGCAAAGGATTTTCGGCACCGCTAAGGTTGCTCTGTTGCCATTGTCGTAAGGTTTCGCGGGTGACCACGGTGTGCCGCTTGCGAATCCGGGAATGCTCAAAAATGCGTCGCCATCGTTCTTCGTGCTGGCGAATGACCGGCGGTGCAGCTGCCAGCAGGCATTCGGCAGCTTGCAGTTGCGAGACGCAATGCTCCGGCACAGCACAACCCCAGCCGAGAATCGCAACATTGGTCATGGGGCTTCTCCGTGAAAGCGTTAGTGGAATTACAAGGGCCGTGGTCGGACTGAAAAATCCGCACTAGCCAAAGCATCGGCGTGGTCATGCAGTTGTCGAATCAACCATTGCCCACAGGCCGGCAGCATGCGCAGCCCCATAAGTACCGCTCGTGTCAGACCGGGATGATCGAGCAAGCGCGAGATATATCGCGCCCAGCGTTGGCGGCGGGCGAGCTCCTGGGTGAGGTATTGTTGCCAAGCCTGGGCCAATTCCGGCGACCATGCGGGATACCTGGTCAGCAGCTGGCCGAGTTGCCACGCCGATTCCAGTGCCCAGGTGATGCCTTCCCCCGTGAGTGGCTCAATGTAACCGGCGGCATCACCGACAGCGAGAACACGTTCGCCAGCTGATACGCCTGGCCGACGGAATGGCGGCGTCCCTTTCCAGACCGCTTGCCATAAGCCTTGCGGTATGGGCAAACCGCAACGGCGCAGCACCTGCGCTGCTCCTTGCGACAGGGAGCGGAGTTTGCCCGATCGGTAATGCCAGGCGGCGGCCAATAGTAGTTGACCATCGGCCAGGCGCGTGATGCCGACGTATTCTCCGTCCGCGTAAGCAAGATAGACTGTGCCCGGTTGCCAGTAATCCTCAGGCGGGAGATGGCAAGCCGCTCCAAATCGCCGGAGTGCCTGACCTGGCCAGTATGATTCCCTGCTGCGGCGGGCTGCGGTGCCGGATAGACCGTCTGCGAGAACGATGAGGTCGGCCAACACCTGTTGCGGCGGCTGGCTGGGAACAAGCAAATGAACGATGCGTGCGTGCCGCTGACATTCCCTCAGTCGCGCTTCGCAACCCGTACGAATTTCCGCCCCAGCCGATTGGGCATGTTGCAGCAGGGCGAAATCCAGCTGGCAACGCGAGATTACCAGACCACCCGGTAACGGCAAAATGAGGTGGGTGCGCCCGGCATGCAGTTGGACGCAACGTAGCGGCACGGCGGACCAGTTCGGCTTCAGACCGCAGGTTTGCAACACACGCAGTGCCCGGTGACTGACACAGCAACCGCAGACCTTGTCCCGTGGGAACAGTGCGCGATCTACCGCCAAGACACGCCGACCGGTTCGCGCGGCCAGGTACGCAGTCATGGCCCCCGCTGGTCCCAGGCCAATTACGATAACATCCCAGACCTCAGTCATCCCGCCCCCATGCGCCGATACTGCAGGAGCCAGCGAGCAGGTGGCCGACGCCATAAACGAAAGCCCGTTCCCCAGGCTGCTTTCGCCAGCCGCAGCACCTCTGCTATGCTATACGCCGCACGCACAGAGATCGGCCCATCCGTGCGAACAACCGGCGACCGGCACAGTAACCGAGTTGCTGTCCAAACCAGCGCATAGTTTACCGCGCTTCGCTCCAGGTCGCTGACCAGCACCAACCGCTTCGCCGAACGCCCCATACGCTTGAGCAGCTGCAAGGTTTCCTCCTCGCTCAAATGGTGCAGAAACAACGAGCACATCACCACGTCCCAGTCTTCGGGCCAATCTTCGCGGAGCACGTTGCAGAGGAAAAAACGAACGGGCAGCTGCCGACGATTAGCCTGTTCGTTGGCGTAAGCGATGGCGGTGGCGCTGACATCACAGCCGGCAATCTCCCAGGCGTAACCATGCCGGCGAGCATATTCGGCCAGTACCAGGGGCACATCCCCACCACCGGTGGCCAGATCGAGAATCCGCAAGCCCGTTGCCAATTCCTGAGCCAAATGCCGTAATCGCTGAAACAGATGCCAGGCCGCCAGGCTCCAACGATTCAACCGAGCCAGCTCGCGCAACGCCTGGCGATGCTGATCGGCATCCAGCAAGGGGTCGTCCATACACTCCGGCTCACGATGTCGCCTATCGCAAAGCCACATCGCCAGACCCTTTGTCCGCGGAACTCTTCCGGTCAGTGTGCCAGTCGACCGCGGCAGGGATAAGCCTGCGTGCTTGGGGTAGAGAAAATTGTCACGGCCAGGGTTGCCAGTCGCCCCAGTGCCCCAGATACCGCTGCAGATATGCCCCTTGCGGTTCACGGCTCCAGTGTTCCAGCTGGACTCGCGTTTGCCGTACCAGTTGCTGTTCTTGCTCCAGCGTAATCTGGCCCACCAGCACACGTGTCCGCAGGAAGACGAAGTAGGTGTCGAGCACGTCGTAGGCGCAGTAGTCGTTGATTTCGGCCAGGCGCCCTGCGCGGTAACAGTCATAGACCTGTTCGCCCGAAAGATGAAACTTGCCGGGCTTGCCGAGCATGTGCGAAAACAATTCCAATCCGCCGGTCAGTCGCACCGCACCGAAATTGCTGAGCAATTCGTACAGGTCGAGGTGCCCGTCGCCGAAGCGATTGCGAATTCGCCGATCCGAGCTGAAATACTGCGGGGCAGCAACACCGTAGCGGAAAGCCGCCAGCTCCAGGAGGGGCAAATCGAAGGTGCGGCCGTTGAAAGTGACGAGAATCGGTTGGCTTTCGGCGAAAACTTTTTCCAGGCCAGCCCAGAATTGCCGCACCAGTTCTCCTGGTGTGTGTCGAAACTCCGGTTCCCCGATGCGAGTCAGTCGCTGCAATCGGCAATCTTGCGCCACACGAGCCACGCAGATCGCCACCGGCACCTGGAAGGTAACCGGAATAAAATCGCGCCCAGTCTCCGCCAACCGTTCCTGCTGGTACCGGGCAATGGCTTCCTCATCGCTGATCGCTTCGTGCGGGTAGCGTAACATGCGGATCAGCTTGCCATCAGGAACGCTTTCCACGTCCAGTACCAGATAAGCGGTTTGCTCGGTCGCCGGTGTATCGCTCATGCAGTTATGTTATGCCGTATGGTTTCGCCCGCGATGATTTGCCAAACTGCGAGTATTTGTGGCCAAGAAGCAGCCGATCCTGACGCCGGGAATGGCCTGGGCAATCCTTGCTGGTTCAACCAGAGGTGCAACACCGGCGTGTAGTGGCTGCAACATCCCGCTCAGGGCAGACGTGTCGAACGCAGTTACGTGGCGACTTGCAGCGTACCGATAATGCTGCGAACGGAATCAGCGCCAAGTGTTTGCAGAGCCTGCGGGAGCGCATCCGCGATGCGCATGGTGACAGTCGGGTCGAAGAAGTTAGCGGTGCCGATCTGGACGGCGCTGGCTCCGACTATGAGAAACTCCATGACGTCGTCCAGGGTGGTAATACCGCCGATACCGATGACGGGGATATTCACAGCGCGAGCTGCTTGCCAGACGAAACGGAGGGCGAGCGGTTTGATAGCCGGGCCGCTCAGACCTCCGGTGACATTGCCCAGGATCGGTCGCCGCTTTCGCCAATCCACGGCCATGCCGACGAAGGTGTTTACCAGCGAAATGGCTTCCGCTCCGGCCTCGGCAGCCGCGTGCGCGATGGGAACAATGTCGGTGACGTTGGGCGTGAGTTTCGCCCAGACTGGCAGCCGAGAAACCTGACACACCTGCCGTACTACCTCATAAGTGATTCGGGCATCCGTGGCGAAATCCAGTCCGCCGGACACGTTGGGACACGAAAGATTCAGCTCGATGGCGGCAATACCTGGTTCAGCCGACAACCGTTCCGCCAGCTGGGCAAACTCCGCCGCGGATTTTCCTGCGACGTTGACGATAATGGCGGTCGGCAAGGTCCGCAAGTAGGGAAGGTGATGGGCCAGGAAATGCTCGATGCCATCATTGTCCAGACCGATGGAGTTGAGCATGCCGCACGGTGTTTCGACGCTGCGTGGCGGAGCGTTGCCGATACGGGGGTGCAGGGTAATCGTTTTGGGAATCAGGCCGCCCAGCCGGGAATAGTCCACTGCTCCGGCCATTTCCCGGCCATACCCGAATGTGCCTGACGCAACCAGAATAGGGTTGCGAAGCTTCAGGCTTCCGATTTGTACGGACAGGTCTATCTGCGGCAGGCTCGATTCAGGCATAGAGTTCAATCGCCTTGATGATTTCGTTCAAATCATTGGGTACCTGAACGGCACGGTTAGCGAACGTCGGACGCCGCACACCGCGCCGCCCCAGCACTTCCTCGAACAACTGCGGGTCGGTGCTATGGTAGGCGACCGTTGCCGTGGGGTCTTTGAGTTGATGTCCAGTCAACACGCACACTACTCGCTCATCTTTGCCGATCACGCCTTGCTGACGGAGGCATTTTAGACCGGCCACACTGGCTGCACTGGCCGGCTCGCAACCCAGACCGTGTCTGCCGACCTGTGCTTTGGCATCGAGGATTTCCTGGTCCGTTACCTCGCAAACGACTCCATCACACCATTGCAGGGCTCGCAAGGCCTTCGGCAAATTCACTGGATGATTGATTTCGATAGCACTGGCGATAGTGGAAGCCCGGCGGTGTTCTGCTTGCATTTGTGCAAAAAACTGCTGCACCTGCTGTTTGGGCCAGTTGCCGTCGTTCCAGCGAATTCGCATTTTTTCGTACAGCTGGTAGAGTGTGTTGGCGCCGCTGGCGTTCACCACTGCCAGACGTGGCAGGCGTGGAATCAAACCCAGTTGGTGCAGTTCATAAAAAGCCTTGCCGAAAGCGCTGACGTTGCCCAGGTTGCCGCCGGGGACGATAACCCAGTCCGGCACTTCCCAACGCAGTCCTTCCAGCACGCGATACATAATGGTCTTCTGCCCTTCCAGGCGGAAGGGATTGATGCTGTTGACCAGGTAAATGCCGAGTTGTCGGCTGACCTGCTGCACGCGCTGCATGGCGTCATCGAAATCGCCGGCTATCTGGATGGTCAGGGCGCCGTGGTCGAGTGCCTGGGCCAGTTTGCCATAAGCGATTTTGCCAGCGCCGATGAAAATGATTGCTCGCATCAACCCTGTCGCTGAACAAAACACCGCTAGCGAAGCGCTGGTGTTGCCCGTAGAAGCGCAGGCAGCACGCCTGGCTCCGACCATGCGAGCGTGCGTAAACGCCGCCGTCATCCCGTTGTCCTTGAAACTTCCCGACGGGTTCATTCCCTCGTATTGCAGAAACAACCGTCCCCGCTCCATGTCCACGTAGGAGCAAAGTCCATCGGCACGTTGCAGGATGGTCTGCCCCTCGCCAATGGTCATTACCCAATGCGATTCGGCAAACGGCAGCAGTTCGCGGAAGCGCCAGACGCCGCTAAGAGCCAGCGGATCATTTCGCTCGCTCCATCGCTTTTCAAAAAAAGTAAGCGAATCGGGAACGGGCAGCCGCGACCAGTCGTAAGCTACATCCACCAGCGAGCCGCAACGCGGGCAGACAAAGCGCGTATCCTCGGCGGCCAGCGTTCCGCCGCACTGGTTCTCGATGCAGCGCTGATACACGGCTTCGTTCACGGTTGTCTCGTCATGGGAAAAGTCACAGGCCACATGCTCCTAAGCGTGTCGAATGGCGACCATTTTGAGCATAGGCATGCACGCGAAGCCGAGCAAGGGATCTAGTTGGACGTATTCGTCGACCTTTTCCGGCCAGCCCCCATGCGCGCGAAGCCAGGCAGGGAATCCAGCCTCTGGAAACACCGAAAACTGACAAGCCTGACACCCCGCCTGCGTTTTCAACCCCTCCGTAAACCACAGCGAGTGCAGAAGCAGAATTAATTTCATCCACTATGCCACTGCCAAAAGCAAAACTTAGCGTTCACTGATCTTCGTAGCTACCGGTTGTCTCCATCAGAAGGCCCGTTACCCAATCAAAAACCGCGAGTCTGGCAGCCAGTGCAAATAACATGGAACCATGCGCGGCACCAAGCTATGCCAGACCGAAAATAACAGCTACCCATGCACGAGAATGATGCAATTAGCCGACAAACTTCCGCAATTCGGCCCCGCCGCCGTTCAGGCCATGCATCGGGGTCAAACGACTTTCAGGAAATCTTCTTTTCGGCTTGACGTTCGACCTGCTGGGAAGGACAATAAAGAAGGTGGGCGCCGGGTGCAGACGCTCTGACACGGTGTATTTCAGGCATGATATACCCGACTCAACAGGAGATGCGGCCATGGTTCGGAATGAGCATCGTGGCGGCTTTACGCTCATTGAGTTGCTGGTAGTCATTGCCATCATCGGGCTGCTGATGGCCTTACTTCTGCCAGCAATTCAGCGTGTCCGGGAAGCGGCCAACCGCATACGCTGCGGGAACAATCTGGCGCAGATTTCGCTGGCCTTCCACAACTTTCACAACGATTACAAGCACTTTCCCACGGGCGGTGGGCCGTGTTGGTCGAACCGGCATTTCATCAGTGGTCAACCTGCTCAGGGGCCTTACCAGCACTGGGGGTGGGGATACCAGATTCTGCCATACATGGAATTCAATGACCTGTTCCTGAATCCGAACAATGGAACGGTTGCCAATACAGTTCTGCCATTTTACGTTTGCCCAGCTCGGCGAAAACCACAAACCATTTCTGGCACGAGTCGTGCACCAATGGATTATCACGGCAACGCCGGTACGAATGGAGTTTACCCAGGGTTGCCAACCGGTTACACACCACCGTACGGATGGTGGGCAGCTAGCGGTATGGTCATCGCCTCTGACGCAGCCGGCTGGCCTACTATGGAGAACAGGGTAGTAAGTCTGGATGGCGGAGTTCCTGACGGGACCAGCAATGTGATTCTCGTAACCGAGAAATATCTTGACAGCCGAGCCCAAGGAGGCAGCCAGTGGAACGATGATTCCGGATGGGTAGATGGTTTCGACGGCGACACGATCGGCGGCGTGTGGACAGTCAACCCCCGGGAGGATGGCCCGGCAGGGGCGCCGCAAATCGTCTTCGGTTACTGGCCTTGTCCCCCTCCTACGGGAGACCCTGACATCGGATGGTGCGGGTGCCCAGTAAACGGCAGCTTGTTCGGCTCGGCTCATCCTGGCTCATTCAACGCCGTAATGGGGGACCGAAGCCTTCGCAAAATCCGTTACACCGTTGACCTGGTGGTCCTGCGGCAGGCCTGTGTTCGGGATGACGGACAGGCTTTCAGTCTCCAAAACCTCGAATAAACCCTTCAAACGGGGGACTCGAAGGAACTATGCACAGACTGATATGGATTGCCTCCTGGTGTTTGATAGGGGTGTTTCTTGCAGGGTGTGGACGTGGTGGCCCAAGCGAAGTACCTCGTAAGCTGGGCGTGCGTGGACGATTGGTGCTGCCAAGCGACCTTCCTAAACCAGTCGTAGTCCAATTTTGCGATGACCAGGGTGGGATTATAGCCTACACCACGGCCAATCCGCCCAAGGCTGAGTTCGAGATTCCGGGTCCGCCGACGGGCCCGGGGATAGCACCGGGGCAGTACAAAGTAGTAGTTCTCGACGACCAGGACCAAACGGCTGGCATTCCGAAAGAGTGGCAAAGCGCCTCCACCACGCCTCTGAAAGTGTCGGTGACAGAAGCTACTGCCGGGAATTTGGAAATCGCCCCTCGATAGTTCCGAATTATTACCGGGGTAGGAGCGGTGTTCAGCCTGCCGATGCCGCACGGCTTCCCCTTCGGTGCCCACTGCTTCGACATCCTGGTGCTCGACCAACGCTGCGGCATATCGGTGTCCGCCGAAAGGATTCAAGATCGTCGGTTAGCCTATCCGTTTTGTTGCTCGCTGGCGATGAACCTTCCTGGTTGGCTTCCGATTTCTAGTGGCACTCGGGAATCAGCGGGCCGGCCAGCTCTTGCAGGAAGAACAGTTTACCTGGTAACGTCGGCATGTAAGAACTGGGAATCCAGGGAGTCGGCTCGTGGTGGAGGGTCATCCACAGCGACATTCCCTGCCACATCATGCCGCGCCCTAACGCCCCGTCCGCACCGCCGATGATCCAGTCCGCGGCCAGGAATAAAGCTGGGCCGATGGTGTTGGCGAAGGCCGGAACCAGCGTCGTGCGGCTCTTGAAACTGTGGATGGCATTCTGTTCGACGGTGAGCGGATGCAATTTCGCCCCCAGACGGTGCGTCTGGGCTTTCCATTCCGCTTCGCTGGCAAACTCGGCGGCAAATTGCGGCTCCCAGAAAGCAATGTGGCACACCCGACCGATACCGAAGACGGTCACCAGCTGGGCGCCCTGTTTTCGCAAGTCCGCGATTTGCTGGGCATAGGTCGGCAATTCGGTTTTGGTGGCGAAATGACGCTGCTTGGGCGGCACGGTGCGATTACCCAGCGGACCGTAAAACGCCTGCTCCATCGCGTGTTGAAACGCTCCTGGACTGGTGGGCGGCAACGTATTGCCCTGAGCGTCCGACCATTCGTCCATGTTGAAGCCGTGCACGTGCGAGCAATCCACTTCCCATTCCTGGAGGAAGTACACGGCCCAGCGATACATACCCATTGGCCCCACCGGCAGGATCAAGACAATCGGTCGTCCCTGCTGACGGGCTTTCTGAATTACCCGGGCAATCTCATGCCCCATACGCACGTCGAAATCGGCAAAGTCGCTGCATGCGATCGGCTGAAACTGGGGATGCCACCAGCGTTCGCGCTCGGTAATGCGTTCCGGTGGTCGGCCTGCCAGCGCGTCAATTTTGGCCAGGTCCCATCCGGCCGGGAGAAATCCTTCCAGGAGCGAACCGCGAATGGTGTCTATGAGTGTCATCGCTGTCCTCCTTTTGCGCCCTGCTCTACGCTGGTACGCGTGCAGTTAGTATAATGGGTTTCCGCGAACGAAACGATGGTCAGCGAGTCACTAATAGAGGCAGCCGAATGAATTACTGGTCGCCCCCTTGCCTATTGACTGGAGGAGGTATGTCTATGCAACGCTTTTTCTGCTTGCTGCTGACGGGTGCGACCCTGGTCGCTCTCCCACTTCTCGCTCAAGAGAAAAAACCGGAAAAAGCAGAACAGAAGCCACCGGAGAAGTCCGGCACGTCCGAGCTGAAATGGAGCTTCAAAGCTGGCGACAAGTTCTTCCAGAAAATGACCACGCGAACGGAGCAGTCCCTGAAAATCCAGGGCCAGCAAATCAAGCAGGATCAGGAACAGGAGTTTGTTTTCAGCTGGACGGTCAAATCGGCTGCTCCCGAAAAGGTGGAACTGGAGCAAAAAATCGAGTCGGTCAACATGCGCATTCGCATAGGCAGTAACGAAATCAGTTACAACTCGGCAAGCAAGGATCAGACCGAAAACCCGGTGGCGAGTTTCTTCAAGCCGTTAATCGGTGCCAGTTTTACCATTACGCTCGATCCGAAAACTAACCGCGTCGTCAACGTGCAAGGGCGTGAGGATTTCGTGAAGCGGCTGCGAGACGCCAACCCCAACATGTCGCAGCTGCTGGGTCAGATTCTTTCGGAAGACCAGCTCAAGCAGATGGCTGAGCCAGCTTTTGCGGTTACTCCGCCCTCCCCGGTAGCTGTTGGCGGTGCCTGGGAGCGTGAAGCCCGTCTGACCATGGGGCCACTCGGCTCCTACGACGCCCTTTACAAGTACATTTACCAGGGCAAAGAGAAAAAAGGCGACGCGGAACTGGACAAGATTGAGGTGCAGGCCAGCGTCAAATACAAGCCGCCCGAAGCTGCCCAGGCAACCGGACTGCCTTTCAAAATCGAAAGTGGCAACCTGGAAGCCAAGGAAGTCAAAGGAACGATCTATTTCGACAGCAAGAAAGGCCGAACCCATAGTTCGGAAATGGTTGTCAACCTCACTGGGAAACTGACCATCAGCGTCGGCGATCAAAAAGCTGAGGTCGAGCTGGAGCAAAAGCAAACCACTCGCACGGAAACTATGGATACACTGGCCCAGGAAAGCAAAAAGCCCTAGCTTTCGCAGGTCTTCTCAAGCTCCCGGACCACGTCATCAGGCCAGCCAGGGCAGCACGAAATCGGCAAGCCAGTGCGCTTCATCATTTGCTTGCCGACAAGCGTCAGTGTCTGCAGTGCCAGCGAGGAATTGCTGACGACTGCCGCTAATTCGGCACCCTTTCGTCTTATGGTCGGCCATTGATAAACGATCGCCATAAGGTGTAAGGCGCAGAAGACTGGCTTGGAGCGGTGTGTTGCTTGCTGGCGTATCGGTTACTCGCAATGCAGGAGAATTTTTCCGACAGCGCAATTTCCTGGTCTGCTTGATTTGGCACTCCGATTGACAATCGCCTTGCCAAACCAGCCCAATAACGCTTAGTGCTCCTCAGAGCGGCGACGACACCGAGTGAAATTCACTCTGGCCGGTAAACTAGCCGAACTTATATACTAAGATAGGCGACGGAATTGCTTACGGCTGGCGATAGCGATACGGTGCGGGATTGGTATAGCGGCCGTGCCCCACCTTCCCAAGGTGGTGAGAGGGGTTCGACTCCCCTATCCCGCTCTTATGGTGCAGGTTATCAAAGGTTATATCTGCACATCTGTTTCCTTTATTGGGTTGCCTCGTTGAGCAAAGAGCGACCTGATTTTGATGGCCTTAACGACTGCCATAGGGTCCGCAAAGTGCCCAGCGATTGGTAGGAACGAACGATGCTGGTTGAAGAAGCCAGATGGTTTTACGCCCGGTTGGCCCGAATGGCAGCAGAACGGTTATCGCCGATGTTAAACGTGGGCAGTCAGACACTGCATTTTCGACGGTTCGTGCAACCGTGGATTGAACGGTACATTTTCGAGCCGTTGCAGCAGCGCGGCGTGAAGGTGGTGCACACCGATATTCGCGCTGGCGCGGGCGTGGATATTGTTGGCGACCTGATGGACGCGGAGTTTATCGAGCGCTTGCGATTATATCGCTTTCAGTCGGTATTTTGTTCCAATTTGCTCGAACACGTGCCGCAACCGAAGCTGCTAGCCGAACGGCTGGTAAGCATTTTGCCCCTGGGCGGTCTGCTCTTCGTTTCCTGTCCGCGGGCATTCCCGTATCACCCTGACCCGATCGACACAGGACTGCGACCGGATGTCGAACAACTTGCCAACCTGTTTCCCGAAACGCGACTGGTGGTCGGCGAAATTGTGGATTGCGGGCCGCTCTGGCATTACATCGTCGCGCGACTTCGTAGCCGGACTCCTATGTACGACGAAATGTCATCTGCCCGTAACGGATTGACCGGTAGCCCTGTCCAGGCTCCCGCTTCAGTGCAATCGCTTGACCACACGGCGGGCAGTGATAGGTACGCCGGTCGGGCAACCGGTGCCGCAATGCCCGTTGGCGAGGCTGAGGTACAGTGGACCGGTGATCGGCCTTGGCAACGTGCTCTCCGATTGCTCGCCTGGCTATGTCGGCCTGTGTCAGCGACCTGTGCTATTCTTGAGACTGTGCCCGTTTGGCGACGCAATTCACCCGGCGATAGGCCATGCGTGTCCTGATTGTAGCCCATTACATCCTTCCGCATGTCGGAGGGGTGGAACACCTCGTACATCTCGAAGCACAGGCGCTGGCTGATTCGGGACACGAAGTGCTCATCGTGGCCAGTGATGGCGGTGGTGCGGGCGAAAATCCAGATTATCCGCCCCAGGTACGAATTCGGCGTGTTCCTGCCTGGCACGGGTTGGAAAAACACTGGCGTGTTCCCTATCCGCTGTTCAGCCCCGGTTTGTTGGGCGTTTTGCGGGACGCAGTTCGCTGGGCCGATTTGGTACACGCCCACGGATGCTTATTTTTGGCCACACCGGTCGCCCTGCTGTGGGCCAAACATTTCGGTAAGCCGGGATTGTTGACCGATCATGGCGGACTCCAGCATTTCCGTTCGCCAAGCAAGCGATACCTGGCTCAGCTTGGTTTACACACTTTGGGCCGATGCAGTTGCCGGTGGGCTAGCGATCTGGTGGCCTACAATGCCCGAGTGCAGGCGGAGCTGGTGCGTTTGGCCGGTAAGCCTGTTCGGTTTTTGCCGAATCCGGTTCGGCGAGATTTGTTCCGCCCACCCAGCCCAATCGAGCGCCAGCAGGCACGTTTGCAACTGGGCTGGAACGACGGTCTGCCGCGCTTGCTTTTTGTTGGACGATTGATACCGGAGAAGGGAGTGGCCCACTTGCTGGAAATCGCATCTCCGGAATGGGAAATTGTTTTCTGCGGCCCGGGCGGAGAACATTGGCCCCAACTTCACAATCACCCGCACGTTCGATATTTACCCGCGCGACCCCAGGCAGAACTGATTTCGCTTTACCATGCCGCAGATGTGCTGGTTCTGCCGAGTGCGGTTCGTGAGGGATTTCCGCTGGTGGTACAGGAAGCGCTCGCCTGCGGACTGCCCGCGGTGCTCGGTGAGGACCCCGGCTTTGAACCCTACCGTGACTGGCCCGGATTGTACCTCACTTCCCCGGAACCCGCCCAGTTGCGATCAGCGGTGAAACGTGCCCTGGCCGATGGTTCCCCAACTAAGCATCCCGACTATCGGAATGCCCTCGATCGGTTCTGCCCCACTCCCCAACAATGGCTGGCTCAATTGCTCGCCCCGCATGCTTCGACTATCCGGAATCATGGGCGCATCGCGGCAACGGTTATGGCATGATGCCCGATGAAAACCGATTGTTGCTCGTGTTGTTTGAGCACCGTCCGATTTTTTGCGGACAGGAATCGTTGCTTCGCATGCGGCATACAGGTTTGACGGCTCCAAATCGTGCATTTACCTTCTCCACCAGACCGCCGAATGACCGTCTGTAATTTCGCCCTTACAGGCGCGAACAAACTGTGCTGCCAAGCGTAGCCGATCCCCGGTCGGAACGGCAAAGCACCTGGCGTAATTTCAAAGTCAACCAAAGTTACGGTTTCGCGGACACCCGAACTTTAGGCGAGGCTTCCAACAGTCATTACCCAACCGAAGACGGCAACACTTATTCGCAGATGACCGACCTTTCGGCACGTGTCTCCAACAGGCATTAACATCGAATCGGGCAGCGGCTATTCACAATTGCTCGACCGCCAAATGCGGAAGGTGGGACTCGAACCCACATGGGCTAATCGCCCACCAGGTCCTGAACCTGGCGCGTCTGCCAATTCCGCCACTTCCGCTTACACTTCATTATATAAGCGACAACGCCGCCTTAAGTCAATCGGCCAGCTACCTCGCCACCTGTTTCCTGAGCCATAAGTGTGCTGGCTCCCTCTGATGCAAAATATGCCTCCGCATATGTTCACTATGCCAGCCCAACTCACTACTGAGCTAGCTTTCTTGAGGGCCACAAGCTTCGGATCACGCCAATCTCTGCGTGCTCGAATAACCTTTTACCCGATCCCTTCCTACAGGCTGGCCAAGCTTTGGCGGTGCTTGAGTCGAACTATGAGAGCAGACAGCAAATGGTTCAACGAGAAGTGCTATGAATCGAGTTCCAACGATAGCGGTATGGGTTGCCAGCGATGCGGGAAAAGTCGGTAGGCGCGGGCTTCGATGCGGTACCCGTGCAGGATGGTTGTCAGGCAATCACCTGCAGCAAAGGCATTGCCCGCACTTGCAGGTACGGACAGAGCATTCCCAGTTCCGAACGAATCCCCTGCGGCAATAACTTCGCCTGCGGCTTGGGAACCAACGACAGGAATATCGCTAGGCGTGGACGACTGACGGGGCGTTTGCCCCTGTCGGCCATGAAGCCCCACCTTCTCCGGCGCCAATGCTTCGGCAACCGTTGGGGACTCGTCGAGCGTTTGCACAGCGAGAATGAGGCTGACAGTGGTACCGTCGAGCCAAAAATTCACTTCGGGATCGGTGTCAATGCTACTGGGAATCGGCCGTCCGTTGGGATGGGAATGGTAGAAGCCAAGCAAATGCCAGCCTGCGGAGCGGCGACGCTTCTCGGCAGCACACAAGCTGGCCGGATCGCTGAGGAACCGGTGCGGGTTTGTCGAAGCGTTGACAATTTCGTAAACGGCACACACGCGTCCGTCCGGCAACCCTGCCAACATGCCGAGACACTCGTTGGGCAAGTCGCGTACAGCGTGTTCGGTTAGCTGCCGCCAGATTTTTTCCGGCAAAATCAGTCTGTCCATAAGTGGATTCGCCAGGTGTGTGCTCCGTTGCATTGTAAAGCTATGCGATATCGTATGCACCCTGGACTATGCTGGTTTGCTGGGTTGGACGAAAAATGAGCTACCATCCGACGGGCTGAACCTTAGCGATCACATTGACCCCGCAGCTGTTACAATTAGCCGGGTGCGAGAAAACGCCTTCTGCGGTGTCCCGGAAACACTCGCTCTGCGAGGTGCTGCGGAGGAAATTCTCAGCAGGAGTTAAAATTAGCCGGCCGCAAGTCGGATTCGCTATAAACAATAGCATTGGCACACGCACTATGAACGGCCTGCCTGACCGGTTGTGCGAAAGTCCCATGCACCGGTGCACAGACAGGTTTGCAGTCCTTGCCAGCTTTCGCAAGGCCTGGATGAATCCCTGGGCGGGGGCATTCCTGCAAGTGCGTGGCGGTAAGGCGAAAGATAACACCATACAACCGGAGACAAGCAATGGCACGCGACATTGTCATTCTCGCATACAGTGGCGGACTCGACACGTCGGTGATGGTGCGTTGGCTACAGGAAAAATACAACTACGACGTCATTACTTTCACTGCGGACCTCGGTCAGGGAGACGACCTGGAAGCCATTCGACAGAAAGCCCTGAAAACCGGCGCCAAGGATGCGGTGGTGGTGGACGCTAAGAACCTTTTCGTAGATTGCTTCATCTGGCCAGCGTTGATGGCGGGCGCGGTTTACGAAAATCGCTATCCGCTAGCCACTGCCCTGGGGCGTCCATTAATTGCCAAACTCATGGTTGACCTGGCCCGCGAGCGCGGTGCCAAAGCCGTTGCCCACGGTTGTACGGGAAAAGGAAACGATCAGGTTCGCTTCGACGTTACTTTTCAAACGCTGGCTCCTGATTTGCAAATCATTGCCCCGGTGCGGGATTGGAAGATGACCCGCGACCAGGCCATCGAATACGCTGAAAAACACGGTATCCCCGTCGAGGTCAAACGCGAAAAGCTGTTCTCGATTGACCAGAACCTGTTCGGCCGCAGTATCGAAGCCGGGCCACTCGAAGACCCCTGGACGGAACCACCGGAAGAAGCCTTTGCCTGGACCGTCAGTCCGCAAAAGGCTCCGAACGAACCAGTGTACATCACCATTGACTTCGAGCAGGGCCGACCGGTGGCACTCAACGGACAAGCCATGGACGGAGTGCAGTTGATTGAAACCCTCAACCGCCTCGGCGGGCAACACGGTGTCGGACGAATTGACCATATCGAAAACCGCCTGGTGGGAATCAAGTCCCGCGAAGTTTACGAAGCCCCAGCAGCGGTCATTCTCCACGAGGCCCACCGCGACCTGGAAGCTTTGACACTGACCAAGCAGGCTCAACGCTTCAAAACCTACGTCAGCCAGGAATACGCCGACCTGATTTACAATGGTCTGTGGTTCAGCGCGTTTCATCAGGACCTGGCGGCATTTGTGGCGAGCAATCAGCGATTTGTTACCGGTACCGTCCGCATGAAACTTTACAAAGGCAGTGCCACCGTGGTGGGCCGTAAGAGCGAGTTCAGCCTCTACCAACGTCAACTGGCTACCTACGAGGGCAAGGACCTGTTCGATCACGAAGCAGCCAAAGGGTTTATCCGGTT
The DNA here is from genome assembly GCA_041640595.1 of Gemmatales bacterium. GTDB lineage: Bacteria > Planctomycetota > Planctomycetia > Gemmatales > HRBIN36 > HRBIN36. The sequence goes on along the minus strand of JBEPZY010000001.1, from coordinate 642,762 downwards.
ATGGGGACTGCAAACGCAAACTCAGGTGCAACTGCAACTGGCTAAATCGGGAGCGGGGTTTGAACTTCCAGGATTGTCGCGGCAACAGTAAAATGGCCGTTCCCAAAATTTTTTCCCGCAACCGAGCGTAAAATTCTTATGCCGTAGGAGGTGAAAGCGGACAATGAATCCTGAAGTCATGACGGTAGAGGAAGTGGCGCAGTATTTGCGCTGGGATGCGCGGGAAATCCAGCGACTGGCCGACCGCGGTTATCTTCCAGGCCGGAAGGTCGCTGGACACTGGTGTTTTGCGCGCGCGGAAATTCTGCACTGGGTGGAAACCCAATTGCCTACCTGGGATGAGCAACGGCTGGCGCATCTGGAAGGCGGGAAGAAGACGTCAAGCGAGCGGTTGATAGGCGGTCTGCTGCCGGAGACCTGCATTGCGATCCCGTTACAGGCCCGAACGAAGCGATCAGTTCTCACGGAGCTGGTTCAGCTGGCGGAGCAATCCTGGCGGGTGTACGACCCAGAAGCTGTACTCAAAGCCGTTCAGGCTCGTGAAGAAATGCAATCCACAGCCATGCCAGGCGGTGTAGCTATTCCGCACCCTCGCCGACCTTTGCCCCAGGCTTTGAGCGAGTCGGTCGTTGCGTTTGGTCGCACTCTCTCCCCGATCCCGTTTGGCGGAGACCGAGGAGGCCTGTGCGATCTCTTTTTCCTGGTTTGCTGTTGCGATGACGCAACGCATTTGCGGGTGCTGGCCCGGCTATCGCGATTGTTCCTGCAACCTGGGTTCCTTGACAAACTTCGCGGCGCAGAAAATGCCGATGAGGCCGCCGCTATTATCGCCGAAGCAGAAAACGCACTGGGATAAACTGCCCCTCAAACCTGGCGATGTGTTTTCCTTACAACCGCTGCGGGAAACGGCTATGAATCCACGTACCGCAGAAGACTGGCAAAAACGCTACGAAACAGGCGACACACCCTGGGATACTGGCCAACCGGATAGCGAGTTAGTCCGTATTCTGCAGGAAGGCTGGTTTGGCCCATGTCGCTGTGTGGAGATCGGTTGCGGTACGGGAACGAATGCCATTTACCTCGCCCAACGCGGGTTTGAAGTAACTGCCTTCGACATTTCGCCGCTGGCCATCGAAAAAGCTAGGAAAAAGGCCGATGCTGCTGGCGTCTCGGTAACGTTTGTTGTCGGTGATGTCTTTGAGCCACCCGATTTTGGTGAACCATTTTCTCTCGTTTTCGATCGCGGGGTTTACCACAGCGTGCGAGAACTGGGAGTGGCGAAATTCCTGGCAGGGTTGAGGCGATTGACCGCTCCAGGTTCCTGGTATCTGGCCTTGATGGGTAATGCGGATGATCCCACTCCAAAAGAAAAAGGTCCTCCACGGGTCTCGGTTCGCCAGATTGCCGAGGAGCTGGAACAGGATTTCGAAATCTGGCAACTTCGCCGTTACCAGTTCGAAGCTGTGGATTTGAATGGGCAAGTTTTTCGGCCACTCGGCTGGTCAGGGCTCTTTCGCCGGCGTGGCTACTGATTGTAGTTGCAACAAGGTGGAACCATGGTCTATTTGTCCCGCATTTACACGCGTACCGGTGACACGGGGGAAACCAGTCTCGGCAACGGTCAACGTGTGCCGAAAAATCACCCGCGCGTCGCAGCTTACGGCGAGGTGGACGAACTCAATAGTGTCCTCGGGCTGGTGCTGGCGTCGGTTCCGAATCAGGCGGAGTCGGCAATGATTCGCCGCATTCAGAATGACCTCTTCGATGTCGGAGCCGACTTGTGTTGCCCCTACGACGAGCAAAGCCGGCAACGTTTACGTATCCAGGCCCAACAGGTGCAATGGCTGGAGGAACAGATTGACCGGCTCAACGCACAGCTTAAACCGCTAAGCAGTTTCGTGATCCCCGGGGGCACGTTAGCGGCGGCCTGGTGCCATCTTGCCCGTACTGTCTGTCGCCGTGCCGAACGCCAGGTCGTCTGCCTCAGTCAACACGAACCGATCAATCCGGAAGTGCTGCGGTATTTGAACCGCCTGTCCGACCTGCTTTTTGTGCTGGCCCGTGTCTATAACGACGCAGGCCGCGCGGATATTCTCTGGCAGCCCGGAGCCGGTCAACAGGCCAGCGGCAGTTGAATGGGATTTTCGACCCTCAGGTAGTCCTGGGTAGCCAGGTGCATGGATACCGCATTGTCGCCAATGTTAAAGTTGATCTCCGTTTGCTGAAGCAAGGCTGGGTCGCAGTAGGTGGGTAATCCGAACAAACTGCCAAACGGCGGAACCGCACCCGGAGGGACGCCGGTCAATTGCAACAACTCCTCCCGGCTGGCAAAGCGAAGCGACCTCACGCCGAGTTGTTCACGCAGGCGACGGTTGTCCAGCTTTCGATCCGCGGGCAACACCGCGAGGATAAAGCGATCGTCGGCTTTGAGCACCAGGGCTTTCGCTCCACTGGCCAAAGGCGTTCCCCTGACCGCAGCCGCTTCTTCGCTGGTGAAAACAGGACGGTGAAAAAGCAAAGTGTACGATTCGACACCTGCCTGTTGCAGCCGTTCCCGAATACGGTTCAGGATAGTCATAGATTCGTTATAGATGACCAGACCGGGCAATTTCCCTATATGCGTGTAGCATAGAAAAGGGTTGATTGGCCGCAAAGTGGACGCGCTCATGGACAACCTGAATGACATTGACTTGCCGATGGTTACTGCGGATCTGCCGGGCATTGGTGGGCAAATTCGTACCGTGCCGGAAGATTTTGAAGTAGAGGAAATACCTGCTTACGAGCCAGCCGGCACAGGGGAGCACATTTACCTTTGGATTGAGAAACGCGGATTGTCGGCAGACTGGTTGGTGAATCGGCTGGCGCAGGCTCTGGGCATAGACCAACGCTTGATCGGCATGGCGGGCCTCAAGGATCGGCACGCGGTAACGCGGCAATGGATTTCTGTTCCGGCTACAGTCGCGGATCGCCTTAACCAGGTGCGGATTGCCGGTTTGACCATCTTGCGCGTTAGCCGGCACACGAACAAGTTGCGAGCCGGCCATTTGCGCGGCAACCGTTTCCGCATTCGCATCCGCCAAGTTCACCCCGAAGCACCAGCCCGCCTACCCCGGTTGCTGGCGCGTTTGAAACAAGCAGGTCTGCCGAACTATTACGGTGAACAACGTTTCGGCAAACACGGTGACACGCTCCGCATCGGTTATGACCTGCTCCACGGCAAAGCCGATCCGCGACTGGAACAGCGCCGATTCCTTCGTAAACTCGCACTTTCGGCAGTGCAGTCTCTACTTTTCAATCGCTACCTGGCTGAAAGGTTCCGCCGTGGTTGGTTGCATCAGATAATTCCGGGCGACGTGCTGCATAACCTTCAGACCGGCGGAATTTTTCTCGCCGAGGGCACGGAAAGCGAACAAGAGCGTTTCGTCCGGCGGGAGGTCGTTCCTACCGGCCCGATCTACGGTCGCCGAATGTTTGCTGCCCAGCAACAGGCCGCAGCCTTGGAAACAGAGATTCTGCAGCAGGCCAATCTGCATCGGGATATGTTCTGCCAGTTCGGCAAACTACTGCAGGGGACCCGACGCAATGCACTTGTTTATGTGGACGATCTGGAGGCAAGTTTTGAAGGTCGGGACGTAGTGCTTACGTTTTCGCTACCCGCCGGCAGTTACGCAACGGTGTTGCTGCGTGAAATTATGAAACCTTCCGACCCGCAGATCGCCGCGTAAAAACAGCCGGTGCGTGGAACTACAGCACAACTTTCGCCTCATACGCCTCGTCGCAAGCTGGGGAGCTAGGATTCGAACCTAGACAAGCAGATCCAGAGTCTGCTGTGCTACCGTTACACCACTCCCCAGAGTCAGCCCAACTCGGTCGCTTAGGGCTGTGCATTACAACATTACGCACGCTGGCGCCGGCTGTCCAGGGGTGTTCTGAGCCAACCGCGCCGGCCGCGACGAAGCGGGCAAGACCTCCGCGACTTTTAGGTGCCCTTGTTTGCATCTCGAACCGCTCCAGTTACAAGGAAGCCCCTCATCTGCCAACAAAACTGGTTCCGAATCCGCCGACAACCCCCAGCATTACGAACCGTGTCGTGGTTCCGACACGTGGCAGTCGAGACAAATCAACGCCCCTAGAGCATACTCTAATGCAGACGGCCGATTATACTTTCCCCGTTCCGGCGAGACGAAAAGTCACACCTGGGCAGGTGATTGTTCCGAACCAGCGAGTGAACTTGTGGGCGTTTCGGTTTGACCCCACCAGCTCGCCACCAGAAGTAAGCCGGCTCCGGCGATTACAGCACTGTCGGCCAGGTTGAAGATAGCTGTTACAGGAATAAAGTCGCTGCTACCGACGGGCAGGAATAACTGTACAAAATCTCGCACGCCACCAAAACGCAAGCGGTCCAGGAAATTGCCGGTTGCACCGCCGACAATCAAGCCCATGCCTGCCGACAACCAGGGATTGGCTTTTACACCAGGGCGTGTGTGGAGAAAAAGCAGCAGACCCGCCACTATCCCAGTCACCGCCATGAAAAACCAGTTCGCCCGTTCACCCCAACGGTCTCCCAGTGCCAGAAAGGCACCGCGATTGACCTGGGGCAGATGATAAATGCGACACACCGCTGTCAGGCGGACTTCCTCACCTACGGATAATTGGGTCGCTACTAACTCCTTGGTGTACCAGTCCAGAATGAACACACCCAGGGCGACCAGCCAGAACAACCATTGCCAGTTATGCCGACCCATCACTGGCCCGCTTCTATTTTCCTGGCACACTGGATGCAATAGCGAGTATAAGGCAAAAGCTCTAGCCGTTCACGGGCAATCGGCTGGCCACATTCTTCGCAAACTCCGTAGGTGCCCTGCTCCAGCCGCCTCAAAGCTTCCTCAATTTCATACAACGCAGCGCGTTCATTTTCTATAAGGTCGAGCGAAAGTTCCTGGCTGTAGTAATCCGAGCCGACGTCGCCCAGATGACTCGGAGATGCCGACATACCCGCCGCCTCGGGGGTCAAGGCTTCCTCCGCAAGCTCACCCATTTTCTGCATATATCGGTTACGCAGATCCAGGAGCAGTTTTCGGAAGTGCTCTACTTCCTGGGGTTTCAGACCAACTGCCTTCTTGGACTCAGCTTTCCTGGTGGGCTCTTTAGGGTGGTCTTTTTTCATTGTGGCCTCGTCCTCCGGCTCCGGAGTTTCGCAATCGCTTCAAAACTGTCCAATTGAAGTTACGTTCCCACCTGAATAAAGTCAAGGCATTGTGCAAAGTTTATCGGCACCCGTGATTGCCTACTTGGAAGTTTTCAGTCCTTGTGGTAGAAGGCTCCGTTCAGCCGGCTTAGTCGAAGGGAATTCCCCGTCGCTTTCTGTAACCTCTTCGGGTTGCGTCAAATTCCCCGAGCGGTTATAGAGACAACCCGTCAGTCGCTCTTACCCGACCAGCGCACATTTTCCCAGGCAGGCCCGGGAAACTGCCCGCGGAAGCAGGTGATGACTGCGATGCCGGTAATCCTAAACTCAAACTAGGACCGTCGGCGTAGCTGCTTCGGTCGGCTTGGTGGTCGGTGAACTGCTACCCGTTACAGGAGGAATTACCGTGGCGGCATTTCATCAACACCTGTTGGTCTCGGCGTGCACAGGGGTGGCTTACGGCGCGACATTAGCCCATGCCGGTTACGTCAATGCTCCAGAAGCAGCATTGGCAGCGGCGGTGTGTACTTTCGGTGGGATACTGCCGGATTTGGATTCCGACTCCAGCAAGCCCGTCCGAGAATTGTTTCATTTGCTGGGCTCCGTGGCCGCTATTGTAACCTTGCACCGCTTCCACCGGCACGTGTCGGTTTCCACAGAAATTTCACTGCTTCTGGCAGCCGCTGCATACTTGTTTACGCGATATGTCGCCGCACAATTTTTCGCCTGGCTGACTGTTCACCGCGGGATGTTCCACAGCCTACCTGCGGCCATACTGGCTGGCGAACTGGTTTTCCTTCTTTACGATTCCGCCGAACTGCCGGCTCGCTGGACGGTCGCAGCGGCTATGAGCCTCGGCTATCTCTCGCATCTGCTGCTGGACGCAGTGTGGGATTTGCGCTCAGTGCGAAACGGTATGACGTCGCGGTTGGGCGGTCCCCTCAAGCTCTTCGGCTCATCGCCCGTGGCAAATATCTTTTGCTGGACCTGCTTACTTGCCGCTGCTTACCTGGTAGCTGTGGAGCAGAACTGGCTTGCTCCTGTTGAACCTTTCAGCCCACGTGTGTTACGCGCTTTGGAAATACCGAGTCATCCACGCACCACCCACTTGCACTGACATGCTAAAAACGCTTGCTGGATGGGTTGCAGACTGTCCGTTGTCAGCGATCATAGTGCCTTGTCGCGTTGCTTCATCCACGTGAACCGAAAAAGGCGTGCCTGGCGATCGGCGGGCAGTTCGATTGAAGTGTATAAAATCTGCGGCTGTAGCGGGCGATCGCCCCGGCATATATCTGGCTGCGGTGATTACCACTGCACTTGGCGATGCACAATTTCCGAGGGCAGCCCCGGCATATATTCAGCCTTAGGACGATTTCCCCGCGGGAAGCTTACCCCCGGTACGTTTCGGAAAAACGGAGCATCGGCACACATGGGGCAATACTGGTACATTGACGACGCCGTTCAAGCAGCCCTGCAACAGGGCAAACCGGTGGTAGCACTGGAGTCGGCGTTTCTGACCCACGGCTTGCCGCGACCGGCGAACCTGGAGACTGCACGGGCGATGCTCGCTGCTGTTCGCCAATCGGACGCGGTACCGGCAATGCTGGCCGTCATACGCGGTCGCATCCACGTCGGTCTCAGTGAGGAGTTGCTCGAAAACCTGGCTCGTGGCGAATCAGTTCGCAAGTGCAGTGCTCGAGACCTGTCTGCCTGTTTAGTTTGCGGGGAAACTGCGGGGTTGACAGTAGCTGCGTCGCTGATGATCGCGGAACAGGTCGGAATTCGTGTCCTGGCTACCGGAGGCATCGGGGGCGTGCATCGCGGCCAGGCCGATTTTATCGACGTCTCGGCTGATTTGGTCGCACTCTCGCGGCACGCCATTGCAGTCGTATGCAGCGGTGCCAAGAGTCTCATGGACACACGCGCAACGCTTGAGGCACTGGAAACCCTAGGTGTTCCGGTCTTCAGCTGGGGAACTTCAATCTGGCCAGCGTTCTTGCTGGCCGACAGCGGTATCGAAAGTCCGAATTCGTGCCACGACCTTTCGGAGCTGGCTCCTATCATTACACAGCATTGGCAACTGGGCGGCAAAGGCGTCGTACTGGCGGTACCCCCGCCGCAATCGCTCTCCTGGGAGGAACATGAAACCGCCCTGCGACAAGCGCTGAAAGAATCAGCATCTGCTCGCCTTGGTGGTCCGCAGCTAACTCCCTTCATACTCCGTCGTCTGGCGGAGCTAACTCAGGGTCGCAGTTTGGCTGTTAATCGGGCGCTACTCATACAAAACGCCTGCCTCGCAGCCAGGCTGGCTCGAGAATTGACCCGCCTATCCTAACTCCAGGAAACGTTCTGCCTCTCATAGTGGAAGCATGTCGGAGAGCTTCACCGCGTAAGCGGTCGGCCAGGTTCCGCATGTTTCAACTCCCAGTCCCTCCAGGCTTCAGTTACATACAATGAGGACTAGCGGATTTCCGACAGGTAGGGTGGAAAGCTAAACAAGGAGTCAAACCATGGCGAGATCTGTGAGTCGCAGGCAGTTCTTGTGGCAAAGCTCGGCGGCGGGCATCGGTTGGTTTTGGATGGCTCAGGCGGCGCACTCGCGTGTGTTAGGAGCCAACGAAAGAGTGGCCGTAGCTGTCATGGGGCTCAGCCGCGGTCTGTCGCTGGCCCGGACTTTTGAACAGCAGCCAGACGCCCAGGTGCTTTACGTGTGTGACGTTGACCGGCGGCGAACTGAGAGAGGTATTGAGGAAGTGCGCAAAATCCGCGACCGAGTACCCCAGGGAGTTATTGACTTTCGTCGGATTCTGGATGATAAGCAAGTGGATGCGTTGGTAGTTGCCACCTGCAATCACTGGCACGCCGCTGCTACTATCCTGGGATGCAAAGCAGGCAAGCATGTGTACGTGGAAAAGCCGTGCAGTCATACGCCGCAAGAAGGGGAATGGATGGTCGCGGCCGCCAGGAAGTATAAACGATGCGTCCAGATGGGCAATCAGCGTCGCAGCTGGCCAGTTATTCAGCAGGCGATCGCAGCGCTTCATCAGGGAGCAATTGGCCGGGTTTATCAGGCCCAGTCCTGGTACACCAATCGTCGGCCGAGTATCGGTCGGGGTCAGCAAACCCAGCCACCCGAATGGCTCGACTATGAGCTGTGGCAAGGGCCGGCTCCTCGCCGTCCCTTCCGCAGCAACGTCGTGCATTACAACTGGCACTGGTTCTGGCACTGGGGCAATGGAGAACTTGGCAATAACGGCGTGCACATGATTGACCTGTGCCGCTGGGGATTGCAGGTAGATTACCCGATCCAGGTAACATCCTCTGGCGGTCGGTTCCACTACGATGACGACCAGGAAACTCCGGACACGCACACCGCCGCCTTCCTTTATCCCGGCAACAAGCAAATCGTATGGCACGGAACCAGCTGCAATCCTCTTCCAGGTCTCCAGCCACCCGACGTTTTGTTCACGGGCGAAAAGGGGACGCTTGTGATCCGAAGGGCGAGCTATACGATTTACAGCCTGGATGGTAAGGTCGTTGATCAGGCCACAGGAACTGTCTCGGATGCCGTTCACGTGCGGAACTTCCTTGAGGCAGTTCGGAACGGTCAGCGGTTGAACAGCGAAATCGAGGAAGGCCATAAAAGCACCCTGCCCTGCCATCTGGGCAATATCGCCTACCGCCTGGGGCGTACCTTACGTTGCGACCCCAAAAATGGGGCCATTATTGGCGATACCGAGGCGCAGCAGCTGTGGTCGCGTGAGTATCACAAGGGTTGGGAACCTTCGGTGTGAAGTCCCGTCAGCTAAAAGTCCAACCGCGTGCCAGACCGCCGACTCGCGTTGGAAGCCTTCGGGGTAACAGGCTGCCAGCCTGGCAGTTGTCGCGTAAGCACCTTTTCGTCCTGGCAGCCTTAGGCCAAACCAATGACAACCCAGGAAAAACGTAAGTCATTACCATGCAAAGACTTACCCATTGTTCCCGATCGGGCATCTGTTTTGCTACTTTCCGCGGCACTCTATCTGTAGCGAGCTTCGGTGTAAGGAGCATTTTGGTAAGAAAGGAGCGGGAGCGACTATGACCCTGAAGCCTCTGGGAGACAAACTCGTAGTCAAACGACAGGAAGCTGGCGAAAAGACAAAGGGCGGCATAATCTTGCCGGACACCGCCAAAGAGAAACCGCAAATTGGCAAGGTTATCGCCGTCGGAGACGGCCGACTGCTCAAAGATGGGCGTCGTGTCGAGTTGCAGGTCAAAAAGGGCGACACGATCCTTTTCAGCGCTTATGCCGGTGATGAATTTGAACTGGACGGTGAAAAAGTGCTGCTGATGCGCGAAGAGGATGTGCTCGCTATCGTTGAGGAATAAGCGACCGGCTCTGGGATTTCGCGGCCATCCTGCTGCTTTAGCTTATGCCTGTGCGGCGTTGTTTTCCGATACATCGCCCATAAATGGCGGTGCTTTTCTTGGGAGAAATTGACCGCTGGAAATTGAGCTGCGTCTGAAGCGGCTCGCATATCGCTAGCCGAAACAGGAAACCATCCAACTTCGGGGAGCTAATCTTGGAGAGGAGAGGATAAGCCATGACTGCGAAGATGATCGCCTTTGACCAGGAAGCACGGGAAGCCTTGCGCCGGGGCGTGGCTAAACTGGCCAAGGCAGTCAAAGTAACGCTGGGCCCGCGCGGCCGCAATGTCATCCTGCAAAAAAGCTTTGGTTCTCCCACCGTCACCAAGGACGGTGTAACCGTAGCTCGCGAAATCGAGCTGGAAGATAAGTACGAGAACATGGGCGCCAAGATGGTCAAGGAAGTGGCGTCCAAAACCAGCGACGTCGCCGGGGACGGTACGACTACCGCCACTTTGCTGGCGGAGGCAATTTTCCTGGAAGGATTGCGGGCAATTGTCTCCGGTGTAAATCCTGTGTTCCTCAGGCAGGGTATCGAAAAGGCGACGCGCGACGTCGTTGAAAAGCTGAAATCCATGTCCATCAAGGTCAAGGACAAAAAGGACATTCAGAACGTAGCTGCGGTGGCTTCCAACAACGACCAGGAAATAGGCGAGAAAATTGCGGAGGCCATGGAACGTGTCGGCAAGGATGGCGTGATCACTGTCGAGGAAGGCAAGGGTTTGGAGACTACGGTCGAATTTGTTGAGGGCATGCAGTTTGACCGTGGCTATCTCTCACCGTACTTCATCACCGACCCGCAACGTATGGTGTGCGAGCTGGAGGAACCGTACATCCTTATCCACGAGAAAAAGATTTCTGCGGTCAAAGACCTGTTGCCATTGCTGGAGCGGGTGGTTCAAACAGGCCGGCCATTGCTGATCATTGCCGAGGAAGTGGAAGGTGAAGCCCTGGCCACATTGGTGGTGAACAAGCTGCGGGGCGTCTTCAAGTGTGCCGCGGTCAAGGCCCCGGGTTACGGCGATCGCCGCAAGGCAATGCTCGAAGACATTGCCATCCTGACCGGTGGTAAAGCCATATTCGAAGACCTGGGTATCAAGCTGGAAAACGTGCAACTGCGCGACCTCGGTCAGGCGACCAAAGTGATCATTGACAAGGAAAACACCACTATCGTGGGCGGTAAAGGTAAGAAAGAGGACATTCAGGGCCGCATCGAGCAACTCAAACAAGAACTCGCCAAGGCCACCAGCGACTATGACAAGGAAAAACTGAACGAACGCATCGCCAAACTCTCCGGTGGTGTTGCCAAGATCCTTGTTGGTGCTGCGACCGAGTCGGAGATGAAAGAAAAGAAGATGCGAGTTGAGGATGCTATGCACGCTACCCGCGCAGCTGTCGAGGAAGGCATCCTGCCAGGCGGTGGTGTTGCCCTGCTGCGGGCAGCTACCCAGTGCAAGCCGTCCGGACTAACCCACGATGAGGAGGTCGGTTACAACATCGTGCTGCGTGCCTGTCGGGCTCCGATCAAGCAGATCGCCGAGAATGCCGGACTCGACGGCGAAATCGTTGCCAGCAAAGTCCTTGAAAACGACAATCCGCACTGGGGTTACGACGCTCGACTGGATCGCTATGTGGACATGGTCAAGGAAGGCATCATTGACCCCACCAAGGTCGTGCGGTGTGCTTTGCAGAATGCTACCAGTGTCGCCACCTTGCTGCTGACAAGCGAAGCCCTCGTGGCGGAGATTCCCAAGAAGGAAGAAAAGAAACCAACACCGCCGCACCATGAGGAGTTCTAATTTCGCGGCTCCTTAGAGCCTTTCGACAACCGAACCGCATTAGCGAGGGGCAGCTTTCGATGCTGCCCCTTTTTTTGTCCCGTTCCTCTTTCGCGCACCTGCCCTGGCGTGGTTTTCGCAACTGTAATTTCCAAAAGGAGTTACGTCCAAGCATAGCAGTAACGCTGTTGTGGTGATTTGTCCCTTGCTGGAAGTTAGCCAAAAACTCATTTGCAAGCTGTCACATACTGTCCCTACACGGCGTTAACCCATACAGGAAGAGCCCGATCGCCTTATCAAAAAAGGAGTATCTATGACTGGCTCGACCTTTACCTATTCAACCACCTCACAGCCAACCCGGCCCGTTCTTCCTGGAGTAGTGGTCTATGTGGACCTTGAGAACGTTTCTTGGTTGACCCCGGAGCACTTGTATCACATGGCCCATCACCTAAGCGAGCGGCACGGACCAGTTCGCTACGTGCGTACGTATGTGAACAAAAATTTGCTGGTCCGATTCGCAGCACCTTTGGAACAGCCGCTGCAAATCATCAACGTGGACACCAGCTCCATCACCGTGGATGATGCGATTACGCATGATGCCATGAAGGCGCTTCCTTACTCCCCGCAGACAGTTGCTGTGGTCACTGGCGACAAAGATTTCACATGCCTCGTCGAATGTATTCACTTGCACCGCCGAACGCCAGTGGTAATTAGTAATGCCGGTAATATAAGCAATCAACTTTGCAAAACTGCATTCCGCTGTCAGGGAGTCGTATATTTGCTCAAGCGTAGCGGAAAAGGCAATGGCTTGACAATGACTCTCTACCACTACCAGACCTGGCTGTATGTCGTCACAGGTCGCCGATTGCAACCAGAGTGGATTAAAGATTGGCTTGTTCCACGTACCTAACCCGGAGCAAGAACTAACCGAAACTACAACCTTTGGTGAGTTTGTGGCAAGATTTGAGTGGAGACAGAAAAAGGCGACCGAAGCCGCAAGCTCTGGCTCCTTGGTTTACAGGCGCCAACCGGTTCCGGTGCCCGACAGATATGACCCGCAAACCCGAATAAACCGCGCCCTCGAGTATTGAGTACCTGCGCCAATAACAACTCACACGGTGCAGCTTCATATCGTGCAGCGCTAAACCAGAAGTCTCGGCTAACGACGGGCTTTATCCTTAGCCAGGCAGCCCAACCCACGCGTGGTATTGAATTAACCACTTCTCGCTGAGCTTCGCTCGGCTCATCTTATCCCTGCGATATCCCGGGCTTGCGCAATTTCTTCGATAGTACCATCGGCATTGCAGTAGTCTCCTGACCCACTTGATTCGCCCGCACTGGGGACTATCGTAACACTGAAATGATTACGCGGCATGCTGTACCTGGGCCAGCTGCGCAGGCGACGAATAATTTTTCCCGCTGCTTATGCGACGCTCCATTGCCATTAACTCGAAAAGGATAAACGGCCATGCTCGATAAAATGCGTATTGCCGCTATCCTTGATGAGATAGGTACTTTTCTCGAACTAAAGGGAGAAAATCCGTTTCGCTGCCAGGCATACCATAACGCTGCCAGGGCTATCGCTCAGCTCGAAGGTGACTTAGGCGAGTGGATCGAGCAAAAGCGACTGACGGAAATTCCCGGGATTGGCAAAGACCTGGCTCAGAAAATTGAGACGCTCTATAAAACCGGACGTCTCGAACAATACGAGGAACTGCGTCGGGAAATCCCTGCCGGTTTGCTGGAGTTGCTTCGCGTGCCTGGGTTAGGGCCGAAGAAAGCTAAAGCCTTATACGATAACCTGGGTATTGATTCACTAAGTAAGCTCCGCCAGGCTTGCCAGGAGGGCCGGGTTGCTAAACTCCGAGGGTTTGGCGAAAAAACGCAGCAAAAAATCCTCGAAGGACTTGCTTTCCTCGATAAAACAGGCAAACGCGTCTTATTAGCGGAAGCCGAGTACCTAGCAGATCGCATTTGCGGCGAGCTTCGTAAACTCAAAGAAATAATCCGCATCCAGGCATGCGGCAGCCTGCGACGTCGCAAAGAGACAGTGGGCGACTTAGATATTCTGGTCAGTTCCAATCACCCGAAAATTGTCATGGATAAGTTTGTCAGCCTGCCGGAAGTTATTCAGGTCACCGCACACGGCGAAACGAAATCAAGTGTGGTATTAGAAAACGGTTTGAACTGCGATCTCCGCGTTGTTAGTGACGAGCAATTTCCGTTTGCCCTGCATTATTTTACTGGTAGTAAGGAACATAACATTGCCATGCGAGCCCGAGCACAACAATTCGGCCTGAAACTCAATGAATACGGTCTCGAAGGTGAAAAGGGCGCTATACGCGCTAAAGACGAAGCAGACATCTTTCACGCCTTGAAACTCGACTATATTCCGCCGGAGCTTAGAGAAAACACTGGAGAAATCGAGGCTGCGGCAGAACATCGCCTCCCTAAGCTGGTCGAATGGAAAGACCTTCATGGAACCTTCCACTGTCATACCGACTGGAGTGATGGCCGCAATAGCCTTGAAGAAATGGCCGAAGCAGCCCGTGAGATGGGTTGGCAATACCTAGGAATAGCCGATCACTCACAGTCGCTGGGCGTTGCGCGTGGCTTAGACCCCGATCGCGTCCGCCAGCAATTTGCGGAGATTGATCGCCTCAACAAAAAATGGAAAGATTTCCGGATTCTCAAAGGAACCGAATGCGATGTTCTACCCGACGGCCGACTGGATTATCCAGACGAATTGTTAGAGCAGTTTGATTACGTAGTTATTAGTGTGCACAGCCATTTCAACATGTCGAAAGAGGAAATGACACGCCGAATTGTTCGCGCGATGCAACATCCAAAAGTGACTATGCTTGGTCATGCTACGGGCCGATTACTTCTGCGACGCGATGGCTATCCGTTGGATTTAGATCAGGTGCTCAAGATTGCGGCAGAAAATAAGGTCATGATCGAGATTAATGGTCAACCCGATCGCATGGAACTGGACTGGGTTCACGTCAAACATGCGAAATCTCTTGGCGTAATGCTCGTGCTTAATCCTGATGCCCACAGTACCACGGAATTACGATATGTGCGTTACGCATTGGATGTCGCGCGACGCGGTTGGCTCGAAAAATCGAATGTGCTCAACTCGAGAACACTCGCCCATGTCCTTCAACTCTTCAAAAAACGGCACAAATGATTCCCACCATGAGCCCGACCATTTATCGGCTTGGAAGAACCTAGGTAAAACGTAACCCTTTTAGAGTATCGAGAAATCGCACTCAGCCTTGGTAAATCAGCACTATGAACTATCACAAACCACTTGGTCTTCCAGCTATCGCCAAGGCTGGCATGATGCACATTAGCTAGCGTGATTCGGTTTATATTCCCACTCGCCGTTTTAATTACTGACCTCTGTCGCTATGTTAGTGTCGCGTAGCTGTGCTCAAGCAAAATCAACGGCACGGCGCACACAATCGCTCTAAGTCTTGAAAGAAATGCGGATAAGTTTTGACCACACAGGCAGGCTCGCGGATGACAATGCCCGGAACACGTAAGCCAATCAGGGCCAGACTCATGGCCATGCGATGATCGTTGTATGTTTCTAAAACAGCTCCCCGCATCGGTCGAGGTCGGATTTCCAGGCCATCTTCAAACTCACGCACTTCCACACCAAGTCGGCGAAGCTCACAGGCCAACGCGGAGATACGGTCGGTTTCCTTGTAGCGGATGTGCGCGACATTGCTAATGCGCGTCGGGCTATCTGCAAAGCAGGCAACTGCCGCCAGTGTCATAACTGTGTCGCTGATGGCGTTCATATCCACCTCAACGCCGTGTAATTCCCCGCCGTGAACAGTGATTTGGCTAGAACCTTTCTCGACGCGGCAGCCCATCTGTTGAAGAATATCAACAAAAGCAACATCTCCTTGCAGGCTGTCGGTGCCAATCCCCGTAACAGTGACCGTACCGCCGGTAATTGCTGCGGCCGCCCACCAATAGGTAGCAGCAGTAGCATCCGGTTCAATAGTGTACGCAGGGATGCCACAGGGATTTTGCTCCGGTATAATCATCGCCTGCGAATGTCCCGTGTGGTTACTGAGGCCATTGATTTCCTCAAGCACTATATGAGCACCAAATTGCTCTAACATTCTAAGCGTCATGAGGATATAAGGCTTAGAAACTGGCTGGCCAACAATTTGAAGGCTAACGTGAGCCCGCGACCAGGGGGCAGCCAATAAAAGAGCGCTAATAAACTGACTGGATACATCGCCGCGAATGCAGACCGTAGCGTTGCTACGCCACCCTTGAGTCTTGACGCGAACAGGTGGACATCCCGTTCCAAGCTCGCTTAGGGCATCTACACCCAGTTGCCGTAGGGCACCAAGTAAATCCTCTATGGGTCGTTCTCGCATGCGCGGCACACCGTCCAAACGATAGACGCCACATCCAATGCTAACAGCAGCAGTCAAGAAACGCATTGTCGTACCGGAATTGCCGCAAAAGAGATCGGCTTGCGATGCCGGGATCACTGGTGCCGATGACGGAGCTCTAATATCTACCTCACCATAGTCCGAACGAACCTCGACCTGGAAGCCCAGCTCTTGCAGAGCTTTGATCATCAAGTCGGTGTCTTCACTGAATAAAACTCCGGATAATTTAACCGGGCGCGCATGGCTACTGAAGGCTCCCAGAATCAGAGCCCGATTGGTTATGCTCTTCGACCCGGGAGGACGAATTATACCCACTAATGGGCGACGAATTGGCTCAATCTGCAAAAGCAAAGGGAAATTGGGAATCCCTGGCAAGGTCAGGCTCCTCATTTCCGTAATACACTCGCATCAGGAATAAACCCTGAGGTGGCGCTGTGGGCCCTGCCTGGCGTCTGTCTCGAGCCTCCAGAATCTTAGCGACCTGTTCGACAGGCCAGTAGCCACGCCCCACATTGACTACCGTACCGACGATGGCTCGCACCATATTATAGAGAAAACCATCGGCGGCTATGTCTAACCATATCATTGGGCCAGCCTGATGCCACGATATATAAGTGACGTTGCGCACACTAGACATTCGGTTGGGCCATTCGGTTTCGAAACTGCGAAAATCATGTCGGCCTAATAAAACTCGTGAAGCACGTTGCATTTTTTCTAAATCCAACCGCCAGGGAACATGCCAGACATAACGGCGTAAAAAAATCGGTCGCACCGATCCAACGTGAACGTAATAACGGTACCATTTTCCTCGGGCGTCCCGATTGGCATCGAAGGCCTGCGGCATTTCCTCCGCAAAACGAACCACGACATCGGGGGGCAAATGGGCGTTGATGGCACGCATTAGTTGCGTTGCGGTAAGTCGGGTCGAGGTATAAAAGTTGACCACTTGCCCTAACGCGTGAACTCCTGCGTCAGTTCGACCACTGACATTGCATCGCACTGGCTCCTGAACGACTGCCGCGATAGCTTTTTCCAGAGTTTCCTGAACGGTTCGGCGCCCGGGTTGCGATTGCCAACCAGCGAAATCGGTGCCATCGTAACTCAAAGTGAGCTTGATATTTTTCATCGCCCGGTTATATCACCATTCCAAAAGCTGCTGTCCTATTGAGTCATCTCCCACCTGCGAAGCCGTGCCAAAATCGGCCTCCGCTACTTGCTTGTCGGGCCGACAATGCCTCTCCAGTTGAGCGTAACCGATTACGGTGCCTGCGGAGTCGTAATCATTTTATACTTCTCCTTTCAAACTTCGCCTCGTATTCCCGCTCAAAGCTTTTGGCAAGATCGGCAAATTCTGGAAGGCCGATTTTCCCGTTGCCACGTGCATACTCCTAAAGTTCGATACAGTTTGCGCCGATGAAGATTATAGGGTCGGTAGCAGATTTTTGCTATAATGAGTGGATCTGGCTGGGAGGCTCAGTATGCCCGCCAAGCACAATCAACGCAGGCGATTTTGCTGTCTAGGTTTGCTTCTCGTTATGGGCTGCACGCCGTTGCACACACTGTCATTCATGGTGGCGACAGTGCCTATTCCACCGTGGACTGCAGACCGGCTTGATGAGAAATTCAGCAGTCGCCTGCAACATCGAACGCCTATCATGCCACCGATTCTTCCCGGAACACGACCGCCGCGCTGCATGGATGCACCTCAAGATGAGGAAATCATCCGAGCCTTGCCTAAAGTCATTCGCGGTATCCCTTACGTTCTGGAAGAGCTCCGCGACATCAAAGACATCCAGAAGGAACTCATAGTGGACCAACTCGACCCTTGCCGATTCTATCCGTTAGTTGGCCCGGCTCAGCTCCACCACTGTCATTACAAGTGCACGGTTTACTACAAACAGATCATTCAGTCGTCCTATCCATTTCCTTTCAAGATTGAGGAAGATCGCGTTGAGGTCATTTACATAGACAAGGACCACTTACATGTGTGCGTTGGTCCGGAACAAGAACTGCAACAGCAGGTGCAGCGTGAATTCATGACGGCGGCCCCTTAGCACTCATAATCAAGGTATGCTCCATGAAATCCAAAGCCTTCTCGATACTCATTCTCACCTTGGCTTTGGCCGCACTGTTATCGCAACTAACACGCTGTTTGTGGGCCAATGGACCCGGATTCGAGCAGGACCTGGCAGTTCGAATCGAATTAGAGCTATTAGCTGATCCCATAACGTTCCCTTATGACTGGCATATAGAAGTTGCAAATCAAGCTGTTGAAGTAGCAGGTGTCGTTCCTAATGAGGGTGTGAGAACTCGCGCCATACAGCTGGTAGCACAAATAACCGCTTTGCCAGTAAAAGACCGTATCAAGGTACACCCCCTCTCCTTGCCCACAAGAACACCCCGCTCACCACGTGAGCTGGGGGAAGCCGTACAGCGAAAGCTTGAGCAAGCGCGTTTAGGCGGCCCAACAGGCTTTGCCGAAATTGACATCTACCCAGATTCATCGGGCGTGGTCACCTTGCGAGGCCGCGTAGCCAGCCTCGCGGACAAATTATTAGCCAGCCGCTGTCTCCAGGAAGTTCCTCACTGCCTTGCAGTGCGCAACTACCTGGTGATAGACCCTCATTTAGCCTCAGCGCAGGCCTCAGCAACTTATTCTGATACACCATCGGAAAATGCCGACAATTACACAACTTCTGACCCATTTGTGTGGCGGCCGCGATCTTCGATGGCCGTTCCTAAGTTAGCACAACACCCACCTTCTGCACCATTAGGGCAGGCTACAGCCCCTAGACTGCAACCTTTGTATCCTTCTATGCGTCAGCTTTTGGATGTCAATACGCTGGCGTCTCATGTTTCAAGTCACGTTGTCCATACCAGTCCGAACAGCTTCGTAACTGTAACCGAGGGAGCTTATGGAGTGTGGTCAGGAACGCCACATATCTCGCTGCATTCTGTGAACGGCTCTTTCGCTGTTACGCAACATATTCCAGCAAACCCAGGCCAACCAATATCAATCCCTGGGCTGAAAGGGCAACCGATGGTGCCGGTAACCAGTGTCGCTCAGCCCGAGGCGACGAAATCCAATGATTACAGAGCTAATGCTTCCACTTTATCAAGTTCCGTTATGCCACTCACGCCTGGAGAGCGTTACAATTCCAGCCAAGTCTTGCGCACCGACTATCAGACTTTACCTAAGCCTCGGCTCCTTGACACGACGGTCGCGCCAACCCACGGGTCAACAAATTCGGCCAGCAGCACATTCGCCCCGACGACCAATGCCTCGCCGCTGAGTTATCCTTCATTACGTGGACTGCCGTCAGTTCCTAACCACACCGCCAGTTCACACTCTGTACGCTCGGAGCAAAGCAATATCATCAGCCCAAGCGGAGCAGCTATGCCCACTGGGATAACGCCACTTAGTCCTATCTCAACGGCTAACACTGACGACGATCTACGCCGGCGAATCTTAACTGTTTTAGGCCCTTCTGCTAAGGATGTCCAGATTGTTCGTGGCTCCGACAAGTCAATACAGGTTACAGTGAAAATTAGGTCGAATGAGTCCGCTGACCAGATTGCAACGCGATTGTTTCAGATACCAGATTTAGAGGGTTGTCAGCTTCATCTGGTATTCGGGGAATAATTCCAGGCTCAGCTAATATCCCCGGTCAAGCTCACTATGTAACTGGGCGTCATTGTAGCCATAGGGTGAGTGATGCAAAATATTCGCGGGCAACTTTAATTTGTGGCGAATCACATTTGCTCTACACAGCGAATGCCTAACAATTGCAAGCCGAGACGTATGGTCCGGCCGGTCAGGTCGGACAGGATTAGACGGCTATGCCGGAGATGTTCCTCAGGTGCCTTCAGAATCGGATGGTTTTGATACAATGCACTATAAGCATTTGCCAGGTCCCAGAGGTAAGATGTAAGTGCGTTCGGTCTATATTCCGATGCCGCTGACTGGATTGCCTCAGGAAGGCGAAGCAAAGTCAGGGCGAGTTGTCGCTCCTCGGGAGTTTCTAGGCTCACGACTAGATGTGAATCACGCAGAGCTACTGGTTCGATGTTCCCTTTACGAAAAACACTTTGAATGCGGGCGTAAGCGTACTGCATATAGGTGGCTGTATTTCCATCCATGGCCAACATTTTGTCCCAGTTAAAAATGTAATCGCTGGTGCGGTTCTGAGACAGATCGGCATATTTGACGGCGCCAATTCCAACAGCCTCGGCGATTTCGGCCCGCTTTTCTTCAGGTAGTTCCGGACTGTTCGCATCCACAATTGCCCGAGCCCGCCGCACGGCTTCATCTAATAAGGCTTCCAGTTCGACAGCACCGCCTTCCCTGGTCTTGATAGGTTTACGATCAGGGCCTAACACTGAACCGAAAGATACGTGTTCAAAATGGACATCGCTATAGCCCCATCGCCGGGCTATTTCGAATAGTTGCTGGAAATGTAAGGTCTGCCGAAAATCCACGACGTATAGTATTGAGTGGGGCTGGAAATGTTCGACACGATAACGGATAGTGGCCAGGTCCGTGGTCATATAGGTGTAAGCGCCATCGCGCTTGCGAATGATAGCAGGTGGCTGATCCGCACTAGCAAACACAACCACGGCACCGTCGCTATAAGTCGCAATCCCTCGAGCGAGAAGGTCTTCGACAACGCTAGCAAGCATAGGCTGATAGAAACTCTCGCCTAAAGTATAGTCAAAGTGAACGTCCAGTCGGCAGTAAATTTTCTCTAATTCTGCGAGGCACCAAGGCATCATTTTTCGCCAAAGCTCCAAATTTTCAGGATCCCCCGCATGAAGTTTAGCGGTCTCCTGGCGGCAAGCTTCGGCGATGGGATTCGATGCCTCCTCTTCTTCGTCTTCCTGAGCGCCTCCGGCCTGTTTAATCTTCTCGCGTACTAACACATAAAGACGAAGCATTTCTCGGACCGGGTTAGCTTGTAATGCGGCTTCGTCGCGGAAATGTTTATAACCGTAAATCAGCATACCGAACTGTGTCCCCCAATCGCCGAGATGGTTATCAGTAATGACTCGATGTCCGACGAAACGAAGAATGCGCGCGAGAGCATCGCCGATGACCGTGCTGCGGAGGTGGCCTACGTGCATTGGCTTGGCAACGTTAGGAGAGCTGTAATCTATGACATAGGTCAAAGGATTTTCGATGGGGGCCACGCCGAGGCGGTCATCGGTAACCAGATGGGCAACCTGCTGCGCCAACCAGGACGAGCGAAACCTTATGTTGATAAATCCTGGGCCGGCAACTTCCGGCGGTTCGGTAGCCTCGTCCAATTGCAGGCGGGCGATGATTTCTGCGGCCAGCTGCCTCGGGGGTTTGCCCAGCAGCTTGCCCAAGGGCATGGCCAAATTGGCCTGATAATCGCCAAAGCGGGGGTCGCTAGCGGGTTTGATGAGATCGAGATATTTCTCCGCGTCCGGAATCTGCAATTGTTCAAGTGCTGTGCGAAAGTGATGACGCAGGAAAGTGAGCAAGTTCATGGCCAAAATCCCGTTCGGAGAGCACGAAAACCTCTCTATGCCTTCAAGGCAAGGAGGAGACGCAACCTGATTTATACGAGCCTGGGCCCAGGTGGGAAGTTAACTTATACCTGGCCGTCGCTGTTTCGCCAATCGAGTTGAGGAGCGTCTGCCCAGAGGTGTTCCAGACCGTAGTAATCGCGAGTAGGCGGATCGAAGATGTGTATCACCACGTCGCCGTAATCTTCCACGACCCACTTGCCGGTCTCGTAGCCCTCGATGCCGAGGCGTTCGTCGCCGACCGCACGCATAGCTGCATCAATTTCTTCTACCAAAGCGTGGAGTTGTCGCCGGCTTTGAGCGGTAACCAGCACCATAAAATCATACAGCGGCGTTAGACGGCGCATGTCCAGGACGAGGATATCACGAGCTTTGTGCTGGTCGGCAACGCGGGCACACAAAAACGCGCGTTCTAACGCACTCGGGAGGTGGCGTTTAAGACGAGGCACGCGCTGCATTGTTTCACTCAACCGATTTTCCTCCTTTCTTAGTAGTGTGGACCGCTTCTACGTCTCTGATAAATTTTAGGCGCAAACCTGGACAGATGAAAGGAAAATTCGAGCACTGGCCTGGGAGCGGTCCAGGTAACGCGGTTCGCTTTTTAAACCGAGCCGATTTCTCAGCGGGAATCATGGGTTGTTAGCGACAGAACCAGCCGGGTTTTGCAAGTCGCCTGGGACAGATAGCCGGTCGCGTCCATTGGCAAGTGATGTTGCCGTTGAGCCGACGCCCAACATAGGCATATCCACGTCAAAAGGTGGGCGTTCCAGGGCAGCTTTCAAAATCAGTTTGAGCAACTCCGGGAAAGAAATACCGGCGCGTTCGGCCTGCCGTGCGATCCCGATACCCTCATCCAGACAGGGATTGCAATTGACATCCAGGACAAAAGGCCGGCCAGTTTCGTCCAGGCGAATATCAACGCGACCGTATCCCCAGCCGCCAATGCAACGAAAAGCACGCACTGCCATCTGCCCGATCTCCTGTTCCAGTTGCGGGTCAACTTTGGCCGGGCAAATGACGCTGGTTTTTTGGTATTCTTCGGTATTCTCAAGCCATTTGGCAGCGTAGGACATGATGGGCGGAATGTCCGGCGGCAGTTGCGAATAGTCCACTTCGGCCAGGGGGAGGATGCGCAAACGGTGACCACCCACTAGTCCCACATTAAACTCTCGACCGCTTAAAAACCGCTGGACCAGAGCCGGCTGCTTATACTCGCGAAGAATCTGAGCGACTTTCCGCCGCAATTGTGTTTTGGTGTAAACGATCGAGTCGCGCTCTAATCCAATACCTGCGTGCTCCTGGCTGGGCTGAACAATCAGCGGAAATTGCCATTTGTGTTCTCGAACGGATTTGACCGTTTCCAACAACGCAGTATTGGGCGGAACAGGGATGCCTACGCCGCTGAGCAATGAGGCGGTCATGAACTTGAATCGGCATAATCCCAGCGCAAGTGCCGGGGAACCGGTCATCGGAAATCCCAACATGCGTACCAGAGCGGCCACGCGCATTTCGTACTGGGCACCATGCACGACATCGTCATACTGGTTGAATACGACATCAGGACGTAGCCGTCTCAGCAATCGCTGAAAACGAAATAAATCATGAGCCAGGGCTACCACCGTTACGGTATGGCCAAGTTTGCGCAATGTGCGCGCCAAACGGCGAATCTGCACCCGAAGATCGTGCATACTACCGCGATCCTCGGGGCGATCGGGGGTGCTTGTTCGAGCCGCATTATAAACCAACGCTACGTGCAACCGTTTCATGCCCATTGCTTCCGTTCGTTTTGCTCTTTCCGGTAACTTCGCATCCTCATAGGTAGCACACAGACACTCACAAAGAAATATAGCTCCGACCTTCGGCGGCTTTCAGTTTTGCTTACGGCCGACCGACAAATTGTGGACTGGGTATATCCTCCGAAGCGTGCTTGAGGCTTTCGAGCTGCAAAAGGCTGCGTTGATGTTCCTTGGCCAGCCAATCCCGCCCGGCTTTGACATTGATATGGTCCCAGGGTAGAACTTCCGAAAGCGGTCGGTGGCGGTGGACGTAGAAGGCGAAATCCACGCCCAGGTCATTGACAACCCGCCACCAGACTTGCGGTTTGAAGCATTCATCCCAGGCGTCCAGTCGAGCACCGCGTCGCCAGGCTTGTTCGATAACCGCGGCGATCCGACGATCACCGCGAGTCAATAATCCTTCAAGCAGGCTGCGATCAATATCATGCTGTTTGATGCGAACAGACCGAATGCGGCAGCGGCTGCGCAAGTAGGTCCCGGCCCACTCCAGGTACTCGCGGCTGGCCATTCCGTGCCACTGGTACGGAGTATGGGGCTTGGGGACAAAGTTGGATACACTCGCGGTCACCTCGGCATATCTCCCGAGGATTTCCTTACCAATGCGAGCAATCGTTTCCGCCATTTCGACGATGCCGTCCAGATCAACCCGACGTTCTCCTGGCAAGCCGCACATGAAATACAGTTTGACCCGCCGCCAGCCATTGGCGAACGCTTGCCGACATCCTTCGTACAGGTCTTCGTTGCGAACCGGTTTGCGAATTTGCTCGCGCATATCGTTGCGGGCTACCTCAGGCGCTAACGTCAGACCGTGATGACGCACGCCTTTGACCAGTTTTGGCAAGCTTCGCAGCTGATGATTGACTCGCAAGCTGGGCAGTGACACGTTGACCCCCAGAGGGTTGAACACTTCATGCATGCGCTTGACAAGCTCTTCAAAATACGGGTAATCGCTGGAACTGAGGCTGAGCAAGCTGATCTCGTTGTACCCCGTATTGCGGTAGGCCTCCAGAGCGGAGCGCACGATCGTTTCTACCGAGCGGACCCGGATCGGCCGTTTGATGACCGTGGATTGGCAGAATCGGCACTGCCAGGGACAGCCACGCATAATTTCGATCGGAATGCGATCGTGAGTTGTCTCGACGTTGGAAACAATCGGCCGAGCCGGCAGCGGAACATCATCAAAATCCTTCCGCAAAATGCAGGCATAAATCTGTTCAGGGACATCACTACGGGTCCGGCGAATGCAACGGAGCGTGCCGTCCGAATGATATTCCGGCTGGTAAAACGCAGGCGCATAGGCCCAGGGTAGCCATCCACCCTCCGGAACCGACGCCACCAGTTCAGCAACCAGCTCCTGCCGGACCTGGCGTGACTTTTCCGGCGACATCTGGCCGTGGCGGCTACGGGCTCGTTCTTTCAATGCCATCCAGCGGTCCATCAGCCAGGGTAAGCTTTCCTCGCCGTCGCCCAACACGAATACGTCCACGAAAGGAGCGAGAACTTCGGGGTTTTGCGCTCCCGGCCCACCGCAAACTACCAGAGGGTCTTCCAGTCCGCGGTCTTGGCTGTATAACGGCACGCCCCCCAGGTCCAGCATCGTCAGAATGTTTGTGTAGCAAACCTCGTACTGGAGGCTGAAACCGAGAAGGTCAAATTCTCGTAGCGGCGTGAAGGTCTCCAGACTGTACAGCGGCAATCCGCGCTGCCGTAGCTCACATTCAAAATCCAGCCAGGGGGTAAAGGCTCGCTCACATGCCCATTGTGGGTCATTGTTCATGATGCTGTAAAGCACTTGCAAACCGTGATGGCTCATGCCCAGGGTATAAGTGTCGGCAAACGACAAACAAAGCTTGCCGCGTACCTGTCGGTGATCCTTGACGATGCTGTTCCACTCACCACCCAGGTATTGCGCTGGCTTTTGCACACGATGCAGGAATCGCGTAATTGCCTCCTTCAGCGCCACGTTCAGCATAACTGTTTCCCTGACCGATTTCCAGTTTTTGCCCAGCAGAGTTATTATTCGCAGATCAGTCCATTCTTGCCAATGTCAAACCTGGCATGGTCTTCAGCGTGGTTCAAGTAAGACCAGCGCCGCTTTTGTTCAGTCTGAGCGACGGTAAGCCAGCCAACCAAGCAAAAACATTGCTAAACAGCATGCCAGCACAATCGGAACCAGGTAAAGCACCTGCGGAAATAGCGGGGCGAGTAGGACCAGTCCCAGAACCAACCACAATGCACCACAGCCCAGGGTCGCAGCACGACTCTTGAAGACCGCCGGTTCTGAATAATCCTGGTGCAGGAGCGGAACAGTTTTACGCGAACGGAGACTCTCAGTGACAGCATGAACCAGTTCGGCACATTTCACAGCATCGTCCCACGTCGGTGCAGATACCTCTTCCGTTTCACCGCTCAGTATCCGGCGTGCCAGGCGTTCCCACACTGTGTTTTCACAAATCTGGCAACTCTCCGCACGTGGGCCCACCTGCCAGTGCAGGCTAACTTCACCAGGCACTACGGTCGGTCCGTGCCACTCCAGCCGAGCGTCGCCCACTTGCAGACAAAATCCTTCGGCCAAGCCTGGGGCAAAGCGCATCACAAAATCCCCGCCGCGTTCCCATCGTCCAGTCAGTGTGAGCGAGCAGTCGGCAGCAACCAGGCCGGTTGGGGCGCCGATGGCATAGACCTCGGCTACCTCGCCTCCCAGCAAGCGTAGCCAATCAGCCCAGAACCACAGGGGATGGCTCTCCCCAAACAATGGTTCTGACCTGGAAGCCAGCGGCGCAGGCACGCCGCCGGCCGTGATGCTGCTTGCGAAAAGCGGCACCGTAGCTTCCAGATGCCAGCTTTGCGAGCGTCTTAGCGAGTTGAGCCAGGCCATGACTTTTCTACATCCCTCGGAAAACCGGTGCGGTAGAACTGGCCAGAGAGAAAATCGCCGTTCCTGGTAGGCTAGCTGGATAACGTAAAAAAACTCTGGTTGAGTATCCGCCGGGTGCACAACCAGGATGTTCCGCTCCAACTGTACAGCTTCAGACAGCAACTGGCTACGGTAGGGCAAATCGTCTGCCACAATCAGCAAATCCACCTCGGGATGAGTTATGACACTGCTAGCATCCGCAAAAACCTCCACGTGGGGATTAGTTGTCGCAGCCCAGACACCCAGCTCAGGGGGTCCGGCGCACGCACGCAAACATGCTCCGCTCGCGGTCAGTGCCTTGGCTATTTGCCGACCCCAGAGGTGATTCCCAATCAGTCCCAAGTGGCATCGGGTCATTTTGAGCGCTGTTGCTCGCTTCGCGGTTTCCTACAATTTTTTACGAATTGCCACGGCGAACGTATTTTCAACACCGGCTCGTAAATCTTCAAGGTAAACCATGCGTGATGTCGTCTGCATGATTTTAGGAGGCGGTCGTGGAACCCGGCTCTATCCGCTTACCAAACATCGGAGCAAACCGGCAGTTCCGCTGGCTGGAAAATATCGTCTCATCGACATTCCCATCAGCAACTGCATCAACAGCGGCTTGAACCAGATTTATGTGCTCACGCAGTTTTTGAGCGTGAGTCTGCATCGGCACATTTCCAACACCTATAAGATGGACCCCTTTCACGGTGGGTTTGTCGAGATCCTCGCCGCCCAGCAGACCATTGAGTCGGCCGACTGGTACCAGGGCACCGCTGACGCAGTTCGTCAAAACCTCCGTTACTTGCAGGATGATCACATTCGCGATGTTCTCATCCTGGCGGGCGACCAGCTTTACCGCATGGACTTTCGCCGGATGCTCGAACTGCATCGTCGTACGGCGGCTGACATTACCGTGTCAGTGATTCCGACCCGCGAGGAAAACGCTCGCCAGTTCGGCATTCTCCGACTCGATGCTGAAGGGCGAGTCATTGATTTCGTTGAAAAGCCTTCCCGACCTGAGCAGCTTGACCGCTTGCGTACAGATCCCGCCTGGATGGAACGGCTGGGGATCAGACCACAAGGGCGACACTTCCTAGCGAGCATGGGCATCTATCTGTTTCGCCGCGAGGTGCTTTTCGAAGTCCTTCAGGTGCGGCCGCCCTACACGGACTTCGGTAAAGACGTGTTTCCTAACAGTTATCGCAAATACCGTGTCCAGGCGTTTCTCTTTGACGGTTACTGGGAGGATTTAGGCACCATCAAAGCGTATCATCAGGCAACGCTCGCACTGTGCGGCCCCGAACCTCCGTTCGAATTCCACAGTCCTGAGGGCGTGATTTACACACGGATGCGTTTTCTCCCGGCTTCCCGCGTGCTGGGGGCAAGTGTCGAAAACTGCCTGATCAGTGATGGCTGCCTTGTTCAGGAAGGGGCGAAACTTGTTCGCAGCGTCATTGGAGTACGGACGCAACTCGGACGCAATGTCTATCTGCGCGATACCATTGTCATCGGTGCGGATCGCTATGAAACCCAGGAAGAAAAACAGCGCAATCGCCAGCTGGGCATTCCGGATATCGGTATCGGCGAGAACAGCGTGATCGAACGCGCCATCATTGACAAGGACTGCCGCATTGGTCGTAATGTGCGCATTGTCAACGAGGCCGGTTTACAAGACTTGGAGGGGCCTAACTACGTCATCCGCGACGGCATCATTGTCATTCCCAAAGGGGTCGCCATTCCCGATAACACCGTTATCTAGCCACAGTCTTTGGGTAATAGTTCGCCGCCCTGCTCTGCCCTGCGGACGTCAGTATGCGATTCAACAGCCGTGTAGCCACTTAGCTTGGCATGCACTCCATAACTCGTTTACGTCGCCCCATTGGCTCGCCGATTTTGCTTAACAGATTCCTGACGGTGCGCTCCAAACGAAAGCTTCCTCCGAGTGGCCGAAGCATAGATCGCTTTTATTCCTACAATATATTATGGCGCGACTTAGCTGGATTGCTTACACGGAGCAATGCTATGAGTCCCAAATTACGGCGGACACTTGCGGCAATGCTGGCCTGTACGATGACCGCGGCTCTGGCTGCTCAGCCTAAAATCCGCTACCCGGAGACGAAACAGGTGGAACATTATGACACCTATCACGGCATCAAGGTGCCCGATCCCTACCGCTGGCTGGAAGAGGATGTCAGGAAATCTCCAGAGGTCGCTGCGTGGGTTGAAGCTCAAAATAAAGTAACTTTCGCCTTCCTGGAAAGCATCCCGGAACGGAAAGCTATCCGCGAACGCCTGACCCGGCTGTGGAATTTTGAAAAGTACACGACGCCATTCAAGGTTGCTGGGCGTTACTTCTATCAACGCAATGACGGCCTTCAAAATCAGTATGTTCTTTACATGCTTGAAAAACTCGACGGCTCGCCACGTATGCTATTAGACCCGAATACGTGGTCCAAGGACGGCACCGTTGCTTTAGCGGATATCGAAATCAGTCCCAATGGCCGATATCTCGCTTATGGAGTGCAAGAGGCCGGCTCCGACTGGCGCACCTGGAAAATTCTCGATATAGATACCGGACGAAACTTGGAGGATACAATCAGGTGGACTAAATTCACGCACATCGCCTGGACGGCTGATAATCGCGGATTTTTCTATAGTCGTTTTGACGAGCCGAAACCGGGTCAGGAATTTCAAAGTCTCAATCTGAACCAAAAGGTTTACTACCATCGGCTGGGCACACCACAGAGTGAAGACATCCTTGTTTATGTTCGTCCCGACCAGCCCGAATGGGGGTTTATTCCCGAAGTTACAGAAGATGGGCGATATTTAGTGCTTACGATTTATAAGGGCACAGACGACAAATATCGCATTTACTATAAGGACCTAACGGAACCTTATGGTCTGCCCGTTCCACTCATAGACCAATTCGAAAATGAATACACTTTCCTAGGTAACGACGGGCCGGTCTTTTATTTCAAAACCGATTTGCACGCTCCTCGAGGACGAATTATCGCAATTGACCTGCGCAAGCCCCAGCCGCAAAACTACCGGGAAATCGTGCCGCAAACGGAACACACGATGACCTCGGCTTCCCTTGTCGGCAATCTGTTCGTCGTGACTTACTTGCAGGATGCCAAAAGCCTGGTTCGCATTTACGATATTAACGGTCGGCACGTGCGGGATGTCGAACTCCCAGGTATAGGCTCCGTTACCGGGTTTACCGGCAAACGGTGTGATACAGAAACTTTCTATACCTTTTCCAGCTTCGCGACGCCGCCTACCATTTTCCACTACGATCTAATTACCGGCAAGAGCACAGTGTTTAGACAAGCGCGGGTTGATTTCGGGCCCCAGGATTATGAGGTAAAGCAGGTGTTCTATCATAGCAAGGATGGTACCCGCATACCTATGTTTATTGCTCACAAAAAAGGTATCCAACTCGACGGCAATAATCCAACGCTCTTATACGGATATGGTGGATTCAATATTTCGTTGACGCCCAGCTTCTCTATCAGCCGCTTATTATGGATGGAGATGGGCGGAGTGTTCGCTATGCCCAACTTGCGTGGCGGTGGGGAATACGGCGAAAAGTGGCATCAGGCCGGTACAAAGCTGAACAAGCAGAACGTTTTTGACGACTTCATCGCCGCGGCAGAGTGGCTTATCGCTAATAAATACACGCGCCCGGCGAAACTGGCCATTCAAGGCGGCTCGAATGGCGGCTTGTTAGTTGGCGCCTGTATGACCCAAAGACCGGACCTGTTTGGCGCCTGTCTGCCTGCCGTAGGTGTGATGGACATGCTCCGATTCCATAAGTTTACCGCTGGTCGCTATTGGGTAGATGATTATGGTTCACCGGACAATCCCGAAGAATTCAAGGCCCTATACGCTTACTCACCTTATCACGTGTTGCTGCGGCAAGGCAAGCGGGCATATCCAGCGACCCTGATCACTACAGCGGACACAGATGATCGCGTTGTCCCTGCCCACAGTTTCAAGTTCGCTGCTGCCTTACAGGCCATGCAAGCGGGTGATGCGCCGGTTCTAATACGCATAGAAACTCGTGCGGGTCACGGCGCGGGGAAACCAACGTCTAAGCTCATTGAAGAGATAGCCGACCAATGGGCGTTCCTGGTGAAAGTGCTAGATATGCGACCTGCCAACTTACGTTGATGGGTTGCTGGTTTCTAAGCGTGCTAATGCTGCATAGGCCTCACCGGCTAACGGATGATCGTAAGCGGTAACGGCCTGATAACACTTAGCAGCCCGAAGCACGTCACCCAGTTGTTCATAGCATTGCCCCATCTTGAAAAGCGTATCCGCACCGCTTTTCGGCGAACGGCGATAATCATTGTAACAGATCAGTGCCAAGTCCGGCTTACGCGCTGTGTATAAATAGTAATCTCCTAAGCGCACCGTCGCATAGTACCAGGCTTCCTCTTCTTCCCGGCTGGCGAAGCTTTCTTGCTTAGCTGCTCGCGCACGCTCAAAATAATGGGCTGCTTCTTCTTCGTTGCCGATTCGATGATAAATTCGACCCGCCAATACTAAAGCTCGGATATTGTCCGGCTGCAGCGCTAGAACCAAACGCACCAGGTGCAGTGCCCACTCTAATTGAGGCTCCCCAGCATTGCGCAGTTCCACTAGCGACCGGGCCTGGCGCAAACAATACTCAACGTCGAAATACTTTTCCACTCGTTCACGCTCACTCAGTAGCTGCTCCGGTGTAACCGAATAGTAGTACCTGTGCTTACGCTCTAACAAATTCTCGTTTCCAGCATCTAAGCTGAGGGCTTTTTCATTCCAGATTAAGGCTGACAGCGCGTCGCCTTTGCGTTCGTATAGCTCCGTGATGACACGCAAGGTATCGGTGCCAGCCTGTGGCGATTCCACAAACAGTGTGAAATTTTCAATTGCCCGATCGATGTCCTGGCGTTGATAGGCGATCTGTGCCAATGTCTGCACTGCTTGAAAATACGCCTGCTTTTGCTCAGCCGGCAATTGTTCTAATCCTATCTCTCGGGCTGCAAGTTTGGCCTGCTCGAAATAATAACAAGCCCTTGCCTCATCTCCACGCTGTTGATAAGTCTGGCCCAACTGGAGATAGATAGCAGGTGCTTTGTCCGGCATACCAATAGCCGCCATGTGTAAGAACTCCGCTCCTCGTTGCCATTGTTCAGCCGTTTGAAAAAGTTCGTGACCTAAGCTGTATATGTAGTTGAAATCCAACGTTGTGATAAGGTCGGGATAGTTCCTGCGACCGACTTCAAATTCTTCTAAACTCAGGCCTGCGTAAAGGTGTTTTTTGACCTCGGAAGCAAGCTCGTCGGCGGGCTGATTTCGTAGCGCGGAGGTAACCTCAGCAATAGCCTGGATTCGCTTGCCTGGCTTTTCTAGGCATGGCTCGCCGACGCGCCGGGTCAATTCCGGGTGAGCAAGCAAAGCCAGGTGCCAGGCACGCACAATAATCGCGTCCCGAGAAACAGAGGCGTCGTCTTCTGCCGAAGACTCCAGTAACTCACGCAGGTCATCCGCGGCCCTATCGTACGATCCAGCATAAGTGTTAGCGACAGCCCGCCAGTAGAGCACCTCCCAGCGACGTTTAGGGTCCTGGTCAAGCACCAACTGCAGCAATTTGTTCGCCTCATCCAGAGCCTCTGCCGTCGGGCGACCCTGCAAGAGCAACTCAGCTACTCGCTGCAAACACAAATCCAGGTGCACTAAACTTCGTAACTCGGCATTTTGAGCGAGCAGATCAGAAGTAAGCTCCCGATGCACTCGCCATAAACCTTCCCGAGCAAAACCATTGTCGGGATCGATTTCCAATGCTCGTCGAAATGCAAGTAATGCATCTCGATAACGCCGCAACTGGCTATAGTTCCACCCGCGAAGCACATATTTCAGCACTTGTACATGTGACAGAATCCGACTGGTGTACAGTACATACCACAAAATCGAGAGAAGCAACCCAGTCCAGCGCCAGCGTTCCGGGAGGAGAACCCAGAGCGAAACGGCTATCAAAATAGTGGTTAGCCCGCATTCCAACTCACTCTCCTCAGAATGGCTAGCCACGCTTAGTATGTGTACCAGTAAACCTGCGACTAATAAATGCATGGCAAACCAAGCCGGGGACGGAATGGGAAGCCATTCCGGATACCACGTGATGACCGTAATAAATCCGGCTGCAGCAACAGCAGCACTAATCAAAACCGTACTCGTGCGTAACCAGCGATTGTGCAGACCCAAAAATAGGGAAAACAACACTCCTGCGGCAGCTCCAAGCACACCTGCTAACGCAAGCCAGTGCCAATTATGTAACCAGCCAAGGAAAAGGCAAAGTGTCAGGCCGGCCAGTAAGCCCACAAGAACACCGGCGTAAACCGCTCCCGGACGTTCCAGGATCAGGTAACACAGAAATGGCCAGAAACGGCCCCGTATGCCCTGGTTTGAACGACGCAGGGCGTGCCAGCCGGCGATCGTCATCGCGACTACAAAGCCAGCGACGATAGAACCGTACAGCGTAACTGCAACAATCGGGTTCGCAGGGGCAAGTGCGATTGCCGCCAGCAAACCGACTAATCCGCCTTTTGCTGCATATTCCCACCAGTAATACCGCACTGTTTCAGTCATAAGCTACCAACCGATGCTCCGTTGCTTCTGCTCTTCGCTATCGCTCTTGTTTTTCGCTAAGCTCTTGCGGTGGTTCCGACAAATCACGTCGTTGCTTATTAACAGGCCCGCAATTGAGCCTGTTGCGAATGGCAAATTTCGATCTGCCAATCGTGGCCCTTTTGTCGTCCGGGCCGCCATTCGGATGCCACACTAATTCCCGTATATGATAAAGTGTATAGAAAATTCTATCGCGAGCGACGCCATGCACCCGGCTGATCCGGCATTACAATTATTCGCACGACACTTTCGACTGGACCTGCAGCAAGACCGGGATGCCTTGCTTCGGCAGGTGGTGCGCGCGTTTACCAATTTGCCGTATGAAAATTTGAGCAAGGTCGTTTGTGAGGCAGAGCGGGGCCGTGTTCCCGAAGCTCGCCGTTACCCACAGGAAGTAATCACGGATCACATTCGACTGGGAACCGGTGGCACCTGCTTTTCGCTGACCGCTACGCTTATGCACCTGCTACGCGAACTTGGCTGGCAAGCGGAGCCGATTCTTGCCGATCGCCCCTATGGGCCGAATACCCACTGCGCGTTGTTACTCTGGCGAGATGGTCAACCGCATCTTCTGGATCCCGGCTTTTTGCTCACCGACCCGATTCCTCTGCCCCGAGACCAGCCAGTTCTATTGCCCACGAGTTTCCACAAGGTGCGATTGTGTCCGCGTCAGGACGGGCGATACGTGGACCTTTACGTAGCAAGCCCGCAAGGGCAGGAGCAACATCGCATCACCTTCAAAACTAGCCCCGTGGATTGGAGCGAGTTTGTGCGCATTTGGGACGTATCATTCGACTGGGACATGATGCGCTATCCACTGCTGACCAGGGTTTGTAACGGCGAGCACATTTACTTGAAGGGTAACCGTCTGCAAAGGCGCACGCTCTACCGGGTAGAGCGACAGGAGTTATCGCCGGTATCGCTGGCGGAGCATATTCACCGCCTCTTCGGAATCGCTCCTGAAGTGGTATATCGGGCTCTGGCGGTCTGGAAACGGCGTGGAGAACGTCATGGCTAAACCGCAGCTTCCTGAACCGGTGAAGTATTTCGCCGCCATTTTATGGAACGACGCGAAAGTTTTGCACCAGGCCCTGCATCTCTTGGAGAACCGCTTGGGCAAAATTGACTACAACGGTGCCGATCATCCTTTCGATGTTACAGATTACTACGCTCAGGAAATGGGCACCCATCTGTATCGCCGGCTAGTTAGTTTCGCACCGCTGGACTTGCCGGACATGCTTGTTGAGCGCAAACTCCTTACCAACGCCGTGGAGCTCTGCTTAGCGGAAAACGACCATCGGCGCATTAACGTGGACATCGGTTATCTTGACGATAACAAAGTCGTTCTGGGTTCCTGCAAACGAGCCGGTCAAAAAATTTACCTGTCTGTTGGCATCTGGGCCGATATGATCGCCCGTTTCCGTGACGGTAAATATCGGATGTTTGAATGGAGCTTTCTGGACTTTCAAGATGGCCGATACGATGACGATTTGCTAGAAATTCGTGCGATCTATCTTGAACAATTGCGCGACTGGCGAAAACGACGACAAGGAGGCACCAGTGGAGCCTGTGCGGATTCGAATCGGACATAGCCCCGATGCTGATGATGCGTTCATGTTCTATGCTCTCACCCAGGGAAAACTTGATACGGGTCATCTGGAAATTGAGCACGAATTGCAAGATATCGAAACGTTAAATCATCGTTGTATGCGCGGCGAACTCGAGGTCTCCGCGGTTAGTGTACACGCTTACGCTTATATATCCGATCGCTATCTTCTAATGCCCAGTGGTTTCAGTATGGGGGAAAACTACGGTCCCATCGTAGTCAGCCGGCAACCTGTTCCTCATACACAATTGCAACAGACAACGATCGCGGTGCCGGGGACCCTCACGACGGCGTTTTTAGCTTTGCAGTTATATTGCGGCGGCCCGGTTTCCTATAAGGTCGTGCCGTTCGACCGCATTCTCGACGCGGTTCTCGCTGGTGAAGCCGACGCGGGTTTAGTTATACACGAAGGTCAGCTTACTTATTCCCGGCTCCGTTTAAATCTGGTGGTTGACCTGGGAAAGTGGTGGCAAGAACACACCGGTTTACCGCTGCCACTTGGTGCGAACGTAATTCGGCGGGATTTAGGACGCGACACAATTGCGATCGTTTGCCGGCTTCTCGAGCAAAGTATTCGCTACGCTCTCAGTCATGAGGATGAAGCTCTAGACTACGCACTGCAGTTTGCTCGGGGCCTGAACCGAGAGGATACCCGCCGATTTGTCAAGATGTATGTCAACGACCATACACTGGTCGCTGGTCCCAAAGAGCGTATGGCGGTGCAACATTTACTGCGTGAGGCTTACGAGAAGAACCTGCTCCCTAAGAGGCCGAAAATTGAATTTGCTGATGTGGTAGGCGAATAAGGCTATTTGTCCGATTACCACTTGTATTGAAAATTATTCCCAGTAAGAACCAGGCTATTTAGCGACCGGCGTTAAATTACACTTACTGCGGAGACCATCATGCTGAGAAAACTATTATTTTTATTGCCATCGCTGGGTGCATTGTTATCAAGCTACTGGGCTTCTGTTTTCCTAAGTAGTGGCGAAACAACCAGCTGGCGGGAAGTGTTGCCTGCTGTTTATCGCTGTCAGGGAGAACCAGCAGGCTATATGCTTGTTGACCAGGGACATGCGATCTTGATTGATGCGCCTTTGGGAGCAAATATAGAAGACTTGACGAAACACGGCGTGAGGCAGATTGACTTTGTCCTGCTTACGCATCATCATCGCGACACTTGCTGGCAAGTGAACAACCTGATAAAGAAGGGCGTCCATATTAGAGGCCCCAAGGCATCCGCACCCTGGCTTACTCCTGAGGGCGTCGAAAATTATTGGAAGCAGGCTATTCCACTAAGAACTTCTCGCACCGCTTACCTGGTATTGCCTAAAGGGGTAGAACGCTTAGACCTTAGCTTGGAAAATGGTCAGAAAATTCCTTGGCGCAACTGGGAAATTCAAGTGCTGGCAACTCCCGGACATACCCCGGACCACACTTGCTATTTGGCCAGACGTCTAGAGGAAAACTCTGTCATTGCTTTTTGTGGAGATTGCCTTGCCGGCCCTGGGAAAATTTGGACGCCTTACACGACAGACTGGGATCACTGGACCGATGCAGGTCTGAAGAAATTGGCAGAATCTTTGAGACTGCTGGCATCGCAAAAACCTAAAGCGTTACTGCCCGCCCGTGGACAACCGATATTAGATGCCCCAGTTGAGGCTTTGGAACTAACAGCGCAACGAGTTGAAAAAGCGGCCCGGTTGAAAAGCTTCGAGTTTTACACTAAGCACGTTCTAGGTAATCCGCCCTCTTATCGTTTTTTAGCCCCGGAACAGTCAGCGACTGCTGGAGAAAAACCCTGGTCGCAACTATCGCCTCATTTATATCTCACTGGAAACACGTATGTTTTAGTCTCCAAGCAAGGTGGTATCCTGGTTGTGGATCCCTGGGGTAAACGAAGTGCGGAGCAAATTGCCAAGTTGCAGCGCGAGAAAAAGCTAGGGGCGGTAGAAGTAGTAATGATTTCGCACGCACATTACGACCATTACGACGGGCTGTACGAGTTGCCGGAATACCGCCACTGTCAGGTCTGGACGCTGGACGTGGTAGCTGAGCCGTTGCAGCAGCCGCTTCGGTTACGGCATCCGTTTCTAGATGCTCGACCACTGCGAATCACGCACACACCCAAGCCGGGAGACACCCTGCATTGGCGAGAGTATTCTTTTCGTTTCCACCATCTGCCGGGCCAAACCTATTTCACCATGGGAGTAGAAGTAACCATTGACCAGAAACGGTGTCTGTTTACCGGTGACAATTGGTTTCACCATGACCAGTACAGCGGAAGCGGTGGATGGATGGGTTTGAACAGGGGACTGCCCGGCGGGTACCTGGAAAGTGCCCGGCTGGTGTTGAACATAGCCCCGGATTGGATTTTAGCTGAGCACGGTAGCGCTATGGAGTTTAACCTCGAAGACTTCCGCCGACGTGTACGCTGGGCTGAGGCGGCGATAGCGGCAGCCGACGATTTATGCATCAGCGGTGACCACAGGCGGGACTGGAATCCGCATCGGGTTGCCGTAGTCCCATTCGTGATAAGTTGCCACGCGGGTCAACAAATCCGCTGCCAGCTGCAAGTGGAGAATCCATCGTCAAGAACCGAAACATTGACCGTGGAGTGCTACTGGCCATGGTCAGAGGAGCCAACACGCGAAAGCATAACGTTCAGCTCCGCGAAAGCGACCCGGCACGATTTATCAGTCGCTGTTCCTGGCCATGTAAAGTCCGGCCAGTATGTGGTACCGTTACGGGCGCTCCGCGGGCAATGCGAAGACCCCAGTGATGTTGTGTTGGTGCTGCAAATTAATCCGCAAAACGGAAAAAGTGAATGAGAAAACGCACCAACTATTGACGCCTGTGTAGCAATTTCGTAATGATGATTGACACCCACCCACGAACGCTCCCCTGCAGCTTGGTTGCTTGTGCATCTCCGAGACCACTCAAACCTACAGGAGGATTCTGAATGAAGCAGACCGCATCTTGGCTGGTGCTGGGGATTACGCTTGTGGCATTCAGCGGCTTGGCCGTGGCGCTGAAGGATGAAATTCCCGGCGTGGATGAAATTATGGAGATCACACACAAACCCAAAAAAGGCCTCAAAGACGTGATAGAAGCCGAGGCCAAGAAGCCCAAACCAGACTGGGCAAAGCTCGAAAAAAGCGCGAAGGAGTTTACTCGCCTGATTAGTTTGCTCGAGAAAAACGATCCACCAAAAGGCCCCAAAGCCAGCTGGATCAAACTATCGAAAGAGTATACGCAAGACGCAATGCAGGTGGAAGCAGCTGTGAAGCAAAAGGATGCCAAGGCCGTGCTGGCGGCCTTAAAGAACCTCGACAAAAAATGTGATGAATGCCACGATAAGCACCGGCCCTGATCAGAAATCCCTGGAGGGAAACGGCGCGGATACGCGTCACTTTTCACGGTAGCGCGTTTGCGTAAGCTTGCGATTCTGATTACTCGACCACGGCAACAATAGAAAAATGCTTTCCATGCTTGGCCCAGCATTGGTGGGCACCTATTCAAGGTGGCCAATGGCTGGGCCGGTCTTGTTCTTGTGATGCCTGCCATTGCGGGCATAGTCGTGAATCCATTACGAGTCCTTCCAGTGTTGTTCTGAGACTCTGAAATTTATTGGCAACTCTGCACAGGGATCGGTGAAATACGAAGACAACTCACGAATCGCCGTGGCATTCTAACATGTCAAACGCGTCAATATCCGTGAAAAAGAGGCTCTACCGCTGGCCGACTTTAGAATCTCAGCGTTTCTATGTCTGTTTACACACAGCCCGTAACGATTGTTTTGCCGTCAGGTTGGCTTGCGCCAGCAGTTTCCTCGAAAATGTCGCGCAGTTTAGGATGAGATGCCTATACTAGATAGAGAACACTCGCGGCCAGGGTTTCGCACAAATTGAGCGGATAGAGAACGCAATCGGCACGAAAGCTGCTCCAGTAGGAAATCCACAAAACAAAAGGGCGGACATTCGCTAAACGCTATTACCGCGGGAATAACATGGCACTGGCGAGCGCGGAAGCGTTTGTAGATTTGTTGCGGCGGAGCGGTCTGGTCGAGCCTGAACGACTGGACAGCTTACTGGAAGACCTGCGCGCAAGCCAAAAGTGGTCCGATGAACCGGCCGGGTTGGCAAAGACACTGGTGGAACGTGGCGTGCTGACTTCCTTTCAGGCGGATCAATTGCTGGCTGGTCGCTGGAAGGGGTTTTTCATCGGTAAGTACAAAATCCTGCAAAGGCTCGGCAGCGGTGGAATGGGAACGGTGTTTCTTGCCGAACACAGGTTGATGAAACGTTTGGTGGCGATCAAAGTATTGCCGCGGTCACGGTCGGCTGACAGTTCAGCTCTGGAACGCTTTTATCGCGAAGCGAAAGCGATCGCCGCTCTGGATCACCCCAATGTCGTGCGTGCCTACGATTTGGACCAGGAAGGAGATTTGCACTTCCTGGTGATGGAATACGTGGACGGGGTAAGTTTGCAGGACTTGGTGAAGGCCTATGGCCCGTTCGATGTGCCGCGGGCTGTGCATTACCTTTACCAGGCGGCCAAAGGATTGCAACACGCATTCAGCGTGGGCTTGATTCACCGCGACATTAAGCCTGCCAACCTGCTTGTCAATCGCGCGGGGCTGGTAAAACTGCTCGACCTGGGACTGGCCAGGTTTTTCCTCGATGAGCAGGACATTTTGACACGCAAGTACGACGAAAAAGTTCTGGGGACTGCCGACTATCTGGCTCCGGAGCAAGCCATTGACAGCCATGTGGTGGACATTCGCGCGGATATTTACAGCCTGGGAGCTACGTTTTACTTTGCCCTGGCAGGTCGTCCGCCATTTCCCGAAGGCACCGTCGCACAAAAGCTGATCTGGCATCAGACAAAGATGCCCGAACCGATTTCCCAGTTGCGTCCGGATGTGCCTCGGGAAGTCGCTGAGTTGCTGCAACGTATGCTGGCGAAAAAACCGCAGGACCGTCCCCAGACACCGGAGGAAGTCGCGCAAGCTCTCCAACACTTAGTGGATCTCACTCGGCTGATACCACCACCAGGTGCCGTGCCTCTGCCGGCCAATGTCAGCAGTGCTGCTTCCACCGACCATCTCCTGGTAACCGTGTCTTCCAGCTCGAGCATGTCGGGTTCGCACCCGTCCCTTCAAAAGTCGGCACCATCCTCGTCGCAACTTGGCAAGAGCGGGGAAACCGAGATCAGCGGTTATTCTTCGGAAAGTCAAGACGTAACTTCAAGCAAGCCGACTCGTGAGACCACGGCGGATAAGGAACATCGTTCGCTGCGTTCCGATGCTCCGGTCTCGGCCAAATCCATAACAGCAGCAAGTTCCCACCCGTCCGGTGTAAGGCGGAGTAACACTGCCAGTGCCGCGCCGGTGAAGGAAAAAATTGGCGCCGAGAAGGGACTTTGTTCGCGGTGGGCGGTATGGTTAGCCACCATTTTTGGTCTGGCCTTTGGCGCTGTGCTTGCCTGGGTGTTCCTGCGTTGGCTGGCTCAATAATTTAGTAAGAAATGACACAGCAAAAAATGGAGTGGACGTCAGGAAAGGCACTATGGCCGATACGGGTCAGCCGAGTTTTGCGGAAACAGCTCTGGCACAGGCAGGCAAAAGCGCTGAAGAGGTGCGCCGACTTGGTGCTGTCGATCGCGCCGACGAGCAACTGGAACGCCTGTTCCATCCACAATATCAGACGAAAAACAGTCCCGTTCATCGGGCTGTTTGGGATTGGCACTTCCCGCTTGGGGGATTTCGATCCCCTAAACCGGAAGCTGCCGAATGCGACGCGGTGCTGGAGCGTTGCTACGAAGTGTTGCGGCGAGCCCGAGAGGAAAACCGGCTCTGGAACGAACAGGGAAAAGTATCTGAACAATTGTTGCACGAGTTGGCTGAAGCTGGATACTGGGGTTTGCTGATCGGTCGGGAATACGGTGGCAGCGGAGTACCCTTCGCCAAGTTTGCACCGTTTTTGACGCGGATGGCCACATTGGATGCTACAGTCGCGGGGCTTGCTTCCGTGCATGGTTGTATTGGCGCCGTGGACCCGCTGATGACGTTTGGCACGCCGGAGCAAAAGGCCCGTTTCCTGCCGCGATTGGCCAGTGGCGAAGCGCTCTCCGGCTTTGCCCTGACCGAACCGAATGCGGGCTCCGACCTGACGGCTCTTCGCACCCGCGCCTGCCCTGTACCTGGGGGTTACGAGCTTTCCGGACAAAAACTTTTTATCACGAACGCGATTCCGGGGCGTATAATCGCCCTGGTAGCTTTGCTGGAAAACCGTCCCGCTGTTTTCATTGTCGAGTTGCCTGGGACGGAAAATGACCGCTTTCGGCTCGTACGGTACGGACTATATGCGCTGGCGCACAATTACAATAACGGGTTGCTGTTCGATCGATTTTTTGTGCCTGCGGAGAATCTGCTTCAGCCGCCGACTGGAGACGGGTTGCTGATTGCTTATCACGGTCTGAACCGCGGCCGGTTAGCCCTGTGTGCACTGGCTGCCGGCAGCATGCGAGTGATGCTCGCTTCTTTATTGCCGTGGGTGCATTTTCGGCGGACTTACGGGGAGCCGATCGGTGCTCGTGAATTGGTGCAATTTCGCATTGCGAAACTTGCCGGCTATATTGCTGCGGCAGATGCCCTCACCCAATGGGGTTCCTGGTTGCTCGACCTCGGTTATCGCGGAGAGCTCGAAGGGATTGTAGCCAAGATTTTCGGCAGCGAAGCGATGAAAGAGGCAGCCGTTGATATCCTGATGAAAACCCACGGGGGTCGGTCGTTTTTGCACGGCCATCTGTTCGGAGACAATGTGCACGACTTTTTAGCGCCCTGTATTTACGAGGGAGAAGGCCAGATGCTGGCCCTGGCCTTTTTCAAAGCGCTGGCTAAGGAACATGGCCGACAATTTTTCGAGCCGATCGGGCAACGGCTTTCCGAAGCCCACCTCCGCCGGTTGCAGCCATGGAATCCGCTTCACCTGTGGCGTCTGCGTCGAGAATTGTGGGCTTATGGAAAGTGGTGGCTGGGCCGGCGATTGCGTCCGCATATTGTCACCCGAGTGCCACCAGTGCATCGTCAACTGCGGCCCCACGTGCAGTGGGCGGAATCGGTTTTCCCGCGTTATGCAGAGGAAATCAGCGCGATGCTGCGGCGGTACCAGTTACGTCTAGCCGATCGTCAGGTAAAAATGATGGAGTTGTCGCAACGCATCCAGGACACAGTTACCGTTCTGGTGACGGCGTTATGGGCGGATCAGCAAGGCGATGAAGCCTGGATTCTCGCCGCAGACGTCGTTTGCCGTGAGCTACGCCGACGGTGGAGCGGTCGCCGCATCCGCGATGCAGATGTACGGGTCGCCCGTCAGCTGGCAGAACTGGTGCTCGATCGGCGATTCCCCGCTTTGCAGGGTGTTACCGAGCCGCCCATCTTAATGCCCTACCCCGAAGAGCCAGCATCGGGCTAACGCGATGGCTTGTACGAACCGGGATATTCGATGTGGGCTTTGGCGCGAAGCTCGCGGAGAATCCGCTCTCGTTCCGCCTGAAAAATCTGATTCTGTAACTCACGGCGAATTTCCAAACAAGCCTCCTCGAATGGGACGATCCGGGCTGGTTCGTGTTTGTTGACGCGAAATATGTGATAACCCCGTCCATCCTGAGCAGGCACCAGCGGTCCGACCTGACCGGGAGGTGTTTTCCAGACCAGTTCAGCAATCTCCGCTGGTCGGATGCTGGCCAGGTCGTGCCCTTCCCCGTCGCCGGTACGGCTTGGCCCATCGGAGTACTGTTCGGCTATACGAGCAAACTCTTCCGCTGTCTTCGCCTTTTGCGCCAGCGCATAGACCATTTCCGCCTGTGCGCGTGCCTTGGCCGGATTCGGTGCCTCTCCCGGTTGCAGGTAGCGAGCACCTTCCCGCGCAGAAATGAATATGTACTGCCACTCCACACGTTCTGGTCGCTCAAACTTTTTGAGATTACGCTGGTAATAATCCCAGAGCTGTGCCCGGTCAATCTGTTCAAACTTGGGACGCACCAGAGTGCGGAGGTATTCGTCGGCGATCAGACTTCTTTCCACCTGTCGCCGCAGCATTTCCAGCGAAATGTTCTGTCGTTCGAGATATTCCCGCAACTCATCTTCGGAGCGAAAGCCCAACTGCTGGCGACGCCGGCGTAGCTGTTTGTCAATCTCTTGCTGAGCTGCCTTCCGCACCAACTCCATCCCGCGAGGAGGGACACGTTTCTCAGCCTCCTGGTACAGCAACTCCCGGTCGATTAGCTGCCGTACGACTTCGGGCAAATATCGGGAAACTTCTGCTTCAATGGCTCGACGCTCATTTTCGTCGTTGAGGGACGCGGGGCGGACACGCTGCAAATAATCCTCCATCATCCAGCGGGCAAGGGATCGCACTTCCTGTTCGAGGATGGGCACACCATTGACACGAACCATCACGCCACTGAGCGGTTGCGTGGCCAGCCGGGACTTTCCCTCCTGAGGTGCGTCAACAGTCGGAGTGGTTTTCGGCACTGGTGGTGGACCTTGAACCAGTGCATTGTTCCATCCAGAGCCGAAACCATCGGCGTACTGATCATGACGATCATCACGACCACGAACGCTAACCGACCCGCTGCCGACCGCATTGATTTGCTGAGCTGCCCCCAGGGCGAATGTGTTTTCGAGCTGACCATTAGATGACACCGAAGCACACGCGGGCTTGTCGGGTTCGCAAATCCTTACGACGTGCTGAAACCCAGTGAGGTCGGCACCACTGAGGCAACCCCATACCGCCAGGCTTGCGGCCAGCCCAAACACGTTTATCCGCAGCATCCGCGCTCCTCGCACTCTGAGTTCCAGCGAGATTATCGGCTTCCTCCCGGCGTGGCATTCATAACGCATCGGGAGAGCTTTGCAACAGCGCTTTTAGCTGGCGATAAACCGATTCGCCAGTCACTTGTGGTGGCTGCAAACGAAAATAAGCGGTAGTTTCATCCACGATCCGCAAACGCTTAGGAAATCTGCTGGCCAGTTTTTGGATGTGCCGGTGGCTGCGGTAGCCCAGCACGACATCCGGACCGTCCAGATGCAGCGAAGCGATCCGCCAGCGTTCGGCGAGCAAGCGAATTTCCTGCTGCCGTAACAGCCACTCGGCGGGTTCTGGAATGGGACCGAAACGGTCGCGGAGTTCCTGACGAAACTGCTCCAGCTGCCGCCAGGTACGAACCCGACTCAGGCGACGATACAGTTCCATTTTCAATCGCATCTGCCCGACATACTCGGTGGGAATCCACGCCCTCCACGGCAAGTCTATCTGTACTTCAATGCGGGTGCGGACTGGTTGCTGTTTCAAGCGGCGAACTGCTTCTTCGAGCATTTCGCAGTAAAGCTCGTACCCGACGGCAGCAAT
Source organism: Gemmatales bacterium (assembly GCA_041640595.1). Classification (GTDB taxonomy): domain Bacteria; phylum Planctomycetota; class Planctomycetia; order Gemmatales; family HRBIN36; genus HRBIN36. The sequence goes on along the minus strand of JBEPZY010000001.1, from coordinate 599,029 downwards.
GTGGCCACTTTGTTCCGGCCCCAGAATATTGCCGGCCCCCCGAATTTCTAAGTCCCGTAAGGCTATTTTGAAACCGGCACCCAGTTCGCTGTATTCCTCGATAGCTTTGATACGGCGATACGCCTGTGGTGAAATACTGGTGAAATTGTCCACAACAAGGTAGCAATAGGCCCGAACCTGGGAGCGTCCCACCCGGCCACGCAACTGGTGCAGGTCCGCCAGACCGAATAACTCCGGCCGATGAATGAAAATCGTGTTAGCTGATGGAATGTCCAGACCGTTTTCAATGATCGTCGTTGCCACCAAAACGTCGTACCGGCGTTCGAGGAAACGGCACATGGCTTCTTCGAGTTGTTCTTCCGGCATTTGTCCATGAGCGATGCCGATGCGTGCCTCGGGAACTATCTGGCTTAGCTGAAACGCGATTTTTTCGATGCTCTCCACCCGGTTGTGCACAAAAAACACCTGGCCGTCGCGGAGCAATTCTCGCAGAATTGCCTGCCGAATGCGTTCCGGATCGAATGGGATGATTTGCGTCTCAATGGCATGCCTGTCCAGAGGCGGAGTTTCCAGGCAACTGATGTCTCGCAAGCCGACCAGAGCCATGTGTAATGTGCGGGGAATGGGTGTGGCGGAGAGCGTCAACACATCCACAGTGGCTCGCAACTTTTTGAGCCGTTCTTTGTGTTCTACGCCGAAGCGTTGTTCCTCGTCTATGATAACCAGGCCCAGGTCTTTGAACCGCACATCCGCACTGAGTAAACGATGCGTGCCCACGACTAGGTCAACGCGTCCTTCTGCCAGGCGTTGCACGATGTCGCGTTGCTCAGCAGTGGTACGAAAGCGGCTCAAGCATTCGACGACGAACGGATAGGGAGCCAATCGGCTACGGAAGGTGCGAAAGTGTTGTTCAGCCAGCACGGTAGTGGGCACTAACACTGCCACCTGTTTGCCGAACTCCATGGCTTTGAACGCTGCCCGCAACGCCAGTTCCGTTTTGCCGAAACCCACGTCCCCACATAGAAGCCGATCCATGGGGCGAGGTCTCTCCATATCCCGTTTGATGTCGCTCAGTGCTGCCAGCTGATCTGGGGTTTCCGGATACGGGAAAGACGCCTCAAACTCAGCCTGCCAACTGCTATCAGGCGGATAAGCAATGCCCGGCTCCGCCTGCCGTCTGGCTTGGATTTCCAGCAGTTCCAGTGCAAGTTCCCAAACAGCTGCCTGGGCCCGTGCCTTGCGTTTCTGCCAGGCAGTACCACCCAGTTCGGACAGTGCTGGCACGCGCTCGCCGGTACCCACGTACTTTTGCACCAGCTCAATCCGAGACACCGGCACATACAGCAAGGAGCCACCGGCGAACTCCAGTGTCAGATGCTCTTCTTCCCGTCCACCTTTGCGTATTTTGCGCAGGCCCCGATAGCGAGCGATACCGTGTTCCCGATGGACCACATAATCGCCGGGATTCAGGTCGAGGAAACTATCAATCGCCCGCGCTTCGTAACGGCGGACCCAGACCGGTCGGGTGCGTGCTGGCAGTTTTGCCCGTCCGAGTAGCTCGCCAGCGCTCAAGACCAGCACTTCACGCTTGCATTCCGAAGCAAGTAACTCTGGCGGTAAACGAAACCCTTGCCGTAACTGGCCCACGCACAGATGCACTGCTGGTAAGCCTGACCGCGATACTGGCTGCGGTGCATTCGCTTCTTGTGAAACTTCTTCCGCGCCAGCCTGGTCAGATACCAGACGCTCGGAAGCTTCATTTAGCAATCCGAACAATTGTGCCATCCGCTGTTGTTCCGCGACACTCTGGCAAACAATCCACACTTCCGCTTCTGTGGCTACAGCCTGTAACTCGGAACAAATACGCTGCAATTCGCCACTGAAGCGTTCCACCGATTTGACCGGAAACGTGACGGTTTTGTCGTCCGCAGTGGCTGGCCAGGCAGTTAGGTGCAGCGGCTGAAATGGCTGCAACCTTCGGAATAGTTCTGTTGGCGAAACCAGGCCAGCACGAGCCTCTGCACCATCCCAGTAATGCCGGGCCTGTTCGTCCACATCAGCCGCCTCTACCAGCACTACCCGGGTACCGGCGGGTAGCCAGTCGAACAAAGTGCTATCCAGACAGGTTGCGCTTTCCAGGCTCGGTGCATCGCGTGTCAGCGCGGCGGCAACTTCCACGGAATCCACTGCCTGTCGGCTGCGTTGCGTCTCCGGATCAAAGGCTCGCAAACTCTCCAGTTCATCGCCGAACCACTCCAATCGTACCGGAGCAGCCGCTGTCAGCGGATACACATCCACAATGCCGCCGCGCCGCGCAAACTCCCCCGGAAGCTCCACAACTTCGCGGTGGGCGTAGCCGTGTTCCACCAGCCACTGGCACACTGTTTCCGGTGATATGGCATCTCCCGGTCGCAGCGTTAATTGCTGCGTTTGCCAGCGTTCGGGCGCCGGGACGCCCTGCATCAAAGCCGCGGGCGTGGTCAGGATTACCTCCGGGACCTCATTGCGAGCCAGCACTCGTAAAACAGCAAGCCGTTGCAACTCCGCTACCTCAGGCAATTCTTCGTGACGCCGCAGGCTTCCCAGTGCTGGAAAAACTATTGGGGACTTTCCTGTGAAAATCGCCAGGTCTCCGCACCAGCTTTCTAAATCGGCACTACGCGCAAGAACCACGACCAACGGCCTGCCGATGTTTTCTCGCAACAACCCCGCAATCAGCAAAGCCGCGCTGGACCCCCAAACACCACTGACCACAATCTCTCCGCTCCAGCACAGCAAATTTTGCTTCCACCACAAACTACCGCGCAAACTGTCCACCAAAAAGCTCAGATCCTTTTGGCACATTTTTGCGGAAATTGTTGACATCTTGTCCATAGTGGTCGGTATAATTCTAACGAACCTGGCTGCAGGGAATCATACGGCTGATTGCTATGTGGCGCTGCGATAACCAAACTGCTCTTTACAGAAGTCTCGGCCGGCGTTACATGCTGGCCCAGAGTGTTCCGGAAAAATCTTCACGCCGGTCGCACAGAGGATTTTCGCTATGTCTCGTGAATGTAGCTGCTTACCCCAAGTTTTAGCTATGGTCATTTGCGATACCGTCATAGACGATCGCATCTCGAATAAGAAAAGCCTCATCGGTATTTTTGACGCCATTGGAACGACACACCTGCCTTGCGTCATAAACGAGTTGCATGTTTATGTTACGCTGACCGAAGGCCGGGGACGAAAACAGGTGACCATTCGTTGCGTTAAGGCTGCCGATAACGAAGTTCTCTTCAGCACCACCCAGCGCATCGAGTTCCCTGACCCATTAGCAGTCGTTGAGCTGAACGTTGGCTTTTGCGGTTGCGAGTTTCCTGAACCCGGAGAATATCGGTTCCAGTTGTTAGTGAACGACCACCTCCTCACGGAACGTAAGTTTCAGGTTACGCTACTCGAAGAGGCCCTGGTCGAGGAAGAGGTGGACTGACGCAGTAACTGGTTCCACTTCGCTTGTTGCTGAATCACCTCCTCGGACCGTTGCCGAAAGCATCCCCCAAGCGGGCAGACAGTACGGTAAGTGTTGTCGGTCATCCCACTATTCAGAACCGTCCCCTAAGGCACATCACGTAAAGAGGGCCGCTGTAACCTCAGGACTTCCCCATTAAGGGCGAGACAGTAATGCCATCTTCGGATGATGAGGCGATTCTTCCCAGTAGCTTTTTAGAGGCGCAATTTGTTCCGTCGCCGCAGGTCAGAATTCGCAAGTTACTCGCACTCTCGCAATAATCTCGATCTCCGGCGTACTCGAGACACGCTCGGAACCTCGACCAACCGATTCATCGGCAAAACCAAGCTGCTCTAAGGTTAATTGCTCCGTAATACCGGACACATGTCCGTCGATAAAATTTCGCCCCATTTCCTCCTCGATAGTTATCTGAGTCGGGGAGCGGTTCCCGACTAACGCCTGCACTTTGGCTAAAGCATTGGCCTGGGCTTTTTTCAACGCTTCTCTGTAAGCAGCCTCAGCATCCCTGACAAAGTAAACCACCTCACGAGCTTTGGCCAGGTGATCCGGTTCGATAATTCGCACTACGCTTGATGGCGTTCGAGGAAGAAATCCCGGTGTAGCCCCATGTTCCAAAGCCAGCTTTTGCAGGTTGCGTACTGCCTCCTGCAAATCCCGTCCCTGCAAACCGGTAAGCTCCAGCTGGTACAGCCGCAAGGCTGCATAACCGACCACCGGCATCTCACTAATGTCCGTTTCCGGCAGATTGGGATCCGATTGCCGCAACGCTTGCATTTGCTGATCCAGCAGACGCCAGGTCAGTGTTCCGGTTTTCCACTGTTTCCACGCTTCTTCCAGCTTAGCTACCATGCGCTCTTCTTGAGCGGCCGTTTCTTTCAGGGTGGGCATACGAATGCGGATACTCACAAAAAGCCTGGCTCCTTCTGCCGGCAACCGAACCACACCTGTGCCCATGACTTCTATAGTTGAGCTTCCTTTACGCGCGGTCTTTTCCTGCGCGGAAACCTGCCAGCTAATCGCCAGCATCAAGTACCACAATAGCAGCGCTGGAGCCATTCGCCGTTGCATGCTTAACCCTCCTTTGAGCCCTCTCATTCCCTTGCACGCCTGATTGCCATTCTAATACACCTTGTGAGGTACGTAAATGTCATTGTCGAACTTCCCGCGTAAGGTGCTCCAAGCATTTTCTTTCACGCCGCTGGCTGATTTGCATCAGTTCAGCTACCATGAATCTATCCGAACCACTCGCAAAGGAGGAGCCAGCGTATGAGCATGCGACAGATAGGTGTGAGCCTGGCGACCTTGCTTTCCCTGCTGATGGCCATATTCGCCTGCGCCCAGGCATTGCCGGAAGTAGAAGCCGACTATGTCTTAGTTGGCGGAACACTCTACGACGGCAGTGGAGCCAAGCCGATAATAGCCGATCTGGCTATCAAAGACGGACGCATTGTGGCCATCGGGCGCTTTCAGGTAAAAGGAGCGCCGAAGACAATCCACGCTCAGGGAATGGTGGTCGCTCCCGGTTTTATAGACCTGCATACGCACAGCGATAATTCTATTCTGCAAAAAAACACACGCTCCAACCTCAATTATCTGTATCAAGGTGTCACAACGATCGTTACGGGGAATTGCGGCTCAGGTCCAATTCGCGTAGCCGAATATTATGGCGAGATCGAGAAAAACGGAGCCGGCACGAATGTCTGTCATCTGATTCCCCATAATAGCTTGCGAAGTTACGTCATGGGCAATGTTAACCGGCCCCCTTCAGCGGAAGAACTCCGCCGAATGCAGGAACTGGTGGAGCGAGCTATGCTGGATGGTGCTTGGGGAATCTCGACAGGCCTGATTTACAATCCCGGGTGTTATGCGCGAACCGATGAGCTTATTGCTCTGGCAAGCGTGGTAGCTCGCCATCAGGGTATCTATGCGAGTCATATCCGCGACGAAGGTGCTGGTTTATTAGAGGCCATTCAAGAAGCGATCACCATAGGTTATAAGGCGGGGCTTCCTGTACATATATCGCATATCAAGTGCTCCGGCCGCCTTGCCTGGGGTAAGGCTGCTGATGCAATTCAGCTGATTCGCAAAGCGCGAGATTCGGGCCTGCGCGTCACTGCCGACCAGTATCCCTATATCGCAAGTAGCACATCGCTGGCAGCCACCTTGATCCCGCCCCTATATCGTGAAGGCTCCCGTCAGGATATGTTGAAACGCCTGGATGATTCAGAGCATGGGCCCAAGATGCGGCAAGCGATTCAGCGAAGTATCGAGCGTCACCAGGATGGCGAATCCGTCAGAATCGCCAACTACGCAAAACGGCCGGAGTGGAATGGAAAATCGCTTGCCCAGATAGCACGAGAAGAAAAGCGCCCTGTCTTAGACCTGGTCGTCGAAATAGAACGCAACGGCGGGGCCTCGGTAGTCAATTTCGGTATGAACGAGGAGGATGTTCGCCTGTATATGCAACAAGAATGGGTGGCTACCGCGAGTGATGGAAGCGCCACACTTCCCTCACCTGCAGTAATTCATCCACGCCACTACGGTACCTTCCCGCGAAAGATCGGACGTTACGCTATCGAAGAGAAGCTTATATCGCTTGAACAAGCGATTCGGTCTGCGAGTGGCTTGCCGGCGGATATACTGGGTTTACCTCAGCGTGGCTATTTGCGCGTTGGTTATTATGCCGACATTGTTGTCTTCGACCCCAAAACATTCCGCGACACTGCCACCTATGAGAAACCCCACCAGTATGCCAAAGGGGTACACTATCTCTTCGTAAACGGCCAACCTGTGCTTGCAGATGGCAAGTATCTCAATAACCTGCCAGGCAAGCCAATCCGCCATCAACCTGTACGAAAATGAACTTCCGTGCGAAACGCTAACGGCGAATAATTTCCTTCCTAATTTGCTTTTTGGAAAGTCCACTTAATCACCTGTGCGTTTTCTGACCATAGCCGGATTTTGTGACTTGGACCGTGGTTCTTATCAGCTAAACTGATCCACATTCAAGGATGCTATCACAGGGTATTGCCTAAGTGGTTAGTTGGGTGGTAATTCTCGGAAAATAGCGGCGAAATCTGCCGCAACTTGTTCGAATGCTATGAGTAAATCAGGATCGAACTGTCCAGGCGAGTTTTTCAGGATCATAAGCACGGCAGTTTCATGGGGTAAAGCCGGACGATAAGGTCGCGGCGAACATAAGGCGTCATAGGTATCGCAGATAGCAGTGATGCGTGCCGATAACGGGATATCTTTACCGGCCAGGCCGTCTGGATACCCGTTGCCATCGAATCGTTCATGATGATGACGGGCAATCTCGGCAGCCATGCGAATGAAATCAAAAGCACGACCCTGGTATTGTTTAGCTACCTCGGTCAATATTTCGTGCCCGATAATAGTGTGCGTTTGCATAAGCAACCGTTCTTCCGGACTCAATAAGGTATCCTTGAAACGTATGTGGTCAGGCAATCCGACCTTGCCTAAATCATGCAAAGGGATAGCGACTTCGAGGCGGCGAATATATTGCTCGTCAATTTCACCTGCAAAAGCTGGAAGTAAGGAAGCTGCCTCCGCAAGCCGGCGAGCATATCGTGCCATACGCTGAGGATGCCGGCGGGCATTTGTATCGCGGTAATTAGTCGCCAAAGCCATCACTTGTACGAAGATATTCTGCAACTGCGCCAACTCGCCGCTCGTACTGGTCAAGTTTTGTTCCAGCCGCGCGTTAGCATCAGCAAGGTAGCTCATCATGGTTTGCATGGTTTCCTGAGCCTCTTTCAATGCTAACGCAGCTTTGACACGACTGAGCATCTCCTGTAAACTAAAAGGCTTGCACAAATAATCATCGGCACCGCGCATCAAGGCCTGCGACAATTCCTCGCCACTGATACGGCCGGAAATCATAACGATTTTCAGGTATGGAGACACAGACATAGCTCTAACACGAGCAACCACTTCTGGACCTTCTATATCGGGCAAATTCCAGTCCAGGAGAATCAGATCGAAAGGCTTGCTGGAGATCATAGCGAGTCCCTGGCTAGCATTCTCCGCTGTTTCACAGGCAAAACCGCCCTGCTGTAAGGCGTGCCGACAAAACTCTCGAATTGGTAGTTCATCGTCAATGATTAGAATCCGTTTCGTCTGCTGCGAGCTAGCAGGGTTCGCCTTCCCACTATCACCCGGATGCGTTGGATGCAGCACTGCCGACACCTGTTCCAAACGAAGATAGGGCAATAGTGCGTTCATGACCGCCTTCGGTTCGGGATATCGCTTTTCCCGATCCGGATGCAGCATGGTAGCAATCACCGCATCGAGAGCAGGCGGTATCTCCGGTCGTAATGCTCGCGCAGAAGGCGGCATCTGCTTTCGCCGAAGCAGTAAATCTTCTGCCAGATTCCCCTGCGAGGGGAAGGGTTGTCGGCCGGTTAAGCACCAGAACAACGTGCCACCGAGACTATATATGTCAGCACGAATGTCAACACTGCTGGCGTCGGAAGCCTGTTCGGGGGCCATGTAATCAATAGTTCCCAGCACCGTGCCCACTTCTGTTACTCGGTGCCGCAAATGCCGAACCAGTCCGAAATCCAGCAACTTAGCTTTGCCTTCAGCGGTGAGAATAATATTAGAGGGTTTAATGTCCCTATGCACCAGACGATGACAGTGGATTTCGTGAAGCGCTGAGGCAACCTGATAAATGATCTCGCATGCCTGCCCGATTGGCAAAGGCCCTTGCTGACTTACTAATGTTTCCAAGTCCTGTCCCTGAACGAATTCCATGACGTAATAACATAACGCCGGGGATTCGCTATCAGGGGGTGGTATTTCACCGGCGTCCAGAGCCTGCACGATATTAGGATGACGAAGCTGTGCTACTGCACGAATTTCTGAGCGAAACCGCATTAATAGCCGTTGCCAGTCCCCACGTTCCGTATGTATGGCCACGACTTTAACTGCCGCCAGCTGACGCAATTGTATATGCTCAGCCTTATAAACCGTGCCCATACCCCCTGAGCCGATCCGGTCCAGAACACGATAATTGCCCAGAACCAAACCGTGAAGTTTACCCGACTCGATACGTTCCGCCTGGTAGGGCGTCAAAAGGCCAAATTCGACCAGTTGTGCTAGAGCTTGCTCCCTTTCCGTTGTCCTGTATAGAGCCGTCAACTGGTCTTCATTTAAACTATCCAGGTCGTCAGGCAGCAGCAACTTTTCTCGCATTAGCTCTTGAAGCAACAGTTGAGCAGGGTTGACAATAACGGTTTGGCCTTGTGCAGCGCACTTAGATGCGGCCGTTGGGTTACCCAACGGTTCTCCCGTGAGAGAGCCGCGGCGCAGTAAAGATGACGAACGGCTAGAGGCTAATTCATGCTTTGAGCCGACGTTCATGGCGTTCCTGCTTTGACCTTTCGTTGCGGCATTATGGTCGGAATAATTTGCGAACCAGGACCAAAGATGCAGTCGTTGGCGGCAGAAGCATCAGGCTAATTCCGCTGCTGATGCTTGCTATCAGATCGGCAATATGCTTCTGCAAAAGATTAGAACGCAAACTTTGGTCAGGCAAAAATCGGTGAAAACGGTCGGAGCAGGCTTAGCCTACGGGTGAAATTTTTCTGCGAGGCGAAAATTGTGCGTTTTATTGGCCATGCACGGGCGACGAGTAAGTATAACCTTGCGGTCCCCAAACTGTTGGTAACCCCAATGGTAAGCCAAGCTGCCACCAGATCATGAGCAAAACTGTCCAGGCGACCAGGAAAGTCATCGCGTAAGGAAGCATTAGCGAAATCAAGGTGCCAACGCCGACCTGCTTGACATAGCGCTGGGCATAAGCCACTATAAGGGGAAAATAAGGCAATAGCGGAGTTATGATGTTCGTGCTGGAGTCGCCGATACGGTAAGCCGCCTGCGTTAGCTCTGGCGAGACACCAAGTTGCATAAGCATCGGAACAAAAATCGGACTCAAAATCGCCCATTTGGCTGAGGCTGAGCCGATTAGCAGGTTGACTGTAGTCGAAAGGATGATAATGCCGACCAGAGTTAGTTGGTTCGGCATACGCAGGTCCTTGAGGAATTCCGCACCGGATATTGCCAGCAATGCTCCAAGATTAGACCTGGCAAACGCATAAGTAAACTGTGCTGCGAAAAACGCAAGGACAAGATAATATCCCATAGTTTGCATAGACTTCGACATGCCCTGAATGATATCCCGATGCGATTTCACCGTACCTGCCACTATTCCGTAAATGACACCAGGGAATAGGAAAAACAGGAAAATCAATGGCACTATCGCTTTCATCAGTGGGGCGTCATGATCGGAAAAACTACCCCTTGGTGAAGCCAACGGAGATTTTTCGGGCAGTACGCAGGCTAAGATCAACGCGACTGCCCCTATTAGAACGGTCAAAATTCCTGCTACCAGTCCGCGGCGCTCCTGCGGACTCAAGAAATCCAGTCTGGGCGTATCCGGTTGTTCCTGCTCGATCGAAAAGTTCGCCAGGCGCGGTTCAATAATGCGGTCGGTGATATACCAGCCCGCCAGCACAATCAAGATTGAGGAGCCGGACATAAACCAGTAATTACACAAGGGATTAACCTGGCGCCCCGGTTCAATGATTTGCGCTGCCGACTGTGTAAAACCTTGTAAAAGCGGGTCCAGCCCGGAAGGAAGGAAATTCGCACTAAAGCCACCCGAAACACCAGCGAACGCGCAGACAATACCTGCCAATGGGTGCCGACCAGCTGCTGCGAAGATCATGCCGCCCAGCGGAATAACCAGCACATAGCCCGTATCACCAGCGGAATGGCTCATGATCGCCACAACTAACAGCATGGGTGTGAGCAGCCGCTTCGGGGTGATCGCCAACAAGGCCTTGATCAGCGCACTAATAAAACCTGTATGTTCGGCAACGCCGACACCTAATAAAGCGACCAAGACTACGCCCAGAGGTGGAAAGCGAACAAAAGTGTCCACTAAGTTGACCAGGAAATCAGTTAACGCAGTTCCACTAAGTTGATTCTGGACGCGAATCGGCTGCGGTTCTTTTCCCGGGCCTGCTGTTCGCGGGTCCACATATTTGAACTCTATAGGTGATAGCAACGCGGATAACACCCATACCAGAAGCAAAGCCCACAGGAAAATCAGTGCCGGGTCAGGAAGCTTGTTGCCCGCCCATTGAATCGCGTCCAGGAAGCGATCAATCCATCGCCGCTTTAGGTTTGCAGGCGAATTAGCGGACATCCGATTTGTCTCCGCAGCCGGTATTTTCGGCGGTTTGGTTCTTAGTAGCGGGCTGATTCGCTACTTGCGGCTGCCCATTTTCGGCAACAGACTCAGCAGCAGGAGGAGCGGGTATAGCAGCAGCCGGCTGTTCGTCGCCGGTAGTTTGCCCACCCGACGTATATGCTGGACTTTTTTGTGAATCGCTGGCAAGTGGTTCCGGTGATATTGGCGAACCGGTTTGTGGAAGTGCAGACTTTGCACTGTCCTGGTATGTACCCTTAGCGGGGGTGGTGGCCGCAACCTCTTTAGGCGACGCCTGAGCTGCGATGTTTGAATAAACTTTGCGACCAAACACGAAAAACAAAGCAGGTGTGACGATTTGATCCAAGACGGTCGCCCAGAGCAGGCCGCTGGCTACAACAACAGCCAAAGGATGAAGTATCTCCCGGCCCGGTTCATTCGCACCCAGCAGTAGAGGGGTCAGCCCGAGAACAGTAGTTAGAGCTGTCATGAGCATCGGCACTAAGCGTTCCAGTGTTCCGCGTATAATCATTTTCTCGTCGAAGCTCTCGCCTTCGTAACGCATAAGGTGAAGGTAGTGGGAGATCATCATGATCCCGTTGCGGCTGACGATTCCGGTCAGCGTGATAAAACCGATCCAGTGCGCCAGTGACAGACTGGTTTTGCTGAACCAGAGGTCGAGCCACTCCGTCCAAGCGTGACTTTGCAACTCCTGCCAGGTCGGCGGATGCAAAGCTAGCAATGTGATGATGGCACCAATGCAGGCGAGAGGGACGTTAGTCATGACCAGAAAAGCCGCACGCCAGGAACCGAGACACCGCCACAGTAATACCACAATGGCCAGCAGAACAACTGGGTACAAAAACCATATATAGCGACCGGCTTTCTCGCGCTCTTCGTATTGGCCGCTATACTCCACGGAATAACCTGGCGGGAACTCCAGCTCGGCCACGCGGCGTTTAATCTCCTCAACGACGCTGGTCATATCGGCTGCTGCAATGTTGCATGCCAGCATAAGCCGGCGCTGCTGTTTTTCCAGATACAGGGAAAAGGCCCCGCTGACGTATTCGACGTCGGCCAGCTGTTCCAGCGGTACACGGCCAAAGGGCGTATCTACGAGGGTCTGGCGAATGACGTCAAAGTGCCGGCGAGCTTCCGGGGTGTACCAGACCACCAATGCGGTGCGTGCATTACCTTCGGGAATGAACTGCACTTTCCGACCAGCCAGAGCGGTCTCCAATAGCTGTGCGATTTCAGCACTGCTGCGGCCGTACTGCCCGGCCAGTTGCTGATTGACACGGATGCGAATCTGATCCATCTCCTCGATGGGCTGAGCTGGGCGGGCGTCAACCACGCCAGGCGTTTGCCGCAAGATGTTCAGAATGCGTTCAGCAAGTAACCGTAACGTTGCCAGGTCGGGACCGTAAACGCGGATAGCTACTGCTGCTTCGGTGCCTGCAATGACGTGATCAAGCTGATGCGAGATGGGGCCACCCAAGTTGATGGCTACTCCTGGAAAATAGGCCAGCCGGTCGCGTATATCTTCCAGAACCTGCTCGCGGGGCCGACCAGGATGTTCGTAGCCGAATCTGTCGAGGATGGGAAACCACCGCAGCACTTGGTAGTACCACCCTTCCTTGGGTCGGCGTGTGGGCAGCAGCCGGACTTGCAGGTGGGATAGGTTAATCGGTGCTACTTCTTCGTCCTGCTCTGCTCGACCAGTGTAACGCGCGACTGCAACGACTTCCGGCACCTGTAACAAGCTTTGAGCCACCCGATCCCCGATGCGTGCCGCTTCATCCAGACTAACGCCTAAAGGAGCGGTAACGGTGATGGCCAGGTTATCCTCGTTGAAAGGCGGTAGAAAGGTTCCGCCGAGAAACGGTAGCACCAGTAATGCTGCCACGGCCAGCACGCCGACCATGGACAGGACTAAGCGTGGGCGACGTAACGCCGCCTGCACGCACGGACGTACCAGTTTTTTCAGCCAGCGAACCACGAATGAATCCCCTGGCTTATGCATGATGCGAGCCGAGGGGAGCAGGTAAGATGCCAGCGCCGGTGTAACCGTGAGCGATACCAGCAACGATGCCATAAGCGAGGAAGCGTAGGCCAGTCCCAGCGGAGCGAACATCGCTCCGGTTAGCCCGGGCAGCAACAACAACGGAGCCACCACCAGGCACACGATCATGGTGGCATAGACGATAGAGCTGCGGATTTCCTTCGAGGCATCCAGCACCACATCCAAAACCGGTCGGGGATCGGAGGACTGGCGGTTTTGCTTGAGTCGGCGGAAGATGTTTTCCACGTCCACGATGGCGTCATCTACCAGTTCCCCCACCGCAATGGCGATACCCCCCAGGGTCATGGTGTTGATAACCAGTTTCCATTGCCCATTGTGAAAACCGAAGATCACGGCGAACAACGCCAGGGATAACGGCAGGGCTGTGAGCGTAACCAGTGCCGTGCGGATATTAGCCAGAAACAAAATCAGCACGACACACACCAGGGCTAAGCCATCCCGCAGAGATTCTTTGACGTTGAAGATCGCGGCTTCGATAAAGTCAGCCTGACGAAACAATCGGTCGTCCAGCTCCAGCTGCAAATCCGGATACATCCGTTGAATTTCCTGACGGAGTTCCTGGACAACCGTTTCGAGGCGGCGAGTAACTTCCAGGATGTTGGCCCCCGGCTGACGCTGAACCTCAATGGTAATGGCCGGGCTATTGTCTATGAGAATGGAGCCGTCCGGATCGTGCTGGCGGTAATGCAGAGCAGCACTGCCCCGCGGAATAGGCCCAGCAACCACGACGTCGGCCACCTCCTTGAGCCGAACGATTGACCCATCGCGGCGAGGAATGGCGATTTGTTCCAAATCCTGTGGCTGTCGGATCGGCCCACTGATCCGGGTGAGTTTTTCGGACTGTGGTTCAATGAACGGTCCGCCGCCTGTCGCTGCGTATGCAGCGGCTACGGCTTTGGTGAGGTCTTCGAGCGTGATGTCGTTGAGGGCCAGGCGCTCAGGGTCTGTAAGCACCTGATATTGCCGAACCAGGCCGCCGATGACAAACACATTGGCGACGCCGGGCACAAATAGCTTTGGTCGGATGTGCCAATCGGCCAGAGTGCGCATCAATAACTGCGTTGCCAGAACTTCCTGGGAAGAGGCTGGGGATTTACGCGACCGCAAACCGATAATAAAGACGTCGTTGAGGATAGCTGACGGTGGCAAAACATTCACCGTAGCATCGCTGGGCAAACGTGCCGACGGTATCCGCTGCGACACGATTTGCTGGCAAACCAACGGTTCCACGTTCCAATCGAAGATCACCTGTACTGCTGACACGCCCTGGTAAGATCCCCCGATAATTTGCTGAACCCCGGGAGCCCCCTGGAGAGAAGCAGTAAGCGGGCGAGTCACATCCTGTTCCACTTCCTCGGGTGCTCGACCGGGATACTCCACGACAACAGGAACGGTGGGCCGATTCAGTTCCGGGAAAATGTCCACGGAGGCGTTTACGAGCAAGTAACCGCCCAGAATAGCTACCACCAGTGCTCCTAAAAGCACCAGCTGACGGTTACGTAAGGAAGCTCCAATAATCCAGTCGAACATAGCGTCGGCTCCGTGGAAGTATTAGCCGCACCACCAGGTCTAATCAGTCGCGGCAGTGGTCACGATAAACCCCTTGACCGGATAAGCGCAATCGTCCGTAGTGGCGACGCAAGTCGGGAATGCACGTGACGGCAATCTCCTCGCCAGCATGCAATCCGTGAATAATCTCGGCCCACATATCGTTTCGCTGTCCAATTCGCACTGGACGGTACTCGAAAATATCGCGATCACGGTGATAAACGAATACGGCAGATTCGCTGCCTTCCCACCAGATTGCCGATATCGGCACAGCCAATCTGGCCTGACCGTTTTCTGGAAGTTCGACGCTCAGCATACCGGCGAGGTTTTCAGGCACCGACGCCGGTGCATCCAGTAGCTGTACCCAGGCCAAACGCTGGCCATTCTCATCCGCGAGGTCTTCCAGGCGTGTGACCTGCGCCAGCCAGGTAGGCCGTCCAGTGAGTGCGGGACGAAACCTTGCCTTAGCTCCAGGCCGCAGCAGGTTCCACATCGGTTCTGGCACCCGAGCGCGAACATGCCAGCCCTGCATAGGTAGAAGTTCGGCTACGGACTCGTTCGGGCTCACGAACTGGCCCATGGCCAGCTCGGCAGGGATCAGCCAACCATCTCGCGGTGCACGTAGTGTGAGCAATGGGATTAACTCTCGCTTTTGAAGCACGGCCTCGAGTTGTGCCTCGTCTAGGCCCAGCCACTGCGTCAAACGATGTTTCCAGCTGGCTGCCTGGGTTTCCGCCGATTGAGCTGCCAGTTCGGCGTTTCGGACTACTTGTTCTGGTAAAGGTGCTCCTGCAGCCAGGAGCTCGCGGTAACCCTTGACGATTTCCCGTTGCGCTCGAGCGGTCAGTTCTGCTTGCAACCAGGCCAGTTGCCATTGCTGCGATTCCAGGCTTTGAAACTCCGCTATCGGTTGCCCCGCTCGTACCGGCGTTGGGGTCGTCAACAGCAAACGATGCAGTTTCCCGGCTAGCGGCAGGTGGATTGCCTGCAATGCCGTCGGCAGAGCGGCTATGCGAGCTTCCAGGCTGACCGTGGGCGATATCACCTGGAAACTGACCGGTTCGACACGCAAACCGCTTTGTTTCCAGGCCAGATTGCTGACGCGAAACTCCCCGTCTCCCTGGGGTGGTAGCAGCACCGCCAATTGGTGACGACCCGTCAGTACCACCTGCTGGCTTTCAGACAGGCCTTCTTTCACTTCGACCCAGTCCGGGGTTTCCAGCCCGGCCAGGAAAGCAACACGCTCAAATGCAGCTTCCGGCTGAAATGTGGCATGATTAGGGGAGTGTGAGTGGTCTGGTTCAGGACAACAATCGGGGCATTCCTCGGGATTTCTGCGCACAAAAACGTAAGTTTCCATCCCTTCGCGAACCACAGCGGAAGCGGGTACCGCCAGTACATTCTCCCGCCGCTCGACCTCGATTTGGGCGATGCCTTGCAGGCCAGCCTGGAGATTGACTTTCGGCTGCGAAGTAAAACTGAGCCAGACGGTTTCGGTCAGGGTTTTTGGATCGATACGCCCGCTGCATGCGAAAACCGTTGCCTGCCACGGTTCGGCCTGGCCCATCGCCCGTAATCGCACCCGAGCCGTTTGTCCGATTTGCACCAGCGGCGTGTAATACTGGGGTACCTGCGCTCGAAACCATAAAGGCTGGTCACCGAGGATTTCCATAATCGGATGTTGTGGCTCGACTTCGCGGCCTACTGCACTGAAAATCCGAACGACACGCCCAGTGATCGGACTGCGAACTGGCAGGAACGAGCCGGGATTTGCCAATTCTCCTGCCACCGCCATTACCTGCAGCCGATTGACCAGAACGGTATTTTGCTTTTCCTGCCAGCGTGCCCGCGCTTCTAACCATTCACGGCGTGAGGCGAGACCGTCGCGATACAAGCCATCTATCCTTTGCCATTCCAATCGGGCCGCTTCTTCTTCCGTAGCCGCCACGGATAAATTGGCGACAAGCCGTTCCCACTCGCTGCTGCGGATCCAGGCAACAATTTGCCCGGCCTTTACCGACTGGCCTAATTCAACGGCAATTTGCTCGACTCGGCCTGGGAGCCAGGTGCTAATCCAGGCCCGTGCAGCGGGGGAAACTACCAGATTCCCCGTAGCCAATACTGTTCGGGTCAACGTGCGTCTTTGCACCGACGCCAGTTCCGGCCCCAGAGCTTCGTAAGCCGGTTTTTCCAGCAGAACGATATCACGTTCGACATGCACCCCTTTGTTAGCCAAAGCCGACTCATGCTCATCCTCATGGGCTTCGGAAAGCGTCAGGCATAACAACCCGGCGAACCACAGCAGAATCATCCGCCGCCAGTCCGAAGGAAACCATGTGTTTGTGCGTTTCTGGTCCGGCATGCCCGTTTTTCCCTTTACCTGATTGGTCAGGCGTTACCGCCCAGGTATCGCTGCAATTTGCAATTCACCGGGTCTAAGGAAGTATATGCCTTCGTCCCATAAACATAAGACCGGACGCGCTCCAGGTGATGCGAATGGCTGATACCTGGCGGTGAACCGGCCGGAGGGAATTCGCACATCCCGGCACGTCGCAGAGCCGCACGAGTGTCGCCGAGCACGGCTGTTTTACTTATGCGACAGGGTTTGAATACCCGATGCTGCTGCCGGATGGCATCTTCATTGTGTTGCTGTCGAGGATGGCGTCGTGTTTATCTTCTACCGGGTTCCGGTATGTGCCTGCTAGTTCTTCAGGGCCTCATCAATGCGTTGCTCTAACAGCTGCACCAGCAGTTCGTGGGGTCCCAGCGGTTTGCCCAGAGTGAAATTCACGTTGCGATATTGCTCCTGTGCCTGGCTGCGGATACGCTCCAGGTCCTGGCTGACGTGGCGGCCTGCCGAGAGAAAGTAAGGCACCAGTAAGATTTGTTCGGCTCCGCTCTCAACGCAACAAGCAATGGCTTGCGGGATCGTTGGCTCGGCAATTTCCAGGTAGGCGCACTGCACCAACCAGTGCGGATGCCGCTGTCGAAGCTGGTTGGCAACCCATTCCAGTTCAGCGTTCGCCTCAGGTCGCCTGCTACCATGTGCAATGAGCACGATACCAACGCTCATAGCCGCTCCATTTGCACCCCTGTTCGGTTTCTGAAGGCCCAAAAAGAGGCTGTCGAACTGATTTTCGGTTCCTCGTGAGTTTATACGCAACTGGCGGTGAATTAGCATCACCGCATCAATACGCTGCTGAACCCATCCGCAAAACAATCGTTCGCCGACCCGTGCCAGGCTTCGCCACACGAGTAATAACCGGTCAAAAACAACGTCTTTACCGACAGCGCGGCCAGCGATGACCTTCGAGGCAGCCTCAACTGCTGAAAATTTTTGTCCCCCTCTTGCTAACCGAAGAAGAACAGCTAGAATTGCGAGTCCATATTCTGGAAGTGCGACATATTTGAGGTCTGCTATGTACACCCGCAACGAACCGCTTGATCTGATCGAGGAACTACGCCTACGCCGTTGGGCTCGGGAAAACTATGTACCGCCGGAGCTACGCTCCCCCGACTGGCACCAGGTCATCCACGATGAGATGGCTCGCAAAGACCTCGAATTGCTGCAGGCTGAGCCGCCTCACGTCAAGCCGGGACCGACCCGATGTTGAAAAGGCAGCCGGTCTTTGCCACTGCGTTGGTCTGCGCCACTAACCGGATGGCCGATTTTGTGGTAACCACTGGCGAAGCATTTCGAGAGCTTCTTCCCGGCTTGCTATAATGCCGTCCAGCTGGGCCTCTCGCACATGTTGCAATAGTTGTTTGAAAATCGGGCCTGGTTTCAAGCCGAGGGCAATGAGGTCGTCTCCGCTCACCAGTGGCGGTGGGTCCAGCACCTCCCGCGGCCATTCCTGCAGTTTGGTTTCACAAAACGCGATCGGTTGCAAAGACCGATTGTGGGCCAGCAGGTTGGCCCGGATTAACTCGAGCAATTCGTGGATCGCTGGGTGGGCCAGCAGGGGTTTCAAAACATGCATCGGTAAGTTCCACGGTGCGTCCAGAGCGTGATGGTGAGCAACGAGCCAGGCCGCACGCTGCCACTCAGCGTTAGCCAGTCGCAGTCGGCGACCGGCATGTTCGACCAGTTCGGCACCAATTTTTTCGTGCTCCGGAAAAGCTGAATTTTGGACGCTGTGCTTGCCGGACATATCCACGAGCGAGGATGATGCCATCTTTGCCTTGCCGGCGTCGTGAAACAAAGCGGCTAAAGAAAGCGGAAACCCTGGCTCACGCAACCATCCGACCACACGCAACGTGTGTTCCCAGAGGGTTTGCGACCCTGGCCCAGCATCACACTTCCCCTCCAGCGTCTTCTCAGCCTGTTCTGCTGCGGCAGGAATCGCTAACGTCGTCTGGCTCGTTGATTCGTCTTGGGATAAAGACCCAGCCTGAGCTTCCGGGGGATGATCCACGCGAGATTGCCCTGCAATCGGTTGCGGCAGGATTACCTTCGGCATGTCGGCGAGTTCTGGAAAAATCGGCGACAGCAACCCCAACTCATGCAACAATTCCAGACCGCGAACCCGCCCGGCACCGGTCAGAAGCCGGCGTAACTCCTCCGCAATTCTTTCGGCACTGACGACGGTGATCTGGTCAGCCATCGCCCGAATAGCCTCGGCGGTTTCTCCCTCAATAGTGAGGTTAAACTGGGCTGCCAGGCGTACCGCCCGCAATATGCGCAACTTATCTTCCTGGAACCTCTCTCGAGGATTGCCTATGGCTCGCAATATACGGGCTTGCAAGTCCTGCTTGCCGCCCACGTAATCCAGTACCTGACCCGTGAGCGGGTCGTAGAACAGACCGTTGATGGTAAAATCCCGGCGCTGAGCGTCCTGTACGGCGTTGGTAAAAATGACCGAATCCGGATGCCGACCGTCCGAATACGGGCCTTCACTGCGGAAAGTGGCTACCTGAACGCTAATGGTTTCGCCATCCACTCGAGGCCCTAATACTTCGACCACTCCGAAACTGGCTCCAACGGTCACGGTGCGGCGGAACAAACGCTGCACTTCTTCAGGCCTGGCACTTGTGGCTACGTCATAGTCATGAGGCGTCAGTCCAAGGAGATAATCGCGAACACAACCCCCAGCCCAGTATGCTTCGTATCCAGCTTCACGCAAGCGCCGAACCACCTGTAGAGCAAACTGCCTCGCCTGTTCATCGCGCTGAGACGAAACACGTTCGTCCGCCCCACCGCGGGTGTCGTTTCCTGAAGAACGCGTTGAATTTGGTAATGCCGACGGGTTGTCAGACATGTTCTGGTTTGTGCCACAGGCAGATCTGGGTTCTTCCGTAGCAACGGACGTCCCAGTGTTGCGAGTCCGGCAGGTTCTGCGCTGGATACAGTCGGTCGGTCTGCACGACCAGAACCGAGTCGGGCGGTAGCTTCTGTTGCAATGTACGAATCAACTCCAGTATTTCGTCGCTACGGCGTACGAAGTCGGCATACGGCGGGCCGAGAAAAACAGTAACCGGTTCGGAGGGAGGTATCCAATGCCTGGCCCAGCGATAGGCATCCGCACGCAACACCCAGCCGCGCTGCTCCAGCTGCAACTCCTGTAATTGCTCCTGCAGTAGCCGCGTCAGGCGAGGATGTTGTTCGACAAATAGCACTTCTTTCGCACCACGGCTCAAAGCCTCGATTCCAACAGAGCCACTACCGGCGAACACATCCACAAACGGGCGCTCAGTATCCCAGCGACGCAGAATGTTAAACAATCCTTCGCGGGCACGGTCGGCAATCGGGCGTAATTCTGGCGGCTCGGTTACCACACGCAACCGGCGACCGCGCAACTCCCCTCCGATAATCCGGACATAATACGGCATGCTGACCACCTCCGCAGCGTCCGTCAAGTATTCTAGGTGTCAATCCGTGGAACTGCCGTGGCTGCGGAGCTGCCGTAAGGCCCATAGAAGCCCTATTTGATGGTAACATTGGGCAGGCTGTCGTGGAGGATAACGGCTTCCGGTGCTACCACGGAAGCACCGGTGCGAGCGGCAAAAGGCAGCAATTGTGCCAACCGATCCAGTAGCGTCGGCGGTCGCGGTGATACTGTTCTTCCCTGCACCAGGTGGAGAGGCACCACACTGTTGCGAGTTACATCCACAGGAACGTTCACGGTACCCGTGCGGCCGGATACCGGCCCTAACCGCGGTGCGGAACCGATCAGCGTGTTCGCCGATGCTGCAGCTCCCGTTTCCAGACGCGGTGCCCGACCAGGAGTCGCCACATTTTGCGCATTAGCTAGTCCTTCCGACAGTGCCCATATTGCCAGAATGACAAAAATCCTCTTCATCGTGGCTATTTCCTCCATTTTTGGCGGTTGTGAAGTTGTGCTGACCAACTGCTCGAGATGCTGCGATATTCAGCCCCGCACATACTGTGAGTTTGTGCCCTGTCAATGGCAAATCGAGAAAATACAAAATACAACCGTGTTGGAAATCGGGAAAGCGTCGCCCTTATTCAGAGATGCAACCTCTCGCTGGCTGTAAATAAAAGGCGGGTTGCCAACGGCCAAAGCACCGCAAAGGTTGTGTTAACCCCGAAACGCAAGTTCTTTGCTGGCCAGCCGGAACCGCATCTTCACAATGTTTACACAATATCTTCACACATGCTGCGGCTAATGTCTATATACTCACCCTGGGTCAACCCGTAAGCCGAAATGTGAGGCCCCGGCAGGAAGAATCGCATTTGCTTTATGCGGTCGTGAAGCAGACACGCCGATGGGAGCGATAGGCGAAATGGATGGTGGTAAGCTCTCTGCCTGACGATGAGGTCCAGTGTGCCAATCTCCTTGCCTCCGATCGTACGCCTCCAAGCCCAGGATGCGACAGAAAACTCTTCGGTCCCGTCCAGGGTGAAAATCAGCGTTCGCGACGCCAATTTCTGGTACGGAGAGACGCAGGTACTGTTCGACATCAACATGGACATTCGGGAGAACCGCGTTACAGCCCTTATAGGGCCGTCCGGTTGTGGCAAATCCACGTTTCTGCGTTTACTCAACCGCATGAATGAGGTTCTGGAAAATACCCGGTTCAGCGGTACTGTATTGCTTGACGGGCAGGATATTTATCACCGCAGCATGGACGTGGTTACGCTCCGGCGCCGCGTAGGCATGGTGTTCCAAAAGTCCAATCCGTTCCCGAAAAGCATTTTCGAGAACGTTGCTTACGGTCCGCGAATTGCTGGCATACGCGACCGTCGTCAGCTCGAGCAAATCGTGGAGCACTGCCTGCGTAAAGCAGCGCTATGGGACGAGGTAAAAGACCGTTTGCACCAGTCGGCAATGATTCTCTCCGGTGGTCAGCAGCAGCGGTTGTGCATTGCCCGTGCACTGGCGACTGACCCGGAAGTTTTACTGATGGACGAACCAGCCTCGGCTCTGGACCCGACATCCACGGCAAAAATCGAAGACCTGATTTTCGAGCTCAAGGCTAACTACACCATTGTCATAGTGACGCACAATATGCAGCAGGCAGCCCGGATCTCTGACGAAACTGCCTTCTTTTACAATGGCCGACTTATCGAAATGGGGCCAACCGATCAACTTTTCACCCGTCCCACGCGCAAAGAAACGGAAGATTACATTACCGGGAGGTTCGGCTAGGCCTGCGGTTGTTCTGCCCTGAACATCCGGGGTGTTATTTGCCCGCAGGACTAAGCAAAATCGTCTTCCACACAGTCCCAGAAGCACACAAATAATGCCACGGCTTGCCCGGCTGCGTAAATCAAAGGTGAGCCCTCAGACTGAGCCATAGCAATAACCCTCGGATGACTGCTGACCAGCGGTCTAGCTGCAGGGGTGCGGCCAGTCGGAGAATCGGATAAAATGCCCGGGCTGACCTGTGCCGTTGTCAGCTCGAGCAACCCGGAGCGAAGACCAGTGGCCGGTGACTAGTGGCCGGTGACCGGTGGTTATTGGAACGACAACTAAGGAACACAAAAGATGGTTCATTTGCAACGCGACCTGGAAAAGCTGCAGGAACGTATTACCAAGCTGGCCTGGAAGGTCGTGGATACCGTGGAACAGGCCGTTCGGGCATTGTGCGAAAGACAGATCGAGCTGGCCATTGAATTGTTGGAGCGAGACGTGGATACCGAAATTGATTTGGAGGAGAATGCGGTTGAGGAGGAATGTTTGAAGATTCTGGCGCTGCATCAGCCGGTGGCGCGCGATTTACGCCGAACTGCGGGTATTCTCAAAATCAACACCGACCTGGAGCGTATGGGCGATCTGGCCATTAACATTGCCGAACGTGCAGTTGCCTTCCTGCGTGGAGCGGTTTTGCTCCCCATCCCGCCGCAATTTCGTCGTATGACCGACATGGCTACCTACATGGTGCGAGAAAGTCTGGATTCTTTTGTTCGCATGGATGCACATCTGGCCCGAGAAATCTGCCGTATGGATGAGCAGGTGGATGGCGTCAACCGCGAGATTATTCAGCACCTTATTCAGATGATGAAACAATCACCGGACAACATCGAACCGGGCTTGAACCTTTTTTCAGCATCGCGGCATCTGGAGCGAATAGCCGACCACGCCACCAATATCGCTGAAGACGTAGTGTATATGGTGGAAGGGCAAATTATTCGCCATCATCCGGAAGCACTGATCGAAAGGCCATGATAAGCCAAATCGGGAGCTTTTGGTCATGCCGGCACGGATTTTACTCGTAGAAGATGACCCCGGGCTGGTTGAGGTGTTACGCTACAACCTGACGCGAGAGAACTTCGAGGTTATGTGGTGTGGAGATGGACGTGAAGCAGTGCGCATGGCACAACTGCAACCGCCGGATGTGGTTATCTTGGATTTGATGTTGCCCGGCCTCGATGGTGTGGAAGTCTGTCGTCTGCTGCGTCAGGACCCGGCGACCACTCGAGTGCCCATTCTGATGCTGACCGCCCGCAGTGAAGAAGTGGACCAGATTGTCGGCCTGGCGGCCGGAGCAGATGATTACGTGACCAAACCGTTCAGCGTCAAGGTGCTCATTCAGCGAATACGAGCATTGCTGCGACGGGCTGGCAGCGAAGAAGGAGTGCAGGTATTCGTGCACGGAATAGTGCGTCTCGACCGACGCAGCAGGCGTGCGTTCGTTCGTGACCAGCCGGTGCATCTCACGCCGACGGAGTTCCGGCTCCTGGAAGTGTTTCTCCAACAGCCAGGGCGAGCCTTCAACCGCACGGAATTGCTGGAAGCAGCCGGCGGGGATGCAGACATGGTCCTGGAACGCACGGTGGACGTGCATATCAAGTCGCTTCGCCGAAAACTTGGCGAGGCTGGATCGAACATTGAGACCGTGCGGGGCGTCGGTTACCGCTGGCGTGACTTCGAGGGCGGAAACAGTCCCGAGGCCCAACCGCCCTCGGCTAGCGAGACGCAAACCAGCAAACAGACACCTCCGATGTTTCCAGGCACGCGGTGAATGTCGAAGCGGCAGCCGGTTCGGCTGAACACGTGGTAAATTCGAGTAAGCGAAAAAGCTGCTTACGGGGCCAGAGCCTCCGTGTGGTTGCGAAAAGCCGGAATGTCGAGACGACTGTGGGGCGTGAAATGCTCCAGGGAACAAACCTGCTCATACGCCTGGCGAGCCTCCTGGCCCAGCTGTGGCAGGTCTTCGAACCGAACCCCCATCCATTCGCGATACAGCATCAATTCCTGAGGCTCACCTGCCACAAATACCGTGTCTTCCGGTAAAACCGCACCGACTACCTGGGCCAGTTGGCGGCCGGCTTCGGAGTTGGGCAAGGCTAGTACCGTGAAACTGCGCCCTGAGTCGGGCAGGGATGCCACAGCGGACGGAGCCGCAAGCTGGAAGAGACGCTGTATAGTAGCTCGAATGGACGGCTCACCATTGCCCCGTCGCAGCAGCAAGTCGGCCACGTCGCACGTGGGCCAATTGGCTTCGAGCCAGTTTTCTATCTCCCTGACAATGGCCTCACACAATGGCCGCAAAGCATCGCCACTGGCGGTGCAGAATTGCTGAAGGGTTGCTCCTTCGCGATGCAGTCGTTCCTGGAAGTATTCGTCCAGCTGCCGCGTGATTTCCGCGGGCAATCCAGCCAGAGCGTGCTCGACTGCCTGCGGCAAACTTTCCCCACGCAGATACAGGTAACCGTGCTTGGTGGGTAGTCGCGGCAACTGCTGAAATGCCTGGTCGAGCTGGTCGGCCAACTGACGGAGTCTTCGGCGGCAGAAATTGAGTTCTTTCACCTGATCGGACATCTCGCCCCGCAAGCTCAGATACATTCGCACCAGTTGCTCGCAAGCCACGCGGCGAAATCGGGCCAGGGCCAGTTGTTCGAGAGCCGAGCGCAGACGCTCCCACAACGCCAGCTGGCGATGTTCGCTCCGCCGTTCGAGCATCCAGACACGGCTGCCCCGTTCCCACTCCCGCAAAGCTTCTTCCAGCTCCTTTTCAGCGGCATGTTGATTGCCTATGGCTTCGCTTTGCTGGGCTTCCAAAACCTGGAGCCAGGAATCGCACTTTGTCATGGCCAGACGCAGTGCATTTTCTGCGGCAGGTAACCGAGCTCCAGGGACTTCCACAAATTGCCAGACCCAGTTGAGCAAAGCCTCCGATGCCTGTTGCAAAACTGCTTCGAGAAACTTCTCCCAGCATTCCACCAGCGCAAATGTACGCCACGATCCGGCCGACTCGTCAGGATTGCCAAGCCAGTTATGCCAGCAAGCCAGCGCATCGCAGACGTAAGCAGCAGCATCCTGATGTTGCTGTCGCAATTCCTTCAAAGTCCGACTGACTGCCTGGGCAAAATCCTGACCAAGAGTCTCTGCGGCTCGCTGCTCGAGAGCAACCTGAAGTGTCTCCGGGGTAATTCCCAGGGATTCGGTCAGCGTTTGCCAGTGCTGTTCCAGCTCGGCGACTGCGTTTTCATCTGAACTTTCGCACCATTGCCGCACCAGGCGTCCGGCCAAATAGGTGGCCACGCCGTGAACAATCTGCCGCCACGGATGTTCGAGCGATGCCAGGCCGAAAAGGGATAACGTTGACGCTCGGGCCGGCTCATCTGGCTGATTAGCTCCGTCAGTGAGTCCGCCGGGATCCGCTACACCCCGGACACCGTCACGCGGCGAGTCGTCCAGAGACCGAATCAGCTCGGCCTGTCGGCCCAGGGGAGTGAAAAGTTCCCGATACAGCCAATCGGCAGCCTGGGTGGAGCTATTCAGTGAGGCATCAGCTTCGTCATCGCCCGCATTTCGTTCGTCTGCTGCGCTGGTCAGGAAACACCGGGTGAATGGGGGAGAAACATCCTGGATTACGCTGCCCTTCGCTTCGTAGCGGGCCGTGAAACGCCTGCCCCCAGCCTGGAAAAACTCCAGCTCTTTCAAGGCCGCATAAGTATTGGCCAGGGGTAACAACGACGCCCGTGCAGCTTCAGGGTCCGTTAACCCAAGCAGGGCAATCACCCGCGGCGGTAAATAACCCTGCTCCAGTAAGAGCTGGCGGACAAGATACGCCAAATCCAGCAGCATCCCACTTCCCGTTCCACCGCCCAGATGAGCGACCACAAAAACCAGCGGCCAATCCGAACGCATTTCCAGCTGGCAACGACTAACCGCCTGGTTCAACGCATCGGGCTGCGTGATGGCTTCTAAGGCCTGTTGCAGGCGAGAACGCACATTGCGATAGTGTTCGACGAACGCCAATCTCCCCAATGCCCGCATCCCGCCCGTTAATTGACTGCGCGGCATGCGGTATAGCATCTGCGGGTCGAGCCATTCGGTGATGTCGGGCAGATTATCTTTGGGTCGCAGGTAGCGCGCGGGTCGCTGCAACCGCATCAGCAAGCTTTCACCACCATGGAGAAGAAACTCTTCACCCCAACCCCGCTGGGACTCCGAATCGGTATCCAGATGCAGCAACCGCAGGTGTGGCAATTCCCGCACGGAACCAAATCGATCTGCCAGACGCCGTGTCAGTTGTCGCAGCACGGCCAATCCCCAGCCTCCCACACCCACTACCAAAGCCGGGACGATCACGCCCTTTCCTAGCCGCTCGCTGCGGCGTTCCATGGCTTGCGTAGCGATTCCCACTGCGTGCGTGCGGCTGGCATCGGCGGGGACAGCCTCTTGTTCAGGCAGAGGAGCAGCCGGGTTGGTGCGCTGCTGCTCTTCAGCGCTGGCCGTGTATTCCGCCTGCGAAGTGTCCCCGAGGTTTTCGACGAAGCCGGGCAACAAGACGCGGCGAGACTCACCACCGGCCTGTCGCAAAGCCTGCACCATTTCCAGGCAACTCGGATGGCGTTCGTGCGGCGTTTTAGCCAGCGCTCGGGCTATTACGGGCCGATCCCCGGGTGGCAACGGTGACAGATCGGGTTTACCGGTCAGATGGAGCTGGATGAGTTGCTGAGTGGTGTTCGCACGAAACGGGCGTACTCCAGTCAACAGTTCCTGATACACGATGGCCAAACTATACTGGTCGCTGTAACGGCTCACCCAGCCGTCGAAGGTTTCGGGCGCCGCATAAACAGGCGTAACCCCGCCTGTTACCGACGCTGCCAGGCCTTGCAGGTCTTTTACCAGGCCAAAGTCGGCCACCTTGACGTGATTGTGGATGAGAAAGAGATTTTGTGGTTTGATGTCCAGATGCTGCAGGTCGTATTGAATGTTCATTAAGTCGAGCGCTTCCGCCGCCTCTTCCATGTAACCGAGCAATTCCGAACGCGGGATGCCAGGTAATCCTTTGCTGCGACATTCACGAAAGCGATCCCACAGGTTGCGGTCAGCCAGTTCCATCACGATGATCAACTGCCCGTCCACAATATCAAACCGTTCGAGTGAAAGGATAAAGGGGTGCCGTACCTTACGGACACGGGCGAGAGCTTTTAGCTCCTGCTGGGCGCGATTGCTATCGGCGTCGCCGGAAATTTGCAAATCGCCATAAACGAACTTGATAGCCTTCAATAGACCGCCTGGCGCCTCGGCACGCCAGACCTCTCCAAATCCTCCTCCGCCAATCCGGTTCAGGAGGCGGTAGCCGGGAATGGGCTCAGCACCAGTTTCGATGCGCACCGGCATGCTTCCTCCTGGGTTTCTTCTCAGCTGGGAGAGTTTCCAAGCTCCGCGGTCCAGTTGTGCTTGTGCGCTCAGTGCAATCGAGCCTGAAGCCAGGTCCGGGACATCACTTTCCGTTGTGGTTGCCCTGAGCGGCCTGGTTCGGCCCCGAAGCTACGGCAAGCGTAACATGCCGTTCGTCCCGTATTGGCTTGCTTGTCGCAGAGTAGCCGTTCAAGTTTAGCTCACGCCTGAATCCTCTGCAAACTTGTCTTATCCGTTACGTCGCATATTCTCAGCAAAAACTTCTCTCCTGGGATGAACCGGACTCTGTCATGCCCAGCTCCGCACGCCGTAACCAGAAGAATGCGCCGATTGCCCTGTCGCTGAAGCAACCGTGGGCCGCTCTGGTGGTCCTGGGCTACAAGACTATCGAAGTCCGAACGTGGACGACATCGTATCGCGGAGCGTTATTGATTCATGCGGCCCGTCAGCCGGATACGCGCTCGGTGCCGTGGCCTATTCCCGACAATGCCCGACGGCTGGCGGAATTGTGTGGTGGCATCCTCGGTAGGGTTGAACTGGTGGACTGTTTGCAATATTGCGACCGGGAACAATTCGTATTGGACAGTGCCCTGCACTGGAACCTGCCGGAGTGGTTTGCTCCGCCTTGCATGTATGGCTTTGTTTTCCGCCGACCGCAGCTATTGCCGTTTGTTCCTTGCAGTGGCTGGTTTCGACTATTTCGAGTGCCCGCGTTCGGAGTGGGTCAGCTCAAATCGGGGCGACAGGATTCGAACCTGCGACCTCCTGGTCCCAAACCAGGCGCTCTCGCCAAGCTGAGCTACGCCCCGATGGTTTTGGATGATTTCAGTTCGTTCGTAAATCGTGGGCCATCCCGTCATTGTTGAGCTGATCGCCTCAATCTGCCATGCGGTCGAAGCTGGCGATTAGCCTGCCCCTCTCAAGAGAGCATTGGCTATGGCGTCGCCAGCGCCAGGTTGGCTGCAAGAAGGCATATTTGTGCTGGCCAGCCGGTCGTCCGGTAATCGGAGCTGGTTCGGTGTGCGGACCAGCCTGCCGCTCTTTCCTACCAACCGCCACATATTCTACAAGACCAACTCGCTTGCGTGGGCACCCTCGTCAGCCCTGACATACCCGCGAATTTGCTCGGGCTGATGGCCAGCCCCGGCCACGGACGCACTACTTCGCTAAGTCGCTATTCCGGAGCTCGTTCCACTAGCAGTTCGGCCGACTGTTCACGATATGCCTAATGCCCAATCGCGGACACCATTCACACGCTGGCCGAATTGTTGCTACTCGAATGGGGGGCCCCACTGTTTCACATGAGCGTCCGGCAATGCCCCCAGATTGTTCGGGTCGAACCATTCAGGTTGGAACTCGATGCGCCGTGGGCCACTCCCTTCGACTCCGCGCATCGCTACGTTAGCGGCCAGGGCAACGATGGCATCCGCCATAGCCACCTCGCCGTGGCAACGAGGCCAGGGACGCTCTTCCGGTTTGACGTTCCGGTCTTCCCACATCTTGACGCAGTAGGCAAAGTGTTCCATTTCCTCGCGGTATCCGCGACTGACTTCCCGCGGGAGAACGGCTTGCCCCTGTTTCAGATACTGTTCGCGCGGTTCTGAAGCCGAAGATTCTACCGCTGGTTTGCCCGCAGCAGCCTGGGTCACCTGGACGGTCGTCTGCCCACCACTACCACGGCCATAGGGATCCGGCTCCGGATAAAACAGCGCGTCTTGTTCGCGCAACACCATCAACGTGCCGCGGGTACCCATCACGCACTCGCCGTATTCTTCAAACGCATTGGTGTTGATGCTGGAATAAGTTACCACAACGATGTCATTGCGGTCTTTCACTTTCGGCAAGCGGCGACCGTCGCGAACTTCGTAAACGATTTGTCCCTGGTCGTCGCGTTCGTAGTAGTTAGGCCCGGGAAACTCGTATGTGCAATAGACGTGGTCTTCCACTTCACGGTCGTCCCGGTAAAAGTATTTGCCGCCTATCGCGGTCACGGCCAGCGGATGAACTTTGCCCAGGAAGATGCTGCACGCATCAAGCTGGTGGCTGCCCAGTTCGGCCATGAGTCCTCCGCCCGTGCGCAGGTAGAGCCGCCATCGCACCAGCTCTTCGAGGCTCCGATAGCCGTGCCGAGCCAGAAAGCTCGGATCGCGAAGCTTGGCATCGTCAGCGTCGGCCTTCTTGATCTCAGGACGCCAACTGTCCCGCAACTGAATCTGACCATTCTCATCCTTGATAATTTTTCCGTGTTCATCCCGCAGAGGCCAAGTGTTATTACGATGCCACAATGCCCGGATGTGTTTGATGTCGCCCAGAGCACCGGAGCGAACCAACTCGACGGCATAGGCATACAGCAAACTGTAATGCCGCTGATGGCCAATCGAAAGAACGCGATCCGTTTCCCGAGCGGTGCGGATCATTTCCTTGCATTGCCGCACGTTCCACGCCATGAGTTTTTCGCACAGCACGTGCTTGCCGGCTCGCATACAGTCAATGGCAATCTTGGCGTGCAGGTGCAGCGGAACGGCAATCACCACCGCCTGGATATCCTTCCGCTTTTCCAGCATCTCACGGTAATCTGTGAAAACCTCAACCTCTTTGCGTACGTTGCTGCCATACTTGCGCTTCAGTCCCTTGCGCGGACCTCTCTCCTCGCCTTCGAAAATCCGGTTCAAATTGGACGGACGAATATCGCACACCGCTACGAATCGCAGGTAGTCCGGATTGTGCTCGCCAACCAGCACTCCGCCTTCGTCGCCGCAACCAATCAACGCCGCTCGCACTGGTTCGCCGTGAAACTTGTCGTACCCGTAGTAAAGCGCAGCCGAGACCGGCACCGCAGCGCCAGCAGCCAGCAGGCCTTTCATAAACTGCCGGCGAGTGATTTCCCCTTTGACTTGCTTACCAACCTCGACAGCGAAATTTTGCCGGCCCTGCTCTCGCTTTTCGGGGGACAAATACATCGCCATTGCGATTTCCTCCGTCTGGGACTATTTAGCCTCGTCAGCTATTTTTTCCCCAGGATCACGTCGGCCTGTTGATTTATCCGCGAGCCTAGCCTGGGGTTCGCTCTTGCGCAGGTGGTGTTGCTGTTCCTGCACTCGTTACCGCAGCGGTTTGATTCGTCCGTTTCCCGAAAATTGCGTGAATCAGTCCGTCTAAACCAAACCATCGTCCGCTGGGCACCACACCAAGCACCGCGAGAGCCAGTGCCTCGATCAGGTTTTTGTTCACGTAGAGATAATACCCCTCGGCTCGCTCCGGTAAAGGCACCCAGGGTAACGGTGGTTGGCACAGGTAGAACATCAATACCAGCAAGGCACCGAGCCATGCCCCCAGGCGACTCCATAGGCCAAAGAGCAAAAGCAACCCGGAAACAGTCAGGCCCCAGGCAGTAGCTCGATCTACCCACCAGATTACCGGTCGGCCCAGCCATACGGGATTGGTAACCGGCTCAGGAATAGTCACGGCCGAGCGAGTACTGCGTTTTTCCGGAGGCAGTATCTCTCGCCACGCTCGCAACAAATCCTGGGTCCGACTATTCAGGGCCGTGGTAAATTGCTCACGATACCATGCGACCTGGCGACGCAAGCGGTTCGCTCGTTCGATACCGACAGGGTGTTCAAAATACTGTCGTTCTCGCCCTTCCAGTTCACGCAGTTCGGACAGCGTGCGAACATATTCGTCAAGCCAGGCCTTTACTTTCTGTTTCCTTCTAACCGGGCCCCAATCGGTGGGCATTTCCCATTGCTCTTCACCCCTACGTATCCAACCTATCAACTGAATGGTATGCTCTTCGAGCTTTTTACGCAATTCGAGCACATCCTTGCCTTCCACTTGATACGTGCGAACAAAGTTTTCCAGATACTGTTCCCAGTAAGTGCGCATAGGTCGGCTAAGGCGAGGCTGCTCACCTTCTCCCTCTAGGGTCAAGCGCTGCACCAGCAAATCGTCCGGATCATCCCCGGCCAGCCATTTGAAAAATCCGCTGAAAGGCCCGTGGGATTGCTGCAAATAGGATCGGCTGGTAAAGGGCTGTTTCGAGTCGGTCGGCCCAGTCCAGATAGAATGGAGCTTCACGTAACCTTCGACCAGCAAATGCCAGCCGATGGCCAGTCGCAACAGTACCAGCAAAGTTCGCAAGCTCGCGTTCATGGCATTGCTATTGTAGAATGCGGCCAGGATCGTGCCAGCGGTCAAGGTGAATGACATTGGTTCCCACTATGCGACAGCAGCGGTGAAAAAGGCACGGTTGTGCCAGCGGTGAAGGAGGCTGGCCCGGAGCAGTGATTTCCTTCCAGATGCCGACACGCCGTAGATTAGTGGTTGCCCAAGCCGACCACCTTCGTGAACCCGGCCGGTGTTTCTACTGGCTCACTTCACAGTGCGCTAAAGTCGCCGGGTCGTGTTTCGATAAACCATTACGCAATAGTGGCGAAAGTTACTGCCAGATGAACGCCGACAACTACCGCCAGCATGCCACGCATCAAATCGCCCAGACCAGCCCAGCCGGCTATTACTAGCATGCCGGTCAGCAATCCGCAGACCAAAGCCAGAGCGGTACGCCCGGGTGAAAGGCATAACCCTCGGCGACGCATCTTCAAGACGCCCCAGGCAACAGCAACACCAGCCGCTGCTACCGGCAGTATGGCCGAATAGATGTAGGCGTCATCCGAGGTAAGCCAATCGTTTGCATCTAATGCAATGACCGCGGCTAATCCCAGCGTCCAGCCTGTATCCGCCCAGGCAGCTAATACTTCCCATGGGACACGTTTCCCATCGTCGCTTTCACCGTTCCACGCGGGCATTCGAGAAGCGTCCGTCAGGGAGTTGCCTGGATTGAGCGCGGTCTCGGTGACGGCTGTATCGGGACGCTTAACCGAACCAGATGTCTGTCCAGTAACCGGTCGCCTTTGTCCGCGGTGAGGAGCGGTGAATTGCCTCAGCTGGGCAACCAACCAGGCGAATGCCACACCGCCGCACAACCCACCGGTACTCCCGACCGCGAACCAAACCAGTACCGCTGCAGGATGGCTATCCCGAGCCGCCAGGCTCATAGCGCACAACAAACCAGTAGCGGCGGTCATCGCTAGAGCTGTCAGTGCGGCAAACACGGCGATTTTCCAATCTTTGCGTATGTCGGCAAGTGGTATTGTTCACCTACGCCGGAAGCTTCACAGCAAGCGAATATCCTGCCGGGCCGTCAGGAAGACTGCCCAGATTTCGCGGCATATTTCTCCTAAAGCCTCGTGAACCGCTCGGGCATATAGCGATAATTGCGGCCGATAGCTCTCAGCTGCCTGAATCACTTGATCTGGAGCAAGGACGTCCGTTTTATAGTCAAGCAAAACCGGCCCACTGGTACCCCGTTCCCAAAAAAGCGCGTCCATGATGCCTTGAACAAGGATTTTTTCCTCGGAGAGCGTTTCGGATTCTTTGGCCGAAACGGAGATAAGTTTTCCCAATTCGGGCATGGCAATGGCGGGAACCACCAGGCTGAAAGGAATTTCCCGCCGAAAACGCGAGGCCTTGACCAGCCGTTGGCCCAACGGTCGGGCAAAGAAAGCAGCGACCGCTTCCAGGTCCACGCCTGCCAGTTCCGGCTCGCTAAAGATGCCCTGCTCCTGCATGACTCGGAGTTGGCGCTGAAGTTCCTCGACCTGATGAACTGGCCGACCAGTCAGTTGCAAATGCCGCAAAAACCGATGCGTCAACAGACCTCGTTCGACAGCGGAGAGAGTGGGCTTTGTGGCAGCGACGAACGAAGGCGCCGGCACAGTGCGACAACGGTGCACGACCTGTGGCCAGGTGACCGTCTCGGGATCCAGTTGCAGCCACAGTCGCCAGCGTGTCGGCGAGGTTTTGCCCGGTAATCGCGTGGCAGCCAAATACGGATATTGCCACGTCACTCGCCGCAAGGTCTCGTTCGCCAGCCGCGCCGCATCGGTCTCGGTCATCCGGGTTGCTTCGGACGGCAAATCCGGGTTCGCATCAGTTACCGTCTCCCCATCGGCTTTGACTGCCCAGGATGCACTGAGACGTTGCCTCATCTCCGCCAGTTCCAGACTGTTCCATTCGCGAAGAGCCAGAGTGCTCAGTTGCGTGGAGAGCCTCTTGAAGACGGGAAGCACCCACTCGAGATGGGAACGCAGTTTCTCCGGCGGCGGAAGTTTCTCTGAATCAACGTTACCGTCCGATTGGTTGGAATTACCCGTATCGGTAGCAGTTCGTTTCGCGGCGTTGCTGGCGGTTTTTGTTCGACTCTTGCTCGCTTGAGTTGAACGAGTTTGCGTCCCGATCAATGCCAGGCATTCGCGGGCCCGGGTCATGGCCACATAAAGCAAACGCAGTTCCTCTGCCAGCAAATCCCGGCGCAGCTGGGCCTGGATCTGTTCGTAAAGTCGGCTCGGCCAGCGATAGACACCGCGTTCATCCTGCACCCTCGCTCCCAGTAACAAGTCCCGATGGAACAAAAGCGATCCCCGGAGCGATTCCTCATTGAACTGACTGCCGATGTCCAGGATCAGCACAATGGGAAACTCCAGCCCTTTGCTTTGATGGATGCTCATGAGCCGAACGACGTTTTCCGCCGGCACGGAGACCGAAGCCGTGCCGAAATCCTGTTCCTGCTGCCGCAACCGTTCCAGGTAGTGCAGAAAGCGTGCGACATCCCCTCCCGAACCAGCTTCGAACTGTCGAGCGCGGTCGTGCAGCGCGATCAAATTGGCATACCGGGCTGCACCATCAGGCAATCCTTGTACGAAAGCGAGATACCCGGTCTCGCGATAAATGTCCCAAAGCAAGCGCGCAATAGATTGCCGGCACGCACGTTCTCGCCACATCTGCAACTGACCTAAAAACGTGCGTAACCGTTCCGCCACTGGACCGCTTTCGTGGTGAGCGTAACGGTGCACCGCGACATAAAACGGACCGTCGCGCTGACCCAGGCGAATTTCCGCCAACTCGGCCGCACTCAGTCCCACTAAGGGCGAACGCAACACCGCAGCCAGGGGCACATCGTCCAGAGGATTGCGCAACAATTCGAGCACCGCCAGCATGTCCCGAACCTCCAGGGCTTCCCAGAAACCGGAGCGTAACTCCGCATGCACCGGGATACCGTTTTGCCGAAGCGCCCGCACCACCGTCCCGGCCTTGCCCTGCACCGCTCGCATCAGAATAGCGATGTCGCGAAACTCCGCGGGGCGAAATTGTCGCTTTTCCACATCCCAAATGAGACGCTGACCAACCCACTGGCGAATAAGGTCAGCCGCAACCGTAGCCTCGTTTTCCAACCGCTCCCACACTCGCCACGGATTTGCTGACGCCTCGTCCCCCTCGGATTCATTCTGCTCTTCGGCTGCGCCGGGCACAAGGTGAAGCGAAACCGGTTCTTCGTGGCTCGATTCGCCAGCTGATTCGTAGTATTCCGACGCATAGTGCAACTGCTCCGATTCATCGTATTGCATACCAAAGGCACCACCGGCAGCGATCTGCTCAAAGACGGCGTTGATCGTATCGAGAACGGTACGTCGGCTCCGGAAATTCTTGGTCAACGCTACACGTATGCCGGGCAGGTCTTTGTCCAATAATTGCGGCAAATCGCACTGTGCTGGCGAGCTGGCTTCCGGCGATGGCGATACCCGAAGATACCGAAGCACCTTTTCCTGAAATAAGGCCGGACAAGCCAACCGGAAACCGTAAATACTTTGTTTCACATCGCCC
Source organism: Gemmatales bacterium (assembly GCA_041640595.1). Classification (GTDB taxonomy): domain Bacteria; phylum Planctomycetota; class Planctomycetia; order Gemmatales; family HRBIN36; genus HRBIN36. The sequence continues at coordinate 563,870 of JBEPZY010000001.1, read as the reverse complement.
ACCATGAACCATTGGTTATGAGGGTCATTTCCGTGCAAACATTCCAGAATGGCGTTCTGGAGCGGATTGATGTCCTGGTACTCGTCCACCAGAATGTGCCGGTAACGGTGTCGCAATTCGTCTCGAATTCGGGGATGTTCGCGGAGAAGTTTCCAGGCGAGCTTTTCCAGGTCGTCGAAATCCACGCAGGCCCTTTGCAATTTCCGCTTCCAGTACGTCTCGGCAAACTCGGCATGTAAGGCACGGAGCACACGCACCAGTGGAGCGAGCTGACGCAGTTCCTCGATAGCTTCCTGGTGCTGCTCAGCGGGAATAGTCTTCCAGATCAGCCGGAGCCGCTCTGTTTTTGCCGATAGCGGGTCGGGTTTTTCGTGAAGCGAAACAACATCGTCCCACCAGGCTTGAGCGTCCGGCAAAGTATTCAGGAACGCATCGAGTTCCAGCAATAGATGGGACAAATGCTCGCCGGCCAGGAGGCCCCCGTATTCGTCCACCAGCCGGTGAAACGCTTCGTCGTCAACCCCGTCAGGGCATTGTTCAAACCATCGCTCCAGCGTATCTTCCAGGACGTCCGCTTTCAGCACGGCCGCTTCAGCGGCATCCAGAACCGAAAAGTCCGGGTCGAGATCCAGCAAAAAGAAAAATTCCCGCACCATCCGCAGGCAAAAACTATGCAGCGTGCATATCGGAGCCCGTTCCAATAGCAGCAGTTGTCGCCGCAACCAATCGGCCTGAATTCCCGCGCCGGGCGACTGCAAACGACTTCGCAACGCCTGGCCGATTCTGGAGCGCATTTCCGCCGCTGCCGCTTCGGTGAAGGTTACCGCTACGATCTGCCCGACTTCGACTTGACGCTCCAGCACCAACCGCAAATAGCGTTGCGTCAGAACCTGAGTCTTGCCCGTGCCAGCGCTGGCGCTGACCAGCAAGCGGGGACAGTCGAGATAAACTGCCATGCGTTGCTCGGGTGTCAATTCGATCATGATGCAGAACCCTCGAGCTCCTGGATGATTTCGTTCTTGTTCCGGGTTGGCAAACGCCGGTAGGTATCCAAACTGCGATCGAAACGGCAAACACTGGCCAGGGCACACAGTGTGCAAGGGAGGTGGTCCCGATGGAAAGCTGGCTGCACTGCGATTCGGCCTTGCAGGATGCTTAGCCCGATCTGTCGAAGCTGGTTGCGCACATGCCCGGCAAGACCTTGCAACAGAGCCCCGTTGAGCGTGTCCGAATTCGATTCATACCCCAAAGTACCGTCTTTCTTCCAGAAAAGCTGGACATACGGCGACCAACCCGATTCGGATTTCAAATCAAATAGCGACGCCGCTTCGGTCACGAGGACGCCACGCAAACGGTAACCGCGTAACCATTCTCGCCAGCTACTTTCTCTGCGTTCGGACACGCTCTGCCCGGGCGATCGCAGCGGTGCATAAAACGCCCCAGCCAATCGCACCTGCTCACCGTACAACTGCTGCGCTACCAACAAATACATCATGAGCTGCAAGTCCAGCCCGTAATAAACGCGATCCAGGTACAGCTTAGACGGGGAGAGTTTGTAATCCACCACACGAAGCCAGGCGGCCGATTGCGACTTCTCACTGCCCAAAGGTTCGTTCTGCTCGGTTGCTTCCAGCGGTGAACCAGTCGCCGGACTGGGAACCACATCAATTCGATCTACCCGACCACGCGGAATGAGTACCCAGGATTCGCCTGGGTCATTCTCGCCTGTCTCAGTGAGTGTTACGCTAAAAAACGCGGAGCCTGGCTGATTGTGGCCGAATGGTAATTCCCACCGATGAGGAACAAACGCCCCCGCGCGCAATTGGGCATCGAGAGCCAGTACGTAACTGCTCAGGATGCGGCAGGCCTGACGCCAGACGTATTTTCGGCGAGCAGTTTGTTGGAACCGGTCGTCGTCGAGTTCCTGGATTACCGCCTCCGCAACCTCGTGCAGCACTTTTAACAGGCGTTGCTCCCTTTCGGTCTGAGACTCCGCGCTCGTTTTGGCCTTACTGTGTTCTTCAAGAGAGTCTCCACCGAGGGGAAACTCCAGCACGTAGCGGTTCAGGAAACACTGTAACACATGGTGCAGAAGCTGCCCCAAATCCTGACGGGATAAGCGAAAGGATTGCCGGGGTCGCAACCGCAACCCGCTGCTGGCGAAAAATTGAAAGGGGCACCACGCGTAACTTTCCAGTTCCGACACCGTCAGAAGCAATTGCTGACCCGTCAAAAAAAGCCGCTGTGCCAACTCCGTCGGCAGTTCCACCTCGTTTGTGTAGTCCGGAGCTTTCAGGGCCATGCGGACCACTTGAGGAAGATGCGGGTGATGCCGACAACTTTCGCGTAACTGTGACCAGACGCGCTCCGTAGCCGGAGACATTTCGGCGCTTGGGATTATGGTTCGTCGGGTAGCCGAGCGATTTCGGCCCTGGATTGCCAGAGCAGTCGCCAGCTCGTGCCAGGTTATCACTGCGGACGGTTCGCTGGCCGGCGAGATTGTGTCTGCCCGTTGTGGCTTCAGATTCGGAAAGAGCCGATGCAAACGCTCGACGAACGACGATGGCAACAAAGGCCGGTTACTGTCATCCGTCAGGGCGTAACTGACCCAAAGTCGCTCGGAAGCCCGCGTAAACGCAATGTAGCCGAGATACTGTTCCTGAAGATGCCGCGCCTCACTGGTCGGTGCCAGTTCGATGCCCTGCCTCTTGAGCATCTCCCGATCGCGGTCGCTCAACACCGGGTCATCCTGGCCTAAACGGGGAAAGACACCCTCGTTGACACCGAGCAAGAAGACGCCGCGTAATTCCGGTTGTCGTGACCGTTCAATAGCACCGATCAGCACCTCATCCAGTGCCGGGGGAACAATTCCCAAAGTCAGGCTGTCCAGTCCGGCCTCGAGTACCGCCACCAGCTCTTCCAGGGAAAGCTCGACATCGCCCAGGGCCAAGTGCATCTCCTGCAGCAATTCCAGGAGATTTTCCCAAACCTGAACGTGCTCGGCAGCCTCGTCAAGTCGGCCAGCCTGACGCGCTTGTTCCTGCCATCGTTCCAGCGTTTCCGCGACGCGTAACCGCTCGAACATTTGCCACAAGGCCAGCAAGGCTTTCCGTACTGGTATTGCTTGCGGCACTCGGCTTTCTCGGGCGTTCGACTCATTTGCCACCTGGTGGCAAAATTCCTGCAGTGGCTCGGTCAGACGGAGTCGCTCGCGATTGAGGATTTCCGGCCGCAAGTAGTCGGGAAGGTTGTCTCCTGCCGGCTGACGGATTCGCCATTGTCGTTTGCGCCAAATCGCACCATCCAGCCCGTGTTCCTCAGCGTATTGCTCCAAACGGTCAACGATCTCCCGAACCTCGGAACGTTCGGAAACAGTCATCGGAAACTCCGTTCGCAACCAGCGAACGACATCGGTGCGGCGCCAGTTGTCCAGAGCTACGCGAAGAGCTGATCGCACGAACTCCACGAGCGGATGATGACGAACACTGCGCCGCTGGTCGGTAAAGAAGGGAATACCGTAATCGGGGAAAACGGCCTCGATTAATGACCGGTAATCGTCCAGCTCCCGCACAATCACGGCAATTTGCCGGTAGCGCCAACCTTCTTCCATAACCAGTCGGCGAATGGTGCGGGCGGCATATTCGACCTCGGCTCGGCGAGTGGTAGCTTCAACCAGATGGACGCAGGTAACGCTGTCCTTGCAAGAAATGGTTTCGGTCTCATGCGGCATTTGCGCTAAACTCGGAGCCACACTGGTGGAACCGGCCTGCTGCCCCGCCGTGTTATTTACCACAGCGGTGACTCCTGAACCATCCGTAGGGGCTTGCGGCACTGGCGACGTAGTTACCAGGTCGGCAAACATTCGTTGTTCAATCCATGCCAGTTCCGCAGTCCGAAACCGTGGACAAAAGTCTTCCTGGGGCAGGCGAACGATCTCCACACGTGTCTGACCAGGAACTAACTGACGTAGCCGGCGATAGGTTTCTTCAGCACGGTGAAACAACCGCGTCGTGTCCACACTGTTCTCATTTAGTTCGAGAACCTGCGGGTCCAGGCAGAGCGAAAAGGTGGCTTCGCTAACTACCTCAAGCAAGGCCTCGAGCAATTCGTACTCCTGCTTCGTAAAGTCGCCGAAACTGTCAACCCACAGCCTGGCATGGCACAGCCAGACCGTTTTCGGAATGGCCTGGCGGAGCATGATGGCGATGTCGTCCCCATCGTAACAATGCTGGGTGATGAATTCCTGGTAGGCGGCAGCTAATCGAGCCAGATCGGTAAGCTTGCGGACTAAGGGCCAGTCGGTTCCATGCTGGCTCGTTAGCTGGGCTATCACCCGCTGAAGCATCTCGGGTGTAACGCGATACTGGCGAAATTCGTGGAGGATTCGGCTCAGGTGGGCGGTCAGGCCCGGACGAATCCCGTGCGTGTCAAAAAAACGCCATTCCGAGCGATACCGATAAAGCAACGCTTGCACGACCATTTGCCGGCCAACATCGCTGAGAACGCGCCTGCGGTTAAGACTTTCCTCCAGCACCAGGTGCGCCAGTCGGCGAAAGGACAGAACCTGGCAGCGTAACGTTGCCGAAAGCGAATCGCCTTCGAGCAGGGCACGGTCCATTTGATAAGTCGCCTGCTCCGGCACCAGAAGAATCAAGGGCGGCCCGAGCGGCTCGCGTTTGGCCTCTTCACGAATTTCCTGCAAACAGCGAAAAGTCTTGCCAGAACCAGCCCGGCCCAGCAAGAAGCGCACTCGTCGAAGCTTCCTGGCGACCATGATCGTTACCCTGTGTGCGCTTTTGACGGGAATTTTTGACCATTCTATAATCATCACAGAACAATGGCGGATTTGGCCAAGGAGAAATACACCTATTGGCGCGCTTGAGGTTGGGACGGGTATGAGGCAGGTTGCACAGCAACAAACTGAGCGGAGGCTCGGTCTGGCAGGGAAGCTGTCAGCTTCGGTTGCCCTGCGTTGCGCTGCACTGGCAAGCTTTCTATGGATGCTGTCGGCAGCGGTGCATGTCTCGTGGAGCCAACCGGAGCGTGAAAGTGGTGCCTATCTGGTAGTCCGCAGTCCGCTCAGCTCGGAAGCCGTCAACCAGCTCCGCAACGAGGTCGAACACCACATCGGCCTGGGCGTTCGCAAGATTATCCTGCATTTCCAGCCTGGTGCCCCCAGTTCGTTGGGAGTAGCCCGCGACCTGGCCAACTACCTGTTCCGCGAAATTCGAGGTCGCGCGAACATTCACGCTTACGCGGATAAACCGCTTTCCGGCCATCTGATATTGCCATTTCTGGCAGCGGAGTATCGCTGGCTTGGTCCCGAAGGTGCCCTGGGGAAAGTTACCGTCGGCCAGGAAGCACCGCTCAGCAAAGCCGACCGTGCCATCTATGAAGAAATCGCACGCGGGCGCGGGTTGTACCTGGCCGTTGTTCTGCGCCTGATTTATCAGCCGCTCAGTGTGTACCAGGTAATCGAAAACGGTCAACGCACCTACAAGCTGGAAGACACACCGCTGGCGCGTCAGCTGGAAATTCCGCCGGATTTGTTGATCGGAGCTGGCGAAGGCGGACAACTGGTTATTCCAGGCGGCGAAGGGGCCAGCGTCATCAGTGCCGAACAGGCGGCCCGGGAATTTCGCCTGGTCTCCGGCAAAGTCAGTGGTCTGGAGGAACTTGTGGACCAATTGCACTTAGACCGGGCCGTTTTGCTCGGCAGCGTGGCGGTAAACCCGGAAAGCAAAGTCGCCTGGATCGTCGTGAGCAACGACCTCGATGCGGGAACGGTGAGCACTTTACGGCGGAAGTGGGAACGGGCCGTACAAAAGTTGAACGCTGGCTGCGTTGTTTTCGAAATTGGTGCTGGCGGCAATGCTCGTGGAGCTCAGGAGGTAGCTCGCCTCATTCAGGACATTCAACGCGAGCAGGGCAAAGTGCTTACGGTAGCCTATATTCCTAAGCGTGCCAGCGGAGCAGCAACGTACCTGGCCTTTGCCTGTCGGGAAATCGTTTTGTGCCAATCGGCAGAGCTGGGCGATATGCAGCAGGTTCGTGGCAGTGGCCGGCGAGTCCTCAGCCCTCTCGAACTTGAACCGTATGTGCGAAGCCTACGCGAACTCACCCGCTTCCACGGTGGAGAAGCACTTGCCGAGGCGCTGTTCGATCCGGAGCTGGAGCTGGTACGGGTGCGTGCTAAAAAGGAGGTTCCCGGTGCCGGTGCGACTTTCGTTCTCCGACGGGACGAAGCCGAACGGCGACGTGCGGAATTCGAAATTCTCGACAGGCCGTTTCGCTTGCTTACGGTGACCGGCCAGCAAGCCCGGGCCCTGGGAGTTAGTCGCTTTGTGTTGCCTGACGACGCCTCCCGAGAAGCGGTGCTCAATCTGTTTGGCCTGAAACGAGAGAATACGGTGGAAATGCGGAGCGATTGGCTCGACGAACTGGTCAACATCATTGCCCATCCCGTAACGACCGTGTTTCTTTTCATCCTCGGATTCACGTGTCTGCTGCTGGAATTCAAAACAGGAGGGATTGGACTGCCAGCGGTAATTGCGGCGGTATGCTTCGTGTTGATGTTCTGGGCCCATTCCTGGCTGGCTCGAGAAGTCAATTCGCTGGCGATTCTGCTATTCATGCTGGGGTTGGTGCTGTTGCTGGTCGAGTTGTTTGTATTGCCGGGCATGGTCGTGGCAGGGTTCAGTGGCGTGCTGCTGGTGATTTGCAGTGTCGCCTTGCTGCTGGTGCAACACTGGCCGCAATCTACCGAGGAATATTTCAATCTGGCGAAGTATTTGGGCATTCTGGGAGGCGGACTGGTGGCGGCAATCGCCCTGGCCTTCTTAATCGGTCGGCATCTGCCGAGTGTGCCGTTCTTGAAAGGATTAGTCCTGCCCCCACCGGAACCTGTCAGCCCGACGGAAACCACAGCGGTTCCTGTGCAGGAGTATCAGCAATATGTGGGCGCGGTCGGCGTAGCGACGACGGCATTGCGCCCGGCTGGAAAGGCTCGTTTTGGCGACGTTCAGCTTGACGTCATAGCAGAGGGCCAGTACCTCGAAGCGGGAACGCGAGTGCAGGTAGTCCAGGTGGAAGGTACTCGCATCGTAGTTCAGGCTTTGCCCTCGCCGTGACGACGAGACGGCATGGCAAAGTGCAAAAGCCACATAAGCCTCGGTGTGCCGGATGCTGAAAGGGCCGGTGCTTTCCAGGCCGACAAATTCATCCCATGTGCGCTTCCGTTCAGTTTCCTGGTCGCTAAACTAATAGTGAGGATTCAAAACGTACCTAGTGTGGTATGGACTGGCTACTACCGATTGGCCTGATCATTCTCGGATTTATTCTGCTGGCAGCGGAAGTGTTTATTCCGTCTGGGGGCGTGCTGTTTGTGCTGGCGCTGGTCTCGCTGATCGTGGGCATCGGCATGATTTTCTTCATCCCCGAATCGCGAGGCGGAGGTGTCACCGCTGGCCTGGTTACTGTGGCCATTGTCTTCGTGCTCATTCCCGTGGTGGTGGGAATCGCCTTTTATTACTGGCCGAAAACGCCTTTGGGCAAGCGATTTATCCTGGCAGCTCCGGAGCCTCAGGAAGAACCGACACAGCAAGCTTTCCCCAGTCGGGCGGATTATTCCACTTTGAAAGGGCAGATTGGACGTGCGGTGTCTCCGCTTCGTCCCAGTGGAATTGTGCTGATACAGGGCCGGCGTATTGACGCTGAAACCGAGGGCGTTTACGTCGAGGCAGGACAATACGTCCGCGTGGTGGATGCGCGACCCGGCTATGTGATTGTTCGTCCTGTCGGCCCCGACGAAATCCAGCTGGCCGAAGAAACAGGATGATCACAATTCCCTGTGGGCACGCAAACCATTCCGCCTCCAGCCGGGGTCATTGCAGAAACCCGGAAATCACGTACTGTTATCCCCGTCCTTCTTATGGCCACTCACACGGAATTGCCGAGTTCACAAGCAAATTCCGCGACGGACGGTAAACCTGAGTCCGCCGGTGCCCGTTTTTCCTACAACAATAGCGGGCAATCGTCGGCGATTAACGGGTAGCGAGTCCACTGGGAGTATCCGGCAATCAGGTGATTCTGACCGAGGAAGCGAAACATCAAGGAGCGACTTACCATGTTCGCAACGGCTGGGCTGATCCTGGCACAACGTGCGGGTGCAGACCAAATGATCTGGGTCTGGATTCTGTTAGCGGTCGCCGGGATTATCGGCGTTATTTTCCTGCTGCTGTTTTTCCGCTTCTTCAATTTGTGGATTCAGTCCTGGCTAACCGGTGCCGGCGTCGGCATCTTCGACATGATCGGCATGATGCTGCGGAAGGTGAATTACCAACTGATCGTGCAGCAGAAAATTGCCCTGGTGCAGGCAGGCATCCGTGTGGAAACCCGCGATCTGGAAGCCCATTACCTGGCGCGTGGCAACGTGCCGAAAACAGCCGCAGCCGTTATCGCCGCCTACAAGGCCGGGATTGATTTACCGTGGAATCGGGCAGCGGCGATTGATCTGGCTGGCCGGGATGTTCTCGACGCGGTACGCACCAGTGTCAATCCGAAGGTTATTGATTGCCCTGATCCCAGTAAGGGGACGCGCACTCTCGACGCCGTTGCCAAAGACGGTATTCAGCTACGTGTCAAGGCTCGTGTAACTGTGCGAACGAAACTCGAACGGCTGGTGGGTGGAGCTACCGAGGAAACTATCATCGCCCGCGTTGGTCAGGGTATCGTATCGGCCATCGGTCAGGCCGATGACTACAAGCAGGTGCTGGCCAACCCCAGCATCATTTCCAAGGAAGTGCTGGCGATGGGGTTGGATGCCCAGACCGCTTTCGACATTGTCTCGGTGGATATTGCCGATGTGGAGGTGGGCGAAAACGTAGGGGCGAAACTCCGTGCCGACCAGGCGGCTGCGGATCTGCGTGTCGCCCAGGCTCAGGCCGAGCAGCGTCGGGCTGCCGCTGTCGCTCTTGAGCAAGAAATGCGTGCGAAGGTCGAAGAAAATCGCGCCAAACTCGTGGAAGCCGAGGCGGAAATCCCTCGCGCCATTGCGGTGGCCTTGCGCGAAGGCCGACTCGGTGTTATGGACTACTACGCTTTGCGGAATTTGCAGGCCGATACGGAAATGCGCTCGGCAGTGGCCGGCATTGGCTCACGCCGGGAGCCTGATCGCGGGCCGACGCAATCGCAATAATCATTCAGGAGATTTTCCATGCTCGCCGCCGGGGACTGGGTCATTTACCTGATTCCGGTCATTGCTTTTCTGGTGTATTTGCTATCCACAGCTCTGCGACCGCAACAACCGCCTCCACCAGTAGCACGTCCGAACCGCCGAACGGACGCCGAACCCGTGGTCTTTCCAGCCGGCCAGTCAGCACCGCAAGACGTTCCGGTAGTGCAGCCGGTCAGCGCACCGCCGAAGTCGAGCGACCGGCTCAAGGAATTTTTGGAGCGACGGCGCAAGCAACAACGGCCCTCGCCAGTAACGCGCCCGCGTCGTCTCCCATCCGCACCGTCCACGACCGTTCCGGTCGGCACGCCAGAACGTCCGGCACCAGTTGGCCCTGTGGATGTTCCTGTGGAGCCTGTTTTCGTACTTCCTCCCAGCGCGATCGTTGCTCCTCCGCCATCGCGAGCATTTCCGACACCATCAACAGCGGGTTTGTCGGTGAGTCCAGCCGCTCTCGAGTTCCACTCGCCGCCAGCCCAGGCAACCCGACGTGCTCCGCCTCCTGCCCTGGTCTTTATCTCCAGGTATCTGCAAAACCGCGAAGATCTGCAAGCCGCCTTTTTGTTGCGTGAAATCTTAGGGCCGCCCAAGGTGCTGCAAATCTTGTCCCGCCTGCGCTAGCGGGAAATCTCGTGCAAAACATAGCCAGTTGGCCTGATTGGGGAAGCGCGCCGCCTTCATTTGCACACGTGGTTCGGTGGCAGATTTTGCCGGAAGTTACAACTTTTTAGGCCGGACAGCAGTTCCTCAGCAAGTGTCGTCACCATTGCCATGTGTATCACTCGGCAGTACTACTTAAGTTTGCACGGTACCTTCCCCTTGCTTCCCCCCAGCAAAAGGAGAAGAATCATGTGGTTTGGCAATCGGCGAGAATTTGTGCGGGATGCAGTGGTATTTGCGTCAGCAGCCGCCGTTTTCGCAGGTGATACGCCTGCCTCAAGCCAGGAAAAGGCCGCTGCCAGGAAAGCTGGCCCGAATGATCGCATTCGCGTCGCGGTTATCGGCTTCCATGGCCAGGGCCGCGCTCACTTGTCGGGATATGCAGCGTTGCCCGATACGGTCGTGACCGTCATGTGCGATTGTGATAAAGCTGTTCCCGGCATGGAACACGTCAAAAAGACGTTGGCCGAAGTAGAAGCTCGCCAGGGTTTTGTGCCTGAGTTTGTGCAGGACCTTCGCCGGGTGCTGGAGCGCAAAGACGTGGACGTGGTTTCCATTGCCACGCCGAACCACTGGCATGCCCTAGCTGCTATCTGGGCGATTCAGGCGGGCAAAGACGTTTACGTCGAAAAGCCGGTGAGCCACAATGTTTGGGAAGGCCGACGGATAGTGGATTTCGCCCGTAAATACAACCGCATTGTGCAAACCGGAACGCAAAGCCGGTCTATGGCTGGAATGCGTGAAACCCTTGCTTTCATCCATAGCGGCGGCATTGGGAAGGTTACACTGGCGCGCGGTCTATGTTACAAACCGAGGCCAAGCATCGGCCCCAGGGTTACTGCGGAGCCTCCCAGCACGGTGGATTACGACCTGTGGTTAGGTCCTGCTCCGAAAAAACCCGTGCTGCGGAAACGGTTCCATTACGATTGGCACTGGTTCTGGGATTACGGCAACGGCGATCTGGGCAATCAGGGCATTCACGAAATGGACAAGGCCCGCTGGGGCTTGCAAAAGAACACGCTCTGCCAGGCTGTCATTTCCATCGGTGGTCGCGTCGGTTACGAAGATGCCGGGGAAACCGCCAATACGCAAATTTGCGTGTTTGACTACGGCGACAGCCAGCTCATTTTCGAAGTGCGGGGTTTGCCCACCAAAGATTTGCTGGGCTGCCGCATCGGTAACATCTGGTATGGCGATAAGGGCTACGTCGTCAGCACGAACTATAACAGCGGGGCGGCGTTCACACCGGACGGCCAGCTGATCAAGAAGTTCCAGGGAGGCGGCAATCATTTCGCCAACTTCATCCAGGCCGTCAAGAGTCGTAAAGCCAGTGACCTCCATGCCGACATCGAGGAGGGCCATCTATCCAGCGCTCTGTGCCACCTGGGCAATATCAGTTACCGTTTGGGCAAACCTTATTATCCGGGCGCTGAAAAGGAGCTCACAAAGGAAGGCCAGGAAGCTTTTGCCCGAATGGTGGAACATCTGCGCGAAAACCAGGTAACGCAACTGGAGCTGCTGCGGGTAGGACCACTGCTGAAGTTCGACCCGAAAGTAGAGCGCTTCGTCGGCAACAACGAAGCCAACGCACTGCTCTCCCGCGAATACCGCAAAGGCTTCGAAATCCCCGCCTGAGCCTGTCAGCGGGTGCCTATTACGGAAGCGGGGACAGCACTAAATCGCTCACGAAAACCGCTGGCCTGTTAGCTGTCATTGGGTCGCCAAGCGATCTCGCCCGAGGTGTTGTTTCCACATTGCATCGGAATTTTTCTGAAGCGCTTGCAATCTGCGCAAGCCGGGTCGCCGTGCACGTTTTCTATACGGGCGACCATCATGAATTGGTAGTCGTGAGGACCGCGAAAGTGGCTCTGGCTCGCAGCGCAGGAACGGCTACATTCGAATACGCCTCTTTCCGACGGGCCAACATGCGAAGCAACAATCCCTATCAAGACGGGATCGATAACGAATGCTTGTAAAGCCCGGTTGCCCTTCCATCTACGGAGGATTGATTAGAACAGAAGCTTTGACCAGTGCTTGCCACTGGCCCGGCATGGCTGGGATTTTGAGTTTTGGAGAAAGACCATGTACGAACCGGCTAAAGTAAACGCAGCTCCGCCACCATTGCCGCATCTGCTGACCAACTACCTGAAACGTCTCCAGATGGTGCAGGTGTTGGAAGGTTGTTCCTGCGCGAGTGGCGATTCTGAAGTAGAGCCATACCATCCGGGCGAAGTCAACCTGCTTGAACCACGGACTGCCCTGGAAGACGCTCTGGCATCGGCGAACTGGTTACTCGAAGAAGCATCGGAGCGTGCCCAGTTTCAAGCCCGGCAAATGCGGGACTTGCCGAATTGGAGTATTATCGTGCGGCGAGTCGAACCGATGCCTTTTGTGCCGATGGCCTTGGGTTATTTTCCGCAGCTGGTGCGAGAACTGTCCGATGTGTCGCCCGAAACCTGGCAAAACTGGAAACCGCCAGTCTCCAATCTGAGCAGTACCGGCTTGTGGGACTGGGGCGAGTTGATGCTCATGCACCGTCGGCCGGCAGAAGCCCTGTTCGCAGCTGCGGTATTACGCTTGCTTGGCCAGACCAGCGAGGCTCGCCAGTTATTCCGCGCCATCAAAAGTCAGGCACCGCCGAGCTGGCGTTTGCTGCTGGCCAACGAAGATGCTGCACTGGCCTGGCAAGAAGGCGATTTCCAAACCGCGCTCGATATTTTCAACCGGCTCGAACCGCTTCCGCCTGTTAATTTCAATCGCGGCCTTTCCCTGCTACTTCTAGGTCGTTTACGCAGTGCTCGTGAAGCCCTGGCGCAAGCAGCGGCGGCTCTGCCTGGCGTTTCCGCCTGGCATCATCTCGCGCAACTGTATTGCCTGCTGGCGGAGTAATGCCGGCTTCCAGCTCGGCCTTTACTGGCTCTGGCCGATTTACCACCAGCAAGACGGCACGCCGACGGCTGAAGTCCCAGTAGCATCCCAGAACTGTGTAAGGGCTCCGCAATTCAGGGAGAAGTCGTTCTTCCCACCAGGGTTCGGACACTATCAGGTAGCTCTCCAGCGGATGTTCCAGCCAATCACGAGCATGCTCGCTTTGACGTAAGTTGGCAATCGGTCGGCCAACGTAAAAAACGACGCTGGGCTGGAACCATCCGTAACAGGCCACGCGGATTTCCGGCTCCTTTTGTTGTGCAGCGATAGCTTGACCGAGGCGATGGGAGATTTTGGCGGAATCCACGAGCACCGGCCCAAACGCCGCTCCGACAGCAACGAATAGCAAACCACTCACAATCGCACCCAGAATCGCTGACCGACGGCGGTCGGCACGCCACGATTTCCATGCGTAACCAGCACCGAGTATCGGTACCGCTCCCAGCCAGGTAAGCCAGGCCAGGCCAGGAATCGTGCGCCCCTGCAATACCTCCAGCGGTATCCATCCACAAGCCAGCACCAATCCGGCGGAGACCACCAGACCAACTATGCCCAAACCCAGCAACGTTATACCCAGGAGCCAGTCGGGAACACTCAGGCGGTAATCTGTCCAGAATGCCAGCCACCATCCGCAGAGTAGTGCCAGTGCCGGGTAAATGGGGGCGATGTAATTGGGCAACTTCGTCTGCGCACAGGAGAAGAAGATTATCCATGTGGCGATCCAGCAAAGCAGGAAACGCAGTGAACGAACTTGCTTTTGAGTCAGCCTCTCGGTCAGCTCACCCGAAAACAAGCCTGCCTCAGCAACGGCACGCCGCCAGCGCCATAATTCTCGCAAAGCCAACCATAAGGCCACCAGCAACCATCCAGACCAGGGAGCAAATCCGAATTGCAGCATCAGCGGATGATACCAGATGCCGCCACTGTGGCCCTCCAGAGGACTGGTGAATCGCTCCAGATGATGGCGACCGAAAAAGCCAATCAGCCAGTCACCTTTGGTCGCCACCCCGACGGCTATGTACCACGGCAAAGCTACTGTCAGCAAAATCCCGACACCCAAAATAAGCCAGCGGCTGGCAAGTATAGACAGTTTCCTTTCCCAGATGAGAAACAGGCCCACCGCGGTCATCGGCAGTAACACGCCGACCAGTCCTTTCGTAAGCGTGGCCAGTCCCGTAAACAAACCGAACCAGGCCAGCCAGCTTCTGTTTCCATATTCAGTTCCCCACCAGGCACTGGTGAGCGCGGCAGTGGTCCACAAAATCAACAGAGCATCTGGCGTTACTGCGTGACCCAAAACGTTGAATAGCACGGCTCCTGGTAATAACAGGCCCGCCAGCAATCCGGCCCAACGACCGAACATCTCCCGCCCAAGCCACCAGGTCAGCAAACTCGTTGCCAGCGCCGCAAATGCTGACGGTAACCGGGCCATCCATTCATTCACGCCACCGCAGGCGAAAGCAAGCATCATGGCCCAGTAGGGTAGGATGGGTTTATCGGTGCGCAACTCGAAGTTAAACGTGGGCACAATCCAATCACCAGCCTCCCACATTTCTCGGGCACACTCGGCATTACGGGCCTCGTCAACGTCCCACAAACTGTGCTCGCCGAGGTTTGGAAACAAACACATGCTGGCAGTCAACACGATCGCCAGCATGTCCCAGCAGGTTGGCGTACAGCTCGCAGTGGCATCCTTGCCCATAAGTGCTTCCGCAATTGCTCAGGGTGAGAGAGGGGACTCGAACCCCCAACCCCCAGATCCACAGTCTGGTGCTCTAACCAGTTGAGCTACTCTCACCATCTTTGGTGCGTATTAATCCTAACCAGACCCACTGGGTTGGCAAGCCCGTCTGACCGATTGTCATTCGCAGCAGCTATCAGCTTGTCCGTTTTTCCGGTTTTTCAGGTCGAGCGCAGGTCTCGGCTAATAAGACAGCCTGCCCTGTTGCGAGTGGCAAGCCCGCCAGACAGTCCATTCTACCGACTCGCCAGTGGTTTATGAGCGTGCAAGCTACTGAGGAGTGTAACTGCCAAACGGTCAAATCCGCCGAATCCCGAACCAATCGAAGGCGGCAAGCGTTCCGCAAGACGTTGACGCCATCTCTACGCAGACTGGGTGCCACCTTCCGCGTTGGATCGAAAGGTCGCAGGCAGTCGAATTCTGGTGTTTCCGGAGCGAATCGGCGGTCCTGCAGTGCCGTCAGATACGCACCATTCGCCCAGCTAAGCTGCCCACGTGGTTCAATTCACGAGATGAACGAGAGTATTCGCCGAAATGGCTTGACGGGCGAGGGAAATTAGTTATGAGCGTGGCGAACCTATGAGCGGAGAAATCAGGAAATCGAACCTTGCCTGTCATATTGCTCTCAATGCGCTGCTGATAGCGCTGGCTGTGATGGTCGGCTGCACTGCACCGATGTTTCACTGGCCTGGGGATGAAGCAGCAAAGCCGCCCGACAAACCGCCACGCGTTGCTGGTAAAACTATCGGCGATGTAACCGTAGTTTGGGGCGCCCAGCCGGTCACCGTTTACGGCGTTGGCGTAATCGAAAACTTACCGGGCACCGGCAGCGACCCTCCACCCGGAGAACTTCGCCGCCAGGCGATCCACCTGCTCAAGCAGCAAGGCATCGAGGACCCGGCTCGCTTTCTCGCCAGTGGCAATACAGCCGTTGTCGTGGTCTCGGCCGTTCTGATGCCCGGTATTCACAAGGGCGACCGCATTGATGTGGCTGTGGCTGTGCCGGAAAAAGATCGCACCACCAGTTTGCGAGGCGGCGTGTTGCGACGATGCGAATTGTACGAGTTTGCCGATGCCCGCATGCTTCGCGGTGGCGAAGGCCCAGGCGGTGCTATTCGAGGGCATGCCCTAGCCGTGGCTCAAGGGCCTGTTCTGGTTGGTCTGGATGGAAACGGTGCGTCCAATCGGCTTCGCGCGGGACGAATCTGGAGCGGTGGTCGGTCGCTGGTGGATCGAGATTTCGTGCTGTTGTTGCAGAAAGACTACCAGGATGGCCGCATTGCCAAGATCGTTGCTGACCGTATCAATGAGCGTTTTTACGGGCCATTTCGTGGCGGCGTGCGCGGCATGGCGACCGCTAAGAACAATTTGCAGGTCTTTCTCAAAGTACCGCTCACCTATCAACTCAACTGGCCCCGTTATCTGCGGGTAGTGCGACAAATACCGCTGCACAGCTCCGCCTCGCGTACGCAAACCCTGGAACAACTCCGAGACGACCTGCACAACCCAGCCAAGTGCATTGCGGCGGCATTGAAACTGGAAGCGATAGGCCCGGAAGCAGTGCCCGTGTTGAAGACGGCTCTGGAAGCTCAGCATCCGCTGGTAAGGTTTGCTGCCGCAGAATCTCTCGCTTATTTGGGCGAGGCAGCGGCGGGTGAAGTGCTGGCCCGGTGCGTTGCCGATGAGCCGCTTTTCCAGGCTTATGCTTTAGCTGCTCTGGCGAGCCTGGACGAGGCTATCAGTCGGGTAAAACTCCAGGAACTCATGCACCATCCAGCTGCCAGCGTGCGTTACGGCGCTTTCCGCGCTTTACGTCACCTGGACGCACGCGATCCAACGTTGCAGGGAGAGCATTTGAACAACAGTTTTTATCTGCATCGCGTCGCACCAGATTCTCCAGGAATGGTACACATTTCCACTACCAGTCGGGCAGAAGTAGTCATTTTCGGAGAGTCTCCGGTATTGATTCCGCCGTTCAGTTTGCAGGCGGGTCAGGAATATGCTGTCACCGCCCGCGCGAATGACGATCGGTGCATTGTTTCTCGATTTTCCGTTGAAGGCGGCCCGCGGCGGGAGTACAGTTCGCTTCAGGTGGAAGATGTAATTCACACACTGGCTTCCCTTGGGGCGACTTATCCCGATATAGTGGAGTTTCTGGTGCAGGCGGAGAGGAGCAAGTGCCTGTCCTGCCGCCTGGCCATTGACGCGCTGCCAGAAGCCGTGTCCGTCCGGGAACTGGCGCTGGCTGGAATTCTTTCCACGCAGGACACTGCTGCTGATCAGGAGAGCGAATCCACACTGGGAGCCCTGCCCAACCTGTTCTTCAATCCGTTTCGCATCCGCCGTAACGACGCCGAGCTTCAGCGCTAGACAAAAGCGTTCGCCTGGGTCAGATTTCATACAACGCAACTAGCCTGGAAGTTTATGCAGTTGCAGGCTGAGCAAAAAAGCCGTAGGCAAAATCTGTGGTTGGCGTATGATGCATCGAAAACCCTTACTGGAGCACTGATGGAATCGGAGCCCGGCAAGCAATGCTCAAGCGTCTGGAGTTAATCGGCTTCAAGAGCTTTGCGGATAAAACGGTCCTGGAGTTTGGCCCAGGCATCACTGCCATTGTGGGGCCTAATGGCAGTGGCAAAAGCAACATCGTGGATGCTGTCCGCTGGATTCTCGGTGAGCAGAGTGCCAAGAGTTTGCGGGGGGGCGAAATGACCGATGTGATTTTCAACGGTTCCCCGACTCGCCGCAGTTTAGGTATGGCCGAGGTAACGCTCACCCTGGATAACTCCCGACGGCTGTTGCCCGTGGATAGCGACGAAGTGGCAATTACCCGGCGGGTTTACCGTGACGGACATGGAGAGTATCTCATCAACCGTCAGCCGGCACGTTTGCGCGACATCAAGGAATTGTTCCTCGGTAGCGGTCTGGGTGGCGACACCTATTGCATCATCGAACAGGGCAAAGTGGACCTTTTCCTGGCGGCCTCGCCCACGGAACGCCGGGCTTTTTTTGAGGAAGCCGCCGGTATCAGCCGTTTCAAAGCCAAAAAACAGGAAGCCCTGCGAAAACTCGAACGGGTGCAGGAAAATCTCCAGCGACTGCAGGACATTCACGCGGAAGTAGAACGGCAATTGCGCAACGTGCGCCAACAGGCTGGTAAGGCACAACGCTACCGTGAATGGATGCAGCTGTTGCGCGACAAGCGTGTCCAGCTCAGCTTACTCGATTGCCACGAGACCTATACCCAGTGGCAGCAGGCACAGGTCGAAGGAGACCAGCTACGCCAGCAACTCGAAACCTTCGCTGCCAGCGTCACCCAGGCGGAGGAAGCAATCGCCCAGCTGGAACAGGCATTACAGCAACAGGAACTCAGGCTTCATCAGGAAGAGGAGACAGTCTCGCAGGCTCGGCAAGGCATCGCCAGTGCCCGTACCGCAGCCGAACACGAGAGCCGCGTCGCCCAGCAGTTGCGCGAGCAAACTCTGCAACTGGCCGAACAGTATGTTCACGGCGACCGTTTACTTGCCAGTGCCGAGCAAACCTACCAGCGATGCCAGGAAGAGTATCACCGACGCCGACAGGAGGCAGAGCAACGTCGCACGTTGGTTGCCGCGAGTCAGCAAGCACTGAGACAAATCGTTGACACGCTGGCAGATCGCCGCCGTCAGCTTCAGGAAGATAAAAACCAGTTGCTGGAACTGATGCGGCAAGCCGCACACTGGGCCAACGAGGTCGTCAGCCTGGAAGCTCAGCGTAAAAGTCTCCTGGCCCAACGGGAACGGTTGCGGGATCGACACACGCAAACCTCGCAGTCCCTCGAGCAGATCGATTCTGAGAGCCGAGCCCTCGAAAGGGCGGAATCAGAAATGCAAAACGTCCTGGCAGCAGCTCGGCAAACCTGTCAGGAAGTACGCCAACGCCGGGATGAAACCCGCCAGCGTATCGAACAACTCAACCAGGCCCTGGCTCAGCTCAAAGAGCAACGCTCCGCCTATGCTGCTCAGGCGGAGATGCTGCAGGCTCTCGAAACTTCTCTGGAAGGCGTAGGAGCGGGGGTTCGACAGGTTTTGCAATGGGCGAGGGAACATGATCCTGCCGGGCAGACCATCATCGGTCTGGTGGCCGATCTGGTCAGCGTTTCCCGCGAGTACGCGCCGATTGTCGAACTGGCGCTGGGGCGTACCGCAGAAGCCATTTTGGTCCGCGACCTGCAAGCGTGGGAAGCCTGCAAAGCGGAACTGGCGGCGACGTTGACGGGTCCGGTTACGTTCCTGCCGCTCTTTTCCCATGAGGAAATCGCCAGGCGACGCCAAGCACTGTTGCAGCAACTGCCGGTGAACTATCCCCGTTTGCCAGACGGTTTGCCGAATCACCCTGATTTACTGGCCTGCGCTGCTCAGCTGCTACACGCCTCGCACCCTGAGTTAGCCGATTTGCCCTGGCAGCTTTTGTATCACACTCTGGTCGTGCGCGATTTGCCGGCTGCCCAACAACTGGCCGCTCTGTTGCCGGGTTTTCGTTTCGTAACCTTGCAAGGAGAACTGCTGGAAGCTGATGGTTCGCTGACTGTTCGCGGTCAGGGAAGCGATACCGGGTTACTCTCGCGCAAAAGCGCCTTGCGAGAATTGCAGCAACTTCTAGCCGATCGCGACGAACAGATCGCCCAGCTTCAGTCGCAAATTGAAGAACAGCGCCAGCAGTGGCTACGATTGGAACAACTCGACGAGGAAGCGCAACAGGAGCTGCGTGTTCTGATGGAGCAAGCGGCGGATCTGCGGTCGCGGTTGCAGCAGCAGCGTCAGCGACAGCAAAGCCTGCGCGAAGAAATTGAGCTTGGCCAGCTCGAACTGACACATCTGGAGCAGGAACTGCAGGAACTTGCCCGGCAGCAACAACAAGCCCAGCAGCAGCAAACTCAAACCGAGCAGCAATTGCAAGCCTGGCACAAGCACCTGGAAGAACTGGAAGCCGAGATAAGTCAGCTACTCCATCAGCAACAGGCCCAAGAGCAAACCCTGCGAGAGGCTCAGTCGGCACTGGCAGCCGCTGAAGAACGTGCCCGCTCCGCAGAACATCAGTTGCAGCAAGCCACACGCGAACTCCAGGAGCGCCGCCAAACCATTCATTCGGTGGCCGCACAATGCCAGGCTCTGGAAGAACGAACCTGTGTCGCCCTGCTGGCTGCTCTTCGGGCAGGTCAGGAATGGGCGGAAGCGGCTCGGAGAAAGGAGGAAGCAGAACGGCGTATTTACGAATGCCGCCGCATGATTGCCGAGCTAACCCGGCAACGGCAAACGCAGCGTGAGCAACTGCAAGCCCTGCGCGAGAAATGGCAGGCCCAGCAGGGCTTGTTACACCAGCATGAACTCCGTCAGCACGACCTGGAACATCACCTTCAGGAACTGGCCAACCGATTGCGCGAGGAGCATGAACTGGACCTGCTCGAGCTTTATCGGCAATGGCAGCCCCCGGAAGTGCCGCCCGACCGCAACGCCCTGGAATTGGAAATTTCTGAACTGAAGCGGCGTGTCGCCCGCCTGGGTAACGTCAACCTCGAAGCCCTGGACGAATTGAGCCAGCTCGAAGAGCGTGCCCGAACCCTGCAGATGCAGCTCGACGATCTTCGTGCCGCTCGCCGGAGCCTCGACGAAATCCTCCAGCGCATTGATCGGGAGAGCCAGCAATTGTTCCTGGCTACGCTCGAATCTGTGCGTGGCCACTTCCAGGAATTATTCCGCAAACTGTTCGGGGGCGGTCAGGCCGACATCGTTCTGGAAAATCCAGATCAGCCCCTGGAAAGCGGTATCGAAATCGTCGCCCGACCTCCTGGTAAAGATTTGCGGAGTATTTCGCTTCTAAGCGGTGGCGAAAAGACCCTGGTCGCCGTCGCTATCCTGCTGGCGATCTTTCGCAGCAAGCCTACCCCGTTCTGCATTCTCGACGAAGTGGATGCTGCACTCGACGAAATGAGCATCGGCCGATTTACGGCGGTGTTGCGGGAGTTTACCGAAGTCGCTCAATTCATTGTCATCACGCACTCCAAGAAGACCATGACGGCGGTGGATACACTCTACGGCATCACCATGCAGGAGTCGGGTGTCTCCAAACCCATTGCAGTCCGTTTCGAGGACTGGCCAGACGAAAATAGCACCAACCCGGTCGGCAGTGCAGCCAGAGAATCAGCCGCGTGATGCACCCTCGATAGCCGTTACTTTACCTCACCAGCTTCGGGCGTTGCTAAAGTTTACCAGCCCAGGAGTGGGCAACCAGAAAATTGCCTTGACCCGCTACTGGCAATTGCAGGGGGAACCTGGCTACAATGTTAGCAAACGCCCATTCGGCGTAGAATCCGTATCAGGCTGCGGCAGGAAGGGGCAACTATGAGTGGGCTGGAATGGGGCTTACTGGGAACGGCAGTTGCACTGGCAGTAGCAGCGGTGATCCTGGCCTGGAGACCGTTGCGACGTTTCTACCGCGAGGTGGAGGCGGAACGGGCACGCGAGTTGTTTTCATTGCAACGGGAATATCTCGAAGCGAAGTTTTTCGACGCTGCGGTTCAGTCCGAAAAACCACGCGGTCTGCGCTGGAAAGAATGCGAATGGGAACGTGACGTCGAGTTTGCTCGCGACAAGAAGAATGGACGATTGCTGGCTTTTGTCGGCGTCAACATTTATTTTGAACCGGTTACAGGAGAAGCTGTCGAATCAGCCGTTAACGCTCCGCGCACGGCGACGGCTGTTTTTCAATTTACGGGTCGGCGCTGGCAAGTCGGCCGGGTTTTGTTCAACATGAATCCCGGCGAGGCAATCGCCCGTTTTCAATCGCAAATTGAACGTGTGGAGATGTCGTAGAGCGTCAC
This sequence comes from Gemmatales bacterium, assembly GCA_041640595.1. GTDB lineage: Bacteria > Planctomycetota > Planctomycetia > Gemmatales > HRBIN36 > HRBIN36. Next base: position 542,450 of record JBEPZY010000001.1, on the reverse strand, counting down.
CGCAATAACGATGAATTTCTTTGGCCCCATCTTACAACGCGAGTTATTCACGTTACCGCGTCGCGGCCGGCATTACGTGCTGCGGTTCGTTTATCTGGCTGGTCTGTGGGTGCTGACGGTAACCGCCTGGCAAGCCAGTCGCGGCTGGGGGCGCACCGTTTCTCCGAAGGAAGTCGCCGACTTTGGAGCATTCTTATTCCAACTGCTGGCCTGGCTGCAGCTGACGCTGGTTCTGTTTTTCGCTGCCTTGACTGCTGCCGCAGCTGTGGCCATGGAAAAGGATCGGCGCACCCTGGTGCTGCTCCTGTGTACCGACCTGAGCGATGCTGAGATTGTCCTGGGCAAACTTTTAGGTAGCCTCGCTCAAATCGGATTACTGTTGCTGTCCGGGTTACCGATCCAGGCCATGTTACTGCTGCTGGGCGGCGTATCCTGGACGCAGATTGTTCTCGTCTTTGTCGTCCTGTGCGTCAGTGCGCTGGCAGCCGGGGCCCTTGGAAATCTCGTCGCCTTCTGGCGAGAAAAAACCTTCCAAACCCTGGCTCTGACCGTGCTGGTGCTGGTGCTATATTTCCTCCTCGTAGAGGCACTGAGGCTGGTGGTGTACCTGACGGCTGGCCAGCCGCTGGTGGCTCGCATTGTTGGCAATGCTCAGAATTGGCTCAATCCTTACCGGGCGATGGCACAGATTCTGCTTCCGCAGCATTCCGGGAGCTGGCCGGCTTTTTCCGTTGTGCCTTTTGCCCTGACCATGCTCGCCTGGGTAACTATGCTGAGCGGGCTGGCAGTATGGAAGCTCCGTGTCTGGAATCCCAGTGGTGAGCCTATCCAGCAACGCGAGGCACCCGAAGAAGAAGACGTTGTCGAACCTTCCCCCGCTGTAAGCCAACCTGGCCCAGTGCGAGAGGTTTGGAGCAACCCGGTGTTGTGGCGGGAGCTCTGCACTCGAAGTTACGGTCGTCGTCCTCTCCTTATCAAGGCCGCTTACCTGCTGGTTGCCGGACTGATTGCTTTCGCCGCCTGGCAAAGCCTTCCAGCTGGCTCCCAGCAGAGTGCTGACCGATTGCTCCCCGCCCTGGGCATTGTTCCGGTGCTGGTGCTTTCGTTGTTGCTCATCAATGCCCAGGGTGTAACCGCCATTACTTACGAACGCGACCTCAATTCCCTGGACCTGCTTTTGGTTACCGACATCACGCCCAAGGAATTCATTTTCGGCAAGCTTCTGGGAGTGCTTTACAACACCAAAGAAATCGCCCTGCCCGCTTTCCTGCTGACAATCGCGTATGCCTGGGCCGGATATATTGGGTGGGAGGTACTGGTTTACACGCTTATCGCCACAGCGGTTCTGGTGGTATTTGCTGCGATGTTGGGCTTGCATGTCGGGTTGCACAATGTGAGCACGCGAGCTGCTATTGCCTACAGCCTGGGCACGATTTTCTTCCTGTTTGTGGGGACACTGGTGTGTATCTACCTGTTACTGGTCGCTGGTCGGATTGAAGCACAGTTTACGAGCTTCCTTTTGTTCCTGGCTCTGGGAATTGGCGGAATGTGGTTTGTGCTGGGGGGAAGAAAACCATCACTGGCGCTGTTTATTTCATCATGGCTCTGTCCGGTCGGACTGTTTTACGCGGTGGTGAACGTGCTCGTGGACAACCCTTACACCGGCACCAGCGGTGATCCGTTGCTGTCGTTTCTGGTTACGGTTGGCGGGTTCGGTTTCACGATCGCTGCTATGCTGGTTCCCCTGCTTAGCGAATTTGAAGTCGCCCTCTGGTACAGCACCCCGGCGGAAGAATGAACGCGGTCACAAAATCGCTGCCCTCTGTGTTTCCCGGCGCCTTGCGGGTCTGGCTGCAACGCCTACATCTGGCAGCCCGGCGAGCCCTGGAAGGTGGAGCTGGGGGTCAGTTCGCCAGTCTGTTTCGCGGTGCTGGTATCACTTTTGAGGAACTCCGCGAGTATCAACCCGGAGATGACATTCGCGCTATCGAATGGAAAGCTACCGCTCGGCTGGGCATACCGTTCGTCAAACGCTATATCGAGGAACGCGAGCTTACCGTGGTGCTGGCTGTTGACCAGAGCGGCAGTATGTGGTTCGGCAGCGACACACGCACCAAATGGCAGACTGCTGTCGAGTGTGCTGCGTTGCTTGTGTTACTGGCGGCTTACAATCGCGATCGGGTTGGTCTGGCCTTGTTCGATTCGACGGTACGTCATTACCTCCCTCCTCGCCGCGGTCTGCGTCTGGCGTTGCGTTACGTTGCTCTGCTTCTGCATCAGCAACCGCAACCAACGCGGACTTCTCTCAACGAAACCAGCCTCTTCTTGTGGCGTGTGCTACGCCGTCGCTCTTTGGTGATTATCGTTTCCGATTTTTTGGACACCGACTACGCTGGCGGGTTGGCGCGACTGGCGAAAAAACACGAACTCGTTGCCCTCCGTGTCAGCGATCCGGCCGAATCTACGTTGCCGCCACGAGGCTTGCTTTTCCTCGAAGATTGTGAGACGGGCCAGCGTATCTTTGTGGACGCTGGCCGCGCCGAACTGCGGGGTGGCTGGAGCAATGTTGCCGAAGAGTTGGCAAAGCAATTCGCCACCAGCACGCAAGGGTGCCAGACGGACACCTGGCAGATAACCACCCGCGACGATCCTCTGACTTCACTCCGGCAGTGGCTACAGGCTCGCCAACGGTTCGTTCGCTATAGCTAGGGCGTCAGGCTATTGGCGGGTTTACTTGACGCGCTCGAGATACTCGCCGGTGCGTGTGTCCACACGAATCTTTTCGCCGACATTGATAAAAGGCGGCACCATAATACGCAGGCCGGTTTCCAGAATAGCCGGCTTGTATTGTGCCGCTGCCGTCGCCCCTTTAATACTCGGCTCGGTCTCCACTACTTCCAGTTCGACAGTGGGCGGCAGTTCGACGCTAATGGGTTTGCCTTCGAACATGATTACCTGGGCCCGCGTATTGGGTTTCATGAATTGCATCAACTCGCCAACTAACTCTGGCGCGAGCGTAACCTGGTCGTAGGTTTCCAGGTCCATGAACACATAGCCGCTCTGATCCTGGTAGATGTACTCCATTTCCCGTTTTTCAAGAAACGCCGTCTCCACTTTCTCATCTGGTCTCACACGTTTTTCGATGATCGTGCCGGTCTTGAGATTGCGCAATTTCAACGTCAACATCGCCCGCCAGTTACCGGGCGTGTTCAGGTTGCGGTCGAGGACGTGGTAAAGCTGATTGTCCTCTCCGACAATTACCATGCCTTTTCGCACGTCGCTGTATTCAATCGCCACGCTTTCCCTCCAAACTACACACGCAGTTATGGCCTCTTGTGCCACTGGTATCTGCCACAATTTTCACCGAATTATAGAAGTGGTACCGGCGCAGGGAAAGATGGCTGGGACCCTTTCAATTGCGGCTCGACTCGCTCCAACCATGAAAGAATATCGCGGATAAAGAAATCGGGTTGTGGCTCGAATTCCAGCGTGTGATGTGCTTGCGGATACTCGATCAGCGTTTTATCCGCGGATGCGAACTGCTCAAAATATCGCTTCGTTTTGGCGTTATCCACAATGCGATCTTGCCCGGCCAGCAACAGTAAAACCGGACAGGTAACATACCGAGGCGCATGTCGCAGATACCAGTCCAGGCGGGCGCTTTCCAGAAGAAACCGTGCTGTCGCTTGCCGCAGGGCTAATTCATCCTGGGCAATGAATCGCTGACGCTCCGGGTTGGCCGTGAAAAGCTCCGGATCATTGAGCGGAATGGGAAGTCGATAATCCGGTTGTATCAGTCGCCAGAAAACAACCTTGCACTTCTGGCGCAGGGTCATGCGGACCTGCGGGAAAAATCCCGGCGACCAGAGAATGAGCGCGTCGGCACAACCGGGATAAGCGCGAAGAGAGCCGACGGCCAGTTTAGCTCCCCAGGAGCCAGCCATCAGCACGATCGGCAAATCTGCTCCCGGACCCCGGCCCGGCAGGGTAGTTGCAAGACGGCCTTCACGAACCGCCAGCAAAAACTCCGCCACATCGGCCAGCAGTTGCCGATAACTGGCACAGTCGCCGCGATGTCGAGCATTCAGCCCTGAACCACGCCGGTCGGGAAACCAAACCACGTAGCCTGCCTGGCATAGCTGCCCGCTCGAATACTCGTACCACCCGCCATGACTCTGAATGCCATGCAGGCAGACAATGTTGGCTCGCGGGGTGCCTGTCGGGCGCCACACTCGGTAGTAGCCCTTATATCCGTCCTCAGCGCTCCACATCAAGAGCTGCGGTGTTGGTGATGTCAAAGATTTCCTCCCGACGTACTGTGAAGCGATGGACAGATTCGACATCCACAGCAATTCCCAGACCGGGTCGTGTCAGCGCAGGAGCCCATCCTCCCCAGCCAAATGTCAGGTTATGCCGGGTCAACGGGTTGCTGAGCAGGTAACGGTCGTAGGAACCTTCCACCCAGCGTAAACCAGCCACTGAGCAGGCAAAGTGTCGTCCTGCTGCGGAAAGTATGCCGCTTTCCCCGACCTGGCAGCCAAGCTGGTAACCGATGCCGTGCTCGCTCGCCCACTGAGCCAGCCGCAGCGTGGGAATATACCCCCCGCACTTGGATAACCGCAGGTTGAACAAATCGCACGTCTGCTCGGTGAGAGCGGTCTGCGCATCCACCATGCTGCACAGCGACTCGTCGAGCATAATCGGAATGTTTAGTTGCCGTCGCACCTCGGCAAGAATCTGCCGCGACTCATGCGGTACAGGTTGTTCCGCCGCCGCCACTCGGAATGGCTGCAATTCCTGCAGACGCACAAGCACTTCCTCCGCGCTCCAACCTTCGTTGGCATCCACGCGGATTTCCATGTTCGCCCCGCACCAGCGGCGGACGATAGCCAACCGACGGACATCATCGTGTCCAGCTACGGCTACTTTAACTTTCACATCCCGAAAACCGTAACTCCGCACTGCCAGGGCACTCGCTCGCAATTTCCAACCAACAAGACCGGTAATAGCAGCGCTGTAGCGAACCTCGGAACGTGGAGCATACAGCTTGGGTGCGACAATAGCGGTTACAAGAGATAAAGGCTTGCCAAAGTAGCGGCCGTAGGCATCGAGTAGCGCCAGCTCCAGGGCACATCGGGCTGCGTTCCCTACGCGGCGACGCTTGTCGTCGGGTGGATATTCCCAAGGCATTTCCGCAATAGCCTCCACCGCCTGTTCGAAGCTCTGGGGACGCAAAAACGAAAGAAACCGGTGCACACTGGTGCTGCGCAGCAAACGGAAAGAGTCTTCCACGCTTTCTCCCGTAACGTATTCTCGCGGGGCACCTTCTCCATAACCAACAGTGCCGTCATCCAGTTCCACGCGTACCACCACGTGTTCCACTTCCTTGCGGACATAAGACGCATGCCGTACGGCACGCTTCAATGGCAATCGCACCAGATGTACGCTGACGTGGTAAATGTCCATCGGCTCGGCCTATATCGTTGTTTCAGAGCATACCAGGCTCACGCTTGCTTATTTTAGGTTACGGCTGCGGCTGACAAACGGGACAAAGTTTGCCGGAAAAATCGTTTGCAATGAATTCAAGGAACGTGCCGATTTTGCCGATATTATCGGTGAAGGTGTCTTCCCTGGAGAAGGGCGAAGGAGAAGCGGCCAATGGCTCGAAGCTGGAAAATGTGCGTGATTTCGGGTCTTATGTGCGTACCGGCAACCCTCTGGGCTCAACTGCCGCCGGAACCACCTTCCCTGGCTAGCCCGCCTGGCAAACCGACTCCCGTTTCTCCGCCAGCAAAAACTCAACTCCCGGATCTACCCGACAGTCCATCCACATTGCCACCATTACCTCCCGGCTTCGAAAGTCCAACGACTACGACTGGGAGCGACAAACCGAACGTCCATCCTCCCAGTCCGCCCAAACCGGTTTCTATTGGCGACAAAGTGGATGCACAAAAACCAGGCAGCAGTAGCGTTCCTAATAACAACCACGTCTTGCCCCCACCAACCCCTGAAAAACCTGTCCCCGCTCCCTCGACGCCATCCGCCACAGGGCCCGTGGTTCCGGACATCAGCGGTATGCCTGGCGGTCACGATGCATTCCAGCCGGCCAGCTGGCCGCCATCGGTTCCCGCGCCGGTAGCTCCCATGCCTGTGCCTACTCCTCCGCCGCCTGAACACGTGGGCGGACCGAGCGGGTGGGTCTTTTTCGGTGACGTTCTCTTTTGGCGGCCCCGCCTCAATGAACCACAATTCCTGGCCGTGCAAAACCCCAACCCAGTAACTTTCCAAGTTCGACTGACTCCCTGGGACGGCGACTACGAAGTAGCCTTCCGTGCAGGTGTCGGTTACTTGTTCAGTGGCGGCGTGTATGTCTGGGGCGAGTACACTCACTACGACAACCTCGTCATGCAATCCAACCTTAGTGTGCCCGCAGTTCCTTCCACCTTTGTGCTTTACAACGGCCCCGGCGTTCTACACGGTCAACCTGTCAATTCGGGTGAGTCCGCCACCAGCAGCTGGGATCTGCGCTATCACACTGTGGACATCATGGCCGGCTCGGTGCTTAGCCCGACCGAGTTCTTCGACCTGCTCATTGCCGCCGGGGCCCGTCTTGCCAGCATAACACATCGCTTCGATTTCACCCGCAACAGCGGCGGTGGTGCTAACCTCGATCGCGACCACTTTCAGGTGGACACCGAAGGTGCTGGTCCCCGTTTCGGCGGAGAGGGCCGGCTTTATCTCTGGCGTGGTCACGCAGGCTGGTCACTCGCTTTTTACAGCCGAGCCTACACGTCCTTGCTCTTCGCTGATATTGACGAGACCGAGATTAGCCAGAGTTTTACAGGAGCGGTTCTCACCCGCGATTTGCAAAGCCACTACTCCCGCAGGCAGATACTCCCGCAGGTAGAACTCGCTGTAGGCGGGGAATGGAGCCTCTTCGGTGGCCGGCTTATTATTGCTGGCGGCTACGAATGGGTTTACTGGTTCGACGCCGCATCCAGTAATGTATCTGCTGCAGTCAGCGGTAATGTCCAACATCAAGACCTAAGTTTCGACGGCCCCTTTATACGTGCCTTCCTCCTGTGGTAAACCAGTAATGCACCATGCAGGTGCTCCCGGGCATAGCTGTAAAACAGGCTATTACTATAACTGCGGGGCCCCGTTTCAACATCTAAAATTCACGCCGAAAGTCGGGCCACATATTTAGTGTCTGCTAAGCAACACAATCCGCCAGGTGCTTACTACAAAGTCGGCTAACTAAATGCATAATCACAAACACGCTGATACTGAGCCTGATTAGCTCTATATCCTGGCCAGCTGTGCCTTATTCCCCAGCCAATCTTCAATGCGCAACAACTGGTTATACTTCGCCAGGCGCTCGCCTCGCGTGATACATCCGATCTTGATTTGTCCCACGCCCGTCGCCACGGCTAAATCGGCCAACCAGTTTTCTTCGGTTTCACCGCTCCGAGCCGAAAGCACCATGCGGTATCCGGCCTGCTGAGCAATTCGCATGACCTCGAACGTTTCCGAAAGCGTACCCACCTGATTTGGCTTAATCAGTATCGCATTAGCGATTCCCTGACTAATGCCGTCGCGTAAACGCATGGGATTCGTCGCAAATAAATCATCGCCCACCAATTGAACAAGGTGGCCCCACCGACGGGTAATCGCAGCCCAACCTTCCCAATCGTTTTCTGCCAGGGGATCTTCCAAACTAATAATCGGGTAGCTCCTAAGCCAACCTGCGAGATAGTCAAGCATTTCCGAGCTGCTTAGCTTTTTGTTCACTGTAGCTAAGTCATAACGCCCGTCGCGGTAAAAATGAGTGGCAGCGAGATCAATGGCAATCACTATATCCTTGCCTTCCTGCAGACCACTTTCACGAATCGCCTGCACCAGAAATTCCAGGGCCTGTTCGCTCTTATGCAAACGCGGCCCGTAACCGCCCTCGTCGGCTACCAGATCAGCTTCGTATCCATATTTGCGCAGTAACGTTCCAAGTTGGCGATGTACTCTGAAAATCAACTCCATAGCCTGCCGGAAACTCTGCGCTGACCGGGGAATGATTAGGAAGTCCTGCACTTCAATGCGCTGCCCTGCATGCAAGCCACCGCTTATCATGTTGACCATAGGCACAGGCAAGCGATAACTATCATCCGCATTGCCGTGGCAGCGTAAGCCGCATTTTGTAGCGTCCCGAGCAAGTGACTCGTAAAGGGGCAAACCACGGGCTTGTGCTGCCGCTTGCGCCACGGCTACAGAGGTGGCTACCAGTACATTCCCTCCTAAGCGCGAACGATCCGGTGTTCCGTCGAGTTCAACGAGCCGTTGGTCTATGTAAGCAGGTGTTTCTATACTCAGTCCTCGCAAAGCTGGCGCTATTATGTCATGCACAATGTGAACCGCACTCAAGACGCCCTTACCTGAGAAGCGTTCGCTCTGATAGTCGCGAAGCTCCGCCGCCTCGCAACCGCCACGACTTGCGCCCGCCGGAGCAATAGCACGTCCATAAACGCAGTCCTCACAGACGATTTCTACTTCTATAGTTGGCTGTCCGCGGCTGTCGAATACTTCTCGTGCCCGTACTTCTTGAATTCGCGTCATATCGCAGCATTACTCCCGGCGACACCATTAAAACTGAACAGAGTGATCAGCCACAAAATAAGTCTTCTTGTGTTACCCCGTAACACGGCCAGTGTAGCTGAAATTCATTGCCAGAGCCATCGCCAATGCGGCTACGTCAACTAACTTATCGTGCATTTGCCGTCGGGCTACTGTTAACCCTAGAGCTTCAGCACGATCCGTAAGCTTGAGCAACAGGGCTTCCACTTCGTCTTCATCTAAATCCGACCAGCGATGGATTTGACGCACAAGCCTGGAACTATACTTGCGCAGAAACTGAGCAGCAGAGACGACCTCCCGACTTTTGACCGGAGGGAACACCTCTCGCAATTTATCATCCACATATCCTTGTGCTGCGGCTCGATAGCGTTCCGCTCGCTGGCCATAATGTTCGGCTAAAAGCAAGGTGAGTTCTTCTACCGGGGCGATGCGCTCACCATCCTCGACAAGGGGCGGCAAATTGCGAATTTCGCGCATAACCCGTTCGACGTAATATAGCTTCTTGATCGCCGGCCAATATCGGTAACGAGTGCGCCAACCCGATCGCGGGGTCAACCAGACGGCAAACGTTTCCGCAAAATCCTCGTCTGGGTGCTTCTGCGCATAAGTGCGGCCGTAGCGGTGATGCACAATGTGCCGCACAAACTGCCTGCTAAAAGGATTGGGTTTGAAGTTATCTTTATAGGGCTTATCAAACGGGCCGAATATCTCCTGCCAGTCCTGCCGCTCATAAAGGCGATAAGCATAGTTATAAGCATGACCAGCTTCGTGTCGCAACAGCATCAAGGTATAGTGTTCGTCTTCGATTTCGCCCGTTTGTTCTTCTTCTATACGTGCTAAACGTTTATCCGCTAAATAAAAAGGCACACCGATTACAGGCACCCGGTCTGGACAACCCCAGCCGTCAGTGAGGTAAATTGGCGGTCGGAATCGTAATCCCCGCCGCTCTAACTCCCGGTACAGCCTCTGTACTAACGGTTCCAGCGGCGAGCCCTCGAGGCGTAAATTAAGGTCGCAAATGCGCGTATTGAGCAGTTCGTAGCGAATAGTTTCCCAGCCGTTCAAAAGGGAAAGTGCGCGAGTTGCCGACATAATTGGCCCTATCTTCGCAACTACGTAGCGGCGTGATGCCCAGCTCAGAGGCGGTGACCCTTACCGCTGGCCGATGGGGGACAAGACCATCGAAGAGCAAGAGCCCTGAGCCAGCACACCAATTGTACGCCAGTCAATCATTTTTGTGTGCATCACTTTTGGAAGTTTGCCATATCTTCCACAGCGGCAATCAGTTGCAAAATTTGGCAGCGAGCGATTTTCCGACACGGCACCGAGTTTTCGACTCCATATCCGGGCACAAGTGTTGAACATAGCAACACTTACGTCGTCACACCAGGCAAGGTTTGCCGTAAGCTGGCCACTGTCATAGCATTACGGAAATTCATGGCTAGGCCGAATTTTGAATCACGCTATAGTCCTAAGGCTTGAGCGCGTCCCATGCTCGCAATTTCACCTTCGCTGTTAGCAGTCAGGGGCTGGCATACCCTGCGGGCGAATTGGTCAGCGTGGCTGTTGCTATTTTTCTTCGTGGCCTTCTTGCTGTACCCAGTTGCCTACTTACTACCGGCAGCTTTGCGAGATAGGCATGGCTGGACAGTTAGTTATCTGATTGCCGTCTGGTACCATCCGGTTTTATGGCGGGCTACGCTGAATAGTTTGCTTTTGGGTCTGGTAACTGTACTCGGTACAACCTGCGTGACACTGCCTTTGGCGTGGACGGTTGCCCGCTATCGTTTGCCAGCAACGAACCTGCTAATCGGTGTGCTTTTATTACCTCTAATTCTTCCCCCATTTGTGGGAGCTTTAGGATTAGAACAATTCCTCCATCCGTTTGGTGCGCTGAATACGCTGCTTATGCGTTGCCATCTTCTTCGACCGGATCAGCCAGTAGATTGGTTGGCTGGCAGCGGTTTTTGGGGAGTCGCAGTTATGCAGATTCTGCACTTATATCCAATTTTATTTCTTAACCTCGTTACCGCATTTGCGAACATAGACAGAACTCTAGAAGAGGCAGCACTCAGTCTAGGCGCAAGTCGCTGGCATGTTTGGAAGACCATTACGTTACCGTTAGCTTTGCCGGGATATTTCGCCGGTGCCATTCTGGTTTTTCTAGCCGCATTTACTGACCTGGGCACGCCACTTATGTTCAATTATCCTTATCTAATAGCGGTGCAAATTTTCAACCTGGTTTCTGAACGAGAGGTAAATCCGCTGGGTTATGCCTTAGTTTTAGTGGTACTTCTGGTTTCCAGTGGCGTGTTTTACACAGGCCGACGCTATATCTTACGCCGATCTTACGCATTCTCGCCGCGAGGCACTCAGGCCATCGTCAGCCAACCGCTAAGCGTCTGGTTATCCTTATCGGTTTGGACATATGTGATAATCCTACTCATCCTATCTCTTTTGCCGCATTTCATGGTGGTCTTGCTTGCTCTGGAAGGCCGTTGGCAATTCACGGTTCTTCCAGAGGTTTATAGCCTGGATCATTTTCGCACCCTGCGCCAGGAAGACATTGTTGGCATCGCGGTGCGAAACAGCCTCGTGTACAGTTTGTGGAGCACGTTTCTGGACCTATTGGTTGGTTTCAGTATTGCCTGGCTGGTACTAAGGCGACCAACCCGGCTTAGTTCCCTGCTGGACCACTTAGCGATGTTGCCCTTAGCCCTGCCTGGACTGGTACTGGCATTCGGTTATCTAACCGCCTACCGACGCTTGCCTCTGGGGCCATTAGGCAGCTGGTTCGATCCAGGAGCGAATCCAACGCTTCTACTGATTCTAGCCTATACGGTACGCCGCTTACCCTACGTACTACGCTCCGCTCTGGCAGGTCTCCAGCAGGTACCACCCTTGCTCGAGGAAGCAGCGGCGAGTCTGGGAGCTAGTCGCTGGCGCGTCTGGACAACTGTTACCCTGCCCCTGATCCGCCCGCATTTACTGGCGGGAGGCACACTCGCCTTTGCGTTTGCGATGCTCGAAGTAAGTGACAGTCTCATGCTCGCACAACAAGAACGATACTATCCTATCACCCGTGCAATTTATGGTTTGTCGCTCAGACCGGACGATGGCCCGATGGTAGCCAGCGCGCTCGGAGTAATCGGCATGGTGCTGCTTTTCCTGGCACTATTAGTAGCCAGTCGTACCCTGGGCAGGTCTTTTGCCGAAGTATTCCGAGCCTAGCAGAGCGAGTAAGTGTGTCTATGATTCCCAGTTGTCGGCTCCCATAAACTAAACAGCCACGAATTTGATCAAGCTCTAAGCATAGGCAAAGCGTTCCCCGGTGAGTCGTTCGTAAGCTTCGATGTATTTCGCGCGAGTTTTTTCCACGATTTCCGCTGGCAAGGGAGGTGGTGGACTATTTTTGTCCCAGCCTGTAGTCTCTAACCAATCACGGACGAATTGCTTGTCGAATGAAGGCGGACTGGTACCAGGACGATACTGATCAGCCGGCCAAAAACGCGAGCTATCAGGCGTGAAAACTTCATCAATGAGAATGATCTGCCCATCCGGCAGACGTCCCCATTCCAGTTTGGTGTCGGCGATGATAATGCCACACTTGCGAGCATGTTCCGCTGCTTGGCGATACAGAGCCAGCGTTTTCTCCCGCAAAAATTCCGCGGTTTCCTTCCCGATTCGCCTTGCCATTTCCTCGAAACTGATGTTAATATCGTGCCCACTCTCTTCCTTGGTCGCTGGCGTAAAAATCGGCTCGGGCAACTGCTGGCTTTCGACTAAACCAGGCGGCAGAGCAATACCGCACACCGTGCCCTGCTGCTTATACTCTTTCCATCCTGAGCCTGCTAAATATCCCCGGGCTACGCACTCGATCGGGATCACTTGAGCCTTGCGGACTAACATAGCCCGACCTTCTAACAACTCCCGGCGAGCAACAAACTCGGGACCCATGTCTTCCAGGCGCGTGCTAATAAGATGGTTTGGCACTTTCAGAAGATTGAGCCAGAAAACAGTTAGTCCAGTAAGAATACGGCCCTTATCCGGAATAGGCGTCGGCAATACCCAATCGAAAGCACTAATACGATCGCTGGCAACAATGACTAAGCGATCGCCCAGGTCGTAAATATCACGCACTTTCCCCCGGCGACAGGGTATGCCTGGAATTTCAGTTGCTAAGAGCGGATTGCGAGACATCTTGTGTGCCTCCCTGTGTATAGAGTTTTACTGCTGGCTAGGTCATTACAATTCCAGTGATGCGAGCATAGCGGTAGCGGTACTTCGGAATTTTCCGAAAATAACATCCGTTAGGTCAGCGGATCTCGATCCGGATGGGAAATTCTAGGCGGACTGCTTCACCGGCAGTTGATATCTGCAACCGAAATTCCCGCGATATCGGTGCAGCATCGGCCGGAACACTGAGCGAAACAGGTGCGCTGTCGTCTCCCTCTTTCAAGGTAATCGCAGGAGCGCTGAAATAACTCGGTAAGTCGAGCCATCGCAAGTGTACCAAACCACCGACTTGGTTACGTGTTACTTTCAGAGTTATTACCGCAGTCTGGCCGGCAGAAAGAGTTACCGATTTCGGTCCGGACACTGTTAGGAAACTGAATGGATGCTTGATAGTGGATTGCTCAACGGGAACTGGATTTGCATTCGGTTCTGCTTTTGTGGGCGGCGGAGCCTTTTGCTCCGGTTTCGAGACTGGCGGGAGTGCTGGCTTAGCCTTTATTTCTTCGACGACCAGGACGTGGAACTTACTGCTTCGCTGAACCCCGGCTGCTTGAGCATGAACTGTAATCAGGTATTTCCCTGGGTTGATGCTCGAGTCAGCGCGAATCATCAAATCCAGATGGTTAGCACCAGCGGGTATCGTTGTCTGGCTGACGGTTATTCCTTTAGGCAAGCCGCTAAACTCCAGGCTAATCAGGGAGTCCAGATGCTCACGTTGCACGGTGATCCTTAGCGATACCGTGCCGCCAGCCGTCAGAATGACGTCGCGAAATCCGGAAACGGAAAACGAACCCACTGGGGCTGGCTTTTCGGTAGTGGGTTTTGGCGGGGTTTCTTTCTGTGGTGGTTTGGTAACTTTTTCCGGCTCTTCCGGTTTTTTATCCGGTTTTGCAGGAGGCTGAACCGGAACACGAATGCCGAAGTCCGGTCGCAGGTCAATTTCCACCTGTTTGTCAGGACTGACCTCGACGGTACGGGTAACCACGATCCCGCCGTGGATAGCCCGCAAGGTGTAGGTGTAAGTCCTGCCGATTGGAACAGGTGGTGACTCGAAAAGGCGAATTTCTCCCCGCGACCTGGCCACGTACCCTTCAATTTCCAGCCGGGCATCAGCCGGCAGTAGAACCGTGAAGATGCAAGGTCGCTCTTGCGGTCTCTTATCCTGAGCCAGTCCCAGCGCGGTTAGCGTTATCAGTGCAGCCAGGCAAAAAGTTGCGTGTCGTCCCATGGTGCACATCCTCCGTTGCGGGCAGGTCCACAGGCGGATAGGAGCCTCGATAGATATTAGAGAAGATGCGACTGATTTCAACGGGACATAACACGGCACGTCAGCCAGATGGTGTCGGGCTGGTAATGTCTGGAACTGGCCAAATCGGTTCTAGCGGAGCAGCTCTGCCAGTTGTTCACGGTGAAAGATACGCAGCAGGTGCTCCAAAGCGGTCTGGCGATCGCGAAGTTGACCGGCGCGAATCAGCTTGGCCGTTTCCGACAGCGCATCCGCCAGTTTGTTTAGCCCTTCGATCCGCCGATTCACAGCAGCAGGGTCGCCGGCCGGAGTGAATAACCGGCTCAGCGATGCCGGTGGCGTAACGAACCATTGGGAGCCAATGCGCACCACCGCCACGGTTTCTTCATCGCCTCGACCTCGATGCTGGCATTTAACGCGGGCACGGACACGCCCAGAGTTGCCGGCTGGTTCCACCTCGATGATGTGCAGGGCATAGTCCCCGGGCGGAGTCAGATAGGCGCTAAACGGATGTTGCGAGGCAGCGGTGGGGTTAGCGGCTCCCGTTTTCTCGGCTAATTCGCGTAACGCCGATTCCAGTTCCGCGCTCGCCGACTGCGCACGAAGCCAAGCATCTACCAGTGCTGGTGGGGTCAGAGGCTTCGCTTCTTTTGGATGGGCCAGACACGCAGCCACCGTCTTCCAGTCGGCAGATTCGAGAGCTTTTTTCAGAGTTTGCAGTGCCGCTTCGGGCGTTGCACGCCCTCTCTCCTGGCCATATCCCTTTGGAACGAGCCCATACCATACGGCAGTCATCAAAATGCAGCCCGTGGCCAGCAATCGCCTGTTCGCCATGATGCAGAACCTCCACTCAAGTTGGCCAGGAAGTCCACTCGAGAAAAGGACGATTAAGATGCTCCGGACTCACTGCATGTTCTCGGCAAGCTCCGCATAAAGATGCACCAGAGAGCGGGCAAGTTTGTTGAAAATGTTGAGGCTGAGACTTTCGTTGGGAGAATGCGCGGCAGATTGTGGGTCGCCAATACCGAGCAGCAAAGCGGGAATGCCGCCGAACATGTCGCAAAGCGGGCCGACGAAAC
This sequence comes from Gemmatales bacterium, assembly GCA_041640595.1. Classification (GTDB taxonomy): domain Bacteria; phylum Planctomycetota; class Planctomycetia; order Gemmatales; family HRBIN36; genus HRBIN36. The sequence continues at coordinate 527,264 of JBEPZY010000001.1, read as the reverse complement.
CGATGCTCCCACCGCAGCCGATGGGCAATGGCTTGGCACCGAATCCGGCCTGAAGGGCTCGTATGGCGGCATCAAAAGTCGGGCCTTTGGGCTGAATGTACCACCATTTTACGGCTTCTCCGACCGGCGTGACTCGCACCTGAACATTCCACGGCGCTTTGGAGACCAGGGCCTTGGTCACCGCGCGAATGACCTTCTTCGGTTCCTGCTCAGGCACGATTCGAATGCTAACCAGTGCGGTCGCGTAAGGCAGAACCTGATTACTCGCCTGTTTGAGAGAACTCGCTTCCTGAGCGATGACCGTAATGGCTGGCCAGCGCCAAGTCTGCTCATAAGGATGTACCCCAGGAAGCGAGGCAAATTTCACGCCTTCCAGTAGCGCATAATCTTCGCGCAACTGTCGAGGTGAGGCAGGCAGAGAACGTAAAGCCTTGCGCTCTTTGCCGGTCATGCGTTTGACGCCTTCGTAAAAGCCGGGAACCTGGATACGCCGTTTGCCGGCCCAGCAAAGTCGTGCCAGAATGCTATTGAGCGCCAGTGCAGGGTCGGGTACCAAGCCACCCGCCAACCCGGAATGGACGGGTCGTTTCAAAGCGTGCACTTCTACCTTCAGCGTGATGATGCCCCGCAACGAGGTCGTGATACATGGCTGGCGATCGTTGAGGTTTTCGGTGTCGGTAACCACCAGAACGTCGGCATGTAAACGCTGTTGCTGCTCACGCAGAAAGGCGAGCAAATTGCGCGAACCGACTTCTTCTTCGCCTTCCACCAGCATTTTGACATTGAGCGGCAGTCGTCCGAGAGTTTTCAGCCACGCCTCCAGGGAAGCCAGCTGCACCGTAATGGCACCTTTATCGTCGCAGGCACCGCGACCATACAGCCTGCCATTGCGTTCCGTCAGCTGCCAGGGATCGCTCTGCCATTGCTCGACATAATTGACCGGCTGAACGTCGTAGTGTGAATAAAGCAGCACGGTGGGTTTGCCCGGAGCGTGCAACCAGTCGCCGTAAACATAGGGATACGCATCGGCCCGACGCAGAATTTCGACATTTTCCAGCCCGGCACGGCGCATTTGCTCGGCAACTTTTTCCGCACACCGTTCGATATCCAGGGCGTGCATGCCATCCGTGCTGATGCTGGGAACAGCCACCAGTTCGGCCAGATCACGAATGAAACGGGATTGTTCCGATTCCAGGAAGTTCAGGGCTGGTTGCAATTCCATGCTCGACTCCTTGTCCTGAAGGCGCTGCATGCTGTTGTTATTTTCGGCTCGGCAAGCTTTCGGCCAGTTACCGCGTGCCAGCGGAAACCCTCGCCTGATTGTTAGCACCTGTCGGGACCTTTGAAATCGGTCGGCGAGTTACCGCTGCGGCTGGCGAAAATCTGGCAAGCATTCTACTGTTTCGTCCAGAAATGCCATAGGATTTCTCCTCGTGAACCGGTCTGGCTTAGTGAATTTTGGCGACCCGAATAAGGCTTGCCAGCGGACAAAAATGGACAAATCACCATAATGGGAGCCAGCAGCATGGGCCTGGTGGCATCTTTCGGCAGCGCCTGCTGTACCGTGCCCCAACGATACCAAGACCGGTGAAGCGGTGTCATCGAAGAAATGTGGTCGAAGCGCAGCTCTCAACAATCAAGGAGGCCAACGATGCGACGGACGCACTGGGTTATGTCGGCGATGGTGGCAACTCTTTTGGCAACCCTGAGCGGAGTGGCTGAAGAAGGATTATGGCTGTTCAACAGGCCGCCGCGGGAGTTGTTACAAAAGCGCTACGGCTTCTCGATCGAGCAGGCCTGGCTGCAGCGCTTGCAGCAAGCATCGGTGCGCTTCAACACGGGGGGCTCGGGCTCTTTCGTCTCGCCCACCGGTCTGGTGCTCACGAACCACCACGTTGGTTCCGACCAGCTGCAGAAACTCAGCACCCCGGAACGGGATTTGCTTAGCCAGGGCTATTATGCCCGTAACCGGGAACAAGAGTTGCGTTGCCCGGACCTGGAACTGAACGTGCTTATGCGTATCGAGGACGTGACTGAGCGAGTGCAACAAGCCGTTCGGCCGGGGATGAAACCCGAGGAAGCCAACGCCGCTCGCCGCAAGGCCATCCTCCAAATCGAACAGGAAGCGCACCAGCGGACAGGGCTGCGTTGCGACGTGGTAACCCTGTACCAGGGCGCGGAGTATCACCTTTACTACTACAAGCGTTACACCGATGTCCGGCTGGTGTTCGCCCCTGAAAAAGACATCGCCTTTTTCGGTGGCGACCCGGATAACTTTGAATATCCCCGCTACTGCCTGGACATCTGCCTGTTCCGCGTGTACGAAAACGGACAACCGGCCAAACCACCTCATTTCCTGCGCATTGAACCGCGCGGATGCAGAGAGGGCGATCTTGTTTTTGTTTCCGGTCATCCAGGCCGAACCGATCGGCTCAACACAGTTTCGCACCTGGAGTTTCTCCGGGACCTGCAATTTCCGCTGGCATTGCAGGTGATTTTTCGCCGCGAGGTGATTCTGAAGGCCTACAGTGACCGCAGCCTGGAAAACCTCCGCCGCGCTGAGGATGAACTATTCGTTTACCAGAACAGTCGCAAGGCACGCCTGGGGATTCTCGCCGGGTTGCAAGACCCGCAAATCCTCAAAGAAAAACTGGCTCAGGAAGAAGCGGTACTGACCCAACTCCGCCAGCGCGGACTGACACAACAAGCAGAAGCTTACCAGCAAGTTCGCCGCCAGATTTCTCAGGTGATGCAAAAGTCCAGAGAACTGTATCGGGATTATTACCTTTTCGAGCGCGGCGTGGCTTTCAACTCGGAGCTGTTCCACATTGCCCGAACGTTGGTGCGTCTGGCTGAGGAAAGCGAAAAACCCAATGCCGAACGCCTCCGCGAGTATGGCGAGGCAGGCTTGCCTTCATTGCTGCAACAGCTCTTCTCCCCCGCGCCCATTTACGACGATCTGGAGACGCTCAAGCTCAGCGATTCGCTTTCGATGCTCGTGGAATGGCTCGGTGCGGAACACGAGATGGTACGACTGGCTTTGCAGGGGCAATCGCCGCGGCGACGAGCCGAAGAATTGGTGCGCCATACCAGGTGCAAAGACGTGGCGTTTCGCAAGCAATTGCAGGCCGGCGGTCGCAAAGCCATTGAGCAATCCGACGATCCGATGATCCGCCTGGCACGTGCCGTTGATCCCTATGCTCGCCAAATTCGCAAGCAATGGGAGGAGCAGGTCGAAGAACCGTTACGGCAAGCCTACGCGGTGATTTCGCAAGCCCGTTTTGCTGCCTACGGTTCCAGCGTTTATCCAGACGCGACGTTTACGCTCAGGCTCTCGATTGGCACAGTCAAAGGCTACACGGAAGCGGGTCAGGCGATCCCCTGGTGCACAACCCTGGGCGGTGCCTTCATGCACGAGGAAACACACCAGGCGCGACCACCTTTCCATTTGCCACGCCGATGGCATGAGCGCAAGGATCGGCTACAGCAGGATACGCCGTTCAATTTCGTATGCACTAATGACATCATCGGCGGCAACTCGGGTAGCCCGGTCGTCAACCGTCAGGGCGATTTGGTGGGTGTGATTTTCGACGGTAACCTGCATTCACTGATCTGGGACATTGCGTACACCGATGACCAGGCCCGCGCTATCGCTGTGCATTCCTCGGCCATCGTGGAGGCACTGGACAAAGTTTACGATGCCCGCGGTTTGCTGGGCGAGTTATTGCAACGGTGAGGTCGTCTGTAAGTGCTTGCGTAAAGCGCGACGCATGGCCGCGATATGGCGGGGCGTGCTTCCACAACAGCCGCCCAACCACGTTGCTCCTGCTTCCAACCAATCCGGAACTGCCGCTGCGAAATCCTCCGGAGTAAACGGATAAACATGCCGTTTGCCCTGTCGTCTTGGCGTACCGGCATTGGGTCGAACCAGAATGGGTAGGCCCGTCTCCCGCCGGTATAGACGCACGATCTTCGTAATATCGCCGAGCGTCAGTCCGCACCCGCAATTGACCCCCAGGACAGCGATGCGGGACCGGCGTCGCTCTGCCCAGTCCGCGATCTGGGCAGGGGTGTGTTGCCGCGACAAAGTGAGATAGCGTTTGCCCCGATGCAGAAACGTAAATGACACCAGGATCGGAATCGGCCAGGTGGAAGGCAATTGCGCGAGCAACCGCTCGATGAATACCAGAGAGCTTTGCGTTTCCAGCAGCACCGCATCAGCGTCGCCGACAGCGTAGATCTGTGCCAGGCATTGCTGGACGCTGGTCGCTGAATGGTTTGGCCACGGGCCGATGGAAGCGACGATCGGCACCGGTCGGGAAACTTCCGCTGCAGACTCGCGGGCCAGTTGAACTGCAAGGCGGTTGAGCTTGCAAAAATATGTCCGGTTTCCCGAATTGGCTTCCCGAGGCCAGGCAAGAAACGTGTTGGTCAGCAGACATTGCGCTCCGCTTCGTAAGAAGCCGCGGTGTATCGAGCGAACCCAGCTGGGATGAGAAAGAGTAACCGTCGCCAGCGAGTCCGTGTTGAGCGAACGGTAACGCCGTAGCAATTCCGTGCCCATGGCGCCATCCATGAGCACTACGGTCTGATTTTCCAGCCAGCTTCGCAACTGCCGCCGTGCCCGACGCTGGAGAAGCGATAATTCCCGTAGCCCACCTTGCCTGGCCATGGTTTGCACAAGCTATGTTGTCTGGTTGAGCCTCTGAGCGAGCTATGCCGATCTTGCCTCAGGTCGTTATTGCAGAAGTTGAGCGGAGGCAAAACTCACTTCAGGCTCCGAACTTGGTTAGTCGCCGGGCGTGAGCCAGCGCCAGCAACATCAGATGTTTGGCCTGGAACAGTCCGAGGCCTCCCTGCAAACATGCCGATTCACCGAAGGAGTTGACGTGATCCGGTCGGCAAGTATCGGCCACCAGCAGCGTGGGCACTGGGTGCCAGCTGTGGCTGCGCAATTTGCTCGGTGTGCTGTGATCGCCTGTGACAATGAACACATCGGGTTTCAAGGCGCGGATTCGCGGCACCGCAGCGTCTAACGTTTCGATCGCCTTGACCTTGGCCGCAAAGTTACCGTCTTCCCCGGTGCTGTCGGTGTATTTGTAGTGCAGGAAAAAGAAGTCGTATCGCGGCCAGGCTTGTTCCAGGGCGGCAAGTTGTTCATCCAGGTTCTTCAAGCCGTCCACCACATCCATGCCCACCAGTCGAGCCAGACCCTTGTACATCGGGTAAACAGCCAGCGCTACCGGTTTGAGTCCGTAAACCTCCTGCATGGTGGCAATGCGAGGATAGCGTGAAAATCCGCGCAGGGTGATCATGTTGGTGGGTGCTTCGTCGCGAAGAATTTCAGCGGCACGAGCCACGAATTGATTGACGATGTCGGCAGTACGTTCAGAACCGGGCCGACCCTCCGCAGCTAAAGGTGGGACGCCTTCCTGCTGGGGATCGGTGTCGTTCACTTCATCTCCCAGCCCTTCGCCACGCAGGACCAGTACGAACCGATGTTCCCGCACGGGCTCAACAAAAATTTCCACGCCCGGAATGCGAATCTGGCGCAGTTTGTTCACCATGGCCGCACAGCGTTCCGTACTGGGTCGGCCTGCGCGACGGTCTGTGATACGCCCCTGTGCATCTACGGTGCAGAAGTTGCCCCGTGCAGCTACATCCTGCGGGCCTACCGGGAATCCGATACCCAGCGCTTCCAGAATACCACGACCGATCTGATACTCCAGCGGATCGTAACCGAATAACGCCAGGTGCCCTGGCCCACTTCCCGGAGCTATTCCCGGAAGGACAGGAATGCTCAGGCCACATACACCTTCCCGTGCTGCCTGATCAAGATTGGGCGTGTTGGCCGTCTCCAGTTCCGTTCGGCCACCGGGTTGCATGGGCAAGCCGCCTAAGCCATCGGCCACCAGAAGGACGATCTTCGTGTCGTTCGGCTCCAGCAGGGATTTCACCAGTTCCAGCTGTGTCATCTCTGTCTCCGTTGACGCTCTCAGCTACACTGACATAACTTTATGAGCCGTGGAATGATTTGACTAACCGCACAACTGCGGCAGCAACTTGAAGGGAAATACCATGGCAAGTGAATCTTCACAGACAGCGGGAGGCAGACAATCCGACCAGCAAGTCGAGGCAACTTTGCGGTTTGATTTCCACAATGCGGTTCATGACGCAATAGAAACTATTGCTGCCTCGCCCACTTTGGCAAGGAAAAGCGCACACCTGCTCTCCCGGCGTCAGCTCGAAGAACTGGAGCCGCGTTTGTTGCAACTGCGTGAGCAGCTACAGCGTGAGCTGGAGTCGCCGCAAGAGCGTGCCCGTGCACCTCAGCCGGTTGAACACGGATTCATCACCTTGCCAGCGACTTTGCTCGAACAAGCCAACCGGGAATCGGCCAGCCTGCTGGCGCGCATATCTGCGGAGGGGCAACGGCTGCGTGAATTGGCGGATCGTGTGGTGATCCTGGGCATCGGAGGTTCGTATCTGGGTGCCCGAACGCTCGCGGAAGCGCTGCTGCCCAGCTATCACAACGAATTGTCCCCGGCCTCTCGAAATGGCAGACCTCGGTATTACTTTGAAGGAAACGGCCTGGACAACGACACGCTGACCGAGTTGATCCATCTGCTGCGGCCTGGCGACGGTGTCGCACACAGTCGGGAAGAACGCACCGCCCTGGTCGTGGTAAGCAAATCGGGAACGACGCTGGAAACTGCTGCTGCCTTCCGGGTGTTGTGGCCGATTCTGCGTCAATGGCATGGACACGACTGGCCATCTTCGCTGGTTGTGCTGGTGACCACTTGCGACGCTAGCAGTCGCCTGTACGAACTGGGTCGGCGTTTAGGCGTGCCGGAACGCAGTGTCTTTCCCATGCCGCAGGACATCGGTGGCCGGTTCTCCGTATTTACTGCAGCCGGGTTAGTCCCTGCGTCTATTCTCGGATTGGACATTCACCGCTTGCTGCAGGGTGCTGCCGACATGACTCGGCAATTCTTAGAGCAACCGTTCAGCAGCAATATCCCTCTGCAATATGCCGCTATCAACTACCTCTATTTTGCCCATCTCCAGAAGCCCATTCGCATTCTGTCCGTTTGGGCAAAAAAACTGGAAGCCCTCGGACTGTGGTACGACCAGCTGGTGTCAGAAAGCCTGGGCAAGAACGAGACCGGGCCGACCCCCATTACGGCAGTGCAGACCCGCGACTTACACTCTCGCGGTCAGCAACACCAGGAAGGCAGTCGCGACCGCATCATTCACAACATCTTCGTCGAGCAACCGCAACAGCTTCCGCTCCGTTTGGGTCATCTGCACGACAATGCCGATGGCCTGGAACCACTGGCCGAGAAAAGCTTCCCAGACCTTATCCGTGCTGCCTGGCAGGGAACTAACCGCGCTTATGCCGATGACGCTCGCCCCACGACTGATCTCGTTCTACCCCGCCTGGACGAGTACTGGCTGGGCCAGCTCATGCAAATGCTGATGCTAGCCACCGTGTTGGAAGGTCGGTTACTGGGTATCAATCCCTACGGGCAACCCGGAGTGGAAGCATACAAACGGAACATGCGTCGGCTGCTTGGCTTGGCATGACTGGTTGCAAATCCCGGCGACGGTATTGACAGCGGCTAGCGTCCCGGCGCAAAACTGCAAACCCACTCAGACGCTGCGACCGCAATCCCGGCAACGGTTTTCCCAGCAGCTAGCATTCCGGGCTGCACAGTGGCTGTCAATATGGTAACGCCTTTGCCGACAGTGCGGCTAGCTTATTGGTCGAATGTTACAGTCAGGGCAAAGGTTTTGCTTAGGCGCGAGGTGCTTGCTGATGCCGCGGTACCGATGGCGGCCTGTGTTTGTTACCCTCGCAATCAGATCCGCAGACGCAGCCCTTCGTAAGCTATCAGAGCATCGGGGTCAGGCACAACCCGTTCCAGCCCGTGCGCTTTGAGTTCGCCTAATGCGGATTCGCGCCAATCCTGGTAGCTGCTGGCGGTGCCTTTTGGGCCGTGGTCGCCGAAATGAATCAACGTGAGTTGTGTCGGCAACGGCGAGCTCAGCGGGCCGGTTTTCAGCATCTGCAAGATTTCCTGAAAAGAGGTGTGGCCATTGTCGCGCGGCTGCCACTGGTTGCATTCGAGGATGACCAGATCGAAACACCGGCGAAAGAAATCCGGTGTGGGCGACGGCAAGCGACAAAAATCGCCACTGTAAAGCACGCGCACCGGTTGCTCAGCCCCCTCTTCTTCAAACACGAATCCAACCGCTCCCGGCGCGGTCGGGCCGTGCTCCACCGGAAACGGCGTGATGATCAATGAGCCGAGACAAATTGGTTGCAACGGCGTCAGCGGGCGGGGTTCAATAATCCCGTTATCCACCAGATATTGAAAACTCCGGCCATGCAGAACGTCGGCCCAACACTCTTCGGTTGCGTAAACAGGAATGCGTGGTTTACGATTCGCTACGTTCGGAGCACTGCGAAAATGGTGCAGATAATCAAGCCCGCCAATGTGGTCCCAATGGCTATGGGTCAACACCACGGCGGAGAGTTGCTGAATGCGAAACTCCCACATTTGCCGGGCAAAGTCCGGGCCACAATCCACGAGCACTCCGGGCACACCTGAACTACTCACCAGCAGGGACGTGCAATACCTGCGAAAGCGAACCCTTCGGGCACTATCGAGCGTGCCAATCAGCGGCGAGATACGCCAGTTCAGCTCAAACGGATTCGCTCCCCAGGCGTTGGCGGTTCCCAGAACTGTAATCTCCATTCCGCTGGTCCCCAGCTCTGTTATTCTTGGCTATCCCGCGGTGATTTGCGGCGAGTCCCTATGTTGTCTCCGGCATGGTACATAGCCGCGTTTCTTGTTTTGCGCCCTGACTCACTTGCCAATGGCGGCTAACGAGAAAAATGCTTTCCTGACCGGTAAGCAAAAAAAGAAGCAAATGCCTGTTCGGCTGGCCTTCGGTCAGTTACTTTGGTCATCGGCGAGGGCGAGGGCATTTACTTGCTTGCGGCGATTTTGTGATAAAGCATCCGGGCGCAGCCAGCCGCACCGATAAACCCGGCGTCGTTGCCGAGTTTAGCATAGACAATCTGCGTTTTCTGTGCTGGCACCGGAAAAGCCAGCTGGCGAACATGGTGACGGATCCGTTCGAGAAAAGCCGGGCCAGCCCGCGTCATGCCGCCACCGAACACTACCATGTCCGGGTCTATCGTGTGCATCATGTTGACCGCGCCGACAGCCAGGTAGTAGGCAGTTTCTTCCACCAGTCGTTGCGCCAATGCATCGCCGGCACTGGCTGCCTGGAAAATCTCTCCCGCGTCTTCTGGGGTCAGCTGACCTTTGTCTTGAATCCGGGCCTGCAAAGAGGAAGGTTGACCGGTAGCGAGGGCTTCATTGGCTCGCTGTGCCAGAGCAGTGGCGCTGGCGTAAGCCTCCAGGTGTCCCAATCCTCCACAGCCGCAGCGTCGGGGCTGGGTCATCTCGATGATGATGTGCCCGACTTCTGCTCCGTGGCTATGCTCACCTTCAATGATCATTCCGCCCACCACAATTCCGCAACCAATGCCCGTACCGAGGGTGAAAAGAACCAAGCTGTGCACGCCCTGACCTGCACCCAGCCAGTACTCGCCATAGGCCGCGGCATTGGCGTCATTTTGAAACGCAGTCGGCTTGCCAAACTCCTGTTCGATATAAGCACGCACCGGCACATTACGCCACGGTTTGAGGTTCGGCGGATCAAGAATCATTCCGGCAGGAATGTCCATCGTGCCGGGAGTGGCAATGCCAATGGCAGCAATTTGTTCCAGCTGCAAATGGGCTGCTCTTGTGGCCTCCCGCACTGCCTTAGCCATTTGCCCCAATCCATGTTCCTGGCCCTTCCAGGCTTCCGTGGGAACACTGATGGAGCTGAGCGGCCTGCCCGTATCCGTGACCACACCAGCCTTGATAGTCTGCCCACCAACATCCACGCCGACGAAAAGCAATTCCTCACTCATAGCCCGTTCGCCTCACGTTGTCGCGTACTTCCGATCATAAGAACCAGACCGACTCGCGAAAACTGGCAACTTAGCCGTCAAGCCGAAATAAAAACCCCGCTGTAGCCTGGTGGCAGGACTGACAGCGGGGCCGGAACAGAGAAGAGGCCGGGACAAACCACTGTTGATTATGAATTTTCCGTAGCATCGTGTCAAGAGGAAAATCACAAAAATTTTGCAACCGCCTGCCTCGGATGAGTTCCATCCTAAGTTTTGATACGGTGAGAACTTATGTAAATAAACCTGATTGTTGTCCCTGCAAACGCCCGAAATTACCGTCTCACGATACTTTTTGCCGCGGCTTGAATTGCTGCTAACACTGCTGTCGCCGTTGACTGGTTACCGAAATTAAGGCCGACTTCGGCCTGGGCCACACAAGCCGTCGCTTTACCTAAAAAACATGTGCACGACTATACCGCATCACCAACGCTCAAAAGCGTTCCCGTCTGTTTCCGCCTCGTTCGGCTGAGGAAGTACACGCACAACCGTACCGCTACCGCAATCGGCGTGCGTCGCTACCAACCTTGCCCTGACGTGCTAACTCGCGGCTAAGTGAACAACTCCCACAACCGCTACCGAGCCCTCGCCAGCCACGGTATGCTCGCCACAGCAAAAAAACGCACGCCAGTCCTACGACTGTCCAAACGATTGCTTCTTGCCAGTTCATAGCGTTACCCTGAGAGCCACGTCCAGTTTCGACGACTTGGTGTCATCCGCCGTTTGAACCAGTTCGTTCCTGCTCCATGCGGTCTCCGAGGGTCCGATGCCAGCCACCCGCCACGGATGAATCCGTCGGAATAATCAGTTCGGACACGAGCACTTGCTTCTGGTGGCTTCTTGGGTTTCCCGTATGTATTCGTCCGATTGATCGGTTCCGACCGTGGAGCAATTCAATTCGCGGCACGGCAGGTTGTGGTCGGTTTCCGCATGGTGCCGTTCTTCGCCTTGTGGCCTTCGCATTGAGGCAGAGTTTGCGACACGTTACAGAGCCCCATCAACAGTTTACACGGGCCGCGCCGTCACGTCGCCCAAACATGGCTCAAACCGGGACATTGGTGCACGTGGCCTGGCGGTGAATACGCTTGAGCAACCCCGTTAGTACCCGGCCCGGCCCAATCTCAAAAAACTGGTCGAACCCTTCCGCCAGGAGTTGTCGCATGGTATCCTCCCAGCGTACCGGTTGCACTAGCTGCCGCAAAAGCAGCTGGCGAATTTCCTGAGGGTCGGTGTGAGGCTGGGCATCCACGTTGGAATAAACGGGAATTCTGGCCGGTCGCAGCGGAATTTCGTTTAACACTTCCGCCAACGCTTCCACCGCCGATTGCATGATTTCCGTGTGGAAAGCTCCAGCCACTGCTAACCGCACCGTCTTACCCAGACCTTGTTCCTGGACGATTTGTTCGAGTCGATCGCAAGCGGCGCGCTCGCCAGAGAGCACAATGTTGCCAGGAGCCAGCAAATTAGCGATCCAAATCCGGCCAGCTGTACGCACCTGTTGACACAATCTTTCTACATCCTCGGTTGCCAGGCCGAGCACGCTTACCATTCCGCTCGGCGTGGTGTCGGAAGCCGCCTGCATGGCTTGCCCACGCCGTTGCACCAGCCGCACACCGTCTTCGAAATCCACAACACCGGCAAATGTCAAAGCCGTGTATTCTCCCAGACTTAAACCCGCAGCAGCTTCGCAAGCCGCTACCGTTTCGGCATGGGTCTGGCGGAAATGCTCCAGGGCAGCCAGACTCGCCACATAAATGGCTGGTTGACTGACTTCCGTCCGATTGAGCTGTTCTGCTGGGCCATGCAGGCAAAGCTCAAGCAGATCATAGCCGAGGATTTCCGAAGCCCGCGCAAACAGTTGAGCCGTGCCGGGTGCCTGCTGTAACAAAGACTGCCCCATGCCCACATACTGGGCGCCCTGACCGGGAAAGAGAAACGCGATTCGCGACATAATTTCTCCTCAATCTGCCATCTCTTTCGCTGGCGAGCCGACGGTCCGATTGCTTCTGCTGAAGCTGCTTTTCAGATCGGCCGGGGTCGAGATGGTCGTTCGACAGCGGACGACACGTAATCGCGCATGGCGTGGCGGTTAACCGGCTTCCGCCGGCGCGCTAATCAACGGACTGGTTCCCAGTTCCTGGACAATAATCTGATTCAGCCCGGCGGCCGCCAACCGGGCCGCCATACCCACGGCATTGCGAATGGCTTTCGCACCGCTGGCTCCGTGGCAAATAATGCAAATACCGTCTATACCCAGCAGTGGTGCGCCTCCCTGCGAGCTGTAGTCGTAGGTCTCGATTAGCTGCTGAATCACCTGCTGGCCCAGATGGCGTTCTGCCTGCAACTGTTTCGCCAGTTCCGCCGCTGTTACCCGCATGATAAACTCAAACACGCCTTCGCAACACTTCAACACCACATTGCCGACAAAACCATCACTGACGATTACATCCGCCACACCCCGATGAATATCGCGGCCTTCAATGTTACCGATGAACTGATCGCGCAGCGGGCTGCTATCGAATAGAGCGTGGGTTTCTTTGGCCAGTTCGTGACCTTTCGCTTCTTCCGTGCCCACGTTCATCAAGCCAATGGTAGGCCGTTCTTTTTTCAGCACGTGCTTGGCATAAATCGCTCCCATGACACCGTATTGGTAAAGGTGCATAGGGCGCGGGCTGACATTGGCACCGACATCCAGCAACACACACGGGCCTTTCATTGTAGGCATGGTAGCGGCAATGCCTGGCCGGCTGACGTGAGGGAGAAATCGCCGCAACCGCAAACCAGCAGCGACCATGGCTCCGGTGTTTCCTGCTGAAACGATCGCCTCGACTTTGCGTTCGGCCAGCAATTGCCATAAGCGGACGATCGAGCTATCCGGTTTTTGTCGCAAACCGGCCACAGGGCTGTCTTCCATGGTGATTACCTGCGAACAGTGAAAGATGTCCAGCCGTTCCTGTTCGCGCGGGCTCAGAGAGCCGGCTTGCTGGAGGGCATTGCGAACTGCATTTTCTTCGCCAACCAGAATAATGCGCAGGGAATTGTCAGCACGCAATGCCTCGATTGCCCCAGCGACAATAGGCCCTGGAGCATAATCTCCACCCATCGCATCCACAGCAATACGCATGGCAGATTCCCTTATGACAACCCCAACCTACCTCCTGGCAGGACAAAGTGCACTGAAGGCTCGAATTGGTGTTCTCCGCACGGTGCTGGTCCCGGTAAGCCCCATCGCCGCCGAGAAGATCACTTGTTTTCTTCTTCCTCTTTCCCTGAGATAATGGTTCGGTCGCGGTATTTACCGCAGTTGGGGCATACCCGATGGGACAGTACCGGCTCACCGCAGTGCGGACAGTAGTTGACCTGGATAGGCGTGGCGTGATGATGGCTGCGCCGCTTACCCTGTTTGCTGCGGGAAGTTCGTCGCTTCGGAACGGCCATGATTGCACCTGTACCGCAATTTTCGAGGATTGTTTCCGGTCTCGAGGCGAGCGTCTGGCTCACCTGGATAGACGCACACGAGTCCGAAAAGATAACGCCGGGCCGAATTCACCCACCCGGCGAGTTGCTATATGTTATCGCGGGACCGTGTTCTCGTCCACACGTGCGTCCGGAGGTAAGCGCAGAACCAATCCGGGCGGCAACTGATTGACGTCGCGCAGCACGTCGCGGTTGAGGCGAAGGATTTCCGGCCAGCGATCGCCACTTCCCAGCGTCCGTTTGGCAATCAACCAGATGGTATCGTTAGGTTGCACGCGGTATAGTTTGTAGGCTCCGGAAGGTGCGGGAGCAGGTGCCGAGGGTGGATACACAGCGGTACCAGGATTTGCACTTCCGGGAGCCGTGTTTGTCCCGGATGTGGCGTTGGCTGCGTAGCTGGGTGTTGGCGATGCCGCTTCTATGAGTTGCGGATATCGGCGCTGCAAAATGTAGGCTGGCGGCAAAAGAATGGTTGCACCGGGCGACGGTACTGTCAATCCAGGATTCCGATCGCGGTTGAATGCCGCCAGGGCTCGCGCGAAGCGTTCGGAACCGTATTTGTTGCGGCTAATCCCGTCCCAGGTTTCGCCCGGCCCGGCAGTGTATCGCTGCACTTCGTAATCCAGCACTTCGACAGGCTTGCCTGACGGAGATGGAACTATCTTGACCGGATAGCCATCAGGCGGTGGCGGCGTTAGCGGTTGCGTCTGCGGGCGAATGGTGACTGGAATGGCGTCTTCCGGTTTCGGTTGGTTGTCGCGCGACGCCACCAAAGAGGCTGGCGGTGCTGGGTAGCTGCGATCGAAAGCATCCGAGGGTGGCGGAGACGGCACATTCAGGCTGGGCGGATTCGTGGCGGATGGCGCGGGCTTGGCCATGTCATTAACCGCTCGGGGTTCCGTCGAAGGCGAAACCACCGGTTGCATTGGCTTGTCCAGAGGCGCTTTTTCCACCGACGGAACAACTGGGCTCCCCGGAAGAGGTACGGCGGCTGATGGAGCGGACGGTTTTCCAAAAGAAACGTCGTTTGGAGTCACGACTACTGGAGGAGCGGGCAGCAAACTCTTTTCCTGGGGGCCAGTTTTCTCCTCGGTAGCGTTTGGTTTCTGCGTCGGTGGTACTGCATCGGCTTGGGTTACAGGGGACGGCGGCGGAGGAACCGGAACTGGAGGCTCGGCTGGCGGCGACGGTTCTGGTGGCCTGGCTGGTGCACTGCTGAACGGACTGCTGGGCGGCTCGGTCGAAGGGGGTGTGCTCATCTGCGGTGAGCCAGAATCCCTCGGTTTTGCCGGAACGGTTGCACTCGCAGAAGTTTTTTCCGCATCGGCCAGGGAAACCGGAGGCTTTTCTGTGATTAAGACCGGCGGAGCTGGTGGCAAGTTATCCGGTGGCGTTGGAGGCTTTGCCTCGCCGGCAGCGTGAACAGTTGGTGGACTTTCCGTGGCGGAGCGGATTTCAGGTTGGAAAGATGAGGCCTGTTGCGACGGGGAAGAATGCGTTGCTGCACTGGAAGATTCCGAACGTGCCGGAACAACTTGCGGCTCAGCAACGGATGCAGAGCTGGACTGAGCTAAGCCGCCGGTACCAGGGGTGAGAAAATAAAGCTTGTACGCAAGTGCGCCGCCGACGACTGCAAAGACCGTCGCCGCTATGCTCAAACCAACCTTGGTTTCGCGTGTCATTCTGAGTCTCCTGCCGAATGGTCGGAGCAGTTACGATCCAGACCGTTACCGAGGCGTTGAGCAGCACGCAAACGAGCGCTGCGCGCCCGAGGGTTAGCCTGAATTTCTGCCGCTTGCGGGCGTACCGGCTTTTTCGTGAGCTCGATCCACAACTCTTTTTGGCGGAAGGCCCGTTTCACCAGTCGGTCTTCGAGGGAATGGAAGCTGATAATGACCGCCCGTCTGCCACCGCGAAGGCAATCGGGCAAGACAGCGAGGAATTGTTGCAGCGCTCCGAGTTCGTCGTTGACGGCGATGCGCAGAGCTTGAAAAGTGCGGGTGGCGGGATCGATACGCCCAGCTCCCCGCGGTACACAGGAGCGCACCAGTTCAGCTAGCTGAAAAGTGGTGCGTAACGGCTGGCGTTGCCGCACCTGCACAATGCGACGGGCAATGCGACGGCTGAACCGTTCCTCCCCGTAGCGCCAGAGAATATCCGCCAGTTCCCGTTCGCTCAGGCGTTGGAGCAAATCAGCAGCGGTGGGTCGGTTCGAGGTCGGATCCAACCGCATATCCAGAGGGCCATCTTGCTGGAAACTGAAACCACGCTTAGGGTCTGCCAGCTGGTCACTGGCAAATCCCAGATCAGCCAGCACGCCGTCGAGTCGGCCCAGGCCTGTTTCCCGCAGAATTTCGTCCAGGTGTTCGAACCGGCTATGCCGCCAGAGCACGCGACAGGGATAGTTCCGCCGTTGCGCGATTGCCAGCATGGTTGGGTCCTGATCAATGGCCAGCAGTGTTCCGTTCGGGCCGATTCGTTCCGCAATGGCCACGGCGTGGCCTCCAGCACCAACGGTAACGTCTGCGATGCATTGTCCCGGTTGGGGATTCAGATACTCCAGCACCGCTTGCAAGAGCACCGGCACGTGCCGTGCGGCCTGCTCTTCGCAAGTCTGATTGCCAAGGTTGTCCTCGGCCATGATCTTTGTCTCCAGCTGCCCGCGCCAACCAGGTGCCTGCCTGGCGATACCCGACCATGTTGTATCACCACCAGCATTCATCTGCGCCAGGCCTTGCTCGCTTATAGCCAGGGAAGTGGGGAAACGGCAACGGCAATTTTCGCGGCATCGGTGTTGAGGCCGGTTATAGGCTTATCGCACGCCAGTCCAGGCAACTAACGGAGCTATCCTTGCAACTACGGGAGTAGTCCTTAAAGCACGAAGCCGATCCGGTCCGCGGATCGGCCTCGCCTCGGGGAACAGGGGTAGGGTCAAGCGGCCAGGCAAGTCCTGTTGCCACCACGGCGCCCACCTGGGTCGCCAGGGAAAGCTGTAGAATCTTGCGGAGCAGGTATCACTATCTGCCGCTTTGCCCGACAGGGTCGGCATTCCCTGCCGACCGCAGTGGCACTTTCATCCGCTGCGGAATTCCCCTGCCTCACCGCAATTAGACATCGGCTCGCCTTACCGCCCCCGTGTAACTCGTCGGCACCAGAGATGCCCAATTCAGGCTTGGGGCTGCCGCAGAACAGATATACTCGCTCCGGTGTGTGCTATCGTTCCAAACTGTGCCCGCGCTGTCTGCTGAATTCTTGGACGCGGTGTCGGTGTGGGCCACTGTGCCGGTTCATTCCGAACCGCGGTCCAGCTTAAACAATCGCAGAAGCGCTTCGAGCAATCGCCCGCCTTGTTGCGCTTCCTCACGCAGAGCGCTCAGGGGAACGTGAAGATATTTGTTCTGCAGCAAGCGAAAAGCTCCCTCGATAATCGCCATGTCTTCGGGTGTTAACTTGCCGTTGAGCCGGCTCAGGCACTGTTGCTGCACCTCCAGGCGAATCCGCTCCCACTCCTGACAGAGTCTGGTGATGGCAGGGCCGAGACTGCGACGCGACCAGCTGGCGAGAAATGCATCGGTTTCGCTTTGCACCAGTGCCTCCGCCGCTGGAACATGCTTGAGCCGTTCGCGCAACACCTCGTCGCGGATACGGTTGAGGTCATCCACGTTGAGCAAGAGGTCCACTTCTTCGAGATCGGCGATAGCCGGGTCGAAATCACGCGGTACTGCCAGGTCGAGAATGGCCACATGCCGCCCCAGCCGACGCGGCAGCACTTTCTCAAACCGTGGCCGCGTTACTATCGCCTCGGGTGCTCCGGTGCAGCTCAAAACAATGTCCGCCTCTACCAGAGCCTCGTCGAGTTGCTCCCAGGGCCAGACTTCGCCCCGATAAGTGCGTGCCAGGGCAAGTGCTTTGTCAACGCTACGGTTGCAAACCAGCACTCGCCGGGGCCGTAATTCCAGCAAATGCTTCAGCGTCAATTCCCCGATCTTACCGGCACCGAGCAACAAAACCGTCTTGTCGCGGAAACTCGCAAAAACCTGCCGCAAATAGTCCAATCCTAAACTGGCCACCGACATTTTCCCGTGGGCAATCCCGGTCTCTCGCCGTACTCGCTTGCTGACGACGCGCGCCTGCTGGAACAGCGCGTGTAACACCGGCCCAACCGTCCCGACTTGCTGTGCCTGTTCGTATGCCGATTTCACCTGATTGGCGATCTGATCCTCGCCAACAACCAGGCTGTCAAGACCGCAGGCAACGCGGAACAAATGTCGCACTGCCTCGCGCTGTTGGTGCTGGTAAAGATAGGTTTGCAGCTCCGCCGGCGCTATTCCGCTGGCGCCAGATGCAGGCGAACCACCAGCCGTCAGGTATTCGGCGAACCACACTGCCAGCGCAGACTTATCGGGCAATGATTCGTCGGACAATCCAGCCAGATATATTTCGACCCGATTGCACGTGCTGAGCACGACCACTTCAGCAGCAAATCGGCTCTGCAAATCGGCGAGCAATCTCGGAAGCCGATCCCGGCCAATGGCAAGCCGTTCTCGCAAAGCCATCGGCATGGTGCGGTGGTTTGCTCCAATTACGGTAACGTTCATGAGCCTCCTCCAAACCGATGCCAGCTAGGAGCGAACGTCTCGATGCTCAGGGCCAGTAACAACAACACGAACGCCAAAATGGCTCCCCATGCAAATCTCCGGCCACGCTCATGTTTGCGATAACGCAGGTCCAGAAGCAGCACGAACACCGCTACCAACAACAGCCCGCTGAGCACCTTGGGGTCCACCCAACTCCAATGCTGCCGGGGTATCAGCAAGATCAGCCCCATCACCACGCCGGCAGTCCACAGAGGAAAGGCCCAGGCGACTCCGTGCCGAATCATCGCTTCCAACCGCTCCAGACTCAACAGCCGCAACCGATCGTCCAGAGGCTGCTTGTGCCGCAACCGCCACGATTGCACCAGATACATCAGGCTGGCGATGAAACTGACACACACCCCTACCCCGCCCAGCACCAGCAGCGCCACGTGAGCAGTAACCAGCCAGCTATCCAGCGGCCCAAACATTTCCGGAAGACCCTGACCGCCGGCGAAACCGCTGGCTAATCCGATCAAACCCAGCACCACAGGCAACACAAAAAGGGCCCACGCAATCCGCCGGTAATGCACTGCACCATACAAACCCAGAAAGGCAACTATCCAGCCCAGCCACAACAACGAGCGGGCTTCTCCAGGCGGGGGTGACCAGCGCACCGCGAGGTAAAGCGAATGTGCCAGCAGCCCCGCTGCCATGAAAGTTATGGCGATCAGTCGCAAAGGTTTCCAGTCCGGCTTCCATAAACGTAAGAGTTCCGCCAGCCAGGCCACGCCGTAGCTTGCACTAAAGCAAACCACATTGACACGGTGCCAGTCCATTGCTCTTACCGGTAGGGGTCAGGCCAGCACGAGTTCCACAGGGCAATGCCTGCTGTGTCCAACATCATTTTAGGCAGCGAGTTTCCCCGTCCGAATCACAGGAGGTTGCGAACCGCCCGCACTATGTCCGCCGCGGTCAGTCCATACTTGCGCAGTAAATCTTCCGGCGAACCCGATTCGGCGTAGGTATCGTTCAGAGCCACAAACCGCATCGGTACCGGGCAATGTTCCACAACGACCTGCGCTACTGCACTCCCCAGGCCACCGTGTTTGAGATGTTCCTCCGCCACGACAATGCGACCGGTCTGTCGTGCTGCCTGCACGATGGCCTCGTGATCAATTGGCTTGACCGTATGCATGTCGAGCACCCGCGTCCGAATGCCCTGCTGAGCTAGCTCTTCCGCCGCCTGCAACGCTGCCGCTACCATGAGACCATTGGCGATGATCGTTGCGTCCTGGCCATCGCGGAGCAAATTCGCTTTGCCCAGGCGAAACGGAGGATTTTCCGGGTAAACAATCGGAACATTAGGTCGGCCCACGCGCAGGTAAGCCGGGCCTCGCTCTTGTGCCAGTGCAAAAACCGCCTGACGGGTGCTGTGTTCATCGGCTGGAACCACGACGGTAAAGTTTGGCAAAACGCACGCCAACGCCACGTCTTCGATACCCATCTGCGACGGACCGTCCTCGCCGATGGAAATTCCAGCATGGCTACCGACTACCTTGACATCCAGAGCCGGGAACGCCACCGACATGCGCAACTGGTCAAAAGCGTTGCACATCACGAAGCAGGCGAAACTTGCCAGCCAGGGCCGCTTACCACTGGCTGCCAAACCGCTGGCCACGCTTACCAGATTCGATTCCGCAATGCCAACGTTGAAAAACCGCTCCGGAAACCGCCGCGCGAAATGTTCGGTGCGTGTCGAATTGTGCACATCGCCATCCAGAACAACGACGTCAGGATCACGCTCGCCGAGCTCAGCTAAAGCCAAACCAAATGCCTCCCGTGTGCTCTTGCCCAGTTTCATGCCGTCCCTCATCGCTGGTAATCCGTTTTGCGACTTTTTCTCGCATCACATTGTAGCGAGCTTCGCCGGGTATGGAATAACTGCGAAACCAGGTTTCCTTAGCAGCGTCCGCCGCACGCAATTCTCCTGTACAAACCTGCATAACGCCTTCGTTCATCATCCGGCAGAAAGTAGAGGTAGAGCTGCGAACTGCCCGACTGGCGCTGCCAGCGTCAAACCGCAGCGTGAAAACAATCCACCGGGCAACAAGCTGCACCAAGACAATGCTCAGACGCAAGCAACTGCGATATACTTTTGCAGCAAAGAGCCGGCGGTGGGATTTGAACCCACAACCCCCGCTTTACGAAAGCGGTGCTCTGCCGTTGAGCTACGCCGGCATCATCGCAAACCATCCCGACAGCCAGGCAGTTGCCATATTCTACGCTGCAACCGCTTCGCGTACAGTTCAATCGCAAGCTGCGTACCTGCCGGCGGCTGGCCGATTACAGAATCTGTAAATCATCGGTGCGTGGCAGGTCGCTGAGATCACGCAGGCCAAAAACTTCCAGGAATCGCCGCGTTGTAACGTAGCATTGTTCTCGCCTGTTTCTGGGGGATTCTCCCACCTTCTCTGCCGCCTGGTTTCGTCTTCCTGCCGGCACCGGATCATCGCCCTGCTTACCATCACCGCTATCGGCCACCGACTGGGCAATTGCTTGCGATGTGTTCGGTGACGAAGTCGCCTGCAAAGGTTGGCTATTTGCTGCTTCGCCATCCGACTCGCTGTTCGGCAAAGCTCCGGCAACTGGTGTCATGGTGTTGGCAGCGGATGCGCTTACGCTGGCAGGTTGCACGGCTATCAGGCCACGCCGCAACAATTGCCGCAGTGCCGCAGTGCTATCGCGCCCGCGCAGTGCTTCGATGGTACTGCGGGTGACTGGCTGCCGATAGGCGATAATCGCCAGCACTTCGATGGCCGCTAGCGATAAAACCGCTTCTTTCTTCTGCCCGTAAAGACGCTCTATCAGATACCGGTACTGCGGCCGTATGGTAAGCAGGTAACCTTCGCCCTGTCGCACAAAAGCATAAGGACGGCCCTGCTCGCGATAACGCTTTTGCAATTCTGCCACCGCCTGGTGAAATTGTTCCTCCGTCAAACCGGCAATAACCTCTCCCGCTCGGTGAGCGGTAACGGGCCTGCCTTCGACGAAACACAAGGCTTCGATAATGCGCACAAGTGGCGGTGGAGCTTCGGCAGTGGTTTGCTCAGCGTCTGCGGAGGCGTTCACGCTTTCACTCAGTCCGTGGTCAGCGCACGCGGTTCTCACTTGCCGGATCGCTCCGGGCGATGAGTTCCGGTGCCCTTGTTCGCTAGTTATTTGGCAGCTATGTGCGGGCACTGCGTCTGGTTGCATCCGGGCAACTGTCTCCAGCTCGTCAGCCATCAAGCTCGCCTTTTTGCTGAATACTATAAGCGAAATCAGCCCCAGACGTGAACGACGGAGCAGTGTTCCCGCGCATGTCCGTAATCAAAGCTGCTTCGGGCATCAATGCGGGGAGAGACCGCATCATCGGCCCCAGGCAGTTTGAACCAGGAGCCAGTGGCCAAAATGACCGAAACGCCGCCAAGCGTTGCCCATAGATTACGGTTTCAAATCGGGCAATCTGCTATTCTGACGTGCATCCTCGAGGTACTGCTGCCACTGTTGACGGGTCATGCGAGTAGGAACCAGGTCTTCGTCGCGCAATCGCTCAAGGACACGCTGAGCCTGATCCACTGCTCGCAGGGCATCGTCGAAACGCTGGGCAGCCAGGTAAGCTCGCCTCGCCTCGAACCATGCTCGTAAGCCTGCCAGCTGCTGCTCGTATTCTCGTCCCAGGGTTTCATACACCGCTGCCGCTTTTTCATATTCGCCGAGATGAAAATAGCAGTCCGCCAGGGCAAAGCGACTTTCTCGCACCAGCACGGCCAGTTCGCTGGAAAGGGGCTGCTTTTTTTCCCGTACCAGCAGACTTTGCGCCAAAGCGTCAAATACCTCAGCAGCGCGGCTGAGGTGCTTTCGTTTTTGCTGGCGGTGGAACTGCCGCCTGGTTTCGGTGTCCGCAGCGACGGCTTTGCGATCTTCCTGTTTGCCCGCCAAACGGTAGCATTCTCCTAACCAGTAACGCAACGAATAGCTTTGGGGAGCGTCCGGACGGTAGCGACTGATGGCTTTTTCGAGATACTCGGCAGCGGTTTCGTACTGCTCGCGGCGATAGTGAATGTGTCCAAGGGCAGATAAAGCCCGGCGATATTCAGGCGGTTCGTTGCCGCTCACCGGCACGGCGAGGATTTCCCGCAAGGCATTCTCCGCTTCGTCCAACTTGCCCAGGTCCATCCATGCCAGGGCCAGCTGATAATAGCCGCGGATGCGATCGGGGCCTTGCAGAACCAGGGCCTTCTGCAACGCCTCGACTGCCTTCTGGGCTAGCTTCAACTGCTGCCAGCACTCGCCGAGAGTTACCAGCATCTGTTGCCGCAGGGCGTCGTGATCGAGGCTGTTCCATTGTTCGGGTTTACCTGTGCCCAGTTTATCCATCTCGCTCAGGGCTTGCTCGAGCAAACGAATCGCTCTCGGATAGTCCTGGGCTCGCTGGAAGGAAACGGCTGCTTGCTGGAGCAACATGATTTTTTCCTGAGGCGCGGGTTGGTGGTCGTCGTCGGTCAGCTCACTGATTCGGGCAGTTTGTTCAAACATCTCTCCTGCTTCGCGAAAGGCCGCTTGCATGACTTGCTGCTGTTCAGCGCTCAACTCCTCCCCATCTTGCTGACGCTGCCAGAAACGGTCAGCCCAATGCCATAAGGCGCGGCTCAGGGCTAGATTGGCCCGTGGCCTTTTGCCAACCGCTTCCTGCCAGGTTCGCGCCAGGTCGCGGGCCAGTTCGTAGTGTCCGGCCTCCATCCAGTGCTGCCACAACTGTTGCAACCACTCTTCCAGTTGCCCGACAGAAATATAGGGATTGTTGAGAATGCCAGTTTGCAGAGCACTTTGCACCAGTCGGAGTGCTTCTGAATCCTGGCCGCGTACCTGTCGCAGCATCGCTAACCGCAACTGTGCCACCTGACATTCCGCTGTGGCCTGTGCTTGAGTGCTGAGCAAACGTTGCCAGACATTTTCGGCCTCCGCTAACTGATTCAGTCCGTCAGCATAGCATTTCCCCAACCACAACAGCGCCTGCGGCAAATGGGGCCAGGTTTCGGGAACCACCTGTAAAAGCCGATTCCACGTCTGAACGGCCTCCTCGTAACGGCTTTCTTCCATCCAGGCTTTTGCCGACAGGTGCAAAGCTTCGGGATAAAGCGGGTCAAGAGCCGGGATACGTGCCAGAACCTCCCGAGCTTCACTGAAGCGTTGCAGTTGTATGAGGATTTGAGCATGGCGTAACCGTGCCGCTTGAACATCGCGTACTTGCGGTTGCAATAACAACCTCTGACTCGCTTCCAGAGCAGCCTGCCAGTTTGCTGAAACTTCCTGAGCTTTATGCTGCGACTGTACAGCCAACTGTTGCAGATAGTAACGCACCAATCGTTCGTAGCCCAGCGAGCGCTCGGAAGGATTTTCGTCTAACAACTGGTAAATTCGTTGCGGCCAGTCTGCCGGAGCCTGACCGCGCAAGACCTGAGACCAGAGTTTACGGTAAGCCCAGCGCGGCTGCCAATCGCGTGGCAGGCCCAATCGCTCCGCCCGCTCCAGTGCCGATTCGATTTGCTCGAGCAATTCCGCAGGAACTACGGTAGGTTTTGTCGCAACCGACCCTGTCGTTAAGGCATTGGGAGCGTTGGCCAGAATCGCGTCGGCGTCCGCCAGCCAACAACCGGCCAGCACTAATGCTGCCATCGCTTGCAAACGGGCTGGGGCCGGTCCTTCTAATACACGCTCCGCTAGCTGACGAGCCGTTGTGTAATCGCCGGCCTCTTCGGCAGCCATTGCTTGCAGTGTGATTGCTTGCCAATCGGCGCGAGCCCGTTCAGTTCGCCACGGTTGCCACCATAAGGTGAGCAGAGCAGCTAACACACCGGCCAGGAAGACCGGGATTTGCCACCGCCGACCCCAGCCGCACCTATCCGAACCTTCGACACTGGTGTTTTCGCTCGCGCCTGCTGAACTGGACAACAGGAGTTGCGCCACCGTCGCCTGCACGGGCTGGGATTGCCGGCTCTCTTTTTCGCCTTGCAAAATTGGCTCGTCAGATGTCATGGGTTCGCAACGTCGAATAGGGCCAGGATCATCTCTGCCCTGCCGGCCTATGCACGGTTCTCTGGCTGCTCAAAAGTCGGATTTTCCGCGCGTGGTTCGGGCACACCAATGTCGGTTTGTGCCACAAGTCCGGCTGATCTGTCAAGCCCGACTCACATTCCACGAAGCCGAGCTCCTATCTTTCCAGGCGACTCAAGGGAATAACGCGGGGTTTTCGACTTGACATGGCGAGTCTTATCCCCTAGTAATTAGTGGCACAGCTTCCTTTCGCATTACTCGAACCTAACAAAGCGCTGGGAGCCAGGCACAGTAACTCGCCGCCAACCTATTATCAATCATGAGGTCCAGTCAACTTAGCATCCGCTACTCGCTTCCGCGCTGCTACCAAGCTGTGCTTTGCGGTGTTCTGGCAATACTAACGCTGGCGCAGGGCTTTCTGCCTGTCCAGCCCGCGCTGGCTCTATTGCAACTTCAGGGTGAAGCGGAGCGTGAAAACTCCGAGTGTTCTTCGCGGGAAGCTCCTTTCTGCAATGAGTTCGGGTTGACTGGCCATTGTGGGACTTGCTGGCGTCGCGCGGTTCACCGCCAGTATTCGCAGGAACTGATTGCCAAATCGCTGCGGGTCTGTGTAACATCGAGGCTCCCTGCCGAGCTTCGTGCACTTTTGTGGAGCTATACGCAGTTACCCCTCAGTCTGCATCTTCGTTTGCCACCGTTGCGCTGCTAATTGCCGTCTGCGTTTTATCGCGTTGCAACCCTGCAGTCCCGGGCAGCAATTGCGGACCCCGCGCTTTGCGCGCGAAAAACGGGAGGCCTACCATGAAAGCATTGCACCAATTGCTGAATGGATACAAACACTTTTGCGAACATTATTGTCCCGGTCATCGGGAACAGTTGGCCGAACTCGCCAAGGGTCAGCAGCCGCAGGTGATGCTCATCACCTGCGCCGATTCACGAATCGAACCTGGCTTGATTTTCCACGCCGAGCCAGGAGACCTCTTTGTGTTGCGCAACGCCGGCAACATCGTGCCTGCGTTTGGCCAGTCGGCGTCTGCGGAAGCAGGAACTATCGAATTTGCAGTGCTCGGCTTGAAAGTGCAAGACATCGTTGTCATGGGACACACTCAGTGCGGGGCTGTGCGCGCTATGCTCAACTTTGAGCAAATGCGTTCCCAGTTGCCGGCGTTGTGTCGCTCCCTGGAGCCCAATTTACGAGTGGCCACGCTAGCTCAGGCTCATCCTGACGCAAGTACCGCGAAAGACCCGCTCGAGCTGGCCGTGCGACTGAACGTGCTCGTCCAGGTGGACAATTTGCTGACCCACCCCGCTGTGGCTGCCGCAGTCGAGAATGGCACAGCTCGCTTGCACGCCTGGCTCTACTCCATTGAGACCGGCCAAATCCACGTCTATTGTCAGGATCGCGCCCAGTTTATGCCCTTGCACGAAGTCGGTTTACAACCGCTTTCTTTCCAGTGGCCGCTGCATCTGGCGACACCATGACTTGCACCCGATACGGGTAAGCTACATGCCGTTGCTCTGGCGATTTCGCCTTCGGAAATGGACAAGGAGAGCCTATATGAGCACAGACAAACGACACTGGTTGATTCAGGACTTCCTGGCTTCCATCGTAGTGTTTCTGGTGGCTGTGCCTCTTTCGATGGGCATCGCCATCGCCTCGGGGGTTCCAATGGAGAAAGCCGCGGGAGTAGGCATTCTGACGGCTATCGTAGGCGGTATTCTGGTCGGCATTCTTGCTGGGTGCCCGCTACAGGTCACCGGTCCGGCGGCTGGTTTAGCCGTGATGGTCAGCCAGTTTATTGAACGTTTCGGCTGGGATCAGCTAGCCATCATCGTCCTGGTGGCAGGTACCATACAATTGCTGGCGGGTCTGTTGCGTTTAGGGCAATGGTTTCGCGCCGTTCCGCCTTCGGTGATCGAAGGAATGCTGGCCGGCATCGGTGTGCTGATTTTCGCCTCGCAATTTCACATCATGGTAGATGATACACCGCCGGGTACCGGCAAGGAATTCGGCGGTGTCATCAACTTGGTCACCATTCCTGAGGCCGTGTATAAGGGCATCACTATGCCGGAGCACCGTTCAGCGGCGTTGGTCGGACTGGCCACCATCCTGGTTATCACGCTCTGGGTGAACCTGGCTCCTCAACGAATTCGATTTATTCCTGGACCGCTTGTGGGTGTCATTTTCGGCGCGACTTTGGCAGCCCTGATGGGCGCTTCGGTGAATTATGTGCAAATGCCGGACAATATCCTGGAAGCAGCCGGTCTTATTTCCTTCAACATAGATTGGTCGCAAATGGGCCTGCCGTTACTGCTGGCAGGTTTAGCCCTGGCGTTCGTGGCGAGTGCGGAAACTTTACTCACCGCTACCGCTGCAGACACGATGCAGCAACACGCTCCACGCACAAACTATGACCGCGAGCTTCTAGCGCAAGGAATTGGTAATTCCATCAACGGTATTTTCCAGTTATTGCCGATGACAGGTGTTATTGTTCGCACTGCCACTAATATCCAAGCCGGTGCACAAACACGCCTGGCGACAATCTTACATGGCGTCTGGTTACTGTTGTTCTGTGCCATGTTTCCGCAAGTTCTTCGGTTAGTACCCATAGCTGCCTTGGCTGCTATTCTGGTTTATACTGGTGCGAAGCTTTTCAAATGGCGCAATTTCGCAACCTTCTGGAACCTCGGCAAGGGTGAATTCTTAGTTTACGTAGCCACCTTAGGCACCGTGGTTGTTATAGACCTGCTCACGGGGATCATAACAGGTATAGTGCTGGCTATAATTCGCCTCCTATACATATTCTCGCAGCTTGACATCCGTCTCAATTTGGACGTAAATAGGCGGCTGGCGAATCTTTATCTGTCAGGCGCCGCCACGTTTATTCGGTTACCTAAATTGGCGGAAGTATTGCGCCAGGTACCTGGTGATTACGAGTTGCACATCCATTTAGAGGGACTGACCTATATAGACCACGCTTGCTTTGAGTTGCTCACGAACTGGGAAAAACAACATAATAAGACCGGTGGCACTTTGGTGCTCGACTGGGAAAGTCTGACTGCGAAGTTTCGCCCGATTAGTCAGAATTCCCAGAATCACCGCGAAAGTGCCACCGAGGTCCGCGTGCAGGAGTGAAAATGCCAGTTTAGGAGTGCAGCTAAGGCACGATAGCTGGCAAGTTTAGTTGCGCATTAGAAATCGAAAGCTAACCGCATACCAAACCCCTGTATCCAGCCGTCCGCCGGTGAGCCGACAGCATCGCGATGGGTAATACTATAGTTCCACTGCACCTTGGCATTGGGATTCAGGAACCAGTTGAGACCTAAAGTAATGTCGTGCAGGATAGCTCCGGGGATACCTTTGTCCGCAAGGTCTATATACTGGTAACGAATACCGACTTGCCAGGCGCCTGGTGCGAAAATGACCTCGCCATCCCGGTCTATATAGATGAAATTCTGCTTCGGGATCACGCGATTGAAATTGGCCCCCGATCCACCATGGCGTAAATAAGGCCTATATTCGCCAGTGAGGAAATATAGTACCTCGACATAACCGCCATGATAGAAGGTGGTGCCCACAGGCACCGGGGCCGCGATCGGGAAAGCCACATCAGTAAACCAGGTAGTATAGTATTCCGCCACTACAGACCAGGGTCCGTAAACTAATGCGAATTCTGGCACTAGAATGTACATGCTGTCGCCGAGAAACCGAGCATCGGAGAAAGCCGTACTAAGAGGTCCTGGCCCGTTGCGCAATGAACCGCGTGCCCGCAAGCGATAGCGATCGTTGTCTAAGTCGCGGGCACTGGCACCGAGGCCCAGATGCACCAGGTACTTGCCGCCTTCCGCATAGATAGGCGTCCAGGTAAGTCGGCCAGTAACATCATATTCTCCATCGCCGGTGTTGAACCCGAATACTGTAGTGTTATTCTTGAAAACTCCGATCTGCCAGGTGATGTTTTCATCTTGAGTCCAGTTGAATATTTGCACGCCGGGGCGGAAGCCGTTATCGAGACCGCCTATAAACGCGTCGAACATGAAAGATCGTTCCATGAAGTTGAGCCAGCGACTGCTGGTGAGGTGCTCGAAACTGATCGGCGGTTTTTGGTTACCGACACGAATATTGCCGAGAATGGGGATATCCACAAGCTGAGCCCAGAGGTCAGTGGGGACCGGTGTGTTAGCCACGTCGGTTTCTCTTGCGGGGTCGAGAGGCTCGAAGTCGAAAGCGTTGACGAAATCATACTCGCAAACGAATTCGAAATTATGAAACAGCTTCCCGTCCACTGTAAATCGGGCGCGGCGGAAAAAGAAGCCGTCCTGCAGCTTTCCGATGCCGCCTGGGGCATTTTGCACGCGGTCGGAGGCAGTCATCCAGACGGTATCGAACTGGGTTCGGCCACCGACGTGAATGCGAAAACTACCATCAGTGGACTGAATTCCCAGGCCATTTTGCCAGTTCGCCCGAATCCACGGGGAGGGATCGCGTAATTCGACCAGCCGCCAGGGATTGTTTTTTAGCTCATCGGGATCGGGCTTCTGCTGGCCAGCCATGGGAAGGGAGGCTTCAACGGACTGTTCTTGCCCTGGTAAAGCGGTAGGTGGCTCCGATACCGAAGCAGGAGCTTTAGGCAGTTGCTCCTGCAATCTTTCCAGCGCTGTGCGGAGTTCGCGATTTTGTTGTTCGAGCATTTCGATGCGCCGCAATAATTCCTGAAGATCGGGCTGGGAAGAAGATTGCGAGTCTTGTTGCAGACCTGGAGGTGGGCTGGCAGGTTTCTGCTGCGGCACCTCCTCGGTTGCCAGAAGTAAGCTTGCAAAAAGCAAGAGGAGGCAAGTCACGCTCCCCAAGAATCGCAGCACACGCATTTTTTCCTCCCGATCTGATGGGCCACAAATGCAGAGCAATGCCCAACCGAGAAACGCCCCGGGGCTTCTTGGCTCAGTTGGCACGTTGATGGAAACCTAAGGTGGTTCAAGCATCGGCGTTGTCAAACGTATCGCAAAAAACACTGGAAGGGTTTATGAAAAACGCAACGGGTTATAGCTGTCGGCGAACGATGCGGGCGTAATAACCGCCATCGGCAGGCTGGCCAGGAACCTGATCCACCTCGACATCCAGTTCCAGGTCTTGAATCACGCTCAGGACGTTGTGGACGACAGTGCGATTTTCTTCCGGTTCGAGGCTGCAGGTGGAATAGACAATCACGCCCCCAGGCCGGACACGTTCGGCGGCGTAAATGAGCAGTTTGGTTTGCAGGGGAACAAGTTTGCGTAGGGCACGCGGAGAGAGTTTCCAGCGTGCTTCCGGTCGCCGACCCAGCACACCCGTGTTGCTGCAGGGTACATCCACGAGAACGGCATCGAACGGGCCGGGGGGTGGTTCACCTTTGGGAGACAACAAACAGGTTTCGATGATACTGATTCCAAGCCGCTCAGCCAGTCGGGGAATCACCGCTAGCCGACGTTTGTCCACATCGCAGGCGAGAATGTGGCCTTGATTGGCCATCAATTCTGCCAGATGAGTTGTTTTGGCACCTGGAGCAGCACACAGGTCAAGTACCTTCCAGCCCGGTTGCGGATCGAGCGCTGAAACCACCTGCATGGAAGATTCGTCCTGAACGGTAAACCATCCTTCAGCAAATCCCGGCAACTCAGCAGGGGCAACATGCTGCTCGAGACGAATAGACTGAGGATGCTGACCGGGCTGGCATTTTATGCCGGCTGCACGCAAGCGCTCCAGCAGCGAATTTCGGTCGGTTTTCAGTAAATTCACCCGCAAGTAGGTCGGCGGAGGGGCAGCAAACCAGAAACCGAGACGGTAGAGCTCGGCCTGGTCATAGCGTTCGGCCCAGCGGCTCACCAACCAGGGTGGAAAGGCGAAAGCGATCGCAATGTATTGCAAGGGCTGAGTTTGCGGGTCGGGTAAAAGAGGCATGCGAAGCAAGCGGTATCGCCCATCTTCGCACGGCACGGCCTGGGAGCTGGGGGTGTCGCTGAACTCGTCGGTTATTGTTTCTGCCAATCGGCGGAGGATGGCATTGATAAAGCCCTTACCGCGAGGCTTACCGGCCAGCTCCGCAACTTCCACAGTTTCATGAATGGCGGCATGTACGGCAATGTGCGTCAGCAAGACCAGCTGGTATGCCCCGACCCGCAAAGTTTCCCAAATCCATGGTTCGACGCGATGGAGCGGACGTTTCACGAACGGCCGCAGTAAACGATCCAACGTCAGCCGACGGCGCTGCACACCATACACCAGCTGAGTTACCAGACGGCGATCCGCCGCGTTCAGAGGAGTGCGTTGCAATTGTTCATCGAGAATTTCCTGAGCGAAGCGGCGATGGCGTCTGCATTCCAGTAACACTTGGACAGCAACAGCGCGTGGAGTGAGTGCTTTCCAGTGGAACGTTGTAGCCGATTTCGTCATAGTCTTTCCGCTCCTAACAATTCGCCGCCCTGCATGTGGTGACCGCGGAGAAATTCCCCGACGGACATGACCTTGCCTCCTGCCGGTTGGATTTGGAGCAGTTCGACCGTACCCTGTCCGCTGGCCACTCGCACGGTATCAGGATGCACCGCGATGATTGTGCCGGGTCGAGCGTCAGTGGTCTCCGGCCAGGCTCGCGCTCGGCGAATAATCAAGCGAAGCGGTGGTTTATCGCGGCGATGCCAGAACGTATAAGCAGTGGGCCAGGGTTGCATCGCCCGTATCTGGTTAACCACCTGCTGAGCCGAGCGCGACCAGTCAACCAGACCGTGCTCTTTTTTCAGCTTCGGGGCTCGCGTCGCCTGGCTGGAATCCTGAGCAATGGCACGAACCTGACCCGATTCGATCTGATCAATGACCTGCAAGGCTAAACGGGCACCGATCACGGCCAGACGTGCTTCCAATTCTCCGGCAGTTTCGTCGGGAAGAATGTCCACGGCTTCCTGAGCGAGAATATCTCCGGCGTCCATCTGTGGCGACATGCGAATAATGGTGACGCCGGTACGGGTTTCGCCATGGTAAATGGCCCAGGCGACCGGAGCGGCTCCGCGGTATTTGGGCAAAAGCGAAGCGTGGACGTTTATTCCGCCATGCCGGGCTACGGATAACACTTCTGGCGAAAGAATCTGCCCATAGGCTGCTACTACCAGAAGCTCCGGCTCAAAAGCTTTCAGTCCCGCAATACCTTCGGACGTGTTTATTTTTTCTGGCTGGAAAACGGGGATGCCGTGTGCCAGAGCAATCTTTTTGATCGAGCGCACCATTTCCTTTTCCCTGCCGCTGGGCCGGTCAGGATTGGCAACCAGTCCGGCGACACAGTGCCGACTTGCCAGCAGAGCCTGGAACGTCGGCTCCGCGAACCGCCCGGTTCCCATCATGACAATCCGCATGGCATCGCCCAGAGTTCTCCGCACCGCCTCGGCAAGTGACTAAGTGGTGGTGATCATGCCGGCTCACGCACGCCAACGGCCTTCTGGCTTTGCAGTTCCACGAGAGCCTGCAACTGATCAATAATGACCTTATCCGGTGGGATTTTGCCCCGAGCCTGGGCATCGCGGTAACGCTGAACCAGGTCGTCAAGGAAATCGCGGCTGGCCAGGCGTGCTGTCTCGCTCATACGGTCAATAAACAAAATGCCGTGCAAATGATCGGTCTCGTGCTGCACCACCCGCGCTTCCAGTCCGCTGACGGTGCGGTCAATTTCCTGCCCGTCCAGATTGAAAGCCCGCAAACGAACGGAACGAGCCCGGCGAATGGGCTGATACAGTCCGGGGAAACTCAGGCATCCTTCGTCTTCTTCGACAGAACCCCGGAAATCGCTCAATACGGGATTGACGATCACCTGCACTGCACCCGGATCATCCCCCTCCCGGTCGCAGCGCATGAGAAAAATCTGGTAGGGATAACCGACCTGGGGTGCGGCCAGTCCCAATCCACGATGTTCCAAAAGCAAGCGAGTCATCTCACGAACCAACTCGCGTATGGCCTGATCCACCCGCCGAACCGGACATGCCGGAAAGCGCAGAGCCGGATGGGGATATTGCACGATTTCCATGAGGCATCACCTTACTGTAATGGTTAGTCGGCGTTCGCTCAGAGCCAATGCTCTCCTGCAATAAGCCTACGCCTGTTCACCATAATAGCAAAGGGAAAGAGCAAGCAGGAGTATTTTTCTTCGCCTGAGCCCTCCGCTCGATTGCATGCCTGATGCGGCCGGGAGCCTCAGGCGAATTTCCTATCCACTCCCCTGGCGATAGGTATAATGTCTCCGACTGGACAACCAGGCAGCCTGCGGATGTCCGCAGCATTAGAACTATACGAGAAGCTCAAACCGCGGCTGGGCGAAGATGAAACGAAAGCGCTCCTGGCTTACATCGAAAGCACAGGAGTGGCTCGCGCTGCTACCCGAGAGGACCTGCTGGAGCTTCAGGCTGAGTTTCACGCTTTGCGCAGCGATCTCGATCAGTTGCAACAACTCCGCCCGCAGGTTGACCGATTACAGCAGGAATTGGATGCGATAAGCGCTCGCTTGCAACAAGAGCTACCGCCTTTGTCCGCGGGCATCGCAGACCAGCGCGTTGAAACGGCTCATTTGCGACAGACCATGCAGCAGTTGCTAGCCGATTTAGGCCAGTTTCGCCAAGAATTTGCTGTATTGCAGGCTGATGTTGAACAGTTACGCCACGGTTTGGAGCAGTTGCGAGCCCAGGTTAGCCAGCAACAGCAGCAATTACAGCAACTGCGGACCGATGTTGAACAGTTACGCCAGGAGTTACAACATTTGCGAGCGGAGCTGAGTCAGTTACGCCAGGAAATGGTGGCTTTACAGGTTAAGGTGCAGGAGTTGGAGGAGTACATGCGGCAACAGCGCCAGGATTTGCGAGATTTGCAGCAAAAAGTTACTTCGCTAGAAGTGCGGCTCGAGGCGGTTCGGGCGGATTTATTGAAATGGATGTTCATCTTCTGGCTGGGAAATTTGGGCGGCATCGGGGCCATACTGTTCGTGCTGACTCGCTATATCTTGTTGCGCTAGGCTTCGGACTGCTCCATCCTCGTCAGGTTGTCGCCATCCGCAGGCTAAGTCAACCCGCTTGGGTCATTTCCAGCGTTGCATATTCCCCGTTTTCCCCACCGACTCGCTTCGGCTACGCCTTGACTTGCGCGAGCACGTACAGGCTTCCGCTTCCATTTGTCGGTCTCAGTCAGGGCTTAACCTCGGAGGGACACACGCAGGGCAGTTGACCACAACCGGGACACTGTCGGCCGTATTTACGGTGAAATACTTCGGCCAAATCTACGCCTGCCACATTGGCCAGCGTCGCCAGCCAGGCCAGCGTGTCGGCCAGTTCCTCGGCAATGGAAGATGCGGTATTAGTGCGGATGGCCGCCGAGAGTTCTCCCACTTCTTCCAAAAACCACAAGAAACACCCCTGTAAGCCGCGTTTGGTGTCCTTTTCGCCGTACAGCGCCCGAATCACGGTCTGAACCTCGTCCAGAGTGTAACCGGTAGAAGCCCTGGCGCCGCCGCCCCCACCTGCAACCGGAGCCAGCAAGGTAACTTCGTCATTGTGGTGCAGGACACGCTGCCGATTTGTCTCGCGCTCCTGATTAACCAGAACCACCTGAACCATTCCTGCGGGTAACGCCAATTTTTCGAGCAACTGTTCCAGAGTGCTCCCGTCAGAAAGTTCCACGACAAGTTCCTGTTTGCCCAGCCGTTGACGGAGCACGCCCATCGGCTTGACGCGGATTTGCATAGCGTATCCTCGCTCCTGTTGGCCCGCCCACACGGAGGAGTCGGGACGTTGTTACACAAAGCGCAGCCTGTCGAAATTGTACCCCGGCCGTCGTATCGCCGCCGCGAGGTACCGCCATAAATGCCCGGCATCTGCCGTTTGCAGTTACGAACCTGGCACAGCAATGGCCCACGACTCAGGCCAGGGTGAACAACAGGAACAAGATGGCCGCAATGAAGAACAGTTCGCTCCGCTGCCTGGGTTGCGGCGAGCCGAGCGGCGACCAGGCTCGCTTTGGTTCGCGTGAATACGTCCGCACCCACCACCGTACCACTGGTTGCGACGCCAATTCTTCCGGAACATATTCCCCGCCGGTAGAAGCCGTCAGAGCTTGCAATAACTCGTCGCGCCGGCGTGTTTCCACGATTTTTCCGTCCTGGTATAGAAACTCCCCAGGAGTCAG
This sequence comes from Gemmatales bacterium, assembly GCA_041640595.1. Classification (GTDB taxonomy): domain Bacteria; phylum Planctomycetota; class Planctomycetia; order Gemmatales; family HRBIN36; genus HRBIN36. Next base: position 492,895 of record JBEPZY010000001.1, on the reverse strand, counting down.
TCCCGGTACGTAGGAAGGCGACTCGGGTCGCCCCACACCCAGTACGTGAATGCGAATTTTTCTGGCCTGCGCCTGGGCAGCCACTTCAGACGGATAGGCATCCTGGTCATCGCCATCGCTAATCAGCAGGATGTCCTGGAAACCTTCAGCTTGCGGCTCGTGGGCATTCAGCGCAACTTCCAACCCCTGTCGTAAGCTGGTTCCTATTGCTCCGTGTTCACTTACGGCTATCCGGCCAGCAGGCCCCCAGAAATCCGGGTCTGCCAGGTCGAGTAATGCCCGTATGTGTCGGTAGTCATCCGTCAGCGGACAAACCAGGCGTGCCTGTCCCGCAAACCAAACCATCCCGACCCGGTATCCCCCCTGCCTTTCCAGTATGTCAAGCCAGTCGGCCAGATAAATTTTTGCCCTTTGCAGTCGGGAGAGCATGGCCGTATTCTCAGGGTTAGGCCGATCTCGAGCAAGCATACTCCGGCTAATATCCAGAGCGATTATCAAGTCCCGACCAAATGCCACCCGCCCTTTGGGATCATGGCCCCATTGTGGCCCGGCCGCAGCAATCACCAGGAACAACGATGCCAACACTAACCCCAACTCCTTTCGCCAAGCTCGCCAACCCTGAACCAGCTGCCCGCCAGCTAGCCCAGCGACTGTTTTCGCCGTGGCCAGCGCCTGCCTCTGCCGACACCGCCATAATCCCCAGACGGCCGGGACCAGCGCCACCAGAAGCCACGCCCACGGATAAGCAAAATGATTCGTCCAGCTCATCGTCGGTATCCGTTGCGGGAGAGCACAGCATCACGGAACCAGCACCCCGCTTTTACACTCCCAGGCGATGACTGCCATCACCGACAGCAAGGCCAGGACGGCTAAATACGGATATGTCTCTCGATAGCGGTAATACTGCGGCTGGGAAATTACGGGCCGGGTCAGCTGGACCCATTTGCTCAGCGCCTGTTCCAGAGCGGCGCTATCGGGAGCTTCTAGGAAAATGCCGCCGGTCAGTTCTGCAGCATCGCGCAGAATTTGCCGACCGATTTCGGCATCGCGACGCGCTCGCGGATCGTCCAGTTGTTGCGGATCGGGGCCGATTCGGATGGAATCAATGGCGATGCCCAGCGACCGTGCCAGTTGGGCTGCTTCTACAGGATGGCGAGCTCCCCGCAGAAGTTCCTCGGGCACATTATGCTCGCCGTCACTGACCAAAAGAATCCGACGTCCCGGCAACTCGCTGCGTTGCAGCAAATAAAGGGACACGAGCAAAGCGTCGCCGATATTAGTGGCCGATTCGGGTGGTGCGCTGATCGGTTCAGCCCGCTCCAGCATTTGCAGTATTGCATGGTGGTTGGGAGTCGGCGGTGCCAGGTCTTGCACAAATACCGCGAAAGTAACCAGACCGATCAGATCGTGCTGATGTTCACTGCCAGACCAATCCTGGACTAGTTTTTTCAGTGTGCGTTTCGCGGCTTCCATGCGAGTAACCGGTCGGTCGGCGATCAGGTAATCCTGCTCGGCCATGCTGCCGCTCACGTCCAGCGCCAGTATCCAGGCCAGCGCCCGAACCGGCACACGCGCTTGCGGATCCGGGTAACGCGGCCTGGCCAGTGCGAGAATCACCGTTGCGAGTACCAAACTCCAGAGACCCTGGGAAACCCAATAACGCCAGCCTCGCCGAATCGGCAAATGCGAGGCTACGAATTGCACCAGGGAATGAGGCAAAGCGGGTTGCCGACGCTTGCACCAGTACCACCAGACTGGCAGCCCGGCCAGCAATAGCAGTGCCCAGGGATTTGCCAGTTCCCACTTCACGGGTGAGAAGCCCTCTCGCTCTGGGTAGCCGGTCCGTTTACCTGACTACCCCGGGAAAATTGTTCACCCTGGGTATTGTTCGCAACTGTCGAGGTGAAGGCACCTCCGAAAATTCCTGTGAACTGTGATCAGGTGGTCGCATGCAACAGGCAATCGCCGGTCAGACCAGCGTCTCGGTTTTGTTTGCCGAGAGGAATGGCTATTCTCTTTCGCGGTTGCGAAAATGTCGCGGCTGCGAAAATGCTGATTCGCTTTAGCCCTGCAACTGAAGGCCGAGCCAATCAGCCGGTTGCGAGCACCTTCGTCGGCGCCAGCTCCTGGAGCTGCTGGTCCCAGTGAGCGATGGCGACAAGCTGGCCCTGCTCATCAAAGACGGCTACCTCGCCAGCGGTCAGGTTTGCCAGTTGAGCTGACCAGAGATGATGGGGCAACCGCAGCCGTTGGCCCTGGCATAGTCGTTGTACACGCTGATGGTCGGCGAGGATGAAGCGCGGCAATTCCGCGACCGCTTCCGCAATTGGCAACAGCGCTGCTCGGGCCTCTTCGGGCGAAACGGTAAGCGGCACGGCTTGTTCGAGGCAAAAGTGACCAATACGCAGGCGTGTCAGTTCTTCGACATAGGCACCGCAACCTAGAGCTTCACCCAGGTCGCGTGCCAGTGCTCGTATATAAGTGCCGCGACCGCACTCCACTTCTAACTGCGCCCGAGGCCAGCAGTAATCCAGCAATTCGATGCGGTAAATGACAATTCGCCGTGGTGCCAGCTGGACGGCTTGATTTTGGCGTGCTGCCTTCCAGGCACGCCGGCCCTGCACTTTCACCGCAGCATAAGCAGGGGGGACCTGCTCCTGTTCACCGAGAAACTTTTGCAGAGCAGCCCGCAGCGTTTCGACAGGCACGGGGCGAACGTCCGGAGTTGGTGTAATCGGCCCTTCGGCATCATCGGTAGCGCTCCGCGCGCCCAGATGCAACGTGGTGCGATACACTTTCCGCATGGCCTGAATATATTCGAGCAACCGTGTGGCTTTTCCTAAAGCGACTACCAGCACTCCCGTTGCCAGGGGGTCCAGTGTCCCGGCGTGTCCGGGCCGGCTTTTAGGAAACCAATCCTGCACGCAATCTACCGCCTCGCGCGAGGTCATGCCGCGCGGTTTATTGACCACTAAAAGTCCGGAGATTTCCTCTTGCGGCATGGTCGTTTCCTCTGCCACTGCTTGCCGACGACCACTCGTCGAGCCTGCCGCCCAGAACAATCGGAAGGGGCTGGCACTGCGAATCTTTTTTGGTCAAGGCCACCGATTGCCCCGCCATCTGCCGACCGCCAACCCAGTGTGCTGGCCCCAGACCCCTGGCCATTTGTTGCTACTTTCCCCCAAGCGCTAGCTACCAATGACTGGCCAATGGGCTTCAATATTTGACGCCTTCGGAGCGGCGTTCGCCCAGGAAAGGCTGCAATGCCAGGGCAGCACCGTCCAGCATCATGCGTAATTCACTGCTAATGGCCACAAATTGCCAACCCTGAGCGATGCGGCTTTGGGCCTCACGAACCGACATGCAATGCAATCCTGCTGCCACACCATGCCGTCGGCAAGCGGCCAGAATTTCGCTCAGCGCCTGTTCAAACGCTTCCGAGGAAGGTGGTCGGCCATCCGCGCTGCGCATGGACCAGGCAAGGTCGTTGGGCCCAACAAAAATCGCATCTATGCCCGGCACAGAAAAAATCTCATCGGCTCGCCGTACCGCTTCGATATGTTCGCACTGGAGCACAACGAGGATTTCCTCGTTGGCGTGCTCGTAATATTCCGCAGCGGTGGCGTCGAAGTTCAGGGCGTGCACGTTGCCACCCACACTGCGCACCCCCTGCGGTGGATATTTCGCTGCCGCTACTGCTTCTTCGGCTTCCTTGCGGCTGTTGACCATGGGCACAACGATACCGTAGGCTCCGTTGTCCAGAACACGCTTGATGTGGTCGAGGCGATTCATCGGCACCCGCCCTAACGGCACACAGCCTGCTTCCGCGATTGCGGCAAACATGTGGGTAGCAGTTTCCCAATCCACGCAGGTATGTTCAATGTCCACAGTGAGCCAATCGAAACCGGCCCGCGCCATGAATCGTGCCGCCAGAATACTTCCCAACGACAGCCAGGTGCCAATGCTGGGCTGGCCCTGACGCAATTTCCGTTTGACGCCGTTGGTTCGCATGTCGCTTTCTCCTGTGAGTGCCGGATTAGCGGCCCTGTGATCGGGGGCAGTGGTCAGCTATGCCGGGATAAATGGGGGATGCTTGCTGGCGGGTGCCTGGCAAATGCCTAAAGCGCAACTGGCTCGGCTGGGGGTGTACGCAATTCTCGCGGCAACGGAAACTGCACGAATTCCTCCCGGATAATGCGAGTTTCCACGGTAGCCTGATAACGTTCCCGGAACCAGGCAAGCGCTTCCTGAACCACGTCTTCCGGAGCGCTGGCACCGGCTGTAATCAAAACCGTATCTACGCCGTCGAGCACCGAGGGATCGAGTTCGCCAATGTGGTTGATGAGATAGGCCGGTTTGCCACACGCCTGGGCAATTTCTGCAAGGCGCTGGCTGTTCGAGCTATTCTGACTGCCGAAGACCAGTACCACATCCGCCAGTGGCGCCAGAGCTTTGACCGCTTCCTGCCGGTTCTGGGTGGCATAGCAGATATCGTCTTTGTTCGGCCCGGCGATTTGTGGGAACTTGCGTCGCAGGGCCTCGACGATTTCGTTGGCCTCATCCACGCTCAGAGTCGTCTGGGTCAGATACGCCACCTTGGCGTTAGCAGGCAACTCAAGTTTTTCCACATCGGCCACGCTTTCCACCAGCCGGATCGCGTGCGGCGCTTCGCCAGTGGTGCCTACAACTTCGTCGTGTCCGGCATGACCGATGAGGAAGATGGTATAACCTTCACGGGCGAAACGCTGGGCTTCCAGATGAACCTTGGTGACCAAGGGACAGGTAGCATCAATGGCTCGCAGACGACGACGGGCCGCGGTCTGACGCACCTCCGGTGCAACTCCGTGGGCACTATAAAGCACCACACTTCCTTCCGGTACGTCAGCAAGGTCATTGACGAAAACAACGCCTCGCTGCCGGAACCGCTCGACCACCACCTGGTTGTGAACGATCTCGTGGTACACGTAAACGGGTGCGCCGAATAGTTCCAGCGCCCGTTCCAGACTTTCAATGGCCATTACCACGCCGGCACAAAATCCGCGCGGCTCCGCCAGAAGCACTCGCATAGTCACTCCTTACCGGTGTCTTCCGACAAATCCAAATCATTGTAGGAAAAGCAGGAGTGTCGGTACGGTAACAAAAGTCCACGCTTCCAGGTCATCGCTCGATGATGGATTCGAGCCTGTCCTGAAATACATTCATGGCCTATAGTTGTCGCAGAAGCAACATCACAGGCAAGTCTGAGGAAAGCAATGGCCGAAGAGGAAATTTTCCAGCCAGATTCTCCGGGTTCTGATTCGGCACCTTCAGAATCGTCGCAACGCTCAGCCCCAGCGCAACCGTCAGAGGAAGTGAAGCTGGCAGGGACAGTCCATCGCTGGCCGCTGCGTCGGTGGGCTACCGTGCTGGCTGTAGTGTTGCTGCTGGTGCTGGGCGGCATATACGCCTGGCAAACGTTTTTTCCCTCACTTGCCCAGCGACTGCACAACGCAGAAGCCAGCTGGCGGGCTGGATTGCTTGCTCGCCGAGATCGCAATTGGAACCAGGCAGCCGCGCGATTTGCTCAGGCCGCACGCGCCACCGAAACGGTGATCACCACCCTCGAGAATGCACAAAACCAGCGATCTCTCACGGAACAGGAAAAACGCCTTCTGGGACAGGCATACTGGCTGCGGGCACGTGCTTTGTTCGGTATTGCGGCCGTGCAGTTGGAGAGCCAGGCTGCTGAAAAACAGAGTTCTCCACCCGCGGGGTTACCAGAGGCTGACAAGGAGGATGTACTGGAACTTTTCATGATTCCCGATGCCGCCAGCCGAAGGGAAGCGCTGGTTTGTCTGTACCGTGCCAGTCATTACTGGCCGGACAATCTCCCGGTGTTGCGGGAAGCCTTGAAGCACCGCATGAATGAACCTTTTGACAACTGGAACTGGCAACACCTGCGACAGTTAGCGGATACAGTAGCAGCCGGCAACGCCACCGATCTAAATTTGTTAGCGCGTGCCTACTTTGTGCTGGCTCTGTATGGTTATCATCAGCCGGAACCGAGCGGCGATGGCTTTCGGTTGCCGCCCGCCGAAAACAAGCAACGTTCCCCCATGCTCGAGTCGCTGCAATGGTTGCAGAAACTCGAAAGCATCGAGCAACCTCTGCGTTTCCGTTCGGTGTATCTGCGAGCGCAGGTCTGGCAATGGCTGGCAGAAAGTTATCGCCGGCAAGCACCGCGCGACCCTTCCGAGTCCGAAAAATACCGGGGTCTGCTCGAGCACTTGCTTTTCGACGCTACGACGGGGTTGCCGGGAGCCTTAGGACAACGTGCTGAAAAAACCCTGGCTGAGCTTTCACCGATGGACATCGAAGGAGTCTTCGGGCTGTATCGGCTGGCGCTGCAAAACCTTGGTAAAACCGCAAGTACCGCGGATGCAGAAGCCCAAAACCGGCTGCGTAACCTGGCAGAGTCCGCGGTCCGATTGGTGCAACAGGCCAGCTCGTTTCCGCCGCATCGAGCCTTGCATGCCTGGCGTGCCCTGGGGGAATCCGCCAGCGTTGTGCGCCAGATTCAAACACGATTTTCCGTTTTGCCTGAGTGGTGGCAGCAGGCGGGCGAGCAAATCTATCAATCCGCCGAAAAAATCGCCACCACCTTCAGCGACACGATCGACGTGGAAACCTGTCAAGAGCTAGCGTATCTGGCGATCCAGCTTGCCCTGGCCGACCAATCCAAGCAACAAACTCAGCGCCGTCACTGGCTCCAGCAAGCCGAACTCTGGGCGAAACGTGCCCGCCAACAGCTCGACAAATTCGGCCCGAGTCCGCAAGTGAAAGAGCAACAGGAAAAACTGGAGCGCCGACTTCACGCCTTGCGGATCAGCCCGCGCTAAAGTAAGCCATCAACGCAACCGTTGCACCATTTCCTTGACCAGTGCCTCGGTATTGGCACTGGTGGCGTTCTGCATTTCCTGGGGCGAAAAGGGCGATCGGAATTCTTCCCCGTCCAGACGCTGGGGCAAATGCCACTCGATTACAACCAGTGTCTTTTCGTCTTTTTCACCGCGTGGAACACCGAGCCATTCGATGCGTGCTGGCCAGAGCGAATCGCCGCCCCACCAGCAATCCTGCCGCAACAGAAACACCCGACACCGCCGGGGAACGTCAGGCGCCTGCGGTAATTGACCGCGAAACGCATCGTGCAAGGTTTTTTCATTCCAGGTTCCCTCCAGCAGCCAGGCATGTCTCCCATCAGGTAATTGACTGGCTTGCGGTGTTCCCCACTGAAGGCGGTTTGCTAGTTCCCGCAATCGGCCTCGCAAGCTGAGATAACCCAGTTCCGCCCAGATGGCCTCGCGGACCTGAGCCGCTTCGTTTTCAGGTAAGTTCGCCTGGCGGATAGCCTGTTCCAGCTCCTCAACGGTAAACCGTTCTAACCGCGGTTCAGCCTGGCCGATACGTTCACGCCGCCAGACAGTCTGACCGTCGCAGTAAATGAAAAGTTCGGCCTGAACGTCACCTACACGGGCACGGATTTCCAGTCTGGAACGGCGTTTGGGACCAACCCAGTAACTGCCGACGGTTTCAGCAACAATCCCGCCCTGCAACCAGTGCTGGCGAAACTCCGCCCGCCAGAATTCTGCTTGCGGCAGGTGCCTGAGGGCTTTTTCCAAAAGAGCCTTACCTTCGACCGAAGCGGCACTTCCAGGCTGATTCTGGGCGAGTATTCCAGCGACGGATCCCAGGGTAAACACCGCAAGCGCGACCAGCGGTTTGTACCGATTCTGCCGAAAATAGCCAGTTTGACGAAAGAATCGCCTCATCATTGCCGAAATATATTCCGAAGAATCTCCGTCGTGTATCCTCCCGTCCAGGCTGAAAGGGAAAGGAAGCGACCTATGCGACGAATGGTGGTACTCGTTGCCGCCGCGGTAAGCCTGCTGGGATGTCAGGGCCCGGATATGGTACGCGGGCCAATCAGCTGTGGCCCACCGATGCCGCCGGTGTTACGCGGAGCAGTAGGCCCCTGGGGGGAGCCGGTCACCATGTTGCCACCAGTCGGGCCACACGCTCCCGGTGCGCAGAACGGTTTAGGCCCCGAAATTCCGCATCCGTTCCCGATTCAGCAAGCCAGTTACACGCCCAACCCGGGTTCGGTGAGTGCAGGATTGATGGGGATACCCACCGGAGCGCCAGCGGTTCCTGGTATGCCACCCGTTCCGGGAATGCCGGCTGGGTTACCGGGTACGGGCACGGCTAGCGTGGTGCCGGGGGCCATCCCACCCATTCCCAGTATGATGGTGCCGCAGGGCCAGGTTTTTGCCCCAGGGGCGATGACTCACGCCCAGCCTCCGTTTGCGATCCGCCGGTCGCAGGTTCATTTCACCGCCCCGAAAGCCGCAAAAATTGGCTGGTATGCTCAGGCACCGGTGCAGGATAAGGACGGTAAACCTGTGCTCGTTCCCTACACTCTCGATATCCCTGGCCGTTACAATTTCGTCCAGGGTGCGATTTACCGCATCAAACTTTACAACATTCCCGGCCGTCCCGGCGTAGAGCTGTATCCGACTCTTGAAGTCGTGCCCAGTAATCCCAAGACGGAAGCCTTCCTGGCACACAACGCCATTCCTGTTGAATTCACGGAAGAGGACTTCGACCAGGTGTTGAACGGCAACTTCATCACCAAGGTCATTTATCTTCCCGATCCGCGATTCCAGAGCCCTCTGGGAGCTGCTCCGGAGGAACTTACCTCGACGCGATTGGAGCCCGGACAGGACCCGGTAGCGGAAGCGTATAAGCGCGGGCATATTTTGCTGATCGTGCGCATGGGTGGAATTCAGCTGGAGACGCCGAACAGCCCACCTCTGGACAATCCAGGCCCCTACGGTCCACCACAACTCCCTGCCCCACCGTTGCCGCCAGGCGTCGTGGCACCTGTTCCCGCTGGCAAACCGTCCACACCGCCCCTATCCGCGCCGGTACCGCGATTCAATCCACCCACTCAAGGGCCGCCCGGACCCATTGTCCCGGCCAATCCGAATCGTTCGAACCTCTTGCCGGAATTGCCTGCCGAGCAGGGCTCCAAACCCGCTAACTCCGGAATCCAACCCGTGGCTTATCAGCTTGACAGCAAAGGCAATGCACGCCCTGTGGCAGTACCGCCCGCTTCTCCCCCTCCATATCCCATGACGTATGTGCCGCGGGAATATGGTAACATTGCCGGCAGTGCAAACAGCGACTCCAGCAGCAACAACTCCGGCAACACCCGCAAATCCCGGCGAGGTCTGCTGGACAGCATCCTGCCCTGATCACCGCACACTCCTGCTTCTTCCCAGGCAACTGTGAGGAAGAACCATGCTGCTCTTGCGTCGTGGGCAACTCCGGTCGTCCGGGGGCAATTGGTATGCCAGACTGCTGACCCTTGCAACAGCGTTAGTTTTCTGGGCCAATGTGCTGGCAACCTCAGAATCTCCGGCCCCGCGCGCCCCTTTGCTCTATGTGCAGCTCAAAGTGCCCACCGGCTATACGCTGACTTTCCTCAGCAAACCAGAAGCGACCGCTGCGTCAAAAACTCCTAACACAGTCGGGCTGAAACCGGGTTATGGGTACTGGCTCCGTTTACAGGGCCCCCCAGGCGAACGAGAGACGTATTACCCTCTGCTCGAAGTAGTTGATACTTTGCCACTCCCGTCCCGGCTGAAAGCGTGGGATTTGCCCGTGCCGTTGACGATCACCGACGACGATCTGCTGCGACTGCAGGATGGCAAACTGATCACCAAAGTAGTGGTTGCGGAGTATGACCCTTCCACGGTGAGCGCTACACGAGCGACGCCGGCCTCGTTTCGATTGCCCGATGAGGAGAATGAGGTGCCGGCTTCCGGCGATCTGATTCGGGAAGCCGAGCGATTCGGCCAGCCTCTGATAATTCTGCGGTTGGGCAATCGTCAGCTCGAACCGCAGGAATGGTCGCAACCTCCTCAGCCTTTGACGCCAGGTTCGTATGCCCGAGCGCGACGGTCACGTCAGCCTTCACTCGTACCGGACTGGCACAGCCCATCGGTTCACACGCCAGCGAGGAATGCCCCTGCCGGCTCGATTCGGGATGGTGGTGACGGCGGCGAACCTGCCCATCGCACTCCGGAAGGGCAACTGGGTGGCATCGAACCTGGGGATGCGGTAGCCGAATTCGCCGACAGTGCAGGCCGTCGCAAAATCGCCGTCGCCAATCCGGTGTACCTTCTGGCTCCTCGATTCCTGACCTTTTACCAGGTTCATGGTCTGGGTCGGGTACGCAGTGAGCTTTCCCTTCGCCCCGTATCATCGCCGATCGGGCGGGAAATAATCGGACAGCGCCAAACTACCAACGACACACGTGCGCGAACGGAAGTGGAGCGCTTGCAGAGTCAGTCAGGGTTGCGGGCGAACCTGAGTCAGATTCCGAGCCTGCGTGTGGTCGCCAGTCAGGAACTTGCCGCCACCAGGCTGGATATCCCGAAAGCCCAGGCTGTGAGCGTACCACTGACGACCGAGTCGGTTACGCACCTGCAATGCGACCCTTGCGACGATCCGCAACGCCAGCCGCTTCGCCTGCAAAAATGGTCATCCACACAGGCAGCCCGCAGCGGTGAAATCGTAACCTTCTATCTCCGCTACTGCAATGCCAGCGGCAAGCCCCTCCGTGATGTTGCCATCGTGGATAGTCTGTCGCCGCGGCTGGAATATGTGGCCGGCTCGGCTCGTTCTGACCGCGAAGCTATTTTTGTGCTGCAAGAAAACGCCGCGGGCGGTCAGGTGTTGCGCTGGGAAATCCGCGACCCACTTCCTCCGGCGGCACAGGGGATCATTTCCTTCCAGGTACGAGTCCGGTAGTTACTGGCAGCTGGTGATAGCCAGCACGGCGAAACAGGTACCCATGTGCGTAACGAAGTGGTAGTTGTCCGTGTTCAGCGAACGGGTAAACCAGCGGCCCGACTCGCGTTGATTGCTGCGTAACCAGGCCAGACCTCGCTGAATCGCCGCATCCTCCCTGGATACGCCTGCCTGACGCAACACGTAAACGACGAAACCGGTTGCGTAACCGTCGCTTGGTCCTTCCAGCGGAATTCGCCGTTTACCGCGTGCCAGCCATTCCCCTAATTTCGGCAAGGCCCAGCCACCATCGGCATTCTGTGCACTTTTCAGGTCGGCAATGATCTGCTGTTTTTCTGCGGGCGAAAGCAATTCCGGGAAATACGCCGATGCCCACAGCAACATGCCGCGATGATGCAGGCTGGCAGGCGGATTCTTCACTAACCATTGCTTCGCGCGAGCAATGCCCGCTTGGGCTTGCGGCGTGTCGCGGTAATTCTCCGGAGCCATTCCCACGCCGATGAGCGCGATGATGACGCCATAATAATCGTCATGTTCCGCAGGGGGCCAGTCACATTTGAGCCAGTTCCAATGCCCTTCCGGTTTCTGCAATGTCCACATCCGATCCAGGGCCTGACGGGTAAGCGGATGAAGTTTGCCTGTGGTCAAAGCATCATGCATGGCCAGGAACGCCGCCGTCGCTACCACTTCCGTGTCCCAGCGTGGCTTGCGTCCCGGTTCGGGGCTATCCCAATTGGCCACGCGTTGCTCGAAGAAGCGACGAACCTGCTCTTCGGCGTCTCGGCTACCCACGCGCACATGCGGGCGGGCAAGCAAATACGGGTAGTTGGTGTGGCAGGTGCCGCACTGACGTTGCTGGGTCCATTGCAGACTGACATTGTCCAGAAATGCCGCCGCCTGTTCCAGCGATAAACGACCGGCTAGCGGTTCGTCGGCGCGGTTGGCACCGAAATCTCCCTTCGAGTTCTTTTCCAGTGGCCGCAATTCTACGCGACGGAAGAACATCTCGAATCCTTCCGATTGAAGCAGAATCCTGCCCGCGCTCGGCTTGGCCTGGAAACAGTGGTTCACGGTGTGCCCGTTGACACGGATGGTGATGGTGTCACCGCGGCAAATACATTCCACGCGCGTCCATTCCCCCAACGGACTCTCGACATCAAACCGCCCTCGGGTATCAATCAACTCCTTGAATTCGGGGTCGTGCTGATTCCACCAGAGTTGTCCCCGAGTGAAAGTGCGTTTCTCGCCGCCAGGCTTCCAGCGGGGCCTTTTATCGGGGCCGAGTACCACTTCGCTGGTAAATTCGACGGGCAGCGGTTTCCCATGTTCATCCTTCCCGGAAATGGCAATGAGGTCGCCGACGCATCCCTGGGCCAGCTGACACTCAATGGAGGCCATCCAAACACCGCCTGCATTGCCGTGCGGACCGCGAGCATGCAACAGGATTCCCGAATTGCGGACATACTTACTACCAAAAGTCTCCTTGCCCCATTTGAACTCCACCACCAGGTGGTAATCCTTCCAGGATTGGGGAGTGGCGATGTAACCGTGGTCCTCACCCGTAATGTGCAACAACCCGTCGGTAACGCGGAAGACCCGCTGGGGATCCTGGCGGCCGGTTTTGCGCAACCAGGTCTCCCAGTTGCTCAAATCTTTACCGTTGAAGAGGCGTACTACCTCGGTAGGAGTCCGTGTTTCTTCCTGCAAGTTGGGGGCGTTTCCACCGGCGGTTGCTTCAGCTCCCACAGGCGCCAGCTTCACCAGGATCGAGGCACCGAGAGCCAGGACTATCACCAGTAAGCCGATAGGACTAGCGAAACTTCTCGCCATGGCAGGTCTCTCCTTCGCGGTTTGCGGTGAAAGTCGGTTACCGTAACTTTGCTTCCAGGCCATAGGCTACGGAAAGACCGCCGTGCCGACCAGCAGGAAAACAGTTGTCGCCAGGGTAGAAAGCTCTCGACAATTGGCCGGTCGCGGTAACCGCTGCCGAAAATTGTCCGCCATTTCCCTCCCAGATGTCCAGCCCGGTGTGTTCAAGCACCTGAGCAAGGCTCGAATCAATAACCTTCATCTCCCTCCGAGATGCCCAACCCTACACAACGATGCCCTGGATGGTGGCCGAGCCAGTTGCTACTCTAACCGCGACGGAGAACGCGCGATGCTTCGGGATCGGCGAGCCAGATTATTGCTGGCGGTAGGCGTGACGGGCTTGTTACTGGGGCTGGTGCTCTGGCGTGGGCAGCCCGGTAACGTTGCCCCTACGGCGCCGAATACTCCCCAGGATTGTCTGTCGGCTTTCCGTGAAGCCGTTTCGCGGAACGATTTGCAAAACCTGCGTACTCTGCTTTCGCAAGAGCTGCGTTCGCAGCAGGATCAGATTGTTGCCCAGCAGCAGTCGCGGTTGGCGCAAACTATTAGCTGGCTCATCGTGCGCACGCAGACGCAGCCTGGCTCGGCTCAGGTGCTTGTTCACGAAGTGCACCGCGATGGCTGGATTTATCCCGTGCAGTACGATCTCTTCCAGCAGGGAAACTCGTGGTTGATTGCACGAATTAGCTATTTGCCACCCGAAAAGTCGCCGATTGCTCCTGGTACGCACATCAGCGAGGCACCGCTCGGGGTAGCGGTAACGGCACCGGCAGCTTTTACTCACCCGCCCACTTCCGAAATGGAGGAGTCCCCATGAACCGCAGATCGCTCGCGCTGATCCTGGCCGTGGCCGGAGGAATGTGCTTGCTGGCAATTATGGTGCACTGGTGGCAATCGTCCGCCTCAAGCCAGTTAGCACGTCCTGCTCGACCGCAGCCGGCATCCGTAGCCATGCCCGCCAGCGTGACGGCAATACAGATCACGCTCGGTCTGCGCGACAAAGAGCCAACTCGCTGGGATGGCGAAGTCCAGCTGAGCGAAGGAAAACTGCTTGACTTGCGAGTAGCCTTTGGAGGTGCGCAAGCCAAAGTCCAGGGCCATCGTTTCATCGCTCGAAGTGCTCTTGATAAGAAAATGAAAAAGCAAGGCGTACAATCGCCGCAACTCCAGCTCTTAGTGGACGCCCCCGCCACCGCTACTATCCGCGTTAAAACCGAACAGGGCGAGTTCCAGTTTCGTTTAGGCGACCTTTCCGCAGAAAAAAGCCTGGAGTTGCTGGATGGTCGAGTGGCGGTGCAGCGGCAGGAAGGTGGAGTGCGGCTAACCGGTCGCCAGACCGAAGACGATTACCCAGCACTGGCCCGCGGACCGGATGGTACAGTGTGGCTGGCTTACGTCGAGTACTTACCGGGTCGCCCATACGTTTTAGAGCGCATTCTCGCGGGCAATTTCGAAGAACTCGAGCCCAGGGGAAACGGCGACCTCATTCGCCTGGCGAAGTTCGATGGGCAAACCTGGTCGCCTGGCATGCCGGTAAGCGAGGATCCGGTAGATGTCCGGCGGCCGACGGTAGCCGTGGATGGTCGCGGTCAGGTCTGCGTCGCCTGGGCCGAACAACGTCAGGCCAACTGGGACATTTACTATCGCTTTTACTCACCAAAGGACAATACCTGGTCGCCGATTCAACGACTCACCCAGGCTGCCGGAAGCGATTTTGACGTGGTGGCGACTACTGATTCCGAAGGACGCGTGTGGTTAGCCTGGCAGAGCTGGCGTGATGGTCAGTTCGATATCGTCGCGACGGTACTGGAAAACGGCCAGCCACGTGGTCAGCCGATCAATGTTTCAGAAAGCCTTGCCAACGATTGGAGCCCCAGTATCGCCGCTGATTCGCGCGGGCGTGTTTGTATCGCCTGGGATACCTATGAGCGAGGCAATTACGATGTGCGCCTGGCCATACTCGATGCCAAAACCGGCCAGCGGATCGGGCAGGTGATAGACGTGGCGGCCACACCGGCTTTTGAGGCGCGGCCTGCGTTGGCCGTAGATTCACACGACAGAATCTGGATCGCTTACGAACATGGCGATGAACTCTGGGGCAAGGATTATTCCACGGACCAGTTCCAGCGTATTCCCTTGCCGGGAAATCCTGGAGCCCCGCTTTACCGTCAACGCACAGTTGAGCTTAAGTGTCTGGCCGAGGGCAAACTCTGGCGACCAGCAGCGGACTTGCAAGCCTTTTTCAAGACCGCGGCGGTTCGCAATCGTAGCCTGCCACGCCTGGCGGTGGATAAAAGCGATGGCGTTTGGCTCTTTTTCCGCATGCATCCCTTACCAGGAGGTGCGGGCGAGGTGTGGGAAACTTATGCCACGCGCTTCGACGGCAAGCGATGGTCGCCGCTGCGCCGCCTTGCTGGTTCAGCCTTTCTTATGGATAATCGCCCGGCCGTGGTGCCTTACAGCGAGGGCGTTTTGACCGTGTATGCCGGCGACAACCGTTTGCGAACGCTGAATCGTGACCAGGCTGACTTGTTTGCGGGCCTGCTCCAACCTGGCAGCGGTGTGCATCCGGCTCAGCTGGTAGCCGACACTGACAAGCCCAGCTCGCAGCTCACCGACCAGGATAAACGCGAGTTGGAAGCCGTCAAGCAGTTGCGCGAGTTCACACTGCAGATGCAAGGTCGCACATTATCCCTTTACCGTGGCGAATTCCATCGCCATACGGAGTATTCCGCTCACCGCGATGGCGATGGGTCATTGGAAGATGCCTGGCGGTATGCTCTGGACGCTGGACACCTTGACTGGATGGGCAACGGTGACCACGACAACGGTTTTCATCACGAATACATGTGGTGGCGGATTCAGAAAACTACCGACTTGTTCTATCTGCCGCCACATTTTGTCTCGGTTCACTCCTACGAACGAAGCTGTGTCTACCCGAACGGCCACCGCAATGTGATACTGCCCCGCCGCGGTATTCGCCCGTTGCCTCGGGGCAACCTGGCCGGTGACCCGGAGACCGGTACGCCCGATACCAAATTGCTTTACGCATACCTCAAACATTTTGGCGGGCTGTGTGCTTCCCACACCAGCGCTACCGATATGGGTACGGACTGGCGCGACAATGACCCCTGGGCCGAACCTGTCGTCGAAATCTACCAGGGCTATCGGCACAATTATGAGCATCCTGGCGCACCACGTTCCCCGACTGCCGAGACGCAGATCGGTGGATTCCGTCCAGCCGGGTTTGTCTGGAACGCTTTCGAAAAGGGTTATCGCCTGGGCTTCCAGAGCTCCAGCGACCACATCAGCACGCACATGAGCTACGGTATTTGCTTTGTCGAGCAGAAGACTCGCCAGGGTATCCTGGATGCCTTCCGGCAGCGCCACTGCTACGCCGCTACCGATAACATCCTGCTCATCGTCCGCAGCGGAGAACATCTGATGGGGGACATTTTCGAGAGCAGCGATCGGCCCACGCTGGACATTTACGCCTACGGCACTGCCAACATCGCCCAGGTGCACATCATCCGCGATAACCGCTACGTCTATTCCGCCAAACCCAACCAGCGAGAGCTTCGGCTTCACTACACCGATATGCAGGCGGAACCAGGCAAGACCCACTACTATTACGTCCGCATAGAACAAAGCGACGGCAACCTGGCCTGGGCATCCCCGTTATGGATTACATACCGCCCGAAATGATTTGGGCTCGAACATAACCGCTGTTTTCACGTGGTGACCAAACACGACCCCCTGAGCTAATTGCGGCTGAAAACCTGGTCTATCGCTGACTTTCGCGCTGGGCGGACTAAACCGGCGGGGCAAATCGGCGAGCAACCGCTTGCAACAGACGGTACCATTGCTCGGCGATGGCGTCCGCATTCATCGGGCTTACCGTGGTCGCTTGGCCAGCGTTTGGCTGTCCGATCATCGCAGCTTTGGTGGGTAGCTCCAGATGTAACCCGGACCAGCGAAATTCGCCCGGCAACTGCGCATGGCGAGCCGAGCTTTCAACCAGTTCACGGATACGCCAGGCCCAGACCAGACCCCATCCATCGCGCAGGCCACGCCAAGTGGAGTTGAATCGCTGCACCGCCGGAATTGCGTCTGGTTGTTTGTCGAAGGATAGACTCCCGATCCCGTCCGGTAACGGAACGATGTCGGCAGACCCAGGTTTTCTGGCAAGCCTCAGTTGAAGGAGTGTCATCAGGGCGGCCAACAGCACGCCTATTGAGGTGCAACCATCGGCGAGCGTTAACAGTTGTGGGCGTGGCTCGATGACACAAAGCGCTGCCAGCTGCCAGCCAAGTGCCCAGGCCAGTGCACTGGCTGCGATGCCCGAACGAGTCGGCAGATAATTCAGCCAGCCGCCCACCAGAATTGTGGCCATCAGGGTCGAGTAAAGCCCATCGAGTCGCCATTCTGCTGAGTGCCACGGTTGTTGCAAAACTGGCAAAAGTCCAACAGCGAGAAAGCCGACGACCACGAAATTCCACGCCGTCGTCCCCGGTTCGCGGGCACCAAGCACGGCAACCGGCACGGTCAACGCGAAAAGTAACGCCAGATATCGCCCAGGCAACGGTACTAACGCAAACATTCCGACCAGGGCGGTCGTGACATTCACAATGGCAGCTAAAAAGGCCCACAGGAAGACATACCGCAATGCTGAGTTTCGCCAGTTTCGCCACAAGGAAATAAGGGATGACAGCAATCCCAGCCATCCGGCGATGCTGAAGATTGACGGGAGCATAAGCGGCGCAAAATACGCTCGGTTTTCTGATTCGCTCAAGGAATCGCAATGCACTTGCCACGCCGAAGAGGTTGTAGCGAACGCGAAGTTCGCAGGATGATTTTATTGCGGAATTTGATGCGGGCAGACGAATAACGCAAATGTCCGACAGCTAACGGTCGGGCGCGGCCCAATAGAGAACACGATTAGACACGACTGCCGGGAACGGCTGGAGGAGAACCATGCTTCGGATCATCGTGGCCATGGCAATAGCCCTGTCGTTGCTATGTCCGCTGCAGGCAGGGATTTTCCCGAAGAAAAGCAAGCCGTCTGCTAATCAGGTGGCCGAATGGGTGCAGACTGTACTGAACCATCCGGACGCAGGCAAACGTGCCCAGGCGGCAGAAGCTCTGGCCGACGCAGATGCTGCTCAGTATCCGGAAGCGATTATGGCCCTGGTGGAGGCTTTGCAAAAAGATGGCTCGGCCAGCGTGCGAAAGGCAGCCGCCTCCAGCCTCGGCAAATTGCAACCACCCTCGGTGGAGGCGGCAGAAGCACTCGATCGAGCCATCAAACACGACGACAGCTGGTCGGTGCGGGTGGCAGCACGCTGGGCACGCCTCGGTTATCGTGTCCCCAAGCAAGCCTCACCCGCTCTCGCCAAACCTCACCAGGCATCTTCCACCCCGGGTAGCGTACCGACCACAACGCAACCAGCCTCACTGCCAGGCAATCCTCGTCCAATGCCGGTCTCCACTGCACCATCTTCCCCGGCCGGCACGAACAATAGCCCATCGTCAGCAGAATCGCCACTGCTATTTCCTGTTCCGCCCCCTTCACAATTGGAAGTAGCTCCACCGCCCCGTGTCCAACCAGGCGGCGATGTCAGCGTCAAAACAGCCCCGTTGCTGGCTCCTACCAACGCACCACCCGCTACTTTGCAGCCACCGACAAAAGCAGTCCGGCCACCAGTTCCGCCACCGGCAGCAGAATCGGGCCCGATTCTCGTCTCGCCTAAATAAAGCCCGCCTTCGTCCACAAGGCAACGCTCGGATTTTTCTGACCGTTCTGCGTCGCCCAGCGTCTGGCCACTAACATGATGGCAGCGTCTATTTCTACCGCCGCCGGAATCGATTCCCCCTGATCGTCGCCCAGTAATCGAAGGTGGGCCTTCTACCCGACCAGTCGAGCCAGCGGGTGCACTGACGACGCGCCTGGTAGGCAGTGCCTACCTGGGCCCCCTACCCGATCAGTCGAATCGGCCGAGAATGTTATTGTCGGTTGCTCGCGTGCATGGAAACGAATGGCATACCGGCTAGAAGAACCGTCTGGCGTCTCGACACCCATGAGTGAGAATCACCAACCCCAGGGTTTGTTGCCACGCGAAGATGAGCTGGGTCTGTTGACCGACCTGTATGAGTTGACGATGGCGGCCGGCTATTACGTGCACGGCATGGCCGACTGGCCGGCCACTTTTGAACTATGGGTTCGCCGATTACCTCCGCGACGGAATTTCCTCGTAGCGGCCGGTTTGGAGCAAGCCGTTCACTTCTTGCAGCATTTGAGTTTTTCCGAGGCCCAGATCGAGTACCTGCGGCAGTACCCGGCGTTTTGCCATGTTCCGGCCAGCTGGTTCGACAGCTTGCGCGAGTTTCGCTTTTGCGGGGAAGTTTGGGCTGTGCCTGAAGGTACGGTAGTTTTTGCGGGTGAACCGTTGCTCCGCATAACCGCTCCGCTCGCACAAGCACAGATCGTGGAAACATACCTGATGACAACGCTCACATTCCAGACCCTGATCGCCAGCAAAGCTGCCCGGGTGGTGCTTGCTGCTCAAGGTCGCAGCGTGGTGGATTTCGGTTCACGGCGAGCGCATGGCCCCCAGGCTGGCTTACTGGCTGCCCGTGCCGCTTTCCTCGCCGGTTGTTCAGGCACGAGCAACACAGAAGCGGCTCGACTGTTGAACATTCCCGCCGTGGGCACGCAGGCGCATTCCTGGATCATGGCATTTCCAGGTGAGATCGAGGCTTTCCGAGCTTTCGGGCAAGTTTTCCCCGAAGTCGGTACCTTACTGGTGGACACCTACGATACGTTGCAGGGAGTTCGCCACGCTTTGCAAGCCAGCGTTCCCATGCGGGCCATCCGCTTAGACAGCGGCGACTTGCTGACCTTGAGTCGTGAGAGCCGGCGTTTGCTCGATGAGGCGGGTCGGCAGGACGTCCGCATTATCGCCAGCGGTGACCTGAACGAGTATCGGATTCACGAACTGGTTTCGTCCGGGGCACCGATTGACATGTTCGGCGTGGGCACGGAACTGGTCACCAGTCGCGATGAGCCTTCGCTCAATACCGTTTACAAACTGGTGGAATTGCACACTCCCCGAGGCGTGGTCGGGACCCTGAAAACTTCGCCTCAAAAGCAGACCTTCCCCTACGCCAAGCAAGTGTACCGTCGCCGCGATAGTTCCGGCATGTTCCTGGAAGACTGGGTAGGTCGCCATGAGGAAAAATTGCCGGGCGAACCGTTGCTGGTGCCCATCATGCAGCAGGGCCGTTTGCTGCAACCGCTGCCCGATCTGCAATCCATACAGCAACACTGCCATTCACAATTATCGTGCTTACCAGCCCATTTGCGAGACCTGGAGCCAACCCCGCAGCCGTATCCCGTCCATTTCAGCGCAACGTTGCAGTCCACGCATGTTGGAGAAGCCTGACACTACGTGGCCGGTGCTTCGTAAGAATTGGCTTTGCGATCCGCACTCCATTTGGCTTTTGTTCGTCCGGTTTGCTATTGACCAGCACCAACCGGTTCATCTATGCTAGCTGACCCTGCAACTCAGGAGTTACTGCAGAAACCATCCGGGACCATCAAACATTTCGTCCGGGCTAACCAGACCCGGCATCCAGCACTGCTCGGAGACCTGCGATGCCAGACCTGGACCAGCAATGATTTTGCTAGGGGCTTTAGCAGCACCCGCCTGCACAAATGGACATTTTCAGACAAAGCCTTCCGAGCGAATCTGCGGACTAAGACCCATGCATACCAAATCCACGGAAAACAGCATCCGGTTGGGCCAGTGGAGCCGGCGGTTGCTGGGATTGTGCCGTCGGCTCTGGCGTTTGCTCCGGGCAACCGAGCACCTGAGCTGGTCAACCCGGCAGTGGAAGAAGGACCTGAACATCTGGCTCCAACGCTCCTCTCCTGAGACCTATGCTCGGCTGATGGAAGACAATTTGCTCGACCGGCACTTGCAGCGGTTGCTGGAACGAGCCGGCCGGCGGTACAGGGAATTGCGTCAGCATGGAGTTTCCTGGAGAAAAGCGCGTCGTCTGCTCGAACTGGAACTGGCCAAAGAAATCGGTACGGTTTCGCTGACAACGCCGGCTGCACCTGTTACTTTGCCGAGCGTACCCTCGATCCCCAAAGATTCGGCAGCTTGGCTGGAAATGCTGGAACAAGCGGTACGCCTGGCGGCACCCGAAGGCTATGCGGAAGCACGGCGGCGAGGCATTCTGCAAGCCCATCTGGAAAATGTCCTTCACTGGGTGGATGACCAACAGCGTAGCTGGTCGGACATGGAAAAGGCCAATCCCGATCGTCGCCGGGCCCTTTTTGAGGAAGCGCGACAACGAGCCGTGCAGATTGACTGGCAAACGCCGCCTCTGCGACACGACCCGACTTGCTCGGAGCAGGACCTTGAACAGTACCTGCGATGGGTTTCACCGGAACGAGCCGCAATCCTGGAATCCCAAGGCGAATTGTCCAGGCGGGCTCAACGCATTGCCGGACAACTCCGTCAGGCCTGGCAAAGCCACGCTCACGCGAAAATGCGACTGGGGGATTGGCAAGCCTTCGCCCAGGCAGTGGTATTGTGGGCACAGCATCCCTGGCACGACCTGGCTGCCGCAAATCACTTCCGCTCGCTGACCGTGGACATCGTCGGCAGTTGTAATGCCCGCTGTCCGTTTTGTCCGCGGGTGGCCATGCCGGCTGAACGCACTAAGGGCTTCATGGAATTCGACCTCTTTCGCCGCATCCTCGAAAGAGGCCGGGCTTCCGGCATCAGCACGCTCTATCTGTATTCGACGGGTGAGCCGACACTGCATCCACGCTTCGACGATTTCGTAGCTCTGGCCAAAGATTTGGGCTACACAGTGGTGTGCTCAACCAACGGTTCGATGATGCACCAGCGCAGGAGAGGTCTGATACTTGCCGATGTCGTACAGGTATCCATCGAGGGCTGGGATCGCGTGAGCTATGAGCGTTACCGGTATCCGCTGCGTTTTGATCGTGTTTACGGCAACGTGCGGGAATATGCGGCATGTCGTCCTGCCGGTCAGCGCTACGTGCTCAATTGCCTGCTCACTCGCAAGACCGACGTCGAGCAGTACGCGTTACTCTGGGGCGAATTCTTCGATGAAATTTCCTTCCATCCGATGTATCCGACGGCTGGCGTGCTGGAAGGCAGGCACCGTGCTGTTCCCGAACCGAGTCTGGCCGAGGATTACTGGTGGTTTGAGCCCGCCATCCTGCCGACTTGTTCGGATCCGTTTGAAAAATTGACCATCGCATTTGATGGCAAGCGGGTATTATGCTGCCAGGATTTTTCGGCCAGCCTGGAACTGGGCCACGCCGAGGACGATTGGCGTCAGCTTTACGTCAATCCGATCGTGGCCCGTGTGCGGCGAGAATTGCTGGGTCAGACATTCGAAACCTGTGGCGGCTGCGGTAGTCTTGCGGAATTGCCAGCCGCGGTCAAGGCGGCATTCCTGGCGGAAATTCGTCGCGTCTGGCAAAACTACACGATTCGCGCCGTTCCGCGCACTTTTTCCCTGGAAGTCCCAGTGACCGACCCGAAAATAGTCGGCTGGTTGCGACGCTTTGCCGCTACTGCTCTTTCCGGTCTGGACGCCGACCTTCAAGCTGACCGTCAGCCATTTTCCGCCGTGCGGGCTTCTCATGGCCTTACTGTCCCGCTGAGCGTTGTTCCTGCTGAACCTGATGTCCAAGAGACAGGCAAATCCTTCACACCTGCTGGGACTGTTTCGGGCAAGGTCTCAGAATCTAACGGGGGTGAAAACGGACTTGCAGGCACTGCTCCGGTCGGCCCGATAGCCGTATCTTCTTCCTCGCTCCATGTTCAGCCAGAGGCAGGCAAACGGATGCTGGCAATTGTCGGTGAGGTGGCAGAGTTCACGGCACTGGCGCACCTGGCAAGGCGACTGATGCAGCAGGGAGAATGGCAACCGGTCATTTACTTCACGGAGCCTTATCCGCAATTGACCAAACATGTCCTGCGGTGTCGGCAATGGCAACTGCCGGTCTGGGCCGGCCCGCGTGTCCTGGAGGCTTACCCGCAGCAATTTCTCTTCGATAACCAGTCCACCGGGAAAATCGAATTGTCTCCGTTAGCTCCCCAGCAGCGAGAGCTACTTGATTGGTGCCGTTCCCTGAACTTGCCAGAACTGGATGGGCATGTGCACATGTTGCGGCGGGAACAAGCGTTTTTCCGCCGGGTACTCGACCAGCTTCAGCCCGCAGTACTCGTCCTCGGTCAGGAAAACGTGTCCAAATACACGACGATTTATTCTCGCACGGCTTTGGAGTATCGCATCTCTACAGCTATTGTGCCCTGGTGCCTGGCGTCACGTGAAGAGTTCGAAGCGGCAGTTTCTGTGATTCCGCTTTACGATGCCACCACGCCGTCGGCCCGACGTTTTTGCGAACGCTTCCCGCAGTGGCGACTTTCCGGAACACGGGAACTGGTGCGTGCGCCGGTCTTCGAAGCGGCAGCTCTGGAGATTCTGGGGTGTGCGCCGGATGACCCCTGGACTTTCCATAGTGGTTTCGCGGCCGCTTTAGCGGTCGAGAGTCCCTGGATGCTTCGTCATTACCGGAGTCAGGGCGTGCCAGAGCATTGGTTACACCTGACTGGTTCCTGGTGCGATGACGCTCTGCAGGACGGTTTGGCCTACTGGCACCGAAAACGAGAGGAACTATGCCGCGAACTGCACCTCGAACCACACCGCCCGCTAATCCTGGCGGCACTCCCTTCCAATCAGCTCCACAACCGCCGTCTCGTCACCGATTTTAGTTCCTTCGAGGAAATCCTCATTTACTGGGCCGATACGCTGGCTGCGTTGACCGATTGCCAAACGATTCTCGTGGCTCATCCGAGCATATCGCCCGCGAAGTTACGGCAACTGGAACGTAGCAACGTTCGCTATTCCGATCGGCCTACGTATGAGCTTATGCCCCTGGCGGATGCTCTGGTGGCCTGCGTATCGTCCGTGATTCGCTGGGCTCTGGCTTGCGGTTTACCTGTCGTGGACTACGATCTGTACCGCTTTGGTTATTACTACTTCCGCGGCGAACCGAACGTGCATACGGTCCAAACTCGCCGCGACTTTGAGCATGCTCTGGCCAACCTGGCGCGACGATTATCGCCCGGTCAACACGTTCCGCCGACCGGCCAGCGCAGCTCAGAATGGGGTTGGCTGGATGGGCAAAGCACCCAGCGCATCGCCTCCCTGTTAGCCCGATTGGCGAAGAATTCCGCCGTCCAGGCACAGGCGGCATGAAGGTATTTTGCTAACGCTTACGCCAGCAGCAATTTCGCACCTCAGGAGTTTGGTTGATCGAGCAGCGGCGGAATTACATTGCGGAACAAGCGCCAACTGTTTACACCGGCGTCCCAGACAGGCTCCCAGACCTGATCCAGTCTTGGAAAAGTTGGAAACAAACCGTTCTCGCCGCTCTCCGCTTCCGACATGGCTAATCCGGAAGATAACCTTCCAAGAACGGCTTCCGCAGTCTCTCGATACTCCTCGGGTAAGAACCAGTAGGCAAATTCACGCACTGAATACTGGCCGGCCGCGATTTCGTCCGCGGATGCAACAGGAGGTGATGTCTGCGCCATCGAATCAGTCAGGGACAAGGGGCTAAGCGATGCCATCTGCTGGCCGGTCGGCATTTCCAGCGACTGTGCCGAAGTTCTTGCCAGGCGGCCTGAGATCGGCCCGGGCTCCGGGCAGGTCATCAGAAAGAACCATACTGACGCCGCAATCAGCAAACTGGCCGCCAGAATGCCCCGCTGCCATGCCGATTCACGTTCCCGCCGATCGCACAGGATTTGCTCAACGATCCGCGCGACCGGAGTAGCAGGCTCCGGTACGGGCCAATAACGTAAGCCCAGAAGCAAAGCCTGCACCGCGGCCCACTGGTTTCGACAACCCTGGCAATTTTCCAGATGTCGGGCAATGCGGCTCGGCGGTTCTTTCCAGGATTCACGATCCAGCAGGGTTTGCATCCAGTTCAGGCAAACCCGACAGGGCTGTGCGAATTTCATGGTCCCATCCCCGTCGTCGCAGATAAGCCAGAATTTCCAATCGAGCACGATGCAGCCAGGTCTTGACTGTGCCGACCGGTCGGCCTACCACCTCCGCGATTTCTTCGTAAGCCAGGTGTCGGTCGTGGTAGAGCACGAAAACAGTGCGATACTCTTCCCGCAAGGAAGCAAGTGCCTGGCTCAAAGTTTCCTGCAATTCCCAGGCGGTATCAGTTTCACCGCCGCCCTGGCCGGTACTTAGTTCGTCCGGCAAAGCGTTATTGCGAGGCCGCTTGCGCAACCAGGTGCGACAGCGATTGACCGCAATTGCCAGTATCCAGGGGCGTAAAGGCCGTTTCCTGTCCCAGGAGCGCAAGCTACGGAAAATCCGCAAAAATACTTCTTGAGTTACATCCTCGGCGTCGTGGGTATGCCCCAGAAGCCGCAAGCACAGGGCATACACCTCACGGTGAAATGTCGCTACTAGCCGATGGGTAGCTCGGACGTCCCCGGCCAGGCACGCCTTCACCAGTTCCTGTTCACTCCGCCATCCTTCGCTGGCTGACATATCCATAGAAACATACCCTTGTCTGACCGGCCTAGGTTTCAATAGCCGCGACAGTCAGCGTATGAGTTTCGTTGCCGGACGTAAGCAGGCCGCGCACCGTCCCCAGCCCACATGTCCACAGTGACAGTCAGCCTATCAGTCTCGTTGCCGGACGTACAGCCGATCCGCCGTTTCGAACAGGATAAAGCTAGCCGGGTCGGAAGCAAACTCTTTGCATTCTGGTGCTGGCCACGACCAGCCACGAAACGAGTTTTCCCGGCGGCGTACCTGCACCACCAACCCGTCTGACAGGGAATGTAAGCGAAAATCCCGCTTCGCGTCGAATCGCGCCAGGTTCGGCAGCCAGTTTTCCGGAAGATACTGGAAACGGGCCGGCCAATGACCGTGCCGGAGTCGGTATCGCTCCAGGCCAACCGCCAGGATAGCCGCACTCAGACCGCCATCCCGTTCATCCAGCATGCGGACCAGCGTTCGCATCGGCTGTTCCGGTCCGCTGCCACCAAGCGCAGCCAGCCACATAGAATCGCACCACCCGCGTATCGAACGGCCCTCCCAGCGAGACAGAAACCTTGTAACCTCCATGTCAAACTGCTGCGGCGGTAGTTGTGCAATCTGGTAGGCTTCGTTGAAATAGCGAAGCGCCTGAGCACGGGTGTAAGGAAGCCAGGTATGGGCGTGATAGTGAAACCGCAAAGCAAACACCGTTTGCTGGATGTGTTCCAGAGGTTCGTCGAGAAAATATTGCCGCGACGGTGCACAGGTCTGCCTGACCTGCCGCATAAATTCCCGCCGATACTCAGGGATACCGAACCGACTCAACGCGACATCCGTCCTTGCACGCTCGCCACGAATAACTCGCTCTAACGACCGTTGTGGCAACGCCGCCAGGAGCCGCTCCTGAATTTCACCGAGCCGTTTGTCGGAAACCTCGCCCCTGCTCAACACCCACTCCAGCAATCGCACCGCTGACAACTCTAATTGGGCACAGCGGCAAAATGCCAGAACTGTAGGTTCGTCGCGCACAGCATTGGCCATGCCGAGAAACGCGTCCACATAATCCAGGGCTTGTTCAGCGCGGCCGTCTTCTATCTCCATCAAAGCCAAGTTGGTCGTCAGGGGAACCAGCATGTCCAGCGCCCGATGGTGATTGGGAATCTCCACGATGCTGAGCGGATATACATCCATCCGACCGCCTGGAGGAACCCGGCGAAATTCCAGAATTCGGTCACGCAATTCCGGCCAATTGCTCCGCAGCTTGCGAATTCCCCGCGTGCTACGCATTTCCGGTAGGTTCAAGTCCAACTCCCTCCGCCAATCGTGTGGCCAGTAAATGCCTCCGACTTGATGGAACACCGAAAACGCATCCGAAAATCCTCGAGCCGTCAATTCCTGATACAACGACTCCAGAAGCGTACATCCCTGGTCGTCCTTGGGCGCGAAATCCCGATTACGCCGTAAGCATTCCCAGTCCCAGCCGGGAAACTGTCGCTCGGTCTCGGTCAAGGCTTCCGTCAAAATTTGCACTCCTGCTGCGGAAACGTAGTACCAGCGCAGGGAAAAATAAATGACCGTCACCGCCAACAAAACGAGCAGCCACACAGTTAGACGGGCTACCTTCCGACCGCATCCACAACCCGAGGATGCGACTGTCGCATTCCCACCTAAATTCGCACTACCCGCTGACGACACAATTTGTGCCGGTGGTTGCTGGGAAACTGATGCTCTTTCGCTCATGGCCAGCCTCCCAACTTGCGCCCGACAGGCAATTGCGGTGATCGTTATCTTTAGCCCACCTTTGGACTTATAGACCCCCCTAATATGCTAATGACCGGCCCGGCCACTGTCCACCAACCTCTGAGGTCAACGCACTGACGAACGGACCAACCCGCGACGTTTGGTAAAGGCCCCTCTCACCAACCCCCGAGCCTGACCGACTTAGCACTGCGCTCGGCGGACGTTCATTCTCGCAGTCGTTCATCCATACAGGACTGCTTCAACTTTCGGCCTTGCCTCACGCTCGCCCGCTTTGGTTTTCGCCTCAACTGGCCGTGCGGGACAAACCTACGCCGGAATAACTCCCAACTGCGCAGACAACCTTTCCGCACTATTGCGGGCTGCCAAAGACGATACCGAACTGGCTACGAGTACCTAGAACCATCTAGACGTCCGTGCGGTTTCGGTAATAATACGTGATAACGGTATGACTCTTGCTAATATCCTGCCAAAAATGATAAGGCGCAGAGGACTACAGCAGGTAATTCGCAACAGCATACTCCTAGCAACCCTGATAGGGCACATGTTATCCCTATTCGGGCTGCCGGCGTTTATTTCGCGCGTTGGTTGGCATAAGGATTTACGTGTGCCATTCCCCTGCATGTACCGACCTTGCGGTTGTAAGAATGCGGAAGATTGCTGGCATAACTGCTGCTGCCTAAGTCTTGCCGAACGAATCGCTTGGGCAAAACAATATAATCCGCCAATGATACAGGGACTAAGTCCTATCCTTGATTCCCAATCGTGCGGCTCCAATACGTTGGCTGAGCCATGCTGTGAGGCAAACTCCTGTGCCCAAGACAATGAACACAGGTGCCCGGAATGCTGTCGTGAAGATGTTCGGCGCGATCACGTTTGCAACAATGAGAAAACGGAGTCATTCGCTTCCAAAGACTGCAAATGGGTGCATCCTCAGTTGCGAAAACGTTGTCAAGGCGAAGGAGACGAGTTAACCAGTCCCATACTAAGTCTGCCCGCTAACGGACCAGCTAAGCTTGCCGGATTGAACTTAGACGAACAACCATACGTTTGCTCAGAGTTACTCCTGAAACCGCAATGCGATCTTTGTCCAGCAGCCCCTCCGCCTCGCGTCTAAGCATTTGGTTGGGTAAGCGGACGAACATAGAGCCTGAAGCTGTTGCCAGCTTGGCATAGCTACTTTCGCAACGCTGCCGCTATAGCTATGCTCCCTGTAACTGGTGTCTTTGAGGGATTTAGGAGACCACTTCAACCATGCGCCATTTGCTTAGACAACACCGGTCTTTCATTAGGAGGGAATAATATGCAAGAAACGAAACGGCTAACTGCAATAAAAAGGGGAACCCGCGGCTTTACGCTGGTTGAGCTATTGGTGGTGATCGCCATTATCGGCCTGCTCATGGCCCTGCTGCTCCCGGCGATTCAGCGGGTACGCGAAGCAGCCAATCGCATGCGCTGTGCAAGCAACCTGCGCCAGTTAGGCATTGCCCTGCACAACCATCATGCCGCTCTGGATCAATTTCCTCCCGCAAGGCAGCCTTTTCCGATGGTTTTCTCGCCATTAGCTCGGTTGCTGCCTTATGTTGAGCAAGATAATCTACATAACCTAGTGGACTTTAGCCAACCACCCCTTGATTTTTTTGGCACCGGTACTAATCCCAATGATAACTCTAATCCCAATTGTCCTTCGAAGGCCGTGATAAGTCTCTTCGTTTGTCCCAGCGATGGAATACGACCTCGCGTGCCTAACCAACCTTATGGCCCGACGAATTACGTTGCCTGTGTTGGCAGCGGTGCTGTGGGCTTTGGTAATGTTAGTTTAGGAGATGGTGTGTTTACCGATCAGCCAATGCGGGTCAGCGACATTTTCGATGGCAGTTCAAACACGGCTTTGCTGAGTGAATCCTTGCTTGGAGACGGGAATACCCCTGCCAGTGCCAGCAACGCTAATCCTAAGCGACACCGCTTCGTGGTGCCTAGTGGCTCTGACCCGACAC
This sequence comes from Gemmatales bacterium, assembly GCA_041640595.1. Classification (GTDB taxonomy): domain Bacteria; phylum Planctomycetota; class Planctomycetia; order Gemmatales; family HRBIN36; genus HRBIN36. The sequence continues at coordinate 463,799 of JBEPZY010000001.1, read as the reverse complement.
CTGCTCAATGCGAGTCGGCCAGCGGCGGCACTTGGAATGGACAGCGAGGTGCTAAGTGGATAGATGGCCATTATGGCAGCACTCTTTACAACCATTTTTACACACCGAATTCAGTAAACTGGGACTGTGGAAACGGCTGGAACAATAAGTCGCTTAGCACAGCCCGCTCCAATCATCCCGGCGGCGTGAATCTCTTATTGGGAGACGGTGCCATCCGCTTCGTGCGCAACAGCGTAGATATCACAGTTTGGCGCGCTATCTCCACCCGTGCAGGCGGAGAAATCGTTTCTATCGAGCAATAAACTTTTGCTTGGGGCTATATCATAGAGAAGGGAACTGGCCCAGCGTAAAGTTGCCCACGAGGAGAATAGATCGCGGGAACCCCTTACACCTTAGGAGAATGCTATGCTAAGGATCAAGCCTTTGTCGAAGTGCAGCTGCATCGCGGGTTTGTTAGTGGCGACCTTATTGAAAGGCATACTTACCACACCTGCATCGCAGCCCAAGGCTGTGCCGTGCTGGCCGGCTTTTTTAGGTGCGGGAGCTACGCCGATCAAGGACCCCGATAGCATTCCTATACGCTGGTCGCCGAAAGAAAATATCGCCTGGAAATCGAAACTTCCGGGACAGGGCCAATCATCGCCGGTTATCTGGGGAGATAAGGTTTACGTTACCTCTTTGGAAGGAACTATACGGGATAAATGCCATGTAACTGCGCTGCGTCTCAGTGATGGGAGTGTGGTGTGGGATGCAACAATTCCTCCCGCGATGACTGCTGAAAGTAGCTATTATCACAGTCGGGCAGCGCCCACTCCAGTGGTGGATGACGAACGCATTTATGCGTTTTTTGAGACTGGGAACTTAGTGGCCCTGGATCACGCGGGCAAGAAGGTCTGGGAGAGAGACCTGGTCAAGGAATATGGCGCCTTTATAGCACCATTTGGTTTAGGCGCCAGTCCCGCGCAGTGGCTGGATAAAATCTATGTGCTAGTAGAACATTCCGGACCTTCTTATTTGTTAGCTATAGACAAAGCCACGGGAAAAACGGCATGGAAAGTGGATCGGCCAAGCCGGCAGAGCTGGTCTTCCCCCGCAATCTTCGTGGCGAATGGTAAAGCCCAGGTGGTAATCAGTTCGAATGGCAGCGTGGATGCTTACGATTGCCAGACAGGCAAACTGCTCTGGAGTGTCAAGGACGTGGGCGGGAACGTTGTTCCGACGCCCGTATGCTTTGCTCCGGGAAAAATGCTTATAGCGGCTACACCAGGGCATAATGACCAGTACCAGGAGGAAGCCCGGCGTTCTAACTTTTGCTTAGAAGTTACCTGCCAGGACTCAGACTGGCAACCGCGAGTGGTCTGGCGGGTGAAAGCTCTGGCCTCTTTTGCATCTCCATGTGTGCACCAGGGAGTCGCCTACTGGACTAACAAGGTCGGTGGACTGTTTGCTTATGACTTAGCCACAGGTGAAGAACTATACACTACGCGTCTGAAACAATCCTGCTGGGCAACCCCCATGGGCATCGGTGACCGCGTTTACTTCTTCGGCAAGGATGGGCTAACGACAGTGCTGCGGGCCGGGCGAAAATTGGAAGTGCTGGCTGAGAACCAGCTGTGGGAAAATCAGTCGCCTGTCGCAAAAGTCAAGGACGATCATCACGCCGCACAGTCAAAACCCGCACCTGGTCAAGGCACACCGCGTAAGGGGCCGGGCGGTTTAGATTTTCCCGACCCGGTGCAGTATGGTGCCGCAGTTGTGGATGGAGCCTTGGTCATTCGCACCGGTGCTGTTGTGTATTGCATTCGGCACACCGGCGCAAAATAAGTTTCGTCGTCCCTGATATAACCGCTCGGCAACCCTGACAGACAGGTCTTGTCAGGGCTTCGCTGGTGCGTCGGGCGCATCGTAGCAATCGAAGCGTGATAAGCCCGATGCAACGCATACCGAATTTTTTGCACCAGGGCACGGGTTGGCCGCTAAGATTATCGCAGATGCAGTACCGGGTTGGTCGGCGACAGGAGAAATTGGCAAAATAACGGTATGGAAAACCGAGTGGAACAGGCTTTAGGGCCGGGTGGTTATATCTCACGCTGTTTGGGGCAATATGAAAACCGGCCGCAGCAGCTGGAAATGGCTCGAGCAGTTGCGGCTGCGCTCGCATCTCGCCGGCATTTGATGGTCGAAGCAGGAACTGGGGTCGGTAAGAGCTTTGCCTACCTGGTGCCAGCTATCTTTTTTGCTCAGGAACATAGCGACACTCGCATCGTCATTTCCACCTACACGATTAGTCTGCAGGAGCAGTTGGTGCACAAGGATTTGCCGCTGTTGCGTCGGGCCTTGCCGGAACCTTTCACGGCAGTGCTGCTCAAGGGGCGAAGCAATTACCTCAGCCGGCGACGTCTGGCTGTGGCTGCTCCTCGCGCCGCTCAATTGTTCGAACGCCAGGAAGAGCTGGCCCAGATGGCACGGCTGGTGAACTGGGCGAATGAAACGGACGATGGCACCCTGAGCGACCTGGATTTCCAGCCTTTACAAAGCGTCTGGGATCAGGTCGCCAGTGATTCGGATAATTGCCTGGGGCGACGGTGTCCTTATTACGACGGTTGCTTTTTCTTCCGGTCGCGGCAACTGGCACGTAAGGCACAGATTCTGGTCGTCAATCACGCCCTGTTTTTCGCTGATCTGGCGTTGCGGCTGGCCAGCGATGGTGCTGCTTTGCTACCCGAGTACGAAGCGGTCATTTTCGACGAAGCCCACACACTGGAGGATGTCGCGGCGGAGCATTTCGGTATCAGCCTGTCCAACACGCAAGTCAATTTCCTTCTCAACCGCTTATTCTCGCCGAAATCGGGGCGAGGCTTGCTGACTGCTCTGGGAGATGAAGAAAGCCGCGATCAGGTCGCCATTGTTCGCCGGGCTGCGGAGGAATTTTTCGGCCAGCTGGCTACCTGGCAACCGTCCTCTCGCAGCGACAATGGTCGCCGGAATGTGTCCACTCAGGCTGCATTTGCCGATACATTTCGAGTTCGTGAGCCAATCCCGATTCCCGCCCATCTCAGCGTGGAATTACACGCGCTGGCCCACCGCATCCAGAAAGTGGCTGGTGAGGTAAGCACTGACGAATTGCGAATCGAACTCCAGGCAGCAGCCCGGCGATGCGAAAGTTTTGCGGATTTGATAACCGGCTGGCTCGATCAGCGTCTCGAAAACCAGGTTTACTGGCTGGAGCGCAGCTTCGGTCGGGCTCAGCCACGCATCGTCCTGGCATCGGCACCCATTCATGTCGGACCAGCTTTGCGTGAACACGTCTTCGACCGCATTCCGAGCGTTATTCTTACCAGTGCCACGCTGAGCACCGGGCCGGGCAATTCTGGTTTTGCTTTCTTCGCCGATCGTCTCGGCCTCGCGGAAACGTCCGGCCCATCAACAAACGGCTCGCTTTCCGTACAGACGCTACAACTCGGCAGCCCCTTCGACTACCGTCGCCAGGCAGAGCTGCATCTGTTTCGCATGATTCCCGACCCGGCCGCGGAACCGCAGCAACAGGAAGAAATGCTCAAACGTTACATTCGCCAGTATGTTTCCGATAGCGGTGGCCGGACCTTTGTCTTATTCACCAATACCGAGCAAATGCAACGCCTGGCTGATCAGTTACGTTCATGGTTCCAGGAACGTGGTTATCCGTTTTTGTGCCAGGGAGAAAATTTGTCCAGGCAACAGATGGTGCAGCGGTTTCGAGAAGCAGGCAACGCTGTACTGTTCGGCGTGGACAGTTTCTGGCAAGGCGTAGATGTGCCGGGCGAGGCGCTGCAAACGGTGATCATCACCCGCCTGCCCTTTGCCGTCCCCGACCGACCACTAGTCGAAGCCAGAATTGATGCGCTCCGGGAAGCAGGTCGAAACCCGTTTTTTGAGTATCAGGTGCCTCTGGCCGTCATCAAGTTGAAGCAAGGTTTCGGCCGACTGATTCGCACCAAAACCGACACAGGCCGGGTCGTGATCCTCGACCCACGCATCCTCACCAAACCGTATGGCCGGCGTTTTCTGGAAGCACTGCCACCGTGCCGACTGGTAATCGACGGTTGTCCGCAGGCTGGTTGACACTCACCATGCGGAGCGTATGCGCTGGTTGCTACATAAGTTCGGATAGAAGGTGCACCGGGTTCTCTTGACGGGAGGAGGCGTAGGGATATAACGGCTTACCGTAAAATGGAATATCAAACGTCGCTGAATCCGACCGCGACACGGTTGGAACGGGGGACCCAAAGACTGGGGTGAATCCGGCTCGCCTGGCGGTCAAGAAATAACGACTGCCAGTTACGATGCGGAACCGTCATCCGGGCCGGTAGGGGTAACCTCGGCCCCGAACCCGTCAGCTAACCCCGTAAGCGTCCGCGAGGAATTTCTATGGCCGATTCTTGCTCTGGCTTGTGCAGGCGTAGTCTATCCGGCCGGGGAATTGACCCGGCTGACGACGGGAGTCTCTTCGGGTTTCTGCTACCCGCCGAGGAACAGCTGGGCGGCAGGATCGTTCCTGGCCTTGCGTGGTTGCGGTTAGGCCGACGGCCGTACCCGACTTTTTCCGTGATGTTTTTACCAGCTGCCAACTAAAAGAGGTTACTGTCATGGTTCCGCGACCGCGCCGGCCTCGGGAACTCCACTGGTATCATGCTGGCCCCATGCTGTTCGGCGACTGGGGCACCAGCCGGTTGTACGTGCTGGGATTGTGCTTCTATTACACTCATCACGCCTCGCTGTGGTTCATGCTGGCGATGTCGGCTCTTCTGGTGTTGCTAGGCTGGGCCTATTCTGTGATTTGTCGGCTGCATCCGGACGGTGGTGGAGTCTATTCTTCGGCCCGGGAACGCTCACAAATGCTTGCCGTGGTGGGCGGTTTACTGTTATGCGCTGACTACATCATCACGGCATCAATATCGGCTCTCGACGCTTTCCATTATCTCAATGTGCCGCATCCGGAATGGTGGGCGGCTGTTAGTATTGCCGCTATCGGTATGTTCAACTTCTTCGGGCCGCGCAAATCCGGAACCGGGGCACTGGTTATCGCCGTGCTTACGGTAGCCATGACAATTGTCATTGCCTCGTTTGCCGTCCCCTCGCTCCCCCAGGCACACATTGAGCGACCAAGCGGCGATGCCTGGCAGATGTGGCGACAGTTTGTCTCTATCATCCTGGCGGTGTCCGGCGTCGAAGCTGTCGCCAACATGACCGGTATCATGGTTCGCCCGGTCGAACGCACTTCCAAATTGGCCATTTACCCAGTGCTGGCGGAGATTGTTACCCTGAACCTGCTGCTTACGTTGGCCATGCTGGCGGTACCCGCAGTTTTTCTGGGCGATGGCAACGTAGATGCACAATACACAGCGCATCGCGATGACATGTTGCGTGCCCTTGCCGAGTACTACGTCGGCCCACGCTTTGCCGCTGTTTCTTCCATTGTTTTTGCACTACTGCTATTATCGGCGGTCAACACTGCCTTATCCGGCCTGGTCAGTATCCAGTTTATGATGGCGCGAGACGGTGAGTTGCCCAAAAATATGTTGCAGCTAAACGGTTATGGCGTACCATTGCTGCCCCTGCTTTTGGCGACCGGCGTGCCGCTGACGGTGTTGCTCTTGTTTCCCGACGTAGCCAAGCTCGCCGACCTGTACGCCATTGGCGTGGTTGGAGCGATTACCATCAACCTGGGAGCCACCGCTACCGCTCGCCGTAACGACTTGGCGAGCTGGGAGCGATTGGGGCTGGCATTGCTGGCCGCGCTCATGCTCGTGGTCTGGCTCACCATTGCCGTAACCAAAGTCCACGCATTGATTTTCGCCCTGGTGGTTCTGGGAGCCGGTCTGGGTGCACGCTGGCTGGTGCGGCATCGGGCTGAGCTGGCCGACAGTATAAGTCGCTTGCCTGCTCCGCTGCGGAAAGCCCTCACCCCTGCCCCGACCGAAGGCGAGTCCGGGTCGGAAACTGCTGAAGCTGCGGCGGAAGCAAAGCACGCCTACGAGCCGAAAGGTATCGTCATGGTTGCCGCACGAGGAGGCAATCCCCGACTGTTGCAGTTTGCGGTTGAGGAAGCCAAGAGCCGCCAGGCAGAGTTGCGTGTCCTGTTTGTACGTCAACTGGCGATTTTACCCATGGGGCCGGACGAAGAACTGCTGGACCCTCGCAGCGATCAGGAAGCCAGTAAGCTGTTCGCGGAAGTGGACCAATTGGCACGAGAAGCCGGTGTACCCTGGCGTCCCGTCTATACAGCCAGCGATAACGTGGCGGCGATGATCGCTGAAACAGCCGTCATACACGGAGCCGACGTCTTGATTCTCGGTGCCAGCCAGCGCGGTCCGCTATGGAAAGCCATGAAGGGCGATGTTATTCAGGAAGTGGGTCAATACCTGCCCGAGAGTGTTCGCCTCATCATCCACGCTTAGGTAAAGCCCCCGATTATTTTCCGCATTTTTACCTGCCTGATTAGAGTGCGTCTTCCACGTCCGCTAATATGGATACGCGATTTTCCAGGGTCGTTTTCATTTTGCCAGGCTGGTGCTGCCTGGGTGTCGAAAATTCGGCACCTGGCGCCGATGTAACAAGGCGCCATATCTTCGTCACCCGCGTTTGGCCGGTAGTAGTTCACAGATACGTCGCGCAACTTCAGTTCAAAGCGGCTCGAAAGTTCCCAGGCAACAGCTAGATTTTTTATATCATTGGTCAAAAACTACGTGGCTTGACAGCCAGCGATGACTCCTTGCCTCTAAAGGCGATAAATCCGCGTTTTCGGGCGTTATTTTCGGCCCGTCGGGCATGGAAACTGCACTACTAAGAGCTTCACCAGCCGGCAGCAACGCGATGCTGTCTGGCCAGGGGAAGAGGCAGCAAGGAGGTGCAACTGTGCTGGCTTCAAGCATTAGCTGGGATCTGCTGACGTTACCAAGGTCGAGGTGTTCTGTTCCGGAAACCGGCGTTGCGGTTCTTCGAGATTACACGGCCGAGTATTTATGTTGGGGAGACGGGCAACCTCTTGTGCTCATTCCAGGTCTGGCAGGGGGTGTGGGACTCGTCAGTCCGCTCGCCGCACGCCTGGCCCGCGACTTCTCGGTCATAGCCTACCAGCTGCGTGGCGAGAACGACCCGTTTGCTCTCAGGCGAAGATTTACTCTGGAAGACCTGGTGGATGACCTGGCCGAGTTTGTAGATTTGCTGTGCCTGGAACGGCCGGTGATCATGGGCGTATCTTTCGGCGGTCTTATCGCCTTGCGGTTCGCGGCCAGGTTTCCTCACCGTCTTTCCGCGGTGATCGCTCAAGGCGTGGATGTAACCTTTGCCCCAAGTCTGTTACGCCGCATTGCCGACATTGTGCTTCGCGAGTTTCCGCTTCCTACCGATAGCCCCTTCGTCAATCAGTTTTTCAACCTGTTTTTCGGCAAGCGCTGCGATGATCCGGCGCTGTTTGAATTCGTAACCCGGCAATGCTGGACGACCGACCAGAGTGTCATGGCTCACCGGTTCCGTCTGGCTGCAGAGGTCAACTTACGGCCATCCTTGCCGGCGATTCGCTCGCCGACCCTGTTGATCACTGGCGAACTGGATATTCTGCCGACCGGCGCCGGCTTACGAGAAATGGAACAGCGAATTGCGCAAGTTCAGCATGTACGCATCCCCGGTGCGGGACATCTGGCCTTCGTCAGCCATCCGGCTCAAGTCGCCCAGGCGGTCCATAAGTCAGTGACGGGCTGGCATGCTGTTTCGCTCTGAGTCGGGCGGTGGGTAAACAGACGCAACACGCGAGCTCCCTAACCGGGTATTACAACGCATTCTGACAGCGAACTGTCCGGCCCGTCCGCCAAGTGAAACCCTGGGAGTGAGCCCAGCGTAATGGTACGGTGCATTTTGACATTCCATGCCGCTGGGCAAGCGCCGCACCGCCGATCATCTTGCTGTGTTTCTCGTGATCTCAGCACTGATTCCCGGTTGTGCCGCTCTGCAGTTCGACGGGCTATCACGTTAAGGCCTCCCAATTGGTTGCGGGATCAGAGGAATTTCGTCCCGATTGTTCGCCAGCAACGTCGCTGTGTTGGCTGCGTGCGAGGTCAGGAGGGCATCAGCGGAAGTTTCTCCCGATTATTCGCCAAGCTCACCGGCGCCGTACAATTACTGGCGTCCACAGAGGCGCCGTGGTGGAAGTGGCAGACACAGCGGACTTAAAATCCGCTCCGCCGCAAGGCGGGTGGGGGTTCGAGTCCCCCCGGCGCCAATCGTAACCGAATACGGTCCGACGCCGAGCAACCGGCAGGGGTAGGCCCACAATACGCGATGCGGTCTTCCGCCACCCCGACCTGGTTACCGTGAACCAAATTCTCCGACTAACTCACCGGCTCGAACACGCCGATTATTCGCGCCGACAAGTGCGTGGACTGAACTTGCTCTGGAATACCGACTGACCCTGTAACAAAGCGGAAAACTCCGGGACTCATCCATGACCATGTTATGGACACAGGTGCTGCTGATTGTAGTTGGATTGTCGCTGAGTGTCTGGGGTCTGATGCGCATGTTGGAAAGCATGAGGCTCGACGTTCCCGAATCCGAAGCACATCAGTTGCGGGCCAGGCGCTGGCGTTGGGTCGTCCTGATGGGGTTAGGGGATACGCTGGTAATCTTCGCTATCATCTTGATCGTTCTTCATCCCGAAGGCTGGCAGGAGCTTTTCCAGATAGGCCAAAATCCTGGCCAACCGGAAAAGCGCGATGTACAACGCATCGAACGCCTGCTCCAGCAGCCGCTACCGCAACCAGACCAGGCGACACACCGGCCAGCCGATAGCGCGGTGGAAGGAAATCCCGTAAGTCTGGATTGGCCCGGCTGGCGTGGCCCGCATCGCGATGGTATTGTGCGTGAGACCGGCTTACTCGACCAATGGCCGGAAACCGGTCTGCCTGTCCTCTGGCGTACCCCCGTCGGTGGCGGTTACTCCTCGCCGGTCGTTGCCAGCGGTCGGGTATTTGTCATGGACTACCGCAAACCGGACGAACGCCTCGTCTGCTTCGATGTGACCGACGGCAAAATGCTCGGCGAATATCGCTGGCCCGTGGCCTACCGCGACATTGACACGCGCTGGGGCGGCGACTACGGGCCGCGGGGAACCCCGGCAATCGCTGGTCGGCACATCTATGCTCTCGGTGCGGATGGCGATCTGGTTTGTTGCGAAGCGGAACCGAAAAACGGTGCCTTGCCGGTGGTCTGGCATAAACACTTGTTCCAGGAATTTCCACCGCAACTGCCCTCGACGTGGTGGGGACTGAGCGGATCGCCACTGGTCGTGGATAATCTGGTGATCGTCATCGTCGGTAACGCCGAAGGTTGCGTCCTTGCTTTCGACCGAATTACTGGCGAACTCAAGTGGAAAGCCCTGAAAGACAAACCCGCCTACAGTTCGCCGGTGCTGGCTAACATGCCTGTCGCACCGCAAATTCGCCAGGTAGTCGTCCTGACCGCTGCTCGGATCGCAGGCCTGGAACTGACAACTGGTGAGTTACTCTGGAGTTACCCCTGGACAACTGATTACGACTGCAATATCGCCACGCCCATTGTGGCCGGTAACTATGTGTTCGTCAGCACCGACTACGGTCGCGGGAGTGTGCTTCTGGAAATTAGCCGGGGAAACGACGGTAAATGGCAGGCAGATGCCGTCTATCAGACCAGGAAATTTCAGAATCACATCGCCACCTCGGTGCTGGTCGGCGACCGACTGTATGGCTTCAACGGATATTCACCAGCGCGACTTACCTGTCTCAATTTCCGCACCGGCGAATTGATCTGGGAAACCAGGCGTGAAATAGACAAAGGCTGCCTGCTCTACACTGATGGTCGGCTGATTGTGTTCACCGAAAAGGGAGAACTGGTGCTGGTCGAGCCGGGCGAAACCGGGTTTGCCATTCGTGGCCGATTCCGTGTCTTTCCCGACTCGCATAGTACCTGGGCGTTACCGGCTGTGTCGAACGGTCGGCTCTTCGTGCGCAATGACCGCGAACTGGTCTGCTTGAATTTGCGGAAATGAGGGCCTTTCAAAGTTTGCCAGTACCACAAAACGCCTGTTTCTATCCCAAACGTGCGTTGGCAAACCACGCAGGTGATGCAGTAGTTTGGTATCTACCAGAACGATCGCTGGTCGCGGATGGCGAAGTCGTTCGTACAGGTCCGGCAGGGCTTCATTGCGCCAGTGATGCACCAGATCGCGTCGAGCATGGAAATTCAGCCCCAATTCGTGCACATGGTACGTGAAAACCTCCGCCTCCGGACAATGTTGCCACAATCCTGCCACGAGACGAACCGGCTCGTTCCACATGCGGTCCGCGGTGGGAAGAACGTAATAGACTGCGACCGAGTACCACGCAACGGTTCCCAGCACCAGAGTGGCCAGCGCTAGCCGTACCGAACACGCAACACGACTCAGCCACCAGCACAGCGAAAGTATCCCCACCAGGAACCATGCCCAGCTGCGCACGGCAAACAGGAAAGCCTCGTCCTGAACCTCTTCCGGTAATCGTCTGTCCGGCCAGGCAGTAACGACGATGGCTGCACTTGCACATACCAGCACCCCGACTCCCAATGCCAGGTTCAAATAACGGCGTAATTGTTGCGGCTGAACACGCAGCTGGCAAACCAGCCAGCGGGCGATCAGTAATGCCAGCGATGGCATGGCCGGAAACGTATATGTCCACACTTTCGTCCGGCTGAACGTGAAAAAAGCGAAGACCAGTCCGATGTGTATCAGCGCAGCCCGACTCCATGCTGCACCTAAGCCGCACTTGGCGGCCCCATCGCCGGTCGCTTCGCAGCTGTTATGTCGCTCGCCCTGCCAGGCATGGCACAGTGCAAAAGGAATGGCACCCGTCCAGGGAAACGACAACGGCACCACCAGGGCCAGGTAAAACCAGATCGGCTGCGGATGTTCATTGATGACGCTGGTGAAACGCTGCCAGTTCTCAGCGAAGAGGAACTGCCAGGTGAATTCGCCACCGGTACGCCAGTGCGGAAGAAGGTAACTCCCCAGACCCACCAGCAACGCAATCAGTCCAGCCGGGAGCAACAACAGCAACTCGCGCCGATCCCAGAAGCAGCCGTGGTGAGGGAACCGGGCGGGATTATCCCCGCTTATCGCGGACACCATCGGAGAATTCACCACACACTTTCCTGACAAAAGCGAGCGTTCGTCCAGTCGTGCACTTTGACGCGGCTCACCACACGAATCGCCGCCTCGCCGTCGCATCCCGCGCATGACCATAACTAGCGGCAGGGCAAACAGGACAAACAACAGCACCGCGAGCGGCCCTTTGGCACAAACGGCCAATCCCAGTGCCAGACCAGCCCACTGATAGCGAAAAGAGCGAGCCAGAACGGATTTGGCGTGCCAGGCCGATAGCATCGCCGCCACGCTTGCCTGCAGGCAAGCCACCAGCAGCATGTCAATCAACACCATCCGCGCCAGCAATACAAACTCCACCATGGTACCAAGCACGAGCACCGTCCACCGTGCCGTGCTGGCATCCCAGACAGTTCGGGCAATGCTCCAGGTGCTCAGCAGCGTTATCACTGCTGCCAGCGCAGAAGGTATCCGAGCGGCCAGGGCATGGTTGCCAAACAACCCCTGACTAATGGCCTGCAGCCAGTACACCAGCAGCGGTTTCTGGTAACGTGGCTCGCCATTGTAAACAGGCACTATCCAATCTCCGGTGCGCAGCATCTGCCGACCTGCTTCCGCGTAGCGAATTTCGTCGTCGGTCAACAAATCGTATTGCCCTGCTCCCAGCAGATAACCAGATACGGCTAACACCGTGATGCAAGCCAGTTCCACTACCGTGGCGACATTCGCAAAACGATGGCGCGTCCCCGATCGAGATCGCGGGATCGTGGATGAGGGTCGCCAATCAGTTCCGCATTCCATCACCGAGCCGGCCATAACCGCCCTTTTTGCAGCGGATAAATGAGCCAGCGATTATATCGGCACGAACCCTGCCGTAAATGCGAGTTCAGTAACTTCGCTGCGACGGAACCAGCCTCGACGCCACTTAGCCAATTCAATTGCGGAAGCATGTCGTGCCGATAGTCACCGATGCGCGACCATCGGCGAATCGGTCTGCGTAGAACGAATCGCCCAGCAACTGCCTGCGCCATTTAGCACGGAAACAAATTGGCGGTTTGCTGTCTATTCCTGGATATTTCGCTACCCCAACATGCGTCGCTGGAATTGGTTGGAATGTCTGGCAGTGGCGGTATTGCTAGCGACAGGCGGCTGTGCACGCCCTGCCGAGACGGTTCCCGTGCACGGTACCGTTCTCTACCGCGGTCAACCGCTACAAACAGGGGTGGTGGCTTTCGTCAGCGATCCACAGCGGCATAGTCAGCACGTTCTGGCTGTGGCGAAACTTCAGCCCGACGGTCGCTTTTCTGTCGAGTGGGAAGGCCGCGAGGGAATTCCGCCGGGATGGTACCGTATCAGCGTAATTTGTCCGGACGCTCGCGGCTGGCCGGATAAGTATTGCGATCCAGACCGCTCTGGACTAGAGTGCCAAATCCTGCCGCAGCAAACCAACATGCTGGTAATCCGCCTCGAATAAAGGCTATTTGCCAGCGGTGGCCACGATGGGTGAGGCGATGAAGCTTTTGACGAGCTTGCCGTCATCCACGTTCCAGATGCGTACCTCACCGTTCCAGGCACCGCTGGCGATACGGTTGCCGTCAGGGCTAATGGCAATGGCGAAAACAGCGTCGGTATGACCCTCGAGAGAGCGGATTTGCGCCCCGTTATCCGGATTCCACAACCGCACTGTCTTGTCCAGCGAGCACGAAACGATCAGGGGTTTTGTCGGATGAAAACGTACCTTCTCGACAAAGTCGCTGTGTCCCCCGGCGGTGCGAATTTGCTTGGCGTCGCTGGCCAGATTCCACATCCGGATTTGCCTGTCCCGACCGCAACTGATGCCCATTTTGCCATTCGGATGCACAGTTACGCCAGTGACGTACTCCTGATGGCCCGGGAACGTGGCGACCGGTTCCTTGGCTGACAGATCCCAGACTTTAGCGGTCTTATCGCGGCTAGCGGATAGCAAATATTTGCCGTCAGGGGAGAAGCATAAATCGAGCACCCAATCGGCGTGGTTTTCGATGGTCTGCTCGAGTGACCACTTTTCAGTTTCCCAGACGCGGATCAAACGGTCACACCCACCAGCGGCAAGACGTTTCCCGTCTTTACTCACCGCCAAGGCGAGGACTTCATCGTCGGTTTGCACCAACTCCCGCAGCAGTACCCCAGCTTTCGGATCAACGCCATCCAAATAAGCAATCCCAGCGTCCTGCCGCGTCGGGCTGGCAGCGAAGTTATAAATCCGAACATCGCCTTCCTGGCCTGGCCGACCTCCGGCAACGGCAAGGGTTTTACCGTCGGACAAGAACGCCATAGCGTTAGCACGTTCGGCACGCGTGCGAATGCGCTTGACCAGTTGCCCGTTTTCCACATCCCAGACGAGCAGTTCGAAATAGCCACCGACTACCAACTGCTTGCCATCGGGCGTGAACGTCATAGCGCGGATAACTGCCGGGAAGCGGTATTGAGTTGGCGGCACTGGTGGATTCCAGCGCTTGCGGAGTTCGACCAGCAAATTGGCTTTCGGCGATGGACCATCGAACTTGGCTCCCTGTCGAATCCAGAGCTCGATGGTGGTGATCTGGTCTTTCGTCAGACTGCCACCAGTTTCTCTGGGCGGCATGTGCGGCTCTTTCTGGCCGCTGATGAGCAAATACAGTGGACTTTCCTCGGGTTTGCCAGCGACAACGGATGGGCCTCGGTCACCGCCTGCCAGCAGGCCTTCGAAAGTCGTCATGTCCAGCCGACCTTTGCGGACTTTCGGATCATGGCAGGCGAAACAATTTTCCTTCAAAATCGGGGCCACGTCGTTCAGGAAACTCACCTGTTTACCGGCAGATTTAGTCTGAGCCTGAGTGGCGCTGGTCAGACGTAGCAATAGCCACGCTGCCAGCAGGGTCGCCAGGATACCACATACCACACACAGTCGGACACGCGTCATCGCAACACTCCTTCTTTTGGTGGGAAGCTCTGCCGTTACCGGCAGCGTCATCCAGCGGCGGGTCAGTTTCTAAGCGGCAAAATATGAACCTGCAGGCTCGGCGACAAGTATCCACACGAGGTACTTCACACTCCTCATGACACCATTTGCCCTGGTGCTACGCCTGACATTGCGAACCTCGCCACGATAAAAACGAAGCAGCGACCTTTCCAAGGTTTTCGTTTTCACCTTGCCGCTTTTGGTCTCCATACCTAAGAAGCTCCAGAGGTAGTAGCGAATTTCCCACCAAGTGATGAATCCTGACTAGCTCGCCGAATTTCCGCCCTGCCTCAGTAAGGGTTGCCGTCATGCTAACCATGTGCAAGACCAAACAGGGATTGGCAAATTCCGACAAGTCGCGGATCATTTCGTGCCATTCGCGCTGCCTGAGTCTGTTTATGCTTCGTTTACTTGCAGGGCTGAGGCGCTTTGCAACGCTCTGGTGGTCTGGTTTATCTCCAAGGGCAATTGCCGTTCTGTCAGCGGTCGTCCTGCTGGCAAGCCTGGTCGCGCTTGCTCAGCAAAAGCCGGGAACATTGCCTGGCCCATCGCCGCAAGCACCAGCGGTGGCAAACCTGTTCCCACCCGGAGGTCAACGGGGCACCACCGTCGAGGTAGAAGTGCAGGGGCGAGAACTCGCCGACGCACTTGGGCTACTCGCTACGGTTCCCGTGCAGGCGACCATCGTTCCGGACAAAAAGGAACCCGCGAATCGGGCGCTGGTACGCTTGCAAATTCCCAAAGAAGTGCCACTCGGAGTGCACCTGTTTCGTCTGACCACACGACGAGGGATGTCGAATCCCGTACCGTTTTGCGTGGATGAGTTGCCGGAAATTCGCGCGGCAACCGACCATCGCACTCCTGCCCAGGCTCAGAAAATTCCCGTTCCGTGTGTGGTTTCCGGACGATTGGAGGCCGAGAGCAGCCATTACTACCAGCTGGCGCTGCAAGCGGGACAGCGCATTTGTTTCGAAGTAGTGGGCAGGCGAATGGGCTCGCCAATTGATCCGGTGCTGGTCTTGCATGATGCTAACGGTCGCCAGCTAGCCTATTGCGACGACGCTCCCGGGCTGGGTCGTGATGCACGAATCATCTACACCGCTAAGGAAAGCGGCGAATATATCCTGCAATTGCGAGATGTCCGCTACCAGGGCGGTGGCAATTACGTCTATCGGCTGCGGGTCGGCGATTTTCCCTGTGTAACCTCGGCGTATCCGTTCGTGATCAGGCGAGGCAGCCAGGCCAAAGTGAGTTTTGCCGGACCGTTGACAGATGGCGTTTTGCCTGCCTCGCCAGATGTGCCGAAACAACTTTCCTCGATCGCGGTGCTGGTGACACCACAACGTCCGGGTTCGCCGCCTGGCTGGCCTGTTCCGGTTGGGTTCTCCGACATGGACGAGTTGCTTGAACAGGAGCCAAACGATACACCAGAAAAAGCCGCTCGGTTGCCCTTTCCCACGGCAGTCCACGGTCGGTTAGAAAAAGCTGGAGACCGCGACTATTACCGCTTCGCTGCCAAAAAGGGTCAGCGTATCGAAATCGAAGCACAAAGTTGGGAGTACGGTTCGCCTGCCGTCGTATATCTGGTTCTGCAGGACACGCAGGGGAAACAGCTGGCCAACTCCAATCCCATGCAGGATCCGCCACGAATCGAGTACACCGCAAGCGCTGATACGGAGTTGGTTCTACTGGTGGAACATTTGCATTATGCTGGCGGGCCGGAAGAAACTTACCGCATCGTCATCAAACCCGCCGAACCGACATTTCGCGTGGAAGTGTTGCAGGACCGGGTGGACATTCCCGCTGGCGGTGTCGGAGTTTGCTTTGTGCGCGTCTCGCGCTCTGGATACGCTGGTCCTGTGCAGGTCAAGGCGGTATCTCCCCAGCAGGTTCAGGGGGAAACCATTCTGACCGGTGAGCAAAACGTCGGACTGCTGTTGCTGAGCGCACCCGCCAACTCCCAGCCAAACGCCTGGTCACTTGAATTGCTGGCCCAGGGCAAAACGGAATCCGCCGAAATCACCGTGCCTGTCACCATGAGCGAACCTCTCAGTACGCTGTTCGGCAACACTCCATTTCCTCCCAGGCACCT
Source organism: Gemmatales bacterium (assembly GCA_041640595.1). Classification (GTDB taxonomy): domain Bacteria; phylum Planctomycetota; class Planctomycetia; order Gemmatales; family HRBIN36; genus HRBIN36. The sequence continues at coordinate 447,584 of JBEPZY010000001.1, read as the reverse complement.
GTTGACTTCGCTGGCAGTAAGCATAACTGACCCCCCGCCGTTTCTGCTTCACGTCAAGTACGGTGCCGAGAAATTGCCGCGGGGCCAAACCGGTTTGGAGGCGATAGTCCAGGTAGATCGGCAAGCAGGATTTGAGGACGAAGTGCAAATTTTCGCGGTCGCTCCACCGCCAGCCCCGAATCAGCCTGTAATTCTCGCCGCGCCTGCCAGTGCCAAGATTCCTCGCGGCCAGAAGGAAGCGAAAATCACCCTGAAGCTACCGAATAACCTGCCGACCGGCCCCCTGCCCCTGGCCATTGTTGGTCAGGCCAAACACGCCGGCCGATCGTATCAGATTTACGCTCGCGGCACTCCGCCCCATGTTGTCGCGGGGAAGTGAATAATCGCCCGGCTTCACCAGAAATCACGTAAAATTGAGTGGTATCACAAACTCCGTGGAGCCGGTCTGCATGACCCATCAGCCAGCTAGTTTCAATAACGGCACTGTTGACGCAAGCCTTGAGGCTGCGCGGCCCTGGTTACGGTTTTATCCTCCGGGCGTTCCTGCTTCGCTGACTTACCCGGATCAACCATTGCCACGCCTGCTGGCCCAGGCAGCCATTCAGCTTCCAGACCACCTTGCCTGCACCCTTTTCGAGCAGCGGGTCAGCTACCGCCAGGTTTACGAACAGGTTTGCCGGGCCGCTCACGGACTTGAACACTGCGGCGTAAAACAGGGCACAGCAGTCGGTATTTTGCTGCCGAATTTACCGGAATATCTGGTGGCCCTTTTTGCGGTATGGGCAACCGGCGGTCGGATTGTCCAGCTCAGTCCTTTGCTGGTGCCGGAAGAGATTGAACGTTTATTGCGGCTGACCGATTGCCGCCACGTCATCACTCTCGATCTTCTGCTGCCCAACCTGGCTACGGCTTTACAAAATCAGCTCCTGGAGCACGTCTTTGTAGTTTCCCTTGCCGAGCGCCTGCCGATACTGAAAAGCGTGCTGTATCGCTTCGAACGGTTGCGCAAGCAGGGACATTTCCACTTTGTCTCTCGTGGTCCGGTTCGGCCATTCAGCAACCTACTCGAATACGCCCCCCGAAATAGTGTTGGCCAGTCCGTTGCACTTGAAGAAGTCGCCGTACTGGCGCCCACCGGTGGCACTACCGGCTCACCGAAAATCGTCATGCTCTCACACCGCAACCTGCTTTGCAATGCCTGGCAACTGCGGGCCTGGAGTCTGGCGCGCGACGGCGAGGAACGTATCCTCGGCGTGTTACCTTTCTTTCACGCTTATGGTCTGACCGTCTGTGCACTGGCCGGTATGGCCATGCGAGCGACGATCCATTTGCACCCCAGGTTTCAAACGTTCGCTACGTTGCAGATAATCGAACGCTGGCGGCCGACCATTTTCCCTGCCGTGCCCGCCATGCTCGCAGCACTCAATCGAGTGCTCCGCAATTGGCCGAGCAACCGACCTCGTCCCAACCTGAGCTGCCTGCGTACAGTAATCTCCGGAGCCGCCGCTTTAGACCCGGCAGTACGCGACGAATTCGCCCAATACGGTGCCCAGGGGATCATCGAAGGCTACGGCTTGACTGAGGCCGGCCCTGTTACTCATGCTAATCCGCTGCTACCGGAACATATCCGCCCCGGCACCATCGGGGTTCCGCTTCCCGATACAGATGCCCGCATTGTTGATCCCATCAGCGGTGACCGAGAAATGCCTATCGGCGAGGTAGGGGAATTAGTGGTTCGCGGTCCGCAGGTGATGCTCGGCTACTGGCGGAATCCCGACGAAACCGCCCTGGCACTCCGCAACGGCTGGCTTTACACCGGCGACCTCGCTCGCTGCGATGCCGACGGTTATTTCACCATCGTGGATCGCAAGCGGGATATCATCAAGACCAGCGGCTTCCTGGTCTATCCAGCGGAAGTGGAGGAGGTGCTGCTAAGATACCCACACGTTGCCGAAGCTGCGGTAGTCGGTGAACCCGACCCCATGCGAGGTGAAATTGTGGTCGCCTATGTCGTTCCCCGCGATGGCCTCGACCTGCAGCAACTCGATAGCTTCTGCCAGGAGCATCTCGCCAAACACAAGCGTCCCCGTAAGTTTCAGGTCGTCCGTCAGCTGCCCAAAAACTTCCTGGGTAAGGTTCTTCGTCGCCAGTTGCGTCAGGATGCCCGTTCTACCTGAATCTGGACCGATGTCCATCGAGATAACTTTCGCAGTCTCACCGTTAGCCGCCGGGTAATTTACAGCCATTTCCGCCTTGTTTCAGCTCTGGTAGTTTTGCTATAATGCGACCATAATCCGGGGGATTTTGTCCCGGCTTTGTGTACCCGCAACCACGGAGATACATCCCATGGCACGCAAAACTACTCGCACTGCTGCTCGCAAGAAACCTGCCCGTTCTCGAAAAGCCTCATCACCTCGACTGATGGACAACGTTCGCCGGCCCGCGGTTACCTCTCAGCAAATTCGGGAAATTGTTGAGGCCGGCAACGGTATTGTTCGATTGGCTCCGACCTGGGTGCCTCGCTCTTTCTTGATGCCCGGCAAGCGTCTCAAACTTCATCCCAACGATTATTACGCCCTGGGAGCACACCGTGGCGGAATAGACGAACGCTGGTTCGCTTCCACCACCCCCGCCGCCAACGAAGGCGCACCCTGGGACGAAGGACTTAGTTACATCGTTTATCAAGGCCGCAAATTCGTTACCTTGAAAGAAGCTATCGAACTCGAAGGCCCCTTGTTTATCGGCAAGCCGATGTGGGACAAGTATCATCGCTGGCCAGTTTACAGCAAATTTTTCGATAACCTCGGCCCGATTCCGCATCATATGCACCAGAACAATGAGCAAGCCGCACTCGTCGGCCAGCAGGGTAAACCCGAAGCTTATTATTTTCCGCCGCAATTGAATAGCATCGGCAATAATTTCCCCTACACCTTCTTTGGCTTAGAGCCAGGAACCACTAAGGAAGACATCCGCCGATGCTTAGAACGCTGGAACGAAGGCGACAACGGCATTTTGAATTACAGCAAAGCCTACCGCTTGCAACCCGGCACCGGCTGGCTTGTTCCTCCCTGTATCCTGCATGCGCCGGGCTCGCTTGTTACTTACGAACCGCAATGGGGCTCCGACGTTTTTGCCATGTATCAATCCATGGTCGAAGGACGCTATGTCCCCTGGGACTTACTTGTCAAGGACGTGCCGCCCGATAAGCACCAGGACTTAGATTATTTAGTCGAGCAGCTGGATTGGGAAGCGAACGTTGATCCCTATTTTAAAGACCATCATTACTTAGAACCCATCCCCGTCGCCGACACGGCTAGCGAAGGATATATAGATCGCTGGGTCGTTTACGGTCGCGTAGATGGGCAGGAGCTTTTCACTGCCAAAGAACTAACTATTCAACCCGGTGTTCGTGTTACCATCCGCGATAACGGAGCCTATGGCTTGATCACCGTGCAAGGTCGAGGACGTATCGGCACCTTAGAGCTTGAAACCCCGGCTATGATCCGCTTCGGTGAACTCACCGCCGACGAAGTCTTTGTTACCTACGATGCCGCACGCGCTGGTGTCGTCTTTGAAAATACCGGCACGGAACCCCTGGTGACCTTGCGCTATTTCGGCCCCGACACAAATCCTGATGCTCCCAATGTCGGCGATCATAAGCGACTTGCCAGATAGTCAAAACTTGGTGCATGAGACTGAAATAAAGACCGGATTGATGCTCGACATGGGTAATGATCTGCACCACAACAGGTGATGAACTCAAAGGAGGCGACGCATGAAGAAAATCTCGATTGGCAGCTGGGCTTACGTGCTTGGTCCCTATAAGACAAACCCCGTTGATTTCCACACAGTCTTACACAAATTGCAAGATATGGGTTTTGATGGCGTAGAATTGGGAGGTTTTCCGCCGCACCCTAATCCCGATCAATACGATACGCAGAAAAAGCGGCATGCATTGCGCAAGGAAGTGCAGGATCATGGACTGGAGTTTTCCGGGCTGGCCGCCAACCTCTGGATGCACAAAGTGATCAGTGTTCCTGACAGCGGACCTTACATAGCCGAATTTGCCCGCAATGTGCTGTTCGCAGAAGATTTAGGCATTGACCTGATTCGCGTAGATACTCTAGAGCCCCCGGATATCTTTCAAAAAACCGGTCTCGATCCACGCCTCGGCCGTGAACGCATCGTCAAGGCATGGGATAAATGCGCCAAGATTGCTGCCGATCGGGGCATGCGCGTCGCCTGGGAGTTTGAGCCTGGCTTCGCTTTCAATAAGCCCTCGGAAATCGTCTCGATAGTGGACGAGGTGCGAAGCCTTGGCAATCCGAATTTCGGCGTATTGTTCGACACCAGCCACGCTTATATGGTCAGCGTTGTTGGAGCACGCCAGCCCGGTGAAAAGGAAACCCTTAAAGGCGGTGTGCTGGAACTAATCGAAAAACTCAAGGGAAAGATCACACACCTTCACCTAATAGATTCCGACGGCACCTGTCACAAAGATGAGCAAGGCAACGACGAAACCAGCACCCATGCACCGTTCGGCAAGGGCTTGATTAATTGGGACGAGGTAATCCCCGCCCTTCTGCGTGCTAATATTCCCTCGGATTGGTGGTGCATAGATCTATGCTTCTGGCCGGACGCCTGGACGGTCACCGCCGACTGCAAGCGCTTTATAGATACCATGCGGAAAAAATACGCTGCCTAACCAGCGCTATCGCATCTGCGATCAAATAAGTGGTCGGCGACATGCAATGGGTGGCCGGAAGCATTGGCTGCCAACGACATGCCGAGTCCATAGCGAAGCCAATGATGCGCTTTTTCATTGGATAGCGGAACTTGTTTCTCCTGCTAACGGCTTTGCCGCTTGGGCGAACGGCGATCCGGAATATCGGTACCTAAGGCAACAATTGCATCTGGTGGCTTTCACACCACGGGGAGTTGATTTATGCCGGAATCGCAAGCACCGTCCCCTGATGATCTGGTAAATGCTGACCCGGAAGCGTTAGTCGCACTAATCCTTGATAACACCCAACCCGAAACGTTGCGAGCTCAAGCAATCGAGCGACTGACAGGGATTGTAGCAATTATAGCGCGGCGACAGTTGGCTGCGACGGTTATGAATCTCAACGATGAATCTTTAGCAGAGGATGCGGCACAACACGTCATATTGAAACTATTACAAGGAAGATTCGATCCTCACAGAGGCCGATTTGTGGGCTGGGCGAAGCGTGTCGCCCGCAACTTTCTTCATGATCAACAGCGCCGACGGCCAACCGCATTAAGCAACCTGAGATTATCCCAGCAAGTTACTGAAAGAGTCCAGAACGAGGGCCTTGACGTTCTCGAATGGCTTGGCGGTGAGTCGGTGGCAGTTATGCCCAAGGCGTTGTCGCTATTCCAACTTCCCTTTTGTGAGGAGGACTTGAGCCGGGTGTCCAGTTGGCGACCTCTGCGCGATCGCATCATTATGCTGGTGCTTTCCGGCTTATGGTGTAAGATACCGGAAAACACGTGGAAGCAATGGGTTTTAGAAGTGGGGTGGCCCTGGCCGTTTCCACCAGCTGCAATGTTAAGCTTAGACAATAAGCAAGAGCGCCTCAAAGTGTTAGCCGAGGTGACCGGGCTGACCGAGAATCATTTATGTGTGATATGGAAACGGCGTCTCGAATGGCTAATGAAACTCCGCTGCATTCGCGAACTGGCTAGGGAGCACGGTCATGGCGATCTTCCTGATATGGGACAAGCTACCTGATCCCCGTGATCCAGATGCCCCACGCGGCAAGCGCTGTACGGTGATCCTATTGCAGCAATGCCTGGCCCATATTGTTCAGCGCCACATCTCTCGATGCGATGGACCGTGGGCCGAATGGCTGACGCAGGAGCTTTGCGACCGCTTAGTCCAATGGTACCACGGCGAGTCAGACTTAAACGATGAGACCCTGGGGCGACTGGAGCAGTTATTCGGTGGGGCACTGCGCGAATCGCTGAATCGTCCGTTGGTATTACTGCAACGGATTGGATTAAGCCGTCATGCCTGGATAGCTATTCTGCCTACTGGGGCCATTTTCGTGCTCAAGTCCAAATACGACGATAGCCGGGCACATCTGGTAACCTGCTATTATCCCGACCGCCCTAATCTTCACCCGCCGCATCGTCGGTGGCGTCATGTTGCTCACACCTATATTTGGCGTTACGCTCCCATTAGGGAACAAGGTGGAGCCAGGCGCTTTTTTATGCCGACGGATGAAAAAATCCGCTTCGTGCAACCGGAGAACTGGGGCTTCGACACGAGTGCTCCTCTTCCAGTGTGGCGGGGCGCGCTGCCCGAATGGCCAGCCGCGGAAATGTTGTCACCGACGACCAGGCGGCCGCGTATTAAACTCAGGCAACGGCGATGGACGTTGCCCGACCCGTTGGAAGATTCGGAAAACGGCAAACATTCGACCACGACGAAGTAATGTCGCCAAAATTACGCAATTAGTAAGGGACATGATTATGACCACGGAAATTTTCGCTCGCAATAATGATGTGCTGGCTATCTACGTTCAGGAGCTGAACGAAATCCTGGCGCAGCAGGAACTCCATGAAATACTGGCCGGGGTTCCGCTGACGCCGGCACATCAAGCATCGGCGTTACGAGCGGCCATTGCGCTAGGTTATTGCCGGTTGTTCGGCGCGGACCTGGGCGATGAGGACGGCGCCCTGCCCTTACCTATAGCTAAGGCGGCAATGACCGCCCTGCATGCCTTAATTGACGATGCTGCCAAACGTGCCCAAACCCTCGCACATGATTGGGACAGCACCGATGAACCCATAGAGCGCGATGAGTTGTGCGTTCGTTTACTCCTGGATCGGATGGACATTCACGCCGCTTATATTGCCGTGGATGAGGCCTTGTTAGAGGCGTATGGTGACCAGGAAATTTCGTGGCAGGAATACGATAGCTCGTTGCAGGCATTAACCGAAAAAGTAGAGCAGTTGGACACGGCATTGCAGCAATCTGAAAACTTAGAAATCCTCAGCACCGTGGCGCACCTCCCGTTGATTGAAAACTGGCGAATTCTTTTGACCCAGGATCATCAGGGGCTGATGCCGTGGTGGCTGAGCGGGTTACTGTCGGAAGTAGCGCAGGTATCCATGCAGGAAGCGCTGAAGCGGATGCCGTCGGCTGGAATCTGGCAAGCAGTAGCCCGGGCAGTTACCGATAAGGAGGAGCGCCAATTAGCGGCTCTGAAACTACTCTTGCTGATGACGTTGCGCGCCCGGGTAGCTGCTGCGCCAGCGGGGCAACCAGTTATCATTCGCTGGGTTTCGCCCGATCGCCAGTACGAGGCCCATTGCGTGCTCGTTCAGGATAAAAGGCCGGAACAAATTGAAATAGTATTTATGACCAGAGCAGGCGAACCGGCGCTGGGCTTAAGCAATCAACCGGTTTGGTTAGCCGACTTAGAAAGCAAGATCAGCGCCGAGGGCAAAGCCTGGTTTCCGAGCGATGGTCTCTTGCAGGCGCTCGAATCTGGTAAGCCCCCTTGTTTGGCTGTGGGCAGTTCGCGCGAGGTCTGGGAGGCAGATTTACAATCAATTCCACCCGACTTAGTGGAGGCATTGCACCATGAGTCAGGAACTGATTCTCCATCGGCTCAGGAAGCCTCCTGATGAGTTGACGCAACACGAATGCCTGTGGCTAACTCACCGATTGGGAGACCTAGCTTACTGGTGGTTGCGCCCGGAGGTGTTAGCAAAAGCGAGTGGTGACTTAGTAAGGTCCGCGCGCTGGAGTTTAGAACCCCGCCCTAACGGTTGTGCCATTTTGTACGCTTTGACTGATACCCGTCAGTTTCCCACGCTTCGGGAAGCATTCCTGCTACCTCTGCAGTGGGCCTGGGGAAAGGCCGACGACTCGCGGTTGCCCGACCGTGTGCGACAACTCGCAGAAAATATCCGTCAAAAACTCGTTCACGTTCCGTCCGATGATTTCAGGAACAATTCGGATTTTTCGCGATGGGGATTGCAACTGGCGGTGCGCATCAGCGACCAAGACTTTCTGCATGCACTCGCTGCCGAATTACAGTTATCGCCGAGTTCCGGTTGGGGTTGGTTATGTGCGAGCCTAATTGCTGCGGAACAGATACGCCAGACTCAGGAAAACAATGCACCTTCCCTACGACATGACGTATGGATCACCGCCGAATGGAACGACGGCAGCGGTATAGATGCAGTCGGTTGTCTCGAAGAAAAACTCCGAGCGGCCAGTTTGCCACAGAGTGGCGTTAAGATTTTCTTTGTACCCGAAAGTCAAATCGAATACGCCAGGCAATTGTTGCCGGAGCAATCGCTGCTTACCATTCAAGGCTTGCCGCAGGGCAAATCTGATCCGGTGGAAGCATTGCGCCCGTGCTTATTAGAACTGGAAGTGCCGCCTCCGCCAGACGGTCCGATAAAATACTTGCAAGCCTATTACGAGCGGCTCTATAGTCGGAATACCGATCGTGCTAAGCAATACTATCGCCAGCAATTACTCCCCCGAGTTATCGAACGGCTCCGGCAGCAATGGCAGGAAAAGAATGGGACCATTTCCCACCTGGTTACCATATTAAGCGATAATCCGGAGTTAGTTCACATCGCCATTGAAAGCATCGGAGCAAGCCGATGCCTGGTACTGGCAACCAGTGATAAGCGAGCTGCAATGCGCGAACTAGAAGAGATGCGAGCATCGGCACAAAGGCCCTGCGAGGTTATCTGGAAGATTTATAAAAGCACGGATGAATTGTTGCGAGAGTTAGAACGGGAAGTCCACACGTTTGTCCAGGGTGTGCCTGCCGAGTTGGTCGGGCTTGATCTCACGCCAGGCACTAAGGAAATGACCCTGACTCTGGCGCTGCGAGTGGCGCAGCCGGAACACCGACTCCTGTACTTGCGGCACGAACGCAAGAGGCAGATGGTCGTGCCCTTTACAGAACAATGGATACTTTATAACCAGCGACGTCCCTAGTAACGAGAGATGGGTTTGAAAAACATAGGCACTTAGTCGCTGAAGCAGGTGGACAAGCTAACGTTCCAGTACCATTATGCGATGGCAGGGCAACTGAGTCGCCAGGCTCAGGATAGCTTGCTCGACTATTATCGCTGGATGCGCCGCGTAGAGCAATGGGCGGGAGGACTCAGGCAGTGGGCAGCTATGATTGAAGTGGTCGAGGAAGTGATGAAAGCGGACCCGGACTTCGTACGGGCGCACGGTGGTTCGGTGGTCGAGTTATTTACACGCATTCGTCATGACTTAGAGCCGGTTTATCTCGATATGTGCCACACGCGCGTGCCAAAATTGGTCGGCCTGAGCGGCCAGCCGCGCGTCAGCGAAGTGCTGTTGCCAAAAGGTCTGGTGCCTTTAGAGCCCGACGAAGAAGTTATGCCATTAGGAGAATGGTTGGCGAATTTGTCGCAGCAGCTATGCAGCGCGGGCACACGAGCGCTACGACTTTACGCGCGTTCACTGAGCACGATCCTGGCTTTGCAAGAAAAGATCCAGCAGCTTTGGCTGAGGCGCCAAGGGGGTACATCAAGCAGCTAAGCGCATCCCCGCACTGGCGCCACAGCCCATGGTAGTGGTCGTTTCGGAAGCCGGCCGCCTATAGCGGGTTACGGGAAGTTAAGGTAATTGACAGGGCCGGACACGTCTTCTCGTTTGAGCTTGTCCGTGCCGTTACCGCCATCCACAGTGCTGGCCACGGCGAAGCTGACATCTTCCAGCTTGATACGGTCATTGCCGTCGCCCAGTAGAATCGTGGCGGCACCGCTGAATTGACTTTCTTCAATTTCGACTTTGTCGTTGCCCAGCCCGGTGTCCACGCTGGTAGTGCCGGTTACGTGGAGCTCTTCGATGCCCACGTGGTCGTTGCCGTCGTTGGTCGTAACGGTAACGTTGCCGCCGACGAAAACGTGATCTTCGATTTTCACGTGGTCATTTCCAGCGCCGCCAGTGACCGACACATTGCCGGTAACCGAAAGCTTCTTGAGCTGAGCATGATCGTTGCCGTTGCCGAGATCGATAGTGAGGTTGCCGGCCAAGGTGCGTCCGCGAACGGTTACGCGGTCGTTGCCGTCGCCAAGATTAATGACAATGTCATTGACGCCAGCGAAGCTAGTTCCGCCGGCGATGGTCGTACCTTTACCTTTGAGCGTAACGTTGCCGTTGTCGATGCGCACTTCCAGGTTGTTGGCTTGCGCATCCCCGGTCAGGGTAAGGGTGCCTGCGGCAAAAGCCGCTGTGACCGTGCCTGCGGGCAAGTCACGGTCTTCCAGCCGTTCTACGCGCAGAAAAGCGTTCCTAAGAGCAGACATGTGCGGACCTCCTTTGATAGATGCGAGTCCTGAAGACCCAAGCGCCAATTTCGCGCTGTGCTCAGCAAGGTCGGGGAGATGCAGCAGACCGAATGCTTTGGAGGACCGGCCGGGCAGCGTCAAGAACGCGGCCGATCGCTTCTGGACTGCCCATGTTCAGCTACACTCTAAATACGCACGCTGCGCCCTTTGGAAAACTTCGGCCAATCGGTTAATCCGGCTAAACTCGGTTTATTGGAAAATAGGGAGGTTGCAAGGGGTCTGATAAGATTCTTGTAACATAGAAAGTTTACTGATACTGCGCAAGCCAAGTCAGTTGCCGAGGATGTAGGCTACCGGGGCCGGCGCTTCTTCTACGTAAATCAGGACGCAAGAAACGTTGTCCTTGCTGTCGCAATCGAGGGCCAGTTTAACCAGGTCTTCGGCAGCTTTTTGCGGGTCTGTGTTGGCGGCAATAACCTCGGCGAGTTTTTCGTCCTCGACCACCCCGGTCAGGCCGTCCGTGCACAGTAGGAAGCGGTCACCTGGCCGCAAATACACGACTTTGACGTCGGGCCCGTCTGCTACTTCCTTCGTGCCGAGGTATTTCCACAACCGGTTGCGAAAGCGATGAACGCGAGCTTCTTCGGCTGATAAGACCCCGGCTTCGACCAGCGCCTGAGCGATGGAATGGTCAACCGTCAGGCATTCGATTTTGCGATCGCGTACAAGGTAGGCACGGCTATCGCCCAGCCAGCTTATGAACAGACAATCGTCCCGTAGCGGTGGTAACCAGACCGCCAACACAATGGTGGTGCCCATGTTGCTGTATTCGCGGTGAAACTGCCCGAGCTCCATGATCTCTTCGTTGGCGCGAACCGCTGCCTGGCGGATAAGCTGCTTGACTTGCTCAACATTCTGCACCTGGCCATAACCCTTTTGAAGTTCCTGCCAGATTAAATCCGTGGCCATTTCGCTGGCTTTCTCACCTGCCAGCTGACCTCCCATGCCGTCCGCCACCAGACAGGCCAATAACTGACAGCGACCGTTTTCCTGCACCTGCGAAACGAGAACACGGTCTTCGTTATTCTCGCGGTAGTTGCCAATATCTGACTTCTGGCCAATAGACAATGCAAAAGACATCGTTCGATTCTCGCCTAGGCGCTCGACACGAGGTGCCGAATAATGAACACCGTGATGGCGACCTGGCCGACTCGTTCTTCCTGGCTAGCGCTAGGGCCGGCACACCGTTTCTTTACAAATTATACACCAGCCAGTTTCGGCTTATGGCCAGCCCAGCGGTCTGAAGTCCGGCCCCAATCGCAGCTTAGTCCGAAAGTGCGCTTTAGGCAAGCGGTGCTGTTTATTACACGAGGAGCAGAATGAATGCAGCACGAATCCTGAAATACTGGCGGAATCACTCGGCCCAACCTAACTACCGAGTGTTGTCCCAATCAGTATGGATTGCGGAATGATGCCGTAGGCACCTCGACGGCATGTCCAGGCAAAGCCGACCGAACACGGGTTTGCCATCACGATTTGCACTCGATCACGGACTGAAAGCGCGTCAGTGCCAAACGGGTATCCGCGTCGAGAAACCTGGCCCCAATCAGCCACACCAAGCCGCTCAGACCGATGAAACCAGCTACCAGCAAAAACCCGACCTGCAAATTCGCAAGGTCGGCTACGTATCCGATGACGGCGGGGGAAAGCACATCGCCGAGGGCGTGAATGATAAAAATGTTGATAGCGAAAGCAGAAGCTCGGATGGCCGGGTGGGTTACGTTAGCCAGCACCGCATTGGTGGGGCCGGTGTTCAGGAACAGGAAAAAGCAGCTGCCCGCCAAAAAAGCCCAGGCTGACGGGAACGGCAACCACAACGAAGCGAGGAAGAGGGGCAAGGCTAAAAACATTCCGCCAGCCGATACACCAAAGTATGCACCGCGGAAATAACGCTGAGCAACATCGCCCAGCCAGCCGCCTGCAAGAGTGGCTAATAGTCCGCTGGCAGCGATGATGGCGCCGAAAATTATGTTGACCTCGTCGAGCGAAGCGGCCTGTCGCTCCAGGGCTAAATAGCGTGGCATCCAGAAGGCAATGCCGCCCACGGCGAAAGTCATCGCGGTCATCCCCAGCGTGCAGAGCACGTAAGAGGGAATTCGCGCAAGAACCAGATAGTCTCGCCAGTGTATTTTCCGAATTGTCGCGGCTTCGGCGTCGGTATCGCCACCCGTGAAGCGGTCAGCCTGGCCCCGCCGCGTTTCAGGCATCAACAGACACAAAAGCGTCAACACTAGACCTGGAGGAACAACAGTATAAAAGGCCCACCGCCAGTTGCCAGTCAACCAGAGCATAGTCCCGCCTAACAGGTAGCCCAGTGCACTTCCCACAGGAATAGCGGCATAAAAAAGCGACAAAGCTCGTCCGCGCTGAGCTGTCGGATATAGATCTGCAATCACCGTTGGCGCTACCGGCCCGTAGGCCCCTTCGCCTACGCCTACCAGGCAACGAGTGACAAACAAAGAGGCATACGACCAGGCCCAACCGGAACCGCCACTGGCCAGTGTCCAGAGTAGTGCTCCCAGTGCTATCAACCACCATCGAGATACGCGATCTCCCAGCCAGCCAAACACCGGAGCCACGACCATATACGAAACCATGAAAGCCGGCATCAGCAAACCCATGCGAGTCTTCACAAACTCCTGCGGTTGGTCGGGTGGAAAAAACGTACTGGCGATTTCCGCTTCGACGGCTGCCACCACGTAGCGGTCAATGTAATTGAACAGATTGAGCAGCACCAGCAAAGTCATGGCAGCAACACGCCAGCGAAACGTGGATTGTGGCTGATACTGCTCAGACATTCGCGAACCTCCTGGGAAAGCAGACCGTCAGGCCCGCCGGAGCGCTGTTATTGGGAGGCCTCATTGTGATTCAGTATTCCCGAGTCGTCGAAATGCGCTTTCGTGTGCCGAAAGTCAAAGTGAAGGCGTCAGGACGATTCGGCATCCCTGGAGCCTGCGGTTGGGGCAAGTGTTACCAGCACCGGTACACCGCGTCCAAGGTTGAGCCGATGGGCCGCATGGCCCTGCACCACGGCAATTTCCAGCCAGCCGCCACTCGACCATAAAGCCACGACTTCACCCGGCGAGGCCTCGCCGTAGGTGCGAACCCAACGCGGTCGGATACCGAGTACCTCAACCTCGACAATCGCAAGGCCGGGCCAATCATCGCGGTGCATGTTGGTCAATAGATTGCCGAAATGATCCACGAACACCACTTCACATCGCACCCGGTCGCCTTCTCGTTGTGGTTGCGGAAAGGGGAGCTGAGCCGGGTCCGTGACGGCGTTGCCCAGTTCGATTGGATCGAGGCCGTTGGCCAAATGCCCAGCCACAGGAGCAAAAATGTCCCGGCCATGGAACGTGCTGCTAACGACCGGGCGGAAATAACGCGAGTTGCTAATTTCCAAGATGCGTAACGCTGGCCGACGCCGCCAGAGCAACGTACACACGCCGTTGTCCGGTGCCAGCAACCGCTGCATTGCGATGGCGGGTTGAAGTTCGCCGCTCTCTTCGGGCCATTCCACATAGAGCAACCGACGACTTGTACCCACACCAGGATCCACCACGACCACGTGAATCGTCCCCGCGGGGAACCAGGGCACAGCTTCGCTCAGAAAAAAGGCGGCATGCACCACGTCTTGCGGTGGGATACTATGGCTCAGGTCTATCAATTGGGCTTCGGGACAAACGCTCAGTATGCTTCCTTTGAGCGCGGCGGCGTAGGCGGAATCCTCCCCGAAGTCGGTGGTCAGCGTGATAATCGGGCGTGGCATAGCGGTTTATCTGCGGTTGGCCAATCGTCTGTATTTTTGGGGAGCCTTTGCGACAGGCGCGCCGGTCCGTGTTTTCGGGTAGCAATTTACAAGCCGGCCAATTGCACCGACAAATTGCCACCGTTGTCAAATCAGCCTGCTGGTAGGATAAATACAGAGTTCACCCCAATATGCAACAGGAAAGGAAAGGTAATGTCAGCGCAGCGGTCTGCTCATCAGATAAGTACCTCGCGACGGCGAGTGGGCTTATGGCTCATCGGTGCTCTGGGCGGAGTCGGCACTACCGTAGCGGTTGGCCTATCTGCCTGGCGACGCGGTTTGATAGACGCCACCGGCCTGGTTACTGCCTTACCGTTATTCCGCGAGCTGGACCTGGACGCGCCGGAAGCGTTCGTCCTGGGCGGACACGACATCCGGCAAACTACCTGGCAGCAAACGGCCCTGGAGCTACATCAGCGGGCGGGGATTTTTTCCAGCGAATGGCTGACCGGCTGCCGCGAAGATTTGGAAGCATGGTCGGCTAACATTCGTCCGGGAACCTTGCTGCATGTGGGGGAAACGATTGCGGCGCTTGCTGATCTCCCCAATTTGCCTCGCCATGAAACGCCACGTCAGGCCATCCAGCGCGTGCAACAGGATTTGCAGAACTTCCGTCAGACCCACCAACTTGATCAGGTGGTGGTGGTGAATGTAGCCTCGACCGAACCGCCATTTTCGACAACGGAAGTCCACCAGAGCTGGCCACGGTTAGCTGAACGTCTGGCGGAACGCCGTACCGATGTGTTGCTCCCAGCCAGCAGCATTTATGCTTTAGCCACCATTGAATTGGGCTGGCCCTACGTCAATTTCACCCCGTCGCTCGGCGCGAGCTTCCCGGCGGCCATTCAATTTGCCGAACAACAGGGAGCAGCTGTTGCCGGTCAGGATGGTAAAACCGGCGAAACCTTACTCAAGACCGTCCTGGCGCCGATGTTTGCCCACCGTCATCTACGCGTACTCAGCTGGGTTGGGCACAACATTTTCGGCAACCGCGACGGTCTGGTGCTCAACGACCCACGGAATAAGGAGTCGAAGATTCGCACCAAAGATCAGGTGCTGGCCCACATCCTTGGCTATAAACCCCAAACCCTGGTCAGCATCGAGTACATCGAGTCGCTTGACGACTGGAAAACCGCCTGGGATCACATTCACTTCCAGGGTTTTCTGGGGGTGAAAATGATTTTGCAATTCGTCTGGCAAGGTTGCGATTCAATTCTGGCGGCACCGCTGGTGATTGATCTCGCACGCCTGGCCTTACTAGCCCAACGTCGAGGCGAAAAGGGCATCCTGCGGCATCTTGCCTGTTTCTTCAAAAACCCTATGGGCGTCCAGGAACATGACTTCTTCCGTCAGTTCGCCATGCTGGAAAATTACGTTACCAGCGCTATCGGTCAGCCGACTCGCTCAGCGCAGCCCCACAATTGAAGCGTGGTCGCACAAGGTCGTTCACCCGCGCAATACGATGAATCGCATATCTCAAAAGGATCACACCTTCTCCGTTATCAGTCGGCGGAGTTCCTGGGCATAGCGCGGAATCGCCTTCATCGGTTCCTCAGCAGCCTCGTATTCAAGGGAGATATAACCGCGATATCCCACGCCCCGAAGAATGCCAAGGATTTTCTGCAGGTCGGCTGGTTCAGGGGGTTGCCGTTTGCCACTCTGTGTACGTGTGATTTCGGTTTTGACCTGGCAAACCACGGCATAGGGCGCGATTTGGGCCAGTTCCTGATAGGGGTCTTCGCCGTGAAAATTGCCGGTGTCCAGATTCACGCCGAAATATTCGTGTTTGACTTCCCGGACAATAGCCAGCATTTGCTGGGGTGTGCTGGTGATGCCCCCGTGATTCTCCAGGGCCAGATAAATGCCATAGCGGGCGGCATGGTCACAGCATTCCTGGATCGCTTCGATACACCGCCGCCGGGCGTTTTCCTCAGTGTCGCCTTTGGGGACGCTCCCGGCAAAAATGCGAATCGTCTTGCCACCCAGGACTGAATAGCGTTCGATCCACGCCTTGACATCGGCAATTTGTTTTTTCAAAGCTGCGGGGTCGGCCACGCAAAAATTGTTGCCCACTGCTCCGCCGCTCACGTCCAGACCAAGCCGGGTACAACGCCCTTTCAACCGCGCCAGAAAGGCAGGCGACGTGTCTTTGAAGTAATAAGCGGTCGGCTCTACCGCGTCAAAGCCCCACTGGGCTGCTAAGTCCACGTAGTCCTCCAGCGAAATCGCTGGCTGCCGCTTGCCACTA
This sequence comes from Gemmatales bacterium, assembly GCA_041640595.1. Lineage (GTDB taxonomy): Bacteria > Planctomycetota > Planctomycetia > Gemmatales > HRBIN36 > HRBIN36. Next base: position 431,145 of record JBEPZY010000001.1, on the reverse strand, counting down.
AAGTGGTCCCGCAGACTGTAACCGGCCAGACTCAGCCGAAAATAAGGCTTTCCGACCCGCTGAATGGGTTCGATAGCCTGTAAGCCAACCGTGCCTCCACCAGCCAGGGTTCCGGAAGCGGCCAGCACCGCCGTACCGGTTAGCTGCAGCCATTCACGACGGGTGTATTCAGCCATTCCGCTCACACGGACTTTCTCCGAAGCACCTGGGCCAGACATAAGCAGCTCCTTTTGTGGGTCTTTGAGGCTTCTTTTACAATAGCACCTGCAAGGCACCCAGAACAGGGCGGAGACAACAGAACATAAACGTCCTGAGCCCATGCGCAGCCACCCGCTCCTGGTTGAGGTCAGCAGGACCGGCAAACTTTGGTACGTCCAGCCGGCCGACTGGACAGACTATGTTCTGCCAAGCTCCTGGTGGGATGTGCTTATCGGGCTGGGCGTGTTTGCGGTGTCGTTCGTTGTCAGTCTGGCCACGGTGGTCTGGGTCGTACTAAAACTGCCGGCGGATTACTTCCGCGACCCGCCCGAACATAATCGGCCGGGTACCAGTGCAGGCAGTTTCCCGACCAGGATTGTCATTGCCCTGGTGCGAAACTTGCTGGGGCTGTTGCTGGTGGTTGTTGGTGTGATCCTGAGCCTTCCGGGCGTCCCAGGTCAGGGACTGCTGACGATCATTCTTGGTCTGATGCTGATGCAATTTCCTGGCAAACGCTACCTGGAAAAACGGTTCTTGGCCCAGCCACGTATTCTTGAAATGCTCAACCGCATTCGACGCCGTTATGGTCGCGAGCCCTTCCTGCCGCCGGAATAAGCAATGCCCTTGACGTAACTGCCTGATTTAGAGCCACCACAGCTGTATTATCGTCCGTTACAAAGTCGATAAACGCCTTAGCGGGGCAGACATTGTGGAATGTGAACCGGCGGCAGAGGCTGCGGTTGGTGAACCAATGTAACGTTTCCCCGCTGCATCGCCGCACCGTGATGAGTAGGAGCATCGCATACCTGCAACAGTCGAATGCCCGGCCGTGGTGGCATGACCGTCCACGTCGCTGGTGGGGTATGAATCTGGAACGTGGACACACAAGGTGGCACGAATGCCTTCAGTTTCACCGTGGGCGGACAGAATGGGGCCAGGCTAATGGATGGAGCCGGTGGAGCGGTCGTGAAACTTGCTGGTGATTGCGTCGCCGGATGGAAACTCGGTGATGGTCGGCTGAACACACCAGCTTCCTGTGGCGGCTCCTGGAGCTGGGTAAACAACCGCACCGGTGGACGCATCTGGTCGGGAACCGCTGGGCAGTGTTGAGCCTGACCAAGCCAGGAAGTCGGCTCTGCACTGAAGACGGCCGTTGTGCATCCCAAAAGCGTACACCACCAAACCCAACTAATCCCGCAAGGCCAGCGAGGCATGCAATTCAGGCCCTCAATTCGACAGTTCTGTTTTACGGTCCGCCAACATTTGTTGCAAACGGGCAATAATCGCGGAATGCATCTGACTGACGCGGCTTTCGCTCAGGTCGAGCGTCTGCCCGATTTCCTTCATGGTCATTTCTTCAAAGTAGTACAGGATGAGAATCAAACGTTCATTGCGATTAAGTCCCCGGGTGATGAGCTTGAGCAAATCCTGGTTGTGGAGCCGGCGGGTGGGATCCTCAGCTTTTTTATCTTCCAGAATGTCCACCTCGCGGACGTCCTTGTAACTGTCCGTCTCGTACCATTTCTTATCCAGGCTAATCAGACTGACGGCATTGGTTTCCTGAACCAGGGCGTGGGTCTCCTCTTCGCTCAGCCCCAGATGTTCGGCCAACTCTTCTTCCCGGGGTGGCCTGCCGAGCTTGGCTTCCAGTTCTTTGCGGGCTTCTTCCAGCTTACTCGCTTTGGAACGCACCAGGCGTGGTACCCAATCCATGGTTCGCAGTTCATCGAGAATAGCCCCGCGAATGCGTGGCACACAGTAGGTCTCAAATTTGACGCCCCGTTCCAGGTCGAACGATTCAATCGCATCCATCAACCCGAAAATCCCTGCGCTAATCAGGTCATCCAGGTCAACTCCATCCGGTAACCGTGCCCAGATGCGTTCGGCATTTACCCGCACCAGCGGTAGATAATGCTCAATGAGCCGGTTGCGAAGTTCGATACTGGGATGAGCACGGTATTCGCGCCAAAGCTGCTGAATGTCTTCCGTAACCTGGGTGGCCATTCCATCCTCCCTGACCCCGAGCCCCCAGGCGAACCAGCGCTTCGACCGGAGAATTTGGCGGACGCTGTCCTGCCTCGGTGGACATAGCGGCGAGCAGCACCTGTTCCCCTAGGCAGATGCTGCTTGGCGCACACTCGCGCCCAGCCGCATTCCCCTACTCACCGGCTCGAAAAGCGCCAGCACGCCTGTACCCCGGATAGTCCCCCGTTATGGCAAGGCGAATTTTTCCCCGCAGCTGTTATCGGCAAGTGCCGCCGCGGAAATGCAGGAAATTCCCAACTCGTGCGAACCGGCCTCGGCGCTGATGCGTGAAACTCCGTCCCCGCAGCGTTACCGGTGTATTCGGACCTGTTTTCCACGCTCAGCAGCCGGCCCGTCATCCCTGCATCCGGGCGAGCGTCGCCAGAGTGGTCGGCCATGTAGCCAATCCGCAGCGTTCTGTCCAGACCAGTGGTTCCTGGCGGCAACGTGAATAACCTCTCCCTGCTCTTGTCCGGTATAATGGTGTTGCCATGAGCAAGAAGGTGTTTCTGGAGACGGTCGGCTGCCAGATGAACGTGCTCGATAGCGAGCTGGTCGCTGCCACTCTGCGCAAAGCCGGCTACCAGCTGGTTGCCGACCCGAAACAAGCCGACGTCATCTTGTTCAACACCTGCAGTGTTCGCCAGCACGCCGAGGACAAAATCTATTCCGCTCTAGGCCAGTTACGCCGACACAAGCAGCGCCATCCTCACAAAATCATCGGCGTGTTAGGTTGCATGGCTCAGAAGGATCAGGAGCTGATCCGCCAACGGGCACCCCACGTGGACATCATTTGCGGGCCCGGCCAGCTGGGGAAACTTCTTTACCTCCTGGAAGAAGTCGAACGCACCAGGCAGCCGCAACTGGCTGTCAGCTTGGGCCGCGCTGATGCTCATCGCCCCGAAGTCGAACGCAGTTTCGAAAGCTACGATCCACTCCGCGAGCCAGAGCTGAGGACGAACCGGTTCCAGGCCTATGTCCGCACCCAGTTCGGCTGTGATAAGTTTTGCACTTACTGTATCGTGCCCAGCGTTCGCGGACCGGAACAGAGCCGACACCCCGATGAAATTGTCGCAGAAGTGCGCTTCCTGGCTGACCAGGGTTGTAAAGAAGTCACCCTGGTGGGCCAGACGGTCAACAGTTACCACTACCGTTTTGGCGACGGGCGAATGGTGCGCCTTTCCGATTTGCTCTATCGGCTCCACGACATTCCTGGCATTCGCCGCATCAAATTCATCACTAACTTCCCGCGAGATATGACCGATGACCTGTTGCAGGCGGTACGCGATCTCCCGAAAGTTTGCCGCTACCTGCACGTGCCCGCACAGTCCGGATGCGACATTATTCTCCGCCGAATGAAACGGATGTACACGGTCGCTTTTTACCGCGATATGCTCGCCCGCTGCCGCGAAACCATCCCCGGCGTGGCTATCAGCAGTGATTTCATCGTCGGCTTTTGCGGAGAGACAGAAGAATCTTTCCAGCGAACCTGTGACTTGGTGGCTCATGCCGGCTTCAAAAACAGTTACATCTTCAAATACAGCCCTCGTCCCGGTACGAAAGCGTTTGAGCTTTATCCGGACGATGTTCCCGAGGAAGTCAAACGCCGCCGCAACAACGATTTGCTTGCCATCCAGGCCAAGGTAAGCCTGGCTGACCACCGCCGCTTTATCGGTCAGACGGTGGAAATCCTCGTGGAAGGCCCCAGCAAGTGGGCTTACAAACTTTCCAACCAGACTGGACACGATGCTGGTCAGGCATCGGACTGGCTGCAACTTACTGGTCGGACCGGTACCGATCATATTGTGGTCTTCGACGGCCCAAAGAATCTCATTGGCGAATTCGTTCAGGTTTTCATTGAAGATGCCAGCCCCTACACGCTTTTTGGAAGACTCTCCAGCCCAGTGCTGGCTGACAACGGCGAGAAAACCAAACAGGGGATGCTGCTCGAGCCGATCACGTTGCTCGGTTCCCGCGCACACGACAACAGTGCTGAACAACCGAATCCCGCTTACGAGGATCGCGAAAGCAGCTTTTCTAACGGTTCTCGCTCCTTGTACCAACGGCGCCTGAGTTTACCAATCGTCCAAGACCAGGCTTAATTGGTGCCTGGTGGTTGTGGACGATTCTAGGGCCACCGGGGTTTAACAACCCCAAGCGAACCTGGTTGATGCCGCCACATGTCGAAAGATTTCCACCATCGAGTCGCAACTCCGCCATACACTGGCCCACCACAAAGGCCGGTACGAACCGCGGATCAAATTCGCCAGGACAAATTTCATTTTGGCCGGTACGCACTTCTTGCTCCCCATTTTCGGTGGGGCTATAATCCATCTGCCAGGCTCTCGCCGATTCGCTCAGGCCAGCTTTGCACGCCACAATGAGCCTGGACCAGAACCAGCAAAAAGGCATCAAGGCAGCTGCAGAATTGCGGCTTGAGTAACTTCTGGCTTGCAAGCAGCTATAATTTTTCCATCGGTATAGCGAAATGGGGCCGTAGCTCAATTGGGAGAGCGCAGCGTTCGCAATGCTGAGGTTACGGGTTCGAGTCCCGTCGGCTCCACTTGAGCTGGTTACCTGGGAAGGTAGGTTTATGCGTTCGATTTTCGCAATAACTTAGTGTTACAGGTCGCACAAAAAACTTTGTAACCTCTTGCAGTTTTGCGCGTCTATTCAGTTGCGAGGGAAAGACTCTCAACGAATAGGAGGATAGGCCATGAGCTCCCTAGTAATAGTTGAACGAGCAATGCCCCGTCAGCGAGCTACCAGATTTTATCTGCGCAAAGACACGCCCTATGCAGAAGCGGAGCGGGTACTTGAAGAACAGCATCGGCGAAGCAGCCTTTCACAAGTAATCCAGGTGTCGGCATTGGCCAGTCTCGCCGGAGCGATCATTGGCGTACTGACTTCTTCCACTTTGTGGCTGCAAGCCTCGCTAGTTCCTGGTCTGTGTGTCATTCCACATATAGCCACCACCACGTTGATAGTCGGAGCGTGGCTGGGCGGCTTGTTGTGGAATCCCGATGAATGAGCCTACCATCGGTATCGCCATAAGCGGCCTCTAACTTTCAAAGGAGGAAATAGCCATGAGTAACCATGTGACCGTGACTGAGCAGGAGGCACTTCAGGAAACGACGGAGCTTTACCAGCGGCTTCACGATTTAGAAAATCGGGTGCTGGAATTGGAGCAACGGCAGAAAAATCTCGAACGCGATATGCCCGAGCCGCGAATTTCTATCGTTGTGATGAGCGGCGACTATGACCGTGTTTTGGCCGCCTTCGTCATTGCCACGGGCGCCGCCGCTATGGGCTTGCAAGTCAGCATGTTTTTCACCTTCTGGGGCTTAGGAGTGTTACGGCAGAATCGGCGCTTGCGCGGAAAAGGACTTTTAGAAAAGGCATTTACCTTGCTGACACCGGCTGGCGCTGAGGAGCTTAGCTTGTCGCGCCTAAACTTTGCTGGTTTAGGCCTGCGCCTGCTCAAACGACAAATGCGCCAGCGGAATATTTCTTCACTAAGCGAACTCATCGCTTTTGCACGCGATCTTGGCGTCAGAATGGTGGCTTGTCAGATGAGCATGGATGTTATGGGCATCAAGCCGGAAGAACTCCAACCAGGTCTGGAAACTGGCGGAGTTGCAACATTCCTGGCTGATGCCACTAAGAGTAAAGCAACCCTATTTATCTGATATCACCGGAGGCTAAAGCATTAGAGCATAAGGAGGTCAAGACATGCCCACCCAACAAGCAACTGTAAAGACGCATGAATTAAAACTCATGCTGGATCGTGGCGATACGTTCGTTCTGCTGGATGTGCGCAATCAAGAGGAATTCGAACGATGGCGCATCGAGAGCCGACATCCGCTGGAAGTAAAGCATGTGCCTTATTTCCGCTTTGTTGAAGACCCGGACAACGCGATTCAAGGTTTACCCAAGGATCGACTAATCGTCGCGGTTTGCGCCAAGGGTGGTTCCTCTGCATGGGTGGTAAACGAGGTGCTGCGTCCACGCGGTTTTCAAGCAGCTAATTTGGAAGGAGGAATGCTCGCCTGGGGAAGTTATTATCAGGTCCAGGAGCTTCCGGAGTCCTCGAGCTGGCTCCACATCTACCAGTTTGACCGTGTGGCCCGAGGTTGTCTGCATCATATCATCGCCTACGGTCCTGGTCTTGATCAAGCAGTTGTTATCGATCCACCCAGACACACCGACAAAATCCTGGACTTTATCGGTCAGAAAAACCTCAAGGTAACAGCCATCATTGATACGCATGCCCACGCGGATCACGTCAGCGGCGGTGTCAAGCTGTCCCAGATCACAAGCGCTCCCTATTATCTCCATCCCTATGACGGTATTCATCCTATGGACGTATTACCAGCAACCTTTGCTTACGAGATGCTAAAGGATGGAATGCAGTTTGACCTGAATGGTGCTAAACTAACGGTTTTGCATATTCCGGGACATACCCTAGGTAACACTGCCCTTTTCTTGGAAAGCTCGGATCGGCGTTATCTTTTCAGTGGCGATAGTATCTTCCTGCAAAGTATAGCGCGGCCTGACCTTGGGGGACGGGCAGAAACCTGGACACCTTTACATTACAAGTCTCTCTATACACGCTTATTGACCTTGCCTGATGATACAATCGTGTTGCCTGGCCACTATAGCAGGCCGCAGGAAGCTCGTGCCGACGGTCTCTTTGCCGCGACCTTGGGTGAGCTGAAACGAACCAATGCTGACTTGCGAACCTACACGGAATCGGAATTCCGGAACCACATATTGAGCAGCCTGCCTCAGTTTCCTCCTCAATATGTTGACATCAAGCGCGTCAACCTGGGATTACTGGCCGCCGACGCAGACCGTATAGAAGAACTTGAGCTTGGTAAGAATGTCTGCGCTCTGGCTACAGCTTACAAGACTTGATCGCAATCACTAACTATCAGAACCTAAATCAGTCAAGACGAAGACAAAAGGAGGAATGCCATGCAAGAAAGCACTATTCATGCTGACCGTGAACTGGATGTACGGGGTGCTCAATGCCCGATACCCATCATTCGCGCTCGTCAGGAGATAAACCAACTGCAAGTTGGACAGACATTAAAGGTCATCGCTACTGATCCCGGTTCTGTGAACGACTTCAAGGGGTGGGCTCAGACAGCAAAAAACATCGAACTCGTGAAACAAGAAGAAACCACTGATACTAATCAGAAACGTGTCTATATTCATTACATCAAACGCACGGCTTGATTATAGGTATCCGACAGATTTCGAGGCAAGTTGAAAGCATACTAATCGCCATCACAATGCAGTGGGCTAAGTCAAACAGGTATTAGCCGAACGGATTGGGTTGCTCCTGAGACTCGTGACAATTGTACCTACTCCACCAGGCAGACCACTCATCCCATGAAAGTGGAAATGCGGCGAACCAGATATGCTGGGGGCTAAGCACGGGCCAGGGGACGTTATTTTCCCCTGGCCGATCACTTGAATGCAGCCGGCTGAGCCAGACGCTCTGTCCCGGCTCGAACCAGCGATTGGTTCTCTTTGGCTTAATCGTATTTTGATCCTGCCACCTGTAAAAAACCCCCTGCCCCGGACTGGCCATGTTATACAGATGCAGTCCCCGCCAGGCCAGCCACCAGGCTAAGCACAAATTTTTCTCTCCTTCTGCAACATACGCGACTCTAGATTGAATGGGCGTATTTTTGCCAGTCGGTAGGATGATTAGATCGTCTGCACTCTCAGCTAATTTCGGTTGAAAGGCCGGCGCTGACGATGTGATAGCAGAGTCATCAACTTTAGCTTCCTGGGCTACTATTTGGATGGCCACTCGATTTCGAGCAAGATTTTCTATAGAGGCTACGAGATTATCGAGTTGTTCGGCAACAACCTCGACGCCTCCCCAGTGATATAAGCCGACCAGAGCTTTACACAGGATTTCTGTCTGTTCAGAGCTTAACTGGGCTAGCCAACCAGACTTCTCCCAGCGGGCAACAATCCAGCCCCCCTGGAGACTAAAAGTAACGACAGCAGAATTGTCCTCCGTTTCAACTTCTTTCTGCTTAGAGGAAACGTGCTCACAACGCAATACTACTTGAATGGTGCTAACACCGAGTCGCACCTCAGCCACCTCTGGAAGAGAACCGCTCCAGGCAGGAACGCGATTGAGCAAAAAGATGAAATTCCGGTGAAAGAAGGACTCAATGGCCCTGGCAATATGATGCATTTGATCTTCAATGCGCCGTGTTGTTAGTAATGGCGGGACTTGAGCAGCATCAGAATAGCAGCGTCGCCAGCGGCGAAATAGTTTGCGAAGTGTACCAAAATGGGCCCCGGGACGCAAAAGCTGAGGGATAGTTTCCCCGTGACTGCCTATACGCAAGGGTAATAATCTTTTGGCCCGGTTGGCTACATATAGTCGCCAGTTCTCTTTCAACTCCCAAGCGAGAAAACCGAAGATACCAGGAATCGCCCAGATCACCGAAGTGACCAGGGCCACTGCTTTAGCCTGGTTCGCAGGTGTAGGCTCCATACCGGTAATCAAGAGCACTACGTCGCGGAAAAACGGAATCGTTGCCAGTAACAGTTTGTGCGACACTGTAACTACCGGGAAGTGTTTAATGGGATTGATTTGTGGCTCGATGAGCAGGTACACCGTGAACCGCAGGATATAGGCAATAACCGACCAAAATAAGGAGAGCACGGCTTTTACTGCAAGCTGGAACCTGTTTTGACCTCCCCGGTAGCGCAACCACTCATCCATACGATAGTGCACCTGCTCAAGCGAGTTAACTAAGCTGCGGAATAACTCCACAATCCAGTTGAAACTCAGGACTATCCATTCTATGCTCAGATAGCGTAAGGTCCAAGCGAAATAATCGGCAAGTGTCGCTAAAAGGATACGGCCCTCGCGTGTTGCCGTAAGCGCCAACCCACTAACTGACGCAACCGTTACCGATGTTACTGACCAGAACCTACTGGTATTTAGTGTCGAACAATAACCGTAAGTGGCTAATCCCAGAAGGAGTGGCAAAAACAAATATCTCCTGAAGAAAACGAAGCCAGACCAATGCCACAGATACCATAAAATCCGCCAGCTCATGAGCCACCGCGGAATATCCCAGAATAACACGCGCAGGACACTACCAATCCCTCGCAGTACCCGTTTTACGTGCTCCCGAAATTGGGGAAAATTGATAACGCCAAGCAGAAATAGACCGAATAACGTTATACCCCACAATCCCGAAAAGCTAATCTCCACTCCCAACCAGTGCCCTAAGGGATGCAGAAGAATGTGATCAAGTCCTGCCAAAACCAAGTAAGCTCCGCCAAAAGGTAAGGCAACAAATAAGCTGAACCAGCGTCCAAGGCAAGTGCCAAAAAAGATGGAACTTAGTCGCTGGAACCAGCGCAAATAAACTTCACCCCGGCGATATACTCCGTCAAGTCTTAGTGATAACTTCTTGTCCGCGGCCAGCAGTTGGTCTCCATTCCACCACTCGCCGAGACCCTGGAGGTCCCGGAGTTTTAGTTGATTAGCGGAGATGGCATCGCGTAGCTGTCCGATGTTCAGGTGTCCGGTTTCCACAATGCGGTCAGCGAGAGTTTGAACGACACGTTCCTGCTCGATTTGCTCTGCCAGGTTGTGGGGGATCAGTCCGACTTCTTCAAGCACCTGGCGAATCGGAATCGCAACCGCATTGCGCAAACGTTTCTCTTGTTGCTCAACAGCGGATTCGAGCAGATAGCTTAGCGATTGGCGAGCCTCTTCCGAAAGCGAGCATAGCGGAACACGGCGAAGCGCAGCTCGCAAGTGTCGCAAGATTAGAAATTGTTGCAAAAACGGCTGTTCCCTGCGCCAGGCGAGCTGTCCCCAAGTGCGTAACCAGCCAGCCACATCCACAACATAAAGTCCCCGCCGAGCATCTTCACAAACGCGCTGCAGATCGTAAAGCAGTCTTGCCTCCTGGGTAAACAATCCTGAAGTCGCCGGAGCGAGCAAAGGCCAGAGTGCTTCGTGCCAGGCGTTTTTTATGGCGGCGAAATGTTCTGCATCATTCCCGTCTGAACTCAGGGAGTTAGTAAGCTGCTCTGCAAGCTGGCCGATTAGGCATCGTGCTTGTTGCTGCCACCAGGTACGGTTTGCAGGTTCCGCTTGCTGAGCGTAAAGCCAGCACAAACGAGCGGCTCGCACGAAATTGCCTCGTTGCACCAACCGTGCGATTTTGTTCCAGTGCCGACTGGCCCCGTTGGTCGGTTCGTCCGGAACGGCTAAGGCTGGAAGAGTATCCTCAGTCTGCGCCGGTAACTCAAAATCCATGCGGACGGTTTCCTGCCGCGACGCAGAATGAGGCTCCTGCAACTCTTGCTGGACTGAAACCACTGCTGCATGTCCGGAATGGGATTCGTCCTGACTGTTCGGAAGCAGACCGGCCAGGCAGAGACGTTCTCGCCAAGGCCGGCCATCTATATCCTGCGACACGACGTTATCAATTCGTTCGATTTGACGGGCCAATGTCGGAAACCAGATCGGTAACCGCTCGGGATAGACCAGACGAAGCTCCCACCAGTATGCCACGAATTCACGATAGACCAACTCCTCCTCGGATACACGCCTCGCCAGCCAGCGATCCTGCGCGGCCACGGCGAGGATTTCTTCCCATTCGGATTGACCAAGCTGCCACAATCGCTGACGCAGACATTGAGGCAGCCCGGGCAACGATAGCCAACGCAGATGTGTCCACGCATGTAGCAACCGTCCGGCGATTGTGCGGGCGACCACGCTTTCTTCGTACTCATCTCCCGGCCAGGCCAGCAAAGCCACCTGCTCCGGCAATTCGCCAGAGTTTTGAACCCCCAGTTCAACTTCGGTGGTCAGGTCGAGCAAACGCTCCCTGGAAAGAACCAGCACAGTACTGTGGGGCACGCGCCCGGAGAACATGGAAACCGCCTGGGCCGTCCTCGCCACTCGCCGCAACAATAGAGCATCCACGAGGAGCGCAGCTGGTTCAATTGCCCGAAGGCGGGTTTGCCAAATTGTCCTTCTGTCGACCTGGTTAGCTTCCATAGCCCGAAACCGTAATCGAGATCGAGCCCCGCAATGATGACCGTACCAGTGGGACGAATGCTCGTGGCGATTTGCTCCCGAAGTGCTCAGCGTCCATGAGTGCGAAAGAAGTATCCGGCAAAAGCCAGAGAATTGCCGCTTTTGTCTGCTGCCTGGGCGAGCATCACTTACCGCGGGCAGTTGTTCGACACATCAGATTGTACAAAGTATTGACCACGCTTTCTCCAGTAATGAAACGGTTTGTTTGGCTGCTACCCTTGCGTCGTACGCCGGTATGGCTAACAATAATGCCCACAAACGCACACGACTGTCCAACATAGTAACGGGGCTAACCCATGCAAAGCGGTCAGTGGCCACGTCCCTTGATTCTGGCAAGCAGCTCCCCGGCTCGACGGGAGCTTTTAGAGCGGGCAGGGTTTCAATTCGAGGTCATCCCGCCTAACATTGAGGAACCCGACGGCACCGACGTTACGGATATCCGACGCTTCGTCGCCGACCTGGCGTGGCAGAAAGCAGCTGCGGTAGCATCTCGCGTCAGCTACGGCGTCGTGCTGGCTGCGGACTCTGTCGGCTGGCACGCCGGCGAAGTTATCGGCAAACCCCGCGACCGCGACGATGCCCGACGGATTTTACGCCGACTCAGCAATACGGAACATGAACTCTGGACCGGCGTCTGCCTCTGGTTCTGTCCCGAGAACTGGCAAATCATGTGGCAGGAGAAAAGCCGACTTTTCATGCGACAACTTTCCGACACCGAGCTGGAGAACTATCTCGACAGCGGACAATGGGAGGGTAAATCAGGTGCTTATGCAATCCAGGAACAAAACGACCCATTCCTAACCGTGCTCGAAGGCAGTGTAAGCAATGTGATCGGTCTGCCTGTAGAAAGTTTGCAACGTTGCTGGAGCTGGCTGAGCCGTACCCACGGCGAAATCTGGCAGCCTGTGGCACCACCAGTAAGCGGTCCACAAAAAGCGGGTACAAAATAAACAGGGGCACTCGTGATGTGCCCCTGGGGCGACAGAGCGTCATGCTTGTATAGAGTTGGGCAGGTGACTTATTTCGCAGTAACCCGGGCGGCTAGTTATCGTACTTCACCGTACAGCCACGAGCCCGAGTCTCCTTAACCGCCGGCGTTCCACCTTTCAAGGCAGCTTCGACGGCGGCTTCCAGGTAATTGACTTTCGGGTTACTGTTGCTATCGTCCATAGCCCCCATGTACACCAGCTTGCGTGCTTTATTGAAGACGAAGAATTCGGGTGTTACCGTTGCGCCGAGAGATCGGCCAATTTGTTGCGACGGATCGTACAAATAGGGGAAATTGAAGCCTTTTTCGCGGGCACGGATTTTCATAGCCGGCAACTTGTCCGCCTCGAGATTATTGACGTTAATGGCCACCACAGCCACTTTGCTATCCGGCCCGCTGGCCCACTTCTTGGTGAACTGAATAATGCGATCTTCGTAAGCCTGCGCTATGGGGCAGTGGTTGCAGGTGATCACTATCACCAGGACATCTTTGTCCTTGAAGTCGTCCAGTGAATACTTCTTTCCATCCACGCCCTCCAAGTCCTTGAAAGTTGGACAAGGGTCGCCGATGTTGAGCTTTTTGTTGAATTGCCCAGCCTCGGCGAGTGTTAGCAATCCCGTCAGCAGAAATGCCACGAAAGCATATCGCATCATTGCTAGGTCCTCCTCTTCTTGTGGTGAGATTGTGATTTCAAGCTAGAAAGTAATTGGATTCATGTTCCGCCGGATTACTGTCGCCCGTTCAAGGGGCGGCCTAGAAGCGCAATCCACGCCCGATTAGGACACCTTTCAGGGCGGTCGTTGAGCAACTAAACTACGGGCACGCCGTTCAACAAGCGGCAACTCAGGTGAAACCTGAGGCCCAGCAAATCGCACGGTTTCTATTCGTGGGTCTTTGCAGTTGCATGTGCCTCTCGGTTAATTCGATACGGCGATTTCCGTCGGTTGATTTTAGCAATGCTCATGTCCGTGGCAAGAGGGCATCGGAAAAATTATACAAGAATAATCGCAAGTCCAGTTGAAGCAGCGCACCAACGTACCGCGGACTAATACACCCTAAGTACCAAGAACATCAGGATCAGCAACCCAACAATTCCACACAGGCTCAAAATCAGCAAAGAAGTGATTAGAAGAGCGTCCTGCCTTCGTGCCCGGCGGAGAAGAATTGGTCGTGCAGGCTGGGAACCCACCAGCACAGGCACTCGGCAATATGGACACAGCACGAAGCTGCTATCCGAAAGAGGTTCAAACCGCATGTGACATATCGGGCAAATCAAGGAACGATGCGAACCGTGGCCGCTAGATATACCCGCAACATTACCAGGCAATGAAAACGGCGCACCTGGACTGCTCGAGCGCGATTTGTCTGTGGCTTCGGGCAAGCAAGTACCGGTTGGGTAAACGTCAGCTGATTTACTTGCCGGAGGCGGAGGAGGGGAATTAGTAGAACGCAAATTAGCGGCAGGTGGTACCGAACTTGGCGGCTCCTGATTGTCCGGAGAGGTATCGGTCAGCCTGATGTACTGAGGTGTTGCAGGCGAAACCGGAGTGTGTCTTTCCTGCGAAGATGGTAGGGCAATAACAGGCCGAGGCGGTTCCATAACGGTAAGTGGTTGATCTTCCGCATTATTGCGGGTTCCAGGAGACTGAGACGAAAAATCCGCAAACGATACCCGACATTTCAAGGCGTTCGCATAAGCTGCCGCAAAGTCCCGGCATGACCCAAAGCGTTGTCCTGGGTCAAGCGATAGTGCTTTTTCGACCACATCCGCCACTAATGGGTCAACCCCCGCGCAGCGATCCAGTCGTTCCGGCGGGCCGTTCTGCTGCTGCAAAACCAGTTCGGCGGGATTTCTTCCTTGATACGGCAATTTGCGCGACAACACCTCATATACAGTTACCGCCAGTGCATACTGGTCAACCTGCCTCGACAACTGGCCCCTGGTTAGCACCTCATACGGCATATACGGCAGCGTGCCGATCGCCTGTCCGAGTTCAGTCAGACAACTATCTGGCTCAGAGCTAAGCTGCATATCATACAGCACTTTTATTGTCCCGAAGTCGCTCAGATACGGGTGATCATCCTGGTCAAAAAGGATGTTTTCAGGTTTGACGTCTCGATGCAGGTAGTTATGGTTGTGCAGGTAATCAAGAGCATCAGCAATCGCCGGCAGCCAGACGAGAACGGAATCCGGACTGGTCAGCAGTGGCAAATTGGAATTGGCTTGGTTCGAATTGATTCGCTGTCGCAGCGTTCCACCACGTAGATACCGAAGCACTGCATAAGGCATCCCCTCATGCTCGCCCAGATCAAAGATGTCCACCAGGTTCGGATGGGTTAGAGCTTGCAAGGCACGAATCTCACGGTCGAAGCGTTTGCGAAACTCGTCGCTGTACAATAAGTTGGGTCTGGGAGTCTTGATCGCCACCTCTCTTCCGACCTTCGGGTCAAACGCAAGGTACACCAGACTCATACCGCCTTTAGCCAGCAGTTTACGCACCTTATAACGTCCACCCAGTTCGTGCCCGACCCAGTTCGGATTCGCCGTGGTCACGGGACACCTCCAGTTGCTGTTTGGCGAGTGATCCTAGCGGGCACCGTCCACAAAGAGGCCAACCCAGTAAACTGAGGGTGAACGGAGTTGTGCCGACGAAATCCGTGCGCGGCTGCTCTTCGCCCAAGCCGAATCGCTCAGTCTGGCGAACCGGGATTGAGTCCGTTGGTGTTCAGCTGGCCTCTCGGTGGAACGGGCGACAACGTTATTCAAACCACCCGCAATTGGGCCGTCAAGTGCCCGATAAAAATTTCGCCAGGACTAAACAAATCACCGTAGCCGTCGAGAAAATTGACCCTTTATCATTTGGTTCGCAAGCAGAGGTGGTTTTGCCATGCGTTATTCCGACATACCTTCAACTTACCAAATGACTCCGAACAAGGGCTGAGGCAAGAGCCATTGTTTGCAGAATCCGGCGTTCTTCCAGGGCCAAAGTTTTCAGCGAAAACATCAGCGACCACCGGTTTCCATCGGTTGATAAAACGACGGGCAGAACACTTAAACCGCTTTTGGTGGCGAAGAACCATTGGTCGGCTCCATGATCGAATATGGCAGCGATAAACGAGTCCTTCTGATTGGTGCCAGCGTCCGGGCTCTAGCTTTTGCCGCCATCCGGGCCGGATGGTATCCACAGTGTGCTGACTTGTTCGCAGACCGCGACTTGCAGGCCTGGGCACCAGTTACCAGAATCCAGCGTTCTCAATATCCAGAGGGCCTAATCCAGTGGCTACGAAAATCCGAACGAGCAGCGCCAGTTCTGTACACGGGTCGGCTAGAGCGTTACATTCGGGTATTAGCCGAGATACAAGAAGCATGGCCACTTTGGGCCAATCCCGCAACCGTAGCGCGAGCCGTGCGTGATCCGGCTCAACTCGCCCGGGCTGCTATCCAGGCTGGTTTACCTTTTCCGGAGTGGTCTCGAAGTCCCGAAGGCTTGCCCCGAGATGGCACGTGGTTGGCTAAAACGGAAAGCGGCGTCATGCGTTGGTATGGTCAGCGTCTCCGCGGCCAGGTTCGTTACTACCAGCGTTATATCCCAGGGATGCCTGCATCGTCAGTGTTTTTAGCGGACGGTCGAAGTTGCTTCTGGCTGGGAGCTACGCGACAACTGCTGGGCTGTCGGTGGTTACAGGCTCGTGAGTTTCAGTGGTGTGGAAACCTCGGACCGCTTCGATGCGCTGCGCCGTTGGCCGAGCGATTACGTCGTCTCGGCGAAACATTGACCAGTTATTTCGGACTGCGCGGGGTGTTCGGCGTGGATTTCGTTTTGCAGGACGAAACGCCGTGGCTAGTGGAGATCAATCCTCGTTATCCAGCTTCCCTGGAAGTGCTGGAACTGGCGTCGGCCTGGCCTTGGTTTTCTGCCCATGCTGCGGTCTTCATGGCAGACGAACAGTCCAGTCCTTTGAGACAATTCAACTGTCAGCGAGCCCCGCTTATGACAGGAGGTGATTCGTGCTGCGTCGGCAAAGCTATTCTTTATGCACCTTTCGCATTGCAGTTCCGATTGCGGTACATTGCTGAGATAGGCCCCATACTTACACCGGCTGGCTTGCTTTCGGATATTGCCATCGCTGATGTCCCACATGAGGATGCCTTCATACCGGGCAGGTACCCGATCCTGACCATCCTTGCACGAGGAAAGGATTGGACAGACACTCTGAATCGGCTAAAGCAGGCGGCATCGCAGGTTTACACGGCTTTGAAGCATCGGTCAGACTAACAGCGGGCACATCAGCTTACCAGTCTGAAAGTCGGCTCAGCTACTTGCAACAGAAACTGGAATGGTTCCGGCTACGGATACTCGTTCTGGTTCCTCACTTCCGCAGGCTGTCCATTCCGCCGGTGCGTATAATGCCCTGGCGAATTGGGAGCTTAGTTCAGTCTTTGGCCAGGCAGGTGATCCAGAACAATTGCCACTACATTGGCCAGCTAGCTCCTGCACTATTGCGTAATCGAGCGGAGCATTTCGGTTCCGGCAAAGGGGCCTTTACAACCGGATGAGAATGCCCTCCATGACAGGAGAGTTTTTCCCTGCGGATAACAAGCCGCAGGCGCAAAAACAAGGCGAATCGGTCTATCACGTTCGTTCGGACCTGGTCGGAAAAACCCTGGCCGCGGCTTTGCGAGTCTGGCAATCCCAAGTTAGCTGGTCGAAGGCCAAACAAATCATCGAGTCTGGGCGGGTGCTTGTCAACGGTGCAGTTTGCCGCGATCCCGCACGCCGACTGCTACCCACCGACGTGGTGAAAATATTAACCAAAGCAGTATGCGCAAAGCGACCAAAGCCGAATATAGTCATCCGACACCTGGATTCTCAGGTCGTTGTTATCGAGAAACCTCCAGGTATCAATGCGGTCCGCCACCCTGAAGAGGAACGGGTTTACGAACCAACTGTGGCCGAGTTATTGCCTCGTCTTCTCGCCGAGCATGAAGGACGAGGGACTCGCGGCACGTTGCCGCCAGTACGTCCGGTGCATCGGCTGGATCGCGATACGTCCGGACTGATGGTGTTTGCCCGCACTGTTGAGGCTGAGCGAAAACTCGGTATGCAATTCCGCAAGCACAGCATTCACCGTGTTTACCTGGCCATTGCCCACGGTCTCGTTCAACCCCGCACCATTGTTTCCCGACTGGTCAGGGATCGGGGCGATGGTCGCCGAGGGAGTACTACCTTACCGCGAGTCGGAAAACTTGCCATTACGCATGTGAAACCGCTGGAGTGTTTAGGCGATTACACGCTGGTCGAATGTCGGCTGGAAACGGGCCGCACTCACCAGATTCGCATTCACCTGGCCGAGCTTGGACATCCACTCTGCGGAGAGACAGTGTACAACAAACCGCTGTTCGGAGAACCCATCCCGGATCGCAGCGGTGCACCGCGCCTGGCACTCCACGCAGCTGAGCTGGGCTTCACCCATCCCACCCGCGACGTTTGGCTGAGCTTTCGGTCGGAATTACCCTCTGATTTGATGCGATTTTTGGAAAAGCTGCGCTCCCGTAGCGGAAACCAAGATGCCCGTTCACATCGGTCGCCCCCAAAGTAGCGGGCTGTTCTACTGCAACCCGCTGTTCGTTGCCAACCTTGAATCACAAGGAATCCGCCACTGAAATATTCGCGTTCACGAATTGCCCGGTACGAGGGACGACTCTCCCGGTAAAGTATGGACTACGGCGTCGTCGGCTGTAACACGGCTCATCCGCGAGCACTGTCATTAGCTGCCCCAACAACAGCGACCGGGCTATTTGTTTCACTGCTGCTTATCTTCGGTTCGTTTTGATCAACCCCGTTCAGGACACCGGCCCCGGTACGAAATGCCTCTATGGAGAGTCGCTTGGCGAGATCGGGCAGCGAGCTTGCCTGAATCTCTGCGATCACTTCCTCGACCGGGTATTCCAGGCGTTTGATTTCGACGCGGCCATCTTGCCAGATGGCGTAAGAAAGGCGAGGATCGCCATCCCGCGGTTGGCCGACGCTTCCTGGGTTGATTACCAATTTGTTACCAACAGGCAGGACAAAAGGAATGTGAGTGTGGCCGACACAAATCACATCTGCCTCAACTCGTTCCAGTCGGCGTGCCCAGGCCTCTGGGTCGTCGTAAACGTACTCATCAAGCGGGTCGGTGGGCGTAGCATGTACGAACAAGAATCGCCGGTGGTCCAGCGTCGCCCAGCGCATCGTCGGTAAAGTCCCTAAAAACCGCAATTGTTCACGATTCAACTTCTCCCACGTTATCTGGCGGGTCAAACCACTGAGATATTTGAAACCACTCCTTCCGTTGGTCTGCGCTCGCTGAGCAGCGGCGTGGTCATGGTTACCGCGTACTGCAATCTGACAGTATTGCCGAACCCAATCCACACACGGACCAGGATTCAGAGCGTAATCCACCAGGTCGCCGAGGAACACACAAAGATCATGAGGCTCACGGATAGTTCGCAGTGCTGGCCAGTTGCCATGTATGTCCGCCAGGATCAGAATACGCATAGCTGCTGTCCAAAAATTTCCGTAACACCTAGCTGCTGGATTTTGCGACCGAGGCTAGCAATGCCGGCTTCGGTTGTCTGTTCCCGTTGCACCATTCGCCGGAATAAGTGTATAATACAAACGACTGCGGTGCCCTGCAACCAGCGCGGAGGGTTGGCGAACCGGAATTGTTTTGAAAACTATCCAGTTCCACGGAGCTGGCCATGAAACGACCGCCGAAACCGATTAACCGCATGACCTTGCAGGAATTATTGACCCAGTCTGAGAAATGTGCCCGCGAGTTAAGCGAACATTTTCATGCGGGACTGTTTACCACCCTGGCGGATTTCCACGAAGTCAGCCGACCCACTCGCAAAAAGAGCCGCTTCCCTACTGTTCAGGCTCTCAAAAACTCGCTGGATAAATTGTTTGAAAACGCAGAAGAGGCTTTGCTGCTCAGTGATTTTTTGCTGGAGCACCTGAACGAGGTGCTGCGACGCGCTAAAGCCGAACTCGCTCGCCAGCGTGTTTGAACCGCGTCAGGGAATCCGACTCCGGTACTATCCTCGGAGTCAGAAATATGCCGTTGCACCAGCATGGGCCTCGCCAATTGCGAGCACGGTCGCACTTGATTACCGCCTAATCGAGGAAACTCTTGTCTGCAATTCGGATTTTTTGCACTTGCTGAAGCTGGCCCAATTGCACCGCGATTTCAAACTCACCCAGTCGGTCGGGCGCCCGTACGCGCCAACTAATCGGAACATAGGAACCGGACACCGCTGGCACACTTCGCCTGGGCTCTCCCCGAACCAGACGGAATCCTTCCGGCAAGCGAATTTCAATTTGCTGACCACGCTCCGAGTTGGCAACGTATGCGGTTACGGTGAAATCGCTGCCTCTGCGTAATGCACCGCTGACACTCATGGCCAGCTGCGTCTTGCCGCCAGCAGCGAGGCTCGGCGAAAGTTGTCCTAGCCCGTAAGCAAAGCCCATCTCGCGTTTTTCTCCGGGGGACAACTCCTTCTCTGCCCAGTAAATAAACACAGCCGAATCCGAAGTCTTGGTGATGGGATGAAAATCGGGCTCCCATTCCGTAGAATGCCCCCTGCATCGTCCGCCCAATTTACTATCCGGCCAGGCGGCGATTACGACTCGCTCTGGCGGCTCATAACGCGAGCCCGGAAGCTGCAACATCAGGTGGGCAACCGTTCCGGGATTTTGCAGGTCAGCTTTTTCCAGAGCCTGTATGAACTGCGGAATATCCTGGCCTCGAAATTCCGCTTTGTCCTGAATCAAGCGATCCTGACCCGGAACAAGGAAGGGCACGCCATCGTTGCTGCCGATAAACGTGTCCAGCATGTACCGTAAGCCGACGCGATGTGGTTTGGAACCGGTATTTTCGACAACGAAACGAACCAGAACGACCTCGTATTTCCGGGACACATCTGAGCGCCGCAAGGACACCTCTTGAGTTACACGAATCCCGACCGGATCGCCTTCAGGGTCACGCTGATTCTCGTCGCTATAAATGAAGACACTGCGATAAACATGATGCTTTTCACCAGCGACTGGCTGTTCAACCGGCATGTAGCCGTCTGCTTGAGCCTCGGCTTTACGGTCGCTGTGAGCGCGCACGTGAATTACGCTCGGCTGGCCGTCCCCTCGCCGCCCAAACAAAAAGTCCTTGCCGTCGTAACGGATGCACAAGTTGCTTGTTCTACCCGGGTTGCTCAATCGCCCTTTAAAATCGCGATCCATAAAAGTCAGGGCTTTGTCCGGGTTACCCTGTCCACCGGGGATGACGATGCCAAAACGCTGGCGGTACCCCTGATTGGAATTGAACCTAATGCGGAGATAGGGCGTATCATCCAGCAGCTCCTGTTTCTCGACGTTGGCTTCGAGAGGCGGTTTGTCTGTTGCGTGAATCGCTCCCGGTCGCCGGAAAATGTCCACAACCACCAAACTTGCCAGAATCACAAGCAGCAAAGCCAACGGCAACAGATGGATCCAGCCGTAATCTGAGCGTCGCCGAATTGGAACAGAGGCAACCTGCTCTTCGTCGAGCAAAGAGACGCCTTCGCTCGCAGAACGTCCTCGGGCACCCGACAATTCGGACAAAGACGCTTCGCCGAAGGCAAACGGCGAACTCTCCGCTGCTGAACTTGATTCCGCAGCTGCGACCGGCTCTGGAATTTGCATGCCGGGCGTTGCTTCGGCAACGGATGCCGACGGTGCTGCGGCTTGCGGCGGGGGCGGAGGTACGAACCCTGAAACTCGAACGGTAACCGGAATAGTAAATTTGGCCCGCCCGTTACTGGTTACCGTGAGTTCCGCTTGAAGCCGATCGCCATTGCTCGGCGCAAGAATTTGTGGGATCGTAACCGGTACGGTGGCTATTCGGCCAGCACAATGTGCTTTACCGGGCACCAACCAGGGCTGGTTACTCACTGCCCAGGCAAAGACCGGCTTGGGATCCAAGCCCTTGACACGAACGCTGAACTCGAGTTTGCCGTTAACTGGTCCTTCCAGCTGCACTTCCCGCGTTTCGCATTCGACGCGAGGTGGAGTAGTCCAGCCGCAGGCCTCGAGGAACTGCTGAACTGCTGCCAGTCCGTTGGCCGGAGGCCCTTGCACACCGTATGTCCAACCGTTTGCTTCGTACCACTCCTTTACCTTTCCGGTCTCGAAATAAACGGCCGCTTCTTTTGGCTGTTTGAACGCTCGTTCAGCCAACTGGCGTGGTGTTTGTGCACCCTGCAAGATACCTTCGGGGAAAGGCTTGACTGGCACCTGAACAGTAACGGTTACTTCTGCCTTGCCGCCGTTGGAGTCAATGACGATTTTTCCGACGAGCGGTTTCAAACTGGCCCGCAGCTTGTGGCCCACCACCTGCACCGGGATGACCAGCTCTCGCTCGCACTTGAAAGCTTTCTCTTGCACGCCCGGGGCTTCACCCAGCACTAACCAGGGGGTGTTCGTTACTGAGACAGTACCATAGAGCAAGCGCATTCCCTGGTTGGCCAGGTGCAACTCGAAACGATTGTCCTGGCCGATTTGCATTGTGCCGAGATTGACCTGTAACGGCTCGGCAGCAAGCTTGGCGGGGCGGATCACTTCCGAGTCCGAAGGCAATCGCCCCAGCAGCTGGTCCAGTCCACGGTCGGCGTCGGGGAATTGCGCAGCCTGGCGTGCAGCCAGTGCTAGATCGGCACGGCCAATTCCGCCAAGAAACGACTCGAAAAAGCCACCCACCAGTAAGTCGCGGGCAGCCTGCCACTCCTGAACAATAGCCATCGCTAGTTCATTGAAAGTGCGACACATGCGACCGGACGGAAAAACGAACGGCCGAGGAAAAGGTAAACTGGCCACGTTCACCGGGCCGTAGCCCATTGCCGCGGTCGAAATTAGAATTGCCCCGTCATAGTAACAGTAAGTGGCCTCAGATGGGTTGGGTCGTTGGCACTGTGGACAGACGTGTACCTGCGCAGCCATGCTCATTATCTCCCACGTGAGAATTCCTAAGAAAACCTACGCTGCCCTGGATAAGACGGCAAGCCGCACCGTCGGTTCAAAGTCATGCGGAGCCAAACGCTTGGGCAAACCCAGCTTCACGCAACGATCCTGTCCGGCTCTCCTTCTTGCCCAGGTTGAGCGAAATCCTGGATAGACCGACCCATTGTTTCGGGACGACACGGTCGCCCACAAGAAAGACAACTTCGTCATGGTGAGCAACCGAATAGGAACTACCAAGAGGGCGGCTTTGGCAATACACTTTTCGCAAAGGCGCGAACCTCATGCTGGCCGGCATGGTCGCCTCCGAACTATCATCTGACCCGGCCGGAAGGAAATACCATTGCGCTCGACACAATCGAATTAGGCTTTGCTGTCTGGCACACACCACAAAGGAAATGGCATGAAAATTCACGAATACCAGGCGAAAGAGCTGCTTGCTCAAGCGGGTGCTCCGGTGGTACCCGGATTCGTCGCGGAGAGTGTCGAGAGTGCCCTGGAAGCATTCGCGCGTCTCGGCGGACAACGGGCGGTCATCAAGGCGCAGATACACGCTGGCGGTCGCGGAAAAGGCCGGTTTGCTGGTAGCGATAGGCCCTACGGGGGTGTGCAAATTGTGCATAACGTTGACGAATGCCGGGATGTTGTCGAAACAATGCTCCGCTTTCCACTGGTAACGCGCCAGACGGGACCCTCTGGTCAGCGCGTTCGCAAAGTCCTGGTACAGGAGGCTGTCGAGATTCGTCGGGAAGTTTATCTTGGTGCCGTGGTGGATCGCGGTCGCGGATGTCCGGTTTTGATGGCCTGTGCTGAAGGTGGAGTGGACATTGAAGAAATAGCGGCCCGGAATCCGGAAAGTATTTTGCGCGTGCCCTTTTCTCCTGACCGCGGACTAGCACCGTTCCAGGCTCGTCGCCTCGCATACGAACTCGGTTTCCAGAACGATCAGGTGCCAGCAGCGGAAAGGCTGGTCTCCGCACTGGCTAAAGTCTTCATCGAAAAAGACTGCAGTCTTGCCGAAATTAACCCGGTGGCCGTAACAGACGACGGTCGCGTTCTTGTTGTGGACGCCAAAATCAACTTTGACGACAACGCTTTGTTCCGCCATCCCGAAATTGAGCGGCTCCGTGACCTGGACGAAGAAGACCCGCGGGAATGGCGAGCCAAGCAGGCGGGGCTTAGTTACGTCAGCATGAATGGTAATATTGGCTGTCTGGTCAACGGTGCTGGTCTGGCCATGGCCACCATGGACATCATCAAACTCCACGGCGGCGAACCTGCTAACTTTCTGGACGTTGGCGGCGGAGCTAGCCAGGAACAAGTCACCGAGGCTTTTCGCATCTTGCTCAGCGACCCGAATGTCCGCGCCGTACTGGTCAACATCTTTGGCGGGATCATGAAGTGCGACACCATAGCGGCAGCCATCATCGCCGCCGCTCGGGAAGTAGGTTTCCGCGTACCGCTCATTGTGCGGCTGGAAGGAACCAACGTCGAACTGGCCCGGCAACTCCTGAAAGAAAGTGGTCTGAACATTATCACTGCCGAAACTCTCAGCGAGGCTGCGAAAAAAGCCGTCGCTGCCGCAAACACCGCTTCTTCCTAGGCGCAATGTAACCCCGAATCGTCAAATGCATAGCTAACCCGACCCTCAGACTCTTTCAACCCGAAGATCCGCTGCTTTGTGCGGTCAATTGATCCGAAGCGAGGCAAGCAATGAGCATCCTGGTGGATAAACATACGCGAGTAATTACGCAGGGCATGGGGAAAGCCGGATTATTTCATTCTCAGCAATGTCGGGAGTACGGGACACAAATCGTGGGCGGCGTTACACCCGGCAAAGGCGGAACCAGCAAAGATGGTTTTCCGTTATTCAACACGGTTCACGAAGCTGTGCGAAAAACCGGAGCCGATACCAGCATGGTTTTCGTACCGCCACCAGCAGCGGCTGACGCGATCCTGGAAGCCGCCGATGCTGGCATTCGTTTGATCATTGCGATCACCGAGGGAATTCCCGTGCTCGATATGGTTAGGGTGATGGAGCAACTCCGACATAAGCCACAATGTCGCCTCATTGGGCCCAATTGCCCTGGCGTCATAACGCCGGGCCAATGTAAGGTCGGCATTATGCCTGGTTACATTCACCGGCCCGGTAATGTTGGGATCGTGAGTCGCAGTGGTACTCTTACTTACGAAGCCGTCTGGCAGCTTACGCAACTGGGGCTAGGACAATCTACCTGTGTCGGCCTGGGAGGGGATCCGGTCAACGGTACCAGTTTTATTGACGCGCTGCGTATGTTTGAGAACGACCCCCAGACCGAGGCCATCGTGCTTATCGGAGAAATTGGCGGCAATCAGGAAGAGGAAGCATCTGCTTTCATTCGCCAGTACATAACCAAACCAGTGGTGGCATTCATTGCTGGCCGCACGGCGCCACCTGGTAAACGGATGGGACACGCTGGAGCGATTATATCCGGAGGTGCAGGAACTGCTGCCAGTAAGATTGCTGCTTTAAAGGCCGCCGGTGTCACCGTTGCCGACAGCCCGGCCGAGATCGGTGCCACCGTCCGCAAGGTGCTGCTTGCCAGCTGAAATGGTTCCCACGCATGATTATCTGGTCGAACTGGACATCTTTCGCGGCCCGCTCGACCTGTTACTTTATCTGGTCGAGCGAGAAGAGGTGGATATCTTCGACATTCCCATCGCGCGTATCACCGACCAGTATCTGCAGTACCTCGAGATGTTACGCATGCTTGACCCGGAGCGTGTAGGCGAATTTGTCGTCCTGGCCAGCACACTGATGGAAATCAAGAGCCGTATGCTCTTGCCCCGCGACGAAGAGAACGATGAGCAAGACGTTGACCCACGCCTCGATTTGGTACGCCAACTGATTGAATACCGAAAATTCAAAGAGGCAGCTCAACGGATTGAGCAGCAGGTGCATCAGCAGGCTGCGCGGTTTGCCAGGCGAGTGCATGAAAAACCAAACCAGGATCGTGATCCCAGCGGTGAGCCGATCCGTGCAGTGGAAATCTGGGACCT
This sequence comes from Gemmatales bacterium, assembly GCA_041640595.1. GTDB lineage: Bacteria > Planctomycetota > Planctomycetia > Gemmatales > HRBIN36 > HRBIN36. The sequence goes on along the minus strand of JBEPZY010000001.1, from coordinate 405,767 downwards.
GGTCAGTGCGTTCTGCCGGCTGATGCGCGAGACCCTTGCTGTGCAACCGCACCGAATCGTTTTTGATGAAACCCCCACCCAGGTGTTCATCTCCCGAATTCTGCAACGGCTGGCCACCACATCGCGTCTGCCGTTTCGCGAGATTTTCGAACCACCGCATACCCGGGGCCGGTTGGTAGGCTTTTTCCTCGGCTTGCTCGAATTGATTCGGACCCGTCAGGTCACGGTCGAACAGGAAACTCTGTTCGGCGACATTTGGATCAGCCGTGTTGCACCGGCCGAATCAACTGCGGTATCGGCATGACCTGGCTGGTAGCAACTGGCCCGGCTTTGCTGTATAATCGAATTGTAGCCATGATGCAAAAATCCGGGTTGGTGCACAGCTGGGCAATATCAAGCCTGGTCGGCTTAGCATCGGAACAAGGCCAGGCAGTGCAGGAACTATTTTGGCTCTGGATACTCCTGTTAGCAGCGATTTGTCTGGCCGTGGTGGTCTTGTCGGCAGCACGTGCAATATATCTCCGAAGCCAGCAACGCAAAGAGGCCGACCGTGAACTGCTTGAGGAATTTCAGGAAGCATTGCGACGCGGCGAGATGAGCCCCGAAGAATTCGCAAGGGTTCGCCGTTTGCTGGTTGGACGGCTTGCAGGAGAAGCAATACCCACACAGGGATTACCCGCCCAGACCGAACCTTCGCCGGAAGAGTTACCCATTCTCGAATCGGAAACTTACACCGAGTCCGTACCGTCCGAAAATACTGGTCAACCCCAGGACAAGGAACAAAAGAACGATAGCGATTCGCCGCCCAAATAAAAGTCGGCTGGGAACGGCTATTTGCTTGATTACAGGAAGTTCTGGCGGTAAAATCGAGTGATTTCACTATCCCGTCTTAGCTAGTATCAGCCGGCAGAATTACGCCACCCCCTACCACAGAGCTACCAACAAAGCAAACCAGGCCAGCCATGATGAAAGACGAAGGAGATTTCATGTCCGGTCGTGACGCAGGCAATGGTGGACGCCGCAACTCGGGTTCCAGCCGCAACCGGAACGCGTTTTGCTCTTTTTGCAGAAAAAGCTACCGCGACGTTGGGCCACTCGTAGAGGGTCCGGGCGATGTCTTCATTTGCGGAGAGTGCGTCGAATTGTGCCAGTCCATTATCGAGCAGGAAAAACGCCGACGTGGTCAAACTCGGGGCCTGTTCCGCAACATTCCCACCCCGCGCCAAATTAAACAAAAACTCGACGAATATGTCATCGGGCAAGAGTACGCCAAGAAAGTTCTTTCTGTGGCCGTGCATAATCATTACAAGCGCATCAACCTGTACGAGTCTGGCGGACGTAGCGACGTAGAGCTAGACAAAAGCAACATTCTGTTGATCGGCCCGACCGGTAGTGGAAAAACGTTACTTGCTCGCACTCTTGCCAGGATTCTCGATGTTCCCTTCGCCATTGGCGACGCCACTACGTTAACCGAGGCAGGTTATGTTGGTGAGGATGTGGAAAATCTGCTTTTGAAATTGCTGCATGCTGCCGACTTTGACATTGAGGCTGCCCAGCGTGGTATCGTTTACATTGACGAAATTGATAAAATCGCCAAAACCCACCACAATGTCAGCATTACCCGAGACGTGAGTGGCGAAGGCGTTCAGCAAGCGCTCTTGAAGATGCTGGAAGGTACCATTAGCAATGTTCCCCCGCAAGGCGGTCGCAAACACCCAGAACAGCAGTACATCCAGGTGGACACCACACACATTCTCTTTATTTGCGGCGGCACGTTTGTTGGTTTGGAAAACATCATTGCTCGCCGTATTGGCAAGAAAACTATTGGGTTTGGTTCCGATCCCCTTGCCCGCGAACATAGCCTTGGAGAATTGCTGTCCAAAGTTACCAGCGATGATCTAATAGAATTCGGCATGATCCCCGAATTCGTTGGCCGCCTACCTATTATCGCCCCCCTCGAGCCACTCGATCATAATGCCCTGGTTCGCATCTTGACTGAGCCGAAGAACGCGCTTGTTCGTCAGTACCAGAAGTTCTTCGAAATGGAAGGTGCGGAGCTGGTGTTCACCGAAGCAGCTTTGCACGAAATCGCTCGCAAAGCGAAAGAAAAGGATACAGGTGCCCGTGGCCTTCGTGCCATCGTTGATGAGCTGATGATGGACATCATGTTTTATCTTCCCGAGTTAGAGCATAAAGGGCGCTTTGTGGTAACAGACAAAGTCGTGCGCGGCGAAGAACCTTTATTCGACAAAACCCTTGTGGCGCAGCGGAAAACTGCTTAGTTCCAGCCCGACTAACAAAGGTTGGTCCAAAATTCGCTATCCGTCCATCAGCCCTCCGCCTGACTACATTAATTCCATCCGATCAGCGAATCATGCCGAAAGCGTTTTCGATAGGCTTCCACCACAAGCCAGGCACGAAAAATAACACCACCGTCAATACTGTACACACCGAGCAGGCGAGCAAAGCTGGCCAGTCATTCACCTTGTCAAACGGTTTAATCGGCTGTCGCAGGTACATAATTCCGATCACCCGCAAATAATACCAGGCCCCTACAGCGGCATTGATTGCTAAAAAAACGGCCAGAAAACGTAACAAACTCCGACCTCCTGGAGCATACCAGGTTGCTAAGAACAAATTCACTTTGCCCCAGAAACCTGCTGTAGGCGGTAAGCCGACCAAACTAAACAGGCCCACCGCTAACAATAACGCCAATCCCGGTCTCACCTGAGCCAATCCCGACAGCTCGTCAATGTAAGCCAGCAGCTTCCCATCCTGTCTGACACACAACAGGCCTGCGAAGGTACCAATTGTCATAAGAAGGTAAGTTCCCAGGTAAAAAACGACTGCTTGGTAACCAGATACCGGAGTGCCATCGCTTCCCGCCGCCAGACCCACTAACATATAGCCTGCGTGAGCAATACTCGAATAGGCGAGCAGCCGGTACAGTTCAGTCTGTAGTAAACCAGCTATATTACCCAGCACCATGCTGGCCGCAGCCAGAATTCCTAAAGCCACCAATAAAACCTGAAGCACACTGACTTCAGCTGGTGAGACTTTCGCTGCGCTGCTATAGATTTCCGTTAGCAACTGCATTATGCTGATAACACCGACGATCTTAGGCACAACAGCCAGGAAAGCAGCTCCCGCCGGATGAGTACCAACAAATACATCAGGTGCATAAAAATGAAACGGCACCGCTGCAAGCCTGAAACTCAACCCGGCTATGACCAAAACGCCACTCAGTATTAGGGTCGAAGCGTCAGCCCCTTGTGCCAGAGCTAACTGAATTCGCAAGTAATTGGTGCTACCAGCTTCAAAGTAAAGCAAACTGGTTCCGAAGAGAAAGATACCCGAAGAGAAAATGCTCAAAAGAAAGTACTTCACAGTTGCTTCCAGGCCGGGGTTGTCACGACGTAAGATATAGAGCCCAATATAGGTAGGGATACTTACTGTTTCTAATGCCAGGAATAGCGCGACCAAGTCATAAGCAGCAATAGCCATCCCTATCCCTGCAATTGCCCCTAGTAAACAGGCATAAAACTCCGGCGAGTAATCCTGTCTGGCCTGCGTCCAACACAGAAGCAATAAAACCATGCCCGTAAAAAAACTAAATCCTCTCAATACCACTCTCAGCTCATCAGTCATGAACAAGCTTGCTGAGGGTATCCACTGCGAGGGCCATTGCGATGGAATTTTTGTAACCAGTATCAGCATGCCGACAATTAGCCCCGTTAGGCAGATAACTGCCCAAACATCCCTCGACCTGACCCATAAGCCACCTAGCACGCTCAAGGCTGCCACGCCAAGTAGCAGCAATTCCGGCAAAATGATTATCCAGTTTTCTGTGAATGTTTGATAAACAGATTGCACTGTTGCTGCCCTCCCTAGCGAAGAGATTCGAAAAGGGACGCAAGCGCCTGCACATCGGGCCGGATAATATCAAAAATCGCCTTCGGATATAAACCGAGTACTAAGCAAAGTATAGCCGGTAGAGCGATGGCTAACCACTCGTACATGTTCAAGTCCTGCACTGCCTCAGCCTCATCGTGTGGCTGCTCTGGCTCTCGCAGTGGTCCGAACACAACCTTACGTATCATCTCCAACATATACCAGGCGCCAAGGATAATACCCACTGCTCCCAGAACCGCATACATAGGTGAAACGCGAAACATTCCGGCTAAGCACAAAGTCTCGCTAATAAAACCATTCAGTCCGGGCAAGGCAATGCTCGCCATGCTTAGCCATATTAGAAAGAACGCCCATATCGGCAGCCTTTTTGCCAGCCCACCAAACTGTCCCATTAGACGCGAATGATAACGATCGTATAACATGCCGACCAACAAAAATAGTCCCCCGGTAGATAAGCCGTGATTGACCATTTCCAACACGCTGCCAGACAAGCCGGTAGTGTTGAGTGACATCATCCCTAGCATACAAAAGCCCATGTGCGCGATAGAGCTATACGCAATCAGTCGCTTAATATCTATCTGACCGGCAGCGCAAAATGAACCGTAAATTATGCCCACCAAGGCTAATATAGGTATTACGGTGGTTCCGTATTGCAATGTCGCTGTTGGCAAAAGAGGCAGGCAAACCCTGAGAAAGCCATAGGTACCGAGCTTCAAAAGGATTCCTGCTAAAAAAACACTTCCCGCAGTAGGCGCCTCCACGTGAGCCAAAGGCAGCCAGGTGTGCAACGGCACCAAAGGCACCTTGATGGCAAAGGCCAGAAACAAACCCCAGAACACCCAGATTTGCAAACCGCTCCATTTAGTCAGAACCGCAGCATCACGTAGGCTTTGGTGAGTGATATCCCTACTAATGGCAGCTAGGTCAACAAGGGAGCAACTACCCTGTCGAAATTCCATACCTAAATGCAGCTCTTTGGCGAGGCTGTGGACTTGCACTACAAATGCCAGCAACGCCACCAAACCAATCAAGCTTCCAACGAACGTGTATATGAAAAACTTACCTGCCGCATACCTTCTTTCCGGCCCACCCCAGATACCGATAAGGAAAAACATTGGAAGCAACGTAAACTCGAAGAACAAATAGAAGAGGAGTAAATCGAACGAGAGAAAAAACCCGACACACGCAGTCAGCATGACGAGCACCAATGCATAGTATTCCACGATCCTGTTACGTATTGTCTTCATTGAAATCAAGATGCTACTTACTCCCAATACCGAAACTAACCATATCAGGGCCACGCTAATACCATCTACCCCGAACAAGCACCGGAAATGTAGAAAATTGGCCTCTGACCCAAGTTTAAGCAGGTCTTGCTCAAAAAGCAATATAGGCGATGCTGATTGCTGCTTCGACCAGAGCCTATGTTCGATCAAAACCCTATAGGTCACGAACATGCCGCAGGCACCGACAAAGGTTATCAGGGCGAAGAATAGAGAGACCCAGGGAATCAAAGCACTTCTTCTTTCACCCGTTATCACGACCGCTACGCATGCAATTAGAGGAGCTAATAGGGTCATCCACATAAAAATTTCAAGTAAATTCGGGGACTCCGACATCCACAATGCAATGACTCGATCTATCATTTCATCCACCCCATTTGCTGACCAGCACTAGGCAGAAAACAACCAAGCCCAGCAACATGGCAAGCGCGTAAAACTGCACTTGGCCATTTTGCATGGGCCGCAATAAGCGTCCCATTGACCACACCAGCCAGCCAGTTAGGTCTATCAATCCATCTATAAGTTTATCTAACCATTCAGCAATCGCAGCTAATAGCTGGCTAGGCTTAACTATAGCGAAGCGGTAGAATTCATCAATAAAAAACCTGCCGGCGCTAAGGATATAAACCACGCCCAGCCACCTTACCAGTTTCGTACGCAGACCAGGAGCCGACCCATATGTGTATGCAGCGAACACTGCCCCGGACAATGCCACTGCAATGCTCACTAATATCCACGCTATAGAACTGTGGTGATTACCAATTACCGGACCAAATGGTTCTGACAGATGCAGGAATTTCTGAAACAGGCCTGTCGGCCCAAGGACAACGCCTAACACTAGAGTGGCCAGGGCGAGCAGCAGGACCGGAGCCGCCATAATCTTAGATGGTTCATGGACGTGTTGAGCTGTTTCGGTATCCAGTTTTATTTCACCCCAAAATGTCAGTACATAAGCCCGCGTGATGTAAAAAGCCGTCAACAAACCAGTGAGGTAATAGCAGCTTATCACCGACCAAATTCCCCAATGCTGCGTTTTCTGAGCAGCGAAAACCATGGCTTCAAGTATCGCTTCTTTACTCCAAAATCCCGCCAAAGGTGGTATCGCTGCAAGGCCAAGCCCTCCTATCGCAAAGCAAGCATGGGTATACGGAAGGCTTCGCCTTAAGCCGCCTAACAAACGCATATCAATAATGCCATGCGTCGCGTGCATAATATTGCCGGCCGATAGGAAGAGAAGGGCCTTGAAAAATCCGTGCATACACAGGTGAAAAATTGCTGCTGAGGCAGCTACCGGCAAAATCTGCTCGGAGTAACCAGCTACACCAAGACTGGTAAACATTAATCCTAACTGGCTTATCGTCGAATAAGCGAGCACTCTTTTTAGGTCGTACTGAGTAATCGCCATGAGAGCGGCCAGTAGGGCGGTAGTTATGCCAATGACCATAACCACAACCTGGGCTTCTGGCGCACCGGCTAACAGAAACGAACTTCGTGCCAAAAGATACACGCCAGCAGTTACCATGGTGGCTGCGTGAATCAGCGCACTTACAGGGGTTGGCCCCTCCATAGCGTCCGGCAACCACACATGAAGAGGAAACTGAGCTGATTTAGCGCTCGCCCCGCCTAACAAAAGCAAACATATAAGCACGGTTGTAGGCCAAGCTAATCCAGCCGCCGCTACCCAGACACCAACTAATTGCAGGGTTCCGCAGTTTATCCAGATCAGCAATATCGCCAGCATGAAAGCCAGGTCACCAACTCGATTAACTAAGAAGGCTTTTAGTGCAGCTGCACTAGCAGCGGGGCGTTCATACCAATGGCCAATAAGCAAGTAGCTGCATAGTCCCACTCCCTCCCAGAACATATACATTGTCAAATAGTTATCCGACAAAACCAGCATGACCATGCTAAACACGAAAAGTGACATGACTGTGAAATATCGGCCATATCCCTCGTCATCTTTCATGTAGCCAGTTGAATAGACAGCCACCAATAAGCTGACTGAACTAACCAGGCAAACCATTACACAAGACAATGAATCGTAATATAAATTCACCCCTATACGAAAACCGTCCGTAGCAATCCACGTATAAATTGGAAAGATAGCTATATGCTGAGGTTCACGCAGTACATTGAGCACAGCCATGATAGAGCCAAGAAACGCGACAAGAACACCCAGCACGCATGGCCAGTGCGCGAGCCGACGAACGCTAAGCTGACTGCTAAATGCAAGCCCAGCGCACACCAGTAGGCCACATAGCGGCCCCAAAGGAATTAACCAGTACCCGATGTGATTTATATTCCAGACCAATCCCTGTTCCACAGCAAGCATAAAAAATCCCGACAGTGTTTGGCAGCAAGCCCTTGTATTCGTCTGTTTGTTTCCGAGGGCGTATTAGTTATCCGGTTTACGGAGAATTGGCATGTGCCTCGAACTCTGTTCCTCTCCGAAATAAGGCTCTTCTCCTAGTTCCGACCACACCGAAATGTCTAGCGTATTTTTACGCTTGTACATTTGCAATATCAGCATGAGCGCAAGTGCTGCTTCGCAAGCGGCAATCGTGATTATGAAAATAGCGAAAATCTGTCCCCCGTAATCCTGATGTTTGGCTGACCCAGCAATAAAGTTGAGGGTGGCACCCTGTATAGCCAACTCTGCACACAGGACCATTACAATAGCGTTCCTCCGCACAATAAATCCCAGGACTCCGGCCACGAATAAGATTATCGAAGACCATAATCCTAAAGCGTACACGCTATCCTCTCCTAGTCGCAAGTTGCTGCCCTGACGCGCCTATTAAGTATGTTCCCACAGTCGCAAGTAATAGAAGCCAACCCGCTAACTGGATCGGCACGGAAAAGTAGCTATACAAGGCCTGGCCTATGCCACGCGTTGACGATCTAACGTCGGTTTTTGTTAGAACATAGTGGCCAGTTATTGTCTCATTCAGATTATTTATCAGGTGCTCTAATGCCGAAACCAGGCTTTCACATTTATCGTAGTCCACAGGTTCTAGCGCAAGCGTGCCGGCCAATTGGTCGTAAGCAGCCCTTAGCTCCTTCAGTTTTCGTTGCAGAAAGCCGTTTCTCACCCATTCTCGTCCGATGATCTTATCCATCACATCCATGAGGGACGGAATATCAGCGGTGCCATCCATCAAAAGGCGAATAATTTTCTCTTTTGGCAAAGTTTCCCGGATTGCATGTTTGATAGGCTGCAATGAGCGCAAGGCTTGTTTCGTCAGCTTGCCCAATTCCCGTTCCGCAATTTTCCCGTTCGCAGACTCTATACCGTCAATTTTGTATTGTAAGTTGCCCCCAGCCGCCATTTGAAAAAGGGGCATTCCGAGGCCAGTCGAAAGAAGAAACCCGCCAATACATGCTAGTACAGGCTCCCGCGGAACAAAATCATAGGTAGAATGGTCAGCTTGCCTTGCCAACATAACTACGAACAGAAAAGTCACTACTATCGCCCCCGTATATATGATAATGGTCGCCGCCATTACAAACTCGGCTGAGTAGACCAGGAATAGGCCGCTTATGGCTACGATGCAAACGGCGAAACTTAAAGCAGCGTAAAGAGGATCTCGAACAGCGATGATTAGAAAAGCTGCACCGCAGGCTAGTCCAGCAAAGATAAGCGTGCCAACATCGACCCAGGGCAGCCCAGTTGTGACCCAGAGTAGAAACATGCCCTGTACGCCTAGCCCTACCAATGCGAGCGACAAACCTAGAATCATTCCTTTGCGCCTAGTGGATGTTAGACTCCAATATAGCCCTAGAAATGCCAATAGGATAAAAGCCGTGGTTAGCCAGAATGGATGACGTAGCGTTTCCTGCACTGGCATAGTAAGCTACACCCTGTTGCCCATTTCCCCCGGTACAGCCTAGAGCCGATCATCCGAGAATGCCGAAATCGTGTGGTCCTGGGCTATGATTTCCGAAGCAGGCCCAAGCGAGCCCCGCGTAGTCCTAATCGTTTCCGTTCCTTTGCTCACCGTATAGTCATAGATTGCTAATAGTTTCTCCTTGTCAAAAAGCATTTCCTCACGGGAGTAACCAGTCAAATCATAAAGTGTGGTAAGCTCAATAGCATCCACTGGACAAGCTTCTTCACACATGCCACAATAAATACATCGTAGCTCATCAATTACGAAGACCTCGGGATACTTTTCTCTGTCGGGCCATGGAGAGGGAGCAGCTACGATGTCTATACAGTGAGCAGGGCAAGCAGTTGCGCATAGATAACAAGCAACACAGCGTACGCGCCCCTGCTCGTCGCGATTAAGGCGGTGCACACCTTTGTAGTGTGGAGGCAGCTGAGGCTTTTGCTCAGGAAATTCTAAAGTGATTTTCGGTGCAAACATGTGTCGCACGGTTGTCCTTAGACCTTCCAAAATGGCTGGCAAGTACATCGCTTCCCAGGCCCTCATTGGACGTTCATCTACCCATTTGATTTCAGACTTGGCGATGGGCATTTTACACCTCACTCGTAGCTGGTACTTTTGTGACCTCACGGGATATGAGAAGAGCGAAGCCAACTAAAACGGCCACAGCGAAGACGGGCAATAACCAGTAATCTAGCTCAAAGTGTTGAACGAGAATAACCGTAAGCAGGTTAAGTAGGGCCAAAGGAGTAAGGCCCAACCAGGCCAGGTGCATCAATTGGTCGAAACGAAAGCGCGGCAATGTCCAGCGAACTAACATGATTAGAAGTATGAAGATTGCCGCCTTGATCCAAAGCACTAACACCTTAACAAGCACAGCCCCTGGATAACGAACGTCGTACTCTGCGATACCGGGGAAATGCCATCCACCGAAGTACAGGATGGAAAGCAGAAAGCTAACAGTTATCACATGTGTATATTCGCCCAAGAAGAATAGGGCAAATTTCAAGCCGCTGTACTCCGTGTGGTAACCGCCGACTAGTTCCTGCTCTGCCTCAGGCAGGTCAAAAGGCAGGCGATTGCTTTCCGCCAAAGCACAGACAAAAAATAGCAACCAACCAAGGGGTTGATACCAAATAAACCAGCCTCGCAGGCCAGCCTGTGCTTGCATATTAAGAATCTTCTCTAGGTTCAGGGTTCCAGCCAGGCAGATAACTCCCAGGGCTGTTAGGGCCAGCGGGATCTCGTAACTAATAATTTGAGCACTTGAACGCAATGCTCCTAACAGGCTATACTTATTGTTAGATGACCACCCCCCCAAAATGATCGCATAGACATTGAGACTACTAATGGCAAAGATAAAGAGCAAACCGATATCAATATTGGGCGCAATGACATATCGCAATCCTGCCTGGTCTGGTACGTCTGTTGGGCCGAAGGGTACCACTGCAAAAGCAAGACTAGTAGTTACCACTGCAATGCTCGGGGCAACGAAGTATAGAACCAAATTCACATGGCCTGGCACCACTTGTTCTTTGAACAAAAACTTTAGCCCATCCGCAATAGGTTGGAAAAGCCCCCATGGGCCGACTCGATTAGGGCCTTTACGATCCTGCACCCATGCTGCCACCTTGCGCTCTAAATAGATAAGATACGCACAGGTTGCTTGTAAGAAGCTGAGGACAAAAATAATCAATGCTACAGTTGCCCAGTTCATCCTGTTCTTCCTTAATATGCGGGATCAGATATCGAGACGTATTCCATATTCTCCAAGGTCATCGCAGGCAAGGGGCTTAAGCGATGCAATAGCCGTAGCCATTTCCCGTCGAATTGAGGCAGGTTGGAACAGCCCGGCACGTCCCAGCACTTCCCAAAAAAATCGTGCTTCGGGCCAAATGTTCGCATAAGGCGTAATAGCAGGCCGCACTGATTGCGCAACACCTTGACAGTTGACATACGTTCCAGACTTCTCAGCAAAGCTAGTGGCGGGAATAAGCCAGTGGGGGATAATGTCCAAGCCATTTTTCTTGAAAAGAGACCAAGCAATGAACGTATTAAGCTGACCTAGAGTTCTAATTTCACCATTGGAGAGATCATATATAGGATCCGCGTCTATGAAAATTGCATCGCGGACCGTTCCACTAGCAATCATATCCATGCCTTGATCCCATGTTAAGGTCTCGTTCTGAAAATGCCGAATTAATAGTTCAACACCTTTTCGGTTCGGAGCTTTTTCTCCATGAATTATGAACTTTGCACGCTCGCGGAGAGGCGGCTCACCACGCGGACCTTTCGGGTAAAGATCGTCTGCACCAGAATCGCGAACCGGCCCCATTATTAGTCTGGTCTCAGGACATGACGATTTCACGACCTGAATCGCCAACCAGGTTTCTTCCAGTGTCAGCCAAGGGGATAGTATCAATGCCAAGGAATTGCCGCCATCTTGACGAGAAATACGCTCTAAATATGCTAAAAATGCTTGTTTCCATTCCGGCCAACTCGTCGGCACCCAGGCACTACCCTGCCGCTGCATTGGCAGACGCAATCTTTCGTTACTATTAATGTGGTGGTAACCAAAACGGCCATCGTCGCAAATGAAGTGACCGTTCACTTGAGGGTTATAACGGGGACGAATGCGGTACACGATGTTCTTATTCCAGTCAATCCAGACGCTGCAACCCGTCGAGCAATGGGGGCAGACCGATTTTTGTTGTTTGAGGAACCACACTCGCTGCTTATAAAGGAAGTCTTTGCTACATAAGGCACCGACAGGGCATATGTCCACTACGTTGCCTGCGAGCTTGTTATTGCAAGGTTTGCCCGGGAATACGTCAATCTCGGCATGATCACCCCGGCGGATAACTTGCAATTCTGCCGTGCCGCTTATTTCGCGAGTAAAGCGAACACACCGGGTACACATGATACAACGGTCGGTAAAAAGAACAATTTGCTCGCCAATATAATCTTTGTCGGGGCGAATGAGTTTTTCATCGCGAAGGCGACTGCGGGATCGGCCGTATTTATAGCTGTAATCCTGGAGCCAACATTCGCCCGCCTGGTCGCACACTGGGCAGTCTAAGGGATGGTTAAGTAGCAAGAACTCTAAAGTCGCAGCCTGCGCGGCCCTAACCTTAGGACTATTGGTGATGACGACTGTTCCGTGGCGAGCTGGTGTTTGACAAGCTGGCACCAAGCGGGGCTGCATGGCTACTGAACCATCGGCGCGCTTCTCGCCTACCTCAACCAGACACATACGGCAGCTTGCTACCACGCTGAGAGCAGGGTGCCAGCAGTAATGCGGAATTTCTATACCGGCTCGTTGCGCTGCCTGGATCAAGTTTAGGCTTTCCTGCTCGCCAAACTCTATATCGCGACCATTGATGGTAATAATGGCCATGGCTGGGACAATTCCTCACAGTTATGGCATTGGCAGCTTAAGCTGGTTGAATTCGCCTAGAGACATTCGTTTCACGGAGCCGTCGCCAAATAATACCAGCCGAATTCCTGATTTATCTGGCAGTTTTTCATAAATGATGACCGTCTGCGCCCCTGGCGCTAGATTAGGATTCTTAGCTGGGACAAAGATATAATCGCCCGACTGAATAGCTTTATATACATACGGCATTTCGCGCAAAGCGGTTTGCAATTCCACATCGTTGCGCGGCCAGCCGTTGTTTTCACTATAATACGCAAGTAACAGTGCTCCGGCTTGGCGCAAGTCGTTTAGGCCTAAAGTAATTTGGCGAACCCCAAAAGGCCCAACGGGGCGAGTGTTAGTCGGATGCGAGGATGAAGTTGGTGCGACTGATACCGAAGACGCAGTGGAAACACTAGGCGTCTCGGAAGGACCATGTTTATCGGGGAGTGGTAACGGGAGGGGAAACAGTGGAACTGTGGAAGCTGCGGGTACGGCACTATCGGGTTTTTGAGTGGGATATTGGTCGGAACTCGCTTTCCCGGCGATCTGAGAAGGCCCGCCAGACGAGCCCCCACAACCTATAACACCTGCCAGCATAGCAGCCATTGCCCATCGTAGATCAACAGAATTTAGATGCCCGCACATAGATTTACCCTCCGCATGGGTCTTGTTAAAGGACTGTTCGAACCTCGGTTCGGCGAGTTTTTTGGTGCCTCGAATTCCTGATATATTCTTCAAACTCGGCACGGAATTTAGTCAGTGCCGTCTTAACTGGCCAGGCAGCTCCATCAGCTAAACCACAAATAGTAGTACCTGGAATGATGCCGATGCCGTTGGCAATCTCCAGTAGGATATCCAGGTCCTGCATATGCCCCTCACCTCGACGGATGCGTGCGAGTATTTTCGCCATCCAGGCGGTGCCTTCCCGGCAAGGGGTACATTGACCGCACGATTCATGAGCAAAAAACCGACAGGAGTTATATAAAGCCTCTACCATGCTGGTCAGGTCGTCTAAGACGATAACCGCTGCGGTGCCGAGGCCAAGACAACCAACACGTGTGGGGCCATTGAAATCTAAAGGGGTGTCCAGTTCGTCAGCTGTCATGAACCCCATGCTAAGTCCACCAGGAATAATCGCCTTAACCCTGCGTCCTTTCCATACCCCACCACCGTACTTTTCGATCAATTCCCGAGCGGTAATACCCAGCGGTAACTCGTAACAGCCAGGGCGATTGACATGGCCACTCAAGCAGTACAGTTTAGGGCCAAAACTGCCGGCATCGCGTGGGTTATTTGGATCCGGCGGTACACCGATAGACCGAAACCATTGGGGCCCTCGCTCCACGATGTGTTTGACGCAAGCCAGCGTTTCGACATTGTTGACAATAGTAGGTTTTTGAAAGAGTCCCTGCACAGCCGGAAAAGGCGGCTTGATACGCGGCCAGGCTCGTTTGCCTTCCAAACTTTCAATCAAGCCTGTTTCCTCGCCGCAAATGTAAGCCCCAGCCCCGCGGTGAATATAAATGTCTAAGTCGAACCCTTTCTTGCCTAGAATGGCCTCTCCCAAAAGGTGATTTGAATAAAGTTCAGCAATGGCCTGCTTCAATACACGATAACAACGACCATACTCGTAGCGGAGATAAATATAGGCTACCCGCGCCCGAATTGCGTAAGCAGCAATAATCGTCCCTTCCAACACCTGATGAGGATCTTCCTCCATCAAAATGCGATTATTGAAAGTGCCAGGCTCGCTTTCATCGGCATTCACGCAGAGATAGATAGGGCCGGGATGTCCCTTAGGTATGAATCCCCACTTAACGCCGGTAGGAAAGCCAGCACCTCCCCGGCCACGCAAACCGGAATCCTTGACAAGTTGCACAACCTGTTCTGGCGTCATTTCAAGCGCGTGTCGCAAAGCTTGATAACCGCCCCGAGATTGATATACTTCGAGGTGCTGGATGCCTGGTATGCCAACATTGCGCAATAGCACTGGTTCAAATTCCATTTTCGCCTCCTTGACGGCGAAGTTCATCCAGCAAGTGAAGTGCGCTTTCGGACGTCAGGTTGCCCTTACATTCGTCGTTCACAAGCACGCATGGAGCCACTTCGCAAGCACCTATACATTCGGCCACTTCAAGCGTAATGGAACCATCGGGGGTGGTTTCTCCAGGTTCGATGTCTAAATGCCGACAAATTTCTGTCAGCAGCTCATCCGCACCCCGCAACATGCAAGGCAAACTACGACAAACCCAGACACGATATTTCCCAAGTGGGCGATCTTCACCGCGGAAAAAACCGTAAAAACTCATAGCATCGTAAACCTGCGCAGGATGCAGGTCGAGCAACTTTGCCAGCTCTTCTATCGCCTTCAAGGGCACACAACGAAAACGCTCCTGAATTAAATGCAGCGATGGTAAAAGTGCGGCCTGTTTCGTAGCATAGCACTGTGTGAAGGCCATAATCTCCCGCTGCATATCTTCGCTGAGCACCGCCATAAATCCCTCCTATCGATCTAACTCCGCGGCGATAATATTCAAGCTACCCAAAATAGCGACCATGTCGCTTAGCTGGTGACCGACTGCCAGGTAAGGGAACACGGCAAAATGCACGAAGGACGGTGGTCGAGTACGACAACGATACGGTCTATCAGTCTCATCCGCGACGATATAGAATCCAAGCTCTCCATTCGGAGATTCTATCGCCCCATAAACTTCCTCCCGAGGTGTCTTGAATCCACGGTTGGTCATAATTAATTCGAAATGCTGGATAAGGCCCTCGATGTTACGCCAGGTCTCCGGCTTAGGCGGCAAAACTTCTTTAGACTCGACATCTATGTTGACAGGACCGGAAGGTAAGTTTTCTATGGCGGCTTTGATGATTCGCAGGCTTTCCAGCATTTCTTCCATGCGAACTAAGTAGCGAGCATAACAGTCCCCGCCACTGGCACAGACAACCTGGAAAGTATCCCGTAACTCGCCGTATGCTAAATAGGGCTCATCTTTGCGCAGGTCGCGGACTACTCCACTCGCCCGTGCAACCGGTCCGGTACAACCAAGATTAATGGCCAACTCACGGGGTAAAACCCCAATTCCTTTTGTCCGCTCGACGAAAATACGATTCCTTGTCAGCAAGCGGTGGATGTCGCTGTGAGCCTTCGGAAATGCACGCGTGAATTCCCGTACTTTGCGAATCCATTCATCCCGAACATCATACATCAGACCGCCTACACGGGTGTAGCTTGGGTGAAAACGCTGTCCTGAAGCCTCCTGGATAATGTCGTAAATAAGTTCTCGCTGATAAAATGCGTAGAGGAAAGGTGTGAAAGCACCTAAATCTAGTGCGGCCGTTCCAATGTTGAGGCAATGGTCGCTGATACGAGCGAGTTCAGCAAGGATGGTTCGGATATACTTGCAGCGCGGTGTTATCTCGATGCCGAGCAATTTTTCAACGACATGATGCCAGGCAATTTCGTTGGCAACGGGGGAGATATAGTTCATACGATCCACAATGGTAACATACTGATTATAGTTCAAATCCTCGCCGAGTTTTTCAAAACCGCTATGAAGATAACCTATGTCGGGAACAGCCTGGACCACTTTTTCGCCCTCTAATGTAAGGATAAGGCGTAAAGTGGTATGAGTGGCCGGGTGTTGAGGGCCGAAATTGAGCGTCCACAAGTATTGTCTGGTGTCAGTTTGTTCGTCCCAGGTTTCGACTAATTCGAGTGGCATGGCCAGTTATCCGTAGTCAGCTTTCCGCGCGTGTGATAACTGGAAAATCGTGCCGTTCACCCCGTCCTCGAAGCGGGTAATCCTTCCTCAATGGATACTCGTTAAACCACTCAGGCATCAAAATACGCCGCAGGTCTGGATGCCCTTCGAAGACAATGCCAAACATATCATAAACTTCTCGTTCCAGCCAATCAGCAGCTTTCCAGAGCGGAAAAACAGAGGGAACCACTAAATCAGGCTCGTCTAAATATGTCTTGACGATCAAGCGTTGACCCGTTGCAGTATTTAGCAGGCAATACACGACGCCAAAACGGTGACTGGCATCGGGGTAGTAAAGATAATCCACAGCCGTGATATCTATCAACATGTCGAAGCCGCAAGCTTCCTTCAGAAATTCCAGTGCCGAATAAAGGTGCTCTCGGGGCACAACCAAACGAACATTGTCACGAAAAGTGCTCAGTTCGAGTTGATCGCTACCTGTTTGGCGGCGGAGATGTTGCACAATGTCTTCAAAGGATATTCCAGCCATATTAGACTCCTGACCTGCGAGAAGAGCCTGATTGCTGGTTTGCCGAAATGCAGGAGGCCTGCCCCAGCTAGTTCACCTGGGGCAGCGGCAGGCGTGAGCCTGGCCGCAAGGGATACTTATCATCGCCCGGCCAGCGGGCAGTGGCGGTAGAAAAATCACCAGGGGCGACGATAAGGTCGGTCGGTTCCGCTTGCAAAAGTCGAGGTGCCCGCGGTTGGGTTCGTTCCTGAAATTCTTTTCCCCGCAGCGTTCCCGTCTTTTTAATTTGTTCCTGCAAGTCCAGCACTGCCTGGATAAGCTGTTCAGGCCGTGGTGGGCAACCGGGAATGTACAGGTCAACAGGAATAAAGCGATCCACTCCCTGCACCACAGCATAAGTGTCAAAGACCCCACCGCTGGAAGCACACGCACCCATGGAGATACACCATTTCGGTTCGGGCATTTGTAACCAGATGCGTTGCAGCACCGGCAACATTTTCATAACGATACGTCCGGCCACGATCATCAAATCACATTGGCGCGGACTGAATCGCATCACTTCTGCACCAAAACGGGCGATATCGTAGCGTGAAGCCCCCACAGCCATCAGTTCAATGCCACAACAAGCAGTGGCAAAGGGCATCGGCCACAGGCTGTTAGCCCGCACCCAGTTAGCCAGTTTATCTAAATTCGCAATGAAAACGTTCTCAGGCAAGCCTAGCGCCATCGGAATCCTCCTCTGGCCCACTCGTAAACGTACCCTATCACCAGCAAGGCTAGAAAAACAAGCAACGTTACGAAAGCCAAGTTTCGCAGCTCTGCCGGAAAGCCATTCGCACTATGGGCACCTACTGCCCACGGGTATAAGAAAAGGATTTCGACGTCGAACAGCAAAAAGAGAACGGCGATCAGGTAGTACCGGACGTCAAAGCGTTGTCGGGCATTGCCCAGAGGGTCCATGCCGGACTCGTACGGCATGTCTTTTATCGGGCGATGACGTGGTGGAGCCAGCCAATGCGCAACAAGTAGCACCCCAGCGACAAACGCCAGGAGGAAGAGGAGGTACAGAAGCACCGGCAGCCACAATTGAAGGGTAGTTTCCATAGCTGGTCAGCGACTTTGTGATTTTTTTCACAAAGTTGGGCCGAAAAAAACCCCGGCAAAAGCCGAGGTGCCTTTGCAATTTTCAGTATATATGGATAGCGTGGCCACTGTCCACTGGTTAGCTGGCCACTACCCACTTGTCCGGATACCCGTCAACGCAGTGGGAGGTCAAACCTAAGTAATGTGCAGGAAGTCGAGATACGCCAGCATTTTATCAAAGTGCACTCCAACGACAGCGCCCTCGGCTTCCGCGCGGCACCAGACCACTTTGGCCAATATTTTTACGGGGCGCAAGTGTCCCTGTCCCAGGAGGTGCAATTGAACATCCTCACCTGGCCGCAGCTTTTCTTCAACCCGAATCCTCGCACCACTCAAGGAAACATCGAGCAGCTCCAAGGCAAGGTTTCGCCCCAAACCGAGAGTACCGCGAAACAATTTTACCTGACACCGGCCACGCGGCGGTTTGCGCTGGTAAGCCCGGCGATCCCGCTTGGTTGACTGGACTGCCGCTGCTTCCGACAATTGCTCGAAAGCACTTTCCTTGTTTTCCACGCTCAAACCCCGGGCGATTCGTGGTTTCTGCTCCCCTCGCGCGAAACCGTAATCACGAGGCACCAAGCGATGAGTAGTGTTTCCCATGGTAAGACTAGCTCATTGTTCGGCCGCTTGCAAACGTATCCTCCTTGCTCGCCGTGTCATACCGCAGAGCCGATGTTCGGCAACGCATCTGCGCCATAAGCTGAAAATAGAGGGAGTGGCCGGTGGCTGGGTAACCTCTGAACAGTGAACCGGCGAGCGGTGCTAGGCATTGGTGGGCGGGAGACCATGGAACACAAGCACAACGCGGTACAACGTTTACTATTGCCGGAGCAAATTCACCAGCGTATCAGCGAGTTGGCGAGCGAAATACGCAGTGAATACGCGGGCAAGCACCCCGTTCTAGTAGGCGTACTGAAGGGAGCGTTTGTATTTCTCGCCGACTTGGTACGAGAGCTGCGGTTTCCTTTGCAATGCGACTTCGTCAAGCTTTCCAGTTATGGTGAGAGCACCGAAACCAGTGGGCAGGTGCGGCTCGAGCTTGATACGAGCATTCCTCTGGCAGGCAGGCATGTCCTGGTAGTAGAAGACATCGTGGACACTGGTCTAACCACCGCATGGTTGTTGGCACATTTGCGGAAAAAACAACCGGCCAGCCTCCGTGTGTGCGCTTTGCTCGACAAACCGGCACGGCGACGGGTAGAGGTGACAATAGATTTCGTCGGCTTCCGTATCCCCGACCAATTTGTGGTCGGTTATGGCATTGACTGGGCAGAAGCTTACCGCGAACTGGATTTTATCGGTTATATCCCTGCTCAAAATTCGTCTCAATGCGAAACATTCAACGCCCGTGCAGCTGAGGAGATGCCATGAGTGCAACCTGGCCGGCAGATGCCTACCGTGAAATGTCTGAAACCGCCGTGGATTTGCCAAAGCTGCAAAGGCGAATACGTGTGGGGCTCGGTGAAGAACCAGGCGACCTGTTGCTGGTCAATGCTCAGGTAGTCAACGTTTTCACTGCGCGCGTAGAACCAGCAAGTATCATCATCGCAGATGGCTGGATTGCAGGTGTCGGTCAGGAAAACTGGTCGGCAAAGGAGGTTATAGACGTTGGCGGTCGCTACGTTGCCCCCGGTTGGATAGATTCGCACATGCACCTGGAAAGCACTTTGCTGCTGCCCAGCGAACTGTCAAGGCTAGTCGTACCCCACGGTACCACAGCGATTATTTCCGACTCGCATGAAATCGGAAACGTTCTGGGCGTCCACGGTATTGACTTGCTCATCAAAGCCAGCCAAAACCTGCCCCTTGACGTGTTCTTTATGGCTTCTTCGTGTGTGCCAGCAACGGCGTGGGAGGATGCCGGGGCGATCATCGGCGTTGAAGATATCGAGGAGTTATTGAAACGGCCTCGAATCTTGGGCTTGGCGGAAGTAATGGACATGCCTGCCGTCTGGAAGGCTGAGCCCTACATGCTTGAAAAAATCCTGGCCGCGCAACACGCCAGGCGAGTGATAGACGGGCATGCACCCAGCGTTGTGGGAAAGGCGCTGCAAGCGTATGTTGCAGCGGGAATGCGAGCCGACCACGAATCTTCCAGTGTGGAGGAAGCCCGACAGAAAGCGCGATTGGGCATGCTGGTACAGGTCCGCGACGGTTCCATTGCCCATAACCTCGATACGCTGTTGCCGCTCATCCTCGACGGAGAACTAGGAGATCGCTGGACTCTGGTAACGGACGATATCCTGCCCGACGACCTGCGACGCTGGGGGCACCTGGATCGCCTGCTGCGCCAAATCGTCAAAGCCGGGGTACGTCCGGAAGTCGCGATCAGACAGGTAAGTTGGGTACCGGCCCAACACTACGGTTTGATTGACCGGGGAGCAGTTGCCCCGGGTTACCGAGCTGATTTAGTGATTGTTGACGATTTGTCGGAACTTCACGTTTGGCAGGTATATAAAAACGGTCGCTTGGTGGCCCACGAAGGAAAATACCTTGGGCCGGAAGAAGTCCAAACGGTCCGGGCGGAAAACACCGTTCATTTGCCGCGATTGGATGAAAATGTTTTTCGCCTGCGCCCCACAGCCAGCACCTGCCCTGTGATCGGTGTCGTTCCAGGTCAACTGATCACACGCCGGGAGCAACGCTGTGTTCGTTTACAGAATGGCGAATGGGTGTTTAGCCCCGACGAAGACGTTGCCGTTATCGCCAGTATCGAACGCCATCGCGCCAGTGGCAGGATTGGCCTGGGACTGGTTAGCGGCTTCGGTTTCCGGCGACACGGAGCTTTGGCTTCGTCCGTGGCCCACGATTCTCACAACATCATCGTGACGGGCACAAATCCCTCAGATATGCTTCAGGCGGTGCAAGCGATCGCCGAAGTAGGCGGAGGATTTGCTGTGGTCAGGGAAGGCCGGCTCGTCGAGCGCCTGCCACTACCATTTGCCGGGCTCCTATCCCTGGAACGGGCAGAAACTGTTTGCGAGCAATTGCACGCCGTCCGCCGAGCCGCTCAATCGCTGGGCTGTACTCTGGCATGTCCGTTTGGGGCTCTCTCTTTTCTTGCGTTGCCAGTGATCCCTGAACTCAAATTGACCGCCCGTGGTGTTTTCGATGTGGTGCGGCAGGAATGGCTCCAATTGTAAAACCCCAGGTGCCAGCCAACGAAACAACATGGAGATGAACGTGGGAGACATCCGAGATGAATAAACCCTTGGCCGGTCTCACCGTGGCTGTCCTCGAGCACCGTCAGCTTGACGATTTAGTGGAACTCCTGGAGGAAGCAGGGGCGGTCACCTATCGCTGTCCCATGGTAGCCATCGTGGATAACCCTGACCGCGACTCAATACTTGCCTGGCTTCGCCGACTCCTGGGCGGAGAATTTGACCTGGTTATTCTGATGACTGGCGAAGCTGTGCGTCGGCTGGTGAGCTTTGCTGAACACGAGGGATTACGTGAGGCATTTCTTCAGGCACTGGCGCAAACCAGAAAGTTGACGCGCGGCCCCAAACCGGTGCAAGCCTTGCGTGCTCTCGGTCTGGAGACAGATTATCAAGCGGCTAATCCCACCACTGCAGGGGTCATTTCCTTCTTGGATAACCAAGATATAAAGGGCAAGTGCATCGGTGTTACACTTTACGGCCAGCCAAATCCTGAATTGCGACAATATTTAGAGTCGCGCGGCGCTTTAGTCTATGAAGTCATGCCATACATCTATACTCCTGCCAGCGACACCCAGATGATTACCGACTTAATTCGGCGACTGGCCTCCGAACAGATACATGCGATTATGTTTACCAGTTCGCCACAAGCCGATCATCTATTCGAACTAGCGCGTAAGCTAGGTTTAGAGTCAGAATTACGCAGCGGCCTGGACAAGTCCTGGATCGCTGCCGTTGGACCGGTGGTACAAAAACGTCTATATGAGCTCGGCGTGCATGTAGATGTTGCTCCTTCGCGTGGCTTTGTGATGAAAAATTTAGTTCAGCAGATGGCCCGTGCTCTTGCTAACCGTTCATCTCCTAGTAATTAGCTGGGCACCATACACATCTAATATCGCCCTCAGCATAAAGCAATTGCTAGAAAGCCTCAATTTTCCAATTGCACCTGCACCCAAACGAACGATTTGCGACAATCACACCTTGGAAAGCGAGCAAGCTTCGAGAGACACCAGACTGGTATAAGCGGATTCAACTAACTTAGGAGCAAAACTAAAGATGCGCTGGTATCACGATACGAATCGAGGCCAGTGGTTGGCGCTAATCGCAGCTTTATTAGGTTGGCTTTTTGATGGCTTCGAAATGGGTATATTCCCGGCAGTAGCCCGCCCAGCTTTGATTGATGTGCTCGGCTATCGCCTTCAGGAGATGGAGCCCACCGCCCAATATTTTGATGCGGACGGCAATCCAGCCGACTCCACGAAGGTGCAGCAGCTATCGGGATTATGGTATGGGCGCATCACCGCTGCGTTTTTGGTAGGGGCCGCGCTGGGCGGTTGGATTTTTGGATGGATAGGAGATCGCCTTGGCCGCGTGCGCGGACTTATGCTTAGTGTGCTCACTTATTCGGTGTTCACCGGACTATGCGGCCTCGCCAGGAGTCCGTGGCAATTATTAGCTCTGCGATTCACTGCTGCTCTGGGAATGGGTGGTGAATGGGCTTTGGGTGTCGCCCTGGTCATGGAAACCTGGCCATCCAGAGCGCGACCAGTTTTAGCAGGTCTAATCGGAGCGGCAGCGAATATAGGCTTTACTCTGGCCGCTTTATTAGCGTGGTCTTTTGATTCTTTAGGTTTGCCTATCGCCCAGGGAGGCTGGCGATGGGTTTTAGGATTTTGTGCTTTCCCAGCTCTATTGACTTTTTTCATCCGCATGTTCGTGCCTGAATCTGAGCGCTGGCAACAAGTCGCAAAAACCGAGGCTAAACCCCATTTAGCAGAAATCTTTCGTCCCGGAATAGCCTTCAACACGATTATAGGCTCCTGCTTGGGAGCCATCGCACTAATCGGTACCTGGGGTTCGATACAATGGATACCTCCCTGGGTCAACTCCCAGACTAACTCGCAATTTCAAACCAGCTTAGCTCAAATAAGCTCCGGGCTGGGTGCCTGTGTTTTCGCATTTCTCGGTGGCTTCGTAGGACAAACTTTGGGCCGGCGCATTGGCTATTTCAGTATTAGTCTGGCCTCGCTCTTGTTGTGCGCCTGGATTTTTCGCTTCCCGTGGACCTTTTCTCCGACGACCCCTAACTGGCGTTTCATGTGTTTGGTATTTCTTGCCGGGGGGGTTACAGCAGCTTTCTACGGTTGGCTTCCACTTTATCTGCCCGAAATCTTTCCCACTCGCCTGCGCGCCACCGGTCAGGGTTTTGCGTTTAACATCGGCAGAATCGTCGCCGCTTTCGGGGCTGTCTTCACCGGCACCTTAATTAACGAGGTCTTCCACGGTAGCTACGCCCAAGCCGGTGCGATAACCAGCTTGATTTATATCGCAGGTCTTCTGATAGTCTGGTTTGCACCGGAGACGAAAGGCCGTCCTTTGCCTTCTTAGCGAGCCTGTGCCAGGACTCTTTGAAATTCGCTTTCAAACTGTCTGGCAACTGCGGCACTGTGAATAATCAACACGTTTTCGTCGTTGTCTCGGTCTGCACCAATGCTGAAATTAAAGGAACCGGCAATGGTCACCGCTCCGTCCACGATGATTACTTTATGGTGCATGTTATATTTGTTTCCGTCTAAATATACCTGCACCGCAGGACCCCCTAATAGGAACTTTGAATACATCGAATGTCCCGCAATCGCTTGCCTGCGTTCTAGTACGCCCTGAACCTCTATCCCTTTGCTGGCTCGTTCCAAAATAGCATCTGCGATGCCTGGATGTGTAAAACTAAATGCCAGAAAGTGAACCGATTTGCTCGCCCTGCGGATCTGCTCAACAATCTTCCCCGCAGGATGATCATCAGGTGCAAAATAGGTTTCCACAATTGTCCCGTCCTTGAGTGTAACTTGTGGGTAAGGAATGCGGCTATTCTTGTCTGGCTTGCCACCGAATTTTCGCCCCTCAAACATCCACCGAAACTTTGTGTGGTAATTTTCAGCCACTCGCTCGTCGGCAATATAGATACCGTGATTATCGTTACGACCAGTGCAATTTTCTGTAAAATTCATTGAACCAGTCCAAACAGCCCTGCCGTCGAAAACGAGGAACTTATTATGCATCAATCCTCCTTCCCGTCCATCATCGACTATCGGTATTCCCTCTTCTTGTAACCTGCGAATGCATGGTTCGTCTTTGTAAGATGTTTCCACCACCATCCTGACCCTCACACCACGTCGGTGGGCTCGCACTATTGCTCTGGTTATAACTTCACTATCAAGCTCGTGAGCGCACACTTCTAAATCGCGCACCGTTTGGTCAATATATCCCGCAATGACATTGGCCGGATGCTCTGGAGCGCCGGTAGATAAAGCGGGATTGGTAAAATAAATGCGCAGGACTGTACCGCAATTTCCTTCAGTACTCGAAGTATAGGTACGATTGGTCTCTTCCTTGCATCCGAATAGAACGAACACCAATATAGTTAGCAGGCGCATCTCGATTACATCCCGCGGAACGCAATTTATTAGGTTGGTGAGCCACATCGCCAACTTCCCTACAGATTTATTGGTCTATGTAGACTTCGGGCATGCGCTTGTGGAACCTTCCGCGATCCAGGAAGCATGCCCGTTTTTCGCGTGCCATAGTAGTACCTGCTGCAGAATGCTAAGAGCATTCTCTTCCTCCGCTGAGGGCAACGGCCAAGCGAACTTTTGCGTGGCCGCTAGTTGCGCTGCCGAACCAGGATTCTTATCATAACACCAGAGGACAAGAAATTGCCGCAATGCCCGAGCATAATGGCACAATCTTTCGACTCGTTCCCTTGCCTGCTGTGGCGATACCGCGCTGCGCGCAATATGCTCGGTCTGTTCCACTAGCCATTCAACTAGCAAACGTGCCTCCGGATCCTCTAATCCCGCGGTTATGGCTTCATCATCAAGCACCCGATCTATAAGCGATTTTGCCTCGACCATATCAGCAAAGGCTCGTTTTTCTTTCGCTTCGTAAGAAATTCCACTATACCAGACTCCGGTCCACAGTGCAAGACCGATTCCAGTGCTCAAACAAGCAATGCTTCGAGACGCCGGATGCGCTCTTCGATGGGAGGATGGCTGGAAAAAAGAGTTGCCCCGCGAGCAGCATAATTGCGTATCGGATTGACGAAATAAAGATGCGCAGTGCCTCGATTAGCCACTTGCAGAACTGCGTCGTCTTGGGATATTTTCCGAAGGGCTCCAAGGATTCCGTGCGGATTGCGGGTCAATTCGACAGCGGTCGCATCGGCCAGGTATTCACGTTCTCGACTGACAGCTAACTGAATGACCTGAGCTACCAGTGGAGCCACGAGAGCGAGAAGCATAGCAACCACGATGACAACGGCAGCTACTAATCCTCCGGAAGCTTTTCCTTCGCGTCGCTTCAACCCTTTTTTAGAGCTGGCAAATCTCAAACTCTGGAAAAGAAAATCTGCCAGTACCGCCACCATACCGATCAGCACGGCTAATAACATCATAAGCCGAATATCGTAATTGCGAATGTGAGCTATTTCGTGTGCGATTACACCCTGCAATTCCTCTCGCGTAAGCCTCTCCCGCAAACCGCGGGTAATAGCTACCGCTGCGTGTTCTGGATCACGTCCTGTCGCAAAGGCATTCATCGCATAATCCTCGATTAAGTATATCTGGGGTGGAGGAACGCCCGCAGCTATAGCAACCTCTTCAACAACGTTGTATAACTGCGGATCATCAACCTTGTGGACGGGCCTGGCTCTACTAATTACCAAAACAATTCTATCCCCACGTCGTACTCCTAATAAAGCCACTAATCCAGCAATAATAAGCCCACCAACAAACGTCATTACTGTTGCAGGCCAAAACCACACCTCGAGCAATTCAGGAACCATTAATGACACGATACCTAATACAAGTCCCGTCAACGCTAAGGACGTTACTATACAAAAGCTTACAACTAGCCACACACTTTTGCGCTGATTTTCTGCAATCAGATCCCTAAATGTAGCCAGACCCATTGTCTTGCACCATCATATTAGAACTGAACCTTAGGGGCTTGTCGAACCTGCTGCGCCTCAGCACTTTCCACCTGAAAGAACTCGTATTCGGGGAATCTAAATAGCCCTGCTATAATGTTAGCAGGAAAGCGCCGCAGACAAACATTGTACCTGGCTACCACGTCGTTATAATGCTGTCGGGCAAACCCGATCCTGTTTTCTGTCGAAATCAACTCCTCTTGTAGGGCTTTGAAATTTTCGTTCGCCTTTAGCTCGGGATATGCCTCAGCCAGCATCAATAGCTGCCGCATCGCACCTGTCAGAGCAGTTTCAGCCTCCGCTCGTTCTGCTATGCCGCGGACATTCATCGCCGCGTTGCGGGCCTGAATTACCCGTTCTAAAGTTTCTTTCTCGTGTGATGCGTATCCCTTGACGGTTTCAACAAGATTGGGAATCAGGTCGTACCTGCGTTTCAATTGCACATCAATTTGCGACCATGCATTTTGCGCTTCACCTTGTCGCGCGATCAGCCCATTGTAAACGCCAATTCCCCACAGTAGAATCAACAGCACCACTGCGGCCAAAATAGCCCACGGCAACCACACAATTTCCGCAAGCATCGCTTCTCTCCTCAATTATTATGTGCCTCAAAGCTGGACACCCACGGACAGCTTTTTCTTGCTCAAATCATGTTATACGAACCCGGCCTTTGTCTTCCAGTGCTTGGTCTTACCAATCTCAACCAAAAGACACCCAAGCTCCTGCGCTTCAGAAAGCCACTTTGGCTAAGACTCGGATCGCTTCTCAAACTAATGTTAGCCCGAACGATGTCATTGCGCCAACAAGCATCTGGAACCCCTTCCAATGCACGACGCCCGATGGACATCTGTTCACGACCCTCCTTAATTCATTTCCTTGTACGAATGCACTTCCCTTGTGTATTCACTAGGGCCACTGCTTGTATTCGAGCCAACTTTCCGTCTTTCAGGACTGGTTGTACATC
This sequence comes from Gemmatales bacterium, assembly GCA_041640595.1. GTDB lineage: Bacteria > Planctomycetota > Planctomycetia > Gemmatales > HRBIN36 > HRBIN36. The sequence continues at coordinate 378,782 of JBEPZY010000001.1, read as the reverse complement.
CCTACCTGCTCCGACTCGCCCACAGATTGGACACTCGCTTGGGATCGTCAATCCTGGTAACCTTTATATTTCAGTTACTGGACCTAAGCCACGCACTAAATCAAGCTTCCCATCATTGAATGGACGTACCACTAACTAAACCCTCATGGAAGCCATCAAGCTGAATTGCAATAACAGCAATCCGAACCACCCACCTACCTAACTATGAGGCTGATAGCCGCGTCGCACCAGCAACGAACAAACTAATTCCACTCCCAGAACGCCACCTTGCCCAACCTGTTGCTCAACGTACAAGTTGATTTTCCGGCAAGACGCGGCGAAGCCTTCACACCGTACTAACTCCGGTTTTCCATAGATTAATGTCTAAGTCACGAGACGAGGCCAAGTGGTGGCGTCAATCTTTATCCAGCCGTTCATAGTCCCCTGTTGGTTCGTTTAAGTTGACAGCACAACCATAATAGAGACGCTTCACATGATGAGTACACGGCTAATACCGTATGGTTCTCGATCACGTACGCATGAAGCCTAAGCGCTAGCCCGGCATACGTTTGTTTTTCGATCTCATGCTAGTTGAACTCCATCTTGTGTGCTCGGAAATCCTCGCACTATGCGTGCCCATCATCCAAGTCATTTTCGTCCCCTATTGGTTATGTACAAAATTGCAACGTGGACAATCTTGGAATCTTGATTTCTGTGACGAAAGTTACAATTCCATGCCAGTTGGGCTCACGTTGCAAGGTCAAGCTTGACCAATCCTTCTTAAGAAGAGACAGAGAGTAACAATCTCCTGTTTGTTAGAGTTCCCATTCGAGGCAGAGCTGCCATTACAGCTAATCCTCCACCCTACCGTTTCAATCCCCTATTGGTTGGGGTCTAAGTTGCGAGGCTGGTCGGCTTTATTCTGGCCAGGGTCCGGACGCGGTCGTTTCAATCCCCTATTGGTTGGGGTCTAAGTTGCGAGATCGGGTCGGTTCTGCCTGAGCTATCTCCAAGCCGGTGTTTCAATCCCCTATTGGTTGGGGTCTAAGTTGCGAGCACCGCCCGCGTTGCTACGGTTGAAAACGTTGTTGGGTTTCAATCCCCTATTGGTTGGGGTCTAAGTTGCGAGTATTTGTGCTGCTTTCCCTCCTCGTCCTGGTGGTAGGTTTCAATCCCCTATTGGTTGGGGTCTAAGTTGCGAGGGTAAAACTATGCCTAGAAAGAACCAAATCCAAGTCGTTTCAATCCCCTATTGGTTGGGGTCTAAGTTGCGAGGGGCTTTTGCATCGAAGCCCTTAAAGAAGCAGCCAGGTTTCAATCCCCTATTGGTTGGGGTCTAAGTTGCGAGAAAGTTACACATCCTGAGAAGTTACGTAAAGTTCAAGGTTTCAATCCCCTATTGGTTGGGGTCTAAGTTGCGAGGGAAAGAGATGTTAGGAGGGTCGGCCATAGCTATTGGTTTCAATCCCCTATTGGTTGGGGTCTAAGTTGCGAGATGGCACCGTGGAGGTGAAAGTTCCAAAAGCTCGGAGTTTCAATCCCCTATTGGTTGGGGTCTAAGTTGCGAGAGGGTAAAAGAACAGGAGGAATGCCATGCGATACTGTTTCAATCCCCTATTGGTTGGGGTCTAAGTTGCGAGCGATTACGCACTGGGGCGTAATCGCAAGAGAATAACCGTTTCAATCCCCTATTGGTTGGGGTCTAAGTTGCGAGTTGGACAACCCTGTTGAGTCCTGGAAAGTAACTGTGTTTCAATCCCCTATTGGTTGGGGTCTAAGTTGCGAGGTTAACAGGCGTGCAGCACACCATCGTAATGAAGGTTTCAATCCCCTATTGGTTGGGGTCTAAGTTGCGAGTATCAACGGGCCCAAAGACCATAATGGAGATGGAAGAGTTTCAATCCCCTATTGGTTGGGGTCTAAGTTGCGAGAGGAGCAAGGTCAACAGGTTGATTTCAACAATGGTATGTTTCAATCCCCTATTGGTTGGGGTCTAAGTTGCGAGCTCGTAGGCCAGTTACTGATGAAAGTTTTATCGACTGGCGTTTCAATCCCCTATTGGTTGGGGTCTAAGTTGCGAGACCATAATGGAGATGGAAGATGTTAGGGTCGGCAGTGTTTCAATCCCCTATTGGTTGGGGTCTAAGTTGCGAGCACCGCCCGCGTTGCTACGGTTGAAAACGTTGTTGGGTTTCAATCCCCTATTGGTTGGGGTCTAAGTTGCGAGGGTATGTTGGCTTTTGAATAGACATTACTCTTTTGATGTTTCAATCCCCTATTGGTTGGGGTCTAAGTTGCGAGATGGCGTCAGTTCGTGCTTGATTGGATGAAAGCACAGTTTCAATCCCCTATTGGTTGGGGTCTAAGTTGCGAGGACGATCTATGTGCTGTGTGCATTCTCAGGACTGCAGTTTCAATCCCCTATTGGTTGGGGTCTAAGTTGCGAGACTGATGAAAGTTTTATCGACTGGCTGAAACTCTTTCGTTTCAATCCCCTATTGGTTGGGGTCTAAGTTGCGAGGTCGGCCATAGCTATTGTATCCGTTCTTATCGGATTGTTTCAATCCCCTATTGGTTGGGGTCTAAGTTGCGAGTTAGCCGTCGTCACCCGCCACAGGGAGAGGACGTGACGTTTCAATCCCCTATTGGTTGGGGTCTAAGTTGCGAGGCCATGTGGCCATGCGGCTACACAGCCAACGCAGCTGTTTCAATCCCCTATTGGTTGGGGTCTAAGTTGCGAGAGATTGAGGTCAATGGCCTTTATGTTGACCGGGAATTCGTTTCAATCCCCTATTGGTTGGGGTCTAAGTTGCGAGGCCAAACAGGGAGACAGGCATGGAACGATGCGCTAGGAGTTTCAATCCCCTATTGGTTGGGGTCTAAGTTGCGAGGTTAAAGGTGAGAAGTTTGAAATATCTGTTCGACATTGTTTCAATCCCCTATTGGTTGGGGTCTAAGTTGCGAGTCCGAAATCGTTAGCACCGTTATTGACTGGGTTAAGTTTCAATCCCCTATTGGTTGGGGTCTAAGTTGCGAGTTCCCAGCGCTCCTGCCCTGCCGAGCCACGGCTATAGTTTCAATCCCCTATTGGTTGGGGTCTAAGTTGCGAGATATAGTGTCGTTAGACCTCCTTCGACCGCCGGGCCGTTTCAATCCCCTATTGGTTGGGGTCTAAGTTGCGAGTCTGAGGCAGGCTAAGTATTAGCCTGCCGCAAATCCGTTTCAATCCCCTATTGGTTGGGGTCTAAGTTGCGAGGGACTTTGCCCGGCTGCCGTAGGCCCAGGAGCCGGGCGTTTCAATCCCCTATTGGTTGGGGTCTAAGTTGCGAGTGTTGTCCGCCCTCCGCTACATCGGGGTAGTGGGGGTGTTTCAATCCCCTATTGGTTGGGGTCTAAGTTGCGAGATTGGGATCTGCAGAGTGAAATGTCTATCGCGTTGCCGTTTCAATCCCCTATTGGTTGGGGTCTAAGTTGCGAGCCGTTCTACCTGTTTTGTGAGTTTTTAGGTATGGTTGTTTCAATCCCCTATTGGTTGGGGTCTAAGTTGCGAGAGGCAGGCTAAGTATTAGCCTGCCGCAAATCCGTGTGTTTCAATCCCCTATTGGTTGGGGTCTAAGTTGCGAGAAGGAGGATAGCCATGGTCCGTGTCGCTACAATCATGTTTCAATCCCCTATTGGTTGGGGTCTAAGTTGCGAGATGTAGCCAACCGAGACCAACTGACCAGTTGCCAGAGTTTCAATCCCCTATTGGTTGGGGTCTAAGTTGCGAGTTCTAGGGTTTTTGCGAGTTTCACACTCACCGCATTGTTTCAATCCCCTATTGGTTGGGGTCTAAGTTGCGAGAAAGGGGAGGACAAATATGGAAAGATGCGTAAAGATAGTTTCAATCCCCTATTGGTTGGGGTCTAAGTTGCGAGACAGTTCTGGGTAAACACGTTAGTCGCTTTTCTTATTGGTTTCAATCCCCTATTGGTTGGGGTCTAAGTTGCGAGCCGGTTCGCAAAGCTTATCCTGGATAACGGGGTTGAAGTTTCAATCCCCTATTGGTTGGGGTCTAAGTTGCGAGGCTCGGGGCTTTAGTCTGAAAATCCCGGACGAGGTCTTGTTTCAATCCCCTATTGGTTGGGGTCTAAGTTGCGAGTGCCCGGCTGCCGGAGGCCCAGGAGCCGGGCGAGAAGTTTCAATCCCCTATTGGTTGGGGTCTAAGTTGCGAGGAAGGGCGGGCCAAACAGGAGGATAGCCATGGTCCGGTTTCAATCCCCTATTGGTTGGGGTCTAAGTTGCGAGCCCGTCACCAATTCGCTGTTGGGTCCTCAAGTGGCGTTTCAATCCCCTATTGGTTGGGGTCTAAGTTGCGAGTTTGGGACCCTCACGAAAGCAGTGAGGATGTAGACAGTTTCAATCCCCTATTGGTTGGGGTCTAAGTTGCGAGCACCCGCCAGGAAGACCGGCCCCCGCGGGTCGGTGTTTCAATCCCCTATTGGTTGGGGTCTAAGTTGCGAGGATATTCGTGGATGGAGGTAGCTCACATTCACAAAGTGTTTCAATCCCCTATTGGTTGGGGTCTAAGTTGCGAGGCGGGGGCGCAAGAAGTCTTAGCCGTACCCGCCACAGGTTTCAATCCCCTATTGGTTGGGGTCTAAGTTGCGAGAGCGGGGCCAGTTCTAGACCAGCCGCCAGTCTCTCCCGGTTTCAATCCCCTATTGGTTGGGGTCTAAGTTGCGAGGAGGGAGGTATGTTGGGAGGATCAGTCATAGCTATTGTTTCAATCCCCTATTGGTTGGGGTCTAAGTTGCGAGCCCGGCGGGGGCGCAAGAAGTCTTAGCCGTCACGTCGTTTCAATCCCCTATTGGTTGGGGTCTAAGTTGCGAGTCTCGTACCCGCCACAGGGAAGGCCGGCCCCCGCGGGTGTTTCAATCCCCTATTGGTTGGGGTCTAAGTTGCGAGGAGCTCATGCTTTCTCCAACCACGGCGGCCTAACAGCGTTTCAATCCCCTATTGGTTGGGGTCTAAGTTGCGAGTTCGACAAAAACTACCAAGAAAACAAAAGAAGAGAGGTTTCAATCCCCTATTGGTTGGGGTCTAAGTTGCGAGGTTGATGATTTGTCGGATCATCCGTTAATTCACTACTGTTTCAATCCCCTATTGGTTGGGGTCTAAGTTGCGAGTATTGGAACCGTTTGTGGTATTCACCTTAATAACGACCGTTTCAATCCCCTATTGGTTGGGGTCTAAGTTGCGAGGGCGCCTCCTTTTTGTGTGCCCATTTTTAACCCAGGGTTTCAATCCCCTATTGGTTGGGGTCTAAGTTGCGAGGTGAATCCCGAGCCATTGCCACCGACTGGTAAGGACGTTTCAATCCCCTATTGGTTGGGGTCTAAGTTGCGAGGCTGCCGGGAGTTCACCAAAACCCCAGGGAGATAACTGTTTCAATCCCCTATTGGTTGGGGTCTAAGTTGCGAGCACGGTCCCGGCTCCGCGCTGGGGCGGCAGCGCGGATGTTTCAATCCCCTATTGGTTGGGGTCTAAGTTGCGAGGTTTTCGGATGATCCAGTTAGAGTTGCACGTTCGCTAGTTTCAATCCCCTATTGGTTGGGGTCTAAGTTGCGAGGGTGTGCCCCCGCTGCGGGTGGCCTCTCACCGAGGAAGCGTTTCAATCCCCTATTGGTTGGGGTCTAAGTTGCGAGGTTTTGGCTACGTTTTCGGATGATCCAGTTAGAGTGTTTCAATCCCCTATTGGTTGGGGTCTAAGTTGCGAGTATTTGGGCATTCCGTTTATGTCGGTTGTTAAGGACGTTTCAATCCCCTATTGGTTGGGGTCTAAGTTGCGAGGCTGGGGCGGCAGCGCGGATACAGGTTCAATACCCGTGTTTCAATCCCCTATTGGTTGGGGTCTAAGTTGCGAGCCGGGGGCGCAAGAAGTCTTAGCCGCCCGCCACAGGGGTTTCAATCCCCTATTGGTTGGGGTCTAAGTTGCGAGGATGAGGTGTTACGCTAAGTTTAACAAGATTTATCGTTTCAATCCCCTATTGGTTGGGGTCTAAGTTGCGAGCCTGGCCCTGCTCTCCCGGCGGGGGCGGGGGGCGTGGGTTTCAATCCCCTATTGGTTGGGGTCTAAGTTGCGAGGCTCACCGCACGGGTATAGGGAGTACTGGCGGGAGGCTGTTTCAATCCCCTATTGGTTGGGGTCTAAGTTGCGAGGGCGATGGGGCCGGCCCGGTAGGAGGGGTCATCAACGGTTTCAATCCCCTATTGGTTGGGGTCTAAGTTGCGAGTAGTATTGAAAACATCAATAGCAACAGCTCCGAAAGTTTCAATCCCCTATTGGTTGGGGTCTAAGTTGCGAGGCCGTGGTAGTTGGCCACGGTCCCGGCTCCGCGCTGGGGTTTCAATCCCCTATTGGTTGGGGTCTAAGTTGCGAGGGGGGCCCGGGCTGCCGGAGCCCGGTAGCCCCCGCGTGTTTCAATCCCCTATTGGTTGGGGTCTAAGTTGCGAGGCCACCCGCTGCCCAGACTGCGGGCTCGTCTTCGACGTTTCAATCCCCTATTGGTTGGGGTCTAAGTTGCGAGGTTACGGGCCAGGGGAGAGGACCGACCCGACCCTGGTGTTTCAATCCCCTATTGGTTGGGGTCTAAGTTGCGAGAAGGTGGTGAAGACCTTACTCCTGTAAATGTTCACGGTTTCAATCCCCTATTGGTTGGGGTCTAAGTTGCGAGCCTCTATCACGGAAGGGACATAGAGGGAAAGCAGGAACGGTTTCAATCCCCTATTGGTTGGGGTCTAAGTTGCGAGCGGGGGAGGCCGGTTCCCGGTTCCGGCCTATGAACCCGTTTCAATCCCCTATTGGTTGGGGTCTAAGTTGCGAGAAAGGCGGCGCCTCCTGTCCGTGCCACTCAGCCGGGCGTTTCAATCCCCTATTGGTTGGGGTCTAAGTTGCGAGGGCACGGGCAGGATGGCGACTGGAAACCCCATCAGGCGTTTCAATCCCCTATTGGTTGGGGTCTAAGTTGCGAGGTCGGGGGAGGCCGGTTCCCGGTTCCGGCCTATGAACCGTTTCAATCCCCTATTGGTTGGGGTCTAAGTTGCGAGGCCTCTCACCGAGGAAGCCACCCGCTGCCCAGACTGCGTTTCAATCCCCTATTGGTTGGGGTCTAAGTTGCGAGTATGAACCCGGCTGAGTGGCACGGCCACGCCCTTGCGTTTCAATCCCCTATTGGTTGGGGTCTAAGTTGCGAGGTTAGGAAGAGCGTTCACTTAATGAGATGTTATGCTGTTTCAATCCCCTATTGGTTGGGGTCTAAGTTGCGAGTCAACGGGCCCAAACCATAATGGAGGGAGGATATGAGTTTCAATCCCCTATTGGTTGGGGTCTAAGTTGCGAGCATGGTCCGATATATTGAGCGATATGCTGAAGTAATTGTTTCAATCCCCTATTGGTTGGGGTCTAAGTTGCGAGCCTGCAAATGAACAACTCTACCATGCGGTTTCATATGTTTCAATCCCCTATTGGTTGGGGTCTAAGTTGCGAGGCATGGGCCGCAATGGCCTGGATGGCCCGATGGCAGGGTTTCAATCCCCTATTGGTTGGGGTCTAAGTTGCGAGAAAGACGCAGGAGGAAATTATGGTTATAGGAGCAGCGTTTCAATCCCCTATTGGTTGGGGTCTAAGTTGCGAGTTATGGTTATAGGAGCAGCAGTAGCAATCGTTTCGGTGTTTCAATCCCCTATTGGTTGGGGTCTAAGTTGCGAGTTAGAAAGGAGGTCAAATATGACAAGCCGCAGCTTCACGTTTCAATCCCCTATTGGTTGGGGTCTAAGTTGCGAGAAATGTGGCATTCAACCTGATGAGAGACTACACATTAGTTTCAATCCCCTATTGGTTGGGGTCTAAGTTGCGAGGGAAGTTGTGAGGTTGAGGTTGTTGATCTGGATAACGTTTCAATCCCCTATTGGTTGGGGTCTAAGTTGCGAGATAGCCAGATCAGTCATAGCAATTGTTTCCGTTGTGTTTCAATCCCCTATTGGTTGGGGTCTAAGTTGCGAGGTGCCCAAGGCGATTGCCGCGTGGGCATTAAAATGGAGTTTCAATCCCCTATTGGTTGGGGTCTAAGTTGCGAGTCCGGCGGCCACGTCCCGTGGTGCCCAAGGCGATTGCGTTTCAATCCCCTATTGGTTGGGGTCTAAGTTGCGAGGACGGCGGCCATATCCGACGGGTCCGGCGGCCACGTCGTTTCAATCCCCTATTGGTTGGGGTCTAAGTTGCGAGCCGGGCATGCCCCCGTTGCGGGTGGCCGTTGACGGACGTTTCAATCCCCTATTGGTTGGGGTCTAAGTTGCGAGGCCAGTCTTGGCTTGAAGTTCGAGCCGGTTGTCCAGTGTTTCAATCCCCTATTGGTTGGGGTCTAAGTTGCGAGGCCGGAGCCCGGTAGCCCCCGCGTAGCAGACGGCGTCGTTTCAATCCCCTATTGGTTGGGGTCTAAGTTGCGAGAAAGGCAAGGAGTACGGGTTTGATAAAGTGTACCTGTGTTTCAATCCCCTATTGGTTGGGGTCTAAGTTGCGAGGCCCGTGGCGTTAGATACAATCTACCCGGCATTGGCCGTTTCAATCCCCTATTGGTTGGGGTCTAAGTTGCGAGCATAGTGCCCCCGTTGCGGGTGGCCGTTGACGGACGAGGGTTTCAATCCCCTATTGGTTGGGGTCTAAGTTGCGAGGCCCAGAGGCAGGATTGTGGGGTTTCCGCCTTAGCCGTTTCAATCCCCTATTGGTTGGGGTCTAAGTTGCGAGCCGTCCTGCGAGTACCTCTATCACGGAAGGGACATAGTGTTTCAATCCCCTATTGGTTGGGGTCTAAGTTGCGAGGGAGGGAGGAAATATGATAGCCGGAGCGGCCATTTCTGTTTCAATCCCCTATTGGTTGGGGTCTAAGTTGCGAGGACCGGCGTTCCCTCCAAAGAAAAGCGGCCCGCCGAGTTTCAATCCCCTATTGGTTGGGGTCTAAGTTGCGAGGATTAAGGCCCATGCCAAGCCTTATAGAGGGTATTATAGTTTCAATCCCCTATTGGTTGGGGTCTAAGTTGCGAGTTTGGTCAGCTTCAACTCCTAAAAAAGGGAAATGGTAGTGTTTCAATCCCCTATTGGTTGGGGTCTAAGTTGCGAGCAAGCTGATCAACCTCAGCAAGAACAGGTCCAAGCGGTTTCAATCCCCTATTGGTTGGGGTCTAAGTTGCGAGGTTTTGTCGACTGGAAACTCTTTCAGAAGTAACAGGAGTTTCAATCCCCTATTGGTTGGGGTCTAAGTTGCGAGGCCTCCGTCCTAATTGGATTCCTGCTTGCCCGCGTCGTTTCAATCCCCTATTGGTTGGGGTCTAAGTTGCGAGGCAGGATTGTGGGGTTTCCGCCTTAGCCCCACAGCGTTTCAATCCCCTATTGGTTGGGGTCTAAGTTGCGAGGTCCGGCAGGTCGATGTCGAGGACCGCCGGGAATTATGTTTCAATCCCCTATTGGTTGGGGTCTAAGTTGCGAGCGCCGGGCCCGGACCCGCCGGGAGCGGGACAAGAGCGTTTCAATCCCCTATTGGTTGGGGTCTAAGTTGCGAGTAGGGAGGGGTCTTATCAACGGGCCCCAAAGACGGAGTTTCAATCCCCTATTGGTTGGGGTCTAAGTTGCGAGAAAAAAGCGCAAGACTTAGCCTCGCACCCGCCAGGTGTTTCAATCCCCTATTGGTTGGGGTCTAAGTTGCGAGCGGAGGAAATGGACATGCTAGGAGCAGCTGTCTGTCGTTTCAATCCCCTATTGGTTGGGGTCTAAGTTGCGAGACTGGGTTAAATCAAAGTTTGAAACGTTTGTGTTCTGTTTCAATCCCCTATTGGTTGGGGTCTAAGTTGCGAGTTTGTTGAAAAATCCGGCGTTTATGAAGTTATCGTTGTTTCAATCCCCTATTGGTTGGGGTCTAAGTTGCGAGGCTATAGGAGGGATATTATGCACTACGCAAAGTACTACGTTTCAATCCCCTATTGGTTGGGGTCTAAGTTGCGAGATTCGGGCCCCAAAGACCAGGAGGAAAGAGAAATGTTGTTTCAATCCCCTATTGGTTGGGGTCTAAGTTGCGAGTTTATTCGGGCCCCAAAGACCACGCCCCCGCCCGGGCCGTTTCAATCCCCTATTGGTTGGGGTCTAAGTTGCGAGGACCAGGAGGAAAGAGAAATGTTATGGGCAGCTGTCAGTTTCAATCCCCTATTGGTTGGGGTCTAAGTTGCGAGTATTCGGGCCCCAAAGACCAGGAGGAAAGAGAAATGGTTTCAATCCCCTATTGGTTGGGGTCTAAGTTGCGAGGCCCGGGTCTCCCGGTGGCCCGGGCGGGGGCGTGGTCGTTTCAATCCCCTATTGGTTGGGGTCTAAGTTGCGAGGGCCCCAAAGACCAGGAGGAAAGAGAAATGTTATGGGCGTTTCAATTCCCCTATTGGTTGGGGTCTAAGTTGCGAGGCTGGCCCGGGCCCGGCGGCAAAGACCAATCTCCCGGGGTTTCAATCCCCTATTGGTTGGGGTCTAAGTTGCGAGCCAAAACCAAAGGAAGGAGGTGTAGGAATGGTAGTGGTTTCAATCCCCTATTGGTTGGGGTCTAAGTTGCGAGAAGAAGAAGCGCAAGAAGTCGTAGCCGCCCGCCACAGGGTTTCAATCCCCTATTGGTTGGGGTCTAAGTTGCGAGAAGGAGGGAAGGCCGTGGTCCGTGTAGCAGTTATAAAAGTTTCAATCCCCTATTGGTTGGGGTCTAAGTTGCGAGCGAAAAACACGAACCAGAAGATAATGTTAGGAAGGAACGTTTCAATCCCCTATTGGTTGGGGTCTAAGTTGCGAGCGGGGTAGCGGGGGTCGGACTTTGCCCGGCTCCTGAGTTTCAATCCCCTATTGGTTGGGGTCTAAGTTGCGAGGAGCCGGGCGAGAAGGATGGGCCGAAAAGGGACGAAGGTTTCAATCCCCTATTGGTTGGGGTCTAAGTTGCGAGCGCGATTGACTTTCGAGAGCGATCTTACTCAAAAAAGTTTCAATCCCCTATTGGTTGGGGTCTAAGTTGCGAGGCACGTAAACGTAATATTACGACCTCATCTTAATAGGTTTCAATCCCCTATTGGTTGGGGTCTAAGTTGCGAGTTTGAGGAGGTTATGGAAAATGAAAAGGATAAATTCCGTTTCAATCCCCTATTGGTTGGGGTCTAAGTTGCGAGTTGGGATGACGAAAACCCAGAAGAGGCGGACATCGCGGTTTCAATCCCCTATTGGTTGGGGTCTAAGTTGCGAGGGCTGCCGTAGGCCCAGGAGCCGGGCGAGAAGGGGTGGTTTCAATCCCCTATTGGTTGGGGTCTAAGTTGCGAGGTGGTGCCATCAGGCCCGTACAGGACATCGAAGAGTGTTTCAATCCCCTATTGGTTGGGGTCTAAGTTGCGAGCTCCGGCGGGGTCGGCGGGGTCGGCGGAGCAAGAATCGTTTCAATCCCCTATTGGTTGGGGTCTAAGTTGCGAGTACCAAGTAGTTTGCCGGAACGATGGAGTTACTGTCGTTTCAATCCCCTATTGGTTGGGGTCTAAGTTGCGAGGCGGACATCGCGATTGACTTTCGAGAGCGATCTTACTGTTTCAATCCCCTATTGGTTGGGGTCTAAGTTGCGAGGCCGGGGGCGGGGGCGCAAGACCCGCAAGAAATAGCGGTTTCAATCCCCTATTGGTTGGGGTCTAAGTTGCGAGGAGGGCGGCCCACCGCACGGGCAGGTTTCCTGGCGTTGTTTCAATCCCCTATTGGTTGGGGTCTAAGTTGCGAGGTTTAGAGGATGGTTTGCGTGCGTTTCGTGCGTTCCGTTTCAATCCCCTATTGGTTGGGGTCTAAGTTGCGAGCGTTGCGGGTGGCCGTTGACGGAGGAAGCCACCCGCTGTTTCAATCCCCTATTGGTTGGGGTCTAAGTTGCGAGCGCGGATACAGGTCAATACCCGTCCTGCGAGTACCTCGTTTCAATCCCCTATTGGTTGGGGTCTAAGTTGCGAGTGCCGGCTCGTCTTCGACGAGCCTCAGCAGGGCAAGTCGTTTCAATCCCCTATTGGTTGGGGTCTAAGTTGCGAGGGGAAAGAATCCCGGCGGCTATTTGTAATTGGGTGATGTTTCAATCCCCTATTGGTTGGGGTCTAAGTTGCGAGAACGGGCCCCAAGGACCATGAGGGAGGAGAAAGATGCTGTTTCAATCCCCTATTGGTTGGGGTCTAAGTTGCGAGAACGGGCCCCAAGGACCATGAGGGAGGAGAAAGATGCGTTTCAATCCCCTATTGGTTGGGGTCTAAGTTGCGAGCTGGCCCGCCTCGCCCGGCGGCGGACCGGGCGGGACAGTTTCAATCCCCTATTGGTTGGGGTCTAAGTTGCGAGATGAGGGAGGAGAAAGATGCTGCTAGGGTCAGCAGTGTTTCAATCCCCTATTGGTTGGGGTCTAAGTTGCGAGATTTAGGATTTTTCAAATACATCTCATGTGCTTTGCGGTTTCAATCCCCTATTGGTTGGGGTCTAAGTTGCGAGTGCTAGGATTCTTCTGGATGGTGGTCACATCGAAGTTGTTTCAATCCCCTATTGGTTGGGGTCTAAGTTGCGAGGGAGCAGCAGCAGCAGCAGCAGGCGGAGCAGCAGTTTCAATCCCCTATTGGTTGGGGTCTAAGTTGCGAGGAGGAGGGCTTAAAGGTGCAGAAGTCGCGTCGGTGGAGTTTCAATCCCCTATTGGTTGGGGTCTAAGTTGCGAGTCAACGGGCCCCAAGGACCAAAAAATGGAGGGTAAGAGTTTCAATCCCCTATTGGTTGGGGTCTAAGTTGCGAGTGATCTCAGTGCTAACCGGATTTATCCTTGCCCGGGTGTTTCAATCCCCTATTGGTTGGGGTCTAAGTTGCGAGGGCCGTTGAGGGAAGAGACCACCCGCTGCCCAGACTGCGTTTCAATCCCCTATTGGTTGGGGTCTAAGTTGCGAGGACGAGGGCCGCAGCGGGCAACCGACCAAGGAAGGTCGGTTTCAATCCCCTATTGGTTGGGGTCTAAGTTGCGAGACCGGCGGCTCACTCGGAGGAACCGAGCGTGCCCCCGCGGTTTCAATCCCCTATTGGTTGGGGTCTAAGTTGCGAGAGGGAGGCCCCGGATAACCTCCGAGTGAGCCGCCGGGAGTTTCAATCCCCTATTGGTTGGGGTCTAAGTTGCGAGGCGGCGGGACCGGGGCAAGAGCCGGGGGCGGCGGCGGGTTTCAATCCCCTATTGGTTGGGGTCTAAGTTGCGAGTTCTGATTGGGTTTATCCTAGCCCGGGTCCGCTCCGGGTTTCAATCCCCTATTGGTTGGGGTCTAAGTTGCGAGGTTGGCTGGCATAGGTGGCCGCCTTGCATGTATGGCCAGTTTCAATCCCCTATTGGTTGGGGTCTAAGTTGCGAGAAGGTGAAGAAGTTTAGGGTTCCGTCACCTGTTTGAGTTTCAATCCCCTATTGGTTGGGGTCTAAGTTGCGAGGTGTCCGCCCCCACTACATCGGGGTAGTGGGGGGACGGTTTCAATCCCCTATTGGTTGGGGTCTAAGTTGCGAGATTGCGTGTTCCGGACGAAGTCCTGCGGAAGGCTAAGTTTCAATCCCCTATTGGTTGGGGTCTAAGTTGCGAGCCTGGATGGTAACATTGAGGTTAAAGTGTCGAAGGTGTTTCAATCCCCTATTGGTTGGGGTCTAAGTTGCGAGTCGAAGGTGAAGAAGTTTAGGGTTCCGTCACCTGTTGTTTCAATCCCCTATTGGTTGGGGTCTAAGTTGCGAGTGCCCGGCTCCGGAGGCCCAGGAGCCGGGCGAGAAGTTTCAATCCCCTATTGGTTGGGGTCTAAGTTGCGAGCATGAGAACTTCCGCAGACTTAATCGCAAGGTCTATTGTTTCAATCCCCTATTGGTTGGGGTCTAAGTTGCGAGGCAGGATGGCGACTGGAAACCCCATCAGGCCTGCCTAGTTTCAATCCCCTATTGGTTGGGGTCTAAGTTGCGAGGACCGCCGGGAGTTGTATCGCCGGCTCACTCGGCGTGTTTCAATCCCCTATTGGTTGGGGTCTAAGTTGCGAGCTGGGTTAGGGGTCAGAGGCAGGCCGCCGTGGTAGTTGTTTCAATCCCCTATTGGTTGGGGTCTAAGTTGCGAGGGCACGGGCAGGATGGCGACTGGAAACCCCATCAGGCCGTTTCAATCCCCTATTGGTTGGGGTCTAAGTTGCGAGGGGAGTTGTATCGCCGGCTCACTCGGCGTAACCGGGTGTTTCAATCCCCTATTGGTTGGGGTCTAAGTTGCGAGTGCATCGGCTTCGTTGAGTATCCAGCCTTGCGCTGTGTTTCAATCCCCTATTGGTTGGGGTCTAAGTTGCGAGTCAACTGGCCCAATGGAGGGAGAATATGATTATTGCTGTTTCAATCCCCTATTGGTTGGGGTCTAAGTTGCGAGATGGAGGGAGAATATGATTATTGCTGGAGCGGCCATTGTTTCAATCCCCTATTGGTTGGGGTCTAAGTTGCGAGAAAGATCGTGACGACGGCTACTTGCGCTTGTCCCGCGTTTCAATCCCCTATTGGTTGGGGTCTAAGTTGCGAGGAGTGGCACGGCCACGCCCTTGCCGCATTGTAGCGGCGTTTCAATCCCCTATTGGTTGGGGTCTAAGTTGCGAGGGAGGAAAAAATGTTGTTGGGAGCTTCCATTTCTATCGTTTCAATCCCCTATTGGTTGGGGTCTAAGTTGCGAGGCCAAAACCAAATGTGGAGGAAAAAAATGTTGTTGGGTTTCAATCCCCTATTGGTTGGGGTCTAAGTTGCGAGTTGTTGGGAGCTTCCATTTCTATCATTTCGGTCCTGGTCGTTTCAATCCCCTATTGGTTGGGGTCTAAGTTGCGAGTTTCTATCATTTCGGTCCTGGTCGGATTCATACTGGCGTTTCAATCCCCTATTGGTTGGGGTCTAAGTTGCGAGGGGCAACCGGCCAAGGAAGGCCGGTAAACGCGGGGGGGGTTTCAATCCCCTATTGGTTGGGGTCTAAGTTGCGAGATTATAATTTTGTCCTTTCTTTTCGATCTGACCGCGTTTCAATCCCCTATTGGTTGGGGTCTAAGTTGCGAGCCACAAATTCCGATCGGGTGGTCGCCCGGTCGACGCCGTTTCAATCCCCTATTGGTTGGGGTCTAAGTTGCGAGCCGAGGAGGCCAGCCGCTGCCCTGACTGCGGCCTCGTCGTTTCAATCCCCTATTGGTTGGGGTCTAAGTTGCGAGACCCGCCGCAAGTCTTAACACCCGCCACGCCACATGGGTTTCAATCCCCTATTGGTTGGGGTCTAAGTTGCGAGGCCCGGAGCAGCCGGGGGCGGCGGCCCGGGCGGGACAGTTTCAATCCCCTATTGGTTGGGGTCTAAGTTGCGAGCCCAAATGGAGGGGAGAAAAATGGTGTTGGGAGCAGTTTCAATCCCCTATTGGTTGGGGTCTAAGTTGCGAGGCGGGCACCACTTCAGTTGGAGTGCCCAGTGGGGAGCCGGGTTTCAATCCCCTATTGGTTGGGGTCTAAGTTGCGAGACCACCGAGGACCGGCGGGAATTGTACCGCCGGCTCAGTTTCAATCCCCTATTGGTTGGGGTCTAAGTTGCGAGAAAGACGCAACGCAGGAGGGTGAGTATGATAGCCGGGGTTTCAATCCCCTATTGGTTGGGGTCTAAGTTGCGAGGCCGGGTCAACAATAGCGCTCGTTTCCGTCGTTCTCGGGTTTCAATCCCCTATTGGTTGGGGTCTAAGTTGCGAGGCCGCAAGACTTAGCGTCACGCCACAGGCAGGTAAGGTTTCAATCCCCTATTGGTTGGGGTCTAAGTTGCGAGTGTCCTGGCCCGCATCCGGGTCTCCCGGCGGCCCGGGCGTTTCAATCCCCTATTGGTTGGGGTCTAAGTTGCGAGAGCGGCGGCGGGGCAAGACCCGCAAGAAATAGCGCCGTGTTTCAATCCCCTATTGGTTGGGGTCTAAGTTGCGAGAGGGGCGGGGGTTGCTTTGGTCTCTCTCTTGATCGGGGTTTCAATCCCCTATTGGTTGGGGTCTAAGTTGCGAGGTCTCGGCGGGAGCGGCGGCGGGGCAAGACCCGCAAGTTTCAATCCCCTATTGGTTGGGGTCTAAGTTGCGAGCGCAGGAGGAGAGGACATGATTATTGTTGGAGCTGGTGTTTCAATCCCCTATTGGTTGGGGTCTAAGTTGCGAGGAGGAGAGGACATGATTATTGTTGGAGCTGGTATGTTTCAATCCCCTATTGGTTGGGGTCTAAGTTGCGAGGAGGCAGCCATATGGAGCGCGTGGCGCAGTACTTTTGTTTCAATCCCCTATTGGTTGGGGTCTAAGTTGCGAGTTGTGAGTTGGATTTGGTTGATGGGTTTGATGAACGATGTTTCAATCCCCTATTGGTTGGGGTCTAAGTTGCGAGTGCGGCCTCGTCTTTGACGAGGCCCGCGGCGGGCAAGTTTCAATCCCCTATTGGTTGGGGTCTAAGTTGCGAGGCCCAGTGGGGAGCCGCAGGCGGCGGACGCCGGGAAGGTTTCAATCCCCTATTGGTTGGGGTCTAAGTTGCGAGGCGGCGGAAGCGCGGGCACCACTTCAATTGGAGTGCCCGTTTCAATCCCCTATTGGTTGGGGTCTAAGTTGCGAGGTCGGCGCGCTTCTGCGGCGGAAGCGCGGGCACCACTGTTTCAATCCCCTATTGGTTGGGGTCTAAGTTGCGAGTGCAGATCCGTAAGTTCCGTCGACAGGGCCATCGCCCGGTTTCAATCCCCTATTGGTTGGGGTCTAAGTTGCGAGATCAACGGGCCCCAGACGCAGGAGGAGAGGACATGATGTTTCAATCCCCTATTGGTTGGGGTCTAAGTTGCGAGGCCCGCCGGGCCCGGCGGGAGCCCCGGGCCAAGAAGACGTTTCAATCCCCTATTGGTTGGGGTCTAAGTTGCGAGGGCGCTGGCATTTCTCTCGTTTCTGTCCTCCTCGGGGTTTCAATCCCCTATTGGTTGGGGTCTAAGTTGCGAGGTCCTCCTCGGGTTCATACTGGCCCGCATCGCCCGCGTTTCAATCCCCTATTGGTTGGGGTCTAAGTTGCGAGTTTGGAAACTGCGTTACCAATTTTGCAAAATTCGTTGGTTTCAATCCCCTATTGGTTGGGGTCTAAGTTGCGAGAGGAGGGGAGAATTATGATTGTTGTCGGCGCGGCAGTGTTTCAATCCCCTATTGGTTGGGGTCTAAGTTGCGAGTCCTTAGTATCTGTGCTAGTCGGATTCCTCCTGGCCGTTTCAATCCCCTATTGGTTGGGGTCTAAGTTGCGAGGCGTTAATGTTGGGGCAAACAGATTCTGACGAAATGTGTTTCAATCCCCTATTGGTTGGGGTCTAAGTTGCGAGGGGTGGACCAGTGAGGAGCCGCAGGCCTCGTCTTTGGTTTCAATCCCCTATTGGTTGGGGTCTAAGTTGCGAGATTGAATGCTTAGGCCTCTCATCCTCGGCGTCTACGGTGTTTCAATCCCCTATTGGTTGGGGTCTAAGTTGCGAGGTTGTCTTTATGAAGGTAAAGTGTTAGATGGTCATTGTTTCAATCCCCTATTGGTTGGGGTCTAAGTTGCGAGTTTGGCACTGGTCAGTGTAATTCTTGGTTGGATACTGTTTCAATCCCCTATTGGTTGGGGTCTAAGTTGCGAGTCATGCAACTCATCGAGTCCGGCCAGGGGTCGTCTGCTGTTTCAATCCCCTATTGGTTGGGGTCTAAGTTGCGAGCCGGGAATGCGTGGCGGCATCGGAGGTTTGGTTGGTGTTTCAATCCCCTATTGGTTGGGGTCTAAGTTGCGAGTTACCAAAGGTTATCCAAGATGTTGTTGTTTGTGTGGTTTCAATCCCCTATTGGTTGGGGTCTAAGTTGCGAGAGCCGCAATCTGCCTAGTATCCATCATTGTCGGATTGTTTCAATCCCCTATTGGTTGGGGTCTAAGTTGCGAGTTATTCGGCCCAAAGGAGGGGAGTATGATAGCCGGAGGTTTCAATCCCCTATTGGTTGGGGTCTAAGTTGCGAGCCCAAAGGAGGGGAGTATGATAGCCGGAGCCGCAATGGTTTCAATCCCCTATTGGTTGGGGTCTAAGTTGCGAGTCTGGCGGAGCTGGAAAAGCTTAGGGTGCAAGTTCAGTTTCAATCCCCTATTGGTTGGGGTCTAAGTTGCGAGGCGGGCGTAGCAAAAACAAGAAGTAGCTGCCTCGCACCGTTTCAATCCCCTATTGGTTGGGGTCTAAGTTGCGAGTTTATCAACGGGCCCAAGGAGGTGGTTGGACATGATTGTTTCAATCCCCTATTGGTTGGGGTCTAAGTTGCGAGGAGGTGGTTGGACATGATTATTGCTGGGGCAGCAGTGGTTTCAATCCCCTATTGGTTGGGGTCTAAGTTGCGAGCCGGGCGGGGGCGGCGGGGCAAGAAGTAGTTTCGACGTTTCAATCCCCTATTGGTTGGGGTCTAAGTTGCGAGGTGGTTGGACATGATTATTGCTGGGGCAGCAGTGTCGTTTCAATCCCCTATTGGTTGGGGTCTAAGTTGCGAGGCGGCAGCGCGGATACAGGCCAATACCCGTCTTGCGAGTGTTTCAATCCCCTATTGGTTGGGGTCTAAGTTGCGAGGCTGGGGCGGCAGCGCGGATACAGGCCGGAACCCTGGCGGTTTCAATCCCCTATTGGTTGGGGTCTAAGTTGCGAGTTTCTAAAGGTATTGATAGTCTTTGCCAACAGATGCAGTTTCAATCCCCTATTGGTTGGGGTCTAAGTTGCGAGCATCTACGCCGGCGGGTATAACTTTCTCATCAGAACTGTTTCAATCCCCTATTGGTTGGGGTCTAAGTTGCGAGCTGGCCCTGGTCTCCAGCCGGAAGGCCAGGGCCCGGCGTTTCAATCCCCTATTGGTTGGGGTCTAAGTTGCGAGCCCAAGGAGGGAGGAACAATGGTAGTAGCCGCTATCGTTTCAATCCCCTATTGGTTGGGGTCTAAGTTGCGAGTCTGGCGGGCGCAACGCTCGAATGGGCCGGAACATAAGAACGGAAACTGCCTAGCGGTATGACATCCCGACGAAAAGGCTTGTTGAGATGCTTTGTCAGTAAGGACATTTTTGCACGTAAGTGTTTTGCGTTCAGGAAGTTACGGTGTTGCCTGGGGGTGCACTGTCCTGGGGTGGCAAAAGGGGGTCAGGCAAGCGGTTCGCCCAGGACCGTAGGATGCTTATCCATTGCTGAAGGCAGTTTTCCAAAGAGCGTTCAAAACCGTGAGATACGAAATGTTGTTCCCACGAAGCAATGATACGAGGAAACATGTCAGGGGTCAAACGGATACCTTCCGGGGTATTTTGGAAATGTTGGGGCTGCAGGCGGTGTTGATTGCAAATAGTCAGGACCCATCGGTCGACAGCGGGGACGCGAAACGGCTCCACAAAGTCACAGGCCAGGGAAGGTCGGCCGTGTCGGAATTCATGCAAAGCTCCCAGAGCGACTTCCAAGCCGTGAGCTTCGGTTCTAGCCTCTGTGCGGCGGAAGAGCAAGGTGTAGCCGAGGCTAAGCAAGGCATTGACTGGGTCTGTAGGTGGTCTGCGGTTGCGGCCAGGGAAGGTCCACGGGGGAACAAGAAGCTGGGAGAAAAGCTCGTACCAGAGAGCGGAGGCCTGTCCTTCAAAGCCACGAAGGGCGTCCAGAGAGGCCACGCTGGGCAGCATAGCCAAAACGGACTGAAGTTGTTCGATGAATTTGCCGGCAATAGAAAGCCCCTGGCGCTGATAATGCCTGGCGGCCTTCATTTGGGATTCAATTTTGGCCTGGACGATGAAGCGGGCCAGTTCCAGTCGAGCGGGTGGATGGGCCAAAACGCGATGCTGTATCATCCGCAAAGCAGCGGAGCTGGAATCGTAGCGGACGAGTCGTCCGCGACACTCGTTACCTGCTGGAGAAAGCCAAACGACGTCAATGCCGTGCTGAAAAAGCAGTTGTATCGCCTCATCAGTTGCCCCGACGTTGCCGTAGCAGTAAATGGCACGCAAAGTGTTGAGGTCAAGGCGCAGGGGAGTACCGTTGCCCGTGGTGAAAGCTAGGCGGCCGTTGATAATCCTAAGTTTGCCTGGTCCGACCACATGGGCAACCGGGGTTTGCACGTAGGTGATGTGCTTCGCCATGATGGGTGCCTCCTGGGAAAAGAGTCAGAGGATTAGGGATTGTGCTGACCGGTGGCCGGATTAGTTCCTGTGGGGGGCCCAGGTTGATTTGTGGTATCCTGAGGGTTAGCAAAGGCATTCGGCGGTTGGGCTTGCGGCTGAGGCAGAGCCTGCTGAGGCAAATTGTTCAACCAGAATGGCGTCTGGCCAGCGTTGGCTTGCGGTAGGATGGCGTTCTGCGGAGCACGCATCCAGGCGGGTCGTTGGTAGAGCAGTTTCGGATTGGGGAAATGCGGCGGCTTGGACGATAGCACCAGCAACTGCTCCCCATCTACCTGCCAAGTCGTGAATCCGCGGGGCAAACGAACCCGATAAGTGCCCCGTACGTACTGACGCCCTTTGCCGGTGACAGCCATCAGAAGCTCTTCGAACCGCTGCTGAACAACGTCATCGAGTGTACGGGCCACCTGGTAAAAATTCTCGGCGTATTGATAGGCATTGTGCCAGCCTTGCAACTGCCGGTTGATAGATATGATCCATTGGCGGAGGTCGAAGGTTTGCTCCGATAGCTTAGCACTGGGAGGAACGGTCATTTCCTGAAGGCGTTGGACCATCTCGGCCACACAGGCATCTGGAATGTAGTAACCGGGCTGAAGTTTCGAGGTCCAGGGATTGACGGTGACGCAGATACGCATGCCAAGCCATTCGACACCGCGAGTGAGGAGAGCGATTTCCGGTTTGCGGGCCTTGAAGCGCTGTCCGATGCTCTGCAAAAAAGCGCTGGCAGAACGAAAAGCCTTGACTGCCAGCTCTTCGCTGCGAGCCAGGATGAGTAAGTCGTCCGCATAACGGAAATAAGCGATACCCTTCTGGGTGGCGCTGCGCATGTTGAGCATAACCTTGTCGAGGGAGTGCAGAGCCAAATTGCATAAAAGCGGCGAAAGCACACTTCCCTGCAACAGCCCAACGTAGTAAGTGCGAAACCAGCGACGCACCGAATGGGCACAGGCTTCCAACAGCTTGCGAAGAAGCTTCAGGACGATAGCATCGGCAACATGCTCGGAAAGGGCGCTGAACAGATGCTGGTGGTCTATGGTGTCGAAACAGTCCTCGATATCCAGATGCATGGCATAGGGATAAACGAGCCGGCCGTGATCATCTGGGCCGGCCCATCTAATGGCCGCCAGCAAAGCAGCAGTGGTGCTTCTCCCCGGTCGAAAACCAAAGCTGGCGGAAGTAAAAATCGGCTCCAGGATAGGTTCGAGAACGTTTTTGAGAGCGGCATGCACAAGGCGATCCCGCACCGTCAGGATGCCCAAACGCCGAGTACCACCATTAGGCTTGGGAACCTCTACCCAGCGCGGCGGTTGCGGACAATAACGGCCATCAAGTATGTCCCGGCTAATCTGTTCGAACAAGCGATGCAAAGCATCCCCGGAATCCGCCGATTGTTCCAGGTCCTTGCAAGTCAGGCCATCCGGCCCCGGGGTGTCAGCACCATCGGCATTCCGGACAAATCGCCAGGCAGCGTACAAGTTGCGGCGGTCGAGCAGAGCAGTTACCAGTTGGCCGACGGGCCGACCTTTCGCCCGTACCTCTGCGTAAAGCTCTGCCTGCAGCTCTTCCAGAGCTCGCTGGGGAGCGGGAATACTCCGATAAACCCGTGGTAACACCTCAATCACTGGTTGGCCGTTCATCGCTGGCATGGCTAGGCATCCTTTCGTGTGATGGGTTGACTTTCCTTCCTCCTAGATAACGCAAGATGACCGTTCGATGTGACAAAAATTTTCCTACCCGCGACGCTGTTTCTGCACCAGCTATCGGGGCCCCTTTCAATGGCGCCAACCGGTGCTTGATTGGTTTCGTAGGAACGCGAGACCGGGTCAGGAAAATCCATGCGCAGCAACCCTCGAGAAGCGCTCGGGTTGCACCGCGGGAGCTATACCGACTTACGGGAGTAACGGAGCTGGGCGATTCCATGGATGACTGCCTTCGTGACCGTATCCGTAGGCCCGCGTAGAAAGTAACCCGCTGTCATCTCGCACAAATAGCCGCTAAACATGATTAGCGAGGGTCGAATCCCCTTAGCCCCGTCGGGGTTTTTCGACCAGGACGGCACGGTTACCTGCTACGACACAGCCAGCCGGGTCCAGCGGCATGGGCCGACCGCGATACCAACCGGTCAAGGGCTGACCTCGCGCCAGTTGCCAGACCTGCACAATGTCGGACTGCGTATCGAGCAACTCGACTACCTCGTTTAAAAGGCGACTGACCCCCTGGACATCACCCTGGTACATGAAGACCGACTTCTGGCAGCGTAAAGCACGCCGTTCCATAAAGCGGGCGACTCGCTGTAACCGTTTCGGATCGGAAATGTCGTAAGCCACCAGAAAGTACATGGCATGCTCCTTCCTTACTGGCTTTCCTTTGCCTGAAGAAATCCCGCTTAGTCGTTGTTCGCACGAAAGCAGCTTTCGCGGCGAAATGTGCCAGTTGTTTAACGCAGCAAGCGACCAAAAGATGACAGTTCCGTAAACGACGGCTCCCAGGCGTATCCCCGCTGCATCGTCTCCTCCAAACGATTCCGGGCAACTTTTGTGTCACAAACAATTCACGACTTCCGTTTAAGTAGTTGGACAGGCGGAATTCAAGCAAACCAAGAACAAGGAGTACAACAATGGCCTACGAGGCAGAAATCAGCCGCAGCAATCCAACCTGCTTCCTGTTCCTGATTGACCAATCCGGCTCGATGAGTGATCCAGTAGGAGATGAAAGCGGCCGACGTAAAGCGGATGCTTTGGCCGACGCTTTGAATCGTCTGCTCATGGATTTGTGCATTCGCTGCACCAAAGATGCCCGTGAAGGCGTACGCGACTATTACGAGATTGGCGTCATCGGCTATGGTGCTCAAGGGGGAATAGTAGGTTCGGCATTAGGCGGGGCGTTGAGTGGCAGGGAGTTAGTACGCGTTTCCGAACTGGCTGCGTCACCTCTGCGTGTCGAAGTACGTCGGGACCAGGAGCGTGAACGCCGATTCCCGGTGTGGGTTGAGCCGGTGGCCGATGATGGCACTCCCATGTGCGCAGCGTTGCGGCGAGCGTATGCGATTCTCAACCACTGGGTCGCTGCACATCCTCGCTCCTTCCCGCCTATTGTGATCAACATAACAGACGGGCAACCAACAGATGGCGACCCGGAAGATGAAGCAACCGCCATTCGCCAACTGGCTACCCAAGATGGCCAGGTTTTGCTGTTCAACCTGCACATCTCGGAAACCAAAGCGCAGCCCTGCCTGTATCCTGAAGATGATGCTTACCTGCCTGACGATCATGCCCGTTTACTGTTCCGCATGTCCAGCATTTTGCCGCCGCATATTGTCTCGCTGGCACAAAACGAAAACCTGCCCGTTACTTATCGATCACGCGGCTTCGTCTTCAACGCTCCCATGACGGAAGTCGTTCGATTCCTGAACATTGGCACCCGCCCGAAAAACCTTCGCTAAACACCGGAAGCCGCTACATGCCCTGGTCGTGGCTACGCATGTTCCACTGGCGCAATAGTCCCCTATTCGCCCGATACTATCCGCTGCAAATCAATCTGCTGCAACAAAGCAGGTTACCGAGCGACGAAAAGGGGACTCGACCTACCCCAGCCGAAAATCCCGGCTCGCCATTACGACCTGCCGTTTCGGTGTCTGTTGAAGCGACGGTTAGCTCACCCCAGTTACAAGGCCAGCAAGGTGACCGGCAAAAATTGCCCGAACGACCTGCCGCTTGGACATGGCTGAAGAAAGGTTGGCATTTAGAAATCTATCGGTTGCCTAAGCTCGGCAATCAGCTTCATGAGTGCGAGGACGCCTGGGCCTATGCCTGCAACTGCGTCGTGGATCATTGCAGTAATTACGGTACCGACCATCGCCGGGTCTGGAACTGGAAATCCACGGGCCGACTTACTATTGCCATCAGTGATGGCGCCAGCGATTCCTATGCCTCCGCCGAGTGGGCACAACTGCTCACTTACCACGCGGCTCAGGATGCACAGGAATGTCCCGACACTTACCAGGCTGCTAATGATCTCCTTACCGTCCTGACTGCCGGAAGCGTTTCCGGTCGGGTCAGACACAAATTTTTACAGTGGCTCCACCAGCAGGCAGAAAAGTGGCGGTCTCATCAGCACTGGGAAAATCTTCCCTGGTTTATCGAAGCCAAAGCCGAACAGGGTGCCCATGCAACTCTCCTGGTGGCCGATTTCGTGTTGTCCGGGGAAACCGGCCACGCAGGTTGCAGTTACCGGGTGTTAGTCGTCGGCGATAATTGCCTTTTTCACTTTCGCGGCGGACAGCAGTTGCAAATGATTCCCCGGATGACGGCCAAGGACTTCAGCGTGTCGCCTGCCCTGGTGAGCACCGACGCCAACTACAATATTCGCTACCTAAAAAAACAGTGCATCCATCTGGGGCATGGGCAACTCTTGCCCGGAGATGAAATCTGGTTGGCTACGGATGCCCTGTCGGCCTGGATTGTCCAGGAGTTGCAAAGCGTTCGCGGTCATCAGCACCCGGCCACGAGCATTCTTCCCCAAGCTGGGCAAGAAATTGTCACATTTTTGAACGACTTGCGTTCTCAGTCACGGATGAAAAACGATGACGTAACCTTGGCGCGATTGCGCTGGCTGCAAGATGCGGTTGACCATTCGGTCAAATAACTGAAAAGGAGAAAACTCGTGCCTTGGCCCACCCCCTCCGATTATCAACTTGCTGTGCAGGACTGCAATCAATGCTTCCAAGACTCCGAGTTACGCAAGTGTCAACCTGTTCTCGATCGCTGGGAAATGCCCATAACTTGTTCAGGCAACTTTGCCGTAGTGTTCTGTCTGGAGAGTAACGGTGCCCGTAAAAAAGCGAAATACGCTGTGCGTTGTTTCATCCGCCCCGTAACTTCGCACCAAGAACGGTATCGCCTGCTTTCGCAACATCTTCGCCAGCATCCTGTCACCGGTCTGGTACGGTTCCGCTATCGGCCTCGAGGAATCTGCGTCAACTCCGAGTGGTATCCCATCGTGAAAATGGTGTGGGTAGATGGCCAAACTCTGGACAGTGCTATTGGAAGCGCGTTAGTAACCGGCCGGATGGACCGTCTGGAAAACTGGATCGAACAATGGCGACAGCTGATCAAGCAACTGGCTGAAGCCGAAATCGGCCACGGCGACCTGCAGCATGGCAACATCCTAATAACCGAAGACGACAAACTTGTCCTAGTTGACTACGACGGCATCTATATTCCTGCGTTGTGGAACAATCCACCAAATGAGGTCGGGCATCCGAATTACCAACACCCCAATCGGCTCGCTAAAGGTTATTACGGTCCGAACGTTGATTCGTTTTCCGCGCTGGTCATTTATCTGTCGTTGCTGGCTTTGAGATATGACCCGTCGCTTTGGCAAGAATTCCATGACGATGATCGGCTCATCTTTAGCCGCGAGGATTTTCAAAACCCCAATGCGACACCTATCTGGCAACGTTTGTTACGCCTACCCGGCGAAGTACGGGACCTGACAGCAAGACTGGCCGAGTATTGCCACCTGAGTCCGGCTGTGTTACCTGCTCCCGACTGCATTTTCGAACTTCCTGTTCGAACCCCGACAGCTCACCCGGAAAGCCCGATAATCGTTTCACCGGATTGGAACGGCGACCACATAGTACCACCCTCCACCCCATCGCATTCTAAAGGAACGCAAAGTGTTCAAACTACCGGGACTCAACCGTGGTGGGTTGATCACCTTCCGCAGACGACTAATCCATCAACCCAAAACCAATCCCCGCAACCTTCTTCCCAGTCGTCGCCGCCCTCCACTCCTGTGAGCAGTTCCCCGCAGCCATCGGCAGGTCAGCCACATGCCGTCTCGAGCATATCCGGTCCCGTTCGCAATCCGACGCGAACGTCGAGGCCCGCGCCGAACATTAATTCTGCCCAGCCTGAATCAGGATCAACCGGTTGTGCTGTGGCTCTCATCTTGTTGGCCGTAGCTTTTGTTTATGTCCTGGCTCAGTGGCTGGCTCGCTGACGGTATTCCTATAGGCCAGCAGCCCCAAAAGCCCCGTCTCCCGGCTGACTACTCACGGCTTGCCTGCTGCTGTTATTCTGCTATCATGGCTAGCAAAGTATAACTGCTCCTTGCTTGCACTCAGAAAGTACTTTTCGGCAATCAAAAGGGTAACCAGCGGACCTCGCCATTTCAAACTTAGCTTTAGGTCAAGACTAACATTCCACCCAGGACTTGACCTCCCTATCTACTTGGGTGCCAAACCATGCTAGCATTTGCAACGACCTATCTGGCATGCTTAGTAATCCTGCAAGCGGACGGGCCAAGTATAAGCAATATGGTGGCGACCTACGGTCAGTTAGGCCCACCCCGCCAAGACTTGCAATATTTACCTGGCGATATCTTGCATTTCCAGTTTGATATTAGCAACTTGAAAAACGATGAAGCCGGGCGCATGCGTTATTCGATGCACTTAGAACTGTTCGGTCCCGAAAACAAGCTCATTGCAAAGCAGCGATTGCCGGAGGTTACGCAGGTTCGCGTTTTCAGCAGCAACTCCTTGCGACAAGCCTTACACATAGCCCTGCCACAAGACTTATCGCCCGGCGATTACCGCGTTCAGATCACCGTTGAAGATTCACTCAATCCTGGGAGCAAAAGCGCTCAGCAGGCTCTTACATTCAAGGTCTTGCCTCTCGATTTCGGTATAGTCCAGTTCCAGCTCTATAGTATTTATACTCCGCAAGTGCAATTGCCCTGTCCCGGAGTAGGTGTGGTTGGGCAGACCCTCCACGTTACCGCTGTCGTTTTGCGCGGGAAAAAAGGTAAACCCGATGAAACCTGGAACTTAGATGTCCAGATGCGATTATTAGATGAACAGGGTAAGCCGGTGGCAAACGGTTATCCCATTAATGGCCAATTCCGTAAGATTCCCGGCGACCTGGATTTCCTCGATGTTCGTTTTGATGTGCCTGTTCAAGAAGCGGGAAAGTTTCTTATTAGCATTCAGGCAACCGAACCGGGAACTGCGCGGCGTACCACATTATTAGTCCCGCTGCGAACAATTGACTTGCGTACCGAGGGCAAGCCGGCCAAATGACCGCAACGGCCAGGAACGTGAACCATCGCGTGGTTTTCGCTTAGTTTATGCACGCCGACTGTCATCAGGCAATCAAAAAGCATCCCGGCAATACGAAAGGCTGACTCCGGCTATGATGCCGGTCAACAAGGGTTCCTGCCACACGTTAATCGGTATAGCAACTTTGCCAGGGCTTTTTTTGCCTCCCTCGCTCCCGTTCCCGCCACACCCTGACCGGTGCAGTAACCACGAGCCACAGTCATGAGGCTCAAACCGGTGCTAAGTTTCTGTTAACTTTGACCGGGATAGCAACGCACCATGCTTGCCTAGACTGGGTGGTAATGTGGGTTCCTGGTATTCCAAACGGTGTATAATGAGGCGTTGCTTGGCCAGTTTGTTCAAAGCTGGCGGAGCAATAGCCCGGCTCCTGAAGAGACTTACACAATGTGCCAGACCATTTTGGAGCAATCAACTTATCAATCTTCCCCAGGGATCGGGCCTGCAACGAAACAATCGTACACAGGAGAAAGCGAACTATGGCAACTTGGCGACGAACCCACACTTGTGGCGAATTACGTCTGAGGGATGCTGGCAAGACGGTAACACTTTGTGGCTGGGTTCACTCATACCGCGACCACGGCGGATTGGTGTTTGTTGACCTGCGAGACCGTTATGGCATAACGCAGGTGGTGTTTGACCCGGCCGCGGGTGCCGAGATGCACGCCCAGGCTAGGGAATTGCGGGCGGAATGGGTAATCGCCGTTACCGGAACCGTAACCGCTCGACCAGAAGGAACGCGTAATGTGAAACTGGCCACAGGCGACATCGAAGTCCGCGCTCAAGCCTTAGAAGTGCTCAACCGTGCTGACACTCCCCCTTTCGAGATCAGCGGTAATGAGCCGGTCAACGAGGAAATTCGTTTGCGTTATCGCTATCTGGATTTGCGTCGCCCGGCCATGCAGCAGGTTCTGTTGTTGCGTCATCGCCTCAATAAACTGGTGCATCGCTATTTCGACGAGCGAGGTTTTGTGGAAGTCGAGACGCCGATGCTAGGCCGCAGCACACCGGAGGGTGCACGTGATTACCTGGTGCCCAGCCGATTGCATCGCGGTTGCTGGTATGCCCTACCGCAATCGCCGCAGCTTTACAAACAGATTCTCATGGTCGCGGGGCTGGATCGGTATTATCAGATCGCACGGTGCCTGCGCGACGAAGACCTGCGCGCCGACCGCCAGCCCGAGTTTACGCAACTGGACGTGGAAATGTCTTTTGTAGAGATGGACGACGTGATGGAAGTGATCGAAGGTTTCCTGGTTCGTGTGTTCGGAGAATTGCTTGGATATAGCGTGGCCACGCCATTACCGCGGTTGAAGTACGCGGAAGTCATGCGGCGATTCGGAACCGACAAACCCGACCTCCGCTTCGGCATGGAAATTGTGGACGTGACCGATCTGGCTCCGGCTAGCGATTTCCGCGTCTTTCGAGCGGCCGTCGAACAAGGTGGCGTGGTACGCGGCTTATGTGCAGCGCAAGCAGCGGAGAAATTCTCCCGGAAACGTCTGGAGGAACTGGAAGAGTTTGCCCGGCGGTATGGTGCGAAGGGACTGGCCTGGCTCAAGGTCGAAGCGGAGAAGTTTACATCACCGATCGAAAAGTTTTTCCCGTCGGCCGTCCAGCAAAGTTTGCGGGAGCGATTCCAGGCTCGGCCTGGCGATCTGCTGCTTTTTGTTGCGGACACTGAGAAGGTCGTTTGCGATACTCTGGCAGCAGTGCGGAACCACCTGGCGGCTGAACTCGGCCTGGTGAAGCCAGGACAGTTTGCTCTGGCGTGGGTGGTGGACTTTCCATTGCTTGTCTGGGACGATGAAGAAAACCGCTGGGTTGCTAACCATCATCCGTTTACCAGTCCGATGGACGAAGATTTGCACCGATTGGAAAGTGAGCCCGGCTCGGTTCGGGCGAAAGCATACGACCTGGTCGTGAATGGATATGAACTGGGCGGAGGCAGTATCCGTATCCATCGCCCGGATGTCCAGCAGCGAGTCTTTCGTTGCATCGGCATGGACGAGGAACAGGCCCGCAAACGCTTTGGCTTTTTGTTAGATGCCCTGCGATTTGGAGCTCCGCCGCACGGAGGCATCGCTCTGGGTTTGGACCGCCTGGTGATGCTGCTGGCGGGTTTGAACAGTATCCGCGACTGCATCGCCTTCCCCAAGACTCAACGCGCCCAAGACCTCATGACCGGTGCTCCTGCGCCGGTGGATATAAAACAATTGAAAGAGCTTGGGCTGGCGTAGCTTCGGGTGCAGGGGAACGCATCATCGGACTGCCTGTGTCCCCGAAGGCACGCCCGAAAATCGCGTGGAGGGGCAATCTTCGGATGCACGCCGTGCCCTGCGGTAATTGGTATCCGGTCCGACCGAACTTCTGCGCGATAAGCCGGCAAGTAAACAGGAAACGAGGCCAACTGTGAGCGGTAAAACCTGGGGTGGCAGATTTAGCGAGCCGACGGAACACGTTGTTGAACGCTTCACGGAATCCATTAGCTTTGATGCGCGGCTGTATGAGCAGGATATCCGTGCCAGTCAGGCCCACGCCCAGATGCTGGCCGAAGTGGGATTGCTCACCGCTGAAGAAGCTGAGCAGATTGTGCAAGCCCTGGCAAGTATTCGGGATGAAATCGCCAGTGGTCAATTTACCTGGCGGGCGGAACTGGAGGACATTCACACCCACGTGGAACGGGCGCTGATCGAGCGATTAGGTGATTTGGGACGGAAGCTGCACACTGCTCGCAGCCGAAACGATCAGGTGGCAACCGACCTGCGGCTCTGGATCCGCGAAGCCATTGACCGGATAGATGCCCTGCTGAGCGAATTCCAGCGTGCGTTTCTGGAACGGGCAGAAGCCCAGTTTGATGTGATTCTGCCCGGCTATACCCATTTGCAGCGAGCCCAGCCGATCCTGGCAGGGCACTATTTCTGTGCCTGGATCGAAAAGTGGCAGCGGGATCGCGACCGCCTGGCCGATTGCCGCAGACGAGTCAATATCTCTCCTCTCGGTGCGGCTGCGCTGGCCGGGACCTCGTTGCCGATTGACCGTGTCAGCGTGGCCCGGAAACTCGGGTTTACCGAGATTTGCCGCAACAGCCTCGACGCCGTTAGTGACCGTGATTTCGCGGTAGAGTTTGTCAGTGCCCTGTCACTCCTGGCGGTGCACTTGAGCGGCTGGGCAGAAGAATGGATTCTCTGGGCAACTGCCGAATTTGGTTTTCTGGAATTGCCGGACCGTTTCTGCACCGGTTCGAGTATTATGCCGCATAAGAAAAATCCAGATGTGCTGGAGCTGATTCGTGGCAAATGTGGACGTGTGATCGGGCGATTGGTGCAACTGCTAACGTTGCTCAAAGCATTGCCACTGGCTTACAACCGCGATCTCCAGGAAGATAAGCCGGCTGTCTTCGATGCCAGCGAGACCGTGGAAGGTTGCCTGACGGTGGCTATTCCTCTGGTGCGTGCCAGTCGGCTACGCCCGGAACGCATTGCCGAGAGACTGGAAAACAGCTTTCTCGACGCCACGACGCTCATGGAACATCTGGTGAAACAGGGGATTCCGCTGCGCACAGCCCACGAAATTGTGGGCCGATTGGTGCAGGAGTGTGAACATCGGCGATGCACTCTGAGTGAACTCCCGTCGGAAACCTGGGAAGAAATACGCCCTGGCCTGAGCAGCAGTGTGTACCAGGTGCTAGGCGTCAAAAACGCCCTTGCTGCCTTTCGGAGCGCTGGCTCGACTGCTTATGCGGAAGTGGAAAAACAGCTTGAATACTGGCGACAGCGCCTTGAACCGCGCGGATGATTGCCGACTATCGCTCGCCTGACGCAAATGCCCAGGGTACCGCCGAAAGAAAACGATGCAACGGCGGTATTCCGAGCCTGCCGTGCGACAAAAATAGCGAGCCTGTGTCGGCTGGCTTATTGTCCTCAGAAGAAGGTCGCCAGTGCTTCATTCGTCCAGGCATTCGCTGCCATGCAGGTAACTGGACGCTCGACAGGGGTCAGCAAGTTCGATTGGCCGCCAACGAAAGGAACACCAGCCATGGATCATTTTCACTACAGTGGTCGAGTCCTTTATTGCGAAGGGGTACCGATCGCGGAATTAGCGGGAACATACGGTACGCCACTGTTCGTGTATAGCAAGCGGACGCTGCTTCATCATCTGCATCAATTGCAACGGGCTTTCGCAGCAGCACAGCCGCTGATCTGCTATAGCATCAAGACCAACCCGAATCTGGCCATTTGCCGATTGATGCGGGAAAACGGCACGGGTTTTGACGTGACCAGCGGTGGCGAATTGTATCGCGCTTTGCAAGCCGGCGGTGCTCCCGACCGGATTGTTTTCGCAGGCGTAGGCAAAACCGACCGGGAGATGCATGAGGCACTCGATGCCGGGATTCTGATGTTCAACGTCGAAAGCGAAGGCGAGCTGGCAGCGCTGAGTGAAATCGCAACCCGGCGAAATCAGCGGGTGCGCATTGCTCTGCGTGTCAATCCCGATGTTGATCCGAAAACCCATACCAAGACCACCACCGGCAAACGAGGCACGAAATTTGGTTTAGACTGGGAGCGAGTCGAGAAAATCGCGGCCGGTCTGGTCCATCATCCCCACATCGAACTGGTTGGCGTGCACATGCATTTGGGCTCTCCCATCTACACGACGGAACCCTATCGTGCCGCACTGGAACGAGCCGTGCCGCTCATTGCCACCTTACGCCGGCAAGGCCACGGTATTCGCTATCTGAATACAGGTGGCGGATTCGGTATCCACTACCGAAAACAGGAAGCGCTACCCGCGGACGCTTTTGCCGAGGTGATTGTGCCCGCGGTGCGAGAAACCGGTTGCCAACTCATTCTGGAACCCGGCCGGTTTATTGTTGGTAACGCCGGAATCCTGGTGAGTCGGGTGCTGTACGTCAAGGAGAGCGGGGGCAAGCGTTTCATCATCCAGGACGCTGCCATGAATGATCTGATACGGCCAACACTTTACGACGCCTTTCACCGCATCTGGCCCGTCGAACCACCCGCCGAGGTTCCTGCACCACCCGACGATTACGAAATTCCCATAGCGCACACTCGCCTGGCAGACATCGTCGGCCCGGTGTGCGAATCCGGCGATTTTCTGGCACGCGACCGCTGGTTCCCGGAAGTAAAACGGGGCGATTTGCTGGCGATTTTTAGTGCCGGCGCTTACGGGATGGCCATGAGTTCCAATTATAACAGTCGTTGCCGAGCTGCCGAAGTGCTCGTAGATGGCGACAAACACCGGCTGATTCGTCGTCGGGAAACTTACGCCGACCTCATTCGCCAGGAATTGGAAGTATGATCGCAATAGGGCACACCTGGGCAGCGCTGCAGGGGCTGATATCGGAGTGATTCCTCGACCGGCGATGGTCGGCAGTGTCCGGCCCAATATCGAGTGCCAGGTCGGGGCTGGACGTTGATCGCCCTGTAACATTCGGCTTATCCTGCAACTGCCCGAGCAACGCTCTCTGGAGGCAGCTTCGCATGAGCACCATCATCCGCGGTTTGACGGGTCTATTACGGGCAAAACCTTTTCCTGCGCTGGTTCGGTTGTCTGTCATTGGAGCCGCGTGGATAGGCGCGCTCGTAGCGGTGGCTGCGATTGCAGGAGTTACGCCGAGTCGGGCGAGTGCGCAGCTAGGAGTGGCTTTGCCGTATGTTCGCACGCCAACGACTTTGCCGGAATACTGGAACGCCATCTTCTTTGACCTGGATGCGGGCAACTATCAGCGTGCTGGAGACTGGCTCAGGCGATTCTGGGACCTTTTGCAAAAAACCGGGCCGGAGGAACGGCAGAAATTTCTCCTCGAGGTCCATGACCGACAGGGAATGTCGCCGTTTGTCCGACTGATGACGCATACGGAACTCGACAAGGTGGTGGTAAAAGACCCGAAAGCTGAACAACAGATTCCAGTTGCACGGGCGCTTTTGCAGGAATTGAACTCGGCACTGGCGAAACGGTTCGGCGATGACAAACTGTTGCAGTTTTATGTAGAGCGTCTCAAAGGCCGACCTGGTGAGCGTCATTACGCCATGTCGCAGCTGGTGTTGGCAGGAGAACGAGCCGTACCGCGACTCATCCAGGTGCTCACTGACCCGCAGCAAAAGGATGTACATAATGCCGTGATTACGGTTCTCCGAAACATGCGTGGTGCTGCAGTGGCGCCTTTGTTGGTCGTGCTGAGTGAGGCACCATCAGCCGGACTGCGCAGCATTGCCTTGCAAATCGCCGCGGAGGAACGCGATCCGCGTATGCTTCCGTACTTGTGGCTGGTGCAGGCAAATCCAAAGGAAACACCGCTTCTGCGTGATCAGGCCCGCCTCATTCTGGCCTCCATGTTGCATCAACCCTTGCCGCAGCCTGCGCCGGAAAACCCGGCATTCGCCTTGGGCGACTGGCGACTGGCAATTATGCGTGAAGCCGAAGATCATTACCATCGCCGCATCGCCTTACCATCCGGCAACCGGCTAACTTGGTGGCGCTGGGAACCTCGCCAGGGACTGGTAGCGCAAAGTGTTGACCGCCGCGAGTACGAAGTCCTCGCCGGCACCTACTGGTGCAAGAAGTTACTGGCTATCGAACCCGATTACCGTCCGGCTCAGGTACTGCTGACCAGCTTGCTTCTGGAACGGGCTGTCGAATTGGGCGGCTGGGACAAGCCGTTGACCGAGACCGCTCCTGAACTGGTGAACGCTTTGAGCGTTACCGATCCGCGTTTGATAGAAGAAGTGCTCGGCCGGGCCCTCAGCGAACGCAAAACTATGACGGCATTCGCCGCCCTGCAGGTACTATCTCAAATCCGCGACGCCCGTTTAGTTCGCCCTCAGTCAGGTCAGTTGCCCCCTTTGGTGCGAGCGCTCAGTTACCCAGACCCGCGAGTCCAGTGGCAGGCGGCACAGACAATTCTTGATACGCCGCTGTCAGCGTCGTTTCCTGGCAGCACACGCGTTGTGGACATTCTGGCCCGCACTATTACTGGAGGCGATGGCCGACGCGCCCTCCTGGCTTTCAGCGACGCCGTCGAGGCTCGACAGCTAGCCGAACGGTTACGCCCTCTGGGTTACGAGACTGTCATCACCGGTAGCGCGCGGGCCGTGCTCCGCGAAGTTGCCAAAGCACCAGCCGAGCTGGTTGTGCTTGACCTGCGGCTGTCCGATTACCCACTCGAAGACGTCCTGTTGTTCCTGCGACAAAGCCCGGAAGCGGCAGCTGTCCCCGTGATATTCTGGGGCCCGGAATCGCTGCAACCTCTGGCACAACGGCTGGCAAATCGGTATGCGCCGGTCGGTATCGCCGTCCCGGCCCCGCTTAGCGAACCTATGCTGCAACACGTTTTGCAAAGCGTTTCTTCACCGACCAGCCCATCGCTCACTCCGGAACAAAAACAAGCCATGCGCCAACAAGCTCTCGATGCGCTCAGCCGTATCGCACGCGGAGAACTTTCTGCCTTCTCCATTGAACCAGCTATTCCGGTGCTGCTCAATACACTGAACGAGGACACACTGGCTCCTGCTTCCGCGCTGATTCTTAGCCACGTCCGTGGCCCCCAGGTGCAGCGTGCTTTACTGCAGGCCCTGATGAGCCAGCAGCGTCCGGATAATGTCCAGGTAGCGCTAGCGCAGGCGCTCTACGGCCACGTGCAGGCTCACACCTGGCTTCTCGGCGACAAGGAGCGCGAGCAACTTCGCCAGCTAACACAAAAGCCTCATCCTTCACCAGTGCAGCAAACACTGAGGCGTTTGCAACTGCAACTGGCCGCGGATCGGCAAACCACCGGTCAACAGTTGCAG
This sequence comes from Gemmatales bacterium, assembly GCA_041640595.1. GTDB lineage: Bacteria > Planctomycetota > Planctomycetia > Gemmatales > HRBIN36 > HRBIN36. The sequence continues at coordinate 343,621 of JBEPZY010000001.1, read as the reverse complement.
CAGCTTCCGCTACCAGCAACGCCGGCCAAACCTTGATCTATTGAGCTGCTCCTAAATATGGGCAGCTACTTCGCCGACCGGTTTTGCTGCGATTGGTTCTGCTGCGGTAAACGTACCAGGAACGGCAGCACCAGCATAGACGGCAAACGGTTGGCCTGACGCTCCTCACGCAGCCAGCCAAGCCCGATATGCATCTTTTGGTGGCCATCACACGGTTCTGGTCGGTAAGTTCGAAAGAGAAAATCCCACCAGGGTAGGTTGAATCCGAAGTTACTGTTGAGTTCCTGGGTGACCGCAGAATGGTGCACGCGATGCATTTCAGGAGTGACTACAAGCAAGCGCAGCCAGCGCTCCAGTCGAACTGGTAACCGAACATTGGCGTGATTAAAAAGCGACGTCGCTGTCAGCAACAGCTCAAAGATTACCACTCCCAACACCGTCCCGCCCAAAAAGATTACAGCCGCAGCCTTGATGCCAAATGAAAGCAATATCTCCAGCGTGTGAAACCGTACCCCCGTGGTGAAGTCAAAATCCAGGTCTGCGTGATGCACCAGGTGCAGCCGCCACAGTATCGGCACCCGGTGAAAGACGACGTGTTGCGTGTAAACAATCAGGTCTAAAAGCAGCACAGTAAGCACGACGCCCACGACTTCTGGCAAATCAAAAAGGTGGAGCAACCCGAGGCGGCGTTCCTCGGCCCACAGGGCAATGCCGGCCAATCCCAGTGGTGCCAGGACACGCAGCACCACATTGTTGAGCAGCGCCAGACCCAAATTGCTGATCCACCGCCACGGTCTCGCCAGTTGCCAGCGCCGACGCGGTAGCATCGCTTCCCATACGGCGAGCACCAACATCAACGCCGGAAAGATTAGAAGCCGCAGGCTGATTTCCGACACCCACCAGGACATGCCCCTGAGTCTCCCACCTTTGCCGAATTCGGGTAGAGCATCTGCGAGAAATCCGCCCGTCTTTCATAGAGCCGTACAGTTCCTTTGCCCTTCGTTGTGATGCTAGCCTGTTCAGAAATTCCGCGATATGGGGCAACGCTTATAGCCCGACGTCCCGGCATAAACGCCGCTTATGACTCCGAAAAGCAGTTTACGTCAGCAGCAGGCGAATCACACAACCATTCGACTCGGACGGCCATGGGAAAAGAGCACGTCGAGGAACAATTGCGCAGAAACCGGTAGCGGTTTATGGCGTCGCCACACCGCGTAAAACCGCCGTGCTGCTTGCCATCGAGCGATGCAAACCTGAACCAACTGGCCGGATTCGACCCAATCACGAATTGCGTATTGGGAGAGAATGGCGATCCCGACACCGTGTTGTACCGCCTCCTGGATTGCCAAGTTACTGCCCAATTCCATCACTGACTGCCAGTCATCCAGAGAAAATCCTGCCCGACGCAGGGCCTGCTCCAGACACTGTCGCGAGCCAGACCCCGGTTCCCGAACAATGAGTCGCTGCCCGGTCAGTTCCCGCAAATTGACCACCGAACGCCTCGCCAACGGATGTTGCGGTGAAACCACCAGCACCAGGCGATCCCAAGCGAAACCCCGAAATTCCAACCGCGGGCTGTCGCTGCGTGCGCCAACCAAGCCAACATCTACCTGGCCTCGCTCAACCAGCTGCAAGACCTGTTGCGTATTCGTCACCTGTACCCGCATCTGGATCTGTGGAAACCGTCCCTGAAACCGAGCCAGAATCTCCGGCAGAAGATGTTCGCCTGGTACAGTGCTGGTTCCGATTCGCAGTCCGCCCGACTGTTCTGCACGACAGCCGGTCACGCGGGCTACCGCCTCCTGTTCCAGCCGCCGCAACCGTTGTGCGTATTCATACAATTTTTCACCGGGCTGGGTCAGTTGTAACCGCCCAGCCCGACGCTGAAACAACGCCACTCCCAAGCGCCTTTCCAGCGCGTGCATCCTTTGACTGACAGCGGCCTGGGTAATGCCAACTGCCCGCGCTGCGGCAGTGAAACTCCCTAACTCCGCAGCCAGGCAAAACGTCTCCAGGTGGGGCAAGCGGTTTTCACGCCGTGGCTTTTGCATTGCGAGTCCCTGATGGCGGTTTGGGCCCGCCTCCTTGCTTTCCCGTTTCACCCTGCCGGTCGTCACTGTTCGGAGCCGACAGCCTGGCTCGCGCTGTTCTTCTCGATACGAAGCGGCCAGCTGAAATGCTCGACCCGCGGCGAGCCAGCTCTCCATTCCGTCCCGCTCACCGACCACGTGTCGGTCACGCTATCAGGCCCAATGTTATGATAGCCACCGGCCGGCTAGACGATTCACTCCGCCTGAGGCTGGCGAAACTGATTCGAGGCACCTCTTTCCATCTATCGGGACACCATGCAAGGCAACGGTGCCCAATGGGATCAGCCAACATCTGGCTACTTTCCGACGCATTGGTTCCGTAAGATTTAGAACGGGAGCAAGCATTAGCCGAGCGGATGCATCTACATTGCCTCTCGACTGGCAGTCTTCCTGACTTGGCTTGGCAGGATACAAGCACCAGGCGACCGGATACATCTATACCGCCCCCGACTGGGAGCCTTGCTGGCCTGCCCCTGGCGAGGGCTTATCATTAGGCAACCGGATATATCTCCATTGCCTCTCGACTGAGAGTCTTGCTGGCTTGGCAGGAGACAAGCACTAGGCGACCGGATACATCTACACCGCCCCCGACTGGGAGCCTTGCTGGCCTGCCCCTGGCGAGGGCTTATCATTAGGCAACCGGATATATCTCCATTGCCTCTCGACTGAGAGTCTTGCTGGCTTGGCAGGAGACAAGCACTAGGCGACCGGATACATCTACACCGCCCCCGACTGGGAGCCTTGCTGGCCTGCCCCTGGCGAGGGCTTATCATTAGCCGACCGGATGCATCTGCATTTGCCTCTCGACAGGGAGTCTTGCTGACTTGCGCCTGACGGCCGGCAAGTACTACGCGATGGGAAGCATCTACATCGTCCCGGCTGAGAGTCTTGGCGGCCTGGGCTCCGCAGAGGGCAAGCACTACGCGATGGAAGGCATCCACATTGCCCCCGTAGCTCAACTGGATAGAGCAAGGGATTTCTAATCCCTAGGTTGCAGGTTCGAGTCCTGCCGGGGGTAGTGCGATCGCCGGTGCGAAGAGGCACCAGGCGGCACCTGACGGCGCAATGTCCCAATCTGCCGCAACTTGCTGAGAATTTTTCCGCTGTTTGCTGCTGGCTGCCGTCTCCTGCAGCTGCGGATTTTGCTGCGGCATTGCTGCGGATTTTGCTGCACGGTTTTCTGGTGTTACTTCCGCGTGAGTCTGTCCTTGACCTTCCTGTGCCTGCGTCCGTAAACTCTCGGTCCGCAAGTAGCAAAACGGAATTGTCAGCTTACTTCCTTTGCTATCGCCGTGCCCACTTTCGCTTTCGAGAGCGGTGATTCGTTCCTGGGCCTGGCGAAAATGAGCGTCCGTAACTTGCAGGTAGTGTGCACGGGCCACTGTTGGCGAATTGCCCAGCCAAGCGGCAACCACGTGCTCCGGGAAAAACTCTGCCAGTTCAGTTTGCCGGGAGCTTCGCATGTTGACAAACGGCTTCGGCCAGCAGGGCAGCCCTGCACGCCGCAGGTAACGATACAACGCCGTCCGCAGGTTGCAGTTTTGCCAGCCCCGGCTCGTAACGACACTTTCCCGGAGCCGAGCTTCCCAGACCACATATTCCGAATCCGCCGGGGCTAACTTCCGAGCCTCCTCAAGAATCGCCCGGACCTCCGGGAAAAGCGGCACCACGCGGTAGGCCTTGCCCGGCAAATGTTCCAGCTTGGGTTGCGGCACGGTAATCAGGCCCGATTCCCAGCGGATGTGCTGCCACTTCAGACTCATCACCTCACTGGGACAACGCAAGCCGGCATACCGCGCCAGACCAACTACCGTACGCCACACCGGCGGTAGCACGGCCAGCAGGCGAGCAATTTCCTGGCGGGTAATGAACACTCGGCGGGATTCATCCGGTTTTGCCTGCACCTTGACACCCGCCAGTGGGTTTTTCACAAGCAACTCACGCTGCACAGCATCTTGCAAAATGCCACGAGCTTTCACGAGGAACTTGTAAATCGTGTACGGGGCATAGCCACGTTCGCGCAGCCAGCACACCCAATCCTGAGCCCGACCCGAAGTAATTTTGTCCAGCGGACAATTTTCCCCGAAAAACTCGCATAGTTTCCTGGCCGTGTCGCGCAGTTTGTCCAGTGTACGGGGCTTCAGGTCTTGTTCGCGCCGGGTCAGGTAGCCTTGCACAAACTCGGCCAATGTCGGTATTCGCGGCAGTGAATCAACTAACCCTGCTCGTTCAAGTCGAGCTCGCAACTCCGGCCCGATGCTTGCTAGCCAGAGTTGCGTTGCCCGGTCCAGCGACACATTCATCTCGCGGGCAGCAATGAGGGTTTCAACATGGGCCAGCACTTGCTCGGCCAGCTTGCGATTGCCAATACCCAACCGCAAACTATGCCGCTTCCCTTCCTGGTCCAGCCAGTCTATCCGATAGCCACCTTTTCTTTCCCGCACCAAGCTCGCCACACTTGACTCCTTACTGCAGCCCGCTGACTTAGTTCTCACCAACTGCCCGAATAGCCGGCCTTTTCATTCGGCCATGCGACATTACGTTGAAGCCGACTTAGCTCTAAGCCTAAATATCCTGATCCTCAAAAGACTGATTCCTGTGTCACATCCCCTCTGTTCTTACGCAGCCCATGCACTACCGACTACACGCCAGCTCAACCCGACCGCGACCTTGTCCAGACTCCCATGTTAATACCATATCGCGGCACTTATACCCCCATCCGGTGTATGCCAAACACGACCCACCTATTCTCTTCACCTCGCAGGCCGGTTTATAAGATGCTGCTGCGGGCACTTCCCTGCAGCACCATTGTTTTCCTAGTTGAATGGCTTTCTTGAAAAGAGCCACATCTACCTTCAAGTCACCCTTTCACGGCTTGCTATTCGAATGCCCGTCGGACTCCCCAGAGAACATCCTTGCCTGGCTCCCATTTTCAAGCGTGTGGCTATTGGCCCAGTCCTCTAGAGCTTTCTTTGGGATGAGCACGACTCGGCCCACCTTGCGATAAGGAATCCGCCCCTGCCGCAACCAATTCCTCAATGTCCGCATGTCACCGCCTCTGGCTAGGAGCGGTTAATATAACACACTTCTTGCCGCATTACAAGGTGCGTTTGTGCCCGCATTTACTGGAAAATCAATGACTAAACGATGGCGTCTTCGAAACCAATCTTAGACATTGCATTGCCCTATCCTGCCCAGTAACTATCCCGCCGAGCAACTATCTCGTGCAGTAACTACCCCGCCCAGTAACAATGTATCTAAATTCGGATGGTCCATGAAAAGCACACCTCGTTGCTCACGCTCATGCCCATTTTCATTTTTATTGCATAAGCGTCAGCCTTGATTTTCTGGGCTATTTCGCTTAGAAATTAGCAGGCTCATAAAGTTCAGCGTCACGGCACGCCAGTTGCTGTTTCATTGCGTGGACTTGCAAGGATGCAAATGCAGCAGGGTGCATCTGAACCATTACCCGGCAGGTGAGCTTTACATGCTTGACGATAATCGAGGCCTCCAGAAATTGCACCGTCCCGTTCCACAAATCCGTACTGTGCTGGACAAGCAATTAGCTGGCTGACTTTAGTCCCGCTCTTATATTTTTCTGATTGCCAGAAGAAGCGGGATCCCATAATGTGTGCGGCAGGTAGGTGCGGATCGTATATATAATTGCCAGGGCTAGTCTATATAGTCACGGCGGTAGAGTTGTGTAATTGCGGCGGCCGACTTATATAATTGCGGGAGCGGATTTGTGTAATTGCGGTGTCCGAATCGAACCTGGACAGTTCCGCCAAGGCTCGTTGCCACGACGATTCGCATATGGTTAGAAGCCGTTGCCAAAACTATTAGAGCGGTTAGCTTGCTGCAGGTCGTCTTGATCACTCCCAGGTTGTGCACCAGTTTCTCTGCGTTTCTGCAAAAGGCTGCATAAGAGTTGCTAGCCGATGCAAACATATCAGCTGCCGGCTTTTCCCGTTTCCGCGAAAAGGCGAGTGTTTCGGGCCAAGCTGGTTGCCGACGTGGTCTGCCAGCACCGCCGATGCTTATCGGTGTCAACCGGGTCGGCCTGGTAACTACTGGGTAGGCCCGCCACTGTTGCCGATGTTTGCCACTGATAGTTGGTATAGTTGCGCAGCCCATGCCACAGTTACGCGGCGAGTCTCTGCCGCCAACGGTTATTGCTGATGGTCGCTGGAGCTGTGGCAAAAAACTAATTGGGCAGGGGAATCTCACAGGTTTTCCGCTCGAAACATTGGTTGGCTGGTGTCCGGTGCGCTGGAAAGAATCAGGCCACGCAAGTGAAGAGTTCCTGCGGCAGCAAACGCCGAGATATGTTAGATGGCCTGGAAGTTATTGGCACTGCAAGTGAAGAGTGCTCGCAGCAGGCAGTGCCGAGCCATCAGCGCGCTGTCTCCTGGGCCAGCAACCAGCCGTAGCGCCGTTCAGCCAGCTCTGCAAGCTGCTGGAGTTCCGGTTGCCGACCCCGCCACTGCCTTTCACGCCAGTATTCCTGGCGGCTTTGTATGTATCTCAGTTTCTCCCCTGGCGGCAGATCTGGGGGCAGACGGGTACCCGGGTCTAAGCCGTGTAAGCCAAACAAGCGGCGCAATTCCTCGCATTCTCCATCGGTCAGGAACTCAGGTCTCTTTTCCAATTTCAGCAGACCTTCAAAATCGGCGTTGTACTCTTCCAGTTTGTGGTATAGCTCGCTAAATTGCCGGTCCAGGTCCTGAAGCAGTGCGCTCAGGAGGTCTGCCCGATCGGTAGGTATCACGCGGTTCACGAGATCGACTAACTCTTTGACCGTCGTGCGCACTTCCCGCTCCGGCCAGTGCAGTCGCCTTGCCAGATCGCCCGCCTCGTGCTCCTGGACGGTGCGCAGCAGGAGTTGGTAACGCTCGCACAGGGCTTGGTCCTGCTGGTCTTTCTTTTGCAATTGCGGCAGATAATTGTAGCGCAGGTCGTCCAGCAAGGTGCGGACTTCGCGCAGAATGCTAAAGCAGCGCAGCAGCTTGCTGCGGCGGAAGAAGTGTTGCTCCAGCACTTCTTTCAAGGGGCCAAAGCCAGACCATTCCTCCAGCTTCTCCAATACCTCTTCATCAGTGAGGGTGGCATCGGCGGCCAGACGAGCGATGGTTGTGAATACGCCCCAAGGCATATCGCCGCGCAAACCTATTCGCTCAGCAACGCTCACAGGACAGTCCGGATAATCCTTTTTGTAAAGTTCCTCACTGTCCAGGAGTTTGCTCAGCAGTTTGGCGGGAATCTGCTGGAGTTGCTGGCGGAGCTTGCGGAAGGAGTCCTTGTCTTTCTGGAACCGGTCCAGAGCTCGGCGAAGACCGGCGGAGACAGGCAGCACCGTGTTTAGACTGTCCCGCAGTTGCTGAGCAATCTTGGCGGCCAATTGCTCGCGACGCTGTAGCAATTCCGGTTGCAAATCTACTTTGGCCAGCACTCCCAGGGCGTTCAGTGCCCGTGCCTGCCCGCTGGTCGCCTGAGTAAACTCCTCCAGCAACTGCTGATCGGTAAGTCGGGCTACAGGGCCAACCAGATAAATCACGGCATCGGCACGTTCGGCCCACTGGCGCGTGGCCTGTGCGTGTTGCTGGCGCAACTGGAGGAACTCTTTGGTCTGTTCATGGTGTTCCAGCACAGCCGCTTCGGTGCCGGGAGTATCCACCAGCGTCACTTCCCTGAGACTGGGATGGGGCAGGAGATATTCCAGATGATCAATTTGCGCAGCCCGCTGCACGATTTCCGGAGCATGTCCTTGCAGGCTGTCCAGGAATTGTCGATCGACGTACTCATCCTGGCCATTGCGCCAGAAGCAGCGGATGGGACGTGCTGGGTCCGGAGGATTTCCATAGCGAAAGAAGTTGAGGGTGGCCGTCGTTTCCGTGACGCCGACTTTGGCCAGGTCGTCTTCCAGAAAAGCATTGATGAACGTGCTCTTGCCGGCCTTGGCCCGGCCCACAACTGCCAGAGTACAGGGGTGGTACACCTGCTCTGCCAGTCTTTCCAGACGGTCCGGATAATCCGCCAGGGTCTCCGGCAATCTTACCTGCCGCAACTGCTCAGCGCTGCGCCGCAACAATTTCTCTAGCTGGCTCTGGAAGCTATCCATATCTATCACCTTTGACTTATCACACTAAGTGTTATCCTCGTCGCAGGGCTCGATGCTTTGCGAGCTTAGTTTTTCCAGGCACATGCGCTATCAAATATCAGCGCACCGTTCTCCGTTCTACGCTTCGTTAAAAATGTTCCTGCTAAGGTTTTCGTAGCAGTTATTGGCGTCCAGCACAGGCTTTGCCGTGGAAGCTACATAGATGCCATACTGCCGATTGCCTGAACAGGTGTTTTGCCGCGCATGCCCGCCGGCAAAGTCGAAGTAACGAATTCCGTCTTGCTGGTTGTTCTCGCAGGCGTTGCTTTCCAATTGCGGCTGTGCCTGACCCTGAACCCCGATGCCATGATTGCCATTCTGGCGGCAGATATTGTGCCACGCCACGCCCCTGGCGGACTCAAGGTACATAATGCCGCATCGCTGGTTGCAGTCGCAGGTGTTGCTTTCCAATTTGGGCTGCGCGTGTCTCCGAACCCCGATGCCATGATAGCCATTCTGCCGGCAGACATTATACCGTGCCGTGCCCCAGGCAGAATCTGAATACAAAATGCCGCATTGCTGGTTGTTCTCGCAGGTGTTGTCCTCCAGGTGCGGCTGCGCCTGTCCCTGAACCCCGATGCCATGCAGGCCATTGTGCCGGCAGATATTCTGCCGCGCCGTGCCCTCGGCAGATTCACAGTAAACAATACCACATTGTTGGTTGTTGTTACAGGTGTTGGCTTCCAATTGCGCCTGCGCCTGACCACTCACCCCGATCCCATGCAGACCGTTCGGCCCACAAATACACCCTGATATAACACCCCGTGCGCCACCTCGAAGCCATATCCCTAAACCGCCTCTGCTGTTCGACTCGTCCCACACCCCGCCCCGGCAGACACAATCCCGTATCTCGATCTGCCCCCCTTCCACCTTTACCACATGCGCCCATCTCTTGCCTACATGTTCCACCGTCAACCCCTCCAACCGCCACGGACCTGTCCCCTGAAAACACAGCACATACCCCTCGGCTTCCGACCTCAGCCGGCTATGTTCTCTTCCCTCCCCTCGCAACACCAACGGCTTGTCTATGATTACTCCCTGGCGCAGATACCAGTCCCCCGCCGGAATGATGATTACGTCCCCGTCCCTGGCACGCTGTACTAACTCCCCAAGGGATGGGCCTTTCTCATCGAGACGATGTTCCCGGATAGCAGCTGGATTTGTGCAATTTGTTTTCTGATCATAGCGTGCCCCATAAATCGCTGCTCCCAGAGCCACTGCAATATCCCGCTGCTCCCAAACCAATGGCTCCGTCTGCAATTCCTCTTTCAGACGCCGCTGGATCAAAGGAATCCGCGACGACCCCCCGATCAAAAGCACATGCTTAGCTTGCAGACCCTTCTTGTTTGCCTCTCGAAGCAACTGTCTGGTTAGCTTCACCGTATCCTCAACATGCGCATTGATTAATCGCTCGAAATCCCGGCGCGTCATGCTCCGGCTTATCAACTCGCGCCCTTCGCTCCAGAACCATCCCAGGGGCGCTGCCGGCTCCTCCACCACGGACAGATTCTCCTTATATTTCTGGCATCGTTTCAAGAACGCTAGGTTCAAACCGTCTTTCCCAAGAGAAGCTCCATACTGCCGCACGAAATTGTCGAAATCATCATAGATCGCACGGTCGAAATCTTCCCCGCCGATACGTGATCCCCTGGGCGGCAACGCCACACGAAAACCCGCAGGACCCTCGTCAGGCACCACCAGCGTCAAATCAAACGTACCCCCTCCCAGATCATAAACGAGAATTCCCTGCTCAACCGGCCCCACACCTGCTGCCAGATAAGCCAGCGCGGCCGCTACCGGTTCCTCCAGCAGCACCACCTCCGCAAAACCGGCCAGCCGTGCTGCTTCGCGCAGACGTTCCTTCTCCACTTCGTCGAAAACGGCAGGATGCGTCAACACCACCCGCTGCACCTCCCGGCGAAAATGTCCTCCTTCGGCATCCTGCTTCAGCTTCCGCAAAATCTCCGCCGCCGCTTGCACCGGCCGAACCTGTCGTGAACCCACCGCGTACCGGGTGTCCTCCGCCAAGTGTCGTTTGACTGCTCGAAGAACCCGCTTGCACGCCTGGGGATCCTCCACGTAGTATTCTGCCACCTTGCCCACCACTACTTCCTTATCCCCATAATAAACTACCGATGGCGTCTTTTCTTCTCCTTCTGCATTGCGGAGCACTTCCGCCCGGCCCGTCTGCGGATTAAACCACGCCATGCTGCTGTAGGTCGTGCCAAAATCAATTCCCAAGACAGGTTCCTTCTTCATGGTCTCAGCCCTCTTTGGAAACCAGGCTTCGCTCTTTTGCCCTGAAGACGGTCCTACTTTCGCGGTCTTTTCCTTTGAGACCGGGTGTTTTTCATCTCACGGGCCTTTCAAGCAGCGGCCAGTATCTTTTCCAGTCCGTGCAGTTCGTTCTGGACATTCTGCAACTCTTGACCCAATTTATCCCAATCGGCCAGTTGCTGGCGCACTTCCTGGACCCTTTCCCTGCGAGCCCGCTCCTGCAGCTGCGCATCCTTTTCCAACCGCTGAATCTCAGCCTCTCTCTGCTGCAATTCTTGTTGCACCAGTTTATCAATCTGCTCCTCCGCCTGGTTTTTTAACATCTCGAAAGATTGCTCTACCGCCCCAGATGGGCCGAGATAATGGTAATGAATCTGATTCCATGCCCTGTCCAAGCGTGCTCGTAATTCTTGTTTTGCCGCTTCGAGTTTGGCTTTCTTGCCTTTGAACAAGTTCCAAAGGCTACCAAGGCCGCCAACTATACTCCCAAATGCAGCAGCAGATTTGATGCCCAGCAGTCCTGATATCAAGGCACCTATAGTGGCGAAGAAACCGGTGGCAAGAATCACATTGGCACCCAGAAAAGCTGCCGCGCCGACTAGTGCACCCATGCCTGCTCCTTTCATCACTTTACCGACATCACTCATTATCTCACTAAACTTATTAGTGTCCCTCACTGGAGGAGATGCTGAATCAACCGTGGAAAGTACGGGCCCCGCAGGCAAGGAAACGATGAACTCTCCTAGATGCTGAGCTAGCTTTTGCTGAGTGTCGCTCACTGTGCGTTTCCAAAGATCACTGACTTCCGTTACCATCTCATTGAAGATAGTGGATCCCTCTTTTTCGACTTCCTCCAGAGGTAATTGCTCTACTTTACGCTGGTAATCGGAGAGTATTTTTTGCAATTCTTGATGAATGTGTTGCCGACCTGCGTTGCAGACTTGCTGAACCTTTTCCAGAAATTCACGACGCTTCTGGCCATGCGGCCCGCAGTCGGTCTCCATCTGCTCCCGAAGTTTGCGCAACTGCTGGTGCAACTCCTTCTGTTTCTCTTTGGACTCCATCTTCAGGTTATCCAGGCGCTGCTGCAACACCTGCTGGCAGGAACGGTGATGCTCTATCCCTAAAGCAGCGGTCGCCCTGGTCTTGACCAGACCGGCGATGCGGTACAAGAACAACTGCAAGGCTTCTGACAGTTCTTTATATTTGCTGGCCTCAAGATAATCTTCATCCTGAGTTTCCGAGGCCTTACGTAACAACTGGTTAGAAACCGGCCACACGCGCACCTGGCCCAATTGGTCGCCAAATCGCTGTCGCAGAATATCCTCGTTGCGCTGCAGTATCTTTTGCCAGGTATCCTGATCGAAAAGGTCTATCTTGGTCTGGATGAAAAACAGATGATTCGTCACCTTCAGCAGGTCCTCGATAAACTGCAACTCTGGCTGGCTGATCGGTGCCTGCGAATCGAGCACATACACAACCCCATCACACTCCGGGACAAAACGATAAGTGATCCGCGCATGAAACGCATACAGCGAGCCCAGTCCCGGAGTATCCAGCAACCATAAATTGGGCGGCAGAAATGGCGCAGGTACATCCACCTCAATCCAGCGAATGATCTGATCCAGACGCGGGATTTCATTTAGGTCAGCCAGCACCTGGGAACCATAACGGGGCAGGTCTTCGGCACGGATGACTTGCTCCGAGTCGTCTTCAAATCGCAGGCGGTATGCCTCTTGTGCTGCCCGGCGAATGCGAAAGACCTGACACGTGGCCACATCCACATCAACGGGCAGCAGGTCCCGGCCTAGCAACGCGTTGATGAAGGAACTTTTGCCGCGCTTGGCCTCGCCAACAACCAGGACGCGATAGATATTTTCTTGCAGTTTCTCCCGACACATCTGCAACACATCGGGAAAGGGCGGCAGTCCCAATCGCTGCCCGTGTTCCTCCATCTGGCTCAAAAGGTCCAGAGTCTGACGACGCAATCGTTCCGTCTGAGCAAGCAGGTCAGCAGTAGCGGCCATGATGTTCTCCTTGTGTTTTATTGTGGGTTTGGTTCCCTCTCCTCAAAACGACTTCGTTCCGGATTCGGTGACAGCGGCTCTCTGCCAGGGTCAAGTGGAGGAACCGGCTGGCCTTCCAACGCACCTCCTCCAGATGCGGCGGAGGTACTCTGAGAAAATCGGGTTCCCGGCTGAGAAGGAGGTGCAAGAGATGATTGGCTCTTGACAGGAGCCTCAAGATCCCCTGCCGAAGCCAGACGCACGTGTGCCCGGCGCAACACACGCCGACCTACAACGAAGCCCGGACTCAGCACCTCCGCAACCACGGCGAGTTCGGCATCCGCAGGAGGCATCGCTGGCTGGTGGCGCGCTCTGTTGAAGCGCACGCCGATCTCCCCTTTGTGGAGAATTTCTACCTGATTACGCTCCAGAATTTCCACCAGCCTATCTTTCAGGTGCTTGGCCAGTTCCTGTGCCGGGGGATGCAGGCGCGGGTGTATGCTTTCTATTTCGTCGAACAGCTCGACCACTTCCTCAACCAGTTTTACCCAGGGGCGATTGTCCAGCGGGTCGGCCGTCAGTGGGGGAATACCGGGTTGGATTGTGGGCAAGGCTTTTTCCGCCCCAGGACTCGGCTGATCGGCATACGCTTCAGGTTGTTCCCTGGAAGGAACGGAAGTGCTTGCAGGGCTTTCAGCTTGTGCAGTGCGAACGGCGACGAAGCCTTCGGGCTCCGTGGGGACAGACGGAGTATTTGCCAGACCTGGGACCGGACCTTCTGCAGACGTCAAGGAGGGAGAAGATACTTCGGCACCTGGAGTTGTCTTCTGGCTCTCTCTGCTTTCGGAAGTTGCACGCTGAACCAGTCCTGCACGCGTTTCTCTCCAAAGCAGCCATACCAGGCCGACAGCAGCCAGACTGGCCAGCAGCGCCAGGACAATGCCAGCGAAATGCCTTTCACGGAGGGCGCTCACGAGCAGAAGACAGTCAATAACTGCAACCAGAATCCCCAGCCCCAGTAACCGAAGAGACTTGGTCCGAAAGGGCGACTCTGAGCGCATAGGAACACCTTTCTTCTGTTGTTACCTTTTGGCCCTTTTATATGCGCCTCTCCTTGAGAGAACAAGCTTTGCTCTGTCGAAAACATAGTTGCGTGTGGGCGCAAACTAACGGCGTAGGCCGCCACCCGCAATGCCACTTCATTGTTCAACGTCCACTCCCGCCACCTCCTCAGCTGTGGCTGACAGTATAGCACCGGCGCTGCACATGACCATCCTCCTACAGTTTTTTCCCCGCCGCGCCCCCAACTGTGGCTGACAGTGTAGCGCCTGGTTGCCAAGCTTAACATTACCGCCGCGCCGTCAATTGCGAGCCGGTGGTTCGCTTCAGCTCACTTAGGAACGATTCCACGTGCCAACGCTGACGGTACACCTTGGGCATCTCCCATCTGGGAACGCCAGCGGCCTCGCACTTGCCCTTTTCGGTCAGACGCTGCCAGCTCGGAACATGGGTCATTGACCACGCCCTCCAACGGTGTGATTGCACTTGGCCATTCCGACCAGACACTGCCAGCGGGGTGCCTGGTTGGCCGAAGCCGCAGGCGGTGATTGCACTTACCCTTTCCGTCCAGACGCTGCCACGGTATCCAACTGTTCACCCGCCACCGCTCTCGACAAAACTCGTGCACGCATTCCGCACCATAGCCCGCGTCGGCCACCAACGGCTGCGGACGCACCCGCCGCAGACCATCCGACAGGGCCAACAGTTCGACGATGCCCCGATAGCTCTGTCGCAGGTAGGCTTTCACAATCAAGCAGGCCAGCAACTGCGGCTGGGTGAATTGGTGTGGGCTTTTGGGGTGCGAATACGGGGGCAACACCTGCTGGGCTAATTCCAGGGCCATCCTAATTACAGCTTAGAGCAAATGCGTCTTGTCATTTCGACAATCACACGCCAGGGACGCGGTGTATCCTAGTTACAGCCTAGAGCAAATGCGTCGCCGGAAGTCAAGGATCCGTATGAAGCTATCAAGCTAGATCCTGGTTACAGCTTAGAGCAAATGCGTCATTGCGTCCGACGCAATTTTCTCCGCATCCGGTTGTATCCTGGTTACAGCCAAGAGCAAATGGGTTCCTTCCATGGTGAGCATTTTAGCTAATGAGTGTGGACGTTACAGCAAAGACCGACAATGATTGGTCCTTCCATGACTGGGTGCCCCCGAAAGGGGCAGGAGGACCCGTTGCAACAAAGACCGACAATGATTGGTCCATCTATGACCGAGCATCGTAGCTAATCCCACTTCGTGGCGGTTCCATCGGGAGCTGTCGTGGTCGTGTCCGACGACCGAGCATCCCAACTCTTCCTGCCCCACGCGCCAAGATGTTTTCGACAGAGCAAACCTATTTCAAAAATGCGCATAGGCAGATGAGAATGAAGGCTATGAGCACAAAGGCACGGTACATTTCCACCTTCCGCTCATAACGCACCACCAGTTCTCCTAACATACCACCAACCACGGATCTTTCGCCAACGCCACCACGGTTGCTCCACTACCCACCGCTCCCGATACCCCGATAACACCGGCGAGCGTCCCCACTGACGACGATTTCACCGTCGCGGAATGCAGGGCCGAATCCCTCACCGACGAAGCCAAACCCGCAACCTATCGCTGTCGTATGCCCGGTCCGCCACCAACTGCCGCACCCGCTTCTGAGCATGAATCTAAGTGTCGAACTCGCAGTTCTAAGGTTTCTACATTAACTCGCGTGCTCGCTTAGACAGGCGCCGGCGCTGCTGCTATATCCGAACCGTTTCCACTGTAGCTTCCGTCAGATGCACCTCTGCCTCCTGAGCACTGGCCCCCATAGTCCCCAACAGCAATCCCTGACCATCCACCAGCACCATCACCTTGCTGCCCTGGCCACGCTTGACCTGCCCCACGGCTTCGCCCCTTTTTGCCGCCACAAACGTGCCGTCCAGAAAGGCCCGTTGCCAGGCCAACCTGCCCTGTTCGTCCAGGCTCGCTAACAACACCCGCTCAATCCCTTCCCAGACCCCTTCTTCTTGCCACTTCCGCAGCCGTCGCCAGCAGGTGATGGGACTGCCATAACAGCGGGGCATATCCTCCCAAGCACAACCGGTACGGAGCACCTAGAGGATGCCATTGAGGGTTTTGCGGTCGTCGGCGTGTGGTCGGCCACGGGTATTGGGTGGCGGAAAGATTAGTTGGCTACCTTTCTACTCGCCATTTACTACTCGCTACGTGGATGAGCGGCCATTGCTGTCCTGTAACGTCGTGCACCATGGGGTTATTGTCTTTGGTCCCGCCCGCCGTCGTAGTGCAATGTGCCTGGGCAATTTGTAATCGGTCCTACGCAACGCTGGACTCGATCTGGACCAGTTGTGCTAAGTGCCACAGGTGTGAACGTCAGATTGCAAATTGCGACTGGCGAACACACAACCAGGAGCGGTGGGCGTCAGCCCACCGTGGTGTGTGAAACCGTCCCGGCGCGGTGAAAATCAAGGGCCGTTCGGCGACTGGCGAACACACAACCAGGAGCGGCGGGCGTCAACCCACCGTGGTGTGTGAAACCGTCCCGGCGCGGTGAAAATCAAGGGCCGTTCGGCGACTGGCGAACACACAACCAGGAGCGGCGGGCGTCAGCCCACCGTGGTGTGTGAAACCGTCCCGGCGCGGTGAAAATCAAGGGCTGTTCGGCAACTGGCGAACACACAACCAGGAGCGGTGGGCGTCAGCCCACCGTGGACAATAGGCTGGCACCGAAGGGCGGCCCGTATATAAAAATCCAGTCGAAACGTAGCAGGCGACGGGTCATCAGCCGAGGTTATCTCCATCGGAGGCTGAACCATGGCTACGCAACCGGGAGCCCAGGGTGAGTTTCACAGGCCCCAGGACCAGCAATCCACGCAGCCACCTGCGGAGTCGCAAAAGTTAGCAGGGGGAAACCCACCTAATGAGCAGTCGGAGGCGTCACGCCAGGCCGCCACGCCTTCCGAAAAAGAAGACACCCTTACGTCGCTCGAGGAAGATTCCCTGCAACCGCCGGGAGCTGGGAGAGAGCCTCCGCCTGAGGTGCCGCCGCCGGAAAAGGTTATGCAGGTGGCTCAGTATCGCACCGTGAAAAAAATCGGCAAAGGCGGCATGGGAGTGGTGTACCTGGCCGACGACCTGGTCCTCAATCGCAAGGTGGCCATCAAGTTTGCCCGTACACCCACTCTGCCAGCCCGTTTCCAGCGGGAAGCGGAAATCACCGCGTTGCTGGAACATCCCGGCGTGGTGCCGGTGTTGATGCGCGGGCAGCAGGATGGCCGGCTCTACTACGTGATGCGGTATGTCGAAGGTGAAAGGTTCGACCAGGCCATCCACGCCTGGCACGAAAGCTGCCAGAGTGTCCGCGACTTCCGCCGGACGAAAGTGCAACTGCAATTTCGTGAACTGTTGCAGCGGTTTGTGGCGGTGTGCCAGACGGTGGCGTATGCCCACAGCAGGGGCATCATCCATCGCGACCTGAAACCGAACAACATCATCCTGGGCCGGTTCGGCGAGACCATTGTGCTCGATTGGGGATTAGCACGGCGGAAATTGGTGGACGGCGACGCTGGTTTTCCGGATTCGGCCAAGCCGCCCGACGGTGCGGACGATCACCACACCCGACTCGGAGCAAAACTGGGCACGGAAGCCTACATGGCTCCGGAGCAGGTGGATGGTAAGCCGGCCGACGAGCGTACCGATGTGTTTCTCCTGGGAGCGACACTGTATCACCTGCTAACCGGACAGCCTCCATTTTGTCTGGGCCGGCCGGCTAAACCACCGCGGCAGCTGAAGCCGTGGATACCGGCGGCACTGCAAGCGATTTGCCGCAAGGCGATGGCGGACGACCCGCAGGCGCGCTATGCCACCGCTGAGCAGCTGGCAGCGGATGTAAAACGCTGGCTGGCGGATGAGCCGGTGGCGGTTTATCGTGAGCCGCTGGGGCAGCGGTTGGCGCGATGGTTGCGGCGGCAAGGGAGGCTGGCCGGTGCCGCTGCAGTGTCAATGATTCTCGTGCTGACTTTGACCGTTGCTTTCTCCCTGCTGCTGGCCACCAGGAACCATCAGCTGTCTCAGACCAATCGCGACCTGGCATCGGCCCTGGACTCTTTGGACGAGAAATTGAAGCAGACGGAGGAGGACCGACGGGACACTGAACAACGTCTTCTTCGATTGGAGCGCGAATCGGCTGAAATCACAAAGCAGCTAGCGGCAGAGAAAGAACGCGTTCTGTCTTTGGTGAAGGAATTAGAAGCTAGCCGGGAATTAGCTCTTGAATTAGCTGAAACACGAAAGCAGCTAGCAGCAGAAAGAGAACGCGTTCTGTCCTTGGCTAAGGAATTAGAATCTACCCGCAAATTACGTCTACAAGCAGAGCAGATTTCTCACGATCTCCTGCGAAGGTTAGATGAAACAGAGACAAGGCTGGTTCTAATGCAGAGAAGGCTGCTTGAATCAGAAAGAAGGCTAGCCGACGCAGAGAGGCTATTGTGGTTAGCGCTACAAGAGTCTCGAGGCACGCGACTGATCGGACACGAACGCGCCGTAAATTGCGTTGCGGTAACCCCTGATGGACGCCATGCAGTGTCAGGGAGTTCGGACATGACGCTGCGCGTCTGGGACCTGGCCAGTGCCGAGGAAGTCCGCAGTTTCACGGGGCACCAGAATCCGGTCTTGAGCGTCGCCGTGACGCCCGATGGCAAATACGTCGTTTCGGGAAGCACGGATCAGACCGTGCGTTTGTGGGACCTGGCGACGGGGAAAGAAGTGCAGCGGTTCACGGGGCACGCGGGTTCGGTCTGGAGTGTCGCCGTGACGCCCGATGGCAAATGCGTCGTTTCGGGAAGCGGCGACAAAACCGTGCGTTTGTGGCGTTTGTGGGCGCTGTTGTTGACGGAGCAAGAGGTGCGGCGGTTCACGGGGCACGAGAGCGGGGTCAGTAGCGTCGCGGTGACGCCCGATGGCAAATACGTCGTTTCGGGAAGCTGGGACAAAACGGTGCGTTTGTGGGACCTGGCGACGGGGAAAGAAGTGCGGCGGTTCACGGGGCACGAGAGCGGGGTCAGTAGCGTCGCGGTGACGCCCGATGGCAAATACATCGTTTCGGGAAGCGAGGACAAAACGGTGCGTTTGTGGCAGCTTGCGACGGGGGAAGAAGTGCGGCGGTTCACGGGGCACGAGAGCGGGGTCAGTAGCGTCGCGGTGACGCCCGATGGCAAATACATCGTTTCGGGAAGCGAGGACAAAACGGTGCGTTTGTGGGACTTGGCGAGGGGGAAAGAAGTGCGGCGGTTCTCTGGCCACCAAGATCGGGTCACCAGCGTAACGGTGACGCCGGACGGCCGCAGTTTCGTGTCGGGGAGTGCTGATAAGACGGTGCGCGTGTGGTATATCGCCGACTTGAAGTGAGCAACTGGTGGCCGAGCATCCGCAGGTGCCTGAATACCGCCAGGAACTGGCCAGCACGCACAACAACCTGGGCAACTTGCTGCAAGCCACCGGTCGACTGGCCGAGGCGGAAAAAGCCTATCGCCAGGCCCTGCAACTGCGCGAGCGACTGGTGGCCGAGCATCCCCAGGTGACCGAGTACCGCCAGGAACTGGGCAGAACGCACTACAACCTGGGCATCTTGCTGGAAACCACCGGCCGAGTGGCCGAGGCGGAAAAAGCCCATCGCCAAGCCTTACAACTGCGCGAGCGTCTGGTGGCCGAGCATCCCCAGGTGCCTAAATACCGCCAGGAGCTGGCCGCCACGCACTACAACCTGGGCGCGTTGCTGCAAGCCACCGGTCGAGTGACCGAGGCGGGAAAAGCCTATCGCCAAGCCTTGCAACTGCGCGAGCAACTGGTGGCCGAGCATCTCCAGGTGCCCCAGTACCGCCAGCAACTGGCCATGACGCACAACAACCTGGGCCTGTTGCTGCAAGCCACCGGTCGACTGGCCGACGCGGAAAAAGCCCATCGCCAAGCCTTACAACTGCAAGAGCGTCTGGTGGCCGAGCATCCCCAGGTGCCCGAGTACCACCAGGACCTGGCCAGCACGCACAACGACCTGGGCGTGTCGCTGGTAGCCACCGGTCGGGCGGACGAGGCGGAAAAAGCCTTTCGCCAGGCCCTGCAACTGCGCGAGCGACTGGTGGCCGAGCATCCCCAGGTGCCCGAGCACCGCCGGGAACTGGCCACCACGCACAACAACCTGGGCGTGTTGCTGCGAGCCACCGGTCGCGTGGCCGAGGCGGAAAAAGCCTTTCGCCAAGCCCTGCAACTGCGCGAGCGACTGGTGGCCGAGCATCCCCAGGTGCCCGAATACCGCCAGGACCTGGCCAGCACGCACAACAACCTGGGCCTGTTGCTGGAAGACACCGGTCGAGTGGCCGAGGCGGAAAAAGCGTATCGCCAAGCCTTGCAACTTTATGAGCAACTGGTGGCCGAGCATCCCCAGGTGCCCCAGCACCGCCAGGGACTGGCTGGGATGCACAACAACCTGGGCCTGTTGCTGGAAGTCACCGGTCGACTGGCCGACGCGGAAAAAGCCCATCGCCAGGCCCTGCAACTGCGCGAGCGACTGGTGGCCGAGCATCCCCAGGTGCCTAAATACCGCCAGGAGCTGGCCACCACGCACAACAACCTGGGCGTGTTGCTGGAAGCCACCGGTCGAGTGGCCGAGGCGGAAAAAGCCTATCGCCAGGCCCTGCAACTGCGCGAGCAACTGGTGGCTGAGCATCCCCAGGTGCCTGAATACCGCCAGGAGCTGGCCACCACGCACAACAACCTGGGCGTGTTGCTGAAAGACACCGGTCGAGCGGACTAGGCGGAAAAAGCCCATCGCCAGGCCCTGCAACTGCGCGAGCAACTGGTGGCTGAGCATCCCCAGGTGCCCGAGTACCGCCAGCAACTGGCCACCACGCACAACAACCTGGGCCTGTTGCTGAAAGCCACCGGTCGCGTGGCCGAGGCGGAAAAAGCCCATCGCCAGGCCTTGCAACTGCGCGAGCAACTGGTGGCCGAGCATCCCCAGGTGGTAGAGTACAAGGTTGACCTCGGCAGGGTGCTAGGCGCAGTGGGTATTCTTTACGCAACTCAAGGAAAAACCGAGGAAGCCCTGCGGCACCTACAGCGTGCGAGAAAAATTTTACTCGAGGTCGTGGATAACTATCCCAATTTGGCCGAACCGCAAGAACTTCTGAAGCTGGTAGAAAAGTTGTATCGCGATCTCGGTGGGAAATAGCCAGCGAGCGCCCAGTACAAAAAAGCGTACAGCAACAAAAATTGGGGAAGGCCACCCCCGTTTCGGAGCGACCTCCCGCCTGGGCGACCTGCTACTCGAATATAAGGACACTTGTCGGCAGCTTAGTCGAACGGGCCCGAACTGGCCCTCAGCACGGCTCTAAGCTGGGCGTGCCTGATTTCGTTTTCGAGGTCGGCCATCCGCGCTGCCAGTTCCAGCAGTCTCATTGCTTTCCAATGATCGTGGAGCCAGGGGTTGTTTAGCTCGAGCACTGCATTGCCATAGGAGAAGGCCAACCCGGCTACCTTGTAAGTAACTCTCACCACGTCGGGATCAACGCCCCAGGTGGGAAGCCAGGAGAGTTCTATAGCCATTTGTCTATAGGCAAGAGCGACAGTGAAGATATCGCCCCGCTGAGCTGCCATACTGGCAACGCGTTCATACCTGTCCGCGATGAGCAGGGCTCGTGCGATGTAGTAGTCGGTTGGGGTAACAGACTGTGCAGCAGCTTCGGAGCCGAGTCGGGCGACAGGTTGTGCAAGGTGCACGCTCAGGGCAAGCACTCCAGCGAGAGCAAATTTCCGCAGCATGGTTCGTCCTCCTCTGTTGGTGGTTGGGTTGTGAATTGGTTTGGCGGTTGGGTTGTTGATTCGCTTGCACCGTTGCGAACGCTGGCCGGCTCACGTCCGCCTCTACCTAATTAACCGAAGGCTGCTGGCAAAAGGTGCCAAAATTTTTCAGCATGCCGCCGACATAAAAGTACCGCACTAAACCTGTTCTTGGATTCGCCGGAGAGAATTGGTCGGCCAGGCCAGTAGGGGTGTCTTTCCGGTTGACCAAATCTCTGGATAGTGAGCAAGCATTTCCATTTGCTAGAACCTATTTTGCTCTGCCGAAAACATGGTCGCGTGTGGGCGCAAACTAACAGCGAATGGCGTAAGCCACCACCCGCAGAGCCGCTTCATTGTTCAACGTCTTCTCGTGGTGCTCGACGTCGTCGTAGTGTCGGTTGTGGCGCAGAGCCGCTTCATTGTTCAACGTCTTGTCTCGCTACGTCCTCGACTGTGGCTGACAGTATAGCGCCTGGTTGCCAGGCTTAACTTTACCGCCACGCCGTCAATTGCGATCTAGTGGTTCGGTTCAGCCCTTCGTCGTCCGACTTTGCCGTATCGGACACAGCGTGTCAATTGCGATCCAGTGGTTCGGTTCAGCCCACTTAGGAACGATTCCACGTGCCAACGCTGACGGTACACCTTCGGCATCTCCCTCATTCGGGAACGCCAGCGGCCTCGCACCTGACCATCCCCACTATGCACCGCCAGCGGTATCCAACTGTTCACCCGCCATCGCTCCCGACAAAACTCGTGCACCCACTCCGCATCATAGCCCGCATCGGCCACCAACGGCTGCGGAAATACCTGAGCCAACGCTTTGGCCAGCAGATTGCGACTTGCACTTGCGTCATTCCACCGCACTCTGTGCACCTGCCCAAGCACGTGGACATGCCGATTGCGAGTCCTGGCTGTACGCGATGTATCCTCCCGGGGCCTCCAGGCTAATATGAACCTAATATAAACAGCATGCTTAGAACCGGCGATTAGGCTGGGGCTAGCGCGACACGTTGATCACTCATGGCGACCTATATCATCACTCGTGCCAACTGGTTGAATCGCTTGCTACTGATTCTTGCATTGGTGTTTCTTAACGTAACTCGGGACGGATGTGCCCCGATTGGTTGGATCGCATGCTGTTGATTCTGGCGTTGGCGTATTGGATTTTGCTGGCAGCGGCTTTGGTGGCCATGCAGCGCTAATTGCCTGGGATGTGGTGCAGCAGTAATCGCCAGGGAGCGTACAGTCTGTTTTTCATTGGGCGCCAGATGACAGAGCAACTGCAAGATTTGGAAGTTCTTAGTGGTCTGCTGAGCAGAGAAGAGTTTTTCATGGGGCGACAGAGGATCGAGCGAATGCAAGTGCGGGCCGCCGAAGCACTTAATGCCCTTCTCGGAGCGCTTTTATCCGAGGCCCAAAAGTGGGGATGAGTCAGGTAAATAACAGTGAAGCTGGTTCATCCTGGTGGGGTGAGTGCAAAAGTGGGGAAGTCTGTCTCCGGCTTACGTGCAAATTGCAGTAAAGGTTGCCTATGCTGGTGGAGCTGCTACGAAAGTGATTGGGAATTCGGAGTCGGGAATCGGGGTTCGGGATTAGGGATCGGGGGAAGGAGCGGTTTCAGGAGCATGGGTGATATTTTTCGGCATGAGGTGGAGCTTATTCGTAGGTCTCCTCCAAAATTTCCGCATGGATTTGCCGGATGGTTTCTTTGACCTTGTGCTCCAGGGTCGCCGGTTTGATGCTGCCGGATGTCGCCTGCGCCTGAACGAGCACTTCCACTTGCAGTTCGGCCCCATCGTTGCGTAGCGGCATGATGACACCGCGGACAAAGTCCGAAAGTTTGTCCCAGGGTACGCGGACGCGGAGCGTCAAACGACGCCGGTCACCATCCACTGGCGGTGGAGTACGAACCGATGGCGTCCCGCTGGGCTGAGGACCAACCGCAATCGTATCCGGCGAGGGGCTTGGTCCGGGTTTGCGATCAGCGGGAGGTGACTCAACTCGTTCTTTGCGAACCAATACTGCGTCGGTACCGAGAATGGATGCAGGCGGTGATTCTTGGAAATACACGCGGTCGCCAATCCGGACGGTAAAAATCCCTTCCTGTGCTCCCTTGCTCAAGGCTTGCTCGATCACCGCTGGGCTTTGAATCATCGGCAGTTGCGGGTAGCGCAAAAAGGCCTCCACGATCTCGGATACCGGCTTTTCGTGTTCTTCCGGACGGACTGCCTTTTTGAGGAGATGGGCAGGCGAGAGGTGTTCCAGCAAGTAATCCTGGCTTCTGAGGAACTCGCGTACCCGGCTGGCCAGCGACTCTTTCGCGCCAGTGGTAGGTAAGCCCAGATCGCACCACTCCGCACCGTTTTCACCAGGTTTTGCCAGATGCCGATACGCCGAAAGCAGACTGAAAGGTATTGCGCTATCTAAATCTCTCCATTTGCTGTCCAGTGTTTTCCTGTTATCTTCCGAGAGCTGGCGGTTGAGCTTTTTGTCGTCGCGAATAGCGCGGAGAGCCAGCCAGCGTTTGACCTTCTGACGTAGAGAGGAAAACTCGTCGTTGTCAGCAGCGAGAACCAGGAGCGTGTTCTGATAGGTGCGGAAAGTGCTGCCAGTTTTTTTCAAAAGCTCATCCACAAAATCCTGGGTCGTGCAACTTTGTTTTGAGTGCTCCGGTGACAGGATGGCCAGTTTCAGTTCTTTTGTATCGGGCACATCCTGTGAGGCTTTGGGCCAGAGCGTCACACGCAAATCGCTGCCGGCGAGCTTTTCCAGGCGGGTACGAATTTCTTCGGTGATAAGCTCATCCCCGACCGCCTCTTCCTTCTCTACCAGAATGCGGTTGAGGTTGGGCTGACTGGAGAAGGAGTAAAATCCGCCTTCCACATGCAGATACCAGAGTTCTTCTTCCAGTCGTCTAAGCGCATCGCCAACCACGGCCGGGGGGATACTCTCGCGTAACAACGCCAGGCGTAGCCGTTGCACACTCACCCCTTTTTTCTCGCTTCCGCTGAACGAAGCGAAAAAGATGGCGGTGGCCAGTCCGCTGGCTACGTTGAAGCGGTCGTATTCGGAACCGATCTCGCGGTCGATCCTCTGCGCTTTGGCGTTGCCACCGGCGATGTCGGCGGTAATGACGCCTTCATACTGGTTGCCAATGTGTTTGAGTAGTTCGCTTCGGATGACCGAATTGTTGAGATTGACGTGAGCCGGCTGGATGAGCGGTGCACTGTGGTCGCGGCGGTAAAGGTCTGCCACGATTTCGGCCAGCAAACGCAACACACCACGGGTACGCTGGAAGCTGGGGAAGGTGCTCCAACGTTCTAACAACAGGTCAATCAACTCCGGATGAAAAGGGTAAGCCTTGCGCAGTTTGTCGCGATAGGAAGTTTCGCGCACATCGTGCGGCAGATCATCCCCAAGCCGTCTGTACATCTCCCAATAACTATCCGCTACCTTGCGGACCTCAACGGGGTCGGGCGAATTTTCAAAAAGCCTGCGACGGATGATCTCGTAAATCTCCTCGCCTTCAACCGGTACGTAGATAGCCTCCATTCGACCGAAGATCTGCCCCAGCTGGTAGAGTGCCCGTTCGCCTTCTTCGCCGTAAGGAGCGCTGGAAGGAAGCGTCACCACGAGGGCACACTGCGGCAAGACCTTGACTGTTTCGGTCAGTTCCTGGAAAAAGGCGTTCACCTGCTCGCGGAAGTCTTTGGCCTTGGCGGCGTACTCTGCGACCTCATCCATCAACAAGAGCGTCGGTGAGCCGGCCAGGAGCTGATGCAGCAGGTTTTTGCCCGGAGCACGCCGCTTCTGATCGTGCTCGGCCAGCCGGGCATACTTGCCCAACTGGTCGGCGATTTCGCCCCAGGGCGTTTTTTGCGTGAGCGGGTCGGCCGCAGTGCCGGTGAAGGTCGCCACCCGCGCCACCGGAAGCTCATCCAGCTGGGCATCTTCGAGAACTTTCGAGATGAGTTCGGAGGCGGCCGCTGGCCGTTGGGGATTTTTGAACAGGTGGTAAAGCGCAATCAGGCTGTGGGTCTTGCCGCCGCCAAAGGGGGTCTGGATCTGGATGACCGCCGGGCCTTTTCCCCGACCGGACAGCCGCGAGGCAACGGCCGAAAGCAGCTTCACCAGCCCTTGCGTCGGATAGGTCTTGCGAAAGAAGGTGTCGGCATCGCGGTATTCCAGAGGACCCCGGTCGGCAAGGACATCGGCAAGATCCGCCGCAAAAACCGATTCATCAAACCTGCCCGCCCGAATATCCGGATGCGGAGTAGCCACCTCATGCCACGGTTTCATCATGGTGCTCCACCAAATAAGCTACCTGCCTGCTTATCACGAGCTGACTGAAGGCTTCTGCGCCCGTACAGCAGGCCCTGCAACAATTGTTTTTCCTTGTCGTTCTGGGGTAACACCTCCGCAATCGCCTGGGCCACCTGCCAGAAGATCTCGTTGTCGCCGTAAGTGGCCGCCAGGTGCTCCTGCAGCCTGGTCTGGTCGTTTCGCTCCCATAGCCAGGCGGCGTAGTGCAGAGCATCTATCATGGTAGCGAAATGCGTCCTTTTGACAAAGTGGGCATGGCGGGCACGCTCCGTCGGCATGGGCAGACGGACATACTCTTTGTCCTTTTCCACCAATCCGCCGGCCTCCCACAGGCTGGTCAGTTCCACACCCGCTCCCTGCGCCAATTTGCGCGCCTCGTCGAAATGGACGCGCGCGTGATTGTAAGTCCACCGATACAGAAGATAAAAGCGGGTCGGGGCATCCACTCCGCCGATTCCCATCCCGGCTCCTGTTGGATGGGCTGCAGGCGTCAGGATACGCTCCAGGGCAAACTCGCTGACCACCTTGCGGACGTATTCGAGCAGTTCGGCCACGGTGACCGGTTCTCCGGAAAGTTTCTCCACGCGGACGTATTTGCCGAACGCTTCCACCGCCGGGCCGATGGCACTCATGAAAAAGTCCGCCCCGCGAATGCCCTCATCCCAGAACTGCGTGAGTTTCTGCCGCACGCGCTCTTCAATTTCGCGTCGCACTTTGGGATACTCGCCCACTTCGCTCGTGGTGCGCTTGCGACAGACCATGTAGATGGAGGAGGCCAGCGCCGCGGATTCCTGGGCGCGCAACCGCGCCTGCATCTCGGTGTGAATGGGCCAGGAGGCGGTCATGTAGAGGCCAGCCTCTAACAGGGCGTTGATCACGGTTTCCCAGGCTTCAGTGGTCTTGTGGGCGAAGACGATGACGGCGATGCCATCGGGCTTGAGCACGCGGTGGATTTCGCGGAACGCCTGGGTAAGCATCTCCTCGAACCGACGCATGGCGTTTTCCATACCACCTGCTTTGCTGGCATCGGCCACCATTTCCTCGGACTTTGGCGTAAGCGGGGTGGCAAACAGCTCTGGGTACAGGTCGCCAACGGTGCGCTTGAGCCAGACGTAGAAAAAGTCCGAAAGGTCGCTATAGGGCACGTTGTCGTAATACGGCGGGTCGGTGAGCACGGCATCGAAATAGTTGTCGGGCCAGGGGAGGACGGTGGCGGTGCCTTGTAATACTTCAGGAACGCTTCTGTTCATTTTCATAGACCTCCATGATTTTCGCCTTGAGTTCCGGCAACTCTTCTTTGCGAATTTTCCGCACTATCTCATCATCCACAGCCCAATAACCATGAGCCAATCTATCCCTCATTTTTGCCATGCTGCTCCAGGGGATGATGGCGCCAGCGAATTCCTCCCCTTTCTGTATCGCCTCCAGGATGTCTTGGATAAACAGAAGATATTGCCGCTTCAAAGCACCACCACCTCTTGAAGGATTGTGTCCCGCAGTTCCTCCCTGATAGAACTCTTTCGGACAAGGTCAACTTTGACTCCAAGCAGTTCGGACAGGTAATCTTCAAGTTCTATAAATTTCAGCAGCCCAGGAACCACTTCAAACTCCACCAGGATATCTATGTCGCTTTGCTTTCTCTGTTGACCCCGGACGTATGAGCCAAAAACGCCTATCTCCTTGACCTTATACTTTGCTCTCAGCTCTTCTTTGTGTTGCTGAAGTATCGTTTTGATCTCCTCAAGGCTTGTCATCCGGATACCTCTCGCGCGATCTGTTCCAATTTTTCACGCAACGGTGACAGTTCGTTCTGGACGATCTCCCAGACAATGCCATAGTCCACGAGGAAGTAACCGTGGATGAGCCGGTTCCTCAGCCCCACAATTTGGGCCCACGGAATCTCCTGGTAGCGCTCTTGGATGTGGGGGGGAATCCGCCTCGCTGCTTCTCCCAGGACTTCGAGGTTCCTGACTACTGCATCTTGGGTTCGGCTGTCTTGGAGAAATTCCTGAAAACTCATCCCGCTCGTGTACTGCCCGATCTTACCGATGATGTCCAGCATATCCTGCAAAAAGAGAGTCCAATCACGCTTAGACATAGACGAGGTCTTCCTGAACGTTCTCCCACAGGGCGGGCTTCTGTTGAAGGGCCTCCGGCGTCAGGAGGTCCACTTTCAAGTCCAGAATTTCCTCCAGGTAATCCCAGAGTTCAAAGAACTTGAGTCCGATGGGCCGACGGACCCGCACCAAGATGTCCACATCGCTCACGGGACACTGCTCCCCTCGGGCATAGGAACCAAAAAGGGCCAGTTCCTCGACCCCGTAGCGCTCCTGCAGAACCTGCCGGTGTTCGTTCAAGATCGCCAGAATTTCGTTCCGTGTTTTCATTCTCTCTCCTTTATTGTTCCAATCGAGTCTCTGCTCGGTATCGCCGTCGCACTTCGCTGGCGACCATTTCCAGCTGGTGAATCTGGCTTTGCGTACCTTCACTGAGTCGTTCGCTCTCCCGCAGCGATGCCACTGAGGTTGGACCTTTCATGTACGTATAGCGCTTCAGCCACTGCAATTATTTCCGTAAGGCGGTGCTCCCATGTTCCACCGTGCGAGCCGACGGGAACGTTTTCGCAGTGATCCCAGAGCATAGGTAGTGCTTGCCTGCCAAAAACATGAACAATAGCTTCGGCATCGACTTTCCAAGGGTTGAGGACCGAGGTAAAGCGAGCTAATTCATCGACAACCAACGCCAGATACGTTGCCACCGCTTTGGCGAACTCCGGCTCGGCGCCTTGGGAGAGAATTTGGGCGTGGGCCTGGCGGACTTTCTCGGCGAAGGTGATCAGCGCCAGCTTCTGCCGCGGGTTGAACAGGTCGCCCCAGCGGGTGAGACCATAGCGCTGGACACGGAAGCCGAGCGTCTCCAGCGGCGGCAACGGCTCATCCGGCACGGGTTCGATGCCCCATTCTTCGCGGAGGCGGGCCCGTTTGTGTTCCAGTGCGGTTTCGGCGGCGTGGTAGGCTTCCAGATCGCGTTTGCTGGGCAGGCGGTAGGTCTTGCCTGTGCGCTTCGGATGGTGGAGCACGACCGCCATCAGACGCTGGCCGGATTTGCCCTCGCGGAAGAGGCGGCGGGTCGTCTTGTCGTCAAACGTGCCGCCGCAGAGCGGGCAGCGCACGTGAGCGCGCGAGACGGTGCCCTCTTCGGGGTCAAAATCAATCGGACGGCCGTCCGCCCCGACGATTTCGACCTCCACGCGCCGTGCTCCCCGGTTCGGGATGAGCTTGAGTGCAACCTTCCTCTTATCTTTTTTGGCCAGCCAGGTCTGGCGCATGAGCGGGATTTCGGCGCCGCAGGCGGGATTCTGACACGGCAAGGTCCTCGCCCAGATGTAGCCGACCGGAATCGAACCATCGTGGTCCTTCGGGTAGAATGGCTCTAATTCCCTGCGTGCTTCCTCTAACACCCACGCTCCCCAGGCGGAGACCGCTTGAAGCAGGGGATTTTCGACAGGCTCGACTTCCACGTCGAGAAGTCGCCCATCGGTCCGCGACTGGTTTTGCGAAGCAGGCGGGAGCGGTACGGTTGTGACCTGGTCAGGTCGTCCGAACTTCTGCGGGAATTCGAGGACAGCTTTGTTGATAAGGACGGCGACGGGGTTGTAGTCGAGGGCATAGGTTTCGCAGCCCAGGCGCAGCGCTTCGAGGGGAATGGCCCCGCCACCGGCGAAGCAATCGAGCACCCGCGGAGCACGTCCGCCAAAGGCTTCGCGGAGAAGCTCGCGGGCTTTCTGAAGGGATTGGCTCCTCGAAGCTTTACCGGAAACGGCTTCCCAGGGAGCAAGCTCCTCGATGAGCCGGAGCAGCTCGTCGCGGCGGTTGTGGTCATCGGGCAGAAGTGCCGCCAGTGCGGTAGCACGGGAAGCGGCCAGCGGTCGGCGGGCCCACCAGATGTGCAGCGTGGAAATGTGCCCGTGGCGAATGTTCTTTTCCCGCACCGATTCTTCGGAAACCTTCCTCAACGGGAAATCTACTTCAATGAGCCGCAGCTTAATGTCTTTGCTCATTTTCCAGAGCCTCGACGAGCGAAGAAGGTTTGGTCGGCAGAAATCCTTTTGCGTTGGGCGGAAGATGCCAGACTTCGGCCTCCCTGACCAGGAGCACATGCACGCGCAACTGCCCAAGGCCAGCCAGGACTTTTCTCAGAAGGTCTTGATAACGACTGGAGAAGGGCACGGCAATTGCGCAAACGGCCTGGCCATCATAGCGGCAAAGGATCTGGTAGAGGGCAACACCGAGCGCCGATTCGGCCGATTTTACGTCCCCCTTGGCTTCGATAAACAACTGACGATGGGAGTTAGGCAACACGGCCTCGATATCCGGGCCAGGTTCACGAGCGTAACGCACCTGAAGGTGCCGGGCACCTTCGCTTTTCAGCCGCTCAGCAACTATGCGCACCACCTCACGCTCCCGCATGGTTGGTTCTTTCGAGAAACTCGCCCATCGGCACGCCCTCACGACGTATGTTGATGAACAAAGGACTTTGCCGCTCCCTTAGGCATGTTGCTGGCACAGGATATGTGCTTATGAGCACATCATGGCGCAAACATATTTCCGACAGAAGCGGGCTGAGCCTGGTAATCTCGGCTCCTGGCTTGACATCGCCCTGGAGAACGATAAGCACATCTATGTCCGAATCTTCGGTGAAATCGCCTCGCGCGTACGAGCCGTAGAGATAGACCCCCTCCAGCCGCTCGCCATAGAGTTCGACGAGCGACGCTTTGAGTTCCTCCAAGGCCAGCCGCACCGATTGGGGAATCTCACGTGGCTTCATCGCTTACCTCCTGCCAGTTTTTT
Source organism: Gemmatales bacterium (assembly GCA_041640595.1). GTDB lineage: Bacteria > Planctomycetota > Planctomycetia > Gemmatales > HRBIN36 > HRBIN36. The sequence goes on along the minus strand of JBEPZY010000001.1, from coordinate 313,028 downwards.
ATGACATAGCGCACGGTTTCGACCTGTTCTTCGGGGCGCAATTTAGCGGCGGGGTTTTGAATAGTATGCAGGTGTGGCTCGCTGGCAGCATGCGCGACGATATAAAGCCAGTAGTCATTGCCGAGGCGTTGCGCCATGAGCCACTCGTTCGGGGTGAGCGCTATGGGGCCGGTGGTGGCGCGGGCTTTGACTTCAATGTAGCGCACTTCGCCCGCGGGGCTGGTCGAGCGAATGTCGTAGCCCAGGTTTTGTGCCGAAACATCCTCGGGCAAGCGTCCGCGTTCCCGCTCGCGCTGCATGGCCACCTGCATGCCGATGGCTTCGATCTCGGCATCGGATCGCATGTCGTCATCGGTAGCGACTTGCGGCAGGACGCGCACCACACCCAGCACCTTCGGGCTGGCCGGCAGCAGACTGGTCTGACGGCGGATCTGTTCTTCCAGCGCCTGTTTGCGTGCCTGAAGCTCTTCCTTCTTCCGCTGCTCATTGAGTATTTCCACGTCGGGAAAGTTTTCGCCTTTGGCCCGGCGAGTTTCGTAGTCAATCAGTTTCGCCTCCGAGTCCAGAATCATTTGCTCCAGCGAACGCACGCCGTATTTACGCTTGATAGCGGCATCCCACTCACGCCTTTTCAGCAATTCCGCACGATACGGCTCCAGAACGTGTTCAATGGCGTAGGCGATAACTTCTTCCTCGCCTAGCTGGGGGTGCATCTCCTGCCGTTCGCCATCCGGTTTCAGGTCCCAGAGAATGGATGGGTTGACGAGCCGCAGATCGCCGGCAACGGAGCGGTAGAGAGCAAAAACATGCTTGCCGGCCACCTGGTTGGTGCCGTCGCGGATTTCCCCTTCCAGAAAGAAGAGCCAACCGTTAAGCCGACCGTCGGGGTCGGTAAATACGGCTCCGCGGCGAACATCGTCGGCGCAATCGGTGAGCAGGCGTTCGATGATCGCCTCCAGCAATGGATGGGCTGGCGCTACCAGGACCGCGTTCTGCTCACGAGCCATCTTTTTGTCAAACGCCACTTTGCTGTATTCCCGGAAAACCTCACCGAAGCGGTGCCGAAATTCCTGTGAAACATGGCGAATTTCGTAGGGCACGCTGGGGACGCGCCAGAGTCCATCACGGCGGCGTTCCAGAGGGATTTTCAAAAACTGACAGGCACGTTCGAAAAAGCGCTCAATGTATTCCGGCACCAGACGGTTCTCGCGGGCGCGTCGCTCTTCGCCCAGCACGCTTTGCAGGTCAATGTGCCGGGTGGCCAAACCTTCCAGTACGGCTTCGCGTGCCTTACGCACCGCTTCTTCATCGGGCACCGCTTCGATAGCGGCCACGATTTCCTCCAGGGTGCGCCGGTTGGCGATCGCTTCGACGATCAGTTCTTGCAGGCTGCGTCCCGGCATCACTTCGCCGATGACGTCGAAAACGCGGTCGCTGCCCAGCGCTTCCTGAATCCGTTCCAGCTTGCGAAACAGCGCCTCCAGTACCTTGCCTTCACGGGTATCGGCGGCGACCAGGTTATAGATGTGCACCTCTTTTTGCTGGCCGTAGCGATGAATCCGCCCCATACGCTGTTCCAGACGGTTGGGGTTCCAAGGGATGTCGTAATTGACCATCAGCGAGCAAAACTGCAGGTTGATGCCTTCCCCGCCCGCTTCAGTGCATACCATCACCTGCGCTCGTTCGCGGAACTCATGCTCGGTACGAATGCGCTGATTCAGGTCCATACCACCGTGCAGAGTGCTTACGGTATAGCCCCACTCCTTGAGTTTCTCCGCCAGATATTCCAGCGTCTCGCGTGATTCGGTAAAAACAAGGAGTTTTTCGCCGCTGAGCTGGATATGTTCGTCTTCCATTACCTTGCGTAGCTCGTTGAGCTTGGTTTCGATACCGTGGCGTTCGGCGTCACGGGCAAGGCGAATTAACTGATCCAGGTTGGCGATCTCCTCCTGCAATTCCTCACGGGTTTCGGCCGCGGTGAGCCGCTCCAGCAACTCTTCCTCCTGCTTAAGGCGTTCGGCTTCGGGTGCGTCTTCGAGCTCTTCCTCGTCAATGCTGTCGCGTTCGGCGAGCCATTTGCCCAACTGGAGCAACTCTTGCAGTCGCTGTTTACGGCGTTCCAGTGAGCGACGCACTGCCCGGACGCTGGATGCCAACCGCCGCTGCAGAATCAACAGAGCGAACGCCACATTTCGCTTTTCCGCTGCCAGGGCCTTGTTGTACGACTTTTCCACGTATTCGGTCACAGCGTTGTAAAGCCGCTTTTCCTCGTCGTTCAGCCGGTACGGTTTCGTGGTTACACGACGGGGCGGAAAGAGCGGTCGCCCCTGAAAATCTTTAAGGTCCTCCTTCAACCGGCGAAGGTAGAGGGGATTATCCTTGTTGCGCACGGATTCCTGAAGCAGGTCGGCGTTCGCGAAGAAACCGGGCTGAAGCAGGTCAAGGAACAGCAGGAAGTTCTCGGGATCACCGCGATGAGGGGTAGCAGTTAGAAACAGCAAAAAGTTGCTTTTCCGCGATAGGAGTTCGCCCAAACGGTAGCGTTCAGTGCGTGCGGTTTTTTCGCCATAACGGTAGGCAGCCATCTTATGGGCTTCATCCACGATCACCAAATCCCAGTGTACCTCGCTCAGAGTCGCCATCACATCGCTCTGTTTGGCAAAGTCCATGGAGGTGATAATCTGGGGCTGCTCTTGCCAGACGTTGCGCCCCCAGGTGGCATTGATGATGTTGCGGTCAACTGCGGTAAAGGTTTCACCAAAACGTTCTTTCATTTCCCTCAGCCACTGGTCTCGCAAATGACCCGGCACCACGATGAGCGTCCACTGTACCAGTCCGCGGTATTTCAGTTCCTTGAGCAGCAAACCCGTCATTATGGTTTTGCCTGCCCCAGGATCATCGGCTAACAGGAAGCGAATGCGCGGATTACGCAGGATGTAGTGATAGACTGCCTCGATCTGGTGCGGCAGGGGATCCACCTGGGAAACGGTGACGGCAAAGAGCGGATCAAATTGATAAGCCGAGCGGATGCGGTGTGCTTCCATGACCAGGAAAAAAGCTTCGCCACGTCCGCCGTAATCCCGTCCCGTTTCGGTAACCACTCGCACCTGTCCCAGGTCTTGCGCTCTGAGAATGTGTTCGTAAAATTGCCTGGTCTTAGTACCGACGGCTTCAATCTTAGTGCGTTCGCCGAACCGGACCAGCCTCACAATGCGTACAGGCTCAGGCCAGAAATCCCCCTGAAGAACATCGTCGGGTTTCAGAGTCTTCTCACCGCTACGCTCCCCTTGCATATCGCAGCTCCCCCCAGACGTGCTTCCCACGAGTGATGTCCTTCCCCTGTCAATCGTGCCGGCACGTTCACGTTTGGAATTTGCCGGCGTACTTGATGCCACGGAGCGGATCGAAGCGGGTCAATTATACTTCGCCGGTCATGGCCAATGCACGGCCTAAGTGTGTGTTGTATTCATAACGCCGCACTTCACACTGGCGTATCGCACAATGAGAGCGAGGAGAATCGGGCACCGTCGAAATTATGGCGCCGCACCTGACGCTGTGCTCTTTCCTGGATGGACGCTCTCCCAGCATGCGCGTTGTTTGGCCGCTGAGTCGCAGTATTCATCCTCGATCTCGATCTGCGTAAGGAACTTGTTCTCGGCTTGCACGGTCCTTGTCCGCTGAGCCTGGCTGTGCTGGAAATTCTTCGCGCTGCTGCTTCCCCGCCTTGCGTTCCTTCGTGGTTTCGCCACCGCCGTTTTGCCGCTCTAGCCTGCACAAACGGCTAATCCATGCATAGACTAGCAGTTCCCACCGGAGCGGACGATGGCTCGATGGAGCATGCCGCTGCTGCCGGTCTCGCAGGTGCGGTGTGGCAACCGACAACGAAGCGGGCGATGTTTCGGTTGCCCGTTGTCCGAAGCGGCAGGATAAGGCAGAACTTTTCACTCGCCGATCAACGCCGTGTATTGCCAGCTCTGTCGAACTGCGGAGGATGTGGACGGATGCGGGGACCTTGCGGAGTCGCAATCGCCGCAGCAGTTTCTCCCAGTAGGTGGGCAAGCACTGACCTATCGCCAGTTGTGGCGGGGGCAAGCTAATTCGCAACACCTGACCACAAAATGGCTAACGAAAAGTTCCATTTTCCGACCTCGGGTAGGGCGCTCACATCGTTGCAATGTTCGGTCAAGCCGATTGCAGCCGACCGTATGCTTGGCGTTCGGCGAGCCTTTTTGTAAGCCCCGAAGAAACTCGGCTGGGTTCACCGTCCTCCATGTACCCCGAAAAATGAGATGAAGTTGGCGGACCACCAGGACCTTTAACAAGTTCGCCGTCCTTCGCATACCCCGAAAAACGTCCGCTCGTGGCAAGGATTATTATCTGGAGCCTGAGTTCACTGCCCTCCCTGTGCCCCAAAAACCGGGTTTAACGCACGTGCGTGTCTTATAAGCAGTGTCGTTTACCGTCCTCCATGTGCCCCGAAAACTGGCCATCCGGAGAAATAAACGCCATCCCAACGACTTATGTCCTGGGGACGCTCAGTCAAAACTGGGGATAAGTCCGGCAGATAATGAGTAAGTTAGAAAGAGCCAGTTAGCGTTCCAGCGGAGCTTTCAGCCGAAACTAGGGATGGGTCCGGCCGGTTATGGCTTGGTTTTGCCGAAACTTTCCAGCAACCGGATCAATAACTGGCGTTCGCTTTCGGATAGTGATGCGATAATCAGCAGTGCCTCGGCCAATCGGTTACCAAGTTCAGACGCTTGCGGCTGGGCAGGCTTGCGGCTTGCGGCAGTGGGACAGTTATGCTTGGTTTCTTCCTCGAAACTGCGGCTAAGTGCTGCGGATTTTGCTGCGCCGGAATCCTCAACCTCGCATTTTCCTGGGAAATTCGCAGGATGTTCGAGTCCTGCCGGGGGTAGTTCCTTCGGTTGGAATGCCTGGCCGGCCGTTTGATTGGCAGAATAGTGTCGGCGCTTCCTGCAAGCCGACGGTCCGCGATTACCTGAAGGCCCCAGTTCTGACTTCTCTCAGACTCTAAATCCGCACTATCGGCGTTCCCTACCCCGTCCGCGATTACCTGAAGGCCCCAGTTCTGACTTATCTCAGACTCCAAATCCGCACTATCGGCGTTCCCTACCCCGTCCGCGATTGCCTGATGGCCCCAGTTCTGACTTATCCCAGACTCTAAATCCGCACTATCGGCGTTCCCCACCGCGTCCGCGATTACCTGAAGGCCCCAGTTCTGACTTATCTCAGACTCTAAATCCGCACTACCGGCGTTCCCTACCCCGCCCGCGATTACCTGAAGGCCCCTGTTCTGACTTATCTCAGACTCTAAATCCGCACTATCGGCGTTCCCCACCGCGTCCGCGATTGCCTGATGGCCCAGTTCTGACTTATCCCAGACTCTAAATCCGCATTATCGGCGTTCCCTACCCCGTCCGCGATTACCTGAAGGCTCCAGTTCTGACTTATCCCCGGTTTTGACGGGAGCCCCGCTGGAGGTAAGGCGTCTGAATGATAACGGTTACGTCGGATGGTCTGTTCTTAGGCGGAGACTTGGAGCATGGAAGACACGGTGTCGGTCGGGGTGGCGTCAATCCTGACGCTGTTTTTCGGGGCACTTGGAAGATGCAGAGCCTCTTCAGGTTTTTGAAAAGGTCTCCTTGTCTCGAAGCACCGCACAGATCGCAGGAGATGCAAGATCTGTTTGAGCATCTTCGGTTTTTGGAAAAGGCTGCCGACTGCCAGGCACCCGGTTAGACCCGATCGCCTTGGCCGAACGCTGGTATGATGCGAACGGGCGAGCCTCAGGCCCTGGAAAATAGGACATTCGACAAACCATTCTCTCGTCAGGTGCTGCGAAATAGCCGGCCCAATCAAAAACTGGGGATGAATCAGACTCACTGCGGGTTGACAACGGTGTGTCACTCAGCAGATGCCTGAGTGGAGCGATTGCGATGGGGACAACCGAGGCCACTGCGGGATGAGAACGACGTGTCACTCAGTAGATGAGACCCACTCACAGGTGCAACCGTAGTCGCGCACGAGTTTGTCGATCTCCGCCTGCATGGTGGACAGTTTGCCCGACGGGTCGCGGACTTCGAGCACAATCGTCGCGTCATTCAACTGCTGCAACTGCTTAGCCACAACCGTAATCGGATAGAACACGCTGGCGCTGGTTCGCACCCGCAGGGTGAGGGGCTTAGGCTGGGCCGGCGGCGGAGGTGGTTGCTTCTTATCATCAGGTGGCGGGACGAGCACCACGTCCTTGCGTTTCAGGATGTCATCGGGCACTTCCTGACGCGAGTAAACCTGCTCGCCGACACGCACAGCGAACAGCCCCTGCTGCACGCCCTGCTGAACGGTCCGGCGAACCGCCTCCTCGGGATTCCTGAGCACCGGTTGGCTGGTTACGCCGGTGAAGAGGTTGCTCACCTGTGCCAGCGGTACCTGCTGTTGCTGGTCGATCCGCAGCACATCTTTGAGATACTCCGGGGCGACGCTATCCACCAGCTCGCCTTTATTTCTCAGCGTTTCCTCGACGAACGCAGCGAGTGTTTTGGCCTTGATGGTTTCGGGGCCGATGCCGGTGATGCGCTTGACACTGCCGTTGCTGGGACGGTAAATCTCCTGGTAGGTTCGGCGGAGGAGGGCCTCCAGTTCCGCTTCCTTGTCCTTGAGTTGCAACTTCACCTGTTCCCGGTCATCGCTGTCCATTTCTTTGAAGGAATGGGAGTCGGAGACGGCTTTGAGGGCGAGCCAGCGACGAATGGCGGATCGCAAAGCGGAGATTTGCGTCGGTTCCGGCACGAGGAAGATGAGCATGTTTTTGTTGACGCGGATACCGCTTTCGGCGGCCTGAACCGCTTGTTCCATCCACTGCTGCGGCTGGTGGACATCCGGCGGGAGGACAACCAGAGTCGGTTGAGCCCGGTCGGGAACGAGTTTGGGCTCTGCCGGAGCGATCACCAGTTGAAACCCCTCGCCAGCCTTGCCAGTGCACTGGGTGATACGCTCCCGCAGGGCTTTCTCGACCTGCTCGTCGGTAACTTCGTTCTCAAAGTCCAGGATGACCTTGTTCAGGTTCGGTTTGGCTGTGAAGAAATAGCGGTGGTCGCGGTAACGAAGATACCAGAGTCGTTCGCGTAAGCGTCCGAGCACCTCGGAGACCATCGCCGGGTTGATCGACGGGCGGAGCAAAGCGGTGCGGATTTCCTCTTCGGTGGCGCCGACATCGCGGGTGGCGGCGGAGATGCTGTACACAAAAGCGGCACTGGCAGTTCCTCGGGCCAGTTGTTCGCGACTGTACTCGCCGCCCAATTGCCGTTCCAGTTCTTCCGCCCGTCGGAGGACATCGCCCGTGACAATAGCTTCCCAACTGCTGTCCAGCAGCCGCACCACTTCGCCGCGAATATGGCGGTCATGGAGATCAATATGGTGGGGCTGAATCAACAGCGCCGAACCCGGTCGTTGCTGCCAGATCCGCCGCAGCACCAGCGCCAGCAGCCGCAACGCTCCGCGGGTACGCTGAAACTGCGGATGCGGACCCCACCGCTCATAGAGCAAATCCACCAGTTCGGGATGGAAGGGATAGGCCTGGAGCATGCGCTCGCGATAATCCGGCGACCGCAACCGATCGGGGAAAAAGCGGGCATACTCTTCGTAGTAAGCGCGGAAAGCCTCGACAGCTTTTTTGCGGTCGCGTTCTTCGGCGACCCGTTGAAACAGGCGACGGCGCAGCACCTCGAACACTTCATCCTGAGCGACGGGCGTCTCCACCAGTTCCATTCGTCCCAGCACTTTCTTGGCGTACTGGAAGAGCCGTTCGGCGGATTCCTGGTTCTCGGCGGGGATTTCCAGCGAGGAGGCGGGCAACGCTAGCACCAGCGCACTCTGGGGGACCGCGCTGACGGCTGAGGTCAGTTCTCCCAGGAAGGTGCCGGTCTGTTCCATCAGATTGCTCGATCCCACCGACACCGCCCGGGCCTTGATGAGGTAGTCGAGCACTTCGTCCATAAGGATGAGCGCGGGTTGATAGCGGCGGAGCAACTCGGTGAGCAAGGCCCCGCCGGGGGAGGTCCGCGTCTGGTCGGCATCGGCCAGCATCTCATAACCCGTCCGACCGCCGAGCTGATACGCCAGCTCGCCCCACAGGGTGCGGACGGTCAATCCGTCGTCGGTACGTCGTTCGCGGGCGTCAAGTCCCCGGCCATCGAGCACGGCCACGCGGAGATCGTTCGGAACGCTGCGCAGGTTCAACGCCTCCAGGATGGGTCGGAGCGATTCCTGCTCGCTGCAGACTTCCGGGTACCGGGCGATATGCCAGAGGGCTGTCATGGTGTGGGTTTTGCCGCCGCCGAATGGCGTTTCCAGCCGCAACACCGGTGCCCCGCGACCCTGACCCGCCAGCCGACCGAGCACTCGCTGCAACAAGTTCGACAGGGCTCGCGTCATGCAGGTCCGGGCGAAGAAGCGCTCCGGGTCAGTGTAATCCCGATCCGCCGAGCCTCGCATCACGTGGTGCAGACTGATAGCGAACAGCGATGGGTCCGGATCACGCGAAAACACATCCCGATGCGGTTCGCACACCTCCCAGACCCGCAGAGCTGACTGCCTCGCCATGCTTCTTCCCCCGTCGCTGAAGGGTTGTAACCGCCAGGACACAAAGACACCACGCAACACGAAGGGTTTTCTCGAGGTTTCTTCGCGTCCTGGTGTCTTCGTAATTGAGTTTTAACCAGCAGGGCACGAAGACACAAAGGGATACCGCATATTTCGTTGGTGTTCCTTCGTGCGTTCCGTACCTTCCTGTTGCGGTATTATAACCGCTCAGGCACCAGGGAGCACTAAGGTTTTTCGCGGTGATTGCTCGTGTTGGGGTGTCGCGGTGGACAGGGTTCAGCGTCTGCGGCGGCGGGGGGTTACGGTGTCGTCGAAAAATTGCAGCTGCAAGGCGGTGGTGTGGGTCTGCTCGACCTCGCGTAACAGACCGCGTTTGCTCCCCAGCAATTGCGCCAGGACGGTAACCTCTTCGCCGATTTCGTCGGCTTTCTGGTCGTTCTGCTGCACTTCCAGAAGTGCCTGGGCGGTTCGCCACAGCGGATGGTCTTCGCTCATCACGCCGGCACGTCCGAGCACGGCGGAGATATTTTCCCGCTCGCCTTTGCGCCACAGGTACAGCAACAGGTGCACCTGATCGATCTCGGGCAACTGTGGCAACTGGCCATCATCCAGCGCCTGCTGCAGGCGTTTGCAAAAGTCGAGGTTCTGGAACCGCCGGGCGAAGGCGGGCGTCTGCACCTTGTCCTGTCGGCGTTCCACCAGGTGATGCTCGCCGGCCAGGGCATCGAGTTCCGCGCCGACGCTCTTGGCGAGTTTGTTGGCTTCATCAAAGGAAAGCTCGGCCCCGCCGTAGGCCCACCGGTAAAGCACATAAAAGCGCGTCGGAGCATCCAGCGTGGACAGGCGTAATTGTTCCAGGGCAAACCGGGTTACCAGCGACCGGGCTTCGTCCAGCAGATCGCTGACGGTGACTTCCCGGCCGTCCGGGTGCATGACCTTGCGATACTTGCCGAAGACCCCGACGGCCGGCCCGATGGCCGAAACGAAGAAATCCGCCCCGCGGATGCCCGCTCGCCAGAACGCTTCCAGCCGCTCCCGGATTACCCGCTCGAGGTCGTCCCGTACCTGAGAGTACCAGCCGACCCCGGCATTCTCCGGACGGCGGCGACACGCCATCAGGATCGTGCTCTGGATCGCTCCTTTGCCGCGCTGATGCGTCGAGGCCTCCATCTCCGTGTGCACCGGCCAGGAAGCGGTCGGGTACAACCCCGCCTCCAGGAGGCTCAGCATCAGGCGTTCCCAGGCCTCGGTCGAACGGTGGGTGAACATCACCACCGCCATGCCATCGGGTTGGAGCACGCGGTAGATTTCCGCAAACGATTTCTGCATCAGCCGCTGGTAATGGCGGCGGGCGACCGCCTCCCCTTTCTTGCCCCCGCCAAACCGCGCCGGGTTGACCACCGCCTCTTCCTCTTTGGGCACCAGTTCGGTGCCGAACGCTTCCGGGTAAAGGTCGCCCACTGTCCGACGCAGCCAGACATAGAAGAAATCCGAAAGGTCGGCATACGGCACATTGTCGGCATACGGCGGGTCTATGATGACGGCATCAAAATGCTTGTCGGGGAAGGGCAAACTGGCCGCCGAGCCCTTTACTACGGCTCCAACATTTTTCATCCAAGAAAGAGCTCGGAGACCTCTATCTAGGTACCCCAGCGCTTTTGGCCAGGAAGCAACATCTCCGGTTGTCGGGTTGCCCTCTGCATAATCGAACACCATTGCGAGCCTGTGACCAGTTAGCGCCTCTTTAGGCATCTCCCAGGTTACTTCCCACCGGGATACGCAAGACAGCCAATTCGCAAGTTTATCCAACGCAAACGCCAGATACGTTGCGACGGCTTTGGCGAAGTCGGGGTCGTCGGTTTGCCGCAGGATTTGCCGATAGGCTTCCCGCACCCACTTGCCGAAGGTGCACAGCGCCAGCAACTGGCGGGGATTGAAGAACTTACCCCAGGTAGTCATCCCATAACTCGGCCGCTGCGAAGGTCCTTGTCCGATAGTTCCGGGCGATGGCTCCTCGGGCACCCAACTGAGCCCGAAAGCCCAAGGGGATGGGGTTTGCAGGAGGTTTTGCAGGGCTTGCTCGGCCTTGCGGAAGGCGGCGAGGTCTTCTTCGGTGGCCAGGCGGTAGTTGCGGCCATGCCCACGACCGCGGGTGGTCACGACGGCGACGAGGCGATGCCCCATGCGCTCGGCCTGGGCTTCCGCCTTCACGTAGGAGTCCCGAACGCTGGTGTTGCAGACCAGGCAGACGGCATGCCCGCGGCTGACGGTGCCCTTTGATGGGTCAAAGGAGTTAGGGATGAGGGTGGAGGGGTGAGGGGTGAGGGGTGAGGGATGAGGGCTGAGGGGTGAGGGGTGAGGGTTGGGGGATAAAAGAGGCGCCTCGTCTCTCATTCCTCGTCCCTCATTCCTCGTCCCTCGTTCCTCGCCCCCAATCCCTCGTCCCTTATCCCTCTCCGAGGAATCATCGATGACCTGCCAAGAATCCCCTTGACGCTGCACGATTCTGAAATTGACGCACCTTCGCTCTCTATCAACGACAGGGGCTAACGCAATCTCCTTCCTCGCCCCTCGTCCCTTATCCCTCGTCCCTCGTCCCTTATCCCTCGTCCCTTTCCTAGCAAGCCAGAACTGCCGGAACAGCGGAATTTCCGAGCCACAATCGGGGTTCGGACATCGAATGGTGCGGCTCCAGATGTAGGCGATGGGCGTTTCGGGCGAGGGATGAGGGGTGAGGGGCGAGGGATGAGGGGCGACAGAGGGATAGAAGGGCGATAATTCCCTTCGTGCTTGCTCAAGCACCCAGTTGCCCCAAAAAAGAACAGCGTCGGTGAGGGATGAGGGGTGAGGGATGAGGGGGGAGGGGGCAGGGGTGAGGGACGAGGGGTGAGGGGTGAGGGATGAGGGAGAAGATTTGACCCCTGCCCCTAAGCCCTCATGCCTCTCTTCAGGCTCGCAATCAACCCACTGAGCATGCGGCTGATTTCCTCCACCAGAGCCAGTCTTGCCTGCATATCCTCTTGGCTCAGGTAACGAAGGTTTCTGGAGATAGCCAGAAGGGTCTCCAGTTCCAGAAGTGAACCTCTGGCAATCCGCAGAAATTGGATGTATTCCTTCCTGCTCCCTCGCCCCCATCCTTCCGCAATGTTTGTGGGTATGGAAACTGCTGCTCGGCGCATTTGGCTGGTCAGACCGTGCATTTCCTCCCGAGGGAAGCGCCTGGTCAGGTGATACACTTGAACAACCAATTGCATCGCCTTTTTCCAAATTGCCAGGTCCTGATATGACCGAATGCTCATGATGCATCTCCTCCTTCGTCCCTCGCCCCTCATCCCTAATCCCTTGCCTGAACCGTTGTGGGAACTCAATGGTCGCCTTCAAGATGAGGTAGGCGACGGGGTTGTATTCGACGGCGAAGGCCTGGGCACCTAACCGCAGAGCCTCCAGCGGGATCGATCCGCCGCCAGCAAACGAGTCCAGCACTTTCGGGGGCGTCGAGCCGAAACGCTGGCGCACAAGCGCCCGTGCCTCATTCAGCAGAGAACGCCCGCCGGCATCGCCATCATGCACTTCCCAGCGGCAGAGATTCTGGACGAAATCGGGGGCGATGTCAGCTTCGTCGGTCAGCAGGGCGCCAAGCACAGCAGCGCGGGCGACCACCAGCGGCCGCCTTGCCCACCAGACATGCAGCGTGGAGATGTGCCCGTGGCGAATCGCCTTCTCCCGCCGCGCCTCCGCCGACAACTCCCGCAGCGGCATCGCCCTTTCAATGAGAAAACGCACGCGATCTTCAGGCGTCATTTTCGCCCCCCTGTTCCGATTCTTCCACCACCATCTTCACTACCCCCATGACAAGCTTGGGCTTGAAGCGGGCGGCGGGATTATCGTAGGGGCGCAACCGGGGCTTGGTGAGGGCATGCTCCACCACATAAAGCCAGTAGCGGGCGCCCAGGCGCTCAGCGACTTGCCACTCGTGGACCGTGAACTCCCAGGGGCCGGTTGTCGCAAGCGATTTCACCTCGATATAGCGGACCTCCGAATCCGACCGGGACTCAATATCGTAGCCGCGGAATTCACGGCTGACATCCTGGGGCTGACGGCCCTCTTGGCGTTCGTGTTCCATCACGTACCGCATGCCGGCTTCTTCGACCCGACGCTTGATTTCTTCGTCTTCGGCCGGCGTAGCTGAAGTGGCTGCGGCTTTGGGCAGGATGAGGGCGACCGCTTCCAGCTCCGGTTCCAGCAACGTGATTTGCCGCTCCTTTTCGATTTCTTTCAAACGCTCGTCCTTCTCGCGTAGGAGGACTTTGAGATTTTCCTCTTCCTGACGGATAGCGACGGCCATGTCTTCGCCGGCTTGCTGGCGCTGGTGGTACTCGATAAGTTTGCCCTGGGACTCGGCGATGAGATACGTGTAGGAGCGGTTCAGCCAGTCGTGCTTGATGGTGCATTCCCGCTCCCGCCGCTGTTGCGCTTCGTGTTGCAGCGCCTGCAGGCAAATGAGCACGTGCTCTCGAGTTCGCTGACTGGCTTCGTCCAGGAGATTGGGCAGGTTCGGGGGCAGGTCGAGGTGATCCGGCGGACTGGCCAGCTCCCAGACCATGCGGGGGTCCACTTCGCGTATCTCGCCGCTGGTCAGATCGTGAAACAACGCCAGTAACCGTTCCAGAACCGCCTGGCTCCGACCGTCCTGCAGCCGAACCCGATACAGCCACAGTGTACCCTTACGCCCTTGCTCATCCACCAGGATGGCCTGGACAGGGCGGTTCTTATTCAGGAAGTGATCGGTGAGGGCTTCGAGCAAGGGATGACCTGGAGCGAAGAACTCAGCATCGGCCCGTCGTGCCACGTCCCGCTGAAAGGCAATCCGCAGACCACGGGCGAACGACTCGTTCTGCAGGCCGTGTTGCTTGAGGAACTCTCTGGGCACGCTGAGGCGAAAGACCTGGCGTTGGCGACGGTCCTCGCTGATCTGCCCGCCCACGGTCGGCACTGCCAGTTGGGTAAAGCGCTGGACATCCCAGGGCACCAGCCGACGCAAGAGCGAGTCCGTCTCGTTTTTCTGAACGGTGGTAAGGTCAATGTAATGGCCAGCCAGGGCGTTTTCCCGGAGCGTTTGCCAGTATTGCTCGAGTCGTTGCCCCAGGTCCACATCAAGGACACGCTCCAGTTCGCCGGATGGGCCCTGGACAATGGCCTGCATCAGGAGTTCTTCCAGCCGCACCCCTTCGAGCAAGGTGCCGATCACGTCGTACACGCTGTCACCCAGGCGTTCTCGCATCCGTTCCAGTTTCTCCATGAGCCGCTGCAGCACCTCGCCTTCGCGGGTTTCGGGATACAGCAGATTGAAGACATAACAATCCCGCTGCTGTCCGTAACGATGAATGCGTCCCATACGCTGTTCCAGCCGATTGGGGTTCCAGGGGAGATCGTAGTTGACCATGAGTCGGCAGAACTGCAGGTTGATGCCCTCGCCGGCGGCATCGGTGGCGACCATCACCTGCACTTCGTCCCGGAAACGCCGCTCCGCTTCGATGCGGTCCCCCAGCGACATCTGCCCGTGGATGCTCACGCAAGGAAAGCCCCAGCTCCGGATTTTCTGCTCCAGCGCTGACAGCGTATCCTTGAATTCGGTGAAAATCAGCAACTTCTCGTCGGGATGATGCCGCAACCGTTCCTCGATGACGCGGCGTAATTCCTGCACTTTGGCTTCCTCACCTGCTTTCTCCACTTCCAGCGCCAGGCGAAGCAGTTCCTTGAGTTCGCCCAGTTCCTCCCGCAACTCCTCGGGGTTCCGGGCAGCGGTGATTCCTTCCAGCCGCTCTTGAAACCCTTCCCACTCCTGGGAGGTCATCTCGGCCAGGTCCTGCTCGGTCTCCTCGTCCCATTCCGGCAACTCGTTCTCCTGGAGCCGACGCTCCCATTCCTGCAGGAGATTCTGCAGTTTGGCCCCGCGACGACGCAGCGACTCCCGCACAGCAAACAGACTGGAAGAAAGTCGGCGTTGCAGCACCGTCAGAGCCAGGGCCACGTTACGACTTTTCCGGTCGGTCTTGCCGGAAACGGCAGCGTACCAGCGGCGGACATACTGGGTGACCGCTTCGTAAAGTTGCTTCTCCCCTTCGCTCTGGGTGATACCCAGGCTCTGCACCTCGCGGCGGCGGAACAGCTTGCGTCCCTCCAGATCGGTAACCTGCTCCTTACTACGCCGCAGTACAAATGGAAGCCCCTCACTGCGCGCTGCCTGCTTCAAATGCTCGGCCGTTGCAAATAAACGGGGCTCCAGCAGGTTGAGCAGCAGGAAATACGCATCGTCATCCCCCTTGTGCGGCGTGGCCGTCAGCAACAGCAGATGCGTGGCCCGAGGGGCCAGGGCTTCGCCCAGCTGGTAACGTTGCGTCTTGAAAATTCTCTGCCCGTAGCGGGTCGCCGACAGTTTGTGCGCTTCATCCACAATCAGCAAGTCCCAGGACTGACGCGCCAATAGCTCGCGGACATCCACCTGCCGGGCAAAATCCAACGACACCAGCACCTGAGCGTGCCGCTCGAAAAAGTCCGTCGCGTACAGGTTCTGCAATAGCTCCCGACGCAGCGGGACAAAGTCCTCGCGGAACCAGTCGCGCATTTCCCGCTGCCATTGATCCTGCAAGTGAGCAGGGACCACCAGCAGAGTCCGACGAACTGCGCCGCGCACCTTCAGTTCCTTCAGCACCAATCCCGCCATGATCGTCTTGCCCAGTCCCGGGTCGTCCGCCAACAAGAAGCGAATGCGGGGCAGCGGCAGAATGTGGCCATAGACGGCGTCCACCTGATGGGGCAGCAGGTCCACCTGCGTCACGCTCACCGCATAATGCGGATCAAACGTGTACGCCAGACGCATGCGCAGCGCCTCCAGGAAAAGCACGAACGGTTCACGCGTTCGCAAGCTGTCTTGCTCGAAACGCTCCCCGAGTTTGGGCAGACGCTGAACTCTCTGCGCCAGTTCCTCGGGCGTGAACACCATTCGCTGCGCCTTTTGCGAGACCAGGAAGATTATGCCCAGCACCACGTGCCCACCTTGTTGCCGAACTTCAAAGACTTCCGCCTTTTCTGGATACGGGTCAATCCGCACCCAGTCGCCTACCTGGATCATGGTGATTCACTCCATGTTCGTGCGCTGGCCAGTGTTGAACAGATCGTTTTCCATCCAGGTTCGGGTGATCAGCCGTTGAATCATCAGGAGGCAGCATCCTGTCACCAGGGCGGAGCCTCCAGCGCCCATTGGAGGGCGCCGGACCGGAGTAGAATCATTCCGGAAGCAGCACCCTGTTATCAGGGCCGACCAGTGACACTGTCCCCGCTGCCCGCAAATATTCCCCACCACGACTAACATTATTCCGGCATTGGAGTTATACCAGTACCGGTCGGGCATGGGGCTGGAACCCTCTTGCTCTGTCGAAAAGAGCTTCGCGCCGGGCGAGAGGATTTAGGATGCTCGGTCGTGGGACACGACCACGACAGCTTCTGATGGAACCACCACGAAGCGGGATGAGCTACGATGCTCGGCCATGGAAGGAACCCATTTGCTCTTGGCTGTAACCATGATGCAATCGGATGCGGAGAAAATTGCTTCGGACGCAAGGACGCATTTGCTCTAAGCTGTAACCAGGATGGGCCTGGAATTAGCCCAGCAGGTGTTGCCCCCGTCTTCGCAGCCGAAAAGCCCGGCCAGTTCACTCGGTTCCAGTTGCGGCCCGGCGCTCAACGAGATTGGGCCCAGCCAGGCAATGCCTTGTCACCTGCAATTGAGGGCGCGGCGGAAGTGGCGATTGGGCAATGAAGCGGCTCTGTGGTTACTGGCCCACGCCGTTCGCCGCTAGTTTTCGCCCAGAGCCAGCCGTGTTTTCGACAGGGCAAAATTGTCTCGACCCAGGCAGGTAACTTCGTTATTTCGTGCCAGGTTCGCTGTTTGTTTGTTGCGGGATTGCATTATGCCTAACCATGAGCTGGACAGCCCCGCCGAGCTTGTTCGTGAAAAGTTCCATCCAGCGTCCCTGTGGAGGTCAGAGTCATGGATTTCCGCTCCAGCGCCGCCGAGCTTATCCGCGACAAGTTCCATCCAGCGTGCCCCGCAAGCACCATAACGTGTGTCAGACAGGTGCTGGTTTTGCACATCGGCAAGCCAGTCTAACATGCACCTCGGTTCGATTACGGTTGGATGCGGGGCGGCTGGGCTGTGCCGAGGTGGCTGCGTATGCTTTTGGAGAGCGGTTGGCAGACGAGCAAAATCGCGGACTCGGTCGGGAACGAGAGATATCGCGGATTTGGATAGGCGAACCGTCGAACAGGCGGATCCGGACAGGCGAACTGTCGAACAAGCGGACTCGGATAGGCGAACTGTCGAGCAGGAGGAAAACCAATCATGCCGGACGGTGTGGCCGTTTGGTGGATTGCCCTGGCGGGATTGGCAGGATTCTTAGTGGGGGGGACTATCGGCTGGTGGCTGCGCAGCCGGGTTTCGCCAGCTACGAAACCTTCGGACGACCTTGCCCCCGCGCTGCGTTTGCTAGCGGTATTGCAACGTGAGGGGCGACTCCTGGACTTCCTGCTGGAACCCATAGACGCCTACAGCGACGCCCAGATCGGAGCAGCCGTGCGTGAAATTCACCGCAAGTGCCGCGAAGCCCTGGAAAAAATGATGGTGCTTGAAAAGGTTTTGCCCAAGGAGGAAGGAGAAGAAGTCACTGTGGAAGCCGGTTTCGACCCGTCGGCGATCCGGTTGAGCGGAGCGGTGAGCGGTCAGCCGCCGTTTCGCGGTACGGTGAAGCATCCGGGCTGGCGTGTGCGTGAATTACGGTTACCGGCCGCACCGGAAGGGCAGGACCTGCGGGTGGTGATGCCGGCGGAGGTGGAGGTCGCATGAGCCGATTTGCCGTAGGGATTGATCTCGGCACGACCAATTGTGCACTGGCCTGGACAGATACTGCTATCGAACCAGAAGCAGATACGTTCGCGGTGGAAAATTTGCCGATCCCGCAACTGGTGGAGCTAGGCGTCGTGGAGGACCGGACGTTGTTGCCGTCGTTTCTGTACCTGCCTACGGAAGGTGAACTGCCAGCAGGAAGTCTACAACTGCCCTGGGACCCGCGGCGTGATTATGCGGTCGGTGAACTGGCGCGACAGCTGGGCTCGCGGGTGCCGACGCGGTTGGTCAGTTCGGCGAAGTCGTGGCTGGTTCATGTCGGTGTGGACAGGCGAGCGCCGATCTTGCCCTGGCAAGCCCCCGAAGGAGTCCGTCGCGTTTCGCCGGTGGAAGCCAGTAGCCGCTATTTACAACATCTCATCGAAGCCTGGCAGTTTCGTCAGCGGGAACGTTTCGGCGAGGAACCGCTGATCGCCCAGGATGTGGTTTTGACCGTGCCGGCATCGTTTGATGCATCGGCTCGCGACCTGACCGTGGAAGCCGCTCGGGCCGTGGGTCTGGAACAGTTGACCCTGCTGGAAGAACCGCAAGCCGCTTTCTACGCCTGGATTCACACGCACCCGGACTGGCGCAAGCAGGTACGAGTCGGCGATTGCATCCTGGTGTGCGACGTGGGCGGCGGTACCACCGACTTCACCCTGATCGCTGTGGGTGAGGAATCCGGCAATCTCGTGCTCGACCGCTTGGCCGTGGGCGACCACATTCTGCTGGGTGGCGACAACATGGACCTGGCCCTGGCTCACTATCTGCAACAGAAATTCGCACGGCAGGGTGTGCGACTCGATTTCGGTCAGTTTCGCCAGCTGGCCTACGCTTGCCGACAGGCCAAGGAAAAGTTATTCTCCGACTCGCAACTTCCGGCAGTCCCGGTAACCATTCTTGGTCGCGGCAGCCGAGTGATTGGCGGGACGCTGACCGCGGAATTGACCCAGGAAGAGTTGCGGGAGGTGTTACTCGAAGGCTTTTTCCCCCATGTTGACTTTGACGCGGAGGTGAAACGATCGGCAGCCATCGGCTTTCAGGAACTGGGGCTGCCATACGCCAGCGATGCGGCGATCACGCGGCACCTGGCCAGTTTCCTGCGTCGGCATCAGTCGGCCATGTCGGAAAGACAAGAAGGCCGCGATTCTGCCGCTTTTCCGACCGCGGTGCTGTTCAATGGCGGCGTGTTCAAAGCACAGCCTTTGGTCGATCGCCTGGTGCAGGTCCTCAACAGTTGGGCACAACAACTCGGTGCCAAACCTGTCCGTGTCCTGACCGGAACCGATCTCGACCTGGCGGTGGCTCGCGGCGCGGCCTGTTACGGCATGGTACGACGGGGTCGCGGTATCCGTATCCGCGGCGGGACAGCTCGGGCTTACTACATCGGCGTGGCGGTCAATCTCCCGGCAGTTCCGGGTATGCCTCCGCCCGTCAAAGCCGTTTGCGTTGCTCCTTTCGGCATGGAAGAAGGAACCGAAGCAGATGTGCCGGGACAGGAATTTGGCCTGGTAGTCGGGGTGCCGGCTCGATTCCGCTTTTTCGGTTCCAGTGTGCGTCGCAAAGACACCATCGGCACGGTGCTGGACGAGTGGGACGAGCAGGAGCTGCAGGAACTCGATCCGCTGGAGGTTACTTTGCAGGCCCCCGGTCTGGAAGGGAAAGTCGTACCGGTGCGGTTGCACAGCCATGTCACGCCTATCGGTACGTTGGAACTCTGGTGTCTGGGACGTGAACCGAAGCAACGCTGGAAACTCGAATTCCAGGTTCGGGAGACTTCCGGAGCCGAACCATGACCGCCTCCATTTCGGCCGTAACTTCTGGTGCTCCGCCCGCCAGGCCAATGCCTGCGTTGAACCTGGTGACCAGCATCCCGGCGCTGCTTTTGCAACAAGCCGAACGCCTGGGGCCTCGCCCCGCTGTTCGCTGGAAGCAACACGGTTGGTGGCAGAATTGGTCGTGGGAAGATTTTAGCGAACGCATGCTGGCGTTGGCGGCAGCTTTGCTGGGCGAAGGAGTTGCTCCAGGCGACCGCATCGGCTTGTGGTCGGAGAATCGTCCGGAATGGTTGCTGGCTGATCTGGCTATTCTTGCGGTGGGCGGCGTGTGTGTCCCGGCCCATGCACCGCTTCCGGCAAAACAGGTGATTGCCCAGTTCGATCATGCCGAGGTGCGGCTGGTATTCGTGAGCGATGCCGCAAAAGCTGCTGCACTCGCCCACTGGGCCAGCCAGTCGCAACCGCCAAGGAAAATCTGGGCCTTGACCGATTTCCCCTCGCCACATGCCCAGCGCTGGTCGGTGCTGGTAAGTCGCGGCTGGCAACAACGCTCGCGTTTTTTCTCCGAACTGGCTCGCCGCATCGCCGAGCTCTCCCGTGATAGCCTCGCAACCATCATGTACACCTCGGGGACTACCGGCGATTGCAAGGGAGTGATGCTGACCCACGGGAATCTGCTGAGCAACGCCTTGGCCATGCTCGAATCGGTGAGCTTGGGGCCGCACACGGTAGTGCTTAGCTGGCTGCCATATAGCCACATTTACGGTCGGCTGGTGGACTACTATCTGAGCCTGGCCGGAGGGTTTTTGCTTGTGCTGGCCGAGTCCGTGGACAACATTGTCGAGGACCTGCGACAGGTGCAACCGACCTCATTTGCTGCCGTGCCGCGGGTGTACGAGAAAATCCTGGCGGCCTGCCGGGATACTGACCAGGAAAAACAGCGCCGCCGACTTCGCAGCATTTTCGGCCCGCGAATCGAACGGCTCAATTCCGGCGGTGCTCCCTTACCGGTGCACGTAGCCCAGGCGTACTGGGATGCGGGTTTGCCACTTCTGCAGGGTTATGGATTGACCGAAACTTCTCCCGTGGTCAGCTTCAATCGTCTGGGCAAAAACAAAATTGGCACGGTCGGCCAGGCAGTACCCGGCGTGGAAATCCGCATTGCTGCAGATGGCGAAATCCTGGTACGCGGGCCAAATGTTACTCCCGGATACTGGCGCAATCCCGAAGCGACCCAGCAAGCCCTGGCCGACGGCTGGTTCCACACCGGCGACCTGGGTTTTCTCGATGCCGACGGCTTTCTGACCGTTACCGGTCGCAAAAAGGACTTACTCGTCCTCTCCAATGGCAAGAAGGTTGTTCCGACCGAGCTGGAAAGTCTGCTGGTGGCCAGTCCGCATATCGAACAGGCCGTGATCCACGGCGACGGCAAGAACTATCTCACGGCCCTGATTGTTCCCAGCCGCGACACTCTCCAACAACTCGGCCAGCAGCACGGCCTTATGGAGTTACCCCCAGAGCAACTGGTTCAGCATCCGGAAGTGCAGCAGTTCTTCCGCCAGGAATTGGACCGCCTGCTGGTTCACCAGCCCCCCTGGGAGCAGATTCGCAAATTCGTCCTGTTGCCGCAGCCGTTTCGCGTCGAAGCTGAGGAACTGACTGTCAGCCTGAAAATCCGCCGTCAGTTTGTGCTGAATAAGTATCGCCCTTTGCTGGACGCCTTGTACAGCGAATCCCCCGCGTCTGAGGTCGAGATTTCACCGGAAAAAGCCCGGAGTTGAGGCAGCGGGGGATTCGCTTGACGATGGCGGGACACTGAGCGCTTGCCCTGCCGTCCTGGTGCCCACGGCCGGCGCTTGTGTTGCTTACTGCACTTTGGCCGGGTCCACGGCAAGGTGATCAAAGCGGATAGCCAGCAGATAGAAGATTGCCGGATCCGCGCCATGACGAACGAGACGAACCGAGCGATCGGCAAAGACGAAATTGGCTCCCGAGCGATGCGCGCTGCCGAAGCGCCGCGGGTGGTTGGCGTCCGAGCCGTATAACTTGCCGTCCGGGAAAGGCTGGGCTTCATTCAGTTGCGGTGCACGCGCCCAGCGAACCACATCGTTGACAAATCCAGCAATGAAGCTGTCGTTGTCCTCGGGCGGCGCCATGTTGTACTGGAATCGGCGGAGATACTTTTCTCCGGCCAAAATGGTGTTTGAGGTGCCATCCGGAATGCCGCTTTCCAAATCCACAACCCGGCGAATACTCGGAGGTTCGCTCGGTGCCCGTGAAACGATCACGCCGCTGGAATGACGGATCGTCGGCCGGGACCAACCCGCCGGGGCAAACCATTGCGAATCCTCCTCATAGGCACCGGCGCTCCCGGCATAGTCGATCTGTGCCCAACCGTTGATGTCCACTCCCGGCCGACGACGGGCTGGGCAGAAGTACAGCGGAATTGGCGTCTGCCGCACTGCGTTATCGTCCGCATTGCGATACAATGCCGTCTGCTCGATATACGGCAGGATTTGATACGCCCAGCCCCAGGCTTGATCCGCCCCTACAGCTGGAGCGTATCCACCCGCCCAGGTGCGCGGAACCGGCGACCCGGAAGCGTCTTTGAAGTCCACTGCGTAATTCTGACCGACCACATCGTTACCGTCGCTCACGGAAAGACCGCCCGTGGGGAAATAGTTAAAGTCGTTATGGTGGTTGTGAAAAGCCAGCGCAATCTGGGAAAGGTTACTGGCGCAACGCATCCGATTGGCGGCTTCGCGCACCCGCTGGATGGCCGGTAGCAATAGGGCCATCAGCAGCCCGATGATGGCAATGACCACCAGCAGCTCAACCAGCGTGAATGCTGCGACACGGGCGCGAGTCCGCCCCGACAGTTTCGGAGAACCGACGGGCAGCAAGCGAAAGCGTGAGATCTGCACGGGTTCCTCCTTTCTTGTGTAGATGGGCCAGACTTTCCGGTAATTGCCTTCGACCAATCTGATGCAGCTTATCCCAATGGTTTCGCGCATAGTTCGCTCCTATTGCGTAGGTTTGAAGGGAATGCCGGACTGTTTACCGCGTCTGTTTCCTTTGGCCCTGAAGGGCCACTAAAAGGCCACAGGATTGCATTCCGTAGCTTTTTTAGCTTGGGTTTCTCAATTCGTTTGCTCGGTGCCTTCCCCGCCCGAATCCGGAGCAGTGCTGAAAATCCAGCCCAGCAAAATTGTTTTGCAAATTAGTCATCATTACTATCTAAATCGTCACTATAGTGTATGGTTCCTTAGCGTCAAGTGCAAAGACAAACTCTCTTGAAGCCCTTGCTTCTGGTGGGCCGAACACCGGCCACGACGATGGCCATTTCCAAATCGGCACGGAACCGGTTTCCGCCTGTCAACTTGGCAGGCACAATGCTCGGGGCTGTTGTTGACGATGTTCCATAACGACTGAAATTTCTTGGACTTATGTCGAAGATTGTTCCCGGCATGTACGTTGCACATTGGGCGCACTGCTTTTCCATCGCCCCAGATAGCCAACGTTAGATTCCGTCCTGCTTTGCCTACGGTGAAATTCTCAGAGGAGGCAGACGAATGGGTGCCAAGCAACTGGCCTACGGAGATGAAGCACGACAAAAGCTTTTGAGTGGCGCGTCGAAACTGGCGCGAGCAGTGAAATGCACACTTGGCCCGCGCGGACGCAATGCTGTGCTTGATAAAGGTTGGGGTGCGCCCAACATTACCAAAGACGGCGTCACCGTAGCTGAGGATATCGAACTGGAAGACCCCTATGAAAACATGGGTGCCCAGCTGGTCAAGGAAGCGGCAAGCAAGACCAGCGACGTTGCCGGCGACGGTACCACCACTGCGACGGTCCTGGCCGAGGCAATTTTCCGTGAGGGACTGCGCCGCATCAGCGCTGGCGTAGATCCCATGGCCATGAGCCGCGGGATTCACAAGGCCGTGGACGCGGTCGTCGCCGAACTCCGCAAAATGGCCGAGAAGATTGACGTCAAAAACAAAAAGGAAATCCGCGAGGTGGCCACCATCGCCGCCAACAACAACAGCGAAATCGGCGAGCGCATTGCCGAGGCACTGGAACGCGTTGGAGCCGACGGCGTTATCACTATCGAGGAGGGCAAAGGAATCACCACCGAAGTGGAATGGGTGGAAGGTATGCAGTTTGACCGCGGTTACCTGTCGCCGCACTTTGTTACCAACCAGGAGGAAGTCGTTTGCGAACTGGAGAAACCGTACATCCTCATTTACGAGGACAAGATTTCCAGCGCCCGCGCTCTGGTGCCGCTCTTGGAAGCGGTATCGAAAGCCAAGCGACCATTGCTGATTATCGCCGAAGATGTCGAAGGCGAAGCGCTGGCGACGCTGGTGGTGAACAAACTGCGTGGCATTGTCGAATGCTGCGCGGTGAAGGCCCCCGGTTACGGCGATCGGCGTAAGGCCATGCTCGAAGACATCGCCATTCTGACCGGCGGCAAAGCGATTTTCAAAGACCTGGGCATCCAGCTGGAGAACGTCAAGCTGACCGACCTCGGTCAGGCCAAGAAAGTCCGCGTAGATGCTGAGAACACCACCATCATTGAAGGGGCGGGCAAACGAGAGGCCATCGAAGGACGTTGCCAGCAGATCCGCCAGGAGATTGAAAAGACCGATAGCGAGTACGATCGCGAAAAGTTGCAGGAGCGATTGGCGAAGTTGTCCGGCGGTGTGGCTGTGATCAAAGTGGGTGCTGCTACCGAGACGGAAATGAAGGAGCGGAAGGCGTTGTATGAAGACGCCCTCGCCGCTACTCGCGCCGCTATCGCCGAGGGCATTGTTCCTGGCGGTGGGGTGGCGTTAGTGCATGCGGCCCGTGCTCTGGACAAACTGCAACTGGAGGGCGACGAACAGGTCGGCGTCGAGCTGCTGAAAGAGGTGCTGGAGGTGCCCTGCCGGGCGATTGCTGAAAATGCTGGCCTCGATGGCTCTGTGGTCGTCAATGCCGTCCGCAAGGCCAAGGAAAAGACCTGGGGCTTTGATGCCCTGGAACTGAAATACACCGACCTGCGCAAGGCAGGCATTGTTGACCCGGTCAAGGTCACACGCTCGGCACTGCAGAACGGCGCCAGTGTCGCCTGCTTGCTCTTGACCACCGAAACGCTCGTTGCGGACATCCCCAAGAAGGAAAAGGAAGAACCGCATCACGACGAGCACATGGATGAGTTCTAGTCCGCACGAAACGGTGGCGTCATAACGGGTAAAAGGAGCCCAGGCCCATTTGGCTAGCTCTGACGGGATAAATGCAGACACCCTGGAAACGGTGCACGAATACACGAAAGGAGGAAAGAGCCTATGAAACTGCGGCCATTGGATGATCGGGTGGTGATTGAACCGCTGAAATCGGAAGAGCGAACTCCCGGCGGGATTGTTCTCCCCGATACTGCCCAGGAAAAACCGCAACGGGGCAAAGTGGTCGCGGTCGGTCCAGGCAAACTACTGGACGACGGCAGCCGCGCCGCCATGAACGTCGCCGTCGGCGATGAAGTGATCTTCAGCAAATACGCCGGCAGCGATGTCAAGATCAACGGCAACGAATACAAGATTATGCGGGAAAGCGACATCCTGGCCAAGGTCATCAAATGAGAGTGCTTTCGCTGGCCACCCGGAGCCAATAAGCAACTTCTGGCACGGTGAACGAATCCGACCCGGAATGGGTCGGGCTTTCCCATTACAAAGGATATGCAAACGAGGAGTGAGACATGGCCAAGCAACTGATGTTCACTGACGATGCACGCAAAAAACTGCTCGCTGGTGCTGAGAAACTGGCCAAAGCGGTCGGTTGCACCCTCGGCCCAGCTGGGCACAACGTCATCCTCGAAAAAACCTTCGGCAACCCGACGGTGACCAAAGACGGCGTGACTGTGAGCAAGGAAATTGATCTGCCCGATCCTTTTGAGAACATGGGCGCCAAGCTGGTCAACGCCGTCGCTCAGAAAACCAGCGATGTCGCTGGCGATGGCACCACCACTGCGACTGTCCTGGCTGCGGCAATCTACAAGGAAGGTCTCAAACACACCACCGCCGGTGCTAATCCGATGGGAATTAAGCGGGGCATTGAGCAAGCCGTGGAAGCGGCGGTGAGCCAGCTCGAAAAGATGTCCCGCAAGGTGACCAGCAAAGAGGAAATCGCCCAGGTAGGTGCCATCAGCGCCAACAACGACATGACCATCGGCAAAATGCTCGCCGACGCGGTCGAGCGTGTCGGCAAGGATGGCGTCATCCAAGTGGAAGAGGGCAAGACCGCCGAAACCACGGTGGAATTCGTGGAGGGCATGCAGTTCGATAAGGGCTATATTTCGCCGTACTTCATCACTGACCCGTCCACGATGCGTTGTGAGCTGGAGAATCCGTACATCCTGATTTACGAGAAAAAGATTAGCAACGTCCGCGATATTGTGCCGCTTCTGGAGCGTGTCGCCCAAGAAGGTCGGGCGTTGCTGATTATTGCTGAAGACGTGGAAGGCGAGGCACTGGCCACGCTGGTGGTGAACAAACTCCGCGGCGTGTTGCAATGCTGCGCCGTCAAGGCTCCCGGTTTCGGGGATCGGCGCAAAGCCATCCTCGGCGACATCGCCGTGCTGACCGGCGGCCAACTGATCAGTGAAGACCTGGGCATCAAACTGGAGAACGTCACGACGCGGCAACTCGGCCAGTGCGAACGTGTCCGCGTCGAAAAGGAAAGCTGCACCATCATCGGCGGCAAAGGCAAGAAGCAGGAGATTCAGAAACGCATTGAGCAGATTCGCACCCAGATGGAGCAGACGGAAAGCGAATACGACAAGGAAAAATTCAGCGAACGGCTGGCGAAACTGACTGGTGGCGTGGCCATCATCAAGGTAGGTGCGGCCACGGAAGCCGAGATGAAAGAGCGCAAGGCACGCGTCGAAGATGCGCTGCATGCGACCCGTGCCGCCGTCGAAGAAGGTATTCTCCCCGGTGGCGGTGTCGCTTTGCTCCGCTGCAAGGAGGCGGTGCAGAAGCTGGCTAAGAAACTCGAGGGCGACGAAAAATACGGAGCTGAGATCGTTTTGCGGGCCCTGGAACAGCCGATCCGAACCCTGGTCGAAAACGCCGGCCGCGACGGTGCCGTGATCGCTCAGGAGATTCTCGACCAGGACAATCCGAATATCGGCTACGACGTCAACACCGGGCAGTATGTGGATATGTACAAGGCGGGCATCATTGATCCCACCAAAGTCGTCCGCACTGCCCTGCAAAACGCTGCCAGTATTGCTGGGTTGATGCTGACGACGGAAGTTCTGGTCACGCGGATTGACGAAGATGCCGACAAGCCGAAAGTCGAAGGTGCGGTGCATTGATGTCGGCGTCGCGTCCGCTGGCCTGGCGTCGTAGCGGTCGGACTGCTATCATTCGCCGAACCTCTCAGCAGGGTGGACCGACGCCGGTTCACCCTGCTTTTTCTGAGTGGTGTAAAATCTCAATAGCCTGTGCAAAATGGCTGCGACGGTTGAAGCAAGGGCTATGGCCAGTAAACGAGATTATTACCAAGTGTTGGGCGTCGCCCGCAACGCGAGCGAGGAGGAGATCAAGCGCGCCTACCGCGAACTGGCCAAGAAGTATCACCCCGACCGCAATCCCGGCGACGAAGAAGCTGCCCAGAAATTCAAGGAGATCACCGAGGCTTACGAGGTTCTTTGCGATCCGGAAAAACGGGCCCGCTACGACCGCTACGGATTTGCTGGTCTGGATGAGTCGTTCAGTCCGCCGGGAACGTATGGGCCGAGCCACGAACCACTCGACCCGTTCTTCGACTTGTTGAGCGATTTCTTCGGTTTCGGCGGCAGGCGTTCCCGGCGAGGACCGCGCCCGGGTCGTGATCTGGAAACCCTCGTGGAAATCGACCTGCGGGAAGCGTTTACCGGAACCAGCCGGACACTGGAAATCGAGCGGCTGGAATTGTGTGGTGAATGTGGCGGCGCGGGTATTCCACGCGGTTATCGTCCGGAGACCTGTTCCCGGTGTGGCGGACACGGAGAGATTTACCTGCGACAAGGATTGCTGACGGTGCGGACGCAGTGCCGTAGCTGCCAGGGTCTGGGTTACCGAATCACGCAGGTTTGCCCGCGCTGTCAGGGGCGTGGCAAAGTGCAGGCCCGCCGCACCATCGAAGTGCGGATTCCGCCCGGTGTTGAAACCGGCCATCGTTTGCATTTGCCCGGCGAGGGTGAGGCGGGCGATCCTGGTGCGCCGCGTGGCGATTTGTACTGCGTGCTACGAGTTAAAGAGCATCCGTTCTTCCGTCGGCAAGGGCGCGACCTGTTCTGTCAGGTTCCGATCAGTTTTACCCAGGCGGCTCTGGGAGCGGAGATTGAAATTCCCACCCTGGACGGCAAGACAACGAAACTGGTCATTCCCCGGGGCACCCAGAGCCACGAGGTGTTACGCATTCCGCAACAGGGCATGCCAGTATTACGCAGTCAGGAACGCGGCGACTTACTCGTTCAGGTGGTCGTGGAAGTGCCCCGCAAACTTACCCGCCGCCAGGAAGAATTGCTGCGGGAACTGGCCGAACTGGAACAGAAAAACGTATCCCCGCAACGGCGAAGTTTTCTCGAAATGCTCAAATCCTGGCTGGGCGGTGAAGCTCCGCCAGCGAAATCAGATTCCGATGATTAAACCGCCATCCTGGACCAAGCCATGAGCGACGAAACCACCCAGAAATCAAGCAACTCGTCCGACTCCACAACCGGAAAAACCGATAAGCCAGCGACGACTGCTTCGCCATCGGCCGCAAACACTTCCGATGGAACAGCGGAAGCGGCCCAGGTGCTTGCCGATCTCGAACAACTCAGTCGCGAACGCGACACCTTCAAAGAACTGCTGCTTCGGACCCGGGCCGACTTCGAGAATTACCAGAAGCGTGTCGCCAAAGAACGCGAACAGGAGCAGAGATTCGCGCTCTGGCCGCTGGCCCTCGATCTGCTGCCGGTACTGGACAACTTCCAGCGGGCACTCGATTCGGTGCAACAGGATTCGCCCTTGCGCCAGGGCGTGGCGATGATTTATCAGCAACTGCAACAGGTGCTTCGCAAACACGGCATTGTGCCGATGGATGCGGAAGGTCAGCCCTTCGACCCGCATCTACACCAGGCAGTCATGCAGCAGCCGAGCCGCGATCACCCGCCTAACACCGTACTGAAAGTGCTCGAGGCAGGATATTTTTATCACGATCGCGTGCTGCGACCGGCCCGAGTAATCGTCAGCACTGCCATGACCGAACAAGCCGGTTCGGAACAGGCCAGTTCCCAACAAGCCAGCTCCGCCAGCACTGGCGGTGATCAGACGGCCCAGCCTTCCGAACAAAAGCAGTAATCGTCGCCATCTTGAACCTGCTCGGCAAGGAGCTAACCCGTCGGGCGGTCGCTTCACTATCGCCGCCAAGAACGCAGCACTCAGCACACAAACAGGAGGGGAAGTATGCCGACGTATGAGTATCGCTGCGAGGCCTGCGAATACACCTTCGAGGAATTGCAACCGATTACCGCCGAACCTTTGCGGGATTGTCCCAAATGCCACCAGCCGCGATTGCGTCGGCTATTCGGAACGGGAGCCGGCCTGATTTTCAAAGGCTCTGGCTTCTACATCACGGATTACCGCAGCGAATCGTACAAAGCCGCGGCGAAGAAAGAGCTGGAGCAGGCCGGCTGCGGTTCCGACAACTGCAAGTGCAAAAGCGAAACGGAATCGAAGTAGCAGGCGGACCATCGCCGCATCATTCGAGACGACCGCCGACTAAAAGCAAACTTACGCCCAAAAAGGCGGCCGCATGATTCAGGTGCGCTGCCCGATTTGCGGTAAGGAAATCCGCATCGAAAAACTGGAGGACCTGCCGACTTTCCCGTTCTGCAGTCGGCGGTGTCGCATCATTGACACCGGTCGCTGGCTCGGCGGGGAATACCGTATCCCCGTCCAACCGGACGAAACCGAATCCGAACCGACAGAGCCAACCACGGACGATGCAACCTGAATTTCGTCGGTGCTTGCGAGACAATAACCGACTGGCAGGCCCGACCGCTGATTAGAATTATGTGGATACGCGGGGTGTGGCCGGTGAGCCGTGCACATCCACACATTGCTTGCCGACGCACCCGACTCTATGCGTTACTCAGAAAGGAGGAGAGGCCATGCTGCTGAGGGATTTGCTGGCAAGCTTTGCTCGTGCACGCCGATGGTTGCTTCACGGACTGCTTGGGTTACTTGCGACAGGTGCCCTTCTGGCTGGAGCAAACTGGTTGGTCACCGCTGCCGCGAAAGATGCTTCCTTGCCGACCGACGGAAAAGACTCGGCAGTGCGCGACCAGTCGTCTGGTACCGGCACTGCCTCCGATAAGCAGAAGGAAGATGCCGCGCGTCAGCCGTCTGATTCGCGGCGTCAGAAAATCCAGCCGGATGACCAGTCCGGTCAACGTGCCGCACCAGCCCAGGAGCGACGCGATTCCGGAGAAAAATCGGACAGAGCTCGCGCACCAGACCGCCTTGTTCCCCCACCTTTCGCCGATCTTGATGAGCTTCTGAAGGAACCGCCGCCCGGCATAGACCCGCAGGAGTGGGAACGGCTGCGGCAACTGCTGCGTCGGCAGCAGGAAGAATTACGGCAAATGCTGGAGCAACTCCATCGCGGCCAGTTGCAGGAAGATCGCCGCCGAATATTCCCACCCCAGTTACGCCCGCCGTTTTTCGGTGAGCCTGCTCAACGGCATCCACGGCTGGGCGTGATCGTCGAGCCATTGCATCCGGCTCTGCGCGACCAGCTCAGCGTCGCCGAAAACGAGGGCGTGCTTGTGCGGGAAGTTGTGCCGGATTCTCCGGCCGCTAAAGTCGGCATCAAGCCCCACGACATCCTGCTGGAAATCGGAGGCAAAACGGTGCCGGCCGATCCCGAAGCATTCGTTCGGCTCATCCGTGAACTGCCCGCTGGCAAGGTTGGCAAAGTTGTCGTGCTCCGCAAGGGCAAGAAAGAAACACTGCCCGAACTGGAATTGCCGGAAGTGCCTCCAGCCAGACCTCGCCGTCCCGATTCCCGGATTCTGCCATTTCCCGCGGAACCTTCGCTGCCCGGCGGTTACTTCTTGCAGGTTGAACGCAGTAGCGATGGCACTTTCCGTGTCCAGTATCGGGAGCCGGGCCAGACCATCCGCATCGAAGGCACCCAGGCCGACGGTAAGACCAGCGTCAGCAAAATCGAAGTCACCGAAGGGCGTGAGACCAAGACTTACGACAGCCTTGAAGCGTTGCCCGCCGGTACTCGTGAAAAAGTCAACAAAGTTTTGGACTCCGCACTCAAGGGCCGATTTTTTGCACCCGACCAGCAACCTAAACGCTTCGACTAACGCTTCTTCAAGGCATAACGGCTGTTCGCTGCAAAATGCCCAGTCCGTAACGGTGGCACGCCCATCCGCCAGGAGCGGCGGGCGTAAGCCCGCCGTGGGTCGAATTGGCGTTTGCAACGGTGACCCGCTTTTGCGCACTGCTTACGTTTCGCACCGCACATTCTTTTCCCGTACCACGGCTGACCGGCGCCAGCCGCTCTAGTTGGCGCGCACGGATGCTGGCAAAAGCGTGCGTTCTCCAACTGCAATGATGTTATGCTTCCCACGGCTGGCTCACGCCAGCCGCTCCAGGTGCACAACGGATATACGCTGCAATATGAGCTTCTGCAACGCAAAAGGGCACATCCGCCAAGAGCGGCGGGCGTAAGCCCGCCGTGGGTTGCAAACCGCGTCTGCGAAGGCAATGAGGTGAGTTTGCCCGTTTCGAGTTCGCATGCGGAAGGTATTGCACGGGGGGCTTACGCCCCCCGCTCCTGGTGCATGGAACGGCGTTCGTCTGCCGGAAGAACAACGTCTTTTGCGATGCAGAAACGCACATTCGCAGGAGCGGCGGGCGTAAGCCCGCCGTGGGTGTGACAAAACAAACGTTACGCGCTATAGAACGAACGTGTAATTGCAAGGACGGGTTGTTTCCCACGGCTGGCTCACGCCAGCCGCTCTAGTTGGCACGCACGGATGCCGGCAAAAGCGTGCGTTCTCCAACTGCAATGACGTTGCGCCCGCCACGGCTGGCTAACGCCAGCCGCTCCAGCAGCGCTCAGCATCGCTTGCCCCAGTTTGTCCGCGCATTAGTTACTGAGTCCACTGTTTCCTGTTCTGGCCTTCTCAGAAGGACAGATTATGCGTAAACTGTCCTTATAAGAAGGACAGCTTTGCGAAGCAGGCATTTGCTATGGAACTGCATCCTGTGCTGCGTGAAAAACTGGTTAGCGGCCTGGAACCGGTTCAGCTTGTCGGAGTAACGCGACGTGATGCACGCCTTCCAGCCATCCAGAATAAGGTGCATACCGTGCTGGGCATGCGACGGGTGGGAAAAACCACTTTCCTGCGCCAGGTGCAGTCCGAAAAACAGAATGCCCTGTCGCCCACGCGCGCTGTGTACATTAGTTTCGACGATGACCGCCTGGCAGACCTTCCACTCTCCCAGCTGAATGCCTTACTGGAAGAATACTACCGCATGTTCCCTGAATTGCGGGGACGGCAAGAAGTCTGGTGGTTCCTGGACGAAATCCAGGTAATCTCAGGCTGGGAAAGGTTTGTTCGCCGGTTGCTGGACACAGAAAAAGTGCAGGTAGTGGTTTCTGGTTCATCGGCACGGTTACTATCGCGTGAGGTGCACACTTCGCTGCGCGGGCGAGGATTTGAAACCATTCTCCGCCCTTTCAGTTTCCGTGAGTTTTTACGCCACCGAGGCGAGGAGCCGACCAAACCGGTATCTCGCATAACTCCACCCGAACGCTCCCTCCTGGAGAAGCGGTTACGTGAATATCTGGAAGTGGGCGGCTTCCCTGAAGCGCAAGGCCTGGAAGCATCGTTACGCATCCCCTTACTTCAGGGATATGTAGATACGCTGATTTTGCGCGACGTGGTGGAGCGTTATCGGGTGAGCCAGGTCGGCCCCTTGCGGTGGCTTGTACGTTTCTGCTTACGCAATCCTGCCGCCGCCCTGAGTGTGCATAAACTCTACCGCGACCTCAAGTCCCAGGGACATGCTGTGGCCAAAGACACACTCCATGCTCTTTTGAGCTACTTGGAAGACGCGTTCCTGATCACGGCTATCTACCTCGATACCGAGTCGGAACGCCAGCGCAATACCAATCCGCGTAAGGTCTATCCCGTAGATGTCGGCCTGATCCAGGCCTACGACATCAGTGGGCGCACCAATTTCGGCCATGCCCTGGAAACAGCGGTATTGCAGGAGCTTCTGCGGCGCGGCGCTGCGATCACCTACGTGAAGACCCAAGAGGGATATGAAGTGGACTTTTTGGCGCGAATTCCTGGACAGGTACAGCAGCTTATCCAGGTGTGCGCAGCACCGACATCAGAGGAAAGCTTCGCGCGGGAAATGCGGGCGTTACAGGCGGCAGCAGTGCGGTATCGCCATGCCGAGCGGCTGTTGGTCGTTATGACCTCGGAACAAGCCAGCCAGTTGGCAGGCCAGGGAATCCGCGTCCGCCCTGCCTACGAATGGTTCTTGGATTCCACCTCATGATCCCCGAACAGGTGCACGTCCCGCCCGGTCGAAGGCCAGGCTGCCTGCGAATGGTTCTTGGATTCGGTCTCATGGTCGCTGCCTGGCCATGTGAGCTCGTGAACGAATGTGCGTCCTGCTTCCGCTTCCGGATGGTTCTTTAATTCCGCGCCACCAAGACCTGGTTGGAACGTAATCGTGCGGACGGTGGCACGTCCGGCTTTCAAGCAATTTTCGAGTTTGTGTCACCAACGTCGGCCGCGATCACAAGCCCATGCACGGACGCGCGTGCTGTTCATGAGCGATCTTCTCAAGGTCTGCACCATGAAAACGGTTTCACTCCAAGCTGGCCCGATGCGGATAAAAAGACCCTTCCAGCATCCATTTCACATTTCTTCTGGCTGCCCGCATCCTGCGTTGCCGTGGCGACCAAAATGTTAGAGGCTCGGTTAATCCCTTTCGTCGCTCCGTTCGTCATATAGAGGCAGACGTGTCGCCCAGGGATTGACCGCATGGGAACAAGGAGATGAACATGCTAATGCGACAGATGGCGATGCGAGCCGGTCTTACCGTGATGGTACTGGTGGGTTTGACGGGACTGGTCTGGATGGGCCTGGCCCGTTCGCAGAATGCCCCGAATCCCGAACCCGCCAAGGTCCAACCCAGACCTGTGCAGCCGGTGCAAATTCAGCCACTACCCGCACCAGCCAGGCCCAAAGCGGTGCAAGCCAAACCGGTTCAGCAGGTTCCTCCCGTTGAACAAGCGGGTGACGATCCACCCGGAGCGGCCGGAGGCGGTGTTCAGCCCAATATCGGGGTCGTGCCACAACCTCTCGGCTGGGAGTACCGGGTGGTTGAATTTACTGGCCGCGATTGCGATGAGCATGCCAAGGTGCTCAATCGTTTGGCGGCTGAAGGCTGGGAATACGTGGGCCTGATTAACCTTTATAGCACGCAGACCAACGGAACGACAAACGGTCAACCGTCCGGTCTGGTGGCGTTCCGCCGACCGAAATTCGGCAGGCCGGTGCCCCTTCCCCAACCGTTACCGCCTGGTGCTGAGCCAGGCCAGTTGCCCGCGAAACCGGCTATCCAGCGTGACTAATCCGCATTGAGCTGGCTAAACTGCAGCGGGAACCTCGGCCAATTGCAGCGCCAGTTGCACAAACGATTGGCCCAGCTTTTCGGCCAGATGATCGACCTGCCGACACAATTGCGACCACTCCTGCCGATCAATTTGCGGCAAAGCCGGCGGTGTGGCTACTTCGACGTAGCATTTGGCTTTCGGTTCGGTGCCGCTCGGCCGGAAGATGAGCCGCGCTGATAGCTCTTCGCCGGTTTTGACGCATATCCTGGCTATTTCGTTGGTCAGTGCTCGGACTGTATCCTGGTCGCTGCCAGCGGGAGAATGTTCCGCTGGCTGGAAATGGAACACAAGAACGTTCCGCCCCAGGCGATCGGTTTCGCCAAGAATCGGGCCGAACCGCGATTCCGGTCGCAGGTAATCATCGAAATGCACGACCTTCCAGCCGGCCAGTTCCCGCGGCGGATCGCGACGCAACATATCCAGTGCCCGGCCTAACCGCTGCATCTTCTGATAATCCGCCAGCTGACCGGGCAACTGTACATTGAACAAAACATTGCGGAAGTAGCCGAACTCCCGATAAAGCTGTTCCAGATACTCGACGAGCGTTAATCCGCGGCGTTTCTGATACAAAGTCGCCTCGGTCAGCAGCAGGGCCGCCCCTGCAGCATCTTTGTCGCGAATCTCCGGCGTAATCAAGATGCCGTGGCTCTCCTCGCAGCCGATGAGGAAATCGGCTGGCGTGCCGTGATAATCACGGTAACGCCCCGTGGATTCCAGTTGCCATAGCACATCGGCGATGAATTTGAAGCCTACCAGCAAATCGTCCACTACCGCACAACCGAAACTTCGAGCAATTCGCGTGATCAGGTTGGTCGTTACCTCGGTCTTGACAACGAGCGGCGAAGCGGGCCAGCGGCCTTGCTGACGCAGTTGCGATAACTTGAAGTGCGTCAGCAAAGCGGCAATTTCGTTGCCCGTCAGAAACCGCCATTCGCCAGCCCGGGTGCGTGCCATCGCCCCAAGCCGATCCGCGTCCGGATCGCTGGCCAGGATCAGTTCGGCCTGCGGCGTTTGTTGCGCTACCTGCAGGGCCTCGCTGAATGCTGCCGGTACTTCCGGATTCGCCGACCGTGCTCGGGGGAACAGACCGTTCGGCTCCATCTGCTGGGTTACCGGCACTACGCGGATGCGTTGCTGTTGTAGCAATTCCAGCACGGTAAATTGCCCCACGCCGTGCAGCGGCGTGTAAATCACCGTCAGCTCGTTCGGCCGGGCCGTCCCGACGAGACTTTGCCGCAGGTTGACTTGCAAATAGGCGCGGTGTGCTTCTTCTTCATACGGGACGATCCAGCCTTGCTGCATTGCTTCGGCAAACGGCATTCGTCGAATCGCGGTCACCCGATCCACGCAGTCGGACATGAGCTGGTCTTCGGGCGGAACCGGCTGGCCTCCATGTTGCACGTAGAACTTCGCCCCGTTGTCATCCGGTGGATTATGGGAAGCCGAGATGTTCAACCCGCCGTGAGCACCGTAATAACGAATGGCGAACGACAACTCCGGCGTAGCCAGATAACGCGACGCCTCGGGCGGCAGCAAGACGGTTTCGACACCGTTGGCCGCATAAACCTCCGCCGCGAACCTGGCGAAATCCCGCGAGGTCAAACCCAGCACCGGATTCGGTAAATGGGGATTGTATTGCCGATTCTGGTCCTCAAATCGCCGTACATCGTAAGCCACAACCACCCGCAAACGCTGATTTCTGGCCAGAATTTCTGCGAAACGCAAACGCAAGTAATCACAATGCCCCTGTACGGAAGCGGTTACCGTCCAGGGATTCATGCGGTTCGGCCCGATGCCCACTGGCCCGCGGCGACCGCCTGTTCCAAAAGGCAGGATGCGGTAAAAGCGATCCAGCAACCCAGCCCAGGAACCTTGCTGGATGAGCCAATCCAGTTGCGGTCGGTAGGGCTGAAACTCGGCCGCAGTCATCCACTGTTGCAAATAGCTGAGTGCACGCTGCCGATATTCTTCCGGAACATCTAAAGTGGCAAATCCTGCCTGCACCGCCTGGTACCAGTCCATATCTGCCTCCTCGCTTACAGATGCTTTCCGTTTTTCAATATAGGGAGCGCACTCGGGCTTGCAGATGCCGCTACCACAGGGCAGGTCGGATTCTAAGGCCAGCGCGATTGGCTATAATGCCAGCGAGTAACCATGCCGGGATGTGCCCATGCCAGAATTGCCCGAAGTCGAGACAGTTGTCCGCTACCTGCAACCGCAACTTAAAGGCAAAAGGATTCTGGCGGTGCAGGCAGGGAGAAAACGTTTACGTCACCCGGTACCGCAAAAGGCTCTCCGCCGTCTGCTCGGCCAGACCTTTACCGCAGTCAGTCGGCGGGGCAAATGGATCGTGCTATCGCTGGAACAGGATTGTCTGCTGATTCATCTGGGCATGACCGGTCGGCTCCAGGTGCTGGCATCGGTCAGGTCGGACGATCCTCACTGCCATTTCGTCTGCCAACTCGCTCCTGAGCCGGCGCACCTGTGCTACAGCGATCCACGCCGCTTCGGAGCTATTCTCGTCTTTTCGAGCGACGATGCACAGCGCTATTTAGAAAGCCAACTCGGTCCGGAGCCCTTTTCGGTAACGGCAGACGAATTACATTGCCGGCTCCAGGCCACGAGCCGACCGATCAAAGTCGCCCTTATGGATCAGAGTCTTCTGGCCGGACTGGGCAACATTTACACCGACGAAGCCCTTTATCAGGCGGGGTTTTCTCCTTATCGTGCGGCCAACACATTTTCCTTTGACGAGACGCGGCAACTTCTTCGTGCCATTCGCACCGTGTTGCGCCGCGCCATAGCTTGCCACGGCTCCTCGATTCGCGATTACATGTTCGGAGAAAACGGCCGGGGAACGTATCAGGACGAATTTCTGGTATATGGGCGGCAAGGCCAGCCCTGCCGGCGTTGTTCTTATCCGTTACAGCGTCAACGTCTGGCCGGGCGCTCCACTTACTTTTGCCCTTATTGCCAACCCTTAGATCGCTCCCCAGAGGGATAACAAGCCACTATGTCTTATCGCCGCTTCAAACGCTTGCTCGGCGAAACTTATCTCGAACGCAAGTGCCTGTTGTTGTTCGGCACGGCCAGTTTGCTGTTGATCACCGCCAGCTTCTGGTACTATGCCTGGATGACCGAGAGCCTGGTTTATGAACAGGCTCGTTTCACGGGTCGCTTGCTTGTGTACCAGGCGCTACTCCGTCTGCATTTAGAGAAGTGGGGCGAAGAGAGCGGTCAGCTGAGTTCGCAACAAAAGGAATTTTTACAGCAAATCCGCCAGCGTATCGTGGGGCTGTCCGGAGCGCAACCGGAGGGACTCCTTTACAAAGCCGACATTATTCCGGCCAGCAGCGATGACCCGCAGCACCAGGCCCTGCTTCAGGAATTTAGCGAGCATCCGCAGCGTAAAGAAACTGACCTCTATCTCGACGCTCCCGCCGAGTCGCCTTACAACTACATTTATCGTGCTGCGTTATGGGGAGATGACCGCTGCCTTCACTGCCACCGCCAGTCCTCCGCACGCAGTGCCGGCTGGCGCATCGGCAAGGATTCCGATGCGGGCCAGGTTTTGCTCGGCGTAGCTAGTGTATCTATGTCCACTAAGCCTATGGACGACGAAATTCATAAAAACCGGGCCATCTTGATTGCTACCGCCCTGGTGACAGTTTTGTTGCTGATGAGCGGCAGCTATCTCATCGTCCGCTATGTGGTCGTCAAACCGGTCAAGCACCTGAAAGATGTCAGCGATGCGATTTCGGCAGGCCAGCTTAATGTCCGCAGCGAGATTCAGACCGGCGACGAGTTTGAAGACCTGAGCCACGCTTTTAACCGCATGATCCGCACGCTGGTGAGCATGCAGGATCAACTCCGCCGGGTCAACGCTGACTTAGATCGCAAGGTGGACGAACTTGCCCAGGCTAACATGGCCCTATATCAGAGCAATAAGCTGAAGGATGATTTCCTGGCTACGGTCAGCCATGAATTGCGCACTCCCTTGAATAGTATTCTGGGCTTTAGCGAAGTGCTACTGACCAGCGACCCGCCACTTTCCGAGAAACAGACCCGCTGGGTGAAAAATATCCAGAGCAGCGGCCAGCAATTGTTGAACCTGATCAATGACGTGCTGGACCTCGCTAAAATGGAAGCGGGCCGCATGGAAGTCCATATCGAGGAATTTCACATCAGCGAAATCGTGGACACCATGCTTAATATGTTTCGGCCGCTGGCGGAGAAGAAGAATATCGCTCTAAGCAGTGAAATCGAACCCGGAATACCGCCGGCCCGTCAGGACGCCAGCAAGATTCAACAGATTCTCTGGAACCTGCTCTCGAACGCTATCAAGTTTACTCCAGAAGGAGGGCGAGTCTGTGTGCGGGTCGAAACCGACGGCAAGCACCTTATCCTGTCCGTAAGCGACACCGGCATCGGTATCGCTCCGGAAGATCAGGAACGGGTCTTTGAAAAGTTCCGCCAGGTAGGCCAGGCTCTCACTCGACAACAATCCGGCACCGGATTGGGGCTTTCCATTGTCCGGGAGTTGTGCAAACTGTTAGGGGGAACCGTCGGCTTGAAGAGCGAACTCGGTCATGGCAGCACTTTTACCGTGACTCTGCCCCTGGCTCTGGAAGCGACGCGGCCTGTACCCGCCGAGGAACTCGAGCCACCGGCGCCCTTGAGCCTCGCCGCACGTTATGGCACTCTAGGTAGCCGGAACCGCGACCAGAAACTTCAAGCACCCCAGGAGGAAACCCCTCATGATTAGTGGTCGGGACTTGGTTGTCGGCCTTGTGAATCAAGGAGTAAGCCACTGGCTCTGGATACCGGATAGCGAATTAGGTCGCTGGGAAGCGGACTTAGTGGCTGAGCCTCGACTGCAATTGATTCGGGTGAGTCGGGAAGCGGAGGCCTTTGGCGTTGCCGCGGGGCTTATGCTCGGCGGCAAGCAACCTGTTGTGGCCATGCAATGCACAGGTTTTTTCGATGCCGGCGACGCTTTTCGCAACGTCGTCCACGACCTGCAGTTACCCCTGTTTCTAATCCTGGGCATTCGTAGTTATCTCGCGTATCAAGAACGACGCACCGCCGACACCTGTCCGCGTTTCACGATTCCGATTTTAGAGGCCTGGCAGGTACCCTTTCAAATACTAAGTGCCCAGGCCAACGCAGCGGACTTAGTGCAGCTCTATATTTCTGCGCGGCAACAAGGACGACCTTTTGTCGCTTGCATTCCCGAATAACCGCAGCCATGAGAAACTGGCCATGACTCCGGAAGAAGCTCTAGAAGTTCTCGCCCGCAATCGCGGGGATGCCTTGGTTCTTACTACGATGGGTGCGGTGGGCATCTGGCCCAAACTCTCCGATACGCCGCTGGACTTCGCATACATGCCCTCAGCTATGGGTCAGGGACCAGCACTCGGCTTAGGTCTGGCCCTTGCTTTACCGAATCGCCGGGTCATCGCTGTATGCGGCGATGGCAGCCTGATCATGAACCTCGGCTGTCTTATCACGATCGCCAGCTATCCGGCCCAGCTTTATCTCGTGGTCATGGATAATGGCATGTATGAGGTAACCGGGGGGCAACCAATCGTCGGCTCGCGCCAGATTGACTTTGCGCGAATCGCTGAGGGTGCCGGCATTCGGCGGGTTTATCATTTCCGCGACAGAAATAGCTGGGAAACTCATGCCGCCTCCTGCTTAGAGCCTCCCGGCCCGGTGTTTATCTGGCTGGAAGTTATCGGACGACCTGGACAGAAAACGCCCCAGCCACCGCGCCCTATGCCGGAACAGATACGCCGGCTCCAGTCTGCCCTCGGGATTCGCTAACCTGTTCCACAGGTACCCTAACTTAGTTGTCAGCTAAGCAGGAATCAAGGCTCTTCCAGGTAAGTATAACCTTCCAAGCCGTTTTCATAGAAGCGTAGTAACAACCGAGCCTCGGACAGAGAAATGCGGTTGGCCCGCACCGCTTTCTCAACATCGCGACGCATCTGGGCCAGCAATTCATCAGCGGAATACTGTACGTAATGCAAAACTTCGCGGACGGTGTCTCCCTTAATCACCGCTTCGATATAGACCTCGCCGCTTTCATCTACACGGACATGTACGGCGTTCGTGTCTCCGAATAGATTGTGCAAATCGCCAAGAATTTCCTGATACGCTCCAAGCAGGAACGCCCCTAAGTAGTATGGCTCACCGGTGAACGGATGTAACTCTAAGACCGGCTTGACATCCCGCAGGGAAGGAAACTTATCAATTTTGCCGTCAGAATCGCAGGTAATATCTCCGAGAATGCCACGGCGTGTCGGTGGTTCATCCAGGCGGTGGATCGGCATCACCGGAAAAACCTGATTGATTGCCCAGCTATCGGGCATAGATTGGAACACGGAAAAGTTGCAGAAGTAAGTATCCGAAAGCAACGCCTCTAAGTTTTGCAATTCTTCCGGAATGTAAGGCAGTTCCCGAACGATACGCAACAGCTTATTAGCAAATGCCCAGAATAAGCGTTCTGCTAAGCCGCGCATCTCTAAGCTCATATAGCCCAGAGTAAACGCATGCAACGCCTGCTCAATAGCCTGCTGGGCATCGTGATAACTTTCCAGGTAGTTCTTTTTGTTAAGCTCCCGACAGATGGCGAACAGATCGCGCACTGGTTGCGGTGCCTCTTCAGGTAACTCTTCGGGCAACGGACTGTCTTCAAAATCGGACACCCCCAGCACATTAAAGACCAGAACGCTGTGATAGGCTACGATAGCTCGACCACATTCGGTGATGATAGTGGGATGCTCGACCTCGGCTTCGTCGCAGATGCTCTTGATATAGTAAACGACGTCGTTGGCGTATTCCTGCAAGGTATAGTTGACCGAGGATTCAAAATCGGTTTGCGAACCGTCATAATCAATGCCCAGTCCGCCTCCCACGTCTAAGTATCGCAGACCAGCTCCCAGCCGTTTCAACTCGACGTAGATGCGAGCCGCTTCGTTAATGGCATTTTTAATGCTGCGAATGTTAGTGATCTGACTGCCTAGATGAAAATGCAACAGTTGCAAACAGTCGGCCATGCCCTCGGATTTCAGATACTCGAGAGCATCGAGGATTTCCGTAACGGTCAGGCCAAATTTCGAGCGGTATCCAGCCGAAAGTTTCCAGCGACCGGAACCACGTGCCGCCAACTTTGCCCGCACTCCTAGAACGGGGCGCACCTGCAAATCGCGAGCGTGCTGAACCAGCGTTTCCAGTTCGGTAAACTTCTCGATCACCGGAATGATAGGTTTGCCAATCTTGCGGGCCAGCACGGTCATCCGCAAAAACTCATCGTCCTTGAAACCGTTGCAAATGATCAGCGTTTTGTCCTGCCCGTTGGTGAGAGCCAGCACAGCCAGCAATTCCGGTTTGGAGCCGGCTTCCAGACCAAAACGCAGTTCCTTGCCATAGTGCAACAGCTCTTCCACGACGTGGCGTTGCTGGTTCACCTTGATGGGATAGACGGAAATATAGTCACCCTGGTAGTGGTACTCGGAAATGGCAGCGCGGAAGGCTTGATGAATTTCACTCAAGCGGTGCCGCAGGATGTCGCTAAAACGGAGCAGGATCGGCAGCTGGATGCCACGGGCCTGCAACTGGTCCACTAGCTCTTTCAGGTCTATGGCTGGCTCCGGGGACTTATAAGGATGGATGGTAACGTGGCCACGCTCGTTAATCGAGAAATAGCCTTTGCCCCAGTTGCGGATGCCGTAGGTTTCTGCCGCGTCTTGTATAGACCAGGTTTCGAGTAGCTCCATTCCAGGTTTAGCTCCGCTCATTGAGTTTCCAGGTGTGCGCCCGCTGCACAAATTCAGGGAAGGTCAGAACGCAAAAACTTTTATTTGGACAATCATTATGCCGCTTGCTGGAGATTGTCAAGGGAAAACTCCAGCACAACCACTTAGCGAGAGCGCAAATGAAGTGCCACTTGTTGCAGGTAAGCCTCATCCGGTAAGCCATAGGGACGGAATTTCTCCAGCCGTCCCTGCTCTTCGCTGTAGAAGTATGCGCGATAGGGACCGAGCCGGGACGCCAGCGGTGAATCGAGAAAGTTGCTGGAATCGTTGGCACTCATTTGCATGGCGATGCGATAATTCAGTTCGCGCAGAGCGGCCCGGTCGAAGGAACGTTGCAGGTTGGTAAGCGTGTCGCACCAGAGAAACACGTGAATCCCGACCGTAGGCCCTTCCCGCAACAGTTCCGCAAGCAGACGAGCTGCACTGGGTGGCTTGGAGCTATCAAAACCGAAACCGTAATCATCTTCCTCGCGGCGAAGGTCACGGAAACGGTGTAAGCCGAAAATCCAAAGCACCCAGGTCGGACTGGGTGCATCTGCCGACTGAATGCGTTTCTGCATCTCGGCATGCAATTCCTGCAAAATGGTGCTGACTTCGCGCCAGCGGCCGAGACGGATGGGCTGAGGCAGGACGGCCAAGGTTGCCGTCAAACTGGCCGATACCGGTGTTCCTTCCAGACTACCGTCGAGAACATAAAAAGTTGCCGTATGCTGGTTGTCGGAACCGCTGCCCTCCGCCCGAACAGGAAGCTGAGCCGCCAGTGCGATCAGGCTCGCACAGAACATCCCTGCCGCTAAGGTTTCGTCCTGACCGAGAATAGCCAGATTGGCGCCGGTGTGGCGGTGCAGCACCAAGTGCGTGGGTTCGCGGATGGCAATGGAATCGCCGAACCACACCACCGGTGTGGGACTGGGCGGAACCTGACCGGAAATGCGCTTCCACAACTCGGTATTGCTGGCCAGGATCGAGGGAGCGTTGCCTTCGAAAACCACCTGCGGCAGTGCGGGAAGCTGCCGGCGACGGGCCAATTCCTCGATCTCGCGTAGATACTGGTCGCGGGTAGCGTCGCTGAGCCATACGATTTGAAATGGGCTGTTCCCTTCGACCAGGCCGTTGGCATCGTTGTAAATAGCTTCTCCTGGCCGGCTGAGCAAACGGGCTGCTGTGTTGTCTTCGCTCAGGATCAATGCGGA
This sequence comes from Gemmatales bacterium, assembly GCA_041640595.1. Lineage (GTDB taxonomy): Bacteria > Planctomycetota > Planctomycetia > Gemmatales > HRBIN36 > HRBIN36. The sequence continues at coordinate 269,950 of JBEPZY010000001.1, read as the reverse complement.
ATCTGCTTCGCTGCATTGCAGGGCAATTCGCACGGCCATCTGGTCGAGTGTGCTGCGTGCCAGAGTGTAGGCTCCGCCCAGAGTCTGTGAGCCGAGGACGACGTGCAAACCAAACGCACGTCCCTGCCGCACCAGACGGTCCAGCAGTTGCGCTGACTCCTGAGCGATGCGGTCGTCTTCCACGAAGAATTCCTGAAACTCGTCCACCAGGAGCAGAATTCGCGGCAAGGGCTGACCGGTCACCTGCCGATAGGCGCGAATATCCTGCACGCCGGCCTGCCGGAATAATTCCCCGCGATGTCTCAGCTCGGCATCCAATCGCTGCAACACGCTCAGGCCGAACTCCCGCTCACTTTCGATGGCAATGACACGGGCATGCGGCAAACGATGTGTCGCATACGTCTTGAATTCCACGCCTTTTTTGAAGTCCACCAGATAAAGTTCCACTTCCTGAGGGCTGTAATGCAGGGCGAGATTGGTAATCAGGACGTGCAACAGCGTAGATTTTCCCGAACCGGTCTTACCCGCAATCAGCACATGCTGGGCGGTTCCCTGGCCAAGTCGGAAATACTGCCGCTTGGTGGCTCCACAGCGACCGATAGGAATTTCGATTCCGGAACTGGAGTCGCTGGCCCAGCGTTTTTCCGGCGGTGGTGCCACCCAGCTGAACGGTACCTCGACTCGTTTGGCAGCCAGAGCGGCCTTGCCGATCTCGTGCATCAAACGGGTGCACAGCTGATCCGGCGGAGGTGGGTCGAGGTGCAGCGGCAACTGGCCAAAATCGGCGTCGTTCCACGCCAGCCGATTATTTTTCCAGACCAGCATGGCTCCGGCACGTTCGAGGTCCTCCAGCTGAAAGCCATGCGGCATGGGCAAACGCGGGTCGACACTGATGACGACATAAACACCGCAACGGGCACCACTGGCGATGATGCTGGCCAATCGCCGGGCTGCTTCCGAAGTAAAATTCGTCGGGAAATCTGCGACAACGAGAATGCGATAAGGTTCGGCCAGTTCGCCGGCTTGCTGATTGTATTCCTCGATAGTGGCGTACTGGTTGCGGAGATAGGTTTGCAGCACCGTCTCCATGTGGGCGGTCAGGTCGGCCAGGCGTTGCTCGATGTGTTGCGGTTCGGTCCAGATGCGACTGGTAACCAGCTGCTCGTCGTAATCGGCCAGGTGCATGAAAGCGGAAAACGGTTCCCCAAGGCCCACCGGGTCGAGAATGGTGAAACGAAGTTTTCCAGGCGGGATGGTAGCCAGGAGACGGAATAGATACATCTGCATAAATCGCAAAGCAGCGACACGTGCCTGGTCGTTCGCGGCTGCATTCTCCGGCAAGCGTACCACACACGAACAGCGTTCCGGAAATTCGAGAGCGGCAGCTAACCAGAGTTCCGACGGCGTCGCCGCTCGCATGTCGGCATCATCCGGGATGGCGTCTTTCCAATCGCGGAGTGCCAGGTGGAATCGGCCCAGCGGAATCTTCTCCGCAGGAACTACGGGTGCCTGCCAGTGATTCCAGAAATCATCCTCCCACGACGGACAAGCCTGGTAGGCCTGCTGGTGAAATTCGGCGGACAGGCGACGGATTTGCCGCATGGTCTCTGCCCAGCGTTGCCGCAATTGTCCCCACTGCTGTTGCCGCCACGCTTCCAACTGAGCCAGGCCCTGCTGGTACTCGTCTTCGATACGCTGGCGCTGGGCCTGATATTGCCTGTCCAGCTCTGCCAACCGGGAAGTAAGTTCCTGGGAGATTTGCTGGCGACGGCTGGTAAACTGCCGCCGGCAACTGTCGAGGCGGCTGCGGAATTGTTCGTCGCACGACTGCAGGTCGCGCTGACTCTGTACCTCATGCTCAGCCAGCCAGCGACGATGCTCCACGATCATCGCCTTGAGGGTTTCTTCAAACTTCTGCCGGCGTGCTTTCAGTTCAGCGGCCTGGCGACGATAGGCGGCTTCCGCGGCTTCCTTGCAGATTTGTCCGGCTTTGCAAGCCTCGTAAATTTCCGTCAAAAGTGGCCGGTACAGTTGCCAGACTCGCCAGCGTGCCAGCCAGTAGACGCCCAGCAGGATCAATCCGCTTCCGAGGATTGCACCCACCAGACTGGTCAGCAGAGCGGGCAAAGCATGTTCGGCCCAAAACGAGCCTGCCAGCAGCTGGCCGACACTTTGACCGGCGATCAACACCGCGTAACCAATCAAAAACAATGGCGCCAACAGCACGGCAAGAAACGTGGCCAGCCACCAGGGTCGCTTGCCTTCCAAACAGCGGGGAAGCACCAAGGTCTTGAGGCTTTCGAGGTATTCCCTGGCCAGGTCGGTTTTAGCCTGGACGATGGCCAGCAAGTCGTCGTCTTTGGTGAATTTGGGTCGAACGGCAACGACTTTTTCCACCGGTTGCCGCCAGACCTGAAGCAGCTGGCGAGCCTCCTCCCGAATGGCCTTAATGCGTGCCCACTGTTCCTGCAACTTCAACTCCAGCTTGCGCGAGCGTTCTTCCAGATCGCTGGCCGCCGCTTCGTATTCGGTATTCAGTTCCCATTTGCGTTCCTCGAATTCGCGTTCTTTGTTTTCGCGTTCCTGCTGGGCCCGTTCCTCCAGGCTGGCGCGTCGCTCGTGCCATTCCGCTTCAATGGCGGCGGTTTCGCTTTCCTGTTCCGTCTGAAGGGCCTGGAGCGATTCCTGCAACTGCCTTTCCAGCTCCGCACGTTGCTGCCGGTAGCGATTCTCGATTTCCGGCAGACGGCGACGGTGGTGAGCCTCGATTTGTTCCAGCCGGCGGCGATAATGTTGCTCCAGTTCCACCTCCGTCTGCGTCCGCCAGCGGATAATCTCGCGGAGACGGTTCAGGAGTTCACGCTGGCGTTCCAACAGCGGAACGTTCGTGGATGGGCTGACCGGTTCGGCTTGGGTGACGGACATGTTGATTCCCGAAGTCAGCGAGTCACGTGCAATCTCGTTGCATTTGCCGCAACGCTTCGTCCAGACGCTGCATTTCCTCCAAGGTGCGCTGGACGATCAGCTCCAGAGGCTGCAAATAACGTTTCTCGAATTCCTGCTGCACCGTATCCGTCCAGTACATCTGGGCGCGATCCGCTGCCCGTCGCAGGTCGCGCATCGCCTCATGCAGCTGGGCAATTCCGGTTTGCAGGGACATGGTGCGGCCCGGTCATGGGGAAGTGGTGGAGCCAGTATCACTGGCAGCGGTAGGGCCAGGCGGTTCGGGAGCCTGAAGCGCTAAATAGGCTTCCAGTGCCTCGATTCGCCCCTGCATCCAGGCCAATAGTTGCGGCATCTCGGCCTCCAGAAACTCGCTGAGCCGCTGGCCGGACGAGCCATATTCATTGACCACCCGCGGCCAGCGAATCATCCAGGATTTGGTTGCCTGGAGTTTCTGTTCCGCTTCCTGCAATCGGGCCTGGGCTTTACGCAGGGCTTTTTCTTGCTCGGTCGTGTCCGGAGGCCGGCCCTGAACCGTGGTCATCAATTTTCGCCGTTGCAATTCCAGTCGTGCCTCGGAAACAGCCTGTTCGCGTTTGCGAATCTCCTGCTTCCAGAATCGTTCCTGCTGTTCCAACCAGACCGCCATTCGTTCCACGATCAGCGCTACAGAACTGAGTGCCGCGCTGGCCTCCTGTTTAAAGCGCACCAGAGCCGCTCGCAATTCCTCCAGCACTTCCACCGACAGGACGCGTGCTTCCTGGGACATGGCTTAGCGAATCCGGAGATACTCTTCGATTTTCTCAGCCTTGCGAAGTAAGAAGGGGACTTGCTTTTCCGCCGATTCTGTAAAACGTTTGAGCACCTGAACCGTTTGCTGAAATTCCTCGGCGAACTTTTCGTGTTCCTGATCGCGCCAGGTGTCACCCAGGGCCAGCATTTGACTATGCAATACCTGCAAGCGGCCCTGCAAATCGGTCACAAACTGCTTGAGATTGTGGGCAAAGCGTCGCAATTCCCCGGGGTCAACAATAGCTTGCGGCATATCCGCCTCCTCAATGACCATCGCAGACCGGCACGATTCGTAACCGGCTTCCAATATCAGTCTAAGCCGCGCCGAGACGAAAGTAAACGCTGGGCGCTCGCGCTCCCCATGACGGTAAGCCATTGGTGGGGCCAGCGCGGCAGGGCACCTGGAAAACGCCCGGTCAATCGGCAAGCGCACCATGCAGGGTAACCACTGGAGCAACCGCCGACCTTTCTGAAAGTTCACCCGCCCGTTTCGGGTTCTGGCGCAGCTAAGATGGAGTTGCTATACTAAAACCTGATGGACCCAGGGTGCGGGGAGCCGGATGAGCACGGGCGGTTCTATCTTCCTGGACTTTCACCTGCCCAGCGCCACGACTTGGTTCTATCTGTCGCTAGTGCTGGCGCTGGCGCTGTTTTTCCGTTTCCGCCGACTGGCTAGCCTGCAAAATTGGGATATTCTGCTACTCTTCTTGCTCGTTCCGGGAATTTTGTATCTCCGCGAATGCCAGGCCCGGCGGCAGGAAGCAACGACGGCGTTGTGCCAGACGCTGGCGGTAACGGTAAGCCAAGCCAGCACGGTACAGGTGAGCTCACCCGGACTGCTCGAAGAAGCGCTGCCCTGGAGTATGGCGGTTCACGCCCTGGCTCAATTTCAGCAAGCCGATCGGGCCGTGCGACGCGGTTATCTGCTACTGCTATTGGGCTGCGCTGCTCTGCTGCTGCGGTGTCTGGCGGATCTGGTGGTTTTGCGTCGCTCATCCTTCCAGCCCAATCTGACCACCGAGGGTTTAATCTGGCTGGCGGCAATGCTCCTGGTGGTGTTCTGCGTCACCACGGCCGTGCCCGTTTTCGAGTCCCCCAAACCCGCGGCGGAAGAAACTGTTTTGCTGGAGCGTGCCCCGCAAGTGCTCGCCAGTCAGCCGGTGGTCGAGCGCTTTTTCGACATTGAGCGGTTGCTTGCAGGGATCACCGTCGCCTGTCACGTTTTGATCGTGGTGAGCCTGTTCTGGATTGGTTACGGTCATTTCGGCAAAGCTGTTCTGGGAGCCTCGGCAGCGTTGCTGTATTTGTTGCTGCCCTATTCGGCGTACCATGCCACCGACCTGCTGCATTTGGTACCGGCTACGTTGCTGGTGCTGATGCTGGCGGTGTATCGGTTACCGTTACTGGCCGGATTGCTGCTGGGCCTGGGCTGTGCCGTGGCATATTTCCCGGCGTTTCTGGTGCCATTGTGGATGAGCTATTATTACCGCAGGGGGCTGGGCCGGTTGCTTCTGGGTATGGGCATAGCTCTGGCGGCGCTCGCCATCAGCTTATGGCAAGCGGGAACCTTATGGCAGGAATGGCAGCGTGTCCTGAACTGGCCGGACTGGCGAGCCTGGGATGTCTCGCGCCGACCCACGGGCGAAGGACTCTGGTCGGGCCTGGAATTGCATTATGCCTATCGCGTACCGATTTTCGTTGCCTATCTGGTGCTGGTGGTGTTCAGCGTTTGCTGGCCGCGACAAAAAAACTTCGGCCATTTGCTGGTGTTGACGACGGCGTTGACCATCGGCGTGCAATTCTGGTACGGACGTGCCGGCGGCACGCAGGTGCTGTGGTTCGCACCGCTCATGATTCTGGTCGTGCTCCGTCCCAACTTCCGCGAACTGGAAGACCGTATCGTGCCCGGCTGGCGCGAACGCCTGCGGGAATGGTGGCAGCGTTTGTCCGGTCGCCGCAGTTCCGCTGCCGCCAGCCTCACTTCCAGTGCTCCCGTGTCCGGCGAATCGCTCTGAACCTGCCCACCGCTCCCCCGCAAAACCCCTTAAACCGACCATCAGTCACCACTCATGCAACCATCCACTAGCCACCGATCACCGACCACTAGTGAATCCTCGTGCAACTGACCACTAACCACTGACCACTGGCCACTGGCAAGCCCTCGTGCAACTGGCCACTAGCCACTAACCACTGACCACTAGCAATGGATCGCCGCGATTTCCTCTTGCACTTGCAGCAAACAGGCCTGACGCTGCTTCCGGCTATTAGGGAGCGGTTACGTCGCCCCGACCTCAATCAGCTGGACGCACTCGGACTGGCGCGCGTCCTGGTGAGAGAACGTTTGCTGACGCCTCTGCAGGCCAACTATCTGCTGACGGGTCGGGGACAGAACCTTCGCATCGGTCCCTACATTTTGCTCGACCGCATCGGTCACGGCGGCATGGCCCAGGTGTACAAGGCCCAGCATTTGACAACCGGACTGACGGTGGCCGTAAAGATACTCGATCCGCGTTACGCTCAGCATCCGGTGGCCCTGGCACGGTTTCGTCGGGAAATCGCGGCTCTGGTCAAACTCAACCATCCCAATATCGTGCGGGCTTTCGATGCCTCGGAGCATAATGGTCAGCTCTTCCTGGTACTGGAGTACGTGGACGGGATTGATCTGTCGCGGTTGGTTAAGAAAGTCGGCCCGTTGCCCGTCGAGCTGGCGGCCCATTGCATTTACCATGCGGCCATCGGTCTGGACTACGCTCACCGCCACGGCGTCGTTCACCGCGACATGAAACCGTCCAACATCATGCTCGAAATCGTCCGCCGCGAGGAACCCGGTCAGTGCGTCCAACAATTCACTTACGGTCAGGTCAAAATTCTCGACCTGGGCCTGGCCCGATACGATGCCACCCGCCACCTGGAATCCACGCAGATCACGCGCCTGCATGCGGTGATGGGAACGCCGGATTTTATGGCTCCGGAACAGGCCCGCGACAGTCATAACGCCGATCCACGCAGCGACGTTTACAGTCTCGGTGCGACACTCTATTTCTGTCTGGCCGGACGACCGCCTTTTCCCGATGGGACGCCCCTGGAGAAGCTGATGCGGCATCAAACCGAGGAGCCGACACCTCTGGGACAACTGCGCAGCGATATTCCGCCGGCTATCGAGGATTTGGTCAAGCAAATGATGGCTAAGGACCCCCGGCAACGCCCGGCCAGCGCGCTTGAGGTAGCCCAGCGGTTGGCGGCCTGGCGTCAACCGCCGCGAGTGAAATTGCTGGCGTCGCAACCGGTTCCCGCAGCCGAGGAGCTTCCGGAGGCGCAATTGCTGGATTGCGAGCCTCGCCCAGCGGTTTCACCAACACCCGCCGCACCACAAGCAGCACCCGCATCGCCGGTGATTGCTCCGACGGCCGATGGTGGCCAGAGCGGGGCCGGCAGTTCGCAGTTCACGCTCAACTTCATTCCCGCCGCTGGGACTGGCGTAGCCCTGACCGAAGTTGCCGGCCTGCGTGGACGAGGTCGCCGCAAGGACTGGCTGATATGGGTCTGGCTTCTGGTACTGCTGGCCGGTCTCAATTTCGGTCTGCTGGTCGTGCTGCTGTTGCGGCGTTTCTTTTTGTGACCCCGGCGAGATTACGCCCGGCGCTGCTACGTTGGCTCCGGACACCTCTGCCAGCCCGGCTTCACGAAAAATTCACGCTCGCCTAAGTTATGGATTGAGCGGTGCTTTCTAGAATGAACCACAGAGGTTCCTCTCAGGAGGGCTGGCCATGATTAGCGTCTCCGAGTTGAAAAAAGGTACGGTCATCACGCTCGAAGGGGCCCACTGGATAGTGGAGGACTATCACATTCAGAAGACAGCCCAGCGCAAACCGGTGCTGCAGGTCCGGTTGCGGAACATGCGAAGCGGTCATGTCGTTGAGCGGAGCTTCAACGAAACCGATCGCGTCGAAGCTCCGGAAGTGGCCACGCGCCAGTTCCAGTTTCTCTACGAAGACCAGTCGGGCTACGTCTTCATGGACAGCGAAACTTACGACCAGATTACTGTCCCGGCGGAAATCGTTGGCAAAGGAAAATGGCTGCTGAAAGAGGGAGCCGAGTTTCCCATTCGCCTGGTGGAAGGGCAACCGGTACAGGTGGTCTTTCCCCCGACTTTTGTGGACGAGGTCGTCGAAACCGGCGCAGGTTCCGGTTCCGGACACGCCAGCAACGTCCTCAAAGACGCCAAATTAGCCTGCGGCCTGGAAATCAAGGTGCCGCAGTTTATACGTGTTGGCGATCTGGTGCGGGTGGATACCGAAACGCATAAGTACCTCGGTAAAGAAACTCCGAAGAAATAAGCCGACCCCGTCTGCCGGGCTTACCCACTACCTGCTTGGTCAGTCTCAGCCAAAGATGGCCTGTCTGCTACAACCTGACGACGGCTTGGCTTCCGATTCATCGGAGTGCCTGTCGCCGACGCTATTGCAGTGCCTGACTGCCGCAAAACTGCAGTCGCCTGGCTTTGCATCCAGGGCTGCGAAGAGAACATCGCTTACTTCAGGGTTGCAGACAGGTCGCGGCATTGGGAGTCTTCACGGCTATGCCCGATTTCCCCAATACCTTACCGGAAGAGTTGCGGTTACAGTTACGGCAACCCGTATCGGTGGGTCGCCGTATCTGGGAAGGGTTTATCCGCCTGCTGCTGGCCAGTTCGGCTTCGTTATCACTGGCGATCACGCTGGCCATCATTGTCGTGCTGGTCGGCGAAAGCTGGCGCTTTTTCGAGGATGCCGAATACACGCATGAACGCGACCTGGCATTGCAGCGAGCCAGTGCGTTATTCATGGCCCCGCCCGACCCCACTTTTCCGTGGGTAGCCACTGCCCTGCTTTATCCGCAAACTTTCAACGATCTTCCTGCTCTAGAGCGTTCACCGGTAACGGTGCGCTATTTCCTGACCGGAACCGAATGGACAGCGGGTTTCCGCGGCGAGAAATACGGCATGTTACCGCTGCTGGTCGGTACGTTGATGGTGGCTGGCCTTGCTGGGTTGCTGGCTTTACCGACCGGACTGATCACGGCTATATTTTTGAGCGAGTACGCCGGCCCCCGCTTGCGTGCCATTCTGAAACCGGTGCTGGAAATCCTGGCCGGGATTCCGACCGTGGTTTACGGGTATTTCGCGCTGACAACGGTCACGCCGCTGCTGCAGCAATTCGTTCCCGGCGTTCATCCCAACAATCAGCTGAGTGGCGGCATCGTGGTGGCCATCATGATTTTGCCCATGGTGACCAGTTTGAGCGAGGATAGCCTGCGAGCGGTTCCGCAGGCGCTCCGGCATGCCTCGTTCGCACTGGGGGCGAATCGCTTTGAAACCGCGACTCGTGTGGTATTGCCGGCCGCTTTGTCCGGCGTGATGGCGTCGTTTTTGCTGTCCATCGCTCGTGCCATAGGTGAAACCATGGCCGTGACCCTGGCCTGCGGTGGTAAAGCACAACTTACTTTCGATCCGCGGGTCGGCGCTGCTACCATCACCAGTTACATTGCCACCATTGCTACGGGCGATGTCATGCACAACAGTACGCATTTCCGAAGTCTTTTCGCCCTGGCTCTGGTGCTTTTCTGCGTCACTCTGGCCATGAATCTGCTGGGCGTGCTTGTGCTTCGCCGCTACCGGCAGGTGTATGTCTAACGCACAGAGCAACAAAGGCCCCCGCCCAAACCGGTCGCGCGCTGCACTACGGAGGCTTTCAGGCCCATGGTTTCCTCGATTCAGCGAACTGGCAATCCTTTGCGAGATCCCCCGTTGAGCTGGCGAGAACTCTGGCCGGCAGCGTTGCTCTGGTCGGGACTGGGTCCCGTGCTTGCCGCGGTGATTCTGGCTTTTTTGCACGGGCTGACGCTGGCCAACGCTCCCTGGATTTGGCCTCAAGGTGTGTTCCGCTGGTTGGTGCTCAGCGCGTTTCTGAGCGGTGGTATTTTTCTGGGTTATCTGCTCCACTGGTCGCGGAGTTCCCGGGCTTCGCTGTTTGTAACGGTTACTGCGTGCGCCACCTGTCTGGCGGTGGCGGTGCTGGCGTGGTTTCTGGCTTCCCTGATCCGCGATGGCTGGACATGGTTCCAGAACATACAAAACGCCATTCAGAAAAGGAACGCCGCTTTCGTTGAACGCTTGCGCCAGTTCGACCAGGAGCGACAGGCGGAATTTGGCCGACTCGAGAAAGAGGAACACCAGGCACGTCAGCAACTGGAGGAACAAATCGCCCAGCTCCTGCAACAAGCCGAATCCCCTGAGGAAAAAGCAGCGGCCGAACGCAAGGCGAAAGAACTCCGCCACGACCTGGAAGTCCGTTTTCAGCTTTTACGCGAGCATCTGCAACAAAACCTCGACCAAAGGCAGCAGGAAATCCGTAAGGAATTGGAGGCGAAGTTTCAGAAGCGCACCAGCGCCGTGGCAGCTTTGTGGCGGTTTCTCACCTCTCGCCCCAGCGATGACCCAGCAGACACGGGCATTTTGCCGGCGCTGGTGGGTAGTTTCTATATGGCCATGATCACCCTGCTGGTAGCGGTACCGATCGGGGTTGGCGCCGCTATTTACCTGGAAGAGTACGCTCGCCGTACCTGGCTGGCCCGCGTCATTGAAATCAACTTGGGCAACCTGGCCGGCGTGCCCTCGGTGGTTTACGGAATTCTCGGAGCCTACATCTTTGTCGAACTGTTGTTTCAGCCGATTGTGGACGAACGCGGCCGATTTACCGTGCAATGGTTGCAACAGCTGACGGAATGGCTGTTCGGCCCACAGGCCCGCGTTGCCCATCGCAACACTCTGGGCGGCGGACTCACGCTAGCCATCCTGACTTTGCCGGTCATCATCGTCTCCGCTCAGGAAGCCCTGCGGGCTGTGCCTGTTTCCATTCGCCATGCCGCCCTGGCTCTGGGAGCGACCCGCTGGCAAATGATTTCCCACCACGTTCTGCCTTACGCGCTGCCGAACATTCTGACCGGCGTGATTCTGGCCATTTCCCGTGTGGTCGGTGAAGCGGCACCGCTGGTGGTATTCGGCGCATTCCTGTTTCTGGACTTCACTCCTCACCTGTTCAGTCGCTTCACGGTGCTGCCCATGCAGATATACAACTGGGCTATGCGTCCCCAGCTGGAGTGGCGCTATTGTGCCGCGATGGCCAGCCTGGTTTTGCTTGCCCTGCTACTATCGCTGAACGCCGCGGCTATTTTCCTCCGGCAGCGTGGCCAGCGCCGTTATCGCTGGTAATCCGGCCGGCCCTCTCGGCTTTTCCCGTAAAATCCCCTAAAACATATCCCTGCCCCGGTTGCCGCCTTCCCGGGCGAGCAGCGTCTCCTAACCTCGCAACGGAGGTTCACTCATGCCCTGGCTTCGACTTGGGTTCTGCGGATTACTTTGCCTGCTCGTAGCCGCCGTCGGCTGCGTGCGTCAGCAAACCGAGCAGGTCGGCAAATACGTGCTGGTCGGCACTTTTACCGACGACGCCCAGCAGGATAAGTGCAAAGCGAACGCCGAAGCAGTTCTCGCCCGCCACCCCGATATCAATTGTCTGGTCGGCTTATGGGCCTATAATCCGCCCGCCTTACTGCAAGCAGTCAAGGAAGCCGGTAAGCTCGGCACCGTGCACATCGTCGGTTTCGACGAAAACGAGGAAACGCTCCAGGGAATCAAAGACGGCCACATTGTGGGCACCGTGGTTCAGGACCCCTTCCGATTCGGTTACGAGTCTATGCGGATTCTCGCCGCCACCATCCGTAAGCAGGACGCGATGCTGCCGGAAAACCGTATCCTCTACATCCCCCATCGAGTCATCACCCGCGAAAATGTGGAAGAGTTCCACAAACAACTCCGCGAAATCAAAGAGAGAAAGCCCAGCGCCGCTTCTAAAAGCCCCGCGGATTCGCAGCCGTTTTTGGCCTTCATCAGCAACAACCCGCACGAATTCTGGACGATTTGCGAACGCGGCGTGCAACAGGCTGCCGAAGAATTCAACATCCGCTACGAATTCCACCGCCCTGCCCGCGGTACGCCCGAAGAACAGCGCAGTATCCTGGAGACTTTGCTCAATCGCGGCGTCCAGGGTGTCGCCATCAGCCCCGTGGATGCCGCCAATCAAGCGGCGTTTTTCGATGAAATAGCCAGCAAGATTCCCTTCATCGCGGCCGACAGCGATCTCCCGCCCGGAAGCAAACGCTTGTGCTACGTCGGCACGAATAATGTGGAAGCCGGTCGGGCGGCCGGTCGGTTAGTCCGCAAGGTTTTGCCTGAAGGCGGCAAAGTCGCCATCTTCGTGGGCCGCCTCGATGTCCAAAACGCCATCGAACGCCGTCAGGGCGTCCTGGAGGCACTGCGGGAACCATGAGCGTCCACGCCGCGGGCAAATTCGATTCCACCGCCACTCCGCCCGTCCTGGAAGCAGTAGGCATTTGCAAGGCCTTTCCGGGTGTGCAAGCTCTCTGGGAAGTTGGCCTGCGGCTGTATCCTGGCGAAATCCTTGCTGTGGTCGGCGAAAACGGAGCCGGCAAATCCACGCTTATGAAAATCCTCGCCGGTGTCCTGACGCCGGATGCCGGACAAATTTTTCTCCAGGGCCGACCGGTTCGCTTTCGCAACGTCCAGGACGCCCAGCGACACGGTATCGCGCTCATCCACCAGGAACTCAACCTGGTGCCTCAGCTGGACATTGCCGGCAATATCTTCTTAGGTCGGGAACCGATTCGCGGCGGTCCCCTGCGCTGGCTGAGCCGAGACATTTACAAACATGCCGCTCTCTATACCCGCCAATTAGGCCTGCAGGTACCACTGACAACTCCCGTCAAGTCTCTCCCGATAGGTCAGCAACAACTCGTCGAAATCGCCAAGGCCCTTTCCTCCGCTTCGCGCATCTTGATTATGGACGAACCCACCTCCAGCCTTACGCAGCGGGAGACCGAGTGCTTGTTCGAGATTATGCGACGCCTGAGCCGTCAGGGCGTCAGCATTATCTATATTTCCCATCGCCTCCGCGAAGTGGAACAGATTGCTGATCGGGTTACCGTTCTCCGCGACGGTCGCAATGCCGGCGAACTGCAACGCAACCAGATCGCCCACGAAGCTATGGTTCAGCTCATGGTCGGCCGCGAGTTGAAGCAGTTTTTCCAGCGGCAATTTTCGCCCAGCCGCGACGACAAAGCGCTGGTGCGGGTGAGCGATTTGCGAATCCGTCCCGGCCAGAATAGGCCCATTGCTTTTTCGCTTTATCGCGGTGAAGTGGTCGGTCTGGCTGGGCTTATGGGTTCCGGCCGCACACGTCTGGTGGAAACGCTCTTTGGCATCCGCCCGAAGCTCGCCGGACACATTTATTTAGACGACCAGGAGGTGCCTATTCGATCTCCCCACGATGCCATTCGCGCCGGCATTTATTTAGTGCCGGAAGATCGCAAGTCCCACGGCCTTATCCTGAGCGACACTGTTCGCCATAATATTAGTCTTCCATCGCTAAAGCAACTAAGCAGGTTTCGCTTCATTGCCTGGCAGCGCGAATATGACTTAGCAAATCGCCTGGTAAAGCAGTTAGCGATTCGCACGCCGCATGTTAATCAAACGGTGGGCTTACTAAGTGGTGGAAATCAGCAAAAAACAGTGCTTGCCAAATGGCTGGCGCGTCGCCCACGCTGGTTGCTTCTGGACGAGCCTACACGCGGCATTGATGTCAATGCTAAGTCGGAAATTTACGCCTTAATTGACGACCTGGCACGGCAGGGTGTAGCGATCTTGCTGGTCTCCAGCGAAATCGAGGAAATTCTCGGACTTTGCGATCGTGTGCTGGTGATGCATCAAGGCGAACTGGCTGGCGAACTTGACCGATCCCAGATGTCGGAAGAAACGATTCTACGCCTCGCCACGGGAGCTGAGGGACGACCATGAAAAAATTGTTAGGCCTCTCCGTGTTTTTCTTACTACTATATGCCATCTATGCCAGAGCACTCCTCACGAGCGAAACACCCGGCGATACATCCGCTCATTACAGATCCGCTCATTACAATTTAGCCCGCGACATCGGTTTTTATGGCGTACTGACCATTGGGGCAGGCATTCTCATAATTAGCGGGGGTATAGACCTTTCCATGGGCTCGGTCGTCGGACTTACTGCCACTATATTTCCCATGTTACTACTTCGCGTGTCGGAACACTCGGTGCTTGGGCAACTTGGCGTTTTGCTCACAGTCCTCGCAGTCGGAGCCGGGATCGGCTTATTCCACGGCATATTAGTCACCAAACTCCGCCTGCAACCCTTTGTGGTCACCCTGTGCGGCCTGTTTATCTATCGTGGACTGGCTCGCTGGGTCAGCGGCGAACAGGTCATGGGCTTGGGTAATCAGTTCGAATCACTGAAAGCATTTCTTTATGCTGATCCGATAGGGCCGCTGCCACGGTTTTTCGTAATTTTTCTTATCCTGACGGCGCTGGCTGCTGTTTTCATGCATGCTACCGTCTATGGCAGATACCTTTACGCCATCGGTGGCAATGAACGTGCTGCCCGGTTCGCTGGCATCGCCGTGGATCGTTATAAGATACTGGCCTATGTTATTTGCTCGACACTTTCTGCCTTCGCCGGCATCCTTTACATTACGCAGCACAATTCCGCCTTACCATCTAATGTCGGGAGTTTTTACGAACTGTATGCCATCGCTGCTGCGGTATTAGGAGGTTGCAGTCTGCGCGGCGGTGAGGGCACTGTACCTGGCATGGCACTGGGAACCGCTATTATCTGGCTATTAGACCGCCTCACCTTGATGCTGGGCATACGCAGCGAACTTTTGTCCACGGTAGTAGGTGCATTTTTGCTGGCGGGCGTCATATTAGAAGAGTTGCTCCGCAGATTCCAGTCCGAACCCAGAAACGAATGACCTCTATCCCAGCCGGGCCGCATTATGAGTGACTTAGTCCAGACGTTGCAGCTTGATTATCTGCCGCGATTGCCCCAGCGCAAAGATTATGGTATCGGCTGTATCGGTGCCGGTTTTATTATGCGCGATTGCCATTTAGTTGCATACCGTCAGGCGGGATTCCGGCCCGTGGCCATTTACTCCAGGACCTATGAGCGAGCCAGGCAGGTCGCACATACCTTCGACATTCCCCGCTGCTATCGTCGCCTTGATGAGCTGCTTGCCGATCCGGAGGTGGAAATTCTCGATATTGCCGTGCCGCCGGATCAACAACCCGACCTGATCCGTCATGCAACTTCTTATCGCGGCAAAATTCGCGGTATCCTCGCCCAGAAACCCCTGGCCATGAGTTATAAGGAGGGCCGGGAGTTAGTCGAACTCTGTGAGCAAGCCGGTATATATCTGGCAGTCAATCAGAATATGCGTTACGACCAATCGGTGCGGGCTTGCAAAGACATTCTAAGCCGCGGCTGGTTGGGTGAACCGGTACTGGCAACTATCGAAATGCGGGCCATTCCACACTGGATGCCCTGGGCTCAGGGCCTGCGTTCGCTCAGCACCTTCATTATGAGTATCCATCACCTGGATACTTTCCGCTACTGGCTCGGTAATCCCGATCGCGTGCTGGCCAGCACTCGTCCTGATCCCCGCACCCGTTTTCCCCACCATGACGGTATCAACCTCTATATCCTGGAATACGCGAACGGTTGCCGAGCCTGCGGTTGGGACGATGTATGGACCGGCCCAGCTAGGGAAGGCAGCGAAAGCGATATCTATATTCGCTGGCGCGTCGAAGGAAGCGACGGCTTAGCAAGAGGTACCATAGGCTGGCCAGCGTATCCAGCCCGCTGTCCCAGCACTCTCGACTTTACCACACGGGCATTTCCCGGCTACTGGTTCAGTCCCCGCTGGCAGCAGGTATGGTTTCCCGATGCGTTTATCGGAACCATGGCACAACTGCTCTGCGCCATCGAAGAAAATCGTGAGCCGGAGATTAGTGGCCGAGACAATTTAGATACCCTCGCCTTATGTGAAGCCGTCTTACTAAGTGCCCGAGAACACCGCGCTGTGAGTTTGGAAGAAATCCGACAGCACTCAGGCTGAACATCATTTAGAACCTGGTGCTGGCCCAAGCGTCAAGCGATCCATGAACAACGACCCTGGGGGTAGGTGACATGGCAAACGTCAAGCATTTTGGGGCAACCGGTGATGGCAAAACCGATGATACTGCCGCATTCGAGCACGCCTTGAAAATGGGAGACGGTTTGCTGGAAGTACCGCGGGGTGATTATGTTCTGACGCGAAGTTTAGTGGTGCCGCTGGACAAACTGGGTCGGTTCAGCATGGTCGGCTTGGGAGGTCAGGCACGATTGCTTATGAAATCGGCCGGACCTGCTCTGCATCTGATAGGCACGCATGATCGCACCGCCGATCCCAGCCATTTTCGTGATTCGGTCTGGCAACGCGAGCGATTCCCGACCCTGAGCGATATAGAAATCGTCGGCGACCATCCCGAAGCTGACGGTGTCCGTATCGAAGGAACCATGCAGAGCACTCTCAGCCATGTTCTCATTCGGCGTTGCCGTTATGGTGTTCACTTAGTTAAGCGGGCACGCAACGTGATCCTGGACGGCTGCCATATATACCATTGCCGGAAGATCGGCATATATTTCGACCACGTCAATCTGCATCAGACTAACATTTATGGTTGCCATATCAGTTATCACCCACGAGCTGGCATTTACATTGAGGGCAGCGAAGTCCGCAACTTACAAATCTGCGGCAACGATATCGAATATAACTATGACGACAAGCTTCAGGGTTGTGCCGATATTTTTCTCGATTGTCGGGAGGGTACAATCCGCGAAGGAACCATAGTGGGCAACACGGTTCAAGCTCGGGAAAGTCCAGGAGGAGCGAACATCCGCTTATTAGGTGCCGGTCCACAAAATCCCAACGCGGTCGGCATGCTGACGATTAGCGGCAACTTATTAGGCAGTCAGGAAACTGTCTTACACCTGGTAGCGTGCCGCGGAGTCAGTGTGACGGGCAACGTTATTTATAGCGGCTATCGTTACGCTATCCGGGCAGAGGATTGTGTGAATTTGGCCGTAAGCGGTAACTCCCTGGATTACAATCCGGATTACAAGGGTTTGAGCACGGACGGGGTACTTTTCGAGCGGTGCCGTCAAGTGGTGTTGCAAGGAAATGTCCAGGTGCACACACTAAAGGGAAAAGAAGCGCTGGCAGCAAGCTGGGTCTTTCGAAAGTGTCGGGAGGTGGTGATCGGAGGCTGTCAATTAGTGAGCGGATACAGGCAGGGAATCCTGCTTGAAGAATGCCAGGAGGTTCTCGTTCAGGGTTGCCGCGTGGCAGCCGGGCCAGATGTTAAGGAGTACCTGTGCGGTATTGCAGCCGATGAAAAATGCCGCAAGCTGCTCATCAGCGGTAACCTGGTGGCTCGAGGGAGTGCCGGTGCGGTAGTGGTGCCAGCGCAGGCGGGACACGTGGTATCCAATCTCGAACTCGAACCAGCCGGCTAGCTACCAGCGACACAAGAACGCCTAGGACAGGAATGGCGAGTATGAATCCGCGGGTGCCGAGTAAGGCGGAACAAGATTACCTGAAAGCGATTCACCATCTGGGCGGAGCAGAACGAGTGGTTTCGCCGAACGAGATCGCGGCGCGTCTGGGCGTGCGTTCGCCGTCGGTCACGGCCATGCTCAAGCAGCTCGCGGAAGCGGGCTGGGTGCAGTATGAGCCCGGTCGTGGAGCGCGATTTACGGAGTCGGGATTACGGGAAGCGCGGCGGGTGGTACGTCGGCATCGGCTGGTGGAGCTGTTTTTGCATCGCGTTTTGGGACTGGACTGGAGTGAGGTAGATGCAGAAGCGGAAGCCCTGGAGCACGTCATCAGTCCCCGTCTGGAACGTGCGATTGCCCAATATCTGCAGGAACCGCTGGAAGATCCGCATGGGCATCCGATTCCGACCGCGGAAGGCGATTTACAGGTGCGCAGCCTGCTTCCCCTGGTTTCGTTGCAGGAAGGGGAATGGGGAATCGTGCGGGAAGTACGCGACGATCAGCCGGAGCGGCTGCGACAATGGGAAAAACATGGTTTGAAACCCGGGGCGCGCGTGCGGATGCTGGCCCGGCATTTTCTCGACGATGTTTTTGAGCTGGAGGTCAACGACCGCGTAGTCCGTGTAGGAAGCGAAGGTCTCGCAGGAGTGCTGGCGGAAAAGATGGTCTAAAGCGTCAGGACGGAACGAAAACGGTTCGAGGTCGATGCCCACGCGAGACCGGGAGGTTACTTTTGCTCAGTGGCCAAACCGGCAAAGAAGCGAACGCGGGCTCGCGTGTCCGGTAGAAGTTCGACATCGTCCGGCAGGATAATGCCCACGCGCACTGAGACGCTGGCTTTACTGCGATTGGCTTGCGGCATGATGCGGGTAACTTTGCCCGCAAGGACCAGCTGCGGAAAAGCGTCGGGACGAATCTCGCAGCGCTGCTGGCGACGGATGTAGCGCAGGTCGCGTTCGCTGATATCCACTTCCACTTCGAGATTGCGAAGGTCTGCGAGATCGCATATACTGGCGGAAAGGTTACTGGGCACGTTGGGCAAAACCATATCGCCGACATCGGCGCGTTTGGTAAGCACGACACCCGTGATCGGCGAACGGACGCGGGTATTTTCCAGGTCGTACTCAGCATCACGGTAAGCGGCTTCCAGAGCCAGCATTTCTGCCTCGGCCTGACGAATTTCCTCCTGACGGAATCCCTGACGGAGCAGTTCGTATTGCTGGAACAAAGCGCGTTCGCGCTGGCGAGCCTGTTGCAGGGCACTTTCGGTACGTTCGAGTTCTTCCGGAGTAGCAGCGCGGCTGGCAAGGCGGGTGCGTTTCCAGTCATTTTCCGCCTGACGCAGAGCTGCCTGAGCTTCCTGCCAGGCCGCTTCGGCACGGCGGATTTCTTCGGGACGGTTGCCAGCTTTGAGCAATTCATACCGTGCTTTCGCCTGCTGCCAGAGTGCATAGCGGCGATTGCGCTCGTGGAGATATTTGGTCGGATCAATCTCGGCAATGAGTTCGCCTGCCTTCACCAGGCTGCCTTCTTCCACATACAGGCGGATAATCTGACCCCCGACTTTGGGACTGACCTGCACCTTGCGCACCGGGACCACGTAACCGAGCGCTTCGAGCACCACGGTATCAGGACTGGGAGCGGAATCGTCCGGCGAAGCGGATTGACCTGACGGCCTGGCTTCGGAAGCAGATTCGCCAGTGCTCACCGCCGTCGAAGCCGGTCTGGTCGGCCACAAACGCCATGCCAGCACCAGACAGACCGCCAGCGTAACCAGCCAGAGCAGCCAGGGTAATCGTTCCGGCCAGCGGGAAACCGTGCGGTCAACGCTTTCCGGTAACTGGAGTTTGCGGACGCGTTCGTGCAGCGGGAGTGAGGCAGTTTTATCAGACATGACCGGTATCCGTGTCAGCCCTTCCGGACATCCAGGGGCCGAATTATGCCCAATCTGGTTCGTTACATTCATTTTACTCCGCGGCCCCACCTGAGGATTCACGAACGGAACCGGATGTCCCGCAAACGAAGCAGTGCATTACGAACCGGGCTTGAGGGGGCGTGGGCGGGCAGGCAATTCCTGCCGCAAACGAGCCAGTTCGTTCGGAAACGCCAGGCCGAAAGCAGCGCAATTGACCCGATTATGTTCCAGAGCCCGTACCACCAGCCGATACCATTCCGGTTGCAGCACCGGTGTCAAGCCATAGGCGGGTCGCTGCAAACCGGGGCAGCGTTTCAGAGCGGCCAGGAATCGCTCGTTGGATTCCGCTGGTTTATCCTGAAACGCCAGCACTATAGCCAGCCCGATTTCTCCGACCAGCGCGTAAGCCTCGACCGGGCTTTTGATCCACTCGCGGCACCATTTCTCCGCGCGATCCAGAGCGGAGCGTTCCTCGCCGTAGCTGTGTAAAAGCAAAACCAGCAAATCGAGGCGATGCTGAAGCCCCTGGCGAAGTTTAGCCGGGTCCTTCTCCGGCCTTTCTGTAGCCCGCACCAGCACCTGCAAGGCTTCTTCCTGTTCGCGCCTGGTGATTCCGCCAGCCAGGCGGAGAGCGGCAGTTTCCGGGGTAAAGTCTTCCTGCTGGCTCACGGTGAGCGAATGTTCGGAAGCCAACCGGCTCACTTGCCAAGCTCCAAAAAACGCTCCGATGAGACTGGCGGGCACGGCCAGGAACAATAACAACCTGCGCCGCCAGCTTCGGCTTTTGGTATCGGCCATCTGCCAGGTGAGTGTGCTGGCCGCGGAACTCAACACCACCGTCCCGGCAGCCGAACCGCTCAGCGAGGCACTGGTGTTTAGCGTTGGGGAAGCGGTTACCGCGCCTGATTGGGTATAGCGCTGGCTCAGTACGGCCACCGCTTGCAGTAGCTCAGCTGGAGAGGAAAAACGTTCTTCGGGCCGCTTGGCCATCATGCGATGCACCAGGGCGCATACATCCTCGGGCAAATCAGGCCGCAAAGATTGCAATGGTGGTGGCTCGTGCTGCAAGTGCTGCAAGGCCACGGCAAACGCATTCTCCCCTTCAAACGGAGGCCGACCGGCCAGCAAATGATAGCAGGTGACTCCCAGCGAGTAGATGTCGCTGCGGCAGTCGAGAGGGCGACCTTCGACCTGTTCGGGACTCATGTACAACGGCGTGCCGAGAGTGGTACCGGTCTGGGTGAGGCGCTGGGCTTCTTCCCCCTGGATCATGCGCGATAAGCCGAAATCAGCTACCTTCACTTCGCCGCGTCGGGTGAGCAAAATGTTTTCCGGTTTGATGTCGCGGTGAACCAGCCCCAGCTCGCTGGCACGCTGTAACGCCAGCGCTACCTGCTGAACAATGTGCAGCACCAGAGCGACCGGTGCGGGCCCGTGTCGCCGCAGATAATCACGGAGATTGCGTCCATCCACGTATTCCATAGCCATGTAGTGCACGCCTTCACTTTCGCCGAAGGCATACACCTGGACAATGTTGGGATGGTTGAGCTGAGCAACAATTTTGGCCTCGGCGCGGAAACGTTTGAGGGAAACTTCCTGACCCGCCAGATCGCTGCGGAGCAACTTGACGGCGACCCGGCGACGCAGAGAAATTTGCTCGGCCAGATAAACCTGCCCCATGCCTCCTTCGCCGAGTTTCCGGATCAACCGAAAATCGCCCAGGACTTTTCCCGATAAGTCGCGCCGGGCATCCCTGGGTGGAGAAACCGCAGAAGGCTCCTCACGAGCCGCGTCGCTCATCATGGTAACCGATTTACGGCTGAGGGTGATTTTGCCGCCACTCGTGCCATTTCTTGAAAGCGGCCTCTCGTTGCTCGGTAGTGCTGAAACCGTAATAGTGCGGGATATAGTGCACCGTCGGACGCAGGTGGGAATTCACCGCCAGCACTTGCAGGGCGGGAAACGCATAATCCTGCAGCCGCTGCCCTGTCAAATCAATCGCCAATGCCAGCGCCAGGTCGCGCAGCTCAGTACGGATGTTTATCTGCTCATTCTGTCGAGCGAAACGGGTAGTGGTGACCAGGCTGGCATCGGCGAGAAAGCGCTCCAGGAACGCCAGTTCTCGCTGGCCCCCGTATTTCGCTACCACAGTCAGGGCCAGTCCGCGAACATACCCAGGCATTTCTTTGTTCTCCGCGTGGCGTCGGGCCATCTCCTGGGCTTCCGGAAGATTGATGTTCAGCGCCAGCTGCAGGGTTTGTTGCAAGCATGCCATGTCGGTAGATTTCAACGCCACCCCGACAAGCAATCGTCGCAGAACGCTTGCCTGCTCCGTTTTTTCCTGCAGGAATTGTCGCACCGACGTGTGATTGCACAGGTTGTAAATCTGCCGAGCCTGAGGAACCAGGGCTTCGTCGTTGATAGGGAAGCAACCAAGCAATAACGCCGCCGCGAACTGTTCGGGGAGTATGACGCCCGGCTGACCGGTAATCTGGTTGAACGCCTGCTGCGTGAGACCATCGCACAACCGTGCGTATTCCTCCTGAACCTGTCGTTTCAACTGAACATCGTCGCTGCGGCTGGCACGCTCGGCTTTGTCGAGCAAAGTGTGTCCGTAGCGGTAGATGTCGGCAAAGAACCGCTTGGCCGCAGCGTCCTTCCCAGCGATCTCACGAAACATCCGCCAGCCCGGAAGCACTGTGTCGGCCCGGTCATCGTCGGCGGCCAGGAATTGCTTTATTCTCACTTCCAGGTCGTAGGCCATCGCTTGGGGATAAAGTTCGCGGCAACGTCGGCGAATTTCCGGGTCGGAATCGTTCATGCCCGCTTGCAACGCCGGCAGGGCTTTGTGCCCCAGGCGAATCAATGCCTCGGCCGCCGACTCACGAACCCGGAAATTGGCGTCGCCCAGCTGGCGTACCAGTTCTTCCGGCGATGCCGGTTCCCGGCCCAAAAGGATACCGCTCACCATCATCGTCAGGCCACCGACGATGAGCCATTTCCACACGGCAACGCCCGGCATTTCTGATCGCTGGTTTCGCATAAAGAACTCCGTTGGCTGATTCCCTGCGGTTCCGAAGCCATCCCGAACTTGCAGCATCTGCTTTAAGTCTAGCAACGCCGAAACATAATTCCAGCCGGTTGCTGGAAACCGAACCCGCGGCGACTCGAATTGACAAAACCGCCACGGATTGGATAGTTGGCAAACATGCCGATGGCAATCCGCCCGAACCGCTGCTTCTGGCTTTTGCCCGAATCGGTAACGACGGCTTTTCATCGAGCGGCATTCGCTTCCGAGCCGTACACCAAGTCAGCCATACAGGCGGTACACGGACCAGTCATACAAGCGGAGCACGGAACCGGCTATCGAAGCGGAATGGCCATCGAAGCGGCTAAGCCTGCCGCTAGATACAACCGCCTGCGCAACGGGATAAGCAAACAATCGCTCATCGCAAAAAAACTTTTTCCGGCGGGGTAAGCCTTTGCGGGGTTATCACCATGCAATTTCCTGATGGAAACCTGACAGGTGTCTGGCCTTTGCCAGTCGGCAAAAATGCCAGTGGAGAAACCATCTCCTCGGAGTCCAACGGAAACTCGAATCACCGCCACGTGGTCATCACCGGAACGGTGGCGTGCGGGGCTGGGGAACCCCTTCTGGTCATCGCCGGGCCGTGCGTGATTGAATCGGAAGAGCTTACGCTGCACATTGCCGAGAAGCTGGCGGACATTCACGATCGCTTGCGGATACCGCTGATTTTCAAGGCCTCGTTTGACAAAGCCAATCGCAGTTCGGGCAAGTCCTACCGCGGCCCGGGACTGCACAGGGGTCTGGAGATTCTGGCAAAAGTCCGCCGCGTTTCCGGTTTGCCGACCACCACCGACATCCACGAACCGTGGCAGGCAGAACCAACCGCGGCCGTTTGCGACCTGTTACAGATCCCCGCTTTCCTGGCCCGGCAAACCGACCTCATTTACGCTGCCGGGCGCACCGGTAAGCCTGTCAACGTCAAGAAAGGCCAGTTCCTGGCCCCGTGGGATATGCGACACGTCGTGGCCAAACTGCACGAAGTAGGTAACCACCGTGTCCTGCTGACCGAACGCGGCAGCAGTTTCGGTTACGGCAATTTGATCGTGGACATGCGAGCGATCCCCTGGATGCAGGCATTGGGCTGTCCGGTAATTTTCGATGCCACGCACTCGGTGCAGTTACCAGGGGCGGCCGGGGATCGCAGTGGCGGGTTACGGCCGATGATTCCGTATCTGGCACGGGCGGCGGTCGCGTGCGGCTGTGATGGCGTTTTCTTTGAAGTGCATCCCCGTCCCGATCAGGCTTTGAGCGATGGGCCCAATATGTGGCCCCTGGACCGGTTTGAAGAGCTGTTGCGGAACCTGCTTGCCATTCGCGAAGCCCTCGCCCAGCAGGTCGTAACCTGACCTACCCGCACTCGCATGGCCCTCAGCCGTTGAAGATTGTCGCTGCGGCTAATACAATCTGCTGTCCGCCCTTCCGGAACGTGCCTCGGATGTGGCGGGTATGGCCCATCTCTTTTACCTGTGCTCATTTGGCGCACGAATACGGAGAGCCTGCCAGGCGAACACGGCGTACTTGCTCCCGCCTTTGCTGCACGGAGATGCCAGCGATGCCCCATACGCGCAATGCTAAGAAACGACTACGCCAGAACCTCAAACGCCGTCTGCGTAACCGAAGCGTCAAGCACGCGATCAAAACACAAATCAAAAAAGCACTGGCTGCTTACAAAGCCAGTAACCTCGACCTGCTTCGCCGGGAAATCAGCCTGGCTTTCGAAAAACTGGATCGCGCTGCCTGCAAACGCATCGTTCACCCCAACTACGCCGCCCGTAAAAAGGCCCAGCTATCGGCCCTGCTGGTGAAACTGGAGAAATCCCAGCCGGCCGCTTCTCCAAGCTAACGACACCGTCTGGCTGAAGGCGAACCAGGCGGCCTGGCTGGTAGCGCTGGATTTGTCAGGCTACCGGTTTAGTACCGTCAGAGCAGGCTACACTCAATACATGCGCGGCTCACGGGTATCACGGCGTCGCAAATTGGCCGCGACTCAATCAATAGCCGAAAAAAGCTCCGACATACGAATTCCGAATCCGAGGCAGATGCGATAAAGCGTTTCAATGGAGGCAGAGTTTTTGCCCAGTTCGATCTGCGACAAATAGCCCAGAGAAACGCCGGTACGTTCCGACATCTGCGCCAGAGTCAGACCGAGCGCTTTGCGGCGTTCACGGATGAACGCACCGATGCGTTCCAGTAATGCTTCCTCCGTCATTCGGAGCAATCCTTTGCTTTGCAGGCAGCGCTGCACGACATTTTCGAATTGCTGCAAGTCGAACGGCTTGGTCAAATAGTCATAGACGCGGGCACGCAGACAGGAAACAACCCCTTCCAGACTGGGATAGCCGGTAATGACAATCACAGCTGCATCCGGCTGGTGCTGGCGAATGAATTCCAGAGCTTGATTGGCATCCCAGCCGGGCAAAACGTAATCGAGGATAATCAGGTGGTACGGGTTGGCGGCGATTTTTTCGCGGGCCTCGGCGGCCGAGGTAACCACGTCCACGCGGAAACTTGGTCGGGCCAGCGTTTGCAGGATCAGCTGACCAATGGCCGGATCATCGTCCGCCACCACGATACGTACCTCCTGGGGACAGAACCAGGCGGTGTTTTCCAGCGGACTGGTTTTGGCTTTCGAGGCAGTCGCCATTCGACCTACCGACGGCATGGTGCGTGCTGGTGTGAAGGACGAAAGTTGCGTGTTCACGGCTCCCCTCGCTTGTGTGATTACCGGCGCGGTCACCGGCGCGACCGCTGCCCAACCCGAAATCGGCAATTGCTACCGGCACTTGCTGGGAAATTGGCCAAAGGTTGTTCAAATCTAGAACGTAATTTCGCCTGGTGCCAAATCGCTTGCACAGCGAAGTGCAAATTTTCGTGTCGGCAGAACCAGCTCGGCGGCATGTTGCGGGAAAAAACGGTTGGAAAACCGACTTGCGGTGGCAGTCGCGCTGCTGTTCGACCAACCCGGGGCTTTGCGAAAAGATACCACCGGAAGAAACCGAAACGGAGGTTGGCTCGCGCAGTTCCCTTCCCATGACCCAATCAGGTGGCGACAATCGGGCCGTCGGAGATTCGGTGCGGGATATAGGCTGTGAGTTTTTTGCCGACCAGTCGTCAAGAGAATGTACCCTGGGCTGCACCAATAGACCGGCATTCAGTCAGGCGCGTAAACTACCATTGAGGCGAGGCTGCGGGGGAGACGAACTCATGCAGACACGGCGGGAATTTTTGCTGCAGGCAGCGGGAACGGTCAGCGCCCTGGCATCGCCAGCCCTGACCGGGAAGGTCTCATCCTGCCATGCCGCTGACGATCCCGATGCCCTGAAATTCCTGGCACGCTACCAGGACTGCATTGACCGCGGTTTGCAGTGGCTGGCCAAAGCCCAGGCACGTGATGGACACTGGGAAGCCAACGGCGGCAGCTATCCGGTGGCGATGACCGCGCTGGCTGGCCTGGCCCTGCTTTGCGAAGGAAGCACCCCCACTCAGGGTCGCTATAGCAAAAACATCGAAGATGCTGTCGAGTGGTTGCTCAGCCGCGTTCAGCCCAACGGTTTGATCGCCAACATTCAGAATCTCGAAGAGCAGCAACGGTACATGTACGGACACGGATTTGCGTTGATGTTTCTATCGCAGGTGTTTGGCAAGGAAAGCGATCCGCGTCGGCGGGAGCAATTGCGGCGGGTGCTGGAGCGAGCGGTGGAGTTTACGGCCCGGGCACAGACACGCCTGGGGGGCTGGGGCTACGTTTCTGCTGCCGACTGCAACCATTTCGATGTGGGTTCAGTCACGGTAACGCAGTTGCAAGCGCTGCGGGCTGCTCGTGATGCCGGCATTCCTGTGCCCGAAGAGACGATTGACAAAGCTAAAGATTATCTTCGCAAAAGCACCAAGGTAGTTCGCGACGATCCCGACCCGTGCAAACGCGAGGCTGGTGTCGCCTTCAGTTTGCGACTTGGCGTCAATGAGGCCTGTCCGGCTCTGACGGCGGCAGGCATTGCCTGCATGTTCAGCGCTGGCGAATACGAAAACGATTTGGCTATTCAGTGGCTGAACTACTGCATGCGGCATATTCCCATTGACCGAGCGGCTCGGGGCAGGGTGAGCCACAAGGAATACACGCACTTTTACTACGCCCAGGTGATTTACGTGCTGGGCGAGGATCGGCACGCGAAGTTGCGGCCGGATTTGGCGGAAATCGAACGCCGCGATCCGTCGCAACGTGTGCTGCTGAAATGGAGCCGCTACCGCGAGCTCGTCTTCGAGTATCTCAAGAGTCGGCAATCCGAAACTGGCGCTTGGCAAGAAGCTGAGGAAATTTACGTCGGGCCGATTTTCACCACCAGTCTGAACCTCATCGTTATGCAACTGGACAAAGCGGCTGTCCCGATTTTTCGGCGCTAAGATGGAGATGAACTGATGCAGACACGGCGGGAATTTTTGCTGCAGGCAGCGGGAACGGTCAGCGCCCTGGCATCGCCAGCCCTGGCCGGGAAGGTCTCATCCTGCCATGCCGCTGACGATCCCGATGCCCTGAAATTCCTGGCACGCTACCAGGACTGCATTGACCGCGGTTTGCAGTGGCTGGCCAAAGCCCAGGCACGTGATGGACACTGGGAAGCCAACGGCGGCAACTATCCGGTGGCCATGACCGCGCTGGCTGGCCTGGCCCTGCTTTGCGAAGGAAGCACCCCCACTCAGGGTCGCTACAGCAAAAACATCGAGGATGCTGTCGAGTGGTTGCTCAGCCGCGTTCAGCCCAACGGCTTGATCGCCAACATTCAGAATCTCGAAGAGCAGCAACGGTACATGTACGGACATGGATATGCGTTGATGTTTCTGTCGCAGGTGTTTGGTGAGGAAAGCGATCCGCGTCGGCGGGAGCAATTGCGGCGGGTGCTGGAGCGAGCGGTGGAGTTTACAGCCCGGGCACAGACACGCCTGGGGGGCTGGGGCTACGTTTCTGCTGCCGACAATCAGGATTTCGATGAGGGTTCGGTTACGATAACGCAGTTGCAAGCGCTGCGGGCTGCTCGTGATGCCGGCATTCCTGTGCCGAAGGAGACGATCGACAAGGCCAAAGATTACCTTCGCAAGAGCACCCAGGTGGTTCGCCACGACCCCGACCCGCGCAAACGTGAGGCCGGCGTTACTTACAGTTTGCGGGGCGGTGGCGGGAATGTGCGTCCCCCTTTGACCGCGGCAGGCATTGCCTGCATGTTCAGCGCTGGCGAATACGAAAACGAACTGGCCATTCAGTGGCTGAACTATTGCATGCGGCATATTCCCATCGACCGCACCGGCCGGGATAGTTTCGGACACTGGGAATACACGCACTTTTACTACGCCCAGGTGATTTACGTGCTGGGCGAGGATCGGCATGCGAAGTTGCGGCCGGATTTGGCGGAAATCGAACGCCGCGATCCGTCGCAACGTGTGCTACTGAAATGGAGCCGCTACCGCGAGGTTGTCTTCGAGTATCTCAAGAGTCGCCAGTCTGCCAACGGAGCCTGGTCGCAAGGGTGGGTGGGCCCGGTCTTCACGACCAGTTTGCATCTGATCATTTTGCAACTGGATAAAGCCGCCCTGCCCATCTTCCAGCGCTGATAGCTGACGAGAAAATCCACGATTCCCCCTAAAGCGGAGAGGAAAACGCATCATGAGCCAGCATGTCATTACTCCAGCGGAACCGGAACTGGAACAGGCGGATCGGGAAGCGGTGCAGCGTGTCCGCGAGGCCTACGATGAGCTGAAGCGGCAAATGGCCCGGGTGATTGTCGGGCAGGAGCAGGTGATCGAACAATTGCTCATTGCCCTGTTCAGCCGCGGTCATTGCATTCTCGAAGGCGTGCCGGGTCTGGCCAAGACGCTCATGATCAGCACGCTGTCGAAATGCCTGCACCTGGAATTTAGCCGCATCCAGTTCACTCCCGACCTGATGCCTTCCGACATCACGGGTACGGAGGTCATCGAAGAAAACCGGACGACGGGGCAACGGGAATTCCGATTCCTGCCCGGCCCGCTGTTTGCCAACGTGATCCTGGCCGACGAAATCAACCGCACACCACCGAAAACCCAGGCGGCTCTGCTCGAAGCCATGCAGGAACGGCAGGTCACCGTCGGACGGGTGCGCCATCCTTTGCCCGACCCGTTCTTCGTCCTGGCCACGCAAAATCCCATTGAACAGGAAGGTACCTATCCCCTACCCGAAGCCCAGCAGGATCGCTTTATGTTCAAGGTTTTCGTCCGCTATCCGAATTATCGAGAGGAATTCGAGATCGCCCGGCGGACGACGGCGTTGTTGCAGGAAGAGATTACGCCGGTACTGGATGGCCGCCAGATTCTCGAACTGCAACGCCTGGTGCGACGGGTGCCGGTATCGGATCACGTCATCAATTACACTTTGGCGCTGGTCCGGCAAACGCGCGTCGGCGAACCGGGCGTTCCCGATTTCGTTCAGGAATGGCTCTCCTGGGGCGCTGGGCCTCGCGCTGTGCAGTACCTGATTCTCGGCGGCAAAGCCCGTGCTCTGCTGTATGGCCGGGGTCATGTGCAAATCGAAGATATCCAGGCTCTGGCCAAGCCGGTGCTGCGTCATCGCCTGGTCACCAACTTCACTGCCGCTTCGGAAGGTGTAACCGCGGACACAGTGGTGGACCGCCTCTTGAAAATCACACCGACGCGCGAAAACGAACTGACCCAGGACCCGCGCTTCCAGAAAATCTTCGCCGCTTGATAGCCCGGAGCCGCCAGTGAAGACACTGACGTTGGCTTTCCGGTCGGTGGAACCTGACCACGGTTCGCCGAAGGATAAAAGCGAATCAGGTCTCAGACCGTGGAAACCATCGTCGGCCCGCCAGAATCGCCCATCCGTCGCCGCGACGATCTCCGGCGCCGGGGTGAAACCACCGGGCGTCTTCGCCTGAGCCATCTTGCTCGGAAGCAGCAGGCATATTCGCCCTGCGCGATTTACAACGATAGCACCTGGGCAAGCGAATTAACCGCAACATCCCGAAATTTTCCAGAGTGAAGCACACATGTCGGACGATCCTCGCCGATTTTTGCATCCGAAAGCGATTGCCCGCATCAGTCGGCTCGATTTGCGAGCCCGGCAGGTGGTGGAAGGTTTTATCTCCGGCAGGCATCGCAGTCCGTTCCTCGGCCAGAGTGTGGAATTCGTGCAGCATCGTGAATACGCTCCCGGCGACGATGTTCGCCGACTCGACTGGAAAGTCTGGTCGCGCACCGACCGCTTCTACATCAAGCAGTACGAACTGGAAACCAACCTGCGTTGCCAGCTGGTGCTGGATGTCAGTGAATCCATGCGCTACGGTCGCGGTGCGTTGAACAAATACGAATATGCCTGCACCATCGCCGCCTGTCTGGCGTATTTGCTGCTGCGTCAGCAGGACGCCGTCGGGTTGGTCACCTTCGATGAAGGTGTGCGGCAGATTATTCCGCCCCGCAGTCAACAAGCGCAGCTCGACCGCTTGCTGATGGCGATGGATGTCAGCCGACCACGCCAGAAGACCAATATCGAAGGCATCCTGCGGCGCGTAGCCGAGACCATGACTGGTCGCGGTCTGATTGTGATCATTTCCGATTTGCTGATAGACCGACCGCCGCTGTTCCGCGGGTTGGAAATGCTCATTCACCGGCAGCACGACATTCTTGTTTTCCACGTGCTCGACGACGACGAGTTGATTTTCCCGTTCAGCGGCACGACGCGATTTGAAGGGATGGAAGAGCAACCCCACCTGATTTGCGACCCGCGGGCTCTGCGAGACGGTTACCTGGAGGCTCTGAACGAATACCTGCTGGAAGTGCGGCGTGGTTGTACGCGGCGGGGTATTGATTACATGCTGGTCAAAACCAGTGATTACGTGGACGCGGTGCTGGCGCGCTTCCTCCACACGCGCATGCGGCTGAAGGCCAACGTCAAACAGCGTCGCGGCTAATCGGGGTGCAGGAAACACTCAGCCATGTGGGAACAAGCCATCAATCCAGCCTACTGGTGGGGAGCCACGGCAGTCGCTTCCCCGATTATCATCCACCTCATCAACCGCATGCGGTACCGGCGGATTGCCTGGGCAGCGATGGAGTTTTTGCTCAAATCGCAGCAGCGCAATCGCCGCCGCATTCTCATTGAACAGCTTATTCTGTTGATGCTCCGCTGTCTGATAGTGCTGGTGCTGGTGGCGCTGGTGGTTCGGCCAACCTGGTGGATGGGAGAAGCGGCCCAGGCACGGCGTCAGGAATTGCCCCATTATCATTTCATCGTGCTGGACGATAGCCTGAGCATGCGGGATCTGGAAGATGCCCGGGCAATTGGCGGACCGACGGCTTTCCGCCGGGCTACCGAATTAGTCGCCCAGATGTTGCGGGATTACCTTGACACACCCGGTGCCCACTACGTAACGCTGTTCCGCCTATCCCAGCCGGAGACGCCGGAGATCGGCCCGGCGTATGCCCAGCTGGCGGAAGCACTGCCTGGCCAGCTCCTGACCAGCGAGGAGTTGTCGCGGATGCTTGCGCGATTGGAAGCGGCGTCGCCCACGGCATTGCGGCTCAAACCAGAAGATTGGTTGACCCTGCTCCGTGGTTCGTCTGATACGCCCGGCATAGCCGCTTACCTGGCCAGCATCAAACGCGGCCACAAGTACCTGCACCTGGTGACCGATTTCCGCGAGCAGGACTGGAATAACGAAGGTTTCCGACCGGTGCTGGCTCTGCTGGGAGACTGGGCACGCGGTCAGGAGGTACGGATTCGTCTGTACGATGTGGCTGCCCCGACCCGCACGGCGGACAATCCACAGGAACGTCCGGTCAGCCACGCCAACTTATCCATCGTTCACGTGGTCGCCCGTGCTCAGCAACGCCGCGAGGAAGGCACAGCAGCCAGTGCCGTGCCCGTTCAGGTAATCGCACCGGGTGTCCCCTTTGACCTGGAGGTGACGCTGCGCAATTTCAGTGCCACAGAACGCACGGGCTTGCGTGTCGGTGTTCGCGTGGATGGCGTGGAGAAAAACGAGTTCGCACGGGCCGTCGATCGCATCGGCAGTTACGAAGAGCGTACGGTTCGCCTGGATATGCGTTTTTACGAGACCGACCCGCCGGGGCCGAAACAGATTGCCGTATATGTCGAGGACGGCCAGCAACCCGATCATCTGCCCGCCGACAACGTTCGCTATCTGTTTCTCGAATTGCGGAAAGATATACCGGTTCTGCTGGTGGACCCGGATCACCAGATCGATAGCCCGAAACCGCCCAGCGAATATGTGGCCAGCGCTATTGGCGGAAGTCGGCGTCTGGGCTGGCGGGCGGAACGGTGTCGGCCGAACGAACTCAAGAACCGTAAGCTCGATGATTATCCGGTCGTTTATTTGCTGAACGTTCCCGGGGTGGGCAACGGGCCTTCCGACTTGGACGAGGATAGCCTGAAGGCTCTGGAGAACTATGTGCGGCGAGGTGGCAGCGTCGTTTTCTTTCTCGGCGACCGCGTGAATGTGGACCTCTACAACCGATTTCTGTACCGCAACGGGCAGGGCATTTTCCCGGCACCGCTGGCACTGCGACCGGTTCCCACCAGTAATCTCACCTTCGTGGACGAACCGCCCGATCTGGACGATACCGCTCCGAAAGTTCGGGTTTTGCAAACCCAGCATCCTGCCTTCAGCTTTCCCAAAGAAATGCTGGAAGAGTTTGCCCGTTACCTGCAGGTGAACCGCTATTTCAAGGTGGACCCGACATGGAAACCGGGCCCGGATGTGCAGGTGCTGGTGCAACTGACCAACCGCGAGCCGTTGACCGCATTTCGCTTGCAGACGGTGGAACTGGTGCAGCTTCTCAACCAGGATACCTCCCCGCAACGACCAGTCCTCGCCAGTTACGCTCAGCGCATGCTCAACTGGGTCGCCGATGCTGAACTCAAACGCAGCCGAAAAGGACCGCTTCTGGAAGCGGTCTCCTCTTTGCTCAACGACCCAGAGCTTGCTGAATACTGGAAACGTCCCGATCGCAAGGAACTGCGGCAACGGTTGGAAAAATTCCAGCAGCAACTCCTGGAAGGCGACCCGCTGGTCGTGGAAGCCAAGGTCGGAACTGGACAACGGCGAGGAACGGTGGTCGCGTTTTTCACTCCGGCCAATCCTACGCCCATTCCTGGCCGCAATTACTCCTGGAACAACTGGGGCAATGAGCTGTTCTTCAGCTACGTTCCCATGCTGGTGTTTCTGCAAAGCTATCTGGCCGGCGAATCCCGCAAGGCACGCCAGACCGAGAGCAGTCGGCTTCTGGAACGCAGTGTCGAGTTTCGCCTCGACAAAGAGCAATATGCCCCACGCCTGCAACTCTATTACTGGCCGGAAGGTAAACCGCGCGAAGAAAGTCAGCCACTCGGTTCCATCAGCGGCGTGGAACAGGGCGACGAGGTAGTTTTCCGGTTGCATCCGCAGCTAGCAGGATTCTACCTGCTCCGCCTCAACGAACCGGGAGAAGGAATCACTCCCAAAGGGGAACCAGAATCCCGCATCCTGGCTTTCAACCCCGATTGCCGCGAGGAAGCGGACCTGCGTCGCGTGGCCAGTGCCGATTTGCATCAACAATGGCTGCGCGCTTTGACGGAAGGGGAACAGCGGATGGCTTTCGCCGAAGCCCAGCAGATCGTCAGCCGGTCGCCTCTCCTGACCGAGTCCGCTCCTCCCCCGCAGGAATTTCTGCGGACACGCTCCTGGTCTGATTATTCGTGGGTCCTGCTGGCCCTTCTGGGGCTACTGGCGCTGGAACAATTTTTGGCGATGAAATTCAGCCACCATATCCCGGCTGGAGAAAAAGGGCTGCAACCTCCGCCTGCAGCTCGCCTGATTTCCACGGCGATGCCCAGTGCGGAACCGGCTACAGTAAGTGCGAGCTAAACCGCCATGTCAACCGACGCCCAGATCACCACCGAGCATATTCTTCGTCGCTGGACTGACCCACCGGAACTTTTTGGCCGACCGGTGAGTGAGATTCCGGGCCTGGAATGGATGACGCCGGGCCTGCTCATCGGGCTGGGCGTGGTGCTGGTGCTGGTCGCGGCAGTGTTTGTCTTTCGCTGGTATCGCCGCGAAGGACTGACGGTGGGCCAGCCCTGGGCTTTGTTCCTGGCCGCGTTGCGGATGCTGACGATCCTGGTGGTGTTTTTCGTGTGGCTCTTACCGGCCATTCGCGAAGTGGAGGTACGCGAGCGGCATTCCCGGATTGTCTTGCTGTTCGACGTCTCGCAGAGCATGCATGTGAGCGATGTTCCGCCCACCGAAGACCCGCACACGCCGCGTCCCACCCGGCAGGAATTGCTGTTACGCTGGCTGGATCCGCAATCGCCCGACACGGCCGGTAGCCCGCTTACCCCCGACTTTCTGCCCCGCGTACTGGCTAAAAACCCGGTGGTCTGTTACCGTTTCGGAGCCCGACTGGATACGCAGACCACGTTGAATCTGCCTTCTCTGCGCGAGCGGTTAGCCCAGGCCCGAGCGGAACGCTGGGAAGATTTGCCCGCCGAAGTGCAGCAGGAGATTCGGGAACAACTGGGGCAATTTGTGCGGGAGAAGTTGCAGCCATTCCTGCAAGTGGGTCAACCGCAAAACCTGGCCACCCCGATTCCGGTTTCTGTGCTGGAACAGGTGCAAAAAACAGCCTCGCAACTGGTGAGCCTGGACAGTGCGGAACCGGAAGTCCGAGAGCGTCGTCGTGCCGAATTGCTGCGGAGCCTCGAACTAACCCTCGGCGATCTCCGCGATGCGGAGCAGGCATTGCCCAATCGAACCAATGCCAGCGGCGCCCTGGTGGATGTCATCCGCCGCGAAGCCAACAACCTGCTGAAAGGGGTCATTATTTTCAGCGACGGCCGATTCAACGCCGGCTCGTCCCAGGAAATGACGCAGGCTCTGGAGGAGGCGAAAAAGTCGGGCATTCCAGTTTTTACGGTCGCGGTGGGTGCTCACCAGGAGACGAGCAACTTGCGGCTGGTGGATTTTGTCGGCCCGACTCGCGTCCAGCCGGAGGATGAATTTCCGCTGCGCTTTGTTGTCGAAGGGGAGAACATTCCGCCTGGCACACCGGTGCAGGTGACCCTGCTGGTGCAGAAGCCCGGTCAGGAAAGCCCCGAAGTGCTGGAAAAAAAGGAAGTGCGACTCCAGGCAACTGCCGGTCGGCTGGCCCTGGCATCCGAGCAATTCGTTTACCGCAACGCCGAAAAATTGCAGGGAACCTTTCGCTTCTGGGCACGCGTGCAACCCCTGCCAGGGGAACGTGCTCACGCCGACAACCTGTCCGAAAAGCCGGTGCAGGTGCAGGTCGAAGAGAAAAAGCTCAACGTCCTGCTCTGTGCCAGTTCCCCGATGCGTGAGTATCAATTCCTGCGTACCCTGCTGGTTCGGGAGCAGGAGAAATTCGACCTTTCCATTTACCTGCAATCCGCCGGTCGGGAAAGTGTGCAAGACGTTGACCCGAGGCGATTGCTGACGGCTTTCCCGGACAGTTTGCGTGACCGCGACGATGACCCTTACAATCTCGGCAATTATGACGTGGTGGTGGCCCTCGATTTGGATTGGCGGCGTGTTCCGGCTGGCTCGCTGGAAAATTTGAAGCGATGGGTGACGGAATTTGCCGGCGGCTTCATCTACGTGGCCGGGCCTATCTTCACTTTTCACGTGGCCCGGGACAAAGAACTGGAGGCGATTCGCTTCCTGCTTCCGGTGGTGCTGGATAACACGCGGTTGTCGGTGCAAATCCTCGACCGCTCTGCCCGCGAACCCTGGGCGGTCAATTGGGAACCCGCGGCCGGACAGATGCCGTTTTTCAACCTGCTCGACGATCAGGAAACCAGTCAGTTACCCGACACCTGGCGGGAAGCCTGGGAGCAATTTTTCTGGCAGGAAACCGAGACACCAAAACCCGGCGAGCGCCGCCGTTCGGCTCAGGGTCGGGCTCTGGAACCGAGTCGGCGTGGCTTTTACAGCTTCGCTCCCGTTCTGGAAGTGAAAGGCGCCGCCAGTGTCCTGGCCCGTTACGGCGATCCCGACCCACGCTACCTGACCAGCCCTGACGGTCCCCAGCCCGGCCAGTTGCAGCCATTTTTCGTCATGCATCGGCTCGGTAAAGGGCCGGTCTTCTATATCGGTTCTCCGGAAATCTGGCGACTGCGTGCCTTTCAGGAGCGCTATTACGAGCGGTTCTGGACAAAGCTCATTCGCTATATGGGCAAAGGCGATCCCAGTCGCGGCACCCGGCGCGGGTTACTGGTGGTTGGCAGCCGCTACACCGAAGGCGATGTCGTGCAGGTGGAGGCTCAGCTTTACGATGCGGAAATGCGACCGCTCAGTGGCAACGTCAGCGTATTGCTGCGGGTCAAACCGCTCAGCAGTGATAGCGGCGAAGTACCGGCCGAGTGGGTGCGGGGAATACCGATGCAACCCGATCCTGGCCGACCGGGCTGGTTTATCGGAAGAGTGCAAATCCTGCGGGCTGGGCGTTATCGCGTGCAGGTACCCATCCCGGGTGCGATTGACGTGCTCGAAGGAGATTGCGTGGTCGAACGCAGTGATCCCGAGCGCGATTTCACCCGTCCCGACTACGCGGCTTTACACCGTCTGGCCAGCCCAGCCAGCGAACTGAGCGAATCAGCGCGACGCCAGGCATCGCTTTTTGTCGCCCTTGAACGTGCCGAACAGGCGATGCGGCAGCAGATTCGCCAGACCGGAACAACCGAACTCTCTCCGGAGAACGAAACCCGCCGGTTGTTCCTCCTGTTGCCGGACGCCGGCACCATTCCCGAAGCACTCGAATCGATCGTGGCCGAAACCCGCGCTGAAGGCCGGGTCCAGGACGTCTGGGATAAGGGCTTCGATTATCTGTGGTTTTACCTGGCATCGCTCTGGCAACCCGCTGAGCAACCGCACCACACGCAGGGTCCGCCCTGGGCACTGGTGGTGGTCGTAACTTTGCTTTCCGCGGAATGGCTGACACGCAAACTGTTGCGCCTCGCCTGAGCATCAGGCAGACTGCGACTCTCCACGCTTGGCAAAATACTAAACCTGACGCGGCAAATTACCTGGCCATTCAACTTGCGGCTGGACCCGCGTCTGCTGCGCAACCAATATACGAAATCTGACGCGGCAAATTACCCGACCGTCCCCAATCAAGACGCTCCCCCAAGCCAGGCTGGCTGCATTACCGGCAACAATCGGCGAATCGCAGTGTGTGTCCGATAAGGCTACTAAGCCAGGCTGGCTACATTGCTGCGAGGACGGGTGGAAATCGGGGCAGGAAACGCTGCACACCACACCCGCGAAATTATCGGCCGCATCTGAGATGAAACGTGCGGCCCAGTAAAACCCTGAGCTTTTTGGTGAACGAATATGGCTACCCTACCTGCGTCGCCGGAATCGGTGTTATTGCAACAACGGCCGAAATTGCGGCAACCTCTGCTACAGGTGCGCCGGGGGATTCGCCGATTCATCGTGCTGGAAGTTGTGCTCCAGCTGGCGATGGCCGTGGCGGTATGGTTCTGGGCGTCGTTTTTGGTGGATTATGGCTTGTTCTGGCTGCTTGGACTGGATTACGTCCGCGACAGTGCGACTGTCGGTGCTGCCGTATTCCGGATTTTCTGGTGGGCATTGCTACTGGGTGCGGTCTCTTACCTGATCGGTTATCGCCTGCTGTATCGGTTGGTAGTGGCATTTCGGCCGGAGACGCTGGCACTGGTGCTGGAACGGCGATTCCCGCATTTGCTGGAAGAGCGATTGGTAACCGCGGTGGAACTGGCCGATCCCCAGCTGGCTCGGCGTTACGGTTACTCCTACATGCTCGTCGAATACACCGCCGAGAGCGCTGAGCAACGTCTGCAGCAGTTGCCCGTTCGGGAAGTGTTCAACTGGCCCTGGCTGGCACGTCTGGGGCTGGTCATGCTGGGAGCCTGGCTGGCCACGCTGGCGGTCGGCTATTTCGCCACCGAATGGGTAGCGACCTGGTGGGAACGCAACGTTTTGTGGCAGTCGCGGCACTGGCCTGTGCAGGTGCTCCTCGTGCTGCCCGACTTTGAAAAGCATCCGACGCGAGGTGTTCCCAGCGGTGGCGAAATGCCCATCCGTATCCTCGCTCGGGTCAACGTTGTCCGCACCGACCATCCCGAACATCCGAGCGGCTGGCGACCGGCTACCTGGGACGATCTCTTTCCCCCGGAAGAGACCGAGCAACCATCGGTTGAGGATTCTGCTTCGCCCGCGGCCTGGTGGGCACGAGAACGGCGAAGATTCTGGGAATTGCAACCCAGTGTGGCTCCACCGCAATTGCGGGCCATTTTGCCGTTACACTGGCAGAGCCTGACGCTCGATGAAATCGAGGCTCGCCATCAGGCTATGTCCGCGCAGCAGTTGCGTGCGGAAGCTCTGGAACATCTTGTCGAACTTGGCCGCGCCGCGGTGGACTACTTACTTCCGCGAGTGGAACAGCGACTTCTGGCCGCCACCGAAACGGAACGCTCGCTGGTGCGTTTCGACGATGAACTGGCTCGATGGCTACCGGAAGCGTGGCGCGATTGGTCGCTGGGGGAAATCCGCGACCATTTGCGCCTGGCGCGACGGATAAGCGGAGAAGAAATCCGTCGGCGTTTGCAACTGCTGCGGCGTCCGGTCGCCACCACCGACGAAGCTGCTCTGGCCCTGCTGACCAGCTTGAGCCCCGTTCCGGTTCCGCAACTGGGTAGCTCCACCCTGCAACAGCTCGCCTGGATCACCGGATGGGCAGCCCACACCCCGCCGCTCACCTGGACAGCGGCCGAGTGGCGTGACCTGCCGGAATCCTGGCAAGCGTTCCCGGCTGCGGAACTCGAACGCCACCTGCAAAGTCTGCTGGAACAACCTCCCCTGCTGGCGTTGGGTCGTGCCGTCAATGCTCAACTGGGCGAATTGTTCACCGAATTACAACGCCGTGCCGACCAGCGCCATTGGGGGCGACGCATCTATTTCCGCCGGTTGCGGCTCTACGAGCAAGTCACTCTCGAGTATGAGGACATTCTCAGCGAAGAAGAGCGCCGGCGAATGCGTGCTCAGCTGGAACGTTTGCCAGTCAATCGTTCCCCGGGCAGCTTCCAGTACCACTACGAGTTTCGCCGCATCGAAAGGCCGCGACGTTTTCGTGTCTTCGCCGGAGACGCGGTTACTCCCTGGTACTATATCGAGGTTCGTCCACTGCCGACATTGCGGCAATTGTGGCGCTGGCAACTGGAACCGGGGCATCTCCACGGTTCCACCGATTGGGTCAACCGCGGACCTATCTCGGTGCCGACCGAAAGCGGTCAGGAATCACGTTTCGATGCCCCGATTGGGTCGCAGATTACTTTTCTGGGCCAGACCACCAAAACACTGGAATCGGTGGAGATCGGTTTGCAGGAAGAACGCCCCGCGGACCTTTACGCTGCGATAGCCACGCACGGTCTGGGCACCAGCTTGCTGGGACATTCTGCAGCCCCGTGGGTTTTCGCTACCGCTGCCCTGGCAACCTATCACCACGAGAGCCGCAATCCCTACGTGCGCCAGGTTGTCTTTTCGCCGGGCAGCGACGAGTTCCGCGTGAGTCTGTCTCCGCTGGGTAACGAGGAGCTTCGCTTAGTTTTCCGCTTCACTGACACCGAAGGAATCCGCAACACCCGGCGGATTACCATCGTCCCGGTTGCCGATAAAGAGCCGGAATTCCAGTACGCCAGCTTTGAAATAGTGCGGCGGGAAGCCATTACGCCCCGGGCGATCATTCCTTTCAGCGCTCTGGTGCGGGATGATCATGGCCTGACGCAACTGGAATACGAGGTCAGCGTGATTTTACCGGACGGCAAACCGCTGGGGCCACCCACACGCTTGCCTTTGCGTACCTTCAGTCCAGCTCTACCTGCCCCTGCTCTCGACCAGCTCGACTGGCCCGGCGGCGACACTCTGGCTCGCTGGACGCAACCGATTACGTTCCGGGCAGGAGCGGCTGGGCGAACCGTTGCCCGCGCTTTGCCGCTTGGCACACTCGGTAAAAGCTGGGCTTTGCCGGCAGCGACGTTGCTTACGCTTCCCCACACTGGTGCCCTGACTCTCACCCAGCCTCCCATTCTGGAACAGGTGATCGAACACGAGTGCCGTTATGAAACCCGTCCCATCGGCGCCCCATTCCTGACCGTAGCCGATGAGTTTCTCTTCACAGAACTGATACCGCGGGAAATCGAAGTCCCCGATCCGGAGCGGAAAGGGAAAATGATGCGGCTACCGTTGCCGCCACCGTATCGGCTCGTGGTGCGCCTGGCCGCTACCGATAATCGCATGGTCGTTGCCGCGGGCGACCGTCTCGTTTCGCAACCGCAACGCAGTTATTATCACGCTGCCTTTGAATTCAACGTGGTCACGGAAAACGACCTGCTGATTGATGTTTCACGGCGGGAAGAGGAAATCCGCGAACGCTGCGATAATTTACTGGCCAAACTGGTTGCCGTCCGCGACCAGCTTGTCAAAATGCGTCAGGAATCCGAGCAACTCAGCGAAGATTTAGCCCTGCGGTTTGCCCGTGATACCGAGGATGCCCAGCGGCAGGTGCGCGACGGTCGCGATCTGGTGCAGCGGGAAGTGATCCGCGATCTGCGACTCATCCATCGAGAACTCTGGTTCAACTGCGTGCAGCAAAAAGAACTGGATCGTCTGGACGAGAAAATCTGCCGGCCGCTCGAACAACTGGTACGCGACGGCGAAGCATTCGACCAGGCGCAGACGGTCGTCGGATTGCTGGCCGATCGTCTCCGCACGCAAAGGCAAAATGTTCGACCAGCCGATTTCGATCCCGCCGTTTTTCAGATGAATCTCCTCATCGAACGCTTCCAGAAGATCATCCAGGAAATCAAAGGACTGATCGAGTACGCCAAGGCTCTCGAAATCCTCCGTGACCTCATCAAGGCTCAGGAAAAGATCAACGAACTTCTTCGGGAAATTCACAAACGCCGCCTCAAAGAAGAACTCGGCACCCCTTGAATCATCGTTTCAAAACGGGCGTCGCTTGACCACTATGGGCAACTCCTGCCCTCGTTAGTTACTGCTGGCCTGAGGCACTGCCGTCGGCCTCTCCATGAAAGTTGCCGCTCGGCTTGCCGTCATCACACGCAAAAACCAGCACAACTGCGCCAGCCGCTCCAAACTGCATGCGCCGATGTTGTGGCAAATACGCGTTTCGTGCCGATGAATACGCAAGGTTTCCCACGGCTGGCTTACGTCAGCCGCTCCTGGTGCACGACGTTTGTTCGCTGCGAAATGCGCAATTTGCCATGCACAGCCGAACACGCACCAAGAGCGGCGGGCATCAGCCCGCCGTTCGCACGGGTAACGCACTTGCAACCGGAAACGATTTCGTCGTGAGCAACGACCGTCGTCATCAAGAGCGGCGGGCATCAGCCCGCCGTGGTGTGTGAAGCCGGCCCTGCGCGGTAAAAATCAGGCCCCTATCGGCGACTGGCGAACGCAGAGAGCGACACACGTCAGCCCGCCGTGGGTGTGGGAAACACGTTTGCGCCGACACAAGCGCTCCTGTTCGGCAGACCGCCGACAGTGTATGTGCGGATGCCTGTTGCATTCGCGTTAATAGTCCCCACGGGGGGCTTACGCCCCCCGCTCCTGGCGCTGTTGCAACGACCGTCCGCCGGAAGAATGACGACATTCGCGGTACACAAACGCACGTTCACAAGAGCGGCGGGCGTCAGCCCGCCGTGGGTGTGAGTAACGCAGTTGCAATTGCGAACGCTTTCGTCCAGCAAGGCGGGCGTCAGCCCGCCGTGGTGTGTGAAGCCAGCCCTGAGCGGTAAAATCAGGCGCTAATCGGCGACTGAGGAACGCAGAGAGCAGCGGGCGTCAGCCCGCCGTGGGTGACAACGGCACATTAGCAGCGGAAAACGATTGCATAGCGCCTGGCGAGCACATGACCAGGAGCGACAGACGTTAGTTCGCAGTGGCTTCGTAACAAAAAAACGTCGGAGGAAGCGAAGCGCTGGCGTTTAGCGGATTGGGCGGCCGGATGGCTTCGGACCGTAGGTTTCGGGTGGCACAAGCTGACCCGGCGGATATTTACGCAACTCAAAGTACAAAATGGCACACGCGGCAATCATGGCCAGCAGCGAAATGAGCATCAGGATCGTGTACGCATCGTTGCGTGGTTTCGGCTCGTAACCCTCATCGGTTCGCGGCATGATCGTTTCTCCCGCCCCGGTAGCAGATACAATCCGGAGAAATTCCCGGCCGACTTTATGCTGATTCGCTGCCAGTCACGTTGTGGCTCGATGACATGGTGAGTTTGGCCAGGTGGCCGCTGGCATTTGTGAGGCTGGCGGCAAGTGCAGCGAGAATCACTGTCGGGCGAGCACGCGGCTGGCCACCTGATCACCCACGCGGGCTTTCTTCGCCTGCTCCCGATTCAGGAACTGGGCTACCGCACGATGTGGTTCCACCTCCCGAATGACCACACGCCCGATGTAATCCGGGCTCGGGTCCAGTCGGAAGACTTCCAGGGTGTGGTTCCGCATCAAGCCGGCATCGCTGCCGATCGAAATCTCAATCAGCCCGTCCTGACCAATTTTCAAAATGTGGCCCCGCACATCAAACGGAGGTGGACGCGGTGCGACAAAACCGGCTCTGGGTTCGGCAGCCAGTGCTTGCGAGCGTTCCTTTTCCAGTTCCGACTGCAACCGCCCTACTTCCTGATCGAGCTGCCCTACTCGCGCTTCCAGCACCTTCCGAGCCTGTTCCGCTACCACGCGACGATTCCGCTCCAGTTCCGTTTCCCGCAATCGCTCGGTGATTTCCGCCAAAGCACGGGTCAGCCGCTTATTGAGTTCTGCCGTTTCCTGGCTCCGCCGATCCAGGTCTTTGGTCAACTGTTCGAGGAGCACCTGGCTTTCCTTGAAGCGATTTGTCAAATCCTGAGCCTCTTTTTCCGCTTTTTCACGAAGCCCCCGTTCCGTGGCGAGTTGCTTTTCTGCCTCGGTGAGTTTGCTCTCGCGGTCGGCGAGCTCCTTCTTTAATTCGCCTTCCCGCCGGGCCAGCGTCTCCTTCTGGGAAGCCAGGTCCTTCTGCAAACTCTCGACCTGCTGCCGATAACCTTCCGAAACTTCGTACCAGCTTCGCCCAGTACGCGGGTCTTTGATCAACGACATGACGCTGAAGGCGAAACCCAGGAATACCAGAGCCATAAAGAAGTTCAGCACGGCAAAGATACGCCCCAGAATTGTCATGCGTCGCTCCCTGTTATGCGTTCCCCGATGCCCAGCCTACTGAATCCCCCCGTGCGTCCGATTCGGCGTCAGATGCGACGGCTGATCGATCAACCAGAAACGTTCCCACTCCTCTTCAATCATACGCAGATTTTCCGAGACCGTCATCATTTGTTTCATACGTCGGTCGGGATCGCTGGACCAGATATTGAGCAAACACCCTGTTTGGCTGGCCAGACACAGTCCCGTCAGCAACCAGATGGTGATTCGCATCCGCACCCTCCCGACTTCCCGGCCAACCGGTCAGACTCCCTTCGTGCGGGCTCCGACTCGGCTGCCCATTACATGATCGGCAAACGCCGGGATAAACTTGAACGATTTTGCGGAGTTTGCCGACGATGCGGATCAATTGGGCAGCTCCGGCACGACACCGTCGTCTGCCATTAGGCTATCAGCGCTCCTTCAGCATCCGGTTCGGCACGCTCGGTCAGCGTCGGAACACCCGATCGGTTCAGCGGTTTACGGCTGCGAAGAGAGCACCGGTTCGGTCGCAGTGATCGGTTCGCGGATGGAATGCCCTGGCTC
This sequence comes from Gemmatales bacterium, assembly GCA_041640595.1. Taxonomy (GTDB): domain Bacteria; phylum Planctomycetota; class Planctomycetia; order Gemmatales; family HRBIN36; genus HRBIN36. The sequence goes on along the minus strand of JBEPZY010000001.1, from coordinate 226,859 downwards.
CGGCTCGAGTCGGAAATCACTCACATTGAGCCGGCCAATCAGTTCTGACATCTTTTTGCCCGGCTTGAAGGTGACCACCAGCTTGGCAGGAACAGTTACCGGTTGACGGGTGCGCGGATTGCGCGCCTGCCGACCTTTGCGCAACTTCACCTCGAACACGCCGAAATTCCGCAGTTCGATACGATGATCGTCGCTCTCCATCAGCGTCTGGATGATCAGGTCGAAGGTTCTCTGGACGATCTGCTTCGTCTGCGTCTGGGTCAGTCCAATTTCGTCGGCAATCTGTTTGACAATCTCTTTCTTGGTCACCAGCGTACTCCTATCCCAGCCTCACGGATAACCTTTTCCTAGCACCTGACAAATCAGGAGCCGTTTTTCAGTACCGTTAGCAAGCGCGTTCAGTGTAAGAAATGGCTAGCCAGGCGTCAAGAAAACGGCCAGATTTTGGTCGCACTTCTGCTACAGGACGATTGCCCGCAGGCACGGATCTTGCTACGCTGATCACAGCTACTGGCGAACACTCCGATCATCACCTGCCATTTTAGGGCCGTCGACGATGCGCATTCTGGTCACCGGCGGTTGCGGTTTTATCGGCAGCAACTTCATCCGGCTGACGCTGCAGCAGCGCCCGGACATCACCGTCCTCAATCTCGACGCCCTGACCTATGCCGGCAACCTGGCCAATCTCGCCGACGTGCTGGCCGATCCCCGACACGTGTTTATCCGCGGCGACATAGCCGACCGGGAACTGGTGCGGCGCATCTTTTGCGAAGGAGTCCACAGCGTCTTCCACTTCGCTGCCGAATCCCATGTCGATCGCAGCATTTACGACGCCACGCCTTTCATTCGCACCAATGTGCTCGGCACCCAGGTACTGCTCGACGCCGCTCGGGAGTTCGGCGTAGAGCGGTTTATTCACGTTTCCACCGACGAAGTGTACGGTTCGCTGGGGCCGACCGGCGCTTTTACTGAATCCACGCCGCTGGCGCCGAACAGTCCTTACGCCGCCAGTAAAGCCGCTGCCGATTTGCTCGTGCGCAGTTACGTTCACACGTTCGGCTTGCCGGTCATCATTACCCGCTGTTCCAACAATTACGGGCCGTACCAGTTCCCGGAAAAATTCATTCCGCTGGCCATTACCCAGTTACTCGACGACCAGCCGGTGCCGCTATATGGCGACGGTCAGCAGGTGCGCGACTGGATTCACGTGCACGACCATTGCCGGGCCCTGTGGCGTGTGTGGGAAGCTGGACGCATTGGCGAAGTGTACAACATCGGTGGCCGTTGCGAAAAAACCAACCTGGAAATCGCCTTGCTTCTTTGTCGGGAACTGGGCAAACCGACTTCGCTGATTCGTTTCGTCGCAGACCGTCCCGGTCACGATCGCCGCTACGCGATGGATGTTAGCAAAATCGAGGGCGAACTCGGCTGGCGTGCGACCATACCTTTCGAGCAGGGTTTGCGGCAAACTATCGCCTGGTATCAGGAGCACCGCGACTGGCTCCAGCAGGTTCGCCACGGCGAATACCGTCGCTTCTACGACCTGCATTACCGCCAGCGATTGGAACAATCCCCTGGCTGGCCCGCTCCCCCGCCCGATAGCAGCAAGCTTCCGGCGTCCGCACTGCCATGAGCGCTTCCCGGCACTGGTGTTTTCCTGGCAAGCTGAGCCAGACGCTGCGATCGGTTTCGGCTCGCAGCCAGGCCGACGTGCTTATAGACTGCGGTTTCAATTGTGCCCGCTGGTTCACCCGCCTGAGCGGACAGGCTCTGGAAATCCTCTGGCCGGGCGGTTCGTGCGAGACCTCCGCCAGCCTCGCACCGGGTGCCGAACCGCTATCCCCGTTCCGCTTCGGCATCCCCGTGCTTTTCCCGTTTCCGAATCGCATCCGCGGCGGGGTCTATCATTGGTCGGGTCGGGAATATCGCCTGCCGATCAACGACCCGCAGCAACGCCATGCCATTCACGGTTTCGTTGCTGACCGGCCCTGGACGTTACTTCGGGCGACGGAGCAAGGTTCGCCATCGCAAGTTACCGGACAGTTTCGGTTATCGCAGCACGCACCAGACCGGCTTTCCTTGTGGCCGGCGGATTTCACCGTTACGCTGACCTGGCAACTCCGCGAACGCAATCAGCCCAGCCCGAGCGTAGAGCTATCCGCCGAGGTGACTGTGTACAACCCCGATATTGTTCCGTTACCGTTCGGCCTGGGCTTTCATCCGTATTTCGCCGTACCTGCTGACGATGCCCAGGTGCTTGTCGAAAGTGCCCGGCACGCCGGAGCAGAATTACGACGCTGGGAACTGACCGACCTGATTCCGACGGGCCGACTCCTGCCGCTGCGAGTCCAGGATCGGCAATTGCTCGACCCTTGCACCACCGAACCGCTCCCGGCCTGGGATGATGCCTTCCGATTCCTCCCGGCGACGGAAAACGCTCCGCTGGTCGTTTTGCTCCGCGACCGCCGACGGCACTTCGCCATCCGTATCCAGACCGAACCGCATTTCCGCGACCTGGTGCTTTTTGTGCCACCACATCGCCAGGCGGTTTGCATCGAGCCGTACACCTGCGTCACCGATGCGATCAATCTCCACCAACGCGGTGTTGCCAGCGGCTTGCGAATCCTGCAGCCGGGCCAGGAGTGGCGAACCTCCCTGACTATCACAGTTTTTCCCGAACCGTGAACGACCCACTCTCCGCCAGACGGTTGACTGTTCCTGAATGGCCCCGGTAGTTCTTCTTTTCCGAACCGTGAACGAGAGGTTCATCCCTCAGCGTACCATTCCCCGTTTCGAAACGTTGGCGTACTTTTTTCGAGCGATGACGCTCGCTAACACTCTACACCGGCAAAACGAGCGCAGAAGCCGAACATGCCGCCCCAGGCTACCGTTACCCCGATCCTGCTGCCCTACCGGCTCGGTCGCCGCGCGGAAAATCATCGGTTGCCGGCGATTCCGCTTCACTCAGCGTTCTCACCACGCCAGCAGAGCCAGCGAACGATTGGCACGCGCTGGGCCAGATTCGGGAAATAAGCATCCACCGCACCGGTTCGGGCAACGGTCTGCCAATCCCCCGAAGGTTTCGGGCATGATTTGATGAGCACCAACTCTTCGGCCTGCCAGCGCCATGCCACCTGGGCAGCGATACTATCGCTGGTTACCTCCCAGCCGATCGGCAAACCGTCCGACTGAGTGACATCCCATTGGCAAAACGGAACCGGGTCGAGGATCGGCAACAATTGTTGCGACCAGGCGTGCTCACACTGGCCCAGTTCTTTTACGATCTGGCTGCCGGGCAGGAGCGACGCCACACACCCGGCATTCAGCCGCATGGTTTCGATGGCCAGCCAGTGCCCTGCCTCGACGGGGAGACGGTGAATCCGATCGAGCCGGCGAATCCAATCGGCAGCCCCACCGCCACCGACGACAAGCAACGTACAATGCGGTTTCGACTCCGCCAAAAAGGCTCGCAAACGCGGAATGCACCCCGGCCAGTCCAGAAGACTGCCGCCCAATTTCACCACGCGAAACCGGCGTCCGCCAGCATTCACGGCACCACGACTCTGCGGGACAGACCTTATGCATTACCAGGCCGATGATGTGCCAATACTTCCACCACCTAACGCTTATAATGCACCCACATCGGGGAGCTCCAGGCCAGCTCGCCGTCCGTTTGCATGACGCGGAAATAGTAATAATGCAGGTTGCGCTCCGGTTTGGGGTCAGTCCAGGTCAGACGCTGTTCCTCGGACTTACCCCCATCGAGAGTGGCAACGACTTGGCTATCGCGAATAACGTCCACCTGCTTAATCGCTGCCGTGCCGCGCACATAGATCTGAAATATAGGCGGTTGCATAGTTTCCCATTCATCGCCCATAATATGCGTGCCACTGCGGACATCTAAGATAATGTTGTCGGTAGCCGCGTAGCAGTGACGTTTTCGGGCCGCATCTAAGATCGCCTCCCGATCGCGGCGTTCGGCCAGGGCGACGAAAAAGGAAATATGAGTGGACCAATGATCACTTGATGCCTGGAAGCCCAACCGGTAGCCCTTGGCTAAGGCATTGTTGATATAGCCACTGGGTTGCCAGCCGCCAATTTGCGGAGGAAACTTTCCCGATTTGGGATCATAACCGGCCCGCGGACAATCGGGATATTCGTAATTCATGCGGTCCCCTTGATAAATTTCCACAATCGGTTCGACCAGGGGATCATGATCGCGCCAATCAGTACCCATACCGGTTGCTGAGGTATGGGAAGCACAAATCCCTCCGAGTTCCCGCAGATAACGGTAGAGCATCTTCGTATCGTCGGCATGAACGCCGGCCACACGTTTGTCGGGATCCGGTTCGTCTAGGCGAGGCAAAGTCAATATGCCGCGCCGGGCAAACATGACATTGCGATGCCCATGCGGATACGGCACGCTGCGTTCGTAGGTGAACATGGGAGTAAATACGCCGGCAACATGGTAAGCGTCGGTCATTTTTTGCGTCAACCACCAGGTATATTCCCGGCCCGCACCGTTATCGTGGTCGCCATTACCTATCCAGTCCAGACTGGCGGCATCAATGGCATAGCGAAACATGTCCTCTAAACAACCGTCCGGGCCGCCGTCCCAGGAAATTTCCGTGTGTCGGTGAAATTCGCCTCGCAATAGATAGTATAGCTTACCACCGGCGCGTACTTGATATTCGCGGATTCGCCTGACCGCCTCCTGTTCCTTGCGATGCGCGTCTAAATCTTTAGTGCCGGGCGCGCGCGGCCGTAATTCCGCTGCTACCGATGAGCCTGGCAGGTCGCATGTGTTTATATAGAGATCGTACCCGACTTTATCTGGCGTGGTATAGCGGCCATCGGTGTTATGAACCACTAATATCCCGCCGTTGGTATGCGGCAGCAATACAGGTCGGCTCTCCATGAGGTTGCACGAATGATGCAATTCGACCGGTTCCGACCACTGCTTGCCATCGTAACAGCGCAAGTAGGAGAGCCAGTACGAGCCTGGATGCGTGGAATAGCGTGTGCCGAATTTCTGGCGATAGGTTAGCCACAGGCGACCGCGGGTATCTAAGCCCAGACGGGGATGGGAATAACGCGGGGTGCGTTCAAAACGCACAGCAGCCAGTGCTTCATAAGGCATTTTCGGCGGCTCGACCTTGGAAGAGGGTAATTCCGCAACCGGCTCGAGTAATCGGCCGTCCTGCCAGCACACCACCCGCACCGAACGCGATGCATAGAGCGGTTGCCCTTCCGTATCAAACGCGCCAAAATCCTTGCCCCAGTCTTCCGTCCCCTCCTCGTAAGCGATCCAGAGCCGGCCAGCATTATCCCAAACAATGCTGGGTCGCGCTTCAAACTTCGGCGATGTAGCAACTGGATAAAAATTGATATTGCCCGCCTCGATAACTGCTATATAGACGTCGTAATCGCCGTTGTACACATCAAAAGCGATAGCGACCCGACCATCCGCTGCGGCAGCAATCGCGGGTGACCATTGATTGGCGGCGGGATTCGTTGCCAGGCGACCGGACTGAACCAGCTTGCCTTTTTCGTAAGCGCAAAAACGTACACTAGATTTCCCGGCACGGTCCCAACTTTGCCAGGCGACCCAGATACGGCCTTGTTGATCCGTACAGGCCACCGGTGCTAAGTCCGGGCCGGGACTATCTTCGGAAACTAACATTTCCGGACCAGGTCGCGGGCTTTCCGAGTCGGTTTTGCTTTTGTCGCTCGGTTCCAGCCAGCGCACGTAAATATCATAGTTACCCTGGCGCTGGGCACTATAAAAAACAGCGATGCGACCTTCCACATCCGCGGCAATCGCACAACGCACTATATCCTCTTGCGGACCGGTGATCGCGATCGGAGCCGACCATTTTCCCTGCCGCAGATACCGGACTAAAACCTGGTCGGCGGCTTCGGGGATATAGAAATCCCGGAAATGGGCTGGCATTTCCTTTAATGGCGAGGCCTCGACTCGCCGATCCGGTCGCCGTAAACGATACGCGGTATAAGCTACCCACAGGCTTCCGTCCGGGGCATAGCAGGCGGCGGGATGATCGTCTTCGGTCGCCTCGGTCACCAGGGGTGTGGCTGTGGAAAGCAGGCGCACCGCCGCCGACTTATTCCAGAGCAGGACTGTTTTGCCGGCGAGGACTTCACTCAGCTTGACGGTTTCTTTAGCCGGCGTTCGGCCAGGAATTTCGATGGATAACTCGGCGTCGGGCTTTAGCTCGGCGAGATGGAAAACCACTCCGACGCTATCAATCCCTTCCAGCCGGGCCAATGCCGGTTGCCCTTTCGGCAAGCGAATGGGGCGTTTGCTGCGGGCAGTCCAGGAATCGCCCTGAATGGCATCCGTGTCGCGGAAACGATAGCCCTCGCGGTGAACGATTCGCCCGCCGGTCAGCGTGGCACGTCCCGACCAGTCCGCAGGCTCGGTGTCGGTCAGCCCCAGTTCCAGAAGGACAGCAACCGGAGGTGGAGCCAGGCGAGCTGCTTTTGCCCATTGCCAGGCCAGCGGCTCGACCGCCTTCGGCTCGGCAATGACCATCAACCCCAGGATGATGCCGCTGCAAACCAAGCCTAAAGCCCATTTCCGCAGCATACCGTATCCTCCGTTTGGTCCCAAGGCACCGCCGACCATGATCTAGCAATTCGGTAAAGGCAGGACTAGGCACGCGGGCGGTCCAATTCCCGCACAGGCTGGGCTCGATGGAAATGAATAAGGGTACGGCATGCCGTACCCTTGATGCTGGCGATCGGTTGGGCGATTCGGAGTTGGGCCAGCCTGGCGTTGTGGCCATGCCTTGCCGTCATGCCAGGCGCGAGCGAGGCAATCTCGTTGCTGGAAAGAATATTTGCCGGGGTGGGACTAACTACAGAATTTCCCGAATCGGATTGGCGCCGCGATCCACAATACGAATAGGCCGACCCCGCGGAGTCGTGTATTGCTTGCTGTAATCAATGCCGAGGATAGTGCAGACGGTGGCCAGGAAATCAAGAGCGGAGATGGGCCGCTCGACCACAGTCGCGCCTTCGGCGTCGGTCTTGCCGATGACCTGCCCGCCTTTAATGCCGCCACCGATGAGCAATGTGCTCCAGGCTCGCGGCCAGTGATCGCGTCCAGGTTGCGGCCCGCGGTTGTTGATGTGCGGCGTGCGACCGAATTCGCCCATCCAGATGATCAGGGTGCTGTCGAGCAGACCGCGGGCTTTCAAATCTTCGATCAGGGCACTGATGGCGGGGTCCACCTGCTGCGAAAGTTCCCGCACCCGCGTGAAGTTGTTTTGATGGGTATCCCAGCCGGGCAGGGTAACCTCGACGAATTTGACGCCGACTTCGACAAGTCGCCGCGCCAGTAAACAGGCATCACCAAAGCGAGTGTTGCCGTAACGTTGTCGAACACTGGCAGGTTCCTGGTTGAGGTCGAAGGCTTTTGCTTCCTTCGATCGCATCAACTCCACCGCACGAGCATACATGGTTTGATGCGCCTGCGCGGCCGGGCTGCGGTAAGTCCGATAAAAGCCCTGTTCCAGTTCCGTCAGCAAGCTGACGCGGTCCTGGAACCTGGATTCGCTGACCCAGGATTGAAGATTCTCCACGCCGCGAGTCGGATCGTTGACGATAAGCGGTTCATGCCGCGGGCCGAGGTAACCCGCACCAAAAGTGCGCGCCGACACCGCCACGAAATTCGGCAGCGGAAAGTCCGGATTGCCCAGCTCCTTGGACACGATCGAGCCGATGCTGGGATGCACCACGCCGCCCTGTCCTTCGCGGTAACCGGTGTGCAAATAGTAACGAGCCCGCGGATGGGCACCTTCGCCGGTACTCATCCCCCGCAGAATGACGGCATGCTGCATGAGTTGCGCCAGCTTCGGGAAATGTTCGCTGATCTGAATGCCTGGCACGGAAGTGGGGATCGGCTTAAATTCGCCGGCATGTTTGGTGCCCGGCTTCATGTCGAAGGTGTCTTTGTGGGAAGGTCCGCCGTCCATCCACAAAAGAATGCAGGCTTTATGCCGCTGTTGTGATTCCGCCGCGCGGAGTGCCAGAATGTCCAGCCAACCGGAAGCTGACCAGCCGACTATCCCCGCAGCGGATAACTGGCAAAATTCCCGCCGAGATAAGCCCGCAGCATTCTTCATGCGTTCTCTCCTTCTGCAAGTTTCCGAGACGTTTCGCTTATCCAGTGACCCGACCACAATGGGCTATTTGTTTCACCAAGCAGGCGGCAGGGCAACGGCTGGCGTCACCCCACCGCCCGGCAGCGTCGGTTACCGCGTCAGCACGAATTCGCTGGAATTCAAAAGCGCCCAGAAGACATCCGCCCAGGCAGAGCGGTCGTATTTGCGTTCGGCCACGTATGCCAGGAAACGCTGCCGTTCTTGCTCCGTGGGCCGACGAGACAGCATACCCAGATACAGCCAGTCGAGAATCTCCTGGGGCGTCTTACCTCGCCGCAACGCCTCCTGCAAAGCCAGCCCTTCGACATTGGTCAGTTGCGAATTCATCAGCCGCAAGGCATGGGGAATTCCCAACTGGTAATCGAGTGGGTCGGCTCCTTCGTCTCCGCTGAAGGCAACGATAAACGCCTCACGGATGTTGAACGCTGGCTTGCCGCCGACCGTCGGTTTGCGAACGGTCAAGTTGCGGTTGAAACCGACCACTTGCGCCAGTGCGTCGAACAGTTGTGCCGGGGTCATCGGTTTGACCGGCATCTGTGCGAACAGCGTCGGGTCGGCTGGTTGCTCGCCGACCGGCCTGCTGCTTCGCTGATACGCCTGCGTGTTGGTGATAGTGCGCACCAGCCATTTCAGGTCGAAATTGTGGGCGGCAAATTGTGTGGCCAGCAAATCCAGCAACTCCGGATAAGTCGGCGGATTATCCTCGTGCATGTCATCCACGGGGTTGACCAGACCGCGTCCGAAAAACTTGGCCCACCAGCGATTGACCGTGGCTCGGGCAAAATACGGGTTGTCCGGAGCGGTGAGCCATTTCGCCAGCACCGGCCGATAGGGTTCCTCGCTACGCAGTTCCGGTTGCGCTCCGCCCAGGAATTTCGGCGGCAGGGCCTTATACGACTCCGGCAGATTGGGCCGACGACCGAAAATCCGGTTCGATTCCGTCACGCCAGGAGTATTGCCCAGTTTAGCCGCACGCACCGTGTTGTCGGCACGCACCTTCGAGAAGAACGCTGCAAACGACCAGTAATCGTTCTGCTTCCAGTTGGTGAACGGGTGATTGTGGCACTGAGCACATTGCAGCTGGTTGCCGAGAAAGAGCTTGCAAACCGAGTTGGTGATCTGATCCAGCCCCTGATTGGCCAGGAAATAAGTCACCGCCGGATTTTCCTGTTGCGTACCCGTAGCCGTCAGCAATGCCGTTACAATTTCGCTCCAGGGCCGGTTCTGATTGAACTGTTCGGCCAGCCAGTCGAATAACGGCTGGGTTCGCAACGCCCGGTTATCGGAATTTCGCGGCACCAGCAGACGCACCCACTCATCCGCAAAGTGCCGGCCGTATTCAGGGCTGGCCAGTAATTGCTCGATCAGCTGCGCCCGCTTCTGCGGATCAGTGCTATCCAGGAATGCAGCAGCCTGTTCGGCGGTAGGGATTCTGCCGGTGATGTCGAGATAAACACGCCGCAAGAACTCGGCATCGCTGGCCGGTTCGGAAGGCGTTACCTTCTCGGCAGCCAGCCGCCGGGTAATGATGGCGTCTATTTGGCTGGCCACTTCCGCAGCACTGGCGGGACCCGTCGCTGCCCGGGCGGCGTTTGCTTTTCCCGTGGCCCTCTGCGAATCTGCCTCCGCCAGACAGGCCAGTACGCCGACCGTCGCAATCACTGCCAGCATGCACACGAGGTTTCGCCACATCATTGTTTCCCACCTCCATTGCTACCCGTATTTTCTAACACCGTAGAACCACTCAGGTTCCGTCGCCACCGGACGGATTTTCGTGAGAAATCCGTGAGAAACTGGCGCATATATTTCTCCGGCAAGCGCCATCAACTCATGCCAGCGCTGAACAGGGCCCAAAGCTAGCCTTCCGAAGCTGATCGCTAGCGCTTGATTTCGATCTCATGCAGGGTGAACGGGGCCAGCGTGGTGGCATAGATGCAACCGTTGCTCGCCGCGCAGATGCCCATAATGTGAAACTGGGGCACCAGAATACCATCCGGTCGGCGACGCACCCCGTGATGCCAGGGAAGCGGTTTGCCGCGTTCGTCGGTGAAATTAGTATAGTCGGGATTGCGAATAGCAATCGGGCCGTGATCCCGGCAACCCGATTCGCCGGGCCTATAACTGACGATGCGCAAGGTTTGGTCATGCTTAGGAAGGCTGACCGCGACACCCATCCATACCGTCCCATCCTGGCCCACGCACAGGGCCCGGCAATCGGTCTTAGCTTCGGGATGATTAATCAAGGCCCCTAAACGCCGGCCAGGTAATACCTCGCCGCTGGTGGTCAGGTCATACGCATAAAGTTGATTCTCGTTCATGGCCACGGCATAAAGTGTCTTACGGTCGGGAGAGACTTCCCAGTTAATCGGATGGCTATGCGGATGAGCCAGCAACGAATCTTTAGGTGGCTGACCATCTATCGTTTGCCGTAACCGTTCCAGTTTATCGCTCCGCGGATCGTAACGGGCAATATCGCCGCCACGAATGGGATGATAAGCACGCCCTAAATAATCGAGCACAATAAAGGCATATACATGCTGGCAATCCATCAAGTCCCGGTATTTACCGGTCTTCAAATCAAGGATCATGAAATGTGTGCTTTCGATAGGCCGTTCGTCCGAGCACGTAGATATATAGGCAATACCGCGTGATTCATCCGGCGTGATACTGATAATACCTTGATGCGGGATTGGGATCGGATAGACCTTGATTTCGCCGGTTTGCGGATCGTAAACCATGGGATAACCGCCGGGGTAATCAGTGCGTTTTTCGCCTTTCTCTGGATAGCCTTGCTTGGTGCCGAAATAGATTCTGCCACTTTCACCGACATTGTTGCGGGTGTGAATCTTGGCCTGGGCAGCAAACCCCTTAGCGGAACTGCCGATCGCCTTCATCACATCTACCACTACCTTCATTTGCTTAGTGCGGAGATTGAATTCCACTAAGTAAGCATTCTCGCCGTACTTCGCTGTGCCGATATACAGGCAACCGTTTTTGCCTTCAACAATAGAGAAATAACCGCTCCCCTGATTGGTCAAATGCTTAGGAATGGCATAAGCGGTGCTCCAGAGCCAGTCCGCGGTATCTTTATGAACCACCTGAGCAGAAACCCAGGAGCAACCGAGTCCGGCGAGAATTAGCAGAATCAGAGCCAGACTAAGTCCGACCAGCAACGGCCCAACAAGCACGGCATGCGTTTGGGGATGCTTATTGCGGTGGCGTGCGGCGATACCCCAACCGAAACTAAGTTTCCCGACCCTGGTAGGTAGCATGGCAGGCTCCTTAGCTGTATCGGTACTGAAGGCTGCGTCGGTGAGCAGACACCGGCAGCACTGCGGCAGCATGCGTTTAGTGTTGCACTGGGACGCCGTAATTCGTACGCCTGGGGCCGATGAAGAGCGTACAGCCACGGCCGTCCACGGTGTCAGTGTAAGGAAACGGCTACCAGTGAGCAATTGGGCCGGTCGGTACGGGTATGGGCGAATGGTAACGGGCAGGTGGCAACCAGGCTCGCGGTGGGCCTTGCTGACGCATTTGCGCCACAATGTCGCGGAATTCCTCGACACTCCGTACCTGCATGAGCCGGGCTCGTAACCGTTTTTCGGGCCGCAACACCTTGCAATACCACCCAGCTGGTTTCCGAAACGTAGAGCAACCGATTCGCTCGCCGCGTTCCTCGACCTGAAGCTCAAAATGCCGCTCCATAAACACCAGATAGGCCCACCAGTCCGGAGAGGAATGCACCTGTCCGGTCGTTTCCCATTCCTGCAGTTGCCTGAAAATCCACGGATTGAGCAACGCACCCCGACCAATGGCGATGCCCTGGCAACCAGTCTGGTGAAGCATACGCCAGGCGTCGTCAATAGTGCGAACATCGCCGTTGCCGATGACCGGCATTCGCTCGACTGCCTCGACCACAGCACGAATCCCAGCCAGATTCACCTGGCCGGAAAAACCCTGCTCCCGTGTTCGGCCGTGGATAGTAACCGCGGCGACGCCGATCTGTTCAAATTCGCGGGCCAGAGCTGGAGCAGTCCAGTGTTCATCGTCCCAGCCGAGTCGCATTTTCACGGTAACCGGTATGCGAACCGCCTCGACCACCGCCTGCACCAGTCGCACCGCCTGGCCCACATCGCACATCAGAGCGGAACCGGCACCGCAGCGGGTGATTTTCTCCACCGGACAGCCCATGTTGATGTCCACGGAAGTAACGCCGTAGGCTTCCAGCCACCGCGCGGCTTCCTGCATGATCGTGGGGTCGGAACCGAAAATCTGCACCGCCAGAGGTCGGTCAGCGGGGCAGGTCTTGATCATACCGAGCGTTTTCTGGCTGCCGCGCACCAGAGCGATGGCATTGATGAGATCGGTGGTGCACAAGCCGACTCCGCCGAGTTCGCGCACAGCCAGCCGAAAGGCCAGATTGGTGTAGCCGGCCAGCGGTGCCAGCAAATAGCGTGTGGCCAGCTGGAGACTGCCCCAGCGAAGCGGTGCCCGCACCGGACAGGGAGGATAAGCGGTCGGCGTTGCCAGTCGCGTCATCGGCATAGCCTCGCATGAATGTGGTGAAGATCGGAAACAAGCGTGCAGGCCGGTTCGTTTTATTATTTACCGCGGGGTCGGCGACGCCGCGACGCTCCTGGCTTCCCTGAACCCCTGGCCTGGCGTTGCTCATTGTCGAGCTGGCGTTCCAGGTGGTCGAGTGCCAGCAGCCGCCGGTCAGCATTGAACACCGGAGGTGGCAGGGTCTCGGCTTGTCGCAGGGCTTCGCTTTCGGCGAGCTCGTCGCGGCGAATGCCGATTCCCCGAAACACTGGCAGACCTCGTTGCCGGGCGAGAATTTCCCGTCTTGTTCGCCCTTGCGGCGCATCGGGCCAGGGTTCCTGACGCTCCTCAAAATGGAAGAAGATAGGCACCAGCTGGCGGATGTAGTTCCAGTAACCGGGATTGTCGGACTGGATCACAAGTTTGCCGCCCGGCTGCAACGCTCGATGGACCAGAACCAGGAAATGCGGCGTAATGAGCCGGCGATGTAACTCGGCCAGGTCGTAATAGGGCTGGGGATGATAGATGTGGATTTCGGCGATGCTGCCAGGAGGAATCAGGCGTTCCATTACCTCGCGGGCATCGGCAACGGCAAAGCGGATATTGGTCAGGCCCCGTTGATTGGCTCGCTTGACGGCGTAGCGGATGACCACGGGCAGACAATCCACGCCCAGATGATCCCAATCCGGGTGGGCCAGGGCATGGGCGATCAGAAACCGTCCGTTGCCGCAGCCCAGATCGAGCAAACGTGGAGCGTCGCGGCCAAAAATCGCCGACCAGTCAAACGGCCCGGTGGTGGGGAGCCGTTTGATCGCCGTCTGTGTCCACTGTTGCGCGGGCACAACCCGGCCGGGAAAAGGCACACCAAATTCGTATTCCACAGTCGGTTTTTCGTTTGCCATGAGAGACATCTGTAATTGGCATGACCGGCACGCTGGCGTTGCTGGCCTGGCAAAGAGTTGCCAACGCCCCAGAGACGCCCACTCGCCCATATCATCCTAAGCGAAATTGGCCCGACGCAACTTTTTCTGCCCGACGCGAACCATCAAAGTCTGCATAACCGGTAAAGTTTCTCACCGTCGTGGAGTTATGCCGGTGCTGCGAAAATTGTTGACCCTTGGAGAATTCGTATGCCAGACTATTGTGTATATCAGAGGGGTCAAAGCAAAGGAGAGCGAGCTATGCTGCGTGGCAACTGGCTAAAGCTGAGTTTGCTGATCGGTGGAGCCCTGTGCTGGCCGACAATTTCCTGGGCCGGCTGGCAAAATGTCTTTCAAGTCACGTGCTTCCACCGCTCGACGCCGGTAGTCGCCCAAGCTCCGCCGGTGGTGGTCAGTCCTGCACCGACCGTCGCCTGCGCTCCGCCGGCGCCGCAACAGGTCTGTACCACCCGCTATGTCCAGCGCTGTTATTACCAGCCCGTGACTTCCTACCGTCTCCAGACTTACTACGAGCCGGTGACCAGCTACCGCACCTCGTATTATTACGAGCCGGTGGTGTCGTACCGCTACAGTTGTTACTACGATCCGTGTACCTGCACGTACCAGCAGGTAGCCACGCCGGTAACTTCCTATCAGTTGCGTGCCTATTACACGCCGGTTACGAGCTGGGTACGGCGGTGCGGATTTGTGCCGGTGACCACCTATCGTCAATGCTGCTATCTGCAACCGGAAACGACTTGCTACTATGTGGACCCGTGTACGGGAGCCACAGTGGCGCCCCCTGCAATCCAGGAAACGCCCCGCCAGCCGACTGTACCCGCCCCAAACGTCCAGGAGTTCCGTTCCCCCGCAGAGAATGGCAGCCCTCTGTATCAGCGAACCTATCCCCCCACACCGCCTCAGCCGGAGGGAAGCACACCGGCGCGTCCGCAAATGTACTCGCCTCCACCTCCACCGCCACCGGCCCCGAGCCGACCCATTGTGCCGCGTCTGGATCGCATCGCCCTGGAAAATCCCAGCGACTCACGCGGTGCCATCGCTGGTCAACTGCTGCGGCCTGAGTCCGGGAGCGAGGTTTCGCAGGTGGTGTTCGTCAACGAGTCGGCCAACGAGCGCAGTACGGTTCAGCCTGACCACGAAGGCCGGTTCCACATTCGCCTGGCCGCAGGAAACTGGCGTGTCTATCTCCGCGACAGTTCTGGTCGGGAAGTCCCGTACAGTACGCTGGAATTGAAACCGGGCGAGATGCGGCAACTGACCCTGGTCAGCCATACCGCCCGCCGCTGACACTTTGCTCGTCGCGGAGCCAGGTGTGTGTGCCGGCTAATCGAGCATCCCGTTCTTGCTGGCCTTGGCTAGGAACGGTCGGCGGCGTGGTAGTGGTGAAGCCTGTTCCCGAACTCTTTGCAGGGCGACGAAGAATCCGTCGGGCAATTGGCTAGCCGGCGGTTCGGAAAACGGTCGCCGTCGCTAGTCCTTGGGCCTATTTCAGGTTCGCCTTGATCCAGGCCAGGACTTCGTCTGGGTGTTTTTTGACATCCACTTTGTCATAGATTTTGCGGATGACTCCCTGCTTATCTATGACGAAAGTCTTGCGTTGGGCCAAGCCGTTAGCGCCTAGCACCCCGAAGGCTTTGGTCACGGTTTTTTCCGTATCGCACAGCAGCGGGAAATTGAGCTGGTTCTGCTGGGCAAACTTGGTCTGGGCAGCCACATCGTCCACACTGATGCCTATGACCACTGTGTCAGCCTGAGCAAACTGCTCAATGCGGTCGCGGAAACCGCAGCTTTCTATCGTTCACCCCGAGGTCAGCGCTTTGGGGAAGAAGAAAAGCACGACGTTTTTCTTGCCACGAAAGGCGTCCAGGGAAAGCGTCTTCGCGTCTTTCTGATCGGGCAAAGCGGTGGCGACATTGACGGCCGGCAATTCCACTTTCGGTGCCGGTTTTCCTTCCGCCACTGCACCACCCTGCCCGTGCACTCGAGCGAACCCGAGCACCAGCACCCAGCCTGCTATGATCAACAGGCCCGGACAGCACAATTTGCCTGGCATGTTCGTCCCTCCTGAAAAGGGTGATGAGCATACTGACGGTCCCGCCACAGCTCCACCGAGCCACAAGTCGGTACCCATCCGGCAGACCGTCGCGCCATCGTCGCTGCCAGCAGCTTCGCCCTAGATAGCCGCAGGCTCAGCACTGGCGACGATGCCCAGGTGTTTATTCTGGTGGATTACCAAGTTACTGGCAACGGGCAGAATCGGAGCAACTTGTTGGTGAGCGCTCCCTCTGCCGAATAGCGTCTGTTACCAGGTTACTGGCAACGGGCAGAATTGGAGCAACATTTGCCGACACTGCCAACGGTCTTACGGGTGGCCTTGCTGCAAGCAAAGCGGCCCCAGTGAATTGGAGCTACGCCTGCCAACACAGTCAGCGATCCGCCTCGGTTTCGAGGTCGGAAAAGTCCACTTCCACGTCGGTTTCGGCTCGCTCCATTTCATAAACGCGGTCCCATTGGGCCGGGTCTTGTTTGCCGGCGAAAGCGTCTTGCTCCAGCTCGCGCTGGCAGGAGATGCAATACAGGGCGTAAGGCAATGCCTCCAGCCGGGGCAGACCAATTTGCCCACCGCAATGTTCACAGCGACCGTAACTATCCTGGGCAAGCTTTCGCAAGGCCCGTTCAATGAGGCCGAGCTCTCGGGCGGCCAGTTCCATCATGCAACAACTCATCTCCTGAGTTCCATAGTCCAGGGCAGCATCTGCCAGTTCGCCGCGGACTTCGCTCTGAGCTGAGGCAAGGTTTTCCAATCGCCCGGCCAATATCTGTCGGAGTTCTTCCTGTCGCTGGAGCAAACGCTGGCGGAGCTTTTCCAGCTGCCTGCGACCGTAAGCCACCGTTTTGCCGTTGCCCGCCCGTCGCATGGTGTGCCTCCCCCAGGTGAAACCAGGCTGCGCGTGCCCCTTCAGTGTTCCGGCCCGCTGGCTGGCCAAGCCTCGTTTCGGGCCGGGTGTTCTCGACACCCTATGCCTGTCGGGAAAGCTGGCTCGGCCCGAATGGGCAATCGCCAGGCAGAATCGGCCCGCCATAAGTCCGCTGCTCGACGGTCCCCCAACATAGCAACAGCCGTGCCGCGACATCTTAGGGCTGATTTCTTTCAGCACGGTCGGCAAGGTGCCGATTTTCACGGGTTAGCAGCGATGTCATCCGTTTTCGATACTTGGTGGGGAACTTCGCCTTCCTCACGGCTGGACACCGACTGCCCGATTTCGATACAACAATCCGCAACGGTTGTGGTGCTTTTAGTCAAACGCGGTGAGGGATTCGGAATGCGAGCCGATAAACCAGCCCCGGTTGGTCATCGCCACTGGTGCAGCACGCGTCGTGAGTTTCTGGAACTGGCAGGGTGTGGATTCGGCTGGCTGGCGTTTCACGCCCTGAACGAGGCCAGCAGCGCCGAAGGCAACCTGTTGGCGGCGAAACCGCCCCACTTTCGTCCGCGAGCCCGCAGCGTCATCTGGCTGTTCATCGAAGGCGGGCCGAGCCATCTCGACCTCTTCGATCCGAAACCGACGCTGGCGAAGCTGCACGGGCAACCGTTGCCGGCCAGTTTCAAGCGGCCGGTCACCGCGATGGGACGCACTGCTTACACGCCCCTTTTGGCCAGCAAACGGACTTTCCGGCAATATGGTCAGTCCGGCATCTGGGTCAGCGATTGGCTGCCGGAACTCGCGCAGTGCGTGGACGACCTGGCGGTCATCCGCAGCTGCTACGCCGATGGACTCAATCACGTCGGCAGCGTCTGCCAGATGAACACCGGCAGCATCCTGGCCGGGCGTCCGAGTCTGGGAGCCTGGACGTTGTACGGTCTGGGCTCGGCCAATGAAAACCTGCCCGGCTTCGTCGTTCTGCAGGACAATCCCGATGATCCGGCCGGAGGACCGCGGAATTGGGGCACCGGTTTCATGCCGGCAACCTGGCAAGGCACACGTTTCCGCGATGGCGATTCGCCGGTGCTTTACCTGCGTCCGCAGGAGACCAGCGAGCATCAGCGCCGCCGACTCGATTTCATTCAGGAACTCAATCGCCTGCATGCCCAGACCCGCCGCGAAGATACGGACCTGGAAGCCCGCATTGCCGCTTACGAACTAGCCTTCCGCATGCAGGCTGCTGCTCCCGAAGTCGTGGACCTCAGCCGCGAAACCGAAGAGACGAAACGCCTTTACGGTCTCGACCGTCCAGAAACCTCTGCTATGGCACGCTGCTGTTTGCTGGCTCGGCGGCTGGTGGAACGCGGCGTGCGGTTCGTGCAGATTTACTGCGGCTCCGGCAGCAAATGGGACGCCCACACCGATGTCGAAACCAATCATAGCCGACTCTGTCGCGCCAGCGACAGGCCCATCGCCGCTTTACTCAAAGACCTCAAACGCCGCGGTCTGCTGGAGAGCACCCTGGTTGTCTGGGCCGGCGAATTCGGTCGCACTCCCATGAGCGAAAGCGGCAACGGTCGCGATCACAATCCCTGGGGCTTTACGGTCTGGCTGGCCGGTGGCGGCATTCGTGGCGGCGTTACTTACGGAGCCACCGACGAAATCGGTCTTTATGCCGTTGAAGACCGCGTTCACGTCCACGATCTGCACGCCACCATCCTGCACTGCCTGGGTCTGGATCACCGCAAACTCACCTACTTCTACAACGGCCGCGAAGAACGCCCCACCATCAACGGCGGCCGCATTATCCACGAAATCCTGGCGTGATAGAGCGTCTGTTCCACGATGCCGTTGCATTCAGCCAGGGGGAAACAGGTTGGGTTGGCGAGATTGGCCGGGGACACGAAAATGGGCGGCGGAGAGGTGCGGCGCGGGGTTATCCAGACCGGTCTGGCGAGCAGCAACGCGAAACAGCGAAGCGATGGCCTCCGCGATCGGCCCGGTGCCGGTCATCCGCGTTCCCCATCGCGCGTCGTATAGTTTTCCGCCACGCAGTTCGCGGAGTCGGCTCAACACTTTTTCCCGACGTTCGGGATAGTGTCGCTTCAACCAGGAATCGAAAAGTTCCTTCAGGGCATAGGGCAAGCGTAAGACGATGTAGCCAGCGAAACGGGCACCGTGTTCGGCCGCCGCTCGCAGAATCGCGGGAATCTCGTGGTCGTTGAGGCCCGGAATAATCGGGGCAGTAAGCACACCAACGGGAATCCCGGCATCGGCAAGTTCCCGAATGGCGGCCAGTCGAGCGGCAGGTCGAGAGGTGCGCGGCTCCATGCGGCCAGCAAGTTCCGGGTCGAGGGTGGTGATGGAAATGTACACCGCTACCGCCTGGTAACCGGCCAGGGCTGCCAGCAAATCCTTATCGCGGCAGACGAGATGGTTTTTAGTAACCACGGCCACGGGCTGACGGAATTCGAGCAACACTTCCAGGCAGGCCCGCGTCAGTCGCAGCTGGCGTTCGATGGGCTGGTAGCAGTCAGTTACGCCGCTCATGGCCAGGACTTCGCGGGGCCAGTGGGGTGAGGCAAGCTCCTGCCGTAACAATTGCGGAGCGTCGGTTTTGACCAGAATTTTCGTCTCGAAATCCAGACCGCTCGACCAGCCGAGATACTCATGCGTCGGGCGGGCGAAACAGTAAATGCAGCCGTGTTCACAACCGCGGTACGGATTGATGCTGTAGGTGAACCCGACGTCGGGGCTATCGTTGCGGGTAATCAAAGACCGCGACTGATCCACGAAAAACTGGGTGCGTGGCCCGGGGCGATCTTCCTCGGCCAGGTCGGAAAGTGGTTCATAGACCAGCGGCTCGAATCGGTTGGGCGGATTCTCGTCAGTTCCACGTCCACGCATCATCCCCCTCCGGCCATAACTGAGCTATTGTACACTATTGACCGGAACCGTCCAGGATGGTGGTGCTTTCTTCCGCCCGCACCGGGCCGGCAGGGAGCTGATCGGCGGTCATCTCCACCCGCAAGCGAACCACGCCAGGTTTGAGTGCGCGCACGTAGATACGGTAAATGCGATCGGTGTTGGGCGGCAAATGCAGCGGCTCGAACAAAATCTTCTGCCCGTCGCGCTGATGGTCGCTGGGCCCCTGAACGCGGGTGATAGCGAATTCCTCCGGCACCTGCACCCGCAGACGAATGTTGGTAGCCGCGGCACTGCCCTGATTGCGAACGATGAGGTGATAGCGCGTATCCTGTCCCACCAGCACCGGGTCATCCGTGTCCACGACGACCAACAGCAGGCCGGTAGCACCGAGCACTTGCGTGGTCGCTCGGGCACGGGCGACAGTCGTTCCGGCAACTGCGGTTACCACGTGTTCGACCGTGCCAGCTTGCATCGGCCGCAGCTGCACGGTGAAGCTGACCGCCTCTTGCGGGGGCAGTTGCTGAATTGTCCATCGTACCACATTGGTTCCGACCGTACCTGCCGGGCGGCTTTCCAGCACAGTGCTCCCGCTGGGAATGCGATATTCCACGGCCACCTGGTTCAGGGGCACCGCTCCGGCATTGGTTACGCGGATGCGCACAGGCAGGGCTGTTCCGGAAAATGCCTGAGCTGGTGCATCCACATGCACAGCCAGTTTCGGCTCGGCGACGGTAATGGTCAGGCTGGCGAATGCCTCAATTCCGCCGCGCGCCCGCACGGTAGCCCGATTCGTCCAGTTCCCAGGACGCCGGGCCACCAGCTGATATTGCACCACCCGCTGCTGACCGGGAGCGATACGTCCGAGGAAAAAGGTCAGGCGCCGGCCACCGTCGGCGTGCTCCAGACCTTCGGGAAGTTCGTCCACCACGACCACTTCCTCTGCCGGTGCCGAGCCGCGATTGTGAATCACCAACCGTACCGCGACGCTCTGATCAAGGACAACCTGAGTCGGACCTTCCTTGTGCAATTCCAGGATCGGCTGGCCGGGCGGTTCAGCTTCGGGACGTACCGTGGTTTCGACGCACACGCCATGCTCATAGCGAATGCGAGCACAAACTCGGATAGGCCCGGCCACGCTGGGACGTAACCGCAACGTGAATGCCCGAACCTCGCCGGGACGCAGTTGCGCGAACCGCCAGACCAGTTGCGACCCCTGCTGTTCAGCCTGCGGTTCGCTGTCCGCCAACTCCACACCCGAATCCAGCCGACAACGCAATTCGACCTGATACACCGTCACGGGAGAATTGTTATAAGCGCGGATGCGGCAGGTTACCGTTTCGCCAGGCGACACGCTGGCCGGAACCAGCACCCGTAACCCCACGCTGGCCGGCGGCACTCCCGGCTGGGCCGGGCATGCGTGAGCCCGGAGAGAGCTTGCGTCCGGGCTTGTTAGCCTGCCGTTCGCTGCCATCGCCCACGACGGCCACTCGTCACCCATCGCGGACTCCGGACTGCCAGCCGTCGCCGGAACTGTGGCGCCTGGTGATTGCGCCACCAGCGAAAGCAGGGCCAAACCGAGCCAGACCACTGTCGCAGGCATGGTGTCGTCTCCCCCGTTGTCTGCAAAAGCCGATTGCTCCGCCCCTGTCAGTGATCTTAGCTTACTGGCCGATACCGCGACCGCTAGCCGCTGACGCAAGCCAGCCGTGGTTTGTGTAACGCACTTGCAAGTGAGTTTCCGGCACATCGCGGATTACATTCGCCCAACCACATCCACGGCGGGCTGACGCCCGCCGCTCTTGTTCCATGTTCGACTGTGCATCGCAAATTGCGCATTTCGCACCGAACAAACGCCATACAACCAGGAGCGGCTGGCGTAAGCCAGCCGTGGGGAACTAACGCTGCTGCGGATGGAAAACCCATATCTGCAACGGCATCCGCTCACGCGGTGAAGAGCGGCTGGCGTAAGCCAGCCGTGGCTTCGGAAACGCGCTTGTAGCGGCAACACGACAATCGTCGCACAGGGGCTGCCCGCCGGTCGTCCGTACACGAACGCCATCGCAGTTGCGTTAACGCACCACGGCGGGCTGACGCCCGCCGCTCTTGGTTCCGCAGTCGTCAGTGTCCGGACATCGTTCGCGGTGCATGGCAAGCGCGTCTCTACAGAACCCACGGCGGGCTGACGCCCGCCGCTCTTGGTTCCGCAGTCGTTATGCGCCGGACATTGGTCGCGGTGCATTCCACGGGCGTCTCCGCACGAACCACGGCGGGCTGACGGTCGGCGCTCTTGGTTGCATACGCGACTCCGCCTGGTGGATGTGAGTGCCTCCTCCCGGTGAATGCTTGTGTCCGCTGGGTGGATGCGCGTTTCCGCCGGATGGATGTGCATCTCCGCGGACTGGTAGTGCCTGCCCCCCGCGTTGCGAAGCAAACATTTTGGCTGTCCCTGCATCGCCGAGCATAGATTTTGGCGCCAATGGCCTCGCTGACTATCGCTTCTGCTACCTACCGCCTGCATTGCCGAGCATAGATTTTGGCGCCCCGTCTTGCGAACCACGCATTTCGCCTTTCCCCATATTGCCAGGCACACATTTCGCAACGCAGCATCGCCCTGCACCAAAACACCAATGCCGAACCGGTCAGTTCGGCTGCGTCTGCTGTTTTCCTGGAAGCCGTAGACGACTAAGATGTTGGTGAGGCCGCGCGAACGATACCGTCGGCACCGGGAACGTCCCGCTTGGGAGCTGGCAAGGCGATGACGCTGCTGGTGAAGTTGCAACGAATGATTCCTAAAACAACCGGGCTGGCTGCAATACCGATCGAGGCAACGCTGTGCCACAGGAATCTGCCCACTCACCGAGCCTGGAAGTGGAATTGAAATATCCGCTCACCGATACCGCTTCGGTGGTCCGACGGCTGAACCAGCTCGGCGCACGCGAACTGGGGCTGGAACACGAGCAAGATATTTATTTCGCTTCGCCGGATCGCGATTTCGCGAAAACTGACGAAGCATTACGGTTGCGACGCACAGCGAATCGGCTCTGGCTTACCTATAAAGGCCCCCGCCTGGACCCGCTCAGCAAAACCCGCGAAGAGATCGAAGTAGAACTCAAGTCTCCAGCCGTCTTTGAACAGGCCTGCGATCTGTTGGAGCACCTCGGCTATCACATTGTGGTGGGTTTGTACAAAGAACGGCGGATTTACGAACTCGACTGGCGGGGTTACGCGGTGAAAGTGTGTCTGGATAACGTCAGCCGGCTCGGTCAGTTTG
This sequence comes from Gemmatales bacterium, assembly GCA_041640595.1. Lineage (GTDB taxonomy): Bacteria > Planctomycetota > Planctomycetia > Gemmatales > HRBIN36 > HRBIN36. Next base: position 204,067 of record JBEPZY010000001.1, on the reverse strand, counting down.
TGGAACTGGAAACGCGGGCCAGCCAGCCGGAACTGACAGCGGCCCGGCGTGCCCTGCAATCGCTCGCTCAGGAGCTCGGCTTGCAGCAGAGCGAACGGCGATCCTACTTGGAGTTGATTCTGGAACAATTGCGGCGGCTCCCACCCGATGACCTGTTGCCTCAGGAATGATCGCTCCCAGCGATCCACTTGGAACTCCACCTGGCCCCAGCAAATTTATCCGATGCTCTCTGCCTAAAGGCGACCGGCAGGTGATTGAGCAAGCGCAGGAGGCCCTAATGTCCACATCGGCGAGCTACATTCTGAGTGTTGGCGAAGTGATGGTGCGTAATCCCATTACGGTAACGCCGGAAACTGCCGTCAGCGAAGCGATTCGCCGGATGGCCGAACATCGCGTCGGCGCGGTGCTGGTGGCCGAGCAGGAACGGTTACTGGGCATCTTTACCGAACGGGATGTATTGCGTTATCTGGCCGGGTCTCCGGACTCCAGCTGGCTGGCGAAACCGGTGCGGGAATTAATGACGCCCAACCCGTGGACGGTTTCGCCGCAATCCAGCTGGGAGCAGGCCCGATCGTTGATGGAAACCGTGCACGTTCGCCATGTACCGGTCGTGGAAGCGGGTCGGCTGGTGGGACTGGTCACCGCTCGTGATTTACTGGACAGCTACATGGAATATCTCAATCGGCAAGTCGAGCTGCGAACGCAGGAATTACGTCAGGCGTGCCGGCAACTGGAGGAGCGGGATCAGGAAATCCGGTTGAGCATGACCATTGCCGGCCGAATTCAGAGCCGACTTTTGCCGCAATCGCCTCCGAACTTTCCCGACCTGCAGGTGGCGGTGGTGTATGCGCCGGTGGATCCGTTGGGCGGGGATTATTACAATTTCGCCGTTTCCCAGGATCGGTTTGTGGGCATGCTCATTGCCGATGCTACCGGCCATAGTATCCCGGCAGCCATGGTGGCGATCATGGCCCATACGACCTTTTTGAGTTGCACCAGCCAGGCAACCCAACCGGCAGCTTTGCTGGCGCAGATGAACCGGTATCTGCACGGCCTGACCGAGGAGCATTTCGTAACCGCTTTTTACGCGGTTCTGGATCGGCAGACCGGGCAGCTCTCTTATGCCAGTGCCGGTCATCCTGCTCCCTGGCTGTTTCGGTCGCAAACTGGTCAGTGCCAGCGGCTGGAGGCACGTGGTTTGATTCTGGGCGTAACTGCTGAGGCGAAATACCAGGAACAGTCGTTGCCGCTCGAACCGGGCGACCGACTGTTGCTGGTAACCGATGGCGTGCTGGAAGCGCGAAACGCCAGCAATGAATTCTTCGGGGCTGCACGGGTAGAACAAATCCTTGCCGAAATCGGGCGCAGCTCGCCGCAAAACATCGTGGCGACGCTCGCCGACACCCTGCGGCGTTTCCGCGAGCCGTTGCCGCAAGCCGATGACGTGACCATCATTGCGGCCGGCTGGCGCTAACGCAGGTCGTTTCCGGGCCGGTAGCTGATACGCCCATCCGCACGAATGGCCACGCTGTAACCGTTTTCGTCCACCATGCTGTTGGCCAATTCGTGAGCGGGCACCGGACGATTCTCCAGGGTTCGATACAGCTCCGCAGTCTGCAGCCCGGCTTTGCGACCACGCTCTACCATGGCTCGATGGTCAGAGTACGGCATGGCTGCACCTCTTTCCCTGTTGCGGACAAGTGCCCTGATCTTCCATCGGCGTGATCGCGCTGGTCTATTCAATTGTTCCGCGCTGACAGGCGACTGGCAAGCGGGTAATAACGATTTTTTCGGGCTGCTGCGGGATAGGAAGCTGCTATTTTCGCGCCGTGCCAAAAACTTTTCGACGCTGGCAAAGTTTTTGCACCTTTGCGCGAAGGGGTCAGGTTGTGTGTTTTGCGTCGAACGGTGTTTTGCGCGGACTGACAGGCACGCGGCATATCGGAACACTTATCCGATGTCGCCTGGAAGTTTCCGATGTGTCGCCATACATATTTCTCCAGCCGGCTCAGTCGGCGTGCACTGCGACCGGCGAACAAAATTCCCGCGGTGAACAATCGGGCTGGAGGCTCGGTCTCCCGGCAGTGGTGATTTGGCCGGCAAGGATACGTGATCATGGACGGCGGTAACCGTTACGAACGGGCCTTTGTCGCCTGGCTGCGGTTTCATCAGCTGCCTTACCTGCCCGTGGATGAAAGCCAGCGGCGAGTGGTGAACCGCCAACTGGTCAAAAGTCCCGACTTACTCGTTTACGACCGCAGGGGTCGTGCCTATGTGGTGGATGTGAAAGGGCGGCGTTATCCCGGCGGCAACGAAACTCATCCCAGGCGGGTCTGGGAACGCTGGTGCACTCGCCAGGACCCGACCAGTTTGCTAGCCTGGGGGCAGTTACTGAGTGCCAGAAGCGTGCTGGTGTTCGTCTATCATTTACGTGGTCGGGCAGCGCAACAAACCGCGCAGGATTGGTACGATGCCTGGACCTGGCAGGGCGAGGCTTACGCTGTGTGCGGCATCTATGCGGAGGCGTACATACAACACATGCGGCTGCGCAGTCCGCGCTGGGATACGGTGAGCCTGAGCAGCGAGGTCTTCCGCCAGCTCGCCCAGCCGGTCAGCGCCATTTTTGGCTTGCGAGGAAGCCATGAACCAGTTCCGTCTGGCAGTGTCTATAACGTCGCTGGCCGAACCTTTCCGGACGGCGGTGAAACGTCTGCGTGACTGGGGTGTGCAGGGAGCCGAATGGGAAGCGACCGGCGAACTGGCTCCCGACCAGCTCAGCCAGTCCGCTCGCAAAGAGCTTCGCCACATTCTGGAGGCCAACTGGCTGAGCGCGGCTGGCATCCGCATCCCCTTATCACGCGGTCTGGATGAGCCGGAAGGGCTGGAAGCACGGCTCGACCTGTGCCGCAAGGCCCTGCAGCTGGCTTACGATGTCGGCAGCCGGATCGTTTTACTCGACCCGGGCACCTTGCCGGAACAGGAAGATGCCCCCGGCCGACGCTGGCTCCAGGATGCCCTGGAAACGCTGGGACGCTACGGCGAGCGTGTCGGTTCGGTGCTGGCTCTGGAAACCGGCAGCACGCCTCCGACGGTCTGGCGACAATTCCTCGACCGCTGGCAATCGGAAGGTTTGGGAGTGTTGCTCGACCCGGCCACGCTCATTGCCCACGGTTTTGAACCGGAAGAGGCCGTCGGCCAACTTTATCCGCATCTGCGTTATGTGCAGGCCCGGGAAGCGCGACGAGGTTCGCGGACGCACCCGGCTCAGGAAGTGCCCTTGGGGCACGGCCACGTGGACTGGGTCGGTTTGCTCAACGCTTTGCGAGACGCCGACTATCGCGGTTGGCTCGCCCTCAAACGTCAGCCAGGACTCACTGCCCGGCGGGATATCGAGGAGGGCTTGCGGTTTCTGCGAAAGCTCCTCGGCTAAACCGCTTTTCGCCGGACGGATTGGCCTTTTCCGGTCCCGCAACGGCAATATACCGCACGCGCTCGCTGGAACCGACCGGGCTGGCCAGGAAAGCGCGCAAGTGCAGCGCACTTCGGAATTCAGCAGAAAACGCCGTGTCTTCTGCCTGACCAGATACCGCCCTATTCAGGAGGAAAGCCATGCATCAGGGGCCCCGATTCTGGAGTCGCCGGGAATTTTTGCGTCAGACCGCCGCCCTGCTCGGCGCTGGTGCGTTCCATCAACTGGCAGGCCAGGAAATTCCCTTTCGCACCCGCCCGCCGCGACTGGATACCGCCAACCGCAAGCCTTTAGCTGTGCTGACCACCGTCTATCGCCCTATGTCGCACTCGTACCACATCGCGGGGCGTTTTATTTTCGGCTACCCCTTGCAGGGCAAATTCCACGTGCCGGAACATTACGTCCATACCATGTACGTGGATCAGTTTCGCGCCAACGATCTGGCCAGGGAACTGGCGAAGGAACACAACATCCGTCTGTGCCGCAGCATTGACGAAGCGTTGACACTGGGCACGGGCAAACTGGTCGTGGATGGCGTGCTGCATATCGCCGAGCATGGCGATTATCCCACCAACGAAAAGGGGCAGATTCTCTATCCCCGTTATGAATGGATGGAGCAAATTGTCAAAGTGTTTCGCAAAACCGGCCAGGTGGTGCCCGTGTTTGTGGACAAACATCTCTCCTATAGCTGGACGAAAGCGAAACAGATGTACGACTGGTCGCGGGAATTGAAAATTCCGATGCTGGCGGGTTCGAGTCTGCCGGTTACCTGGCGTCGTCCGGAACTGGAACTGCCCCTGAATTCACCCATCGAAGAAGCCCTGGTAGCCGCCTACGGCCCCATCGAGGTGTACGGCTTCCACGCCCTGGAGACCCTGCAGGTGATGATGGAGCGCCGACAGGAGGGCGAGACAGGCATTGCTGCGGTGACCTGCCTGACCGGTGAGGCGGTCTGGCAGGCCGGGGATAAGGGTTTGTGGAGTTGGGAGCTTCTCGAACACGCGCTGGGTCGCAGCGAAACGCTCAATCCCGGCGACGTTCGCCGTAACGTCGGCACACCCGTTCTGGGTCGGCCAGGCACTCCGCCCATCTGCTTCTTGCTCGAATACCGCGACGGTCGCCGGGCCGCCGTGCTTTTGCTCAACGGCCACATCAACGATTTCTGCTTCGCCGCCCGTATCACCGGCCAGCGCAAACCCGCTTCGTGCATGTTTTATCTTCCGTCTCCGCCTGGTTCCAAATTTTTCGACGGCCTGGTGTACAACATCGAGAAACTCCTGGTCAGCCGCAAGCCACCTTATCCAGTGGAGCGGACGCTGTTGACCAGCGGGGCCCTGGATTTTCTGATGGAGAGCCATTTCCGCAAAGGACAACGCATCGCCACACCGGAGCTGGACATTCGCTACAAAGCTCCGGCCGACAGCGGTTTCCTGCGGGGCGAAATTGCCTGCCCCGTCCCGTAAAACCGCCACCCCCGCCGAATCCGTAGCCGGCTCCTGACGCTACGGCTTGTCGCTTACCACCATCGGGCAAGAATGAGGCATGGAAAACGAGCCAGTGTCATCCTACCTGGATGCGATTGCACAACTTTTTCGGCGCGGTGATGCCACCGAGGAAAGCTACTACCCGGCCCTTCAGGACTTTCTGCAGGAGCTGGGCCAGCGACTGGGCAGAGCCGTGCAGATTACCGTCCTTCCGAAACGCACCGAAGGTGGCAGCCCCGATTTTCGCATCTGGGATGGTTCTTATCAGGTCATCGGCTATGTCGAGGCCAAACCGCCCGGCACCAGACTGGACACCGTGGAAGGTTCCGACCAACTCCGCCGCTACCGCCACACCTTCCCCAACCTGATCCTGACCGATTTCTACGAGTTTCGCCTCTACCGCGACGGAAAGCTGTTACAGAGCGCTCGCTTGCCCCGTTCTGCACAAAAGCAGAAGTCCCGGCCCACTCCGGAACAGAGCCGCCAGTTGATGGATCTACTGGAAAACTTCTTTTCCTTCGCGCTACCACCGTCGTTCACGGCGGAATCTCTGGCTCGAGAGCTGGCCCGGCGAACCCGTTTCCTGCGCGACCAGGTGATTTTGCCCGAATTGCAGGAGCAGGTCAAGGCCGAACACGGTGACCTGTACGGTTTCTACGATGCTTTCCAGAAATACCTGATCGCCGCTTTGACGCAGGAACAGTTTGCCGATCTGTATGCCCAGACGATCACCTATGGACTTTTCGCCGCCCGCACCCGCACCGACAGTTCGTTCAACCGCAAGCTCGCCTTTAACCTTATCCCTTCGACGATCGGCATCCTGCGGGATGTTTTTCACTTCATTTCGCTCGGCAAACTCTCGCCCCAGATGGAAACGATCGTGGACGACATCGCTGCGGTGCTCCACGTGGCCGATGTGGCGTCCATCCTCCTGCAATACTATCGCCAGGGCAAGGGCGACGATCCCGTTCTGCACTTCTACGAAACTTTCCTGGCTGAATACGATCCGGAAACCCGCGAACGTCGCGGCGTGTATTACACGCCGCTACCGGTGGTGCGCTACATCGTTCGCGCTGTGCACGACCTGCTCAAGACGCGCTTCGATCTGCCCGACGGCCTTGCCGATAAGCGCGTTACTCTGCTCGATCCGGCTGCCGGGACGTTGACCTTCCCGGCGGAAGCTATCCGTCTGGCTTTCGAGGAGTTCACCGGCAAGTACGGCGAGGGTGGCAAACACAACCTGCTCCGTCGCCACATTCTGCCGCACTTTTACGCCTTCGAGTTGCTCATGGCTCCGTATGCCATTGGCCATATCAAAATCGGCTTTCTGCTGGAAACCCTGGGCGTACCGCTCAGGAACGGCGAGCGCTTTCAGTTGTACCTCACCAACACGCTGGAAATGAAAGACCTGCAACAAATCCCCATCCCCGGCCTGTCCTCACTTTCCCAGGAAAGCCATCTGGCAGCTCGCGTCAAGAAACAGGAGCCGATCCTGGTCATCCTGGGCAACCCGCCCTATTCGGGGCACACCGCCAATAAGGGCCTGTGGGAAGAGGAGCTGAAAGGGGACCTCGACGGGACGCAGAGTTACTACACCGTGGACGGTCAGCCGCTCAGGGAGAAGAACCCCAAATGGCTGCAGGACGACTACGTCAAGTTCCTGCGCTTTGCTCAGTGGAAGATTCACCGGGCCGGGCGCGGCATCGTCGCCATGATCACCAATCACAGCTACCTCGATAACCCCACCTTCCGCGGCATGCGGCAGAGCCTGCTCAAGACCTTCGACGAAATCTACATCCTCGACCTGCACGGCAACAGCCTGAAGCGCGAGACCGCCCCCGATGGCAGCCCTGACGAAAATGTCTTCGACATCCGCCAGGGCGTGGCGATTGGAATCTTCGTCAAGTATGGCGAGTCGGCAGCGACGAAAAATCTTTCGTCGCCGCAGGTTTATCACGCCGATCTCTATGGCAAGCGCGAAGACAAATACGCCTGGCTCGATTCGCACGACCTCTCTACCGCCGGCTACCAGCCCATCACGCCCGAATCGCCCTCCTACTTCTTCACCCCGCGCCTGACACAAAATCTGCAAGCCTATCTCTTATGGCCGCAAATCACCAAGATTTTCCCGGTCAACAGCGTCGGCATCGTCACCGCGCGGGACGGATTTGCGATTGCCTTTGATAAAACCGAGGTGGAAAACCGGGTCCTGCAATTTGAGAACATCCAGGGCTTGCCCGATGAAGTCTTGGCGCAAGCTTACGATCTGAAAGACAAGCCCGGCTGGTCGCTGGCCACCGCTCGCAAAAAGGTCAAGGCTGACGTCAATGCACAGAGCAAAATTTACCCCATCCTGTACCGTCCTTTCGACGTGCGCTACATCTTTTACCACGAAGCTGTCATCGAACGTCCCCGCCCCGAAGTCATGCGCCACATGCTGGCCGGGGAGAATTTGGGGCTTGTAACTAGAAGACAACAGTTGCCAGACAAAGAATGCACCTACTTCTTCGTGACTGACAAAATCATCTCAGACGGCGTTATCCGCTCAGATAACCGAGGGAGTGAATCTCTTTTCCCCCTCTACCTCTACCCCTCCGCCGAGTCGCCGAATGCGTTCCATCAAGAACGCCGCCCCAACCTGGCCGAGTGGCTCCTGCCCAAACTCAGCGACGCCTACGGCTTCACCCTCACGCCGGAAGACGTGCTGGCCTATATCTACGCCGTCTTCTACAGCCCGACCTATCGCCAGAAATACGCTGAGGAGCTGCGGATAGACTTTCCGCGGGTGCCGTTCACTGCCGACAGCGCTCTCTTTCGCCGCATGGCTGACCTGGGCCGGCAACTGACCGACCTGCACCTGTTGCGCAAAGTCGGCAACACCGCCGGCGTCAGGTATCAGGGTCAGGGAAGCGACATCATCGAGAAAGTGCAGTATGTAGCCGCCAAAGCTCGGGTGTACATCAACGCCGACAAATACTTCGAGGGCATCACCGAGCCCATGTGGCAGTACCGCATCGGCGGCTACCAAGTGCTGGAAAAATATCTCAAAGACCGCAAAGGTCGCCGCCTCGACGATCCTGTGCGCTATATTCACATCGCCTCAGCTATCGCCCGCACCATCGAGCTGCAGAAGGAAATTGACAAGCTGTATCGCGCCGTCGAGCAAAACACGCTCCCGAACTTGCTACACGAAGCGTAGCCTCCGCCAACCGCCAGCCGATGAGTAGAGATAACAAATCCGCAATAGGGCCAAGCGTACCACGACTGCTCACGCCAGCCGCTCTTGATTGCGGATGGGGATGTTGTTGGCGGGCGGCCAGGGGAATGATTCCGACCGGATCGGTTGCGATGTTGCGGCTGCCGGAATTGTGGCTTGCCGGGGCACGTGGGCAGACGTAAACTAGTAGCAAGAGTCAGCGTCGCGCTGCTTCACAGAAGGAATCAGGAAAGCGGTTGCTCGAGGCCGATTCCAACCCCATCTGCACCGTGCAAGCAGGCATCAGGATGATGCGGGTTAGAAAAAGCCCCCGACCGTGAGTTCGCCACCTGCTGTGTTGGCGGCGCTGGCCGGCTCGAGGCTGGAACGGTGAGCTGGTGCCGGCTGGGTTTCCCGTTCCCCCTTTCGTCAGACCGTCAGCCGGTGCGTGTAGGACGAGGAGAAATCCCATGGCGGACAAAATTCATGCCGGGGATGTGGTGCGGATTCATTACACCGGTCGGCTGGAGAACGGGACGGTCTTCAGCACCTCGCTGGGCGGTGAGCCTCTCGAATTTACCGCCGGCGGCGACGAAGTCATCGAAGGATTATCGGAAGCGGTCATCGGCATGGAACCGGGCCAGCGGAAAACCATCACCATTCCCCCGGAAAAGGCCTACGGTCACCGCGATCCCCATCTGGAACGGGAAGTCCCGCTGGCAGACCTGCCCGAAGGCGTGCAGGTAGGCGACCGGCTCAGCGCCCAGATCGGCAACCAGCGGGTGCGCTTCTGGGTCAAAGAGATCGCCGACGATACGGCCATACTCGACGCTAACCATCCCCTGGCCGGCCAAACGCTCGAACTGGACATCGAAATTCTCGCAGTCGAATCCGCGACGTGAACGCCCGACCGAACCGGACGCAAACGCTTTACGGTTCGTGATTGTCTTCCAGTCTCCCGGGGCCGAGTTGCCACAGCAACCGCAGTGCATCGGTCACCAGGGGCACCGGCTCCCGGGTAACGCTTACTTCTTGCAGACTGCCGCGCATGTGGATTTTCGCCAGTTGTCGGCTAATCAGTGGAGGAATGCGGTCAATTCCCGGCGGCAGCAGAGGCAGACTGCGTCCCCATAACAGGGCGTACATTTCCAAATCGAGGTCCGTGCCGTCTATGCGCATGGAGCCCTGGCCTCGCAGGGTCAGGGCATCGCCGAGCAATTCCACGCGACGGAAAATTACCCGCCGACCCTCGATGTCAAATCGAGCCTGCACCTCCTGGAAAGCAGCCTGGCGGGGCAGTTGACCGCTCAACAGGGTCAGCAGATTGAGAAACGGAGGCAGGTCGTAGATGTGCCCGTCGGTGACGCTGAGCGTTCCTTTGCCGCGAAACGTCGGCCAGTCGCCCGGCTGACCGCTGAGGATGAGTCGGGCATAAACCTTCCCCCGTGCTTTTGTGGGCTGGCCGAGCAATTGCTGCCCGAGTGCCTGCAAATTCACCTGATTCACGGTCAGGTCGAGGCGGAATTCGCGGCGCGGGTGATAGTCGTAGCGAATGGGACCGAATAGCTGTCCGTCCAGGAGTTTGGCTCGCACACCTGGAAAATAAACCGTCCCCTCTCGGATCTGCATTTCCGACACGACCTCGCGTAACGGCAAGCGACCGACCCAGACTTCCTGCAATTGCACCTGCCCTTTCGCTTCCAGAGCATTCGGTTGCCAGCTGCCCTGCAAGGAAACATAACCGGTAGCCTCGCGCAGAGCGATGCCGCACTGCCAGGTGCAGCGGGCAAAACTGGCGTGGCCGTTCCAGCGTATGCTTTGCACAGCTTCGCCGCGTGGGTTTTCCACTTCCAGGTTCACCACCAGCCGCAACGGGCGATCCGGTTGCAGGCTTTGCAGAACTGTCCGCAGCCCGTCCGGTAAAGCCGCGAGCAAATCTTTATCCACATAGAGCAGGTCGCCCCGCAGCTCATACAGTTCCAGTCGCCAGCTGCCCTGCGGCCAAAGATGCAGCACGCCACCGATCTGCTCGCGGCCGAGGAAAATCCGGCTTTCACCGTGGCGAGCCGTGATCGGGCCTATGGTAATCTGCCCTTCTTTATAACGGGCCGACCCATGCAACTGCTCCAGCCGATAGGGGAAGAAACGCGGCTGAATGCTGCACTGACCGCGAGCGGTCACGGTCAGGTCCAGCTCCGGCGGTTGTTCACCCACCCAGTTCAGTTGAGCAAGGAAATCGGCACGACCTTTTGGCTGGAGTTCGTTCCAGACTCGTTGCATTTTCTCCGGCAGGGCGTCGCGTAATTCCTCATCGAGAGCCACGTGCTGTCCCTGCACGACCAGGGAAACCTTTTCGCCGCGCGGCGAAGGTTCGCCCTGGGCCGTCACAAACACCAGACCGTCTTTGTGGCGTCCGACAAAACCGCTGGCCCGCCAGCGCTCGGCAGGCAGGTCTATTTCCAACATCCCCTGCACCTGCTCCAGCGGATACGGCAACCTCTTGTAGCAGACCTGGCCCTGCTGAATTTGCGCCTGAATCCGGGTAAACGTGGGCGGGAAAGGATGTTCAGCCATGCCCGGATCGCGGCGAATCTCGGCGTGAACGCTTACCAGACCGCCGGGACGAAAGTCGCGGGCTACCGGCTGGACTCTTGGCGGCAACGCTTTGAGCAATGTTTCGTCTATTGGGATCGCTTCGGCATCCAGGTCCAGCCGCAAGCCACACCGCCACGGAACTTCCGGCCGCAATCCATCACCGTAGGCCTCCCCTCGCAATTGAACCGGTCGGCTGTTGGCCTGCCCCGTTATATCCACACGCAATCGTGGCGTCTGGCCGGCGGATTCCCGATACTCCAGTTCACCTATCGCCTGCCGAACCGGGTAAGGGAAATCGTCGAAGGACAGGTTCATCCCTTGCAGCCTGGCCAGGATGTGCACCTGCGTTTGCCCGGACTCACGACCATACTCCACCTGCAAATGGAGACGCCCATCGGGAGAAAAGACGTAACAAATCTTCCGCAGGGCCGGGGGCAGTTTGTCGTACAGGGCCGGGCTGACAGTGAGCGGTTCGAGTCGTGCCTGCACCAAACCATCCGCCTGCAAGTCCCAGCCGTCCCATTGTCCGTGCACCTGCAATTGCGCCCCCAGCCATTGCCCCGACACTTCCTCGATCCGCACCTGCCGGCCAGTCAACTGCAACTGGCCACGCAACGCGTAGATCGGTTCGGGCAACCGCGGATGCGCCAGGGTTACCCCACGCAAAAACAATCGCAGCGGCTGCTCGTGCCTTTTCTGGTCGCCCCGATAGGCGAATTCACCACTGGCGCCCAGCCAGCCGCTGATTTGCCAGGACTCGATCTCCTTGACCCCGGTCAGACGAATCAGGCGTGCCTGCCATTCCGGTGTGATGGGCACGTCATCCAGTTGCCAGGAAGCGGTCAGCTGGCCGAACGAGTCTGCCGCAGAACCAGCCGCTGGCGGTTTCCAGTTCCCTCGCACCGTCAGCCGACCTCCCCAGCTGAGTGTCCCCTGCAACTGGTACTGCCAGCTGTCATCCGGCTGGAGTGTCAGTTGTCCCTGCTCGATTTCGTAACGCAGACGCTCGTGCAACTGCTCGTCGGTAATTTCCAGCGTCGCCTGCTCCCAGCGCAATTGTTCCAGCCCAGACTGGTCTCCACCCAGGCGGGGCAGTAAATGCTGATAATGCCACTGTCCGGATGATTCCCGCCGCAATTGCAGTACCGGTTGTTGCAGGAGGATTTGTGTCGGAACGATTCGGCCCCGCGCCAATTGCAGCCGATCCAGATACACCACCATGCGCGGGATCTGCAGACCCCCTGCCGGATCGCCACTGGAGCGGGGATGCAAAGCGACATCTTCCAGCGTGACACGGGCCAGACCGCTTAACTCCACCCGTCCCACGCTCACTGCCGCTTGCGGTAACCGCTGCGCTAGCAACTCCACGACCTGTTGCCGCAACGTTTCCGGATCGCGCAGCCACCACAGCGACCAGACCAGCCAGCCGATCGCCACCAGCAATGCCAGCAACCCAGCCCGAAACAGCCAGCGCAGTTTCATGGAATACGCCGCTCCCTTGCACGTGGACGATTTTGTCCGCAGCATTCACCGGGTTGGTCTTGCTGGCGTACTAAAGCCTAACCGGACTAAAATCGCAAGCCCGATCGCTTACGGCCGCGGTTCGCCCTGGCCCTGCGGACTGGAAAGGGGTTGCCGGCGCACAAGGATACTGCTGCCTCCCCGAACGCGATCGCCAGGCCGAACACAAGCCGTCCATGTCCCATCTGCCGGGACCAGCAGGTCCGTGCGCGAACCGAATTTGATCAATCCGATTCGCTGACCCCGCTCGACCTGCTCGTCCGCGCGTAACCAGCAGACGATACGTCGGGCAATGGCTCCGGCAATCTGCTTCACCCGCACTCGCTGGCCGGTTTCCGCCTCCTGGAAATCAGTCCAGAACTGTTCGTTGTCCGCCGCGACGCTGTCGAAAAGAGCGTTGCCGAACCGGCCCGGAAAATACTGTCGGCCCATCACTCGCCCAGCACACGGAGAGCGGTTGATGTGCACGTCAAAGATGGAGAGAAAGATACTGATCCGCAGGGCCCTGCCTTCGGGGAAATCAGCTTCGTTCACGATCTCCACGTGAGTCACCCGACCATCGGCGGGACTTACCAGCACACCCGGTTCCTGCGGAATGGTGCGTTCGGGGTCGCGGAAAAAGTAAATGGCCTGGCCCCAGGCTACCACGGCCAGGAACGCAAGCGAAGCGGTCAGCCAGCCCGGCCAGTGCCACCATTGCCAGCCGAGGATGGCTATGCCCAGAACACTGGCGGCCAGCAATCCGCTCACCGCAATTTCTGCGTGTCCCAGCGGCGCGAACGGTAATCGCCCCGGTCGAGTGTAACGGTCTTCCTCGTCGAAGCTCCAACCGCAGACGTTGCGGTAGTATTTCAGGTCGCGGTAGTCCACGACGTCATGGGGACAGTTCGGGCAACTGCCTCGACGCTGTTCCTGCATGCGGGCAACGTAATTCGGGCGGAACCAGCGTAACCAGGCGCGGCGTATTTTGCCCCAGGCCAGCTCCAGACGCATACACCAGCCGCCTCCTGGTTGCACCGAGGTTACAGGAGCGGACTGTCGCGGACCGGATCGGTGATTTTCTACCGCTGCCGCACTGGCAGGCGTCGGATGGTCAGACCTGTGGTTTATCGTATAATCTGTTGCCATGCGAGCTATAGCTTCCGTCAATGGCGAAATTGTCCCACTGCAAGAGGCGCGGATTGCGGCGCTGGATCGCGGTTTTCTGTTCGGCGATTCCGTGTATGAGGTGATCCGCGTGTATCGCGGCAAGCCTTTTTTATTGGAGGAACACCTGGCCCGTCTGCGCCGCAGTCTGGAGGCGATTCGCTTGCCGTTTAGCGATCTCGATGGTTTACGGCACCGGGTGCTGCAGCTCATCGCCCGGTTCGGTTTTCAAGAGGCGATCCTCTATATTCAGATTACGCGCGGCGCTGATGTGACGCGGCGGCATGTGTTTCCGGAGCAGGCCCGGCCTCTGGAATTTTTCTACGTCGAGGATTTCGAGGATCACTACGAACCGCTCCGGCAACAGGGCGTGGCAGTGATCACGCATCCCGACCTCCGCTGGGAACGTTGCGATATCAAAAGCACCAATTTACTGCCGAACGTTCTTGCCGCCCAGGCCGCTAAAGAAGCCGGTGCTTACGAGGCGTTGCTCTATTTACCCGATGGCACGTTGCTGGAGGGATCGCGGACAAGCTGTTTCGGCGTGATGGAGGGAAAGTTGCTGACGGCTCCCAGCACGCCGAACATTCTGCCCGGCATCACCCGCGCTTTAGTGCTGCGGCTGGCCCGCGAAATGGACATTCCCGTGCAGGAACAGGTTTTGCGTCTGGCCGATTTACCGCGGGTCTCGGAATTGTTTTTGACCGGGACGACCTCGGAAATTTTGCCGGTGGTACGGGTGGACGGGCAAATGGTCGGCGACGGTCGGCCTGGCCCGATCACACGGCGTTTGCAGCAGGCCTATCGCCGGCTGGTAGCTGCTCTGTGAGCCGACAACCTCTGTATCGCTGCAATGATTCAGGCCTGCGCTCGCCGGCCTGGCAGCCATGTTTCCAGCGTCAGGGGAGGTACACCTCGATTTTGGCTTTTTTGCGTTCCTCGAGTAAAACCTGGGCTTTGAGTTCCTCGACATACATATCCAGAACGGTATCGCGGACCTGTTCAAACGTGGTCGGCTTGCCTGGTTTGCGATCGGTGACCAGGATCAGATGGCAGCCGTATTCGGTGTGCACGACATCGCTGAGTTCGCCGACTTTCAATCGGCTGGCGGTTCGCACAAAGGGATCGTTGTCGTTGCTACGTGGCGGAAAGTAACCGAGATCGCCACCCTGCGGGCCGGTGGGATCCTGGGAGTATTTTTTGGCCGCTTCCGCAAACGGCAGGCCCTGGAGAATTTCCTGGCGAACTGCCTGCAACTGAGCGGCAATTTTCTGACGAGTGGCCTGGTCAGCCTGCGGCGGTACACGCAACGCGATATGGCTGGCACGAATCACCACGCCATCGAACATTTCCTTATTGGCTTCGTAATAGGCCCGCAAATGCTCTTCCTTGACCTGTTGCCGCAACCACTGATCCCAGGCTCGTACCCGTTCCAGAGCCGCCACTTCTTCCCGGAGTTTTTCCAGTGTGATGCCCGACTCTTTCAGGAAACCTTCCAGCGTCTGGCCACGAGCTTGCAGAGCGGCTTGCAGATCGGCGAGGCGTTTCTGCAACAAAGCGGGTTCGGGCGGGGGAAAATGCCGGGCCGCGTATTGTTTGAGCAGGGTTTCGTCAATGAGCAGGGCCAGCACTTCACGTTCCAGCATTTTGCGGCGTTCTTCCGGCCAATTCGGTGGTGGAGGTGGTATCCGCCCGAGAGCGGCCCGAAAATCATTCCAGGAAATGGCCTCGCCGTTGACCACAGCCACGGCCTGCTTGCGATTTTCTCCGTTCGTCTGAGCATAAACCGCCAGCGTCACGCTGAACCAGCAGCTGAGGCATGTCAGCCAGAGAAGTTCCTGAGCCCGGAGATACCGGCAGATTCGGTTCATAAATCCTCCTGGCGATTCGCCAATTGGCCCTGCGTCGCCCGCAGGGATTGGGCAGCGTGCCGGAGTGTTCCGACACGCCACCCGCGACATTTCCCCGTGCCCATAGCATAACGTCCCGAAAGTGCCAGTCCGGTTTTGCGACATTGGCCGGGCTGCCCTGCTTCCGCAAAATAATGGCATGGATCAGGAAACGCGACAGAAACTGCACGAACTGGAACACACGCCGAGTGCCATCCGCGAACGGCTGGCGCTGGGACCCACGCACAGCTATCTGCGCGATTTCGTCTATGGAGCCATTGACGGCACGGTTACCACCTTCGCCATCGTCGCCGGCGTCGAGGGTGCTTCGCTGTCGGCGGGAGTCGTCTGCATCCTTGGCGTGGTCAATCTGCTGGCCGACGGTTTCAGCATGGCCGCCAGCAATTTCCTGGCCACACGCACCGAACAATTGCAGCTCGAAAAAGCTCGCCAGATCGAACGCGAGCACATCGCCCGTTTTCCCGAAGGCGAACGCGAGGAAGTCCGCCAGCTTTTCGCTCAAAAAGGATTCAGCGGCGAAATCCTCGAACAGATCGTCGAGGTCATCACCGCCGACGAGGAGCGCTGGGTACAAACCATGCTCACCGAGGAATTAGGGCTGCGATTGTCCGGTCCCTCTCCGTGGCGAGCAGCGGTGACCACGTTTCTGGCCTTTGTCGGAGTTGGTGTTGTCCCACTCCTGTCGTATTTCGTCGGCATATTCTGGCCGATGGCGATTCCCCACGCATTCTGGATTTCCTGCGTTCTGACCGGACTGGCATTTTTCACCGTCGGGGCCATGAAAAGCCAGTTCATTCACGAACCCTGGTACTGGACGGCCACGGTAACGTTCCTGGTCGGCGGATGTGCGGCGGTGGTCGCCTATCTCGTCGGATTCGTACTGCATTACTTTTTCGGTATCAGCTAATCGCCGGCTGAGGTGCACCATGACCCCGTCGAAAAAGCGGGTGCTTATTCTGTGCACCGGCAACTCGTGCCGCAGCATTCTTGCAGAAGCCATCTGGCGACACTTGGCCGGCGATCGGTACGAAGTCGTCAGTGCCGGGACGCATCCCAAGGGTGTCCATCCTCTGACTGTGCAGGTGCTCCAGGAACGTGGCGTGCCTGTCGCTGGACTGCGCAGCAAGAGTATCCACGAGGTTGAAACCGACCGGCTGGATTTGCTCATCACCGTCTGCGACCAGGCCCGCGAACATTGCCCGTACCTGCCCGGCGATTTCCAGCGATTGCACTGGCCATTCGAAGACCCCGCCAGTTTCGTCGGTACCGAAGAGGAACGCCTGGCCGTTTTCCGCCGGGTCCGCGACGCCATCTGGGAAAAAATCGCCGAGTATCTCTGCCAGTCGTGCACACCAGGCGCAAGTTGCTGAATGGCTCGGCGTCTTACTTTCGGAACCGCCCGTGCAGCGGCAAGTGACCAGTGGCCGGTGGTCAGTGACCAGTGGCCAGTTGCCGCCGGTGGTAAGGATTGGGAACGGGGGAATGCTGAATAAGAGATGGGGAATAGGACGGCGTGGAAGACGGCGAAGCATCATGCGAACCGCTTGACCGAAGGAGGCGAATCATGCTGCGGACAAAAGTAAGCCTGCTGGGATTGGCAGCGCTGGCAGCGAGCCTGGCAATTGCGGGCCCGGCTCAGGCAGACCATTGGCGTTTTCGACCCCGCACGGTAGTCGGTTTCTCCGTCAGCTTCGGGGCTCCCGTGGTGGTCGCTCCGCCACCTGTCGTGGTGGGTTCGCCCGTTGTCGTTTACGACCCTTATGCGCCTGTGGTGGTGCGACCGGCTCCTGTGATCGTCGTGGATCCCTGGTATCCGCCGACGACCTATTACTACCGCTCCGCAACCGGCGTTTATATCGGCCCCGGCTTCGGCTTCTATTACGAACGCTGGCGCTGATAACCGGCCCCGCCTCGCCGTCGAGCCGACCATCCGCTCGCCTGTCCGCAAACCCCGCTGCAATTACCTTACCGTACCACGGCGGGCTGACGCACCGCCGCTCTTGTGAATGTGCGTTCGTGCATCGAAAAAATCGTTTTTTTCGCCGGCAAACGTTCGCACTGCACCAAGAGCGGGGGGCGTCAGCCCCCCGTGGGATGTTCTCGGTATGCGAACTCGAAATGCGGAAATCCAGCGCGTTGCCGTTGCAGACGTGGTTTCCGACCGGCGGCGGGCTGACGCCTGTCGCTGGACGAATGCGTCCGCAATTGCAATTGCGTTACCAAACCCACGGCGGGCTGATGCACCATCGCTTTAGCCGTCGGCGGGTGGGGGAGTTGTCGGGCTGGCGGCAGGTGAGGCCGGCGATGGGTTCGGCGAAACCGGTGGCACGCCGTGCGGCATTTGTGCAGCCGGCTCCGTTTCGGCAGGGTTTTCGCCTCCCTGTTCTGGAGGCGGCTCGAAGAACGCCGCCGCTTCCGGTGGCCGACGCAGTACTTCTCCTGGCCACAGCAACGAAGCCACCACGGCCACACCGAGAATGCCACCCACCACACCCAGCGAAAGCAAGGGCGGAATTTCATAGCCGTAATGTTTGAGCACATCCTGCGACAGCATCTTCAGCCCGACGAACACCAGCACCGCCGACAGTCCTTCATTCAAAAACCGAAAACGCAACAGCGACCCGGCCAGTAGAAAATACAGCGCCCGCAATCCCAGAATCGCAAATATGTTCGAGGTGTACACGACGAACACATCGTCAGTCACCGCGAAAATGGCCGGGATGGAATCGAGGGCGAACAGCAGGTCGGTGGTTTCTACCACCAGGAGCACCAGCGGTAGCGGGGTGGCGTACCATTTCCCCTCGCGTTTGACCCAGAACCGTTCGCTGGCGTAGGACTTCTCGATAGGCAGAATCCGTTGCATCAGCCGCAGCACCGGATTTCGCCCCGGATCGATTTCCTCTTCCACCGACCAGAACAACCGCCAGCCGGTGTACAGCAACAGCAACCCGAACAGGTAAGTCATCCAGTGGAACAACGTCAGGAGCACATAGCCAGCCAGGATCAAACTGGCTCGCATGAGAATCGCCCCGACGATTCCCCAGAACAGCACCCGATGCTGCAAATGCGGCGGCACCGCAAAATAGCGGAAGATCACCAGAAACACGAACAAATTGTCCACCGACAGCGCCTTCTCGATGATATACCCGGTCAGGTATTCGATGGCTTTCTCCTGACACATTTCCGCATCCGCTTCCGGGTGCCACCAGTCATAGCCCCACCAGATCACGCCCGCGAACACCAGGGCTAGAACAATCCACACCAGACTCCATAAAGCCGCCTCCGTAAAACCAGGCACATGCGGCCGACGCTGCAACACTCCCAGATCCAGTGCCAGCATCAACGCAATGAGAACGTGGAATCCCAGCAGCACCCACCAATCGCCCAGTGTCCACACGTGCGTCGCTACAATTACCATCCTCACCTCGGCTCCGTAAGTTCCCGCTATACTGCTAGCATAGCGATTTTCTGCGGCGTTAGCAGTCCGGATTCAGCCCCACGGCCATAATCGCCAGTAAGCAATTTCGACCAGCCAGACCAGCACCACCAGTGTGTCTGCCAGCCACAACCAGCGACGCCATCGAGCGGACTTGTCGGAACCTCGAAACAGTTTCGCGCCGGCTACGAAAAAGGCAACCATGCCCAGAAGCGGCAATGCCAACCCCGCCCGCAACCACCAGGGCACACCGTAAGTAAATCGCCAGCTATCCACGCCCACCAACACGCCTACCAGGCCCAGCATCCACGCCAATCCCACTCCGCAATATATCGCATACCAGACTTGCCAACCCCGCTCTTGTAATGCATTTTCCGATCTCCGGCGCCATTTTCCGACATGGCGAACGGTGCGGCCCAGCCCGATGAGCCAGCCGATCAGTAAACCACTTGCCACCGCCAGATGCGTGGTGCTACGCTCGTACCAGCGGGCACGCTCACCGCACAAAACCGCATTCACCGCCACGTGAACCGGCCAGCCAGCTTCGTCCAGCAGAAACACCACGGGCCGACCTGTTCGCACCTCCCGAAACAGTGTCGCCGACTCCCGTCGGATTCGCCAGGCCGGTAGCGTATCGAGCGGAAACCGCATCTCCAGCTCGCCGTCTCCGCACAACCGCACCTCCAACTCGGCAAACAAACCGTGCAGTTTCTCCAGCGATTCCGGACGATAACGCTCCAGGTAGTAGGTTCCGGCAAAACGTTCGAGCGGCACCATCGGTTCGACCGTGAGGCCGACCGTTTTCGCCAGCTTGTGCCCCGACGATCCCCCAGCAGCGTTGCCGTCTGCCACGCTTTCACCGTGAGGATTCGAGCTGTCGCCCTTTGCTCGCGCTGGCTCATTGTGATCCTCGGACGTGTGGCCCATTATCGGATAAAAGCGCTCGAGAAATGCGCTTACGAACTCCTCGCCAAAAGCCACCTGCTGACAGTTGGCGATCACAAAAACTCCCAGCCTCTCCGCAGGCCAGACCGTCAGTAAGCAGGAGTATCCTCGAATCGCCCCGCCATGTTCCACTCCCTCCAGGCCATTCTGCCTCCGTTCCCAGAAACCCAGAGCCATCCCCGCCGCCTGCGGCGCGAATCGGAAATGAGGCCGCTGCATCGTCGCCAAAGTTTCCGCCCGCAGAATCCTTCGCCCGCCCACGCTGCCATCACCGGTGTGCAGCAGGAGAAACTTCGACATATCCGCCACGCTGGCCTTCAAACCCCCGGAAGGCGTGGCCAGAATCGTATCAGTCGGGATGGCTCGCCAGCCATTGCCCACCGCTTCGTATCCCTTCGCCAGATGCGAAAGCAAATCCTCGTCCCAGGCAAATCCGCTTCGGTGCATTCCCAGCGGCTCAAGTATCGCCTGCCGCACATAATCTTCGTATCGCACGCCGCTGGCCCATTCGATCAGCCGACCGACCACGACCATGCCGTGGTTGCAGTAATGGATTCGCTGACCGGGAGGTCGGCGCTGTCGCAATCGGCACCGTCGCAGGTAATCTTCCAGCGGCACCAGTGGTCCCACACCCAGCCTCACCATGCCGAAATTGTCTTCTTCGAGCCCGGCCGTGTGGGTCAGCAAACCGCGGAGCGTGACCGGACCGTGCACGCAACAGGCCAGCCCTGGCACCACATCACGGTAATCCCGGTCTAAATCGAGTTTGCCTTCTTCCACCAACCGCATGGCAGCCGTCGCTGTGAACAATTTGCTCACCGATGCCACGGGCCAGACCGTCTCCTGCACCGAGACCGGTTCTCGGCGATCAAGGTCCGCCCATCCGTAGCTCGCGGTGAACAGCACCTGGCCGTCGGCCACCACTGCCAGCCCTGCCCCGGGTATGGAAAAGCGACTCATCCGCTCCTCCATAAACCCATCCGCAAACTCTTTAATTTCGGCGCTCGTCCATCGTCGGCTTGCAGCTGCCACAGATGGCGAGCTCTCGCCATCACCGTTCCCCATCTTCGATATTTTTCCCATCCTACCAGCGATTCCTCCCGACCGATTATTTGGTGAATCTTGCCGCGACTGGCCGCCAGCTAGCGCTGCGGCACTGGCGCTGCAGCGCCACCTTGCGGCGCCATTTAAGCACACCAGTTGGCCTACCAGGATTGCCGCACCTAGAATCTTCCACAAACTCTGTGCCATATTCCGCCCAGTTCGTATAATTGGCAAGTTAGTGATGCCATCCCATGCGGCCCACCGCACCCAGACTAAATCCTTGGTCCGGATAGGACGCTAAGCATAGCGACTGTCCCGAACCTCATGCCCTCGCTAATTCGCTAGGCTGCCCGGCTTAGACGTCATTTTACAGGACAACACTACCATGCGGCTAATACTTAGAACTGTGCTTATCCTGGGAACAGCGACCCTGGCTGGCGTCTCCATCCAGTCTCAGGAGGTCGCTAAACCAGCTTCTAGAGCTCTATTAGAGCTTCAGGATGGCGACCGGATTGTTTATTACGGGAACACATTATTAGAAAGGGACCGCCATTATGGCATGCTTGAGACGATGTTTCGCTCGCGTTTTCCAGGTCGAAAACTTAGTTTTCGCAACCTGGCCTGGCCCGGTGACACCGTTCACGTGCAGCTCCGTCCTCTAAACTTCGGAAGCATGGAGCTACATCTCAAGGCACAGAAACCCTCTGTCATTCTCGTTAGTTTCGGCAATAACGAAGCCTACGACGGTCAGGCTGGGCTGCAGGCTTACTTAAAAGCTTATCGCCGTCAGTTGGAAATGCTCGCGCGAACAGGCGCAAAGATAGTCATCCTGTCACCGATACGCCATGAAGACCTGGGCCCGCCGTTTCCCAATCCGTCGGCTTTTAACGAAAACGCCCGACTGTATAGCGACGCAACGCGTCAGCTTGCCCGCGAGACCGGAGCCCTTTACGTAGACCTCTATAATACCCTCATCCCGCAAACTACCGCTAAATCAGCTACCCTGACCGAAAACAGTGTCCACCTGAATCGCTACGGTTACTGGCGGCTCAGTGAAGTACTGGCAGAGCAGCTTGGTCTCACCCTCCGGTGGCAGGTGATACTTGATTTCCCGAAGCAACAACTTCTCGCAGCCCACGGAACGCAGTTGCAGCATCTAAACTGGAAAGCAGACGGTTTGAGCTTTACCGCCCGCGATCTTATCTTGCCCAATCCAGCTCCGGAAGGTGCACCGGAAAACGCAGACCACGACGCTGCCCATCGCCGTTTGCAAATTTCCGGCTTACCTGGGGGAACTTATGAACTTTTGTGCGATGGTAAGCCTATTGTTCGTGCTTCTGCTAAAGAGTGGCAGCAGGGCCTGGTTTTGACTGCCGATCCCGCTTACCAGCAGGTTCGCCAGTTGCGGCAAAAGGTCATCGAAAAAGACCTCTTATTCTTCCATCGCTGGCGGGCGCACAATGGCGAATATATCTACGGTCGGCGTTCCAAACCTGGTGGCGGCAACGCTGGCAATCCTACGTTTCCCTCGGAGTTTGCCGAGTTAGATCGCTTGCTCGCTAACACTGATGCTGACCTTGATCAGCTTGCTTCGCCACAAACGCACACGTATACTTTGAGACGGGTAGAGCCCTGAGTTATTATGCTGCGTATCGCCGTACTATACAATCAGCCGCAGCTTCCGGCTAATCACCCAGAGGCCGCGAGTGAATGGGAGATAGTTGAAATTGCTCAGTTAGTTGCGGACGAATTGCGAGTTGCCGACTGGCAACCAGAATTGTGGCCAGCCGAGCCAGACTTTGCCTGGGTGCAGCGTCTTTACACGGAACCACCGCACGTCGTCTTCAATCTTTTCGAGGGTTTCGGTCTCGGGGATGGCAGTGAAGTACTGGCAGCGAAACACTTAGAGCAAGCATGTGTCCCGTTTACTGGTAACTCAGCTACGGCTCTGGAATTATGTCGGGATAAGTTATCCGCAATTTCCCGCCTCCAACAAGCTGGCTTACCAGTCCCCCTAAGCATCTTTATCGAGTCACCCGACGGATTAAGCCCCGCACTTGCTAGATTACCAATCGAGTTCCCCGTATTTATCAAGCCCGCTTATTTAGATGCCAGCATAGGAATTGACCTGACTAATGTGGTACTTGACCGGGGCGAACTACTGCATCGCGCTAGTTCGCTCTTGCAGCAATATGGCCCGATTTTGATCCAGGAATTCCTGCCCGGTCGGGAATTCAATGTTAGCGTGATCGAAATAGGGCACGTACAAGTACTGCCCGTTTCGGAAATAGTTTTCCAATGCGATGCTGAACATCCCTGGCCTGTCGTGACTTATTCCGCCAAGTGGTCTCCTGGCTCTCACGCTGACCGGTGCACCCGCCCTGTATGTCCAGCCCACATAGACCCTGACTTAGAACGCAAACTAAGCCATCTTGCCCGCGACGCATTTCTTGCTCTCGGTTGCCGACACTACGCTCGCATTGATCTACGCCTGGATCAGTCAGGCCAACCGAAAATTCTGGAAGTTAATCCCAACCCTGGCTATCACCCCGACGCCGGCTTCAGTCGCTCCTTGAAAGCTGCTGGCTGGAGCCATGCCGAATTTAGTCGGGCCCTCGTCCGCCAAGCACTTACCCGGACCGGGTTCATGAAGTAAACTGGCGACTCTATGCGGACACCACCTTCTGACCGCCGATGATGCTTCTAAGGTTTTTGCGTCCCCGAGAGCTTAGCGAATCCGGAAAAATAAGGGCTGATAAGTCCAGGCCAGTTCGCGCCTTAGGTGCCAGAGCACCATAACCTCACGGAGATGCTGCTTCAATTCGGGATACGTCTCGGCATATCGCTGCAATTGCACCAGAGGATTTGGCGAATGCGTTTCCAGGAAGCTTTCGACCAGCATTTCCAGCGGTGACTTAGGACGTGGCAGGATATAAATTTCAACATCTTGATCCGGATCGAACCCGGCCTGCTTTTTGGCATAAGCGAGCGCGTCGGCTAAGGTGCCGATTTCATCCACTAATCCCCGCTCTTTCGCCTGACGGCCCGTCCAGATTCGGCCCCCGGCTAATTTTTCTAAGTCTTCACGCGTTAACTTCTGACCGGCACGACGGCGACCAGCCAGCGCTTTATCCAGGAACTGATCATATACCTCACGCATCAGAGCCGTGACTGTTTCCTTTTGTTTATCCGTCCACGGTTCAGTCAACGAAAACAGTCCGGCATTGCTGCCGCGATCAATTGTGTCAGTCGTTAGTCCAATTTTGTCCATCAAGCCCTTGATGGTTAGCTTACCACCAACTACCCCGATGCTACCAGTGATGGTCGCAGGCTCGGCAAAGATTCGGCGAGCTGCCATGCTTATATAATAACCCCCGCTGGCAGCCACGTCGCCCATACTAACAATTACCGGTTTGGTACACTTATCCAGCTCCCGCCAAATTAAGTCGCTGGCCAGTGCCGAGCCACCAGGACTATCCACCCGCAGGACAATGGCCTTGATAGAGGGTTCTTGCTCAGCACGACGAATGGCCTGTACGTAAGTGTGTGATCCGACGACGGATTCCCCGAAAAGCGAAGGAGTACCCTGCCCTTCCATAATGACGCCAACGGCGTAAATAAGGGCAATTTTCGGCCGGTCGCTGAGTCGTGGTTCCGTCGGCGGGGCGAAGAGCTTGAAGAAATCCAGCAAACCGGGCTCTCGTGGTTTCGGCTTGCCGTAGTCGGCTACCAGTTGCACCTTGACTTTCTTAGTTTCCCCTAAGCTTTTCTCCCAGTCGCTTTCGTAAGCAACCCGATCGATGAGGCCGAATTTCAGAGCCTGTTTCGGCGTAAAGGGGCCTTGATCCAGTAAGCTGCGCACCTTATCATTACTGAGACCGTTTCGCTTACGGGATTCCACAATCGTTTGCACAACGTAACTATATAAGTCATCGAGCACCGATTCGAGATGTTGTTTCAAGGCAGGCGACATACGATTGCGAATATACGGTTCAGCAGCCCCTTTGAAATCACCCATCTGGATCATGTCCGCCTGCACGCCGATCTTATCCAGGAGGTCTTTATAGAAAAACATCTGCATTCGCAGGCCGGTTAACATAAGCAAACCGGACTCCGGCATAATAATTTCGTCACAAGCGGCAGCAACAAGATATTCATGCAAACCGCCCGATTCCAGCCAGGCAAAGCATGGTTTGCCGCTGCGGCGAAATTCCTGGATTGCCTGGCGAAGTTCGGCAACCCGGCCCCAACCAACGTCCAGGGAATCAATGCGTAACAACAACGCCTGCACCTGCTTATCCCGTGCCGCGCGAAGGATTCGGTCCATGCGTGTTTTCAGGTTCTCCGTCTGGATACCCAGAAGCGGATCAGGAGCGGTAGGCGTTTCTTCCATATTTCCGCCCAGCCGAACCACAGCCACTCGCCAGGTGGCTGTCGGACGAGCATCGTCATTGGCCAGGACCGCAAAAGTTGCGGTGAGCCAGCCTGCACTAACTAACACAGCACTCCAGGCGACCAGTCGCTGCTTGCTCATCTTCGCTCCCTCCGCGATAGTTGTGAGACCGACTTGACGGTTCGACACACCGATCAATTCGTATCGCGTTCACCTGGTTTAGGCAAGCGATTCGGTCTCGGTCGTTGCCTGTGCCCACATACGTGAGGTCTCGACGCCTGATGGCTCTAAGTTGCCGAAAGCGATATTCTCAAGGGTTATCTTGTATTTTAGCGATACCGCTGCCAGTACGCATCATCCGGTGAGGTCGCTCACCGAGTGAGCCATTAACTCTCGTCTTTCCACACCAGGATCACTTTGCCGCAGTTGCCCTCGGCCAGGATACGAAAAGCCTGCTCGTATTCGGTATAGTGGAACTTATGTGTTATTACCGGTCTTATATCCAGACCGGACTGTAACATCACGGTCATCTTATACCAGGTCTCATACATTTCCCGCCCGTAAATGCCCTTGATAGTGAGGCCGTTGAAGATCACCTGATGCCAGTCAATAGCCACATCGGTTTCGGGAATTCCTAATAAAGCGATTTTTCCGCCGTGAGCCATGTTATCCAGCATCATCCGAAACGCCTGGGGATTGCCCGACATTTCCAGGCCTACATCAAACCCTTCCTTCATGCCCAGTTCGCGTTGAATAGCGTGGAGGTCCTCCGAGCGCGGATCGAAAACCCGATTAGCTCCCATTCGGCGAGCTAATTCTAAGCGATAAGGGTTAATATCCGCCACAACGATAAATCGAGCTCCTGCATGACGCACTACCGCGGCGGCCATCAAACCGATAGGCCCGGCGCCAGTAATCAAAACATCTTCGCCTAATACTGGAAACGATAAGGCTGTGTGCACGGCGTTTCCAAAAGGATCGAATATAGCTTGAATTTCCCGAGGGATGCTGGGGTCATGGGCCCAAACATTGGTCATAGGCAAAACAATATATTCGGCGAAAGCACCGGGGCGATTAACGCCAATGGCCTGGGTATCTTTACATAAGTGCCTGCGACCGGCCAGACAATTGCGACACCTACCGCATACGACATGGCCTTCGCCACTGACAATTTCTCCTGGATAGAAGTCCTTGACGTTTTCACCAACGCGGACGACCCGACCGACGAATTCATGCCCGATGATCAGTGGTACAGGTACGGTCTTCCGGGCCCAGGGGTCCCAGCGGTAGATGTGCAAATCGGTGCCACAGATACCGGTTTGCAACACCTCGATAAGCACGTCGTTGATGCCCATTTCCGGAATGGGCACGCGTTCCAGCCATAGTCCCGGTTCCGCTCGCCGCTTCACCAAAGCCCACATTTGCTGAAGCATAGTAAGTCCCTGCGGGATCGCTGCTTCAACAGTAAATATATCGAATGTGCCGGGAGTAACGAATATAGGACGAGTCGGGCTGGACAAACTGACATCGGGGCCAGCTTCGAGCGTGCCCGTGGACATTACTACTTGGCCAAACCGTGCTAGGATAATATTACTAAGGAAACTGGTTGGGTTGGCTCCAGGCGTGCTCCGGAGCACGGGAACCGTCCCGGCTGGCAGTGTGAGTATTGGCTGGCCCTCCGCAGAGGGCAAGGAGCTGGCAGTGATCGCTATCGTCAGTGACATTCACAGCAATCTGGAAGCCTTGCAAGCGGTGCTGGAAGACATTCGCGAGCAAGGCGTGGACAAGATTTATTGTCTCGGGGACATTGTCGGTTACGGTCCGAACCCGCGGGAATGCATTGACCTGGTGATGGACTTTCCGGTGGTTTTGCTGGGGAACCACGATCAGGCGGCTCTTTTCGACCCGGAAGGATTCAATGCGGGAGCCATGAGAGCGATTCTGTGGACGCGCCGGCAACTCGAAGAAGATCCCAATCACCAGCGGGCCATGAGTCGCTGGGAGTTTCTGGCAGAGCGGCCACGTAAGCACGAGGAAAATGGCATTATTTACGTACACGGTTCGGTTCGCAATCCGCTCAACGAATACGTGTTTCCGGAAGATATTTACAATCCACGCAAAATGGAAAAGATTTTCGCCCTGGTAGAGCGATATTGCTTTCAAGGCCATACGCATGTGCCCGGCATCTTCACAGAACGCCTGGAATTTTACGCGCCTGAAGACATCAATTACGAATACCGCCTGGATAACACCAAGGCACTGATCAACGTTGGCTCGGTCGGTCAGCCACGCGACAGCGACTGGCGGGCCTGCTATGTGCTATTTGACGAGAAAGAAAAACTGGTTCGGTACCGCCGTGTTCCATACAACGTCGAAGAGACTATTCGCAAGATACACGAAATCGAGGAACTGGACGATTACCTGGGCGATCGGTTGCGAGAAGGAAGATAACCATTCGCCAACCGTTGGGGCAGTCAGCAAGTGTGTCGAGCATCGCTGGCCGTTGCTAGAATGTAGTGGCACCACCGCAAGTAAAGATATAACGAAGGTAAACGCGGTAGGCGTCTTTCTGCGTGTGATAGCCAAATGCAGGAGCAAATTCGCGCATGGATCAACGTCGCTATGTCTTATTTGTGCTGCTGACGATGGCGATCTTTCTGGGCTGGTATTACCTCCTGTCATGGTGGTTTCCACCGCAGAAACCGCCAATACAAGGGGAAAATGAAATACCGCAAGCCAAACTGGAGTTGGTGGCGCGCATCCTGCTGGGACGACTTGTGCCCGATCCGTCGGGTATGTTGCCCGTACCGACGGAATCCGAAATCCAGCAGGCGGAAGCTGCCGATCGCGCGGTCGCTGCGGAACGGGAGCGTCAGCAACGTTTGCAGCGTCAGTTAGCCCAGGAGCATGCCATCATTTTGGGCGGCGAGGGTTACAAACTTCGGGCAGTGCTCTCTTCTACGGGAGCCGCAGTGCGCAGCATCGAATTGACACAGTATCAGGCGGCCAGCCGATGGGAAGCTCGTCCTGTGTTCGATCCGCAGACGAAAGCTCCGGTGCCATTTCGCCTGATCAGTGACGGTCTGGAAGAAGGCAACGAAGCTACCGCGAAACTCTCCCTCGAAGAACGCTGGGAGAGACAATCTTTTCGCATGCTGGTGCCCGAGACGCCTCTGGAATGGCGTGTGGTGGAACAGGAGGTTGACCATGTCGTTTTCCAGGCCGATGTCCCTTCTCGTAATGTTTCCATCCGCCGGGAATTTCGCCTGGCGCCCGATCAGTATCACCTGGACATGCAAGTGACCCTGACCCGTCTGCGCGCCGATCGCGATGCGGAGATTGAATACCAACTGACCGGGCCACGGGGCTTGCCAGTCGAAGGCGAATACTGGAAACAGACCGCTTACTGGCAGGTGGTGATCGGAACGACTCGTGCTGAGGACGCCCGCACAAGTTACCGTTACCTGTTCGAGCCGACTCACTTTTTCCCGAAGGAAAAGGCTCACGCCCGCGCGTTGCATCTGGGTTCGCCCAGTGCGCCGTACACAGTACGTCCGCAAGCGCTGCAGTATGCGGGTGTTATGATCCCGTATTTCGCCGCCCTGACGGTGGTCGCCGGGGATCCCACGAACCAGCCGGTAATTGAACAGGCTATCCCCGAGGCGCTGGGCGAAGACCCGAAAAAAGACAAGCGGGCCCTGTGGGCGGTTCCGATTTCGGTGCGGCTCAGCACTCGCCCGATCCGGGTCGAGCAGGAGGTCAAACACGAGTTCTTGATTTATGCCGGCCCGGCGAAAGTGCGACTACTGCGTTATGAAACCGGAGTGCGGCCGGGTCTGCCGGAGATTTACGAACATGATTACCACCTGGCCAACCTGACGGATTATCCGTGGTACACGTTTACCGGGGCCATCGGCTGGACGGCGCTGGTAGTGTTCTTCACCAACCTCATGCACGCGCTTTTGGAGTGGTTTTCCTGGGTATTCAGCTGGGTGCCGTGGCGATATGGTTTCGCCATTCTGTTACTGACGGTGGTCGTGCGAGCCTTGATGTTTCCCATCAGCCGGCGACAGGCACTCAATAACCTGAAGTTGCAGCAAATGGCACCCGAGTTGAATCGCCTCAAGGAGAAATACAAAGACGATAAGCAGGCCCTGGCACAGGCACAGATGGAACTGTATCGCAAGTACGGGGTCAACCCTTTCGGCGGGTGTCTGATCGTGCTGCTCCAGATGCCCATCTTCCTCGGATTGTATTACGCGCTATACGAAAGCGTGCACCTGCGGCTAGCGCGGTTTTTGTGGATGGAGAATCTGGCTGCTCCAGATATGTTGCTCTACTGGGGCAACTGGCCGGTTATCAGTCAGCTAGCTTATCTGCTGCACCTGGGGCCGTATTTGCATTTGTTGCCCATCGTCAGCATCGCGGTTATGCTCTGGCAGCAAAAGATGTTCATGCCGCCCAACCTGGATGAACAGCAACAGATGCAAATGCGGATGATGAACTGGATGATGATCTTCATGGGCTGGGCGTTTTACTGGATCGCGTCGGGTTTGTGCCTGTATTTCATCGCCAGCAGTCTGTGGGGAATCGTGGAGAGGAAGCTGCTACCGAAGACACTCCAGGAAAAGGAGCCAGCCAAAGTTACTCCACCTGTGACCGACCGCCGCAAGCGCACTGCCGGCCGGGCTAATTTGCCGGATGGGCAAAAGACCCCGCTGCAACAACTGGGGCAGCGGATCAAACAATGGTGGCAAGCCTTACTGAAAGCGGCCGAAAAACGCTAAGTCGCGTTGGTCAACGCCAAAAATCGCCAGCCGGTAAAGCCGTAACTTTTGCGGGGGGCTGAACCATGCTTCTGCCGGAATTCTCACGGTGCAAAGTCAGGTTCGCCGGGTTTATGTTTTTGGCCAACATGGGTTTGCTGGTAGCCACTTCAGCGTGGCGTGTGGAAGCGTTAGCCGAATCCGCCAAGGTTCACGGTTTGCAGATCAAGACCGCCAGTCCGCGGGTAGAAATTACCGATGAAGGTCGGTTGCGAATCACGCTCCATTTCCGCGTGGAAGATGCGCAGGGAAACGTCGTGCCCAACCTGCCCGAACAGGAATGCGTTGTCTATGAGGACGGCCAGGAGGTCCACCGGTTCCGGTTACAAACAAGCGTTCGCCAGGACCGCGAGGTTATGCTCGTGCTGGACACCAGTGGTAGCATGGTCGGTACACCCGACCGCCCCCTGGATCGGCTCGATAAAGCGAAAGAGGCGGCCACACATTTCTTGCAGAAACTCGACCCCGAAAACGCCTGTGGTCTGGTGCTATTCCATCACGAACCCTATCGAATTTACCAGCCGAGAAAAGGGGATCGCTCACGGCAGCAACTGCTCGCCGCTATCACATCTGCCCAGGGGGCCGGCGGAACGGCTTACTTCGATGCCGCTCTTGAAGCCATGCGCCAGCTCTCGGATGCGCCTGAACGCATGCGAGCCATGGTGCTATTGACCGATGGGCGAGACGTCAACAGCCGGCATTCGCTCGAAAATGTTGTCGCAGAAGCACGCAGTAAAGGCGTCAGCATTTACACCATCGGTCTGGGCAAACCGGGAAGCAATCTTCACGTTCGTTCGCTGCTGATCCTCGACCGCAGTGGGAGCATGAACGAGGGCAAGAAAATTGAACACCTCCGGAAGGCAGCCAAACGATACCTGGAGTTGATGCCCGCTGACCACGCCGATTGCTCCTTGCTCCCGTTCAACCACCACTTCGATCGTCCGGTCCATCCGAGTGCGGACAAACGCAGCTTAATGCACCAGATCGATAAGCTCGAACCAGATGGCGGAACGGCTTTATACGACGTAACCCTGTTTGGACTGGAATGGCTCGCGCAAAAGGAACTGGCAATTGCCGCGTCTCCCGAAGGTCACCGACGCGAATGCCGAAGGGTCATCATCCTGCTGACCGATGGTAAGAACGAAGGTGGCCACGTTGATGATACCGGTGAGTTTTTCCGCCGACTGGAGCAAGCACACCGGAAAGCGCAAATTCCGGTCTATGCAATTGGTCTTGGCGACCCACGCAAAGGGAAAAAGCAGGAAATAGACGAGGAGGTATTACGACGCATCGCTCAGGTGACCGGTGGCAGGTACTACGGGGTTTCCAACCCGGCTCAGCTGCGCGAAGTTTTCGAACAGTTGTCCATTGACATTCATGATGAGGGCATAGATGAAACAGCTTTACGAAGTCTGGCGGAGCAAACCGGCGGGCGGTATTTCCACGCGGAACAAGCAGCAAAACTCGCCGACTTATTCAGCCGCGCTCTCGAACAAATTGAGGCCACGTTCACGGTAACTTACCTGAGCCCGCGAAAGCGCCAGGACGGAACACCCAGCCGCATTGAGATTCGCCTCGGTACTCTTCGTGGCCAGACGGGCTACGCCACGCACTGGGTGATCACACCCATTGTGGACCTTCGCGTGTTTTTCACGTTACTGGCAATTTTAGTCGTGCTGGGAGTCCTGCCCGTTCTGCTACGCCGCAGGCCATCCTCCAGCAGTGCTCCGCAGTAAATGCCCTGTTTTGCTGACAGAAAGCCGAGCGATGCCGCTCCAGTCAAATTCAGCCGTATGGAGCTACGGAAACCCTCTTGGAATGGCACACGGAAGCTGGCAGAGCTTGCCCGGTTCATTGACCGCTGCGGTTGCGGCGTGGCGCTTAGAATGGGGTTGCTGATTCATTCACCATTGTGGTCTGAGAATGCCCGTACAGAACCTGCCCCGCTTCAACCTCGAAGATACCATAGCGGCATTATCCAGTGGTTCCTGTCCCGCGGTGCGAGCGGTCGTGCGCGTGAGCGGGCCGGGTGCCTGGCACATTGTCCGTTCGCTCTTGCCAGAGGATATGCCGCAGATGCCCGAACATCGGGTGGCGTATGAAACCTTCCTGGTCGGGGTGCGTGAATTACCACCCATTCCGGCAACCGTTCTGGTGTTTTTCGGACCTCGCAGCTACACCGGACAGGATTTGTTAGAACTGCATATCCCGGGTAGCGCGCCGCTCATTGAAGCGGTGCTGGAAACGGTGCTGGCACGCGGCGCTCGGCTGGCATTGCCCGGCGAATTTACTCTGCGTGCATTTCTGGCCGGGAAAATAGACCTGACACGGGCGGAAGCTCTGTTAGCGGTATTGCACGCCCAGGACAGCGGTTCCCTGCACGAAGCACTCCAACTATTCGCCGGTGGCCTTGCCCAACCACTAGCGGCAGTGAAGGAGCGGATACTCGATCTCCTGGCTGAGATCGAAGCCAGCCTGGATTTTCCGGAAGAAGACCTGCTGTTCGCCCTCCGGGAAACTCTGGTTCAACAGTGCCGCGACGCTCGCCAGGCCATGCTGCAACTACTCCAGCGCACCAGCGAGCGCAGTCTCCTGGGAGAATACTTTCGCGTAGTTCTGACGGGTCGCCCGAACGCTGGTAAGAGTAGCTTGTTCAATGCACTCATCGGCAAAAGCGCGGCCCTGGTCAGTCCTGTACCGGGCACAACGCGAGACTATCTCACGGCCCGGCTGTATCTGGACGATGTAGTCGTGGAACTGGTGGACACTGCCGGAATTGAACCCGTTCCCGATTCGCTTGACACGAATGGTTCAGACATCCCCGCCGCGGTATCGGCGATCGTTACCCAGGCCCAGACGCTCCGGCAGCAGCAGCTTCAGCGTGCAGACCTGGTCCTGTACTGCCTTCCCATCAATGAACCTGTCGCTGAGGAAGACCGCAAAACCCTGCAGCAGCTGGCCGAAAAACACACCGTCCTCGTGTGGACAAAGTGCGACCTCATGCCGGAGCATTTTCCTTACCCCGCGCGTGAGGAAATCGGCAGCTGGCCCAGTGTGGCCACCAGTGCGTTTTCTGGCCAAGGGCTGCCTGAACTGCAAAAAATGATCGTGGAATTCGCCAGGCAGCACACACGTTCCGATCCTCTGGCAGTCAGTCTGGGACGGTGTCAGCATCATCTGGCCCAAGCAGCTGAAGCACTCGAACAGGCCGAAGCATTCCTGATCCGCCAGGAGCCCCCGGAACTGGTGGCTGTTGAATTGCGGAACGCTCTGGATGAACTCGGAGCCGTGCTTGGCGAGGTTTACACTGAGGATTTGCTCGACCGCATTTTCAGCCGGTTTTGTATTGGCAAATGATTTTCCAGCCCGACTGTACGGTGCTCGAGCCCGCTTGAGAAGGCCGTGGATTTCGGGCAGACTGGTCAACCCTGGCTTGGCCAGTAAAAAAGATACGAAAATCGTACACGCGAATACGAACCTCTCGAAAGAACGTGGCCTGCAAAGGCACAATCGGAAGTGCCACAACCACTGGCTGAGGTGTGGGCTGCATGCTGGTGGCTGGTAAGTAAAACTTCCCATCAGGCTCAGGACTAGATATGACGACGCCCGAACTACTGCTCACTACCCTGCGGCGAGACTTGCTTGCTTTTGGGCCGGAGGCCATTGTCGTTCTTGGCATTCTCTTGCTCTTAGTGGTACGGATGTTCCGCGGCAGTGAGCGAGTCCCGTTTGGTGGTCTGGCTGCTTCGGTGCTGGGTGTTTCTCTGGTCGTCGCCTGGTGGCAGTGGGTCAGCGACCTGAGCCTCGAACCTGCCAGCAGTGGGCTGAGCCAAACCCGTTATTTGTTCGCTAACATGCTGGCCTACGATGCGTTTACGGTGTACGTGCGCTTGTTTTTGACGGCGTTCGGTTTGTTCATGGTGGGACTTTGCTTGCTGAGCGGTGTGCCCGATCCGGACGACGCGGCCGATTTTTACGTGCTCCTGCTGGGTGCTACCCTGGGCATGATGCTCATGGCATCGGCCAGCCACTTGCTGATGGTGTACATTGCGGTCGAAATGGCCAGCTTGCCCAGTTACGCTCTGGCTGGATTCCTGAAAACGCGCCGCGACTCCAGCGAAGCTGCCCTGAAGTATGTCGTGTATGGTGGCGGGGCATCCGGTTTGATGCTTTACGGGATCAGCATCCTCGCGGGCAAATGTGGCAGCGGCTTTCTACCGGACGTCGCGGCTTCCGTGGCCGCTACTTTCGCCGCTCAGTCCTTCGATGCCGTCACCCTGATCGGTCTGCTGTTGTTGCTGGCCGGCATCGGTTTCAAGCTGGCCGCCGTGCCTTTCCATTTCTGGTGTCCGGATGTGTTTGCCGGTGCTTCTGCGGAAGTGGCTGGATTCTTATCCGTCGCTTCCAAAGGAGCCGCGGTGGCTCTGCTGGGCCGCGTGTTACTCGCGTTCCTGGGCGGCATGCGCATCGAGGAAGCTGATCTTTTGCCACAACATTGGGCCAGGCTGAGCTGGTATCTCGGCCCCGCTCTGGTGTTCCTATCAGCACTGACGATGACTTTTGGCAACCTCGCTGCTTACGCACAAACTAACCTCAAGCGCTTGCTTGCGTACTCGACCATTGCCCATGCCGGGTACATGATGATGGGACTATGCGCTCTGACGCGAGAAGGCATCGAGGCCGCCCTGTTTTATCTGGCCATTTATTTCTTCATGAACCTGGGAGCATTTGCGGTGGTGGCACTTCTTCGCAATCTGATCGGCAGCGAAGACCTCTCTGCTTATGGCGGACTGGTTTATCGCGCTCCCTGGCTGACGGTTACCATGGCGATCTTTTTACTGAGCCTGGTTGGCATACCTCCCTTAGCCGGTTACATGGCTAAGTTTCAAATCTTCGCTGCCGTCTATCACGCTTGGCAATCGCAACAACAAACCGGCCTGCTGGTGCTTCTGGCACTCGGACTGCTCAACACCGTGCTGAGTCTGTTCTATTACGTCAATGTGCTCAAGGTCATGGTCTTGCATAGACCCGGCGAGCTGCCCGTGAGTAAACCTGTTTCGTCTTTGGCCCTGGCTTACACGGGCTTATTAGCATTGGTGCTGCTTATCGGCATTTTCTTCTGGGACCCGCTAAGTAGTGGTGCCCACAAAGCGCTTAGCGCATTCCACGAAATCAATCCGGTCAGGACTGTGCAACGCCCATGAGTGCTCTGGCCCCATCTTTACCAGCCACGCTCACTGTTCTTAACCGCATCTTCGCGCGGGAAAAGGTCTCCTTTTTGCAGTACCTCAAAGATGCCTGGGTTTGGACCGATGCCGATGGCCGGGCTGTCTGGAAGGAAGTCAGCCGCATGATTGACGAAGAACAAAAGATGTTGCAACGCCTGGCGGAGTTTATCGTGCGGCGTAAAGGAGTGCTGGCCAGCGCTGTTTTTGACGAGCGATTCACAGAAAGTCATTTCGTTTCCCTCGGTCATCTATTGCCCCGATTGGTGAATTACCAGCAGTGGCTGATCCAGGAACTGGAAAAAGACCTCGCCCAACTTGATGATTCCGAAGCCCGAAACCTGATTGAGCAAATGCTGCAAATGAAGCGAAACCACCTGGAAAAGCTTCGCGCGTTGCAACAACGCTACAGCCCTGGCCAGAAGGTTGCTACCAGGTAAAGTACTATGGCCAACCTGTCGTTGTTCGATACCCATGCGCACCTCGATGAATCTGCGTTTGCCGAGGATATAGCCGAAGTAATCCAGCGAGCAGAGTCGGCTGGCCTGGCAGGTATCCTTACCGTCGGGGTAAGCGCGACCAGCAGCGAAGCAGCAATTCGTCTGGCCGAGGCTTTTCCGCTGGTGTGGGCGGCGGTCGGAATCCATCCCAACTATGCTGCTCAAGCAGCGCCTGACGACTGGCGTAAAATCGAGCACCTGGTGCAGCACCCGCGCGTGGTCGCACTGGGCGAAACCGGACTCGATCGCCACTGGCATTACACCCCCTTCGACGTGCAGCAGGAATACTTCCGCCGACATTTGGAACTAAGTCGCCGGACGGGTTTGCCTGTTGTTATTCATTGCCGTGAAGCCGAAGCCGATTTACGCCAGCTTCTGGAACAGGAATACAGAAGCCACGGTCTCCTGCGTGGCATCCTTCACTCTTTTAGCGGCACCTGGGAGACTGCCGAGCTGGGTCTGCAATTAGGCCTATATATTTCCTTTGCCGGCATGCTGACTTACAAAAATGCCGAGTCGTTGCGGCAGGTCGCCAGGCGTGTTCCGGAATCCCAGTTACTCATCGAAACAGACAGCCCCTATTTAGTGCCG
Source organism: Gemmatales bacterium (assembly GCA_041640595.1). Lineage (GTDB taxonomy): Bacteria > Planctomycetota > Planctomycetia > Gemmatales > HRBIN36 > HRBIN36. The sequence continues at coordinate 167,786 of JBEPZY010000001.1, read as the reverse complement.
GTGCCGCTGCGTGGTAAAAAGCAGCGCAATGAACCCGCTTACATCCTCCATACGCTGCACTGTCTCGCTCAAGTCCGCAATACCGAACCCGAAGCATTAGCTGCAACTACCACGGCTAACGCCCTCCGCCTATTCAAAATCACCAAAACCCAATAGCTCACGCGAATAGAATCATGAAGAGGTGCCCGCTCGACATCTATATCTGCCATCCGGCGAGTTATTCGCGTCTAGGTTCTGAATAAACGTAAGCCGCAGTGTATAGCGGGCAATTCCCGAAAATATAAGGGTCTCTTTGTTCGCGCGAGCTCATGCACCTTACCAGTGGAAAACTGATTTGTGCCGGTGTAACTTACTCACCTGGCCAGTAAACGGCATAGCCACGGACGTTTGTGCGTATGCGATAAAGAGACCTACCGGCGGTGATATAAAGGGTTTTTCGATCGCGGTCGCCGAACGTACAATTGGTCGGAGTCTCCGGAACCGGCAAGAAAAACAGCAACTTTCCCTGAGGACTGAAAACATATACGCCCCCTTTAGCCCCGGCGCCGGCCGTAGCGTAGATGTTTCCCTGTTCGTCCAGACACATGCCATCAATGCCACGTTCTTTGCCGAAGTCGTAAAGAACTTTCCTCGGCCCAACGTTACCGTTGTTATCCAGTGGATAAGCCAGTAAGAGCCGCGCACCGCCTGGTTCTGGATTGTTGTCAGCTACATAGAGCGTTTTGCCATCCGGTGCCACAGCAACCCCGTTGGGTTTTTGCACATCGGTGATAAGCTGCACAACTTTTCCATCTGGATCGATTCGATAAACAGCCTCCTTATCAATTTCCCGAGGTTCGTTGCCGACATAGCGAGGATCGGAAAAGTAAATACGCCCGTGCGTATCTATATCTAAGTCATTCGGACTGTTGAAACGCTTCCCCTGCCAGGTGTCGGCAAGTGTACGCACCTTGCCGTCTTTTTCGGTGATACTAATTCGGCGATTGCCACCATTGGCACCCTCGCAAGCCAATAAGCGCCCCAGTTTGTCGAAGCACAGTCCGTTTGCCTTGCCGCTAGGTTCCCGGTAAACAGTTGTTTTTCCCGTAGCCGGGTCAAACTTCATGATGCGGTTTCCTATATCGGAGAAATAAACGCAATGGTCAGGACCATAGGCTGGCCCTTCGGTAAACACGCCTTCATTCCAAACACGTTCAAGTTTCGCGTCTTTGGGGATAATAGTACCGATTCCGCCATCCTGTTGCACAAAGCCACATTTAATGAAACCAAGGGCCAGGAGCCAGACTGCGATAACTTCCGTGAGATGCTTAGTGCCAGGGAAGTTAGATACTGGCACAATGTGCTGGTGCGGCATAGATAATCTCCTTGCTGAGCAGTCAGCGTAATAAAGCGGCAATAGGCTGACCGTGAGTTAATGGCATGGGGCGACCGTCCAGGCTGGTTACAGTAGCATGCGGGTCCAGCCCCATGGCAGCAAAGATCGTCGCCACCAAATCTTCAATGCGAACCGGGTCTTTAGCAGGATAGGCTGCCTTGCCGTCGGATTCGCCATAAAGCACTCCCGGTTGCACATAGCCACCCGCGAGAATCCCTGGGAAACAGTTCGGATAATGATCGCGACCATCCTTACTGGCACCGGCACCGCTAAACCCAGCCTGGCCTACGCGCGGTGTGCGACCAAATTCGCCACCTACATAAACGACGGTTTCCTCTAATAAACCGCGTGATTCCAAGTCTTCCATCAAGGCACTAAATGCTTGATCCAGTCGCGGCAGCAGGACATCCTTCAACCTTTTGAAGTTATTGTTATGCGTATCCCATTCGTGGTGCCCATTCGCAGTGCAATCAGAAACGGTTACCACGCGAGCACCGGCCTCAATCAACCGACGAGCCAGCAGACAGCCCTGGCCGAAACGATTTCTTCCGTAGCGGTCCCGCACTTTGTCTGGTTCTGCCTGTAAATCAAATGCAGAACGACCTTGATTAGAAAGGAGCAAATCCAGTGCCTGCTTCTGGAACTGTCGCAGGGCTGCCCGATGCGGATCGGACTTAGCCAGAGGGTCGAGTTGTTCCAGCAGTTCCCGGCGACGTTGTAATTGCTGCAAAGTCAAGTTACCTGGCAAGCTAAAACCTTCGACGCGAAAGCTGGCACTGGCCGGATCTTGTTCAATCAACAATGGATCGTAAGCTGGGCCAAGCCAGCCGGCATGCTGACCCTTGAATGCTGAACCCTGATCGTGCAGCCGTGCCGGAAGCATAACGAAGGGTGGTACCAGTGCCCTTTTTGGAGGAGCAACCTTTACTGCAAGGGAACCCAGTGCCGGTGGGTCATCCGGTTTCGGTGCAAGTTGCCCTGCGTTGTCGCTGCCGGGATCAACACCTGTAAACAGCCGGCAGCCAGCGGGCTGGTGATTGCGATTATTATGGTGCAATGTGCGAATGACACTAAATCGCTTCGCCCAGCTGGCCATTTTCGGCAGGTATTCGCACATATATAGTCCTGGAATCGGCGGAGAAAGCGGCTTAAATTCCCCGCGATATTCCACAGGCGCATCGGGTTTCATGTCCCAGGTGTCAATCTGGCTGGGGCCACCGTAAAGAAATAAAAAGATGAGCGATTTGGGCGTGCGCTTGCCACTAAGTTTCGCCTGGGCCTCGGCTTGAAGGAATTGCTCCAGACTTAGACCTAGAATCCCGCCTATACCCACGTGCAGGAACTGACGACGGGTAAGCTCTAAGCGTTGATCGTAGCGCATAGCTAGCCTTCTTTCCATCATGGGCGGTACAGGAATTCGCTCGAATTGAGCAATGTCCAGAGAACATCCTCCCAGGCAGACCGGCGGTCAATCTGCTCTCGCACAGCCCGGAGGACAGCCTGCTTCTCCGACTCCGTGGGCAGGCGACTGAAAGCTGCTAAGTATAGTTCCGCCAGGATATCTTCGTCCGACACTTTTGCCTGAAGCAAGCGTCCCAGGCGATTATTAGGGGCGGTAACCTTTTTGTGCACCGTCGAACCGCTAACTAATTGCAACGCCTGGGCGAGGTTAGGTTCGGTATGGCGCTCACACTCACAGGGCAATTCACGGGGCGGTTGACCGAAAGCACTTAGAAACGGGTGCCCGGGAACACTATCGGGAAGCGCCACGGCACGCCGCACGCCGGAAAAATTTGCGAAGGATTCGGGAACCTCTGTTACCTGGCTAATTGCATCCAGCAGTTGCTCAGCGGTCAACAGTCGCGGGCGAACCCTCGCAAACAGCCGAAATTCTTCAGTGTTCTCCGAGGCAGGTTCGCTGGCTAGCTGGTAAGTAGCCGAGCATACGATAAGCCGGATCAGGTGTTTGCAATCAAACTGGTGCGCAGCTAATTCACCAGCCAGAAAATCCAACAGTGCATCGTTACTGGGAGGATTGGTGTCGCGAAGATCGTCGGGCGGGTCAATGATGCCTGAGCCGAATAAGTGATACCAGATGCGATTGGCCAGGGCGCGGGCAAAAAACGGATTATCCCTGGCGGTAACCCAATCGGCCAGAGCAGCCCGGCGATTCATGCTGGCGGGGAACGGCGAAGCGCCCAGCAACGGTTTTGGGGGTACGGGCCGACCAGTGCGCGGATGGAGTACTTCGCCATCGTTCTTATCGGCGATAGTCTGCACCACAGGCTGGCGGCGATTTGCTTTGCCCTCGTTACGCCGGTCCACGCGGGCGAAACAAGCGGCCAGTCCGTAGTAATCCTCTTGCGTCCAGCGCTCAAAGGGATGGTTATGGCAACGTGCACAGCCGATCCGCACACCAAGGAATACCTGAGCCGTGGTTTCTGCCAGGTCTTCCGGCGTGGCATGGATGGTAAAATAAGCGGCAGCCGGGGACTTGAGCGTGTCGCCTGTGGCGGTCAGCAATTGACGGACCAGCTGGTCGAAAGGCGTGTTGTGGTGAAGATGCTGTTGCCACCAGCGCTGGAAACCTACCAGCACGTCGAGCGGCAACCGTTTCTGATTGGCCCGAAGCACATCCAGCCATTTGCGAGTCCAAAACTCGGCAAACTCCGGGTCTGCCAGCAGCCTATCCACCAGTTTTTCGCGTTTCTGCGGGTCGGCATCGTTCAAAAAGGCCTGCGTCTCCGCAACGCTGGGCAGTCGGCCCAGAAGATCCAAATAAACCCGTCGCAGGAAAACGCTATCCGAGCAAAGCGCGGCTGGGCGAATCTGCAATTGCCGCAGTTTAGCAAAAACGAATCGGTCAACGGTGTTCTTTTCGGGAGGTGCTTGCCAGGCAAAATCGGTTCGCGGTTGCAAGCATGCCAGCCGCACCACTGTCGTGGCTGTGAGGTAACGGCACAAAATCGCTACCTCACCAGCGCGGCGGAACGTGACCAGACCAGTCGGACTGACCACTGCCAGCGTTGGATCGCTGGATTGGAAAACAGTAAGTCGCGTGACATCGCGCCAGTTCTCGCCAGGGAAGTTTGCGCGCACGGCCAGTTGCAGCTGTCGCTCGGGTTCGCGTAGCACGGCGTGGCCTGGTTCCACCTGGAGGTTTGGCGGTGCCGCAACGGGAGAGTCATTGGGCATGGCGTTTCGCAACCAGTTTTCGAGAACGCGAGCCGGTAAACTCTCCGCCGAGAAACGAACACCGCCTTCGTGTGGAATCCGACCCAGAGCTTTCCGCAGGATCAAACTTTCGCCGGGAGAAATGGCACTGGTCCGTCTGCCGCCCAGTTCGCGTGTCAGTGCGAAGTAGTCGAAAGCCGGCTCGGCTCCCCAGAGGCTGAGTCGAAAACCATTCTTGCCGCTCGGGGAACCGTGGCAGGTACCACCGTTACATCCACCAACGTTCAACGCCGCCATAACCTGGCGATGGAAACTAACCGACGGCGGCTCGGCCAAGCCGATCACCCGGACGGGAACCTTTCGGGTAAAACCCGCCACCCGCACTTCCACATGCCCTGAGCCGTCGCGCTTGGGCTCGATCCAACCACTGGCGTCCACGTGAACCAGATCGCTCGGTACACAACGATACTCCGCACGTCTGGTCAGATCGCGAAAGGAGCCCTGGACAGATTCGCAAACGACCAGCTGGGCTCCGTCGCAAGCCCCTACGAGTTGCAGCTCATCCGGCCAAACTTTCCAGGGGATATCTTCGGTTTTACCGCTATCCGGTGGGTCGCTGTATCCGTACCAGACACACGCGCACAAACAGGTGAAAATCAGCCACACGCTTGCCGCGACGCGATTCCTCGGCAATTCGGCCAATCTACTGTCGCAACGCCGCATGGCTGGTTCCCGGTAGGGTTAGTTTCAGGGTGGTGGGAATAATTGTCGGCGGGTGGAGCTTATATTATGCAATAAATGCCTGGTCAGCAAGTAGATTCACGGCCAGCCTGTCGGCCGGTTAGCGCGACGCTCCGCCATGCCTCTGCTTGCAGAATACCATCTCGGAACCAATTACATCGGTCGGCCAGTACGAAGATACGACGTACTGGAAAGCACGAATACTCTGGCGCTGACTTACGCCGACGATCCTGGTCATCAGGGTCTGGTGGTCTGGGCAGACTGGCAAACGGCTGGGCGGGGGCGATTCGGTCGCCGATGGCTTTCTTCGCCGGGTTCAGCAGTGCTTTTGTCGGTCGTGGTATTTCCTCCGCCGCGCTTCCAGCGACCGGTTTTTTTGACCGCGTGGGCAGCGGTTGCTGTGTGCGAAACGGTGTATCTGACCACGCAACGCCAACCGCGCATCAAATGGCCCAATGACGTACTCCTGGCGGGCAAAAAAGTCTGCGGCATCCTGGTAGAACAAAGCAAGGGCGTTGTCGTTGGCATCGGGCTGAACGTTATCACGCCACCCCAGTTCTTCCTCGAACACGGTTTGCCCCAGGCTGGTTCTCTGGCGTGTTTCACGAACCGGTCTCTCAATGTGACCGATGTCGGTCACCTTCTTATTGAGCGGCTTGATTCCGGATATGTCACACTGCTTCAAGGAGAGGTAGCAGAACTCGAATCAGCCTGGCGGTGGTATTCGGGATTATGGGGGCGCGAGGTGGTGATGCTGCTGACGAACGGGGAACGGTGCACGGGCCGACTACGCGAATGGAGTTTCGACGGTTTGGTGCTGGAAATCGCCGGCGAGCCACGTTTGCTTCTTCCCGAAGAAATTGCCGAAATCGAACCTCTTCCCACCGCGCCGCAATCCGATGAACACGCAGGTTGAGCACGGTTTGGGTTTGCCGGATAAAGTTCGGCCAGGCCGCAAATGTATGCGTGCTGCGACCGCTTCTAATTTTTTGCTAAGCGGATGCGCCTCGGTTGGGTTTGGCCTACGGCTTGTCCAGCGGGGCATAGCGAGCAATGATGGCACGCGCGGTACGCAAACCATCCACAGCAGCGCTGACGATGCCACCGGCATATCCTGCACCTTCGCCGATGGGATAAATGCCCTCAAAACCCGGACAGTTCCGATTCTGCTCATCGCGGAGGATGCGCACAGGAGAACTGCCCCGAGCTTCCGGCCCAACCAGCGTGGCTTCCCGTAAGAACAAGCCACCCCAGCGGCGATCGAGCACCGGTAAACCGCGCTGCAGTGCTTGCAGAATGATGGGAGGAATCACCTCGGCGATCTCGGCTGACACGACACCCCGGCGGTAACTGCTGGGCAACTTTCCCCGTGAGGGCCGTCCCGCCAGGAAATCACGTGCCCATTGAATCGGGCAAAAGTATTGCCGCCTGCCCAGTTCCCACGCCCGGCGTTCGTAACGCCGTTGCAGTTCCACACCGGCCAGCGGATGGGGCGAACCAAAATGCTCCGGTTCCAGTGTAACCACCAAGCCACTGTTAGCGAAAGGAGAATCGCGGCGGGAATAGCTCATGCCGTTTGTGCAAAAATGTTCCGGCTCGGATACGCTCGGGATCACGTAGCCACCTGCGCACATGCAAAACGAATACAAATCCACCCCACCGTGCACCACCACGCAGTAATCGGCGGCACCAAGTTTCGCCTCCAGCGCTTTCTCGCCGTACTGATAGCGGTTCACGTTTTCCTGAGGTTGTTCGATGCGTACACCGAACTGGAAAGGCTTGGGAACCAACGGCAATCCGCGCCGCAGCAGCATGGCATAAGTATCCCGGGCACTGTGGCCAATTGCCAGCACCACCACTTCAGCCGGAATGTAACCCGATGATGTGCATACCCCGCGAACTCGGCCATCCACGATGTCCAGGTCTTCCACACGGCATTGGAAGCGGAAAGAACCGCCCATTCGCTCAATGCGCTGGCGAAAGGCTTTGACCACGGCGGGCAAGCGATTCGAGCCCAGGTGCGGCCGATGTTCATAAACCACGGACGGCTTGCCTTTACACTCGGCGAACAGCTCGAGGATGCGGCGAACATCTGGCCCGGAATTGCGACAGGTCAACTTTCCATCGCTGAAGGTACCGGCTCCTCCTTCGCCAAAAAGGTAGTTGCTTTCCGGATCGTGAGGGCCACCGGCATCAAAGCTGCGAACATCAGCAACACGCTCGCGCACCGCCTTGCCGCGTTCCAGAACCAGGGGTCGGTAACCGTATTGGGCCAGGAAATAAGCCGCGGCTAGCCCTGCCGGCCCGGAACCAACAATGACAGGCGGATGGCGTAATGGTTCCCGGCCCGGCTCCGGCATGTGAAAAGGTGGTTCCACGTAAGGTTCGATAATGACTGCCGCCTTCTCGTTATGCCGCCATTGCAACCGCTGAGTGAAATCCGGCGGTACCGTTACTTCTACCGAATACACAAACGCCAGGTCGTCTTTATCGCGGGCATCCAGACTCTTGCGGAGAATCCGCCAGTGCAGAATGTCCCCATGCCTCACGCCGAGAACGCGGGCGATGTGTTCCGGCAAGGCATGTTCGCTTTCGTCAATTCCAAGTCGCAAATTGCGAACCCTCAGCGGCATGGCAACGTATTCTACGCGACCATTCGCTGGCTTAGAACGGACACTTCCGCCGGCTTAGAATGGGAACTTCCTATTAGCCGTCGGCTTGAGAGAGCGTGGTCGGAAGCTTTTTCACTGGCCCTCCGGCTTCCCCTCGGGTTTCTTTGCTGGAACCGCTGCCTCTCGCAGACCGGCCTGCACGAGAGCACGCAGATCCAAAAAGCCCATCTGCAGCAGGAATTGTCGCACTCCGATAACATCCATGCCCCGCCGACGAGCTTCGGCTTCCAGTTGCTCAAAAGCATCTTTTTCGACGACAGGCTTACCTTCTTCCCCTTCGGGTTTGCGAACGATACGAACCCCAGGGTTGATACCAACGACCAGCATGTCCGTGCGATCTGTCAGTCGGCCTTCCTGCACGTATTCCGTTCCGGTATAGCGCAAATGCAGGTCAATAATGACGCCTCGCTCCCGCAAGAGGCGTTTGAAAATTTCTGCGTCATCCCGACCGTCACCATCAATGTCAATGATGCCGGCCAGGGCAATGTGTACCGGTTCATTCGGTTTCCAGGCACTGTTGTAAACGAAGTCGCCCGGACGAATGGGATCTCGCAGTAGCACGAAACGCGACGGATCGGTAATCCAGTACCGCTCATCGAATTCATCCCAGCTCGGATCGCGGTTTTCTTCGGGCTTGACCATGCGGGTAACCCGCGCGACTGCTGTGTCATGGTTGACTTTCACGACCTGCACCATGGCCTTAATTTTCGGAACCAATCGCCCGTCAGGACCACGTGGGTAAACGCTGAACGAAATTCCTTCCGGTAAGCGGTGTTTCTGCCCGCGGTCGAGTATCACCGTATCGCAATCCGCGTTGACAGCCAGAACACGACCACTCGGCTGAATAGCTCTGGACAAATCCAGTCTGGGTCGGGCTGCCTGGCGGATTCTCTGAACCTCCGCTTCCATGTCAGCTATACGCTTGTTCATCTCCTCCAGCAGCTTCTTTTCCTTCTCGTCGGCACTCGCCTGTAACTCCTTGATCTTCTTCTCCAGGTCCTGGTGAACCGACTGCAACTTGGCCTGCAACGATTTCAGCCGGGCCTCCCATTCCTGCTCCTTTTGGACTAACTCTTTCTTGTGTTCCTCGTCGCGTTTGGCCAGCTCCTCCTTGAGCCGGTTCTCGTTCCAAGATGCCTTGTATTGATCGTATGATGCCTGAACGCGTTTGAGTTCTGCCTCCAAATCACTCCGCCGCTTTTCGGCATCGGCGGCTTTGGCCTGAGCTTCTTCCAATTTCTTGACAAGAGAAGGAGCACCGGCCTTCTGTTTGAATGGCTCTAACCGATTCCCTTGCAAAATTCCGTAAGGGTAGAGCACTCCTGGTTTTTCCTGCGTCCCTACGAGCATGTCCAGAGCCTTGATAAAAGGCTCGGGGATATCTTTGGGACGGTTGTCCGGAGGTGTGTTCAAATACTCCACCAAACGACGACATGCTTCGGCAAAATCGCCCTCTTTGATCGCCTCATTATCGGTGGTAGCCCAGGACAGGGCCGTGACTAACAGCCAGTTCTGAAGCATATCCAGACGCTTATTGTTTGCATCTAACTCGCCGCGCAAACGCTGCTCGGCATCCCGTGCCTGCTTGGTTTTATCTCGCTCCAGGTAGTAGAGGACTCCCAAAACCAGGGCCAGCAAAATCGAAAAAACCAGAAACACGATCAAGACCGGATGGGTACCCTGCCTTGGCGAATCTGCCCGTGCTGCGCGACGTGCCATGTTCGGTCTCCTCAGCTTCAAGCCACGCTATTGGCCCCGAGCCTAACAATTTGGTCTGCGACGGGAATTTTCCATCCCCGGAAGTAAATCTAAGTCCGTTGCTGCATTTTGTCAATTTTTGGCCACCCTTACCATGATAACCCAGGCCAGGAAAGATCCACCAGCATCGGCTGGGCAAAAAGAAGACCTCATGCACGCCATCGGTAAAACTTTGGCACCCACTCGTCAATAAACTGTCCGCTCCAGGCGAATTCTGAGACACGGCACGAATTTGTTGCTGGCCATGAAAACCACTCAACACCGTGAGCCGGCAGGGCGCCCGTGCCGATCGCCCCAGAATCGCGCACAATCGGAAGCCGAGCCACCAAGCTCGCTTTAGCTCAGCAGGTCGAGCACTGGGCCGTGCCCTTCCGTGCCCGTGAGCCGCAGATCCAGACCCTGGAATTTCACCGTCAGACGCAGGTGGTCTATGCCGAACAAATAGAGAATGGTGGCGTTGAGATTGTGGATGTGCACCGGGTCGCGGACGATGTTGTAGCTGAAATCGTCGGTTTCGCCGTAAACAAAACCGCGTTTGACACCAGCACCGGCCAACCAGTAAGTGAAGCAACGGGGATGATGATCGCGGCCGTAATTGTCGGGAGTTAGCTTGCCCTGGCAATAAATAGTTCTGCCAAATTCGCCGCCCCAAATGACCAGCGTATCCTCCAGCAGTCCTCGCTGCTTCAAATCAGTGATGAGGGCTGCGATCGGCTGATCGGAATCCATGCAAGCGGTCTTGATGTTGTTCGGCAAGTTGTTGTGGTGATCCCAGCCACGATGGAAAATCTGGACAAAGCGCACGCCTCGCTCCACCAGACGTCGAGCCAACAAACAACTCGCCGCCACGGTTCCAGGCTTACGTACCTGAGGACCATACATTTGCAACACGTGCTCCGGTTCCTTGGAGATGTCCATCAGTTCCGGCACGCTGGCTTGCATACGGAACGCCATTTCATACTGAGCAATCCGGTCGAGTATCTCCGGGTCGCCCAGTTCCTGTTGCTTTTTCTGATTCAACCGTGCAACCGCATCCAGCATTTGCCTGCGGGCAGCGCTGTCCACGCCTGCGGGATTGGAGAGATACAGGATCGGGTCTCCAGTCGAGCGTAAGGCCACCCCGGCATGTTTGCTCGGCAAGCATCCTGAACCCCAGAGTCGCTGGTACAGCGCCTGGGCATCGTAATAGGTGCTGCTCGGGGTCATCACGACAAACGTCGGTAAGTTTTGGTTCAGCGTGCCTAAGCCGTAACTGAGCCAGGAACCCAGACTGGGACGGCCAGGAATCTGGCTGCCTGTGCAAATGTAGGTTACCGCCGGGTCGTGGTTGATCGCTTCGGTGTACATGGACTTGATGATGCACAACTCGTCCACCACCTTGGCGGTGTACGGCAACAGCTCGCTGACCCAGATACCCGACTTGCCATGCCGTTCGAAGTTGAACTTCGACGGTGCAATCGGGAACCGCGCCTGGCCACTGGTCATCGTCGTCAGACGCTGATTGCCGCGAACCGACGGGGGCAAATCCTTGTCGAACCATTCGCGCATTTTGGGCTTATAGTCCCACAGATCCATCTGGGCCGGGCCACCGTTCATAAACAGGAAAATCGCACGTTTCGCTCGCGGCTTGAAATGGGGCAGTCCGGCTAAACCGCCCGTTTGAGCAGCGTCCTGCGCCAGAACTTTTTCCGGCATGAGCGAAGCCAGCACCAGCGCACCCAGGCTCACTCCGCTGCTGGCGAAGAAGTGTCGCCGGGTCATGGTCAAGGCATATTCACGAATCGGATCCATCTGCGTGGCCTCCCCTGTTTTTTCCGAGCCATTAGCAGTGCCAAACCCTGCCAGGCAAAGGCAATCACTTGTTGAGCACTTCGTCCAGGTTCAGAATCGCATTCCCGACCAGGGTAAGAGCGGCCAATTCGACCGCGTCCAGTTGCGGATCGGGTTTCGATTCGCCAATTTGAATCAACTGATTGGCAGCGCTGGGGTTATTGAGATACCGCTGTTTCAAGGTCTCGTAACTTTGTTGCAAAGTCGCCAGCTCCTGAGCATCGGGCCAGCGGCAGGTGGCCAGTCGAAACATCCAGCGAATCCGCTCGGCGGCAGATTTTCCGCCCTCTTTCATACCCCGCTCTGCCAGCGCACGAGCACATTCCAGGTATTGTACTTCGTTCATCAGCACCAGAGCTTGCAAAGGTGTATTCGTCCGTTCCCGCCGCACTACGCACTGTTCCCGTGACGGGGCATCGAAAGCCGTCATCTGCGGCGGTGGGGCCGTCCGCTTCCAAAACGCATACAGACTGCGGCGATGGACTTTCTCTCGCCCGGTGTCGGGCCGGAATTCACGTGTGTTGCTGCCCACAAATCCAACAGCCTCCCAGATGCCCGGCGGCTGAGGTAATTTGACCGGCGGCCCACCTATGCGTTCGACCAGCAATCCACTCACAAACAGCGCCTGGTCGCGGAGCATCTCGCCGTCCATGCGGAACCGCGGACCCCGGGACAGCAACCGATTCTGCGGGTCTTTCGCGAGCTTTTCCGGGGTGGTCACTGCGGATTGCCGATACGTTGCCGAAGTCACCACCAAGCGCATCAACTCCTTGACATTCCAGCCACTCTCCTGGAAATGCACAGCCAACCAATCCAGCAATTCGGGATGGCTCGGAGGCTCGCCCTGGCGGCCGAAGTCTTCGGCAGTTTTTACCAAGCCCGTGCCGAACACCTGCTGCCAGAACCGATTGACCGCCACTCGGGCCGTAAGAGGGTGACTGCGGTCCAAAAGCCACTGGGCCAATCCCAGGCGGTTGAGCGGATACTCTGGTCGCAAGCCAGGCAGAAACGCCGGTACGTTGCGACCCACCTGTTCACCTTTTCGATCATACTCACCGCGAATGAGAATATATGCCGGACGCGGCTGGGGCCGTTCGCGGTAGATCAGGGTCACCGGCAATGCCTCGTCCAATCGTTTTTCCTGTGCCCGCAACTGTTCGACCTGTTCAGCCAGCTTTCTGTACTCCGAGTCAAACCGTTCCAGGTAGAACTGCTTGAGCTGCTCTTTTTGCTGAGGAGTGCGCTTCTCGGCCGGGATAGCCAGAATGCCAGCAATCGGAAAGAGCGGATCGCCCTGGTACAGGGCTGCCACCTCCTCGTCAGACAGACGACGTTCGTAAATCCGCACTTCGTCCACCTCACCTACCAGCGGATGACTTGGAGTTCGGCGGCCAATCTTGGGCCCGGCCGGGTTGCGGATCGAATCGCGCAGATTGTCCACCTCCACGCGCACCTTAGCCGGTTTCCCATTGATGTAGAGCTTCAATCCAGCTGCTTTCGACGACCCATCGTAAGTAACAAACAGATGCACCCACTCATTGCGCTGGAGCTTTTCTTCCGCGGTAATCTTGATAGCGTTGTCGGGCCAGTTGTGGATGAGGTGAACCATGACGGTATCATTCAGGACAAACAAATCCCAGCCACGAAAGGCCTGGCTGTCGTTCATTTTCGACAATACGGTGCCGTTGCCATTGGCCAGCTTGACCCATGCTCCGTAGCTGAAAGGCCTATCGCGTTCAAAATCGTAATTCCGACCGCCAAGTTCGACGTGAGTATTGCCGTCCAGGCGTAGTGCCCCGCCCACTTTACCCGGAACCCACTGCGGGTTCCCTTGCACGCGAGCCTGAAAATTGGGTCCCGGTTTGGCGAGGTTACGAACTTCCGAGCCAGCTTTTTCGTTCAGCGGATAATATCCAAGCAGGCCCTGGGTACTCAGCTGTTGCAAAGCCGAGCCCGACTGTCGGCGTTGCTCCTCAACTTTGGCCAACCACTGTGAGAATTCCTGCTCGGCAGCCTGGGCACGCTGTTTTTGCGATTTTTGCAGACCAGCTATTTGTTGCCGGAGATCAGCAAGTTGCTTCTTCTGTTCGTCGCTGGCAACTTTGAGCACTGGCGGCGGGTCTTTGCGATTGCCGTCCATGTCAGGACCATCCATGCTGTTGAAGAAGGCAAACAGCGAGTAAAAGTCCCGCATGGTTACCGGATCGTATTTGTGGTCGTGGCACTGGGCACACTGGAAAGTCATCCCCAGCATCACCGTGGCGAAATTCTCCACACGGTCCACCACGTTACGCACGTAAACCTCTTCCTCAATGGAACCGCCCTCGTTGGTCGTGATGTGGCAGCGGATGTAACCCGTGGCAATAAGTTGATCCTCCGTCGGATTGGGTAATAGGTCACCGGCCAGCTGCCAGGTGATGAACTGATCGTAAGGCAAATTGGCGTTGAAAGCGCGAACGACCCAGTCGCGGTAGGGCCAGATTTCGCGGTAATTGTCCAGATGCATCCCATGGGTGTCGCCATACCTCACCGCATCGAGCCAGTAGCGAGCCATGTGCTCGCCATACCGGGGTGAATCAAGCAACCGCTGCACCAGTTTCTCATAAGCATCCGGCGAGGTATCCGCGAGAAATGCGTCCACTTCCGCAGGTGTCGGCGGCAAACCAGTCAGATCGAGGCTGACGCGACGTGCGAGCGTTATCTTGTCGGCTTCCGGTGCCGGTTTCAGACCCTCGCGTTCCAGGCGTGCCAGAATGAAGTAGTCAATGGCATTGCGTGGCCAGGATTTGTCCTGCACCGCCGGCAAGTTTGGCTTCTGCGGAGGTACAAACGCCCAGTGCTCGGCCCACGGTGCTCCTTGCAGAATCCACTGGCGAATTAGCTCAATCTGCTCCGGTTTGAGCCGCTTCGGAAAGTTCTTCGGCGGCATCCGCTCCTGGCTGTTTTCAGCGGTAATGCGGCGGAACAACTCACTTTCGTCGGGTTTGCCAGGAACGATAGCGTAACCTCCGTCTCGCAAAGGTTTAAATGCATCGTCCTTGCGGTCGAGCCGAAGGCCTGATTTGCGCGACTTTTCGTCCGGTCCGTGACAGGCGAAGCAATGGTCCGAGAGAATCGGGCGAATATCGCGGTTAAAGTCTATCGGCCCGGAACTTCGACTAGGCTGGGCCGTTTGAGATGGCGTGGTGTTCGCTGTCGGCTCCGCCACTGCCAGCGCATAGCCAATCACTGCCAGTCCCACACCCGCGATCCCGTAACACCATTTCCGTCGCAGCATGTCGAAGCTCCGTGTTCAGCAACTGCGTCTCAGGCAGGCTTGAAGGAGGGAAGCACTTTGAGCCGTCTATCGAAAATTTTATCGTTTCGCTTGCACCGCGTCCATGCACAATCGGCTCAGGTGCTGTGGATGGTTCTCAACTACATGATGCGCCTGTCCTGGCTTTTATTGTCCAATCGGGTCGAAACGTCAGGCGGTCTGACGCTACTGCCGCATTCCATCCGGTGTGCAACACAACGCAGGCCCGACCTCGAGGCATTACCAGCGCACCATGACGACGGTTGCATAGACCTACTCCAATCCACGCAGCCTGAGCTTCATCCCAACCAGATGGATATGCAGCGGGTTAAGACACACGGCCATGTTGCTTACTCGCTATGCCTGCGGCTGGCAGATCAGATGAAACCGGATACAAAAACAAGTGAAAGGAACTAAACTGTCCCGGCCATGCCTCGCCGAAAGGTGGTCAACCGAACATAACGCGGAAACTTTCAACCCCGATTCAGGAGACCCCACCATGCAGCAGATCACGCGCCGACAATTTCACAAGATGCTGGCTTTGGGTGCCGCACCGCTATTCATCCCGGCCACTGCGCTGGGCAACCAGCAGCGCGCCGCTCCGAGCGATCGCATTACCATCGGCGTCATCGGTGTCGGCACGCAGGGACGCGGTCTGATGGGCGGATTCCTTGGCATGAAGGACGTGCAGGTGCTCGCCGTTTGCGATGTGGACACCAATCGCCGTGAATTCGCACGCAAGATGGTGGACGAACGCTACGCCGCTCAGGTCAAATCCGGCGAATATAAGGGCTGTGCTGCCTACAACGATTTCCGCGATTTGCTGGCTCGAAAAGACATTGACGCCGTCGTTATTGCCACGCCCGATCACTGGCACGCCATTCCAGTTTTAGAGGCATGCAAGGCGGGTAAGGACATCTACTGCGAAAAACCGCTCTCGCTCACCATTCACGAGGCGCGGTTGATGATCGAAGCCGTGCGCAAATACAACCGCGTGTTCCAGACCGGCAGCCAGCAACGATCCAGCCGAGAATTCTGGGTCGCCTGCGGGCTGGTGCGAGCCGGACGGATCGGCCAGCTCAAAGAAGTGCATGTCAACGTGGGCGGTCCGAGCCGACCCTGTGATCTCCCCGAGGAACCGCTGGAACCCGGTCTCGATTGGGATCGCTGGTTGGGTCCAGCCCCGAAAAGACCGTACAACTCGGTGCTCAGTCCGCGTGGCGTGCACAAACACTTCCCCGCCTGGCGCAATTACAAAGAATACTCCGGCGGAATGATGACCGACTGGGGTGCTCACCATTTCGACATCGCCCAGTGGGGCATCGGAGCCGACGATTCCGGCCCGGTGGAAATTTTACCTCCACCCGTTCCCTGGCCGAAAACCGAAAAGGGCGTGCGCTTTGTTTACGCCAACGGCGTCGTCGTCGTGCACAGCAACGAATACGCTCCTGGTAAGCCGGTCAATGGCGTGGCTTTTCTCGGTAGCGACGGCAAAATCTTTGTCAATCGCGGTTACCTTGCCAGCGATCCACCGGAACTGGTCAAACAACCCGACGTCGAAAAAATTATCACCCTGCCACGCTCGACCAATCATCAGCGCAACTGGATTGAATGCATCAAGACCCGGCAGCGTCCGATTTGTGACGTGGAGATTGGCGCTCGCTCCGTGACTGTGTGCCATCTCGGTAACCTTGCCTACTGGAACCACCGCAAACTTCGCTGGAATCCCAAGACCTGGCAATTCGAAGGCGATAGCGAAGCGAATTCGTGGCTCGATCGGCCACGCCGCGATCCTTATCAGCTGCCCACTGTTTGAGCCTTGCTTATCCAGTGCTTTTGCTCCTGATAGGAGAAACGTAATGCTCCGTGTCCTCAGCAGCGTCTTGCTAACCGCGCTGCCGCTTGCATTATGCCTGGCACAAAAGCCACCTCAACCCGTGCAGGTCTCAACCAACCTCACCAAACCCGATTCCGAAGGTCGGCAACTGCTGACTGTGAAAATCGCTATTGAAAAAGGCTGGCACATCTACGCCAACCCCGCCGGTGCTGCCGGACCAGTCCCGACCGCCGTACAGGTCGAAGCAGCATCGGCCTTGCGGGATGTGCAGATTCAGTATCCGCCTGGCAAACTCAAAATGCAAGCAGGCGAGAACTTCCGCATTTACGAGGACACCGTCGAAATTACCGTCCGGCTGCAACGAGCCGTGATCAACGACCAGCCCGATTCCAGTCCGTTGACGGTCACCGTGCGTTATCAGGCCTGCAACGACCAGATTTGCCTGCCCCCGCGCACCGTTAAGCTCACCGCCGCACCGTAGGCGAAACCGTGTGAGTAACCTTCCCTCCGCCCTGCTAATTGAGCGTTGCCTCTTCTGAGGTAACTCTTGATTTTATACGTACCGCCCTGTCGAACGTTCTTTGCCTGGTATAGCAGACACTCTGGATAGGCAGTTCTGTATCAGCAAAAGCGTCTCGCCAGCTGGCAACGCCAACCAGGGTACCCCATAAAGTTGGACAAGGAAATTGCTTGGACAATCCCATTGTCATAAAAATAGGCCAGTCGCCTGCTAAAAAGGGCCTCCTGTTATGCTCATACGCTTTTTCTGGCGCGTGATGACCGAACTGGACACGCGAATTGCTTTGAAAGCGGCCTGGCTCTGGGTCGCCAAAGGTTTCCTGGCCGTCCAGGCTTATAAGCGCCGACTTCGCCGTAAGGAGCTTTATCCTCCTTTCATGTTCATCGCCCTGACGAACATCTGCAATCTGCGCTGCCACGGTTGCTGGGTGGAAAAAGAGGGCAAAGCTCACTTCCTGCAACCCAAAGACCTCGACCGCATCATCGAATCAGGTAAACGGGCCAGCGCTTACTACTACACTCTTCTGGGAGGCGAACCTTTCTTGTACAAGGGACTCCTGGACATTTTTCGACGGCACCCCGATTGCTACTTCCAGGTCATCACCAATGGCATGTTTTTCAGCGAAGAAACGGTGCGCGAACTGAAACAGCTGGGCAACGTTACGCCATTGGTAAGCATAGACGGCTTCGCTGCCAACAACGATCGCCGGCGCGGTGCAGGTGTGTTTGCCAGCGTCATGGAAGGTCTGGCCCGACTTCAACGCCACCGTCTGCTCTATGGCATCGCCACGACCTTGACGCGCGACAACCTCGACGAGTGCCTCGCCGATGCTTATCTCGAAACCTTTATTCGTCTAGGGGCGATGTATATCTGGTACTATGTCTATCGTCCGGTCGGAGCCGATCCGCATCCGGAATACGCCCTGACACGCGAGCAATTGTTAGAGGCCCGTAAACGCTTGCTTGTTCTGCGGCGCAAACATCCGATTCTGATCGTGGATAGTTACTGGACAGCCGACGGCGAGGCGTTCTGCCCGGCTGCTATGGGGCTCGGTTTTCACATCGGGCCGCAGGGAAGTATCGAACCGTGCCCACCGCTCTCCGTTGCCTGCGAAACGGTGCGAGACGGCAACGGCGACCTGTTTCCCGTTATCAACGAAAGCCGATTCCTGCGCGGATTTCAACAGTTTGTCAAAGAACGCACCAAAGGCTGCGTTATCCTGGAATATCCGCAGGAACTCGTGGCCTTTTTCCGCCAGCAGAACGTTCGGGATTACAGCGGTCGGGATCTGCTGGCCGAACTGCAATCCCTGGCTCCCCGCCATAGTCAACACCTGCCTGGAGAGGAAATCCCGGAAGACTACTGGTTCTACCGCCTGCTCAAACGCAACGTCTTCTTCGGCATGGGCGCCTTGTGAAGCTGATTTGCCCCGTCATGAGCAGCCGCGACAATGAGATGCCGGCGGGAATTGCCAATGTAATTTTTTCCGGCAGCTTCTGTGATGTCGCTTCTGCCAGCGATTGTGTCGCAACCCGGCCGCGATAAAAGTTTACCCATCCTATCCATCCGCCAATATCGGCAAAACGTTGCAGATCGGCACATCCGTTAGCCGAATTATAAAACGAGCCCGCCGATCGGCTGATACCATGACCAACGGATGGCAAAGCGTACTACAGAATCCGCAGCATTCACCACCTGACGCTGTTTCAGCCAGGGCAAAATACGCAGGATTTTTCCGATGAACAACAATTTCCGGCTCAAAGACTGCCAAGCCACCGCTGCCTGTCTAATTGCCCTGATGCTCGGTGTGCCAGTTTATGCGCAAACCGATTTCGGCTTCTGCCCCATCAAAGATGGCTCGTTTCCACTCTTGGAACACAAACCGGATAGGGATACCGTCTTGCCTTTCGATTACACCGAACAGTCCGAAACCGGTGGCGACAGGTGCTTTCATCGCGGATGCCTGCCCGGTCAATGTCAGGGATGTCGCGCCCTCGAAGGCATCAAGACCCGACTCGGATTGACTACGTCCCGCCCCGATTTGATAGACGACGATATAGAAGGGTCGGCCGGGATACTTAGTCCCACCGAATGGCGCTGGCGCATCTGGAATGGGCTGGACCGTTCGTGCAAGCATCCCATGTGCGCCTATCCGCACCTGTTTGTGCCTTTCGAGGTTTATGGTCGCATGAGCGTGGTCTGGCTCGTGGGCGGCGGTAAATTAGACTCCCATCTCGATCCGGGAATAGGTGCCGAGATCGGCATACGCAACTTCCTTTACGATGATACCAAACCAGCCGCGTGGTTCGGTGAACTCGGATTCGAGTATAACTATTACAACGGCCAGGCGGACGAAGATACACCCTTCGCTTCCATTCGCGAGCTGAATATTTACTGGCTACGGGTCGGGATTGGCAGGGAATGGTATTTTGGCGGTGGTGAACCTGGCCGCTGGACTATCGTTCTCGGCGCCTTTGCTGGTGGGCGTTTTGGCAGCGCCAATACTAAGTTTTTGACCGAACCATATCGCACTGATAACATAGGCGGCATCTATGCTGGCGGTCATGCCGGGTTCTTAATCCCGCGTTGCGGATACGACATTATGGTCGAGATATTTACCGAATACGGCCACGACTGGATTGGCTGGTCAGACATCCTTGATGATACCGATCGGCACCTTGATCACATGAAACTAGGCGGTGCCATAGGCCTCAGGTATTAGCGTATAAGCCACGTTTCTTTTGCCGTATCACTTTACTTTTCGATTGCTGCCCACGTATAGCCACTAGTTTCGCATGCGCACAAACACCTAACCGTTTGGTGGCTCGATTCGTACCTCGAACCTGAACGTGGAACGCTGGCATAAGAAGCGGAGATGTACGCCTACCATAGACCGCAGATTTTCCACCAAACCAGTCCCACACTAAGCCAGATAGTTAGATTGGCGATGGAAATCCAGAATCCGAGTTTCCACCATGTTCCCGCGGAGACGTATCCCACGCTGAATAGGATCGGACCGTGTGTAGTCCCGTAATGAGTTAGACCTGCGGATAGGTTAGTAATAAATGCAAGAGCACAGGCAGCTAACGGAGCTGGTACGCCAGCCACGATAAGAAGAGAGACAAATGCCCCGTACATGGAAACAATGTGGGAGGTAATACTGGCAAATGCGTAATGAGCATAAAAGTAAATAAGCAGCACCGCCAGAAAGAGCAGGAACACAGGCAGGGGACTTAGATGCTCGGCCAGCGTTTCTGCAACCGTTTGCGGCACGTTCGTTCGACGTAATAAGTTGCCGAGCTGGACCAGGCCACCGTACCATAAAAACACATCCCAGGCGCCTTTCTCCCGAATAACATCGAGCCAGCTAAGAACGCCACTTACAAGAAGTACACTAACACTGAGCAAGGCGATCACAGTAATACTTTTAGGTCCAAACAAAAAGCCACCCAGCATCCAGCTCACGCAGGTGCTAATAAATACGACAAGAACTATCCATTCATCGCGACTCACCGGGCCTAACTGTCGCAACATTTGCCGGGCTAATTGAGGAGCCTCAGGCGTTTGGCGAATGCTGGGCGGGCATAGCCAATAGGTCACGGCAGGTACGACTAAGATAGCCAGCAGCGCGGGTACGGAGGAATAGAAAAGCCAGTTGCCGTAGTGAAGGAAAACCGGCCGATGAATCGCAGCCGCTGGCGTGCCACCTAACAATGCAACCGTAGCAGGCTCTGTTGTGGCCGTTACGCGAGCCGCTTCAACTGCAGCCAGGGGGTTGCTCGCCTGCCCGGTATAGAACATCGCACAGGCGACGATGTCGGATTGATAGATGGCCAAAATGAGAAAACTCCCCAACAGAGCCGCACTGGGACCGGGGTGAGAACCGTAGTGCTCCGCCAGTGCGCGGGCAATGGGCAAAATCACTCCGCCGACCCGAGCCGCGTTCGAGGGAATAACGCCAGCCAGCAATGTATCGGTAGCCACCAGTGCATAGGCCAGTCCGAGTGTGCGCTGACCGAGTCGGCGAATGAAATGCAGAGCAATACGGCGAGCCAGCCCCGTCTGGATGACGGCTCGGGAAATCATGTACGCGGCAAGCACCAGCCAGACCGTCGGGTCGGCATAACCGCCGAGAGCCTCTTCAGGCGTCAGTGTGCCAGTCACCATAGCCACCACCAGGGCCAGTAAAACTACCGCACCTCCAGGCATGGGCCGAAGGATAAATGCCAGAATTGTGGCGAGGAAAATCGCCACCAACCGCCAGCCCGCCGGCGTTACGGTAGTCGGTCGCCAGCCGAATACCGCGTCTAACGCCCAAATGCCCACCCCCACGCCTATCACAATCAGCCAGCCCAACCCCGGCGGCAACACCGGTGCTTCGATGGTGCTAACTGCTGGCTGCTGATTTGTTTTGCTCGCCGATGGGTCTTCTGGCGGCATGTTGGATTGGCGAACGCTTGAGCTCATGACGGTCGCTATCTCCAAAGCTTTTTACGCTATTGTGCGGATTTCAACAGCCCCAGGCCATCACGCCCGTTGCGAGAGTTTTCCTAAGAAGTTGCTTCGTCTCCGAGAACGCTGGCCGTCTATCCGGTGGAACATTTGCTACAATAATCACGGTCAGCAAAGAGGCAGCGAAGCTAGCGAAAAATTCACCCATTTTTCTTTGACGCAAGCACGGCCGAGTAGTTAAACTTTGAGCGGACAAATCGGCCAGTCCTGTGCAGGGATGGCGAAGGAATACCAAGGACAAAGCTGAAAAGGAATCACAGCGGAAGGAGACGAGCGTTGCGACGAACGGTTCGGGAGCTTCGTGCCCCGATTAGCAAGCGTCAGTCTTGTCCAGCAGGCAGGGCACTGCCTTAGCCTGACCGTAACCGAGGAGGCTACGCATGGTGCGGGAAGCTACCAGCCAGTGGGTCGAACTGACAACGGAACACCAATTCACCGCAATCCCGTCTCAGGAACCTCAGGACGAATATCTGGAAGCAACGATTCAGAAACGTTTAGGCAATCGCATTCGGGATCTGCGAGTTGTACGCAGCGAACGAGGAGTAATTTTGCAAGGACGTGTACCGACTTACTACGCCAAGCAGCTGGCCCAGCATGCCATCCTGGAATTAGGCGAACATATCGCTTCTAACGACATCGAAGTGCATTGACGGCCGCCTTGACACGCCCTGTTTCGCCGATGTTGAGCATCACGCTGATCCCTTGATTCCCTCGGCATCAAGCACGTGAGCCCCGCACGGTTCCGGCTCCGTGAGAGTTTGCGTCAGCTAAAAAGTTTTTCCAGCTTCTTCAGTTTCCGCAATGCGCAACAGTGGTTCTCGAGTCAAATTGGTTCCAGTTCGGGTTGGCAACAAGGGCAAAATTCGCCATAAACGTAGCCGACCTGGTATTCAGAACCCACTCGCCAACACCGATGCCCGCGGTAAAGCCATGCTGCCCAATTGCCAAAGCCTTCAAAGACAGTCCGGAAATCGCTGGCAAGTCCTGCCGCTAGGGTCTTTTTGCATTTGCATCATGCCGTGGCTGATCGGCTGTGCATCCATAACCACTGACAGCCGGCCCGAATGGCCAATCGGCTCAGATTACGAAGCCATGCGCGGAGCCGACGACGAAACGTTACCGGCCCAGAACGAAAACGGTACCTCTCCTGCAGTCAGCCGTACCGCCGAGAACTGCGTTGACCCGCGAAGCCAGGTGCACGTCTTCGTCATCAATGGCTTTGATCCCTTCCACTATGCCGATGTTCCCGGTTTAGCCGACTATATTCGTGGCCTCGGCTATGAGCACGTTCATTACAGCGAACTAATCACGGCCGCCAGCTTACAAGAACAAATCGAGCAAACCAAACTTCGCAACCCCAACGCTCGCATCGTTCTGATCGGCTACAGTTTTGGAGCCAACGCGGCTCGTAATCTTACCCACAATCTCGGCGAACAAGGCATCCCTGTAGATTTACTGGTCTATCTGAACGGCAACACCCTGCGCAATACCCCTTACGACCGACCCGCCAACGCCAAGCGAGTCGTTAACGTTCTGGCCTGGGGCGTTCTTCTTGACGGAGCCCAACTCGATAACGCTGAAAATATCGAAATCCCTGATGCCTGGCACTTTAACACCCCTAAGCATCCCGTGACATTAGACCTGATTCAACGGGAACTGGATGCCTTGACTCGCTGACCGAATATAGCGTGCGCCAGGTCAACCATTGGCGGACTTCTGGTTAGCTTACGCTAATAAACAGTGGGCAAAAAGTTAGGCGTCCATAACGACTAAGCCGCCGCTCGCATCCACCAGCGTGTAAACCTCCTTAGTACCGGACGATGGTATTGTTGATACCAGAACCAGGTATCTTGCAAGGTTTCGCTTATCGGACGCGCCGAGTAGCCAAGTTCTGCACAGGCACGCTGGCTAGTATAGTACCAGAACCGCGTGCCAATCTGAATCTGAGCAAATGATGGGTAAGGTTCTCGCCGTGTCCACCACGACCGCAAATGGGCTACCGCAGCACAGCCGTTCAGCACAAAAGCAGGACATGCCGACAGGAATCTAGGCCGGCAATGCGCCGCTGCCGATAGCTGGTAACAGAATTGCAAAAAACTTAGATTCTCACCTCCCAGGATATATCGTCGTCCCGGCCGACCGTGTTCTACAGCCAGCAAGTGGCCGATAGCTACATCCCGCACATCTACGACATTTATTCCACCTCGCGGTACCAGCCAGACGCGACCTTTCCAGAACCGTTGACAAAATCTGCCTAAAATCGAGGGGCCGAAATCATCAGGACCAATCAAGTAACCTGGATTGACCACAACCACCCACCTATCTGTCTTCGCGGCCTCTAAACACAACCGTTCCGCCTCTCGCTTTGCCTCGATGTACGGAATTTGTAACCGGGAAGGAATCAGGCTGTTTTCCTCATCCAGTACAATCGCCGTCCTGGTGGCTCCGATAGTGGTAACGCTCGAGGTATATGCGATTTTCGCGTTTTCCGGTGCGTAACGCAGAATGTTAGCTGTGCCTTGAATGTGAGTCTGCAAGATCACGTTTGGAGCAACGCCCCAGATCGCTACAGGCCCGGCAGCATGGAAAATAATTTCGGCGTCTGAGAGCACAGATTCCACCAACTTGCTATCGGTTACGTCGCCAAACACAGGTTCTATGTCGTCCAGGTCTAATATAGGATGACGCAAGGATGGATGGAGAGCGAGCGTACGGAGGCGAGCTCGCATTTGCCGCAACACCTGCACTAGATGCCAGCCGAGAAACCCCGTGCCCCCGGTCACCACGACCCGCCGGCCAGCCCAGAATTCCGGATCGGGCTGGCGTCTTTCTTGCTTCGGGCCATGTTCGATCCGTGTGGTTTCAAGCTCTGCTGATTGTCCACACGCAGGCTCTGATGTCATAGAGACAGCATCCTTATCATGCAGTCCGGGCAGGCACCCAGAATTGATAAGTATCCCACAATGTCTGCGACCAGGGGCGTATTGAATAGCCCAACTCCTCGCTGGCACGCCGGCTACTCATAAAAAAGAACCACGATAACAGCTCCGCCTGTGCAGGGCTTAGATAAGGACGTTTGTCAACCTCTCGATGGCAATAAGGTTCAAGGTAAGCAATCATAGGGGCCAAACTGCGCGGAGCACACCAGCGGGGGATCGGCCAGGGACTTAGTCGTGCTAAGTCACGAAAGAAGTCCAGCCAGGTTCGGTTGACACCTCCGAGAATGTAACGCCGGCCCCGTTGACCACGCTCCGCGGCCAGCAGAATTCCCCGGGCCACATCGCGCACATCAACAAAATTGCTACCGCCCCGAAACACTAAAGGTATCCGTCCACACCAGAACCTGCGGCACAATACGCCGAATTCGCTCCGGCTATAGTCTTGCGGACCAATCACGCAGCCAGGATTCACAACGACCACGTCCTGACCAGTGTTCGCGGCTTGTAAAGCAATTTGTTCAGCACGCCGCTTACTTAGAACATAAGGAACTCGAAGGTGGCCCAGATTCCAGTTTGCGGACTCATCTAATAGTTGTGGCTCGCGGGTTGCCGCGATGGTAACAATGGAGCTGACATGCACTACTCGACCAACTCCGGCTTGTCGGCCAGCCTCCAGAACACACCGCGTCCCATGCACATTAGTTTGCCATACTTGCTGCCATTCAGAACGCAAATGTACCGCACCGGCAAGATGGATTAACACCTCCTGACCCGTCAGGGCAGAAGTTAGTTCGGCTGGAGACAACAGCGACGCCCTTATACATTCAACGCCAAGAAATCGCAGACGCTCGATTTTTGAGGTAGGCCGAACGATAGCCCGAACCTTCGCACCAAGTTGACACAGGAGCTGAGCGACATGAAAACCGAGAAAACCGGTCGCGCCAGTTAGGGCCACGGTCCGATCGCGCCAGTAGCCAGCCGTCAGGCCGCTCGACATACGCACTCCAGTTCCTCTAACACCGTGCTAAGAAGTTGCTCCTCTAAAGCAGCCAGGGCCGCAGCGATTCGTCGCCCGTCGGTTACACGATGATCATAGACGATTTTGACAACCACGTCTCCGTCTGCGCCGATCGGTCCAAAGGTTAGCAGCGTGGTTAGCGGACATATAGGATGAATCTGCTCTGCTCCTAAACTCCCATAACTGGACACCAGGAAAGTCCCGAACCGTTTAGCTCGCTTTTTTCCGGACCAATTCAACGTTTGCCAGAAAAGGAAGCGCCGCAACCAGGCCGGCATCTTTCCGAGACGCCGCAACTGACGGAATTCAGAAACCTGCTCCAGCGGAGCTTCTTTAAAGCGGTCCAGATGATGCTGAATCTCGGTTAAGGAGCAATTTTCCGGTGTGCGAATCTTCGCCGCCAGCAGCACAGGCTCCTCGCCAAGTTGTCGCTCGACGACAACTGCGGCAATGCTGAAAGGGTGTTCGTACAAATGGGGCACGGGCCAGGGAATATATGCCCGACGTAATTCCGGGAATTCACGGGCAACCAAGCCATAACCGCGTATAAATATCGCGGTCCAGGAAGGCCGTGAGGGCAACGAGACCCGGACTCGTACCAGGTCTCTTAAACGCATAGTCCGCGCGACCGGAATAGAAGGCACTTTCCGTGCATGGTGCAACATCTCGATGACCAGTTTTCGATAGGGCGATAGTGGTAGCCAACGCGATGTCGGCGGCGATTCTAAGACTTCCGGATTTCCTTCGCCCTTTGACCCTGGCATGGTTACGAGCTCGGCAATGTGATGTCCGAATTGCTGATTTCTGGCTCTTCTTGTCTCCTGGCCGCGATTATGACTGAGTCGCCAATTCCTGGCAAGAGCAACTGGAATGTTCGAGTTCTGGCCTGCGACAACAGGTGATGCCTTCTTTTCTTTGCTGCAATAATATGGTTGGGACAGGCTGCATTGACAGCGTCGCCCAGCAAACTACAATCGCTCGGTCCCCCCAGGACTGACGCCGCCAATAGCGAGGAAACCTTGACAACGGTGCTGGAGAAATTTGAAGCCGACCGCCTGGCAAAATTAAAGCATATCGAAGCGCTGGGGCTGGATCCGTGGGGAGGCAGGTTCGACAGCCACCAGCCCATCGCGAAGGTACGCTCTCTACCGGTTGCGGAAGGTGATCCGCTCACCGCGGGTCCTCCGGTACGCATCGCTGGACGAATTCGTACCATTCGCCGAATGGGACGCATCATTTTCCTCGACCTGGCTGACGCTACCGGCAAAATTCAGGTGCTCATTGGCCAGAAACAGGTCGGCGAACTGAACTGGCAGCTTTGCGAGTACCTTGATCTGGGCGATCTCCTGGGTGTAGATGGGCGGTTTGGAAAAACGAAAACTGGCGAGCTCACTGTCTTCGCCCAGCAATTACACTACCTGGCCAAGTCACTGTTGCCCCATCCTGATAAGTGGTCAGGCATTGAGGATGTGGAATTCGCCCTTCGCCACCGATACTTAGACCTTATCTATAATCCCGAACTTCGTAACAAGGCCCTGACACGCGTTCGTATTATTCGGCACATCCGCGACTATCTCAATCGACTCGGTTATCTGGAGGTAGAGACGCCGGTACTGCAAACCATTGCTGGCGGGGCGGCTGCCCGTCCTTTCGTCACCCACCACAATGCTCTGGACATTGACCTCTACCTGCGCATAGCTCTGGAATTGCATCTGAAGCGGTTATTAGTCGCCGGGTTTGAAAAAATATATGAAATCGGCCGCGTGTTCCGCAACGAAGGCATCAGCCCCAAACATAATCCAGAATTCACTATGTTAGAACTATACCAGGCCTATGGCGACTATAACACCATGATGGATTTGACGGAAGGGCTTATCTCGTCGTGCGTGGAGCTATTGGGGCATGGACGGAAATTACACTTAGGCGATCAGGAAATGGATTTCACTCCGCCCTGGCCTCGCGTGAGTTACACGGAGCTGTTTCGTCAGCATATCGGCGTAGATTGGCAGGACACCCAGGCGGTGCTGCAAGCTGCACAACGCTATGGCATAGATACTGCGGGTAAGGAGCGAGACGTTCTCGTTCACTACCTGTTCGAGGAAGTTATCGAGGATAAACTGGTCGGCCCGGTCTTTGTTTATGACTACCCTGCCTCTTTATGTCCCCTGACGAAACGCAAACGAGACAATCCGGAGATCGCCGAACGTTTTGAGCTTTATATCCAGGGCATGGAATTAGCAAATGCCTATACGGAACTAAACGATCCTGTTACTCAGGAAGCGACGTTTCGCCGACAACTGGCTGGTTTACCGGAAGAAGAGTCTATGGCCCGCATGGACGAAGATTTTATCAAGGCCTTGAAATACGGCATGCCTCCGGCAGGCGGTCTGGGCATCGGCATTGATAGGCTGGTCATGGTGTTGACCGGCAGCCGAACTATTCGCGATGTCATTTTATTCCCGTTATTGCGGCCGGAAAAGCGCAGCCCCGAATCCCCTTCGCAGGGCTGAACCGCGACATAAGAACAAACTAAATTCGAGGGCGCCTGAACCAGTGGCATTTCACTTAGGAGCGGGATATGTATAAGTGGTTATTAGCGTGGCGTTATTTGCTGACGCGCTACCTGGCCCTGGCCAGCATTATCAGCGTTATGCTCGGCGTTGCGACCTTGATTGTGGTGAATAGCGTCATGGCTGGTTTCGCCAGTAAGCTACGGGATCGTTTGCGAGGTCTGTTAGCGGATGTGATCATCGAACACCGAAGCGATAGCGGTTTTTTCGGAGTGGACGAAAAAGTGCGCCGGGTTTACGAAATCCTCGGCGACCGTGTGGAGGCAGTATCTCCAGCTATAGAGACCTTTGGCATTCTGCAATTTCGTTACCCCGGCAGTTATGAGGTTATTAGTCGGCCTGTATTCGTGGTCGGAGTCGAACCTGTCAGCCGCGCCCGTGTAGGTCAGTTTTCACAATATCTTTACACCCCCGAAAATCGTAAGCACCCTGAGGATTGCTTTCGCGTGCGGGGCGCTGTTGCTGAGCGTTTTCATCTGGAAATGGAGCATTTGCGACGCCAACAGGAATGGATTAGTCAAGCCCGTTTTCGCAAGTCACCGCCTCTTGCCCCTTTGCCGATGGATAATCAGCCTCACGAACCACCTATACAAAGCTATGACGATTTACCTCCGCCGCCTTCAGCCCCACAATTACCACCTGAATTACGCGAGCCTTCCGGTATTGTGCTCGGATATAGTATTGCCACATATCGCAAACCGGATGCTCACCTTAACGACATCGAGAAGGATGTGTTCCTGCTACGTCCCGGTGACCGTGTAACGCTCATGTTATTGACGGCTTTTGATTTGCCCGGGCATGATGGCAGTTATGGCCTGCCGCGACCCGTTGAGGATAGCTTCGCGGTTACGGACTTATTCAAGTCGGAAATGAGCGAATATGACGCCCGTCTGGTGTTCATCCATCTACGGGATATGCAACGGCTACGCGGTATGGCCAACCGCGCCAAGACCCTCTATATCAAGCTGCGAAACTATTGCCAGGATGCTATCGAAGCAGTTCGCCTGCTAAGTGATAGTGACGCTTTCCCACCTCAAAGCTTTGTAGTGCAAACCTGGGAGCAACGGCAGGGCTCCTTATTAGCCGCTATCGCTATCGAGCGGGGTATTCTCAACGTCCTGCTATTCCTGATTATTGCTGTGGCTGGATTTGGTATCCTGGCCATTTTCTATACCATCGTTGTCGAAAAAACGCGCGATATAGGCATCTTGAAAGCGTTAGGCGCGTCCCACAGCGGAGTATTAGGGTTGTTTATCGGATACGGTCTGTTTCTTGGCCTGGTGGGCGCCGGTCTGGGAACGGTTCTGGGCGTTACAATCACGATATACATCAACGAAATTGAGCAGGTCATTGCCCGCTTGACCGGCCAGGAAGTGTTCAACCGCAGTGTCTATTATTTCGACCAGATACCGACCGATTTACAGACGGACATGGTGTTGCTGGTAAATGCCGGTGCTATCGCTATCGCGGTTCTGGCCAGCGTGTACCCTGCCCTGCGAGCGGCCTGGTTGCATCCGGCTCGGGCAGTACGCTGGGAATAAGCGGGAAAGGCACCCCTACCATCTCGGTTCAAAACGCCCTCAACCGAGAAGCGAAACAGGCCCCCATGGGGTTCTGCGATGCTTTTATATGGCTCTTATCATCACCGTATAGTCCTACAGTCCAATGGCGGGCAAGAGCACGGAAGCATTTCCGCGCTGTCGGCGCTGGCTAGTCGCACACCAAAAAGACTCGCCTGAATAAACGGTACCATCGCTAATTCGGAATTCGACCGAGGCAAGCGTCGAAAAGGTAGGCCACCAAGTCCGCCCAATACTGCTTTATTGGAGTGCGACCTGGCGAGAACGCTTGCAAGCAGCAATTGGTTTGCCTCTTAGCAGAGGCTGGACTACCTGCTCTTTGTTTCGGCTGTTAGAATGCTATTGGCTACTTTCCGTGAATGGGAAGCGGCGATGCACAGGCAAATGGTCTTCGGAATCTCAACGAAAGAAGGTTCTGCGACCGATACCGTGCCGCTAGGGATGACCGGAATCGTCGGGCTCGCCAGTGTGTTTGTTCTCGCCCTGGAGCTAAAGAGCCATGGCTGAAGCAGCTAGTCGGAACCGAATACTGGCGCGGGGTTTCGTGTTGGTCGTGTCGTTGGCGGTTGTATTGCCGTTCGCAACGGCGGCACCCCTGGTTAAAGACGAGGAAAGCCGAGAGCAGCGTCAAGCCGTGAGCGAAACTGAATTGCGTATCTACACTTCGACGGTATGGGGAACGGCTGAGCAAATCGCTCGCTCCTATTATCGTCCACTCTCGGTGAATCAACTGTTAGCGGCTGCGATGGTGGCTCTGGCAGACGCGGCCGGTCAACCAGTGCCGCCGGAGCTGCGCCATCAACCGGAAAAGTGGTTTGCCGAACGCGAAGCTCTGGCCGAGCTGGTCGAGTTTCGCCGACAGTTAGGCAATCCGGATTCCATACGGGGCCGGGATGCTGTAATTAGCCTCCAGGGAATGTTCCGTATCCTTGATCCCCATTCGGGGTTCATCACGCCAGAAGATCGCAGGAACATGATGAATCTCGAAGCTGTGTCGTTCGGCAGTGGTATCGTTATCGGAGAACGACTCGGAAAAGGGCCTTTTGAGATAAGCGATGTGCGTTTGGGAAGCCCAGCCCATCGTGCGGGGTTATTACCGGGCGACAGAATTTTGAAAATAAACGGCGAGGAGACGGCGAACCTGACCTATGCAGAAATTCAGGCACGGCTGAACGGCGACGGCCAGCGGGTGAGCAATAAGCTTCTTTTAGCCATCGAGCGACGCGGCACCAAAAATGTGTTCGAGTTGGAACTGCCCTGTGAAACTTATGTCGAGGAAACCGTCCTGGGATATCGCCGGACCAGCGGACAGGATTGGGATTACTGGCTGGATCGTGGCAAGCGGATCGCTTATGTTCGCCTGACAGAGATTCGGAGTGACACCCCGGCCAGGTTGCAAACGGTGCTGAGCGATCTGCAGCGAGCTGGTTTGCGTGCACTGATACTCGACCTGCGAGATTGTCCCGGAGGAATGCTGACGGCGGCGGTCCGAATTGCGGACCTGCTTTTACCGGAAGGGCCGATCTGCGTCGTGAAATACCGCGAGGGCACGTTCGACCCCACCGGTCGCGCACAACCGCATCAGCAGGAATACGTAAGCACCCGCGAGGGTAGTTACACCGATTTCCCTTTAGTCGTGCTCATCGGGCCACAGACGCGAGGGGGCGGAGAGTTGATCGCTGCTGCAATTCAGGATAACCATCGCGGCATTCTCGTCGGGGAGCGTACCTACGGCAAAGCGAGTGTACAGCAAAGTTTACCGCTCTTGCAGCCGGTGGGCGAATATCAGGAGATCAAGCTTACGGTGGGTTTGTTCATTCGTCCCAGTGGCAAAAATATGCACCGTTTCGTGGGGAATGCTGAACCGGCAGAATGGGGAGTGCAACCCGACTCCGGTTACGAGATCCGACTGTCTTCGGAATTGCATCAGAAACTGAACCGGGCCCGGCATGAGCGTGCCCTGCGCAGTCCCAACAGCCAGATAGCGTTGCCCCTGGAAGATGTCAAGGAAGATGCGGTTCTGTTTATGGCTCTGCAATCATTAGAACATGCGAAAGGCAACGCACCCGCTCAGCCAAAGTAGGTTGACCAGCGCGGAACAGTATTCCGTGTGCCCTGCCCGCTGAACAAAACCACCGACGAGCGCTCTGGGAGCCGCGATTTTATTCTGATTCCACTCGAACGCCGAGTTGGCGGAGTTCGGCGATCTGCTGCTTGCCAGTTGCGGAAAGCGGGTTGCCTGCCAGGTACACTCGCAGAAAAGGAACAATCCTTCGGGGCCCGGCAGCGTCTTTGCGACATGCTTCGACCAGCGGCGTCAGATGTTCGATCCGGTTGCGCTCCAAAATGAGCAAACGCAATTCGGGCAGGTCAGCCACCGCCTTGATGTCGCTGATCGCATTGTCAGAAGCGCTGAGCGTGTTCAGTCGGGTGAGCTTGCTAATCGGGCCAAGATCGGTTACCTGATTCCTGCTGATGTCGAGCGTGACGAGTTTTGGAAGACCGGCCAGCGGCGAAATATCGCGGATTTGGTTATTCGCCAGATAAAGAGCACTCAGCGAAGTCAGGGAAGCGAGCGGGCGAAGGTCGGAAATCTGGTTGCCAGTGAGGTTCAGATACTGCAAAGCAGGCACTTTCGCCAACGGCGTCAGGTCGCTGATACGGTTATGCGACAGATCGAGCGATTGCAATTTTTCCAGCCCGGCCAGTGGTGCCAGGCTCTCGACTTGATTGTGGGCGAGATTGAGCAAGCTGAGGTTGCGGCATTTCTCCAGCCCAGCCAGACTGCGTATGGAGCGATTCTTAGCCTCCAAAATGTGAACGTTGGCCAGCAGTTGTTCGGTCAGCTGGCCTTTTGCTTCGGGCAAGACGCTGCGTACAGCACTCTCCAGCTGACCGTCTGCAAACAGCTCCGGTTTTCCCTGAGCCAATACGACCACCGTGCCGACAAGGAAAACAACAACTGCTTTCAGACCGAGCGTGTTTCTCGGACGCCCCATCGCTCCACCCCCACAAAGACCGAGGCCGATAGACCGACTGTTCGAATGATTTGCCCAGCCAAGGCATATCGAGTCATCTGCATCGGGTTTGCGAGTCTTGAAAATTTGCCTTTGGGCGGGTTGCCTAACCGAAGCACATTCCGGGTCGGGGCCATTCATGGCTGACTCGGTTAAGAATGCCCCTGCCAGATTTGTCTGTTTCAGAACTCGCCGTCCTGGGCATCGTTCAGCAAACCATCAGGCACAAGTCTTCGCTCGACTCTTCCGGGGAACGGCAAACATCCGACGCATCTTGGCGAGTAGCGTCAGGCTGGGCTGCCTTCAGTTCGGCACGGATTATTTTCACGCTGTCCGGGGCTTCTATGCCGATCTTCACTTGACTACCGCGCACTTCCAGGACGGTAACGATAATCTCATGGCCGATGACCAGCTTTTCCCCAGGTTTGCGAGACAGCACCAGCATGGCATTTCCTCCTGGAAGCAACCCTTGTGCGGAGAACAGGCTAGCAAAGTTCATACCACACGAAAAATTTTCTGGCACGGAATACGCTAGTCCATTACTGGCAAGCACTTGTGAATTCGACTTCCTATTCCCGCAGAATGTGGATCATTGCCATTGTTGCAGAAGGAAAGGCTGCTGGTTTCCGAATCTTGCGCAAGATTGCGCTTTACCAGCGCTATATTGGCTGCCAGAATAGTAAGAGACGGGGCTGAAATCATAGCTAAGGCCTTGGGGCGAGCAGGTCCTTCGCACAAATGAAGCAGTTGAGCCAGATGGAGCATTCCTATGCCAGTGTCACAACATAGCGGTAGGCACGGCGATGTGCCGTCGAAATTGGCGATAGCAGCGGTTCTTGCGATGTTCATTCCTTGTGTGGCGTATAGCGAATATGTTTTCTTGCGAGATGGGACAGTGCTGCGCGGGCGGGTGTATCGTGAGGGCCAGTTGCACCGTGATCCAGCCAGCGGCAATCTCGTCTGGCTTGCCGATACCCAGGGATTTTATCTGGTGGCTGACGGGGCTCGTCGCATCGCCTTTAGCCAGAAAAACGTGCACCTGGCCTTGCCGGATTCCCAGCCGTCATCCGGACAGCAAGGGTTTCGCTTCCCTCGTCAACTGAACGTTTTCGGTTTTTCGCCAGCACTCAATCGCGTACCGGCGTTTACCGAGATTGGGCCGTGGATCGCCAGTGAGCGACCGCAGGTTAACGGCAGTCGCGTGCTCAAGGGAGAATTCTTGCCCGGCTTGACCCAGCGAGTTCAGTACATCACCTCGGTAACGCCCGAAGCAATCCAAGCAGCGACCACCGAAATGCGCTGGACTGCTTCTTACCGTCCGGATGAATTTGATCGGGCAACCTTGCTTTCCATCCTGCGGCACCATTTGCGTAGTCGTAAGCCCACGCCGTCAGCCTGGGAGCAAGGGCTGAGTTTGTTCCGCTATTGTCTGCAAACCGGCTGGCTCGAAGAAGCGGAAGCAGAACTGGCGAACCTTCGCAATTTGCCCGAGGCAAATACGGAAACGCTGGTCGAGCTGGAACAACAACTTCGCCAGGCCCAGGCAGATCGAATCGCGCAGCGATTAGAATGGGCTTATGCCGGCGGCCAGTATCGTGCTGTCGAAGAGTTGCTGGGACATTTTCCCTCGGCTTACGCTTCGGAAAAGGCCCTGCGGCAGGCGCGAACCATTCAGGTCAAGTTGCAGGAACGCCGCCAGCAACTGGAAACCACCAGACGCCTGTTGGAAAGTGTCCGCCAGGCTGCTCCCCACTTTTTGCCGGAAGCTGTGCAGGAAATATCCGCTTACTTGAACCTGGATACATGCAGCCGGCTCGATGCCTTCCGACGCCTCGCTTTGCAGGAAGAACGGTTGCGTCAACAGGGCAAAAGTCCACAATTGACCGCGGAACAGTTGCTGGCTTTAGCGGTGAGCGGGTGGACAGTGGGCGATCGTCTGGCTGAAGCTAACCTGGAGACTGCTGAACAACTGTGGCGCGACCGCCAAATGGTGCAGCAAATTCTCCTGCAAGACCACCCGCGGGAACGGCTAGCGCTGATGGAAAAGCTCCGCAATATGCGTTCTCAGGACCTGGATTTGCTGGTGCAAATGCTGCGAGAGTTGCCCCCGCCGCGGGTGGAAAGCAATCCGCCAGTACAACCGACCTGGCTGACGACCCTCGATGGCCAACGGCAGCGCTATCTGGTACAGGTGCCGCTCGAGTATCACCCACACCGACGCTATCCGGTTTTGCTGGTGTTGCCGGACGCCGGGGAGGATACTCGTCAGGCTATCGAGCCGTGGCGCAAAGCAGCACAGGAGCGCGGTTACATCCTTGTGAGTGTGCCATGGGCAGGCCCGGTGCAGAGCAGCTATCGGTGGAGCGCCGCTGAGCAAGTACCGGTGCTGACAGTGTTGCGCGACCTGCGCAGGCGATTCGCAGTAGATGCGTCACGGCTATTTGTCTTCGGCATGGGGGAGGGTGGCTCGCTGGCATTCGATCTGGGCATGTCGCACCCGGATTTGTTCGCTGGAGTTGTGGTCATGAGTGGTCGCCCTGGACCGCATCAAGGCACCTATTGGACGAATGGGCAATACTTGCCGTTTTATGTGGTCGAAGGAGAAATGGATGGCCCGAAACGGGATGGTAGTCCTCCGGCCAACGAAGGCCCGGCACAATGGCGTGCTCTGTTCCGTAACTGGGTGCAGGCTGGCTTTCCCAGTTTGTACATCGAGTACGACGGTCGCGGTCGAGAATTCTTTGCGGGAGAGATTCCGGATATTTTCGAGTGGATGCGTCGCAAGCAACGCCACGCTACTCCGCCGGAGCTTGGTCGGCCACAAATTTTGGGAGCTTACGGCAACCGCGATTTTGTGGGTATCCGCCCCGAAGATGACCGCTTTTACTGGCTCAGCCTGCCCAACGCTCCGGGAAAACATCGTCTGGCAGCGCAAGCCGGCCAGGGTAATCGCATTCAAATCGCTACCAGCCCCAACGTTCGCCGACTCCATGTCTGGCTCAACAGCGACCTGGTAGATTTCAACCAGCCGGTTCGCGTGCATCTCGTCTCGGCCCAGAAAGTCTGGCAAGTGCAGGTACAGCCGGACCTCCGCGTGTTGCTCGAAGACTTTTATCAGCGGGGCGACCCGGAGCAACTCTTTGTGGCGCGGCTAGAATTGGAGTGGTGATGCCCGATGTCCCGGAGTCGCCGGGATCACTTCCGGCCAGCAAAAATCAAGAGAATCTACCGTTGCTGACTCAACTCACCTGAACCCGGTGGTCTTGGACCGATTACACAATGGCCAGCGAACCCACACAGAATCATTCCCCTGTTGGTCGGTCGCGGCTGACGTGGGGCGCCTTATTGCGGCGCAGCCTCGTTTATTTCGCCTTGCTTTACCTCACGATGCTGGGCTTGCTCATGCTGCTGGAAGGCACCTTGATTTTTCGACCCACCCGTGCCGAAGAAGAGTGGTTCGATCGCCCTGGCTTTGATAAACAGGATGTCTGGTTGGACCTGGAATCCGGTGAACGTATTCACGCCTGGTGGTGTCCATTAGCGAGTGCTTCCTGGTTTGTGCTCTATTGTCACGGTAACGCCGGGAACCTGAGTTTCCGCAGCGGAACGATCGAACGGTGGCAAAACAGAGTTGGTGCTTCTGTGCTCATTTTCGATTATCCCGGCTACGGGCACAGCTCTGGCCGGCCTAACGAAAAGAATTGCTATGCTTCAGGTCTGGCGGCGTATCGCTGGCTCTGCGAACAGGGAGTCGCCGCAGAACGAATCGTTTTGTTTGGAGAATCCCTGGGTGGCGGCGTGGCTGTCGAACTCGCTGTCCACCAGCCCCATGCTGCTTTGGTCTTGCTGGCGACTTTTACCTCCATTCCGGAGCTGGCACAAGAGATATTTCCTTTCGTGCCGGCACGGTGGTTATGCCGAACACGTTTCGATAACCTGAGTAAACTCCGTCAATACACCGGACCGCTCCTGCTCATCCACGGCGAGAACGACACGCTGGTTCCGCCACATCACAGTCAGCGCTTATTCGATGCCTGCCCAAGCCAGCGGAAAAAATTGTTGCTGGTATCGGGCCACGATCATAACTCGGTCGGTTTTGCTGCCATTTACGGCGGAATTCGAGCGTTCCTCGACAACATCCACCCCGCAACTTCTCATGAAGCACATCCCAACTAACAGCTGGACATTAGTCCCGGAGCGGCGACCATGGACGCGAGCAAACGAGAAAAACTTTTGCAGGATGTCGAAAATTTTTGCGAAGCCATACGACCCATCGAAGAGTTGTGCTATCTTGAGCATCGTTACAACGACCAGGTAATTCCGTTGGCAAAAAAGTACAATTTGCTCGGCATGCCGGTGCCGGAGGAGTACGGAGGTCGCGGTGCGGATGCGGTAACCTATGCCCTGGCCCTGGCCCGCATCAATCGTGAAGGCACTGGAGTGCGGACGTTTTTTTCCGGGCACACTTCGATTGGTCAGATGCCGGTCGTCTATTTCGGTACGCCCGAGCAAAAGGAACGGTTTTTACCAGCTTCGTGCCGCGGAGAACGTATCTTCGCCTTCGCTTTGACCGAACCGGATGCTGGAAGTAATCCCCGGGAAATGACCAGCACCTGGCGTCGCGAAGGAAACCATTACGTCCTCAACGGAGTGAAATACCTCATCTCCAATGGCGGTATCGCCAATGTGCTGGTTACCTTCGCCTATCCGGAAATGCCAGCAACAAAATCCGAAACTACGGCTACCCACACGCGGGAACAAGAAGGCGACCAAGCCCGGAAGATCAGCGCGTTTCTTGTGGAGACCGACGGCCCCGGGATTAGCCGCGAAGAGTTACCGGCCAAGATGGGTATGCCCACCTGCAGTACGGCCATGCTGGAATTCCGCGATTACCGCATCCCTTCGGCCAATCTGCTCGGCCGTGAAGGAGACGGTTTTCGCATTGCCATGACGACGCTGGTAAGCGGCCGCCTAAGCGTGGCGGCGGGATGTCTGGGCGTGATAGAAGATTGCCTGGTTGAGAGCCTTCGTTTCGCCCGTGAACGGCAGCAGCATGGTAAGCCCATCGGCAAACACCAGCTAATTCAGCAACACTTGGCCTGGATGGAAACCTGGCGGGCGGCGGTGGAAGCTCTGGTGCTCCGCGCGGCTGAGGCCAAGCAACGCTGGGAGGAAGCCCGGCAACAGGCCGGTACTGACTCTGACCGAAATGATTCGGTACGGGCTCTGTACGCCGAAGCTGAT
Source organism: Gemmatales bacterium (assembly GCA_041640595.1). Classification (GTDB taxonomy): domain Bacteria; phylum Planctomycetota; class Planctomycetia; order Gemmatales; family HRBIN36; genus HRBIN36. The sequence goes on along the minus strand of JBEPZY010000001.1, from coordinate 129,704 downwards.
CGTCTCGCCGCTATTGCCAAATTCTTCGCATCCCATGCGGCCTGGGAAGTCGCTGACCGCGCCGTTCAGGTGTTCGGCGGGCGTGGCTGGTCGGACCTGTTTCGACCAGGCCGACATCTCAAAGACGTTCGCGTCTGCCGCATTTACGAGGGTACGGATGAGATTCTCCAGCTGAAGATCGCTGCCAGCTTGCTGGGCAAAGAGTTCGAGGCCTACCGCTGATTGCTATCGCGTGGTGCGGTTCCAGTAGATGCGAACGTTTCCGGTAAAGCGACCCACGGCCACGAGATCGGGGCGACCGTCACCGTTCAGGTCGCCTACTGCCAGGTCTTCGGTGGCGACTCCCCCATTGTCCACCATTTCCCGCTGCCATTTTTGGCCCGAGGCATCCAGGCATCGGTAAATCCGCACGCCAGGCCCGATGCGGTCATTGAGCCGATCTCTTACGCCGACAATCACCTCGTCGTTGCCGTCACCGTCGAGGTCAGCGCACCAAACAGCATGCCCCCAACGCAATTCCTCGTCAATGACCATCCGCTGCCAGGGAACTTTTGAGACTTCCGCCGTCGGCGTGTAAATCACTACCTGATGCCCATGCCACGGTTCAATCGTGGCCACGAACTGCCGACCGTTTTTCAACCTTCCGGCCCGTACTTCGCTGGCGCCGCGGTTGGTGTGAGGTCGTTCCTGGTTGCCCACACCCAGCAGCAGGCGTTGCCAGGCATTGGAGGACTCTCGCCGAAGCCAGCTAACACCTTCGTAACTGGCGACCAGAATATCCGGCCGGCCATCGGCATCGAGATCCGTGATGTGAAAATTGTGGGCGACATGCAGGGAAGCGTCGAGCGTCTCCGGCACCCAGCGGTCGCGCCGTGGGTCTTTGGGAATCCGGTACGCTGTGATTCGCAGCGGCGCGTCCATCCAGTTTTTCTCACGCGTGGCATTGCGACCCATGAGCGGCACGCTGATCAATTGCGGCTTCCCCTCACCCAGCACGTCGGCGAAACGAATGCGATGTATGGTCGGCTCGGTGTCTATCGGGTACAGCTCAAAAGGCTGGTAGGGCGATTCGGTTTGCCGTAACCATTGCAAGGTTCCGCCAGAACGGGTGTCGAAAGGACGCCAGTCGGCACCGAGAGCGAAGTCCAATCGGCCATCGCCGTCAATGTCGTGAGCGGCGATGCACACGTTGTCTGGTTTCGTGCCGCCTCGCAAGATGTAGTGCATTTTCCAGTTCGGGTTTTCAAACCAGATCACCCGCTGCGTGTCCACCACGACGATATCCAGTCGCTGGTCGCCATTAACGTCGGCAAGCAGGACGGCATAGCCGACCTTCAAGGAACGGTCGATCTCCTGAACTTCGAATTGCAGCGTCGGCGTGAGAGGTTCTGCTGAGCTTGCGCCGTCGGCCAAACATGCTGCCACCACGATGAGCAAACCACCCAGCACACAAGCACATGGTACGCATCGTTGCACCTTTGCACCTCCTTTTTCGAGCGGACTAGTCGCGGTTAGTCTGGTTGCGAGGCTCTACGGTTGTGCATTCGGCACAGCCACTTGCTGGGGTATCGCACCAGACCCTCTGGCCTGCGACATAGACCTGTTTCACTGCCAAATTGGAGTCGAGCACTACGAGGTCGGCCAGCTTATTGACTTCCAGGCTTCCCAGACGGTCTGCCCAGCCAATAATCCTGGCCGGGGTGAGCGTGGCCAGGCGGATAACTTCCCAGATAGGCCGACCGGTCAAACGCATAAAGGTCCTCACCATCCAGTCCATTCCGCGAACACTGGACGCCAGACCCATGCCGTCGAGTGTCAATGCCACTCCATTGCGCACCTGAAACGGTTCACCGCCATCTTGCGGCCCGAACCGGTACTCGCCATCGGGCATGTCCAGTGCCCGATTGCAATCGGTGACCAGAGCCAATCGGTCTGGTCCTTTGCACTTCAGCGCCAGCAGGAGCAAATCGCCGGAAAGGTGCACCCCATCCGCGATGACTTCTGTGGTCAGTTCGTCCAGGAGCAAAGTGGCTTCCAGCACTCCACCACGCATGGGAAACGGCTGGGTTCGCCGGAGTTTGGTCTTATCCGACATGGCGCAGAACAAATGATCCACATGCCGCGCTCCCCACCGCACTGCTTCCATCACCTGCGTCGCTGTGGCCTGGGAATGGCCAATGTTGACTCGAATACCGCGCTCGATACAGGCACGGGTGAAGGCTTCCGCACCGGCTAACTCGGGCGCCATGGAAGCAGTAACGATCACGTCGGCATATTCGAGAAACGCATTGTATTCGTCCGGTTGAGGCAATCGCAAAGGCGCGGCGGGATGGCAACCGCGTGCCTCTGCCGAAAAATAAGGCCCGTAGAAATGCACACCCAGAACACGCAGTCCCGTCTTCTGCGGGCAGTTTTGGTAACGCCGGCACAACTCCAGCACCGTCAAAATCTGCTCCTTCCAGGCCACACTCGTCGTTGCCAGTAAAGCCGTGGTACCGTGGCGCAGATGAGCCTGGCAAGCGGTGAACCAGGCTGATTCGGTGCCATCCATAAAATCGGCCCCGGCACCACCATGCACATGCAGATCAACAAATCCCGGGGCGATCCAGCCATCCGTTACCTCAACGGTACTATCCGCATCGGCGGCGGAACCAGGCCCGCTACCAACCGCGGCGATACGCTCGCCGATCGTCAGCAGGTGGCCATCTTCCAGTATGCCGTCCGGCAGGATTAGCCGACCGCGAAATAACTGGCGTATCGGCCTCGCTTCAGCGACGCCCTGGGCTAGTTGCTTCACTTTCCCTCCCGTTGTGATTCAAGCGTTTCTGGCAAAGAGCTGGATTCGGTTGATGCCCTGCTGGGCCAATTCGATTAGCCCCAGAGCAGGCGGCGATCAAGCAGCGCCCTACCGCGATTGTGCCACCGTCTTTGTTTACTTCCGCTGTTACTGATGCCATTCGCCGATAAACGGCTTGTAAAAGCTTTTCCATTCGCGTTCATACCAGACCGGCATCGAGGGAAAACCTTCCTGACCGAGAGCATCCACAGCCACGATGTGATACCGGCGAGTGGCTTTCCCCGCGGTGGGATCGGTAAAGGTTGTTGCGTTGATCGGTTCCGGGGTCAGACGTGTAATCGGTGGGGCACCGAAACGACTATCGAGCCGATAGACACGATAACCCTTCAGGTCGGCTTCGGGATTTTTGGCCCATTTCAAGTCGCACTGTCCGTTCCGTTCACGGCTAAAAACCCACTGTGGCGGTGAGGGGATGGTGAGAAAATAAGGTGACGGCCCACTGACAGTTCCCAGAGCATTGACCGCGCGCACACGGTAAGCATAAACCGCCCACGGATAGGGTTTGCCTTCGGGGTCAATTTCCTCCTTGTAAAATCGGCGTTCCCATAACGAGGAGCCGGAGATCGTCTGCGGTTTGCTGAGGTCCACGCGGTCGGTGAAACGGGTGGAAGTGACCGGCGTGGCCGTCAGCCTTTCAAACGGGCCAATTCGCCGGATGGCTCCTACCGAAGTCGTCGCGAGCGGGGCGACCGCTTTCTTGAGTCGTACCATCTGATCGTCGCTGAGCACCTCCACGATGGCTCGTTCGACGTAATAACCCACGACATCTTCGCTTTGTGCAGGCGGCGACCAGCTAATTTCGACTTCCTGGGCGTTGCGCACCGACACCACTACATCCTCAACGATGCGTGGCTGCGTGCGGGCCCGATTGCTTTCAGGCACCGGCCCACCAGCGGGCTTATCAGTAACGGCTTCTCCGCGGACGTAATAATAGTAAACCCGTCCTCGTTCCAGGCCTCGGTCTTCGTAACGGTTTTGCTGACCTGGAACCGCGGCGATACGGCGATAGTTGCTCAGCCAGGGCTGATTGCCCTCACCTCGATAGATTGCCCACTGCGCTGGCGGCTGGCCTTCGTGGTTCCAGGTTAGGACCGCAGAATCCGTTTGGGTTCGCACGCGTAACGTTGTGGTAGGACGCCACAGGCTTTCCGGTGTCGGTTTGGCGTAGCAGTAGGTCCAGATTTGTTGCTCGGCGGGACCATGCGGTGGATGGGTACGGTTTTCTAAAATGGCCAGGCCATGGTCGGGCAAAAAGGTCAGCAAGCGAGCACGGTTGCCGCTCGGATCAGGTTCGCGCGGCGGATTCATCTTGGTCCACTGCCGTTTGCCTGTGTCGAAAACCCAGGTTTCCAAACGCGATTTTGCTTCCTCGCCTTTGCCCTCGCTGACTTTGACAACGGCGATAATTACGTGATTGACGCTGTCATAGGTAAGGACGGCATCGTTGCGGTCGGTGGGCGGCAACCGCTCCGGTTTCAAATCGAGCCAGCGGTTGGCTACCAGGTCATAGGCCCACGTGTGCGGATCGTCGCTGAATTGCGAGCCGAAAAGTATGTGCAGCTTGCGAGCACTATCGTAAGCCAGATTACCACCGCTGCGGAAAGGAGGTTGTTCCGGAGGACGCTGCCAGGTCCAGGTATTGGTGTATGGATCGTAAACCAGCGTACCTTCGCTGTTGCCTTCGCCCCCGAAAAGCACGATGACTTCGTGATGACTATCCCAGGAAGCGCAACGCAACGGACTGACCCGCGGTTCAGGGCAAGGCCGCATGTCACGCCAGCGATTCGCCGCCAGGTCATACGTCCAGACACTGGAGTTTTTCAGGTAAATCTCCCGGAACCATTGCCAGCCATGACTGCCGCTGAATGCCGGGAAACGAACAAATCGGCGAGCTGAGAGGTCAAAAACATTCTGCTGAGCACAGCACACACCGGGGGGCGAGTCATTCGGTTCTTTAAGCGTCCATCGGGCCGCGACTGGATCGAAAGTCCAGGTTTCGCTGTGCTGCTCGCCTCCGCCGCCTTGATTGTGCCCGCCCCAGCGAATGAGCAGCTTGCTAAACGGATCATAGGCCCACGATGCCTCGTAGCCCAAACGCGGCGACGGTGGGCCATCCGGCAGTGGGCTACGTTTGACCCAGGTATTTGCCGGTTGGGTCAGCGGTTCTCCCGCAAACACTCCCACCAGCACGGGAAAAACACTCGTCAGACTCGCAAGCAGGCAAAAGATTCTCACTCGTCGCATGGCACGCCCCCCTGGTGAGTTACCGCGTACAGAGTCCTGGCACGGACTTTCGACAGCTTATGCAAAACAACTTGCAAAGGCGACCCGCTCGGGCATCTGCTATCTGTAAACCCTGTTCGTGTGGGCAGCCCCGATTAGCAGCAACTACGACGCCAGTTTTGCCAGCAAGTGCGAAAAATCGAAGTTTCCCCCTTGTCAGGTTCGTAAACTAACTGCATAGCACAAGGGCGATGCACTTGCCCTCGGGGCCACGGGAGGAGGATATGGATCATTTGCATGAAGGCTGACGCCGCCTGGCATGCGCTCAGGAGCCTATAAGGCGTTACGACTCAACTCCACAGCTTTGCCAACGGGGGGAGAAACCGCACATGCCAACGCGACGTACTGCCGATTTGCCTTTACACCACGGAGAAGCACCTGCCTGGTTATTCCGTCGCATGGTAGAAATGGCCGGTGCAATTACGGCGATAATCGTAAGGGAGTATGGCCCGGCGGAGATGTTGCGGCGGTTGAGCGATCCGTTCTGGTTTCAGGCCTTTGGCTGCGTGCTCGGCTTCGACTGGCACTCCAGCGGAGTTACCACCACGGTGCTGGCTGCGTTGAAGGAAGCTTGCGGTCGGAGTGGCAGCGATTTGGGTATCGTCGTTTGCGGTGGCAAAGGAGCACTGGCTCGCAAAACACCCGACGAGATTCGCCGCATTTGCGATAAGACAGGCGATCCGGCGGATTCCCTGATCTACGCCAGTCGTATGGCAGCCAAAGTGGATAGCGCTGCCGTTCAGGACAACTACGAGTTGTACCATCACTGCTTCCTGTTCGTTCCCGGCCAGCCGGTTTGGGCAGTGATACAGCAAGGCATGGACACGCGTAAGCGCTATGCCCGCCGCTATCACTGGCTTTCCGAGGTGATGCCGAGCTTCGTCAACGAGCCTCACGCCGCTGTGGTGTGTGATAAACGCGGACAAGTTCTCAATCTCGTCGCCAGGGAGGCTGAGCGCCACCGCAACGCATTGACCGCTCTGTCTCGAGAACATCCCGATCGCATTCTGCGTGAAGTTCGTAAGCTTCTAGCGCAGTTGGAAAAATTGCCGCTCTATTCCGACCGATCTCAGGTTTCCGTGTCCGAGCAGCAAAATGGGTTACGTCTGCCAGCACGTCATCGCTTGTCGGCGCGTGATCTCAATCCCAACACCTTGCGGAAGGTGCTGACCCATACTTACGAATGCCAGGCTGCTGAGTTTGAACAACTCCTCGGCGAAGCCAACCTGGGGCCTGCAGCCTTACGAAGTCTTAGCCTGCTGGCCGAATTGATTTATCATGCCCCAGCCAGTCACCGTGATCCCGCGGCGTACAGCTTTGCCCATGGTGGAAAAGACGGCCACCCGTACCCGGTCAATCGCCGACTTTACGATGAAAATATCCAGCGTTTACGCCGCTGGGTGGAGCTGGCTCGTATCGGCCGAGAGGAAAAACTCGAAGCCCTCCGCGCTCTGGCGAGATTCCTGGAAAAGGTGGGCCTTACAGAAGTTAGTAAACCCACCTGATTTTCTCGTGGCTGTTGGCTCGAAAATAACATTGCGCCTGGTGCCCGCAGGCGACGAAACAGCAGTTATTCGCCACAGCCGGTGGCATGACTCCTGCTTAGACGGTTAAAGCGGCCTGTCCGGCGTGGCTCGATTCCTATCTTGCCGGCCAACATGAGCAAGACTACGTGTGTCCCGTCGTGCCGCGAGGCTACGAACTTAGTTCGCCGACTTTGAATCGGACATACCGGCGCAGGACGATGCTATTTTCCTTGGCCAGCTGGCCAATGGTCTTGGTGTCGTCCTTGAAAAACTTTTGTTCGAGCAAAACGTTTTCGCTCAACCAGGTGCGAAGCTTGCCCTCGGCAATTTTCTCGACGATCTGCGGTGGTTTGCCGGTCTGCTCTGCCTGAGTGCGGGCGATTTGCTTTTCCCGTTCCATTACACTCGCGGGTACCTCTTCCCGACTCAACGCCACAGGTTGCATGGCAGTAATGTGCATGGCGATGTCTTTGAGAATCTCGGGATTTTTGGGCGTGCCTTCTGCCTGCACAATGGTGGCCACGCTGCCGTTGAAATGCAGATATCCTCCAACCTGTCCCCCTTGCAATCGGGCAAAGCGGACGATGCGCATATTCTCGCGGATAATCCCGATGGTTTCTTCCAGGCGATCTCGAACCGTTCGCCCTTCGCCGCCAATGTAAGGTTGTTGCAATAACTCTTCGACCGAGCCGGGCAACTGTGCCACTAAAGCGACATGCCGAGCCAGGTCATTGGCCAGCTGAATGAACGGGTCGCTTTTGACCACAGGAGCGGTTTCACAGCGCACTTCCACAATGGCCGCCACCCCGGCCGCTGGGTCCACGTACATGCCGATACGCCCTTCCGCGGTTTCGCGTTCGGCCTTTTTGCTGCTGATCGCTTTATTTTGCTCCCGCAAAATCTGGATAGCTTTCTGAAAATCGCCGCCAGCCTTCTCCAGGGCGGCTTTGCAATCCATCATGGGAGCGTTTGTCATGTTGCGAAGTTTCATCACATCCGCTGCGCTAATGCTAGCCATGTCCTGCTCCTGTAGCGGTCACCGACGCCGGCGTGCAAGCTCGTTGCCCGACGCGGCCGGTGTTTAGTTCACCAATACTCGCCAGGATCGGCCGATTGTCTCCAGCAACCGACAACGGCCCAATCTGCTTACGATGCTGCCTCCACGGGCACCGACTCTATCGGCGGCGCTACCAACTCCGGTTGCGGTGCGGCTTCGGCTTTTTCCCGGAATTCCGGTGGCAAGGAGGCCTTTCCTTCCAGAATGGCCTGCGACAATTTGCCGACAATCAATTCTATTGACCGAATGCTGTCATCGTTTCCAGGAATAGGCAGGTCCACCAGGTCCGGGTCGCCGTCAGTATCAATGAGGGCCACCGTGATTACCCCCACCTTGCGCGCCTCAGCAACCGCAGTGTGTTCACGGGTCGGGTCCACGATGACCAGGGCATCGGGCAGACGTTCCATCGTTCGGATGCCGCGCAAGTTCCTTTCGATTTTCCGCTTTTCTCGCAAAAGTGAGGAAATCATCTTTTTGCTATAGGTGAAAATCTGCCCGCTGCGTTCGAGTTCTTCCAGTTCCTCCAGCCTCTTAAGCCGGCTGCGGATGGTTTTGAAATTGGTCAACGTGCCGCCTAACCAGCGTTCGTTGACAAACGGCATACCACAGCGAGTCGCCTCGCGTTCGATGATTTCCCGAGCCTGTCGCTTCGTGCCTACGAACAGCACGAGCTTCCCCTCGCTGGCCGTCTTCACCAAAAACCGATAGGCCCGCAGCAATCCCTTCAACGTCTCTCGCAAATCAATGATGTGAATTAACCCACTGCGGCCGTAAATGTACGGCTTCATTTTGGGATTCCATCGGCTGGCTCGGTGGCCATAATGCACGCCGGCGTCAATCAATTCTTTGACCTGCACAATCGCCACGCATCTCTCCTCCGTATGCTTGATGGGTTTGTGATACTCGGCACTTAGCAGCGGCACTGCTCGGCCGGTTTTGAGTCCCGGGATAGCTTGTCTGTTGCGTTCTTCCGGAACCCTGGCAAAAATCAGCGCTGGACGCACCTACCTGCCCGGCAAGCACTGCCTGCCGGATTACCATCACTGGGAATGCTATATCCTACCGAAAACTCGCCAAACGTCAAATGGTTTTAGGACTGGCCTATCTCCAGTTGTGTGGAGGCGCCGAAAAATTGCGGGGGCACCGAGTTTTCCTGCTCGCGGATGCTCAAAAAGGGACGCCCCAATGATATTCGTGGCTTCGAGCTGGGGCCATAGTCTCCGAAAACTCGCATTCGCATATCCAACTGTATTCGCCAAGAGTCGCCCAACTCCAGCAACACGTCCGGCAGGAGACCATAACGCAAGCAAATTTTGGACTGGAATTCCAGTCTTATCTCCGCAGCGGAGCGAATGCTTGCCAACTGAGGGAAATCACCTATAATTGAAATGCCAATGCTGCCGAGGCAGGGAAGCTCAGTCAGGCTATCGGGAAGAGAATTTCATGTGACTGGGCTTGACGGTAGCGGGAGCGTTTTCTACGCTTGGAATTGATGCAGTCAGCTTCTTGGCATGGCGAGATGGATGTCAAGAGCTGACCAGTTTCGGTAAAGCCTGGCGGTTACGGGCGGCAGAACCGGCGGCGGCGCCAGCCGGGTTCATGCTGCCTGCCCGTTGCTAGGTGATGACCCTGGGAGCGTTTGCACCTCTGGTGAGGGCCCTGGTCTTCAAAACCAGTGGGCGCATGGGAAACATGCGCCAGTGGGTTCGATTCCCATACGCTCCCGCCATTTACGGTCGCCTCCAGAAACCGATAGTAAGGCGTTGTCGCCTCGCCTGGACACCAGCGCAGACCGCTCTTCAGCTGCGGGTCTGCCAGCTTGTCGGAGTTGTGTCTGGCTGTCGTGTGCCCGCATGGGCACGACTTACGACCAGGACCTTGAGGGTCTGCATGACTGATACCCAATTACATAGCGCATCTGCTGTCTCCGCGCCGTGCAGTTCGCTACCCGCCCCCGAGGCGGTGGTGGAGGAAGCGGGGATTCGCATTTTCCGCGAACCGATGGTTTATTTGCTCAGTCGGCAGACTATTTCCGAGCAGGAGCTGAACCGTTTTCTGGCTGAGCACGGCATTGCCTGGGAGACGGACACGGAAGTAGCGGCGGAGAAGCTGGTCGAGACAGCCGGCCGAATTTGTTACATGAGTTTCGCCCGCCCTCGTCCTGGTGGCAACGCTGCCTATATCCGTCACATCCTGGAAGCAGGACATGGCTCGGTGCTGGAACACGCGGTGTGGAGTTTTTTATTCGTCGGTGTCAGCCGAGCACTCACCCACGAACTGGTGCGACACCGTGCTGGCTTCGGCTATTCGCAACTGAGCCAGCGTTACGTGGACGAATCGGTGGCGGAATATGTCGAGCCGAAAGTCATTGCCGAAGACCCGGAATTGCATCGGCTCTGGCTGGAGACTATTGCCAGGACGCACCAGGCCTATGTACAATTGGCGGAAAAACTGCTAGAAAAGTATCGCGATGAACCAGATCGCACGCTGCGACGTAAATTAGCTAGACAGGCCGCCCGCAGCGTGTTGCCCAACGCGACGGAAACCAAGATTTTCGTTACCGCCAATGCGCGGGCCTGGCGGCACTTTATCGAAATGCGTGCCAGCCGCTGGGCGGACGTAGAGATTCGGCAACTAGCAGTGAAGGTGTTGCGCTTATTGCAGCAGGAAGCGCCGCACCTGTTCGGCGACTACGAATTACGCCCTTTGCCGGATGGCACCTACGAAGCCATTACCCCGTATCGGAAAGTGTAACCCGAGTGCAGTTGCGGATCGAACCGGCAAGTGGTGCCGGTTGGATCCCAGCGCCAGTGAAGAGGTGAAGAGAGGAGTACCATGAGCACTACCATGCCCGAAACGTTGGAACAGATTCAGGAAGGCATCCTGGAGATGCACCCGAAGGGCTTCGGCTTTTTACGCCAGCCCGGTCGGCGTCTGGAAGGGAGCACCGGCGATGTGTACGTGCCGGCGCCGTTGATCATCAAGTACGGCCTCCGCGAAGGTATGTGGGTGGCCGGGAAATTGATGGAAGGCAACGGTGTCGGCCCACGGCTGGCCACCGTCGAAAGTATCGAGGGTCAGCCGCCGGAAGCTCTCAAACGCCGCGACTTCGACAAACTCACCCCGATCGATCCCAACTACTGGTTGCGGCTGGAAACCGGGCCCCAACCGTTGACCACGCGGGTCATTGACCTGCTTTGCCCCATCGGGAAGGGTCAGCGTGGTCTGATCGTGGCTCCGCCGCGTTCCGGTAAGACGATTCTGTTGCAGCACATTGCCCAGGCCGTCGCCAAGAATCACCCGGAAGTCAAGGTGATGGTGCTGCTGGTGGATGAACGGCCTGAAGAAGTTACGGAGATGAAGCGTTCGATCCCTGGTGATGTCTTCGCTTCCAGCAACGACAACCGCTCGGCCGAGCATATTCGCTTGGCGGAGATGGTGTTCGAGCGTGCCAAGCGGCTGGCGGAAATGGGACACGACGTGTTCCTGTTGCTGGACAGCCTGACCCGTCTGGCACGAGCGTACAACAAGCAGATTGATTCTGGCGGCAAGATTATGTCCGGTGGCCTGGACGTGCGAGCTCTGGAAGTGCCGCGCCGGCTCTTCGGTACTGCACGGGCTTTCGAGGAAGGCGGGTCGCTGACGGTGATCGCTACCTGCCTGGTCGAAACCGGTTCCCGCATGGACGACATCATCTTCGAGGAGTTCAAGGGCACCGGGAACCTCGAAATCGTGCTGGATCGCAAGCTGGCCGAACGCCGTGTCTTCCCGGCCATCAGCATTCCGCAATCCGGTACGCGCAAGGAAGAGCGCTTACTGCCACCGCAGATGTATCAGCAAATCGTGCTGTTGCGGCGAGCACTATCCGCCATGAAGCCGGTCGAGGCGATGGAATTGCTGGTGCAGATGCTGCCCAAGTATCAGACCAACGCCGAATTTCTCGCCCGTGTCGGTGAATTTGCCGCCGCCTCCAGCGAATAATCATCGCCCAAACGGTGGTGGCAGCTTGTCGTCCCGGGTAACGCGATTACCAACGTCCGTACAGGGCAGGTGCAACTCAACACCTGCCCTTTTTTCTCAGGGAGAGCCAGACGGATGCAGCAGACTCTGGTGCTCTTTAAACCTGATGCTTTGCAGCGGCGGCTGGTGGGTACGATCATCAGCCGACTGGAACAAAAAGGCTTGCAGCTGGTGGCGGCGAAACTTCTGCGCCCCGATTTAAGCCTAGCGGAACGGCACTACGCTGTGCATCGGGGCAAACCGTTTTACGAGTCGCTGTTGCGATTCATCACCAGCGGCCCGACACTGGCTATGGTCTGGCAGGGACGCGAGGCTGTGCAGGTGGTGCGGAATTTGCTCGGACCCACCGATGGCAGCAAAGCACCGCCAGGTACGATTCGCGGCGATTTCGCTCTCAGTGTCCAGAACAATCTGGTGCACGCTTCCGACAGCCCGGAGACTGCCGCTCAGGAAATCGCTTTGTGGTTTCGTCCGGAAGAAATTGTTTGCTGGGAACCGTGCGATGTCCGCTGGATCGGGGCCTCCGAATAATGCCGAGCGTGGGTTATCGCCGGCCAACGAGCCCTTCGGAAGCGGCATGTCCGCAGACCACCCGACAAAATCTGCCACGCCGGTAAAAGAGCCGCCCAACCCTTTCTATGCCTTGCTGCTGATTTGCAGCACCGCTTTTGTGGTGACCGGTTTGGCCCTGGCAGTGGTGCCGTGGGATCAGCTGCCCGGCTGGTTGCGGAAGTACGGTTGGCAGCTGGTGCTGGCTGAAATGTCGCTGGTGATCGTAACCGGGCTGGCCAGCATGGCCCTGGATCGCTGGCGGAGCTTGCGGAAATAGTTGCCTGAACACACAATGATCCTGACCCAGCGCGGTCCTGCAATGGAGGTCTGTTTCGGGAGAGCCGACCATGGCACGCCAGACTACCGCCGACCGTGAAGCCATCCGCAAGGAAATCGAAGAACTCCGCCGACTCATCGAATACCACAACTACAAGTACTACGTGGAAAACAATCCGGAAATCTCCGACCTGGAGTTCGACCGGTTGATGGAGCGGTTGAAGAAGCTGGAGGAACAGTACCCCGAGTTTCAATCCCCCGACAGTCCAACGCAGAAGGTAGGCGGTCAGCCGATCGAAGGGTTTCGCCATGTTCGCCACGATCCGCCCATGCTTTCTGTCGAAAACACTTACAGCGAGGCGGAATTGCGGGAATTCGTCGCCCGCGTTCGCCGCATGCTTGGCGAGGAGAAGGTGGAGTTTGTCGTCGAACACAAAATTGACGGCGTTTCCGTAGCGGTAGTGTATGAGGACGGTCGGTTAGCGCTGGGGGCTACCCGTGGCGACGGTGAAACCGGCGACGACATCACGCACAACATCCGCACCGTGCGCGGTCTGCCTTTACGCTTGCGCAGCGAGCAGCACCGACCACCGAAACGGCTGGAAGTTCGCGGCGAAGTGTATATGACCAACGCTGACCTCAACCGCGTCAACGAATTGCAGAAACAGCGGGGCGAACGCACCTTCGCCAATCCCCGCAACGCTGCTGCAGGCAGTCTGAAATTGCTCGATCCGAGAATCTGCGCTGAGCGACGACTCCGGTTTTTCGCCCATTCCGAAGCAGCCACTGATGACCTGCCGGTGCATAATCATGTGGAATTCCTTCATTACGTGCGGGAGTTAGGCCTGCCAGTGGTTCCGTGGGCGGGACCGTTTGCACGGGTCGAGCAGATCATCGAATGGTGCAACGCCCAGCTCGAACGGCGACATGAACTGGAATACGAGACCGACGGGTTTGTGGTGAAAGTCAACGATTTTCGCCAGCGCGAGCAACTCGGTGCCACCAGCAAAGCGCCACGTTGGGCCATCGCTTACAAAATCGAATTGTGGCAGGCCAGCACCCGCATCAAAAGCATTTTCGTTCAGGTCGGCAAGACGGGAGTGCTTACGCCTGTGGCCGAACTCGAACCCGTTCAGATCGCCGGTACTACCGTTTCACGGGTCAGTTTGCACAATGCCGACGAGATCAAACGCAAAGATATTCGTATCGGCGACTGGGTCGTGGTGGAAAAGGCAGGCAAAATCATCCCGCACGTCGTCCGCGTCGAAGCCGAGAAGCGAACCGGCCAGGAAAAGCCCTATCACTTCCCGACACGCTGTCCCGCCTGTCATGAACCGGTGGTGCGCGATGAAGGCGGCGTGTATATCCGCTGCGTCAATCCCAATTGCCCGGCCCAGCTGAAAGAACGCATCATCTTCTGGGCGAGTCGGTCGGCTATGGACATCGAAGGGCTTGGCCCGGCCGTGGTCGAAGCCCTGGTCGATCGCGGACTGGTACGTTCCATCGCTGATTTATATCGCTTGACCCTGGAACAACTCAGCGAGGTGATCCTGACCGAAGGCAGCAAGCAGCGGATCAGCAAGAAGGCCCAAACCATCCTGCAGGGTTTGGAAGCGAGCAAACATCGTGGGCTGGCACGGGTGTTGACTGGCCTGGGTATTCGCCATGTCGGCGAACGCAATGCCCAGCTCCTGGCCGAACATTTCGGCTCCATAGACCGGCTCATGCAGGCCAGCCAGGAAGAGATTGCTCAACTCCCGGGCATCGGCGAGGTGGTGGCGGCGAGCGTCTATGAGTTCTTCCACAGCCCCCAGGGTCGCAAGCTCGTACAGGAACTGAAAGAGCTTGGCGTCAAAATGACCGAACCTCGCAAAGCTGCCGCTACCGGCCCACTTGCCGGCAAGACTATCGTGGTTACCGGCACACTGAAAAACTTTTCCCGCAAGGAAATCGAAGACCTGATTCACCAACTCGGTGGCAAGGCGGCCGGTTCCGTTTCGCGGAACACTGACTTTGTCATTGTCGGCGAGGAACCAGGTAGTAAACTGGAAAAAGCTCGCCAGCTTGGTATCAAGACCATTTCGGAAGAGGAATTCCTGCGCATGATTGGGCATGCGTAAGCTGGCGCGCAAGGAGAGCCGAGAATGAAACCAGTGCGGCTGGTGATGGTCGGAGGCTTTCTGGGGGCGGGAAAGACGACGACCCTGATCTGGTTAGCTCGCCATTACCTCAGCCAGGGACGGCGAGTCGCCTTCGTTGCCAACGATCAGGCGGAGAATCTGGTGGACACATCGTTGTTCCGCACGGTAAGCCCGGCGCGAGAAGTGGCCGGGGGATGTTTCTGTTGCCGACTGGAAGATTTCTTGAAAATTACCGAACGTTTGCGGCTCGAGGATCGGCCTGACCTGATCCTTGCCGAGCCTGTTGGGAGTTGTACGGATCTGGTGGCGACGGTCGTGCAGCCTCTCAAACGCCTGTATCAGAATTGCTACCAGGTCGCCCCATTCGTGGTTTTGACCGACCCCCATCGCGCCGGACGTATCTTGTCGGGAGACCAGTTTGGCGGATTTTCTGCGAAGGTCGCCTACCTCTTCCAGAAGCAACTCGAGGAAGCCGACGCGATTGCGGTCAACAAGTGCGACCTGCTCACACCCACCGAGCGGCAAGACCTTATGGCGGCGCTGCAACGGCATTTTCCGGAAAAACGAATCTTCTTCGTGTCTGCCCGTACCGGCGAAAACATGGACGAACTGGTGCGCTTTCAGGAACAGGACGGCCGCTTCGGTGTTCACGTCGCCGATGTGGATTACGACATTTACGCAGCAGCAGAAGCCGAGCTTGGCTGGCTCAACGTCACCGCCCGGTTATCTTCTCGCCAAGCGTTCATGCCCGATCAGCTGCTCTACAAGCTCATTGCCCGGATACAGGAGCGACTGCAAACCGCGGGAGCCGAAATCGCTCATCTGAAAGGATTGTTGCATACCTCGGCAGGTTTATCTGCTTGCCAGGTGGTGCATCTGACAGGCCAACCGCAATTGACGCGCTCGTCTGTGCAAGCGGTTCAGGAAGCACACTTGGTTCTCAATGCCCGCGTGGCCAGTGATCCGGAAGTCCTCTGGCAAGCGGTTAAGGAATCGGTTGAGCGGACATTGACTGAGCACCAGGTCGAGATCGAATGGCAGACCGTAGAGCGGTTTCGACCAGCCCGACCTGTGCCGGTGATGCGTTTTGCCGAAGCCATCTGAGCGTTGGCCAATGCGAACTGCCCGCGCGGTAACCGTGCCCCCTGCTCTGCCGCCCGTCCCTTGTGGCTGAGCGAAAGATGCTGGAGCAATCTGAGCAAACGACTGCGATGAGGAATTAATCATGCTTGTGTTCGACGCGCATCTTGACGTAGCCTGGAACGCTCTCGACTGGAACCGCGACTACGAGCAACCGCTGGAGGTAATCCGTGCTGCTGAAGCGGGAATGACCGGCAAGGGTCGCGGACGCAACACGGTTTGTTTTCCGGAAATGCGCAAAGGGCAAGTGGGTTTGAGCATTATGACCCTATTACCACGTTTGCTCCGCGAAACTATGCCGCCGTTGCAACCGTACCGCTCCATGGTAGCCGCTTATGCGGCCGTCTGTGGTCAGCTCGCGTATTACCAAGCCCAGGTGGAACGTGGAGTGCTTCGCTGGATTCGCAATGTCCAGGAGCTCGACGCCGCCGTCGCCGCCTGGGAGCACGGCGGCTCCGAGAACACGCCGCTTTACTTCATCCTCAGCATGGAAGGGGGCGACGGGGTGCTCTCGCCGGCACAGGTGGAGCAATGGTACGAGCGAGGCTTGCGGATTATCGGCCCGGCTCACTACGGAGTCAGCCCCTATGCTCACGGCACGGGCACCGAAGGAGGATTATTTCCAGCAGGACGTGATTTACTCCGCGAGATGGAACGCATCGGCATGATCCTGGACGTAACGCATCTGGCCGACCAGAGCTTTGCCGAAGCACTGGAAATCTATCATGGCCCGGTGCTCGCCAGTCATCACAATTGTCGGGCGCTGGTACCGCATCAACGTCAACTCACCGACGAGCAAATCCGTCAGCTACTCGAGCGCGACGCTGTGATCGGTGCCGCCTGCGATGCCTGGATGCTTTACCCGAATTGGATACGGGGACAAACCAGTCCGGAAGTCGTCAGCATGGAAGCCATCGTGGACCATATAGACCATGTCTGCCAGCTGGCGGGGAACAGTCGCCACGCTGCCATTGGTAGCGACCTGGATGGCGGCTTCGGTACAGAACAAACTCCGCACGATCTCCAATCCATTGCCGACCTCCAGAAACTGGCGGGGCTATTGCGAAGACGCGGCTACTCCGAAGAGGACATCCGCAATATCTTTTACCGCAATTGGGTACGCTTTTTCCGCAATGCGTGGAGTCGCTCCAGCTAATTGCCTTTCAGTGTGCCCAACAATCGGGTCTGGTGTTCCGCATGACTTTTGACTACCAACGCCGGCGTCAAAGCGTGCTGGGGCGATTGCCCGAACCGGCCGACGGTTTACTGGTCGTAGGCGTCGCTAATGTTCGCTATTTAACCGGTTTCACCGGCGATAGCACGTGGTTGCTACTGAGCCAGACCGAAGCGATTGCGCTGAGCGATAAGCGTTACGCCCAGCAACTGGCGGAAGAATGCCCGGATTTGACCGTGCGGTTGCGACCAGTGGGCGGTAACCTCGTGGAACTGACCGCCCAGGTCGTGCAGGAACTGGGTTGGCAGAAACTGGCCTGCCCTGCCGATCACATCCCCCACGCCGATTGGGAACAGTTAGGCGACAAACTCCGCGAAGTGGCTGTCCTACCGGTTCGCGGTCTGGTGGAAGCGGAACGGGCCTGCAAAGACCCTGAGGAAATCGCTTCGATTCGCCACGCCATTACCGTTGCCGAACGCGCTTTGTTGCGTTGGCTTGAAACCGTGCGACCTACCGACACCGAGAAAACATTAGCGGACCGGCTCGAGTTGTTATTGCGGGAAGAAGGGGCGGAATGTGGCAGTTTTCCGGTTATTGTTGCCGCCGATGAACGCGCCGCCCATCCCCACGCGCGAGCACGCCGAAAGCCTATTGGAGATTGCGAAGTCCTGCTGGTGGATTGGGGCGCGGATTGCGGCTATAAGAGCGACTTGACCCGCGTTTTTGCTGGCCGTACAATCTCGCCGCGTCTGCGAACGGCTTACCAAACCGTTCGCCAGGCTCTCGAACGAGCTTTGGCTGTCCTGCGACCGGGCATCCCAGCCTGTCAGGTGCACGAGACGGTGCTGGCTGCCCTGGCGGATTGCGGCTTCGGAGAGTATTTCCTGCACAGCACTGGGCATGGTATCGGTCTGGAAGTGCACGAGCAGCCCATTCTTCGGCCCGGTAACGAACAGCCGCTTCAGCCTGGCATGGTGCTGACCATTGAGCCGGGCCTGTATTTTCCGGAATGGGGCGGAGTGCGGCTGGAACAGGATATCCTCATCACCAACGATGGCTGCGAATTGCTCAGCCAGTTCCCCTGCGAACTGCAATCGCTTTTCCGATAACCATTCTTCCGCGAATCGGCTCCTGATTTGCGGGCCGCTTGCGGTTCTGCCGACCAGGAGGGCTTTCCGTGCCGAATACCGGCGAAGGCACTGCCAATCCCTTCGATTTGAATACCGTCCGGCAACTGATCCAGCTGATGGCGAAATATGAGTTGACGGAACTGGAATGGCGGGACGGCAAAAATCGTCTCAAACTGAAGCGAAAGGCCGCCGTAGTAGAGTCGGCGACTCCCGCTGCCCTGCCCGCCACGGTTCCGCCTGCTCCCAGCGTCCCCGTACCTGCGCCGCCGACCCCGACCCCTACTTCAGCACCCGCAGAATCGAAACCGCCGAAAAAACTCCACGAGATCAAAAGCCCAACTCCAGGCACCTTCTACGCCGCTCCTTCGCCCGATGCCGAACCTTTTGTGCGCGTCGGTTCCCGAGTGCAACCGGACACCGTCGTCTGTCTGATTGAGGCCATGAAAGTTTTCAACGAGATCACGGCCGATTGTAGCGGCGTAATTGTGGAAATATGCGTGCAGAACCAGCAGCCGGTGGAGTACGGCCAGGTGCTCTTTCGCGTGGACACTTCAGCATAACGGAAGGAGCCATGTTCCAGCGTATTCTCGTCGCGAACCGCGGTGAAATCGCTCTACGCGTCATTCGCGCCTGCCGCGATCTGGGCATCGAGGTTGTCGCTGTCTATAGCGAGGCGGATCGCGGAGCACCCTGGTTGGAACTGGCCGATGAGGCGATCTGCATTGGGCCACCTCCGGCCGCCGAGAGTTACCTCAACATCTCGCGGATCATTGCCGCTGCCGAGGTCGCCGACGTCGAGGCGATTCATCCCGGCTACGGCTTCCTGTCCGAGAACCCGCATTTCGCGGAAATTTGCCGATCGTGCAACATCGAATTCATCGGCCCGCCGGTGGAAGCGATGCGCAAGCTCGGCAACAAGCACGAAGCCCGCCAGCTGGCCCGTGAAGCCAAGGTGCCCATCGTACCAGGCAGCGATCTCATCGGCAGCGATGCCGAAGCCCTGCGCGTGGCCCGCGAAATTGGCTATCCCGTGCTCATCAAGGCAGCCGCAGGCGGCGGTGGTCGCGGTATGCGTGTTGCCCGCAATGACATCAGCCTCCAGGCCGCCATCAAACAGGCCCGCGCAGAAGCCGAAAGCGCTTTCAAAGACGGCAGCCTGTACATCGAAAAATACCTCGAACAACCACGCCACGTCGAGGTGCAAATCATCGGCGACCAGAAGGGCGAAGTAGTGCACCTGTGGGAACGCGATTGTTCCATGCAACGACGCCACCAGAAACTCATCGAAGAATCGCCCGCTCCCAATCTGCCCCCGCAATTGCGAGAGGAGATCTGCAAAGCCGCTGTTCGACTTGCCAAAACCGCCGGCTATTACAACGCCGGCACCTGCGAGTTCCTCGTGGACAAGCAAGGCAATTTTTACTTCATCGAGGTCAACGCACGCATTCAGGTCGAACATCCGGTTACCGAACTGGTCACCGGCATTGACCTGGTGCGAGAACAGATTCGCGTAGCCGCAGGCTATCCTCTCAGCTTTACCCAGCGCCAGGTCGTTCATCGCGGAGCGGCTATCGAATGTCGCATCAATGCCGAAGATCCGTACCGTGGTTTCGCTCCGTGTCCGGGAGTAGTTACGCGCTGGCAACCGCCAGGCGGGCCGGGCGTGCGGCTCGATTCCCACGTCGTGCAGGGTTACCGCGTCCCGCCCAACTATGATTCGCTCATCGCCAAACTCCTCGTCTGGCAACCCACCCGCGAAGAAGCGCTGGCGGTGATGCGTCGCGCTTTGCGCGAGTTTATCGTCGAAGGAATCAAAACCACTATCCCGCTGCACCGCGAGATTCTCAACCACTCGGCGTTCATCGAAGGCCAGGTGGACACCACTTTCGTCGAACGATTCTGGATGAGCGGTGAGCAAAGCGGACGCGATGCCAAACTCGCCGCCTCCCTACGGTAATCGCTGCCCGCTTGTGAGCAGCTTGCCTTTACAGGGTCTTCGCAAAACGCGACTGATCCGCGTTTTTCACACCTGCCGGCACGTGCATCAGCAACCGTTACTCTTGCAGCTGATCGCTGGCCAGGGTGGACCAACCTGGTTGCTGCCGAGCTTCACCCCGTTCGACGCTGCTGCCAGCACAGCTGGAGCACTTCTTCCCCCTGGCCACGCCCAAAAATGCTCGCAAACGGCGTTACAATGCACCGGTATGGGTTTACAATTCGCCAGGAGTACCTGGCAAAATCTCAAGCGTTTACCCGAATCCTCTGGTGGCTGATAACATTTTTGCCATTTTTTCTTGACACAGCCGGTCGGTTTTCGCTACCATGAGCGTAACCTTGGCCGCGGGGCCAGGGTGGTTCTCGGACACGCTTCAGCAACAGGAGGAGTGCACATGCACCTACGGGTCATCGCATGGCTAACCGCAGCGGTGTTGTGCCTGGTAGTCGGCGTGGGTGTGGCACAGGAGAAAGTCAAAGGTCGGCTACCCCAGGGCTTTGCCAAACTTGGCCTGAGCGACGAGCAAAAGCAGAAGATTTACAAAATCCAGGCCGAATACGACGCCAAAGTGGAAGCTCTGGAAGCTCAGATCAAAAAGCTCCGCGAGGAAGAGCGGACGCAAATCTTTGCCGTCCTCACACCGCAGCAAAAGGAACTGTATCTCAAACTGCGTGGTATTCCTGACGCAAAGCCCAGCGATACCAAACCTGAAAAGTGAAAAGTAGTCGCTTCCAAGTTAGAACAACTGGCCGCATCTGGCCAGTGAGCCGCCAGCGTGGAACGCGTTATACGTGTGTCCATGCCCGATGGAAGACATCACCGAACCAAGATAAACGCGACTCTACCGTGCAGATTATCGTCCATATTTTCCCATCGCCGAGTCTTGAATCAGGAGCGGGGTTCTTCGTATCCTTACCCGCAGGAGCAACCGCCGGCAGCGGTCTCTTGCGGAGCAAATGGCGATGGGGTCTAGACAGCTGGAAGGTAAAACAGCTTTCATCACCGGAGGCAGTTCGGGGATCGGACTGGCCACTGCTCAGCTGTTCGTAGCCGAAGGAGCACGAGTCTTCCTGATCGGCCGTAATCGGGTAAAATTGAGCGCCGTCGCTCAAGAGCTAGGCCAGGACAGATGCCGCTTTGCCGTTTGTGATGTTGGCGATCCCGGTCAGGTACAAGAAGCTGCCCGTGAGGCTTTCGCCTGGCTCACTCATGTGGACTTCCTGATCAACAACGCTGGCACCAATATCGCTCAGCGTGCGGTCACGCAGCTTACGCCGGAATCGTGGGACATGCTTATCCGCACCAACCTGTCCGGTGCGTTCTATTGCATCCATGCCTTGCTGCCAGCCATGTTAGAGCGTGGCAGCGGTTACATTATCAACGTAAGTTCCATCGCTGGTAAACGGGCCTCACCTTTAGGCGGAGCTGCCTATAGCGCCGCCAAAGCCGGTCTGGCAGCACTAGCCACCTGCCTAGCTGCGGAGTTATCCGCTCGCGGCATTCGTGTAGCCACCATATTCCCAGGCGAAGTGGACACACCCATTCTGGAAATGCGACCCTCACCTCCTCCCCCCGAACACCGCCAGCGCATACTCAAACCTATAGACGTAGCCCGCGCTATACTGTACGTTGCCACCTTACCGCCACATGCATCTGTTCCCGAGCTCATTATCAAACCGACCACGCAAACTTACATTTAGGAGATCTACCGGCCATGCCCAAGCCCAGCCTGCAACTGCTTATCTCCTTGGCTATCACACTTGCAGCCGCTAATTTTGGTGGCTTTTTCGCTGCTTGCCAGGCCGGTGAACGGCCTAACATTATTATTTTTATGACCGATGACCAGCGAGCCGACGCACTGAGTTGTGCCGGAAACACGATTCTCAAGACGCCTCATATTGACCGCCTCGCCCATGAAGGCATACGGTTTCGTAACATGTTCGTCACCAATTCGCTCTGTGCGCCCAGCCGTGCTACTTTACTTACCGGAGTTTATTCGCACGTCCACGGCGTCATTGACAACAAAAATCGCCGAATTCCCAAAGACATGCCAATTCTTTCCGATTACCTTCGTGAAGCGGGCTATGAAGTAGCCTTCTGCGGCAAATCGCATGTTGCCGGCGCTTTGCGCGACCGTCGCTGGGACTATTATTTCGGCTATCTAGGTCAGGGAGCCTATCTAAATCCCCGCATCGCTGAAGGCACAGACGGCAAGGATGTTATGTATTCGGGTTACATGGACGACATAGTCACAGATAAGGCAATCGCCTGGCTCAATCGGCCAAGGACGAAGCCGTTTTGCCTGTTTCTCTGGTTCAAGGCGCCTCACCGTCCCTGGACACGAGCAACCCGACACCAGGACTTATTCAAGGGCATTAGCATCCCTAAACCGCCCACTTATGATCTGCGAGCCCAAGGTTCGCCAGGCAAGCCCCGCGCATTCCATGAAGCTGACAACAAGATTGGCTCTTTTCAAGATGTCGCCAGTCTCGATACCTTTGTCAAGGATTATTATGCCACTATAGTGGCGGTAGATGAAAACGTCGGCAAGGTCATCAAGGCCCTGGAAAAGTCCGGTACCCTGGATAAAACTGTGATCTTTTACACTTCCGACAACGGTTTCTTCCTGGGCGAGTGGCAGGCATTCGATAAGCGTTTCATGCATGAACCGAGCATTCGTGTGCCGCTCCTAGTCCGTTATCCTCCGCTTATTAAGGCCGGTTCCACGTGCGATAAGATGGTGCTGAATTTAGACATCGCTCCAACTGTGCTGGAATTGGCGCGGATATCGATACCTAAACACATGCAGGGACGAAGTTTGGTGCCACTCCTGAAAGGCGAAACGCCTTCGGATTGGCGGAGCGATTGGTTGTACGAGTACTATGAATATCCCGGTCCCCACAGTGTTCGCAAGCATCGAGGTATCCGCACCGAGAGATACAAGTTTATCCATTATTACGAAGACCCCCAGGAATTTGAGCTTTACGACTTGCAAAATGATCCTGAAGAACGCGAAAACCTCTACGGCAAGCCAGGAACCGAACTACTGGTTAAGCAACTTCGCCAGCGCTTAGAGGAATTGCGTAAAGAGACCCGCGATCCCGACTTGAAATGATTTGATAAAGCAGGGACCGGATATAGTATCACCTGGCTCTCCCTGCTAAAAGGAGAAGCAATATGTTGCCAATGCGCAGAGCGGTATTTGCCCTGGTATTTACGGTATTGGCTGCTTTATTGGTAATGAGCGCGTCCCTTGTTAGAAGTGTAGAGCCTAAGTCCGGTGGTCTGCGTGCCGGAGCTTATGCGATTGATATTACGCCCAAGAAGTTGCCTGTTTCTGTCAATGGGGGTATGCAGGACCGCATGATTAGTGAGGTGCACGATCCCCTGCACGCTCGCTGTCTGGTGCTGGATGACGGTCGGACCACCGTGGTGTTCGTTGTTGTGGATTCCTGTATGATCCCCCGCGATTTGTGCGACCGGGCCAAAGAATTGATCGAAAAGAGGCTAGGCATTCCTAAAAGCAATATATTGATTGCGGCAACGCACACTCACTCGGCTGTGACTCTCACTGGTGTCTTTCAAAGCGAACCGGTTGACTGGTACCGGGATTTTCTCGTTGAACAAATCGTCAAGGGTGTGGAGCAGGCTTATCAACAGCGTGAGCCGGCCCGCATTGCCTGGGGAGTTGGTAAAGATCCTACCCAGGTCTTCAATCGCCGCTGGTACGTCAAGCCTGGTAGTTTCGGGCCGAATCCGTTTGGTCGGGTAGAACAGGTGAAAATGAATCCCGGCTATCAGCATCCGGGACTAATAAAACCAGCTGGTCCAACGGACCCGGAAGTATGTTTCCTCAGCGTGCAATCTCGCCAGGGCAGGCCTATCGCTTTTCTTGCTAACTATGCTTTGCATTATGTTGGAGGAGTGCCGGGACTATCCGCTGACTATTTTGGTGCGTTTGCCGAACGGATCAAGCAACTTTTAGGAGCTGAGCGTGTCCAGCCACCCTTTGTTGGCATTATGACAAACGGAACCAGCGGCGACATCAATAACATCAATTTCGCTATGCCTGCTCCCGGACCGCGGGAACCGTATTCGCAGTGCCGACTCGTGGCTGATAGTGTCGCGCGGGCTGCTTATGCTGCCTATCAACAGGTCGCGGACAAGCATCGGGAAGACATTACATTAGCTGTTGCTGAGAAGGAAATAGAATTAGGCGTTCGGCTGCCTTCGCCAGAGGAAGTTGCTAAGGCTCGCGAAATACTAGCTCAGGCTAAGGGGGCCGTTCTACGCACAGTTCCGGAAATCTACGCGCGAGAAACCGTTCTGCTCGCTCAGTATCCGCCCCGCGTCCGTCTCAAGCTACAAGCTATTCGTGTTGGCGAAGTCGGCATTGGCGCCCTTCCCTGCGAGGTCTTTTGCGAAATCGGCCTGGAAATTAAGCAGAAGAGTCCCCTGAAACCGACCTTTATTATCGAGCTTGCTAACGGTTATAATGGTTACCTTCCGACACCGAGGCATCATGAATTGGGGGGTTACGAAACCTGGCGGGCCCGCTCGAGCTATCTCGAGGTGCACGCTTCGGAAAAAATTACGGCGGAAATACTGACGCTCTTGCACACAGTAGCAAGCCGCAGCCAATAAGGAGAGATGAGCATGGCAAAAATAGTTCTAAATTTATTGCTGACTTCGGTAGTCGGCCTCTTCATGGTTAGTCATGTTGCCCATGGGGACGTGTTTGACCGTTACACGAATCATGTGCTGGGGAAGGCGATTGGCCAGCCTGGAGTGATCGAACTAACCCAACTCACCGCCGAGCAGGCGAACGAAGCTCCTAAACTTGTTCCCGGAAGCAACAGTGCACTCATCCTTGTGCGAACCAGTAACGGTTTCAACGCCAAGTTATTAGTTCAGTTTGCCCGGCAGAAATTTGCTGACCGGGTATTTCCCGTACTGGTCATCGAACGTTTCGTAACCTACCGGCCAGGCACCGAGCGCTCTATCGCTGCTGAAGGTCGGAATATACACCTTTATCCTGGATATGTATTTCATCTGGAAATCGGCCAGATCGTACCGGGTGAAATAGGCGGCGATTTGCGGTTTGATATAGACCCTAAAAAAGGCGAAGTTCTTCAGAGTCTGGGCAAAGCGCGTCTATATCTAATCACACGATCGCTGGCCGGGACGGAGATTAAGAAATCCGCGCGACCGGCCCCCGACGACCCATACCGGCCGGAATTTTTCAATGGCAGCTTCCGCCTTTACGACGACGGTCGGCGTAGTGGTCTTTTACGTTTGCAGGTGGATGCTGAGGGAAACCTTAGCGGCGAGTTTCTTTCGGACACCACTGGCAACAAATATCCAGTATCCGGCAAAGTCGGCCCTAATCCCCGTCACCTGGTTCAATTCACGATCAAGTTCCCGCAATCGGTGCAGCATTTCAGCGGCTATATTTTCACGCGAGGCGGCGCTGCTATTTGTGGTACCTCAAAATTTCAAGAGCGCGACGCCGGTTTTTACGCTATACGTGTGGATGAAGATTAGCAACGAGACGAGCTGACTGACTTGTCCAATCGGAACATGAGCCTGTGTGGTGCAATTCAGATGCAGACCCTTCGAGTAACTATACCAGCTCGGGAAGCTAGCTATCCCATCCAGGTGCATTCGGCAAACTTAGGGGCGATTGGCGAGTTCGCTCGTAGCTGCGTTGCTAAAAGTGAACTGGCTCTCGTGGTTTGCGATGCGGCGGTAAAAAGCTATGCTGATGTTGTGCTTCAGGCGCTGGAACAGCAAGGCTTTCGCAGCAGCCTGGCGGTGATTCCCAGTGGTGAGTCTTCTAAGTCTTTAGAAATGGCAGCCAGACTCTATGATGCGCTGATAGAGCTACGAGCTGACAGGCAAACTTTAGTAGTCGCGCTAGGTGGCGGAGTTATCGGAGACTTAGCAGGATTTGTCGCGGCCACATTCAATCGCGGTTTACCGCTGCTTATGGTGCCGACCACTTTGCTGGCGATGGTGGATAGTGCTATCGGAGGCAAAGTGGCCGTCAATCATCCCCGCGGTAAGAATCTTATCGGTGCATTCTACCAGCCGGTGGGTGTGTGGATCACGCTAAACACGTTAGACACGCTGCCGGAGCGAGAATATCGAAGTGGCCTGGCTGAAGTGGTAAAGTACGGCGTGATTATGGATGCTCGGTTTTTTGAGTATATAGAAGCGAATGTCGAGCGAATCCTGGCCCGTGATAAGGAGACCTTGCAGCACATAGTCGTTCATTGTTGCCGACTCAAGGCGAATATCGTGGAGCAAGATCCATGCGAAGAAACTGGTCTGCGGGCTATCCTTAACTATGGGCATACCTTCGCGCATGCCTTCGAAACACTGGGTAGTTACTCGGAATGGTTACACGGCGAAGCGGTTGCGGTTGGCATGATTTGCGCCAGTCGTCTGGCGGAAAAATTAGGGCGGATTCCAGGCGAGGTTACTGAGCGGCAACGCAATCTGCTGAGACGATTGGGGCTTCCGGTGCAACTAAAGTTCATGCCAGTTGACGAACTGTTAGCTATCATGCGCCATGATAAGAAAGCCCGAGCGGGACGACTGCGATTTATACTGCCGAACCGCATTGGCTGTGTGGAACTCGTGGAAAACGTGCCCGAAAGTTTAGTGCGCGAAACTTTGTTAGAGCTTATGAGTAGCTCGCAGGAGACTACTGCATGCACGAGGCAGTGATTCTGGCCGCGGGTTTAGGGAAACGGTTACGTCCATATACTTTGAAGACGCCCAAACCATTGCTACCTGTGCAAGGCAAGCCGATATTACAATGGATAATGCATGCTCTGCCGCGTCAAATCACGCGTGTTTATGTTGTAGTGCATTATCTTGCTGAACAAATTGTGGACTGGCTCACTAAACAAACTAACCCGGTTCAATGGCACGTTGTACGTCAAGAACAACCGCGCGGCAGTGGTGACGCAGTGCTGGCCTGCCGGGAGTGTATTCGGGGCGATCGCTTTCTTCTGCTTAATGGTGACGATCTTTATGCGGCGGATGATCTGGCCCGGTTAGTAGAACATCGGTTCGGGCTGCTGGCCTATCGCGTCCCAGAACCGAGGTTATTTGGAATTGTTCGCGTGAGCCCGCAAGGCACCTTGACAGAGCTTATCGAAAAGCCCAATATCTCTGGGCCTGCCCTTGCCAATGCAGGCGCTTATATGTTGCCATGCGATATATTCCAGGTAACGCCGCAGCTTTCACCACGAGGAGAATACGAATTGACTCAGATGATTAGTGAACTGGCCAAACAAATCCCTTGCCAGGTATTAGAGGCACGTTTCTGGTTTCCTATCGGAACCGTTGAAGCGTGGCAGGCGGCCCAGAGCTTAGAACTGAGTCAATGGATACCTAATGGCTAAATATGTGCTAAGTGCTGTTTTCAGCACAATCCAAAGCACAGGAACCTGCATCCAGATCGCGGCGGCCGTTTTCGAGGTAGAAAATCAACAGGGCGATATCGGCAGGACTAATCCCGCTAATGCGACTTGCCTGACCGAGAGTACGGGGGCGAATCCGCATAAGTTTTTCGCGGGCCTCTGCGCGCAATTGTGGGACAGCTAAATAGTCGAAATGCTCGGGGATAACACGCGACTCCAGTTTGCGGAATTTTTCTACCTGAGCCGCCTGTCTTTCTATATAACCAGCGTAGCGTGTGTCAATGATCGCCTGTTCAACAACCTCTGGCCAGGCATTAAACTCGCGCAAAGGTGGATGCCAGGCGAGCAGTTGTTCCCATTCGATGCCCGGCCGACGCAGCCAATGAGCGAGTGTTAGTCCTTGATATCGCTGGGTTTCGAGTAAGTGCATTAGCTGGCGAAGGCGTTCTTCCTTTTCCTGCAATCGTTGCCAGGCGTCGCGACTGAGCAAACCGACCCGCCAGCCAAGCGGACTTAGTCGGCGATCTGCGTTGTCATGGCGGAGTAGAAGGCGATATTCGGCCCGGGAAGTAAACATGCGATAAGGTTCGTCCACACCCCGAGTAACTAAGTCGTCTATCAACACGCCGATATAGGCCTGGCTGCGATCCAGGATAAGAGGATGTTCTCCTTTCAATTTCAGGGCAGCGTTGATCCCGGCAATTAATCCCTGAGCTGCCGCTTCTTCATAACCGGTGGTACCGTTAATCTGGCCGGCGAAATAAAGCCCGGCCACGAGCTTGGTTTCCAATGTCGCAAACAATTGCGTGGGCGGAGCATAGTCGTATTCGACCGCGTAACCGTAACGCATGATCTCAGCGTTTTCCAGACCACGAATCATGTGAATCATCGCCTCTTGAACATCTTTGGGTAAACTGGTACTGATGCCATTGCAGTAATATTCCAGCGTATTGTAACCTTCCGGTTCGAGGAAAATCTGATGGCGATCCTTATCGGGAAAGCGGACAACCTTGTCTTCGATAGATGGGCAATAACGGGGACCCCGGCTCTTAATCTGACCGCTATACATGGGAGCACGATGCAGATTGGCTCTAATTAAGTCGTGCACAGCGGGATTAGTATAGGTGATGTGGCAATCGAGCTGGGGCTGAGTGATTTTCGGGGTCGAAAAGCTGAACGGTTTTGGTTCGGGATCGCCCGGTTGTCGTTCGAGGATGTCGAAATTGATAGTACGGCCATTCAGTCGGCAGGGCGTACCGGTTTTGAATCGGGCAAGTTGAAAGCCAAGCTCCATAAGACTACCGCTCAGTCGTTCAGCCACACCGTCTCCCATGCGTCCGCCGCGGCTCTTTGCTTCGCCGACATGGAGAACCGCCTGCAAAAACGTGCCTGTGGTCAGAATAACGGCGCGAGCGCGATAGAGTGTATCCCCCTGGCAGAGCACACCGACTACGCGATAGCGGGGAGCACTGCTGACTGGCCCGCCAACCGCCGCCAGCGGATCTGGCTGTTCCTGGGCAGATTGTTCCGCCCGACTTAAAGGCTCGACAAGCAGGCGTTCGACCAGTTCCTGCCGCAACGTCAGGTTTGGCTGAGCCTCGATACGGTGTTTCATGGTAAACTGGTACAGCTTTTTATCACACTGAGCGCGCGGGCTGTGCATGGCCGGACCCTTGGTACGATTGAGCATACGGAACTGCAGACCGGCCACATCGGTGACTTTCGCCATTTCGCCGCCCAGCGCATCAATTTCGCGGACAATCTGTCCTTTCGCCACTCCGCCAATTGCCGGATTGCAGCTCATTTGTGCTACTGTGTCGCAATTCATGGTCAGCAACGCAGTACGCAACCCCATGCGGGCGCACGCCAGAGCGGCTTCACACCCAGCGTGTCCAGCACCGACGACCACGACATCGAAAGCATATTCAAGTTGCGCCATAAGCTTGCCCCTCCTGGAACCAGAGCAACCTGAGCGTAATGACCTGGCGAACAGTTGACCTTCTCGCCAGCGTATCATTGTATGCAGAGCCGCGGAAATTTCGGGACGATGGGCCGGCTGCTATTCCTGAAGGAAACCAGCTTGGCAAGTGTGTAGCATTTTGTTATGCTGGCGCTTGCCGGTTGCAGAATAGCAACTCTGGCCAGGCGACGCGGGAGCAACCCATGCCGGCTTCGACACCTGAACCTGGAACGTTCCTGCATCTGGAACGCCGGGGAGAATTGGCCATCCTGGTTCCCACCGACGCCATCGAGAAACTTCAATGGGAAGCTATCGGAATGGCGGCCGACCTGATTTTACAACCTTTGCGGCAAAATCCGCCCACAGGCATTATTGTGGACCTCGAGCAGGTAAACTACTTTGGTTCAGTTTTCATTGCCATGCTCTTGCGCTTCCACCACCTGGTGAAACTCCACGGTGGCGACCTGGTGATCTGCAACGCTCGTCCAGCAGCGCGGGAGTTACTTCGCGTAACCGGTATGGATACCCTCTGGGCGATCTACGAATCGCGGGATGAGGCCCTCCGCGCCCTTTCCTGAGGCGCTGCTGGGCAACCTGCTTTCGCCTATCGGGTGCTCAGTAACGCCTTTTTCACCTCGCTACGTATATAAGGGACTTACCATGTCTGCTTCGCCTGAACAGGTACCGACGAATTCGTCCGAGCCGGCGGGTTTCGAAAACACGGCCTCGAATAACCGGTATGCACCGGTTCAGCAATCGCCACCCGAGAATCGGCTGTACACCTACGTTACTGTCGAAGAACTGGTGCAGCAAATCAAGGAGTCGGCCGACTTGCTTTTGCAAGATAAAGCCGACCGGGGCGATGTGAAAATCCTCGCCACGACTATCCGCGAGTTGCGGCATGCTCTGGCCTTGTTTGCCCGGTATCGGCATCGCCGGAAGGTAACCATTTTCGGTTCGGCGCGAACATCTCGCGATGCTCCTGTTTACCAGGCGGCGGTCACTTTCGCCCGTAAGATGGTCGAACTTGGCTACATGGTAATCACTGGTGCTGCCAGCGGTATCATGGAAGCGGGACACGTGGGCGCCGGCAAAGAGAATAGTTTGGGCATTAACATTCGCCTGCCGTTTGAACAGGCAGCCAATCCGATTATAGCCGACGACGATCAACGCCTGGTCAATTTCAAGTATTTCTTCACACGCAAACTCATGTTTGCTAAAGAAGCCAGTGCCGTGGCTTTGTTCCCTGGCGGGTTCGGAACGCTGGACGAAGGTTTTGAGGTACTTACCCTAGTGCAGACTGGTAAGAGCCACATGTTCCCAATCGTTCTGATTGATGAGCCCGGCGGGGACTACTGGCGAGCTTTCGATAAATTTATACGGGAGATGTTACTAGCGCGGAACTATATTTCGCCTCAGGATTTGGCTCTTTACAAAATCACGGACAATGTGGACGAAGCGGTAGCGGAGATTCGGCAGTTTTACCGGGTTTATCACAGCATGCGATATGTTGGACGCAAGCATCACCTGGTGCTGCGACTGCGCACCCCGTTACCTCCGGAGCTTATTGAGCGACTGCGCCATGAATTTGCCGATATTGTTGCCGGCGATACTTTTGAATTAGTAGGTCCCGATCCGGAAGAGAGCAACGACTCTCACCTTGCGATGCTGCCGCGTTTGCGTTTCCAGTTCGACCGGCGTAGCCTGGGCCGACTCCGTCAGCTGATTGACTTTATCAACCGCGAGGCTCCGGATCCTATCTATCCTGACATTCTCCCCTCAGTACCGCCATTGTAATCGGCGGCCGCTAAACTTAGCGACTATAACTTACGCGCACTCGAACATAAGACTGGTTTCGCTCGGTGAAGTACCGCAAATTTTGCCGGTATATGTTAGGACTTGGTAGCGGAACAAGCCAAAGAAGGATCATCACGCATAACTAGGTGACGGCAAGCACGTGTATAGTACTTGCTTCGAGGACATGCCTGGATGATGCAGCAAAAGCTAAGTTATAGCGGCGTGGGTGCTCCTGCCACTAAGTGTTTAGTTGTCAGACCAGGCCCCAGTAACGGCGGAGCGTCCATTCGGCGATGATAAATAAACCAAACAGGAGCAAGAAGGCGAGCTGAACGCCGGGCAAAGGCTTTTCCCAATCAGGGAAAGTTTCGGTGATGCGACGGGTTGTAAGTTCGCCACCGCGGTATTGTTCCAGCAACTGACTCAGTCCGGAATGGGAAAGGAAAATTCCGCCGGTACGCTCGCAGAATTGCTTCAGCAAATCGTGGTTGGCGGAGCGGTTAAGGTCTTCGCGATTGAGTTCGTTGACTGCGAAGGAAACGGCCAGCCGTTCGCCGAATGGCTTGCCTGCCAGTTCGGCGGAAACGTAAAGCACGTACTGGCCGACTTCGAGAGTCTCTTCGCGTGGAATGGTAACCCTGGCCTTACCGTCCGGGCCAGAACGTACCTGCAAGGCCAGGCGTTGAGGTTGCGGTTGGTTGGGTTTTTGCAATTCGAGGTGAAAGACAACGTCCTGGACAGGCTGGCGCTCATCACGAGCACCACCCGGCTGAACACGCACCGCCTGCAAAAAGACACTTTGCACAGAACCACGGGGCAGGTCAAGCAACTCGAGGTCGGCGTAAATGGCATCACCCTGCTGTTCCTGGCGTGCCAGCCACAGCACCAGCTGCCGCCAGAAACGGATAAAAGCGACCTGGCCTTCGCTGAGTTCTCCGGGCGGCAAAGGTTTCAGAAGCAAGTTGGGTTCCCAGCGTGGCATCGTCCAGCGCCAGGTGGTATCCACGGCAAGAGCAGCGGAGCGACCTTTACCGATACCGTCCAGGACTGCCAGCAGAATATCGCCCTTGCCGTCGGGCTGGCTGGTAGCCAGGACTTGGGCACGAACGACGGGGCGTCCGACCTTACTGCCACCTGAAAGTGGGGGCAATTTCCGCCAGCGTTCCAGCGAAGATTTGGGGTCGCTACCCTGTCGCAAAACGAAATGATGCTCGGCGAGAGCACGTGGTTCGGGAACAAAGGGAATCTCCAGAATCTGGCCCGGCCCGCCTTCCAGAGAGCCACTTTCGCTCAAATCCACCGGGAGGATGCGGGCGATAGGTGTTTGATGCCAGCCTCCAGCCGCGAAACTTTGATGTCCGCCGATCATGACAAAACCCGATCCCCGCAGGCTCACTTCGTCGGCAATGTGGCGGAGAATTTCGGCACTGAACTGGGAAGCGGGAATGTCGCCGATGATGAATACGTCGTAACGGTTACTCTGGAGGTTTTGCCAGAGTTTCTTACGCCACTCCTCGGGGTTGGTCAGGCGGTAATCGAAGTCGGTGTACAGAGAGATGCGTTCATCGCTCTTGAAGGCGCGAGAGATTTCGCGGGGCTCCCAGGGGCGCAAGCGGTCGAGATACAAAACACTCAATCCCTCTTTGGTGACCGTAACGGTGGTAACCTTTTCGTTGTTGCTCTGGTCGCGCTCATTCGGTTTGGGGTCGGCGCGAAGGGTGACGCGAATGTTGCCAGGTTGGTCTGGTGTTTTGGCTGCGGGCAGGGCAAAACGGAAGGTCTGGCCGGCACGCTGGGGAGTGAGGGTATGGGTAACTTCCTCGTCGGGTTTGTCGGCCCTCATCGCTGGTTTGCCGTCTATGAGGAGGCGAATGGTGATCGGTTCGTTGACGAATTGCTGCGTGGTGACGACACCAGTCACCACCAGGCGGTCTTTGATCCGCACATGTCGGGGAGCTTCGATCTGTGCCACCTCAATGTCCGGCAACAGGGCTGTGCCGCCGGGATGACCGAATCCGACCGCATGAATGCGCACCGACCGTTCCCGCGCTTTCTGCACCACTTCGTCGAGCTTGGGATACTGAAAAGTGTCCCGGCCATCGGAAAGGATAATCAAACCGAGCACAGGTTTGTCGGATTGGTCATGCTCCTGCAAGGTACGAACGATTGCGTCGAGTAAGGCGGTGTTGGGGCCTTCTGGTTTGTCAGAGGCTTTGGGCAACTGGTCGAGGTTGAGTCGTCGTATCTGCCCCATACTGTGAAAGGCAAACAGCAAAGGTTCGACCTGCTGGTCTCGTTGCATCTGTTGCAAAAGCGAGCGTGCCTGCTCGAGTTCGCCGATGGCTTTTTCCCAACGGGACATCTCCGGCGGTTCATCGCGCTCCCGCATGCTACGGCTCTCATCGAGCAAGATGATGACCAGCCCTTGGAGACTCTCGGTGAAGGTGACTTTCCAGGCGGGTCGGAGCAGGATGAGGCAGAGCACTCCGAGGGCCAGTAACCGCAGGGCCAACAGGATGGCCACTTGATGAGGTTGAGCAGTGGCGGGTTGGGAGCCGACCAGTGGCCCGGTAATGCGCAAGCCGGCCAGTAAGCCGACCGCCACCAGAGCACTGCCGGCGAGATTCCAGATTTGCTCGCGGAACGCTTCGCTGAGTGCCGAGAATTGCCAATCCCGAGCTGCCAGTGCAGTAGCCAGACACTGAGCGGCATAGACAGCTGAAGCAGCTATCCCCAGCCAGAGTGCCAGGCGAATTGCGCGACCCAGGCCGCAATAACTCCACACGGTTAACACGGCTACCAGACCGGCGGCGCCGAGCACTACGGGTAAGGTGAGCGGTTCCCACGGACTATTAAGGCTAGGAAACCATTCAACCATGCTCATCGGCCTCCGGGCTTTCGCGTTTATAAAAGCGATTGGCCACCCAGCATTCGACGGCCAGGAACACCGCAGCCAGAAGCAGCAACCAGGGGAGCAACTCCAGGGGCGGTGCTTGACCCGTGCGCGTGCGAGCCAGTTCCACTAA
Source organism: Gemmatales bacterium (assembly GCA_041640595.1). GTDB lineage: Bacteria > Planctomycetota > Planctomycetia > Gemmatales > HRBIN36 > HRBIN36. Next base: position 95,336 of record JBEPZY010000001.1, on the reverse strand, counting down.
CTGCACCGGGTCATCCGCCTGCAAAAGGCTATTGTCTCCCAGAGTGTTGCGGATTTGCTCGTCGGTGATTCGCCCTTCGAGGAATTCGGTTTCCCGCGGCGGCAGGTTGACGCTGAACCCTTGCACCCACCTGTCCTGCAGCTCGCGAACCGTGTAGTTGCCGTGCCGGTCTAATCGCTCGAGAAACAGTTCGCGTTGCCGCTGTTCCAGCGTGCCACTCCGCGTTTCCGGGCCTCGCAATTCCCAGCTGAATCCTGGCTCGGCAAATCCGGGCAACAGTACTGACGGCGTTTCTTCGCCGAGCAGCCAGTTCGTGCGTTCTCCCTGGGCCTGCAACAGATAGCGCACGGTTACAAACGGCAGGGCAAAATTCGTTTGCCAGGGAATGTGAAAGTTATTCCAATCGCTCCAATCGGGAGTAGTACGGCGATAAAGGGGCGTCGTGAAAAGTAACAAACGTCCGCTGCCCTGCTGGGTGTCGAAGGTGCGTTCGATGACCAGCGGTCGCGCTTCGTGACTGACGCGAGCCAGGACCTGGCCCAGTGGCTGTCCGCCTTTGCGAAGCAGTTCGGTTTGCCACATCCGGTACACTCGCCCAACGCTCAGGTCAGTGTTCCAGTCCCGATAAGGGCGGAACAGCGGATGCTCACCGCGATCCGGCACCTCCACGAAACTATCCAGCGGAAGTTCTACTGGCTTGAGCACCTGTACGGGCAATACTTCTGCCGCAGCTTCCGTGTTGTACGCGGCAGGGTCCAGCTCCACACCCAGGACGAGCACCAACCGACCACCTAATTTCACGTAATTGCTCAGCCGGCGCCAGACCTCGTCGGTAGGTTTGGCCATTTGCATGACGCATAGCACGTCTGGGGCCCCTGGGATGGCTGGAACCGCTTCCAGCTGTTCTGTGGTGAATACGGAAACTTCCACCGGCAATAATCCACGCTGGCCCAACGTTTCCAGAGCATTTCGCCAGATTTGCGTGCTGGCGAGCTGGTCTGCCACCAGCCAGACCTTGCGCTGTTGAGTAACCAACGTCCAGTAGCGAACGTTGTCGCTGTCGAGCGCATCGGGGCTTTTGAGGCGAATCCGGCCCTGAACCAGCGCTTTGTCCAGCTCGAAAGGGCGAAACCTCACCTGGATTGCCCTCGACTGTCCCTCTTCCGGTTGAATCTGGAATCGTTTGGTGTCGAAGACTTCGTCGCCGATCAACAATTCCACTTCGGCATCCACGCTGGTTCCGGCAGCGCGAATTTCCGCCTGCAACTGAACCTTCTGTTTGCTACCCAGACCGTAGAGAAGCTTTTCCAAAGGAAGCGTTCCTTCACCGAGCACCAGACTGATACCATCAATGGCGACGTTAGTGGGATGAGGTGGCGCGAGGTCGAAATACAGTATGGGAACTCGAAAGTCTTGACGGGATTCGAGCTCGGCTTGGGCTTGCCAATTTCTGGCTAGCTCGGCCACCAGTTCGCGGATTTCGGAAGCGACGTCGCTCGGCCAGGAAGCCGCAGTCCGGTCAGAGAAAATGCAGATCACCAGCGGCATGTCGGGCCATTTGTCATCAGGCTGGCGAACCCGGCGGAGCACTTCCCGCACCGCCAGAAGAACCGGCCGATTGTGATAGCGTATGCGCAGGCTATCCACGATCACCTGCGCTTCTTTGCGGTCGCGAAACTGGATACGGATTTCGGCGCTGTCCACCACGGCAACTTTGCTTCCTTCGGGCAACTGACGCAGGTATTCCGTGGCCAGGGATTGGGCTTTCTGCAGCCGCGTTTGTCCCTCCAGCTGGTAACTCATACTGGCACTGGTATCGAAAACGAGGATGGCTGCGATCGGGCTGCCGCGCGGCAATAACCGCGACCCACCGGTGATGGTCGGCCGTCCTAACGCCAGGATCACTCCACCCAGTAACAACAAACGCAGCGCCAGAAGCAACAAATGGCGCAGTTGCAGTTTGCGGATGAGCTTGCGCTTGCGTTGCTGGATCAAACGCAGGGCCGGAAAGGACACACGCTTCGGCTTCTGGCGAAACAGTAGATGGAGAATGATCGGCGCTAAAAGCAGCGCCGCGCCGATCACGCTGACCGCCGGCACGAGCCAAACCAACTCCATGCTGCTCATCCTCAGGATTTGGCTAATTGGGCCTCTGTGCCATTTTAGGTCGCTGCTGCCCGGCGGGTATCCGTACCAAAAAGGCTCGACCAGCTCGGTGTAGGCGAAAAATCCGGCGATCGATCTCAGCAAGAAGCGGCGAGATTCAAAACCGTTTTTGCCGCTCCGTCAGATAGCGAATCAGGGCTCGGTCGAAATTCTGGCCGGTATGCACACGGATAATGTCAATGTTGGCCTTGCGACATTCCTTGTCCAGATAGCTGGTAAAGTCACGCAGTGCCTCCAGGTATCCGTCCCGCACACCGCGTGCATCCAGGGTCAATCGCTCCAGCGTTTCTGGGTCCTCCAGTTCGACGACCTGGCGGAATGGGAAAGTGACTTCCGCCTCATCAAGAATGTGGAAAATGATGACCTCGTTGCCGTCATGGCGAAGGTGATGCAAAGCGTGAATGACCGGCGGCAAATCGGTAAGCAAGTCGGAAAAAAGGATGACCAAACTGCGCTTGCGGATGATGCGGGCTATCTGGTGCAGACAATGCGCGACGTCCGTCTGGCCCTGTGGCTTCGCGGTATCCAGCACACTCAGGATGGCACCGATCTGCGTACGCTTGCTTTTTGGCGGTAGAAAAGTGCGAATCTGCGTGTCGAAGGTAACCAGACCGGTTGGGTCTTGCTGTTGGATCATCAAGAAACTCATCGCCGCAGCCAGATTGATTGCGTAGCCAAACTTCGTCAATGGCTGGCGGTAGGTGTAATCCATGGACTGGCTGAGATCCATGGCCAGATAGCAGGTCAGGTTGGTTTCGGCCTGGAATTTTTTGATGTATAGTCGTTCGGTGCGTGCGTAAACGTTCCAGTCAATATCCTTGACATCGTCGCCGGGTTCGTACTTGCGATGTTCGCTGAATTCGACGCTGAAGCCGTGAAACGGGCTGACGTGCAGACCGGCCAGGAAACCCTGGACGATGAATTTCGCCCGCAGGTCAAGCCGGCTCACCTGACGAATGACATCCGGGCGCAGGTATTGCTGAACGTTGGCCATGGGATCGTCGGGACAAGCTTCACGAACCTGTCCGCACGCGTGTGGGTTTGTCGTATTTGCGTGGCTCCGGCTCGGGCACGTGTTGCAGCAGCAGCTGAATGATGTCCTCGGAAGTTTTCCCTTCCGCCTGGGCCTGGAAATTGACGCTGATGCGATGTCGCAGAACCGGGATGGCGACGCGGCGAACGTCATCGAAGGAGACAGTGAATCGGCCATCCATCGCTGCCAGGGCTTTGGCACCGAGAATCAAAAATTGCCCGGCTCGAGGTCCGGCTCCCCAGTCCACCCACTGATTCACAAATTCCGGAGCCTCGGGTGTACGGGGACGTGTTGCTCGCACCAGTCGCGCCACGTAATCAACCACCAGATCGCTTACCGGTACACTCCGAACCAGCCGTTGCAGGTTCAAAATGGCTTTGCCGCTCAGGACCTTGACGAGTTCCGGTTGTTCATCCTTGGTGGTGGTAGCCAGGATGCGTTTTTCTTCCTCGTAAGAGGGATAATCCACTTTGATGTTGAACATAAACCGGTCCAGCTGGGCCTCCGGCAGTGGATACGTACCTTCCTGCTCGATCGGGTTTTGCGTGGCCAGGACGAAAAACGGTTCGGGCAGATTGTAAGTTTGCTGGCCGACTGTGACCTGCCGTTCCTGCATGGCCTGGAGTAACGCAGCTTGCGTTTTGGGCGGGGTACGGTTGATTTCGTCCGCCAGCACTATGTTGGCAAAGACCGGCCCGGGAACAAAGCGAAAATTGCGCCGCCCGGTTTGTTCATCTATGTCCAGAATCATCGTGCCGGTGATGTCGGTGGGCATCAGGTCCGGCGTGAACTGGATGCGTTTGAACGAGAGGTCGAGAATCTGGCTGATGGTGCTGATCATGAGCGTTTTCGCCAAGCCTGGAACACCCACCAGCAAACAATGCCCGCGGGCGAAGATGGCCGCGAAGATTTGCTCGATGACTTCGTTCTGACCGACAATGACACGCCGGAGTTGCTCCAGCATCCGTTGCCGCGTTTGGGCGAATTGTTCGAGAATGGCCGCTAGCTGATCACCTGCTGCCGACACAGGCTTCCTCCTCGTAAACCGATACAGATATACTCGGTCAACTCATTGTAAACCGAAATACCGAGGCTAGCAACCGAACGGTACAGATTCGGAGCAAATCTATCGCTCTGACCCCGCAACCTTCTGCGGCTCTGCGTCGAACGCCTTTGAAAGGTGCAGATTCGGAGAATACTTTCCGCTCCGAAAGGCTCCAGGCTCGTCAATTCCAGATCAGTGCGTTTACTCCGCGGAATGAACCAAGAGTAAGGCTGCCTGTCCGCGCCTCGAAAAGCCGCACCGACAGAGGAATCCACGCGACGCAGCAGTTCCGGAGGGATGCACCCAAGAGAATTTAACCTGCACCAAGTGAGGCCGAAATTCCGGTAAACACCGGCTGTCCTGCGAGGCGGATGCACCGAAGCGAACTTAGCCTGCACCAAGTAAGGTCCAGTGCGACCTCCTTGGGTGTCGCTCGAAAACTGACTGTTTGCGCTTCGAGACACCGCACCAACACCGCCAACCATTCCCGCGTGTGTCGCATAAACCGACAGCCGACGGGGTACCACTTCTTCAAGGCACTTGTCCGTGCCGGAGACCAAATTCAGCATCTTTGTCGAGCAGGCCACGTACCGTTTCTTCAAGGCACTTGTCCGTGCTGCCGAATTGCCCGTCGGCGGAGGATTTGGTAAGTTAGTGATAGAAAGCGGTAAGCCAGTCCGACCAACCGAGGAGCTGAACATGAGCAGTAACAAAACGGCACGAACTCGACGAGATTTCCTTCGCACCACCGCCCTGGGAACCGCTGTGGCAGCGGCAGCTTTGCGGCCGTGGGAAAGTGCCCCCGCGGTACATGTAGCTGGCGGTGAGGTTTTGAAAGTCGGCTTGATCGGTTGTGGTGGTCGTGGAACTGGTGCGGCTTTCAACTGCTTACGTGCCGATCCGAATACGCGGCTGGTAGCGATGGCCGATCTGTTTCCCGATCGCCTTCAAAACAGTTTGCAAACGTTGCAGAAGACCGAGGCAGTTGCCAAGCAGGTCACCGTTACTCCCGAGCGCTGCTTTGTCGGATTCGATGCCTACAAGCAATTACTGAGCACGGACGTGGACATTGTATTGCTCTGCACACCCCCGCATTTTCGCCCTGCTCACCTGCAGGCGGCCATCGAAGCCGGCAAACACGTTTTTGCGGAAAAACCCGTGGCGGTAGATGCTCCCGGTGTCAGGAAAGTGCTTGCTGCCTGCGAACTGGCCAAACAGAAAGGGCTGGCGGTGGTCTCCGGTTTGTGCTGGCGATACCATCGCGGCATGCGGGAGACCATGAAACGCGTTCACGACGGAGCTATCGGCGACATCGTAACTATGCAGTGCACCTATAACGTCGGCTACCTGTGGGTGCGAACTCTGGCCGAGAAACAAAAACACGGCTGGAGCGATATGGAATGGCAATGCCGCAACTGGCTTTACTTCACCTGGTTGTCGGGTGACCACATTGTTGAACAGCACATCCATAGCCTCGACAAAATGGCCTGGGCTATGCAGAATCAATATCCGGTGCGCTGCTGGGGAATGGGAGGTCGGCAGGTACGGACAGAACCGGACTACGGCCACATTTTCGACCATCACGCCGTGGTTTACGAATTCGCTAATGGTGTGCGACTGTACAGTTTCTGCCGTCAGCAAAAGGACACTTACGCGAACATTTCCGACCAGATTTTCGGTACCCAGGCCACTTGCGATATTCAGGCTTCCCGAGGCGAAGGAATTCTTCTGTCGCGTCAGGGGGAGCGCAAATGGTCGTCGCGTCAGGCTGTTCGCGGGCTAGACGACATGTACCAGAACGAACACGACGAAATGCTGGCCAGCATCCGTGCAGGTAAGCCCATCAATGACGGCGACTGGATGGCAAAAAGCACGCTCATGGCCATCATGGGGAGGATGGCAACTTATACCGGCAAACTCATCACATGGGAAATGGCTTTCAACTCGAAAGAAGATTTGACTCCGCCGAAATACGAGTTCGGCCCCATGCCGACTCCCCCCGTCGCCAGGCCGGGTATTACGCCTTTTGTGTAGCCGTATCGAACCGCCTGAGTTTTTCCCGAAGTGTGCTGGCTCGACCTGACCTTGCCCAGCATCGAAGAAAATCTGGCTCTGGACGAGGCCTTATTACTGCTGGCCGAGACCGGTTCTCTTAGTCCAACACTGCGGTTCTGGGAGGTGGATCGGCCGGCGGTAGTGCTGGGGATAAATAGTTGTCTGGCCGATGAGGTTACTCTGGGCGTATGTCAACGCGATCGGGTTGCAGTAGCCCGGCGGTGCAGTGGCGGTGGAACTGTGGTGCTCGCACCAGGCTGTCTGGTTTTTTCGCTGATCCTGCCCATGACCGACGGCACTGCCCTGAACGCTCGCCATTCGGTAAGTATGGTGCTCAGTCGAATTGCAGAAAGTTTCCAGCAGCGTGGAATAGCGGTGCAGCTGGCCGGCATCAGCGATCTGGTCTGGCAACAACGCAAAGTCTCCGGCAATTCGCAACGACGTTTACGCCGTTATTTTCTCCATCACGGCACTTTGCTTTACGATTTCGACATCGCACTGGTAGAGCGTTATTTACCGATACCAGCACGGCAACCAGAGTATCGTCAAAATCGCCCCCACCGGGAATTCCTGACGAACCTGCCGATGACGCGTGGCGAATTGCTGGCGTGTGTGCGTCGGGCATTCGAAGCGGAGCATCTTTTCGCGGACCATGTTCCGCCGGGTTCATTTTCGCAACTGTCGGCTGCGGTTACGGATCTGGTGCAGAACAAGTATGCCCGCCCGGACTGGCTGAGACGGCGTTGAGCAATTCTTCGATTTGCTCCACACAGCCCATCAGCGACACAGCAGCCATTTCAAAATTGGTGTGGTCCGAAACCTGGCGATAACTGGTCGCCAGCAATTCCGCTACTCGTTTGAGTTTCGGCAATTTGCCCCGAGCGCGGCGGAGGTATTCCTGAGCGTCCTGGCGTTGCCAGCTGGGTTCCAGGGCCCGCACGTAGTCAAAAATCTGTCGGTGCACTTCGTGCAGATGCGGTGCTTGCTCCAGTTCCTCAGCGTGTTTCAAAAACCGCCGCACCATCCACAGGTGGGCGTTAATCACATTCAATCGCCGCATGACTTCTTCGGGAGCCATGGCCCTGCCCCGTGTTTTCAGGCATGCTCCTTCACAGACGTTTTTCCACGCGGCAAATCCAATAATACCCAGACGAATTACGAATCTTCACGTGCCGAGCCAGGACAAAGATTTTCCGCAAGCACCAGCCTGAGCGGTACAGGTTAGGAAATTTCCCAGCCACGCCGGTATTCCTTACGGAGGAAGCGTTCGGCTTCGGGATCGTTGACTGCCTGGCAGCGAGCTGCATCCCAGTGGATGGGGCGTTGCAAGCGGTAAGCAGCCACTCCGAGAAGCACCGTTTCGGTCAAAGGCCCGGCATAGTCGAAGTGGCACAGAGTTTGACCGTTGTTCTTGCAAGCCTGCACCCATTCCCGATGGTGCCCCACAGATTCTGGAATGGACGGTTTCGGTCGCGGCGCATTGGCAAACTGTTTTTCCGGTAACAAACGATGTTGACCATAGTCGGCTATCAGCATGCCCTTGCTCCCAACAAACAAGACGCCATCTCCCCATTTAGGCAACAAACCCGGCTCGTCGAAATATTTGGGCCGTTTTCCGCCATCGTACCAGGTCAGCTTGACCGGTGGCAGGTTGTCGCGGGCTGGAAATTCGTAATGCACGATCAACCAAACGGCGGCAGATTCGGGATGGGGTTTAGGCCCCTCTGCAGCGACCACTGTGGGATGCCGCAGTTTTAACGCCCAGAACGCCAGGTCTATGTAATGGCAGCCCATGTCGGCCAGGGTCCCGCCACCAAAGTCCCACCACCTTCGCCACCAGAATGGCACGTAAGTCGGATGGTAAGGACGATAGGGCGCTGGTCCCAGCCACAAATCCCAGTCCAACCCTTCGGGAACCGGAGGCGTCTCCTTCGGCCGATCCACGCCGCCGAACGACCGACCGCACCAGACGTGTACCTCACGCACCTCCCCAATCGCACCGCTCTCGATCCATTCCACAACCCGTCGGTAGTTGCTGCCGGCATGAATCTGCGTACCCATCTGGGTAACCCGCTTATATTTCCTGGCGGTCTCGCTAACCAGCCGGGCTTCGTGCACGGTATGCGTCAGGGGTTTTTCGCAATAAACATGGCAACCCGCTTTCAATGCCAACAGCGTCGCCGGCGCGTGCGTGTGATCCGGTGTCGAAACTATCACCGCATCGAGTTTCTCCTTATCCAGCAGGAGCCGGTAATCGGTATAAAAACTCGCATTGGGAAACCTCTCCCGCATAGCGGCGACTTCTTTGCGACTGGTGTGCACATCACATAAGGCCACGATTTCGCCGCCCGCCGCCACCACGTTGTTGATGTTGTACGCACCTTGACCGGCGATACCGATGGCGCCTACCCGCAGTTTTTCATTGGCCGCATACGTGCAGGCGCCGCCTTTCAGGATCACGAAACCTGCTCCCCAGCTGACCGACTTTAGGAAAGTTCGCCGTTGCATGGTTTGGCTCCCCTGGGAATTACCGGCCCGACCAGACCGACGTTCGTTGTTTTACTTACGGCCCATTGTACTGACCGCATCCGCGTTCGCCAGTAGCACAGGGAAAGCTCGAACGAAAACTCACATCTCTTTTTCAACCAGCGCCGAGGTAACCGCTAATTCCACCACCGCCAGCCAGGAACACACTATAGCGATTGGGGCGGTTTTGCCGATAGTACGTAGTGTAGCGTGCCGGAGAGGGCACCGCCAGATCGCTGCCTCGTGCGCACTTCGAGGACAAATTCGGTCTCGGTGAGCGCAAGCAAGGAGAGCACTCATGCAGTGGCTTCCAAATACACCCAAACGGTCGCTGGTATCTCGCCGCATGTTCGGACAATTGGGACTGGTACTGGCGATAAGCCTTGGCATCTGCCGCTGCCTTCAGTCTGCGCCAACTGTTGAGCAAATGCTCACCTTCCAACCCAGGCAGAAAGGTGTGGCCATCTCCACGCCGACCCAGGCTGAGTATCCGCAATGCAAGGTGGAACTTGTGCAAGGCACTTCCCCGGGCTCTACGGGCTGGGCGTTGCGCGATCCGCAGGGGCGATTTCTCCGAAGGTTCATGGACACCAACGGCGACCGCTACCCCGACCAGTGGTGCTACTACAAGGACGGCGTTGAGGTTTACCGCGAAGTGGACAGCAATTTCAATGGCAAAGTGGACCGCTATTACTGGCTCAACACCGCCGGCATGAAAATCGGGCTCGACCGGGACGAAGATGGCACGATTGACGATTGGCTCGCATTGTCGCCGGAAGAATTGAGCCAGCTGGCCGCCCAGGCCCTGGCTACGCGGGATTACCGTTTATTTCAGACTCTCCTGGTGAAAGAGGAAGACCTGCAGGCTTTGGGATTGCCCACGCGAGAGGTCGAACGCATCCGCGAACTGCGTAAGCAAACGGAACAGAAGTTCCGCCAGGCTTGCGCAGCCTTACCGCAACTCAACGAAACTACCCGCTGGATGCATTTTGAAGCGGGTCCTCCTGCTCGCATCCCTGCCGACACTTACGGCATGAAACGAGATGTCTTGATGCTCCATCGTGGCCTGGTGATCGTCGAAACCGCTGGGAAACAGGACGTCATTCAACTGGGCGAAATGCTTTTGGTGGGTGAAGCCTGGAAGCTCGTGGATGCTCCAGGCAACAACATGGTCGCCGAAAATCATCGCTCCGCCGTTCCGGACGAACTGCAATTACTTTTGAAAAAGCTTGCCGATCTCGATCAGCGTCATCCACCCACGCAGGGAACCGGCCCGAATCCTGTCCTAGCCCGCTTTTATCTCGAACGGGCCCAGCTAATCGAATCCATCCTTGCTAAGGTCAAAGAACCCGCCGATCGTGTACTGTGGGTCAAACAGCTGGCCGATACCCTCAGTTCGGCCGCTCAGGCCAGTCCCCAGAGCGACCGGACGGCTTTACAACGTTTACAAGCCCTGGCGGAGCAGTTGCAGCGTAGCGAGCCGGGAAGCGAGTTAGCCGCCTATGTTGCATTCCGCGAACTCAACACCGATTACACTATCAAGTCCGCCCTCGCCTCCAAACCCGAAGATATCCTGACATTGCAAAATCGCCACGTGGAGCGGCTTATTCAGTTCGCCCGCACTTTCCCGAAAGCAACCGAAGCTGCGGAAGCCCTCTGGCAGATCGCCATGCATCTCGAACTGCAAAATAAAGATGCCGAAGCTAAGCAATACTATCAGCAACTGGTTCGCACCTTTCCACCCAGCAATCCTAACGCCGCTAAAGCTGCTGGCGCACTGCGTCGTCTCGACTTAGAAGGCAAACCCTGGGAACTTACCGTACCGGTTACCAGTCTGAACGGGCAAACTTATAATCCTCAGGCTTTACGTGGAAAAGTCGTCGTGGTTTATTACTGGGCCAGCTGGTGCAAATCTGTCCCGGAAGATTTCGCCCGGCTGCATAAGTTGCAGCAAGACCTCGGCAGCCAAGCCGTCGAGATCGTGGCCATCAATATTGACGAAAATCAGGCCGACGCTCTAGCCAGCCTCAAGAACACTAAAGCTCCGGGAATTCAACTATATGCCGGGGGCGGTCCAGATGGGCCAGCGGCTACTTATTACGGCCTGATGGCTTTCCCGCACCTGTTCCTCATCGGCCGGGATGGTAAAGTCCTCGACCACGCCCTGGAACTGAGCAGCCTGGAAATGGCCGTCCGTAAAGCCGCCAGCAAATGATCTCGCCACTATCATTGACTAAATTTTCCAGGCCGAGGGTGTAAATCCATCTGGAAACATATAGGCATAGGGATTAGACCGAGGTAGTGGCGTGTTGATTGGATAGGGGCACCCAGAAGCGCGCCCCTATCGGAATTTAAATCCAGCCGGACCTGTCTATGAAACTTTGCGAAGGGCGCTCGGGTTTTCCGCAGTGCAACCATTTTAGCTTGTGAGCTGTTTACGCCGACCACTCGCCCCTTGCCAGATATTAACGCTGTGCTGTCGATCCCTTAGAATGGGATAAGTATAACAGGAATTTTCGTCGCTTCCGCTAGCTGGTGCGTACTCGGCGCGCTTGCCATCTATATACTGTATTCAAGAGATAGCCCCGCGAATCCAGACTTATTGCTCACTGACCAGACAAAAAACAATGCGAGTCGGCGGTATTATTCTTTGCGGTGGAGAAAGTCGCCGTATGGGGAAACCGAAAGCCGCTCTCCCATTCGGTTCGGAGACCGTGCTGGCACGTATTGTCCGCACGGTGGCAGGTGTGGTCGAACCAGTCGTTCTCGTTCGCCGACCGCAGCAGGAGTTACCGCCACTCCCCTTTCCCGTGTTCCGGTCTAATTCGGGCCACACCGATGAGCCTGCAGCAGCACCGGAGTGTCAACCTCGTTCACAGCCGTCATTGATCCTGGCCGAAGATGTCTTTGCCGGGGAAGGACCACTTGCAGGTATCCATGCCGGTTTACTGGCTTTGCAAGAACAGGTAACCCACGCATTAGTAGTTTCCTGCGACGTGCCTCTGGTTAGTGCATCCTTCCTGACCCGGCTGATTACTATATTTCAGCAAGCTAACGCTTCTCGGCCGCCCGGGGCTCCGCCGTTTCTGGCGTGCGTTCCTGTGAACTGCGGGCAACGGCATCCTTTAGTGGCTCTCTATGCGTGTGCTGTGCTACCCATAGTGGAGCGGCTACTTCAGGCACGTTTACTGCGACCCGCTTTTTTGCTTCAAGAGATTCCAGTCCGCTGGATTCACGAACATGAATGGGCCGACACGGACCCGCACTCGCTTTCCCTGCTCAATATCAATACCCCCGCTGACTACGAACTTGCCCTTCGGTATTTAGAACTAACAAACCGCGCCTCCGACAAATGACATACGCTGAAGCCCTTAGCCATTAATGTTCCTGGTTTCCAGGGGAAGCTAAGCTGGATGCGTCTGCGGATGCCTTTTCTTTTTGCGACTGGTACAGTTGTTGAATCAAGGTACGCCAGGTTTCAAGCCGCTGACGAATTTCCGCCTCGTAGCCGCGATCACTTGGTTCATAGTAAATTCGCGGCTCTGGTAGAAACCGCTGCGGTACAAACCCACCTGGAAAATCGTGACTGTAGAGGTAACCCTCACCCCGACCGAGCTGGCTAGCTCCAGCATAGCTGGCGTCACGCAGGGCTGGCGGAACTTCCAAAGTGCGTCCCTGTTGGACATCGTGACGTGCTGCCTGGATAGCTCGCGCGACGGCATCTGATTTCGGAGCCGTCGCATTATAAATCGTGGCCTGAGCCAGTGCGAAGACACATTCCGGCAGACCGAGAAATTCAACCGCCTGCTGTGCCGCTACTGCTATCTGCAACGCTCGTGGATCAGCATTGCCGATATCTTCTGATGCACAAATGACAATTCTGCGTGCGATAAACCGAACATCCTCGCCGGATTCTAACATTCGCGCCAGCCAGTATAGAGATGCATCTACATCACTACCTCGCATGCTCTTAATAAAGGCGCTCGCCAGATCGTAGTGGGTATCGCCGCTCTTGTCAAACTCCAAAGCTTTTCGCTGAATGGAATCGCGCACTGCCTCTAAGCTTAGGTGCACAGGCCTTTCATGGCAGGAAAGCACCGCCACTTCTAGGGCTGTTAACGCACGTCGAGCATCGCCATCGCAAACTTCCGCCAGAAAACGGAGCGCCTGAGGGTCAACCTGCACGGGGATGTTACCCAACCCACGTTCCTTATCCGCTAAAGCCCGTCGAAGCAACAATTCGATCTGTTCCGGGCTTAGCGGCTCGAAAGTAAAGATTTGACTGCGGCTTACCAGCGGCGCATTAAGAGCGAAAAAAGGATTTTGCGTCGTGGCACCGATTAAGGTCACGATCCCCGATTCAATATCGGACAGCAGCACGTCTTGCTGCGTGCGGTTGAAATGGTGGATTTCGTCTATAAACAGGATAGTCCTTATGCCGGTCGCTTCCGCATGGTGTCGAGCTTCTTCCAGTTCGTGCCGCACTTCTTTCAGCCCGACCGCAGCAGCATTCAACTCACGGAATCGGCATTTAGTTATGCGGGCGATGATATAGGCTAGTGTGGTTTTTCCAGTTCCAGGTGGACCATAGAAAATCACCGAACCGAGTCTATCTGCTTCTAACAGCCGCCGCAATAACTTTCCAGGTCCCAGAAAATGTTCCTGGCCTAAAAACTCATCCAGATTGCGCGGACGCATACGCACTGCGAGCGGCTCTAAGCCTTTCAAACGCTCCCGCATCGCGTCGGCATAAAGTCCAGGGCCTGGCATACATCTCCCTCCGATTACACCGCACTGCTATTATACGTGCCCGCTTTGTTTGCTCCAAACGCCGAACGCCAAGACCCCAGCCTCTATGCCCGACGATGAAAGAGCACCACGACATTTGACCGAATAACTGCGAAGAGTGCTGCGAAGCCACCGATTCAACGCTCGCTTCCATGGCAAGCACTGATTTGCTAAATCCACCCGGCAGATTCTTCGAGCACTATCGTACGCAAGGCATCTAACCACGTGGGATGATCATTAAGACAAGGACATCTAAAGAGCTGTGTGCCGCCGGCTTGCAAAAACAAATCCCGCATCTCCCGACCGATTTCGTCAATCGTTTCCAGGCAGTCGGTAGTGAACCCTGGCGTAACCACTAGCACTCGGCGTACTCCCTTTTGGGCAAGAGTATTTAGCGTTTCATCGAGATACGGTTGCAGCCATGGTTCACGACCAAACCGTGATTGATACGCGAGGACGTACTGTTCGGGAGCCAAACCTAAACGTTGCGCCAGCAGACGTACCGTTTGCTCAACCTGTTGAGGATAAGGGTCTCCGGCTTTTGCATATCGAACCGGGATACCGTGAAAACTAAATATAATTTTCTCGGGCGGCTCATCGAGTTTGTCAACTGTTTCCCGGACAATTGCACATTCCGCCTCTAAATAGCCAGCGTGCTCATAAAATGGGGGAACTATACGTAAAGGAGGTATAACCCGCTGACGCATAAGAGTTCTAAACAACGCATCGAGGGCTGAAGCTGTTGTAGTTGCCGAGTATTGAGGATATAAGGGTACCACAACGAGGCGATCTATTCCCTGCTGAATCATAGCAGGGACTGTTTCGTCCGTAGTTGGGTGACCATATCGCATCGCATAGCCGACGAGGAACTTTTCACCGAGACGTTCTTGTAATCCCCGTACCTGCAGCTCGGTATAGTGCTTGAGCGGAAACCCAGTTTGCGGGTCCCAGATGTGTTGATATTTCTCCGCGGATTGTTTTGGGCGAAAGACCAGTACTATACCATAAAGAATCGGCCACCATAGCCACCGGGGCAATTCAATCACCCGCGGGTCGCTCAAAAATTGCCGCAAGTATCGCCGTACTGCCGCAACACTCGGATCGTCCGGTGATCCTAGCTGCAATAGCAAGACACCCACTCGGCTTCCGGTAATCATTTCTGTCTTCTGGTGGCTTTAGTAATTGAGTCCCTTTACACAGGTTCCTGCATGGTCAGGCAATGGAGAGCACCGAGTCCCAATATTAGATCGCCACTATAAATCCCAACCACAGTACGGTCGGGAAAAAGTTCACCGAGCACATTAAGGGCTGCACGATCGGCTGGATCATTGAAAGTAGGAACAAGCACCACCCGATTGGCGACGTAAAAGTTGGCATAACTGGCCGGCAGACGTTGTCCTTGAAAGAATCTAGGCTCGGGCAAAGGTAACTCGACAATTCGCCAGGATCGTCCTATGGTTGGCAACTGTTTTCGCAGAAGCTCATAATTCTCCTCATAAATTGCGTAATTAGGGTCCTGCCGATCAGTAGGTTTCACTAACAAGATCGTATCCGGTCCTGCAAAGCGTGCGATGTCGTCTATATGTCCGTGCGTATCGTCGCCGAGGAGTCCACGCGCAAGCCAGATTACCTGGCGCGCTCCCAGCCAGTCTTGAAACAACTTCTCGTAATCCTCACGGCTAAAACCAGGATTTCGTTGCTGCTGTTCACTTAACAAACATTCCTCAGTAGCCAGGATGACCCCAGCGCCGTTGCTGTCAATGGCTCCGCCTTCTAATACCACAGGTCTACCTTGATAACTAACATGAACGACGCTGGCTTGAGTTAGCTTAGCGATCTCCAGGCCAGCCTCGTTGTCATCTTGCCAGTCCGGATATTTAGACCAGCCCCGGAATTGCCATTTCAGGGCTACTTTGTGACCTCGTTGGTCATAGACGAATATAGGAGCGTAATCGCGCGTCCACACCCGATTAGTGCGTACGTGGTGAAAGCGGATACCGTGCACAGGAACGTGAGAAAATTCCAGCACCCTAATCGCCGCACGCTCTTCGGCGGCATCTCGCACGAGTATGTGCACTGTTTCGGAATGTTGCAACCAGCGAACAATTTCGGCATAAACCCAGGGAATCGGCTCGAATTTGTTCGGCCAATCATCATGATTATGTGGCCAGGCAATCCAGGTGGCGCAGTGTCGTTGCCATTCTGCAGGCCAATTAAGAGTTACACTCAGACTATTATCAGCCATTATCGCCATGGATTGTTATCTAAGAATCGGCTTGTTAGACCTTGATAAGCGTCAATTCTGCGATCCCGCAGGAAGGGCCAATTGCGGCGTACCGCTTCGATTTGCGACTTATCAATTCGACAGAGCAGGATTTCTTCATGGTCGTGACTGGCTTGCGCCAGGATGCGTCCAAAGGGGTCGCTAACAAACGAACCACCCCAGAACTCCAGGCCGCCAGACGGAGGTCCTTCATGGCCAACCCGATTCACTGCCGCGACAAAGACCCCATTCGCTATCGCATGACTCCGCTGAACGGTCTGCCAGGCACTATATTGGTCGGCTCCCCAGGTATCTTTCTCGTGAGGGTGCCAGCCAATCGCTGTCGGGTAAAGCAAGATCTCTGCTCCCTGCAGTACAGTTAGACGCGCAGCTTCCGGAAACCATTGATCCCAGCATATTAAGGTGCCAATTTTACCTGCCGCGGTAGCGAAGGCGCGAAAACCTAGGTCCCCGGGGGTGAAATAATACTTTTCGTAGTACAAAGGATCATCAGGAATGTGCATCTTGCGATAGATTCCGCAACAATGGCCATCAGCGTCAATGACAATGACCGAGTTATGGTAAAGTCCCGGGGCGCGACGCTCGAAGAGAGGCACAACCAGGACAACATGTAAGTCGCGTGCAAGACCCTGCATAAGTTCTGTCGTGGGGCCTGGTATCGGTTCGGCAAAGTCAAAGAAACGCGGATCTTCGGTTTGGCAAAAATATTGTGTCTTGAAAAGTTCGGGCAAGCAAATCAGCATCGCGCCCCGTTCGTGGGCCTGAATAATCCTCTCCCTGGCACGCTGTACATTTATTTCGGGGTCCTCTTCACAGCGTAGCTGAATTAGAGCAATCGAAATTTCCACAGGGGAAGATTGCATATTGATACCCCGGAGAGATTCGTTGACTTTTGCCGCACATTATTTCACGCATCGCGTCATCCCAAGGGGTGCCGACATGGCGTTCTTATCTTATAATGAACACATCATTACAGGCAAGAGAAGGAGGAAGCTGGTCATGAAACACCTGATTGTGCTACTCGCGCTTGGATGGTGGCTTGCATCGGGGCTATCCGCGGACTGGCCTAACTGGCTGGGACCAAACCGCAATGGCAGCTCACCGCAAACCGGTCTGCTCACCACCTGGCCGGCTGGAGGCCCTAAATTATTGTGGAAGATTGAAGGCGGTGACGGTTACTCCTCAGTCGCGGTGGCCGGGGGAAGAGCCTATACGATCGTCCAGCGTCAGGATCGTGAAATTGTCCTGTGTTTAGACGCGAACACCGGCAAGGTGGTCTGGACCTACGACATTGGTCCTGGTTTTCACAATGAATACGGTAATGGCCCGCGCAGTACGCCTGCTGTAGATGATAACCGCGTCTATATAACCTCGGTGAACGGCCCGGTTCTTTGTTTGGAGGCGAATACGGGCAAACGAATCTGGCAGCGGGATTTGCTTCGAGACTTTGGCGCAAAACGCATTACCTGGGGTATGTCTGCGTCACCGCTGGTTGAGGAAAACTTAGTGCTGGTGATACCCGGTGCACCTGGAGCCAGCGTCGCGGCACTGAACAAAATGACCGGCGAAGTAGTCTGGAAAACGGGCGACGACCAGGCTGCGTATGCTTCTCCGAATATAGCGACGATTCAAGGGAGAAAGATTGCCCTATTTTTCACCGCCAGCGGTTTACATGGAGTAGATTTCCGCAGCGGCACACTCCTCTGGCAAATCCCATGGAAAACGGATTACGGCTGCAATATATGTACCCCACTTGTAATTGACGATCTGGTTTTCATCGCTTCTGGCGAACAAATGGGGTGCGCCTTATATCGTCTCAGCACGACGCCTCCCCAGCTGGTCTGGCAAAGTCGCGGAGCCAAGAGTGTTATGAAAAATTATTGGGCCAATGCTGTTCATCATAACGGTTATTTATACGGTGTTTCTGGCGAATTTAGTGGGGTGATCAATCTCAATTGCGTAGAACTGAAGACCGGTCGGTTGGTCTGGTCGCAACCACGTTTCGGGAAAGCGGCGATTACTCTGGCCGACGGCCATCTGTTTATTACTACCAAGACGGGCGATTTAGTTTTGGTAGAAGCAACTCCGAAGGGCTATGTGGAGAAAGCCAGGTTGACCGGTTACTTAGGTGATAATCGCACGGTGCCAACGATTGCAGACGGCAAACTTTACCTGCGGGATCGCCGCTATATCTATTGCCTCGATCTACGGCGCCAGTAGATCCTCGGACATTCTGGGAATAACTGGAGGCCCCCTCCTCTGAAGCAGTTTGGAGAGCGAGGCTTTGGCTCATTATGTCGCTTACTTAGAAGGTGCCAGAGACGGTGGGCGTTTTCCTTACAAAAGCTGGCCCGGGCCAGACATAGACCAACCGGTTCTGGTACGCTACGACCTGGAAAAAGTGCGTCTGGCAGTTACTCCCCAGCAGCTGGCCCTGCGGCCGCCGACGCTCTGGCGGTATCGCGAGCTATTGCCTCTGCCCACCGAGGTTGAGCCAGTGAGTTTAGGCGAGGGATGGACTCCGCTTATCGAGTGTCCGCGCCTGGCCACTGAATTTGGATTAAAGCGTTTATTGGTTAAGGATGAATCGCAATTGCCGAGCGGCAGTTTCAAAAGTCGCGGAATGAGCGTAGCGGTGAGCATGGCGAAATGGCTAGGGGCCAGGCGCGTAGCAATTCCCAGTGCGGGTAATGCAGGCGGCGCATTAGCACTTTACGCTGCTCGAGCGGGCCTCGAAGCCTATATCTTTATGCCTGTAGATACACCGCGAATCAATATACTCGAAGCGAGTTTAGCGGGAGGAAAGGTTTATTTAGTTCCCGGCCTTATTTCTGATTGTGCTCGTTTAGTTCGACTTGGTGTTTTGCGATTTGGCTGGTTGAACGTGTCCACCCTTCGGGAACCTTATCGTGTGGAAGGTAAGAAAACAATGGGACTAGAATTGGTCGAGCAGTTGGGCTGGCAACTGCCGGATGTTATTCTCTATCCTACCGGCGGAGGTACAGGGTTGATAGGAATGTGGAAGGCTTTGGAGGAGCTGCGCCAATTAGGCTGGTTGAAAGGAGAGAAACTGCCCCGCTTTTATGCATGTCAGTCCGATGGATGCGCACCAATCGTCCGTGCCTTTGAGAAAGGGCAACTTAGAGCGGAACCTATTCCGAATCCGCAAACAGAAGCGAGTGGGTTGCGCGTGCCCGAAGCATTTGGCGATTTTCTAATATTAGATGCAGTGCGTAAAAGCGGCGGTGCTGCCATTGCTGGTCGGGAGACTAACATTCGGTTCTGGATGCAGCATGTAGCTCGTCTGGAGGGGTTGGCCATTTGTCCCGAAGCTGCGGTTTGCTTTGATGCCTTGCAAACCCTCATTGAGAACCAGAAAGTTCGGGCTGATGAGACTGTTGTAATCTTCAATACAGGGGCCGCCCAGAAGTACCCTCAGCTATTCGAGCCGACTTGTCCGGTTATCAGGTCTATCGAGGAGGTCGAAGTGGCCATTGGAACTGCCAGCGATGTTTAGCCCGACACTAACTCGGCGAAGGCCTCACGAGCTATCGCGAGTGTCTGGTCTAAGATAGCATCATCATGAGCTGTGGACACGAAGGCTGCTTCAAATTGGCTGCACGGCAGATATACACCGCGTTCGAGCATTGCCCAGAAAAACTTAGCAAATCGTTTGGTGTCGCTTTTCAGTGCTTCGCGGTAGTCGGTAACAGGTTGCTCATGGAAAAACAGCGTCCACATACTTCCTGCCTGGGCGATCTGATGGGGGATTGAATGATTGCGCGCCAGTTCGCTAAGCCCTTGACAAAGCCGTTTGGTTCGGCGTTCTAATAAATCGTAAGGTTGCAACCTTTCTAGTTCCCGCAAGGTGGCCAAACCACAGGCTACAGCCAATGGATTTCCCGACAGTGTGCCGGCCTGAAAGACTGGCCCAACAGGAGCGATTTTCTTCATGATCTCAGCTCGACCTCCATACGCCCCGACAGGAAGTCCCCCGCCTATGATCTTGCCTAGAACGACTAAGTCGGGTCCTTCTTTAGGTTGGAGTTGTTGACGAGCTAAGAACTCCTGCGCCCCGCCCCAGGCAAGACGGAAACCGGTCATAACTTCGTCGTAAATAAGCAAGGCGCCATACCGTTGTGTAAGTTCGCGTGCCGCATGGAGAAAATCACGGGTAGGTAAAACTACACCCATGTTGCCAACGACTGGCTCTAAAATAACGGCAGCGATAGTTGTGCCTTGGGTTCGGAAAGCCTCTTCCAACGCGGATACATCATTATAGTGCAAGCAGATAGTGTCGGCAGTGCAACCCGGTGTGACACCGGGGCTATTCGGCACGCCTAATGTTGTGGCGCTGGAACCTGCCTGCACGAGCAAAGAATCCACGTGGCCATGATAACATCCAGCAAACTTTATAATGCGATTTCGGCCGGTAAAACCACGCGCCAAACGAATGGCGCTCATGGCAGCTTCTGTCCCCGAATTGACCAGGCGCACCATTTCCACGCCGGGGACGGCTCTACATATCAGCTCTGCTAACTCGGTTTCGCGCTCGGTCGGAGCACCAAAGCTGGTGCCACAACGCGCCACCTCTTCAATTGCTGATAGCACTGCCGGATATGCGTGGCCTAATATCAACGGCCCCCAGGAAGCTACATAATCTATATAGCGGTTCCCGTCTATATCCCAAATATAAGGCCCCTGTCCGCGCGAAATGAATATGGGATCTCCGCCCACTGCGCCGAAAGCGCGAGCAGGACTGTTCACGCCGCCGGGAATGACTTGCACCGCTCGTTGATAAGCATAGCGACTGCGTTCACGTGGGAAGGTTGTGGTCATAGTGTGCGTTCACCCTTAGCTATATTCTCGGAAGGTTTGAAAAGTATCGCGGCAATTTTGTTGCATTCGCGTTATTTCTTAAGTGCCTGCAATTTTTCCTCCGCCAGGAGTATCCAGCCTTCCATGTCAGGGAGACCGACAAATCGTTTCCACTCCGGAGGCGTGTTTTGGCCTGTGCGTAATGTAGCGATTTGTTGCCAGAGGTTTAGGGCTGGCTCTACCTGACCGACCTGCTCATGTTCGAGTGCTTGCAAGGCAGCTTCAATCACCGGATGGGAGTGAATTTCCCGGGGTTGTTGCCGCCGGAGCCAATCGAGTGCGAACTGATGTTTGTCGAGCCGAAGTTGAATCCGCTGAACAATTTCTTTAGCCTCCTGTGCTTCTGCACGCATCGCGTAACGTTCCAGGAAATATTTGATTTTCAGCCGGGCTTCGGGCCAGCTTTTCGGCTCCTGCACATGCGCGAGCTTTTGAATTTCCTCTATAAGATGCGGCACCTCCAGCTTTGCTATGAGTGATCGTGCTAGTTCGGCAAACTCGATGTTATCAAACTCCCGAGCCCAGATGCGTTCTAAATCTTTCCGCGCACGTTGTGCTTCGCTGGTTAGGGAACGTTCCACAGAGGCCCAGGTTTCTTTGTTTTGCAAAAACTTCTGGAGCCGGTCCAGGATCATAGCAGCTTCGATACGCCACAGGTAGTTTCGAGCCTGGTTTGCACGCTCACCTTCTTCCTGGCCAGCGACTAACTCTAATTTTCGTATCGCATCGTACCAGATGGCAAAGGCGTCGCCGGTCTGCCCTTCCTTATAAAGAGCCTCGCCTCTTTCATAAAGGGCAACGGCTTCACGGAGTGGCTTATCCGGGTCGGGCCAGAGAATATAGACCACTAGGCCGACAATAAGCATCAGCATGAAAGATAATCCAAGCGCTGTAAAAAGTTTCTCCTTCTGTTTGCGTGACCAGCGGCGGCGTGAGGATTTTCTTTCTCGGGTAGTGAGAATGGCACGAGCGGCGCTTTTATCTTCATCGGAGCTAGTTCGCGTTAACTGCTTAGCCGCATCTACCGCCAGACTTTTTCCCTCTCTATATTGTTCGAGAATACGTTCTAGAGTTTGAGCAACCGTTTTGGCATCGCGGGGCCGATGATCGCGTTTTTTCTCTAATAACTGGTCAATTAAGCTGTCCAATTCCGCCGGGACATCTGGAGCAAATTCGCGTACTCGGGGAGGTTTAGCACGCAAGTGCTTCATAAGCATCTGCACAGGACTATCGGCTTCAAAAGGCCGCCGACCGGCGATAAGCTCAAATAACACAACGCCGAGCGAATAAAGGTCCGTTCGGTGGTCAATATCGGCTTCACCCCGACACTGTTCAGGCGACATATAGGCCGCTGTTCCCACGGTATAGTTGGCAGAGGTAAGCGCAGTGCGATCTAAGTCCTTGGCAATGCCGAAATCGGTTAACTTCACCTTTCCATCCTTGGTAACCATCAGGTTGCTGGGCTTGAGGTCGCGGTGCAGGATGCCTTTGTCATGAACGTGTTGCAGGGCGGCACAGACCTGCTTAGCGATTTCGGCAGCCTCCTGCCAGCTGAGTCGCCGACGGCGTTCCAGAACGCGGTCTAAACTTTCTCCCTCAATAAACTCCATCGCATAAAAAGGCCGACCACGAAACTTCCCTATGGCTACAAGCTGAACCACGTTCGGGTGGCGCAGTTGCTTGAGAACATCCGCTTCCCGCTCAAAGCGTGCCTGGGCTTTGGGATTGGAGTCGAGCCCGGCCAGCATGAGCTTCAGGGCGACACGCCGGCCGGTCTCCTCGTGCCGCGCCAGATAGACCGCTCCCATGGCGCCCTGACCGAGCTCTTTTTCGATGGTAAACGTACCCAATCGTTCGCCGGGTTGCATGATACGGCTCCTGATTTTCCTGGAGTTAATGTAAGCCGGGTGAATCGCCTCGCAAAGGGTGCATGACCGTTAGGCCGGGTAAAAACTGCTTGCTTTGCGGAGCAAAAACCTCCCCGCGCGATGACGTGCTGGTAATGCTTGTTGCGCCGGATTTGCCGACCGTATGTTTGACTCGGGTCGTTCCGTGTAGTAAGAATGTATCGGAAACAACGAACCAGCCATTTCACCGGGCTTTACCGATTTTGCCGAACGCACGAAATTTCCTGCTGGATTGGTGAGCGGTTTGGCCCGGCTCCCCATGGCTTTCCCGTCCAAGCCTGGGAGAACGACATGCCCGGTCGCTATCCTTATGCTGGCTCACACGCTCGCCGTGTGCAGCTACTGGTCGAAACGCTTGAAGAACGATTGGCTCCGGTTCAGTATCCGCTCTGGCACCTTCAGGTTCAGCCGCACAACTACGCCAAGGATACGGTGTTAGTTCGCACTTCGAGCGAGAGTGCTCTAACATTGTTCACCGGTTATCAAAAACTGTTTAGCGAGACGAAAAGAATCGCTGCGGACGTTTACGAACTGCGCCTGCAACCCCAAACCACGCTGGCCGATGCCGTGAGGCTTTTGCGCGCCGTGCCTGGGGTGATCCGAGTAGAGCCCAACTACCGCATCCAGCTCGCCGCCGTCCCCAATGATCCTATGTTTTCTTCGCAATGGGCCTTGGCAAACAATCAAACAGGCGCGGATATCCGTGCCCTGGCCGCCTGGGATATAAATACCAATGCCTCTAATATCACCGTAGCGGTGATTGACACCGGCATAGATTACAAGCATTCTGACCTGGCCGCTAATATGTGGCGCAATTCGCGCGAAATTCCTAATAACGGCCTCGATGACGATGGCAACGGTTATATAGATGACGTGTTCGGGTACGATTTCGCCAATAACGATAGCGACCCGATGGACGATCATGGACATGGCACGCATGTTGCGGGAATTATCGGTGCTGTTGCCAATAATGGACGCGGCATTGCAGGAGTTGCCTGGAATGTTCGCTTGATGGCGGTGAAATTTCTTAGTTCGAATGGTACCGGTACGGTAGCGGATGCGGTGCGGGCCATTGATTACGCTGTGCAGATGGGCGCCCGCATCATCAACGCCAGCTGGGGCGGTGCTGGTTACAGTAGTATCCTCGCGCAAGCCATCAATCGCGCGGAAAACGCTGGGGTGCTTTTCGTTACCGCGGCGGGAAACAACGGCACGAACAACGACCAGACCCCTACATACCCGGCGAGTTTCCCTAATACTAATATTCTGGCCGTCGCCGCTAGCGACCGTAACGATAACCTGGCCACCTTTTCCAACTTCGGGCCGAGCACAGTCCACCTGGCTGCCCCTGGCGTCGGAATACTCAGCACGTTGCCGAACGACGGCTATGCAAGCTGGAGCGGGACATCTATGGCCGCCCCCCACGTAAGCGGTGCCGCTGCTTTGTTATGGGCCATGCATCCGGACTGGAATTTTCGGCAGGTTAAGGATCGTCTATTGAAGACAGTGGACCCCTTGCCTTCCCTTCAAGGGAAGTTGCTCACCGGAGGGCGGCTTAATCTTGAGCGTGCTCTACAAGAATCACCAGTTCGGGATACCTTAGGGCCCCGGGTGCTACGCGTTAATTGGAACAGAACCGCTCAGGCGCTGCTCGGAGCACAGGTAACTTTTAGCGAGACGATCGCCACTTTTTCAGCGGATAGTGTGGTGGTCACCGATCCCGGCAATCAACGAGTCCGACTCCTGTCTATCCGCCGAATAAACCAGAATGCACCAGGCAGCACATTTGATCTAACATTTGCTCCGCAAACCCAGCCGGGTACCTATACCTTGCGAATAGGGCCGAACGTTACCGATCTGGCTGGTAACCCGATGGACCAGAACGCGGACGGCATCAACGGTGATCCAGTTCGGGACGCCTATGTGACTCAAATCACCTTGACACCCATTTATACCTATCGCAGCGGTACACTAAACGCACCAATTCGCGATTATGCAACAACAACTGCTTCGCTTATCGTTTCCCAACCAGTGAAAATTACCAACGTGCAGGTACAGTTGAATGTCGAGCATAGCTGGACGGGCGATTTGGTCATCACGCTAACCTCTCCGTCGGGAAAAACAATAACCCTAGCAAACCGACGGGGCGGTTCCGGTGATAATTTTGCTGACACCGTCCTCACTGACCAGGCCGACGTTCCAATCGCTGCAGGAATCGCCCCGTTCCGTGGTAGTTACCGTCCTGAACAGCCCCTGGGAGTTTTCCGCGATCAAGATGCTTCCGGCACCTGGACTTTACGCATCCAGGACAGGGCTGGCGGTGATACCGGTCGCCTGGTCAACTGGAGCTTGTATATCGAAGGCTTACCGATAGCCAACAGCCGAGCACGCAGCACTTCCGCCAGGCCGTCTGGTTCAATTCGCAGGCCCCTGGTATCTAACGTAGAAAAGCTAACTGGGGACGCCGACACCGGCCCTTCTTTGACGCGATCAACGCCTTTCGCCAGCGCAACCTGGAGCGATTCGCTCTTCGACAACCCACTAGCATTTGGCAATAAGACCTACATTTCAAGCGTGGTGACCCTTACAAATGCTGATTTAGAAAGATACATGGCCTTGCAACAAGCCGATCAGGCACTAAGTGCGGGCATGCAAAATTTTGCGGTGGGAGGGAATTTCTGGCATTTCAGTAATCGAGACCTGGAATTTCTCAGCAGGTTGTTTGCGATTAGCAACGATTTAGCCGGCGGATTCTTTCGATATTCTAAGCTGCGCATCGTTCAATAGATTGAACGTGTTGATCTGGCAATGGCAGGTCGAATAGTCCGAACAACTCCTCATGCGATAAGCCTAGTGATGCAGGCCCCAGCTGATCGCCGATCACCTCTTGAAAAAGTTGCCGTTTACGATCGAGGATTTCCTGAATGCGAGATTCAATGGTATCCGGCACTAAATACCGAGTAACGAAAACCGGTTCTTTCTGACCGATGCGGTGGACACGATTGATTGCCTGTTCCTCAACGGCTGGATTCCACCAGCGATCAAAGAGAAAAACATAGTTCGCGCATTGCAAATTAAGCCCGACGCCACCACTGCTATAAGTGAGGAGTAATAACCGGCAAGCCGGGTCTTCCTGAAAGCGATGCAGATTAGCCTGCCGGGTCGCCGGGGGCAAACTACCATGAAATTGCACGGGATTCCACGCTCGGAACTCTGCAGCAATCTGCTGGAGTGGTTCGACCCATTGCGAGAATATCAGGGCTTTTCTCCCGCTTGCTAGAACTTCCTCTAAGTCGGAGTATAGTTGCTGCAACTTGGCACTTTCGCCACTGGCGGGATCAAAATTACAAATTTGCTTGAGACGAATGATCAATTCAAAAACATGCCTGACAGTGATCTGCCTTCCGAGGCTTTTGAGAAATATAACGCCCTCCTGTTCGGCCCGATCGTAGCTTTCACGCTGCCTGGCCCCCAGTTCGATGGCTACATCGCGGATCAGTTTGGGAGGCAAATCTGGTGCTGCCTGCTCTTTCGTTCTTCGCAGGACGTAATCTCGAAGTAAGTCCTTGATCTGAGCAACGGGCATATCAGGCTGAAGCAGCTTAGGTTGCAGAAATTCAAAGATGCTGTAAAGGTCAGTAATGCTATTTTCTATGGGCGTACCGCTAAGTGCCCAGTTGCGCTGGCCGCGCAGTTCGCGCACCAGGGATGCAGTTTTCGATTCGGCATTCTTGATGCGTTGAGCTTCATCCAGGATTACCAGGTCGAAAGAGGCTCCTCGTTGCGATAAGAAATCCGCATCACGGTGTAGAAGCTCGTAGTTAGCAACTTTTACTATGGCCGGGCCCACCCACAGCAGAGAACGCAGGGAGGAGTCTCCGACCACTGCTTCGACCGAAATTTCCGGTGCCCAGAAGCGAAATTCGCGGAGCCAGTTGGGTACTAAAGGCTTGGGACAAATAATCAAGGCGTTATTAATTTCGCCAAGATGATAAAGCAAGCGGAGCGTGAGAATGGCTTGCATGGTCTTGCCCAGGCCCATTTCGTCAGCCAGCAGCGCGAATTTACGTGGTAGCAAAAATGCGATTCCCTGCCACTGATAAGGAAACGGCCGGGCGGGTAACGGTAACTGTCGCCCGCGGAAAAAAGTTTGCACCGGCGGCTGTAACAAGTAAAACAATCGCTCCTGCATTGAGACTAAGCTTCCAGGCAGTTTCGACCTGGCAGGTGCAGTACGTTCATGAATCAGACTTTGCAACCTAGCCGAGGTTTGAACCTCGACACTGTCGTTGTGCATATTGAGACTTACCGGTCGTTCGATCTGAGGAAAGCGGTACGATTTCACACGTGGTATGCTAGCCGGCACATGAACTGTCCGAACGCGACAAACGGTATGACTTTCCGGGGCATGCGAAAATAGTTGCGGAGTTGGCGAACCTAAATACCAGGTGTGTACCTGGCAGCATACGCTAAGTGGAAAGCTAGAAACGACTGGAATATCCTGGCTCGCCTGGTTTTCGTTTTGTGAAGAATAGCCGGCCAGGCACATTTCAATGAGATAAGATGTCGCCTGTTTAGAACTAAGCGGCACGGTTCAGAACTCCCAAGCGCCGGGATTCGCGGATAGCCTCGCACAAGCGATCAAAGGGTTCGGCGAAGTCGAAACCAGTTAGTTTCGCTAACAAGTCGCGCAACCGTTGTTCGTGGCCGGCTTGTGAAGGTGGCAAGAGCAACTGCCAGGACTCGCTGGCAATGAGAACGACGCCTGGGGTTGCACTCGTGTTTTGGGGATTAGTTTCCAATAGTACCGCGGGGACCGGCAGGGCCGCACTAATAAGTATCTCTGGCGTGTCGGTGACGACGAAGTCGAGAGGCAGGCTGGCCTTGCTTAGCAAGGCCTTGCTCAGCACCTCAGCACAAATATAGGTCTTCCAGGTGGGGCCATAAAGAATCTGCTGTATGCGCGTCGGTTGCACCGGGCTGGTGATATGAAACTCATAAGGGCGGCCCCAGTGATTGGTGACCAAAAGCGCGCCGATCCAGCCCGTGGACTCCTGTAGCACCGTTAGAAAGCCGAGATTGGGTGGACTATCCAAGCGCTTCCTCCTTGACCGGCGTCAATGTTGTAGTCGAACAGCTCCAGGCCAAACTTGAGCGGATGGGAATTTTTCTGGCCGTGCGAAACTGGCGAAAATTTATCAACCAAGCGGCTTATTCACCTCTTTCCGGTTCACTCTGAGTGTAGCCGCTACCGACGCCGTCAAGATGATGAGATTTGTCTAAATAACGGGAAGGCTAATCGGCGTAGAATATGGCGAAGGTCTGGATGGGATGGGTTCGTTCGGTTCGGCGTCCACGTATTCGTAAAAGACATTTCGCTGGCGTGGAATATAACCAATCTCGCGGATAGCGTTCTTGATTTCTTCCAGGGTGAGGTAATAAATGGTGCCAGCGGCAGCAACGACGTTCTCCTCAATCATTAAACTTCCCATATCATTGGCGCCGAATAAGAGGCCAAGTTGCCCAATTTTGGGCCCTTGAGTGACCCAGGAGGATTGAATGTTCTTGATATTGTCTAAATAGAGTCGGCTTACTGCCTGGGTTTTCAGGTATTCGAAAGCACCGGCCGGAGGAATATAGGCCAGCTCGGTATTTTCCGGCTGGAAGGTCCAGCAGATAAAGGCGGTGAATCCGCCGGTTTCATCCTGCAGTTGCCGTAACCGCTCCAGGGTTTCAATCCGCTCAGCCAGAGTTTCGACATGACCGAACATCATGGTACAGGTGGATTTGCCCCCCAGTTCGTGCCAGACGCGGTGCACTTCGAGCCATTCGTCGGTGAGGCATTTATTCACCGTAATGGCTTTACGGACGCGATCCACAAGGATTTCCGCACCGCCTCCCGGTAAGCTCCCCATGCCTGCATCTTTAAGCCGACGCAGAACTTCGCGCAGGGGTATCTTGTTGATTTTGTGAAAGTGCCAGATTTCCGGAGCGCTGAACGCATGGATATTGATCTGGGGAAATCGGCTCTTGATGTCGCGGAGCAGTTCTTCATACCATTCCAGCTTCAGCGAAGGATGTAAGCCGCCCTGCAGCAGAATCTGGTCCCCACCCAGAGCGATCGTTTCTTCGATCTTCTGGTACAGCACTTCGCGGGGTAGTACATAAGCATCCGGGTCGGTGCTTTTGCGATAGAAGGCGCAGAAATCGCAAACTGCGGCACAAATATTTGTGTAGTTGATGTTGCGGTCAATGTTATAAGTCCGATAAGGTTCAGGATGAAGCCTCCGGCAGACCGCATCCGCCGCCTGACCGAGAGCTAACAGGTCATGCGATTGCAGCAATTGCAGTCCTTCTTCGGGACTGAGCCGCTCCCCATTGACAGCTTTGTCCAAAATGTAGCGAAGTGTACTGGGCATAGGAGAATTTCCTAAGCTCGGTTTTGTCCTGTAGAGGCGGTGTGAAGTTCTTTCTTATGACCTTTGGCAACGGAGCGTACCAGGCGAATGGGAACGCCCTGAGGTGCCAGACCGACCTCGCAGGCAAGCTGGTAGAA
Source organism: Gemmatales bacterium (assembly GCA_041640595.1). Lineage (GTDB taxonomy): Bacteria > Planctomycetota > Planctomycetia > Gemmatales > HRBIN36 > HRBIN36. The sequence goes on along the minus strand of JBEPZY010000001.1, from coordinate 66,098 downwards.
CCGTCGTAAGCCGCGCAGTTCAGCCCTGCCCAGATCGTAACGGATCACGGAATCCAGATACCGGCGACAGAAAGCGGGATCGAGACCAAGCCGACGAGACTCCTCCCAGGCGATAACTGCGAGTCGAGCCAAACCGCGACGCTTGGCTTCCTGAAGCGCGGAAAGCAGTGGCTGGGTCGCAACGCCGCTCCGAACGGCCCAAACAGCATAGACGAAAGGCAAACCTGTCCATTCGTGCCATTCTCGACCCAGGTCGTAGCTGTGAGGAAAGCCCGGTAGTGCAGCCCGCATGGCGCGATCACCAATGAGCAACACAGCATCCGCGTCGGTCTCTTCCGCTGGTTGGTCAAGTGGGAGCGACAACCAGCGAGGCGACAGCTGGTATCGCTTTTGCAGCAGAATCTGAGTCAAGGCGATGCTGGTGCGGGAGCCAATATCCAGAGCCACACTTTCAATTTCTGTCAGCGGTTTGCGAGCGAACAGGGTGACGCTCAGCACGGCACCGGTGGAAACAATAGCGATGCCGGGAACGATACGGTAATTGCTACCGCGAAAGTATTCAATGACCGGGATCAGGGCCACGTCGAGCTTCCCTGCCGCCAAATCGTCGGCGAGCCGGCTAGGAACTTCAAGAACCAGCTGGCTGCCCGGCAACAGGTCGGGTAAGTTGCAGATAAGCGGCCTGGCGTTGAGATATTCGACAGCACCAATGCGAAGCGAGCCGGGCATGAGATAACCCTCCTGCCATGCTACGGCCATTATAGCAGCATGGCAAGAATTTTCAAATGTTTCTGAAAACAAAAAACCCATCCGCATTCCGCCTGATCCATCGCATCCGCCGTGTGGTTTGCTAAAATGGATGGAGAAAAGCAGGGGCGGTTTGACCTTATCACTGCAGGTTACGGGTTTCAACGGAGGGCAACCATGCCGGCGATGGTCAACCGGTGCTGCGACCGAAAACGAGGGGCCTCTGAGGAGGTTAGGGCTATGTGCAACAAGGCCGCGAATTCATGTTCGTTCCCACCTAACCACGGGAATTGTCTCCTGAACAATCTATCGTCGGTCGCACGCGAACTTCGCGGTTACGGTTTAACGTTGGCGCGATGCTGGCAGGTGGCTTTGGCGATCTCGGCGATTTTCCTGCTGGGCGGAATCTATAGCGGGAACATTGGCCCGGCACCAGTTCAGGCACAGAATCGCCAGCAGGCTCTGACACCGCAAAAAGTGGAGCAGGCCATCAACCGAGCGATGCAATACCTGCGGCAGGCACAGCGTAACGGCAACTGGGAGAGCGGTGCTGGAGATGTCCTTCGCCTTGTGGGTGTGATGGAAGGTGGGCACACGGCTCTGGCGACGCTGGCCTTGCTCGAAGCAGGTGAAGACGTCAAATCGCCAGTGATTCAGCAGGCCCTGGACTATTTGCGCAAACTGCCGCCAGGTGCTACTTACGTCGTGGCATTGCAAACCATGGTGCTCAGCCGTGCCGAGCCCGAAAAAGATCGGCTGCTAATCGCCCGTAATGTGGACTGGCTTAAAAAGAGTTTCCATCCCCAGCGCGGGTGGTCGTATGGTCTAGCCGGCGGGTTGGGAGCCGGCGGTGGCGATAACTCCAACAGTCAGTATGCCGTTCTGGGTCTTTATTACGCCCAGGTATATGGCGGAGTGAAAATTGAGCCGCAGTTCTGGCTGCTCGTGCAAAACTTCTATCTGGCCAACCAGCATCCAGTCGGTAACGGTTGGGGTTATAGCACGGGAAACGTTCCCCAGAATGAAACCATTACTATGACCGCGGCGGGAGTCAGTGGTCTGCTTATTACCGGGCAAATGGTGCGTCAAAGTTGGGAAAAGCCGCGGGGCGATGGAACGTTTGAGAATTGTGGTCAGCAACCCGTGGATAAACGCCTGGAAGCGGGTTTGATACGGTTAGGACACATGTTTACCTACCATGTGCGGCCGTGGACGTTTTACAACTATTACGGCATTGAGCGCGTAGGACGATTGTCGGGTTTGCGGTTCTTCGCCGGACAAAACGGCGTGCACGACTGGTATCGGGAAGGAGCAAGCCTGTTACTGGCGTCGCAAAAGGCGAATGGTTCCTGGGGAGGCGATGGTGGACTGGACAGCGATCCGGTGCTGGCGACGAGCTTCGCTCTGTTATTCCTGGCCAAAGGCAAAACCCCGGTGCTGGTGCACAAACTCATGCACGGGCCGGTCATTCCAGGCTGGGGGCGTTCCCTGGTCGGCGATTGGAACAACGATCCGGACGACCTGCGGCACCTGACCGACTTTTGCAGCCAGCATCTGTTCAAAAAAGACGGCCGTCCTGTGCCTGTTACCTGGCAGATTTTCGACGGCAGCCGGCTCGATCCGGGCCGACCAGAATCCGTTGCCGCACTATTGCAGGCACCGATCGCCTACTTCAATGGCCACCGCGATCCGCAATTCACGGACGGGGAAAAACGGCTGTTGCGAGAATTCGTGGAACAGGGTGGCTTCATCTTTTGTGAGGCATGTTGTGGGAGTAAGAAATTCGACGAGGCCATGCCGCAACTGATACGCGACATATTCGGGGATGATGCGACTTTAGAACCTCTGGGGCCAGGCGACCCGGTCTGGACAGCCTTTTACCAGGTGCCGCCTGGTTCATTCGGCCTGAAGGGAGTGCGTAAAGGCTGCCGATTGCATCTCATTTACTCCCCCCAGGACATGAGCTGTTACCTGAACATCAACGATCAGGATAGCCCCAAAGGCCAGCTGGCATTTCGCACTGCCGCGAACATTATCGCCTACGCCACTGGCCTGGAGTTACCCCCACCGAAGGAAATCACACCCGAGGTGCTGGTCGAGCAACCCGATCCGATTCTCCGCAACGTTTTCCAGGCGGCACAGATTCAATATGGCCGGGACTGGCAGCCCGCACCAAAAGCCATGACCAATCTCACCACGTATCTTCTCAAGGAATACAAACTGGACGTGATACGCCAGACCCGACCGATTCCGCTGAGCAGTCCGAACCTGTTTACCTATCGGTTCTTGTATATGCACGGACGTCGGGCATTCACCAGCGGTGACGAACCGGGTGCCGACATTCCGACGTCGCATCTCATCAATCTACGTCGGCACCTCGAATCAGGCGGATTGTTGCTGGCAGATGCCTGCTGTGGCAGCAAAGCTTTCGATCAGTCGTTCCGAGCTATGATGCAAAAAATGTTTCCCGATCGCAAACTCGAGCCGATTCCGCTGGACGATCCACTCTTCAGCGAGCAAATCGGCAAACGGATTGAAACGCTGTTATGTCGCACGGAGCCAGGCAAACCGTACGTGCCCGTGCAGCCACGCCTGGAAGGCATCCGTCTCAATCCCAACGACCCGCGCAGTCGCTGGATCGTCATCTACAGCCCCTACGATATCGGCTGCGCTCTGGAGAAACATGCGGCCGGAGATTGTGTTGGTTATAAGCATGAAAGTGCCCTTGACCTGGCCGCGCAAGTAGTTTTGTATGCTCTGAAAGAATGACCGCACCACGCTACATCGCTGCTCTCGATCAGGGTACCACCAGCACGCGTTGTGCGCTGGTGGATCATGCCGGGCAAATCGTGGCACTGGCTCGGCGAGAACATCGGCAAATTTTTCCCCGTCCCGGTTGGGTTGAGCATGATCCGCTGGAAATCTGGCAGAACACGCAGGAGGTGATTCGGCAAGCGTTACTGCAAGCCCAGGCAACTGCCGGAGACATTGCGGCCATCGGTATCACCAACCAGCGAGAAACGACGGTTCTGTGGCTGCGAAGCACCGGGAAACCGATCGCTCCGGCCATCGTCTGGCAGGACACCCGTACCGATGCTCTAGTGCGTGAACTGGCCCAATCGGGCGGACCGGACAGGTTCCGCTCGCAAACCGGATTGCCCCTGGCCACTTACTTTTCCGGGCCGAAAATCCGCTGGTTACTCGATGCCCTGCCGCAGTACCGTCACGCCGCCGAACAAGGCGAATTGCTGTTCGGCACGATGGACACCTGGTTGATCTGGCAGCTCAGCGGTGGACCGAAACACGGTTGCCATGTTACCGATGTGACTAACGCCAGCCGAACCCTGCTTTTCAATCTGCACACGCTGGAGTGGGATGACGAAATTCTGCGGGTGCTGGACATTCCCCGAGTCATGCTGCCGCAGGTTCGCAGCAGCAGTGAAGTGTATGCCCAGGCGACCGGTGAACTGGCTGGCGTGCCGATCGCCGGCGATTTAGGCGATCAGCAGGCGGCTCTGGTCGGGCAAACCGCCTTTGGTCCGGGCGAAGCTAAGAACACTTATGGCACCGGCTGTTTCGTGTTACTCAATACCGGCACGCAACCGTTGATGTCGCGGCAGGGATTACTGACGACCGTGGCCTACCGTTTTGGTCACAATCCGCCCGTTTATGCCCTGGAAGGTTCAATTGCCATAGCGGGAGCACTGGTGCAGTGGTTACGCGATAATCTGGGTCTGATCGGCAGTTCGGCGGAAATCGAAGCGCTGGCCCGTAGTGTCCAGGACAACGGCGGCGTGTATTTCGTGCCAGCATTTTCCGGTTTGTTCGCTCCGTACTGGGATGCATCGGCTCGAGGACTGATAATAGGTTTAACACGTTACGCCAACAAAGGCCATCTGGCCCGGGCAGTGCTCGAAGCCACTGCCTTTCAGACGGCCGACGTTCTGGAGGCCATGTCAGCCGATGCGGGCATGGACTTGCGGTGCTTGAAAGTGGATGGCGGCATGGTGCAAAACGAACTGCTCATGCAATTCCAGGCCGACATCCTCGGCGTGCCGATTATTCGACCGCGAGTGACGGAAACAACCGTTTTAGGTGCGGCATTTGCTGCCGGCCTGGCGGTCGGCTTCTGGCGTGATGAAGCGGAGTTGCGTCAACTCTGGCAAGCCGATAAACAATGGCAACCGCAGCTGGCTCACGCTCAGCGAGAACAACTGCGACACTGGTGGAAAAAAGCCGTTCAACGCACCCGCCACTGGCTGAGCGATTGAGCGACCTGGTTGGGCGTAAGATGTTTGCGGGCCTATCCTGCGCTGTGGATCACACTTCAGCGATTCCGAAAAATGTGCAGGGCAATCGGCCCACAAGGGACTTTTCGTTCCACCAGAAACTGACGGCTCCGCTCACGGGCTTGTGAACGAAGCTGGATCGGTAGTCCAATTCGAAATGTCAATGGGACAATGCGGTGCGCGAACGACTCTGGGAACGCCTGCGAGGAGAGTTTGACCTGCTGGTCATCGGAGGTGGAGCGACGGGAGCGGGGGTAGCGTTGTCGGCAGCGCGACGCGGTTGGCGGGTGGCTCTCGTAGAGCGTTACGATTTTTCCGAAGGAACCAGCTCGCGTTCGACCAAGCTGATTCATGGCGGGATTCGCTATCTGGAGTTGTTTTTTCGCAGCGGCGACCTAAGGCATCTGCGGCTGGTTTCGGAGGCTTTGCAGGAACGGCGCTGGCTTTTGCAATGGGCGCCGCATCTCATCCATGCCCTGTGGCTGATCACGCCGTGCCGCAATCCCCGAGAGCGCTGGTACTATTCTGCCGGCGTGCAACTGTACGACTTGCTGGCGGGCAAGGCTCGCCTGCACCGGCCGCGTTACCTTTCGGCCGAAGCGCTGGCAATGTGGTTTGCCGGTTTGCAGGCATCGGCCGGAGGCGTCGCTTTCCCAGACGGTCAATTCGATGATGCCCGTTTCAACTGGGAACTGATTCGCACAGCAGTGGCGGAGGGAGCGTTGGCGGTCAATCATGTCGAAGTCGTTGCTCTGGAACAACGGCATGGCCGGGTTTGCGGAGCCGTGGTTCGCGATCGCCTCAGCGGCGAAACACGCTCGCTGGCGGCCAGGTTCGTGGTCAATGCCGCTGGGCCATTTGCGGACGCCATTCGCCAACTCGCCGACCCTTATGCCGAGCCGATTCTGCAAACCAGTGCCGGCGCCCATCTGGTACTGCGACCGAACCGAGTATGGGCGGAAGTTGACAACTCCGCAGCGTTGCCGGTGCGGCGCTGGGGCTTGTTGATCCCCCACACCGAAGATGGCCGCGTGGTGTTTTTGCTGCCGTGGTACGGCCACTGGCTGCTGGGCACGACTGATGTTGCGGTGCCGCCTGCGGATTATCCTGCTGTCAGCGATGCCGAGGTGGAATACTTGTTGCGGCAAGTTCGGCCCTACCTGCCCAGCGTGGAGACGATGACCATTACCGCACGCTGGTCGGGAATTCGGCCATTGTTGCGTCACCAAGGGGAGAGCACTGCCGAGCTGATTCGTGAGCACCGTATCGAAGAATTGCGTGGGCTGGTGACACTGGTGGGCGGCAAATGGACGACGTTTCGCGTCATGTCCGAGGAACTTATGGATTGGTTGGAAAGTCGCGGTTGGCCAAAGCGGCGTACGCGGCGATGGAAGCCACCGTTCTATGCACCGCCCGCGTTGGGCTACGCCGCTTCGTTCAGTGATCAACCGACCCATCCGCCAGTCCACAAACACCAGGATTTATCGCTGGCCGAGACGATCGCCCATGCGCCGCATCTGGTGCAATATGGCAGCCAGCTAGGTAGCGTGCTGGCTTTGTGTCGCGATTATCCCGGCCACTTGCTGGAAGGTTGGCCCTATTTGCGAGCGGAAGTCATTCATGCGACCCGCTACGAAATGGCACGCATGCCCCTGGATTTCCTGGCACGGCGGATTCGCCTGGCCTTTCTGGATACGGCAGCGGCCTTGCAAGCATTGCCGGAAGTGGTTCGGCTTATGGCGGGTGAATTGGGCTGGTCGCACGAATACGCCGAGACGATGCAAGCTGAAGCACGGCAACGGTTATTGCACGCGATTTGAAGACCGCACAACCAGTCGCCAGTCGCGCTTCACCAGCAAACAGGTGAATCAAGCCGCTTCTGTAACACGGCTTATCTGGTGACCGTTCGTAAATGGTGTTGCATTTGCGTGCAGGCAAGCGAAGCTGCGCCCTGCTGTTCGATGGGCAGCGGGCAGAACAATCTCGCTGCAGTAATCGCAAACTCAACGTGCTGCACGCGGATGTGCGACTGGCAGTCCATTTGCAACCTCTGAATGACGTTGAAGCGGCTGCCCGTTCGGTGTTGGTTGCATCCGGATATGTGGTCGGCAGCCCATTTCTAATGCTCGGAAATATCGCACAAGCATCATCGCAGCGGGAGCAATAACTGGGAGCGGGCCGGTAAGGGCCGCGGCAACTGAAAGCGAGCCAGGGTTGCTTTAGTGGTGAGTCTAGCCGGGCAAAAGTTGTTCGGCTTGACCGTGATCGGGAGCAACCTTATAATTGGCCGAGCTTGCGAGAGGTGTGGGCCTGAGTTCGATGGGTTGGAGCCTGCTCAGGCATCAATAGGATGATAGCACAAGTGTCCGAGCCACTGCTGGCATGGAGGCTGGCAATGCATAAGCGGGCTGCCGGTTACTTGCCGAGCTGCCTGCTGCAAGCGCATGGAGCAAGCGCAGGGTGGTTGCTCATCAATTGGAGCGCACCGTGGCCGAGGACTTAATCGCCCAGGTCAAACAAGCTAACGACATTGTTGAGGTGGTTCGCGAATATTTGCCCCTTCGGCGCCAGGGACGAACCTATAAAGGGCTATGTCCGTTCCACGATGACCATCACCCCTCGCTGGATGTGGATCCGGTGCGGCAACGGTTTCGCTGCTGGGCGTGCGGCAAGTATGGCGATGTCATCACCTTTGTGCAGGAACGAGAGCGTTGCAGTTTCCGCGAAGCCGTAGAAATGCTGGCCCGGCGGGCCGGGATCACGCCTCGTTGGGGTAATCCACAGCGTGATCAGGAACGCAACGCCTGGTATGAGCTGATGCGCTGGGCCGAAGAACAATACCGCCGATTCCTGTGGGAATCGCCGCGTGCGCAAGTGGCCCGCGAATACTTGTCGGCCCGGCGTTTGCAAAAGGAAACGCTGCTGGAGTTCGGCATCGGTTTTGCCCCGCCGGAATGGGACTGGTTGGCACGACGGGCCTTGCGTGTCGGTTGGACGATGGAACAGTTGGTGACAGTTGGGCTGTGTGGACAACGGGAGTCCGATGGTGCGCCGTTTGACCGTTTTCGCGGGCGGATTCTGTTTCCGATTCGAGACGTGCGGGGCAGGACTGTGGCTTTTGGTGGCCGGGTTTTGCCCGGAATGGAAGCGGAAGAACGCCTGCCCAAGTATTACAACTCTGCCGATTCCCCCATTTTTCGCAAAAGCGAGCATTTGTACGGGTTGGACCGGGCGCGAGAACTGGCCGAACAGGCTGGTTATCTGGCCGTGGTGGAAGGTTATACCGACGTGCTGATGGCGCACCAGCACGGTTGTCGAACTGTGGTGGCGACACTCGGTACAGCGCTAAATGCCTCGCATTTGCAACAACTGAAGCGGTTCGTGCCCCGCGTGGTGCTGGTTTTTGATGCGGATAGCGGTGGAGACCGCGGCGTCGAACAGGCTCTGCAATTATTCCTCGAACACGACATCGAACTGGCCATTGCCCAGCTCCCTGCAGGACTCGATCCTTGCGATTTTCTGCAAACGCACGGACGGGAAGCTTTCGAGCAGATACTGCGCCAGGCAGTGGACGCCCTCGAATACAAACTCCGTCAGGAACTGACCCCTTCGGCTCTGGCTACCCTCGAAGGCCGACGCCTGGCTGTGGATCGCGTATTGCAAGTGCTGGCCCGGCTGCCGGCTCGTGGATCGCCCACCACGCAGGTGAAACGCGAACTGGCTATTGCCCAATTAGCTCGCCGCACCGGTGCCAGCGAAACTACTTTGTGGCAACGGCTGCAACAATGGTACTGTCAGATCCACCGCATTCCGGCCAATCCGGAAGAACCGCCGCTTCGCCAGGTGAGCGTGGATCCTCTGGAACGGCAGTTGCTTGAAATCCTGCTGGCGGAACCTTCGCTGATTTCTCAGGTACGCCAGGCTGTGCCGCTATCGGAGATTCAACACCGTGGATTGCGGCAAGTGCTGCGGCGAATGTATGCACTGGCGGAAGCCGGCACGGAACCGACCGTGGATCGGTTGCGGCAGGAGTTTGCCGACCGGCCACGGCTGGAGCAATATTTGCTGCGCCTGCATGACCGGGGACAGATGTTGCAGGATCGCGGCGGCTGGCTCCGGGAATTGCTGGCGGCTTTTCAGCAACGCCGCGCTCAGCGACTCCGCCAGCAGCTCCAGGAACAACTGCGCCACCTCGACAGCGACGCTCCGCCGCCTACCGAACTTTTGCGGCAAATTCAGCAGGGTCATTCTCTCCCTTCGCGGTAGCCGGCCAGGCTCAAACCGTAGCCAGCTACCCACTCTGAAATGACCTGAACACCTGACACGGCACGGAGGCAGACAGGGACGCTGTGATGCGACCTGGAACCAATGACACTTGCACCCAGGTACAATGGCCGAGCTTCCAAGCACTGACAACGATATACCACCACTCACGCTTTCCGTGCTCGATAAATAACAGAGAGGAGGGATTTCATGCAGAAACTCGATGCGTCGCTCAAACCGTTGATCGAAATGGGCAAACGCAAGGGCTACCTTACCTACACGCAGGTCAACGAGTTGTTGCCCGAAGACTATGCCAGTGCTGACAAACTCGATCAGTTGCTGCTTCTGCTGGAAAAGCACGGCATCGAACTGATTGACGAAAGCGAAGCGGAAGAGCGTGACCGGCTTGCCGACGACGAGGACGGCTTTGTTACGGAAGAACTCGAACACCACCTGCTCGAAGAAGAAGGCGAGTTTCCCCGCGGCAGTGATCCGGTTCGCATGTACCTGAGCCAGATGGGTCAAATTCCTTTGCTGACCCGTGAGCAGGAAATTGCCCTGGCTCGACGCATCGAGATCACCCGCAATCGTTTCCGCCAGAAAGTTCTGGAAAACGACTATGCTCTGTCCACGGTAGTCGAAACCCTCAAGCGCGTGCATCACGGCGAGTTGCCCTTCGACCGCACCATGAAAACTTCGCTGACGGAGAATCTGGAGAAAGACCAGATTCTGCATCGCATGCCGCACAACTTGCGGACGCTGGAATTTTTGATGCAGCAGAACGTGGAAGATTTCACTCGGAGCCTCGACCCGCGGCTGAGCGAGGAGGAAGTGCGGCAATTACGCAGACAGATTCGTCTGCGCCGCCGCAAATGTGTCCGCCTGGTCGAGGAACTCAGCATCCGAACCCAGCGTCTGCAGCCGCTTATGAAACGGCTGGAGCAGATCAGCCAGCGGATGGATGAGCTGGAGGCGGAAATCAACCGCCTTCGTGAGCGTGGCAATACGGGTGAGGATCGCGCCAACCTGGAAGCCGAGTTGCGCGACCTGATGCTGATGACGCTGGAGACGCCGGCAAGTTTACGCCTGCGCGTGCAGATCATTCGTCGGCGGTTTGAAGAATACGAATCGGCCAAGCGCCAGCTGGCCGATGGGAATTTGCGATTGGTCGTTTCGATTGCCAAACGCTATCGCAACCGTGGTCTGAGTTTCCTCGATCTGATTCAGGAGGGCAACACCGGCCTGATGCGAGCCGTGGATAAATACGAATACCGCCGCGGCTACAAATTCAGTACCTATGCCACCTGGTGGATTCGCCAGGCTATCACCCGCGCCATTGCCGACCAGGCTCGCACCATCCGCATCCCCGTTCACATGGTGGAAACCATGCAAAAGCTCCGCAACGCCCAGCGGCAGCTGTATCAGCAACTCGGCCGGGAGCCTACCATCGAAGAAATCGCCGACGCTGCTCAGGTTCCAGTCGAAGAGGCCCGCCAGGTACTGCAGGTGAATCGGCAGCCGGTCAGCCTGGACCGACCGATTGGCGAGGGAGAGGAAAGTTATTTCGGCGAGTTTCTGCCGGATGAAGGTGCCCCGTGCCCCTGGCAGAGCGCTACTCACGAAATGCTCCGTCAGAAAATCGAACAGGTGCTCAAAACCCTCACCTACCGTGAGCGCGAGATCATCAAGCTCCGCTACGGCCTGGGAGATGGATATACTTACACTCTGGAGGAGGTCGGCCGCATCTTCAAGGTAACGCGGGAACGTGTCCGGCAGATCGAGGCCAAAGCTGTCCGCAAACTGCAACATCCGGCACGCAGCCGTCAACTGGAAGGATTCCTCGACCAGCTGCGCCGCTGAGCAGCTTTGGCACATCGCCCCGCCGGGAAACGACAGCGGCTGGGCAACTCGGCCAGGGAAAGACTCCCGCGCCTCTGCCGGCCAGCACTTCTGCACCTTGACAACCGATCAGGAGCCGTGCCAGCAATGAGCGGGAGCTTGTCGGCTTTATTACGCGCTCTCCACGAAGCCCAGCAACGCATCCATTTGCTCAGTCAGGAAATTGACGAAAGCCAGCGCGCCATTACTCGCCTGCAAAGCCAGCTCCAGGACCGCGAAAAGCAACTCCAGCAATTGCAGGAAGAAATCCGTCAGCTCAAGGTTGCCCTTCACGATCGCGAAGTTACCGAAAAGCAGCTCCACGAAAAAATGACTCGCTGGCAACGCCAGATTCAGTCGGCTGCCACAGCCCGCGAGTTCCAGGCCCTGCAAAATCAACTCGAAAGCGCTCGCATCCAGCTCAGCGTTCTGGAAGACGAAATGCTCGACCTCATAGACAAACTCGAACGCCGACAGCAGGAGTTACCCGAACGCGAGCAGGCTGTCCAAACGCTTCGCTCCGAACTCGCGCAGCTGGAACAATCCCGGGCCGAACGTCTCCGGCTCATACAGGAACGTTTGCAGCAAGCTCGAGCCGAACTGGCCCGACTGGAGGCCGAACTCCCCCAGGAGTTACAGGAGGTCTATCAGCGCCTGGTACGCAGTAAAGCGCACGAAGCCCTGGCCCCAGTAGAACACGGCAGTTGCATGGGCTGTTTCACCGAAACCACTTTGCAGATGTTGCAGGACCTCCGCCTCAACCGACCCGTCATTTGCAAAAGTTGTGGCCGCATCCTCTACCTCACCGAATAACCCAAACCGCCACCACACCTTCCGAAACAGACCGTTGAGGACTGGAAGCTTCGAGATGCTGAGGCGCCACTAAGGTCAAGAACATGAACATTGAAACCCGAGAAGCTCTGGAGGTCGCGATTAGCTGGCTGGTTCCCGGTTTCGTGTTGTCGGCTGTTCTTCGGAAATTCATTCCTTTCCTGCGGTGGGAAACCAACCAGGCAATCCTAACCTACCTGGCGTCTGGTTCATTATTTGCGGCGTTGCGACTCCTGGGTCTGCCGTTTTGGCTGACAGGCTTGGTCTTACCGATTCTCGTCGGGTTCGTTCTAGGTATAACAGCTAATCGCTATAGAGAAAAACTATCCTCCTTCCTGCCCTTGCCAGCCACCGCTTGGGATGCCGCTTTCTGGATGCAAAGGGAACCGTGCTTTGTGGTGACTGTGTTGAAAGACGGTACGGTCATTCGCGGGATCTATGGTATTAACTCCCGGGCCTCTTCGGATCCAGACAGGCGAGACTTACCACTGGAAGGAATTCTGAGTCAGGACTTAGAGGGACGCTGGCACGTTGATCGTCAGACAACAGGTTTATGGATAGACGGTAGCCAGATTGTTGCCATAAAATTTGTCGGTGCTAAAACGGGAGATGAGAATGTCCAAAGAGCAGCTTCGCAAAACGAGTAAGGAACTGCCGGGGGAAACGAGGACTTATCGTCCCGACCGGGATTGGCCGAAGCCTGTTGACGACATATTGAAACAAATCCCACCGGGAGCGCTCAATCCGCCCGGAGAGTCCCCTCACCCTTCGCCTGGCAACGAACCAGGAAAGGGCGGCAGTGCCTATAAGAATGGTAACTGAACCGATTACCTGCGGTTACAGCGGGTTGACGCTTAGCAGATTCCAGAGGCGAAACTCCGACCGACGTGGCAGCTGTGAGCCTTTCGTGATCCGCAAATCGCGTTTGCCACGGAATCTGCCAACCCGCGACAAACGAACGCCTGACAAAAAGCGGCGAGTGTCAGTTTCCTGCATCAGCAGTTGTCCGTCGAAGCGGAGAGTCTGCCAGGAGCCTCGGGCACAGTAGGCCTGCTGTCGCAGTGCGCCACGCAGTATGCAACTTTCGCCAGTTGTTCGGTGTGCGGCGGAGTTGCATAGTAGTGCCTGGCTGACGTGAGTTCCAGAGTCCGCAACTTTCGCCAGTCGTTAGTCCTTCGGGCGTCGGCTGGAATAGGCCAGCCGTTATAGGATCGGATTCGTGTGGGGCTGGAGGCCAAGTTATGCACGCAAGGCTTGGTCGGGAGTGCTGCTGGCAGTCGACGCTGTAAGTTATCATCTCTGGGAGACGTGTATGGCCTTGCCCAGAGGGTATCGCCGAGTATCATCTCCACGGCCAAGATGCCCTTTCTGCTCCGGGCGACAATTATCGGCACTCAGAAGACTGCGCGATCTATGAAGATTACGACGATGCGAAACGCCCTGCTTTGGCTCGGATGCGTGCTGGCTGTGGGTGTGAGCGTTTGCGCCACCAAGCAAGACCCTCGGTCGCCGACCAATAGAACAACGAAACTTTTTCCCTTTGTACTGCCCTGGGACGATGCTGCGCCTTCAGTTGCCAACCTGAGCCATTGGTTGCACAAACCTGCCGGCAAGTTTGGGCCGATACGCGCCGCTGCCGATGGCCACCTTTACGCAGGCGATCAGCGAATTCGCTTTTTTGGTGTCAACCTGTGTTTCGGCGCGAATTTTCCGCCCAAGGAAGATGCCGAAAAGATAGCGGCACGATTGGCCAAGTTCGGCATCAACCTGGTGCGGTTGCATCATCTGGACATGATGCGCTTTCCCGAAGGAATCTTGAAGCGGCAGGTCGCCAATACGCGGGAGCTTGATCCGGAAGCCCTGGACCGACTTGACTATCTCGTCGCTCAGTTGCGTCGTCAGGGCATTTATGTCAATGTGAATCTGCTGGTCGATCGGTCCTTCAGCGCACATGATGGCTTGCCTAAAGAAATCGAGCAAGTTGACAAGCAGGTGCGGCGGGTTTTAGGTTGCTTCTATGAACCATGCCTGGCTCTCGAAAAGGAATACGCTCGGAAACTGCTTGCCCATCGCAATACTTATACCGGGCTAAGCTACGCGGAAGACCCAGCTGTAGCCTTCGTGGAGATTAACAATGAAAACGGACTGTTGCATGCCTGGCTCAGCGGAGCACTAGACAGGCTGCCTGAAGTTTTCTTACGCGAGTTGCAAAGTCGCTGGAACGGATGGCTCAAAAGGCGTTACGGCAGCAGTGAACGGTTGCGGCTGACCTGGAACATGCGGGAACCGTTAGGCCAGGAGATGCTTGTAAACACCGATTTCCGTGCTGGTCTGCAGCACTGGATTCTGGAACGCCACGGCGACGCCGAAGCTCACGCAGAACTGGTCAGAGACCCGGACAAAGGGCGGGTTCTTCGCATTCATGTCACCAAGCCTGGCCGAGAAAGCTGGCACGTCCTGCTCCATCAGCGCAACCTAAAAGTGCAAGGCGATCGGCCCTACACGGTCACCTTCTGGGCGAAAGCATCTCAACCCTGCGCCGTAAGCGTTAGCCTGACTCAGGCTCACGAACCCTGGCAGCATCTCGCCTTTTGCGGTGATGTGCAACTTACCCAGGAATGGCGAGAGTTTCGAATATGCGTCGTCCCTGTGATGGGCGATGAGAATGTCCGTCTGATGTTTAGCAACCTGAGTAGGCAAGCCACGACATACTGGTTGGCCGCACCATCTTTGCGTCCTGGGGGCGATCTCGAATTGCCAGGTAATCAACGCCTGGAGGACGGAACCGTTCCAACGGTTCTCCGTAGTCGTTTTTGCCTGCACCACCAGTTAGCCCAGCGTGATTGGCTCCGCTTCCTCTGGGAAACAGAAGAGCACTACTGGCAATCCATGTACCGTTACCTCAAGGAGGAGTTGAAAGTGCAGGCACTCGTGATGGGTACCATCGTGGGCTGCAGCACACCAAACTTGATGGCGGCCCTCGACTGCGTGGACACCCACGCCTACTGGCAACATCCCATCTTTTTTACTCCGCCGCCAGGAGCTTGGGAGAAGCACGATGACTGGGCGGTACCCAACCGAAGCATGGTCAGCGAACCGGGCGGGATCCTGTCGGATATTGCCTTGCGCCGTGTTCGGGGCAAACCTCATTCAGTTACCGAATACAGTCATCCCGCACCGAACACTTATTCGAGCGAGGGCTATCTTCTGTTAGCGGCTTATGCCGCCCTGCAAGATTGGGACGCGGTGTATGCCTACTCATACGCACACTGGAATATGCGAGATTTGCGGTATATCGGCAACTTCTTCGACATCGCTCAGCACCCCACCAAAATGGTCACGCTGATACCTGCAGTAGCCATGTTCGTACGCGGCGACGTGCGGCCCGCAAATTCGGAAGTGGTAGTCAGTCTTACGAAAGATCGCGAAATCGAGTTGCTACGGCGGTCTGAGCCATGGGTGCTGGTGCACGCCGGCCATCTCGGTGTTCCCCGGCAAGCAGCTCTCGTGCATCGCGTAGCCATCGCCGCGGGTAACACGTCCCGGCCGCCCTCCGCACTTCGGCCCGAGCAGCTGACACTTCCCCGTGACCGAGTCGTTTCGGACACCGGGGAACTGATTTGGGATTTGACAGAGCGCGGACAAGGATGGCACCAGAGACGGGGTGTGGTGACTGTCAACTCCACCCGCAGTAAAGCAGTTATTGGGTTTGCAGCTGACAAAGTGTACGACCTGGGCGGCGTGGTGATCCGGCCCGCAGACACCATCCAGGACGGCTGGTGCGCGATCTCGGTTACGGTGATGGAAGGTTCGCTGCCATCATCCATCGCAAAGCCCCGGCGTGGCCCAACCCGGTTACTCATTACCGCCACCGGTTATGTGGAGAACACGGGTATAGGCTGGAAAGACCTCGCGGGCTATCCACCCAAATCGAGTTGCGGGCGCGATTGGGGCCGACCACCTACCCTGGTGGAAGGTGTCTCAGCAGTCATTACCCTGCCCTTGCCTGCCAGGGGCGTGCAAGCCTGGGCGTTGGACGAACGTGGGCAGCGCAAGACCGAGCTACACGTTGCCAGCGATGCAGGCGGTCAAGCTGTCCTTACGCTCGGCCCGCAATGGCAAACTCTCTGGTACGAAGTGCTGGCCCCATGACATCGCGCTTTTTGTGCTCATAGTCGAACCGCCTTGTCCGAGCGGTGTATAAGCCCTGCCGCGAGCGATCAGGTTTGGCTCGGAAGCGGATGATGGCTGGGTGCGGCGGTGTTCGTGAGCGCATCCGAACCAGGCTTTCCAGCATTCGGCGTATCAGACACAGACCTTCCCGCGTTCCGCTCATCCGATGCAGGCTTTCCGCCATTCAACGCATTGGAGCCAGGCTTTTCGGGGTTTGGCATATCCGAAGCAGCCTTCCCCGCATTCAGCGCATCCGAAGGAGGCTTTCCCACACCGAATCGCTGCCGGGACCAGCGAGGCGGGAAGAAAATCCAGGTGGCCAGCACACCCACGCCGAACGCGATATACACCCACATCAATACCGTCTGGCTCCACTCCCAGTGATCCGGCAGGAACAAAATCCGTCGCAGGTAGTACAGCAGAAAACCGAGCTGTTCCAGCTCGTCCGTCCCCTCTTGCCCCGCCAGGCTACGCAACTGTTCCTCCCATCTGGTGAGCGGGCATACCATACCAAAGACCGATTCCAGAACGATCACGCCGACGACCAGCAGGTGAATTACGCGAAACCAGAAACTCCGCACCCACTGCCAGCGGCACAATCCGCCGACCACGGTCACCAGCCAGCCGCCCACAACGAAGGTCGCCAGCAGCGCGTGCAGAATCAGTATCAGATTAGCGAGAAAAGCGGCGAGTTCGGGAGTCATGCTTCGCCTGGCATTTACACGCTATGTTGCTGCCGCGATGCTGTTGTCCGATCGGCCTCCGTTAGCCTGCAAGTTGCGGACCAGTGATTCGCGGATGCCTGATGCGAAAGGCCCGCGCATTGCGCTCAGGGTTGGGCGGGTTGGCGGCTTTTCTCCGCGGGCTGCGGTTTAGGAATCGGCCAGAGTTCGGATGGAGTGTGGGCCTGCTGCATGAATTGGCGTAACTGTGCCACCAGTTGCGGGTGTTGCTCGGCCAGATCGCGTGATTCTGTGGGGTCGTTTTTCAAGTCGTAGAGTTCGAGCTTCCCGCCGAAAGGCTTGCAGACAGCTTTCCAATTGCCGTAGCGCACGGCTTGCGCTCCGCCGAGTTCGTAAAACTCCCAGTACAGGTATTGGTGCTGAGGTTGTTCGTGGTGTCGGCCAAGCAAGGTGGGCACCAGACTGATCCCATCGAGTTTGTCCGAAACTTTGACCCCGGCCAGTTCGGCCAGCGTAGGCAGCACGTCGGCAAACCAGCCGATATGATCGTTGACCTTGCCAGCGGGAATGGTGCCGGGCCAGCAGGCAATGAACGGCACACGGATGCCTCCTTCATACAGGTCGCGTTTGATGCCACGCAAACCACCGCTGGACTGGAAGAACTTCGAGTCATGCCCACCCTCGGCATGCGGCCCATTGTCGGAAGAGAACAGGATGAGCGTATCGCGTTCCAGTCCGAGTTCCCGCAGAGTTTCGCGAATCCGACCCACATCCCGATCCATGCGGGTGATCATGGCGGCGAAACCTTTTTCCACGTCGGGCCAGGGTTTGTCCTTGTAGATACCGAAGTCCGGCACCTCCATGCCGTTTTTGCCGGCTTCATTATTGGCGTGGGGGATGGTGTAACCAAGATACAGGAAAAATGGTCGGGTGCGGTTCTCACGAATGAAGCGCAGGGCCTCTTCCGTCAACAGGTCGTGGCTGTATTGTCGGCGAACGCTCGCCACGCCCTGACCGAATTTCCCCTCTTTCGGCACAACGTTATTCAGCGGGAATCGTGTTTCATTGCGGAACAGGTAACTCGGATAATAGTTGTGGGCATGCACCTGGTCGAGGTAACCGAAAAAGTAGTCGAATCCCTTGCGCGTGGGAGCACCGGTTGTACCTTCCAATCCCAGTCCCCATTTGCCGATATGGGCGGTAGCATATCCAGCCTGCTTGAGGTACTCGGCAACGGTGCGATCCTGGGGTCGCAGAGCATACCGAGCGTTGCCGCGTATATAACAGTGCCCGGTGTGCAGTCCGGTCATCAGCACGCAACGCGACGGGGCACACACCGTCGAACCGGCATAAAACTGCGTAAACCGCATGCCATCCGCCGCCAGGCGATCCAGACACGGCGTCTGAATTTCCTTCTGCCCGTAGCAACCCAGATCGCCGTAACCGAGATCGTCGGCCAGGATCAGAATAACATTCGGCGGCCGCTGGGTTCCGTTGCCGGTCTGCCCCCAACCGGTGCTGACCGTTGCCGATACCAGCACCGCCAAAGCTGAGACGATCCGGAGTGCAAGTTGCAAGCGCATGTGAGAGTCTCCCGAATCCGATGCACAATAGGTTGACCGTTAGTGTGAGGTCGGCGGTATTTGCTGGTGTTGTAGCGATTGGGACTATTGCCGTCATGGTTTCGGGTATTTTCGGAATAAGCGTTACAGCTTATCGCAACGGCATGTTGTGCGGAGACGGTTGGCGAAATTGGTTGCATCGGGGATAGCGATTTTGCCGAGTGATCGGCGGGAAACTTCGCTTAGGGGAGGAACATGCCGTGCGGATGCCAGGATGGTGTCTGGTGCTGATGGCGGGAGTAATGGTTGTTTCCTGGACGAAACCGGCGGAAGCGGACCGCTATTACCGGTCGCTCGATCCGCTGCCGGACAGTTTGCAGTCGGCCAATCACCAATTGCGTGGGCGTATTCTCGACTTCACCCGCAATCACGGCCAGGATCGCCGCATCTGGTCCTACGCTCTGGGCAGTCGCCGTGACCTCTACGTGTACCTGCCGCCCAACTACAGCAAAGCCAGTGTCTATCCGGTCATTGTGTACCTGCACGGGTTGTGGAACGATGAGCAGGAGTTCCTCGGAGTGGCGCACTATTTCGACCAGGCGATTCTGCGTGGGAAACTACCGCCGTGTATCATCGTGGTTCCCGATGGCCGAACCGACGAATGCGGCGGTCGTGTGTGCCCCCACAGTTTCTTCATCAATGGCCGCGCCGGCGATTTTCAGGATTGGGTGCTGCAAGACGCCCTCGGCTTTGTCGCCAGCCGATTCCCGATTATGCCCGATGCCGAGTACCATGCCCTTATCGGCGTTTCCCTGGGCGGCTTCGGGGCGTTCAACACCGCGATCAAACACCGGCACCAGTTCCGTTTCGTTGCCGGTATCCTGGCACCGCTCAACATCCGCTGGATGAACGAACAGGGTGACGCACAGGCCTGCTTCGACCCGTTCAACTGGGGCTGGCGCAATAGCCTGCTGGACGGAAAAGAGGTGCTCGGCTGTTTTGCCCACGGTCTGATCAAAATCCGCGTCGAGGAGATTTACCATCCTGTTTTCGGCAACGATTGCTATGCCATCGTCTGTGCCGGCATGGAAAACCCAATCGAACTCATTGACCGTTACCGTTTGCAACCAGGACAGCTGGAGATGTTCGTCGGTTACGGCGGCAAGGATGAGTTCAACTTCCATGCCCAGGCGGAGAGTTTCATCTACTACGCCCGCTCTCGGGGACTTCGTCCGCGGGTACACGTGGACCGACTGGGAACGCACAGCGATGCCACCGCTCAGCGCATTCTGCCGATCGCGATCGAATGGCTCGGAGAACGTATGAAAGCCTACGGCGTGATATGCGGCGTGCGACCCGGAACGGGGGAATTGCCACCAGCCGAGGCATCTGCATCCGAATCGGCGTCCGAACCGAAGACTCCGCCACAATCCGCGCCCACGAAACCGGATCGGCTGCCCGACCCGGAAACGATAACCACGCCGGACGCCGCACCAGCTTCGCCGACGGCCCCACCCAGCCGATACGGTTCCCCCCTGCGTTCCGGTCGCTGGTACCGCAACACTCCCAAGTGAGGCAAACATCCTCTGCCATAGACCGGCAGCGCATCAGAACGTATAATACATCGCCAATAAGGCGAAACGTACACCGCGAGGTGGAATCAATATTACCTCTGATGGAGCCAGCCATCCTTCGAGCGAGGAGAGACGATATGCCCATTACCCTGACCCCGCGTGCGGCGGAAGAGATTAAGCGAATTGTCGAGGAACAGCGTCAGGCCGGCGCTCTCAATGACGAGCCGGTGTATCTGCGGCTGTCGGTGAAAGGTGGCGGCTGCAGTGGCTTTCAGCACAAGCTCGACCTCGACACCTGCTACAACGAGAAGACCGACGAACTGATGGAGCAGCACGGCGTGCGGATCGTGGTTGACCGCAAGAGCCTGCTCTACGTGGACGGGGCGACGATTGATTTCATCAACGAGCTCAACCGTCGCGGTTTCAGTGTGCAGAATCCCAACGCCCGCACGACTTGCGGCTGCGGCAGCAGCTTCAGCATGTAGTTATCACGACGGCTGCTCTCTGGGGCTAATCCGAGCTCCATGAGCCTTGCGCAACGACCAGCGCAGGGCTTTTGTGTTTTTCTGGGACACCGCGGTGAGCTACCTTCGCAAAACGGACGTGGAGAGAGACAGACCATCGCTACACCGACTGGTTCCCTTTTTGCCGTATCGTCCGATGCGGCACTTATCGGAGCTTGAGCAGGGTCGCCGGCAAGTTAACCGGGCCTGGTTACGGTTGCCCCTAGCTGCGACACAAGCCGCCGGGCCGCTGGCACGCGATGGGGCGTTGGCGCTGGTGGAAGCCGTCTTATTCCTGGCAGAAGAACCGATCACCCCGAAACGCATTGCCGAGGTTGTCGGCTTGCGCGATGCTGGCGAAGCTCGGCGACTGGTGCGGCGATTGCAAAGTTTGTTGGAAGCGGAAGGGTCGTCGTTTCAGGTGCAGGCTATTGCTGGCGGATACCAGTTGACCACGTTGCCGCGATTTCAACCCTGGCTGGTGCGATTGCGTCCCGGTACGGGCGACTTGCGATTATCGGCTGCGGCCAAGGAGACTCTGGCCATTATCGCCTACCGCCAGCCGATCACGCGGGCGGAAATCGAGGCTATCCGTGGCGTGCAATGTGCCGACATGCTGCGCCTGCTCATGGACCGCGGACTGGTGCGTATAGTCGGTCGGCACAATTCGCTCGGTCGGCCGGTGCTTTACGGTACCACCAGGAAATTCCTGCAGCTCCTCGGTCTGAATCGCATCGAGGACCTGCCCAACGCTGCGCAACTCCGACAACCGGCTGGGTCAGAATCTCGGTCGCGATCCAGCTGACGGCTCGCACCACGCAACGAAATTGCGGCAGCACGGCCCTGCAAGCGTGTTTCGCCCACCACGGCGGGCTGACGCCTCCTGCTCTGGACGGAGATCGTTTGGCGCTGTGGTTCGCATTTCCCCGGCAAGCGTGTCTCGCCCACCACGGCGGGCTGACGCCCGCCGCTCTTGATACTCGCAGCGGGTCAGGCCAAACCTGGGGCAAAACACGGGACTTTGGTTGGCTAAGTTCCGCCAACATACGAAAATAATCGCTGAAACTCTTTGACCGAACGCCAACCCAGGAGAAACGCATGAATCGAATCCGGTCGTGCTGGCTGGGCGTATGCACGTTTGGCGTGCTCGCAGTGGTAGCACTGCAACTTGCCGGGGACGATAGCGCAAAGCCGAAAGCAGTCGCAACTGCCGAAGTGCATCGCTGGGGCGTGTTTGAAACCAGCTTGACTGCCACGCGCGATTATGCCGAGCCGATCTGGGATGTTCGCGTCGAAGTTACTTTCGTGGCACCGTCCGGCAAGAAGCACGTTCGCGAGGCATTTTGGGACGGTGGGCGTGTCTGGCGGGTTCGGTTCAGCCCGGACGAAATCGGCACCTGGCAATGGTCCACGCAGGCGAAACCGGAAGACATCGGGCTACATCGTCAGCAAGGCGAGTTTCGCGTGCGCGAGTACACCGGCGACAATCCGCTTTACCGGCACGGCGCTTTGCGAGTAGCGGCGAGTGGCACATATCTCGAACATGCCGACGGCACGCCTTTTTTCTGGTTGGCGGACACTGCCTGGAACGGTGTGCTCAAGTCGCAGCCAGCAGATTGGCAACGCTATCTGGCGACACGGCAAAAACAAGGATTTACTGCGGTGCAATTCGTCTCTACCCAGTGGCGAGGCGGAAACAAGACGCTAAAAGAACACGTGTTCGGGCGCGAAGCAAAGTTGCGGGTATATCCGCAGGTGCTGGCCCGAATGGATGCCAAACTCGCCCAGTGCAACGCCCACCATTTGGTAGCCGTGCCGGTTCTGCTCTGGGCTCTGACGCCAACGGACCCAGGCGAAGCACTGTCAGAAAACGAAGCGCAGCGGCTCTGCGAATACCTCATCGCTCGGTGGGGAGCATACCAGGTGGTCTGGCTGCTCGGTGGCGATGGACACTACCGCAATACGCAGCGCTGGCAGCGATTGGGCCGACAACTTTTCACCGTTCAACCACGCGACCGCCTGGTCAGTTTGCATCCTTCAGGGCAAAACTGGATTTGGGACCGATTCGGCAATGAGGCATGGATAGACTTTCTCGGTTACCAGTCGGGACACGGCGACAACGAAGCCCATTTGCGCTGGCTAATTGAAGGCCCACCCGCTAAGCAATGGCTTCGCCAACCACCCAAACCCATCATCAATCTGGAGCCGAATTATGAAGCGCATCCGGCTTATCATAGCCGTCAGCTCTTCCAGCCGTACCACGTGCGGCGGGCAGCCTACTGGTCGCTTCTTATTGCTCCGCCAGCGGGAGTTACCTACGGGCACCACCATATCTGGCCCTGGTTAGACCAGCCTGGCCCGGTGGAAGGGCATGAACGACTCGGTCAGGCTGGACCCTGGACAGCTGGGCTGGAAGCCCCGGGAGCCCAGGCTATGGGCATTCTGAAAGCGTTTTTCCTCAGCGGGCCGTGGACGGAATTGCGACCCGCTAACCAGGCTCTGGTCGAACAACCGGGAGAAAAAGCTCCGGAGCGTTTCGTAGCGGTTTCGGCCACGCCAAAACGCACCTGGCTGGTTGCTTATTTACCGCAAGGGGGAACGATTCGGCTTCGGCGCGAGTTTTTGCCAGCCAAGCTGTCGTCACAATGGTTTGACCCACGCACCGGCAGAAAACGACCGGCCAACGCAGAACTCCACGACAAGGAAGCCCGTTTCGTTGCACCCGACGACCAGGACTGGGTCCTGGACATTCGGCCGGAATAGCGATTCCCGACACGGACTGCTCGTCTATGCCCGATGCTCGCGCAAGCTCGAGGCCAGTCAGATTGCCGCTGACCACCGGCCAGGAGGCAAGGCCGACAACTCTTCCGCGAATGGAGCCGTGCTTCAGATAGTTTCGCCCTCCGGGAGCAAAGCTGACCCGAAAAGGGCTTAGCTCGGTCCTCGCTATACACACTTGCAGTGTAATCTGTACACGGCTGCGCATCGGGCGCACCAAAGCGTGCGACCTGAGCGGTTCGGGTCTGGGATCTGTCGTACCTGGCAGTTGGGATCTCCTGTTCTCTGTGCGTTACTGCAAACGCACCGCAGGCCACCGAAGCACCGACGCCTTGCACACAATTGTTCGCACAACAGATTGGCCTGCCTCTCCAGGGCCGCTCGCGCCTTGTTAACCGCTTGTTGCTGGTTTTCATCACACATCTCGGCCCCAATAACCAGGACGTCGCCGAGCGTAGCGCAACTTGCGCCGAGACACCGGCACCAAAATATGACATTCCCTCTGCAGGCGCATATAAAGAGCTTCTGCTGCTGTGCGAGGCTATGGACCGCTATCTCGCACCGGGGCTGACCTATACTAACGTTGACGCAGCCACATTCCCCGCCCCGACAAAAGACATCATTTTGTCGGCACCGTTGCATACAATTCAGCCTTTCGGCCGCAGCTCTCATCGCATAGTCGGCCCGAGCATTCCGGCAAGCTTCGCTCTCACTGCTCCCCTGGCCATGCCCCACAACCTCGACAACAATGCGCCCGCACCCGGTGTCTTAAGCCTGGGAATGGGAGCCTGTCGTGCAAACAAGTACAATGGCCGCGATAGCTTCTTGCAGAGCCAGCGCCAGCAACTCCCGCCGAGTTAGCACTTCTCCACCCGCCTCCACGATCTCCGACACCATCGCCACATTCTTGCCGACGAACGCTCCCCAGTGGATAAGCCAAAGCAGGCTCAAAGCCAACGCCGCCACTCCCACTGAAATGGTGACCGTCAGCGGCATGGCTAGCGCGACCGCCCCTGCCAGGGCCAGCCAGGTCGCTATCATTCCCCACCAGCTGAGCCGCATACAGCGCACGCAGCCACCCAGCTTTCGCCACAGCCATTCGCGCTTGGTTCCCGAACAAGCTCCGCAGGTCTCGGTACTCATGGCTCTACTCTTTTGCAGTTAGCCGTTACGATTGGGCAACCTGGACAGACAATACCCCGCTGCTTTCTGCTTACTATGCGGCTGAGCCTCAAAAGGCAAGTGCGGTACACCGTCGCCGCAGAAATTGACCGCCTGGGCTGCCGAGCAGCAAGAATACTCCAACTCTGTACTGCGTAACCGTATCGCCCGGCGTTCGGGACAAGCCTACACTGGTAATGAGACACCACGTGCAAACCATCGCAACTTGCCGGCAAGAACGAAGTGTCAGCGCGACAGCCCACAAGGTAGGGAACATGCCTGCTGGTCGCACGGAGACGATATCAATAGGCGAGGCGTGCGCTTATCCGCCGACGATAATTGTGCGGCATCCGAAAGAGCGGCTGGAGAAATGTACCATCTGGCCGCTGCGAGGGCGGACCGACCTCATTTTCCTGCGCTGGCCGCTTCGTCAGCCCCTGGCTCTGGACAACTACATTCTGCTCGACCCGGACGGCGAGCCGCTTAGCGATGCCGATCAGTGCTGCGGTCTGCTCATCCTGGACGGTAGCTGGCGGTGGGCACGGCGGATGGCTCGGGATTTTCAGCACGTGCCGACGCGGTCGCTGCGAGGTTATCGCACGGCCTATCCGCGGGTCTCGAAACTGTTCCGCGACCCGGAGCAAGGGCTGGCCACGGTCGAGGCACTCTATATCGCCTACCGCATTCTCGGTCGGCGCACTGACGGCTTGCTCGAGCACTATCACTGGCGGGAAGAGTTTTTGAGGCTCAACGGGTGGGCCTAACAACAATTTTCGCGCCGGACACCTTGCCTGCTTCCCTGTTGGCTTCTACAATCGTGGAAAATCGCCAGCGCAGCGGCGAGCTCTTTGAAAGAGGGATTCCGCGCGTCTTATCCAGAGTGGCGGAGGGAACGGGCCCTGTGAAGCCACAGCAACCGGCCGATTCGTTCGGCGTCAGGTGCTAATTCCCGCCCGGCATGCCGACCGGGAGAGATGAGATGCGTAAGCTGACAGACTTGCGCCTCTTCTCGTATCCCGGGGAGAGGCGTTTTTGTTTCCGGGAGCCACATAAAAGGCTCCTGCATGGCCGCTCGCTAGCCCTCACCGCCAGGCCACTCGGAACAAGCACTGCTCGGTTTCATCCCGCCCAATTGCCAATTCGCAGCTGCCGCTCGCCATTTTTCCCAGAACCGGGCTAACGCTGCGAGCCAGAGGCGCTGGCCGACCAAATTGCTCGGGCTCGCACGCGGTGGCCGACTTCCGGAGGCTGACGGTGACCGACACCCTGGTACGTGGCTTGAAATGTCGTCTGTGCGGCAAACATTATCCGCAGGAGCCGATCAATTTTTGCTCCGAAGATTTCGGCCCGCTGGAGGTGGATTACGACTATGAAGCCATTGCTCGTCGGGTGAAACGCGACGATTTGCAGCGTCGGCCGTTTACTATGTGGCGGTACCGCGAATTGTTGCCGCTGGACGGCGAACCAACCGTCGGCCAGTTTGTCGGTGGTACCCCGTTGTTACCAGCCCCGCGGCTGGCGAAGGTCCTGGGAGTGCGCCGAGTCTGGATCAAGAACGATGCCGTCAACTTCCCCACGCTTTCCTTCAAGGACCGCGTGGTAGCAGTGGCATTGAGCAAGGCGCGCGAGTTCGGGTTCGATACGGTCGGTTGTGCCAGCACGGGGAACCTGGCCAACAGTGTCGCCGCGAATGCTGCCGCGGCCGGCATGACCGCCTACATCCTCGTACCCGCCGAGATTGAGCAGGCCAAGATCATCGGCACTACCGTGTACGGTGCCCGGCTGGTGCGTGTGCAGGGGACTTACGATCAGGTGAACCGCTTGTGCACGCAGATCGCATTCAAATACGGCTGGGGCCTGGTCAACATCAACCTTCGTCCGTTCTACGCGGAAGGTTCCAAGTCCTTGGGATACGAGATCGCCGAGCAACTCGGCTGGCGGTTGCCGCAACATGTGGTCGTGCCGATGGCCGGCGGCAGTTTGATCGGCAAGATTCACAAGGCCTTCCAGGAACTGCAGCAACTCGGCTGGGTCTCTCCCTCGCCGTATCGAGTGCATGGGGCCCAGGCGAGCGGTTGCGCACCGATCAGCACCGCCGTCAAAAACGGTTGGGACAGCCACAAACCGGTGAAAAATCCCCAGACCATCGCCCGCTCGCTGGCCATAGGCGATCCTGCCGACGGCTACTTTGCCATTCGCGTCATTCGGGAAACTGGCGGCTGGGCCGATGATGCTTCCGACGCCGAAATTGCTGAAAGCATGGCCCTGCTGGCGGAAACCGAGGGAATTTTCACCGAGACGGCTGGCGGAGTTACCCTGGCCGTTGCTCGCAAACTCATTGAGCAAGGCCGCATCTCTCCCGATGACGAAATCGTCCTGTGCATCACCGGCAACGGCTTGAAAACGCAGGAAGCGCTCAACGGTGTCCTGACCGAGGCACCGGTCATCCCGCCACGATTAGAGGAATTTGATCGGCTCCTGGCCGGTAGTTTGACCACGTCGGCTCCACAGGTAACTCACGAACTCGCCCCAGCCGGTGCTTGAACAGCACTGTACCGCTAACCCTGCTAGAATAACGCCAGCAGTAATGCCTGGTCGCTGCATGCGCGAGACTGGAGCCTTTATGTCGGCTTACGAACCTACCTGGCAGGACGACCTTGCCTCACCGCCTGCCTTACCCCTGGAAGCAGTGGTCCTGGGATCGGTCGGGTGGGGTGTGCTTATCTTTTACATGACCGCCCAGGTGCTGCTCAGCTTCACCCTTACCGAGGCCCGCTGGCTGGAGCTGAAACTTAGTCTGGAAACTTACCTGCTCCTTCTGGGCTTAATACTGCATGTACAGTGGCGGCGTGTGGAACGTCTGGTGTGGGAAGCTGGATTGCCCCGCCCGTGGTGGCTGACTTCAGGCGATTGTCTGAGCTTTGTCACCACCTTCTGGGCCTGTGGCACATTGCTATACTGGATGATTGGCTAGCGAGGTTTATCTATGCCTATTAGTGTGCAAATCCCTTCACCCTTACGTCAGCATACCCAGGGTCGTGACCTGGTACACGGTCAGGGACAAACTGTGGGCGAAGTGCTCAATGATATAGTGCGGCAATTTCCTGAATTAGGCCATCGGCTCTTCGATAACGGCCAGGTGCGCCGTTTCGTCAATATCTATCTTAACGACGAAGATATCCGCTACCTCAACAATTTAGATACCCCTGTCCAGGAAGGCGACCAGATCAGCATCATTCCCGCAGTTGCTGGCGGCGAAATTTAGATATTATTTCTGCGATAACCAGCTATGAGCATCAATGCGATTGCCACGAATGCCAACGACCTGAAATCGGGCGATGTTAGCTTAGAGCGCTACAGTCGCCAGATGAAGTTTCCCGGCATCGGCGAGGAGGGGCAACGGAAACTGCTCGCCAGTCGCGTTACGCTTTGCGGTTGCGGTGCCCTGGGTACGGTGCTGGCTAATTTATTAGTGCGTGCCGGCGTCGGCTTTGTCCGCATCGTGGATCGTGACTTTATCGAGTTGCATAATCTGCAACGGCAGGTTCTCTTCGACGAGCAGGATGTCGCCGAAAATCTGCCCAAGGCGATCGCCGCTGCTCGCATTCTTCAGCGTGTCAATTCCTCCGTGCGTATCGAACCGGTTGTCACCGATATTGACCATACTAACATTCTCGACCTGATTGCCGATGCGGACTTGATATTAGATGGCACGGATAATTTCGAGGTGCGTTATCTGATTAACGATGCGGCCATTAAGACAGGTAAACCCTGGGTCTATGGCGGATGTATAGGCAGCCACGGGCAGGTGATGGTCATCCTGCCGGGCGAGACGCCGTGCCTGCGTTGCGTGATCGAATCGGCCCCACCACCGGGGATGGCACCGACGTGCGAGACCGCTGGCGTTCTCGCTCCGGCTGTGCACATCGTCGCCAGTTTCCAGGCGGCTGAGGCTTTGAAAATCCTCACCGGACACTTAGAAGCTGTCAACCGCGAACTGATTTATATAGATGTCTGGGACAATATCCTGCGGCAGTTCAAGGTAAGTCGGCTGAAAGATACAGTGGATTGCCCTTGCTGTAAACGTCGGCAGTTTGACTGGCTGGAAGGGAAAATGGGTTCGCACACGACAGCGTTATGCGGTCGGAATGCTGTGCAAGTTGCTCACCGTAGCGCAACTCGCCTCGATTTCGAGGAACTGGCGCAACGCCTCCGCGGCCTGGGGGAGGTGACCTACAATCAATTCCTGCTCAAATTTCAAGTGGATGGCTATGAGTTCACCGTTTTCCCCGACGGGCGCGCGATTATCAAGGGTACCAGCGACGTCGAGCGTGCCCGCACTCTCTATGCTAAGTATATAGGTCATTAGTGCGGCAGGGATGCTTGTATTTATTACCAGCCCCGGCTGGGCTGGTGGCAGCGGGCTGGAGAGGTTTCGCCATGGCGCGACCGATTCGCAGTTTGCCGGTGATTCAGCGTTGGGATTGTCATCAATGCGGCAATTGCTGCACCGATTACTGGGTGCCGGTTACCCCGGAAGAGCGTCGCCGTATCGCCGAGCAAGGCTGGTCGCAATTGCCGGAGTTTCAAGGTATCCCGTTGTTTGTGCCCTACGGCCCCATCTGGCGGCGCCGCTGGCGGCTCAATCAGCGCGACGGTGATAGGTGCATTTTCCTGGATGAAAATGGTCTGTGTCGCATTCACGCTAAGTTTGGCGCCGAAGCGAAACCGTTTGCCTGCCGGCTCTATCCTTATGTTTTAGTACCGGTCGGCGACCATTACCGGATCAGTTTGCGCTATGCGTGTCCGTCGGCAACGGCGAATAAAGGCAGGCGGTTAGATGCTCAGCTGGACGAGTTGCGTGAATATGCTACGGGATTCGAGCGTTGGCACCGGGAAATGCATCCGCATCTGGATTCTTCGGGTGAGACACCGCCTCCGCCATTCGGTCAGGGGGAAATATTAGATTGGCGCGATCTGATCCTTTTCGCCGAACACTTTACCCGGATATTAGAGCGACGCCGCCAAAGCTTAGTCGAGCGGTGGCTGACGATTCTCCACATAGCCCGCATTTGCCGGGAGGCCCGCTTCGAACAGGTGCGGGGCGAGCGCTTGCGACAGTTCTTAGAGATATTAGAGGGCTCGGCCGAGGAAGAAGTGAAGCAGCTTCTGCAACGGCATGCTAAGCCCAGCTGGGTAGGGCGGATATTGTTTCGCAATTTCCTGGCGATTTGCTTGCGCAAGGATCAAGGTGTACGGCGGGGCGTGGCTTCACGCAGCCGACTGGGTTTGATGGCAGCCATGTGGCGAATGGTACGCGGCAAGGGGAAACTACCCCCCTTGCAAAAGGGACTCCCGGACAAAACTTTCCAAGAACTGGAAGGACCTTTATCCGCCTTGCCTCAGGCCGCCTGGGAACTGTTGGAGCGATATTATTGCGTGAAGATGAAATCGCTGCAATTCTGCGGCCCGGCCTTCATGGATTATCCGTTCCTGACCGGGTTGGAATTGTTAGCTCTGACCTTGCCGATGATCCTCTGGCTGACGCGGGGCTATCTGGAACGCGGTGGGCTGGCAGCCGTCGAAAAAGCGGTACAGGTCGTGGATGAAAATTTCGGTTATAGTCCGCTGCTAGACTCGTACCGGCAACGTCTGGCACTCAATATTCTGGCCAGCCGCAACGAGACGGAAGCCCTGATCCTGTGGTACAGCCGATCGGCATAGCTCGGGTGGTTACGGGAGAGTGCCTGGCCAGGGCGGCCAGCAAAGAGAGGTGAGCGTGTAAGCCCACGATGGTCACCAGGCGCGATGGGAGTAAGCCCATTGTGGTGCCACCTTGTTCCTGACGAGACTCAGACGTCACCGCCGTTACCAGCGCATGACGACGGTGCCCCAGGCGAGTCCGGCGCCGAAACCGCTCATGACAATTAGGCTGCCCGGGCGAATGCG
This sequence comes from Gemmatales bacterium, assembly GCA_041640595.1. Lineage (GTDB taxonomy): Bacteria > Planctomycetota > Planctomycetia > Gemmatales > HRBIN36 > HRBIN36. The sequence continues at coordinate 35,707 of JBEPZY010000001.1, read as the reverse complement.
ACCTTCCTGTACAGCTTCATCCAGGGCCAGCGGGATCGAACCAGCCGAGGTGTTACCGTATTTGTGGAGATTGCAAAAAACTTTCTCACGCGGGATATGCAAGGCGTCCAAGGCAGCGTTAATGATGCGAATGTTCGCTTGATGGGGAATGAACACATCTATGTCATCAATGGTCAGGTGGCTGTGTTGCAAGACGTCGCGTATGGAGTCGCAAAGGATATTGACAGCCCAGCGAAAGACAGCGCGTCCGTCCATGTATAGATACTGCAATCCCTGGGCGAGGAGATCGGCGCTGGGAGGAAGTCGGCTACCGCAGGCCGGACGGCTCAACAAATCGCCACCGCGACCGTCGGAGCCGAGACTGTAGCTGAGGATACCGTACTCTTTGGGGGCTTTAGCAAGCAGGACCGCTCCGGCACCGTCGCCGAAAAGTGGAAAGGTTTTCTGATCGCGAGGATTGGCGACGCGAGAGTTCGTATCGCCGCCGATGACCAGGGCATAGCGACTGACTCCGGCGGCAATGTAAGCGGCCCCGGTGACCAGGGCATACATGAAACCGGCACAGGCGGCCTGCAAATCAAAAGCGGCACAATGCAGCCCCAGCCGATCCTGCAACAAACAGGCCGTCGAGGGAAACGACATATCCGGCGTATAGGTGCCGCAGATCAGCAAGTCCACCTCCTGGCGAGCAATGCCGGCCCGTTGCAAACACAACTCGGCGGCCTCGTAACACAAATCGCTGGTGGCCTGATGGGGCAAGGCGTGCCGTCGTTCGAGAATGCCTGTGCGACGCACAATCCATTCCGGATCGCAGCCGTAATGCTGGCCGAGGTAATCGTTGGTAATCACACCGTCGGGCACATAGCTGCCGGTAGCGATAATCCGCACACCCAACAAGGAACGACATGGTGGGCGGACGCTGATCAGAGTACCGTCGTATTGCGTGTTCATACCTGTGCTAGGACTTACCTGGGCCGAAGGGTCATGCTCACGTTTGTCCGTTGCTGTTTGCTCCAGTTTCAATGACCGCAGCAAGCAAATAATATATCCACTGGCTTGGATTCGGGATAGGGCAGGTGTTCGAATGCGCGTTCCGGTTACCAGACGACAAAACGTAAGCGCGGTAACAAGCGACACGCAGGTGTTCGAACCCGCGCGCCGGTTACCGATAACGCGAAACGGGTGCTAATCTCTCGGCAAGTGCATAGCTCTGGGGCGCCATGATTCCGGGGCATACTCGCAATGCAGTAATGACTGTGTAAGTCTGGCCCAGCTGGTTTGCGGTGGTTGCTCTCGCAGCGAACGGTCCTTTTGCTTCCGCGGGCTATACGGGACTCTTGAGGGAATAAAAGCGGCAGTGCGGCCTAAGTTTTGGTCCAGGCGTGGTGCCAGGGCACCAAGTTACCGGCAGAGTCAAATTCCAGTTCCCGGGCTGGGCTAATCGCTGTGCAGCGAGTTTCTGGTGAACCCTGACGCCAGCAGGCTTCGGAAGCCTGGACGTATTGCAGTTGTAGTGTATTGCGGATCCACAGAACGCGGGCGGATGTCGGGTCTTCCGGCGCCACGATGGACAGGGCAGCGTCCAGCACCTCGCGGTCAGTGTCAAAGTGTACCGGAAGAAACGCCCCATTCGGGTAGCCAGCGGTCAGGCAGTTGATCACCGTTGCACGGTAGTCCATCTTGCGGATCAGGCGGGAAGTCGTGAAATCGGCCAGACCGATACCCGTGGCGTTACCGTGTGTTTTTTCAGAAAGATCGCGGACGAAGATGAGCCGCATTTCCGGCTGGGGAATATCGCTGGCGTTTTTCAAAGCGCGTTTGCGACCGACGACATTGGTGTCCATACCAGAGCCGCTGATTTCTTTGCCGATCTCGTCCACGATGAGCAGATCAGCCCGGGACCAGGGAAGCCGCGGCAACCAGCGACGCGCCAGCTGCAAAAGCTCTTCCTCGCGTTTTTCAAAACATTCGGGCGGCACGGCTTCGATGAGGGCGGTCTCGTCGTAAGCGTTCTCCACTATGGCCAGGCCAAAAGCGACCGATTGGCGGGCCAGAATGTGACGGGCTACCGAGCGAACCACCTTATCGTAAGGTTCCTCAAGCAAAATGCGATGGTAACGGCTGGCGCCTGCATGCTTGCCCAGCCCGATCATCAGCATTTTCAGCAAACCGCTCTCGATTGGACCGTGAAAGCCGGTATGCGGCTTGACTCGTCCGATCACGCCAATGTGATCGGCCTGGCTGGCGAAACGGTCAAGCACGACGGGGTAACCTTCGGCAGTGGTGCCCAGCGAAACCACCTCCATACTGGCCCGGATCGGAGCCTCGACAAACGCTTCGGTGATTCCGTAGGATTCCAGCACCCGTCGCTGTCCCTCCGCGGTAGCGCCGCCGTGACTCCCCATTGCAGGAACAATGAACGGCTCGGCCCCCAGCTTACGTAAGAACCGCACAGTTTCGCGGAGGATCAAAGCAATGTTGGCGATGCCCCGACTTCCTGCCGTGAGCGCAACCGTCTGCCCAGGACGAATTCGCTTTCCCAAATCGAGTCCACTCAAGGTCTGCCATACCGTCGCGGCAATGTCCGAGACGACCGGTCGCTCAAACTCCTGGCGTAAGGTTACCATTTTCGGGTAAGGCATAAGTCGGTTCCTTGTCCGTAGTCGCATCTAAAAGTGGCAAGCCGCTGCCGAGGTTGGGCAAATTCGGATTGGTAGTTAGTGCTCATCTTAGGCGGGTTTCACGGTATCGAGCACCCGGCGAAGTTCCTGGACGATAACGCGGGGATTTTCCGCCCGACAGACCACGGAAGAGACAGCGACCCGGTTCAAACCAGCCTGCACTACCTGCTCGACGTTGGCCGGTGTGATGCCCCCGATGGCGAACGCGGGCAAAGCGGTTTCGGCAGCGGCTTGCCGGACGTATTCCAGCCCAGCCAGTTCGCTGACTGGTTTGGTCGAGGTCGTGAACACCGGCCCGACACCGACGTAACTGGCACCCTCAGTGATGGCCTGGCGGAGCTGCTCCAGATTGTGAGTGCTCACGCCGATCAAAAACTCCGCCCCGACCAGCCGACGAACGCGCGGCAAGGGCAAATCGTCCTGGCCAACGTGCACGCCATCGGCTCCGGCTAAACGAGCGATGTCCGGTCGGTCGTTGACGATAAATAGGGCTCTGGCTTCTGCAGTCCAGCGGCGGAGCAATTCCGCTCGGAGCAGCCATTCGCGGTCGGGGAGGGATTTTTCGCGAAGCTGGATGATATCAGCTCCACCAGCCAAAGCTTCTTTCACCGTCCACTCCAGCGGTCGCACGCAAAGTGCCCCGGTTATGATGACACACAATCGAGCGTTCGCCAGCGCTTCTTGACTGGCCTCCATTCCAAGCGAGGCCTTCTCCAGGGTGTAGGTTCGATAGCGCAAGGCTGCCAGCTGAGCGGAGAGATCGGCCTGATGGAGACGCAAATACTCTTCCAGAGTGCGCAGAGCTTCCTGAACCCGGCTCGCATTGGCACGTACGACCGCACGAAAGGAATGCCTGGGTGAAGTTTCGCTGCCCGCTGGTGTACCCACATCCCCCGGTGTGTCGCGTGCCGCCAGCAACGCCAGACCACTTCGCGCGAGTATCTCGGACAACTGATGGCGTATCTGCCGCCATTCCCGTTGCAGATAAGCATCGTTCAGGACAAAACGGCAATAATCCTCGACTACGCGCAGAGCCTCGCGAGCCCGGTTGTAATTGGCATCAATGATCCGCGCCAGGGATTGAGTCTCCATGGGAGTCTCAAAACTGAGCGGTTCGTCCATTTGCAAAGGACCCGGTTCGGGCTGCATGCGGGCTTCGAGTCGCTCTAACGGTAAGCCGAGTTTTTCCAGGCAGCTCCTGCATCGCTCATCGGTTTGTGCCAGGGCCACGAGGACGTGTTCCGTGGCAACCGTAGCTTCGCCACTGCACTCCAGCGCAATTCGCCGGGCCGTTCGCAGAATGCGATAGAAGCCTTGTGCGAGATTAGTTACCTGGGTTTCGTCCACAATCGGAGGCGGGGGAAACTGTGGTGGACTGTTTTGCTCGAGCAATTCCACACAAAGGTGTTCACCGATAATGCCAAAATCGGCCAGCAAACTGGCCACGCGACCTTCCGGTTCCGCGCATAGCGCGCAGAGCAAATGATGCGCAGCCGGCGGAACGTTTAACTGGTTCGCTAACCAGCGTGCCTGGGCTAATGCTCGCCATACAGCCGGCGTAAGGTCCGGAATCATGTTTGCTACCAACCTCCCATCGCGACAATGCTAGCTCAGCCAATGCCAGATCGGTGTCATGGGCAGGCCATTGGGATTTTATCCTGGCGGTAACTCAAGCATAAAAGCTGGCAAAGTCGCCGAGGCGTGTCGAAGACGACACTCGCTGGTTAGTTTTCCTCCCAGACCAGTTGGGCTGCATCGAAGAGGGGCCCTTCCACACAAACCCGCCGATAATCCCAACCCTGGGCGACACGAACACGAGTTACGCAACTGTAGCAGATGCCAGTCCCGCAGGCCATGGGCGTTTCCAGGGTAACTTGGCAAGGCACCTGCCATTGCCGGGCCAGCTCAGCCACCGCTTTGAGCATAGCGTGCGGGCCACACGCCACCCATTGCACGCCGGTCGAAGGCTTGCCCAGATCGGAGAGCACATCGGTTACGCGACCGCTGCGTCCTGCCGTGCCGTCTTCGGTGCAGATATGAACCAACACGCCCAGACGCGCAAACTCTTCGACACCGGTCAGCAGATCGGCAGAGCGAGTTCCGTAAACCAGCCGAACACGTTCACATTCCTGGCCAGCCGGACGCGAGCCATAACTGCTCAGCCCCAGAACGCGACGCACCAGTGCAACGAAGGGAGTCTGGCCGATACCACCTGCAATGAGCACCAGTTCCCGTACTCCATGATAGCTCGGAAAAGGTTGTCCCAGCGGTCCCCAGATGGTCAGCAAATCGCCGGGGCGCAAGCGTTCCAGCAGGCGAGTGGTCTTGCCCACGACGAAATAACCAATATCCACGCCCCAGGGTCGTTCGTCGCTATCCCGCACAACATCCAGCAGGGCAAACGCTCGACCCAGTAATGGTTCCAGCCGATCGGGAAATCGGAGCATAAGGAACTGCCCGGGCTCGATTGCCGCAGCCAACTCCGGACATTCCAAACGTAAACGATAAGTCCTGCGGGCGAGAAGCTGATTCTCCACCACCGGCACGGTTGCATGGACCAGTCGTCTCGCGGAAACGGAGTCCGACGCAGAAAGCGGCGGATGACAGCCTGGCCGAACCGTGCTGGCGTGATTGGCACCGCTAGGTGATGCTGGCGTCATGGTTGGCAATGGGTGAAATTTCAGTTGCCCTGGCTTTCGGTGCTCGCGTTCGGAAAAGCGAGTCGGCGGAGAGCGTCGAGTTCCTTGCGAGTAAGCGGTCGGCATCGGCCTTTTTTAAGGCCTCCCAGTTTGAGAGGGCCGATAGCAATGCGCTTCAAATGCATCACTTTGTGTCCCAGGCGTGCAAGAATTCGGCGAATCTCACGGTTCTTGCCTTCGGCCAGGGTTATTTCCAGAAACGTGCTTTTTCCTCGCACGCCCAGTCTGCGTACCCGTTTCGCTCGCATTTTGCCGTCGCTGGTCCACACGCCTTTGACTAACTGATGGAGAATATCCCTGGAAGGCAATCCGGCCACCTGAGCAATGTAGGTTTTCTCAATGCCAAACTTAGGATGGGTCAAGCGATAAGCCAGCTCGCCATCGTTGGTAAGCAGCATCAACCCTTCGCTTTCCTCGTCGAGCCGACCCACCATGAAAATCCGCTCGGGTACGTGCAACAGCAAATCCACAACTTTGGGACGGTTGTCCGGATCGTAAGTGGTAGAAAGATAGCCGGGTGGCTTATTCACGACCCAGTACACATAGCGCTGCGGTCGAATGGGTTCGCCATCCAGGGCTACGGTCTGTCCGGGCTCCACCCGCACACTCAAATCGCGCACAATTTCGCCGTCCACACTCACCCGACCTGCGCGAATCAAATCCTCCACCTGTCGGCGTGAGCCTAGACCCGCTAATGCCAGATACCGATTCAATCGCATCGCCTGTTTCAGCTTCATGGCGATTTCATTGTATGAGTGTAGCTGAGACTGGTTGGCCGGGTTGGAGTTTTTGCTTGCGAAACCGAAGCTTCGCGGCCGACATCATCCTCTGCTCCGCCGATTAGGACAACGGCAATTCGTCCCGCTCTATCGCGTTTTCGCATGGAATTGTTGCTGCTCCGCCACCGCGTCCCGGTTGCCCTGAGGGCTAGCGCTCCGTTGCACTTGTCTTTCTGTGGAATTCGTTGTTGATTCGCTTTGACGAAGGGCTGACACTCTTCCCGGCGAAGAGCTGACATCCCGAGCAGATCGAATTGTGCAACGAGTATCTTTACCGGGGGATTACGAGCATAACAGTGACGTCAACCGTGCCTCGCCGCTGAACCGGTTTTTTCCTAGCGAGGTAAGCATCGTTGGCGTCACAGCGACGTCAACCGTGTGCATGCCTTGTATGATTACCGTGTTCCCAGGGCTTGAATGCTCCGTGTCAGTACCTGGGAAACATTACTGCTTTGGTGCATAGAGATGCCGAAACCCGGTAGCTGCATTCGCGCGGTGATTTTCGATTTTGACGGGACGCTGGCCGACAGTTTCGAGGCCATCGCTTGCAGTGTCAACTATGTGCGTGGCCAATTCGGGCTGGCACCGCTGTCGGTGGACGAAGTGCGTCAGCATGTCGGTCGCGGTGCCCTGCATCTGCTCCGGCAGACGGTACCCGGAGTGGAGCCGGCGTCGGTTCTGGAAAAGTATCGCCAACATCACGAACGTGTGATGTTCGCACTCACCCGCCTGATGCCGGGAGCAGAAGAAACCATTGCCAGGCTGGTGCAGAGCAATATCCGGCTAGCGGTGTGCAGCAATAAACCTGTTGATTTCACCCGCCAGCTACTGGAACATTTCCTGCCTCATGACAGTGTGGCTGTAGTGCTGGGGCCGGAAGAAGTGCCGCGACCGAAACCGGCTCCGGATATGCTGCTGGAAGCGCTTCGCCGATTGAATGTTTCAGCCGAGCAGGCAGTATATGTCGGCGATATGGACGTAGATATTCAATCAGCGCGACAGGCAGGTATTCCTGTCCTGGTGGTGCCGACCGGAGCCCAAAGTGCTGAATATCTTGCTCAATGCAAGCCCGACGGTATCCTTGTTTCCTTGCGGGAATTGCCCGTTTATCTGCAGCAACATTTTGGTCATTGTCGGAGTGGGAACGATTAGCCGAAGGTTTGACCAGGCCAAAATCGGTTTGGTACTGGGAAAAAGTGCAGTAACGCGTATTGCCTGCGATTCGAGATTCCGTCCGTCGCTGCCAACATCCACGTATAAATCTCGAAGTTCCACGGAAAGATACAACACGCAGGCATGCAGGTTGCTTGTGCAAATGCCAGCGGGGACCTTTCCGCGGAATCACTCAGTCCCCTCGGAGCGGTCGGGCGGACGGCAAGTCTGCCCGGCCGTATTTGTTGAAGGTGTCCTTTTTCGCTGCATGCGCTCTGGAAGCCTGGACGGTTTTGGACGATAATGGTGTTGGGATAGTGTGGGATCGAAAGAAGATTCGCAGTAATCCGCGTGCTGTCAGGTATAGACCTGCAGTTGATAGCACGGATTAGAAACGCCGGAAGTCCGGGAGGCAACTTATGGCCGGCCATTCTCATTGGGCAACCATCAAGCGACAAAAAAGCGCTGCTGATGCCAAGAAGGGGCAACTTTTCAGCAAGCTGGCTAAAGCTATCCAGATCGCGGTACGTCAGGGAGGCCCCGACCCAGAAGCGAATCTGAAGCTGCGTTACGCTATCGAGAAAGCACGCGAAGCCAGCATGCCCAAGGAAACCATTGAGCGGGCAATTAAAAAGGGCAGCGGCGAGCTGGAAGGGGAAACCATCGAGGAGGTTACCTACGAGGGTTACGGCCCTGGGGGTGTGGCGATCCTCGTCGAGTGCACCACAGACAATCGCAACCGCACTACCAGCGAGATTCGCAAGCTGTTTGAGAAAGGCGGAGGCAAAATGGGTTCCGCTGGCGCTGTTGCCTGGCTGTTTGAACGCAAGGGACTCATCGTCGTGGATGCCAGCGCTATTGAGGAAGATCGCCTACTCGAAATCGTCCTCGAGGCCGGCGCCGAAGACCTCAAGCGTACCGGTTCCAAGTACGAAATTACCTGCGATCCTTCGGTGTTTACGCAGGTGCAGGCAGCCCTTCGACAACACGGCGTGCCCATCGTCAGTGCTGAGTTGACCCAGCAACCCAAGTCCCCGCTCGATGTGGATACGGAAACTGCCCGGCGAGTGCTCAAGCTGATGGAGATGCTGGACGAACACGACGATGTGCAAAACGTGTATTCCAACATCAACATTACCGAAGAAGCAATGGCGGCGGTTACGCAGGGCTGATCGGTCAGCGATTTGAACTGAACCGCAGCTGTTGTCGTAAAAATATTGCAGCGTTACCTGTAATCCCGATCAGCTGGGAGTCTGCCGGATTCATTGCCGTTCAGATGGGCTTTCCGGGCAGTGAAAACCAGCGTTAGAGGTCAACGGGCCTGTTTCCGCCCCGGCAATGCACGCAGAATTGCAGAACCGGCGGGGTATCAGTAACGCCAATTGACGCAAGTTATTCACAGGAAAACACTTGCGATTTGATAACCACTCCTGCTGGCAGTCGGCGCATTCGACTGGAAAAAGTGATTCCAGAGGGTCGTCTGTGCCGAAAACAGGTAAGCTCTGCACACGGAGGGGCGGGTAAAAAAATTTTCGGGTACCCCCTTGACGGCAACAAAGAGGTGCGTATATTACTTGATGCCGACGGACGCACGGGCAGGTGGAAAAGAGATGATTACTGGTGTGGCCCAGGCGTCTAAGTCGGTCCGAGCCACTGGCCGGTAAATTGGCTCTTTGACAATCTGGCAGTGATAGGGACGAGGCCCCGATCCGATGTGTCCGCTGCCGAGGCGAGACACAGAGCCTTGCTGGCTTTGACGATGTCAAAGCGAAGCAGGCACTGTTCGTCGAGTCCGGCGGCTCGCTGTCAAACCCTGGATGGCGATAGCAAACCCACCGGAGCAGATGGCGACCGGTTGGGATTTGCACTTCGGTCTGTGCAGGCCGAAGTAAGCCATTTCCTATGAAGGGTTTGATCCTGGCTCAGAGCGAACGTTGGCGGCGTGGATAAGGCATGCAAGTCGAGCGAGGCCCACTGGGGCAACTCAGTGGAGTCGAGCGGCGAACGGGGCAGTAATGCCTGGCTAACGTACCCCCAGGACCGGGATAACCCTGGGAAACTGGGGCTAATACCGGGCGATACGGGTGGGTCGCATGACGCATCCGTCAAAGGGTTGGTCACCGTGAGGTGGCCTTCCGCCTGGGGATCGGGCCAGGTGGTATTAGCTAGTTGGTAGGGTAACGGCCTACCAAGGCGAAGATGCCTAGCTGGTGTGAGAGCACGACCAGCGCCACTGGCACTGAGACACGGGCCAGACACCTACGGGTGGCAGCAGCCGAGAATCTTCCGCAATGGGCGAAAGCCTGACGGAGCGACGCCGCGTGGGGGAAGAAGGCCTTCGGGTTGTAAACCCCTGTCAGGTGGCGGGAAAGCCGAAAGGCTTGACCCAACGCCAGAGGAAGCACGGGCTAAGTTCGTGCCAGCAGCCGCGGTAAGACGAACCGTGCGAACGTTGCTCGGAATCACTGGGCTTAAAGGGTGCGTAGGCGGTCTGCCAAGTCCGGGGTGAAATCCCCCGGCTCAACCGGGGAATTGCCCCGGATACTGGTGGGCTAGAGGCACAACGAGGGGACGGGAACTGCCGGTGGACCGGTGAAATGGGTAGAGATCGGCAGGAACGCCGGAGGCGAAGGCGCGTCCCTGGGTGTGTCCTGACGCTGAGGCACGAAAGCTGGGGGAGCAAACGGGATTAGATACCTGGTCGCAGCCTCGCCAGCCCCTTCGGCTGGACGGTTGTGGCCAAGTCTGGTGTCCCCCACCGTGGCGACACGGTGGTGCGCATCCAGCTGTATCGGGGAAACCCTACCCGGAGAAATCCGGCGGGCAACCCCGAGGGAAGTCGCTAGGCCTGCGTCCGAAGCGACCCCGTAGAGACTATGGAGCTAGGGAGACAGAAGGTGGGCAAAAAACTTGGCTCCCCTTTGTCGGATCGCTGTAGGGCCATCATCCTGGGCTCCCTCCTGGGCGATGGTTCCCTCAAACTGCACAAGCCGTATCAGAATGCCCGTTTCTCCTTCCGCCACTCGGCCAACCAGAAGGAATATTTCCTCTGGAAGGTGCGGGAGCTGAAGGAGATTTCGGCAAAAGCGGACACGTGGGAACAGGCCGACAAAAGCGGCTTCGGTAAAGCCAAACTGCGTTACCAGAGTGCGGCGTTGCCGGAGCTGACTGAGTTGTACCGGCTGACCCACAAACGGGGCAAACTCCGAGTACGGCGAAAATGGCTGAATCAGCTTACACCCTTGTCGCTGTGCGTGTGGTGGCTGGATGACGGCTCACTGCTCAACGGCCGGCAAGGAGTGTTGTGCACGGATGGACTGTCGTACGAGGATTTGCTCACGATTGTCCGCTATTTCCGGGTAGTTTGGGGGCTGCATCCGCGTATCGGGAGGGTAGCCAGGACAGGACCGCGATCGCAGCAGTATCGGCTCTGGTTCCGCTCCGTGGAGGAGCTGAAGAAATTCTTGCGGATCATTCTACCGCATGTGCCGGTGCCGAGTATGCTCAAAAAGGTCCTGTTGCTCTACAGGGATCCCGAACTCCAGCAACGCTGGATCTCTGAGGTGGTGCAGGCGACGGGCTTCGACGAGGAGCTGGTGAAGCGAATCGTTGAGGAACGTAAACGTGAGCTTGCCCGCTTCAGAGAATGATATAGTCCAACCCCTCTGGAAACAGAGGAAAGGTTGACCCCGGTAGTCCCAGCCCTAAACGATGGGTACTAGGCGGTAGGCTCGGCCTGGGCTTGCCGCCGAAGCGAAAGTGCTAAGTACCCCGCCTGGGGAGTATGGCCGCAAGGCTGAAACTCAAAGGAATTGACGGGGACTCACACAAGCGGTGGAGCATGTGGCTTAATTCGAGGCAACGCGAAGAACCTTATCCTGGGCTTGACATGCCAGGAAGTAGCCCTGCCGAAAGGTGGGGCGACCGGTACCCAGTCCGGAGCCTGGCACAGGTGCTGCATGGCTGTCGTCAGCTCGTGTCGTGAGATGTCGGGTTAAGTCCCATAACGAGCGAAACCCCTGCCGCCAGTTGCCACCGGGTCATGCCGAGCACTCTGGCGGGACTGCCGGTGTTAAACCGGAGGAAGGTGGGGACGACGTCAAGTCATCATGGCCCTTATGCCCAGGGCTGCACACGTGCTACAATGCGGCGTACAAAGGGAAGCAAACCCGCGAGGGGGAGCAAATCCCAAAAAACGCCGCCCAGTTCAGATTGGAGGCTGCAACTCGCCTCCATGAAGCCGGAATCGCTAGTAATCGCGGATCAGCAATGCCGCGGTGAATGTGTTCCTGAGTCTTGTACACACCGCCCGTCAAGCCACCAAAGGGAGGGGCGTCCGAAGTCGCCGCGCTAACCCCGCAAGGGGAGGCAGGCGCCGAAGACGAAACTCCTGATGGGGACTAAGTCGTAACAAGGTAACCGTAGGGGAACCTGCGGTTGGATCACCTCCTTTCTAAGGAGTGGTCTGCCGGGCAACCGGCACCTCCTACAGGCCCACATCGTGATCGTCCTCTTCCCGCACTGCCAGATTGATATCTCACCCCTGGAGGCGTCCCCTCCAGGGGTTTTTTTCTGCGCGGAGGTCGCTTTATCATCAGCTGAGAGATGCAGGGAAAACTTACAATGGGCCAAAACGGTTTTCGCAGTGGATTCGGCTTCGGTTGTGGTTGCGTTTTCGGCATTATCACAGCGCTGCTCGCGGCACTGCTAGCTCTCGCGTTCCTAGGAATGCACATGAAAGAACAGCGCGAGAAACACAAATCGCAGCAGCAATGGAAACTTAACGAGAAAATCAAGCCCGGCACACACGATTTCGCAGGCCCAAACGTTCTGGCTCTTCCCAACGGCGTAATCCTGGCGGCCAGTTGTCATCGCATTGATTCATCTGCACTACACTTTCCCGCGAGTCGGGGTGGAGCAGTGGTAGCTCGCCAGGCTCATGACATTGCATTAGTCCATCTGTATCTCACTTGCCCGGAAGGGTGGCGTCTCGGCCGAGCAAGGTTAAGCACCAACCAATCGCATCAACCCAGCTGTACTATACCTCCGCCCCGAGATGCCGGTGTTGGTCGCAACGCAGCCATCGGCTTGCCATCACATTCGTCCAGCTGCATTTCGCGTCCCCGTTGGGCAGCCTGTTTTCCACTACCTCGCCTGCACCAAACTGACACCGCTCTAGCAGCCCCTGCCCTCGCCGTTCAAGGAAGCACTAGCGGCTTCGGACTGTAAATAGAACCAGGCAACTGGCGCAAGCAAGTTGCTCAGCACAGTCTTGTAACGATAATTGCCCATCCGCATACGCCGTCTGTGCCGCAACTGTACGCATCACGGCTTTTCGAGACTGTCATTGTCGCAGATGGGTGAGCTCGCAGTTATGAGCGTGTGAAAAGCAGCCAGCCCAGCCATTTGCTCATCACCAACCACCCTTGGAAACAACCAGCCCCATTCCGCCTGGCAAGACAAAATTTGTCACTCCACCCGAGCAGCTTTCGTTTTTAAGAGTGGGAAGCCAACTATCAGTCCCGGCGACGAACCTACTCGGCCGCGAAAACGTTGCCGGAACCGAAGGACACCCAGAACGTGTGGAGGAATGCATCGTGCGTTTGGTATTGATCGAGACCGCGGGGAATCAGGCGTATATTTTTGCTACGAACAAATTGCGGGAAAACGTTGGCGCGTCGGAATTGACGTACCAGACGGGAACCAGGTTCGTGTTGGAAGCCGTGGCAAACGCCGGTGGGCCAAATCTGTGGCCTGAAACTGACGGATCGGTGCATCCGGACAGGATTCGCCGGGCCTTGCGGGATACCAGGCAAAATCCGGCGATTGGCAACGGCAATCCGGTTGAAGTGATCCTCGCCGTTTCCGGCAAGGCACTGTTGCTGGTTGAGCACGAAGCCTTGGGCCGACATATCGTTCGTCAAGTTACACTGCGAGCCTTGAGAGAAGCACCTGGCCTGGAAGTCTGGGGCGCGGTTTCGCGCGAGTTCGAGCTTGCCAGCGTGTCCATTCACGAGGTGATCAAGGAAGTGCATCAGGATTACGAGCGGGTGCGATCGCGATTACCGGGCCCGCTGACCCGTTTTCAGCGTTTGCCGATTGTTATGGATTGTGCCACGAGCGGTTTGCCAGCCGCCAGGTGGGACAACAGCGGTCGGGATCCCGGCCCACGATCGGCTATGTCGTTCGCCAAAATTCAAGCTGCCCAAAACGGTCTGAAACGGATTCGCCAAATTGTGTCAGACGCAAGGCTACCCCATTCGCCGGACCACCTGGAAGACCTGGGCTGCGACTGGCTGGCGATCATTCATGCCGATGGCAACGGACTGGGCCGACTCTTTTTGAATTTCGATAAGTGCGTCGAATCTCCGGCACCACGAGGTTCGCATCAATGGAATCGGCATTATATTGAACAGTTGCGTAACTTCTCCCTGGCACTGGATGAATGCACGGAAAAGGCCTTCACTGAAGCCCTGGGAACTTTGACATCGCGCCGGGACAGGCTACCCATTGTGCCGCTGGTTCTAGGCGGCGACGACCTGACGGTGGTCTGCGATGGCCAGCAGGCGCTGATGTTCACGGTAAAGTTCCTGGAATCATTCGAGCAGGCGGCTCGGAACCATCAGGCGATCGAGACGATTATCGCAAACTTCAGACAGACCGAGCTTGGTCAAAAACATCTGCCGCACGGCCTGACCGGTTGTGCTGGTGTCGCCATCATCAAGCCGCATTTCCCGTTCTTTGCCGGATATGAACTCGCAGAAGCCTTATTGAAATCCGCCAAGCAGCGTAAGCCAGAATCAGCCCTTGACTTTCACATCCTTTACGACGCCAGTAATCCCGACCTGGATCGCATACGCCAGGAATGGACGCTGGATAACGGCGAAACGATGTTGACCGCCCGGCCTTACGTTGTGAGCAGCCATGCCAACGCTCAGGGCCATCATCACTGGTCGAAATTGGTAGAGAAGGTGCAAGCAATTCAGGCTACCGAAGATAATCGGCGGAAGTTGCCCAATAGCATGTTGCACGAGTTGCGTGAGGGTCTGTTCCTGGGGCGAAAACAAGCTGATGCCCGACTTAAGTTGGTTCTCCCCCGTTATCGCAAGCAGGGATTAGAGACACTCCTGGGTGATAACAACTCACTTTTCTGGAGCGATACGAAGGATGGCCGGATCATCTGGCGTACCGCCCTGCTCGACGCCATGGACGCAGCGGAATTTTTACCAAAAAGTCAGGAAAACGAAGCCAATAAGGAGCCGAACGCTTAATCGGAGCTGAATCCATGCCTTGGCCACTACCACAGCAGTTTCGAGTGCGGCTGACCATGCTGAGCGACTGGCATGTCGGTTCGGGCACTGGTCGGCCGGGAAACATCGATCGCCTGATTTTGCGAGACCACGACAAACTGCCGTACGTACCTGCGAAAACCCTGCGGGGCATTTGGCGCGATGCCTGTGAGTTGCTCTGTCGAGGTCTGGATAACGGTCAGGTGGGCGGTTGGTCGAGATTCGTGGATCATCTCTTCGGGAGCCAGCCTGCCCTCGGGCCTCATGATCCAAATGGCCGACATCAGGACCCCGCTCAGGAACCGTTGCCCTCCGCCGTACAAATTCGGCCCGCACGAATCGCGTCGCCTCTGCGTGAATGCTTGCAGAGCGCTGATCCACGACTGCGTCAGCTGCTGACGTTCGTCAAGCCAGGCGTGGCCATTGACCCTCGCAGTGGCTCGGCCAAAACGGATTTTTTGCGATTCGAAGAAATGGCCCGCGTCGGTACCGTTCTCGAGGCGGAATGTGCCATGCAGGTGCCTTACAGCGTCCGCGAGGCCGTCAGCGCTCTCCTGATTGCTTCGGCGAAACTGGTCGAACGGCTCGGTGGCAAACGTCGCCGCGGAGCCGGACGGTGCCGCCTGGAGATTCTTGATAACGCCGGCAGACCTGCTGACGAAAGGCCAGCCATCGAATGGCTCAAGCAACACCCTTCCGCGCCCGACTGGCCTGTCGAAACAGTCCAGCGATTAACGCCAGCTGTAGAAACGCCACCTGCCCAAGACGACGACTGGGTGAGTGTGCCGCTGAAACTCATTCTGCGTGGGCCACTCGCGGTAGCCTACCGCGCTACTGGCAACGTCGTCGAATCGCTCGATTATCTGCCGGGCTACTACCTGCTTCCGTTTATCACAGAAACGTTTCCGCAACTGCGAGCCGCGGTACCATCGGGAGATGTTGTCGTTCTGCCGGCCCATCCGGAAATAGCTGGGCAGCGCGGCGAACCTGTGCCTCTGGCACTTTACGCTCCTAAAGAAGGTAAGGGATTGCAAGAACCCGAAAAAGTCGTCAACCGTCTCGTCGCCAGAGAACCCGGCGGGGATCAGCAACTGAAACAGCTCCGCGATGGTTTTCTCTCACCCACGCAGCCAACGCAGTACCTCAAAACACCGAAAACGATGCTGACTCACAACAGCGTGTTTGACGAGTATCAGCGTCCCTCGGAGGAAACCGGCGGCGTTTACAGTTACGAAGCCATCGCTCCTGAAGTGGTGCTACGCAGCGAGTTGCGACTGCGGGGCGGTTGGGCGAAGCAACTGACCGCGAGCGATCCCAATTGGTACCGCAAACTCAGCGGGATTGTTTCACTGGGACGATCGAAAAAGGACGATTACGGCGAGGTCGAATTGCACGCAGAAGCGCCCCGCGAGTCGTCAGGCAGTATGCCTGAGCTGTCGGGCAATCAGTTGTTCGTTTGGCTGGTTTCGGACACGCTCCTGCGTAACGAACAAGTGCATCTAGAACCAACGCCAGAAACGCTGAGGCAGGAACTGAGCCGGTGGTTGGGCGTCCCGCTGCGAATCCGGGATTCCGCTGCGCAAGGTACACTCGATGCCCTGGTGCGTGTCCGCCGGCTGGAACCCTGGCACGTCGGCTGGGGATTGCCCCGACCTTCGCTGGTGGCCTTGCAAGCGGGTTCTTGCGTGGTTTTTGAAGTTCAGCAAGGAACTTTAGACCCGGCCAAACTGAGCAAGCTGGAGGTCAGCGGCATTGGCGACCGCACCGCAGAAGGATTCGGTCAGGTGCGTTTCAACCATCCGTTGCTGACCCAACCATTCTCCCAGGTGGCAGCCAAAAGCTCGCCGATACCGCAACCAGTCTCCACGAATTCGCCCCCTGCCCTGCTCACACCGCAGGATGCCGGCTACGAGTATGCCCGATTGATCGAGCGTGAATGCTGGAAACAGGAAATTCGCCGCGCCTGCCTGCGCATTGCTGCGGATAGAACGCTACGGCAAAAGTTGCTGGGTTGGACAGTTAGTGGACGTGAAGGGAAGCCGCCCATGAGTCAGCTCGGCGGGTTACGCAACCAGCTGGCTCGTTTGCGAACAGCCCAGGATGCACAGGCGGTTTTGGATTGGCTCCACCATCTCCAGCAAAATCCCCGCCGCAGCGAGAAATGGCCCAACGGTTCGCTGGACCGAATCGAAAGCCTGCTGCAGAATCGCGGTGAAATATGGCAGAAAATTCTCCAATCGCATAACTGGCCAACTCTCACAAAAGATGCGGCGCAGCAACTCCAGCAGGAACTCTGGCCCCTGGCAATCCGCATGTTCTTCGATGCCTGTATTCGCGCTCACAAACGCGAACTGGAAGAACACCAATCTTAGAGTGAGGGAACCTCATGGCACGCGCGATTTCAGCCCGCTTGCGCCTGCAAGGAACACTGGTCGCAACTACGCCGCTGCATGTCGGTGGTTTCAGCGAAGACGTGGACACCGACCTACCTTTGGCCCGCAACGGTCGCGGCGAGTGGTACGTGCCCGGTACGAGTCTGGCCGGCCCTTTCCGCCACTGGTGCGAACGACGATTCGGTGTCGAATTTGTCCGACGCTTATGGGGTTTCCAGGAAGGAGAAGAAGGACATGCTTCCTATGTCATAGTCGAGGATGCTGCCGTTGAAAACGCCGATTCAGTTTTGGACGAAATCCGCGACCATGTCGGTATTGATCGTAAATGGGGATGCGCTGCCGAACACATCAAGTTTGACCGAGCGATTTTGCCTCGCGGCACGCGGCTACGACTTTCCCTCATCATGGAGGTCGGCGAAGACTTAGATCATAAGCGAGCGCTGGCCGTGTTAGCTCACTTGAAAAATGCTTTAGAAGCCGAGGAAATTCGCCTGGGGGCTGCAAAAACTCGCGGTTTAGGACGTGTCCGACTAGAAAATGCCGAGGTTCGCCGATGGATATTCAATGAGCGGAATGGAATATTAGAGGCGCTGGAAAAGACCGACGGCAGTCCGGTCAGCATAGATGAATTGCAAACAGCCTGTCAGAATTACTCCCCGCATCAGGCACAGACCTGGACTATCACTATTGATTGGGAACCAGTTGGCCCACTTATGGTCAAAGCCGGTTATGAGGGTGTTGCCGCGGACATGATCCCTCTAGTTAGCGGCGTCAATGGTCAGGTTGCTCTGGTTTTGCCTGGCAGTTCGATCAAAGGCTCGCTGCGCAGCCACGCCGAACGCATTGTTCGCACTCTTTTGGATAAAGATTTCAAAGACGTATCGGATGCCAAACAACGCTTCCTCAGCCAGGTCGAGTTACCTTTGATTAATGAGCTTTTCGGAATGCGAGGACAGCAGCAAATGAAGCAAAACGATCATCAGGATTGCCTCCCCGGTCAGGGAGCTTTAGCAGTGGATGACTGTTATGGTCGAAACCGTTTACGCAGAGAGCAATGGCAAGCAATCGAGACGGCTCAAACTGACTTAGAAATGCGTCAGGCACTGGATAGCGCTATGTTGAAGGCGTGGCAGGAAGCTTATCATGTTGCCGTCGATCGCTGGCTCGGTTCGTCGGCCGAAAGTATGCTCTATACCGTGCTGGAACCGCACCGTGCTAATTGGGAACCTATTCGACTGACTCTCGATTTCCAGCGTCTCCCTTCTAATGAACGTTTACCTGCGGTGGCGCTATTACTGCTGATATTGCGCGACCTGGCTCAAGACCGCATCCCATTAGGGTTCGCTACACATCGCGGCATGGGTAGCATTCGCGTCATCAACGTGCGCTTCGCGATAAGTACAACGGATAGTACCCTAGCTAAGCTTGCCCAGGTGCGGATTGAAAATGGCCAACTTATTAGCGTGCCCGAGGAAATCAAGCAAGCCTGGCGGCAATGGTTGCAAGAAACTCAGTGAGCTAGGACTTCCAGCCAAGGAGCTAATACATGAGCAAGACCTTATACATTTACCGCCGGCAGGGCTTATCGCTGCTACAGGCAGGCGATGCTTTTGCATTAGCTGCTAACGGAGACCCGGCAACAGCTTTTCTCTTTACTCCGGAGAAGTTTTACCTCGCTCGCTTTGCCGCGGGTCAGTTTTTGAATGCCGCCGGTCGAACCTTAGATATATCACAGGCATATGAAGCACGCATCTTTACGGATAAGCTGGAGTTACGCTGGCTAAATGACCCAACCGCTGCTAAACAGCATCGCGCGGTGATCCTGGCAGAAACAGACCTGGTCGCCAAACTTCGCAACGACTGGAATGTGCATAAAGAAGACGTGTTAGAAACACTCGAACAAACGTATTTACTCTGGGGACAGGGCACTGGCCAAACATTAGATGGCTGGAGCACCATTGCTATGGCGCGCGTCGGCGCCTTGCAGGTGCCTGTATCGGACGTTCCTGATAAGGCTGATGTGCTTTTGCGTAGCATCGAATATTTAGTCGAGCGTGATCACGGCAACGTGGTCGTCTTCGAAGAACGTCTCACTGGATTTAGCATCAACCCACAGAAATAAATCAGCGAAAGGAGAAGAACCGTGGCTGAAGGCAAACTGCGCGTTACTACGAATAAAGCACTCGTGTTGGAATACACCAGCAAAAAAGGCAAACCTGTCTTCGCTCAAATTCCGCAAGGCGAACTCTCCGCCGACTTAGAACAACTGCGCCGGGATTCCCGGACGATACAACAGCTCGATGGTGTGGAGGTGGAGTTTGATCAGGAGGGCGGTGCTGTCAAACGAATACGCCGCAAGGGTCAGGCTTTCGTTCCTCCGTCAGCCTCTTCAACAAGACCACAAGCTGCCAGCGGTGCTCGTCCTATGGTGGGCACAAGTGGTTCGACGGGCCGTCAACCCCAGCCGACGCCTAGCCAGACAAGTAAGACCAGCCTACAGCGTGCTTTCCATAATCCTTACAATTTCATCCCTGCCCCTCCTCGAAAGACTAATGATCCGGACTTAGGCGATCATGAGCCGGTCGGCCACCACCGTTTGTTCCCAGATCGTTATACTGGCGTCATTCGGGTCAAAATGACGGCCATTACGCCCCTGTTGCTCCCCGACGCCGCCAACGCTACCGACATTGGCAACGGTCATAAAAGCTTTCCCGTGCGTCTCGACGCCGACGGCAAACCCTATATCCCGCCGACCTCCCTCAAGGGAATGCTGCGTTCGGCTTACGAAGCGATTACTAATTCCCGCCTGGCCGTATTCCCGGGACATGAAGCCAGCGGTAGTCGAGATGCGACGGGGCATGGTGCCCGCTTGGCTTTTCGACGACCAGCACGCATCGAAGTGGTACCAGCCCGTGTTGAAGAATGTGAAGAAGACCGCGTTGTCATTCGCCTCCTTTCCCAACTCTGGCTCAAGTCAGCGGCAAAACTGCCTCGTTATGAACAACGTCCTCAGCGCAATGACCGTAGGAAAGGAGAGAGCCGGGCCGCTTTGCGCTATCCTGATAATTCTCTCCCAGAGAATGGCGATCATGTCCTGGTACGGGTAGAAGGTAATGGTCGGGTGTCTGAGATAAAGCGCTATACGGAACGTACAGTTCCTCAAGGTTATTATGAGGGATGGGTGCTTATCACTGAGCCTAACATTAACACTAAGCGCTACGAGCGGGTCTTCGTGGTCACCAGTAAAGACCGCTTGCTGGTCCTCACAAATGAGGAAGCCCAGCGAATAAGGCGACTCTGGACCGAATTGATCGAGAACTATCAGCAAACTCACGTAAAGGACTTGGAACAACGGCGTATAAGAGGAGAAAACCCAACTGACTATCTAGGAAACGAACCGGGAAGAACCGCATGGTCTCGACATATATGGGATAAAGAATACCTCAAACTTAAGCCTGGAACGCTTTGCTATGTTCGCCTTGAAAACAACTCCAGGATTAGTGGCATCTATCCTGTAACAATTTCCAGGGATCTTTATTCTGTTTCCCCACTTTCCCTGGTACCCCCATCCCTTCGACCAGCGACTCAGATCAAGGAACTCTCCCCGGCGGATCGCGTTTTTGGTTGGGTCAATCAGGAAGGTAAAGGAGCCTATCGCGGCCATCTGCGTATAGGTCCGGTAACGTGCCAAACTTCTCCTGAAGACGCCATCGAATGGTTCAACAAGCAGAAGCGCAACCTGTATGGCGAAGAGGCAAAACGAGAGCCTGGCCTGCCGCTGGCCATTCTCGGACAGCCGAAACCGCAACAGGCACGCTTCTATGTCGCGGCCAGTCCCGATGGTGAGGCCCAGAAGGACGGCTTAGATAAGGAGAAAGCTGGCTACTCTTCCGGCAAGGGTCTGCGAGGCCGAAAGGTTTATCCCCATCATAAACTGCCTGAGCGATATTGGGACAATCCGATGGTAGATCGCAC
Organism: Gemmatales bacterium; assembly: GCA_041640595.1. GTDB lineage: Bacteria > Planctomycetota > Planctomycetia > Gemmatales > HRBIN36 > HRBIN36. The sequence goes on along the minus strand of JBEPZY010000001.1, from coordinate 14,739 downwards.
CCAGCAGGCAATGGATGGGAAATATTTCCAGGAATATCGCCGGCCTATGCTCAACGGTCAGGAGCAGCGCGACGATCAGAATCGTTCTATTCAGGGCTGGGTGAAACCGGGCACCGAGTTCACTTTCGATATCCATATCACCAACCTGTCTAAGGTCGAACTCGGAGCATTGCTCTGGTTGCTTAGTTTACCTAAGGAACACTACCACCGTTTCGGCGGCGCCAAGCCACTGGGCTTCGGCAGCGTTTACCTGGAAATCGACTGGACTAACACCAAAGTTGGCAATGGCGCCGCCTGGAAGAATGCTTATGAAAACATGGACGACACACTGAATGACGTGCTTAGTGATCAATCTGCAGGTGGAATTATCCAGACATTTCAAGACGCCGTCAAGCGGGTCTATGGACAGAATAAGGCATTCGACGAAGTGCCGTTTATCAAGGCCTTTCTACGGATGGCCAAAGGGTTCGACGACAGCTTACCTGTGCACTATCCCCGCAGTCAACGAGAACCAAATCCTGAAGGCCTGGCTTACGAATGGTTTGTCGAGAATGAACGTGTCCAGCAGGGCCGGATACAACATGGCTACGCGCTGCCCAATCTGTCGGAAGACACGGGTTTACCAATCCTAGAGCGAGGCGAGCGCCGGTAATCGCACCCGCAGCAGGGCCGCCGTCCTTAGCTGCCACGCTCGTAAATAGTATGGTTGCCCTGACCGGCGCTCTGGGGGATCGAGCATGACTGAGCGCAGTCTTGGTATGGTGCTTCTGGCCAGCGAACAGCTCTGGCCAAATATCCAGAGTCTGGTGCACTGGCATGACCAACTAAAGTGCGTCTGTATTTACTACACAGGCGATCCACGGCGTTCGAAGCAACCGGCTCTCAGGCTCAAAGAGTTTTGCGAAAAGTATATTAGAGACGCCACTGTTATCATGCCTGACTCACCACTAGGGATGCAACCTGCTGATGTTACTAAGCAACTAAGGAACTGGATCCAGCGTTTCGATAGATTAGAATGGGTTCTTAATGCCACTGGCGGAACGAAACTTATGACCGCGGGCGTCCTGCGTTTGACCGGGGAACCGGGAGTTAAGGTGGTCTATAAGGAACTGACGTCAGGATGGTTTGAATTGCTGCGCGACCGCGACGGACGAACTATTATAGCACAACCACTTAACATTCCACCATCCGAGACCGATGCTGTACCCGTAAGCACCTTGCTGGAGACTTTCTGGGGAGGCGAAGGCTGGGAAGTGGATGTGGGCATCCGACCCAGGCGGTTGCCGGTCGTGGACATCATCCGCGTAGCTGCGGAAAACCAGTGGAACTGGAAGCTGGCTTTTAAGGAATGTAACGTTCCTCGTATAGAAGGAAAAGAGCAACCTGGTTTCCTCTTTGAGGAACTGGTGGCTGCCATTTTGCTCGAAATGGGAGTTGGTAATGTCATATGCAATGTTCTACGCAAGTCTATTGAAGGAGGCGTGGTCCAGGAGGTAGACATTGTTGCCAACCATGGTGGTCGCCTGAATATTATTGACTGCAAATTGCGGGCCTGGGAAGATGAAGCGCGCGATAAGGTGGAAAGCATCACCTCGCAACTTCGCCAGGCAGCCCATACCCGCCGGGAACTCGGAGGATTAGGAGCCCGCCTGCTTCTGTTGCGACCTAATCGCTCATTGAGCGAAACAGAACGTCAATTGGCTGAAGCTTATCAACTCGAAGTAATAGATGCTCAGCAATGCTCCACTGTCATTACCAAACTGGCCCGGTTTTTCGGTGTTAGCCAACTCAATGAAACCCTCCGGCAGGCAGAGAGAATAATTGAAGAAGCAGTTAGAAAAAGTTTAGTCCCGCGCCTCGGAACAGCATCACCTCTGCTTGAGATGTGCGAACGGGCGTCTAAAACCAGTCGAATTATAAATTTGGATGCGTTGTCTGAAGAGATCGCGCGGGATGGTGGAGAACAATGGGCCGCCTATTTTTGCCCCCCAGATTGGTTCCTTATTCGATGTAAATGTACCAACGGGATAAATACGAATGAACTGGAAAGAATAAGAAGCATGATAGGACGCAAGTGGTCAGTTAGCGAATGTAAAGTTGAACACTCCAAGTCCGGTTCCACCTGTTATATCTTTTTCCGTAGCAAAAGACCACTAGAAGAGAGTGACATCAGGGATCTATTGCGAGAGTATATTGGCCATTGATTATCCGACGACGACCAATATCAGCCTTTGCCGATCATGCTAAATGCTAGGCTTTTGAGCTGTTAACTGCTCACCGAGATTAGCGGCCATCCGGCGAATCTTGATAGATGCCACGAATGTGCGAGCTCATCGGTGCGCGGCAGGGGCACCGAAAAAAGGGGTCTGCCTCCGAGCAGGGTCTTGGTCGGAGTCGGGGTGGATTCTCGACGAAGATTGTGCTCACTGCCATAGATGAAAACACGCCGGTGGCGGTAGAGGTGTTACCTGGTCAGGTGTATGAAGCAACGCAGGTCGAGAAGATGCTCGATGCGAGCCAGGCACGTCTTCCTCAGATTGAGGAAGCGGTGGCGGACAAAGGGTTTGACGGTGAGCCACAGCGGCAAGCTATGGCAAGTCGGAACATTCGGCCGGTGATTCCCTATCGGGTCAATCGGCGAAACCGGGGGCGTGTGAACCGGAAGGCGTATGCGGAGCGTAACAAGATAGAGCGGCTGATTGGCAAGTTGAAAGAGTTTCGTCGGATCGCCACGCGATATGACAAGTTGAAAGAGACATTTTGGCATCATTCAACTAGCTCTGGCGTACATTCGCCTAAAAGCTCAGTTAATCGTCAACAGAGGCTAGCCTATCAGCCCAACCGCTTGAGTGAATGACTCAGCGATCCAGCGAAAATGCCGCCCTGCACAGCAATACGGTGATACGCCGACGTGGGCACGGTCTCGCAGGCTGGTCATAGATGCAACCCCTGCACAGTAATACGGTGTTACGCCGACCAATTACCACTAGAAGACTTTGCCGATATTAACAGCCCGTGCACAGTAATACGGTGTTACGCCAACCCGCCTGACGAGGAACATTTTTTCCGGCCAAGCGAATAGTCGGACAAGAACCGGCAGCCAATCTGCATGGAGAGTTTCTGGTGTGTTTCGCAGAGAAGCTAAGCCAAAAGATGGCTGAAGTAGCGCAGCCAACGCGGTTGGCAGGGTAAAGCTCAAAGTGAACGAAAGTCGGTGTAACCTTCCTTTCTTCGGGCGACACTTCTCGCCATGCAGCGGGTAAAGCGACGTTCTTGTTCGCGGAGTTTTGCGAGCAAACCACCCACACCTCTCGCCAAACAGCGGGTAAAGCGCAAGGTGAACGAAACTCGGTGTGCTCAGTCACTAATAAACACGGGACAGCCCCAAGGACGGGCGAATGAAGGAGTAACTTTCCACCAGGGATAGCGTGGATAGATTTGTAGCTCGGTGATTCTGGCCTTTTGCGCACAGTAATTGAGACAGGCGCGGATAGAAAGGGGGTGTTATGCCGCAGTTGTCGCTGAAGCAGATACTGGCGTATTTGGATGACGCTCTGGAAGCACGAACGCTGCGGGAGGTGAGCGAGGCCATCGCTCAGAGCAAGGAATTGCAAGAGCTGGTCGCCCGCATCCAGCGGGTTACCCGGCGTCGTTCGCTGTTGAGCGAGGGCGAACGGGAGGAAGAAGCTGTTCCGGCGACCTTGCTGGCACAATATCTGGAAGGAACTTTATCGCCGGAAGAAGCCGCGGAACTGGAGCGGCGATGTTTGCAGGATGATGCTGTGCTGGCCGAGGTAGCGACCTGCCATCAGTTGCTCTATGGGGGTGCGCAGCTGGATCGGTCCCGCACGCCGCCCAGTGCGTATCGGCGAATGTACGGTTTGCTGGAAGGAGCAGAAAGCAAGTCCGGACCGACAGCAGTACCCACTGCTCGCAGCACTTCCCAAGAAGTGCCGGCCCTGCGACCGGAAGAGCAGGCGTGGTTGTTGGGCTTACCCATGATGGTTCACGGGCCCTGGTCGAAGCGGGTGGTACCATTGGCCGTGATTGTGCTACTACTGCTGGGATTGACCGTTTCGCTGTACTTCGCCGTCAGTCGCAGCACAATTCGAACCGTTTCCAGCACGCAAGCAGCAAAAGCAACGCGTGAGGAAACTTCTCGTCCGGAAACCGTGGAACAAGGTCAGGTGAAACCGGCGGCCGAACCGACAACCTTTGTTCCAGACGCAGAGCAGAGTCGCCGGCTGTCTGGGTGGCTGTTGCTTATGCCGATGTTTGTGGCCCAGGGCGCGATCGGCCCCGGGTGCCTGGCAACGTCGCTGATCGGCGAATTCCCGTGGGAAGCCCCGGCACCGCGGCCAAGTCCGGAGATTCCGAAACCGGAACCGAAAGAAGAGTTCGTAGTGCCGGAGGGATTCGAGCCGATACCGAGAGAGTTCCAGCCGCGTGAGGTAGCGGAGTTGTTGGGCCGCATTTCGCCACCGGTGAACGATGGGCGAGTTTTGGGCACATCGGCTCTTTCCGGAGTTGCAGATAGTTTGTTTTGCACCTGGAGCGCGGACGGCAAGCAAATGCGATTACTCCAACCGCAGGACAAACTGTTGGCCGGACAGCATCTTCACGTCTGGCCCGGCTATCGTGCTGCGTTTCGCCTCGACAGCGGTGTTCATGTGGAGTTGGTAGGAAACATCCCGGAGATTCACCCGGAGCCGGTTCTGGACACGATGTGCCAGATTTTTACGCCGCAACCGACTTACGATGCCGATCTGCTCCTGGAGCGTGGTTGGTTTGTATTCACCGGGCGAAAAGAAACAGCAACGCGCTTGCGTTTACGCTTTGCAGGACAAGAAACCTGGGATGTCTATCTACCGCCTGGTGCTCCGCGTATTTTGGTGGCTGTCAGCTGGCGATTGCAGCGCGGACGCGAACCAGTCCAATCCCTGCCGAATCGCGAACTGTGGACACTGGAGAGCGGCGTGCTGTGGCGGCGAACGACTCCCGATGGAGTCTCGCAAATCTTTCCTGTCTTTTCGTATTCGCGTGTGTTAGCGGATGTGCCTGACCCAGAATTGCCGCATCCGCGCCCGCTCATGCTGCCTGCTCCTGGTCCGGCGTCCTGGATGGAAAAGCCCGTCAAACTGCCAGCCACATTGCGAGCAGAACTGGAAGCGTTCCAACGAGCTGTGTACCAGCGTGCTGCCGTGGAAAATCCGGCACAGCAGCTCGCAGGAGCCCGGCAGGCGCTTATCGAGCAACTCGACACGAACCAGCGTTATCAGGCTTACCTCGCCGTGTTCGCCCTGGCCGCTTGCAATCAGCTTGATGAACTGGTCCGCGTCCTGGATAGCCGACCTCAGCCGGACATCCGCCTGGCCGCGCGGGAAGCGTTACACTACTGGCTCGGGCAATATCCGAACCAGGCTGAGCAATTGGTGCAAGCGGTAAGGGCTGCTTTTCGTTACGAGCCTGAGGAGGCCCAATTATTGTTGGAACTGTTGCGTGGGTATCCGATTGGCGATCGCGAGATAGCCAATCGCCTGCTGGAGATTATGCTGCGCGGCAAACGGGCCGGACTTCGTTATCTTGCCTGGGCGAATTTGCGCGAGCTTTTCCCGAATGTCAGGGATGCTAACTATTCTCCGGATGCTGGCCCCGAGGCTCGTGAAAAAGCTGTCAGCGTAATTCGAAATCAGCTGCGATAGTCGGCGCGGTGTTAGAAAATGGCCCGCAGACAGTAACCACACACCATCGAGATCGGCAGGGTGAACACCCAGCATAGGGCAATACTGGTAATAATCCCCAGCCGACCTTGACCGGTAAGCCAGGCCAGTCCGAACAAACTACCGCCACTGACATGCGTCGTCGAAACTGGCAGGGCGTACCAATTCGCCAGCAATACCAGTGCACCGGTAGCTAAATTAGCGGTGAAACCCTGCCCGGCGTTCATGGGAGTAATCTTGTGGCTGAGAGTTTCTGCAACACGCTCGGCCATAAGCCAACCGCCCGCAGCCATTACCCCTGCCACTATCAGCAGGGCCAGTGAAGGTCGCCCCTGGAACACGGGGGAAATAATCAACAGAGCGGCGATTTTCGGCGTATCATTCCAGCCGCGGGCAAAGCTCACCAGGCCTGCCGACAGATAGTGCAACACTGTCAGGACTTTTTCTGCTGGCAACCCCAGCAACCGACCAGCGTAAATCTCCTGGCACTGGTTCATGTTACCCACGCTAATCTGCAAGGGCATAGCACGCACCAATGCAGAAACTTCCGCAGGCAAAATTTCCGTTTCTGCGGCACCGATGCATACACAACTGCGCTTGACGATACCCAGCCGCCGTCTCATCCAGCGCAAGGGAGGATACAGCGCCAGGGTAATTGTCATGGCCACCACCGGGCTAACCAGGAGGGGCAGGAAAATGGTGTTGAGCAGAGTGCGCCATGGGAAATCGTGGCCACTAGCGAGTCCGGCTCCCGTGAGGGCGCCGATCAGCGCATGGGTGGTGGATACAGGCATGCCCAGTTGCGTGGCGAAGGTCACGGTGATCGCAGCCGCAAGACCTACCGCCAAAGGAAATGAGGGATCCGGCCAGTTGGGCTGCACATGCAGTCCGCTGAATCGGGCGAGCAAATCCTGGCCCCAATAGACTGCCGCAATTCCGCCTAACAAGGTCGCAGTGGTGCCCCAACCCAGAGCACGACGGTAATTGGCGACGCCAGCTCCAAAGAGTGTGGCAACGCCCTTGAAATTGTCGTTGGCACCGTTGACCCAGGCCAGCAAACAGACGCTTGCCACAATTGTCAGCAGCATGTTTAGTTCCCGGATATAGACGGGTCGGAAGAGAGCGCTGTGAATTTTTCGCCGGCAAGGCTAAGCAATCCCTGCAGGGGAATATCCACCCAATCGGGTCGGTGATTTAATTCGTAAGCCAGTTCGTATGCGGCTTTTTCCAGAAGGAAAACGGACAAGAGCAGGTGCACCTCCGGCATCCGTGCGGGCAATAAGCTCGTTATGTGTCGCGTTGTCAAATAACCGCGTAAGAAACTGACGGCTGTCCAGAGATACCATTGCTCGAGCCAGCGGCGAATTTTCTTTCGCTGCGTTGGACTGAATCCGGAAATTCGCGCCCGCCAGGTGCTGGCCACGGCGTAGTGGAAGGAGCGAATCATGCCGGCAACGTCGCGCAAAGGAGATTGTTTGCTGCGACGCTCGGCCAGCCGGCGAGTTGGCTCGCCTTCAAAGTCCAGCAAAACGAAGTCTTCGTCTGTGCATAGCACCTGCCCCAGATGATAATCGCCGTGAATGCGAATGCGTTGCCCTTCCACAGGCTGTTGACTGATGGCCCACGCACGTGTTTGCAATCGTTCTTCCTGCTGCAAAACCTGGTCGGCCAGCATGACCGTAGCGGGATTCAAGTCGGCTAAACGTCGTCGCAACAAATCCAGCGCATGCTTAATCTGCCGAACACAACTCTCGGCCACCGTTTGCTGCCAGGTCATGTCAATCGGTTCGGGAGCAAAGGCGGGATCGCGGGAATTAGCCAGTGCCAAGTGTAGCTGTGCCGTTCGCTGGCCGAGCAGATTCATTCGTGCGGTATATCGTCCCCGGAATAGAATCGGCTGTGTCAGCATGCCTGTCGCTTGAGCGAGCTGCTGCGGCTCACTCATTGCGGCGGTTAACAGAAAGAAAACACCGTCATAGCCGTCAGGTAACTCAGGCAGTTCGGAATTGGACTCATCGGGAAGATTATTTCCGGCCAGCACGACGTCGCAGGCCGTAGCGAGCTCTTCGAGAAGACACTTCCAGGCATCGCCGCGATTGGGCCGGTAGCCGGTCATCATGGCTAACGTGGTAGCTTCGCAATGCGTGCGCTGAGCCGATGAAACAGCGCCACCTTGCTCCGACCAGCCTGACCGAAGCGGGCGATATTCCAGTGCGGCCAGGGCTGGCGGTATGTAAGCAAAGTGTTGTTGCTCGGTCAAAAACCGACTGATTTCCCAGTCAGGACTAATCCCCGCTTCAAAGTGCCGGAAGAGTTTTACCACGACACTTTGCCCGAGCACGGCTAAATTCTGGCTTTGTTCGCCGGCAAAAATCGCCAGGTCGCCTGGTTCAAAAGAAGCAAGCTGGGCCAGTGAGAATGCCTGGGTATGTACCACCGACCAGGATGCCGTTTGCGCAGGACTCCCCTCGTCGGTGTCGTGCGTCCAGCGCATCATCCGTGCCGCAAGTGCCAGCCAGAACTCCGGACAGCGCGTAACCTCGGCGACCACCACTTCTTTGTCGGCTTGTGGCCAGCTAACGATGACGCTCCCTTCGGGGATCGCAGAGTCGCTCAAAGCCAGCGCAACGGGCAAAGTGTAAAATTCGCTGTCTCCCTCGGTGTAGTGCACCGATACGATCAGCAACCAGAAGACCGATTCCGCCTGGCTTGCGGATGTATGTGGTTGCCGGCCGCTCCCTTCAGGCTCTGCATTTTCGCCGGGCATCTGGGAATTGCTTGCATGGGCGGTTGCGTTTACACGGTCACCAATCTGGGCGCTGGCATTCAACGGTGCTCGCAAACGGAGAAAATCTACGAGGCGAACATGACGAATTGTTTTTGCTTTGCCGCCGAACCAGCGTTGACGGGGCAAATATTGCGGCAGGTGTTGTTCTAACTCTCGTGCCCACCGTTCCGGAAAAAGCATGGATTCTGCTGGAGGTAAGCCTTCCATGGTCTGTGTCCGAAAGCTGGTTACGTGCTACTGGGCAGCGAGTTCCGTTTCGATGGCCTGGAGGACGAGCGGGATCGCCTGTTCCAGGGGCAGATCGAGAATGGCACCGGCAGCGGCAGCGTGACCGCCACCGTGCCAGCGTTCCGCTAACCGCGCCACATTCACCCGACCTCGCGAACGAAAGCTGACTTTGGTTCCACCGCGAGGCTGTTCGATAAAGAGCACCCCCACTTCTACCCCGGCGACACTGCGTGTGAAATTGATCAACTCTTCGGTATGCAGCGGCTGAGCCCCTGTTTCCTGGTAGTCGTCCAAACGCACCACGCCGTAACAGACGCGGTCACCAACGGCCAGCCGGAGTCGTTGCAAAAACAAACCCACCAGTCGCAACCGTGCCAGGGTGTTTTGTTCGTAAATCAGTTCGTACAAAGCATGTGGATCAGCACCTGCTTGAACCAGCTCGTGGGCCAGGGCAAAGGTGCGGGCCTGGGTGTTGCTATGATGGAACCATCCGGTATCCGTAGCAATGGCGACGAACAGTGCTCGCGCTATCGCGGGAGTAATCGGCACATCCAGCGCATGTAACGCCTGCCAAGTCAGCCGTCCCGTCGCCTCCACCTGCGTATCCACAAAGCGCATCGCTCCGAGTTCGTCCTGTGTTTCATGGTGGTCAATCACCACCTTCTTGGCAGGACTTTGCCGAACCGCATCTGCCAGGCCAGCTAATTGCGACCAGGTACCCGTGTCGGCAATAATCAGTAAATCCGCGTGCAAGAGATAGTCCGGTGGTACCTGACCTTGAGGCACGCTGATCCAGCAGTGGTCCTGGTCGAGAAAGCGGTAACGATCAGGAATGTTGCCTGGCACGAACAGCTGGACCTGTTTGCCAAGCGATAGCAAGGCCAGGCGGAGTGCTTCACACGAGCCAAGTCCATCTCCGTCCGGGCGAACATGCGTCAATAATGCCACACATCGCGCCGCTTGCACCAACTCTTTCCAGATATTCCAGTCGAGCATCTTCCAACTCACGCTATAGTGTGTTCAAGCCAAGGGGTGTTCGGCAGGGTTTCCGGCCCGGCCGAATGAATCCTACAGCGGATGCGGCCAGAAGCTGGCCAGCAGCCACACGATCGGCAGCCCGGCCAGTCCCATGATCACCAGACCAATCGTCCAGCTCCTCAGCGTTTCGCTTTCGGTCAGGGCAGCAGCGCGACACACCACCCAGAAACCGCTGTCGTTCATCCACGAACCTATTTTGGAGCCACAACCAATCGCTAGCATCAAGTAAACAGGGTGATAGCCGAGGTACGCGCTCATCTCGGTAACGGTCAACTGCTCTGCCGGAAGTCCGACACTCTGGGCGATAGCTGCTCGCACAATGTCGCAGGTGGTAATCATGGCTACCGTAGCCGATCCCTGGGCGATCTTCAGTATGGCCGTCAGTCCCCATGCCAGCACCAGTAGTGGGATGTTCAGATGCTCTGCCATCCGGCTGAGCGTTTCGCCGACGCCGACCATTTGCAGCATTTTACCGAAAGCACCTCCCGCACTGGTTACCAGCAGAATCATACCCGCCTCGTCGAGAGCGGACGCGGTGAATCGGCCGAGATCGGTACGGCTCCAGTTACGCTGGCGTGCCGTCAGCCCTAGCGATACCAGAGCCGACAGCAACAGTGCGACATTGCGCTCGCCGACGAAGTTGATAACTGCCGACCAGTTATTCGTCGGTTTGTCCTGTGCTGCCAGTATCTGCGCAAGCGTGGGCAAATTGATCAAGACAAGCGGCAATAAAATCGGTAACAAAGCCACGGCCAGGCTCGGCAACTCAGCATCGGCTCGTTGTAGCTGGGCCTGAAGCGACTGCCGTTTGTTAGGGTCATCGAGTCGAACCGGCACCGGTTGCCAGCGATTCATCCAGCTACCGTAAGCGAACCCGATCAGGGCCAGTGGTGCCGCGACCAGAACCCCCATTCGTATAGCCAGACCCAAATCCACGTCCAGCCGAGCGCTTACCACCAGCGGGCCCGGAGTCGGTGGTACCAGGGAGTGAGTGATGCTGGCCCCGGCTGCCACCGCCATGATGTAAGTCAGGTAGCTTTGTGGTCGGCGAAAGGCCAGCGCCAGTACCAGCGGTGCCATGATCAGGAACACCGTGTCGAAAAAGACCGGAATACCCAGCAAAAACGCCGCGGTCAATAACGCCAGAGCCGCTCGCTCCTCTCCGAAAATACGCACGCTGCTACGCACAATCCGCTCGGCGGCGCCGCTCTCGGTCATGGCCCGGCCGACGATGGTCGCCAGAGCAATGACAATGCCTATCGCACCCATCGTCTCGCCAAATCCGCGGGCTACCTCAGCGGCCACACGTTCCGGTGCGAATCTCCGCTCGCCTGATTTTGAGTCCTGACGGTAAGCGACCCGGGGCGACAGCAGGCCGACCAGTAACGCTACTATCAGCAACGCCAGAAAAGCATTCAACCGCCAGTACAGCAGCAACACGGAAATTGATGCTATACCGAGCACCAGTAACACCAGCGGATACCAGTCCACCGCTTGCCACCAAGCCATCCTCACTACTCCTGTACGGCTCCTGGAGAGCGTTTCGACTTTCTGCCATGATAGCAAATCCGCCGCACCTGCGAATATGCCAGCACAACACTACGCATCCATTACCGTAAGCGCCGCGCTGGCGGTTATTCGGTCGTGTTGCCTGGCCAGCCTCCGCATCAACATCGCTTACCAGCCCGACCGGCTGCGAGCTCCGCGAGACAATCCGTTCATGGAGTTGCAGCATAATGCGTCTGGACGAAAGTGCTTGCACCCCGTGCGAGGTCGAGCCTATTTCGGACGGACTGCTCGAAGGGCGAGTACAGCATCCGTTATTCGTCTGGCCAACATGGTGCGAAGTCGCTCATGCTTTCGGCGGGTTACCGGAAGAGCGGCTGCGGATGTTGGCCGGAAGAATGGGTTGCGCGTAGGCTAAAATCAGGCCAGGGCGTTCCAGGGGCGAAGAATCCATGCCGCAAGACACTTGGCAAAAGCACCAGGAGTGGATTCGCCGACAGTGTGCAAGCGACTGGCAACAGTTCGGGGCCGATACGCCTTTGCATGAGGCGCTGGATTTGTTTTACCGGGTCGCCCAATTGCCCGTAGATGACCCTGATCTGGATGGCTTCTGGGAGCAGTTGTTACTGCGGTTGAAGGCTACCGTCAGGCCAGTGACTGCGGTAGACGAATCAGTTGCCTGCGCGATTTAGCCGTGGCGGCAGAAACCTGTCTGAAGCGCATTGTGAAACTCGCCGCACCGGAAGCCTATTCGACACTGGGTCGGCCAGCCGAGCCGGGGCGTCCTCCCCGCGAGCCGATGTTCACAGACCTACTGAATTTTCCCGGCCTTGGGCTGATCACCGACGCAAGTCGTCGAATATACTGCGACTTTGCCTTTCGGGCCAGGAACATCCGCAACAAGCTTTCTCACGCCACGCCCGAACTGTCCGAACTGGAAGTTGCTCGAGCGTTTGTAGATTTCTGGCTCACCATGTTGTGGGCGACTGTGAAACACAAACGGGAGCTGGAAAGCTTACTTTTCGTGTTGCCACGTAAGTCGTATCTGGAAAAATTGCTACAGCGCTGGCAAGAGCATATACGTCGCTGGGTGCTATTAGACGCGGAAAAATTACCTGCCGATGACGAATCGGGCCTGGCCGAACTCACGGCCGGAGAGTTGCCGGCAGAGAATGCACAAGATGACCTAGCTGATGAGCAAGAAGATGAGACTGGCAAAGAGGATGAGGAGGAAGCCGAGGAGCGCGTTGCGAGTCTGCCGCAATTGCGGCGGGGCAAGGTACACGACTTGTTCGAGCAGGTGGGCCGGTTGATCCTGATTGCCGATGCGGGAGCTGGCAAAACGACCTCTTTGCAGCATTATGCCTATTTGCAGGCCCGGTCTCTTCTCAACAATCCGCGGCAGTTTCGCCCTGTGCCTATCTACGTCCGAACTGCGCTACTATCGCGATCATCCGGAAGGCGGCTTATGGCACCTGCTCCGAAAAACCCTGGGCAGCAATGGCTCGCAGGTGGACGGTGGCTTCGAGCAATTCCGCAGAGAAATTGCCGAAGGGAAATGGATTTTGTTGTTGGACGGGTTGAACGAAGTGCAGGACGACCTGCAGGAGAAAGCCTTGCGGGAACTGGAGGAGCTGATTGGAGAGTATCCGCAGACCCGTCTGGTGATCACCAGTCGGGGGCACATGCCCCGGCAACGCCTGAAGCTCCCCGTGTTCTGGCTGGATCGGCTGACCGATGACCAGATTGTGGACTTCCTGAAACGGCATTTTTCGGATGAGCGACGGGGCAAACTTTTGCCCGCACACTGCGGCGAAATTCGCGGTTGTGGAAATGGGGGCGCAATCCGTTGCAGTTGTGGATGCTTGCCCAGGTCGGGCTGAAGGCGAAAGGTGACCTGCCCGAAAATCGCGGCCAGCTTTTGCGGCAGTTCGTGGAATACTTGCTCAAACGCGAGGAAAGCAAGGGGCCGCAAACGCCCCGTGACATCAAGCTCGATCTGCTCAGCGAACTCGGCTACCAGACACGGCAAGCAGGACGTGTCAGTTTTCCGCGTTTGCAGGCTTGGCAGATCGTCAGGCAGCGGAGCCAAGATATGGGTTATGGGGTGGATTCGGCCAGGTTTGTCCGCGAGGTGTGCGACAATCATTTGCTGGCCGACCAGGGGGAGCAACTGGCGTTTGCCCACGAAATGTATCAGGAGTACTTTGCCGCCTGCGGGTTGAAATGGCGGTACGAAGCCGACCCTCAGGCAATCGAGTCATTGCGAGGTCAGCCGCAGTGGCGGGAACCGCTGGTGCTGCTCTACGGGCTACTACAAAATCCAGACAGTCTTTTCCAGTGGCTTGTTCGCAACGAGCCGGCAGTGGCCGCCGAGTGCCTGCTCAGTTCCGTGCGGAAAAGGCCGACGGAACTGCAAGAACTGCGACGACGAGTGCGGGAGGTAAATTACGCCGAGGCCAGGAACGTGGAACTCGGCGAACTCCTCAAAGCGATTTATGTTCTGGGAGATGGCACCTTACTGGCCGAGCATCTGCGTCAGCGCCAGGCACACGGGCGACTGAAGGGCATTGCTCGACAGATTTCGCAAGCATTCACTGGGGACGAACCAGCCGTGCGCGCCACACTCGTTGCGCTGGAGCGGTTGGGTAAATCCGCCACGGCATTCAGCCAGCCACTTTTGCAACCGTTGCAGAGTAGGGATTTGAAAATATCAGCGGGGTTGCAGAAGCAAGCGGCCCAATTGTGGCTGACTTGGCGGTACAAGTACCAATTTAGAATTCTTCATCTGATTTTGCTGGCTTCAGGGCTTGGACTCCAAAATCTCTTAGCCGATGAGATTCGCCAGCTTATTGACAGCTTGCTGGAGCAGCGGCAGTGGGTTTCAGCCTTGTGGGTAATCCAGGGCTTTGGTCTACAACCGGAGGCATTTATGGAGGCGGCGGCCGAACAGGTGCGGCAGTTGCTGGATCAGGGACAGTGGAATCAGGCCGTGCTGGGCATCCAGGTCTTTGGCCTGCCGCAGGAGGTGTATGCAGAAGCAGCTGCTGCAGAGGTGCGGCGGTTATTTGACAAGGGGTACTGGGATTCGGCTCTGCGGAGAATCCGGGCTTTTAGACTTCAGAAGAAGGCGTTTGCAGAGGCAGTGGCCGCGCAGGTGATGCAGTTGCTGGATCAGGGGCAGTGGAAGGCGGCGCTACGAGCCATTCGAGCCTTTGGGCTGCAACGGGAAGCGTTTGCCGAGGCTGCGGCTGCGGGAATACGTCGGCTGCTGGAGCGACAGCAGTGGAAGGTGGCGCTCCAGGCCGTCAAGGCTTTTGGCCTAGCAACATGCTATCCGCCCGAGCCGATTATCCAAAAATTGCTCCAGCAAGGGCAGTGGCAAGCGAGCCTGCGAGGAATCCAGACCTTTGGCCTGCAGCGGGAGGCGTTTGCCGAAGCGGCGGCTGCAGGAGTGCA